>NZ_BBJC02000154.1 GCF_000739715.2 Falsirhodobacter sp. alg1 | reverse complement strand
AACAATGCCTCGGTCTTGAGTACTGANCCATCCGCCNAATCGATCGCACGGTCGGTTCGTGGGGCGGGTCGTGTTCGCTNGACTCGGCGAACA
>NZ_BBJC02000153.1 GCF_000739715.2 Falsirhodobacter sp. alg1 | reverse complement strand
TAACCAACGCCCGTCCTGCAGCGAGGTAAACGTAAGCTCAGCCCACCGGAAGTAGGGCGGTCGGGGAGGGCGGCCTACCAGAGCGCACCACGCTCCTCGCGGCGAGATCGGCGTCGAAACCGTCCGCATCTTCAT
>NZ_BBJC02000152.1 GCF_000739715.2 Falsirhodobacter sp. alg1 | reverse complement strand
TATGCTAATACCACTCCTCTACCCACGCATCCGACCGAGGTCCACGCACAAGGTAGGGCGGCACSACSCCSTCGCACATTCCCTACTGAGCGCGGTCCGTGTAGAGGGTGCGACGTATGGGNCGGCGGCTTTGGGGGGAAGAAAGCCAGGGAAATGCCCTGGCCATCGCCTGCGCCTTGGCCGCGCGCCTGACGGGCCGTCCGTGCAAGATGCGT
>NZ_BBJC02000151.1 GCF_000739715.2 Falsirhodobacter sp. alg1 | reverse complement strand
GAAGAACACCCGGCGCGGCGGATCGCCCCGGCGCACCATGATCTCTCCCGGCCCGGCATAAAGCGTGACCATCGCGCGGGTCAGCGCCTTGCGCTGTTCCTCGTCCATGGCGGAAAACAGCGGGAACTGGCGGACCAGCTCATGTTTATGGACGGCCAGATCCAGCTTTGGCCGCACCTCTGTCTTCAGCCGTTGGCGTTTNGCCCCGGTCGACGGAGGCGAAGCATGACATCCCCNACACCCCAAANCCGCCGCCCAGACCCGTCTTGCCGCCCTGATGCAGCCCGTGCGTATGACACCGCGCCGCCGCCTGCTGGATATGCTGGACCGTTTCACGCCCTTTCTGGCGTTCG
>NZ_BBJC02000150.1 GCF_000739715.2 Falsirhodobacter sp. alg1 | reverse complement strand
TTTCGGGTTCCCCCGGAACCCCTAACGTCCGGTCGGGTCGGACTTAGTTCGGACCGGACCGAACCAAACGAAGTACGGTTCCGGTTCGTCGGGGGTCCGGGGTANTAACGGGTTACGGGTAGTACTTCCGGNCCGGTTCCGGTCCNGGGANGTMYWMGACGTTCTTNGCGCGGCCGACTGCCGTCATCCACAAATGTGGTATGGGCCGCCCCGCGGCTGATCGCCTCCAGCCCGATGGCACCGGTGCCTGCAAACAGGTCCAAGACCCGCGCATCCTGCAGGGGGTTACCGTATCCGCCGTTGATCAACAGGTTGAATATCGCCTCCCGCACCCTATCCGATGTGGGGCGAAGATGTGCGGCAGGATCACCGGCCCCGACATCGGCCAGCCTTGTCC
>NZ_BBJC02000149.1 GCF_000739715.2 Falsirhodobacter sp. alg1 | reverse complement strand
CGTCGCGAACCTCGANTGCCCATTTCGGACAGCATCGCCATCATATCCTCGATCTGGTCCGANGATACCTGATCGGNCGGGATGACCTNGTTGANGTNGTTCNTAGGTAATGTAGCCCCGCTCGCGTGCTTCAGCGAGCATCCGTTTGACGGCTGCCTGGCTCAGGTCCAGCNAGGATTCATTTTCCTGATCCTCTGGTTTGCCGTCGTCGGTATTGTTGCCTGCCATGGTCACTCCTAGATGATGGGCAGGTAGAATGTGCCCAGATAGGGAGAGACGTGCAGCGCATCAGCCAGGTTCGCCTTGACGTAATCCATCTGTTCGCCCGGTACGTCGGAACAGATCGAGACTTCGCTGGCCTGGAAGCGGCGCATACAGGCCGAGATATCGTCGAAGGGGATCCAGTTGACCCGATCGATGGCCACCTTGT
>NZ_BBJC02000148.1 GCF_000739715.2 Falsirhodobacter sp. alg1 | reverse complement strand
GTAGAATTTGCAGCCTGCGGCGAGCGGTTTGCGACAGCGGAGCCTGATACAGCAATAGGCATGTGGATTGTGCTGATCCCCGCCCGACCCTGCCGCGCAGCTGGTGCAATTGTGCCAGACCGAAATGCTCTGCCCGTTCGATCACCATGATGGAGGCATTGGGAACATCAAAGGGATGGAACATGTGGACAAGATCGTCCGCGGTGAGCCGCCGGCAAACCCTGATCGCATGATCAAGGTTCGGGTGGCTGCGGATGTCTAAGGCAATTCTGGCGACAGCATTCTCGTTGCTGGCCGGTGCTGCATTGGCACAGACATCTGACGGGCCGGGCCCCAATCTGGTGATCGACATTGCTGGCCCCGGCGCCAATGGTCAGGTCGTGATCGACCTGCTGCCGGATGTCGGCCCCCAAGCATGTGGCGCAAATCGTCAAACTGGCCGAGACCGGCGAATATG
>NZ_BBJC02000147.1 GCF_000739715.2 Falsirhodobacter sp. alg1 | reverse complement strand
CTTTCTTCTCGTAGCTACGGATATAACCTTCCGCCAGCAACACATCGAGAACCCAGGCGCGCAGACGCGAAGCCGGAGTTGCCACGGTGGACTTGCCACGCAGCTGTGCGTTGCGGATACGTGTCAGCATATCGCCGAGAGGATCGTTTACAAACATAAGTGCTCCTCCCTTACCAGCTGGACTTAACCATGCCCGGGATCTGACCGAAGGAGGCCAGTTCACGCAGCATGATCCGCGAAAGTTTAAGCTTACGGCGGCACATCCTGTTCACCACGGCGCTGCGCAATGCCACGCTGCCCATCCTGAATGTGCTGGGGATGGTGTTCTCCTTTCTGCTTGGGGCGAATGTGCTGATCGAAAAGGTGTTCGCTTGGCCCGGTATCGGGGCCTATGCCGTGAATGCCGTAATCTCGTCGGATTATGCCGCCGTGCAGGGGTTCGTTCTGATGATGGCGCTGTTGTT
>NZ_BBJC02000146.1 GCF_000739715.2 Falsirhodobacter sp. alg1 | reverse complement strand
GAAATGCGCCAGATCGTTCTGGCCTTGGATGAAGGCCGCGCACTGTCGGGCAAGACTGCCGAGGTTGTGCAGGAAATGCGGAATGCTGGCGGCTATCGCGGCATCCCGGTTCCTCTGGCTGCTCTGGAACAACGCAACACGGTAGCGGCTGATGTGCCGAACCCCGTGCCCTAATCTTGCGTCAATATATCGTGCCAGCTTTTCCGGCAAATAGCGTGCCAAGGCCGTTCTTATGGCGATGCGCGGCTCTGACTGGCGCAAGGCGCGCAATGCAGCCTCCATGCCGCCAGCGGGCAGCAGATCAAGGCGCAGCACCTCTCCCTCACGCCAGTAGCTGCTGGCCTGCAGAATTGCTGGCCCGGATAGCCCGCGGTGTGTGAACAGCACAGGTTCCTGAAAGGTTGCGCCTGTCCGAACTTTTGCCTCCACAGCCACACCCGCCAAGGGGCGCAGATGTTCCAGCTCCTGTTC
>NZ_BBJC02000145.1 GCF_000739715.2 Falsirhodobacter sp. alg1 | reverse complement strand
CAGGGCAAAGGATTGGGCCATATCGGCCAGGGAAATTGCCGACATCTACAGCTCCAACAACCGTTGCATCATCTGATCGACCGCCGACAGCACCTTGGCATTGGCGGCATAGCTTTGTTCGATCAGCAGAAGATTCTGCATCTCAACATCTGTATCCACGCCCTGCCCGAGCTCTGCCGTGTGCAGCGTGTCGTAGCGGGCCGTCGCAAAATCGGCCTGATCTTCCCAGCGCCGCAAGGATCTGCGCGCCGATGCCGTAATTCCGTAGTGTGTGGGGCGAAGCCTCCCCTGCCGGGGCCAGAGTGCGGCTGACGTCGCGCAAAAGCACGACAACGCCCCGCCCCTCTTCTGCCACAGCGCGCATGGCGCTGGGAACCTCGTCCAGCCGGTCGGCCGATAGCCCGATCATGTCTTCCAGCGGATTCAGGACGTGCATCCGCGTCAGAACAGGCTCGGGCGTTGTGATATCACCCT
>NZ_BBJC02000144.1 GCF_000739715.2 Falsirhodobacter sp. alg1 | reverse complement strand
GAAATGATCGGCAATGCCATGCGTTTCCAGATGAACGCGGGCAGGCTGCTCGGAATCGTTCGTGGCCAYYCCCAGAACAAGGCCCCTTTCGCGCAATCTGTCTAACAATGGCAGAAGTGGTACGGCAGGTACCATCGGCGCACGAGCGGCCTCTTCGTTCATGCAGGCAACCAGATCGGCCCGCGTCCATTCGGGCAGATGCGCGATCAGCACATCGGTGATGTCATCCGGCGTTCCGGCAATGACAGGGCTATCGGAGGTGCTCCCCTGGGATGCCCCCGAGGCGGGCACGACGATGGCCCTGGTCTTCATCGGTGTTCTGCCGATTCTTCTCGGGATCTCCATGTGGTTGCAGCAAAAGCTGAACCCGGCGCCCGCAGATGCCACGCAAAAGATGATCTTCGCCTGGATGCCATGGGTCTTCATGTTCATGCTCGGCCATTTTGCCAGCGGTCTGGTCGTCTACTGGATCACGAAC
>NZ_BBJC02000143.1 GCF_000739715.2 Falsirhodobacter sp. alg1 | reverse complement strand
GCGAAATACGGACGTGCGGCACCCGACGTCACATACCCCAGGCTGCCCCACGCCCAGCTTGCGTTCGCAACCTTCGTCGTCGTCAAGAAGCCCTTCGGCTTGTCCACACCGTCCCCGTTYACAAAGGCCGAGGATTCGGCACGCATGAATCGCGTCGCGATCTTGCCGGCCAGCCAGTTCTCGATATCGAAGGCGCTGTCATCCAGCAGACGCTGGCTCGCCTTCGGCATGGCCGACAGTTCGTGCAGGCGGATGGATGCATGTGGTGCTGCCAGAGGTAGATGGCCGTATCTTTGCAGGCGTTGCCAGTTTCAAGCAGCCGCTGCGCCGTGATCCTGATCTGCAATGGTCACGCTTTGCGCATCGGGCGGACTCTGAACGTATTGCGGCCATTACAGCGCGCATCAAGGCATGGCACGGTCTGCGCCGGCCCCCAGCGGAAAAGCGGGTGGCCATGGTGCTGTCAACCTATCCGGGGCG
>NZ_BBJC02000142.1 GCF_000739715.2 Falsirhodobacter sp. alg1 | reverse complement strand
ATGGTTGCGCCTGCCGAACGGGTGGCGTGCCTCGACGTTCGCGCGTGCGGCGCAGGCCGCCGGAGTTCTGATCCGGTCCGCCGACGAATATGCGCTGATGCATGGAAACGCCCCGAATGCAGTGCGTCTGGCAACTGCGGGGGCTGTGCCGCGTGATGCTCTGCGCATCCTACCCGAAGGAGAGGTGAAGTGGGATGCCACGACTGCGGTGCTGGAGAAGTCCGGCGTCCGGTTCAACAGCAATATCGCCACGCAAAGTTCGCACACGGGCTATGCGCTCATCGCGGAAAACCTTGCGATCGGATTGATAGAGCCTTTTGCCGCACATCCTTGGCGTCAGAACGGTGTCATAACACGGCCTTTCAGGCCGCGACTGGATCATACATATGTGGTCGCCCAGCCCGATATTCAGGCGGTTTCAAGTATGGTTTCGGCGTTCATTGATATCTTGCGCGAGACTGCTGCAACATTTGACGCGGATTT
>NZ_BBJC02000141.1 GCF_000739715.2 Falsirhodobacter sp. alg1 | reverse complement strand
GGGAAACGAGATCGAAGGGCTGACTGCCCAACGCACGGCGCTGGACAGGCAGGCCGATCTGATCGGGCGTGAACTGGAGGATCAGCGCATATTGCTTTCGAAAGGTCTGACGCAGGTCAGCCGTGTGATGGCGCTGGAGCGGGCTACCAAAACTGCTAGCTGCGGCGGCCGACGCATCGCCTGCGGCGCCAGGTGCATGCGCGGCTCTTTGCGCAGAACTCAGCGACGGCTGCTGGGAGGATGCAAATGCTGTGAGTGCAGCATTCCCCAACGGGAAATGGTCGAAGGAACAAGTTACCATCAGAATCGATGACGTCCTCGAAGCAGTCGTTTTATTCAACTTCAAAAGGGGTATCGCCTTGATTGACTCCAGCAATCAAAACACGAAGCCAAGATCTGCCGCCACGTCGAAGCGGCGGGCTTCTCTATGAACATCGTTCCGATCCGTTCTCAGGAAAGTTACGAAGCTTCTCTTGCGAGAGCA
>NZ_BBJC02000140.1 GCF_000739715.2 Falsirhodobacter sp. alg1 | reverse complement strand
GCCCGGCAAGGGTTCAGCCGGTACACTCAGATCCAGCGCCAGCATGTGATCGCGAAAATCGTTCATACGGCCACGCAGTTTCTCATCGCGCGCCATCTCGGCTTCGAACGCCGTCTGCTCGGCAGCGTCCATCAGGCCCAGAACATATTCGCCCACAGTATCCAGTCGATCTTGGGTCATGTCAGACATCCCCGCAATGAAACCAGTCCCCGTCGTATCCATGCCTTGGCCGTTCCAAGCGGCACACCCTGAAAGGCAGCAACCTCGCCCTGACTGTATCCGGCAGCATAGGCCAGCAGGATCGTCCTATTCGGATGAAATCAATATCCTGACCTATGAATCCAATATCGCGCAGGATACCGCGCTTGGCCGGGTGGATGCCTTTGTCATGGACCGCGTTTCGTCGGGGCAGGTGATTGCCGAAAGCCCGCTGCCGCTGGCCTTGGCCGGACAGCCCTTCAGCGAGATCCAGAACGCCTTGCCCTTCC
>NZ_BBJC02000139.1 GCF_000739715.2 Falsirhodobacter sp. alg1 | reverse complement strand
ACGGGGCGCAGGGACGGATCCCGCGCGATGCGGATACCCGTCCAGACCGTCAGCAGAAGCGAGACTGCGAGCAGTGCCGTCAGTCCCGCTTTTGCCAGTTTTCGGATCATGTCAGACCTGACGTGACCGGATCATGCCCACGATGTCATAGACGTCGTTCAGGATCGGGGTTGCGATGGCATCGCTCCTGCCCGCACTGGAGGCGGGCCATATCGTCATCACCGATAGATTTGCCGACAGTACAAGGCTCTATCAGGGATTGCGGGGCGAGTTGACCGATACGGTTGATATCCTTCACCGTACCATGATCGGCATCGATCCCGACCTGACATTCCTGATCGACATTCCGGCAGAAATCGGCCTTGCCCGTGCGCAGGCCCGCGCGGATACGGAACAGCGGTTCGAGGATATGGGCCTTGATCTTCAGCGCCGCATGCGCGACGGCTTTCTGGAACTGGCCAAAGCCCCCCGCTTTCGCATAATCGATG
>NZ_BBJC02000138.1 GCF_000739715.2 Falsirhodobacter sp. alg1 | reverse complement strand
GGGGCAGGTGACCGAAATCGGAACCCACGCCCAACTCGAGGCTTCGGGCGGGCGTTATGCGCGGCTGTCAGCGGCATGAGCCTGAGCTGCTTCAAAGCCTATGACATCCGGGGGCGCCTTGGCGTCGATCTGGATGAGGGCATCGCATATCGCATCGGGCGGGCTTTTGGTGCAGGGCGGGCGATGCTCGTGCAGTTTGTTGACCAGATTGACGGTATCGGCAGGCGGCGCCACGCGGTCGGCTGATCCGTTGATGATCAGGCCGGACGACGGGCAGGGCGCCAGGAAAGAAAAGTCGTACATGTTGGCAGGCGGCGACACCGATACGAATCCCGTGATTTCAGGGCGACGCATCAGAAGCTGCATCCCGATCCATGCGCCAAACGAGAACCCTGCAACCCAGCAGTGCTTTGCATTCTGGTTCATCGACTGAAGATAATCCAGCGCCGAGGCGGCATCCGAAAGTTCGCCCACGCCCTGATCATACT
>NZ_BBJC02000137.1 GCF_000739715.2 Falsirhodobacter sp. alg1 | reverse complement strand
GATCCCGAAATCAAGGACACGCCCGATGCGCGCCTTGCACCTGATCTGACGGGGGCGATGCGGTTCGAGGATGTGCGTTTCGGCTATGACGCCGGTCGCGAGATCCTGTCTGGCATCAACATCGAGGTGCGAACCGCCGGCCACATTCGCCTTCAGATATTCAAGGTTGTAGATGGACCCCCAGCCTGCATCCGCATGATCGCTGCCATCCCGCCAATCCGACAGCGGCATGTAATTGTCGATACCGACGAAATCGATCGCCGGATGGGCCCACAGCGGATCCAGGTGGAAATATACGTCCCCATCGGCATGATAACCAAAATATTCCGACCAATCCGCCGCATAGCTGATCTTCGCATCCGGCAGGATCTGACGCACCTCTGCGGCCAGTTGGCAAAGAGCTTCCACCGCCGGAAAGCTGTCATCCTCCCCGCGGATCTGTGTCAGCCCCCGCATCTCGGACCCGATACAAAAGGCATCCACCCCTCCG
>NZ_BBJC02000136.1 GCF_000739715.2 Falsirhodobacter sp. alg1 | reverse complement strand
GCACCCAAGATAGCCACGACATAAACCATCCGGTGCAGCTTCACCCAGTTCTTCCCCAGCTTCCGGATGGAAGCCGTGTTCGATGTCACTGCGAGGGGAATCAGGATCAGCAACGCCACCATTCCGATGGCTATATAGGGGCGGCGCACAAGATCGCTCCAGATCTCCCCCNACCGGGGCGATGGATGCCGAGATCTGCGTGTTCCCGCAAGAGGGCCTGTTGAACAACCCTGGCACCGATGCGCTGTTGCGGCAGGCGTTGGAGGAGGGGGCAGAGGTGCTGGGTGCCGCGCCCTATGTCGATACCGATTCAAAGGGGCAGATCGACTGGACATTCGACACGGCGCGCGAATTCGATGTCGATATCGACATGCACCTCGATTTCGGTTCGGACACCAGCATGATGGATGTGGACCATGTGTGCCGCCGCACCGAGGAATACGGTTGGGGTGGGCGCGTCACCATCGGCCATGTTACCAAGTTCAGCTATC
>NZ_BBJC02000135.1 GCF_000739715.2 Falsirhodobacter sp. alg1 | reverse complement strand
CAAGGATGCCCTTGCGGTGCAGGATCCGCCCTCGGCCATCCTGCGGGCGTTTCAGGTGACGGCGGACTGGGCACAGGAACCCCCCGATGCCTATCTGCGCGGAGAGGCTGTGCTGCGCACCGATGCACGCGTTCCGTTCCGTGGGTGGCGTCTGGTCACATATACCGCCTATGACACCGTGCGCGAACGGGTGAACGCGGTTCTGGCGCTTGAAATCATGGGATTTGCCATCCTGCTGGCCGCGACATTCTACATGCTGTCGCGCCGCGCATGGTCCCAGAGCATGTCCTTCCAGCGTGAATCCGCCGAACTGCGCCTGCTGAACCAGCGCCAAGATCGAGAATCCGTTGCCCGCGTCCGAATTCTATCTCGGTGCGCTTTACGCCGAGTGAAAATCGAAATGGGCCGTGCTGCCGCATTCCGGCGCGGCCCCCGTTCCGCCTTTTAGTGAGAATATGATGAGCCGCCCCAACATTATCTTTATCATGTCC
>NZ_BBJC02000134.1 GCF_000739715.2 Falsirhodobacter sp. alg1 | reverse complement strand
AGGGCGGGCAATATGATCTTGCCGCTGCCGCCGGTCTGTTCAACGCCGTTGTCGCATTCGTCCTGGTGATGACCGCCAACACCCTGTCGCGTCGCTATTCGCGCACGTCGCTTTGGTAAGGAGNCCGGGGCCATGAGCAAAATGAAACTCTATTCGCGCGGCGACAAGATCTTCGTGATCATGAACATGGTGCTGCGCTCGATATCGCCGCCCCGCGCACCCCCATTTCCGGCAGGCCGAACAACCCGAAGATCAGCGGCAGGCCGATGGCGATATTCACCAGGACAGCCGCGATCGTACTCCACAACACAACCTGGGTCCGGTCCAGTGCCGACAGATAGCTGCGCATGGCCACCACCACGAGGGCTGGCACCATGCCCAACCCCGCGATCCGCAGGAACTGCTGCGTCAATGCCGCAACCTCGGGCTGCTGGCCCAGCGCCAGAAACAGGGCACCGGAGAACCAGAACACCGGATAGACCAGCACACCG
>NZ_BBJC02000133.1 GCF_000739715.2 Falsirhodobacter sp. alg1 | reverse complement strand
GGCTGACTGCAACGAATGCAGACGGGGCGGGGCTGGTTTTTGAAGTGCAGCTGCCCCTATTTAACGATCGAACAGAAACAGTGGAATGAGGTCTGAATGGCTCGGGCGATGAAAGTTGCGATTGTCGATGACGAGGCAGATTTGCGACAATCCGTCAGTCAATGGCTGGCCCTTTCCGGCTTCGACACGGAAACCTAGCCCTGATGGCCGTCTTCTTTTTGATGGTCGGTCTCGAGATCAAGCGGGAAATGACGGATGGCCAGCTCTCGACTTGGCCTCGCCGCATTCTGCCGGGGGTTGCTGCCGTCGGCGGTATGGCCGTGCCGGCGCTGATCTATGTCGCGCTGAATATCCACGATCCAAGCGCGCTGCGCGGGTGGGCCATTCCATCGGCCACCGATATCGCCTTTGCACTTGGCGTGTTGTCGCTGTTGGGGCCGCGTGTTCCAGCATCGCTGAAGGTATTTCTGGCCGCGCTCGCGATCATCGAT
>NZ_BBJC02000132.1 GCF_000739715.2 Falsirhodobacter sp. alg1 | reverse complement strand
GATCGACGGGTTGTCGGACTTCCGCGTGNATCTTGTCGACCTCGTCGATATAGACGATGCCGCGCTGCGCACGCTCCACGTTATATTCGCTGGCCTGCAACAGCTTCAGGATGATGTTTTCGACATCTTCCCCGACNATAACCCGCCTCGGTCAGCGTGGTCGCATCAGCCATCGTGAACGGCACGTCCAGAATGCGCGCCAGCGTCTGCGCCAGCAGCGTCTTGCCGCAGCCGGTAGGGCCGATCAGCAGGATGTTCGATTTGGCCAGTTCGATATCGGTCTTCGTCGAATGGTTCAGACGCTTGTAGGGATACATCGGGCTGGAGGCAGCGGCGGTGCTGGCAAAGCTGGGGCTGGAGGTGACGCTGGTCGAAGCCGCTCCGCGTATTCTGGCCCGTGTGGCCAATTCCGAAACGGCGGCATTCTTCCGGGACCTGCACCAGCAGAACGGCGTGACGATCCTGGAGGAAACGGGCGTTGCCAATCTGGCT
>NZ_BBJC02000131.1 GCF_000739715.2 Falsirhodobacter sp. alg1 | reverse complement strand
GGCCACAGGCCCATGGCCTGTGGACGAACGAGACCTTTTTGNCCCCTGCGCGAAAGGCTCTTGTCGGAAAGACTGGCGGCAGCCGGATATTTCTGCGGGTTGATCGGGCGCAACCACCTTGCGCCTGTCAATGGCTGGCGGACCGAGGCACGCCGCGATGATGATGGATACCGGCTGTGGGAATGGGGCTCTTTGTTGCCGCGCTGGCGCGGGGCTGCGCCGATCCATCGTGCAATTCTGGCGGGGGATGCGGAAACAGGCATTTGCATCATGCAAATGGAGGCGGGGCTGGACACCGGACCCGTTATCCTGCGGGAGGCGCTGCCGATCGGCCCTACGGATACGACTGCCGATCTGCATGACAGGCTGGCCGCCATGGGGGCGCGCATGATCGGGCAGGCCATCGCAGCCCCGCAGACGCCCGTCACCCAATCCGACGCGGATGTGACCTATGCCGCCAAGATCGACAAGTCCGAAGCCCGGATTGACTGGAC
>NZ_BBJC02000130.1 GCF_000739715.2 Falsirhodobacter sp. alg1 | reverse complement strand
AGTTTTGCCGGTGATCAGGGCGGGAACGCGCCCCAATGGGGCACGCTCCGGTGTTTGGNTTNCAGTGGTTGTGCAGGTGATCAGGCTGCGGCATGCCCAGCACGTGATACCCGCCATCAACGCGGATGATCTCACCCGACGTCATGTTTCCGTAATCCGAAGCCAGATAGACCGCTGTTCCGCCGATGGATTCGAGTGTCGCATTGGAACGCATGGGGGCGTTGTGCTCGGTATGGCGGAAGGTGGGCAAGCTGCATTTCACTGCCCGACAGCACCATCGTCTGTCCGCCCATCTGCCGCACCCCCACATCGAACGAAACACGGGTACGGGTGGATGGTTTTTCAAAGATCATTGCGACCATATGACCGGCAAGCGGCTGGTCATCATCCGCGGTCCCCTTCGGGCGGCCGTTGCGCGCGGTTTTCATGGCCAATGCGCCGTCGATCATGCCGCGCAGATCAGATGCAGTGGTGGTGTGGATATCAAGAAAATGGT
>NZ_BBJC02000129.1 GCF_000739715.2 Falsirhodobacter sp. alg1 | reverse complement strand
CCACTCTTATACCGGTGACCAGCCGACGCTGGATACCGCGCATAAGGATCTGTACCGCGCACGGGGCGCCGCCCTGTCGATGATCCCGACATCCACCGGTGCTGCCAAGGCTGTCGGTCTGGTTCTGCCCGAGCTGAAGGGCAAGATGGACGGCGTTTCTATCCGCGTACCGACCCCGAACGTATCGGTTGTGGATCTGGTATTCGAAGCTGCAGAGCATGTGCCCGCCCCGCGGCGGATGGTACCTGCGACAGCCAGGCCTGCCCGCACCCTGCCGCAGGCNTATGCCGGTTGCTGCCGGTGGGCTTGCGGCGCGTATTCTTGACAGGCTTGGGGCCNAGCCCGATCCCCGANGGATCAGCTGATCCGGGATGTGGCCGCCCCTGCCAGTGCGGTTGCGGCGGAATTGCTGCAACTGGAGCTGGAAGGAAGGGTGGAAAGACAGCCCGGCGGCATGCTTGCGCGGCTCATGCATTGACAATGGTGGGCAATCGCC
>NZ_BBJC02000128.1 GCF_000739715.2 Falsirhodobacter sp. alg1 | reverse complement strand
GGCCAGCGCGCGGGCGATGCACAGGCGCTGACGCTGTCCGCCAGAGAACTGGTGCGGATAGCGTCCCGCATGTTCTGCCGGCAGGCCGACCTTGACCAGCAGGTCCGCGACCTTCTCCTTCGCTTCGGCCTGGGAGGTAACCAAGCCATGCACCCAAGCCGGTTCGATCAGGCTTTCGCCTACCGGCTTGCGCGGGTTGAGCGAACCGTAGGGGTCTTGGAAAACGTACTGCGTCTAGGCTTTGCCGATGATTATGCCAAGGTGACCAAGCAGACCACGGCGGGCGTCTCGGGACGTGTCAGAATGGCGCTGGGCCTGCTGACGGCCTTTCTTGCGACATTCGCTGCTGCCAGGTTCCACCCTGCGGGCCTGACAGGTGAGCTGGCACTTCCTTTTGTCAGCATGATGATCGATCTGGGAATCTTCTTCATCCCGTTCGGGATGCTGGTGATCGTGGGCGCGGCCAATGCCGTCAATCTGACAGACGGGCTGGACG
>NZ_BBJC02000127.1 GCF_000739715.2 Falsirhodobacter sp. alg1 | reverse complement strand
CGATATGGCAGAACGAGGATGCTGCACACCTTCTTCTGTCTGCTTGATAATGCGTTCAGCTTCAGCCGCAGAAATAGGGGTAGGGCGATTTCTGGTTCCCAGAAAGCCCGTAACCTTTGGCGTGTCTTTTACCAAGTGCCACGTTTCGTCAGTCATTTCCATTTTGACGAGCACATAGCCGGGGAAGAACTTGCGTTCAGTATTCACCTTCTGGCCACGACGCACTTCAATGACTTCCTCGGAAGGCACCAGAATTTCATCAATATGGTCGCTCAGGCCCTTCTGTTCCGCTTCTTCGCGAATGTGCTGGGCAATTTTCTTTTCGAAGCCCGAATAGACGTGAACCACATACCAGCGCTTGGCCATGTCGTTAGCCTCCCAGCCCGAAAAGTTGACGCACACCGAGACCGATCAGCTGGTCAACAAAAAAGAAGAAAATGGATGCCATGCCTGCCATGGCCAGAACGGCGCCCGTGGTAACCAAGGTAGCACGGCGGGTG
>NZ_BBJC02000126.1 GCF_000739715.2 Falsirhodobacter sp. alg1 | reverse complement strand
GCCGACCTGCGGATAGATTACCACCAGCCCCTCATCGGCCAATCGCAGAAGCGCTTCGCGAAGCGGCGTTCTGCTGACCCCGAAATGGGCGGACAGATCACGTTCCGGCAATGGCGTATTCGGCGGACGACGCAGATTCACGATGTCATCGTAAAGCTCTCGATAAATCAGCGTCGCTGTGCGCGGCTGCTCTGCCCGTGACATTGTCGCGAGCGTAAGCGCGCCCAGGCGACGCGGGCGCCGCTGGCGTACACCTTCCTCCATACGAACCCTCCCTGATTCTTCGGTCATACTAGTATGGCCGTAATTTTACGCAATAACCTATCTGATGATCCATACGGATACGCTGAACGAATCCGGGTTTGTCGAGGATACGATGGCCGCCATCGCGGGCCGGACGATCCACGCCTATCATACCGAGGGTGCGGGCGGTGGCCATGCCCCCGACATCATCCGCATGGTCGGCATGGCCAATGTCCTGCCCTCGTCGACCAACCCTAC
>NZ_BBJC02000125.1 GCF_000739715.2 Falsirhodobacter sp. alg1 | reverse complement strand
GGATCACACCCGCCATCGTCAGGAAAATGGCACCCCACCGGCGGCGGCTGATAACCGTGCCCAGCATAAGCCGCGACATCAGGGCCATCCACACNGGGGGTTGTATAATAACAGGCCGCTGCCAGCGCGAACGACATGGACGGCAATGCCGCGTAGTAGCACAGCCACATTGCGGCCAGGCACAGGCTGCGCGCCCAGACCCATCCGGAATGGCGGAACATCGACACTTCCGCCCGGGCAAATACCAGCATGGCTCCGCCCAACAATACTACAGACGGGAATTTTACCGCTCCATCAGGTGCATTGCGGATGCTCGACCTTGATTCCGAGGAGGTCCTCGAAAGCTGCGATCTGGGCGGGCAGCCGGATTCCGTTGCCAAGGCGCCCGACGGCAGCTTCCTTGCAATCGCCATCGAAAATCAGCGGGACGAGGATCTCGGGGACGGTGGCCTGCCACAGATGCCCGCAGGTTTTGTGGTCAAGCTGCCGATAAACAATGGC
>NZ_BBJC02000124.1 GCF_000739715.2 Falsirhodobacter sp. alg1 | reverse complement strand
TTATTACGGTGCCAGCCTTGCGGCAATCGCCACCGAACAGGACCTGTGGGCAAAACACGGGCTGGAGGCGAAGCTGAGCGTATTTACCAACGGCCCGATCCAGGTTCAGGCCCTTCGCGCAGGCTCGCTCGATTTTGCCTATATCGGTTCCGGTGCGCTCTGGCTGGCATAGCCCGTCAGCCCTGCCCGTGCGGCATTGGACAGCCCCAGCTGCGGAATGGGCGCCTTTACGGATTGCGAAGTGATGTTGACCACCCGCCCCCAGCCGCGCGCCGCCATTTTCGGCATCAGTGCGGACATCAGGGCAATTGGGGCCAGCATGTTGGCACTCCAGTGCCTTGATGAAATCCTCACGGTCCCAATCGCTCCAGATACCGGGGGTGGCCCGCCGGCGTTGTTCACGAGGATATCGACATCACCGGCAGCCTCGATCACGGCGCGCTGGCCTTCGGGGTCGCAATGTCGGCCGCAATGGTCACGATATCGACGCCGAATCGCTCTC
>NZ_BBJC02000123.1 GCF_000739715.2 Falsirhodobacter sp. alg1 | reverse complement strand
GGGCAAGAAACAGCGCGGAGAATTGATCTCCTGCTTCCTGCTGCGGCTGGAAGACAACATGGAATCCATCGGCCGGTCGATCAACTCGGCGCTGCAACTGTCCAAGCGTGGCGGTGGCGTTGCCCTGATGCTGACCAACCTGCGCGAGGCCGGTGCGCCGATCAAGGGGATCGAGAACCAGTCCTCGGGCGTGATTCCGGTGATGAAACTCCTGGAAGACAGCTTCAGCTATGCCAACCAGCTGGGGGCGCGTCAGGGCGCCGGCGCGGTCTATCTGAACTGCCACCACCCCGACATCCTGAAATTCCTTGGAGTGTTCTCACCGATGCCCTGACAGAACTGCTGCAGGCCGGCCGACGAACCGCCCGATTGAACGACAGGTGTCGGGAAATCGAAATTCTCACCGAAAGACTCTGCAACGATCGTTGCATAGGGCAATACCGTTGACGAGCCGGCAACCTGAACCTGATCGCGGCTTTGGGCCGAAGCGGCGGCGGCACAT
>NZ_BBJC02000122.1 GCF_000739715.2 Falsirhodobacter sp. alg1 | reverse complement strand
TACCAGCCCGGTGCTGCGGCGATGCCGGATGCGCGAACGATGGCACCGGTCGGGKWRGGGCGATCGATACCGATTGCACCTGCGCGATAAGCGGGCGGGTATCCACGACAACGGCGGCGGCAGGTGGTGCATCTTCGGGCCGCGGCGAATCCGCGCCGCCGTTCAGCCATGTCCCCGGGTTCATCCGGTTGCAACCAGCCAGCGCAAGGCCCACGGCCAGAATGGCCACTGCGGCCGATCTTGCTTCATGCGATACCACCCTTCAGGGCACCGTCACCGATACGATTTTCGAAGGAGAGCGTTTGCTCTATTTCGTTGCGGTGCCGGGCCTCGCAACGGCGCTGCAGATCTATCACCATGACCCGCTTGGGCATGCCCCCCATGATCGGGGAGCAGCGGTGACAATCGGATGGAATGCCCGCGATCTGCTGATATTCCCGCCCCAAAACATGTGAAAAACGGCGCGCCGTTCAACAAGGAGACGATCATGGCAAATTCCCACAT
>NZ_BBJC02000121.1 GCF_000739715.2 Falsirhodobacter sp. alg1 | reverse complement strand
TAGCTTGTCAGGACATTGCGGCGACCAAGATCGCGAGCGTGAACCTTGCCGTGGCAGTGCCTATCTGGAGCCATGGTACATCCGATGATGGTGGGGGTGGATTCCGGCGCGGTTGCTGGTGTCGCGCGCCAACCCAAAGGTCTTCTGGTGACGCTGGCTTATGAAGCCGTTCACCATGGCACTTCTGTCCGTGCTGTTCTTTGCCCCTGTCTTCACGCCGCTGATTTGGCCTGAAGATGCCGCCCAATATACAGCCATATCGAAGGCCCGCAGGGCGGTGCGCGGCAGGCCGGGCATTCATCGCATTAGCCCGGGTGCTGGCAGGGAACGGTATTTGCCGTTTGAGGCTTTCCTCCAAGGCATCTTACACAAAGCCCGTTATGTGAATTGATATTGCCGATCCGGTGCCTCGGGCATCTTTCGTTACAAAAGGATGATCCTGTGCGGTTTTACACCTCCATCCTGTCGCGCGTGGCGGCAGCTTTTGCTTTTGGTCTGTTATTA
>NZ_BBJC02000120.1 GCF_000739715.2 Falsirhodobacter sp. alg1 | reverse complement strand
GCGACAAGTCGGCCACTGATGTGCCGCCAAATTTCATGACAAGAGTTGGCATAGGTTCCCCCCCTCTGCCGGACATACGGGGACCCCCTTAGCGATCCGCTTCGCCAAGGGCAAGCGATGTTACAACGCGCGCCACCCGATATCGCGGCGGGCAAACCCCTCGGGCCAGTCGATGGCATCCACCATGCGATAGGCCTCTGCCTGTGAAACATCGCCCGAAGTGCTGCTGATGGACGAACCCTGTTCAGCGCTGGATCCGATTGCGACCGCCCAGGTGGAAGAGTTGATCGATGAACTGCGGACGCAATTTGCCGTGGTGATCGTGACCCACTCCATGCAGCAGGCAGCCCGCGTCAGCCAGAAGACCGCCTTTTTCCATATGGGAAATCTGGTGGAATTCGGTGAGACGGGCCAAATCTTTACCAATCCGCATGATCCGCGGACCGAAAGCTACATCAGCGGAAAAATCGGGTGATCTGATGAACAACGATTCCCACATCCTTTC
>NZ_BBJC02000119.1 GCF_000739715.2 Falsirhodobacter sp. alg1 | reverse complement strand
ATGCTGAAGCTGCAGCGATCCTGAAACCGGCAGATCCCGACGCCATCCGTCTTGGCGATGACTGTGCCGCGCTTCCAGACGGTGACGGCTATCTCCTGCTGGCCAGCGAGGGATTTCAGGACAGCTTTGTCCGCTCAATGCCGTGGTTTGCCGGGTATTGCGGCGTGATGGTCAATGTCAGCGATATCGTGGCCATGGGAGGCCGTCCCGTGGCCGTGGTGGATGCGTTGTGGAGCGATACGTCCGAGGTGGCCGCGTCCATCCTGACGGGCCTGCATGACGGGGCACGCACCTATGGCGTACCTGTTGTCGGCGGCCATATCAACATGCGCAGTACCCACAATTCGCTGTCGGTGGCGATCCTCGGTCGTGCCAGTCACTTGCTGACCAGCTTCGATGCCCGACCGGGCGAAGTCCTGATCGCCTCCATCGATCTGCGTGGCTGCTGGCATGACCCGCATCCATTCTGGGACGCAAGCTCAACCCTGTGCGGCACCGACGGGGC
>NZ_BBJC02000118.1 GCF_000739715.2 Falsirhodobacter sp. alg1 | reverse complement strand
AGATCGTTGTTGGGTTCGAACCGTNGTGAGAAGGAAACGCAAATCAAGAAACGTTTTTGGCAAAGTCATTGTCCCGCGGGGACAATCCCTTGGAATTGGCTCAGGTCAGCCAACGCCTCAGCTAGCTGTCCGATAAATGACGTTGTGGAATCATACTCCCAATAGCCAGGGCCTGACGGGACATAGAGAACGTCCGCCGCAAAAACGGCGTTCAAACCATGATGCATTCTATGGACCATCTGCCTTCCACGGGTAACGCGGATGCAGATTTCCTATTGATGATGATCCCGCACCATCAGTCAGCCATCGATATGGCAAAGGTAGAGTTGGAGCAGGGCGAGGACCCGGAAACGCGGGAAATGGCTGAGAAGATCATTTCCGCTCAGCAAGACGAAATTACTGGAATGAAGGCGATGCTCGATCGTCTCGGATTTGAAGCGCCCGAATAAATCCCGCAAGGGGAGATGACGTGCTGAGAGCATCTGACAGACAAAAAACTGTCAGAT
>NZ_BBJC02000117.1 GCF_000739715.2 Falsirhodobacter sp. alg1 | reverse complement strand
GTCGAMSKRGGGTCGGGGGGGGGCAGATCAACGTCATTGTCCCGGCGACGATCTTGCATAAACCTCGAATGTCATCCTGGTCTCATGTTTTNGCGTATTGGATACTCAGCGCCAGATCGTAGCTTCTATCACCGTCCCACCCGCCAAGACAGATCATCTTGGATTGCATGCAGAAGTCGGCGCAGGTATTCATCCAATCCCGATTACGCGGGGCACGAACCTCGGCTCACCAGCCGCCTCCACCGCCACCACCTCCACCGCCGCCAGAGAATCCTGACACACCCGGGCTGGAAGTGGTGTGATCCATGGGCGCTTGCGCTGGTTCTGGCGCTGGTGGTCAAGGAACTGCCCTTTGTGGTTCTGATCCTGCTGGGATCAATGACGCAGATCCCGGTTCGCCAGCATATGGCGACCGGACGCTCGCTGGGATACGGGCGGGCGGCCTGCTGGCTATGGCTGGTCTTTCCCCAGCTGTGGCCCCTGATCCGCCTGCCGGTTCTGGTGGT
>NZ_BBJC02000116.1 GCF_000739715.2 Falsirhodobacter sp. alg1 | reverse complement strand
GGTTCGGTCAACGTCCCGAGGTCGATGCCGAAACACGGGCATTCGTGCTGGGCGGATGATCCGCCTCGGCCTGACCGGCTCTGTCGGAATGGGTAAATCAACCACCGCTGCGATGTTTGCGGCGGTGGGGATACCTGTCTGGGATGCCGATGCGGCTGTGCACCGACTATATGCTGCGGGGGGGCCGACCATATCCGAGGTTGCGATGATGCTTCGCCCATGACGGGCCACCCTTGCCTCGGATGCCCATATGTCGGCGTTTCCAGGCTCCATCACCACAATTTCGTGGCGGCCTTGCGGTGGCATGTCGAACCGGGCGGTAACGCGCATGCCGTCCGCAATCGGTGTGACCGAACAGGACAGCCGGCTTATCCCACCGGTGCGGCCAGAGACAGGGCCATGGGCCAGGGCATCGGTGATCCGGGGGTCATGGCTTCCGGTCCCTTGCAGGGTGTTGTTGATATCCACAAAGGTCGGCACGCAGATGTCGCTGCAGACGCCCATTTC
>NZ_BBJC02000115.1 GCF_000739715.2 Falsirhodobacter sp. alg1 | reverse complement strand
GGGGGGCCGAGTCGTGCAAAATCGTATTTTTNGCGATGCAGTCTATGTAGCAAGAATTTCTTGGTATCGGCTTCGATACTACCGCTCATCCAGCGATAAAATTCTTGACAGGCATCTCGCAATGATCCCCGGCGGATTCGGCCATCATATAGATCAGGCCGTATCAATTATATAATAATTAACGAAATCTACTTGATCTGGCAAATTTCGAAGAATGCCAGTCAGGCCTGTCCGTTCCCGAAATGGAATGGCTTGTGGTCAGCCGCCATCGCACGACCGGTAAGGAATATGTCGATGAACACGGGCATACTACAGGCCCAGTAACCGACGAACTTCCGATCCGCGCATTCTGGGCCGAGTGGCAGAAATGGATGACCTCCACGACGAAACTGGTGGCGCAATGAAAAGCCTTGATGATTATTTCGACCCGGGCTTTACGGTCGATGACATCCTCGCGGATGCGAAAACCTCACCCTATATCAATGACGCCTATTATGCGAAGCTGCG
>NZ_BBJC02000114.1 GCF_000739715.2 Falsirhodobacter sp. alg1 | reverse complement strand
GCTTGCCCTTCGGCACAGGCCGGCATAGGTAATCATGCGGAACCGCTCGGAGCCCTACCATGACCTATGTCGTCACCGATAACTGCATTGCCTGCAAATACACCGATTGCGTCGAGGTGTGTCCGGTCGATTGCTTTTATGGTTTCGGACACCTCCAGCGGGGTGGCATCACCGAAGGCCACGGCCTCATTCGCGCGCTTGAACATCCCGCTAAGCCCCCCGACACCGGGACGACGCGACGGCGCAGGCTCTTCCCGCAGCATCCGCAGGTAGCCTACCAGCTTTTTTTCCGCATCCGTGCCGCTGGTCCCGAACTTCTCCAGCCCTGCGGTCGAAGCGGGGATCATACCGCTGCCGGTATAATACATCTCCACCCCTTCAGGATCGAAATGCATGAAGTTGATGATGTCGACACACAGATCCTTATCGGTGGCACGAGACCAGATACCCGTGGAATTCCCCGCATAATCGTAATGATGCTGCTTCATCTCGCCGCCCTCAAATCCGT
>NZ_BBJC02000113.1 GCF_000739715.2 Falsirhodobacter sp. alg1 | reverse complement strand
GCGGGAAAGGGCGCGAGTAGTAGATTACGGCGCTTTCGTAATCCGATCCGANTGCTGCCCCGAAGGTAAAGATGAACAGCGGGATCAGGATCAGCAGGGCCGCCGAAGAGACCTGCATCTGCCAATGATGATGTGCGCCGGAATGGGCCGAGCCGAGGCCGGCCACACGTTTGTAATCGGTCAGGTACCGCATGGATAATCCCCCTTACAAAGATATCAAGCTGTTTCTGGGGGCCACCCTGATCATTGGCCGGACAGAGGCAGAGGCGCAGGAGAAATTCGCCGAATACCGCCGCTATGCCAGTTCCGAGGCGGCCCTGGTCCATGCGGCAGCGTCGATGGGGATCGACTTTTCCAGATACGATCTGGACGAACCGATCGAGACGGGAAAAAGTCAGGCCATCGTTTCGAACATCGCCATCATGAACAAGGCCGCAGGCCCGAAATGGACACGGCGCAAACTGCTGGAGCAGATGGTTCTGGGCAGCCGCCAGACCCCATGGGTCGGTTC
>NZ_BBJC02000112.1 GCF_000739715.2 Falsirhodobacter sp. alg1 | reverse complement strand
AACGCGCCGATGATGGAACGCGCCGGTTTCATGGTGCTGCGAGGCAACCTGTTCGACTTCGCCATCATGAAGACTAGCGTCATCTCCGAAGAGTTCCGTGCCCGCTATCTGTCCGAGCCGGGCCGCAAGGATGTGTTCGAAGGAACCGCCTTTGTCTTTGACGGCTCCACGGATTACCACAACCGCATCAACGATCCCGCGCTGGACATTGATATGGGAGAGGCGGGGTTGCTGCACAAGGATGCGCTGACGGTGTCGGGCCAGACCGCATGGGATCAGGTGAAGGATGTCCAGAACCACAATGAGGACGTTATCCGCCCGGTGGAACAGGCCTTGGCCTCGCATGGCGGGATTGCCGTTCTCAAGGGGAACCTTGCGCCGAAGGGGGCGGTGATCAAACCATCAGCCGCAAGCCCGCATCTTTTGCGGCACAGGGGGCGGGCCGTCGTGTTCGAGGATATTGACGACTACAAGGCACGGATCAATGACGAGGCGCTGGATATAGACGAAA
>NZ_BBJC02000111.1 GCF_000739715.2 Falsirhodobacter sp. alg1 | reverse complement strand
GGGCTGCATTTCGCCACAGCGTACAGCAGCCAGCATGTTGATCCGGTCGGTAATCGGGGCGCAGCCCGCCACGAAGGACAGCGTGTCCTGCCCCACCTGATAGGATGACGGGCACAGGATGTTTCCGAATCCCTGCGCTTCGGCTGTTTTCACGATGTCGGAACAATGCGCCCAGGATGACCGCAAATCGTTTTCCGGCACGCCCAGATGGCGATAATCGTCGGAGCAAAGTGCTGACCGATTTCGACCTTCTGGCGCGGATCGATACGGAAACCGGTAAGGTGATCGGTCCGTCGATCTATTCCGAGATGGTGTGGAATGCGCGGCAGATGCGGGCGCAGGCGGGGTTGAAGCCCATCGACTGGATCGTCTTGCGCAACCGCCTGGGGNCGCAGCAGATGCATAACAAGAAAANGGTCGGNCGCCGCGCTGGAGGATCTGGCCCGCCGCATCGGCTTTCGCGTAGCCCCCGGCTTTTCCGAGCGGGTAATTTTCCGCGAGCTGTTTCCAC
>NZ_BBJC02000110.1 GCF_000739715.2 Falsirhodobacter sp. alg1 | reverse complement strand
GTCAGCAGCGCCTCGGCCACGGGGCTGATCTGATAGGTCAGCTTGATATCGGCAATGGCCGCAGCCGAAGAAAACCACACGCTCATCGCCAGCACCTGCGCCGCCAGCAGCAAGAGCAACGAGGCCCGTTTGTCGCGCACGAACGTCGTGTCCTGCATATCCGCCCCTGCCATGATGTTCATTCCCCTGTGGGCGGATGGATGCCCGTGGCCGAGGACAAATTCGACCACCTGCCCAAGCGCAAGGCCCTGCGCGGCCCGACCGCCTTTCTGACCGTGCAGGAGGGGTGTGACAAGTTCTGCGCGTTCTGTGTGGTGCCTTATACCCGCGGGGCCGAAGTGAGCCGCCCGCCCGAACGCCTGATTGCCGAGGCCCGTGATCTGGTGGAACGCGGGGTGAAGGACATTACCCTGTTGGGTCAGAACGTGAATGCCTATCACGGGGGGGACTGGACGCTGGCCAGGCTGGTACGCGAACTGGCCCGCGTGGACGGGCTGGAA
The DNA here is from genome assembly GCF_000739715.2 of Falsirhodobacter sp. alg1. Classification (GTDB taxonomy): domain Bacteria; phylum Pseudomonadota; class Alphaproteobacteria; order Rhodobacterales; family Rhodobacteraceae; genus Falsirhodobacter. The sequence goes on along the minus strand of NZ_BBJC02000110.1, from coordinate 12 downwards.
CGGATTCGCTAT
>NZ_BBJC02000109.1 GCF_000739715.2 Falsirhodobacter sp. alg1 | reverse complement strand
TCCAGCTCAACAGCCCGTTGGAAGAAATCCCGGCTGATAGCCTCCTCGGCGGGGCCGATACGGTCCAATTCCGCTCTCAGAAATGCGACAAAGCTGCTGAAATCGGGATTGTCGTGCAGGGTAACCCATTCTGCATGGACAAAATTTTCGGAAAGCGGCCGCGGAATCGTCTTTGCCCATTCAAGATACAGCCATTCTGCAACATTCAGCACCGCAAGGGCCGCGGCATAGGAACGCGTTCCCGCGGCTTCCTGCATCAGCTTCTTGAACCCATCGGTTGGCGGAGTGTCAGGGACAGTTTCGCGCTGTTCGGGGGGGATGCCCACATCAAGCTGTCGCACAGCCGGGCGTTCCTGGTCAGGGCCTATTTGTTGCAGACCCACGAGATGCTGTTCGACGCGCATTGGCACGCGTTCCGGGTCTTTGAGGGCGTGCCGGGCCGCGGGATCTACGACAACATGAAGACGGCGGTGGATCGCGTGGGCGTGGGCAAGAAGCGCGACGTGAATGCG
>NZ_BBJC02000108.1 GCF_000739715.2 Falsirhodobacter sp. alg1 | reverse complement strand
GGAANCATTGCGCGGCAGGCATGGATTTGGCCGCATAGGTCGCCACCAGATCCGCCCGATGCGGCCCNGTGCNAATGTGCGCCCCGCGGCCNATATCGCGCCGCCTGGTGTCCGCCCAAAGGGAAGCCAGATCCTCGTCATTGCCGGTTATAAGCAGATCGGCACGTGGAAAGGCGGTTTCGGCATCGTTCTGTGCGGCGGCAATCCGGTTCAGGGCCAGATCGCGATTGCGGGTGATCGCCTCGGCCGCCTCGGTCATCTGTTGTTCCCTCATAATCAAGTATCCTAAGCCCGAGGGAAACGAGCTTCGCCTTTATATGGGAAATGAGCGGGGATTTTCAGGGCAAGCAGGCGAACAGTTTGTCATTTTTCGCCGTGCCAGAGAACCGTACCCGGTCGTGGGCTTTCTAGCGCAGGCTAACTTTGATATCATAGAAGCTGGAGACCACGAGGCTCGACCAGAAGATGAAATTGCCGTGGATATGTTTGCCGGAGCTGAAGGTCAGCTAGATAT
>NZ_BBJC02000107.1 GCF_000739715.2 Falsirhodobacter sp. alg1 | reverse complement strand
CAACCGCCACGAACATCGCGGTTTTTCCCGAAGCCTGCAATTCTGCTGCGCGTTCGGTAATGGGCCCAGGCTCGATCCCCAGATCTGTCATCAAGGCCCTGTTCCCTAGAGCAACTGTCCGATTATCCACGGTGCCTGTCAGGATTCTGCCGGCGGTTCCGCCNAAGCAGGGCCGCTCGCGGGCCAATCAGGCTGTTCTACNGCTCAAGGGGAAGATCCTGAATGTGGAACGGGCGCGTTTCGACCGGATGCTGGCCAGCCAGGAAATCGGCACGCTGATCACCGCGATGGGGACCGGTATCGGCCGGGATGAATTCAACGTGGAAAAGCTGCGCTACCACAAAATCGTCATCATGACCGACGCCGATGTTGACGGGGCGCACATCCGGACGTTGCTGCTGACCTTCTTCTTCCGGCAGATGCCCGAAATCATCGAAGGCGGGTACCTCTATATCGCGCAGCCGCCGCTTTATAAGGTCGCGCGCGGCAAATCCGAGGTTTACCTCAAGGATCAG
>NZ_BBJC02000106.1 GCF_000739715.2 Falsirhodobacter sp. alg1 | reverse complement strand
GCCGAAGGGCTGGCACTGCTGGATACCCTGTGGCGGCGCGAAACAGGTATGACCGGAACCTTCGAACAGGCCCTTGAACAGGCAAAGGATGAGGTGGCCCAAGGCGATCTTGCTGCCGAACTGTTGCAACTGGTGGCCCTGGGTCGCCGCGCAACACTGGCCGGGTTCGGCGATGAATCGCTGCGCGAGGCTGTTCTGGCCCTGCTGCGGCATTTCCCCCGCTATCGCATAACCTCATCCAGCTCTTCGCGCACGATCAGGGTTGCCCCCAGCATCGCCAGAATCCACAACGCCGTCAGCCCTGCCCCAAGTCCAAGCGCAAGATCACGCCGAAGGCTGCGCGGTTTTTTCATCGTAGAATCCTGTACCCGAGGTTGCGCAGCGTTTCGATACTGTTGCGCCCCAGTTTCTTGCGAAGACGGCTGACATAAACCTCGATCGTATTGCTCTCCACCTCGGCATCAAAGGAATAGAAACGATCCTCCAGTCGGGATTTGGAAACCACCCCGCCCCGTG
>NZ_BBJC02000105.1 GCF_000739715.2 Falsirhodobacter sp. alg1 | reverse complement strand
GGACCGACCTGGCAAAGGCGCTGGCTGCGGCATTGTAAAAAGCACGAACCTTCGGGGGCGTGGTGCAGGACCGGGGATACCGGTCCTGCTTTCATTTCAAAGCAGGTTTTTCATGCAACGAGCTGACTTCATCCAACCAGACGGGCTGATCCTTGATTTTGCAGCGGACAGCAAGGACGCTTTGTTGCGCCATCTTGCCGACCGCGTGGCCGAGGCGCGGGGCGTGGATGCGGAACAGTTGTTCAAGAAGCTGGCCAAACGAGAGAAGCTGGGCTCCACGGGAATCTAAGATTACGCCGGCGCTGCTGCAGAAAATGCTGTCCCGTCAGGTAGACGAAACGTTCAACGCCATTACGGTTGATAGCGATACCTCTACTTCCGATGCGCTGATTCTGGCAGCCACGGGCAAAAGCAAGGCCGCACCGGTACGCTCGGGCGAGGTCGCCCGCGCGTTCGAAGAGGCATTGGGCACGGTAATGCGTGATCTGGCACAGCAGGTGGTCAAGGATGGGGAAGG
>NZ_BBJC02000104.1 GCF_000739715.2 Falsirhodobacter sp. alg1 | reverse complement strand
GAACAGACCATCCTCGACCATCTTGCGCGCCCCTCCGCACCCTTCCTCACCGGGTTGGAAAATCAGGATGACGGTCCCGGCAAAATCGCGCGTTTCGGCCAGATAGCGTGCGGCCCCCAGCAGCATGGTGGTGTGCCCGTCATGGCCGCAGGCGTGCATGATGCCGGGGGTCTCCGAGGCATAGGGCACGCCCGTTTCCTCAATGATGGGCAGGGCATCCATATCCGCCCGCAAACCGATGGTCCGCTGCCCCGGACGATTGCCCCGGATGATGCCGACGACCCCCGTACCGGCCATGCCCACATCCGTCTCCCGGCTCCGCAAGGCCATTGGCGCGGCAGCAGGCCGTGACCGTATTCGCCAGTAGGCAGGCAATGGTCATGGGGCCGACGCCACCCGGCACCGGTGTGATGGCTCCGGCAACCGCTGCCGCGCTTGCAAATTCCACGTCCCCCATAAGCCGCTTCTTGCCGTCACGCTCTATCCGGTTGATCCCGACGTCGATGACGGTGGCACC
>NZ_BBJC02000103.1 GCF_000739715.2 Falsirhodobacter sp. alg1 | reverse complement strand
GCATGTCGAAGTTACGCGCCTCGACCTTTGCCTGCGCTTTTTCAAGGCTGCGGTTGACCCAAGGGTGAACGATGGCCTCGCCTTCTTTCATACCCAGGGTGGATAGAACCTTGTCCAGACGTTCAGACCCGAAGATGCGCATCAGATCATCTTCCAGCGAAAGGAAGAATGCCGAACGGCCCGGATCCCCCTGACGGCCCGAGCGACCGCGCAGCTGGTTATCGGAAATTGGTTCGTACCTGTCGGGCGATTGTTTCCAGCTTCTTCTGGCAGCGCACGCGCATATCCGGAACCATGGCCAAGCTGTCAAAAAAGAAAGCGGAGCCCGCATGTCAAATCTGATCGTCAATGAAAACCGCCTTTGGGATGACCTGATGGTCACTGCAGAATTTGGCGCAAAGGATGGCGGCGTGTGTCGTCTGACATTAGGGCCGGAGGATAAGGCGGTCCGTGACTGGTTTTCGGGGCAGTGCAACGCGCTTGGTCTCGAAATGGCAGTGGACGAGGTGGGCAATATGT
>NZ_BBJC02000102.1 GCF_000739715.2 Falsirhodobacter sp. alg1 | reverse complement strand
GCACCCCTCTCTGAGAACCAGAATTTCGGCATGGGCAGTCGGGTCCGACAGCTCCCGGGTGCNGGNTTGCCGTTCTGTGCCACCACACGGCCGGATGGATCGGTCAGGACCGCACCCACGGGAACCTCGNCCCCGCAGGGCAGCGGCGCGGGCTTCGGATAATGCAAGCTGCATATGGCTGTGAAATATCCACGCCTTGGCATTGTCCGGATTATGAACATCCATCAGTGCAAAGACGCGGCCCGGCGTATCCACGCCCCGCCATATCTGCAATTGCGTCATTCCGGCGTTGGACCGGTTCTCCGCATCCCCGTCCCATTGGGACTTCCATCCGTCATAATCGGTCGTATCGATCTGAAGAAGCAAATGCATGGCGTGCCTTTCCCTGTATCAGGGCGCGCGATTGGCGCGCCCTTCAGGGGTTAACCGCAAAGCGGCCTTACAGGTCCATCAAAAGACGGCGCGGATCTTCCAGAGCTTCCTTGACGCGGACAAGGAAGGTTACCGCACCCTTGCCGTC
>NZ_BBJC02000101.1 GCF_000739715.2 Falsirhodobacter sp. alg1 | reverse complement strand
GGTTTGCGTCAAACGCGCGGCTTTTTCACCAGCACGCCCCGCCGCTCGTAGTACTGGCAAGCCCTGAGTATATTCCAGAACATCGGCGCTGGCGCTTTGGTGGGCTTGGCTCAAAATCCGCTTTCCACGGCCCAAGGCGGGCCGCCGCCAGTGATACAATGGAATGATCGCCGGAAAGATCAGCAAAAGAAGCGCGGCAGTCCCCACCGGCCTGCCGCCCCTTTCCAAAGGATCTGGCGCATGCGGACCCCCCCTGCCATCCATTTCAAAGACATAGAGCAGGTGTTTCCTGGCAAGAGCGGTGCGCCGATCCATGCGTTGCACGCCCTCGATTTCCGGATCGAACGGCATGAATTCGTCTCGGTTCTCGGGCCGTCCGGTTGCGGCAAATCCACCCTGCTGCGGCTGCTGTCGGGGCTGATGCTGCCAAGCGACGGCCAGGTAGAGGTTTTCGGCAGCCCGATCAAGGGACCGCGCGATGACGTGGGAATCGTTTTCCAGCGCCCGACCCTGCTGCCGTG
>NZ_BBJC02000100.1 GCF_000739715.2 Falsirhodobacter sp. alg1 | reverse complement strand
ATAACGCTGGACCTGCAGCCCGGCGAGGTTCTGGGAATTGTCGGGGAAAGCGGTTCCGGCAAATCGACGCTTGCCAAAGCCATGACCGGGCTGAACCGTTTTGACGGGCTGATCGAATTCGATGGAAAGCCCGTGCGCGGCCTGTCCGATATGGACCGCGGTTATCGTCGCGATGTGCAGATCATATTTCATGTCCCTGTCCCTCACCGGATCCTTTACGCCGGTAAATGTGAATGGTCGTGGCAGCTATAAAACATGGAGCTTCGGGCCGACACTCAGCCTGCCGATCTTCTCGGGCGAGAACAACGCAAATCTGACCATCGCCGAATCCCAGGCCGTACAGGCCCGGCTCGGGTATCAGGCAACGGTACTTGGCGCGGTAGAAGAAGTCGAAAGTGCGCTGGCAGCCTATAACCGCGACAGCCGCAACATTTCCGCGCAGCGTCGTCTGGTGGATGCGGCGCAGGAAACGGTAACGCTGTCGCGGACCAGCTTCGATATTGGGGATACGGAGTTCTTCAC
>NZ_BBJC02000099.1 GCF_000739715.2 Falsirhodobacter sp. alg1 | reverse complement strand
ATAACGGCCCATCATCACGACATCTTCTACCAGCACGGGAAAGGCCCAATCAACCTCTTCGGCCTGCGGGACATAGGCCACCAGATTGGCCGCCAGCGCCTCCTTGACCGAGCGCCCCAGCAGNTTTTATCTCGCCCCGCGCGGTGGGCACGAATCCCATGATGGCCTTGAACAAGGTCGATTTGCCGGCCCCATTCACCCCGACCAGCGCGGTGATTGTCCCGCGTGGAATTTCGAAGGTGGCATCATGCAGGGCGGTATGGCCATTGCGATAGGTTACCGTCACATCACGCGCCATGATGCCCCCCGCCATATCGTTCCCCCCATCGGGAGAGGGGAAGGTACGCGGTCGGTCCGCCTTGGCAGCGATGCAAGGTTCACGAAACTGCCCCGGCTTTACGTGGAGGCGACCGAGGATATGTCCGTCCCCCTCCCCCTCCAGCGGCATATGCAGCGCCTGCTGCCCCGGGCGCTGGTGGCGGATCTCCCGGTGGGCCATGTGCCGCATCTAGTGGCTCCGCA
>NZ_BBJC02000098.1 GCF_000739715.2 Falsirhodobacter sp. alg1 | reverse complement strand
TGTAGGGACGGCGACGTTATGGCCAATGCTGCGATTGCCAGAACGACAGGNCGGATGATGGTCGATCTCATGTTTGGCTTCCATAATTCTTGAGCTGTTCATGTAATGCGTAACGGCTGTATTACATCAACAAACAGAATAACGGTTTTGGGTATTTCAAAGTTCCTTGCAACAGTATTCACAATTGCCATGGCAGATACCGGCAGCATTTTGCTTGCGTAATAATAAAATAGGAAAAACATCGCTTATAAAGNTTTTTTNGAAAATNAAAAAAGCGGCACAAAGCGTGCCGCCATAGGCCGATGAACCAAGCGAGCGCGGGTTATCATAGCCCATGTAGCATCCAGCAACGATGTTGGAGGTATAACCGATGAACCACACATCCTTGGCATCATTCGTGGTCCCCGTTTTGCCCGCAACCGGTACCGGCAGGTTCACACCGGTGCCGGAACCACGCTGGACCACCCCTTCGAGCATCGAGGTCAGCTGGTAGGCCGTGATCGGATCCATGACCTGTTCGCT
>NZ_BBJC02000097.1 GCF_000739715.2 Falsirhodobacter sp. alg1 | reverse complement strand
GCAACGGCCTTTTTCGGCGGTTCCGCGACCGCGTCTCGCGGTCAACGTCGATGGACACTACCTGAGCTACAACGAAATCGTTATTCGACGACCTCGNTTGTGGGATGTTGAAAGCNGTGGAGCGTGTTCCGCGGTCCGCAAACCGTNGAGCCAAGGGGCGAACAGTATTGCCGGCGCGCTTGTCATCAAGACCAAGGATCCGACCTTCACCATCCTACAACGAAATCGTTTATTCGACGACCTCGTTGTGGGATGTTGAAAGCGTGGAGCTGTTCCGCGGTCCGCAAACCGTGAGCCAAGGGGCGAACAGTATTGCCGGCGCGCTTGTCATCAAGACCAAGGATCCGACCTTCACCCCCGAGGGAGCCATCCAGACCGAGGTAGGTACCGGTGGCCAGCGCCGTGCGTCGATCATGGCATCCGGTCAGGTTGCCAATGATGTCGCTGCACGCTTCACCTATGACTATACCGCGCGTGACAACTATATCGACTACACGAATTCTGCGTTTTCGATGGGCGATACC
>NZ_BBJC02000096.1 GCF_000739715.2 Falsirhodobacter sp. alg1 | reverse complement strand
GAAGCCGCCGCCGCCAAGGTTACCCNGCACGCGGCAGCGTCACCGCCAGGGCAAAGGCCACGGCAACACCGGCATCCGCCGCATTGCCGCCTGCCACCAGAATATCGCGGCCCACCTCGGCAGCAATCTCTTCTTGTGCCACGACCATTATTACCATGTTTTGGGAGAAATGGTATATGGCCTGCGGTATGCGAAACTTGTGGGTGATGCGCCTATCTTGTATCAGGAAGATAAATACAGAATTCTTCCAGTAGTATGCGACAGGTTGGGCATAGATAAAAACCGACTGATCAGTATTGATGAGGCGAGCGATCTAAATATCCAAAAAGCGCTTTTGCCTTCGCACCCGCCATATTACTGGAATAAAAGTGTATTCAGTTTCTTCCAGAAAATATCCACGCGAACCGTGAAGGATGGATTGAAGGTTTTCATATCCCGCCGACGTAGTAATCGGGGGCCTTCAAACGAAGATGAATTGGAAACCTTCTTGGCGGAGCGTGGATTTCTTGTCGTGTACGCTGAAC
>NZ_BBJC02000095.1 GCF_000739715.2 Falsirhodobacter sp. alg1 | reverse complement strand
GGGGACGCGCTTTCGCATTCGGTCGTGCCCGGTGTGGCTGGGGCCTACATGCTGGGGCTGCCCTTTGCATTGGGGGCGTTTGCCGCAGGGGGGCTGGCCGCAGGGGCAATGCTGTTCCTGTCCGACCGTTCGGGGCTGAAGATCGACGTGATCATCGGCATCATCTTCACATCCTTTTTCGGGCTGGGCCTGTTACAGGCAAGGCCCTCCCGCCGACGGGGTGGAGATCTGCACCGATTACCGTTGCTTCTGGTCGCTGAACTTTGCCCTTCCAGCGCATGTTTTCGCCAAGGTGGGCGGCTTTGACGAACGGTTCACCGGATACGGCGGCGAGGATACGGACTTCGGCAAGACACTCAGCATGGCGGGGCAACGCATCGGCTGGATTGCCGGGGCAAAAGTCTACCATCAGTACCATCCCCACCATATGCCCCCCGTGCATCATCTGCACAGCGTGGTCCGGAATGCCGAGCTGTTTGCCGAAAAATGGGGGTACCGCACGATGGAGCATTGGCTCTACGCCTT
>NZ_BBJC02000094.1 GCF_000739715.2 Falsirhodobacter sp. alg1 | reverse complement strand
TGGAAATGGAAGCCTTCGATGACTACTGGGATGGCCCGCCGCCGGCCGCCAAGATCATATGGCGTATCGTTCCCGAATTTGCGGGCCGTATGGCCGGGCTGGTCTCGGGCGAGTTCGACTTCATGGTCAATATCCCGACCGATCAGGAACCGCAGATGGCCAGCTACGATAACGTGACGGTTTCAAGGGCCCTTGGTGGAAACTATCCGGCCTTTGCCTTCAATACCCGCCCNGACCCCGAGGATAATCCGCTGGTCGATGTGAATTTGCGCAAGGGCATGGTGCAGGCCATCGATATGAATATGATTGTGAAGGCCTTGTTCGGCGATACGACATTACACGCGCAGCGGCACGGGCCGCCTTGTAGGCGGTATAGACAGCGTTGGATTTGGGGGCCAAGGCGATGTACACGACCGCCCCTGCAAGCGCCAATTCCCCCTCGGGTGATCCCAACCGTTCATAGGTCTGCCACGCCTCAAGGCAGATGCCCATCGCCGTAGGGTCGGCAAGGCTGATATCCTCAAC
>NZ_BBJC02000093.1 GCF_000739715.2 Falsirhodobacter sp. alg1 | reverse complement strand
GCGTTCTTTGTAGAATGACATTCGNCCCGGGCAAACCGGGCGCAATGGTGTAAAATGAATAATGGCTCGGAAATTCCGAGCCATTGTTTTTAGAAAATCAGGGTAGGATCAAGGCCCGCATTGCAGCACCCACACATCATAACGTGGATGCTCCAGCGCATTGAGGGCGGGACTGGGGTGCCCTCGACCCTGGTCAGCTTGTCGCTGTAGGTCTGGATATGGACGAACTGATAAGCCATCTGGCATCCTCAATAAAGGGTATGCCTGTTCATTTATGCTGAGAATTGGACAATCCCGAGAGGGTGTTCTAAGTAATCCGGTTGGTTTATGTGGATAACCTAACTACAGGAATTACTTATCAATATAGTATTTCGCAAACCGGAATAGGAAAGCTAGATACAAAGACAGACTGTAGGTAGCTAAAGCTACCTCGTCTGCCCCTTACGCCGGGGAGGCGCTCCGTCAGCTCGATAATAACGCACGGCATTATTATCGAACCGACTGCGCGGGCTTTGCCCTTGCCGGTC
>NZ_BBJC02000092.1 GCF_000739715.2 Falsirhodobacter sp. alg1 | reverse complement strand
AGCTCGACCGCTTCTCTGGAGACTGTCAGAGGGGCGGCCGCGTCATCCCAGGTCAGATTGCTAGTGCTACCGATCGAGACAACGTTTCCCTTCTGGGAGAAGGCGCGACGGTTTCCGGTATCAAGATAGCTCTCGGTGAGCATGCCATCGGCCATAATGACTGAATGGTCTTCGGTTTCGATGTGGTAGTAGTCGTAAGACGTGATGGACTTGTCGAAGAAGATCGAGCGACCGTTCACCAGCATCCGGGCCGGAACAAACTGTCCATCAAAGAACAGGCAGTGCTCCGCCGTAATCAGCATGTCCTTGAACGGAACTCCGTCCGCGATGGCATCCTTGAGGATGCGGACCGGGTAGCCTGCCTCATCATCAGGAAGATGGGCACGAACGTTGCAGTGTGCCTGACCGGTCCAGGTCACACGACGAGGGATCGCGACACCATCAACATACGCAATGATCTCATCATCAACACTCAGTTCTTCAACGGCCTTCGTCCCGTGTGGCGTGCTGATGAGAGAGCCCGGGAG
>NZ_BBJC02000091.1 GCF_000739715.2 Falsirhodobacter sp. alg1 | reverse complement strand
ATTGTGGCACAGCATGAATATGGAACGGGGTCGCCATCTTCACCCGCNACGGCAATGCAGCCCGGACCNTTTGCCCAGGAAGTAGAGNTCGGGATGGTTGGCATCAACGTGCCGATCCCGGTTCCGATGGCANTTTCACTCATTCCGGGGGGTGGAAGGCATCGCTGTTCGGAGATCAAGGAATCGTTCGGCCACGGCCACCGGATCCGCCATCCATTNCCCCCAAGGGGCGCAGATGTGCGGCCCAGATNAAAGCCTTTGGTGGTTTCGGCCCAGCCATCCTGTTCGGCAACGATCGTCAGGTTTTGCCCCCATGCTGAGCGTCGCGATCTCGCGGGCCTGAACACGGGGTTCGGGGTAGATATGGCTGGCAGGGGCAGCAACCCAATGGGTTTCCACCGTCTCCGGCTCCAGTGCCGTGACGGGTACCCAGCCGCAATATCCATCACGCGCGGCAAAGCCGAAGGCGAAATGGCGGTCATGATCGATGACGGTGAAACCTTCGCCCATCGTCAACTGGCGTTCACGC
>NZ_BBJC02000090.1 GCF_000739715.2 Falsirhodobacter sp. alg1 | reverse complement strand
TTGTCCCTTCGGCGGTTTTCACCCAGCCGGAGTTCGGCACCGTGGGCCTGTCGGAAGAGGCGGCGGCGCAGAACGGACCGATCGAGGTCTATACCGCCGCGTTCCACCCGATGCAGACCCTGTTTGCCGGGCGGCAGAATCGGGTGCTGATGAAGCTGGTGGTCTGTGCCGGAACCCGTGTGGTTCTGGGCTGTCATATCGTCGCACCCCATGCGGGTGAAATGATCCAGCTTGCAGGCATCGCAATCAAGATGGGCGCGACAAAAGAGGACTTTGACCGCACCGTAGCGGTGCATCCATCCATGTCCGAAGAACTGGTCACACTAAGAAAACCTGTCCGTAAAACTTGATTTCACGGGCTGAATGGCCAATTTTTGCATCGAACAGGGCGTTTGGCGGCAGGGCCGGATCACAGAATTCGGCAAAACGGGCGCGCGCCCCTTCGATCAGCGCGGGGTCGGCCAATGTACGGGCCGAAATCTCCCGCCCCGGATCGGCCACGCTGTCGTCGATGCGGCGCAGGCCATCCG
>NZ_BBJC02000089.1 GCF_000739715.2 Falsirhodobacter sp. alg1 | reverse complement strand
GCAGCCGCAGCGCCGTCAGGGCGGCGGCAAGGCCCGCCCCGGCAATGGCGATTTGTGTCTGCATCCAATCCTCATCCGGTTTCACGGAAAGGTAGCGGATACGTCTGAAAAGGCGAGGGGGATACTGGAAATATGCACGGATGGCGCGATAATAATATCGACTTGTCCGGCAACATTATCGCAAGCGATAAAAGGGTACCCTGGCAGCCCGTAGGGGAGTTGAACCCCTCTTTTCAGGTTGAAAACCTGACGTCCTAACCGATAAACAAGACCGGCTCGGCAGATGAAAAGGCGGGCGAATCCGGTGTGGCGCATTTCCTGGAGCATCTGATGTTCCAGGGTACGCAAAAAATGGCTCCGGGAGAGTTTTCGGCCACCGTTTCTGCGCTTGGCGGGTCGGACAATGCATTCACATCCTACGATTATACCGCATATTTCCAGCGCGTATCGGCAGATAATCTGGAACGGATGCTGACAATGGAAGCGGACCGGATGGAAAATCTGGATCTGTCGCAACCCATCGTAGACAACG
>NZ_BBJC02000088.1 GCF_000739715.2 Falsirhodobacter sp. alg1 | reverse complement strand
TTGCACGCTTTCTGGAAGCAGCCGGCCTGAAGGAAAAGACGGTTCGCAACAACCCGAAAGCCGCTGTTCCCGGCAAGAAGGCAACCGATCTGGCTGCGAAAAAAGCTGCCCGTAACGCTGCACCTGCCGAAGCTGCTGCAGAAGAGTGATCGGNCGGGGGNCTTAGGCCCCNTTCCTTCATGGGGGAATGGCGATGGCTGACAGGATCTGCGTAGGCGCTATTTCCGGCGCGTTCGGTGTTCGGGGAGAGGTGCGGCTGAAAAGCTTCTGCGCCGTGCCCGAAGCGATTGCCGATTACGGCCCGCTTGGTACCGAGGATGGACGCAGTTGCAATTCCCCGCGCCGATATGCCCGCTGCCCTTGCCGGACGTGGGTTGGAGATTGCGTGGCTGGAGGATCCGGCCGAGGCATTCTTTCTGCAAGTTCAGGGGTCGGGTCGATTGCGCCTGCCGGACGGCCGATCCGTACGCTTGGGCTATGCAGGCAAGAACGGCTCGGAATACCGCTCTATCGGGCGGGAAATGGTCCAGCGGGGT
>NZ_BBJC02000087.1 GCF_000739715.2 Falsirhodobacter sp. alg1 | reverse complement strand
GCTGTTCTGGATGACGGCATGGGCCTGCAGGAGGCGATGGACGCCCCCNGCAGCTTTGCCACCGGCGGGCAGCTGGAAATCGAACCGACCATCAGCGCCGAGGTGCAGGCCGATCTGGCCGCACGGGGCCACAGCCTGAAAATTGTCAGCAGCCCGATCGGGGGCAGTCAGGCCATCCGCATAGCCGAAGGCACGCTGGAAGGGGGCTCCAAGAAGATTGTGGCAAGCTTTGTCGTGGCTGCGGATAGTGCAGACGACGTTCCTTTTTNAATCAGGCCTATATCCAGACATAAAAAAANCGGTGGTGCCCAGGGAGGAGGAGGGGCACCACCGTCTTTTATGTACGCGTGACCCAGGGAGGAGGGGGTCACAGCGAGTGAAACGCTACCCAGGGAGGAGGAGGGGCACCGTCTCAGTCCACGATCACCCAGGGAGGAGGAGGGGCGACCGAAGGTATGGTCGGCGCATCCGAAAATGCCCCGAAGCTATCTGTTGCGGCGACCCCAGGGAGGAGGAGGGGGTCGCCGCGGGTCCGATC
>NZ_BBJC02000086.1 GCF_000739715.2 Falsirhodobacter sp. alg1 | reverse complement strand
CCCTCAATGACTTGTCGATGTTCCAGACCGGCCTGCACGGCGCGGTTGTGGGTGAAAGCGAGCAGGGTCTGCTGGATGCCACCGCAGATCTGCCGCGTGCACGCCACTGCAAACTGCCCGGAACCGGCGGGATTGCAGAATCCATCCGTGCTTTCAAACTCCATGCGACCCCGCCGGTAGAGGTAACAGAATGACCGAGAAATCAGCCCTCGTTGTTGTGTATCACCGCCAACCCTATGAAGAGGTGGAACATGAGGATGGCACCACCGAATTGCAGGAGAACAAATCTCCGAACGGGATCGTGCCCCCACAATGGATGCCGATGCCCTGAACATTTCGTTCGCGTCATCTGATATCAGCTACCTTGCCAAATACTTCCATTCCAAGAACGCTTCACCTGTGTCGCAGAACTGGGGTGCCTTCGGTACACCAGAAACCGATGCCCTTCTGGATMRGATCGAAACAACCTTCGATGCGGAAAAGCAGGCAGAGCTGACGGCCGAGGCTGACATGCCAAGATTGTGGACCAGGCACCTTGGCT
>NZ_BBJC02000085.1 GCF_000739715.2 Falsirhodobacter sp. alg1 | reverse complement strand
GGCCGTTTGCCCTATGACCACCCCACGGTCCGTTCGTTGACGATCATGGCTGCGATCGAACGCGGCGAAGGGGCCGAGGACGGGGTTGTTCGCGGCTGGCTGACCCGCGCCCTGACGGCACCGCGGGGTCCGCAATGGTGCTGTGACAATTGCCAGACGGTTCATGCCCAATGGGCACCGTTCTGTGATCAGTGCAGCGGTTTCGATACGGGTCGAAATCCAGGGGCAGTTCGACCCCTTCTGCTTCGATATAGATTCGGACCATGCCCATGTCGGTCGGTCCGATCTGCATATTTGCCGCAATTTCGCTTTGTTTATCGATGCCCATGACCAACACTCCTTTGTAAATCCGGCGTACTGCCGGAAAGTTGGGTATGCAATAGCATGACCCCTTGCAATCGCCAAACAAGGGGGGTAAATGGCCCCCAGTGCCGGCTTAGCTCAGTAGGTTAGAGCACCAGATTGTGGATCTGGGGGTCACTTGTTCGAATCAAGTAGCCGGTACCATCGAAACTATTTTCGAGTGTTAAAAAATTTAAGGCC
>NZ_BBJC02000084.1 GCF_000739715.2 Falsirhodobacter sp. alg1 | reverse complement strand
GCGCCGTTTCGATCACCGCGCTCGGCAACAGCTATACCCCGGTTTCGGAAATTCTGGACGAACGTGCCTATGTCAACGGGCTTGTCGGCCTTATGGCCACGGGCGGCTCCACGAACCTTGTCCTGCACCTTCCGGCAATGGCTCGTGCCTCGGGCGTGATTCTCGACCTTACGGATCGGCCACATTCCAGACAACCTGGAAACCGATGTCCACGATATTCTGATCCTGCGTCAGCATCAGGCCCGTGTCGTTTTCACCCGAAGAGCCCATACCGATATCGGTCGTCCGCTCTCCCGTTACTTCCACGATCTCGTGCGTGACCAGCGGCCATGGCGCGAAGTTCAGACCCGGCTGGCCGATCTCGGAGAATTCGCCAAGAAACAGCTGAACCGAACGCTGCTCGGGCCGGACGGTATAGATGGAGGCAAAGCCCCACATCACCACCAACGCCGCAACAGCCCCCAGCCCGATCAGGCGGGGCGGAATACCGCCCGTGCCGCCACCCGAACCCACAGGCCCGCGCGGACCGCCCGATCCGGTTTTC
>NZ_BBJC02000083.1 GCF_000739715.2 Falsirhodobacter sp. alg1 | reverse complement strand
TAGCCCCCGACCCGCCGTGAACTGCTGTTCGACCAGCACCCGCAGCATCTTGGACTGGGTTCCAAGCGGCATGTCCGCCACCTCGTCGAAATAGACGACGCCGCCATGTGCCTGTTCCAGCAAACCCTTTYCNAACCCCCGCTCGNAGGTTTCCCGACCAAACAGAACCTCTTCCATTCGCTCCGGCTCTATGCCTGCCGAGGATACAGATACGAAGGCGGCATCCGCACGGTTCGAATTGGCATGGATATAGCGGGGAGTTCTCTGGTATCAGCCGGGGAACAGAGGGGCTGGTGTTCCACGGTCGGGTACCGGAAACCGAATATGAACGGATGCGGGGGCCGAACCAAGCAGGAAACCTGCCGTTTCCGGTCAAATACGGCTATGCGATGGTAGGCACAACGGACGAGGGGCGGTCGGTCTTCTGCCTGCACCCCCATCAGAATGTATTCCAACTGCCGTCCGAGGCCCTTGCAACCCTGCCGCAGGCATTGCCGCCCGAGCGGGCAGTTCTGGCCGCCAATATGGAAACGGCACTGAATGTC
>NZ_BBJC02000082.1 GCF_000739715.2 Falsirhodobacter sp. alg1 | reverse complement strand
TACGCGGTTCAACCCTACGAAGTTCAGGCCCTGTTTCACACCGACGTTTTCCATCCGCGTGGTAACGTTTTCAATCGCAGTCGGCGAATAGAAGCTGCCACGTTTGATGACCAGCTGCTTCTGGAATTCGGCAAGATCGATCCCGGGCACTTCGGAGGCCAGGGTGACGTTATTACACCGGCCCCGTTACCAGTGACAGGGCCGCCCGCGCATCCGCCAGCCAATCACCGATGGCACCATTCTCGAACAGCCCTTCGGACATGCCATGCCCCGAATAATCGAAGCGCAGGAACGCCCGCCCCTGCGATACGGCCCAGTCATGCAGATCCGCCGCCTTGGTTCCCTGCATGTCGGACCTGAAGCCCCCCAGAAAGACAACCGCCGGTCCGGTACCGGGGATAAGGTCATAGGCAATACGGCGGCCTTCGGGCGTGGTCAGGTGATCGGTCATGGGCGTCTCCTTTTGGAATACAGACATAGCGCGGCGACAGGTTGACTTTCCAGCCCCACCCCATGACAACCACCCGCATATAACCCGCAATCGGG
>NZ_BBJC02000081.1 GCF_000739715.2 Falsirhodobacter sp. alg1 | reverse complement strand
CATTGGCGCGCCGTGTTAATAAAGCCCTGCCGATAAAGGCGGCAATACAGGCCAAAGCCGCGATAGCCTCGATCCGCACAAGGTCGACCCACGCAACACCCATACACCACCCCNGGACTGTTTTNCTTGTTGAGAGATGGAATGTTCGTGGAGTGGTTAATAAAAAATTAANTTAATGAAAATAATCGAACATGGCGGCCTGACGGTTTAAAAATATCACAGGGCGAAGGGACGGTTTTCCTCCAATGGGCCATCGTTTGTTACCAATGCTTCGATGGCCTTCCGTTGATGACGCCGAAAAACGGCAGCCGTCACGAAACGGCCTTCACCTTGTCGATCGAGGCACGCGACGGTGTGACCACGGGGATTTCGGCACATGATCGGGCGCGGACAGTTGCAGTGGCAACCGATCCGTCGAAGGGACCTGCCGACATCAACTCGCCCGGGCATGTGTTCCCGCTTCGTGCGCGTGACGGGGGTGTGCTGATCCGGGCCGGCCATACCGAGGCGGCTGTCGATGTCGCGCGTCTGGCGGGGCTCAATCCTTC
>NZ_BBJC02000080.1 GCF_000739715.2 Falsirhodobacter sp. alg1 | reverse complement strand
CCGTTGCAGCAGATGCTGGGGCAGGTGGAGTGGGGCGAGCTGGATATCCTGCTGATCGACCTTYCGCCCGGCACCGGGGGANTGTGCAGCTGACGCTGTGCCAGCGGACCGAACTGGCCGGCGCGATCATCGTATCTACCCCGCAGGATGTTGCCCTGCTGGATGCTCGCAAGGCGCTGGACATGTTCAGTCGCCTGAAGACGCCGGTGATTGGCCTGATCGAGAATATGAGCGCCTACATCTGCCCGAACTGTGGCCATGAAGCGCATATCTTTGGCCACGGCGGCGTTGCGGCGGAGGCGGCTCGACTGGACCTGCCATTCCTAGGTGAGTTGCCGCTGGAGCTGTCGGTGCGCCTGGCCGGGGATTCTGGTACGCCCATGTTTGCCGTGCTGGCCGGAATGGCGCTGGTGGGGCTGACCACGGCGGCAGACGCGAATATCGCGTTGCGCTACACATTGCTGAGCATTGCCGGTGTCATTCTCGGGGGGGAGAGTTTACGGGTGGCAAGGTTTCCCCAACGGGGGCGGTCATCGGTGCGCTGACGCT
>NZ_BBJC02000079.1 GCF_000739715.2 Falsirhodobacter sp. alg1 | reverse complement strand
AGGAATGCGAGGCCCGGTTCGAAGATGCGGGCGATCTGGCTCCGCTATGCGTTCAAGCCGCCCGGACTTTTCGCCGGATAACCGGCTTTGATCACGTCATGATCTACCGCTTTGTCGAGGATGCGGACGGCATTGTCGTGGCCGAAGACCGCGCGCCGCATATGCGCTCCTATCTGCGCCATCAGTTTCCCGCCGCAGACATGGGGTCGGGACGCGTTTCACATGCCCTTGCCAAGGCCRGSNCRSGCNCGCKYTTTCGTGNCCGCCGCCGAANAGGGGNCCGCCATCCGCAAGGCGCTTGGCACCGGTCCCCAGATCAATGTGTTCTCGGGGCATATGGAGGGCGACGCCGCCCTTATCCGTGATCTTGACCTGACGCCGATGCTGAATTCCGTCGATCAGATCATGCGCCATGTGGAATCACTGCCCGGACATTCCTTCGGTATCCAGCTGGATACCGGAATGAACCGGCTGGGATTAGAAATGGCCGAATGGCAAGCTGTGGCCTCGATGGTGCTGGAGCTGGGGCCCGGAATTGGTCATGTCGCATCTGGCCTGTTCCGACACGCCCCGACGATCCG
>NZ_BBJC02000078.1 GCF_000739715.2 Falsirhodobacter sp. alg1 | reverse complement strand
GTTCCAGGGTTGTTGCCGCACCGGCCGCAGCGCGTTTGTCCTTGGCCGCGTTTTCACGATAGGACGCAATTTCCCGCGCCTGCGCTTCGGTTTCGACCACGTTCAATACGTCACCGGCATGCGGCGTGCCGTTCAGACCCAGCACCTCGACAGGAACCGACGGGCCGGCTTCGTTCACACGCTCACCCTGATCGTTGATCAGTGCGCGGACCTTGCCCCATTGCTGGCCGACGACAAAGGTACGCCGAGGCAAAAGGAAGCAGGGCCGCCGATCCAGCGGAAATCGCCGCCAAGAACATGAGCGCGGTCGTTGCCGGCTGGCCGCTGGTGCCCGCCCTGACAGCCTCTGCCCCGAAAATCAGGGTGGGGACGTAGAGGGGCAATACGAGAAGGCTCAGCAATAATCCGCCGCGTTTCAGGCCAACGGTCAATGCTGCCCCGAATGCCCCGATCAGGGATAGGGCGGGCGTTCCCAAGGCAAGGGAGACGACCAGCCAGAAATAACCCTCTGCCGGCAGGGCCAGAATGATGCCCAGAAACAGGGCGCGAGCAACGTCAGCGGCAGGCCGGTTACGATCCAGTGGG
>NZ_BBJC02000077.1 GCF_000739715.2 Falsirhodobacter sp. alg1 | reverse complement strand
GATGTCACCACGGGTGATATCGCATGGAAGCACAAGAACGGCACCGTACGCGACATGACCCCCTTCCCTCCCCTTCGAGCTGGGGGTGCCGGGTATCGGCGGGCCGATGATCACCAAGGGGGGCGTTGCCTTTCTCGGGGCGGCGGTGGACGATTACCTGCGCGGATACGATCTGACCACGGGCGAGGTTCTGTGGAAGGCACGGCTTCCGGCAGGCGGACAATCGACCCCCATGACCTATGAACAGGACGGTCGCCAGTATGTCCTGATCGTGGCGGGTGGCCATGGTTCTGTCGGCACCAAACCGGGCGATTACGTGATCGCCTACACCCTGCCCCCCTAAATTAACCCSKWAAAAAGGGGTCGGTCCCGGTCCCGGGGTTCGGCCCCNTTTTTTTCCCNAACGTACCCGGTTACCGGTNCCNGACCNGAANGNTACTAGNCCCGGNANTCCCANGGGCCAAGACCAACGNCGGGCCAGAACCGCAACCACGGCAATCAGGCAGATATAGGGTACACTCATACGATCGGGGCATTCCCCTTCGGCGCGATATTGATGGTCTGGTCGTGACAGCATGGTATCCTCTCCCTTATGC
>NZ_BBJC02000076.1 GCF_000739715.2 Falsirhodobacter sp. alg1 | reverse complement strand
CATCCGCATCGGTTCCTGTTTTGAGGAGCCGTTGAACCACCGTATGCTATCCACCTGGATGTCGGCCGCAGACTTTACCGATCTCATCGGTCGCTGCTTTACGGTGCCGCGTCTGGGATGTCCGATCATTTGGGGCGTGTCGGACAATGATACGGTTTGGTGGGATAACTCCGCCGCCCGTTATCTTGGCTGGCGACCAAAGGATAATTCAGAAAAATTCCGCGCCATGCTAAGGGACACCCGATCCCCGGCGGTCAGATACAGATCCAAAGGCCGCAGGGCATGAAAGACGACGTCATCCGGTCCGATCAGCAGGCACGGCGGCCCCCGATGCCGGACAAGCGTATTGAGCACCGCGAATCCATGGTCGATCCGTGCACCCGCCACAGCAGTGGCCAGAATGAAGGGCGCCTCGATCCGGCTCAATGCCTTTTCGAAATCCGTACTTTCTTGTTCCGCTACGTGAACAAGACGGTCAGCCAGCCGCGACCGGGCTTCGCCTGAAATGGAATCAAGATCCCCGATCACCCGCTCCGGCATGAAGCCCCAATGCCCATCGCCCGTGTCAGCACCCCCGTCTGCGGTCAACAAGATAGGGCGCAAAGACCAAGGCACACA
>NZ_BBJC02000075.1 GCF_000739715.2 Falsirhodobacter sp. alg1 | reverse complement strand
AGCAACCCCGATCACATCCGGGCGCTGCTGCAGGGATATACCGGAGAGGAGCGGGAAGATCATGGCGCCTATCTGTACGGCAATACCGAATTTGCAGGGGGCTGGATTGCCATGCGCTGTGCGCCCACGCGGGCAGCCGCACCGTTCGGACCGCGAAACACGATCGGGCATCCCATCTGGCCGCCGGACATGTACAGCGTCTTGGCTGCCGAGTTGACGATCTGGTCCATCGCCTGCATGGCGAAGTTGAACGTCATGAATTCCACGACCGGGTTCAGGCCGCCAAAAGCAGCACCGACGGCAAGACCGGCAAAGCCATGTTCGGTAATGGGCGTATCAACGACACGCTTCGGGCCGAATTCGTCCAGAAGACCCTGGGTGATCTTGTAGGCGCCTTCGTATTCACCCACTTCCTCGCCCATCACGAAAACCTTGTCGTTTCCGCGCATCTCTTCGGCCATGGCTTCGCGCAGGGCTTCCCGCACGGTCATGGTCTTCATTTTCCCCCCCCCCCCCCCCGTGCCTTCAGGCCAATCCGGCGACACGTCACGTTTGCCTGCCACAGGGGCAGCCGGTGATGTCACTGCAGGTTTGTCCATATGGGCCGCGTCGGATTTCG
>NZ_BBJC02000074.1 GCF_000739715.2 Falsirhodobacter sp. alg1 | reverse complement strand
GCTGGGCCAGGTCTGGGAACAGCTGCACAGCCTGATTGCAAAATACGGTGAGCAGGGGCAGGGGTATGTGTCCCGCAGGGCGGTTTTCGAAGACCGCTTTCCGGGCGATTAGTGGAAATTCCGTGACGAGATGCGCCCGCGTTTCGGCGTAATGCGTGGTCGCGAGTTCCTGATGAAGGACGGCTATTCCTTCGACATCGACCGTGATTCCGCGCTGCATGCCTACAACCGCCATATGGTCAGCTATTTGCGGACGTATGAGCGGATGGGGCTGACCGCCATTCCAATGCGCGCGGCCTCCGGCCCCATTGGCGGCGACAATACCCATGAATTCCTGGTTCTGGCCGAAACCGGCGAGAGCGAGGTGTTCTATGACAGCGCCGTCACCGATCTGCGTCTGGGAACGCGTGAGTTCGACGCCGAGGATCGTGAAACCGTGGCAGAAATCTGCGCCGAGTTCACATCATCCTATGCGCGCACCGACGAAACCCATGACGAGGCTTTGTTCAACGAGGTCCCGGAAGAGCGTCGCCGCGTGGCCCGCGGGATCCCGATGCGCCTCATGGGGTATCCACCGTGTCTGCCTCATCCGGCAGGATGATCGACAGGGCATCCGGCAT
>NZ_BBJC02000073.1 GCF_000739715.2 Falsirhodobacter sp. alg1 | reverse complement strand
ACCATGCCCAGCGAGGATGTGTTGACCACGGTGGCCGCATCTTCCAGCATGTTTGCCGCCTGCAGCCAGTCATAGACGACCACGCGCGGTCCGAAATCATTGGCCAGCACCTCGGCACGTTCGCGCGTGCGGTTGCTGATACGGATTTCCGGAACGCCGGCGCCCAGAAGGGCCGAAACCACAGCGCGTGCCGCACCGCCGGCACCGATCAGGGCTGCCGGACCGGATGTCGCCTCCCAATCAGGTGCGCCCTGCTGCAGGCTGGCCAGAAAACCGATGCCAGAACAGTGCCCGCGCCACCGGATGCGCCGGAATGCGGATTGCAACCTTTGCCAGCCCTGCCGTAACCAAAGGGGACAATCCTGCATCCGCACGCAGGGGCAGCAGCAATGTCAGCGGACCCGGCCAGAACCCTGCCAACCGGTCGAACCCTTCAGGCAGATAGGCATAGCGGCCGATATCTGCGGCATCGGCCAGATGGACGATCAACGGATTGAAGCTGGGCCGCCCCTTTGCCTCATATATCCCGTGCCACGGCACGATCGTGCGCGCATCACCGCCAAGGCCGTAGACCGTCTACGGACGGAAATGCGACCAGACCGCCGGCATCCAGCAGACGCGCGGCTTCGGACAATCCCGCAT
>NZ_BBJC02000072.1 GCF_000739715.2 Falsirhodobacter sp. alg1 | reverse complement strand
TTCGACGATGCCGCCGAAACGCGCCACGAACGTCTCGCGGTCCATCTGGCTGGGACGTTCGCGTCGCCTATGCGGATGGGTTGCGGCCCAATGCGCCGCAATCTGGCCGCGTGTGGCAAACCACGCACCGCCCTTCTGCGCCGCATATTCCAGAAAAACGCACAAGCCCGGCAACCTTGCCCGGTCGTCCGATCAGACGGCTGTGCAGCCCGATCGACATCATCTTGGGCGATCCCGCAGCACCTTCGTCCCACAGGGTATCAAAGGCATCCCTCAGATAGGTAAAGAACTGCTGACCGTTGATATAGCCGGGCGCCGTGGCAAAGCGCATGTCGTTCGCCTCTAGCGTATAGGGAATCACCAGCTGATCGCGCGCGCCCACCTCGACCCAATGCGGCAGGTCGTCGTCATAGGTATCCGATATCCAGTCGAACACGCCGGTTTCCGCCGTCAACCGCACGGTATTGRCWSWMSWKYKYYGTGGTCCCGATCCAAGGGCGCACCCCCTTGACCCGGGAAGTTTCCGCCACAGATTATAAATCACATGCGGCAGGACCTGTTTTCTGAGGGGTTAACGACGCGTGCGGGCTTTAGTTCCGCAAAAACTTTCGGCAAGATCTATTTTTTCAACAATTGCTTCAGGCAAGGATCT
>NZ_BBJC02000071.1 GCF_000739715.2 Falsirhodobacter sp. alg1 | reverse complement strand
GCGTGCCTTGACCTGAGGGCCGACTGCCGCGAAAATCCATCTGTCCGGTATATTTACCCTTCAGCTCTGCCATCACGCGGCCCATGTCCCGCAGGGATGTGGCGCCTGCCGCCTCGATTGCGGCATCGATGGCAGCATTCACTTCGTCAACGCTCAGTCGACGGGGAAGGAATGCCTCGATCACCTTGATCTCTGCCTTTTCCTTGGCAGCCAGATCGACACGTCCGCCTTCTTCGTACATCCGGCTGCTTTCCTGGCGCTGTTTTACCATGCGGCTCAGGATTGCCAGAATCTCGTCATCCCCCACAGCCTCCTGACCTTATGTTCCAGTTTGTGGAAACTGCCGAGGAGGCGATGGAGTACATGGACAACTGGGTTGCCCCGCCCCCACGCAAGGCCGTGCGTTAAGCTTTCGAAAGCTCGCTTTCCAGCTTCAGCACCTTGGTCCCGTCTTTCTGGCTCAGCAGATAGGCGGGGCGCTTCGTGCTTCCGTTACGGACAATCTTGCGCCCCTTGATCGTGCGCTGCACGCGGCGGGTGAAGCTTTGTTCAACCGTTCCGCTGGCCGTGCCTGATGCCCAATTCCATTCAACCGTATCGCCCTTGGAAAACTTTGCCATGAAACCGCTCCCTTTTGACGGGAACGGTGCCGGGCCGCAGGCGGTTCCGGTCAGGT
>NZ_BBJC02000070.1 GCF_000739715.2 Falsirhodobacter sp. alg1 | reverse complement strand
GCGGCGATGGTATCCGCGATTTCGGCGTCCATATCGCCCTGCGCCTTGTTCACAAGGGCGCAGGCCTTCTTGATCACACCAAGGGCGCGAATGATCGCGACGGGCTGTTTTTCCCAGCCGATCGGAAAGTTCTGGATGGATCGCTGTGTCTGCGCGCCCCAGTATTTGTCGGCGGGAACTTCAAGCGGGCCGAAGCTGTCGGTCTCGGTACCGGCAGCTTCGGCAAACTGTTTTCCGAAGTTCTGGAAACCACCGACAGCAAGCAGGTCGAGGGCTTGCGCTCAACCGGGGCAAATGCCCTGCAGCGCGGCCGTTTTGGCGTCATCCCGCAGGTAATGCCCGTGATTGCCAGCCAGATCCTCTATATGCTGGAGTCGAATACACGTGGCGCGACCGTCATCGGCGCTATCGTGGGTGGCGGGATCGGCCTTTTGTTGACTCAGGCCATTCAGACCCAGAAGGATTGGGAAGATGTGACCTATTACATCATTCTCGTGATCCTGATGGTCATGATGATGGGACGGCATTTCCGGCTGGATCCGCCGTCGGCTGATCAAAGGCTAATACCGGCGTGACCGGATAGCGTCACCCGTTCACCCGCGAACCAGGTGTGCCCGTATTCCAACGGGCACACCATTTTCATCGATATTGAGTCGACACCGAACGCAGGGATCGGATCTCC
>NZ_BBJC02000069.1 GCF_000739715.2 Falsirhodobacter sp. alg1 | reverse complement strand
GAGATTGCCTGACGGCCCGGATCCAGCGAAAAGCTGCGAAAGACCAGCTCGGGCAATTCCGTTGCTACGTAGTCCCACATCCGGAAGGCAGGCGCCCACGGATTTTCGGTCGCGTTCACGTAAAACCCTGCGCCCTGCCCCAGATCCATGGCCGGATCATCGGCAACTCCATCCCCCGCGGCGAGGTATCGGGAAAGATCAGCGCAATGCCTTCTTCCGCCGCCCATTTCTGCGCACCGGCCTTCCAAACGGGAATCCCCGCCCCGCCGGTGGACCGCTGGAGGTGATCGTGGCCGTCGAAGGGCCGCATACGCCTGTCGTGGTCCGCCGCAAGGACCGGACATTCGGCATATGGATCAATAATGAATCGGTTCGCATCGACAGCGCGCCCANGCTTCTATGCCGTTGCCACCACCGGCCCCCTTGCCGATATCCTGAACCAGACGGATGATCTGCGCCACCGTATCACCATCCAGCAGGCGATCCGGTCGGTCGGGATCAGTGCCGAAACCGACGATCCGCAAAGTTTTTATCGATGCGCTGCTGCGGATCCGTGAGAAATCGGGGAAATTCCGTATCAACGAAGGCGCCGTACGGCTGGATCAATCCACCCTGTTCCGCACCGATGTGGCGCTGCCTGCCAATCTGGTCGAAGGGCAATACCGCGTCCGCATTTTCCTGACA
>NZ_BBJC02000068.1 GCF_000739715.2 Falsirhodobacter sp. alg1 | reverse complement strand
TGAACGTGCTGGGCATCAAATTCGACCGGCGCGGAGACGAGTTGACCGCGATCCCTGCCCTTTGCCCCATCGCTTATCGGTGTTCCAACCCCGCCCGCCATCCATGGTGGCGCTACGGCGGCATTTCTGGAAAGCGCAGCCCTGATAGAGCTGGCATGGTCCAGCAGCTGGGCCAGAATCGAGGCGGGAGAGGAGATGCCCCGCCTGCCCCCCGCACGTGAACCTTTGAAGGCCCAACGCATGGCACCGAGACCGCATTTCATGGCCGGCCCGCCCGATCAGCCGGGCGACGATCCCAGCCTTATGACCAAGACACGGCCGAAAACGCAACGGCCCCCGATGTACAAAGTGCTGATCCTGAATGATGACTACACTCCGATGGAGTTTGTGGTGCATGTTCTGGAGCGGTTCTTCGGCCTGACCCATGCACAGGCCTTCGAGATCATGCTGACGGTGCATAAGAAAGGCCTCGCGGTTGTGGGCGTGTTCAGCCATGAAATCGCGGAAACCAAGGTCGTGCAGGTGATGGATTTCGCCCGCGCCACCAGCATCCGCTGCAATGCACGATGGAAAAGAGAATGAGGGCAGCCCGCTTGGTCTGGCGCTGGATACCGGCGCGCTGACGTTGCCCGAGGGGCGTATCGCGATATTGGGTCCGCATGCCGGTGACGATATTTCCGCCCT
>NZ_BBJC02000067.1 GCF_000739715.2 Falsirhodobacter sp. alg1 | reverse complement strand
TGAGCGTTTGNAGAACTTCCAGTTCATCCAGCAGATCAGCATCGGTCGCGCTCATAAGCTCCTCTGCTCTCGCAAGAGAAGCTTCGTAACTTTCCTGAGAACGGATCGGAACGATGTTCATAGAGAAGCCCGCCGCTTCGACGTGGCGGCAGATCTTGGCTTCGTGTTTTGATTGCTGGAGTCAATCAAGGCGATACCCCTTTTGAAGTTGAATAAAACGACTTAAGCCATCCGTTCACGGATAAGATCGTTTACTGCGGCCATGTCGGCGGCCAGCCATTGACCCAGGCGGTCATGCGGTTTTTGCGAAAGGTCGTCCACGTCAATTCCCGTCTCTCGACAAGCAGCGATACGCCACCTATCTGTTTGCCATGAAAGAGCTTCTGCGCACCACCGATCCCACTGTGATCGCCTTCGCTCAGGCGCTGCTACAGGGCGAGGGTATAACGGCCTTTGCAATGGACGTCCACATGAGCATCCTCGAAGGCGGGATCGGTACGTACGGGACGACTTACCCCGTTCCCCCCGGCCCCGTCCGTCGTCGGTTGGGTCGACTAGTAGGACGGGGACGGGTACTACCTTACCCTTTTCCGTTCCGACCGACGAACGAAAGTACTACTAGTCGTCGGTAGGTAAACTAAAAAACTTAAACCGTTCCCGTTCGGGTTCGGGAACTAAGTAGTAGTTTC
>NZ_BBJC02000066.1 GCF_000739715.2 Falsirhodobacter sp. alg1 | reverse complement strand
GGATGTTCAACACGGGCGTGGACCGGCTGACGGGCGGCTACATCAACGTGGTCCGGCGCCTGATTACCCGTCCTATCCGCATCCTGATCGTGGTTGCGGTTGTTGCCGGGGCCTGCTGGTGGACCTATGACAACCTGCGCACGGGCTTTCTGCCGACCGAGGATCAGGGCGTTCTGATGACGATGGTCACCCTGCCACAGAGGAGATGATACGTTCTGCAATGGCAGAGGCCGTCACGACGAATATTCCCAAGCCGCTGATCACGTAGAAGATGGTAAAAACCTTACCCATCGCTGTTTGGGGCGAGAAATCTCCGTAGCCGATCGTCGATATGGTGATGACGGAGAAATAGGCCGCATCTAGCCAGCTCCACCCCTCGGCCCATCGATAGAATATCGAGGCCGTCGTAATCATGACGCATGTCAGCGCCAGCAGGAAACGAACCCAGCTGTCGGTAAATGCGGCGTGGATCCCCGCACCCAGATTACGGACGGGCTTCATCAACCCCCCTCATATGCTGCGACATCCCCTGCCAGCAGGACAGCAAAAAGCCGTGTCGGCCCGAAACTGGACAGGATGATGGCGATGATGGATGTCAACGGGATCGCGAGAATGGCACCGGGAATACCCCAGAGTGTTGAACCAGAGGGCCAGAGCGACCAATACGACGAAGGGCGACATGTTCATCTT
>NZ_BBJC02000065.1 GCF_000739715.2 Falsirhodobacter sp. alg1 | reverse complement strand
GCGTTCACCTCTGCCACCGTTACCGCGCGCTCCAGTTCGAAGACGCAGTCGGTCAGCGAGGCATTGAGCAGCGGCACGCGCACGGCATGGCCGTTCAGACGGCCCTTCAGTTCGGGGTAGATCAGGGTGATCGGCGTGCTGCTCCAGATATTCCGGCGAAGCATAAAGCTGCATGCGGATGGTCATCAGCCGTTTACGGATCAGGTCGGCCTGGCTCGGCTCTTTCATGCGGATGGCCACATCGGCCTCACGCATGGGCAGGTCCAGTACCCTCTCTTCCAGCATCAGATCGATTTTCAGCGCAGGATACTTCTTGTAAAGCGTGGTCAGACGCGGAGCCAGCCACATCGTGCCAAGGCCGATTGTCGTCGTCACGCGCAATTCGCCGAAAACCTCGTCCTCGCTATCGCGGATGCGGGCGGCGGCGGCGTCCAGCCGTTTGGCCATGGCGCTGGTGRYRYCSMWCMKMRGTGCTGATGAATGCGATCCCGGCCAAGGTGGCGGGTGTGGAGCGTCTGGTCGTGGCCTGCCCTACCCCCAATGGCGTAGTGAACCCGCTGGTCCTGTTGGCGGCGCGGATCTCGGGCGTGGACAGGGTGTACCGCATCGGTGGCGCGCAGGCCGTGGCGGCACTGGCCTATGGCACCGACACCATCCAGCCGGTCGACAAGATCACCGGCCCCGGTAATGCCTT
>NZ_BBJC02000064.1 GCF_000739715.2 Falsirhodobacter sp. alg1 | reverse complement strand
GATTCCATACCGGCGTCTTCGAACTGTCCGACTTTCTGGCAATCTCATCAAGTGATTGCGCGGCATCCAGTTGCAGTTCCGCAAGGATCTTCCGATCCATCTCATCCAATCGGGCTACCATTCGCGCTCCATCCGGTTTTACGGGAACGTCGTTCCCTCTCGTTCCTGTATTCGAACATCCGTTCTTATCCGCAAGAGGATATAGCCCGCAGGGGGAATTATATCCTATATAGAGAGGCAACAGCCACGCCACGACGACGGAGCGCAGAGATGAAGCCGACACCAGCACAGACCCATGCCGTGACCTTTGCCGGTGCCGGCCCNGGTGCGGCCGATATGCTGACACTCGGCGTACTGCGGGCCATCGAACAGGCGGACGTGGTCATACATGACCGTCTTGTAGGCCCCGAGGTCTTGGACCTCATCCCCGCAGGAACCCTGCGCGTGGATGCGGGCAAAGAGGGTTTCGGCCCCTCCACACCCCAGGCGGCAATTCATGCATNGMTKWTCSAGGAACAGGCGATGCGGGTGGCCATCGAATGCGCGGGCTTCACGCCCGGCGAGGCCGACATGCTGCGGAAGAGCATGGCGACCTTCAAGTTTACCGGCGGTGTCAGCGCGTTCCGTGACAAGCTGATCGACGGGATGGTCGAGCGCGGCTACGAAGCCGGCTTCGCCGAGCGGACGTTCAGGCAGCTTGA
>NZ_BBJC02000063.1 GCF_000739715.2 Falsirhodobacter sp. alg1 | reverse complement strand
ACTCAACGACGGGCGCGCGGATGTCGGCATCACCTTCTCCCCCTCGCGGACGCCGCAGGTCCGGCAGGCGCATGTCGCAAAATTCAAGCTGGGCGCAATCATGGCCCCCACCACCCCCTGGCACACCGCCAGACCGTAACACTTTCGGCCTGCTGTGATTATCCGCTGCTCTGGGCGGGTCCGAACCTGTCGATCTCGGCACTTCTGGAGCCCCATATGCAGACATTGGGCCGCACGGTAGAGCCGATGCTGGTCACCGATTCCATCGATCTGACACGGCGGCTGGCCATGACGCCCCCCCTCATCGGCTTCCAGACCCCTATCCTCTGACGGAATAGGCAATATGTCCCTTACCGAATTTATCTTTGGCCGCCTGACCTGGGCCGCCATTCCAATCCATGAACCGATCCTGATCGGCACCTTTATCGGGGTGGCGGTCATCGGTTTGGCCGTTCTGTCGGCCATGACCTATTATCGTCTCTGGGGTCCGCTCTGGTTCAACTGGGTCATCAGGTATCGACCACTAAGAAGATCGGCGTCATGTACATGGTGCTGGGTATCATCATGCTGCTGCGCGGTTTTGTCCGACGCGCTGATGGATGCGGCCTTCAGCAGGTGCTCGCCTTCGGCGGCAGTGACGGCTATCTGGAATTCGTCACCTACTACGACCAGACTCTTTTACCGCGCATGGCGTCGATCATGATCGTTACGTTC
>NZ_BBJC02000062.1 GCF_000739715.2 Falsirhodobacter sp. alg1 | reverse complement strand
TACGGGCCGCGTCTCTGAACACGTCTCTCAACGTCGGTTCGATCTCTTGCGAGGAGCTGCCGGACGGAAAGGACGGGGCCCCGGCCGACGAACCGGGGCCGGTCGCCGTCGTACCGGTAACGGGGTCCGGCGGTTATCCGCACGACCAACGTACCGGAAATGCAGCTACTTCTTCGCAGCTACCGTTCCACGTCCGCCACCTGCTTCGGGGATGGTCAGACGGTAAGCCCGAGGGATGCCGTCACGGGTGGAGATATCCCAATCGATGGCCGGCACAAGCCTGTCCCGGATCAGGAACACAGCCTCACCACGCAGCGCCAGAGCGCGCCCTGCAAGGGCCATATTCCGGCGGGACAGCATGTCAGTACCGATCACATCCGCGAGGCTTAGACAGCCCTCCCAGAGGCCCACAGATGTTTGCACGGCAGAGGTCAGTTCCCCCATGCCAGACGCGCCAGTAAGCCAGCTTTCCCGCGCGACCATAAGCGCCGCCGTATAGCCTGGGGATACAGCACGGGTTTNCCTGTTTCTCAGGTCGCCGCAGAAATTGCATCATACTGGATCAGGGTTCAAAAAACTTATATGTTCCACCGGATTCTGATAATGCGAGAAAAACTTGGTGACGAACTGGAAGAACGCGGGTCTGCCCGCTTTGATGGCTGCAAGCGTTCTTGCTGTTTTTCTTGCCGACCTGTCCGTCCAGCGCGGAACGGCGGTC
>NZ_BBJC02000061.1 GCF_000739715.2 Falsirhodobacter sp. alg1 | reverse complement strand
TTGGGCGCCGAGGCAGAGGTCGTGTCCTTCTGCAATACCGGGCATTGGGCAGCCACCGAATGGTTTGCGCTGTCGGAACTGGCAGGGATGCCCAATGTAAAGCTCTATCCTGAA
This sequence comes from Falsirhodobacter sp. alg1, assembly GCF_000739715.2. Lineage (GTDB taxonomy): Bacteria > Pseudomonadota > Alphaproteobacteria > Rhodobacterales > Rhodobacteraceae > Falsirhodobacter. The sequence continues at coordinate 611 of NZ_BBJC02000061.1, read as the reverse complement.
TCCATCGTCGGATACTCTCAGTCAGGTGGAGAGATGGAAAATACGCCGAACCTGTTCCAGAACCTGCTGCGTCAGGTGCGGGGGCGACTGATGCTGCGCACCAACGCGTGCCTTGGGGCGGGGCGGCCTGATCGCCGCAGCTTTGGCAATCGTTGCGATCGTAGCCCTGTTTGTCGGCGCGCGCTACGGGCTGCTGCTGGCCATCGGGCTGGGGTTCGGCGTGGCGCTGGAGGGATTGCGCTTTGGCTTTGCCGGCCCGTGGCGTGCGATGATCCTGCGCCGTGATCCTGCGGGTATTCTGGCACAGCTTCTGGCTATCGGGTTGGTGGCTATCGTCGCCTTTCCCCTGCTGGCCACACATGGCGCAGAACTTTCGGGGGCAGCCGCCATTGCATGCCGCGCGTGGCATCCCGTTCGGGCGCGGGTGCGCTGAACTCTGCGGGCAGATCGGTGCTGGGGGCCGTATATTCCGCCAGGCCACAGCCAGCCAGCACGGCCGCAATTGCGAACAGGGCAGTCCCGTTGCGGGCAATTCGAAGGGCGGTAGAGGGCTTCTCGCTCATGAGTATCTCGTTTTTGACGGAGATCGGTATCCGTGCACATATGTTCCA
>NZ_BBJC02000060.1 GCF_000739715.2 Falsirhodobacter sp. alg1 | reverse complement strand
GGGTTCCCGTGTGGCAAGGACCGGCCCGTTTGCCTGCCCTCCGAGGATGCTTTGTGCCGTATTGGTCATTTTACTACAAATCCATGAGCATAGGGGTCGCGCGTGTCGATGAAGATGGTGTTGATGCCGGTCTGCCGCGCCCACCCGCCGATCGACGGAATGATCGCAGGCTTGTCCGCCACCGTGGTGGCCGCCTCTACCCGACCCTTGAAGATGGAGCCGATGATGGATTCATGCCAGAAATCATCACCGACCTTCAGTTTGCCGCGGGCGGCCAGTTGTGCCATGNCNGCGYSGMTCGAACATCAGGCCCGTCCTGATCCAGTCGAANCTCTTTCAGAAAATGGGCGCGCTTTTCCAGCATGTCCGCCCCGACCAGAAGCGGCCCGCCGCCGGACACAAGACGGACAGGATTCCCGCATGTATGCCCGTCGATGCAGGAGAAGGTATAACTCGACATAGAATGAACTCCGTAGACAGTAGGCTGCCTAGAACCGCTGGGGAGGAGAAAGGGTTTGAGATCGATTGCAGAAGGGCGCTGCAGGACCAGATCGGCCACAAGCCGTGCCGTGCCCGGGGATTGCGTCAGGCCAAGGTCGGCCATGACCGAAGGCATAGATGATCCCTGTCACCGGCGCTGGACCCGGCCGATGACGGGCAGGGTATCGGGTAGCGAGGGGCGAAAGCCCCATCCACTGGCGTTCCACCTTCGGGTCGTTCAGGGGCGGGCAGGAACTGATTTGGCCTTTTT
>NZ_BBJC02000059.1 GCF_000739715.2 Falsirhodobacter sp. alg1 | reverse complement strand
GCATCCGATGTGCCACCCGGAACGGTTTCATAGACAGCGTGGGGCAAGCGGGCATTCCAGTTCCCTTCCACGTGCAAGAGTGTCTGGCGAAGCATGACCTCCCACACCGTATGGAAATCCTCGACGCCGAAGACAAAGCTTCCCGCTGCGGACGCCCTGCAGTCGCGCAGATAATATCCAAGATAAGTCGCCAGGAAAATCGAACGCGCCGAATAGAGGCTAGGAAGTAATGCTTCCAGAAGAACCGGCCACAGGCTTCTGGGCTGATAGGGCTTCTTCTTGACGGGGGTGCGCCGTGCAACGATCAGACCGTCACGGCGCAATGCCTCTGCCTTGGCAGGATTGTTNGGTATAGAGGTTGATTTTCGTGATCCCCAGGCCCTGCAACATGGCAGATGCCGCCTCATACCGGCGGTGATCGGCACTGAAGCCCAGCTCGGCGTCGGCGTCAATCGTATCAAGACCGGCATTCTGGTAGCCGTATGCCCGCATCTTCGACCCGATTCCGGTGCCGCGCCCCTCCTGATCCAGATACAGAAGGACACCGCCGCCCGCCTCATGCAGGCGATTGCAGGCTGTTCTGAAGCTGGTCACCACAGTCACATTTCAAGGACCCGCTCAGATCCCCAGTGATGCAGGAGGAATGCAGGCGCACGGGAACGATACGGTCGAAATCAGGTGTACCCACGATGATGGCGATCTGGTCCCGGATGGGGCAACGCCGCCGCGGAAAACGACGAATTCGCACTAT
>NZ_BBJC02000058.1 GCF_000739715.2 Falsirhodobacter sp. alg1 | reverse complement strand
GTAACCGGACACGGTTTCCCGCGTTACGGCCGCTTATTGGGCCGTCACTTCGGTCGNGGTAATTCGACCTATGATTTTCTAACGGACGAGACACAATGATACTCCGACTGCATTCCCGCACCCTTCGTATCGCGCTTGCTGTATCGGTCGCCCTTAACCTGGCAGTGGCTGGTATTGTGGCAGGGGCGGTGCTCCGGGATCCGCCGCGGCGTGACGGGGAGCGCATCTATGGCGACTGGGAGAAAAAGGGCCTCGCCATCGACTTCTGAGGGCCGGGGCCTGTGGGGTTCACAGGCCCAGCACATCCGACATGGTGTAGATGCCCGGCTTCTGCTGCTGGCCCCAAAGGGCTGCCTTCAGCGCGCCCCGGGCAAAAANTGCCACGATCATTGGCAATATGGCGCAGGACCAGCCGTTCGCCTTCGCCGGCGAAGATCACGTCATGCTCGCCTACGATGGACCCGCCYCGGATAGAGGAAAATCCGATATCACCCGTTGTGCGTGCCCCGGTGATGCCGTCACGCCCGGAATCGCGCACATCCTGAAGCGCAACGCCGATGGCCACTATGATGTACAGCCGGTGGACCCGCTGTCGCTATGGGATCGCGATCCCTTCGATCCGCAAATCGAGACCACGGCAAAGGGCAAGGTGATCCGCGGGCGGGGTCTCTTCTGACGACAAGGGCCAGTTAATGACGTTCCTTGAGGCATGCCGCGCGTGGAAACGAAGTCCACGGCACCCGTGCCCGGTCGCATCACCATCTTT
>NZ_BBJC02000057.1 GCF_000739715.2 Falsirhodobacter sp. alg1 | reverse complement strand
GCCGATATCCGTGACGGCATCTCGATCAATCGCGCGACCCGTCGAGGAAATCAAGCCGCCGATCTGACCCCTTATGAAAGCGATCAGACCACGCACTTCTCGATCGTGGATAAGGACGGCAACGCTGTTTCCAACACCTATACGATCAACTTCTCTTATGGGTCGGGAATGGTCGCGGATGGCACCGGCGTGCTGATACAATTCCAAGCGCGATATCAAGACCCAGCGATCCGGTCGAGGTTGCCTCAACATCCATCACGGCATTATCTTGCCCTAGCTTCATGATCGAGCCCTTGCCGAACTGCCGTTCGATCTGAGCCAATGCGCTTTCCAACGCCTTTGCCTTATCCATTTCGCGCTTTCCGTTCGATTCAAAGAGGTTCGCAGTTGCCATCGAAATCCCTTTTCGCACAGGCTACAAGCACCGGCAATCGGGCTTGATATTCTCTTTTTGTTCCTATGCTATATGGGCAAGCGGACCCGAGATAGCAAGGGTTTTCATCAAATTGATCTTTTTGCCAAAATGCTTAAGCAATACTTAAATGACGATGCGCTTCACGAAGGAATCAGACGATGTTAGTTTTTTGGGAACAGCGGCTTCTGATATCCCTGTTTCGCTTCTGCACCCGGATCACATTGCCGGTTTACGCAGGCGCCCGGCGATGCGCAGGGCATTCGCCTCGATCATATCGGCGGCCTCGGTGACATATCCTGCCGATACTCCCGCAAGCGCCGACACCTCTGTGATGACCGCGATCTTTTGCGCGACGATC
>NZ_BBJC02000056.1 GCF_000739715.2 Falsirhodobacter sp. alg1 | reverse complement strand
TGCGGTTGAAAAGCGTGACAGGCTGGACCTTTGGGCTTGGGCGTCTTACCTCTCACTCCGAAGAACCGGAGGGCGACCATGGCCACACAGGCATTTGAAGACATCGCGGATACATTCGAATTTCTTGATGACTGGGAAGACAGGTATCGCCACGTCATCGATCTGGGCAAGGCAATGCCCGAAATGAACGACGCGCTGAAGGCACCTGCGACCAAGGTAGATGGCTGTGCCAGCCAGGTCTGGATCCACCCGCGTATTGAAAATTCAGAAACCATTTTATCTACGGAAGCCGAAATGCAGCAGACTATCCAATCCTACAGGGTTCCGGGGCTTTGCATCCGTGATATCAGCCTGCCCGTACCGCTTGACTGGTCCAACCCGGACGGCGAGGCGATCGATCTGTTCGCGCGTGAGGTGGTGCTGGCGGAACACGCGACAAAGGACCTGCCGCTGCTGATTTTCCTGCAAGGGGGTCCGGGGTGCAAGGGGCCGCGCCCGGTTCTGGGCCGGAATGCTTGGTTTGCCGAGGCGTTGAAATCCTACCGCGTGATCCTGCTTGACCAGCGCGGAGCCGGACGGTCCAGCCCCGTGACCGGCGCGCGCATCGCGAAATTTCCGGGCGGTGAGGCCGGGGGTGCCTACCTGCCATCATTATGCTCGGGGGCATCGAACCTGATACGGGCGTCAAAATCCCAACCGACCATCATGATGGAGCTTTGCGCCCGCATCATCGCCTCCCGGGCGGCGGTGAAATAATCCGCAGCATCGATGATCAC
>NZ_BBJC02000055.1 GCF_000739715.2 Falsirhodobacter sp. alg1 | reverse complement strand
GGGCACCAAGATGGCCTTTGCAGGTCTGCCGCGCGAAGAAGATCGCAAGGCCATTATCGCCTATCTTGAAACGGTGCCGTAGTTTTTCCTTGCCCCCGTCTCACGTAATCGCAACTTGAGGCCGGACGGTGGTGCGGTTTACCATCGGACGGAATGAATTGGAGGATAACCGTATATGTCGCCGTCGCGGATCTGGAAATCCCGCGCTTCGAACATGCCCGAAGGTTCGGTCAGGTCCAGAACATAGGCCACACGTTGGGGGCCGGCAAAGTCCGTGCGACCGGTCAGGCTGCGTACCGTGGATTCATCCTCATCACGGAACACGAATACGCCCTTGGGGTCGGCAAGGTTGGTTTGAAGGCCACCGACCTGCGCAATCGCCTCCAGTGCGGAAAGCTGTGGCTTCTCGAAATGAACAACCGACTGACCTGTAGCACCCAGCGACATGAATGTCCGGCGGTCACGCTCTACGGAAATCACATCGCCGTTGCGCAGGGCAATATCGAGAGAGGGGTTTGTCAGATCGGACATGATCAGAAAGCGTTTTATCAATGCATCAACCTTGTCAGAATTGGCAAAGTCGGAAATGGAGGAACTGCCGAACAGGGATTTTGCCTTTGCCTTCATGACAGTCAGCTGTTGATCCAGATCGATCGAGGCAAAGGATGTCGGCAGCCCAAAGGCTGTCTGGAACACGCTTCGCAAGGATTCCGAACCCAGAATCTTGAACCACTTGGTATCGTCGCTGCTGCTTGATGCAGCCAGCGTCCCGAGCTCTC
>NZ_BBJC02000054.1 GCF_000739715.2 Falsirhodobacter sp. alg1 | reverse complement strand
CCTGTCGCAACTCCGGATCAAGGCTGAAAACGGTTCATCCAGCAGAATGGCGCACGGGTTGGACAGCAGCGTCCGCATCAGGGCCGACCCGCGCCCTCTGTACCCCCCGAAAGTGTGGCCCGGATCACGCTGACCCCATGCCATCCAAACCCCGCCTGCCCCAGGGCCGCCTCCACTGCGGCGCGCCGTGCCGCACGAACCCCGCAACCCGCGCCGACAGTCCAAAGGCCAGATTGTCGGCCACGGACAAATGCGGAAACAGCACTGCCTCCTGGAACATGATCCCCANCCCCACGCTTCTCGGCGGGCAGATGCGTCACATCGCGACCCGTTAGCAGCACATGCCCCTGCGTCCGGAATCCCGGAGCCAGATGCCCGCCGATGGCTGCCAGCAGCGTGGATTTCCCCATCCCCGACGGACCCATGACGCTGGCAATACAGCCGGTTTCCACGGTCAGCGTCAACGGCGCGAACATGGCCTCGCCGTTCGGGCGCGTCACGGTCAGGCGGTCCAGTTGCAGGCTTGGGCCAGGTTTTCCCGGTGCGGATCTTCGAGTTCTTCGGAAGTGTAAACTGAACCATGATCATCCCCTCCAGTCAGGGCGGTCGTATAACGGACGGGCAGGCATTTCGCCCGATTTCTGATAGACGCAGGACTGATAGACAGCCGAAGGATCGCGTCCCATGATGTAGTCCGAGGAGGCATTGATCTCCACCCCGGTATAAGTCGTCCCGCCCGAGCCGAGACCAAGCTCGACATAGCCGCGGGGATGGAGCGCCA
>NZ_BBJC02000053.1 GCF_000739715.2 Falsirhodobacter sp. alg1 | reverse complement strand
GCATCCTGAGCTTCGGCTCGTGGCTTGAGCCCCGTTACATCTTCGCCGCAGGACAGCTTATCTAGACCAGTGAGCTGTTACGCTATCTTTTAAAGGATGGCTGCTTCTAAGCCAACCTCCTGGTTGTTTTGGCCGTCCCACATGCTTTCCCACTTAGCCACGAATTAGGGGCCTTAGCTGCAGGTCAGGGTTGTTTCCCTCTTCACGACGGACGTTAGCACCCGCCGTGTGTCTCCCGGATAGTACTCTGCGGTATTCGGAGTTTGCTTAGACTCAGTAAGGCTGTGGGCCCCCATCATCCATGCAGTGCTCTACATGCCATCCGAAGCCCCGGCTCTNGGATATCTCGGAACCGGTGTCGCCTGCCTCTTCGGCATCCAAGCAGATCGGCATCATGACCCTGCCGATGAACCGCAACTACGGCGGCAATCTTCAGGCATTCGCCCTGATGAAAACCCTCAGGGGGCTTGGTCACCGCCCTGTTTTGCTGAACCGGCGTAACAGCAAGGCGGAACCGAGCAAGACCCCCGAGGATCTGGCACTGGATGCGGCAATTCCGCTTTATTCGTCCAATATCGGATTGGGCAAGAACGTTCCGAACCGCGGTTTTTGTCGAAGAGCATATGACGCCTATTTCCCGCCAGTTCTATTCGAGCTTTGCGATGAACAGGCATATCGACCGATATGAACTGGACGCGGTTATTGTCGGAAGCGACCAGGTTTGGCGCCCCAAATATTCCCGCGATATTTTAAGCGACTTCTTCCTGAATTTCCTTGAAGGGGACA
>NZ_BBJC02000052.1 GCF_000739715.2 Falsirhodobacter sp. alg1 | reverse complement strand
CTCCTGACGCGCGGCGGGGCGACCGGCCCTGCGGATGTGGCCTTTTTCAAACAATTGGGGCGCTATCCTGCAGCCTTGGGCACCGTTGCGGCCCTGATGGCATTGTTCGCCCTTATTCCCGGCATGCCTTTCGTTCCTTTCATTGCGGCAGCGGCCGTACTTGGGGCCGCCGCATGGTATGGCGCGCGCCGCCCTGCCCCCCCTGTCCGCCCCCGAGATGCCGGCGGAAAATGCACCGCGCCCGTTGGGGGACATTCTTGATTTTGACGGCAAGGGTTTCTGCTGCAGGCACGTGCACGGGGCGATGATGCCCCGATGCGGGTCGGATACACCTGCTCGAAAAAACTCGGCAACGCGGTGGCGCGGAACCGGGCCAAGCGCCGTCTGCGCGAGATTGCCCGCCTGACACTGCCCGAACTCGGGCGCGACGGGTGGGATTACGTGCTGGTCGGACGCCCCAAGGTGACGGGCACGCGCGAATTCTCTGCCTTGATGAACGATCTGAAGGTTGCGCTGCGGCAGATCCACAAATGACACCGCTACTACATTCCGGAAAAGGGTCGTTTCATGAAGAAGCTGGCACAACGGCATCAGGACAACGGCAAGGCGCTGTTCGAAATCTGAGGCGCCGGAAATACAGACACAGGAAAGGCCGCCCTCACCCGGGCGGCCTTTTTCATATCCTGTCGATGACTGCTAGAATACGACGCTTATCCGAACAGCAGATTTGGAATGAACAGCGAGATCGCCGGAATATAGGTGATGATGAGCAACACAAGAATATTCACCA
>NZ_BBJC02000051.1 GCF_000739715.2 Falsirhodobacter sp. alg1 | reverse complement strand
CGGGCCTCGTTGCCCGTGGCCCACCCTCGCGCCCTTGCGGATGCGCTGGCGGACCTCATGTCCCCCGAGCGGGTGGCCGAACTGGCTGGCGCGGCATGGGAGGTCGCCTCGGACGGCGGAGAGGTGACGGACCGCGTTACATCAAATACATGTGATTACTAAATTTGACTGACATTCTCGACGGTGAATCGCCGGCATGGGCCCATCCCTTATTATCAATGTAAATTCAATGATATAAGGCGCGATGTATTAGACTTGGCCGAATGGAATACGGTATGCGACGATGCAGATGGGAAACAATCCCCACATTTATGCTTCTGGATAGTGAGGTGCTCCAGCCCTGAAAAAAGCCAGAATGTTAGCATTGTAATAGTTAATAGGTTTATCACCGGGCTCGCGGACAGGAATATGTGGTCCAGTGAGGAAAATGTACGACGCTTAACTGGCACGACAGCCAACAGGCAACAGCACGTCGCCTTCCATGGAAATACTCGGTGCATTCCTATTCGACTACCAAATTAACGGGATACCGATCTCTATATGCGCTATATGCCCGATGCGCTGATGAAAATCCGGGAACGGTTCGGCCCGGAGCTGCATCTGCTGCACGACGTCCATCACCGCCTGCTGCCGCGTGAGGCTGCCGAATTTGCCAAGGCGGTAGAACCTGCGCGCCTGTATTGGCTTGAAGATCCGACACCCGCCGACGATCAGGACGCGCTGAAGCTTTTGCGTCAGCATTCGACGGTACCGGTCGCCATCGGTGAGGTTTTCAACTCGATCTGGGATTGCAACAAGCTGATT
>NZ_BBJC02000050.1 GCF_000739715.2 Falsirhodobacter sp. alg1 | reverse complement strand
TATCCATCGACAGACCATCCGTATCATCCCGCTGCCCCTGATAGGCGGCGGTCACGCGGTCCACGGCGGCTGTGACGTCGGCCACACGGAAATTGATCTCTCCCGAGGACGGAAATGCCGCGCGGCGTTGCGCTACCAGATCGGCCAGAGGCATTCCGGTGCGGGACATCAGTTCCACCACCATCATGATGTGGACTCAGCGAAATTGAACTGTGTGTCAAGATGCACACTTCCCGCGGTTAGACGGAAAGACCCCATGAACCTTTACTATAGCTTCGCACTGGCATCAGGATTGTGATGTGCAGGATAGGTGGTAGGCATTGAAACCGGGACGCCAGTTCCGGTGGAGCCATCCTTGAGATACCNACCCNTTCGMACTCTTGATGTCTAACCGCGGTCCGTTATCCGGATCCGGGACCCTGCGTGGTGGGTAGTTTGACTGGGGCGGTCGCCTCCTAAATTGTAACGGAGGCGCGCGAAGGTTGGCTCAGACCGGTCGGAAATCGGTCGTTGAGTGCAATGGCAGAAGCCAGCCTGACTGCAAGACTGACAAGTCGAGCAGAGACGAAAGTCGGCCATAGTGATCCGGTGGTCCCAAGTGGGAGGGCCGAGATGTCGTGCTGCAGACCGGCGATGTTCTGATCGTTGTGACAACGACATCCGAGCTGCTGACCCTTGCTGCCCAGAAGGCTGAGCGTGGGCTACGACGCCGCTTCGATCTCGCCCCCCGAGCCGAACTGAAGTGGCCGAGGCAATCGTGACGCCGAACCGCTACAACGTCGGACGCAAGATCTCGGAACTGTCGC
>NZ_BBJC02000049.1 GCF_000739715.2 Falsirhodobacter sp. alg1 | reverse complement strand
AAAGGCCATTACGCCGGCCGTGAACACCGTCAGCCATGATCCCATGCCCGTCGGTGGAACCAGACGGTCCGCGCCCGGATCGGGGCGGACCAGATCGCGCAATGCCGTTCCCAGACCGCTCATAGTTCCGCCCCCGCCAGTTCGACGCGCCCGCCCTTGATCCGCGCTGGCGGGGACGGGCAAGGTCCGGGCTTTGCGAGCGCACCGCGTGGTGATGGCCGGGCAGGTTCCGGCACCCTATGATGCGTGGGAGCGAGGGCTGGCGGCCCCCGAAGCCGGACCGCTGGTTTTCCCGACGGGTGTGATGGGGGTCTATTATGCCCCGGGCGTGTTCCATCACGATGTGATGGACAAGGAGCTGTTCCGCACGCTTGCACCGGATGCCGATGACGTCTGGCTTTACTGGATGCACCGCCGCGCCGGAAACCATGCAGAGAAACTGGGTTCCAAAGGGCGCGTTCTGGAATGGCCCGGATCGCAGGCCAGGAGTCTCCGTGCCAGCAATCTGGGCGACAGCGGCAATGATCGGGCCATTGCCGCCATGGTAGCTAAATTCGGCTTTCCCTAGTTCAGCAGAACCAGGGATCGTATCTGCGGCCGCACAGCGTCATGGGCTGATCCTGCGCGCGATCGGTGAGTGCATCTGCTTCTGTCCGCCATTGATCATGACCGAAGAGCAGGTCGACGAGCTGCTGCACCGCTTCGACATGGCGATGACCGAAGGTCTTGCCCCGTTCCTGAGCGGAGAAGTGGCATGAACATTCCCGTAAATGATATCAGCGCCGTCATCGAGGCGGACCGTGCCCATGTC
>NZ_BBJC02000048.1 GCF_000739715.2 Falsirhodobacter sp. alg1 | reverse complement strand
TAAAAGGCGGCAGCAACGCTGGGTGCGCCGAACTGCTCGATCAGACGACCGGCCCAGATCCGCTTCCTCACCCACGTCAGCGGTCAGGGTCGGATGGGTCACGATACGTTCGTCATCCTTGGCCTGCACATCTTCTGCCAAGGGGGCGCCGCCATTCAGCACGACTGCACTGCAGCAGCCGCTGTGCCTTGCGGAATTCGGCCTGTGGCACGATCAGCGCAGATACACCCTTGGCACCCGCGCGGCCTGTACGGCCCGAACGGTGCAGAAGGGTTTCGGAGTTGGACGGCAGATCGGCGTGGATCACCAGATCCAGCCCCGGAAGGTCGATCCCGCGTGCCGCGACATCGGTCGCGATACACACCTTGGAACGGCNGTCCCGCAGCGATTGCAGGGCATGTGTCCGCTCCTGCTGGCTCAGCTCACCCGAAAGGGCGACAGCCTGAAAGCCGCGGTTCGACATGCGGGCCAGCAGATGATTCACGTTGGCGCGCGTTTTGCAGAAAACGATCGCCGTCCGCGCTTCGTAGAAACGCAGCGTGTTGAAAATCGCATGGTGGACCGAAAGAACCTCGAGGATCTGCCGCATCAGCAGATGGGCGGCCTCGATGGGCTGGTACGGGTCGGTGTTGGTACCAAGCGCGATCGTCCGCGGCGCGTAGGATTTTGCCCGCAACTCTTGCTCCAGCACCGCTGCAATGCCGGGCCGGGCAATCAGCCGCGTCTCGAAATCAAGGCCCGCCGACAGGTTCAGATAGGCATGCGTCGGCCGTGCAAAGCAATAGATGCAGCCATGTTCGCACCCGCGATACGGATT
>NZ_BBJC02000047.1 GCF_000739715.2 Falsirhodobacter sp. alg1 | reverse complement strand
GAAGATCCCTGATCTTCTGGGCTTGCCGCAGCGCCTGGAAGGCAAGATTTCCGGCGACGCTTCATTGGGAAGTGCGGTGGATACATCTTCCACACATAAATATGCGGGCGATGGCTCTACCAAGCGCAATGAGAAATTGGAGCGCATCACGATTCCGGAAATTCCACGTGTCGTGCGGCTGGTGCGATCCATCGTGCTGTCGGCGCGGGAAGAGCCTTATGTAGAGGCGGCAATCTCCATGGGCACCTCGCTGCCGCGGATTTTGTGGCGCCATCTGATGCCGAATACCTTCGCCCCGTTGACGGTGCAGGCAACCTATGTCTGTGCGTCTGCCATCCTGACAGAGGCGATCCTGTCTTTTCTGGGTGCGGGGGTTTCAACCGAAACTCCGACCTGGGGCAATATCATGGCCGAGACCCGGATCTATTTCCGGCTCAAACCCGAACTGATTTTCTGGCCGGGGTTTGCACTGTCGATGTGTATCCTTGCAATCAACCTGCTTGGGGACTGGGCGCGTGATGCGCTGGATCCAGGATCATCGAGTTCGCGGAAACCCTGCGCAAATCCGGCAAGGACGTTTTCGATTCCATCCTGCTTGCATCGCGCCAACGGCTTCGCCCGATCCTGATGACAACGCTGGCATTCGGCTTCGGCATCCTGCCGCTTGCAACGGCCAGCGGTGCCGGTGCCGCGGCACAGAAATCGATCGGAACGGGAATGCTGGGCGGCATCATCTTTTCCGCCACGTTCGGGATTATCCTGGTGCCGGTGCTGTATATCGCGGTATTGAAAATCGTGGGCAAACTGCCCCGCGAGACTG
>NZ_BBJC02000046.1 GCF_000739715.2 Falsirhodobacter sp. alg1 | reverse complement strand
GCAATTTATGGTTAATATCCATTAATGTATAATCTTAATGGATAAGTATCCCCTCGTGGGGGCAGAGCTACAATTTACCCGTATCGACTCGCCTTGAATAATGGCTGCATTAAAGGGATATACTTTGGTGAGTATCCTGTTTGGGGAAAAGTAGGTTGATATGGCTGACAAGTCGGCTGGAAACACACAGACGGTAGCAGCCCTGATTTTCTGTTGAATACTTCTGGTGATCTGTGGACATGCGGACGTATTCGGCAGCGCGAACGGGATACTGTGAAGAATGATTGGTATCAGCAGCAGGTGGTTTATGGCCCATCAAAACACGNCCCTTCCTTCTTGGACGGTGAGCACCCTGACTGACTGCCCGAGCAGCGCTAGAATGAGCCCTGCCACGCTCCGCACATTTTCCAAGTTAATCTCGGAGTATGTGGATGAGTTTGNCNAAAAAAGGGGCAAGAAAGCCCGACGGTGGTCTGGCGTCCTCGAAGGGCGGAAAGCCTATGCTGAAACAGTCGCTGAGCTGCTACTGAAGGAGCACGGCGGCGACAAGCAGTACGGTCAAGACGCTGATGCGACAGACTCACGCGACGCCAGAGAGCTGTACAAACACTGGCTCGCAGGAGAACGACCGGCCCTGATACTCGTTTGTTTTTTCGTTAGGTCTTAGTTGGGTTTTCTTCGACCCGGTCACGTCCGGGTCTTTTCTTTATCGGGGTAATAGAGAGCACGAGTGCCGATCCCGCTGGTAGCAAAGTCGATCAAGGCGCCTTGGCCGAGATGCGCAGAGCGTATGCACGTGGCGAACATGAAGCGCCGGCATCAAC
>NZ_BBJC02000045.1 GCF_000739715.2 Falsirhodobacter sp. alg1 | reverse complement strand
AGAAACCGCATCATCTCAATGTTGAACGCATCGGGTTGAGTGATGTTCACCGCGTGGGCGCCATGGTCCATCATATGCAAGCTCCCTTTCGGCAAACTCTGAATTAGCGTTTCACTACGGGAATATGGCACGAGCAGGTCATCCTTGGTGGCAAGTGCCAGAACAGGGCAGGTCAGTGCGTGCAGCCGGTCCGTGATGTCGAAGGCCGATATATGGCGGTCCGGGTAACGCGTCGACCAACCTCACCTACCTCGTCTATTCGCAGTCGCTGCTGCAGTATGACGTGGGCCTCGGTTCGGCAGGCGGCATTNGTTGCGGTCATCCTTGCCAATATCGTTGCGATCTTCCTGATGCGGATGATCGGCAAGAATCTGGAGACCTGATATGGCACGAGCAAGCACGACGCAGCGCAAGGCCGTAGTCACGGTCTGCGCATGGGCTGTGGGATTGGTGATCTTTTTCCCGATCCTGTGGACGATCCTGACCAGCTTCAAATCCGAGGTGGANCGCCATTGCGATCCCGCCGAAGTTCCTGAACTTCAACTGGACGCTGGACAACTATCATGACGTGCAGGAGCGTTCGCGCTACTTCCTGCACTTCATGAACTCCCCCGGTTCCCGCGCCAGCCACGCTCAAACTGAACGAAGGCATGTGTGCGCAGCTTGGTCTGCCCGATCTTTCCGCTAGGGCTCTGATCGGATTGGACCTTGCACCGGATGCGCATCCGGTGGCCTTGGTTTATGCAGGCCACCAGTTCGGAGGTTTTTCGCCCCGCCTGGGGGATGGCCGGGCGTTGCTTCTGGGGAAATTAACGGGCCGGATGGGGCG
>NZ_BBJC02000044.1 GCF_000739715.2 Falsirhodobacter sp. alg1 | reverse complement strand
ACATCGGCAAGCCTTTGCCCTGCGGGACGTTGTAAATCTTTTCCATCATGTCCCATTTCTGTGAATGGGTGTCCGTGCGGTCGATCTGTTCGTCGAATGTCATGCCCGTCTCCTGTCGCATCGGGGGAACCCTAGCGGCGGTTTTCCGAGAGTAACCGATGTGGTCGGAGATCGCCTGTTGTCGATCATGGGCGATGTGCGGGATGATATGGAGCGGGCGCCGATCGTCAAAGGTGTCCATAATTTTGCGACGCGGCGGGATTTCATGCCTGACAATCTGGATGACCCGTCCCTTGAATGGGGCGAAAGCAACGTCGAATGGTCCTATACCGTTCTTGCAAAAATCCAGAGCGAGCTTGCCCGCAAGCCGGTTTCGGTTCTGTTCAAGCATGGCGGTCNTCGTTCCCCGCTTCCACGAGGATCATATCGTCTTTTACGGAACAAAGGGCGCAATCTACATCAAGGGGCATTACGGCAGCGGTCAACTTTCGATTGCCGGGCCGGATGGGAAATGGAAGGAGCTCCCCCTGCCTCAGGAGATCATTTCCAACATGCCTGATGTGAAAGGTGAAACCGAACAGTGCTGGCACTTCCTTGCACGGGAGTTCGTCAAAGATATCCGCGGCGAAACCGTGCAGCCCTATCCGACCTTCAAGGAAGGCAGCCAATATCAGCGGCTGATCGAGATCATCCGCACGTTGTTATTCTGATGTATATGTAGCCGATGCGGGTGAATTCGATAGGGGCATTCGCAGAACCGCCGGATGTTCGGCAATTCTGCGCCACCGGCCCGGAAAGGCGGTTTATCGTCCCAGTCATCCTCGTCATCATA
>NZ_BBJC02000043.1 GCF_000739715.2 Falsirhodobacter sp. alg1 | reverse complement strand
TCGGTTACGTATCAGATCTACCCCCGCTCGTTTCAGGATTCGAACGGTGACGGGATCGGCGACCTGAAGGGCATCACCCGGCGGCTGCCGCATGTGGCGTCCCTGGGGGTGGATGCAATCTGGCTTCCCGTTTTCCCTCACCCATGCTGGACATGGGGTATGACGTTTCCGACTATTACGGCATCCACCCCGATTTCGGCACGCTGGAGGATTTTGACGAACTGCTGCGGGTGGCCCATGATCTGGGGCTGAAGGTCATCATCGATCAGGTCATCAGCCATTGCGCCCTGATCCATCCGCTGTTCGAGGAAAGCCGGCTGGACCGGACCAACCCCAAGGCGGATTGGTTCATCTGGGCCGATCCCAAACCCGATGGCACGCCTCCGAACAACTGGCTGGCCATTTTTGGCGGGCCGGCATGGACATGGGATGCCGGTCGACGCCAGTTCTACATGCATAATTTCCTGAGCGAGCAGCCGACCTTCAATTTCCATAATCCCGAAGTGCAGGAGTATTTCATCGTAATATGTGGGCGGTTATTATCCGTCCCCGGCGGCCAAGGCCGAATTCATCACGTCCTATGTGGCCCTGACGGACCTGCCGGATGATGCGGCGGGTGTTTTCGGTGTGGCGGAGGAGGCCGAGGACATCCGCGGCCACCTGATTCCGTTCGACCGCATGATGGATCTGGTCGCAACGGGGGAAATCCAGAACGCGCCCCTTCTGATCACAGCGCTTTGGCTGCAACGCGAAAGGGCGCGCCTGCGGGCCTAGCGCGGGATTTTTGCTTCCGCGGTCAGCGTTTTCACGATCTCGGGCAGATCCACACTTTC
>NZ_BBJC02000042.1 GCF_000739715.2 Falsirhodobacter sp. alg1 | reverse complement strand
GACAGGGGCCGAGTGCAAACCCGCCCTGCCCTTCGGCGAAACGCGCCGCATCGTGGATTTCACCGTGGCGGGCGCTGTCCGCTCCGGTATCCGCAATTTGCTGGTGGGCACCCAGTACTGCCCCGCCACGCTCGAGGCACATCTTCGGCTTCCACCGATCATCGCCACACTTGCCGCATCGCTGGTATATCAATCGGTTGCCATCTGGTCCAACCGTGGCTTGCGGATCAAGCCGCCCGCCGAGCTGGCCGATTTTGCAACCGGTCGCGTTATGGGAATTCCGAATATTGCGGTTGTAGGCCTGATCCTGTCCATTCTCGTATGGGTGGTGCTTGAACGGACACTTTGGGGACGCTGGTTGCTGGCGACCGGCCAGAACCGCCGTGCCGCACGTCTCGCCGGCGTACCTGTAGAGGCTGTACGGGCGGGGGCCTATCTTACGGTATCCCTTCTGGCCGCCGTTGCCGGATACCTGCTGGCAAGCTTTTCCGGTGGTGCGGCGCTGAACATGGGGGCCGAATACCTGCTGTTCTCTATTGCTGTCGTAGTGATCGGCGGCACCTCCATTGCGGGCGGACTGTCGAATGTCCCGGGCATCTGGGGCGCATCGCTGTTCATGTTTCTGGTCGTCTCCATGCTGAATTCCTACAATCGACAGATCGTGCCCCATCCGTGCCGACAGATCCGCCAGTGTGGACATCGAGAGGATGGAAACGGAGGGAAACGCACTATCCGTCATGCCCCGCCCGGCCGAAATGATCCGTGCCGAGGCGCTGCGGTTGGCGGGCATCAGCGGCGCGACCCAGTCAAGAAAGCGGGGCAGGTCTGTAGGGTC
>NZ_BBJC02000041.1 GCF_000739715.2 Falsirhodobacter sp. alg1 | reverse complement strand
GGTTCTTGCGCTTGTCCGAATAGAAGGTGTTGCGCAGGATCGTGAACAGCCATGCCCGCAAGTTGGTCCCGACCGTGAACTTGTCGAAGTTTGTCCACGCCTTGACGATGGTGTCCTGCACCAGATCATCCGCGACCGAAACGTTCCGCGTCAGCGAAATCGCAAAGGCCCGGCATAAGCTTCGCGTACAAAAGATAAGGCACCATTCGGCGCCAGCCGGTGTGCGTTTGAATCGCATTCGCAGGACATGTCCCAGTTGCATCGAAAATCAAGCAACACAGCGTGGCAGCCGGACCGGTCCCAGAATGCGATCAATGTCCCCCAGGACAGTGAATCGCTTAGTGACGCTAGCCCGCGTTTCGGAGGAACCGCAACCGATCTTCGCTGTTGACAGGAAAATGGTCGGGCCGAATCCGGAACGTTTGACATTCGCGCCACGCCTGATCACCAGGCATAAAAAAAGCGCGCCTGAAAGCGCGCCTTTTCAACGGGTTATTCGCAGCTTAGGCGGCAGCGCCTACAGCTTTTACACGCGACGAAAGACGCGAGATTTTGCGCGAAACGGTGTTCTTGTGCAGAACGCCTTTCGAAACGCCACGTGCCATTTCGGGCTGGGCAGCGCGCAGGGCAGCGACTGCTGCGTCTTTGTCGCCCGTAGACGCGTATCGTCTTTCTACTTACGTTCGACGTAGTAAGTAAGTGGACGGTAGTCGGCCGGAACCGGAAACCGGAACGGACGTTTCGTTTTTCGTTACCGAACCGAAAACGAAACGGGGCCCGGGTCCCGGTACCGGTACGTACGGGGACCGGGGCCGGCCGTTTTTCGGTTTTTACGG
>NZ_BBJC02000040.1 GCF_000739715.2 Falsirhodobacter sp. alg1 | reverse complement strand
AGACACAGGTGGTTGTCGGTACCGCCGGAAACGATGTCGATCCCGCCCTTCATCAGTTGGTCGGCCATGGCCGCGGCGTTCGCCTTGACCTGTGCGGCATAGGCCTTGAACTCGGGGCGCAGCGCCTCGCCAAAGGCAACGGCCTTGGCTGCGATCACGTGCATCAACCTGGCTGGAATCTGACGAGGTGACGCAATGAAGATCCTGAAAACCGCGATTGCCCTGATCTGTCTGTCATTGCCGGCATATGCAGCCGTTCCGATCCAGAAAGTGACCTCGCCCGGGGGCATTACCGCGTGGCTGGTCGAAGAGCATGACATCCCCTTTACCGCGCTGGAAATCGAATTCCGGGGCGGCACTTCGCTGGATGCCGAGGGGAAACGCGGCGCAACCAATCTGATGGCCGCAATGCTCGAAGAAGGAACGGGTGACATGGACGCGCAGGCCTTTGCCGCCGCCCGCGACACATTGGCCGCCGACATCGACTTTTCGTCCAACAAGGACATGGTTTCCGTCTCGGCACGTTTCCTGACGGAAAACCGCGATCAGGGGGCCGATCTGCTTCATTCGGCGCTTGTGGCGCCCAGCTTCAACGAAAGTGCGATCACCCGCATCAAGGCGCAGATCATCTCGGGCATCCGGTCATCGAACCAAGACCCGGAGCATATTGCACGCCAGGCGATGGCATCGCTGGTGTTCGGCAACCTGAATGAAGCTGCTGCATGTCCGCTCCAAAAAGCAGATGGCGGTGTCCAATCCCGTCCTGTTCCTTGCAGCGGATCGGGAACTGGCGGAAGAGGCGTGGGCCGGTGATATCATCGGCATTCCGAACCACGGTCAGC
>NZ_BBJC02000039.1 GCF_000739715.2 Falsirhodobacter sp. alg1 | reverse complement strand
GAATGGCGATCGCGCCGCGCCTGAGCGATGAATTGGCCGATGGCCGTAACCTGACCATGCTGGTGCAACTGCGCTGGCTTGCGGTTGCAGGGCAGGTGGCGACGATTGCGATCGCCACCCTTTTTCTTGATATCAAGCTGCCGCTGGTTCCGATGGGACTTGTGCTTGCCGGCCTCATCGCCATGAACCTTGTCAGCAGAACACGGTTCCGGCATTGGCGATGGGCCGCTGCGGCCGAAATGGTCGTGGATGTGCTGGCATTGACGACCCAGCTTGGGAAGATGATTGGCACACAGCAGGTAACTTGCGAGAAGACCGATACTGATAGGTACGGCCGGTCGATTGCAACGTGCAAGGCCGGAGATGTCAGCATCAATACGTGGATGGTCCGGAATGGCTGGGCCGTGGCCTATCGTCAATACGGCGGAGAGATCTACGGCGCGAATGAAGATGCGGCAAGGAATGACCGCGCAGGGATATGGGCCAGTTCATTCGACATGCCGTGGGATTGGCGCAAGGCACATTGAACACGCCTTGCGACATCGGCTTTGACATATGGCCGTCACCGAGGCACTGGCCCGCATCGACCGGTTCGATTTTGCGCGCATTCCGAATTTCGAGCCGCGCCGCGGTCCGTCGGTTCCGACTTTTGTCGCAGCCAAGGATGCCCCGGCCATGTATCTGCCGATGCGGAACGGGCCGGATGAACAGGTCGTGGCATGGCTGTCCGAATTGGGGGATGGCGTCATCGAACGGATGGACCAGCGTTCGTTGCGCCAATGGCGGGAGGCACAGGGTGCCCCGTTGAGCTTTACCGTATTGCGGCACCCCTTGGCGCGGGCCTATGCGGCGTTTTCC
>NZ_BBJC02000038.1 GCF_000739715.2 Falsirhodobacter sp. alg1 | reverse complement strand
GGCGATGCCGGTATTGGTCCCGGGCGGGCAAGATCAATCACCAGCCCAATGGGGGAATCGACGTAATTGACCATGTCCTTGCCATCACCGCCCACCAGAAAGTCTGCTCCGGCCCCGCCGATCAAGGTATCGTTGCCGGCGCCGCCGTCCAGCGTATCATCACCGCCAAAGCCGCGTAAAAGGTCGTTTCCACCCTGCCCATACCGAAAGCACGATGCGCGCGACCTCTCCGGTTTCGGGATTTCCCTGTTCCAGCGTCACCTGATCCTCGAACGCCTGGATCACCACATCCTCTTCAAGATGGGCGGTCCCCTCGTCGATCAGGGTGATCACTGTCGCGTCAAATTCGTGTTCGATTGTAAACATGATCCGACGCTATTGCGGCTGGACAAGCGACGCCACAGAAATATCTAGACGATACAAATTGTTTGCAGGATGCGGGGGAGCGGGCGAATGCAGAAGGTGATGATGGCGGCAGGCCTGTTTGCGTTGGCCGCATGCGAACCGCTCCCCCAGTCATCGCAATATCCCTCTGGCCACAACAACGGCACCTGCGTGGCAGAGCCGGGCCCGAAGCTGAGCCCGGCTGCTGCGCGCAGCGCCTTCTACGACTGCCGAGGCGCGGGTGGAACCCGTGGCGGAGCAGATTTGCCGGGAACGTACACGCGGTGCCAACTGTGACTTTTTTGATCTCACAGAAGAAGCGTGCCAGCGGACCCGCACCGTCCATCTCGGAGGCTTCGAGCTGTTCGCTATCCAGCGACTGCAGGGCGGTCAGCAGGATCAGCGTTGCAAAGGGCAGCCACTGCCAGGAAACGATCAGGATGATCGACAGCAGCGGCGCATGCGCCAGAAAGTCGAACGC
>NZ_BBJC02000037.1 GCF_000739715.2 Falsirhodobacter sp. alg1 | reverse complement strand
CGTGACAGACCGCGACGACGGCTATCACAATGATGGAAACCCGCGCCATTACGAGTGGTGGTATTTCGATCTGTTCACCCAGGCAGGCCTCAAGGCCGCGGTGATCCTGATGGACCGCCCGTTGATCATGTTGGACAACCCTGATCTGCCACCGATGATGATGTTGAATGTCGAACTCCCCGATGGCACCAACCGCGATTTCCAAGTGCCGTTTCCCGGTGTGGATTTCATCGCCTCCGAGGAGCATTGCGACGTAAAACTGGGCAACAACTGGTGTAAAGGCCATGTCGCTGACCGAATAGCAGTCATCCTCGATCACCTGCAGATTGTAGGCACGGGCGATCAGCGAAATTTCGGACCGGCGGCTTTCGGGCATCCGTACGGCTGTCGGGTTCTGCGCTTCGGTGGTGACACAAAGGATCTGCGCTTTGAGCCGCCGGCACGCGGCCTCCAGGGCATCGGGCCGCAATCCATGCTGATCAAGCTCGATGCCCACACCTCGGCACGGGACAGGCGCGCCGCATGGCGAAAGCCGGGATATGACAATTCCTCGGTCAGAACCACGGGGCGATCCCCCCTTAGACAGCAGCTCATCACCAGATTGATCGCGGCCTGCCCGCCGTAGGTCAGTGCGATATCATCCTCGGACACCGGCCCCATCCATCTTGAACGTATCGGGCAGCCAGATGCGAGATGCGGTACTGGAAGGTCTGGATGCCGAAGATGCCGCCTTTTCCGCCGAGGTGCGAAAGGCAATCTTCACTTTCGCACATATCCCGCACAGGGTGTCGCCTGCCGATGTTCCGAAAATTATACGTATTGTGGAGCCTGCCTCCCTGATAACCGCGCTGTTGTCCGACGGCGAT
>NZ_BBJC02000036.1 GCF_000739715.2 Falsirhodobacter sp. alg1 | reverse complement strand
TTATACATGGACCCAATGTGCCTGGATGAGTTTACAAAATGAGTTTGTTTTAAAAAACGTATTGAAGCTATCCCACAAATTGATAAGTACTTGAAATCCAGCAAGTATATAGCATGGCCTTTGCAGGGCTGGCAAGCCACGTTTGGTGGTGGCGACCATCCTCCAAAATCGGATCTGGTAGTTCTGTTCCAGGGGCCCCTGGGATCCCCGGAATTCCCGGGTCGACTCGAGCGGCCGCATCGTGACTGACTGACGATCTGCCTCGCGCGTTTCGGTGATGACGGTGAAAACCTCTGACACATGCAGCTCCCGGAGACGGTCACAGCTTGTCTGTAAGCGGATGCCGGGAGCAGACAAGCCCGTCAGGGCGCGTCAGCGGGTGTTGGCGGGTGTCGGGGCGCAGCCATGACCCAGTCACGTAGCGATAGCGGAGTGTATAATTCTTGAAGACGAAAGGGCCTCGTGATACGCCTATTTTTATAGGTTAATGTCATGATAATAATGGTTTCTTAGACGTCAGGTGGCACTTTTCGGGGAAATGTGCGCGGAACCCCTATTTGTTTATTTTTCTAAATACATTCAAATATGTATCCGCTCATGAGACAATAACCCTGATAAATGCTTCAATAATATTGAAAAAGGAAGAGTATGAGTATTCAACATTTCCGTGTCGCCCTTATTCCCTTTTTTGCGGCATTTTGCCTTCCTGTTTTTGCTCACCCAGAAACGCTGGTGAAAGTAAAAGATGCTGAAGATCAGTTGGGTGCACGAGTGGGTTACATCGAACTGGATCTCAACAGCGGTAAGATCCTTGAGAGTTTTCGCCCCGAAGAACGTTTTCCAATGATGAGCACTTTTAAAGTTCTGCTA
>NZ_BBJC02000035.1 GCF_000739715.2 Falsirhodobacter sp. alg1 | reverse complement strand
ATAGCAGATGGCGACATCGGCCCCTTCACGGGCATAGGCGATCGCAACAGCCCGGCCGATACCGCTGTCACCGCCGGTTATCAGGGCAATGCGCCCTTTCAAGCGATTGCTGCCGACATAGCTTTCCTCGCCGCAATCCGGCACGGGTTGCATCTGCCGGGAATCGCCCGGAACGTTCTGAGGCTGGCTGGGAAACGGCGGTTTAGGATAAGAGGTCATGGCGGATCACCCTTTGGTCCTCATCCGTGGGAACGAAGGGTTCGTCCTCGGTGCCGATGGATGCCGCAAGAGCGGCACGCTCTGCCTCCAGATCGACGGGGGCCATTCGTGCACCGGGNCGGGTGCCGTCCGGGATTACACCCTTCAACGCCTTTTTCAGGATCGGTTCAGGCCAGCCGCCATGGGGCTGGCCCAGATTGCCCTTTAGCATGTCGACCACGGAATCCGGGAAGCTGACCTCCACCGCCGGATCCTCCACCTGCTCGCGGGTCAGCCCCTGTGCCACCATCATCAGGGCCATATCCCCCACCACCTTGGACGAGGGGGTAACCTTGACGATATCACCGAACATGCGGTTCGCTTCGGCATAGGCAAAAGCMNCNTCGTGCNAGCGNTCTCACCCNTCGAGNCCGGCTGTGCCTTGAGGTTGGTGAACTGCCCCCCNGGCATCTCGTGCAGATAGACCTCGGACGCGGGCGCCTGCAGGCCGGATTCAAAGGCGGCGTATCCCTGCCGGACCCCTTCCCAATAGTTGGACATTGCGCGGATCGATTCTACCGACAGGCCGGTATCCCGTTCCGTGTGGCGCAGCGCCTCGACAATGGAGCCGAGCGCGGGGCTGGGATGTTCCGCCTGCAAAATGCATCCATCGCAGCATCG
>NZ_BBJC02000034.1 GCF_000739715.2 Falsirhodobacter sp. alg1 | reverse complement strand
GCTATCTGATGGAGGAAATGCGCCCGGCATTGGAGGCGATGGGCTTCACCTGCCGCATTCTGGATAATCCGGTTCTGCCGCGCCTTCCGGCACTTTATGCCGAACGGATAGAGGATGCGGCCCTGCCGACGGTGCTTGGCTACGGGCATGGCGATGTCTTGTGGGGAATGGCGGGCGACTGGAAGGGTCCATCTGCTCGGCGATCGCCACGCGAAACCCCTTGCGGATCAGCCCCAGCAAATAGCTTTCGGCGGCATGATGCGGCACACCGCACATGGCGATATCCTCGCCCAGATGTTTGCCGCGTTTGGTCAGGGCGATATCCAGCGCCTCTGCCGCCATGACGGCATCGTCAAAGAACATCTCGTAAAAGTCGCCCATGCGGTAGAACAGCAGTGCGGCGGGGTGTTCTGCCTTGATCTGCAGATATTGCGCCATCATCGGCGTCGGCTCGGTCATGCTGTCCTCCGGTCTGTCGCGCCTTGTCATACGCGTTGCGCGCGGTTGCCGCAACGCGGGCAGCGGGATATGCACGTTGCAATCACATAAGCGGAGCTGCCCCATGTCGCGAAGACAATGCCCGACATGATCTTGCTGCCGCGTGATTTGTCCCTAGCCATACCCCAGCCCCTTTATGGAATGTTCCGCGCCTTCCTACGGCTTTGGCGCAGATGGGGCAAGCGCGTGCAATCGTGTGAACAGGGTGTTGATCCCCGCCATGTCGATATTCGCAAAGGCGATGCGGGCCGTTCCGTCCCCCTGTCCGGGCGGATGGAACATGGTTCCGGGAAGCATCAGGATGCCTGCGGTCTGGACAAGATGCTGGCAGAATGCCGGGGAGGACATGCCCTGAGGGTGTTGCACATAGGTAAAATAGGCCCCGC
>NZ_BBJC02000033.1 GCF_000739715.2 Falsirhodobacter sp. alg1 | reverse complement strand
TATTCTTTGCGTTATTTCTGTAAACACGCTTAAATCGGTACTTACCGTATTTTAGCGTTGGCAGGAGCACGAATGTTTACTCACGAAGATCTGGCGCGGGCTGCAGGGGCAGTCATTGAAAATGCAGGGCTGGATCCGGCAGCAGACATACTCCCCGGATATGGAAAAAACCCTGCGGCGGTTTTCGAGTTGGGAGTTGGCAGAACTGATTTTGCGGGTGAACCAGTCAACGCTGCGAGGCCGCATGGCGACGGACCCTAGCCTGCCGCAGGGTCTGGTCGAAGAAGACGGGCGTCAGCGTTGGTACACCTTAGAGGAAATCAACGAAATCCGTCGTCGGTTAAAGATCAACAGGAAGTCGCTCCTGCCCCCCTCGCCCGCAAGGCAAGCGGGCGATCCGTGCGGCAATTGCCAATTTCAAAGGGGGGGCAGGCAAATCGACCGTTGCGCTTCACTTTGCACATGCCGCTGCCTTGGATGGATACCGTGTATTGGCCGTCGATTTTGATCCGCAGGCAACCTTGTCCCATTCGATGGGTCTTTCGGATGTCGCGGAGGAGGTGACCGTCTGGGGTATCATGGCGCGCGATCTCATTCGCGAAACAGACCCATCGGCGCGACAAAGGCCAGTGATACGGCAATCGCGGAAAAAGCTTTGGTATACATGCATGCCTCCAAGGGTATTTGCAGCTCTTATACGTAAACGGCCTTATTCTCCGTCGCGGGATTCCGGAAATTTACGCAGATTTTCGAATTTTTGTTCAACGTGTGAATATTTGCCCGCACTTTGTGGTTCGGGATAGATAGCCCTCGCAAACTCAGATCAACCATTCATCTTCCGAATGCGGCTGATCTGAGGGCCTTGTCACAAATCCGTGCAGGCCCGAT
>NZ_BBJC02000032.1 GCF_000739715.2 Falsirhodobacter sp. alg1 | reverse complement strand
GGCACCATTCTCGAACAGCCCTTCGGACATGCCATGCCCCGAATAATCGAAGCGCAGGAACGCCGCCCCTGCGATACGGCCCAGTCATGCAGATCCGCCGCCTTGGTTCCCTGCATGTCGGACCTGAAGCCCCCCCAGAAAGACAACCTCCGGATGGCATCGGTTGCTGCCTCCGCCCTGCGCCGGCGGGCGGCATCGGGGTCCAGCAGATCACCGGCCCTGTCTGCCTGATCCCCGGGACCCAGATCCGCAATGCCGATTCCGATCAACCGCACGGCCCCGATCGGCCCCGCCGCATCCAGCAAGCGCCGCCCCTCGGTATAGATCCGGTCGGCGGATTGCGTCGGATCCCCCAAGGCATGGCNGCGGGTAATGGCGCTGAAATCCGCCCTTTTGAGCNTTTATGGTAACGGTCCGCCCCGCCATATCGCGCGCCTTGGCCCGATCGRCAACCTGCACCGCCAATCGCCACAAATGCCCGTCCAGAATGGCCGGGTCAGCGGTATTCTCGGAAAACGTGGTTTCCTTGGAAATGGATTTCACGGCCCGCTTTCTGCCCGCCGCAGCCTTCACATTCAGGCGATCTCGACCGAATATTTCTCGATAACCGTATTCGCCAGAAGCTTTTCGCACATCGCACGAACCTCGGCCTCGGCCGCGGTCTTGTCGGTTGCGGCCAGATCCAATTCGATCACCTTGCCTTGGCGGACACCTTCCACACCGGCAAAACCAAGCGTACCCAGTGCGTGACGCACCGCTTCGCCTTGCGGGTCAAGAACGCCGTCCTTGAGCATGATATGAACGCGGGCTTTCATCGAGTCACCTCAGTTAATAAGCGTGGGTTTGATAGTATGCGTAACATTGGAAGGCAGAACCCCCAAGCGCCGTGCCAATTCC
>NZ_BBJC02000031.1 GCF_000739715.2 Falsirhodobacter sp. alg1 | reverse complement strand
GGATCAAACTCTACAAGTTGAAAGTCCCAAGGGACTAATCCTTGACGTCGAAAACCTTCGCACATCTAAACCTGGTCATAAAAAACCAGGTTAAACCTTCTGTCCGTTAGTCAAAAAACCAACAAGACAGTGAAGCTAAACTATCATCATCGCCAAAAGGCACACCGCCCGCCCCAGGGCACGCCCTTCGGTCACGATCATCAGGGCACCGTTGCGATAACTGAGGGCGACAAGCTGGTTGCGATCGATAATTGCAGGGGCCCCCAGATCGGCCGCCAGCACGGGGCGCCCTGCATAAAGCGTGACCCGCGTTTCCATCCCCACGGCCAGAAGGGAATCGTCCAGCGATCCGGCGACATCGCCTGCAACCATGGTGACATCGGCCGGTCCGATGACGCTTTCGGCCCGCAGGGTGCGCGTTGCAACAACCGTATCCGCGATTGCGAAANCCGGGAAAAAGGGCGATGACAAGGGCGGCCCGGATCNATTTTACCTGCACCGTTGCAGACAACATCTGGTCGGCCGCCATGATGACCTTCGAATTCAGTTCATAGGCCCGTTGTGCCTTGATCAGTTCTGTCACCTCGCGCACGGCATCGACCGTACTTTCCTCCAGATAGCCCTGGCGCAGGGTACCAAGCCCATCCTCTCCGGGTGTTGAAGATATTGGCGGGCCCGATGCTTCGGTTTCCAGAAACAGGTTCGACCCCGTCGCTTCCAACCCCTTGGCATTGGTGAATGATACAAATGCGGATCGGCGGCAAGGCAGCGCGCAATCTCGGCACGACGACGTTCCCCGCCCGAAAGGGCCAGCGCCGGAGAGCGGCGGATATGCGTAATCGAGAATTCGGTCAACAGCTCTTCCAGGCGTTCGCGTCGGCGATGTCGGTCGGGCTCGCGGATCTCCA
>NZ_BBJC02000030.1 GCF_000739715.2 Falsirhodobacter sp. alg1 | reverse complement strand
GTTGGAAACCGCTTTGCAGACTCCGGACTGCTCGGTCAGCCTTCTCCTGCTGGATCTGGATGAGTTCAAGACGATCAATGACACGAGTGGGCCACGTATTTCGGCGATGTCTTGCTACATCAGGTCAGTGAGAGGATGCGGCGTATTTGATACGTAAAACCCCAGATTGTTCTGTCGGTCTTGGGCGGGGATAGTAATTTGTCTTGTCTTCTGGTTAAGGGAAAACGGGCGGGAGGACACGCCGACGGCCTATCGCCCCACGATCGTCGGCCTATTGATTATTGCTCGCCCCTATCAGCTCTCGGATCGACGGGTTGAAATTGGATGTTCTATCGGCCTTGTGAATGTACCCACTCCATCCGTCGATGATGCACAGGAACTGTTCAAGCGAGCCGATATTGCGCTCTATCGGGCCAAAGCGTCGCGTTCAGACCGTATCTGCGTATTTGAGCCGTTCATGCAGGGCGAATTTGATGACCGGACGCTACTTGAAAGCGATCTGCGAAAGGCAATCGGGCAGGGTGAAATCGAGGTCGCCTATCAAGTTCAGGTTTGCGTCAGAACGGATGAATTGCGTGGCATCGAGGCATTGGCACGTTGGAACCATCCGACACGGCACCTGCGTATCAACCATTACAGTGCGGCGTGTAGCGAAATCAGTCATGGCAAGCTCGTGTTCGGTTGCGCGATGCCGTCTTCCTTACATATTTGAATAGAAGCGGCAATGCTGTGTTCACGATCCGAAGGCGCGCATCGCGCGAACCTCAAAGGATTTCAGGATGGGCCGTGCGGGGGCGCCATATGCCTCCCAGTTGTTTGCCAGGGCGGGCAGGGCGCGGCGCAGGCGGTTCTGCCCGTCATTGCCGATCATCTCCAACCCCGGGGATGCAGGGTGAAAGCTGCTGGCAAATGAAT
>NZ_BBJC02000029.1 GCF_000739715.2 Falsirhodobacter sp. alg1 | reverse complement strand
GAATGATAACATAGAAGCGTCCCTTATCTTCCAGAAGCACCTGGTGGGGGATCGGGGGCGGGCACACCCCCGAGCGGATCAGGATGTACGGTGCCCGATCACTCCTCGATGTACACGCTGGTCAGATCCTGAAACCAGGATTGGGCCGAGACGAAGCCTTTGACATGCTCGCTCATCGCGCGGGGGTTCAGGTCATGGACGATGAACAGCCAAGGTGCCTGGTCCACAATCTTGGCATGCAGCTCGGCCGTCAGCTCTGCCTGCTTTTCCGCATCGAAGGTTGTTTCGATCTGATCCAGAAGGGCATCGGTTTCTGGTGTACCGAAGGCACCCCAGTTCTGCGACACAGGGGCAACTATCTGCGGCTGGATTTCGGAGAAAGCTATTTCAGGTCGATTTCGGTGGTCGATCTGGTACTGGAAAAGATGCCGGTATCCATTTCGCTGGGGCTTTGGTCCACATTGATTGCCTATGCCATTTCCATTCCGCTGGGCATTGCCAAGGCAACGCGGGACGGCACGCGGTTCGACACATGGACCTCGGCCCTCATCATCGTCGCCTATGCCATTCCCGGGTTTCTGTTCGCGATCCTGCTGCTGGTCGTATTTGCGGGGGGCAGCTATTTCCAATGGCACGCAGGTTCTGGCCAACATGATGTACGACTGGTCGTTCCGTGCCGGTGATTTCAACCGCGGGGCAACGGTCGCCATCGTCATCATGGTCGCCGTCATGCCGATCATGGTGTGGAACATCCGCAATGCGCGCCGTGAGAGGGACTGAACCATGGATAATATCGCAGGCAAACGCGGACGTCTGACATGGGCCCTGAACATCGCCGTGTTCTTGCTGGTGCTGCTCTGGACGATTCCGACACTAGGGTTGCTGGTGTCATCGTTCCGCGACGCGGACCAGCTACAGGCAT
>NZ_BBJC02000028.1 GCF_000739715.2 Falsirhodobacter sp. alg1 | reverse complement strand
GCAACGACATCCCCTCCACCCTGACGGTGAACAATTACTTCGGGGTGATGCAGGGGGTTCTGAACCATCTGGGAATCGGGGTTCTGCCTGATTACCTCGCGGATGAATTCCCCCATCTTGTGCGCGTATTGCCGGATGTATCCTCCAATGATGTGCCGGTTTTCCTCGCCTATCCCGAGGAATTGCGCCATTCGAAACGCATTGCCGCATTCCGCGAATTCGTGACCGAGGAAATCGTCGCCTATCGCAAACGGATCTATCGAAGCCCAGATCCTTCAGCTTGGAGCGCAGGGCCGCACGGCCCGAGTGTTTGCCCAGAACGAGGCTGGTTTCCGACAGGCCCACATCGGTCGGACGCATGATTTCGAAGGTCTCGGCATTCTTCAGCATGCCGTCCTGATGGATGCCGGATTCATGTGCAAAGGCGTTCTTGCCCACGATGGCCTTGTTGAACTGCACGGCAAAGCCGGACACGGTCGCCACCTTGCGGCTGATCGCCGTCAGCTTGGTGGAATCGATGCCGGTCGTATAGGGCATGATGTCGTTGCGGACCTTCATGGCCATCACGACTTCTTCCAGCGCGGTATTGCCTGCGCGTTCGCCCAGCCCGTTGATCGTGCATTCGATCTGGCGGGCGCCAGCCTCCACCGCGGCCAGCGAGTTTGCCGTCGCCATGCCCAGATCGTTATGGCAGTGCGTTGCGAAAATGATCTCACGAATGCGCGTACCATTCATAGTCAGGCGCACCTTATCCCTGCCAGCTACCAAAGATTTTAGTTGCGACCCGCCATGACGCCACCATCCACATCCCAGATCGCCCCTGTGACCCAAGCTGTATGCTCTGACAATAGATGCACGACCGTAGAGGCAATATCGGCGGACCGCCCTACGCGCCCGACCGGATGAAAGGCATCGAATGCGCC
>NZ_BBJC02000027.1 GCF_000739715.2 Falsirhodobacter sp. alg1 | reverse complement strand
AAAAGATACGGCCGATTATCCACCATACGGTGGTGATCACGAAGCGCCTGCCAATTATTCATACCAACTCCCTTTGGAAAATATCATTCAGCCCAATGCACGGAAAGGTTAGGCCAGACCGCGCGGATCGGGGCATCGACCGGTGACAATTTCTCCGCCCGCTCCAACGCTGCCCGTTTTTCCGCCCCTGTTATCAGAAGGTGCGTGGAAAACGCTTCTTTCAGCGGTTTTGCCGTCAATGTGATGCTCAGCAGTTTGCGGTTGGCCTGCAGGAAGCCCCCGTTCCGTTTTTCTGCCGCCAGATCGACGCGCGGCGCATCCCCGTCCTCGCGTCCGAACATCTCGGCCAGAAGAGCGGACTGGCCCAGATGCCCTTCGGTTGCACCGATCACCACGGCCAGATCGCCCTCGGACGGCAGGCCCGCAATCATTTCGTCGGTATTCGTCAGCAGACCGACGGCTCCGATGGTAGGGGTCGGCAGAATGCCCTGGCCATCGGTTTCGTTGTAAAGCGAGACGTTGCCCGAAACGATGGGCATATCCAGCGCTGCAACAGCCTCACCGATCCCTTTGATCGCGCCTACCAGCTGGCCCATGATCTCGGGCTTTTCGGGATTGCCGAAGTTCAGGTTGTCGGTGGTGGCAAGTGGCAGGGCCCCACCGGCAATCAGGTTGCGATAGGCTTCGGCCACGGCCTGCTTGCGCCCTCCGAAGGGGTTGGGCCTTGACGTAGCGCGGGGTCGACGTCGCTTGTAAAGGACAAGCGCCTTCGGCGTGCCATGCACGCGGACAACGACCCGCCACCCACGGCCCGGGCCGGCACGGAGTGGTATCGGCCGACTCACCCATGCTGTCGTATTGTTTCGTTAAACCCAACTGCCTTCGTTGGGCGGTAGGAGGGGCGGATCCGACTCAGGGCGGCGCAGACCTTCGAT
>NZ_BBJC02000026.1 GCF_000739715.2 Falsirhodobacter sp. alg1 | reverse complement strand
GACTTTTGCCATTCCGCACGGCGGTGGTGGTCCGGGCATGGGACCGATCGGCGTCAAGGCACATCTGGCCCCCTATCTGCCGGGCCATCCCGAAACCGGCGGAGAGGAAGGTCCGGTATCGGCAGCCCCCTTCGGTTCCGCATCCATCCTTTTGATTTCAGCAACAGACTCGGGCGACATCGTCTCCCTGATCAGCGGGGTCCAGATGGGGCCGGGGGCCACGCCGTTCACCCGCACCCCCTTAGCGGCCTGATTGGCAGCCAAGGCGCGCAGAAATCCCAGCTCCGCCCCTTTGGTCGCAGAATAATCGATCAGGACAGGATGGCCGCGATAGGCATTGACCGAAGTGGTGCAGACGATCGCGCTGCCTTTTTCCATAACCTCCAGTGCGGCCTGTGCCAGCCAGATGTACCCATAGACGTTCGTCTCAAAGATCGTCTTGATCCAGTCGGCAGAAATCCTGGTCGGGTCCTCTTCGGTTTTCTGGATGCCGGCATTGCAAACCAGCACATCCAGCCCACCGAAATGATCGACCGTCTTGCGGATGGCATCCTGACAGGCCTTCTGGTCCGAAGCATCCAGATGCAGAAGCAGCGCATCGGCCCCTTCGCTCCGGACGGCAGCCAGAACCTCTTCGCCTTCGTCCTTGCTGCTGTGATAGGTCACGACCACCTTTGCACCTTCATGCGCATAAAGCTGGGCTACCGCCCGCCACGAGAACGATCGCAGCCACGCTGGAGAAGCAGGGAGCGATCAGCAGCGGTACCGTTTACCGGATCGGGGCGAATTACTCTGGCAAGGGCGGGCAGGAAAAGTTCGGAAGCTATCTGATCCCGACCTCTGCCTCCATGCCGCAGATTCTGGATATCGTGACGGCGGGCGGGCAATCGACCTGCGGGCGCGAGATCAACTATCAGATCGGCGTAGCCTCATCGCAGATGG
>NZ_BBJC02000025.1 GCF_000739715.2 Falsirhodobacter sp. alg1 | reverse complement strand
GGGCAGGTCCAGCGCGGCAAAAGGTTCGTCCAGAAGCAATGTTCGCGGGGCCATCATCGTGACGGCCATCAGGCACAGCAATTGTTTCTGCCCCTGCGACAGGGTGTGGACCAGCCTGCCTGCCCAATCGGACCGCCCCTCTTGCTGCAGCATGGCAAGGGCGGCACGATTTGCCTCGGCGGTGCTTTGCCCCATCTGCCGCAAGCCGAAGGCCAGTCCCCCCCCCCCCCTNTCTACCGTGGGGAAGATGATCTGGTGTTCGGGGTTCTGAAACAGGATTCCGATGTGGGGCAGGATCTTGCGGCGGTTCTCGGGGTCGATGCCATCGACGGTGACCTTGCCCGCAGTAGGTGCGATCAGCCCTGCCATCAGCCGCAGCAGTGTTGTCTTGCCAGAGCCGTTCCGGCCCAGAATGGCGATCCGCTGTTCGGTCAGATGCAGGTTTATGCCGTGCAGGATCGTGCGTCCCTGAACGGCAAATTCCGCATCGGTGATCTTTATGCCGTTCATGTTCCTCCGGCCCTGTGTGGCGCGATTGTCTAGTCCGTAGCAGGTTAAATACACATTAACCATTTGGCGGCAAAAGGCCGGAATGGATGCAACCCGTGATGCCCTTCGCCTGATCCGGTCCCGCAGGGTGGGGCCCGTGACATTCCATCGGCTGATGGAAGGGGCAGCAACAGTAGCACCCCGATCGCAAAGCGCACGAAGGCCGCCTGTGCCGAGGGCACCCCGGCCCCAGACCACGCACCACGCCGTTGACGGCAACGATGCTGAGAACGGCCGCCAGCATCCACAGCACCCCCGCCATCGGTCGGGAATGGGGTGCAGGTTGGATCACAACCCCAGAAGCAGCGATAGCGCGATCGTCCACATGACCACTCCCACAAGGGTTTCAAGCACACGCCAGGCGGCAGGCCGGCGAAACAACGGAGCAAGCCCCCT
>NZ_BBJC02000024.1 GCF_000739715.2 Falsirhodobacter sp. alg1 | reverse complement strand
CTTCCTGACAAAGCCGGAATGGTTCCGCCCCATCTTCGTCGGTACCTCGATCTGGCAGGAGGCGGGTTTCCAGTCCATCGTCTATCTTGCCGCCATGGCCGGTATCTCGCCCACGCTTTATGAAAGTGCTGTGGTGGATGGTGCGTCGCGTTGGCAGATGATGTGGAAGATCACCGTTCCATCGATCATGAGCACGATCATCATCCCTTAAAGCTAATCTGAGCAGGGTAAGCCGGCCCCTAAGGCGAGGCCGAAAGGCGTAGTCGATGGGAACCAGGTTAATATTCCTGGGCCAGGAGGAAGTGACGGATCTCGACGGTAGTTTGCCCTTATTGGATTGGGTGGGCTGCTTAGAGGTTCCTGGAAATAGCCCTCCATGAGACCGTACCCTAAACCGACACAGGTGGACTGGTAGAGAATACCAAGGCGCTTGAGAGAACCACATCAAAGGAACTCGGCAAAATGCCTCCGTAAGTTCGCGAGAAGGAGGCCCCGTCTGTACGCAAGTATGGGCGGGGGGCACAAACCAGGGGGTGGCGACTGTTTACTTAAAACACAGGGCTCTGCGAAGTCGTAAGACGACGTATAGGGTCTGACGCCTGCCCGGTGCTGGAAGGTTAAAAGGAGGGGTGCAAGCTCTGAATTGAAGCCCCAGTAAACGGCGGCCGTAACTATAACGGTCCTAAGGTAGCGAAATTCCTTGTCGGGTAAGTTCCGACCTGCACGAATGGCGTAACGATCTCCCCGCTGTCTGGATCGGCATTTTCGGAATGGGCGGTGTCGGTCGCCGGGTGGCGCAGCTGGCCGAAGCCTTCGGCATGCCCGTCAGCTATTGCAGCCGGACCGCCAAGGATACGCCGAACTGGGCCTTCGTGTCGGATCTGGAAACCCTTGCCGCGCAGGTGGATGTGCTGGTTCTGACCGTGCCGGGCGGGCCGGAAACCCATCACGCGGTCAACGAAGCTGTTC
>NZ_BBJC02000023.1 GCF_000739715.2 Falsirhodobacter sp. alg1 | reverse complement strand
ATGGGATGAGGCGGGCAGTTATGCCGAATGGGCCTCGAAGCCCGTTACCACAGGCCCCTACCGCGTCGCCGATTTCCGCCCCGATGTATCCCTGACCCTCGAAGCCTTTGATGATTACTGGGGTGGTACACCGCCGCTGCAGCAGATCCGCTTTGTCGAGGTGCCCGAGGTTGCAAGCCGCGTGAACGGCCTGCTGTCGGGTGAATACGATTTTGCCTGCGACCTGCCGCCGGACCAGATCGGCGCTGTAGCCAATGCGCCGGGGCTCGAGGTGCAATCCTCGACCATCTGGAACCACCGGATTTCGGTTTTCAACAAGCAGAACGAGATTCTGGCAGATGCCTCATCTCTGTCACCCCGCCGGGGGCAAAGGCCAGAAAGATGGCGGCTGGTGGCTGGTCGATGACATGCGCCAGCGCGCGGGTAAACACAAAGGCCACCCCGAGGCC
This sequence comes from Falsirhodobacter sp. alg1, assembly GCF_000739715.2. Classification (GTDB taxonomy): domain Bacteria; phylum Pseudomonadota; class Alphaproteobacteria; order Rhodobacterales; family Rhodobacteraceae; genus Falsirhodobacter. Next base: position 535 of record NZ_BBJC02000023.1, on the reverse strand, counting down.
GAACAGGACGTTCACAATCGTGAGCCGTATGGCCATGCCGATATGGCCCATCGGCAGGCCCGAGAACCGCGCGCCCAGCATGCATCCCACGATCACCTGCGTCACCGAAACCGCCCATACCGGGGGGCACGGCGCTGGTCAGGCCCGTGGCATGCACCAATGCCGACATCAGGATCGGTCCCGTCATGACTGCCGCCGGAAACCGCAGACGTTTTGCGATCCAGGCCCCCGATATTGCCGCAGCCCCCAGAATGAACAGGGATGTCGTATCAGGCAGGCGATGCTCGAACCCCTCCATCCCGACTTCGCGCGTCATCTTGCCCTTGCTGGTGACATAGACATCCGACGCGGGATCGTTTCCGACCAGAACCACCGCAAGGCCGGGCACGATCCCCTTTTCCTTCAGCATGGCGACATGGGNTTGTAACCTGAGCGCGCACCTGCGCGGCAAAAGCCTTTCCGTCGATGATCGTGGCCGTCATAGATTTCCCCTATTGCCGTGATGCCCCGTCATAGCGGGCGGGTACCACAAGGG
>NZ_BBJC02000022.1 GCF_000739715.2 Falsirhodobacter sp. alg1 | reverse complement strand
AGCCACGTCGGGCACGGTCCGTGTTGGCTGCAGTATCCGCCAGCGGTTGGGTTTTCCACCACACCTGCCGCGGCAGGTTTCCGCAACGGGCGCAGGTTTGGCCTTGGGCTTTGCTGCCGGTTTCGGGGCAGGCGGCGGCATTGTCAGCGTCGTGGGTGTTTCACCATCGGCCGTCAGCACCACCACGCGCGCATCAACCTGAACACGCTCGTACAAGTCCAGTACATCCTGCTGGATCATGCGGAAACAACCCGAGGATGCCCGTTTGCCGATTGTCCGCCAGTTCCGGGGGTTCCATGCACGCGCCAGCCGTAATCGATACCGTTCACGGTCAGATAGATCGCACGTGCCGACCCGTAACGGGGGTTTTCCCGGTCCGACCCGGGCACTCCCCGCCCCGCCATTTCTCAAGGCGTGGGGTTGGGCGGTCGATCTATTTCCGACGGGGGGGGTCCCAGGTCGGCCAGCTTCCCTTGCGGGAAACCTTTGCGATACCGGACCATCCGAAACCGTCACGACCGACAGAGATGCCGTAGCGGATCGCGCGTCCGCCCTCGAGCACGAAATACAGCACGGCATGTGTCGGATCGATCACGAGCGTGCCGGGAACTTCGGTGGTCGTATAGGGGACGATCTGGCGGCGATAGGCGACCGGGATCTGGTCTTCCGGTACCGCCGGAAGGTCATAACGGCCCGCGTCCTTCGCCACATATGCGTTTTCGAAGAATTCGGGTTCTTGTGGAGGGGGCCGGGCGGGTCTTCGGCCGCAGCCGTAACCAGAATACGGTCGAACGGGGCCTGATCCGGCAGACCATGGCTGCCATCACCGGCAAATGCGGTGATATTTGACAGGTTCAGACTGCGAAAGGTCTCCTCCGCCTCGCGCACCAGGCGACGATGACGGTCGATCGTATAGACACGGCGGGCAAGCTGGCTGAGGATTGCGGCCTGATATCCGGAGCCTGTGCCGATCTCCAGAACTCT
>NZ_BBJC02000021.1 GCF_000739715.2 Falsirhodobacter sp. alg1 | reverse complement strand
GAAGTCTATAAGGATGAAATCGAGGATACCGTCGGCCCGCTGCGCGAACGGATCCAGTCGGTGCCCGAAAGCAGCCGCTGGCTAGTGTCCTGCGAGGGGGCATTCAGCTATCTCGCAAAGGACTTCGGCCTGCAGGAAGCCTATCTGTGGCCCATCAACGCCGATCAGACGGGCACCCCGCAGCAGGTCCGCAGCGTCGTGGATAAAACTTGGCAGATCGACACTGCCGAACTGGCGCGACTCTACAAACTTCGCAAGCCTATCGCTGTCAATATTTCCAGCGAAGAACTGGAAATCGGACAGCCTTCTTACATGGAAAAANTTAAATGATAATGGCTCTTTGACGGGTGAAGTTGTCATAGGGTTGCAAAGCGAGTTGCAGGCGGTACGGGCTGAACTGGACGCCCTGCGGACTAGTAAAGCCGAGGCAGAACGTGAACTGGCAACTGCGCAAGCCATGGCTGAAGAACGAAAGCGCATTCTGGATGACATGACAAAGCTACTCATCAAACCTGACAACCATGGCCGCAAAAGTGGTTTTTGGTCGCGGCTATTTGGAGGGCCCGTACTATTACCCAATGCATTCGCAGTACCGGACCCTACATAGGTAAGAGTTTGCTGCGTTGTACTGCCATTGAATTGCAATATTGAACTGCCGCCCGGGACCAAAACACCGTCATCGTCGGTNGATTGCTCCGTCATAAGGGCCGGTATAGCCCGCCAGGAGGTTAGCCCCCAAAATTGAGGCAAGCGATCCGTTATAGATATACAGATCTTCGGTATTGAAAGTAACGCTCATATGGGACCGCCCCGTACTAAAATTTTGCAATAAAGGGAACCAGTCAAAGCCGCAATATGCTGCAAGCCCTGCATTCAAATACTGGTGCTGGATAAAGCCAGAGAAGACCCAACGTACGGGTCAACTAAAATGAGCACAGGCATTATTATATAAACGCCAGGTGCGAATGAAAGGCACCAACCTCCTCTTCGACCAGTTCAATCTGACAATTAACCTGATCTCAATAA
>NZ_BBJC02000020.1 GCF_000739715.2 Falsirhodobacter sp. alg1 | reverse complement strand
CCAGGGCGCCAAACCTCTTAACAACATTCTCAAGCTTGACGGCGGCCGGCATTGAGCTTCCTTTCCAAAATGCGGCTCCAGAGCGACAGCGGATAGCAGACGGCGAAATACAGCACCGCCGCGATACCGAAGACAAGGAACGGCTCGAATAATGAGTTGTTGATGACCTGAGCCGACCGCGTCAGCTCCAGGAACCCTACGACCGAGGCGAGGGATGTGTTTTTTACCAGCTGCACCCCGTTGCGTACGGCCCAGGGAACGGCAGGAACGGGGGCTTCGGTGGCATCCCGCAGTTCGATGACCAGATCCTGCGGTGTCAGATCGGTGCGGGCAACAAAGCGGGGGCCGCTTTGCGGTTCGGCGACCCCGTCAAAGCGGAAGGTGGAAGGCCGTAATCCGTCAAACCGCAATATTTGGCCCAGGGGCGAGGGGTGTATGCCGATCAGAACGGCCAGTGCCATCTGGGCCTGTGCCGCCCCCAGCATTCCCACCATCGGCCCCATCACGCCTGCAGTTTCGCATCGGGCTGCCCTGTCCGGCAGATCGGGAAACACCGCCCGCAGCGAAGGCGCACCGCCACAGAATCCGCCCACATATCCACCCGTTTCCATATGGTCTCGGTTGCGGCGCCTTCGGCAANGATCACCTCATGTGCCGCACATGCGATGTGGTAGTAGGAGATCTTGCCACGCGGTGCGATACGGACGGTCGTGCCGTTCACGAGGTGCGCTGCCGCAACCAGAACGGTTGCCTCACCGTACAGCATTTCAGCGGTTTCACCCTCGATCAGCATGCGGTGCTGTTGCGAAACCGTCAGGTCTTTGGTGTTGCCATATGCACCGGCCTCGATCACGACGGGGGCAAAGGGGGCCAACGCCGATCGTCTCGGTCTTGCCGACCCAGATCAGCGGCTGTGCGCCGTGGTCGCGGGTCATGACCATGTCGCCAACTTTCAGATCCTCGACCGAACGCAGGCCGTCCTGCGTCAGGATGGACGTTCCGGCGGTAAAGCAGAAGCTGGCCTGTGCCGCTTCGGCCGTTGCGTAGAGCGACGAGAAGGAAAGGTAGTCATTGTAAGCATCGGAGGTGGCGGTATACGTCACTTCGCTGCTGTCAAA
>NZ_BBJC02000019.1 GCF_000739715.2 Falsirhodobacter sp. alg1 | reverse complement strand
GTCCCATACCGCGGCCGGCAGGTCCGTATCGAACCCCGGCAAGACAAGGGTGCCCTGCGGTAGCCGCGCCACGGCCCGCATGAACAGGGCCGTTGTGCCCCGCTGACTCTTAGACACATCTCCGAGCCCACGAGACTAGGCATGATCTCGTATGCGGCTTTCTGCGTGTAAAAAAAAAGGAAAGTATTTGGTATCTGCGCTCTGCTGAAGCCAGTTACCTTCGGAAAAAGAGTTGGTAGCTCTTGATCCGGCAAACAAACCACCGCTGGTAGCGGTGGTTTTTTTGTTTGCAAGCAGCAGATTACGCGCAGAAAAAAAGGATCTCAAGAAGATCCTTTGATCTTTTCTACGGGGTCTGACGCTCAGTGGAACGAAAACTCACGTTAAGGGATTTTGGTCATGAGATTATCAAAAAGGATCTTCACCTAGATCCTTTTAAATTAAAAATGAAGTTTTAAATCAATCTAAAGTATATATGAGTAAACTTGGTCTGACAGTTACCAATGCTTAATCAGTGAGGCACCTATCTCAGCGATCTGTCTATTTCGTTCATCCATAGTTGCCTGACTCCCCGTCGTGTAGATAACTACGATACGGGAGGGCTTACCATCTGGCCCCAGTGCTGCAATGATACCGCGAGACCCACGCTCACCGGCTCCAGATTTATCAGCAATAAACCAGCCAGCCGGAAGGGCCGAGCGCAGAAGTGGTCCTGCAACTTTATCCGCCTCCATCCAGTCTATTAATTGTTGCCGGGAAGCTAGAGTAAGTAGTTCGCCAGTTAATAGTTTGCGCAACGTTGTTGCCATTGCTGCAGGCATCGTGGTGTCACGCTCGTCGTTTGGTATGGCTTCATTCAGCTCCGGTTCCCAACGATCAAGGCGAGTTACATGATCCCCCATGTTGTGCAAAAAAGCGGTTAGCTCCTTCGGTCCTCCGATCGTTGTCAGAAGTAAGTTGGCCGCAGTGTTATCACTCATGGTTATGGCAGCACTGCATAATTCTCTTACTGTCATGCCATCCGTAAGATGCTTTTCTGTGACTGGTGAGTACTCAACCAAGTCATTCTGAGAATAGTGTATGCGGCGACCGAGTGGCTTTTGCCCGGCGTCAACACGGGATAAGACCGCGTCACATAGCAGAACGTTAAAAG
>NZ_BBJC02000018.1 GCF_000739715.2 Falsirhodobacter sp. alg1 | reverse complement strand
CCGAGGAACCAGAGCCAGCTACGAAGCCGGATTGGGCGAGGCCGGATACGGCAAGGTCACGACCGAGATCCTGCCCGCCCCACCCTTCTAGTTATGCCGAAGAGGAACATCAGCAGTATCTGGCCAAGAACCCCGGCGGATACTGCAGCATGAAAGGCACGGGCGTGACCTGCGCGATCTGAACAAGGGGGCCTTCGGGCCTCCCTTTTTTCATACGGGCCTTCCAATAGAACTATCTTTTCTTCGGCAGTCTTCTATTCAACCCTGCCATCACGTATGAAACGGGGGATGTGTGATGACGGTTGACGAGGTGTTGAGCGCGGGGGGCGCAGGGCGCTTTCAGCGCCGGTTGTTCGGAATATTCGGGCTGGTCTGGACGGCCGATGCCATGCAGGTCATCGCGGTCGGGTTCGCCGCAGCCTCCATGGCCGCCACATTCGGACTGACCATTCCGCAGGCATTGCAGACGGGGACGTTCAGGCTAAAGGCCCTTGAGGACGAGAATGCCAAGCTGAAGCGCCTGCTTGCGGACACCATGCTGGACAATGTCGTGTTGAAAGACCTGCTGGGAAAGAACTGACGACATTGACGAAGCGGCGAGATGCGGCGCTCCGGGTGATGCGGGATCATGACATCTCGCAGCGCCGGGCCTGTAGGCTGGTTGGTGTCGATCCCAAGACCGTTCGGCGTGAACGCCCGCCGGACAGTGCCGATATCCGCCAAGAGATGCAGGAGATCGCCGGCAAGCGGCGTCGGTTCGGGTATCGCCGGATCGGGGTCCTGCTGGAACGCAAGGGCATGATCATGAACCACAAGAAGCTGTATCGCATCTATCGCGAGGAAGGGCTTTCGGTGAAACGACGGCGAGGCCGGAAACGGGCGCGCGTCACGAGGACGCCGATGCCGGTTGCCGCGTGGCCCAACGCGCGCTGGTCGTTGGACTTCGTGTCCGACAGACAATGTCATGCAGGATCAGCATCCGGATCACACGGTCCAGTGCCACGCCCGCGGGGGCCTGATCTGCCAGCACCATGGCGTAGAGCGCCACGTGCCAGCTGTGTTCGGCAGAATTCTCGCGCCGCGAGCCATCGGCAAGCCGGCTGGCCCGCAGCACAGTTTTCAGGCGATCCGCCTCTTGCAGAAAGGTGAACTGCTGCGAAAGGCGGTCGGTCATCAGCGGCTCGTTTCCCCGAGGCGGCGCTTCACATAGCCGC
>NZ_BBJC02000017.1 GCF_000739715.2 Falsirhodobacter sp. alg1 | reverse complement strand
GCAAGGTGATCTGTGATGCGCTACAGATCGACAAGACATTGATTTCACGTATGCTTTCGATTGCGGATGCTGTCCCCCTTCCCTGCTGTCAGCCATAGGGGCAGCGCCGGGTATCGGCCGTGATCGCTGGAAAACGCTGATCGAACGTATGCGTGACATCCAGCCCAAGCAGCTGATCGATGCGGCACAAGGCGCCACATCGGATGCAAGGTTCGAGGCCGTGTTGGCGCATGTGACGAACCGCCCCAAAGCAGCGACGAAGCCCACCCTTGCGGGGGCGAACGGCCCGATCGGGGCAGTCACGCAAACGGCCACCCTTGCCGGTTGCGTCACGGTCAACAGCCACGAGGCAGGGTACGCCGCCGCCTTTTACGTATTCGCCGCGCACGGTGTGGCCCGGGCCCTTGGGTGCCATCATGATCACGTCAACGCCGGCTTTGGGTTCGATCAGGCCGAAGTGTACGTTCAGACCGTGGGCGAATGCGATTGCAGCGCCTTCCTTGATATTGTCGTGAACGTATTTCTTGTAGGTATCGGCCTGCAATTCATCGGGCATGGTGAACATGATCAGGTCACACCAGGCCGCAGCTTCGGCGATGCCCATGACAGTCAGACCTTCGGATTCGGCCTTCTTTGCCGAAGGCGAGCCTTCGCGCAGGGCAACAACAAGGTTCTTCGCGCCGGAGTCACGCAGGTTCAGGGGAGCCTGATGAACCAGGCCATGACGGTAGCAGCCCCCGATAAGCAAGATATCCGAGAATCTGGCCNAGGCCGAAGATATCCTGTTCCTTGGCCGTGGGCCGATGTATCCCATGGCTTTGGAGGGGNNCGCTGAAGCTGAAGGAAATCAGCTATATACACGCAGAAGCNTTATGCTGCGGGTGAGCTGAAGCATGGCCCTATCGCCCTGATTGACGCGCATGTGCCGGTAATCGTGTTGGCCCCCAAAGACACGCCTTTTTGATAAAACGGTGTCGAACATGCAGGAAGTCATGGCGCGGCACGGCAAGGTTCTGCTGATTTCCGACGCCGCGGGTGTGGCCGAAGCGGGGCATGATAACATGGGCAACTTTGACGCTGCCGACAGTTTCAGCCCTGCTGGCACCGGTTCTTTATGCAGTTGCCCTCGTGCAACTTCTGGCCTATCATACCGCCGTCCGCTAAGGGTACGGATGTCGATCAACCGCGTAACCTCGCCAAATCGGTAACTGTAGAATGACTTATATCGAAACCCTTCGTAGCAAGGCCAATGATGCCAAAGCTATCGAAGCCTT
>NZ_BBJC02000016.1 GCF_000739715.2 Falsirhodobacter sp. alg1 | reverse complement strand
AAGGCCGCGCTTTGGTATGCAATAATGCTCAGGGGGTCAGGAATCTGACCCCCGGCAATGCCGCGATGCGGGCCATGTCGTCCTCATAGGTTNCGGTCATATGGTCGACCAGCGCCTGATCCCATCCCGGCATTTTCGAATTCCACCTCTACCGCCTCGGGCCGGACAAATTCCCCTAGCTAGATTCGAGATGATTTCACGCCCGATGCCGTACATCCGGCTGTGGCGGCTCTGCCAAGGTTAGAATGCAGACGTACGCATTCCCTCATCCTCCATCAGATGTGACAGCAGATCATCCCAACCGGTCAGGGTGCTGCCATCATCTATGCCGCCCACGTGTTGCCAGAACCTCCGGCCAGTATTCCTAGCGGCGCATCTTTCATCGGCCCAGATGACAAGGTTTACCCCCGGGTTGCGGGCAACGACGTCGCCGATGGTATCGGNACCAGCGCAAGGANGACGGGATCGCATTCGCTCATGACCTCGGCAGGTGCTTTTGCCGTTGCCGACTGCACAACTCGGGCAGGAATGTAGCCGGATTGCGGATGGCAAGATAGAAGGTCACCTCGGCGGAGGGAAAGATCTGCATCAGGCCCCGGACCCGGTCCGCCGCAGCAGGGTAGAGGCGTCCACGCAATGGGGATAGGCGGCGCGCAGCGCACCGGCACTACCGACGGCCCGGATGATGCCGCCTTCGATCACAACTGCCTCATCGATCCGGGCGGCTTCGGGGCCGTGCAGAAACGGGTCTGCCGTAAAATGCAGAACGCGACCGGTCAGTATTTCCATTTCACCCTCGTTTTATGCAGTTGTAACACTTTGGCATTATCGCGGACGCGGGATAGGATGAAAGCGCCTGTTTCCTCCACGCGGCTTCCGATAAGCTGCCAATAGCAAGTATACGAGGGATCATGGCGCATATCGAGGCGGACCTGCACGATCGGGAAGACGAAGGACTGAGCGAACGCCGCTTCAACGATATTCTGGATGCGGTCCATGAGGGGGACGCATCCCGCCTGACGGCCGCGCTGCGCAATCTGCACCCGGCCGATACCGCCGACCTTCTGGAGCATCACCCCCTCAAGCAGATCAGAGGAAGTGATGCACTTCGCGGTTCTGCGTTTCCAGATTCCGGCGCATCTTGTTGAAGGCAGCAGCCTCCAACTGGCGAACGCGCTCTTTCGACAACCCCAGTTCTTCACCCAGGGATTCCAGCGTGCGGGGAGATTCGCGCAACTTGCGCTCCGTCACGATGAAACGCTCACGCGGGTTCAGATTTTGAATAGCTGAAATCAGCCAAGTGCGCAGATGTGCCGC
>NZ_BBJC02000015.1 GCF_000739715.2 Falsirhodobacter sp. alg1 | reverse complement strand
GCCACGCGGAACCCCTCGGCGCCGTTCATGACGTCGACCCTGCAGCAGGAGGCCAGCCGCAAGTTCGGCATGGGGGCGAAGGTCTGCATGTCCACAGCCCAGCGTTTGTACGAGGCGGGGCATATCACCTATATGCGGACCGACGGCATCGACATGGCCCCCGAAGCCGTGATGGAGGCGCGGGACGAGATCAAGCGCCGCTTCGGGAATGATTATGTTCCACCCTCGCCGCGCATGTACAAGAACAAGGCCAAGAACGCACAGGAAGCGCATGAATGTATCCGCCCCACCCCAGTTTGTAGAACGTATAATGCAGATTGTAGACGACACGGTTGTTCATCGACCCGCCGAATTGCGGATGCGGGTGCAAGACGATGGCGATAGGGGCGTCACGCTCTTTCTGAGGGTGATACCGGCCTTCGAGCCGTCCTTCGGGACCGGCGAAAATTACTTCGGGCATTTAGGCGCCTTTTTATGGTCCGGCGAATGTTGACGTAAACGCTCGGATAACTTAGAACTATTCCAAAGGGCTTGACATTCAGTTACCTTCGGGCTGGAAAGCAAGTAAGCGGCCAAGGGCCGCACGTCAATCTATCCGGGGCGGATACCAATGAAACTCTCGACCAAAGGCCGTTATGCTATGGTGGCGCTGGTGGATCTCGCGCTTCACAGCGGGGAAAAGCTGGTATCCCTTGCCGAAGTGTCAAAACGGCAAGATGTATCATTGCCCTATCTGGAGCAGCTGTTCGTAAAGCTGCGCCGTGCAGGGCTGGTCGAGGCGGTGCGTGGGCCGGGCGGTGGTTACAAGGTCACCCTGTTTTGCCGGTACGGCAGCCGCCAGGAATACCGGGTCCGTGGCCGCGCGATACCCGTCGCGCGGTTGCAGGATCCGCAACCGCCCGTCCAGAAAGCCGTCTTCGGTCAGATGGCTTTCGTCGAACATCATTGCCCAAGCGGAATTTTGTTATCCAGCATGATCTTGCTGGCAAGGAAGTGATCCCGCTCATGCACCAGCAGGCGNCGGGGGAATGCTCCGATCCCGCCTTCGAGGATGCTCATGTGGACGTCCATTGCAAAGGCCGTTATACCCTCGCCCTGTAGCAGCGCCTGAGCGAAGGCGATCACACCGTTGAACTGCATCATCGCCACAATGCGCCCGAATTCCGGGATGAACGCGCCCAGAACCCCCAGTTCGTTCATGGAACGCAAGATGCGTTCGGGGTTGCCGTATTTCAGCAGGATATCGAGGAATATCCGGTGCGCCTCACGGTCCTGCGCCATGCCGTCCTCGATCATCGGCAGGTTCGCCGCGATCAGTCGCAGGGTGTCGGGGTGCATCATGTATCCGGTACGCAGAACCTCTTCGAAGATGCGCAGGATATTGCGTTTGTCGGCCAGAAAGGCCGCGGGATCGCGCGGTTCGATGCGGCCGAAGTTCAGTCGCCA
>NZ_BBJC02000014.1 GCF_000739715.2 Falsirhodobacter sp. alg1 | reverse complement strand
ATGTATAAAACAACATCAAGAGCGTCATACAACATGAAGTCAGGATGGGTTACATGATCACCATTTAAATATGTTTTATGACATAAACGATCTTCGAACATTTTCAGCATTTCAGGTAGCTTGCTAAGAAAATCAACTTTGAGAGTTTCAAAGTCTTTACTATATGCAATTCTCGAAACACCGTATCTAATATCCAAAACCGCTCCTTCAAGCATTGAAATCTCTGCACGCTCTTTTGGACAACCACCCAACATGTTGTGCTTGTCAGCTATATAACGTATGATGGCCATAGACTGTGTTAATTTAACATCACCATCAATATAATAAGGAAGATTGGGAAACTCCAAACCCAATTCAAACTTTTTGTTTCGCCATTTATCACCTTCATCGCGCTCATACAAATGCTCTTCATATTTTTCTTCAAGATATTCCAAAAGAAGTCGAGTGGGTTGCACAAGGCCCTTAATTTTCCAATAACCTAGTATAGGGGACATGAATACTGTTTCCTGTGTGAAATTGTTATCCGCTCACAATTCCACACATTATACGAGCCGATGATTAATTGTCAACAGCTCATTTCAGAATATTTGCCAGAACCGTTATGATGTCGGCGCAAAAAACATTATCCAGAACGGGAGTGCGCCTTGAGCGACACGAATTATGCAGTGATTTACGACCTGCACAGCCATACCACAGCTTCCGATGGCTGCCTGACGCCAGAAGCATTGGTGCACCGTGCAGTCGATAAGCTAATTCCAACGCCATCAAAAATAATTCGCGTCTGGCCTTCCTGTAGCCAGCTTTCATCAACATTAAATGTGAGCGAGTAACAACCCGTCGGATTCTCCGTGGGAACAAACGGCGGATTGACCGTAATGGGATAGGTCACGTTGGTGTAGATGGGCGCATCGTAACCGTGCATCTGCCAGTTTGAGGGGACGACGACAGTATCGGCCTCAGGAAGATCGCACTCCAGCCAGCTTTCCGGCACCGCTTCTGGTGCCGGAAACCAGGCAAAGCGCCATTCGCCATTCAGGCTGCGCAACTGTTGGGAAGGGCGATCGGTGCGGGCCTCTTCGCTATTACGCCAGCTGGCGAAAGGGGGATGTGCTGCAAGGCGATTAAGTTGGGTAACGCCAGGGTTTTCCCAGTCACGACGTTGTAAAACGACGGCCAGTGAATCCGTAATCATGGTCATAACTGTTTCCTGTGTGAAATTGTTATCCGCTCACAATTCCACACAACATACGAGCCGGAAGCATAAAGTGTAAAGCCTGGGGTGCCTAATGAGTGAGCTAACTTACATTAATTGCGTTGCGCTCACTGCCCGCTTTCCAGTCGGGAAACCTGTCGTGCCAGCTGCATTAATGAATCGGCCAACGCGCGGGGAGAGGCGGTTTGCGTATTGGGCGCCAGGGTGGTTTTTCTTTTCACCAGTGAGACGGGCAACAGCTGATTGCCCTTCACCGCCTGGCCCTGAGAGAGTTGCAGCAAGCGGTCCACGCTGGTTTGCCCCAGCAGGCGAAAATCCTGTTTGATGGTGGTTAACGGCGGGATATAACATGAGCTGTCTTCGGTATCGTCGTATCCCACTACCGAGATATCCGCACCAACGCGCAGCCCGGACTCGGTAATGGCGCGCATTGCGCCCAGCGCCATCTGATCGTTGGCAACCAGCATCGCAGTGGGAACGATGCCCTCATTCAGCATTTGCATGGTTTGTTGAAAACCGGACATGGCACTCCAGTCGCCTTCCCGTTCCGCTATCGGCTGAATTTGATTGCGAGTGAGATATTTATGCCAGCCAGCCAGACGCAGACGCGCCGAGACAGAACTTAATGGGCCCGCTAACAGCGCGATTTGCTGGTGACCCAATGCGACCAGATGCTCCACGCCCAGTCGCGTACCGTCTTCATGGGAGAAAATAATACTGTTGATGGGTGTCTGGTCAGAGACATCAAGAAATAACGCCGGAACATTAGTGCAGGCAGCTTCCACAGCAATGGCATCCTGGTCATCCAGCGGATAGTTAATGATCAGCCCACTGACGCGTTGCGCGAGAAGATTGTGCACCGCCGCTTTACAGGCTTCGACGCCGCTTCGTTCTACCATCGACACCACCACGCTGGCACCCAGTTGATCGGCGCGAGATTTAATCGCCGCGACAATTTGCGACGGCGCGTGCAGGGCCAGACTGGAGGTGGCAACGCCAATCAGCAACGACTGTTTGCCCGCCAGTTGTTGTGCCACGCGGTTGGGAATGTAATTCAGCTCCGCCATCGCCGCTTCCACTTTTTCCCGCGTTTTCGCAGAAACGTGGCTGGCCTGGTTCACCACGCGGGAAACGGTCTGATAAGAGACACCGGCATACTCTGCGACATCGTATAACGTTACTGGTTTCACATTCACCACCCTGAATTGACTCTCTTCCGGGCGCTATCATGCCATACCGCGAAAGGTTTTGCGCCATTCGATGGTGTCGGAATTTATGCGGTGTGAAATACCGCACAGATGCGTAAGGAGAAAATACCGCATCAGGCGCTCTTCCGCTTCCTCGCTCACTGACTCGCTGCGCTCGGTCGTTCGGCTGCGGCGAGCGGTATCAGCTCACTCAAAGGCGGTAATACGGTTATCCACAGAATCAGGGGATAACCCAGGAAAGAACA
>NZ_BBJC02000013.1 GCF_000739715.2 Falsirhodobacter sp. alg1 | reverse complement strand
CTCGTCGCGGACACCAGCCTGTCAGGGGCGCGTGTCGCCCGGGAACTCAGCTCCCTGATCCGGATTTACGGCAAGCCGGGTTGCATCGTCAGTGACAATGGCACCGAGTTCACCAGTCGGGCCATCCTCAAATGGGCCGACGAGAACGAGGTGCCGTGGCACTACATCGACCCAGGCAAGCCCCAGCAGAATGCCTTCGTCGAAAGCTTCAACGGCAGCCTGCGGGACGAGCTACTCAACGAAGAAATCTTCGACAGCTTGGACGACGCACGGCGAAAGCTGGCGCTCTGGCGCTACGACTACAACACGATCAGGCCACACTCGTCCCTGGCCAACCAGACGCCGCAGCAAGCGCGCCGGACGCTTGAGCAATTTGAGGGCTTCGCGCCCGGCGCGCTTGCGAAAGATGACCAAGCCGAATACCGAAATCCAAACTGCAGACTCTCGTTATGAATGAGGGACCAGTGGGGGGCAGGTCACGTCCGTTACGATCCGCACTGCGTCACTGCGATAGCCATTCATTCTGCCTGTGCCCATGATTTATTTTCTCTGGTTCACATCGCGTGTGCAAAGGTGCGTCACCAAATCGCGACAGCTTCGCCTTGACTGTCGCCCGGGACTTGACTCAATACAAGGTCAGATGCCGCCGGCATACGAGCGGAAGCTGTTCTGAATGGAAGCTTTGGTTCCGTTCAGTCTGCCATCGCATTCGATAGTGAACGGTTTCGCGGATGTAGGGCTCAAAAGGCATTGCCCGGTTGCCGGGATTCCATCATACGGCTCGTAACGTCTCGTCTCTAGATCGATGGTTGTTATCTGATAGATGCGCCTCTTGTCGCGGGCCAACCCGACCAAAGTCGCAAAATAATGGACTGAAGTCTCGCCTGTCCTGAACGTAAAAAGGGTCGTCTTTCCCGGAGTAGGGTTGGACGTGCCTGTGACACGTGGTTCACACACTGCCGCATAATCCTTGCCGTTCAGACTGTTCCGGGTGCATTGGCCGTAAATTGAGAAGTAGTCGCCAATGCCGCTGCTGCCGGTGGGTTGTGCACAGGACGACAGCAACATCAGCCCGGCAAGGCCGAAAACAGTAAAGAACGTCAAACGTCGCGACATGAAGATCACCATTTTCTCGGCATATGCTATTGCTTTAGGGAAGTAATCCGTTTGTCAAGGAGTCTCCATGGTCCTAGTTTAAAACCAAACAACAAACTATTATCGGAGTTGCCGTATTGCCCCGGTGGCGCAAATACACAGGACAGGCGGATCACGAGTCATGCTAATTTCGCCTCGTCTCCTCAGGTAAATGGCGGATCCACAGTCTGTTAAAACTATGTCGACAAAGCCATAGAGCCTCTCTTCGGTCTGGTGATGTCGAGCGCTTGCTCCTTGTCCAACGCGATCCTCGTGTGGTTCAATAAATTTCGGCAATATCTCGTTTGACATTACGATTGCTCATGGACCTGATGGTGAACGCGTATTTAATGGCAGACGATCTTATGCTGGAAACGGGAATCCTATGAAGCGGAGACTACTTGCGCTGACGCTGATCTGTGCCACATTGCCCGCTCATCTCTGGGCGCAGACGATGGCCGAGACTGCTCTTGCAAACCGGGATGGCGAAGGGCTGATCTCTGCGCTCGGCGCCGCACCCGCAAGCCTTCCCGAAGGCCAGTTGGGTTCCGCGCGTACGCTCCTGCTCGAGGAGCTCGCTCTGACGGGCGCTGAAAATACGGCAAAGCGACAGTCGATCGGACATGCCCTGCAGTCATTGGATCCGGACGACCGGGTCGCGGCCTCGCTGCTCCAAGTAGAGAAGCCTGCTCCCGCGCCTGCACCGGCCGCCGAGGTCACACACCTGCCTGATGGCTTCGAGGCGGCATTGACCGGAAATGACGGCAAGTCGCTGGTCGATCTTGTGCTGGCGGACGGCTTTTCCCTAGATCGCCTCGGGGACCGCGCTGAAGATGTCGAGGCGGTCGTGGCCACCCACGTCCGGCCTTTGCCCGCCAGTGATGCGACCGCGAACAGGCGCGGATACGAGGCTCTGGCACGCCTTGATCCGGCCAATGCCACCTATGCTGCCAAGGCAAAGCAGTATGCGGCTTCCGAGGTCCAGCAGCGCAGCGCCTTGCTGCGCAAGCTTACGAGGGAGATCGACGAGTTCAACGGGATAACCTTTTACAAGCACCCGTCGGAGCCGCGCTATGCTGACACTCGCACATATTTCCTTCCTTATCTCGCGGAAAAGGACGGTCGAGTGTGGATGCGTTTCGAGGCACACTACACCAGCGACAGCTGGCTGTTCGTCCAGAGTTTGTCTTTCAATGTTGATGGAGAGATCCGGCGCTTCCCGAGCGCGGACTGGAAACGCGATCATGATTCCGAGATTTGGGAGTGGGCCGACGTGCTTGTGAACGACGATCTGAGGGAACTTCTCGTCGAGATCGCCAATTCCAGCCAGACGATCGCGCGTTTCGACGGACAACAATACTACGACGACATGACCGTCCGGGCGAGCGACAAGCAGGCGATCAAAGATATGCTAGCCGCAGAGGATCTTTTGGAGAAAGCTTCTGAGTAAACTTCGGCTAATTGGGGGGGCGAACGAAAATAAGACTCACCAGTCGGCATAGTTATTGCTCCACGCAAATATTTGCATGACCGATTATGGGGTGGCCGTTATGGACGATGCAGAAAACACCATGTCTCCGCTGGAAGCCATGAAAGCTTGGGCTCGCGGAGAGATCCGGACCCGGGATGCGCTGACGCTCACCGGGTCGGACACGCTTTACCACCTCTACGCCGCCTGCGCGGCCAGCGGCGTGTCGCTCTATCGAGACCTGATACCGCAGGAGCAGGTCGATCTAATCGCGAGCATGAACCTGATCTTGTGATGCGGTCTGACGACCGCTGGGATCATCGGTCGAAGCGTGTTTGTTCGGGACGGCCGGGCTGGGACATCCAGAAGATCAGGATTGTTGATTTCCACCGAGACGTGACCCGGGTTGGGGCATAATTTCCATTGAGAATTGACCCATGTGACCCTTCCCCCAACGCGGAGAGGTGGTTCGGTTGATCTGAACAGGTTCCGGGCGTTTCTTAAGTGGTTTCCGCCTTGGTTACGCCGCTACCGTTTTGGCCATCGGCAAGTTGAAGTAAGCCTGATCTGGAGTTTTCCCGTCAAGCGATGAATGCGGACGCCGACTGTTGTAAAAGCCGAGATAACGGCCGATCCCGACACGAGCCTCCGGAACGCTGGCGTAAGCTCGCAGGTAAACCTCCTCGTATTTGATGGTCCGCCAAAGGCGCTCAACAAAGACGTTGTCGCGCCATGCCCCTTTTCCGTCCATGCTGATTTTGATCTCCCGACTCGCCAATACCTTGATGAAGTCTGTCGATGTAAACTGGCTGCCCTGATCCGTATTGAATATTTCCGGCTTGCCATGCCGAGCCAGCGCCTCCTCGACGGCCTCGATGCAGAAGTCGGCCTCAAGCGTGATCGACACGCGCCATGACAACACCCGGCGGGTGAACCAGTCCAGGACGGCGGCCAGATAGATGAAGCCGCGCGTCATAGGGATGTATGTGATGTCCATCGCCCAGACCTGATTGGGCCGCGTGATGGGTGATTTCCGCAGCAGATAGGGGTAGATCTTGTGCCCCGGGGCCGGTTTGGAAGTGTTGGGCTTGCGGTAGAGGCGATCCGCCGGGTCTGTCCCATCGTATTGATGTCCAGCTGCGCGTGCCCACCTGGGGGATGCTGCTCGGCCGCGCGCCGGATCTTTTATCCAGACGAAAGCGGGTGCCTGTATGAAACCTGCCAATGTTTTTGTTGCTGGGATCTTAAGCGTCCCTATTCAACGTCCACCCTCGTCTTCGTGATTCATGGATGGCATGGGATTAGGTGGGACGGCAAGGATAAAAACGGGACAAAACCGTCGCCAAAATGGAACAGGCAAAGATCTGCCGACACGAATCCTCGCTTGGAACAATACAGGCGCACTGTATATCGATACACCAAGCAAATATTCATCTATATGTTGAGATTATACGGCATCCC
>NZ_BBJC02000012.1 GCF_000739715.2 Falsirhodobacter sp. alg1 | reverse complement strand
GCGGACACCAGCCTGTCAGGGGCGCGTGTCGCCCGGGAACTCAGCTCCCTGATCCGGATTTACGGCAAGCCGGGTTGCATCGTCAGTGACAATGGCACCGAGTTCACCAGTCGGGCCATCCTCAAATGGGCCGACGAGAACGAGGTGCCGTGGCACTACATCGACCCAGGCAAGCCCCAGCAGAATGCCTTCGTCGAAAGCTTCAACGGCAGCCTGCGGGACGAGCTACTCAACGAAGAAATCTTCGACAGCTTGGACGACGCACGGCGAAAGCTGGCGCTCTGGCGCTACGACTACAACACGATCAGGCCACACTCGTCCCTGGCCAACCAGACGCCGCAGCAAGCGCGCCGGACGCTTGAGCAATTTGAGGGCTTCGCGCCCGGCGCGCTTGCGAAAGATGACCAAGCCGAATACCGAAATCCAAACTGCAGACTCTCGTTATGAATGAGGGACCAGTGGGGGGCAGGTCAACCCGGCAGGCGTTCAGGGAGGCGATCTGCGCCCCGAGCAGGCGCGCCGCCCGACCTATCTGTTCTCCGGCCTCGTGGTCTGCGACTGTTGCGGGGCAACATACACTCTGATCAACAAAAGCCGGTATGGCTGCAGCGCCGCCCGCAACAAGGGCAACGCGATCTGCACGAACAGGGCGACCATTGAACGCGAAGAGGTCGAGGCCCGGGTGCTGGGAGGGTTGAAGGATCGCCTGATGCATCCCGACCTCGTGGCGGTCTTCGTCGAGGAATACCGCCGGGCTTGGAACGATGCGCAGGCCGGTCAGATGGCCGCACGCGCCAAGACGGAGCGCGACCTCGCACAGGTGGAGCGGAAGATCGCGGGCATCCTGTCGGCGATCGAGGACGGGATGTATGAGCCGTCGATGAAGACCCGGATGGAAGAGCTGAAGGTCGAGAAAGCGCGACTGTCCTCCGGCCTGGCCGAGACGCCCGAGCCCCCTGCCCTGCGGCTCCATCCGCGCTTGGCCGACCACTACTGTTGGATGTCACTCAGAACTGACCCAGCATTGTCACCGAGATCTGACCCGCCCGGTTATTATGTTTTCTGGTTCATGACGTAGTCAATGTCGCCGTCTCCTTCCGTTTCTTTTTGGCTGTCTCGGAGCTGGCTTTGAAGCGGTAGCTGTCGTTGCCGGTCTCGAGAATGTGGCAGCGGTGGGTGAGGCGATCGAGCAGCGCCGTGGTCATCTTTGCATCACCGAAGACGCTCGCCCATTCGCTGAAGCTCAGGTTGGTCGTGATGACCACGCTGGTGCGTTCGTATAGTTTGCTGAGAAGATGGAACAGCAACGCACCGCCCGAGGCGCTGAACGGCAGGTATCCCAGCTCGTCGAGGATCACCAATTCGGTCTTCACCAGCGCCTCGGCGATCTTTCCAGCCTTTCCCTGGGCCTTCTCCTGTTCCAGTGCGTTGACCAGCTCGACGGTCGAGAAGAAGCGCACGCGTTTGCGGTGATGCTCGATGGCCTGGACGCCGATGGCGGTCGCGACATGACTTTTCCCCGTGCCGGGCCCGCCGATCAGGACCACGTTCTCGGCCGCGTCCATGAACTCGCACCGATGCAGCTGGCGCACGAGGGCTTCGTTGACCTCGCTGGCGGCGAAGTCGAAGCCGGACAGGTCCTTGTAGGCCGGGAAGCGCGCCGCCTTCATGTGATAGGAGATGGAGCGCACCTCGCGTTCGGCCATTTCAGCCTTGAGCAGCTGTGACAGCATCGGCATCGCTGCTTCGAACGCTGGAGCACCTTGTTCCATAAGGTCATGCACGGCCTGCGCCATGCCCGGCATCTTCAGGCTGCGCAGCATGATGACGATCGCGGCTCCAGCGGGATCATGACGCATGGCGTGTGCCTCCCCGCAGTCCGTCATAGCGTGCGACGTTGGCCTCAGGCTCCTTCTTCAGGACGAGGCTCGAAGGCGGCGTCACATCGGGCTGGTCAGTCGGCGTGCCATCCACCAGCCTGTGGAGCAGGTTCAGCACATGGGTCTTGGTCGGCACGCCCGCCTCCAGAGCCATTTCCACAGCGCACAGCACGGCCTGCTCGTCATGATGCAACACCAGCGACAGGATCTCGACCATCTCACGATCGCCGCCGGGCTTGCGCAGCATCTGATCCTGCAACTGGCGGAATGCCTCCGGCATCTCGACAAACGGGGCGCCGTTACGAAGCGCGCCCGGCTTGCGCTGGACAACAGCGAGATAATGGCGCCAGTCATATATGACGCGGCCAGGTTGCTTGTGTGACCGCTCAATGATGCGCTGATGCTCGCAGACCACCTGCCCCTCGGCCACGATCAACAGCCGTTCAGGGTAAACATGCAGGCTGACGGGGCGGTTCGCAAAGCTGGCAGGGACAGAGTAGCGATTGCGCTCGAAGGTGATCAGGCAGGTGGGCGACACCCTCTTGCTGTGTTCGACAAAGCCATCGAAGGCTGTGGGCAAGGGCATCAGTGCGGGTTTCTCGTCTTCCCAGACGTCGGCGAGGCTGCCGGGCAGGCTGCCATGCGGGGTCTCACCCCACAGTGCCTTGCACCGGTCCTCAAGCCACACATTCAACGCATCAGGATCCGGAAAGGCTGGCATCACCTGCCAGAGTCGGTGGCGCGCATCGCGAACGTTCTTCTCGACCTGTCCTTTCTCCCAACCCGCCGCTGGGTTGCAGAAATCAGCCTCAAAGACGTAGTGGCTGCTCATGGCCATGAACCGCGCATTCACGTCGCGCTTCTTGCCCACGCCCACGCGATCCACCGCCGTCTTCATGTTGTCGTAGATCCCGCGGCCCGGCACGCCCTCAAAGACCCGGAACGCGTGCCAATGCGCGTCGAACAGCATCTCGTGGGTCTGCAACAAATAGGCCCTGACCAGGAACGCCCGGCTGTGCGACAGCTTGATGTGAGCCACCTGCAACTTGATGCGCTCGCCGCCGACATGGGCCCAGTCCTCGCTCCAGTCGAACTGGAACGCCTCGCCAGGCTGGAACACAAGCGGCACGAATGTCCCGCGATCCGTCGTCTGTTGCGCGCGTTGCCTGTCTCCTTTCCAGGTCCGCACGAAGGCCGCGACCCGCTCATACGAGCCGTCATAGCCAAGCTGAACCAGATCAGCGTGCATCTGCTTGGCGGTGCGCCGGTCCTTGCGCGACTTGCGCTGCTCGGTCACCAGCCAGCCTGACAGCTTTTCTGCATACGGGTCCAGCTTGCTCGGTCGCGCCGGTGTCTGAAACTGGGGCTCAACGATCCCCGCACGCAGATACTTCCTGATGGTGTTGCGGGACAGCCCGGTCCGCCGCGCAATCTCGCGGATGGGCATCTTGTCCCGCAAAGCCCAACGCCGAATGACGCTCAAAAATCCCATGTCGATCACTCCAATATCCCCTGACAAATCCCGTCAGGGGCAAGGTTCCACATGGGTCAAATCTCAGTGACAATTTCGACTGCTGCTGGGTCAGCTCTGAGTGACATTCAACAGACCACTACAAGGAAAAGATCGCCGATCTCTCCTCGGCACTGTCGGACCCTTCGGTGAAGCTGGAGGCGACGGAGGCTTTGCGCGGGTTGGTGTCGGAGATCAGGATGATCCCCGACACAGATGCCCGTGGCGGTCATCGGATGGAGTTGGTCGGGGAACTGGCGGCGATCCTATCCCTGTCCGAGAGTGCCGGAGCGCTTTTCAGTGGCCATGGCCCGGACATGACAAAGCCCTCGCGATTTGCGAGGGCTGGTGCTGACCTTGGCAGGTCGGAAACGATGGTTGCGGGAGTAGGATTTGAACCTACGACCTTCAGGTTATGAGCCTGACGAGCTACCGGGCTGCTCCATCCCGCGCTGATTGCGCTACATTTGTATTTTTTGTGCGCTTTTTTGATTTCGTTTTGAGAGAAGGGGTTCTTACTAGGTCTGGCGGTGACCTACTCTCCCACGTCTTGAGACGCAGTACCATTGGCGCGACGGCACTTAACTGCCGAGTTCGGGATGGGATCGGGTGTTTTGCTCGTGCTATGACCACCAAACCAAGGAAGAACCCCACCTGTATTTTTGCGATACAGGGGGTTTTACAACATCAGGAACGCTTTGTTCTCTGTTCAAGTCGGTGCTTTTGATTGATCTTGCTTTTTCTGGATCAAATCAAGCCTATCGGGCAATTAGTACCGGTCAACTGAATGCATTGCTGCACTTACATCTCCGGCCTATCGACGTGGTGGTCTTCCACGGCCCTCAAGGGAGACCTTGTTTTGAAGGGGGCTTCCCGCTTAGATGYCTTCAGCGGTTATCCTGTCCGAACATAGCTACCCAATGATCGATCGCAGCCGCGAGGAGATCGTGGCCGCACTTGACCGCGCGATGGCCACCGAGGCCACCCCTGCGCGCATTTCCGAGCGGCTGACGGTTCTGCTGGCCGAAACACCCCGCAATTGGGTGGCCATCGATGCCGTGTTGCAGGTGGCCGAAG
>NZ_BBJC02000011.1 GCF_000739715.2 Falsirhodobacter sp. alg1 | reverse complement strand
AAGTCATCGAAGCATAAGAGTGGGAGATGACTATGCTGACATATGAAATCGAAGCTAAAAACATCCCGCATTCATCAGGAAACTTAGTCCTGTACACGGTTGTCACGATAAATCCGGGTGGGCTCCGGCATATTTCATCCGTTGGGCGAAACATGTTTGAAACATTTGCTTTGGCTCAAGCAGAAGTGGATCGCCGTATATCTAAAGAAGTCGACGGCGCGTGAATCCATTTAGAGTCAAACAGATATGCAGCTATGGCCCTACAAATGGAGGGAGTGTTGAGGGTGCCGGTATCTGGGGCCCTATCTATTGTAAGGTGTTTCCATCCTTATTTTTGTATTTTTTTCCGCCGGAGGCCGCGCTTGAATTTCCCGCCCCTCAGGCACGGATTCTCCCCTCCCGAGGCACCCAGCAACACCCTTATTCTTCCATCTGTAGGGCCATAGCCTTCTAACCCGTTGAGAACAAAAAAAAGACGCGCCGTCGAGAATGGTCCTCAAACGGCGCGTTTTGGGTGGTGAAGGTGGTTACTTGGCTTCGGTGATTTTGATGCTGTGAAGGCCGATCTTGTGGGCCGCATCCATCATTGCAGCTTCCAGTTCGTCGCGCTTTGATGCCGGGACGAGAAAGCTATCATGCACCGGAAGCGTCACGATACCCTTGTGCAAGATCAGGTCTTGCATCACGGCTTCGGCTAGATCGGAGTCGATGCGCATGAGCCGTGCGCCTGCATCGCTGTGGAAGGCATCCGCAATTGGGCCATGAGCGCGCTTGATTGCATCGATCAGCGCGGAGGCATAGCCGATCGCCTCTTGGGTTCCAGGCACAGCACGTTGGGCCATGCGGTCACTGTTTGCGATAGACAAACGCGCGGCTTGAACCGTCCGGGCATTGATGAGGGTCAGCATTGCCACTTTCACCAAGTCGCGGGGCCATCCCTCGATCGCGTAGCAGTCGTGCGGCATAGGTGTCCCTGCTTCTGCATAGAGGATCGCCGGATGCAGTGTTTTAAAGTCCAGTTCAACGACAGGTTCGCCGTTGATGGTTAAAGATTTACGTGCTTGGGATTTGATGTTCTGCCAGCTAGTACCCATTGGGTAGAACCTTCCTCCACGGTTAAAGTCTCGGTTATGAATCCGTGCCATCGGACAGGCCAAGTTCACACCCTCAAGCGAAATGATTTCGGCCGATCCAATTGCTTCGTTGAAACCATCGGTCTTCTTGTCGCGTCGGTCAATTTCGCGGGTCTGGTTGTAGTCGATTGGCTTGCCATCCACATCACGCAAGATCGTGAGTTGATGTAACCGTTGCAGTTTCAAACGGGGCTTGCTCTCAAGAATTGCTGTAACTGTGGTCACCAGTTCGGGCGTTGCCTCAAATGCGCTTTGCCACCCACGGCAGCCTGAAGCCTGCTTATAGTGGGCGATCATCCCATCTGCATCTAGCTGGTCCACAGCGGCGATGACACGGCGATAGGTCAACAGCGTATGGCGGAAACGCTCGGCATCATAGAAAGGCTTGGAACGGCTGTAGGAGACCGCTTTGCCGAACCTGTGAGCTTCAACGGCTGCGACGATCAGAGCCGCGCCGGTTGCGCCCACCCTGAAGGTTTCTTTGAGGTAATTCCACAGCTGCTTGTCGTCGTATTTGACGCCCAAGGGGATCTGGGGTTCGTCTCCCGGTTGGTAGTATTGCCAATCCCTATCGCTCAAGTTCCACGTCCCTGTGAAAGCCTAGCGCGGTAATCACCTCTTGCCGAGGGGCCTTGTTTGCCCTAATCTCGACCCTAGTCATAGAAGTGCCCCGCAAAGGCAATTTCGATTTAGAAGCCCGTTCCTGTTTGCCGCAGGTGCGGGCTTCGCTCTTTTTATTCTTACGTCTAATTGACCATGCTATCGCCATATTTGGCATGCAGCAAGATGACGTGCGCAAGATGTTCTGCCGTGCACATTTCACTGCCCTCCAAATAGCCGCGACCAAAAACCACTTTTGCGGCCATGGT
Source organism: Falsirhodobacter sp. alg1 (assembly GCF_000739715.2). Lineage (GTDB taxonomy): Bacteria > Pseudomonadota > Alphaproteobacteria > Rhodobacterales > Rhodobacteraceae > Falsirhodobacter. Next base: position 8,353 of record NZ_BBJC02000011.1, on the reverse strand, counting down.
TGTCAGGTTTGATGAGTAGCTTTGTCATGTCATCCAGAATGCGCTTTCGTTCTTCAGCCATGGCTTGCGCAGTTGCCAGTTCACGTTCTGCCTCGGCTTTACTAGTCCGCAGGGCGTCCAGTTCAGCCCGTACCGCCTGCAACTCGCTTTGCAACCCTATGACAACTTCACCCGTCAAAGAGCCATTATCATTTAATTTTTCCATGTAAGAAGGCTGTCCGATTTCCAGTTCTTCGCTGGAAATATTGACAGCGATAGGCTTGCGAAGTTTGTAGAGTCGCGCCAGTTCGGCAGTGTCGATCTGCCAAGTTTCCATGCCGTTTTTTTCAGATTTTTTCCCAGTAATACGGCCTTCTTTGAGCGCCTTTGCAAGCGTTGGCCTGGAAACATTGAACGTTTTTGCAGCACTGGAAATACTTAGCAGGGACATATCAAACTATCTCTGCCAAGACGTTGTTCGTCATATGGAAAAGTTGCTTGTAGGGGTGCCAAGTCATTTTTCGCCTTCCAAAGCTGCCAACCGCGCTTCGATTTGTGCTAAGCGGTCGGATATATTAGGCTTGTTTGCGCTTCTGTCATACTCGTCCAAGAAGGCTTCGAGCGTTGCCAAAAAGTCCGCGTTATCCCTCAATAGCCCACCGAGGCGTTGCAAAGTCTTGCGTGCGTCCTCAGGCGCGCGGACGTTGATTTGCGGGGTGGGGGTTTTGGCGTCAGTCATTGATCCGCACGCCATCGTTGGTAACCGTCACACCGCGCGCTTCTAGTGCCGCCTGTAGCGCCGATAGGGTGCGCTTGTACGGTCGCCGGTTTCCAGTTTCAAAGTTGGTAATCGTTGCCTTGGCAACCTCTGCCGCTTCGGCCAGATCCTGTTGAGACATGTCCGCCAACGCCCTAGCCGCTTTGCATTGTTCCGGGGTCATTCGGTATAACCTTGCATTTTTAGGCGTGCCTTGATCTGTGCTGTTGGTATAACCTTATACCAAGGCCAATGATCGACGCAACAGGCAACATTGGATAACCGAAAGAACGCAATTTCCGCGATCAACGAAGCCGCAAGCCACTTTCTCAGCTTGATGATGAAAGGTTAGCTTATTTCGATCAGAACTGGATCTATGTATTGGTAAAGCGGTGTTAGCCATCTTTAATCGCTTGGTACCCCATGCCGTCTATGAGCACGCAGTAAATTCTGGCGCATTTGCCTTGAGGCTAACCAACTAAAACGACAGCAGTAACCCAGAGAGGAAAGCCAATGTCAGATAATCTTCGTAGTTCATCATCAGATGCAATAATTGATGCAGCAACGCTGACGGATGAAACCTTGATCAGTTACCACTTGATGATGGGCGAGATCGTCTTGGTCAAAAACTTTTCTTCCTTGGCTGTAGCAGTGTGGTCGGACGTGCTGCGCGAATTAGATAAGCGCGGAAAGATACGCCTTATCAGCGGCAATTATAGTGATCCTTGCGACGCACTTTTAACCCTTAGTTCCAATTAGAAGGCTTCAGCATTTTATCCCAGATGCTTGCCCCATTGCGTCCTGCGAACTATTTGCAGCCCCGTTTATGCTGATTTTTTGCCATATTCCAATTATGCCAAGTACATTGGAAAGCACTATCAACAGAATATTCGCGAAGGAACATACCTCTGCATCGTGGGCGTACTGGAAAAGCGCCCATGTCCTGATAACGGGTGTTATGTGACGGGGTTTGAACCCCCTCAGACTCACGCGCGCGAGGCTGCAACAGGGGTGGAAAATGTTGGAAAGCCACACTGGCCAGAATACAGAAGCTAATCGCCTCCACTTAGATCCGGAAGCTGTAATATATGGTAGTATTGTTAATCATGTGCCGCATTCTAGGAGATCACAATGCAGTCCCCGGTAACTTTTGATGAGCGTGATTGGCGACAACTAACCGCAAACGATAAGAGAGTTCTTCCCCTACTGGATCGTGCTGGATTCAGTGAAATATCCTGCGAAATTTTAGCAAGGGCGGTGGGTGTAGGTCAGAAAAGCATGGATTCCTTGATAGATAAGGGTCTTGCTGTAGAATGCAAAGAAGAAGTGCCCGGAGAATTTCTGGATGGAAAATATTTTAAATTAACAAAAAAAGGTATTTTAGCTTATTGCTGGGTCAAGGGCAGTCAAATTCGGACTTATCCTGAATAAAACTAAATATAACCGTTACCTAATTTAAAAATAACGCTTCCAACCCTAATAAGGAGTGGGTATTGTTATATATTTTAGACGTATGAAATTGTACGGCTATCAATAAGCAGGGGGCGTTATGTTTGAAGTTGGGAAAAAATACGAATTTACCTTCATTCGTGAGGAAATGCATGGGCTAAGCAGGCATGAAGAATGTTGGTCTGTGCAAAAAATTGACGGGAATTTGCTGCACCTGAACATGCCTGCCAGATCTGCGCGTGCACTGAATGATGATGATTTCTTGCTATTGGAAGGTGAAGATCAACCTGAAAAAAATATGATCTTGAATACGGGATCAGTCTTTTTTGATAGTGCTAGGCCAAGTGAGTAATGAGAGAGGCCGGACCAGCGGTTTGCATGGCCCGGCCTCAATCTGCGCCACGCGGTCAGGAGGTACCGCTGCGAAGTGACGGGGTTTGGCCTCCCAAGGCCGGTACTCGCCGTCTAAACCAATGCGTTCGGCGCGACTGAAAATCTGCCAAGGTGCATCAAACCCTGTCTCGTCAATCAGCCCAATCTATGAATTGCAGGGCGTCCTTTAGGGTTGCGTCCGAGATGCCCGCTTCGTTTGCTTGCGCCAAAGCCGATATCATCGTCGAGAGTGCCCGAGCTTTTGAATTTGCATCGAAAGCCTGCGCCGGTCGCACCACGTCTATCTTGACCTTGCCCCCCAGCTTTTCCGTGCATTCCTCGGCCATGAGATTGGCAATAGGTTGCAGCACAAACTGCGCTAAAAACCGCTCTGCCTCTCTCACTAGGGGACCAGTTGTCGATCGGTTGAGCATTCCCGGCAGGACGCCGAACGTGCTGTAAATCGCGTCCTTGGCGTCGGTCAGCAGCTTGTCGGCCAGCGTCTTGTCGAGTTCCGGAGATAGCTGGTCAGGTGCTTTCCCAATGTTCGGGTTCATTCCTGCCGCCGTAGCTTGCGCCACGCCCTCGATGACCAGGGATGCACCACGTCTACCGCGAAAGCCCGACCGCAGCGCGTCCATGTCATCCGCTGAACCCTCAGGTACGGGAATTATCAAGGAACCTAGGGCCGCGTCTCTGAACACGTCTCTCAACGCGGTTTCGATCTCTTGCAGGAGCTGCGCGGAAAGAGGGGCCCGCCGCAACGGGCCGGTGCCTGTCCAAGGGGTCGCGGTATCGCAGCCAATCCGGAAATGCAGCACTTCCTTTGCCAGCACCGTTTCCGACCGTCCGCCACCTGCTTCGGGGATGGTCAGACGGTAAGCCCGAGGGATGCCGTCACGGGTGGAGATATCCCAATCGATGGCCGGCACAAGCCTGTCCCGGATCAGGAACACAGCCTCACCACGCAGCGCCAGAGCGCGCCCTGCAAGGGCCATATTCCGGCGGGACAGCATGTCAGTACCGATCACATCCGCGAGGCTTAGACAGCCCTCCCAGAGGCCCACAGATGTTTGCACGGCAGAGGTCAGTTCCCCCATGCCAGACGCGCCAGTAAGCCAGCTTTCCCGCGCGACCATAAGCGCCGCCGTATAGCCTGGGGATACAGCACGGGTTTCCTGTTTCTCAGGTCGCCGCAGAAATTGCATCAATCCCATGTCATGCCCTCCAACGGTTGAGCGGGTAAACAGCGCCGCGATAGGGCTGCCGATCCTTATGGTTTTCCCATGCTCGCGCCTCGATCTGCGCTTGCGGATAGGCTGGCCGGGTCACTGCGCTAATCTCGAACAGATCCGCCTTGGTGATCGTCCGCAGCATGTCAGCGCCGCGCCGCTCGATCCGCTCACCGCCGCCCGCAACGCGAAAGCCGGGGGATAGGCCCCGGATCAGGCCAGCGGTGTGTGCCGCCAGAAAATCCCGTGACCAGCTAGTTACCCCATCCAGCGTGGCGCGGATTTCCAACGCCTCGTCCTGGTCGATCAGATCAAGAGTACCCGCCGACCGTGAGGCCAGCGGATGGTTGTAATCATGGCCCGCCAGCAGGTGAATTTCCCCACCTGCCGCGATCCGTTCGGCAAAGGCCCGAGGGGCGATAACCTCACGCCGCCCCGGTGCCAGTTCTGTTTCCGCACCATAGGGGAACCGCGCAACAAGACGGGTTGAACCGCCCTCTGCCCGGACTTCCAGCGTGCCTGTGTTACCGCCCCAGAGCATCTTAGGCCCCAATGTCGGTCAGGATTCTAACCTGACTGCCGCGCGCTACGGTCACATCGGCAGTCAGCAAGCCAGTAAGACGCAGGCCACCCGATTGAGCGTCAGAAAAAGAATCCCGGATCAAATCCACGCCGCCCCAGATTCCAAGGAAGGCCGGTGCAATGCCGCCTGCCGAGGTTGTCAGGATTGCCGTGCCGCTTGCCAACTGGTTTGCCAAGGCAATGTTTCCAGCCGGAACATGCTTGGTCAGGCGGTCCCATTCGGAAACAGCCGTTCCTGCGATCAGGGTTTCGTCCAGTTCGGCCCAGGTTGCAGGATCAAAGGCCATGCTCACATCGCTTGCGCCGGTGATCGCATTGGCCTGCATGAATGCCACCACCTCGGCACGGAACGCAGCCCAGCTTGCAGCCGCCCCAACAGCGGTTGAGGCAATGCCATAGGTCGCAGCGCCAGGGATGATGCCCAGAGGTTGCCCGTCAGCGCCGGTGCCCATTAGCACAGCGCGGTCCAGCTCAGCACCGATAGCCGCCGACATATCGCGCCGGATAGCTTGTTCCAGCCCTTCACCTGCCTGCTTCAAGGCCTTGCGGGTAATCCGCATGTGAGCGCCCAGAGTATTGTCAGGCGACAGCATACGCTCGGCGGTCTGGAAAGGATTGGGACCAGGGACGTTGCCGCCTTCGGTCGGTGCCCATCCAGCAACAGCGCCAGCCGTGGCAACCGGCCATTCCACGCTGCCTTGCGTGATATTGATGGTCTGGACGCCGAGACGCGATGCCACCGAGGCCGGAAACAGGCGATCGATGATCGGGCGTGTTTGCACGGGGTTCGGCACATCAGCCGCTACCGTGTTGCGTTGTTCCAGAGCAGCCAGAGGAACCGGGATGCCGCGATAGCCGCCAGCATTCCGCATTTCCTGCACAACCTCGGCAGTCTTGCCCGACAGTGCGCGGCCTTCATCCAAGGCCAGAACGATCTGGCGCATTTCAAAACCTGCGACCAGATCCGCGAATTGACGGTCGGAACGGGTTTCCATCTCGGCCCCGGCTTCCCGGCGTTCGCTATCCTCGGCAGTCAGAGCCGCACGAAAGCGGGTTTCGTTAGTGCGATATTCCGCATCCAGCGATTCCATGCTGCGCGCCTCGTCAGCGGTCGGGTTTTCCTTGCCAACAAGTTCGGCCAGCGATTGGCGGATCTCGGATTGGCGACGTTGGATCTTAATGGAGTCCAGCATATGAATTATCCTTTTGCCGGTTGGGTGTTCGTCGCCAGATCGGCAACAGCTTGCGCCCAAGCATCACGCTCAGGCGTTTGGATCGGGGACGGATGACCGCACTCAATCCGGGTCTTTCGGGTATGACAGGGGCTGCACCGCGTAGCGCAATTTGCAGGGTCAAAGGCCAGATCGGGGCGGTTCCGCACGGGCTGTATATGGTCGATTTCCAACCTGCCGCGTGTCTGCCCGCAATCCACGCAGGCCCATCCGTCACGTTCCAGGATCAGGTGCCGCAGCACTTGCCAGCGCTTGGTCGCGGTTACGCGTTTGCTGTGGCGATGATGTTCGCGGTTCATAGCCATGCCGCCCTCGCCTTGCGCTTGGGAGCCGCCTTCATCCGCTGACCGTGTGCCACTGCTAGAATAGACGCCGATATTGCATCGATCCGGCCAAGCGAGCGCGCCTTGGTCAGCTTGGAGTTCATGGCATCATCGACCACGACAAGCGCGTCAGCAGCCGCCGAGCGCATGAGTAGCGACGGGACTGTGCGTACCTCGCCGTCAAAGACAGCCTTGCGGAACCCTTCCACGTCCTGCCCGCCATCCCGAAAGCCTGCGCCCCGAAAGACAACGGGTGTGCGAATGCCTGCTGCCGTCAGAGCGTCCAGCAGTTCGGCTTGCCGGTATCGATCGCAAGCAATCACTTTCACGTCCGCGTCCTGGACCAGATCAGCCCAGACCTGCCGCAACCACGGGCCAGCCTGCACAGTGCTCTCGCCCGTCACGATCAATTCGCCACGGTCATGCATCCGCACATAGCGGTCCTTCACGCCGTCAGCCTCGCCACGGTCAGCAAGTCCGGGCTTGTGAGGAAATGCCCCCTGAACCTCTAAGCGCCCCGTCAGCGGCCAATACAAAGCGACCGCCGACATGGAACGCGACAGGCCAAGGTCCAGCCCGACGATGCAATCCCCCTCACGCGGCGGCAATTCATCGTCGCCAACCTCACACGCCTGCCATTCATCAGGGGTCAGCAGTTGCGCCTTGCCCACGTCTGAAATTCGTTGATTGAGGCTGTAGAGCCTGAATCCCGTCAGCGCCTGCCCGCCCCGCTGGATGGCAACGCGGGCTTGTTCCTGAAGCCATTGCAGCGACGGGCCAATGCCATACTCCGAACCGGGGTTTGCCGCCTTGATGCCGTCCAGATCGTCCGCAGGCATCCCCAGAGGGGCACGGCATTCGATGATGAAACTGTGCGGGGGCGGGGAATCCATTAGCTGCGACAGAGGATGGCTGTCATCACTGGCGCTTGTGCTAATAATGATGGTCTTAGCTTGCCGCTTGCCTGCCGAGGTTTCCAAGGCTGCATGCAGTTGCATCCCCTTTTCAGGGTGCCAGTGACCAAATTCATCCTCGCAGATTAGCGTAGGGGAAAGCCCCAACAGGTTCTTTGCATCCGCCGCCACAGCGCGGATCATGCCGCCGCCGTTGCCCTCATAGCTGATTTCCAACCGAGGGGCCTGCCGGAATGTGAACAACGCCTGTTCTTCCTCGGGCAATAGCTGCACGATTGCCTGGACGTACTCCCATGCGATGCGCGCCTGTTCCTTCACCCGCGCCGCGATAATCACCTGCCGACGCGGCTGGGGGTCACTCACGCCCATCAGATGCGCTAGTGAGATGGCCGCCGAGAGCATCGACTTACCTTGACCACGCCCGACCGAAAGCATGGCCGTCATCGTGTCGGAATCGAGAAGCCCCCGAATGAATTGCTCCTGAAACGGGGCCAGTTGGAATTGCTGGCCGTGCATCGGCCCTTCGGGGATACGCAGCGACCGGATAAAATTCAGGGTGTTTTCGGTCAGATCCTCAGAACGCGCGCAAGCAACAGTCCCTCCCCGATCCCCTGTTTGCATAGAAACGGCGGCATTGGGACCATTCAGCGCCTCAGCGGCCCATACAGCGGCATTGCGTTGGTTTGGGCGTTGCCCCTTAGCCCGTTGCTTGTCGGCCTGTAGCGCCGCATGAGAGCCGCTAGGCAACCCGTCCTTGCGTGGCCGTCCGCGTGGCTTGCCTGTTGCGACAGTCATACGCGTACCCGCCGGTGCTGGGCCACAATGCGAGCTGCTGCCAGGGACAGGCCCTGCGGTTGCTCGATCATTCCCCGAGAGTCGTAGAGCATCGCAGCGTGATCGGTGACAGCGTACCGCAGATCCAGCGGGATATCGTATGGGCTTTCCCCATAGCCTGCTGGGTAGCGAACGCGGATAGCTGCGCCCTCACCGCCCTCACCTGCTTCGGATAGATGCAACACCGGGTGCCGTCCGCCCTCGATCCAGAACTGTGCCGGATGCGGGGTCATATTCCCTGCCTCGTCGATCAGATCCACCGATACGGGATATCTGCTCAGGCCTTCTGTCCAGAACGGCCCGATCGGCAATTGGATACACCTGTCCCAGCTATGCAGGGTCACTTTGATGTACTGGCTGATAAGGGCCATATCGCAGCGGGCTTCGACCTCAGAGGCCGCGGCGGCGCCCATATAGGCAAGATCCAGATTTTCGCTGTCACCGCTTACTCGGGCATGGTTCTTTATGGCGTCAACCATGACAGCCGGAGATGCGGAAATAGGAGTGCGAGTGAATGACATATCGCGGCACCTAAGGTATCTATTGATACCTAAAGATACCACAACGAGGGGGCTATAACAACGGTATCTTTGATACCTACGGTATCTGCCTGCAAGAATTATTTCACTGAACTGTGTCTATAAAAAATATCGTTGCATCGAGGCAGTAAACCAAGGTG
>NZ_BBJC02000010.1 GCF_000739715.2 Falsirhodobacter sp. alg1 | reverse complement strand
AACTCCATGTGCAGCTTGTCGATCCGATGCATCAGCTTCAGATCGTCGGCCGAGACCGGGCGCGGCCGGTAATAAACACTGCCCCTGCTGATCCCCAGCACAATAGCTTGGCGGCTGATGCTGAGCTTTGCCGCCGGATCGATCATCTTTTTGCGCTCGGCAACAGACCCGCCTTTCCGAGCGCGCCGGACAAAAAAATCATTCTCCAGCGCCAACTCTCCAATCTTGGCATGCAGCGTCTTCACGTCGATCGCAGGTTCCGGCACCGCTTTCGCCGCCTCGCCAAAGACCCCCGTCGCGCCTTCCAGCAGCTGGTCGCGCCATTGCTTGATCTGGTTCGGATGGACATCAAAGTCCTGCGCCAGCTCTATCAGAGTTCGCTCGCCCTTGATCGCAGCTACCGCCACTTTCGCCTTGAAGGCCGGGCTATGGTTCCGGCGTGGCCGTCTCGTCATAGTCATCTCCTTGCATGCAGCATCATGCTGCTGTTGCGCGGAAAATCCACTTATCCTAGCTGTTCAGTTTTCCCGAGCCACCTCTGTCTGCAATTATTTCATGGAATTAGGGGTTCTAAAGAGTGATCTAATTCTTCAACAGCGTATCTATGTCGTCTCCCGGGAGCCTTTCGCGTCAGTCTTCACCGTGACTCTCAGGAATTACCTGATCTCCTAAGAGGCCCTTCGTACGCCATCCTGCCCTTCCGCTGCCAGAGCATCCATGACGTCCTGCGCCCATCAGCGACGGCGTCGGAATTCAATACGGACGCGCCCCCTTGGGGCGTCCGCCGGAGGAGACATGCCTTGAAGAACCCTATCCGCATTTTCGCTCGTCCCCTTCCCACGACCCCCGACCTCTCGGTCAACGAGGTGCATGCGCGCCTGCGCCGCTACCACGAGCTTCTCCACATCCGCCGGGCGAGCCGCGATGACGAGGCGCCGATGGGCTCTTGTAGCCCGGAGGATCTCGACGCGTTTTTCGATACCTTCGAGATCGACTTCCCCGTGGAACCGGAAGATCTGGAAATACCTGAGATTGATGCCCTGCGCAGGCGGGCGAGCCGGTTCGTCACGGCAAGGCTGGCGGCCGTCCAGACCATCGCCGATGGTCTGAGGTCGGAAGACCGGGGCGTGATCAAAAAAGCCATCGGGCGCGGCCGGGCGGCGGACATCGCTGCGCCAGATCGGGCGGATCGTCGACCGAATCGAGGATGTCGCCGCCGCGCCGTGGGTGAACTGAAAACCCTGGCCCACGGGAGCCCGGGCAAAAGGCAAAAGTGATTCCTCAAGATTCAGCACTTCAAGTTCAGCCCTAGAAACCTGGGGTTTTGGCATCCCGCAAAATCAAAGTGCCTATGAGGTGTGATGTGGAGGCGACCTCGCAGCGCATGAATTTGCTCCGAAACTTGAGTGTCGTTCTTTCACGAGAATCTATCGACCGGAGGCCGCTAGACCGGAAACGAGGCTCACCTCACGGTCTGACGTCGTCCCGGCATTGGTCACATCGGGCCGTGGTCCGGCCCCACTGAGGACAGTCATTTCAAGGGGGCGTTCCCTCACCGGAAATCCCGGGTCTTCACCCGGATGCCGTCGAGGTGGAGATCGCGGACGAACATGTCGCGGGGCTCCGGCTTGAAGGACGGAGGTGTCGTGGAACCAGCGGGTGGCGGGGGCTTCGGATGGCGCGGATCGGGCGTGGCGGTCGCATGATGGAACTCGTCGCCGCGTCCATGTAGCAGCGGAAAAGCACCGCGGCTTCCAACGCTGCCGAGTGCCGTCGACAAGTCGATCAGGTGCTGGACCACAAAATGCACCACCTCGCCCTCGCGCTGGATGCGGCCGCGGGCGGCGATCATGCCGGCGGAGAGGATGGTGCGGCGGTTGGCCTCGAATATCTTCGGCCAGACGACGAGGTTGGCGATGCCGGTTTCGTCCTCGAGGGTGATGAACATGGTGCCCTTGGCCGAGCCGGGGCGCTGGCGGACCAGCGCCAGCCCCGCGATTTCGGCCCAGTGGCGGTTCGGCAGGGTCATTGCCTCGGCGCAGGTCAGGATACGGCGCGTCGCAAGATCGCCGCGCAGGAAGGCGACCGGATGTTGGCGCAGGGACAGGCCGGTGCGACTATAATCCTCGACCACTTCCCGCCCTGCGGTCATCGGGCGCAAGGGGACGCTCGGTTCGGCGCTCTCGGCGGCAGCAAAAAGCGGCAGGTCGGTGTCGGGCAGGCCCTTGATGGCCCAGACAGCCTGACGGCGGCTCAGGCCGAAGCTGTGGAAGCCATCCGCTTGGGCAATGCAGGTCAAAGCGGCAGCGGGAACGCGGGCGCGGCGCCAGAGATCCTCGACCGAGGTGAAGGGCGCGGTGCGGGCAATCGCGATGGCATGCGCCTCGGCCAACCCCTTCACCATGCGCAGGCCAAGCCGGACGGCGCCCCCTTCCAGCGCGCAGTCCCATTCGGATGCGTTCACGCAGAGGGGCCGGACCTCCACCCCGTGGTTCTGCGCATCACGGACGATCTGCGCCGGGGCATAGAAGCCCATCGGCTGGCTGTTCAGCAGCGCGGCGCAGAAGGCGTCGGGGTGCCAGCACTTCAACCAGGATGAGGCATAGGCGATCAGCGCAAAGCTCGCGGCATGGCTCTCGGGGAAACCGTAGCTGCCGAACCCCTCAAGCTGCCTGAACGTCCGCTCGGCGAAGCCGGCTTCGTAGCCGCGCTCGACCATCCCGTCGATCAGCTTGTCACGGAACGCGCTGACACCGCCGGTAAACTTGAAGGTCGCCATGCTCTTCCGCAGCATGTCGGCCTCGCCGGGCGTGAAGCCCGCGCATTCGATGGCCACCCGCATCGCCTGTTCCTGGAACAGCGGCACGCCGAGCGTCTTGCCCAGCACCTTCTCCAGCTCGGGCTTGGGATATTCCACAGCCTCCAGCCCTGCGCGGCGGCGCAGATAGGGGTGGACCATGTCGCCCTGTATCGGGCCGGGGCGAACGATGGCGACCTGCACCACCAGATCGTAAAAGGTGCGGGGGCGCAGGCGCGGCAGCATCGCCATCTGCGCGCGGCTCTCGATCTGGAAGGTGCCGAGCGTGTCGGCCTTGCGGATCATCGCATAGGTGCGCGGATCCTCGGCGGGGATGCTGGCAAGGTCATAGTGGGCATCCTTGTGCTTTGCCACCAGTGCCAGCCCCTTGGCCATGCAGGTCAGCATGCCAAGGGCGAGGATGTCGACCTTCATGAACTTCAGCGCGTCGATGTCGTCCTTGTCCCATTCGATGATCTGCCGGTCCTGCATCGCGGCGGGTTCGATGGGCACCAGATCGTCCAGCCGGTCATGGGTCAGCACGAACCCGCCTGGATGCTGGGACAGGTGGCGCGGTGCGCCCATCAGTTGCTGGGCCAGCTCCATGGTGAGGCGTAGGCGTCGGTCCTGCGGGTTCAGGTTCAGCTCGGCCAATTGCGCGTCGGTAATGCCCTCTTCGGACCATGCCCAGATCAGCGAGGACAGCGCGGCGATCAGATCCTCGGGCAGGCCCATCGCCTTACCCACATCACGCAGCGCACCTTTGGCGCGGTATCGGGTGACCACGGCCGTCAGGGCGGCATGGGTGCGGCCGTAGGTCTTGTAGATCCACTGGATCACCTCCTCCCGCCGTTCGTGTTCGAAATCCACGTCGATGTCGGGCGGCTCGCGGCGTTCCTCGGAGATGAAGCGCTCGAACAGCAGGTCGTTTCGTCCCGGATCGATGGAGGTGATGCCGAGGACATAGCAGACCGCCGAGTTCGCCGCCGAGCCGCGCCCTTGGCAAAGGATGTTCCGCGAGCGGGCATAGCGGACGATGCTGTGGACCGTCAGGAAGTAGGGCGCATAGTCCAGCCGCCCGATCAGGGTCAGCTCGTGGTTCAGGGATCGGGTGACCTCGGGCGGGATGCCCTCGGGATAGCGGGTGGCCGCGCCCTCCCATGTCAGGCGGGTCAGCGTGTCCTGCGGGGAAAGGCTCGGGTCGTCGCGTTCCTCGGGGTATTGATAGCGCAGGTCGCCAAGGTCGAAAGTGCAGCGCTCGGCGATCTCGATCGTGCGGGCCAGCGCCTCGGGGTGGTGGGCGAAGAGGCGGGCCATTTCTGCGGGTGGCTTCAGATAGCGGTCGGCATGGCGCTCACGGCGGTGGCCGAGCGCCTCGACGGTGGTGGTGTGGCGGATGGCGGTGACCACGTCCTGCAGGATGCGGCGGGCGGGGTCGTGGTAAAGAACGTCGTTCGTCACCACCGTCGGCACATTTGCCTGCGCGGCAAGGTTTGCCAGATCGTGCAGCCGCAGCTGGTCGTTCGGACGGCGGCGGAGGGTCAGGGCGAGGTAGGCGCGATTCTCAAACGTCTCGCGCATCCGGCGCAGATGCAGGGCGCAGATGTCGTCGGGCTGATCGGGGATGAGGATGGCGATCAGACCTTCGGCATGCTCGGTCAGGTCGGTCCAGTGCAGGTGGCATTTGCCTTTGCCCGCGCGGCCTTTGCCCAAGGTCAGCAGACGGCAGAGCCGCGACCAAGCCGCTTTGTCGGTGGGATAGACCAGCACCGACATGCCGCAGATCAAATCCAGACGGCAGCCCGCGACCAGCCGGATGCCGGTTGCCTTGGCCGCCTCCCACGCGCGGACAATCCCCGCGACCGAGTTGCGGTCCACCACGCCCAATGCCTCGATCCCCATCATCGCCGCGGTGGCGAACAGATGCTCGGCACTGGACGCCCCGCGCAGGAAGGAGAAGTCGGTGGTGACCTGAAGCTCGGCATATCTCATCCGAACACCCCGTGGATGAACCAGCGGTGTGATCCGGTGGCGGCATCCTCGCCATCGCCCGCGCGGAAGATCCAGAGGCGCTCGCCCGCGTCATCCTCCACCCGAAAATAGTCGCGGACGGCAATGCGTTCGGCCTCGCGCGTCCACCATTCGCCGAAGATGCGTTCGGGGCCATCGGCACGTTTGATCCGGCGGCGGATGCCGCGCCATGCGATCCAGACGGGGGGCTGGTCGGGCAGAAGTGCCATCGTCTCGATGGGTTCGGGGCGGGCGAACAGGCGCGTGGGGCGTGGCCAATGGTCGGGCCAGCCCTCGGTGGTAGGTTCGGACAGCGCAGGAATGCGGCGGACGGAGCGTTCGGGCACATCGCTGGCGACGGGGGCAATGCGGTAGATGGCGCGATGGCCGACGCGGCCCGCCAGCGTATCGATCAGGCCGGACAGGTCCGGTGCCTCGGGCGCAAGGGTGCTGGTCTGCCGCGCAGCCAAGGGCTCGGTGATGGTGGCGGTCAGGGTCATGATCTCGATCCCGAAGCCGGGGGCAATGGTGGGGATCCTGTCGCAGAGGAGCCGCGTCAGGCGCTGCGGATCGCGCTGCGGCACGGCAAGGCCGATGCGGACGGTTTGACGCTCTCGGTCGACGCGGTGGCAGATCAGGTCCAGACGGCGCACGCCAAGGCCGCGTTCGTCCAGAATCGCACACAGGGCCACAACCAGCTTGCCGATATACCGCGCGATGGTTTCCGCCGCGCCGATGGGTTCGGCAAAGGCGCGGCGGGTCTCGATCAGGCCTGGGGGGCGCAGGGCATCGATGGGCTCGGCTGCATCGCCGAACATCTGGTCGATGCGGCGGATCAGTTCGGGGCCGAAACGGCGGGTTAGCGGCGCACGGGGCGCAGCCATCAGATCGCCGATGGTGGCAAAGCCCATGTCGCGCAACCCCGCGACGGTGGCGGGGGGCAGGCGCAGCGCCTCGGGCGGCATGGCGTGCAGATCGCCGCCAAAACGCGCCAATGCATGGGCCGCGCCCCATGTGTCCGCAACCGCCGCCCGCGCCGTCACACCCGACAGCGCAAGGCGACCGGTCAACGCCTCCAGCAGCGCCTCTTCGCCGCCATGCAGATGGTCGGCCCCCGTGCTGTCAATCACGATGCCGTCCGGCGGATCAATCGCGACGATGGGCGCGATGCGTTGCAGGATCCAGAACGCCAGGCGCTCCAGACTGGCCTGATCGGCCTCTGGGTTCGCAGCTTCGATCCGCAGACCCTGCACCAGCGCCTGCGCCTTGCTGACCGGCATGCCGACGGTAACGCCAAGGCCCGCCGCGCCGGCATCCACCGCCGTCAGCACACGACGGTTGCCGAGGCGCCCCGCCAGCACCAGTGGCCTATCCGAAGGCGAGTCTTCCTGCCGTCGCAGCCGATCCACCGGCCACATCGGCAGGAAGACCGAGATGACCCGTGCCATCGCATGCCTCCAGTTCGATATCAAAACTCTCGCCCGCCCGCGCGCGGAGCAATTCAACCAGCCAGCGCGCGCGGCCCACCCCCTGCACCGGCAACGGCGCGGAGGGTATGGCCGAAACCCGCCAGCGCGTCATCGCTGCCGTCGGCTGCCCGAAATCTGCCGCCTCGGCATGATGCCGCCACCGGCGCAGGGCAATGCCGGTGGTTCCCGTGCTTTTGGCCGCCAGATGCAGCCGGCGGGATGCCGTCATCGACAGCCGTGCCACATCGGCCACCACGGCCGCCAGCCCACCATGCCGCAGCCCTTCCTCCATGCAGGCAAGAACAGCAGTATCGTCCCCCGCCTCGACATGTATTACGCGGTCGGGCGATAAACCCGACTGCTCCACCCCCGGGGCGAAAAGATCGGCCTGCGTCACACACCACAGCACCTGACCAGGCAGACGTGCCGCGATGCCCGCTGCAAAACACGCCGCCGCCGCACCATCAACCGCACCATTGCCGCCGCCGGCGACCTCGTGAAGGCAACCGAGCGCAAGCCCGCCCTTGGTCAGGCGGCAGTCCAGTTCGGACACACCAAAGGGCAGCACCGCCAATGGCGGGCCATGGCCGCCCTCGATCGCTGCGATCCGATGGCGCAGCGCTGCGAGAGCCGGATCGGAGAAAGGCGCGGACATGGCAGTGTCGGGCTCCTGTTCAGACGGGACTCATATCAATATGTTCATCCTTTGTTCTCATATGGGCGATGAGTCAATTGCCTGCATGCCATTTGTGCTCGGCGTGAACCGAGCCATATCTTCGGCAAGATCGCGGACAAAGGAGCAAGGTCATGTGCAACCTGTATAATCTGACGACGAACCAGCAAGCGATCCGCGACATCGTCGGCGTGATGTCCGACAGCCTCGGCAACCTCGAGCCGTCACTGGATGTCTATCCGGACCGGCCGGCCCCCGTGATCCGCAATACCCAAGGGGGTCGCGAGCTGGCATCCCTGACGTGGGGCATGCCGACGCCGCCACAGTTCCTGAAGGCGCTGGATGCGCCAGATACCGGCGTGACGAACATCCGCAACACCGCCAGCCCGCATTGGCGGCCCTGGCTCGGGATCGCCCATCGCTGCATCGTGCCGGCGACAGCCTTCTCGGAATACGGGGCACGACCCGATCCGGTCACGAAGCGCAAGCCGTTGCACTGGTTCGCGTTGAAAGAGACACGACCGCTGTTCTTCTTCGCCGGGATCTGGACACCATGGCAGGGCACGCGGGGATCGATACGGACACCGCGCACCGGCGATCACGAACTCTTTGCCTTCCTGACCTGCGAACCCAATGCCGTGGTCGGCCGGGTGCATCCCAAGGCCATGCCGGTGATCCTGACACAGGCCTCGGAGATCGAGACCTGGCTGACAGCTGACTGGCCAGAGGCGCGACGCCTGCAGCGTCCGCTGGACGACGATGCGCTGATCGAGGTGGAGTGATGCCGCTCTTCACGCCGGACGGGCGCTATATTGTCGTACGTGGTCGGCTATGGCGGGCGGCGAACCCGAACCTGCCCGAGGAGGAACGACAGCGGCTGGTGCAGGCGTTGATGGATGCCCGTCGTGCGGTGAACGCGGCGCGGGCCGAGGAAAACAGCGAGGCTGAGGATGCAGTGCATCAGGCGGTGGACGCGGCGAAGAATGCCCTCGGTGAGCGCGGGCCGGTGTGGTGGACGGACGGTGCGCCGGATTTGAACCGCAAGATGGTCTGGAACACGCCTTACGCTGACTGGTATGACACAGAAGATCAAAGGGGATGAGCACGAGTCGCGAAAGCCTCCTTGCTGCCTTTCGGCGCAGCCGGCAGCAAAGCGACCCTCTGAGGCGAAGAAGCCATTATAGTGGTCGCTCGTCTGGTCGTCCCGTTAAAGATTTAGCCGGAACCAACAAACCGAGAGCGGATATTTAAAGTTATCTGGTAACCGTCAAGACACACCTTGTTAAGCAACTAGAAACCTTCTCTACCCTGACGCAAAATACCTGATGCAGGATCTCCCCGTGGACCGTATGGGAACTTGTGCCGATTTCGTGACGAAGGTGATCCCATGCCCATGCTCGACAAGCTGAAGTCTCTCCTGAAGTCGGATGACGTCCTTCCGACGCTTTCGATGTTCCCCGAGATCGACGGCGACAAAATTCGTCAGGAGCTCGACCTGGACGGGGAAGGCGAACGGCGCGGCCAGCGGAATCAGCCGGCGCCGGATACCGCGCAGCTGGACAACGTCGAGGCGAAGGTCGTCTCCCGGATCGATGGCCTGCGCCGCAATGGTCTCCAGAGCTACGACAACAGCCGGCAGGTCTACAACGAGCGGCTGTCGCGGGCGGGTAGCCTGCGCAAGGAGGTCGAGCTTGTCGCCCAGACCGCGACGGGCGACTACCTGACGGCCGTCCGCGGGTGGCAGGCCGCCATGACCGGGTCCACGGAGCGCCTGTTCGAGACCTTCCAGCACCGCAAGGATTTCCGAGAGCGTCATGGCTTGCGGCGGCCGGCGAAGCATTTCGAGGGCTGGCTCAAGTTCGGGCTCGCAACGATCATCTTTGTGGGCGTCGAAGCCGCCCTGAACGCCTTCATGTTTTCGCGAGGCAACGAACAGGGGCTCATCGGCGGGCTGCTGACCGCGCTGATATTCTCGGCCGTGAACGTCGTCGGCAGCACCATGCTTGGCATGGCCGGCTGCGGTCTCAACCACAGCACCCTGGTGCGCAAGTCCCTCGGGTTCCTGGCACTCATCGCCTGGATCGCCTTCGCGCTCGCGCTCAACCTCACGGTCGCCCACTTCCGGGATCTCATCGACGCCGATGTCGGCTGGGGCGAGGCCGTGCAGATGGCCGTCCCCGCGCTGCAGGCAGATCCCCTCGGGCTCAGCAGCATGGACAGCTGGTTCCTTCTCGCGATCGGCTCGATCATCTCGGTTCTCGCCTTCCTCAAGGGCTGGCACACCTTCGATCCCTTCCCGGGCTACAGCCTGGTCGAGCACGACCTCCTGCTCGCCCGCAACGAGCACCAGGATCATTTCGACCAGGCGATCCAGGAGCTGACCGACAAGCGCGAGCAGGCCATCGACGAACTGCGCGACGCCGACCAGCAGGTGCGTGACGGCATCTCGCAGGCGATCGACGCCCTTTACGGGCATTCGACCCTCAACTCGCACCTGCAGACCTTCCTCGGCCAGTGCGACACGCAGCTGACGCATCTCCTCGCCGTCTACCGCGACGCCAACATCTCCGCGCGCACCGAGCCCGCGCCGCCGAGCTTCAAGATGAGCCATGCCTTCCCGGCCTTTCGGACAGACTTGCCTGCCGATGACGGGCGGCGCAAGACGGCCGAGGCGGAGGCCGAGAAGGCCAGCGAGGCGGTGGAGGCCGCGATCGGGTTGATATTCAAGAGCTTCAGCGAGGCCGTCGTCGAGTTCAAGCTGCCCGACGAGATCCAGAAGGGGTCTCCCGCGGCCACAACCCGCACCGAAGGGGCTGTCTGATGGCCCGCGGAAAGATCACACGGAGGGGATCCTCCCGCGGAAGCCGGCGCGGCGCGTCGAGCGGAGGGGGCGCATCGACATCGCTCCTGGCGCTCGGCGCCCTTGCCGTCGTGGCAGCTCTTGGCGGCGCCTTCTGGTGGTCGAGCAAGGATGCCGCGACCAATGCCATCGACCCACAGACCCTTTGCCCGACACCCGCGGGGCCCGTCGGCATGACGGCGATCCTGCTGGACCTGACCGACCCCCTGTCTCCCGCGCAGCACTCCCAGCTGATGGCTTGGCTCGAGGACGAGATCGACCGGGCACCGCGGGGCACCCAGTTCACCATGGGCGTGGTCAGCCAGGACCGGGCGAAGTGGGGGGCAACGGATCCGCTCTGCAAGCCGCAGGACGCAACTTCGGCCAACAGCCTGACCCAGAACGCACGCCTCATCGACACGCGCTACCGCGACCGGTTCCTCGACCCCCTCAAGACGCGGCTCGAGGGGATGGTCAGCGCCTCCGGCGCCGACCGCTCGCCGATCATGGAAAGCCTCCAAGCCTTGGTTTCCGACAGCGCGGGCTTCGTGACCTTCGACGGGCCACGCCGGATCGTCGTCGTTTCCGACCTCCTGCAGCACAGCGACGTGCTGAGCTTCTACCGCGGGGGCGACTGGGACAGCTTCCGGTCCTCGCCGGACTACCAGCGGATCGGCACGACGCTCGACGGGACCGAGGTGCAGATCTACCAGGTCCCCCGTCCGACGGAAGGCGTAAAGGATCCGGCGGTGCTCGAGGACTTCTGGATGAACTATTTCGAACGCCAAGGGTCCCACATTCCTTCGGTGAAACGCTTGGGGGATCTCTGATGGCACGTCGCATGAAACGGATCTACGGCACGCATGGCGAACCGCGGCACGAGGCCATCCCTCTCGTCGTGGCCTTCCTCGCCGGCACGATCGGCTCCGTCGTCTTCAAGCTGATGCCCATCCACCCCTTCGCCGGGGCCGTCTGGGCGATCGGCGTGCTCGTGGCCTATGCGGTCTATGCGTATAACGCGACCCAGCTGCGGCTCGACGCCGAGACGATCGGGGACAACTGCTACTACCTCGGCTTCCTCTTCACCCTGACCTCGCTTGCCGTAACGCTCTACTTCGTCATCCAGGCACCGGAAGCGAACCGGGCCGAGGTCATCCCGGGGGTGATCTCGGGCTTCGGCGTGGCGCTGGCCTCGACGATCGGCGGCGTGTTCCTGCGGGTGCTCATGATGCAGTTCAAGGTCGACATGGACAGCCGGGAGCGCCAGGAGCGGCAATACCTCACCGAGACGTCGCGGCGGTTCCGCACCGAGCTCGGCATGAGCCTTGATCAGATCAAAGCGTTTTCGATCGAGAGCCTGCAGCAGGGCGCCGAGCGCGAAGGTCGCATGCGGGAGGCCTTCGACAAGTTGCTGGCCGACATGCAGGGGGAGCTTCTGAAGTCCGCAGAGGAATTCGGGCCGGCGCTTCGCGAAAGCGTGCGCCTTCAGACACAGGCCTCACTCGCCATGGTGACCACCGCGGTTCACGAGTCGAGTGATCTGGCGGCACGCAGCATCAGGACCGCGATGTCGGAGATGACCTCGGTGGCCACCGACATCGCCTCGCACAACAGCGAAGCTGCCGGCAGGATCCGCCAGAGCGTCGAGACCCTCACGACTGCCACTGAAGTGCTCACCTCTGGTGCGGGCGGGATCATTCAGGACATCGGGCGCACGCAACAGGCTGCCTCACAAATGACAGAGGCCTTCGTCCGGGAGGTGAACGAGGGCACGGACGGCATGACGCGGGCTATGAAGAACGCCCGGTCACGCCTCGAGACTGGCGCCCAGGGATTTGCAGATGCCACCACCCGGGCGAGAGTCGCTCTGGACCACGGTGTCGACCGTATCGGCGAGAGCTTCGAAACGACCGCGGCAACGGTCGGCGAGGCCGGGGAACGTCTTGCACGCAGGATCGATCCGCCCGCACAGGCGTTCACGCCCCCCCCTTCCACCCCGTCCGACGCGACGCCGTCGCCAGTGCCGATTTCCACAGAAAATGCGCCTTCCACGTCCAGTTCCGGTTTCTTTGGCCTCGGACGACGGTAATGCCCAGCCAACCGACGTCCTGAAAACGGATACCTTCGGTCCGGTAAGCGGGCACCTGACGATCTCGTAGACGGATACCTATTGCCCAGCAAACGGGCACCTGACGATTGGAGTGCTTCCCCATGCCCATGCGCAATTCTGGACCCGGGTCGAGCCGCGACTACAAGCGCGGGGCGGTCATGGGGCTCACGGTGGCCGAAGCCTTCATCCTGCTGAGCTTCATCCTCCTGCTGCTTTTCACCTGGTGGCAGGTCGACACCGAGAAGCGCAGCCTGCGCTTGACCGACAGCCTCGGCGAAATGACGGACGAGCAGAAGGCCGAGATCGTCTCGGGTCTTGCCGACGGGACCTTCGATCTGGCGCGCAGCCTGCGGGCGGCCGGGCTCGGCATCCAGGACCAGGCGGCGATCGAGGATACGGAGAAATACAGCCGGTTCATGCGCGAGGAGGACATGAAGCGACTGATGAACGGCGCCGTGGAACTGCCGCCCGGCACGCTGCTGAAGCTAGGGGAAGCAGTCGAGATCACGCCCGAGACCCGGCTGCGCGCGGCGCTCGAGGACCTGCTGCGCCCCGAGGAGGCAGTCTCCAATGCCAGCCAGCGTCTTGCCGATGCTGCGGCGGCCGAAGAGGGCCTCGTGGACATGCTCGATCGAGAACTCGGCGAGAGCATCCGGGCCGCGGGAGGCGAGATCCGTCCCGATGGCACGATCAGGCTGCCCCAGGATGTGCTCTTCGAGGCGAACAGCGACCAGATCAGCAATCCTACATTTCTGAGGGATATCTGTGCACCTTGGGTCAGGACGCTTAAATCCTCCGGGCTGGACATCTCCGACCTGAAGATCGAAGGGCACGCCTCTTCGGAAGGCAGCCGGGGACAGGACGCTTCAGGTGCCTATCTCTACAACCTCGCCCTTTCGCAGCGGCGCGCGCAGAACGCACTGCAGGTCTGCCTAAGCGGCCTGAGCGATCCCGAGGTCATGGACTGGGCCCGCGGCCGCTTGTCCGCTACCGGCTACTCCTCCGCACGTCTCGTAACGAACGAGGACGGCAGCGAGAACCGGGAGAAGTCCCGCCGGGTTGAGTTTTCTATGGAGATGAACCGCGAGCAGCTCCTCGACGACATCCGTGAAGATCTTGCAAGCGCCGAGGATCCGGCCGTGCCGACCGCGCCTGCGCCGGAGGTGACCGGCTCCAGCCCCGCTGCGGCGCCCGCCGGACCCGGTCGGGAGACCGCCCCGCCGCCGGCCGCGCCCGATGCGGCAAGACGGCGCGTGGACGCGGAGCCCGACAGCCAGGGCATTCCTCGCATCGTGGATGGCGACACGCTGGTCATCGGAGAGCGTCGCTGGAGGATCTCCGGGATCGATGCCCCTGAGAAGGCCCAGGCCTGCATGATGCCGCAACAGGGTCTGATGAGGTGCGGCGAGATGGCCGCCGAGGAACTGACAAGGATGATCGGCACCGGCGAGGTCCGCTGCGAGGAGATCGAGAAGGATCGCTACGGCCGCTCCGTGGGCACCTGCTTCGCGGGGGATGTCGATCTCGGGCGCGAAATGGTCCGCAAGGGCATGGCTAAGGCCTACCTGCAGTATTCTACGGCTTACGAGGAGGACGACAACGCGGCCCGCGCCGGAAAGATCGGCTTGTGGGCAGGGGAGTTTCAGGATCCGGCTGAGTATAGGCATGCTCATTGAGCGGCAACTGGCGAGACAATCGCCAAGTTGATGTGCTTTGTGCGACAGTAAATAAAGTTCGTTTCCGTGGCCCAGATGCAAGGCCAATTCGCACAACCCCAATCCGACCTTCAGGCCCAGCGACCATCGGTCATGGCATGGTGACACGAAGCCCCATAGCTGTCATTCGCGATAGATGGCGGGGTTTCAGTCACAGTGCATGCATTTGCCCTATAATGGTAGCGTATCACTACATCGGTGAATTGTAAGTAGATAGGTTCGGCTAGAAACTCGCTCCCAACGATGGGAGCGGGAAGTAGCTCCGGCCTTCATCCAGCTGTGTCATTTTCGCACTCGCGTGGGTCCAAAGACATAAACCTTTTCTTTTCTATGGACGCACGACAGAGCTTTTGCAAAAGTCCGGATATTAGCCTCGATCAGCAGTGTGTCATGAAGACCTTTTGTATTGCCTTTTTACTGCGGTCACCGCCGTAGCATTTGTAGCGTCCACGGCCGCCGCCCATGGAAGTGGATGACGCAAGTCCTCGCCTCCGGGGCAGTGCTGCCACATGGGCAACAGCGAAGGCCGTGTTCAATGTGACTAAGCAGTAGAGGGCGAAAATTGAATTCTCTCTGAGCCAATACGTCATAAACTTTGATGCGACGTAGATAGTTTTTATGGGCACGCACTTGCAATCGCAGCCCATCTCAAACCATCAATATCCTCAAATGAGAGATCTGTTGTTGGATGTCACTCAGAACTGACCCAGCATTGTCACCGAGATCTGACCCGCCCGGTTATTATGTTTTCTGGTTCATGACGTAGTCAATGTCGCCGTCTCCTTCCGTTTCTTTTTGGCTGTCTCGGAGCTGGCTTTGAAGCGGTAGCTGTCGTTGCCGGTCTCGAGAATGTGGCAGCGGTGGGTGAGGCGATCGAGCAGCGCCGTGGTCATCTTTGCATCACCGAAGACGCTCGCCCATTCGCTGAAGCTCAGGTTGGTCGTGATGACCACGCTGGTGCGTTCGTATAGTTTGCTGAGAAGATGGAACAGCAACGCACCGCCCGAGGCGCTGAACGGCAGGTATCCCAGCTCGTCGAGGATCACCAATTCGGTCTTCACCAGCGCCTCGGCGATCTTTCCAGCCTTTCCCTGGGCCTTCTCCTGTTCCAGTGCGTTGACCAGCTCGACGGTCGAGAAGAAGCGCACGCGTTTGCGGTGATGCTCGATGGCCT
>NZ_BBJC02000009.1 GCF_000739715.2 Falsirhodobacter sp. alg1 | reverse complement strand
GTTCACGCCGAACGGTCTTGGGATCGACACCAACCAGCCTACAGGCCCGGCGCTGCGAGATGTCATGATCCCGCATCACCCGGAGCGCCGCATCTCGCCGCTTCGTCAATGTCGTCAGTTCTTTCCCAGCAGGTCTTTCAACACGACATTGTCCAGCATGGTGTCCGCAAGCAGGCGCTTCAGCTTGGCATTCTCGTCCTCAAGGGCCTTTAGCCTGGCAGCCTCGGACACCTCCATGCCGCCATACTTGGCCTTCAGCTTGTAGAACGTCGCAGTGCTCAGCCCATGCCTACGGCACACTTCCGCAGTCGGCATCCCGGCCTCCTGCTCCTTGATCATTCCGATGATTTGCGCCTCGGTGAAACGGCTCTTTCGCATGTGTCTGCTCCTTCAGAGTTGGCGCAGACTCTACATTACGGTGAGGGATTTCGCGGGGGGCAGGTCAATGGCGGCATAGAACCGGTCTTACCTCAGCGGGTCTTGCCTAGCGGATCAAGCTCATCGCGGAGCCAATCGCCAAGCAGGTTCAGACCCAGCACCGTCAGCATAATGGCAATGCCGGGGAAAACGGTGATCCACCATGCTGTTTGAATGTAGCTCCGGCCTTCGGACAGCATGCCGCCCCAACTGGGCGTTTGCGGATCGGCACCGAGGCCGAGGAAGGTAAGGCTGCTTTCCAGCAGGATGTTGTTGGCCACGTTCAGGGTCAGCAGGATGATCAGTGGGCCCATCGCATTGGGCAGGATGTGGCGGAAGATGATCTTCCGGTTTGGCAAGCCATAACTGACGGCGGCCTGAACGAACTCACGCTGGCGCAGGCTCAGCACCGATCCGCGAACGAGGCGCGCATATTGCACCCATTGCGACACGATCATCAGAATAATGATCCGGTCGATGCCGGGGCCAACAATGGCGATGACCGTGATCGCGAGCAGGATGAACGGCAGCGCAAGCTGCACATCGGCAAATCGCATCACGAAGCTGTCGAGAAAGCCGCGATAATAGCCCGCATAGAGCCCGATTACCGTGCCGAGGGTCACCGAGCCAAGGGCAGACAAAAGCCCGACGGTTAGCGAAATGCGTCCGCCGTGGACGATCCGGGCCAGTATATCGCGGCCCAGCGGATCGGTTCCCAGCAGGTGCGCCCCGCTTTGGAACGGTTCGGATAGACGCTCCAGCAGGTTCACTGCGGTGCCGCCTCCAGGAAATAAAATGTCCGCGAACAGCACCAGAAGGGCCAGCATAGAGGTCAGCGCAGATCCCGCTATAAATTCAAACTTGGCGAAGCGGCTCTGCCTGAAACGGGTGAAACGGGAAAGACGAGGATTTTGCAAAGTATCGGTCATGTCAGGCCACCCGGATACGAGGATCGATCAGACCATAGACAAGGTCCACAGCCAGGTTCACGGCGACAATCATGATTGCCAGAATTGAGACGGTTACCTGCAAAAGTGGGTAATCGCGTTGTGCGATAGCCTCAATCGAGAGGGTGCCCATTCCCGGCCAGTTGAAGACCAGTTCGATAACCACAAGACCGCCGATGAGATTGCCGAATTGCAGACCCAGAAAGGTGACAATGGCAATAGCGGCGTTGCGTAGCGCATGCTTGTAAATTACCGAGCGTTCGCTCAGCCCCTTGGCGCGAGCCACCATCACATATTGCTGCGAGAGCGTCTCGAGCATCTGGGTTCGCACGAGGCGCACATTGGTTGCGGTCAGGATGATGCCAATGGTCAGCGCAGGCAGGATCAACGCCCTCCAGGTCTCGAAACCCGATGCAGGCAGGATAGGAAAGGCGATTGACAAGAGCAGCACGAACATAATGCCGAGCCAGAAATTCGGAAACGACAGACCTACGAGTGAAAGCACCCGGATGATCTGGTCGGAAAAACCTCCCTTGTGTAGGGCAGCGTGAATGCCGAGTGGGATTGAGATCAGGATCGAGATGCCCATCGAAGCTACCGCTAGAAGCAGGGTCGAGGGCAGTGCGATGCCGATCAGGTCGCGGATCGACCCGCGGAAAAACGAATTGCCCAGATCGAAGGTCACAAGGCTTTTGATGAAATCGAAATATTGGGCATAGAACGGCTGGTTCAATCCCAGTGCGTCGCGGATGCGAACCAGGTCTTCCTCGGTCACGCTGCTGGACTCGGCGGTCAGCATCACCGCTGGGTCGCCGGTCAGGCGCACGGCGAAGGCCACAAACAGCGTCACGGCCAAGGTCACGAGGACGGCCTGAAAGACGCGTTGCAGGATGAAACGGAATACGGGCATGGGGGTCCTCTTCTATGGCCAGCGCGATTGCGTTGCGCGTCCCCCCCCGCACGTTGGTAGGGGGGGCGGGCAGGGCTTATTTCAGGGTGACGTTCATGTAGCGGGCGCGGTCATCCGGTGCCGGATCGAAGCCCTCGACTCGGGTGCTTACGCCATAAATGGTCGATGTGTTGTAGAGCGGCAGATCAAGCGCCTGTTCATGGGCATAGCGTGCCACTTCCTGCAACGCGACTTCGCGCACATCGCGGTCATAGGTCTGGCGTTGCGCGTCGAGCAGTTCGTCGAGTTTCGCGTCCGACACGTACGGGTTAAATCGCTCACCGGTGTGGTAGAGGATGTAGGCGGTATTGTCGAAATCAAACGTCCAACCACCCCAGCCGTAATAGTAGATTTCACCGGTTTTGCCGTTTTCAATGATGTCGTTGAAATAGACACCTTGCTCGTGTGTGCGTATGTTCACTTTCAAGCCGACCTGTTCAAGGTAGGCGGCAATCACTTGGGCGACTTCACGGAAGGTATCGTCGTTGCTGGGCATGTCCAAGGTGATCTCTGTCCCCGTCGCGACACCGGCCTCTGCCAGAAGCGCCTTGGCGGCTTCCGGATCGTAAGGGTAGCCTTCGAGTTCGGGATCGTTCCCGAATGACTTGACGCCCTGCGCGCTGGAAATTGGGCTGGCCAGCCCACCTAGCAGCGCTTGGACAATGGTGTTGCGGTCAACCGCCATCGTGATGGCTTTGCGTACGCGCGGATCGGCAGTGATGCCGTGTGCGGTATTGAACCGGGTCAGGACAACAGTCGGGCCATCGACGGCCACCAGATCAACATTGGGGTTCTGCTTGATGGTCTCAACCGACGGCGTCGGGATGTTCATTGAGATATCAACTCCGCCAGACAGAAGCTCGGCAATGCGGGTCGCGTCTTCGGGAATGAAGCGGATGTTGACCTCGTCGACCTCGGCTTCGCCGTTCCAGTAATTGTCGAACTTTGCCAGCTTTACGCCGACGGTGGGTGTGTATTCGACGACTTGGAAAGGTCCGGTGCCGACGGGTTTCATGTCGAAAGCGTCTTCGCCGACGTCCTGGATATATTTCGGCGGCACGATCATTGCACCGTAGCCGGCCAGTTTGGTGATCAGCACCGGGTCAGGGCGCTGCATCAGGAAATCGACGGTGTATTCATCCACAACAACCACTTCACGGATTGAGGTGTAGTTGCTGCGCTGCGGGCCCTTTGAACCCTCTGCACCCAGCAGCCGGTCGAAGGTGTACTTGACAGCCTCGGCGTTGAATGGCTCGCCATCGTGGAACACCACACCTTCGCGCAGGGTAAAGCGGATGCGGGTCTCATCGTCGAGGAATTCCCAACCGGTGGCCAACCCGGGCCGAAGCTCAAGATCTTCGCCGCGGAATACGAGAGACTCGAAGATATTGCTGCCGATCGAACCCCAAGACAGGCGAAAGGTGTCGATGGGGTCAAGGTTCTGTGGGTCCTGTTGCTGCGCAACGTTCAGGGTTGTGTTCTGGGCAAAGGCCGGGGCGGCCATTGCTAGGCAGGACACCAGCAGCGCGGAGCGCAGAGCAGCCTTAGCCAAGAATGTTTGGCGGATGGTCATCTATAAACTCTTTTGTTGGAATGCAGGACGGGTGAATGGGCTTTTGGTCAGGCCTGTGCAGCGACGAAATGCCCGTCGCTGACCGCTACGAATTCGACTGGCGCGGGTTCGTCACCCAGGGCACGCAGGGCATTAGGGATTTCGCCTTCAAGATGAGGCCGGTTCGGGCGCACACCGGGGTTGAGCACTGGCACGGCGGACAAGAGCCGTTTTGTATAGGGGTGCTGCGGATTCTCGAAAATTTGCGGGCGGCTGCCAATCTCGACGATCTGGCCCAAATACATTACCGCGACCCGGTGACTGATACGCTCCACCACGGCCATGTCATGGGTGATGAAAAGATAGGACAGCCCCTGTTCCGCCTGCAGCTTCATCAGGAGGTTGACCACCTGGGCCTGAACGCTGACGTCGAGAGCCGACACGGCTTCATCTGCGATGATCAGGCTTGGATCGCAGGCCAGCGCGCGGGCGATGCACAGGCGCTGACGCTGTCCGCCAGAGAACTGGTGCGGATAGCGTCCCGCATGTTCTGCCGGCAGGCCGACCTTGACCAGCAGGTCCGCGACCTTCTCCTTCGCTTCGGCCTGGGAGGTAACCAAGCCATGCACCCAAGCCGGTTCGATCAGGCTTTCGCCTACCGGCTTGCGCGGGTTGAGCGAACCGTAGGGGTCTTGGAAAACGTACTGCGTCTGTTTTCGGAACGCTTTGCGATCCTCGGTGGGGAGCGAAAAAATATCCTGCCCGTGAAAGCGCATCGCGCCTGAGACCGGTTCCTGCAATTGCTGGATGGTCTTGCCCACGGTCGACTTGCCGCTGCCGGATTCGCCGACAAGCGCCAGCGTTTCGCCCGGATAGATGTTGAACGACACTTTTTCGGCGGCATGGACGCGATGGGTTACACGGCTCAACAGCCCGCCCCGGATATCGAACCGCACCGTCAGATTCTCGATCTCCAGAACCGGCTTGCTGCGATCTACCGGCTTCGCCGGGATCTCTTCGGGCGCGATCTCCTGTCCCGGAATGTCGAAAAGTTTCGGCAGCGTGGTACCAGTCATCGATCCGATACGCGGCACCGCTGCCAGAAGCGCCCGGGTATATGGTTCCTTGGGTTGACCGAGAACTTCTTTCACCGAACCGGCTTCGATGGGTTTGCTTGACTTCATCACCAGTACGTCATCGGCCATTTCCGACACCACGCCCATGTCATGGCTGATGAAGATCACCGAGGTCTGCATCTCGGCCTGAAGGTCACGGATGATGTGGAGGATCTGAGCCTGGATGGTGACATCAAGGGCCGTGGTCGGCTCGTCCGCGATCAGGATTTTGGGCTGGCAGCAGAGCGCCATTGCGATCATCACCCGCTGGCGCATGCCGCCCGAAAGCTGGTGCGGGTAGTTGTCGAGCAGCCACTTGGCATTGGGCAGACGGACCAAGTCAAGGAACTCCAGTGCCTTGCGCCGCGCCGCGCTCCGCGACAGATCCTGATGCAGGGCCAGTGTTTCGCCCATCTGCGACCCGATGGTGTAGACCGGGTTGAGCGAGGTCATAGGCTCCTGAAAGATCATTGCGATCTCATTGCCGCGTATCTTGCGCAATTCGCGTTCGGACAGATTACCGAGATCGACCTGCCGGCCAAGCACCTCGCTTTGAAACAGCA
The DNA here is from genome assembly GCF_000739715.2 of Falsirhodobacter sp. alg1. Taxonomy (GTDB): domain Bacteria; phylum Pseudomonadota; class Alphaproteobacteria; order Rhodobacterales; family Rhodobacteraceae; genus Falsirhodobacter. The sequence continues at coordinate 19,085 of NZ_BBJC02000009.1, read as the reverse complement.
ACTCGCCCCCGGCAACGCGGCCGCCAAGGTGTTTCAGCAATCCGAGAATTGCCAATGACGTGATCGACTTGCCGGACCCGGACTCGCCGACGATCGCAAGTGTGCGATTGTGATCGAGATCGAAAGAAACGCCGTCAACCACGCGGGCGGGTGAGGACACGTCGCCGAACTCGATACTCAGGTCACGAACGGACAGCAGGGACGCTTTGGGTGGGGTGGTCTCGGGCATGTCTGTCTCCTGGTCAAACGGACTCGGTTTGTCGGGCTGTCAGTGCGATCGCGAGCGTGTCGATGCAGATCGCGATGGCATCGGCAGTCATGGCAAGGCTCATGGAGGCCGTCTGCCGTGTGCGGCCTTCCATAACGGCGACATTGTCGGGGGTCTGCGGCACATGGATGAACCCGGTGAGCGTCGGCAGGCCACGCTTCTGGATCGCATGGGCGGTGGTATAGAGCATCTGGTTGCATAGATGCGTTCCGGCGTGGAACGACACTGCGGCGGGAATGCCGGCTGCGTTCACCGCGGCCACCATCTCGGCATGCGGCAGCGTGGCGTTGTAGGCCACCGGTCCGCCGGGCACGATTGGCGACAGGTTGACCTGTGCACCTGAACTGTCAGGGACGTCGAAATGTCGCCAGTTGATGCCGACCATTTCAGTCTGGATGATTGCCGCCCCTGATACGCCTATGCCGACCCAGGCATCAGGGCGGTGAGTGTCGAGCAACGCATCAATGCTTGACGGAAGATCGTTGCTGTTGACGGGCATCACATGGCCGATGACTTCGCAGTTGGTCCACCTGCGCTTTCCCAGCTCCTCTACAACTTGTGCTGCCGGGTTCTTTTCTGCCTTCACCCATGCGCCGTAACCGGCGACCAATATTCTTGGTTGATGCACCCTGCGTCCTTTCCTGAAGCAACATTGGGCACGTTTCTTGGGCAGGGACATGTTGCAGTAAAGTCATTTTGATGCATAGGTTCATGCATAAATGTAATAGCCTTCAGAGCGGAACATGAAGCACCGACAGGTCGAAGCCTTTCGATACGTGATGCAGACCGGGACTACGGCGCAGGCGGCAAAGCTCATGTCCGTGACGCAGCCAGCGGTCAGCCGATTGATCGCGGATCTGGAATTTCATTTAGAATTTAAGCTGTTCGAGCGAAGTAAGGGGCGCCTGCACCCCACGGCCGAGGCGACGCAATTCTATTCGGCGGTTGAAAGGTTCTTCATTGGAATCGATGAGTTGGAACATTCCGCCGAGCAAGTCCGCGATAGGTCGCCCACCTCGTTGCGGGTCTATGCTACGCCCGCCCTGTCGACGAGTATTGTACCAAAGGCGATTTCTCGTTTTCGCAAACTGCACGCAAATGTGGCATTCCAACTAGAGACTGCCTCATACACGCATATCGCGCTTAGGTTGCAAACGCATCAGGCCAGTCTGGGAATCACCCACGCCTTCCCCGACTTGCCGGGACTGACGCAACAGGCCTTTCTCCAGGTACCCCACGTTTGCGCTATGCACGCATCACATCCCCTCTCAAGCAAAGAAATAATCACACCGCAGGACCTTGAGGGCGAAAATGTTCTGCGCATCCTACCCGAAGGAGAGGTGAAGTGGGATGCCACGACTGCGGTGCTGGAGAAGTCCGGCGTCCGGTTCAACAGCAATATCGCCACGCAAAGTTCGCACACGGGCTATGCGCTCATCGCGGAAAACCTTGCGATCGGATTGATAGAGCCTTTTGCCGCACATCCTTGGCGTCAGAACGGTGTCATAACACGGCCTTTCAGGCCGCGACTGGATCATACATATGTGGTCGCCCAGCCCGATATTCAGGCGGTTTCAAGTATGGTTTCGGCGTTCATTGATATCTTGCGCGAGACTGCTGCAACATTTGACGCGGATTTGGGTGCGGCGGTGCTTTGAGGTGGGTCATCTGCCCCCCCTGACCAGACCGGCGTCCGCTCGGATCAGGCTGGGATACCCCGGGATACCGGAGTGGCGGCCATCTGCAGCAAGCTTTGTCGGGATTCTGCCGCAACTGTGCTCGTGCTTAGTGGGGGCAGACAAAGGTCCGGTGCAAACCTCTCCGTTTTCTGACTGAAGGTTTTGCTACAGCCAAGCACTGCACCAAGGGCATCTTCGCTGCTATTTGTATCCTCGTGCATGATCGCGCAGCCGGATTCGGAGATAGCGTGAAGGTTGCGGCGGGAAAACTCGGTGATCAGGCTGGTCCTGCCCACATCCAGGCCGCCCGTCATGACGAAGAACTGTTCACTCGTGGGCCACCCTCGGTTGTGAAAGGGGAAATGCTGCGGCGGGATTAACACGCCCAAAGGCACAGATCAAAGCTGCATGGAGTTTTTTAGCGAAAAGAGCACCCGTCTGCGTGGCAGAGGCAAATCCTCTGACGAAAAAGGCAGAACTATCTGGTGCTTTTCACCGGGTGGCAACGGTCACGAAGTTCTGCCTCTGCGGCGAAAAATTATCTCTGAAAATCAGCGTGCCTGTTTGCGGCTGGCGAGCCTGCCTTGCCTCGGTCGTCAGAAAAGACTGCCTCAGCTTGACGGAACCCGCGGGCCGCCATGTCATCGCGCTAGGATGAAAAAGGTGCTTACGTCCGCCGGTAACGGCCCTTGCGCCGCGATCCGATGTACTCGACCAATTTGCGAGCCTTCAGCGAAGCGATATCGCGACGCGCGGTTTTCTGGCTGACGCGCCAGGCCGTCATCACGTCCTCCGCACAACATCTGCCTCCGCCTAAAAGCTGATCCAGAAACCAGACCTGTCGCTGGTTCAACTCATCTGAATCAGGGTCATCCAAAGTGTCGTGTTTAGGGCCATCATTAGGGTCACATTTTACCGTTGATGCCGGCGCTTCATGTTCGCCACGTGCATACGCTCTGCGCATCTCGGCCAAGGCGCCTTGATCGACTTTGCTACCAGCGGGATCGGCACTCGTGCTCTCTATTACCCCGATAAAGAAAGCCCGGATGACCGGTGAAGAAACCATAAGCCTAAGAAAAAACAGAGTATCAGGGCCGTGTTCTCCTGCGAGCCAGTGTTTGACAGCTCTCTGGCTCGCGTGAGTCTGTCGCATCAGCGTCTTGACCGTATGCTTGTCGCCGCCGTGCTCCTTCAGTAGCAGCTCAGCGACTGTTTCAGCATAGGCTTTCCGCCCTTCGAGGACGCCAGACCACCGTCGGGCTTTCTTGCCCCTTTTTTGCAAACTCATCCACATACTCCGAGATTAACTTGGAAAATGTGCGGAGCGTGGCAGGGCTCATTCTAGCGCTGCTCGGGCAGTCAGTCAGGGTGCTCACCGTCCAAGAAGGAAGGGGCGTGTTTTGATGGGCCATAAACCACCTGCTGCTGATACCAATCATTCTTCACAGTATCCCGTTCGCGCTGCCGAATACGTCCGCATGTCCACAGATCACCAGAAGTATTCAACAGAAAATCAGGGAGAGGCGATCCGCCACTACGCTTCATCCCGCGGCATCGAAATCGTCAAGACATATGCTGACGCAGGTAAAAGCGGGTTGCAGATCGAGGGGCGGGTCGCCCTACGCCAACTTCTTGACGACGTTCAGGCGGGAAGGGCCGATTTCACGGTTGTTCTTGTATACGACATCAGCCGGTGGGGGCGCTTTCAGGATGCTGACGAGAGCGCATATTACGAGTTTATCTGTCGGCAGGCTGGTATCGCGGTGCAGTACTGCGCCGAGCAGTTTGAGAATGATGGAAGCCTTGTCTCGACTGTGCTGAAAAATATGAAGCGTGCCATGGCTGGCGAATACAGCCGTGAGCTCTCAACGAAGGTTTTCGCAGGTCAGGGACGATTGATCGAGAAGGGCTATCGTCAAGGTGGCCCCGCGGGCTTTGGTCTACGGCGTATGCTGATTGCTGAAGATGGCACAGCAAAGGGCATACTCGAGCGTGGTGAGCAAAAGAGCATCCAAACCGACCGCGTGGTCCTGAGGCCCGGACCAACCGACGAAGTCGAAATTGTACAAGGCATCTACCGTGATTTTATTCACGGGGGGCACTCCGAGCGCGAGATAGCGAAGAAGCTGAATGCCCGCGGTATTGTCACAGATCTCGGGCGTTCATGGACGAGAGGCACTGTCCATCAGATCCTGATCAATGAAAAATACGCTGGCGACAACGTCTGGAACCGCCTGTCCTTCAAGCTGAAGAAAAAGAGGGTGCGCAATGACCCCGGACATGTGGATTCGATCTAGGAATGCTTTCGACGCACTGGTGGCGCGTGAACTCTTCGAAGCCGCGCAAGCGATCATTGCCAGCAGGGCCTTCCGTTTGAGCGACGAGGAAATGCTTGCTTCGCTCAAAGGGCTATACCACGAAAAAGGTTTGCTGTCTGGCATTGTCATTGATGAATGCGACGGACTGGCGTCTAGCAGCGCCTACGCCTCGCGCTTCGGGAGCCTGCTGCGTGCCTACAGCCTCGTGGGGTATACGCCAGACCGCGATTATAGATATCTGGCCATAAACCGTAGGCTCCGAGAGCTTCATCCCTCGGTGCTGGAGGGCGTTTTGACAAACCTTTCCGAAGCAGGATGTAGCACGTCGGCCGATGCTGAGTCTGACCAGATCATCGTCAATGAAGAATTTACGTTATCCGTTGTAATTGCTCGCTGTTTCGAAACTCCGGCTGGTCTGCTTCGCTGGAAACTCAGGTTTGACACGTCATCGTCGCCCGACATCACGGTCGTCGTCCGGATGGACCGAACCAATACCGCTCCGTTTGACTTCTACATGTTCCCCCGAATGGAAGCCTTGGCGGAAAAAGTGCGGCTCGCCGAGGATAACAACCTACGGCTCGACGCCTATCGTTTTGATACGCGCGACCTTCTTTACGCCATCGCTGCACCTGTTCCGCTCCCGGAGGTTGCCTGATGCCGACTGCTCGACCGACCAAGATTGAAATGATCCCGATATCCAGAATCACGGTGCTCAATCCAAGGGCACGTAACAAGCGGCAGCACAGAGAGATCGTCAACAATATCGAAGCTGTCGGTCTCAAACGCCCCATTACTGGAAGCCTTCCAGATGCTTGGTCAGACGGAAATTCCGGCCGTTGTTATCGAGGCGAGCGAAAGCGAGTGCTTGGTGATGAGCCTCGTTGAGAACATTGCGCGACAGACGCCGCGGCCTATTGACCTGATGAAGGAAATCGGCGCGCTCCGGGCTCGCGGATTCAGCGACAGCGAGATTGCCGAGAAAATCGGTGTGGGAGCTTCCTGGGTCAACATGGTTGTATCTCTGCTTGAACGTGGGGAAGAACGACTGGTCGCGGCCGTCGAGACAGGCTTGATCCCCATCACACTGGCAATGGAAATTTCGCGGGCAGAAACCGAGGAAGCCCAGAACCTACTGCTCGATGCCTATGAGACAGGCGCATTGCGAGGGAAGAAGCTGGCCGCAGTCCGGCGAATGCTCGACCAGCGAATGCGGACGCAGACAATGCCTGCCGGGCGTCTCGGCAGAAAAGGCACCGGACGCCACCTCACAGCAAATGACCTTATGCAGGTTTACCAGCGTGAGGCTGAGAAACAGCGTCTGCTGGTGAAAAGGTCAGAGTTCACGCAGTCGAGGCTTTTGTTCCTTGTCGAGGCGATGAAGGACCTTCTCAGCGACGATGGCTTTCTCAATCTTCTGCGGGCTGAGGGGCTGGCAACGATGCCCCGCGCCCTGTCTTTGCGCATTTCAGGGGATGCACAACATGACTGACCGTCCAACGGAATCTACCGGGAAGCCGCGACGGCCCGATGATGGCCGAGTTCATCTGGCGTTTCGTCAGGATTTTATCACTGTTCCCGTCGATGCGATCATTCCTCTCAAGAACCTGCCAGCAGGTGCTTTCGAAAGCCGCACATTTGCCCAAGTCCTCAGCTCTATTGGAGCCATCGGTTTGGTTGAAGCCCCGGTCGTGCTCGCGGATCCGGCGAACCCAGGAAAATATTTCCTTCTGGACGGCCACCTCCGCCTTGAAGCGCTGAAGCGGCTAGGGATCGGCGAAGTAGAATGCCTCCTCGGTACGGAGGATGACACCTATACTTACAATAAACGGACCAACCGTATCCCACCCATTCAGGAACATCGGATGATCGCTCGGGCAATGGCTCGCGGCGTGTCTTCCGCCGACATTGCGACGGCGCTGAATCTGCAAGTTGAGTCCGTGCTCAGGCGGTTTCGCCTGCTCGAGGGCATCAGCCCGGAGGCGGCGGAGCTGTTGAAAGACACGCCCTGTTCTATGAAGGTTTTCGACACCTTGAGGCAGATGTCGGCTGTCCGCCAGATTGAGGCTGCAGATCTTATGATCGGGCAAAACAACTTCGCGGTAGTTTTTGCGCGAGCCATCAGAGCGGCAACCCCGGACAATCAGCTTGTCACCGCGAAAAAGGGAAAGGGCGCCGCGGCGCCTACTCCTTCTGGGCAGCAGATCGCTCGGATGGAGCGAGAACTTGCGACCCTACAAACCCAAGTGCGGTCGATCGAGGATACCTATGGGGTCGACAACCTGCATCTGACTGTCGTGAAAGGGTACATTACAAAACTGCTGAGCAACCATCGGATAAGCCGCTGGCTCAACACCCACCGGCAGGAATATGCGGATGAATTTCAGAACATCTCGCAGTTCAGCGCGTTTGACGCTGGAAGTGAACCCACGCCAACATAGGCAGACCGATCAATCACCAATACTCTTCTGCCGCTCTGTCCCCACGTCACATCTTCTGAAAATCAGGTTGCTGCGACCATTGAGTTCAAGCGGCTGTACGCCCCGGTCGGCTTGCAGCACTGCTTCTACGCTCGGCAATCGTCCCGTGTGTGCAGCCAGATCCATCACGGAGATGTACCGAGAACGGAAGTCGTCTACGGATCGCCTCGAGGCATAACGGCGTGTGCGGGCACTCGACCTGTCTTTGATCACGCGGGGCACAAGAATGCCTTTGTCGAGAAGACCGCGAATAGTGCGGATGTTCAGGCCCAGAAGCTTTGCTGCCTCGACCGGCGATACCGCATCATCCAGCCGTTCGGCGAAGGCTTGGCGCAGGACTTCCGGCGAAACTCGGAAATCTCTGAATGTGGCAGTCGTGCAGTCGCTGGCGTAGAGGTGAAGGCCATGGCCAAGGATGATCTCAACCACCCGCGCCACCGGGGTCGAAAGCTTGTGGGCAGCCGCACCGATGCCGCATTGATCGACGGGTGGTTTGCCTGAGCTGATCTGCTTGCGCAAACGCTTCAGGAAAGTTGCAAGCTCGTCCGGATGGTAGAGCGGAACGGTGTTCGGGTCATCGTAGAACCGGCTGATCAAACCCTGTTGGGTCAGCTTGGCCATTGTGATCCTATCTGTGCCGACGATCTTCGCGGCATCGCTAGCGTTCACCAGCGCGTCGATTTCGGTGACGACGCTGCGCACGATGTCGGCGGGGATGTAGTCGTCGATGACGAACATCGTACCGGCACTGTTGCGTCGTGCAAGCCCTATAGCCGCCAGTCGTCGTCCGAGGCGCCATGGCGACACGCCATAAGCAGTGCGAGCTGTCATCAGCGAATGAACGCGCTGCTCCGGGCAGGGTTGGCCAAGCACCATGTCGCCCTCGGCGACCGGGAAATGGTCAAATATAAACTGTCGCACGATGTCTCTGATCACATCGAAATCAGGGTCATCGTTACGGTATCGCAGCCACTCGAAGAATACGCGGAAGCGAGTACGATAAAGGGTGCTATCGGGCGGGCTCGCCTTTTGCACGGTCTTCAGCTCGTTGCGGAAAGCATTGCCTCCATGGCGCAGGGCACGGAAACCGGTTGTGCCGGCGGCTGCCCATTCGGGCGGCCCCATACGTTCGCGCTTGGTATTTGGCCCTTGGGTCAGCAAGAGGCCGAACATCTCGCATGTCTGTGACGCGACGTGAAACGGGAGGTTGTCGAGCCAGCCGCCTTTCGTACTGCCCGCGACCCGATCGGACAGGTAGCGCTCTAACTCTAGATCCTCCACCTTCGCATAATGTGGATTGGCAGGCAAGAAACCCTCCATCGCCCGCATGATGTCGAAAGTATCGTTGCCGTTACTCATTTTCGGCAGCGATACCAGCTGACACCCGTGAACAGCACAATGCCGAATAGAGGTGAGCTGCCACGATCCGAGATGAGCAGCATGGGTCAGATGGCGGCCTTGCACCAAGCAGGAGGGGCAGATGCGCAGCGACGTCCGGCTGAACGCCGTGAACTTGATTCTTTCCTCACCCAGCCGAAACCAACCGGGGTCATTGAGTTCAGGCGTGCCGTGCCGGAGCAGCACCGGGTCGGCGCCGCCGAGGGCAGCAAGACGCTCGACCTCTCGTGGATCGCCATTGGCGAGCGCAAAGTAATCTATCCCGACATCCGAGCAGAATGTAATCAGGCGCGGGACACCGTTCCGGTGTCCCAAGCGTGACCCGAAAGATGTCGCGCATTCGCCAGGCACATGGTCGATAGTCAGCGGAAGTTTCGTGAGACGACCGAACATCAGCGCGTTCCCCGTGAAAACACCTGACGTGGCTCTATGCGGTAGAAATCGGGGATAATGAATGGATTAAATGCGTCCTCGCAGGCGGTACGCAGCTGATATGCTTGGGCAAAATGCTGTTTTCCGAGCGACTTTGCCTTGTCTAGATAGGCTTGCTCTATTGCTGCAAGCGTCACTTCAATAACCAGGCCGAACTGGTTTGCGGCAGCATGGATCAGTCGTTCTCCATGCATCAGCTTCTGGATGTCTGACGTCGCAGACAGGCCCGCTCGCTGGCAGTAATTTTCCACAAGGTCCAGCACGTCCTCCCCGTTGGCCACGGGTGACAGACTGCTAAAATGGAGGGTTTCCATGCGGCGCGCCAGTTGGGGGTCATGGTTCAGGATTTCCTCAAGTTCCGGAGTCCCCGACAAGATGATACCGACAGGCCAATCAGGATCGGTCATCAGGGTCTTGAGCATGGACGCAACCGCACTCAACTCGTGCCGAGTACCTCGCGAGGCCAGATCCTGCGCCTCGTCCAAGTGGACAAAGAGCACCTTGCGTTCTCTAAGGTGATGCCGGACAAGGTCCCAGATGTACCAAGCCTGTCGCTCCGAGCTGATCTGATAGCCGAGAGCGCGCAGTAGCGTTTGGCCCAAAAATTTCAAAGTGGCCGGAGATGGCACGCGCAGGCTGATGATCGTAGAATCCGGGTGCTGCGTTGTGACAAGGCGCTGACGCGCCCTGTCCAAAAGATGAGCCATTGCGGCGCTTTTCCCGGTTCCTGATGCACCCGACAAGGCCAGACCATGAGCCTCAGTAAATCGCCCTGTCGTGAGGTCCGAAAGCCGCTTGGCGATCAGCATGGCGAAACGTGCTTCCAGCGGATCGAAGCGTTCATGCTGAACGAAATGATCCCGCAATACGGCGATCTTTTCTGCCGTCCGGTGGATGATGTCATTGCTCATCGTCGAATCTCCAGCGGTTCTTGCGTTCGCGCGGCTGCGGATACTGGTGGTCATCATCGACAGACTTTGGGAGCGGGATGTCACCGCGAAACGTGATCTCAATGCCATCTCGCAGAGGATCTGCAGATGGCTTGGTATGCCCGAAACGGTCGCCATCAGACCGTAGGGGAAAGTACAGCGCGGCCTCATTACGTTCGACGTCTAGATCGGTGGCGTGGAAAGGGGTAAATTCACGCAATGCGAAGGCATGGCGATTGGTTTCCGAAATGCGCCCGATTGCCGTCCGGATCTTGGGCGCATCAACTGCCGCGTCCTGCCGGTTTTTGATGCGCAGCATCCGTGTGGCTTCTTGCAGCTCGTAATAGGTGACGCCTTCGAAGCCGCTCTGGTTCGCCGTTGCCGGATGCCATGTAGCGCCGACTTTGACCGCGATCCAGCCAACGTCTTGCAGGTCGGCGCGGATCTCGACATCACGCTGAGAAGAATGCAGAAACGCTTCTTGCAACGCTTCGCAGCTATAGCTCAAACCCGTAAATAGAACGCCGTCACCGCGCAGCTTGCGCTGCATCGGCCTGCCGAATGCCTTTCGCAGCGCCAAACCATCCGGCGTTGGCGGCACACCATGCGTGGCGGTGAGACGCTCCCAAGCGCGATTGGGGGTTTCCCCGCCAAGCGAGCCATGCGGTTGGTTATGGTAGATATCAACGACATAAGTCAGCAAGACCTTGATCAGGTCGTCGTCACAGAGGCAGGCCAGTTGCTCTGAAGGGTAGTCACCCCGTTCAACCGGATTAAAAAACGTACGGCCAGCCAACAGGGGCATCAGCTGATGACCGTATGTCCGGAAAAAGGTTTCGATATGGCCCCTTAGCCACGGGATCCCTGCGGGTGGGAGATGGGACGTGATGCCTAGTGAGGACACGGTGCTCTGGAAGTCATCAGAAATGAAAGCGGATCCTTGATCCGTTACCAACGTTCCGATGCCGCCATGATGATGCCATGTGCTTTCGCAACCGGCCGCCTTTGAGATCGGCGTTTTGTCGATAAAGATATCGCGCAAGGTACGGATCGCGTCTTTGGAGTTTGGCGTTTCCGCCAAGCGCATGGACAGGACGCATCTGGTGGCACAATCGATCGCGACATAAAGCCAGCGCCGCCCTGTGAACCCCTTTTGGCGGTCTAATGAAAGGTGATCCCACACGCCCGTCAATGTTAGCAGCGAGATAACATCGAGCAAGTTTTCATCCATCTCGACGCGCTCGAGGGGGTGTCGAACGTCCACTCCCTTTTCGAACAGCGTGAATTTCGAGTTCGCGGCGGCCACGCCGTATCGCTTTGCATGAATATAGTATGGGTCGGCCTGAGCGAGGCGCCGCAGAATGCTTTCTCGTGACGGCACAATCAGTGGTGGCGCGCTCACATCTAAACGGCGCTGATTTTCTTGGCTAAAAAGGCAAAGCGTATCCGCAACCGCCTGCGTTTTGCTCGGTCGCTGGGTGTCGGCGTAGAATTCGACGACCTGCATCATCAGAGCTTCAGCATGGTGGCACCATCGCAGCGAACGGTTTCCGCATCGGTGTGTCTCCGGGACAAGGGACATGGCGGAGTATCCGGTACGTTCGTAGCAACGCACCCATTCTAACGCCGTGCGACTACCCGGCAGTTGGCGGGTGATGATATCTGTACCAGGTCGGGCGGGTTTTTCCTTACTTGCGCCGTCCCCGACACGTTGTGCGATTTCCGCTGTCAGCCGTTCACGACCTTTCAGGTAGCTATCGTGAGTCCGATTGATGAAGCCACTGGCCTCAAGATACAAAAAAGCGTCACAAAAAGCCTTTCGCCAAATCACAAAGCGGCGGACCTTAGACGGCAACTCATTGATAACATCGACAGGTTTGCGCCCGCGAATTTCCTGCTTAGCGCGGTCGAAGTAACCGGAAACGTACGTTGTATCAGGGCGACGTATGAGTTCGGCCAACTGCTTATGAGACAGGCGTTCGGTGATGCCAGGTTGTCCGAAGCGCTCGAACAACCCACCTTTGTCGTCGATCTCCAATGGGCGCATAGCGACGCCCGCTATAGTGATCAGGTCGGATTTTGAGAAACGGAAGCGGAGGGTCATGCGGCCACCTCCGTGAGCGCCGGACGCGAGCAGGCCAGATGACGCGCTGCTTCCGCCGCCGCTTGGCGATCAAGATGCTGATCTGTAATGAGCATGATCCGGTCCGCAAACTGCTTGGGCGTTGCAGCAGCGATCCGTTCCAGCTCGGAGACGAAATTGCGTCTGATCACACGCTGCATTGGCTTGATTGCAACGGCGATACGTTCGCCACATGATTTGGTGATCAGGAAATCGAAGACATGTTTCGCGGGATGTCCGGCGGCATCAATGTACCGCACGGCGGTCGGCTGGTCCCAGATATGATGGATGTCGTCACGCACAAGCGTCAGGCAGAGAAACGCATATTCGAGCGCGCTTTCGAACTGGATGACGCGAGGGCGTGCGAAGCCCGGCAGTTTCGCAACAAGTGAGCCACGCAGGCTAGCCTTTGAGCGCCGCGAGATGGTGCGCGTGGCATGGCTTGCGTCGGGACCGAAGTAGAGCAGGTTGTTTTTCATGATGATCGGAGAACGGCTACCCACCCCGCGGGCAAAGTAGCCGCGATCTCCCCCTTTTTGGGATGTGTTGAACAGGCCTGCCGATCGTCACGACCGGCAGGTTGACTTTTTGTTCGACTCGGGGGATGAATGAAATGTCGCGACCAAACGACAATCTGAAAGGGGCGCCTGTTCGAGCAGGGGCTCCTTTTTCATTTCCCGTTGTCAGTTGTGCTCGGTTGATTGGCCCTCCCGTGAGTGTACCGATCTGGGAAGAGCGCCTCGGGTGTCGTACCGAGGTGCTCGGCGATTTCTAGCTGTACGCGATGCGACCGTCGGTATCCTTGGCTGACCACCGTGACGCTGCTCTGGGAAATGCCGAGTAACTGCGCGATTTTCGCCATAGATGATCCCGCCAGTCGCAACTGAAACTTGAGGAACTCATGTTGCTGAAGATCGACCTTCATGGCGGGTGTAAGTCCTTGGTCTGCGTATTTGCTCCCTCATCAGTGATTCGAAAGCGATTCGGCACACAAGGTTTTTCTGCTTGCCCAGCGGTCTTCCTTCGCTTTGGCACATCAGATTGCAGGCCAAACCGCGAAGACGGCGACGCGCGGGCACAAACCGGTAGGTGCTTCTATCAAGATCGGTAAAATTACGCTGCAAACTTGATGGGGGCTAAGCTGCATGGGCGACGAGTCACTTACGAGCGATAGGAGGTTCGGGAGATGTCCCGTTTAGGAAATTTTACCGAAATCTCGTCAGACAATTTCATTATTCCTCCGTCAATGTCATTGAGGCCAGAATTGTGTTAAAGCCGTCGCTACCCAAGAAGTGGAAACATCGTCCTCGGAACTTGGTATCCGAGATTTTCAAACGTCAGGACCTGCCACCACCTGAGATCGTTGTAGAGGCATACGAGCGCACTAATTCGTTGGTCGATTTTGCCAATCTGTTCGAATTCGATCGGCACCATGCGATAAAAGCTCTGGCAGCAGCAGGGATAGACATCCATTGCGTTATTGCCCTTGAATGGACGAAAGGCTGCACTGTGCGCGAGCTCAGCGACCGACATGCTGTTACGCGTCAGACGATTGGGGCTTGGATCAAAAAAGGCGGTGTAAACATTAGCCCTCGAAACGCTAACCGAAAGCATGATGAGGCTCTGATCGTCACGATCTTCGACGACACTAAATCGGCGAACAAGGCAGCGCAGGCAGCGCATGTGCATTGGACAACAGCACGACGTGTCCTGAAAAAGCATAACCGCTGGCACGACTCTTAAGAAAGCGATGCAGGAATATGGCCGCCCCGTAATCTGAAGGCGGATGCTAGCTTTATGCTCTGGTCGTAAAGGAGCGTTTTTGGGACGCGCCTCGATATTGGCCAGAAACAATCTGCCGCTTCAGCAAGACAGGACTTGCAATGTAAAACGTTCGTTTTACATACTTCATTCACGATAACTCATGAATGAGACCTGCCATGGATATCACGATCAAGCTCATCACCGCTGCTGAACAGCTGTTCGACGGGCACGGATACATGGCAACGGGCATGGACCGTCTCACCGAAGCCGCCGGTATATCCAGCCGCACGCTTTACAAGCATGCGGGCAGCAAGTCGGCCCTCATGGCCGCAGTGCTGACAGAGCGGGACCGGCGGTTCATGCGGCAGATTGACGTGCTCAGCGTGGATGCCCTTTTTGCTGCACTGGAGGATTGGATAAGGATCGAGGGTGCGCGAGGGTGCCTGTTCCTGCGCGCCCGCGCCGAAACCGGCGGTGAGACGCCGGAGATTGCTGAGGCGGTTTCTGCGCACAAGTCTGCTTTCCGGGATCGGATCAGCGACATAGTTGCTGCCGATATCGGCGACGCCGATCCGGACCTGTCCGAGCAGATCCTTGTCCTGTTCGAAGGCGCGACCCACGCCGCCGTCTACCGTGACGGCGCAGCAATCGAGGCAGCACGCGCGGCAGCATCAGTTCTTGTCGAGAAGACGCGGTCATGAGCCCGGCTCTGTGTGTCGGTGCGACAGGCTTTGGTCTGATCGCGGTCTGCTACGGCTTTGCCCGTTTCTCTTTTGGCATGTTCCTGCCGCAGATCGATGTGGATCTTACCCTTGGTCCGGCTCTCAGTGGCATAATCTCTGGTGGGTCGTTCGCAGGTTACTGCATTGCCATTCTTGCCTCGGCCATTCTGACGGAACGGTTCGGAGCGAGAGCCATCGCTACGATGGCAGCGATCATTGCAGCCTTCGGCATGGCGGGCATCGCGCTGGCGCCTTCGGCCATATGGCTTGCCGCTGCCGTGCTTTTGGCCGGGACAAGTGCTGGCTTAGCCTCACCGCCCATGGCAGCGGCGGTCGCAGCCGCAGTTCAACAAAAGCGGCAGGATGCGACAAATACCGCAATTAATGCGGGAACGAGCGCTGGCGTGGCGCTCTCGGGACCGATCGCGCTAGCGATAACCGGACAGTGGCGGCTTGCGTTCGCAGCTTTCAGCGTCATCGCAATTGTTCTCGCTGTGGCAGCGATTTTTTCTCTCCCCAGTTCGGGTGGCAGCAAAATTCCGGGTGGACTACCGCCCTTCAGCACCACCGTTCTGCGTCTGATCGCCGCCTGCTTCCTGATGGGCGCGGCAAGCACAGCGATCTGGTCTTTCGGTGGCCAGCTCGTGGCGCAGAGCCTAGGCTGGGTGCCTGTAGGGACTGGCATCCTGTGGAGCCTGATCGGGGCGGGCGGGGTTGCAGGGGCATGGGCCGGGACGCTCGTTTCTCGGTTTGGATTGGGCCGGGTTCACTGGGTCTTTCTTGCGCTGATGGCGGGTGCGATCCTCGCGGTCGGTTCTGGGTTTGCCACCCCTGTGCTGGTCCTGATCGGTGGGACGGTTTTCGGGGCTGCCTATGTGATGCTGACAGGGGTTTATCTGGTCTGGGGTGTCCGTGCACTGCCCGACCGCCCCGCGACCGGGTTAACAATCGGTTTTCTGACCATTGCCGTTGGTCAGACCGCAGGGGCACTGATCTTTGGCTTTCTTTTAAGCGCCCTCGGCGCAAACATGACGGTGATGATCTCTGCTGCCATTGCCCTTCTGGCTGGTGTGTTCCAACCGTGCGAAACGACAGGCGACATAAGAGTTTCCGCCATTGATTGAAACCTGCAAAAACCACAGTTTTTGGAAAGCGCAGGCAAGGTCTGCTGTGCAAACTTTTCTGTACCTTCGCCGTGGCCATTTTCCTAATCAGAGATTGTCAGGAGTGAGCGAGCAACTTCAACAAGGATAATATCCGCCGCGAATGAGTAGAACGCGAACAACATATTTCATCCTTGGCAGCTTCATCTGGCCCAGTTTTGCTTCACATGTTCGATGAGAGCTCGAAGCTTCGGAGCCATGTTCCGCCGGTTTGGATAATATAGATAGAATCCTTGAAACGGCGGGCAGTAGGCGCTGAGCACTGGGACAAGGTCGCCCGATTGTAGATAGGGTCGAAAGCTCGCCTCAAGACCTATGGTGATCCTGAACCACTCCGGGTTTGCCGGAGGCTCCAACTTCTGACTAGGATGGAGCATCATGAGCAAGACGACGAACAAGGGTTCGCCTGAGGTGCGCGAACGCGCTGTGCGGCTGATGTTAGACACCGAGGGCCAGCATAGGTCGCGTTGTCAGGCCATCGTGTCGATCGCCGCAAAGATCGGCTGCTCGGCGCACACGCTGAACGACTGGGTTAAGAAAGCCGAGGTCGACAGCGGCAAGCGGGCGAGTGTCCCGACCGAAATGGCCAGGCGAATGAAGGTGCTAGAGCGAGAGAACTGGGAGTTGCGTCAGGCCACCGAGATCCTCCGCAAGGCGTCAGCGTATTTTGGAATGGCGAAGCTCGACCGCCGTTCGAAGTGATGGTGTCATTCATTGCCGCGCATCTAAATGCGCACGGTGTCGAGCTAATCTGCGACGTTCTGCCGAGCGCCCCGGCGACTTACTATGATTATCGGACTAGGAGGGCTGATCCCGCCCAGCTGTCGGACCGTGCGCGAAGAGATGAGGCGCTGCGCCCCGAGACCCGGCGGCAACTTCGCCGCAAGGGTTTCGATGTGTCGCTTACGAGTGGAATTCGACATTATGGGATAATAGGTCTCTGTTTTTAACTTTAGTTGTGCCGAAATAAATCAACTATATGGCAAGATCGTTCGTTGTCTGACCAGCCTTGATTGCTTCAATAAACCAGCGCGGTTTGCGGCCTCGCCCGCTCCATGTCTCATTCGGATTGTATGGGTTGGCGAATTTTGGCGCAGCTTGACCACGGGCTTCGGTCATGATGCTTGCGGCGTCCATAAAGTCGGACAAGGAAAAGCCTTGCTCTTTTGCCATGGTTTCCAAAGCTTCAAGTGCAGCTTTCTTCCGGCGCATTTCAAAGGATTCGAGAATTTTCTCTACGCGCTTTTTGAGCACCTTTAGCTCAGACAATTCCATTGTTTCTAATTCATGTATCATGCGATTTCCTCTGCTGCACATTAGGGAAATTTGTCCGTTCTTTTATATTACGTAGGCTTCAGACCCATTGATTTCAGCCTTATGGCCTAATTTGGCCTTCTGCAAGGAGACCTGCTTGATGAGCAACCTGTTTTGGCTGATCGAAATTCAGATGGCGCGCCTTTGCCCCTTTTCCCCAAGAGCCTTGGTCGCCCGCGTGTTGATGACCTGCGTATGTTTCGCGGCATTATCTTTATCAATCGCAATGGCTTGCGATGGTGCGATACGCCAAGAAAATATGGAACGGCCTAGACACGTTACTATCGCTGGAAACGTTGGAGCGATAACGGGATCTGCGCCTGGATCATGGTTGGCTTGGCTGCCGAGGGCACAGATCTTGGCGTGCGGTCAGATAACACGAATAATAATCTGTAGAGAAACGGTGACATTTTAGCTAATAATTGCTGTCTGCATCGGCACTGACTAAGATCAGATCAATGAGCCAGCAATTTTAGGCCGTAATGTAAAAACGTTGCTGAAGGCAGTACACAGGGACCGCCTCCACGAATTTTAATGGAACTCTTATTGTTTAGGAGTAAAAGAACCAGCTGCCTGCCTCTGTGGGTACTCTTCAAAGGTCGCCATGAATTCTGACACAATGCTTCCTACCGGCCCAAAGGCCCACATGCGCCGCAACTGCCATTCATCATAATAAGAAGAATCAACCGGTGCCATTTCAAATGGATCTGCTTTCAAATCAATAAGTAGAGGGGCTTTCAATTGTGTTTGAGGGCGGCGCCATGCATCCATGCCTTCGTGTTCTTGAATGCTGAAATGTGCTTTGAACCGACCATAACGGATGGCACCCAGACTTCCGTCATCGACAAAAGCAAAGAACGTTTGACGCGGCCATTCGCCAGCATCTGCCGCATTGGTAAGGTTTGGAAGCAGGTTGTAACCATCAATATGAACATTGAAGGTCTTATCCCCCACGGTATAGCCATCCAATAGTTTTTGCTTGATATCAGGCTCACCTACCGCAGCGAGCAGCGTTGGAAACACGTCTTCAAGAGAGAGAATTTCATTGTTAACCTGACCTGGTTCAATATGGCCTGGCCACTTCATCATGAATGGAACGCGGATACCTCCCTCCCAAGTTGTAGCTTTTTCACCTCTGAAGGGCGATGTGCCACCATCTGGCCATGTAAATTTTTCAGCACCGTTATCAGTCGTATAGATAATAATTGTATTATCAGCTGCATCCAACTCATCAAGTTTATCAAGGAGGGTTCCCACCATTGCATCATGCTCAGTCATGCCATCTGCATATATGCCAAGTCCTGTCGCCCCCTCACTTTCTTCTTTGAGATGTGTAAAGATGTGCATGCGAGAAGTATTATACCAAGTAAACCAAGGGGTATCATTTTCCTCTTGGCGTTCAATGAAGTCGATTGTAGCGGTTAAAAATTCTTCGTCGACGGTTTCCATGCGTTCTGAAGTGAGCGGGCCGGTATCTTCAATTTGGCCATCAGCAGATGCCCGAATAACGCCCCGCGGTCCATATTGTTCTCGGAATGCTGGATCTTGAGGATAATCGGAATTCTCAGGCTCTTCCTCTGCATTAAGGTGATAAAGATTGCCAAAAAATTCATCAAAGCCGTGATTGGTAGGTAGGTATTCATCACGATCGCCAAGGTGATTCTTTCCGAACTGGCCGGTAGCGTAACCTAGAGGCTTGAGCATTTCAGCGATTGTCGGGTCTTCGGGTTGCAGGCCTAACGGATCGCCAGGCATACCAATCTTCAGAAGACCTGTCCGCTTGGGGGATTGTCCAGTAATAAATGCTGAACGCCCGGCAGTGCAGCTTTGCTGTCCATAAGCATCTGTAAAGCGTATACCTTCATGGGCAATGCTATCAATATTCGGAGTTGTATACCCCATCATCCCATTATTGTAGGCGCTGGTATTAAACCAACCAATATCATCTCCCATAATAACCAGAATATTCGGTTGCGATGCTTCTTGCGCGATAGAGGCAGATGCAGAGATCAGGGTTACTGCAACTGACCTGCCCCCCGCGAAATCCCTCACCGTAATGTAGAGTCTGCGCCAACTCTGAAGGAGCAGACACATGCGAAAGAGCCGTTTCACCGAGGCGCAAATCATCGGAATGATCAAGGAGCAGGAGGCCGGGATGCCGACTGCGGAAGTGTGCCGTAGGCATGGGCTGAGCACTGCGACGTTCTACAAGCTGAAGGCCAAGTATGGCGGCATGGAGGTGTCCGAGGCTGCCAGGCTAAAGGCCCTTGAGGACGAGAATGCCAAGCTGAAGCGCCTGCTTGCGGACACCATGCTGGACAATGTCGTGTTGAAAGACCTGCTGGGAAAGAACTGACGACATTGACGAAGCGGCGAGATGCGGCGCTCCGGGTGATGCGGGATCATGACATCTCGCAGCGCCGGGCCTGTAGGCTGGTTGGTGTCGATCCCAAGACCGTTCGGCGTGAACGCCCGCCGGACAGTGCCGATATCCGCCAA
>NZ_BBJC02000008.1 GCF_000739715.2 Falsirhodobacter sp. alg1 | reverse complement strand
GATCACCGCGGTTTCACATGTCCCGCAGTAACCATCCGCGCAGTTGAAGCTCAGCCCCTGCCGTTGCTTGCGCGCCTCGCCCAGAATACTTTGCCCCGGGCTTATGGTTATGGTCACGCCAGTGGCACGCATTTCCACCTCGRWSSGAAGACTTCGCTCGACTTGCATGTGTTAGGCCTGCCGCCAGCGTTCGTTCTGAGCCAGGATCAAACTCTCAAGTTGAAAGTCCCGAAGGACTATCCTTGACGTCGAAACCTTCGCACATCTAACCTGGTCATAAAAACCAGGTTAACCTTCTGTCCGTTAGTCAAAAACCAACAAGACAGTGAAGCTAAACTATCATCATCGCCAAAAGGCTAGATAGCCAGAATATGCAAACATCCAGACGCCGAAGCAACCAAACCGCCCGCATATCCCTTCAGAATATACATCAATGTCAAAGAGCAGGGAGACTTGTTTAACCGCATCTCCGGTCCCGCTTCCGTTCCGCCAACCGGCGTCTCGTCTTCGGTGAGGGCTATCTACGGAACCGCGACCGGACCCGCAAGTGACAAAATGATGAAAAATCACCTTCAGACAAAAATAAATCAAAAAACACTACATCTTGCGATCAACGCAAAACAAAACACCATCTAGTAGCTAACCCCGCCCCACAAACAAACGATACAAACGAAAACCAACCAGTAGAACCGATAGGGCGACCGCCAAATCGGACGATGAACTGGAGAATCCCCACCCCGAACCTATGGAAGATGCCACCGGCACATTCCCAATCGATCCATCACCATTCCGGGGGATCCGGGAACAAGCATGCGCGACCCCGTGTTTTCCTGCCAAGAATGGAACAGAGGATCACATCATGCACAGCCGCACAGCCCGTGTTGAAAACATCGAAATGCGTTGGGAAGAAACAGGCGCAGGCGAAGCCGTCATTCTTGTTCACGGCATTCCAACATGCCCCGCGCTTTGGCGGGATGTGGCACCACATATTCAGGGGCGCCGCGTTCTTGCGTGGGAAATGCCCGGATATGGCGCCTCCATTCCCGAGGGTCAGGATCGTGACATTTCGGTGTCGGCACAGGCCGATTATCTGATCGCCTGGATGCGCAGCCAGAATATCACCCGCGCAATTCTTGCCGGGCATGATCTGGGCGGGGGCGTCGTGCAGATTGCTGCCGCACGTCACCCGGAAATGGTCAGCGGCCTCTTTCTGACGAATGCCATCTGCTATGATTCATGGCCCGTCCCGATGATCAAGGGCGTTTCCATGGCAGGCTCCATTCTGAAGCACGCCCCTGACGGGTCCTTGCATCAGTTGCTGAAGATGATGTTCAAACAGGGCCATGAAACG
The DNA here is from genome assembly GCF_000739715.2 of Falsirhodobacter sp. alg1. Classification (GTDB taxonomy): domain Bacteria; phylum Pseudomonadota; class Alphaproteobacteria; order Rhodobacterales; family Rhodobacteraceae; genus Falsirhodobacter. The sequence goes on along the minus strand of NZ_BBJC02000008.1, from coordinate 46,431 downwards.
GAAACGGCAGCCGAAGCCGCATTCGCAGCCCATGCCCCCCATTATGACCGGCATGGCGGTGCCGAGGCATTCGTCTGGCAGGCGCGGTCCCTTGAGGTTGAAGATACACAGTCCATTGCCGATCAACTGCCCCTGCTGAACATTCCAACCCGGATTGTCTGGGGCGTCGCAGATGATTTCCAGAAGATCGAATATGGAGAGCGGCTGGCCAGGGATCTGAAGGCCCCCCTGCGCAGGATCGAAGGGGGCAAACATTTCACCCCCGAGGATCACGGCCCGCTCATCGCCGAGGAGATCAACCTCCTGATCCGCACGGTCGAGGGCCGCTGAAGCAAAAGGGCGCGACTGTTACCGGTCGCGCCCTTTTCATCATTTCTTCGCAGGCGCCGCAGCCTTGGGCAATTCGATGTTTATCTCCAGGCTGGACATCTGATCACCACGCTCCATCCGCACATCGACATCCTTATCACCGATCGGAACGTATTTGCGGATTGCAGCAACGATATCGCGCTGCAACATCGGCAAGTAATCGGCCCCCTCGGGGCCACCGCTGCTGCGTTCATGCGCCAGAAGGATCTGCAGCCGGTCCTTGGCAGTCTGGGCTGTCTTTGGCTGGCGCCCTTTGCGTCCAAAGTTGAAAAAGCTCATGTTGCACGTCCAAACATCCGCCGGAACAGGCCGGGCCGACGCTCTTCGACAATACGCATTTCCAGCTCGGTTCCCGTCAGGCGCGTCACCGCATCCTCATAGGCCTGCGCCGCGGCCGATGGCCCGTCCAATACGACGGGGGTACCGACGTTCGACGCCCGAAGGATCGCCTTGCTTTCAGGGATGACGCCCAGCAAAGGAACCGCCAGAATTTCCAGCACATCCTCGACCGTCATCATCTCACCGATATCGACGCGCGACTGGTCATAACGGGTGATCAAAACCTGCGCCTTGATCGGCTCCGCATCCGCGGTCTCCGCGCGTTTGGTCTGGCTGTTCAACAGGCCCAGAACCCGGTCGCTGTCACGAACCGAAGAAACCTCGGGGTTCGTCACGACAACAGCCTCATCCGCGTAATACATTGCCAACTGCGCGCCGCGCTCGATCCCGGCGGGGCTGTCGCAGACGATGTAATCGAATTCGGTCTTCAGTTCGTTCAGGATCTGCTCCACGCCCTCTTTCGTCAGGGCGTCCTTGTCGCGGGTCTGCGAGGTGGGCAGAATCGACAGGGTCTCCAGCCGCTTATCCTTGATCAGCGCCTGCTTCAGCTTGGCGTCACCCTGGATGACGTTGATGAAATCGAACACCACGCGGCGTTCGCATCCCATGATCATGTCGAGGTTGCGCAGGCCGACATCGAAATCGACGACAACGGTGCGGAAGCCCTGCTTGGCAAGGGCTGCAGAGATCGCGGCGGATGACGTGGTCTTTCCGACGCCCCCCTTGCCCGACGTGACCACGATGACCCGCCCCAAGGGCGGCTTGTCTTTCAGTTCCGTCGTCATGCGATCACCTCCATGCAGATTTTTTCGTCTTTTAAGTAGATATGCGTATTACGTTCACGCGCAGTGTCTTCAATGGTCTCGCTGGTCTGATAGACGCCCGCGATGGCAACCAGTTCGGCATTCAGGCTTTGGCAGAAGATATGGGTATTCTCGTTTCCATGACAGCCGGCAATCGCCCGCCCCCGCAGGTTACCATATACATGGATATTGCCGGCAGCGACCAGTTCCGCACCTGACGCGACGGAACCGACGATCGTCAAATCTCCATGTTCGGCCACGACGATCTGACCGGAGCGGACAGGCGTACGGATGACCTTGTTTTCGGCCAGAGGAGCCTGCGTGACCGTCTGCGCCACCGCAGGCGCGGGATTCGTATCGCGCGGCACGGGGGCTTCGCGCCCCGGCGCGAGGGTGATCAAACCCAGCGTCTGCAACTGGCGGGCATCAATCGCAGGCGCATTCTGCACTCCGAACACCTGAAGATCACGGGCCCGCAATTTCTCGACCAGATCGCGCATGCGCGAATGGTCGGCAAAGTCGGGCGCATTGGCCAGATCAAGCACGATCGGCGCCCCCATGAACAACTGCCGCCCCTTACCCAGCTGTTCATCCAGCTGCGCATAGAATTCGGCATCCGCGCTTGCGGAATCGATCCGCAGGGCCAGCGCGGTCAGAAAACGTCCGCGCACCTGAAATGCTGCAACCTTGGCCGAACGTGGATCAGGACGTGTCCGTGCATATCGATCTGACAACTCGAAACTCTGCTCCTGCTCTAGGCGGATCGCAGCCTTCAGCCGCCCCGCTCTTATTGGAAGTCCATTGCACGAACATGCAGCGGCACAAAAGACACCGCTCGTGTGTTCAGCAGGAACCTGCCAACTTGTAAAGGCTGACCAACGATATGTCCGGCAGAAATCTGACATTGGTTCCGCCGCGCAACGGCCTGCGGGAATTTCCCGCCACATATATGGCAGGCAGGGCGCGGACAGGCCTGCAAGGCTAGACCCCGCGGTGCATCCCGCCCGGCAGGACGGGCACCATGGAATGGGGTGACCGCCGGGGAACACGCCCCCCGCTGGCAAGAACAACCCCCGCCGCGATCACGGCCATTCCGGCCACCTCGTGGTATGCAGGCACTGCCCCGAACAGCACACCTCCCCAAAGGGCCGCGAATGCCAGATAGGCCGTATCGAACATACCGACCACAGGGGTCGGCGCCAAACGATACGCCATGGCCACCGCAACGGAAATTATTGCCAGAAGCCCCCCCAGACAGGCCACAAGCAGCCAGTCCGCCGGTTCCAGCACAGGCCAGACCGCCATCACGAATCCGGTCGCGCCCTCGGGGCGCAGGATGCCCAGACCGATCATGCCAAGACCGGACAGGATGCACAGACACAGGTTCAGGTTCAGCGCCATCACGCCCGGTGTCTCCTGCTGGCACTTGCGCCACGTGATGATGCCCGACAGCGCATAGAACCCCGCCGCCGCCAAGGGCAGCAGAAGAACAGGCGAAAGGCTTTCAGGATCCGGGTCAACGACGAGGATCACACCCGCCATCGTCAGGAAAATGGCACCCCACCGGCGGCGGCTGATAACCGTGCCCAGCATAAGCCGCGACATCAGGGCCATCCACACGGGGGTTGTATAATAACAGGCCGCTGCCAGCGCGAACGACATGGACGGCAATGCCGCGTAGTAGCACAGCCACATTGCGGCCAGGCACAGGCTGCGCGCCCAGACCCATCCGGAATGGCGGAACATCGACACTTCCGCCCGGGCAAATACCAGCATGGCTCCGCCCAACAGGCCCACAGCAACCAGCGATCGCAGCAATACCAGTTGCCCCAGGCCAAACCGCGCCCCGATCAGCTTGACCAGCCCATCGGAAAACGACAGCAGAAAAACAGCAAGAAGAATGGCGGCAATACCTTGCATGCGCCCATCCATTCGCCTGTTTGTTCCCACGATCCATGCCATGGATGAGGGAAAGCAGATTGCCTGCCCGTCGTAAAATGACTATTCAGGACCAATCCATGAGGATATGGAATGGATCATCCCAAACTGCCCCCCCTTTCGCGCCTTGTCCCTTTCGAGGCTGCGGCGCGCCACGAAAGCTTCACCGCGGCTGCGGATGAACTGGGGCTGACGCAGACGGCCATCAGCAAGCAGATCGCGGCGCTGGAGGCCGATCTTGGAATGCCGCTGTTCGAGCGGCGGAACCGCTCGGTGTTCCTGACCGAGGCCGGACGTGCCTTCGGCCGCGTTGTCAGCACGGCTCTGGCCGATATTGCCGCCGAGGCGGCCCGACTGCGCGGCGGCCAGAATATCGGGGGGCTGATCCTGCACTGTCAGTTATGCGAGGCGTTCTATTGGCTTATGCCCCGCCTTGCCCGTTTTCACGAAAGGCATCCGGGCATAGAGGTCCGGGTGGTCAGTTCGCTTGCGCCGCTGACCACCACCACGGAACCGTTCGATGTGGCCATGCAGACCAGCGGCAGGCCATCGGGTTCGGCACGGCTGGTCTTCACGGCCCCGGACGAAGTGTTTCCCGTCGCCTCGCCCGGATTGATGGCCCATAAGACGCTGCCCTGTTCACTTATGGAATTGTCGGACCTGCCGCTGCTGTCACATCAGGTGATACCGCAGGACTGGATGGATTGGCCCGACTGGTTCGCTGCCATAGGCCACCCTGCCCCAAAGGCGCGGCGGGTCGCCAGCTTCGACAGTTTCCCCCTTGTGCTGCAGGCCGCCGTCGCGGGGCAAGGCGTTGCACTTGGCTGGCGGCGCACGGTCGAAGGGCTGATTGCGGATGGCAAACTGGTGCGTGTCTGCACCGAAACGGTTTCCCGCCCCACCGAGATCTCGGTGTTCCGTGGGATCCGGCGTGGCAACCATGCCGAGACCGATGCGCTGATTTCCTGGCTGCGTGAGGAACTGGCCGCCTTCTGACCGGAGAGCACCGTTACGATCTGAAAAGGCCCCCGTCGTTCAGGACGGGGGCCATGTATCAGGGATGTGTTGCAGTGCCATGCGGCAGATGCGGCGTATCATCGACCAGCCCCGCATCGGGATCGTTGAAGACCGCCATATCGACCTTGCCCTCTCCCTTGGCGACGATGGTCGTAACGATGGCATCCCCCGTGATGTTCACCGCAGTGCGGATCATGTCCATCAGACGGTCCACCCCGAGGATGATCGCGATCCCCTCGATCGGCAGTCCGACCTGCGTCAGCACCATTGTCAGCATCACAAGGCCGACTCCGGGCACACCCGCCGTACCGATAGAGGCCAGAACAGCCATGCCGATCACGGTCAGATATCCGCCCAGCCCCAGATCGATCCCGTAGACATTCGCAAGAAACACCGTGGCCACGCCCTGCATGATGGCAGTGCCATCCATGTTGATCGTTGCCCCGAACGGAATGCAGAAGGACGCAACCCCCTTGTCCACACCCATACGCTTGGTCACGGCACGGTAAGTGACGGGGATCGTGGCATTGGAACTGGCGGTAGAGAATGCGAATACCTGCGCCGCACGCATCTTCTTCATGAAGGTGATCGGGTTCAGACCGCTCAGCAGCTTCAGCAAAAGCGAAAGCGTGCCGTAAAGGTGGATCAGCAGCGCCAGCACCAGTGTAAACACATATCCCAGCACCGGCAGGAACAACCCGATACCCTGTTCCGCAAAGGTCTTGGCAATCAGACAGAACACCCCGTAAGGCGCAAAGATCATGACGATGCTGACAACCTGCATCATCAGCTCGTTCATGTAGCTGCATGCCGCAACGAACGGCTTAGAGGCATCCCCCATCATCAGGATCGCGACACCCAGCACCACGGTGTAGAAAATCACCTGCAGCATGTCGCCATTCGCAAAGGCCGCAATCGGGTTGGTCGGAACAATATTGGCGAATACGCTCCAGACCGACGGGGCGGCCGCACGTTCGACCATGGAGGTGTCGATCCCGTCCATGACAAATCCGGCGCCCGGTCCGACGATTTCAGCCAGCACAATGGCCATCGCGATGGCACATGCGGTGGTGAACAGATAAAGCCCGAACGACTTCCCCCCGACACGCCCCAGAACGCGCACATCACCGATGCCCGTGACCCCGCCGATCAGGGAAAAGAACACCAACGGCACAACCAGCATCTTCAACGCGTTGACGAACATCGCGCCGATCATTGCGAAAAATCCGCCAACAATATGCGTATTGATGAAATCGGATTGAATTGTGTTGAAGATCACCCCAACTACAATACCGAGCGCCATTGCGACCATGATCTGGCCGGTCAGCGAGAATTTTCCAGAGGATCCGGAAGGTTTTGGATCTGTCATCCGATTTTTCCTGTGAGGGTTCCGCCTTGATAGTGGCAGGAACAGCGGAAATGTCAAAGCGTCGTGCTTGGTCGAAGGGCGGCGCTGTACCGGATATATTACGGGAAAGCATCCCGGCAGCGCAGGTGAAAGCAACATCATCGCCTGAAATCTCTGTTATCTGCGGATTTATGCCGGATTCAGAGCCCCGAGGCCGGCAGGCCTGCCCCTCTCTGGTCATCCCTTGCCACCTTGCATAGCAAAGGGGCAACGGGGTGGATCATGCCGCCCCCGGAACGAAGACAGCGAAAGGACATCCGATGACGCAGCCCCCGAAAGGCACATTTCTGGGCCGGATCATGGGCGCATTCCGCACCTCCTCCGAACCGGCCACAAATGTTGCGGCAGGAATGAAGGCACTGGACGACGGAAGGTATGAAACCGCGCGCGCGATCTTCGAACCCCTTGCCGACCAGGGCAATGCTGAGGCGCAATGCCAGATGGGGCGCATTCACTTCCACGGCTTCGGGGTGCCGCAGAACTACAGCCTGTCCATCGCCTGGGCGAAAAAGGCAGCAGCCCAGAACCATGGCGGCGGCCTGAACTCTTTGGGCGTATGCTACCGTGAGGGGCTGGCGGTCGATCGCGATATTGCCACCGCCATCAGCTATTTCGAGCGGGCCGCCGATCAGGGTGTTCCGAATGCCATGTTCAATCTGGGAAATATCCAAGACATCGGAGACGATGTGCCGCAGGACCATTCCCTTGCGGTGTCATGGTACAAGAAGACACTGGCCACGGATCCCGAACATGCGCTTGCGGCCTACCGTCTGGGCGAAATGTATCTTCAGGGCCAAGGTACCGAGGCCGATCCGGTCCACGCCGCATCACTGCTCCGCGCTGCGGCGGATAAGGGCATTCCCGAAGCGCAATACGTTCTGGCACTGATCCTGTCCGGTGGCTACGGGCTGGAACCGGACCCCCTTCAGGCCAAGGACTATTATACATTGGCGGCAAATCAGGGGTATCCAGCCGCGATGATCAACCTCGGCAATATGTACAACAGTGGCGACGGCATTCCGCAGGATCAGGCAAGAGCCTTGCGCCTGTTCCTGCAGGCCGCCGAAATGGGCCTCCCCGCCGGAGAGATCAATGTGGGCCGCCAGTACCATATGGGCTGGGGTGTTCCGCAGGATTATGACGAGGCCATCAGCTGGTATCAGCGGGCGGCCAACTCCGGCGAACCGACCGCATTCCTGAATATCGCCTTGATGTACATGAATGGCGAAGGGCTGGACCCAAGCGACGCCGACGCACTGCAATGGCTGTACAAGGCGGCCGAACACGGCGTGCCGGATGCGATGCGGTGGCTTGGCCGCGCCTATGACGAGGGGCGCAGTGTAGCCGCAGATCCGGTTCTTGCGCTGGCCTACGAACAGCTTGCCCATGATTTCGGCGCGAATACCGAAGGAGAGGCAATGCGGGAATACCGTGCCAAGCTGAACGATGCGGATGCGGAAAAGGCGCTGGCGCTTGCCGCAGGCTGGGATATCGGCATGCCTGCATTGGGCACGGCCTGACACGGTACAATCCGGTTGCCCGCCTCCGGGACGGGCAACCGCCTATTGCTCTGCCCAGGCCAGATCTATCTCCAGCACGACCTGCAGGGTTGCTGCGACATGCATCACCATCAAACGTTCGGCCCGTCCGGCATCGCGGTCCCGGATGGCCTCGGCGATCTGGCGATGCTCATCCTGCGAGGTCTGCACCCTGCCCTCCTTCAGGCGGAACTGCATGGCCCGAAGCGGCAGGGACCGCAGCTGCAGATCACGTAGAACATCCTGCAGAACGGGATTCCTCGCTCCGGCATGCAGCGCCGCATGAAACCGCGCGTTGATGTCATTGAAATTTTCGGGGAAGTCATCGCCCTCCGTCACGATGCGTTCCAAGGCGCAAATGTCCCCTTCGCTCATGCGTTGGGTGGCCAGCTTCGCGCAGATCCCCTCCACCTCGCCCAGCGCCTCGAACAACACGCGCAGATCGCTGCGCGCCATGTTGCGTACCACAAGAGTACGGCGCGGACCGGGTCCAAGCACATTCTCGCGGCGTAGACGTTGAAGCGCCTCACGGACAGGGGTGCGGGACAGACCTGATTCTGCTGCCAATGCGACCTCGCTCAACACATCCCCGGATCGAAGATCGCCACACATGATGCGCTCAATTAAGGCATTATACAGAATATCTGCTGATCTTTTACTCATACATCCGAAGCCCACGCCAATATCGCACCCTGTCTTTCCCATATGTATACAAGTCGTACCAATCTGTCTGCATCCCCGGCTGCGATCCGCGCAGAATGGCACAAAGACCTCCGGCAACAGTGGAGACTTCGACATGGCAGACGTATCGATCGATCACAAAAGCATCCTCGCTACCCATATCGCAAAGCGCATAGGGCGCCGCACATTGCTGCAAGGCATGGGCGCGGGCCTTCTGGCCACCACTGTCGGCGGCTTTCTTCCCGGCAAGGCCAGCGCACAGCAGGCCGGGCACATCAAGATCGCGGCAGTCAAGCATATCGATACGCTGGACCCGCATTTCACCTTCTTTCTGGCTGCGGTCCAGATCATCAACAACATCCATAACGGCCTTCTGAAGGTCGCCTATGATGGGGAGGCTGTCAGCTTCGAGCCCGATCTGGCCGAGACATGGGATATCGAGGATGACCGGACGCACCTGTTCAAACTGCGCCCGGACGTCATGTTCCATGATGGCACACCCTGCGATGCCGAGGCCGTCAAGTTCTCGCTGCTGCGCGTCAAAGAAGGCACCCCTGCCTCGCCGCATGCATGGAAGCTGGAGCTGCTGGAAGAGATCGAAATCGTTGACCCGCTTACCATTCGGCTTCGCTTTACCCAGCCCTATGCCTTCCTGCCAGTTGCGCTGACCGGATCGACAGGCCGCGCCGGCACGATCGTCAGCCCGGCCGCCGTTGAGAAATACGGGGCGGATTACGGCCGCAATCCGGTCGGCACCGGACCCTTCAAATTCGTATCATGGCGTGAAAACGATTCGATCGAGCTGGAGGCCAACCCCGATTATTTCGAACCGGGCCTGCCGAAACTGGCCCGCGCATCCTTCATGCTGATCGACGAGCCGACCACGGCCGTGGCTGCCCTCGTCTCCGGTCAGGTGCAGGGGATGAACGATTGTCCGATGCAACTGGTCCAGCAGTTGAAGAACGTACCGAACGTCACCCTCTATGGCGAGATCGAAGGAAACTACAGCTACGTCGGCATGAACACCACGCGGGCCCCCTTCGACGATGTGAACCTGCGCCGCGCCGTGGCCTTTGCGATCGACCGTGATGCCCTGATGAAACAGGCCTACTTCGGGTTGGCCCAGCAAGCCTACACCCCGATTTCACCGCCCATGACGGGATATTTCGACCCCGACATTGCCACGAGCGGACGCGGACACTTCTTCGATCTGGAAAAGGCCAAGGAATATCGCGCATTGGCCGCCAATCAGGATGAGATCGAGGTGACATACCTCATGGCCGAACGCGGCCCCGTCGGCACGCGAGTGGCGCAGGTCATCGCCCCCATGCTGGCCGAAATCGGCATCAAGGTGAAACTGGAGCTTCTGGAATCCGCCACATGGGTTCAACGCATGAAGGATCGCGACTTCGACATGCTGGACTTCGATTGGGTGGCCGATCTGGATCCGGACGAAACCCTGTTTCCCGAGTTCAAGACCGGCGGATCCTGGAACTACTGGGGATGGAGCGATCCGGAATTCGATCGTCTCTGCACCGAAGCGCAGGTGGTTCTGGACGTCCCCGAACGTGCCGGGCTTTACCATGCGGCAGAAGATATCCTGATGGACAGCGCCCCCGTGGCGATGCTGGCCCACCTGCCGATCTACAAGGCCTTCACCAACAACGTGCAGGGTTTCGAATACATCCCTGCCGATCTGTTGAACCTGCATACCGTGAGCCTTGGCTGATGCTTGCCCATATCGGCCAGAAGGTTGCCCAGACCTTTGCGGTATTGCTGATCGTTTCCTTCGCCAGCTTCGCCTTGTTGAAGCTGGCCCCCGGAGACCCGGTGGTATTGATGCTGGGATCGGAGTTCTCGCAGGAGACCTATGACGACATGCGGGCACAGCTTGGCCTCGACCAGCCGTTTCTTGCGCAATACGTGCAATGGCTGGGCGATTTCGTCACGGGACACTGGGGCACCTCCTATGTCGGGCGGGCCGATATCTACACCTATGTCGTGCATGAGGCCCTTCCCGTCACCCTGACACTGACGGCAGCTTCCATCTTTCTGGCGCTGCTGATCGGTGTACCCCTTGGCGTCATCTCTGCCGTTCGCAAGGACGGAGTTCTGGATACGGTCGTCGCGGCAGGCGCGTTGACCCTGACGGCATTTCCGTCATTCTTTCTCGGTATTCTTCTGATCTGGTTCCTGGCTGTCCGCTTCGGGCTGTTTCCCGTGATGGGGTTCGTGCCCCCGTGGCAGGATTTCGCAGCGGGAATGTGGCATCTGGCGCTGCCGGCGCTGACCCTTTCCACGTTCTTCATCGGCATGATCGTCCGCGTCACCCGCGCTGCCATGATCGAGGTGATGGAGCAACCCTATATCGCTTCGGCCCGCGCCCGTGGAGAGCCGCAATGGCGTGTCGTATGGGTCCATGGGATGCGCAACATCATGATGCCGCTGGTGACCACCGTCGGCCTGCAACTGGGCGGCATCCTGCAGGGGGCCGTACTGACCGAAACCGTCTTTTCCCTGCCCGGCTTGGGCCAGATGCTGACGAATGCCGTTTTGGGGCGTGAATATGTTCTGGTTCAGGCGGGGGTCATGCTGACTGCGCTGATGTTCATCTTCGTGAACCTGCTGGTGGATCTGTCCTACCCCTTTCTTGACCCGCGATTGAGGACACGCTGATGGCCGTCATCGACGTTCCGCGCAAACGCGGCACCTCCCATGGTATTTTCCGGCGCAGGCCCTTCTTCACGCTGGCCTGCCTGGTAGTGCTGTTCTTCATCGCCTGTGCGGCCTTTGCGTCCTGGATCGCGCCCTATGATCCGCTGGCCCAATCCATTGATGCCATGATGCAGCCCCCCGGGGGCGACCACCTTCTGGGCACCGACAGCTATGGTCAGGATATCCTGTCCCGCATCATCCACGGGGCAAGATATGCCTTGCTGATCGGGCTGGGCTCGGTCCTGCTGGGGGCAACGGGCGGGCTGATCCTCGGTGTGGCTGCCGGCCTGTCCAAGGGGTGGGTGGAATGGGTTCTTGTCCGGATCATCGACGCCATTCTGGCCCTGCCCTCGCTGATCCTTGCGGTCGCCTTCATAGCCCTGCTGGGGCAGGGCGTGGACAAGGTGACGCTGGCCGTCGGTCTGTCGATGATCGGGCCGTTTTCGCGCACCGTCCGATCCGATGTGCTGCAGGTGAAATCGCAGCTGTTCGTTGAGGCGGCTGGCCTGATGGCCATTCCCCGTCTGCACATCATTCGCAGGCATATCCTGCCGAACATCATCTTTCCGCTTTGCGTGCAGGTGACAGTCCGGGTGTCAGAGGCGGTTCTTGTGTCGGCATCGCTGTCCTTTCTGGGGATCGGTGTCACACCGCCCACCCCCGACTGGGGGCTGATGATTTCCGAAGGTCGCGGGTTCGTCAGCTTTGCCCCGTGGATGTCGGGAATGCCTGGACTGGCTCTTGCAGCCCTGCTGATTGCCCTGGCCATCATGGGCGACGGCATCCGCGAGGAATATGACCCGAAATTGAGGCAGGGCCGATGAACGATATTCTTCTGGATGTGCGCGACCTGACACTGGACCGCGGCGAGAAGCGCATTCTCGATCGTGTCAGCCTTACCCTCGCCAAAGGAGAAACCCTTGCACTGGTCGGGGAAAGCGGGGCCGGAAAATCCACCATCGCGATTGCCCTGATGGGCCTGCTGGGGCGCAGCGCAACAACCTCCGGCACGGCACGCTTCGATGACCAGCCCGACCTTCTGTCGTTGTCCGAGCGTGGCTGGGCCGCCCTGCGGGGGCGCAAGCTGGCGATGGTGTTTCAGGATGCGGGGGCCGCGCTCAACCCTTCGTTCACCGTGGGCCGGCAATTGGCCTCGGTCCTCCGGCGCCAGTTGGGCCTTTCGAAATTCGAGGCACGGTCGCGCGCGGTGGCGTTGATGGAAAGCGTGGGGATCAATGATGCCGAGGGCCGGATGACGGCCTATCCGCACCAGCTCTCGGGCGGGATGCAGCAACGCGTGATGGTGGCCATCGCCCTTGCCTGCAATCCGGATCTTCTGTTTGCGGATGAACCGACCTCTGCACTGGACGTGACGATTCAGGCACAGATCATCCGCCTGATACTGGAACAGACACGGGCACGGGGGGCCAGCTGCATTTTCGTGCTGCACGATCTGGCCCTCGCCAGCCAGTCCTGCGACCGGATTGTTGTGCTCTATGCCGGTCAGGTGATGGAGGCCGGGCCGACCGAGGTGGTGCTGCGCGATCCCCGCCACCCCTACACCCGCCTGCTGCAATCCTGCGTAATCGAAATCGGCACCGAGGATCTGACCCCGCCCGAAGGCAGCGTTCCGCCCTATGACCAGATGCCCGCCGGGTGCCGCTTTTCCACCCGCTGTCCCCGCGCCGATGCCCGTTGCGCTGCCGAACGCCCGCCCCTTCAACCTGTTGCAGGCCGCGATCTGGCCTGCTGGCACCCCGAGGACGCCGCATGACCCCCCTGTTCGAACTGCGCGAGGTCGAAAAGACCTTTGAAATCCGCCGCAAGGGCAAAAAACTGGGGCTGCGCGCCCTGGACGGTGTGCGCCTCACGATCACCCAAGGGGCTAGCATCGCCCTGGTGGGGGAAAGCGGATCGGGCAAATCCACCCTGCTGCGTGTGCTTCTGGGGCTGACGCCCCCCACCGAGGGGGTGGCCCTGTATCAGGGGCGGCCCATCGCACAGGTTCGCGCCGAAAACCGCGAATTCGCCCGCAATGTGGCCATGGTGTACCAGGATGCACGGGGCAGCCTGAACCCCCGCATGACCGTGGAGGCGTTGATCACCGAACCTTTGCGCCATTTCGGGATCTGTACCGCGGCGCAGGCACCCGCGCGGGTTCGGGCGCTTCTGGCGCGGGTCGGCTTGGCACCCGAAGTTGCCGGGCGCTTTCCCTCCGAAATGTCCGGCGGGCAGGTGCGTCGGGTGGCAATCGCCCGTGCCCTTGCCTCCGAGCCGACCGTGCTGGTCGCGGATGAGGCTGTCTCGGGGCTCGATGTCTCCAGTCAGGCGCAACTACTGAACCTCTTGCGCCGCCTGCAGGCGGAAATGGGGCTGACGCTGATCTTCATCACCCATGATCTTGGCGTTGCCAGCTATCTTTGTGCAGAAATCGCCATCATGTATCTGGGCCGGATCGTCGAGACAGGGCCGACGCGGGCCGTGCTGGATGCCCCCGCGCACCCTTATGCCCGCGCGCTGCGCAAGGCAGCCCCCGAATTCTTCGCTCCACTTGCCGAACCCCTGACGGGGGAAATCCCCAGCCCGATCGACCTGCCCCCCGGATGCCGTTTTTCGGGGCGCTGCGCCTATGCCCAGGCAGACTGCCGATTGACGGACCCCGCTTTGTTGCGTCTGAATGACCATCGGGCGGCTGCCTGCCTTCATCCCCTGACACAGAGCTTTGCAAATGTTTGACTTCTTTTCCGCCCGTCGCCCTTCCACCCTGGCAAGCAAGGCGATGATCGCAACATCGCACCCGCTGGCCACTGCCGCCGGGCTGGATATCCTGTCGGCCGGGGGGAATGCGGTTGATGCGGCCATCGCCGCCGTGGCTGTCCAATGTGTCGTCGATCCGCTGATGACCGGCATCGGCGGCGATTGCTTTGCCCTTCATGCTGCAGCTGACGGGACGGTAAAGGCGCTGAACGGCTCCGGTCGCGCACCCGCCGCCGCAACCGTTCAGGCGCTGAAGGATGCGGGGCTGACCGACGAAATTCCGCAATCCAGCCCCCATTCCGTTACTGTTCCCGGTGCCATTTCGGCGTGGTGCCTTGTCCATGCCGATCACGGCTCCCTCCCCTTGGAACGCCTGTTCGCACGTGCCATCGGATATGCCGAAGACGGCTATCCAGTTACTCCGCGTGTTGCCCTGGATTGGGCGGCCCATGCCGCCACCGTCGCGGCCGACCCCCATTCCGCCGCCGTATTCCTTCCCGACGGGCGCGCCCCTGTCGCTGGCGAACGCCACGCACAACCCCTGCTGGCCGCCCGCCTGCGCGAGATTGCCGCCAAGGGAGCTGCCGGTTTCTACGAGGGCGATACGGGCGCGGCGATGGTCAGCCACCTCCAATCTCTGGGGGGCCTGCATACCACCGAGGATTTTTCCGCAGCCACCACGGCGGCGCATTGGGTGGATCCGATCAGCACCACCTACCGCGGGGCCACGGTGCATGAATGCCCGCCGAATGGTCAGGGTCTGGCCGCGCTGATGATCCTGAAGATCATCGAGGGCTTCGACACCGCAACCATGTCGCAGGCTGACCGTATCCACCTTCTGGCCGAGGCTACCAAGATCGCCTACCATCACCGCGATGCCCTGATCGCCGATCCTGCACATTGTGAGGGGGTTGCCGAGCAACTGCTTTCCGATGCCGTCATACGGACCCTGCGGGACCGGATCGATATGGCACGGGCCGGCGCACCCGCGTTGTGGGATGAACCGGAACACAAGGATACCATCTATCTGTGTGTGGTCGATGCGGAGGGGAACGCCATCTCGTTCATCAATTCGGTCTTCCACCCCTTCGGATCAGGTCGGGTCGATCCGGTCACAGGCGTGTTGTTCCACAGCCGCGGCGCCTCTTTCCGCCTGATCGATGGGCATCCGAACGCCATCGGCCCGATGAAACGCCCCATGCATACGATCATCCCCGGCATGGTCACGCGCAACGGCATCGTGGAAATGCCCTTTGGCGTGATGGGTGGGCACTATCAGGCAACCGGCCATGCCGCCTTCTTGTCCGCTGTTCTGGATGACGGCATGGGCCTGCAGGAGGCGATGGACGCCCCCCGCAGCTTTGCCACCGGCGGGCAGCTGGAAATCGAACCGACCATCAGCGCCGAGGTGCAGGCCGATCTGGCCGCACGGGGCCACAGCCTGAAAATTGTCAGCAGCCCGATCGGGGGCAGTCAGGCCATCCGCATAGCCGAAGGCACGCTGGAAGGGGGCTCCGACAGCCGCAAGGACGGCATGGCCCTCGGATTCTAAAATACTGACGGTCCGGCGCCATATGTGCCGGACCACGCCACGTGTCCCCCCGATACACTCGGGCTCTGTGAATGTCCGGTCCTGACAACTGCTTGATTATGGCGGAATGTGTGTATGGAAGCCGAAGGCATTCTGTGGCGGGCCACCGCAGCGCCCGGACCGCCGCTGGATCATGATCTGGCGGTTGATCTCGCCATCATCGGGGGCGATTCTGGTGCATGCGGCGGGGGCGCGCAGACCGTCGCCCCCGCCGCTGCAGTCCTAGGCATTGGTTCGGCCCAGCGCGCGTTCCGCAGCTTCATCCCGGATTGCCTGGCGTGATGTACGACGGGTAGAGGCCATCCGGCGCAAAAAGGCGAGAATGAACATGCTTGTCAAAATCAGGACGATCGTGGCGGCGGGGGCACTGTCGATATAGAAGCTGGCATAGGTGCCGCTGACCATCGCGAACAGACATACCCCGAAGGAAACCATCAGCATCGGGCCAAAGCTGCGCACCGTCAGGAACGCGATTGCCCCCGGCGTGACCAGCAGCGCCACCGCAAGGATCAACCCTACCGAGGAAAGCGTGGAAACGATGGTCAGCGACAAGGCACAAAGCAGCCCGTAGTGCAGAACACCGGTCCTTAGCCCCGAGGCCTGCGCCTGCGCCGGATCAAAGGCATGCAACAGCAGATCTTTCCATTTCAACAGCAGGACAAAAGCCACCAGCGCTCCGATGATCCCCGAGGTCCACAGATCCGTGGTGCCGACCCCCAGCATGTTGCCGAACAGCACATGGTCCAGATGCTCGTTCGTGTGGATGGAGGTGTACATGATGATGCCCACCCCGAACATGCCGGAAAAGACGACCCCCATGACCGTATCCTGCTTGATCCGGCTGTTGTGCGCCAGAAACCCGGTGGATAGCGCACAAAGCATTCCTGCGGCAAAGGCACCGACAATCAGCGGCAGGCCCAGGATCCAAGCCAGGACGATGCCCGGCAGGGTGGCATGGCTGACGGCATCCCCCATCAGCGCCCAGCCCTTGAGAACCAGAAAACAGGACAGCAAGGCCGTCGGTGGTGCCACGAACAGGCATATCCAGAAGGCGTTCTGCATGAACGGAAACTGGAACGGCAGCAGAAGTGCATCGATCATGGGCGTACCTCCGCTGCGGCTTCGGGCAGCCGCTCCAGCGCGCGGGCGGCCTTGCGGCGGGCAGCCAGCATGCCGTGTTTGGGGGCAAAGACGAATGCGGTCAGAAAGATTACCGTTTGCAATGCCACGATCACCCCTCCCGTGGCCCCGTCGAGAAAGAAGCTGATGTAGGCGCCAAGGAAACTGGTAATTGTCCCGATCAGAACGGAGACCACGATCAGGCGTGGAAAGCGGTCGCACAGCAGATAGGCCGTGGCCCCCGGCGTCACCACAAGGGCAATGACCAGAAACGCCCCGACCGTGATCATGGCGGCCACGATGGCAGCCGACAGCAGCACGAAGAAGACCGCCTTCAGCAGCTCGGGGTGCAGGCCGATGGTACGGGCATGGTTCTCGTCGAAGAACACGACCATCATGTCCTTCCACTTCAACAACAGCACGGCCAGACAGACAAATCCGATTATGGCCAGTTGCACCGTATCGCTTGGGGTGATGGCAAGGATATTGCCCATGATGATTGTCTGGATGCTGACCGACATCGGCGACAGCGATACCATGAACAGGCCCAGCCCGAAAAAGGATGTGAAGATGATGCCGATGATCACGTCGATCTTCAGCCCCGAACGGTCGGACAGGAACAGCATTGCCCCTGCGGCCAGCCCCCCTGCGGCAAACGCCCCCAATGCAAAGGGCAGCCCCAGCATGTAGGCCCCAGCCACACCGGGCACGACCGAATGCGAAAGCGCGTCCCCGATCAGCGACCAGCCCTTCAGCATCAGATAACAGGACAGAAAGGCACAGACCCCGCCGACCAGCGAGGATACCCACATGGCGTTGAACATGTAGCCGTAGGAAAACGGCTCTAACAGCAACTGCATCACTGGAACCGCTCCTTCGTTTCGTCGGACGGTTCGGCAGCGGCCGTCCGGTGCTTTTCGCCATACTGCACGAAGGGACGTTCATCATCGGTGATGATCCGGACCTCGCGGCTGTCGTCATCATGGTGAAGATCGCCGCCGCCCAGGGTGAAGTGGCGCAGCACGCCGCCAAAGGCCGCTTCCAGATTATCGCGGGTAAATGTCGTTTCGGTCGGCCCGTAGGCCAGAACGGTCCCCTTCACCAGAACGGTGCGATCGCAGAACTCCGGCACCGAGCCGAGGTTGTGGGTGGAGACCAGCATGACCCGCCCTTCCTCTTTCAGTTCGCGCAGCAATGTGATGATCCGTTCTTCGGTTTGCACATCGACACCGGTAAAGGGTTCGTCCAGCAGGATGACCTGCCCGTTCTGGGCGATACTGCGCGCCAGAAAGACCCGCTTGCGCTGCCCGCCGGACAGTTCACCAATCTGGCGCTTGCGAAAATCGCTCATCCCGACGCGTCCCAGTGCGGCCTCTACCGCGTCATGGTCGGCGCGGCTGGCACGGCGCAGGAAGCCCATGTGACCATAACGGCCCATCATCACGACATCTTCTACCAGCACGGGAAAGGCCCAATCAACCTCTTCGGCCTGCGGGACATAGGCCACCAGATTGGCCGCCAGCGCCTCCTTGACCGAGCGCCCCAGCAGTTTTATCTCGCCCCGCGCGGTGGGCACGAATCCCATGATGGCCTTGAACAAGGTCGATTTGCCGGCCCCATTCACCCCGACCAGCGCGGTGATTGTCCCGCGTGGAATTTCGAAGGTGGCATCATGCAGGGCGGTATGGCCATTGCGATAGGTTACCGTCACATCACGCGCCATGATGCCCCCCGCCATATCGTTCCCCCCATCGGGAGAGGCGTGCATTCTGGCTTGGTCGGGCATCGTCTTATCCTTTGATCGCGATTGTCGTATGGAACGTAGCGCGCCTGCCGGAAATCCATGCCCCCGACAGGCATTATGACCGGAAACTCTGGTCAATCAGTTGTTATGCGGGGCCAAGGCATCCGCAATCGTTTCGGCATCGATACGCAGCAGATCCAGATAGGTGGGCACGGGGCCATCTGCCGCGCTCAGGCTGTCAACGTAAAGCATGCCGCCGTAATTTGCGCCGGTTTCCCGGGCGACCTGCTGGGCGGGGGCCTGGTTGACGGTGCTTTCACAGAACACTGCCGGAATTTTATGCGTGCGAACAACATCCACGACGCTGCGGACCTGCTGCGGGGTGCCCGTCTGATCGGCGTTGATGGGCCACAGATAGGCTTCCTGCAGGCCGAAGTCCTTTGCGAGATAGCTGAATGCCCCCTCGCAGGACACTAGCCAGCGGCTGCTTTCGGGCACCGACTGGATCCGTTCGCGCAGCGGGCCGACGGTATCCTCGATTTCATCCTTATAGACTTCGGCATTGGCCGCATAGGTATCGGCATTCTCCGGATCGTATTCCGACAATGCGTCCCGAATATTGTCCACGTAGATCGAGGCATTCTCCAGCCCCATCCAGCCATGAGGGTTCGGCAAACCTTCGTATTCCCCTGCCGCAATGGAAATGGGGTCAATCCCGTCCGTCAGCACCACCGAAGGGATATCCCCCAGATTGTCGATGAACTGCTGGAACCAGCGTTCAAGGTTCAATCCGTTGTAAAGAATCAGATCTGCATCCGATGCCCGGACGATATCCTGCGGGGTGGGTTCATAACCGTGGATCTCCGCGCCCGGTTTGGTAATCGACACCACATCGGCCGCATCACCGGCAACGTTCTGTGCCATATCCTGCAGGATCGTGAAGGTGGTAACGACTTTCAGCTTATGGCCCGTGTCGGCCTGTGCCGCCAATCCCGATGCCGATGTGATCAACAATGACGCAAGTGCCAGCCGAATAGGGGAGTTCCGCATATGATCGCTCCTGATTTGCTGGGGATGACGCTAGGCATATTGCGAAGCATTCGCAAGTAGGCATGCAAATGATAATTGATCGCAAAAACTTGAGGTTTCGGGCAAAGCCTTCCAGTGCAAACATCGCTTGCAGGCATATGTGCCCGCGAATGCGGCATCACTGGCGGAAATCCCCATCGGGCCCACGCCCTGCACCATTGAGGGGCAGGACCACCGGGCTATTCCCTCAACCCACCATATCCATTGCATATTATTGCCCGCCCTGAGGCAATCCCGGCAATAACCGGATTGCCCATAGTACGATTGAACATCGCATCAACTGCAATATCCCGGTTTATGCTGATTAAAAAACAGCATCAAAATCGGAACATATACGGCACCAGTTTTCTTTACTCCAAGCGCGGAGAGATAACCGCAACATATTGCCTGTCGCTGATTTTAATCAACGCAACTTTTGGAGAGAGACATGTCCGATTTTTCCACGAACGGTGGGAGCTCCGGTTCCGATCATCTCAAACAAAAAGCCGATGAGGTTAAGACCCAGTTCTCGCGTGAAAGCGATGAGCTGAAGAACAAGGCCAAGGCTGGCCTGTCCGATGCAAAAGACGCCGCCGCCGAGCGTGGAGAAGCTGCAAAAGAACGCGCTGCTGATGAAATCTCCAGCACTTCCAAGGCGCTGCGTGCAGCTGCCGGCGAATTGGAAGAAGGATCGATCCAGCACCAGATGTTCATGCAGGCCTCTGATGCCGTGGGTGGATTTTCCAGTGCAATGAACGACCACAGCATTTCGGAAATCGTGGATAACCTAACCCGCTTCGGTCGTCGCAATCCGGCAGCCGTAATTGGCGGCGCTGTTTTAGCGGGCCTTGTCGTATCCCGCTTCATTCGGGCCGGGGAAAACAAGCCGGAGGTCGAGAGCCAATTGCCGGCCACGACGGCCTATTCCGTAGACCCCTATGCGAAGGAGCGTTTTAATGGATGATCAAGTCAATAAATCCGCAACCAATCTCGTAGGTGATCTGGTCGGCAACGTGAACAATCTGTTCCGCAAAGAGATCCAGTTGCTGCGGGCCGAAGCCAGTGAAAAGGCTACCCAGGCCGTGGCTGCCGTCGGGCAGATCGCAGCGGGTCTGGTGATTGTTCTGGTTGCACTGATTGTTCTGGCCTTTGCCATCGTTGCCGCCATCCACGCTGCCGGACTGAGCGTTGGCTGGTCGGCCCTGATCGTCGGTGGTGTGTTTGCCGTGATCGCGCTGATCCTGATCAGCAAAGGCGTGAACGATCTGAAGGCGACCAATCTCGCCCCCGCCCGCACAGCAGATTCGGTGTCCAAGGACGCCGCCATGATCAAGGATAAAGTGTGATGAGCGATACAACAAACCCGGGCTCCAAAAGCGCCCATGACATCGAACGCGAAGTCGACCAGACCCGTGACAATATCTCGGCCACGATCGAAGCCCTGCAGGACCGTTTCTCGGTAGAGACCATCGTTGATAACGTTGTCCAGTCGGTCACGAAAAACGGGGGCGAGGTCAGCCGCAATCTGGGTCGGACCGTACGCGACAATCCGGTCCCCC
This sequence comes from Falsirhodobacter sp. alg1, assembly GCF_000739715.2. Lineage (GTDB taxonomy): Bacteria > Pseudomonadota > Alphaproteobacteria > Rhodobacterales > Rhodobacteraceae > Falsirhodobacter. The sequence continues at coordinate 25,785 of NZ_BBJC02000008.1, read as the reverse complement.
TGATCCTGACGGGAATCGGTCTTGCATGGATGATGGCCAGCAACAATCGCAGCCCGGCCCAGAATACGGCATCGCGGCTGGATTATACGCCGGACCCGCGACCCTCGTATACGGCCACTCCGGCACCTGTTTCGGACACGCTGAATCCGCGCCCGGTTACCACCGGTACCCAGACCTACACCGGTACGGCGCTGAATGATAATACGTCGCATGATGATGCCTCCGGCCCGTCGATGGCGGATCGTGCGCGGGAAAAGCTGCATGATCTTCAGGATGCCGCCGGCAACATGAAGGATAGCGTGAAGGACAGCGCCACCGGATACGGACAGAATGCCAGTGCGCGTCTAGATGACGTCCGCAATCAGGCAGGTGACCACGCTGCCCGCCTTCGTGAGAATGCGCTCCGCAACGGCACAGATTTCTCCCGTCAGGTCGAGAAATTCGTGAAAGAGCAGCCGTTGGTAGTTGCAGCTCTTGGGTTTGCTGCAGGTCTGGGTCTGGGTGGTTTGCTGCCAAGCACCAAGGTTGAAGACGATCTGATGGGTGAGCATTCCGACGCCGTCGTCGCCTCTGCCAAGGAAATGGCCGGAGAGCAGATGGACAAGGCCAAAGCCGTGGCGGGTGCTGTCGCGAACGAGGCTGTCAGCATGGCCAATGAAGCCGCTGATGCCGTGGACGAAAAGACCCCCGCAGGCGAGGATATGGTTGGCCGCGTCAAGGAAGAGGCAAGTGCTGCAACCGATCGCCTGACCGAGGCCGGAACCCGGGCCGCAGACGAGCACGACACCAAAACGTTCTGAGGTTTATCCGCCAGACCGATCATCTGCATGGCGTGGCCCTTCCGGGCCGCGCCTTCTTCATGGTGTCGTTGCAAAACCACCCTGTGCCCTGCACAGTCCGCTGCAAACATGCGGCAGAGGTTTCGCACCATGAAAAAGGCACCGACCGGCACGGCTTTGGAAGTGTTTCGGGCTTTTCTGAAGCTCGGGCTGACGTCTTTCGGAGGCCCGGTCGCGCATATCGGATATTTCAGGGATGAACTGGTCGTTCGCCGCAAATGGCTGACCGAAGAAAACTATGCGGATCTGTTGGCTTTGTGCCAGTTTTTACCCGGTCCGGCCTCCAGCCAGTTGGGGTTCGCCCTTGGCCTCCTGCGCGCGGGATGGGGCGGGGCAATCGCCGCATTTCTGGCATTCACGCTGCCATCGGCCGTCTTGCTGACAGCGCTTGCACTTGCGGCGGTACATCTGGACGGGGATGTGGCGCATGGGCTGATCCACGGGCTGAAGATTGTGGCCGTCGCGATTGTGGCACAGGCAGTTTGGGGAATGGCCAGAACCCTGTGCCCTGATGCGACACGGGCTGCCATCGCTCTATCCTCCATGGCCCTTATCACCCTCCTGCCCGGATCATTCGGCATGATGGCTGCAATAGGATTGGGCGGGCTGGCAGGAATGGCATTATGCGGGGCCTCTGGCGGGCAGATGCATCAGATGCACATTCCCGTCGGCAAAGGCGTGGGCATCACGGCGCTGGCCTGTTTCACCTTTCTGTTCGCCGTCTTGCCGATCATGTCCTCTTCGGGACAGGGATTTGCCATGATCGACGGCTTTTACCGTGCGGGGGCATTGGTCTTCGGCGGGGGCCACGTCGTCCTGCCGTTGCTGGAGGCAGAGACGGTGGCAAGGGGGTGGATCAGTTCCGATACGTTCATCACCGGATACGGTCTGGCACAGGCCGTTCCCGGCCCGCTTTTCACCTTTGCCGCATGGTTGGGGGCGGCAGGGGGCAGTGCGCCGAATGGCATTCTCGGGGCAATGATTGCGCTGATTGCCCTGTTCGCGCCAGGGTTCCTGCTGTTGATCGCGGCCCTGCCCTTCTGGGGGCAGCTGCGAGCGCGCCCTCATGCCCAGACGGCCATGCAGGGGGCGAATGCGGCAGTCGTCGGCATATTGGGACTGGCGCTTTATGACCCTGTTTTTCTTGGCGGCATCAACGGGCGCGTGGATATTGTTCTGGCCGCGATCTGTTTTGTGGCACTGGTGCGCTGGCGCATTCCCCCTTGGGCTGTGGTGGCGGGCGCCGCCGCCGGGAGAATGCTGATTTTCGGGCTGGCGTGAGTGTCGCCACGCCAGCCGGTACTGCTCAGTTAGGTTGCAGCGCCATATCTGTCAGGCGGTCCAGAACCTGCGCCATGCTGTCAACGATTTCGGAGGCATCGTCCAAGGAATAGCGTTCCTTGAGCGTATCTGTGCTGAGATATCCGATGTTCGTCTTTCCATCCTCTTCCCACACAAGCACGCGGATCGGCAGGTCCATCGCACTGCGCGGGTCAGCCTGCATCAGGGGCGTTCCAAGGGCCGGGTTGCCGAAGATCAACACGGTCGCAGGCCCCATTTCCAGATCGGCCCCCTTGGCTGCGGCCTGATGGTCCACACGCGCCACCAGTTTGGCCGGGCTTGCCTCGATCACCGCCTCCATGCGGTCAGCCGTGCTTGTCACATCAGATGTGCTTTGCTTGATGACCCATTCATCGGCATGGCTGGCCGTGGCAGCAAGGCAGAGCGACGCAGCAATGAGAAGTTGGCGCATTCGATGGTCCCTTTCAAAACAGTTCCCGGCCACCTTGCCCGACGGTTGCGTATATTCCTAGCGGCTGGCACTGTTTTATGCACGATAGGCGACGGTTCGCCACAACCTGCCGCATTTGAAAGGTGATGCAGATGCCGGATTACAGTGCCTTGCGTATCCTGCTGCTCGGGGCCGGCCATACGAACCTTCTGGCGGCAAAACGGCTACGCGCGGCCCTTCCCGATGCCTCTATCGTGCTGGTCGAAATGGCCACCGCCGCCACCTATTCGGGTATGTTTCCCGGCTGGCTGGCCGGGCATTACACCTTGTCCCAGATGCGTGTGGATGTGGCGGAATTTGCCGCCCGCCATCATATCGCACACCGGCACAGCCATATCGAAAGTATCGATCCCATCCGCAGGACCGCCACCCTGAACGACGGAGAGGTGCTGGAGTATGATCTGGCCGCGCTGGATGTCGGCAGCCACTCTCTCATGCCTGAAATCGAGGGGTTTGCAGAACATGCGGTGCCTATCAAACCCTTTCACGGGCTGGTCGCACGCATAGGCAGCCTGCGCCCCGATGCGCCCGTCGCCATCATCGGCGGGGGCGTGGCAGGCGTCGAGATCGCGCTGTCGCTGGCCCGGCGCCAGAGCGGACCCGTGACATTGATCGAGGCCGGAACACGAATTGCCGCCACTCTGGGCCCCAAAGGACAGCGTCTGCTGCGGGGGGCACTGGACCGCGCCGGCGTGCAGGTACTGGTGAATGCGCAGGTGGCCCGCATCCATGATGGTGCCCTGCAACTGAGGGATGGCAGCCACATGCCGACGGGCATGGTGCTTGGGGTTGCCGGCGCACGGGCGCACGGGTGGCTGGCACGTTGCCTGCCGGTCAACGATGCGGGATTTGTCCGGGTCGCACCCACCCTGCAGGTCGAAGGCGCGGCGGGCCTCTTTGCGACGGGGGACTGCGCTGCCATGATGCATGCTCCCCGGCCCAAGGCGGGTGTCTACGCCGTGCGGCAGGCCCCGACCCTGCTGCACAACCTGCTGGCCACCCATCACGGAACACCTCTGCGTCCCTATATCCCGCAGCGGGATTATCTGAAGATCATCTCTCTGGGGGGCAAGACCGCCTTGGCCGAATGGCAGGGCATGACCCTGCACGGGCGCTGGCTGTGGCGATGGAAAGACCGGATCGACCGGCGGTTCATGCACGCCCTGCAGATGTAGCCGCAGCGGGCGCGAGTCCGATCAGACCGCCCCCACTCGCCTCTGCATCCTTGACATCATGGGTTACCAGCAGGGCGGGGATCTGTGCCCTCCGGATACTGTCGAATACGAAGGCCCTGATGTCCTGTCGCAACTCCGGATCAAGGCTGGAAAACGGTTCATCCAGCAGAATGGCGCAGGGTTGGGACAGCAGCGTCCGCATCAGGGCCGCCCGCGCCCTCTGTCCCCCCGAAAGTGTGGCCGGATCACGCTGCCCCATGCCATCCAACCCCGCCTGCCCCAGGGCCGCCTCCACTGCGGCGCGCCGTGCCGCACGACCCCGCACCCGCGCCGACAGTCCAAAGGCCAGATTGTCGGCCACGGACAAATGCGGAAACAGCACTGCCTCCTGGAACATGATCCCCACCCCACGCTTCTCGGCGGGCAGATGCGTCACATCGCGACCCGTTAGCAGCACATGCCCCTGCGTCCGGAATCCCGGAGCCAGATGCCCGCCGATGGCTGCCAGCAGCGTGGATTTCCCCATCCCCGACGGACCCATGACGCTGGCAATACAGCCGGTTTCCACGGTCAGCGTCAACGGCGCGAACATGGCCTCGCCGTTCGGGCGCGTCACGGTCAGGCGGTCCAGTTGCAGGCTCATTTGGAAAATCCTCCCCGCAGGGCGCGGCGGTTACGATGAAGGGTCGCGGGAATGGCAAACATGAGCACGAAGACCAGCAGCGGCAACACCGCCTGCAGCGTTGCGTGAACGGCTGCCACCCGCCGGTCGGACCCCGAGGAAAGCGCTACCGCTTCGGTGGTTAGTGTCACGATGCGCCCGCCCCCCAGAAACAATGTGGGCAGATACTGGGCGATAGACACGGAAAAACCCACTGCCGCTGCGGTACAAATGGGCGTCAGAAGGGCCGGCAGCTTTACCCGGACAAAGCGCCGCCACGGCCCTGCCCCCAAGGCGGCGGCGGTCCGCTCCAGCCGTGGATCCAGCGCCCCCCACGGATCGGCCAGTGCAATCATGACATAGGGAAATACGAACAGCCAATGCCCCCAGACGACAAGCGCCAAAGGAGAAAAAAGACCGCTTTGGAGTGTCATTCCACCCAGCCCGATCAGAAACGAGATCTGCGGCATCAGAAGCGGCAGGTATATCGCGAACTGCAACCAGATCGACGTGCCCCCGCGCCCAGTGCGATCACCGCTTTCCAGCCAGACAATCGCAACAAGCAGCGCAATGGCGGTCGAACAGACCGCCACCAGAAGCGAGGTGCCCGCAGCGCCCTGCCAACTCTCGGCCGCCCCCCGCCATGCCCGCATCGACAGGGATGCGGGCCAAAGATCCGGCCACCGCCAGACAAAGCTGACCGACCAGATCAACAGGGACATCAGCCCCAATCCTGCCAGCAGAACCACCCCGACAGCCAATGCCGCCGGAAGGGACAGCACCTTGTCCAGCCACCGCAGCCGCAATCCGCACCGCAAGACCAAGCGCCCCAGTTGCCGAACCAGGATCTGGGCGCCAAGCAACGCAGCAAAGCCCACCCCTACCAGCACCAGTTGCAACACCCCGCCCGCCGAGGCTGGAAGGATCGCATCCACATTGGGGTCCGCGAACAGGCGTGCAACCATCACCGCCAGCGTGGGCGGATTGGACGGCCCGATGATCATCGCCATATCGACGACCGATATCGCAAAGGCCAGAACCACCAGAACCGGCAGGCGGATCAGGGGCCACAGCTGGGGAAAGACCAGCCATAGCCAGCAGGCCGCCCGCCCGTATCCCAGCGAGCGTCCGGTCGCCATATGCTGGCGAACCGGGATCTGCGTCATTGATCCCAGCAGGATCAGAACCACAAAGGGCAGTTCCTTGACCACCAGCGCCAGAACCAGCGCAAGCGCCCATGGATCACCCACCGTGGGAATATCCGGCGGATAGGCCCAGCCGACAAGCGGCGCAAGCATCCGGGCAATCCAGCCGGAAGGCGCAATGACAAACACCATACCGATGGCAATGGCGGCATGGGGCGCAGCCAGCAACGGGGTCAGGATACGGCTGAATGTGCCGTGGCGCAGCCTGCCATGGAAAACCGCCAGCACGGCAAAGGCCAGCATGACCGAGATGGCCGTGGAGAGAAGGCCGGCAAACAGCCCCGTCGCCGCAGCGCGCCACAGGCCGGGCAGTGCGACCAGCCCCTGCCACGCCTCGAACGACAGTCGCGTCGCGCCGATTGCGGGAAAATACCCGAAACTGGCACCAAGACTGTGCCACATTCCAAAGGCCACCGGCACCGCCAGTCCGGCCACGATCAGGGCGCCTGCCGCGCCCCGGATGAAAATGGCACCCTGCCCGCTCATCGGGTGTAGCGATGCTGCCATTCCAGCGTCAGGCGGGGCATCCAGTCCGGGTGTGGTTCAGGCAGGACAGGACCCAGATCATCCAATGTCGGCAGGGCCTCAGCGGTCGGCAGGCTGGCAAAAGCGGCACGCCCGGCGTCATCCAGCAAGGAAGGATCCAGAACCGAGAACGATCCAAGCACATCGATATCCTGCATCCGCGCCTGCGTTTCAGGGGCCAGCAACGTATTCGCCACCACCTTGGCCCCCGCCATATGCGCGGCATTATAGGGGATCGCCACAAAGCTGACATTGCCGATGCTGCCCGCTGCGGGCACAAAGACGCGCACCGTTTCCGGCAATAACCCGTCACCGATGGCCGCAGCTGCCGAGGCCGGGTCGAACGACATGGACATATCCACCTCGCCGTCATTCAGCATCTGATGCTGTGCGGATTCGTTTTCGGGAAAGGATTTCCCGTCACGCCACAGATAGGGCCGCAGCGCGTCATACCATTCCCACAGCGGTGCCGTCGCCGTTGCAAAGCTGGCATCGGTGGGGGCAATCGAAAGGTCGGTGTCTTCGGGGGCCAGTTCGATCAGGGCCTGCTTCAGAAAGGTGGCCCCCATGAAGTTGGCCGGATCGGGATGTGTGATCCGGCCGGGGTGGTCCTTTGCCCAATCCACCCATCCCGCCATGCCCGCGGGCGGCGGGGTGATACGGTCGGAATCATAGGTAAAGACAAACTTTGCCAATCTCCAGGGCGCCTCCATCCCCTCGACCGGAATGGTGAAATCAACGGTATTGGCCGACCCTTCGGTCATATCCAGCGCCGCAGAGTTGGGCAGATCCGCGACGAAGGGACCGTGCAAAAGCCCTTTGTCCTTCATCGTCATGAAGTTCGGGCCGTTGATCCAGATCAGGTCCACCGCCCCCTCCGTATCACGACCGGCGGTTTTTTCCGCCAGAACACGGGCCACGGCGTCCGCCGTATCGGCCAGTTTGACCTGCCGGATGCTGACGCCATATGCCGCCTCGGTACGCTTGCCCAGATCGGCAATGAAGGCGTTTGTCCGTTCATCACCGCCCCATGTATTGAAATACACGGTCTGACCACGGGCTGCATCCAGCGTCGCTTGCCAGTCTTCGGCCAGGGCCGGCGATGTCCCGAGGGCCAGGGCCGCCATGATCAGAAAGGGCTTCATTCGGGTCTCCGGTTCTTGGGTTATCGAAATGCCGTCCAGCCCATACGCCAGCGTAGAGCGGTTGTTACAGCACAGGCCGCGGCAAAGATGTAGGCCAACAAGGCAAAGGATTGGGGAAAGATGCACATTGCCAGAAACACGGCGATCGTTTCCCCGCCCTCGGTCAGGCCGCCAAGGTAATAGATTCCCTTTTGGGGAAAGGCAGATGCCGCCTTGCCCCGCTTGGCCGCGATCGTGGCATAGGCCAGAAAGGAAGAGCCTGTCCCCACGAAAGCCGCAATCAGGATGGCCGCCGGCAGCGCATTCTGCACCGGATCATGCAGCGCGAATCCGACAGGGATCAGCGCGTAGAACAGGAAATCCAGCGTAATATCCAGAAATGCCCCGCGATCGGTCGGACCGTTGATCCGCGCCACGGCACCGTCCAGCCCGTCCATGATCCGGTTCACACCGATCAGCACCGCAGCAAGCCACCATATCCCGGCAGCCACTGCCAGAACCGCCAGCACACCCACGCCGAACCCGACAAGGCTTATGGCATCGGCACCCGCCCCGCGCCCTGCCAACCAGCGCGCGGGCACATTGAGCACGACGCGCTGCATCGGCAGGATGCGGGCGTCGATCATCCGCGCCTCCATGTGTGGAAACGCTCGACAATTGTCAGCAGACGCGGGTTCACATGGGCGCGCCGCCATTCACCGGCCACGGATTTATTGGCCTCGGCCCAGGTCGGATAGATATGGATCGTTCCAAGCACCTTGTTCAGTCCCAGCCCATGCTTCATCGCCATCACGAATTCCGCCACCAGATCACCGGCATGATCACCCACGATGGCCACCCCCAGAATGGTGTCTTTGCCGGGCGGTGTCAGCACCTTTACAAAGCCGCGCGTGGCACCATCGGTAATCGCCCGATCCAGTTCGGCCAGTTCGTATCGTGTCACCTCATAGGCGACGCCCTGCGCCTTGGCGTCTGTTTCGGACAGCCCGACACGGCCAACTTCGGGGTCGGTGAATGTGGCCCAGGGAATGACACGGTAATCGGCCTTGAACCGTTTGATCGAACCGAACAGCGCATTCACGCTGGCGAACCATGCCTGATGCGAGGCGACATGCGTGAACTGATAGGGCCCCGCCACATCGCCCGCCGCCAGAATATGCGGAAAGCGCGTTTCCAGATATTCATTCGTTTCCACCGTGCGATCGGTCGGGATGCCGATATCTTCAAGGCCAAAGCCGGTCAGGCGCGCACTCCGGCCCACCGCCACGATGATCTCGTCGAATTCGATGCGCTGTGTCTGTCCATCATGCTCCACCTCGATCCATTTGGCACCGTCATGACCGCAGGTCACTGCCTTGTGGTTCGTCAACACGTCCACGCCGTCCGCCACCATCGACTCCCGCACCAGTTCCGAAATCTCCGGATCCTCGCGCATCATCAGGCGTTCCGACATCTCGATCTGGGTCACCTTCGATCCCAGACGGGCAAAGGACTGCGCCAGTTCACAGCCGATCGGACCACCGCCCAGCACAACCATACGGGGGGGAACATGCTCGCGGCCCTGCAGTTTTTCCCAAAGATTGTCGGAGGTCAGCGGATCGACCAGATCAAGGCCGGGCAGTGGAGGAACGAACGGGCGCGCGCCGGTGGCGATGATGACCGACCGCGTGGTCAGCCGTTCGCTCGCGCCGCTGGCATCGGTGATCTGCACGGTCCAGGGGTCGATCAGACGGGCATATCCCTTCTTCACCTCGACGCCGAGATTCGTATACCGCTCCACGCTGTCGTGCGGGGCAATATCCGCAATAACCCGATGCACGCGGTCCATGACCTTGCCGAACGGGACGACGGGCGCTGCGTCATTCAGGCCCCAGTCTCCGGCATGGCGCATCTGGTGGGCCAGCGTGGCACTGCGGATCAGCGCCTTTGACGGAACGCAGCCGTAATTCAGGCAGTCACCGCCCATTTCCCCCGCCTCGACCAGCGTTACACGGGCTTTGGTCGCGGCCGCGATATAAGCAGAGACCAAACCGGCCGATCCGGCACCGATGACGACAAGGTTGCGGTCATAGCTTTTGGGGCGTTGCCAGCCGGCATAGACCTGACGCTGCCGCCAGATGGCGATCGCCTTGCGGGCAATCCATGGGAATACCGCCAGCAGCGCAAAGGAAAACAGAAGCGGAGGCGAGACAATGCCCGACAGGCTGTCGAGTGCCGCAAGCTGGGTGCCTGCATTCACATATACCGCAGTGCCGGCCAGCATTCCGACCTGGCTGACCACATAGAATGTCAGCGCACGGATCGGCGTCAGCCCCATCAGCAGGTTTGTTGCGAAAAACGGCATCACGGGAATAAGACGCAGCGAGAAGAGATAGAATGCGCCATCCCGCTCCAACCCGGCCTCGATGGCCTGCGTGCGACGCCCCAGGCGGGCCCGCACCCAGTCACGCAGCAGATAGCGCGACGCCAGAAAGGCAAGCGTTGCCCCGATGGCCGAGGCAAAGGACACCAGCGCCAGCCCCTGCCAGAAGCCGAACAACGCGCCCCCCGCCAGCGTCAACCAGACCGCAACCGGCAAGGACAGCGCCGCCACCGCGATATAGGCCAGCAGGAACACCATCGCGACAGTGAACGGACGGGATTGGCGCAGATCCGAAATTCCGGCCAGATATTGGCGCAGCCCTTCTATGCTTAGGTCCTGTCCACGCAATATAATAAAAAGAGCAGCAATTATTATTACGGCGACAGCGACAAGAACTAATTTTTTCATCAGGGGTTCTTTTCGGTTTGAGGCGTATGTTGAAACAGGGCGATATCGGGGCCGGAATTATCAGGGGTGATGACAATAATCGGTCATTTTTCAGGTAGGGTGTCGCGCATTCTGTACAGCGCTTCGGCGGCGGATATGGCAACGGGATAAAGATCATCCGCGCTTTGTCCGGTCCGCCCGCGTTGCACGATCCCCCGCGCCATTGCCGCAGCAAGCGAGGCGGCCACATTGGCAGGGCAGCTTCCGGATGTGGGCCATCCATCGCGCAGCAGACGTGCCTCGAGGCGCTGTTCCAGCGCGTCGAACCTGCGGTTCCGCTCATCCCGGAATTCGGCGTTGGTGGCGGCAACATCTGCCAGCACACAGGAAATCAGACAGCCCGCCGGATCCCGGCCTGCCGTTGAAAGCTGCACCACCCCTTTGAAAAAGGCGTGCAAATCCTGCAACAGATCATTCCCCGATGACAGGGTTTCAGCCACAAAGCTCAGCCGTGTCTGCGCGTAATGGGACACGACAGCCAGAAACAAGCCGTCCTTGTCGCCGAACAGGCTGTACATCGTGGCCCGCGGCATCTCCATCGCGCTGCACAGCAGATCAACCGACGCCTGGTCATACCCACGCGTCCAGAAAACACGCAAAGCCTGTTCCAGTGCATTGGCCGCGTCAAATCCGCGGGGGCGCCCTCGGGGGCGTGGCTGAAGGTGCACAGTCACGATGTGCTTCTCCGGTTTTTGAAATACTCGTTTCAAAAATTGCGGGAATGGCACGAACAGGCAAGTTACAGAACAGTGAGGGCACCGTAACATTGAAAATCGGTCTGATTTAATCGGCTCTTTTTCATCGAATTTCCCCGAAACAGGGTATTCGCCCTGTTTTTAACGGGTCTTCCAGCAGGACGCCGACCCTCAAGTTTTTGTGAAAAATCATTTCATAAGGCAAAAATCGCCAATGCACGCTGGAAATACCGTCCGTTATTACGGATTGTTACAGGCCAGCAGAGATGATGCCCATTGGAACCACCATACCGGGCGGGCGTTTAAAACCCGCAGAACACGAAATTCGAACGTTCTGCGGTTGCTTCGGGCCCGGCCCAGGTAACCGTAGTTCCTTTACAGGAAGATGAGATATGACACATCAAACCCCGATGCCCGGCAGCAAAGCCCCCGCCATTCACGCAACTGCCGCTGACGGCAATGCATTTACTGCACCCACCGCCCCCGAGGGTGGCTTCTCCGTGGTCTTTTTCTACCGCGGTGTCCATTGCCCGAAATGCAAGGATCAGTTGCAGGAACTGGCAGAGCAGGAAGCGGCGTTCCGCGAGGCGAATGTGGTCGTATCCGCGGTATCGATGGATGACGACGAACGCTTTTCCCGCCAGAAGCAGGAGTGGAACGTCGGCGACCTGACGCTGGGCAACAAACTGACCGAGGAATCGGCGCGGGAATGGGGTCTCTTCATCTCGGCCAAAGCCAAGGATTCCGAGCCTGCCAAATTTGCCGAGCCGGGCATTGCCGTGATCCAGCCGGATGGAACGATCTATGCCCTGTATATCCAGAACGTTCCCTTTGCCCGCCCCGGATTGGGCGACCTGCTGGGCGCGCTGAAATTCATCATGGCGAATGATTATCCCGTTCGCGGCACAGCCTGATATCAACAAGGGGCGGGTATGATACCTGCCCCTTCTAATTTTCCGGGTATCAACCCCGCACTTTCTGGTCATCCTCATGCAGGCCCAGCGCTTGCATCAATGCATCCGGCGCCGGCATCTGCAGGCTTTGCACGGCAAGATCACGTGCCTTCAGAAACCCCCGCATATAGGCGCGGCAGGATTTGCATTGAACAAGATGGAACGCGAACTTCAGCCGTATCACTGCCGAAAGATCACGGCCGATATAGCTGCTGGCCAGTTTCGGAATCTGATCACAGGTCATTGACTGTCCTTGATGCTGGTCTTGACCATATAGGCGGTCATCCACGGTGGGAAAGGTCGTCCAGGGCCCGTCGCAATCGGATCCGGGCACGATGCAGCAGAACGCGCTGATTCTCCGCGCTCAGATCCAGAATATCTGCCGTTTCGGCGGCATCCGCACCCTCGACGTCGCGTAAGATCAGTACAGCACGTTGCGCGGCGGGCAGTCGGTCAATCTGGTCCCGCACCTGCTTCCAGACTTCGCGCCCGGCAAGAATGCGCTCCGGTGTCAGTGTCTCCAGATCGTCGGGGGCGACGCGCCAGTGTCCGGTATGGTCGAAGCGCTCTGGCCCCTCTACTTCATCATAAGGGTCATCGGCATCCAGCAGGGGAACATAACGCCCCTCGCGGCGGGCATGGGCACGCGCCTTGTTGACCAGAATGGCCATCATCCATGTCGACAGCTTGGCACGCCCCTCAAAGGATGGAAGGCCCGCGATAACGGCAATCCATGCCTCTTGAACCACATCATCAGCCGCAGCCGCATTGCGAAGGATCGAACGCGCCAGCCCCACCATGGACCCGTGATGGCGGTTCACCATCCGGCGCAACGCTGTCGGATCCCGGCGCTGCAGCAGCCCCAGATCCGGCTCGGTAAAAGGGGCCGCCTTTGTCCACCGCCCCAACATCGCCAAACGCTCCAGTACACTCCAACAGGGTTTCTATTGGCAGATCACCGGCGCTGCTGCAACGCTCTCAGGCCTTGTCGGGGTTCAATAGCCGAAGCACCTCGGCGCGATGCTCATCCAGATGGGGCGGACGGCGGGGCGGGCGCACCGGCGTTTTCGACAGATGCAACGGGTTGCCCAGAAGCCGGATTTCAGGCGCATCCTCGGCCCTTGTGACCATGCCCCGCGCCTCGGTGTCCGGATCGTCCAGCACGTCATCGACGCTTCGCACCAACCCCGCCGGAATACCCGCCGCCGACAGCCGATCCACCCATGCAGCGGCAGGGGCCGTCGCAAACAGGGGCACCAGAGCCTCCTCCAGCGCATCCACGTTCAGGACACGATCACGGTTCAGCGCGAACCGCGGGTCATGCCCCAGCTCCGCATCCCCCAGTTCGATCATCAGGCGCCGGAATTGCGCGTCATTGCCGACGGCAAGCGCCAGATCTCCCGCCGCTGTCGGATAGGTCTGATAGGGGGCAATATTCGGATGCCGGTTGCCAAGGCGGCGCGGCGGTTTGTTCGATACAAGTGTATTCGTTGCGGCATTCACCAGCCATGCAAGCTGCGCGTCGTATAGGGCCACATCCACGCGCTGCCCCTCCCCCGTCCGGTCCCGGTGGCGCAGGGCCGCAAGGATCCCCGTCGTCGCATACATCCCGCACATCACGTCCGCGATGCCGACGCCCACCTTCATCGGCGGACCCTCCGGATCCCCGGTGATGGACATGATCCCCCCCACCGCCTGCACCAGAAAATCATAGCCGATGCGATCGGCATCCGCCCCATTGCGGCCAAATCCGGTGATGGAGCACCAGATCAATCCCGGTCGCAGGGCCGCCAGATCGTCATAATCCAGCCCGCGGCGAGCCAGATCCCCGGGCTTGTAGTTTTCAACGACGACATCGCATTCCACCACCAGCCTGCGGATCAGATCGGCCCCCTCGGGGGTGGTAAAATCAATTGCGATGGATTGCTTGTTGCGGTTCGCACACAGAAAATAGGCCGAGAGGTCGGAGCCCTCTTCCACAAAGGGTGGCCCCCAGCCTCGCGTATCATCCCCGCACCCCGGGCGTTCCACCTTGATGACCTCGGCCCCCAGATCGGCAAGCAACTGCGTGGCCGTCGGCCCTGCCAGAATACGCGACAGATCCAGAACCCGGATGCCTTCAAGGCTCATGCTCATGTGCGGCGTTCCTTCCATGGGGTGGATTTGAACCATCGGATCACCATCGCGATCGCGATCGCGATAGCAAATCCGCTCAGGTTGATCAGCGCGGTGGTGCCGAAATTCCGTCCCGTATGATCCAGCACGATCCCCAATGCCTGCGCCAGAAACATGCTGGACACGAAGATGGCCAGGGATTGCTGCCCCACACAACGCAGGATTTCAGTGACGGGCGCAATTGCAGGATACGAAAGGTTTACCCCTTCCGGCCCTGCCAGACGGACGCAGATAATGGCCAGAGACAGAAAATGCACAAGGCGCAGGATACCGAAGGCGCTTTTGTCGGTCAGCGGATGTATCAGGACAGCGGCCGATTTCAGGAAGGGTACCGCCTCCAGCGCGCGGAACCATGCGAAAGGCACGGTCAGGATCACCACGGCGATTGCCAGCTTCAGCACCCAGCCCTCGGCCTTGGGCGCGGGGCACGTTCCCCGGCGCAGGAAAAACCCGAGGTAGAACAGCAATTGCCATCCCAGCGGATCAAAGAACCAGGTGCGATCCGACCACGGTTCGGCGGGAAATTGCAGCATATGGCTTTGCGCGATCAGCCACAGCCCCGCCATGATGGCGAAGGGCAGCGCGCCATGCACCCGTTCTGCCAGCAGCATCACGGGCATCAGCGCCAGGATCACGATATACATCGGCAGAATATCGAAATAGTTCGGCACGTAGCTAAGCCGCAGGAAATCAAGGATAAGCCCCGGATCGGCCACGAAGCGCTGCAGGTTCAACGTGTAGAAATAAGGTTGATCCGTGTTCGTGTTTCCGGCCCAGATCATCATCGCGAAAATGGCCACGAACAGGCACACGTGCACCCACCACAGCTGCCAGATGCGCTGTGCCACACGGGCGAACAGCATCCCCGCACCCTTGCGGTCAAAGGTGCCGCCGAAGGCAATGGCCGAGGCCATGCCGGAGAGGAAGACGAACATCTCTGTTGCGTCGGAAAAGCCGAACCGGGCCGGAATCCACAATGTCCAGGTATTCCCCGGAATATGGGCAACCAGAATGATCAGCATGCCCAGCCCACGAAACATATCCAGCCGCGGATCGCGGACGGATACGGCGACATGGGCCGGTTTAGAAAGAATTGCGGTAGTCATCGGCGTCGAACCTACAGGCGATAAGGGTGAAGCCGGCACGGTCCCGGGCATCGGCAAGCTCTTGGGCAAGTGTCCGGGCATCGGAAACGGTAACCCCTGCTCCGCCGAATGCACGGGCAAGTGCGGCAAAATCGGTCAGACCCAACGTGACAGCCCCCGAAGGCAACCCCGCCTGCGCCTGTTTCATTGCGATCAACGCAAGGCTCTGGTCCTGAAAGACGATCACGGTTACGGGCAGGCCCAGATCACGCAGGGTCGCAAGCTCTCCGGCGCACATCTCCAACCCGCCATCGCCCATGACGGCGATCGTCCGCTGGCCCGTGGCCGTTGCAGCCCCTATGGCAAGAGGCAAAGCGGCCGCCATCGTGCAGAACCCAGCGGATTGCAGTAGCGTCAGGGGCTGCATCGCCTGCCATTTCTGTGAGAGCAGAATGCGGTGGGCGCCACTGTCCACGGTGACGACGGTTTCGGGTGAAACGGTGTTCAGCGTCTCGATGATGGCATGCGGGCCCCAGGGCTTGGGCGTCTCGAATTTCGTGCGCAGAGCTTGGCGCGTCTCCGCCGCCATGTCCTGCCATTGCGGACGCGGGGTGATCAGGCCGGGCAAGAGGGCGCACACCTCGGCGGGGCAGGCCAGAAAGCGCAGGCTGGCGCCATGCATGGCGTGATCCGCAGGCGCACCCGTCACTTCCACAAGGCGGTCCGAAGGGTCCAGCCAGCCCAAACGCATCTCGATGGGATCATACCCGATCGCCAGCACCAGATCGGACCGGGCGATCAGGTCAAGGGCAATCTTGTCGGCTGCAGGCGACAGGCCGATCCCCCCCATGGCAAGCGGATGATCTTCGGGGATGATCCCCTTGGCCTTGTAAGTCGTGAAGACCGGCACACCCAGCCCTGCAACGTCGGCCCCCAGACAGGCCGCCTCGAACCCGGCGATGATCAGCGGGCGCTCTGCCGCCGAAAGGCGCGCCGCAAGATTGCGCAGCGCGGGATCATCGGCGCAAAGGCTGGGCAGGCTGACAGGGACCGGCCCCGAGGGTTGATCAAGCGCAGGAAGCGCCGCCGTCGCAGGCGATAGATCCAGATGCACCGGGCCGCGCGGATGCTGCATTGCCAGCGCCAGTGCGCGGGTCACGGTGGCAGCGGCACTTTCCGCCTCCACCTCGAAGCTGGCCTTGACGAAGGGGCGCAGAACGGCTGCGTGATCGATCACCTGATGGGTATAGCGGGCCCGCGTCGGACGGTCCACGATTCCCGAAATGACCAGCAACGGCACCCGTTCCTGCGATGCATCGGCAATGCCGTTCACCGCATTCGTCAGCCCCGGCCCGACCGTTGTCACCAGCAATCCGGGCACATCCTCCAGCACGGACACACCGGCTGCCATGATTGCCGCGGCTGTTTCGTGCCGCGCAAGATGGAACTGGATGCCTGCGGTGACGAGGGCGTCGATCATGGTCACGACCTCCCCCCCCGGCATGCCGAACCCGTGGCGGACGCCATGGGCCTGCAGGGTCAATGCGATGGTGTCGGCAACATTCGGTCGGATCATGTCACACTCCGCGACGGTGCAGAACTACGGCCACGACCAAACCGAACAGCAGGTGGCCCACCAGGGAGACCCATGTGATCGGACCAAAGCCCAGAAACGCGGGCAGCCCCGCAAACAGATGCGCCATGACATAAAGCGAGAAAATCCACAACCCGACGCCAAAACCCAAGGCTGTCAATATCATAGGCAGGCCCGGCAGGATCGCGCGCTGCAACGGGCGGGCAATGAACAGGTACCCCAGCGGGTAGAAGACCACCCCCACGACCAGGTGGATCAGTTCGGCCAGCACGTGGCTTTGCAGGCCAAAGACGCTCTGCACCAGCGCAGAAGGCTCCAACGGGCCGCCGATGATCAGCGGGGTGATTCCGCGCGCCCAGATTTCCCATGTAATATCTGCCAGAACCCCTGCGATAAGGGCGCTGATGATCATGGTCTTGGTAATGGCTGGAAACAGCGCGGGCTTGGCCGAAAATGTGGTCATGGCAATCATCCTTATGTTGAGGTTCAGCTGGCAGCGCGCAATCCGATTTCACGGATCAGGCGGTCTTCGGACTTCAGGGTGGATCGAAGGGCGGCAATCCGGGCGGATGCCGGGCCATTGCCGTCACGGGCTGCGATATCGGCCAGCGCCAGCAGGAACAGGTCGCATTGCGCGTTGCTGCCGCCCAGCGAAGGAACCGCGCAGACCAACTGGTCCAGATGGCGGCGTTCCAGCGGAGTGGCATGATCGGTCAGCAGACGGGCCAGTGGCAGGCCGATGCGGCGGGCGACGCCGCCCTGATCATCCCCGATCCGGGCGCGCGCCTCCAATGCCGCCATCATCTGCGCGACACCGGCGGTATCCCCGATCGCCAGCAGCGCGCAAAGCGTATGCAGCGAGGCAAAAATCAATGTGGTATCCGACTGCCGGTGGCGTGCCACCGCCGCCAGATCCTGCCAGCGATGCCCGACATCCACGCCCACATGTTGCAGCCGCCACAGGATAGATACAGCATTGGCCAGATCGCGATAATCGTCGGTTTGTTCAGGGCGGATGTCGGCATCATACAGGGTCAGCACACGGTCATGCTCCCCACGCTCCAGATGCAGCAGCCCCAGGTGCCACGACATGTGAAAGGAGAAGTTGTTGCAACGCGACCAGTGGCTCCGGCTGTTTTCCAGCCAGTCGATGCCCATCTGCACCTCGCCCCGCATCTCGTGGACATGGCTGACCGCGTGACGGCCCCAGCTGTCTTCGGGGGTCAGCAGCACCGCCCGGTGGCCAATGGCTTCGGCCTCGTCATAACGTCCATGCTCTTCAAGGGAAAAGGCGTGGCACCCCAGGATGAAGCCCCCTGCGGCCCCCTCGGGCAGGGTGCCCGCTGCGGCTGCGGACGTCCGGGCCAGCATGCCGTTCTTGTCCCCCGCCATGAACCGCAATCCGTGCGATAGCTTGAATGGCAGCAGCGCCGCGGGCCGGTCGACAAAGCCCTGATCCAGCAGATCGGAGGCGGCAACGAAACCGCCCGCCGTGGCAAGGCCAAGGGCCTGCACCATCAGACGTTCATCAGCTGTACCACCATCCGCGCGCTGCAAGGCCGCCTGTGCCGTGGCAAGCGCCTCGGTCGCCGGCTGCTGCATCTCGTTGCGGGCCAGCATCAATTTGGCGAATCCCATCAGGGCCTGTGCGCCGATGTGGTCAGGATCTGCCGCAACGGCCTCGGCCAAGGCCGGGCCAGCCTCCGGACGGTGGGCGGCAATGGCATAGGTGGCCGCATCAAAGGCCGCACCGGCCGAAGCAGAGGAGGAACTGCTTTGGACACCTGCCTGAACCGGGGCAACGGCGGGGGTTCTATGGATCGGATCGCCCGATGTCGGCTGAACGGTCATGTGCACATCCCCCCACCGGGACGACCGAAACGCGCCCCGATCATCCGCGGCCGCAGAGGGTATGGGGCGAACCCGCCCCCGAAACTGGACAGTTCAGGATCGCAGCTTTGCCGCGTATCAACAGGGGTGGCTTGGCAATTCACTGACACTTCATACATCCACAAATTGATATGGTTCTGGTGCTCAGAGCGTATTCGCGGCCCGAACGTTACATTTTTCCGTATCACGGTTGAGTGAAACGACGTTAGAAGATCTCCCTATAGCCCATTCGTTTTCGGCCCGGTTCACCGATCATACATAATTCAGGCGCCTGCCGGTAATGTTTTGCACAAGATATTGTCTTTGCTTGAAAAATATCGATAAAAACTGGTATTTCCGGACTTGAATCCGGTAAGTCATTTTATGAAATGCGTTTTAACGCAGCACATACGTGTAAAATCGTCGCAGCAATTGCACTTGATAATAAACGAGTGAAAACTGTTTCAGAATTACGGTGTGTCCGAAAATCAGGGGTGTAATGCGTATCTGGATCCATATCGGTTTGCGTAAAACCGGAACGACCGCACTGCAGGGGTGGCTTCTGCAAAACTCGGAGATGCTGCGCGCGCAAGGGGTCGCATTTCTGCAGTCACGTCCCAACAGCGGCCCGCTGGCGCGCGCCCTCTTGAAGGGGTCCCCCGAAACAGGAAAGCTTGTCGAACCGGTTCTGAAGCACATCGCAGCCGTACCCGATACAACCGACGGGATACTGTCGTCGGAGGACTTTTCCGATCTTTCGCCTGAACAAATGCAGCCCCTGATCGATGCACTGGCGGGTCATGACATACGGATACTTGTCACTCTCCGTCGGCAGGACCGGCTGGCCGAGGCGCTGTACAAGCAGAACGTGAAATGGAACGGCGGGGCCCATGATGTGCAAAAGTTTCTCAACTCCGACAGCATAAGGGCGCTTGATTACGAACGCATGCTGGACCGATGGGCAGCCTTGCCGAGCACCCGCCTGCATCCCATGCTGTATCGTGAGGCAACAGAGACCGCGCCACCCGACAGCATCGGGGCGCTTCTGCATGAAATCGGACGGGCCGAGCTGATCCCGGCAGATGCCCCGACATTCCGCCAGAATATCTCTCCTGCTGCGGCATTGGTGAAACATTACCAGACAATCGCCCGCACCGACGGTCAGGCGCTGCGCCGCGCAAATCGTCGCCTGATGGCGGAAATGGGAGAAGCGGCTTCGGGCCGGTCTGACCTGTTTCCTGCCGAAACCCTGAAGCAGCTGCGCGAAAGATTTGCAGAGTCCAACGCCGCCGTTTGTGCAAAGTGGTTCGGCAGACAGGACAGCCTTTTTCCCGATAACGATTTACAGCAATCGGGCGCATCCCGTTCCGACCTGGAACAGCGGTTCGACAGCTATTTTGTGGCAGAACGCGCAAAGCTCGCACATAAGAAAGTGGATCCCTGAAGGCCCTTGCCTGCCACCCGGATCGGGCACGGGCAGGCTTGGCCGCCCTTCCCGCATTATAGCCGGCTTGCGCTGGAAACCGGAACCGGAAGAAAGTACCCTGCCATTATGGACAAGATAGTGCGCCTTACCGGCAGGATGATCTGCGCCGACATGCATGATGTTAGCATCATCAGAGAGCATCTTCCTGAACACATCCGGCTGACGAATGCAGAAACCGGATGCCTGTCATTCAAGGTTTGGCAGGCCGAAGATCCCCTGATCTGGAATGTGGAGGAAGCCTTCACGGACCCTGCCGCCTTTGCACACCACCAGCAGCGAACGCGTGCCTCAAACTGGTGGCGAGCCACGGCCCGTATTCCGAGGCGCTATGACATCAGCGGGCCTGCATCGGAATGATACCTGCCTTAACGGAAATCGGCAGCCCGGCGTATTACCGACCCGGGAAACCGCCGATGGTCTATTGCAGCACCAGATTGCCGATTGCTGCCCGGATCACACTTTTCGTGTCATCACTATCACCTGATACGGCAAGTCCGACAAGTGCCCCCTTCTCTTCGCCGAACGACCGGCTGTAATCCGCAGAAAGGTCGGCATTCTCGGCATAGGACCCTGTCCCCGCCTGCCGCAGCGGAATTGTCACAGCCTGGCCGCTTGGACCATAAGGCGATGGAATTACCTGCCCACGGCTATGGTTTCCGCCCCATGTATACTGGATGATCCGCACATCCTTGTTGCCCAGAAGGCTGCGGATATTGGCCCCTTCAAGGCCGGGAGCCATGCTTTGGGGAACAAATACGAAGTATAGGGATAGATTGCGATCATCCCCGCCCTTCCGCGCAAGATCGGTTGCAGGAACCGACTGATCCACCGTCCAGTTCCACGAGGCCCCGGAAGCCGCCCAGTCCCCCCTGCCGACGCGCGTCCATGCGATTGATACCGAACCATCGGATACCATCGAAAGGTTGGTTCCGAAGCTGTAGTCGTTGGAGCTGAAAACCGAAAGCCGCTGCTCCTGCCACCCGTTGGCAAAGCTGACCGGCCCCGCAGAGGCGGCGGTTGCATTGGCAGCAATCAGGGCAAATAGAAATGCGATACGCATCAGATAACGCTCCGGGTTGGTCCTTTTGTGCAAGGCTATCGCGATACCCGACGGCGTACAGGCCAAGATCGCCGATCTGACGGCTTTGTCAGCATCCCGTGAGAAGGCTGATGCCGTTGATATGGAAAAGTGGTGACCCCGACAGGACTTGAACCTGTAACCTGCCCCTTAGGAGGGGGCTGCTCTATCCAGTTGAGCCACGGGGCCAGTGTTTTCCTTTTGCTGGTATTCGCGTCGCGCTGCAACCCCCGCTTGGACTGGCTTTGCGGATGGCGTAACAAGAGGCAGTCATCTGGGGGACATTATGGCCGATATCCGTCGCACTCTGACATTGCGGGACGTTTCCGAGGCTTCGGGGGTCAGTGAAATGACCGTCAGCCGCGTTTTGCGCAACAGCGGCGATGTTTCCCCTGCGACACGCGCCAAGGTATTGGCCGCGGCAAAAACGCTTGGCTATGTTCCTAACAAGATTGCGGGGGCACTGGCCAGCCAGAGGGTCAATCTGGTGGGCGTTGTGGTGCCGTCCCTCTCGAACATGGTCTTTCCCGAGGTGCTGGGCGCGATATCTTCTGTTCTGGAGGATACAGGGTTGCAGCCCGTGTTCGGCGTGACGGGGTATACCCCCGAAAAGGAAGAACGCGTTGTTTATGAGATGCTGTCCTGGCGGCCCTCGGGGCTGATTCTGGCAGGGCTGGAGCATGACGAGGCCGTGCGGGCCATGCTGGCAAGCGCGGGCATTCCTGTGGTGGAGATCATGGATACCGACGGTCCGGTAATAGATAGTGCCGTCGGGATTTCCCACACCCGCGCAGGGCGCATGATGGCAGAGGCCATCATCGCTGCCGGATATCGCCGCATCGGCTTTCTTGGAACGCGGATGACGAATGACCACAGGGCGCGCAAGCGTTTCGAGGGGTTTTCGGCTGCGCTGGCCGAAGCGGGCATCGCGATAGAGGATCAGGAATCTTACGAAGGCGGCTCGGCCCTAGCCAAGGGGCGCGAGATGACGGCCGCCATTCTGGGCCGCTCTCCCGAGCTGGATTTCCTGTACTATTCCAACGATATGATCGGGGCCGGCGGATTGTTGTACTGCCTGGAGCAGGGCATCGACATTCCGGGCCGCATGGGGCTGGCCGGATTCAATGATGTGGAGCTGCTGGACGGTCTGCCCATGCGTCTGGCCACCATGGATGCCTGCCGCGCTGAAATCGGCCGTCAGGCGGCCGAAATCGTTGCGGCCAAGCATCCGGCAGGTTTCATCGGTGGTGAGGTTGTCACCCTGACCCCACGTTTGCAGCGCGGTGATACCATCCGTTAGGCAATCAGCCGCCCGTTCGCAGCGCCGGTAATACGGGCCGTAACAATCTGCCCCTCGGGCTGGTCGATGGTGAAATCCACTTCGGTGAATTGCTCAGTACGGCCACGGCGCGGGCCCTCCATCA
The DNA here is from genome assembly GCF_000739715.2 of Falsirhodobacter sp. alg1. Classification (GTDB taxonomy): domain Bacteria; phylum Pseudomonadota; class Alphaproteobacteria; order Rhodobacterales; family Rhodobacteraceae; genus Falsirhodobacter. The sequence goes on along the minus strand of NZ_BBJC02000008.1, from coordinate 3,275 downwards.
GCACCTGATGGGTTTTTCCCATTTGCGCCGCCAGATGCGCCGCAACCTGCGCCTCACCTGCTGCACGCAGACGGCCAGCCCGGTCGCGGATCGCAGGGCTACGTACCTGCGGCATCCGCGCGGCAGGCGTTCCCTTGCGCGGGCTAAAGGGGAACACATGCAGGAATGTCAGCCCGCAGTCCTCAACCAGCTTCAATGAATTGGCGAACATCTCTTCGGTTTCGGTCGGGAAACCGGCAATGATATCGGCGCCGAAGATCATGTCCGGCCGCAGGCGCCGGGCATCCTCGCAAAAGCGGATCGCATCATCCCGCAGGTGGCGGCGCTTCATCCGTTTGAGAATCATGTCATCGCCCGCCTGTAACGACAGATGCAGATGCGGCATCAGGCGCGGCTCTGTTGCGATTGCCTGCATCAGGTTTTCATCCGCCTCGATGGAATCGATCGAAGATATCCGCAACCGAGGCAGATCCGGGACCAGCTTCAGGATACGCATGACCAGATCGCCAAGCCGCGGCAGGCCGGGCAGATCCGACCCCCATGACGTCAGATCCACACCTGTCAGCACAACCTCGTTGAAACCCTTTCCAACCAGCCGTTTGATCTGTTCCACCACCACCCCGGCAGGAACCGAACGGGAATTGCCGCGCCCGAAGGGAATGATGCAGAACGTACAGCGGTGGTCGCACCCGTTCTGCACCTGCACATAGGCGCGATGGCGGCCAAAGCCGTCAATCAGATGGCCAGCTGTTTCCTTGACCGACATGATGTCATCCACCATCACCTTTTCGGTGACACCGATCAAATCCGGCGCGCGCAGGCTTTGCCATGTATCCGCCTGCATCTTTTCATGATTGCCGATGACGCGCGTAACCTCGTCCATTTCGGCAAAGGTCTCCGGTTCGGTCTGCGCCGCGCAACCAGTAACCAGAATCGGCGCACCGGGATTCTCGCGTGCAAGCCGGCGGATTTCCTGTTTGGCCTTGCGCACGGCCTCGGCCGTTACGGCGCATGTATTGACCACGACCGCATTGGTCAGGCCCGCCTCCTGGGCAAGCTCCTTCATCGCCTCGGTTTCATAGGCGTTCAGGCGGCATCCAAGCGTCGAGAATACAGGCGCATTCATATCGTAGCCAACCATTCAGGTGAAAGAACGCCTTCGAACACCCGAGCCACCGGCCCCGTCATCCAGACGCCATCGTCACGCCAATCTATTTCCATACGCCCGCCGTCCACGTCCACAGTGACGCGTCGCCCGGTCAGCCCACGTAGATGCGCAGCCACGGCCGTTGCACAAGTGCCCGTGCCGCAAGCCAGTGTAATTCCCGCCCCACGCTCCCACACCCGCATCCGCAGATGGTCTGGCGCAATCATGCTGGCAAACTCCACATTCGTACGCTGCGGAAACAAGGGGTCATGCTCCACCTCGGCACCACGGGTGGCCAGATCGACAGCCTCGGCATCCGGCACAAAAAATACGCAATGCGGATTGCCCATCCCCACGCCCACCGGATCACCTGCCAGCGGCAGATGTTCTGTCGGCACGGCATGCGCCAAGGGGATCTGGTCCCATTGCAACTGTGGCTGTCCGAGGTTCACTCGAATCAGATCGCCCGACCGCTCTGCGTGCAGAATCCCCCGCTCTGTCCGGAACGTCAGGGCGGAGACACCCATTTCTTCCATCACCAACGAGGCAACACAGCGGCTGGCATTTCCGCATGCACCGGCCCGGCTACCGTCCGAGTTCCAGAAATCCAGTGTAAAATCCGCATCATCGGCGGGCCGAAGCTCTGCCAATTGGTCGAATCCCACGCCGCGATGCCTGTCGCCCAGGGCCTTCGCCAAGGCAGGTGTCGTCACAGCCTCCGTTTTACGGGAATCGATAACAACAAAATCGTTGCCAAGGCCGTGCATTTTTAGAAAACTGATCGGGTTCATGCTTGCGATATACGCCCCTTTGCAACTTTTTGCCAGAGGTCGTGCATTTCATGCTTGACCCCCCCGGCAACTACCCTTAGTAAGCCCCCTGTGATGTGAGCCGATAGCTCAGTTGGTAGAGCAACTGACTTTTAATCAGTAGGTCCTGGGTTCGAGCCCCAGTCGGCTCACCACTTTAACTCCTGAATTTTACAATCATAGAGTTTTTGAATACGGCTTTTCAGGTCGTAGTTTTGGTGCTTGGGTATTCTCGGGGCTCCAAGGGGGAACAGCGAGAAGTTGTTCTATTGATGCCAAGCGTGTCGAACCTAAGATATCAGCATGCAGATCGATCCCAGATGAATTTCTCAGGACTTTGCACAAATGATATTGGGTAAAGCTCGTTGCCCAAAATGATGTAAACGCTCATTTTGCAGAGGTTCTGCGTCCTCTGTTCGTTGGGCTTCTGATTGACCTGCTGGTTAGCATTTAACGTTGGAACAGGCTCCGCTCCCCAAACGGGAGTTTTCTATTTTGAATTACTCTACCTAGATCTCTTTGCCCTGATAGGAGACTGCGCGTGTACACTCGGGGGGCGTGGGTAGTATCAGAGCACCCGCTCAACGCGCTTTTAGCGTCGTCAGGTTGCCAAGCGCAGAGTTGTGCCAGACATCCCTGTATTGCTACGCGAAAGGCGGCTTCGCGGCGCGCATTCTATAAGGTAAGAAAGACTGCCTCTCCCCACCCTTGTCCCGCAAGTTCCCATTACGTGATTCCATCGTGGGCGACCTCCTGCTACCTGTTAGGGTCAATGTCGAACCAGTCGATATGACTTCACCCATCCCATTTTAGCTTTCCCTTGACGCGAGAGGAGTTGTGTCTGGTTCTTCCTTTTGGTGAGGGGTGGCGGGGGCTTTCGCTGGAGGGGCTGGATGCGTTGGGTTTTGTGGATCATCCGGACGGGTCCGGTTATGCCGACGACCTTCTGTCGTTGAACTTCCCCTTGGAATACAAGGGGGCGGATCATCTGCGAATACGGACCTTCGTGAACCAGATCGGCCAGATACCGATCCCTGTCGCTCGTGGTCTTGGCTACACTATCCTTCCCCGCTCCGGCATAGAGGCGTTTCCGCATCAGGAAGCTTTGTCGATCGTTCCGCTTGCGCACAAGCGGCATCAGGAGTTGTGGTTGGTCTACCGCACGGGTCGTACGGAGTTTGCCCGGGTTGCATCGGTTCAACGGATCATCATGGCGGCGGCAGAGGGGCTAGGATGATCCCTACCGGAAGATGGTTGTTCTCTGCTGGAGCTGGTTGGCCTCGGCGCCGGCCTCGGCCCTTGTGCTATTTCTACTTTGC
>NZ_BBJC02000007.1 GCF_000739715.2 Falsirhodobacter sp. alg1 | reverse complement strand
GTAATTCCGAACAACGCTAGCCCCCTCCGTATTACCGCGGCTGCTGGCACGGAGTTTAGCCGGGGCTTCTTCTGCTGGTACCGTCATTATCTTCCCAGCTGAAAGATCTTTACAACCCTAAGGCCTTCATCAATCACGCGGCATGGCTAGATCAGGCTTGCGCCCATTGTCTAAGACTTCCCCACTGCTGCCTCCCGTAGGAGTCTGGGCCGTGTCTCAGTCCCAGTGTGGCTGATCATCCTCTCAAACCAGCTATGGATCGTCGGCTTGGTGAGCCATTACCTCACCAACTACCTAATCCAACGCGGGCCAATCCAAAGGCGATAAATCTTTNCCCCGAAGGGCACATACGGTATTACTCCCAGTTTCCCGAGGCTATTCCGTACCTTTGGGTATGTTCCCACGCGTTACTCACCCGTCCGCCGCTAAGTCCGAAGACTTCGCTCGACTTGCATGTGTTAGGCCTGCCGCCAGCGTTCGTTCTGAGCCAGGATCAAACTCTCAAGTTGAAAGTCCCGAAGGACTATCCTTGACGTCGAAACCTTCGCACATCTAACCTGGTCATAAAAACCAGGTTAACCTTCTGTCCGTTAGTCAAAAACCAACAAGACAGTGAAGCTAAACTATCATCATCGCCAAAAGGCTAGATAGCCAGAATATGCAAACATCCAGACGCCGAAGCAACCAAACCGCCCGCATATCCCTTCAGAATATACATCAATGTCAAAGAGCAGGGACTAAAAATTTGCAGGAAACGCTAAACTCAGCGCTTCCAACCGCTTCCTAATCCACCCAAGCGTTCCCGCCCGCCCCGATCCGTCTCCGTTTCGGTAAGGCGGTGTCTAAGACCAACTAACAAAACACGCAAGAAGAAAATCCGGATTAATTCATAAAACCTACAAAGTACTGTTAATATTATGAAAAACTACGACTTTGCAGGCGCATAGTTCACCTGAGTGAACAAATTCTGTACCAAACTCAGGTCTTTCGGGCCGATAAGTCCGGGAATCAGCTCGAAAATCGCGAGTCGCCCTTCCTTTTGGACCGGTGCACAAATCGCCTCCACCGCATGATAGGCTTTCCGCCCTGCATAATCATCGAACAGAACCAGCGTAGGCTTGGTGATGCGGATTGCACAGGTTGCGAAACACGCCGGCCGCAGCAGGCCATCGATGAGCACCACATCGGGCTCTTCAAATTCCGGCCGGTCCCATATGCCGACCGGATAGGTATGGAACTTTGGCCATTGGCGTGGACTAACTGGCCTTCCCCACTCACCCGTCGGGCCCACATCCCCGTGGTGGATCGTCACTTCGGACTTTGCGCCATCGACCGCCCGTCGCAATCGTGCGCACCAATCGGGATCGGACTCCACACAGAATACCCGCTTCTCCTCCATTCCGGCTGCAAGCAATGTCGAACCGCCGCCGCCGTATTCAAGGATAACGCGCGCGCACGCGTAGGCTTCGCGCAAAAACCCCGCCTCGTGCTCCGGCATTGTCAGTTTGATCGATGTGGTGTCCATGCCCTGCCCCTTCATTTTGCTCCATTGATAGGAATGCCGCAGGCAAAGGCCAGCAGGAAGGCGCCCCAGCTTGCAAAAATGCGCACTGTCATCCATATGGGCGCTTTCTCGATGCGAGGCCCGCCCGTGACCAAACGCGCGATCGAAAGCCTGTCCGACCTGCAGCGTGCGGGTCTGATCCCGGCCCCCACCAGCACGTTGCAGGATGTGGCCGACACATTCCGTATCCGCATGACACCGGAGATGCACAAGGCCGGGGATGCCGCCGTCAACGCCCAGTTCGTTCCGACCGAGGCCGAAGCCGTCATCAGGCCAGAAGAGCTTTACGATCCCATCGGGGATGCCGCATTCAGCCCCACCGCAGGCCTGACCCATCGCTACCCCGATCGCGTGATCCTGCACTCTACCCAGACCTGCGAGGTCTACTGCCGCTTCTGCTTTCGCCGCGAAGGCGTGGGCCAGGAGGGGGCACTGCCGGATGCGGACATGGAAAAGGTCCTTGCCTATCTCCGCGAGACATCGGCCGTACGAGAGGTAATCCTGACCGGCGGTGATCCAATGGTGCTCTCACCCCGTCGGATCGCACGCCTGATGCAGGCGCTTGCGGCCATTCCGCATGTCGATGTCATCCGCTTTCATACCCGCGTACCGGTCGTGGCCCCACAGCGCATCACCGAGGCGTTGATCGAAGCGCTGGATGTGCGCCCTGCGGTATTCGTCGTGGTTCACACCAATCATGCCGCCGAAATTACCGAAGCCGCATCCGAGGCCCTGCGCCGCCTTACGCGCGCAGGCATTCCTCTGCTGTCGCAAAGCGTTCTGCTGCGCGGTATCAACGATGACGCGCAGGTGCTGGCCGATCTTTTCCGCACATTAGTCCGCAACCGAGTGAAACCCTATTACCTGCACCATTGCGATCTGGCACGCGGCACCAGCCATTTCCGCACCACGATCGCCGAAGGGCAAAAGCTGATGCAGACCCTTCGCGGCGATCTGTCAGGCATTGCCATGCCCACCTATGTGATCGACATTCCGGGCGGGCATGGCAAGGTCCCCCTCGTATCCGACTACCTGACACGGACCGGAACCGGCAGATACCGGATCACGGACTGGCGCGGCGGCGTTCACGACTACGCCGATCCGCCTCGTGAAGATCCGACAAGTGCTTGACACAAATCAGGAACACGGGCAGAACAAGCGCGGAACAATGAGGGAGAGATCCGCATGCTGACGCGCAAACAGATGGAGCTGCTGGATTTCATTCGCCAACGGATGGACCGTGACGGCGTGCCCCCCTCTTTCGACGAAATGAAAGAGGCGCTGGAGCTTCGGTCGAAATCGGGTATCCACCGGCTGATTACCGCATTGGAAGAACGGGGTTTTATCCGTCGTCTTGCCCATCGGGCCCGTGCCATCGAAATCGTGAAACTGCCCGAGGCCATGGAGCGTCAGGGGTTTGCCCCCCGCGTCATCGAAGGCAATCGCCCCAGAACACCGGCGCGTGCGCTCCCCGTCCGGATCGAGGCGCTGGATGTGCCGGTCATGGGAAAAATCGCAGCCGGCATCCCGATCGAGGCGATCCAGAACATCACGCATCACATCGCGGTTCCCGGGTCCATGGTTTCGGGGCGTGGAGAGCATTATGCCCTGACCGTCGAGGGCGATTCCATGATCGATGCGGGCATCAATGATGGTGACACGGTCATCATCCGTGAACAGTCGACCGCAGAAAACGGCGATATCGTCGTGGCACTGGTCGATAACAACGAAGCAACGCTCAAACGTTTCCGCCGCAAGGGTTCCATGATCTCGCTGGAGGCCGCAAACCCCGCCTATGAAACCCGCATCCTGCCCGAGGGGCATGTGAAGGTTCAGGGGCGTCTGGTCGGCTTGATCCGCAACTACTGAAAACTGGATCGCGGGGGCACGGCTCAGTGCCGCCCCCGGCTCCATACCCTCTGGCCGTTCTGCGTCGGGATGATCGTGATCCCCCCCTGCCCTGCCTGCAAGGCAACAGCGCCGGTCTTTTCCAGGCGTGCCTGATCCAGAACATTGCACCCTTCGGGAATGGCGGATGCCCGCGCGGCAAGGATCACGATCATCGCCCCCTCACACGCCTCGGCCAACCGCGCCTCGGCCCCCTTCCCCTTCAGATGGACCAGATCACCGGCCGGAAGCGTGATGCGCCGCATACTCCCCTCCCCTGAAAAGCCCGGCCTGTCCGCGGCCTTCTCCTGCGTGGCTATATCCCCGTCACGGATCAGCCAGCTGTCGGCCGCAAAACCCGCAGCCCTGGGAGAGGACAGGATCCGCCCCGCATCCCCCAGCACGCCCACCAGCGCCCCGTCATCGGACACCAGCACCATGGGCCTCGGCGAAATTCCCCATAGCCCAAAGGCCAGACCGACCACCGCAAGCCCCACAAACCGCGCACGCCCCTGCCACAGGATCCCCCATAACGCACCAAGGAACATCATTGGCAGGACGATCCCTGATGGCGCCGTGATCCCGCGCACCGCCCCACCCCATCCAGCAATCCAATGCGCCACGGCCAGTATCCAGTAGCCACCGGCCTGCATCATCCACATTCCGGGCTGCGGCAGGCCGATCGGCCCCAGAATGCTGGCAACGACCGCACCCGGCATGATCAGGGTGCCCATCGCGGGCACGGTCAGCAGGTTGGCGACCAGCCCGTATTCCGCATAGCGATTGAATTGCGCCGCAGCGATCGGCCCCGTAGCCATCCCCCCGATCAGCGAAGACAGCACAGCAGCATAGACAGGCACGCTCCACTTCGGCAGCTTTTCTCGGAATGTCAGCCGGTCAACCAGCCCGAAGCCCCAGACCAGCCCCACTGTCGCCGCCATGGACATCTGGAAACCGGCATTGATCAACGCTTCGGGCTGCAACGTCAGAAGGATCAGCCCCGACAGCGCAACGGTCCGCAACGACAGCGCCCGCCTGTCACACAGGATTGCGCCCAGCATGATGGCCGACATGATGAAAGCCCGCTCGGTCGCGACATTTCCACCCGACAGCGCCAGATAGAACCCCGCCACACCCAGTGAGGCCACTGCAGCGAGTTTCTTCGTGTTCAGCCGCAACGCTACCATCGGGATCAGCGCAAAACCGTATCGCAACACGGCAAAGGTGAATGTCACTAGAAACGCAAGGTTCATGCCTGAAATGGCCAGCAGATGCGACAGGTTTGAATCCCGCAGCGCCACCACCGTATCCTGCGTGATGCCGGAACGGTCGCCTGTGACAGAGCCGGACACGAATGCCCCGACCTGCCCGTGGATATGGGACTGCACCGTTTGCGACAATGCGGCCCGCAGGCGGGAAATGATCCGGGTGCCCGCTTCGGGGTTTTCCAGTGTCAGCACGGGGGTGCGTGTATAGCCCACAGCCCCCAGCCGGTCGAACCAGGCCATGCGCCTGAAATCGAAACCGCCCGGCTCTGACGGCGGCATTGGCGGGCCCAGAAATGCGGTCATCATTACCCGTGTCCCCGGTTGCGGCGTGAAATAGGATTGATCGCCGTGCAATGAAACGCGGACATGGTGCGGCACCTTCGCCGGATCGGTTCGTTCCAGCACCACACGGTCCAGCGTCAGACGCAGCTTGTCCGTGCCGGAGCGGTCTATCTCCACCACACGCCCCTCCACCGCGCCGTAATACCGCCAGTCCAGCACCGGTGCCTCGGCCAGCCAGGCCCGAAAGCCGATGCAAAGAAATCCGAATGCCACGAATGCCAGGGCCCAGGCCGGAACGCGCCAAAAATAGGGACCCCGCAGCGCCAGCCACAGCCCCCCGCCCGCAATGATGCCGATCCCCCCGTAGGCAAGGCCCGATGGTTCGTTCCGAACCGAAAACCACAGTCCGATACCGATGCCCATGAAAACCGGCAGGAACGGAAATAATGCCCCCTGCCGTTCTGCCAGCCCACCGAGTACGCGGGCCAGCACCTTGTCCTTCATGGTGGTATTGCCTAATCACGGAACCCAGAGAGTGTCTTCCCACAGGCATGGTTTCCAGAAGGTTAATGTCACGATGGATCAGATCGTCACCCGCTTCGCGCCCTCGCCCACGGGCTATCTGCATATCGGCGGGGGACGGACCGCGCTGTTCAACTGGCTGTATGCACGGGGGCGCGGCGGCAAGTTCCTGCTGCGGATCGAGGATACGGACCGCGAACGTTCCACCCCCGAAGCGACCGAGGCCATCCTGCGCGGCCTTCGGTGGATGGGGCTGGATTGGGATGGCGAGGCCGTCAGCCAGTTCGAGGCAAAGGACCGCCATGCCGAAGTGGCGCGCGAGATGCTGGCGCGCGGGGCTGCCTACAAATGCTTCTCCTCTCAGGAAGAGATCGAGGCCTTCCGCGAGGCAGCCCGGGCCGAGGGGCGCTCCACCCTGTTCCAGTCGCCCTGGCGCGATGCCGACCCCGCGACCCACCCGGATGCCCCTTATGTCATCCGCATGAAGGCCCCGCGCGACGGGGATACCGTGGTCGAGGACAAGGTGCAGGGCAGCGTCCGTTTCGGCAATGACCAGCTGGATGATATGGTGGTCCTGCGGTCGGACGGCACACCGACATACATGCTGGCCGTGGTTGTCGATGACCATGATATGGGCGTGACCCATGTCATTCGTGGCGATGACCACCTCAACAACGCCGCGCGCCAGCAGATGGTCTATAACGCGATGGACTGGGCCGTTCCGGTCTGGGCGCATATTCCGCTGATCCACGGTGCCGACGGGAAAAAGCTGTCGAAACGCCACGGCGCGCTTGGCGTCGAGGAGTATCAGGCGATGGGATACCCCGTGGCCGGCATGCGCAACTACCTTACCCGCCTGGGCTGGAGCCATGGGGATGACGAAATCTTTACCACGGAACAAGCACTTGAGTGGTTCGATCTGGGTGGTATCGGCCGGGCTCCGGCCCGTCTGGATTTCAAGAAGCTCGAACATACCTGCGGCCAGCACATCGCGATGGCCGATGATACGGCCCTTCTGGCTGAAATTGAGGCATTTCTGCAGGTCACAAATCAGACACCTCTGGATGATACGCAACGTCACCGGATGTCCGCAGGAATGTACTGTCTGAAGGATCGCGCCAAAACCCTGCCCGAATTGCTGGACAAAGCACGGTTCGCACTGATCTCGCGGCCGGTGACGCGCGATGAAAAGGCCGAAGCCGCGCTCGACTCTGCATCCCGTGGCATACTGAAAGATTTGACGACCCGTTTGTCCGGTGCTAGCTGGAACAAGCAAGAACTCGAGCTTATTCTGACGGCCGCAGCAGCGGATTATGGACTTGGTTTCGGCAAGCTAGCCGCCCCCTTGCGCGCCGCGCTGGCAGGGCGCAGTGTAACGCCGAGTGTCTATGACATGATGCTGGTCATCGGTCGGGACGAGACGATTGCGCGACTTGAGGATGCCGTAAACTAGGCACTTTTTTGGATATGCGCGCTATGGGGGTCCCTTGGCCCCCCCACGATTGGAGAGGGATGACCCTATGACGAAAAACGCTTCATTGACCTTTGGCGACAAGACTGTCGAACTTCCCGTTCGCAGCCCAACGGCAGGTCCGGACGTTCTCGACATCCGCAAGCTTTACAGCGAACTGGACGTCTTCACCTACGATCCCGGCTTCACCTCTACCGCGTCCTGCGACAGCGCAATCACCTATATCGATGGCGACAAGGGCGAATTGCTGCACCGTGGCTACCCGATCGAACAGCTGGCATCGGAATCCTCCTTTGTCGAAATGTGCTACCTGCTGCTGTACGGCGAACTGCCGAATGCCGAGCAGCTGGACAAGTTCCGTGACACCGTCACGCGCCATACAATGGTGCACGAACAGATGCACAACTTCTTCCGCGGGTTCCGTCGCGATGCACATCCGATGGCCACGATGGTCGGTGTCGTCGGTGCCATGTCCGCCTTCTACCACGATTCCACCGATGTGACCGATGAGCATCAGCGCGAGGTGGCCTCGTTCCGCCTGATCGCCAAACTGCCGACCATTGCGGCGATGGCGTATAAATATTCGATCGGCCAGCCCTTCGTCTATCCGCGCAATGATCTGGATTACGCCTCCAACTTCCTGCACATGTGCTTCTCGGTTCCGGCAGAACCCTATGAGGTGAATCCTGTTCTGGCAAAGGCCATGGACCGGATCATGATGCTGCACGCCGATCACGAGCAGAACGCATCGACCTCCACCGTTCGCCTGGCAGGCTCGTCGGGTGCGAACCCGTTCGCCTGCATCGCGGCCGGTATTGCCTGCCTCTGGGGCCCTGCCCACGGCGGCGCCAACCAGGCATGTCTGGAAATGCTGCGCGAAATCGGAACGGTTGACCGTATTCCGGAATTCATCGCCCGCGCCAAGGACAAGAACGACCCCTTCCGCCTGATGGGCTTTGGCCACCGCGTCTACAAGAACTTCGACCCGCGCGCCAAAGTCATGAAGGAATCCGCGGATGAGGTTCTGGAGCTGATGGGTGTGCACAACAACCCGACGCTGCAGGTCGCCAAGGAACTGGAGCGGATCGCGCTGGAGGATGATTACTTCATCTCCAAGAAGCTCTACCCGAACGTCGATTTCTACTCGGGCATCATTCTTGATGCGATGGGCTTCCCCACCGCCATGTTCACGCCGATCTTCGCGCTGTCGCGGACCGTTGGCTGGATTTCGCAGTGGAAGGAAATGATCTCGGATCCGGCACTGAAAATCGGTCGCCCGCGCCAGCTTTACACAGGCTATGCGCGCCGCGACTACACGGACGTGAATTCCCGCTAAGACAGAACAGCCGGCCCCTCGGGGCCGGCTGTTTCAGCTTTGGGGGGCTTCGTAAACACCCTGCTTCTTCAGGGCGTCGATAACTTCCTTGGGCATATACGTCTCGTCATGCTTCGCAAGGATCTCGGTGGCGACAAAGGTTGCGCCCTCCATGCTGCCCGTACCCACCATACCTTCCCCCTCTCCGAACAGATCGGGCAAGACACCGGTGTATCTTGCAGGAACGGTATTCGCGCCATCGGTCACGCTGAACGCGATCTCGGCCCCCTGCCCGCGCATGAGCGTTCCCTTTTCGACCAGCCCTCCCAGGCGGAATACCTCACCCGGGCGTGGAGGGTCGGTCATGACCTGGGTGGGAGAGCGAAAGTAGTTGATGCCGTCCTTCATGGACCAGCCGACCAGACCAACGGCCAACCCCAGAGAGACGAAGGTCAGCACGATGATCTGGATACGGCGGCGTTTCTTCAGGCCTTTCATATCACCTCGCTTGAAGGGGCAGTCCGCCCCTTCTGGCTTAGGGGAATACCGGCGCCATGTTCAGCCCGGCATCCTCGTCCAGTCCCAGCATCAGGTTCGCGTTCTGCATCGCCTGACCCGAGGACCCTTTGCACAGATTGTCCAGCGTCGCCACGACCATGGCACGTCCGGGAATACGGTCCCCCACCACGCCGATATGCACGTGGTTCGAACCACGCACATCATGGCTGGACGGTAGCTTGCCCATCGGCAGCACGTGGATGAAGGGCTCGCTGGCATAGCGGTCCGCCAGTGCCGCATGGATGGCCTTTGCATCCCCGCGCACATAGACATCCGCCAGAATGCCACGGTTCATCGGCACCAGATGCGGCGTGAATTGCACCAGCACCGGCCGACCGGCAATCTTGGAAAACTCCTGATCGAACTCTCCCAAATGGCGGTGCGTGCCGCCTGCGGCATAGGCATTGGTGCCCTCGGACAATTCGGCGTGCAGAAGGTTTTCCTTCAGGCTGCGGCCTGCGCCGGAAACCCCGCTCTTGAGGTCCATCAGGATCTCGTCCAGATCGATCACACCGGCCTCGATCAACGGGCGAACGGCGTACTGACCGGTCGCGGCGTTGCAGCCCGTCCCGGCAACCAGACGCGCATTGCGGATTTCATCACGGTAGAATTCGGTCAGCCCATAGACGGCTTCCTTTTGCAGCTCCAGGGCCGCATGGGGCTGGCCATACCACTTCTGGTATTCCGCCGGATCGCGCAGCCGGAAATCGGCCGAAAGATCAACGATCTTCAAATCAGACGGCAATGTCTTGATGACGGCTTGCGACGTGGCATGCGGCAGGGCGCAGAACGCCAGATCCACCTGCGAGAAATCGATCTCGTCGATCTTTACCAACGGCGGCAGATCCATATGGCGCAGGAACGGAAACACGTCGGCCATTGCCATGCCGGCCTTGCGATCCCCCGACAGGGCCACGATTTCCATCGACGAGTGCGTCGCGATCAGGCGGACCAGTTCCGCACCGGTGTAGCCCGAGGCGCCAAGGATGGCGATACGATGTGTCATAAGTCGTCCTTTCGTTACGCCGCCTCGAACACCACACCCCGCCGCAGGAACTGCGTGGCATGGGTGGAGACGCTGTCAGGGTTCCCCGTCGTCAGATAGCGGGATTCGGTGCCGGACCCCAGAAATTCCGGACGCCGGTGCAGATAATCTTCCAATGCGGCAGCCACAAGCGCGGGTTGCGACAGCACCGTCACATCAGGGCCAAGCGCCTTCTGGAAAACCGCTTCCATCAAAGGATAATGGGTGCAGCCCAGCACGGCCGCATCGGGCTTCGGCATCCGTCGCAGCAGGGCCTCGACGTGCGATTTCACCAGCGCCTCGGCCAGAATTTCATCCCCGGCCTCGATCGCATCGACCACACCGCCGCAGGGCTGCGCCTCGACGTCCACCCCCACGGCGCGGAAGGCAAGCTCCCGCTGGAAGGCGCGGCTTGCAACCGTTGCAGGGGTGGCGAACAGTGCCACATGCTTCACACCCACCTGACGCGGCGGGGTGTTGTCACCCCACTGCCGCTCGGTCAGCGCCTCGATCAGCGGAACGAATACGCCCAGGACCCGCTTTTCCGGCGGGATCCAGGTTTCCTGCATCCGTTTCAGCGCGGCGGCAGAGGCGGTATTGCAGGCAAGAATGACCAGATCGCATCCCTCGTCCCACAAACGTGCCACCGCGCGGGTTGTCAGATCATAGATGTCGTCGGAGGTTCGCACACCATAGGGGGCATGGGCATTGTCACCCAGATAGACGAAAGGCACCTGCGGCATCCGGCTCTGCAATGCCCCCAGCACCGTCAGACCGCCCAGCCCCGAATCGAACACACCAACTGCCATTTGCGCCCCCTCTTTTCATTCTGCCTATGCCTGTCGTTCCCCGAAGTCCACGCAGTTCCCGGCCCATCGGCGGGGTTTGAGCCATGTTCTGTTTGCAACTCAGCCATGCTGATACTAGATGAAGGTTCTAGGCAGGGAACATGGCATGGACTGGGACAAACTACGTATTTTTCACGCCGTGGCCGATGCCGGCAGCCTGACCCATGCGGGTGAGACGCTGCACCTCAGCCAATCCGCCGTTAGTCGCCAGATTCGCGCGCTGGAGGAAAGCCTGAATGTCTCGCTTTTCCACCGCCACGCCCGCGGGCTGATCCTGACTGAACAGGGAGAGCTTCTGTTCGACGCCACCAGCGCCATGGCCAAACGGCTGGACGCCGCCGCCGCCCGCATCCGCGATAGCGAGGACGAGGTTTTCGGCGAATTGCGCGTGACGACGACAATCGGCCTTGGCACGATGTGGCTGGCTCCGCGTCTGACCACGCTTTACAAGAAGTATCCTGCGCTGAAAATCGATCTGATGCTGGAAGAGAGGGTACTGGACCTGCCCATGCGTGAGGCCGATGTGGCCATCCGCATGAAAGAGCCGAGCCAGGCCGACCTGATCCGTAAACGGCTGATGACCATCCGCATGCAGCTTTATGCTTCGCCGGAATATCTGGAGCAGCACGGCACGCCGCAGACAATGGCCGACTTCAGCCGCCACCGCCTGATCTGCCAACATCCGGGCACACCACAGGTCGGCGCCGGTGCGCTGTTGATTGCCGAGCTGATGAGCAACGACATCCCCTCCACCCTGACGGTGAACAATTACTTCGGGGTGATGCAGGGGGTTCTGAACCATCTGGGAATCGGGGTTCTGCCTGATTACCTCGCGGATGAATTCCCCCATCTTGTGCGCGTATTGCCGGATGTATCCTCCAATGATGTGCCGGTTTTCCTCGCCTATCCCGAGGAATTGCGCCATTCGAAACGCATTGCCGCATTCCGCGAATTCGTGACCGAGGAAATCGTCGCCTATCGCAAACGGATCAAGACAACCTGATATGCGCAGACCGCATGCCAGCCATGACGCTACGTCGTTATAGAAGTGCTTGCTTATTAATCATCACCCCCCTAAATCTGCGCTTGAAGACGGCGATTTTCGATCTCCGACTTCATACCTCCCTGTTGGACTTTGGCCGGGCTTCATGCCCGGCTTTTTTTTCGCGCTGGTTCCACCTTCCCTCGAACGGCTTCGTGCCTTATGAGCAAGGCGCAAATCCCACGCCCGCGAGGAACCACATGTCCGATCCCGACCTGACCCCCGAGCTGATTGCCGCCCATGGCCTGAAACCGGATGAATACGACCGGATCCTTGGCATCATCGGACGGGAACCGACGTTCACCGAACTCGGCATCTTTTCGGCCATGTGGAACGAACACTGTTCGTACAAGTCATCCAAGAAATGGCTGCGCACCCTGCCCACCACCGGTCCGCAAGTCATCTGCGGCCCCGGCGAGAATGCGGGCGTTGTCGATATCGGGGATGGCCAGGCCGTCATCTTCAAGATGGAGAGCCATAACCACCCGTCGTACATCGAACCGCATCAGGGCGCCGCAACCGGCGTCGGGGGCATCCTGCGTGATGTCTTCACCATGGGGGCCCGCCCAATCGCCGCGATGAACGCCCTGTCCTTCGGCATGCCTGACCACCCCAAGACCAGCCATCTGGTCAAGGGTGTTGTCGAAGGTGTCGGCAGCTACGGCAATGCGTTCGGCGTGCCGACCGTGGGCGGCGAAGTCCGTTTCCACCGCAGCTATAACGGCAACTGCCTTGTGAACGCCTTTGCAGCGGGCCTCGCGGATGCGGACAAGATCTTCTATTCCGTCGCATCCGGCGTCGGTATGCCGGTTGTGTATCTGGGTGCAAAGACCGGACGTGACGGTGTCGGCGGTGCCACCATGGCCTCGGCCGAGTTCGACGACACGATCGAGGAGAAGCGCCCGACAGTTCAGGTCGGCGACCCCTTCACCGAAAAGCGTCTGCTCGAAGCCTGTCTGGAGCTGATGTCTTCGGGCGCGGTCATCTCCATTCAGGACATGGGTGCGGCGGGGCTCACCTGCTCGGCGGTGGAAATGGGCGACAAGGGCGGCCTCGGTATCCGGCTCGATCTGGAGAACGTGCCGCAGCGCGAACCGAACATGACCGCCTATGAGATGATGCTCTCGGAAAGCCAGGAGCGAATGCTCATGGTGCTGAAGCCCGAGATGGAGGACGAGGCCCGCGCGATCTTCGTGAAATGGGATCTCGACTTCGCCATCGTCGGCGAAACCATCCCCGAGGACCGCTTCCTGATCCTGCACAATGGCGCGGTGAAGGCGGATCTGCCGCTGTCCAAACTGTCGTCCAGCGCCCCGGAATATGACCGCCCCTGGGTGGAAACGCCTGCTGCGGCGCCTTTGACGGACGTGCCCGAGGTGGACGCCATCGAAGGTCTGCGCGCCCTGATCGGATCGCCCTCCTACGCCCACAAGGCATGGGTTTACGAACAATACGACAGCATGGTGATGGCCGATACCATCCGTGCGCCGGGCCTGGGTGCGGGCGTTGTCCGCGTGCATGGCACGCCGAAGGCGCTTGCCTTTACAAGCGACGTGACCCCGCGCTACGTCAAGGCCAACCCCTTCGAGGGCGGCAAGCAGGCCGTGGCCGAAGCCTATCGCAACCTGATTGCCGTGGGGGCCCTGCCACTTGCCACCACCGACAACCTGAACTTCGGCAATCCCGAAAAGCCCGAGATCATGGGCCAGCTGGTAGGCGCGATCAAAGGGATCGGTGAGGCTGTTGCAGCGCTGGATATGCCCATCGTTTCGGGCAACGTCTCGCTTTACAACGAAACCGATGGCCAGGGCATTCTGCCGACCCCTACCATCGGAGCCGTCGGTCTGCTGACGAATACCGACGAAATGATTGCGGGCCTGCCGTCCGAGGGCGATCTGGCCGTGGTGATCGGTGCAACCGAAGGGCATCTGGGCCAGTCCGCTCTTCTGGCCGAGATGTTCGGACGCGAGGACGGGGATGCGCCGCGCGTCGATCTGGCGGCAGAAAAACGGAACGGGGGCTTCCTGCAGGCCAACCGCAAACTGCTGAGCGCCGCCACCGATCTGGCGGATGGTGGCCTGGCGCTTGCAGCGTTCGAAATGGCCGAAGGCGCAGGCCTGGGGGTGGCGCTGGATGTCACAGGAACTGCGGCACTGTTCGGTGAGGATCAGGCCCGTTACCTTGTCGCGGTCGCCCCATCGGCGCTGACGGCGCTGACCGAGGCTGCTGCCACGGCCGGTGTGCCGCTGGCACAGGTCGGCACCTTCGGCGGAACATCGGTCCGGATGGGTGGTGCCAGTGCCGCACTGAACGAACTTTCACAGCTGTATCGCGGCGCATTTGCGGCTGCTGTCGGCTGATCCCTCCCCGCCTCCTTGCGCGAGCGGGGGGGCGAGGCTACATTTCAGTCAAAGCTCGAAGGACATATCATGGCCATGGAAGCCCACGAAATCGAAACGTTGATCCGCGAAGGTTTTCCGGATGCCAAGATCACGATCACCGATCTGGCCGGCGATGGAAATCACTGGGCCGCCGAAGTGATCGACGAAAGCTTCAAGGGAATGAACCGCGTGCAGCAGCAACGCGCGGTCTATGCCAGCCTGAAAGGCAAGATGGACGGGGCGAACGGCGAACTGCATGCGCTGGCCCTGACCACCAAAGCCCCCGTTTAAAAGGAACAGAACGATGACGGATACAACAACCGCACAAGACCAGATCCGCCAGACGGTTTCGTCGAATGACGTGGTGCTTTTCATGAAGGGCACCAAGGACATGCCGCAATGCGGATTCTCCAGCCGCGTGGCAGGTGTGCTGAACTACATGGGCGTCAATTTCCGCGATGTGAACGTGCTGGCCGATGCCGAGCTGCGTCAGGGCATCAAGGATTTCTCCGACTGGCCGACCATTCCGCAGCTTTACGTGAAGGGTGAGTTTGTGGGCGGATGCGACATCATCACCGAAATGACCCTGTCGGGTGAACTGGATACGCTGTTTACCGACAATGGCATCGCCTTCGATACCGAGGCTGCGAAGAAAATTCGCGAAGCCAACGAATGATTTGAAAAAGCCCCGGAACATCCGGGGCTTTTTTTATTGTGCTTGGCTGCATTCCGACAGAATTGGCGTTTCATCCTCCGCATCACCGGCGCGCCAATAAAGCGTCGCATCCTGCCCCTTGGTCCACCAGACATAACCGGCACCATCCGATGGCCAGCCGTATCGGGCACCCGAGGCCGCTTCCTCGGCCTGCAGGGTGATCTGCCGCCCTTCGACATTGATCACCGCCACCTGCATGTCATCGGCATTGACATAGGTCGCCGGGACGGACACGCCCCGTTCGCAAGCATAGCGCACCGTCTGCAGGGTGGTTTCCGCATGGGCGGCACCCGCCAGCCCGATCAACCCTGCAACGGCCGCCAGCTTCATGCAGAAGCCTTTTCTTCCAGCGATGCCGCCATCGCCTCGGTCCGTGCGGCCAATTCGGCCATCGTCTCCACGACAATCGGGGGAATGACCGGCACTTCGATACGCTCCGGTTCGGGCGCCGGGCGGGCCTCCAGCTCGGCCAATGCGGCGCGGGTCTTGGCCAGATCCTGCTCGGCACTGATGGTCTTGTCAGCCAGCATCAGCCCGGCCATCAACAGCATCTTTTCCGCAGGCATCCGTCCGATCTGCTGCAGCAACGCATCGGCCTGATCCGACAATTGCCGGGCGGCATTCCGCAGAAACTGTTCCTGCCCGTCCTGGCAGGCAACCGTAAAGCTCTTGTTCCCGATCGTAATTTCCAGATCAGCCATTATGCGTCTCCTCGGCCTTGTCGACCAATGGGGTCAGCGCGGCCAGAACAGCGTCCAGCTCCGCACGGTCACGGGCGCGCGCCGCCTGCAGTTCTTCCAGCTCGGCACTGCCGCCCTCACCCGCAGAAGGCAGGTGGCCCTGTACATTGGTAGCTGCCGAGCGCAGGGCCTCCAGTTGCTCGGTCAGGGCCGCAACCTCGGCCTCCAGCGCCTCGATGCGGGCCGCCGATTTTTCCTTGACCGCGCGAAGGCGCTCACCCAGCTGTGCATTGACCAGTTTTTCTTCTTCAACCGCACGACGCTCTGCCGCGCCCCCTTGCAGCCCTTCGGCCGCAGTGCCGATCCGCTCCAACGCGCCGGTGATCCGACGTTCCAGCTCTACCAGATCCTGCATCAAGCCTCCTTCATTTCGGCGCGAATCGTTCGCCACGCCAGAGTTCGCCAGATAATAGCGATTTTGCGCGCGGGATTTAGCCCCCAATCCCCTAACAACGCCTTGGCACGCTTGATCTTGCCGCCTTGCCTGATATGCAAAGACGCAATCTATCAAGTGATCATTGAGGAGCTTGCGCTTTGGATCTTGCCACCCTTCGCCGCCAACACCCCGACCATTGGTCGAAAGCTGTGGCCATCCGCACCCTGTCGCTGGATGCTGTGGCTGCGGCCAATTCGGGCCACTCCGGCATGCCGATGGGTATGGCCGATGTCGCCACGGTGCTGTTTGAAAAGCACCTGAATTTCGATCCCACCGATCCGCAATGGCCCGATCGTGACCGGTTCATCCTGTCTGCGGGCCACGGCTCCATGCTGCTCTATTCCCTGCTGCACCTGACCGGCTATGCCGACATGACGCTGGAGCAGATCAAGAATTTCCGCCAATGGGGCGCCATCACCGCAGGCCACCCCGAATACGGCCATGCAGGCGGCGTCGAGATGACGACCGGCCCGCTGGGTCAGGGTCTTGCCACCACCGTCGGTTTTGCCATCGCCGAAGAAAACCTGCGGGCCCGCTGGGGCAAGAAGATCGTCAACCACTACACCTACACCATCGCCGGTGACGGCTGCCTGATGGAAGGCGTCAGCCAGGAGGCGATCGCCCTTGCAGGCCGCCAGAAACTGTCGAAACTGATCGTGCTTTGGGACAACAACGGCATCACCATCGATGGCAAGGTATCCCTGTCGGACGTTACGGACCAGAAGGCACGCTTCGCGGCCTCGGGGTGGGATGTGTTCGAATGTGACGGCCACGACCCCGAGGATATCGACCGTGCGATCACGGCGGCCAAGGCATCACCCGGTCCGGCCATGATCGACTGTGTCACGAATATCGCTCTTGGATCGTCCGCGCAGGACACGTCCAAAGGCCACGGCGCATTGACGGATGCCAAGCTGATTGCCGACACGCGCGAAGCCTACGGCTGGCCGCATGCCGCCTTCGAGCTGCCGGCGGATGTCAAGGAAGCCTGGGCCAAGATTGGCCAGCGTGGTGCCGCAACCAACGCCGAATGGAAGGCACGTTTCGACGCGCTGTCCGACAGCAAGAAAGCCGAATTTAGGCGGGCCCTGGCCGGTGAGATGCCGAAACGCCTTGGTGCCGCCATTCGTGCGCTGAAAAAGCAGGTCACCGAAAAGGGCGCAAGCGTTGCCACCCGCAAGGCATCGGAAATGGCGCTGGAGGTCATCAACCCCATCGTCACCGAAACCATGGGCGGCTCGGCCGATCTGACCGGATCCAACAATACCAAGACCGGTGACATGGGCGTGTTCGATGTAGACAGCCGCAAAGGGCGCTACATCTATTACGGTATCCGTGAACACGGCATGGCGGCGGCAATGAACGGCATCGCCCTGCACGGCGGCCTGCGCGCCTATGGCGGCACGTTCATGGCGTTCACCGATTATGCCCGCCCCTCCATGCGTCTGGCAGCCCTGATGGGGGTTCCAAGCGTATTCGTCATGACCCATGATTCCATCGGTCTGGGCGAAGACGGTCCGACCCACCAACCGGTAGAGCATCTGACCATCAGCCGCTCCACCCCGAACACATGGGTTTTCCGTCCGGCGGATGGCGTCGAGGCAGCCGAAGCCTGGGAACTGGCACTGACCACCACGACCACCCCGTCCGTGATGGCACTTAGCCGTCAGAACGTACCAACCGTCCGGACCACCCACAGCCAGAAGAACCTGACTGCCCAGGGCGCCTATGTTCTGGCCGAGGCCACGCGTAAACGTCAGGTCATCCTGATGGCGACCGGTACCGAGGTGGAGATCGCGCTGAAAGCCCGCGAAATGCTTGAAGCTGAGGGTATCGGCACCCGTGTCGTATCCGTTCCCTGCATGGAACTGTTCGCGGCACAGGACGAAACCTATCGCCGCAAGATCCTGCCGCCCGGCCCCGTCCGTGTGGCCATCGAGGCTGGCGTCCGGATGCCATGGGATCGCTGGCTGCTGGGTGAGCGTGGATCCGAGAAGAAAGCGGCGTTCATCGGCATGACCGGCTTTGGCGCATCGGCCCCTGCCGAACGCCTGTACAAGGAATTCGGCATCACCGCCGAGCATACGGTTGCAGCCGCCAAGGCGTTGCTCTGACCCCGAAGGCCGCCCCTAGTGGGCGGCCTTTTTCCCCAGCAACGGGGAGATGACGCGGCTGTAGCCCACAACCAGAACCGCCCCCACCGCAAGTCCGATGACACCATCGCAGAATGCGGCCACAAACCATTCCACAAATCCATGCGCCACCCCAATGGCCCCGGCTGATGCCGCCGCCCAGTGGTGGATCAGTTCGTAGGGATTGTGCCAGCCCATCTCGTGCAGGCCGTGCGTCAGGATATTGCCCCCCACCCACAGCATGGCCAGCGTGCCGATGACCGTCAGCACCTTCAGAAAAACCGGCATGCCGCGAACCAGAAGCGCGCCCGCCTTGCGCAGAACGGCACTGCCCGAGGTTTCGACCATACGAAGCCCAACATCATCGGTTCGCACGATCAGCGCCACCGCACCATAAACCAGTGCCGTGATCATGATGCCCACCAGCACAAGCGCTGCCGCCTCGACCCACAGGCTGTCGCCTTCGATCTGGCTAAGCGCGATGGTCATGATTTCGGCCGACAGGATGAAATCGGTCTTGATTGCCCCGGCTACCTTCTGTTCCTCCAGCCGCGCAGGGTCTTTGGGGGGTGCCGGTTTGGCTGCGGGTTCGGCATGGGGCATTGCGGCATGGATGATTTTTTCGGCCCCCTCGAAACACAGATAGGCCCCTCCGATCATCAACAAGGGCGTGATGATCCACGGTAGGAATGCCTGGAAGATCAGGAGGATCGGCAGCAGGATCAACAGCTTGTTCCGCACACTTCCGACCGCGATGCGCCAGATCATCGGCAACTCGCGGGATGCGGGAAGCCCTGTCACGTATTTCGGCGTCACGGCGGCATCATCGATGACCAGTGTGGTGGCCTTCGTTCCCGCCTTGCCTGCCGCAGCCGCCACATCATCGATGGAGGCCGCCGCCACTTTGGCAAGACCCGCCACATCGTCCAGCAAAGCCAAAAGTCCGCTCATATCCGCCAAAATCCCTGATAGGTTCATGTCTTATCTGACGCGCGGCCCCGCCCACGGCAAGCAAAGCGTTAGCGCCACCACCATATGTTTGCGTTAACATATTGAAATAGAATGATTTTTGCTTTTCGCGCATTCCCGGTTCGGATAAAACTTGTGCAGGTTACCTGGAACGGGGCACGCGCATGGCGATCACGGTTGGCATCAATGGTTTTGGACGTATCGGCCGCTGCACCCTTGCGCATATCGCGCAATCGGGCCGCAATGACATCGAGGTCGTGGCAATCAATGCGACAGGCCCGATCGAAACGAATGCACATCTGCTGAAATACGACTCGGTTCACGGGCGCTATCCAGGATCGGTACGGGTCACCAACGGAATGCTCGATCTGGGCGGCAGCCCGATCCGGGTCATGTCTACCTACGAGATGGCAGAGCTGGACTGGGGCGGCATAGACGTGGTGCTGGAATGCACCGGCAAATTCAACGACGGCTTGAAATCCGGCATGCATATCGAACGGGGGGCAAAATCGGTTCTTATCTCCGCCCCNGCCAAGAACGTGGACCGCACGGTGGTCTATGGCGTCAACGACAAGGCACTGACCCTTGAAGACAGGCTGGTCTCAAACGGGTCCTGCACAACGAACTGCCTTGCCCCCCTGGCAAAGGTGCTGAACGACAGTATCGGCATCGACTCCGGGATCATGACGACGATTCACTCCTATACAGGCGATCAGGCCACGCTGGACCATCGGCATAGTGACCTTTACCGCGCCCGTGCCGCCGCCATGGCAATGATCCCGACCTCTACCGGCGCTGCCAAGGCAATTGCCGAGGTCCTGCCCGAATTGCGGGGCAAGCTGGACGGATCGGCCATCCGCGTTCCGACGCCCAATGTGTCGGCAGTGGATCTGACCTTCGTCGCGGGCCGGAATGTCACTGTCGACGAAGTGAATGAAGTGGTGCGCAAGGCCGCTGCCGGCCCCATGGGCAGCATTTTATCCTATGATCCCGAGCCCAAGGTCTCAATCGACTTCAACCACACCCCCTATTCGTCTATCTTTGCCCCCGATCAGACCAAGGTTATCGGTGGACGCACGGTGCGCGTTCTGGCTTGGTACGACAATGAATGGGGGTTTTCCTGCCGGATGGCCGATGTGGCTGCGGCAATGGGGCGCCTTCGCCACTGACGGAGGCCATCGGTGCCGAACAAAGTTGCGTTTTACATGGCCGCGGTAATCATCGTGGCCATTGCCCTTGATCTGATCTTCGGATGGGGCGGAACAGCCTTTACCGCACGTAAATTCCTCGAATTTATCGAGTGGTTGGAGTTCTGGCGTTAAGGCCCCTTGCACACCCCCCCACACAACCCCCATGTTAGCGCAAACGCATATCGGGAGAGAATTTATGCCAGTCAAAGTCGCCATCAACGGCTTCGGTCGCATCGGTCGCAACGTACTGCGCGCCATCATTGAATCAAACCGTACAGACATCGAAGTGATCGCCATCAACGATCTGGCTCCGGTGGAAACGAATGCGCATCTGCTGCGCTTTGATTCGGTCCATGGCCGTTTTCCGGGTGAGGTCACCACGACCGAAGATACGATCGATGCAGGTCGCGGACCGATGCGCGTCACCTCGCTGCGTGACCCGGCTGAACTGCCTTGGGGCGATGTCGATGTCGTGCTGGAATGCACGGGCATCTTCACGTCCAAGGAAAAAGCGTCGATCCACCTGAAAAGCGGTGCAAAGCGCGTTCTGGTTTCGGCTCCGTCGGACGGTGCGGATAAAACCATCGTATTCGGTGTGAACCACGAAACGCTGACCGCAGATGATCTGATTGTTTCGAATGCCTCCTGCACCACGAACTGCCTTTCGCCGGTTGCCAAGGTTCTGAACGATGCCATCGGTATCTCGAAGGGCTTCATGACCACGATCCACTCTTATACCGGTGACCAGCCGACGCTGGATACCGCGCATAAGGATCTGTACCGCGCACGGGGCGCCGCCCTGTCGATGATCCCGACATCCACCGGTGCTGCCAAGGCTGTCGGTCTGGTTCTGCCCGAGCTGAAGGGCAAGATGGACGGCGTTTCTATCCGCGTACCGACCCCGAACGTATCGGTTGTGGATCTGGTATTCGAAGCTGCACGCGACACCACGGTCGAAGAAGTGAACGCGGCCATTAAAACTGCAGCCGATGGCGCTCTCAAGGGCGTTCTGGGCTACACACTGGCACCAAATGTCAGCTCGGACTTTAACCACGACCCGCATTCCTCGGTCTTCCACATGGATCAGACCAAGGTGATCGAGGGTCGCATGGTTCGTATCCTGTCGTGGTACGATAACGAGTGGGGCTTCTCCAACCGCATGGCAGATACTGCCGTGGCGATGGGCAAGCTGATCTAAGCAGGCATGAATGCCAATCTGGAAACCGCCCCACCTTCGGGGCGGTTTTTCATTGTCAGCTCTCCATTCAGCTGGATCGCGAACTGGCTGGCCAAGGTCAGCCCGAGGCTGGTCGCCTTATCAAGCGAGAACCCTTCGGGCAGGCCCCGCCCCTGATCCGCAATTGTCAGCGTCACATAGCCCGCATCCTGCGACAGACGCACATCGATCACGCCGGTGCCATCACCGGCAAAGCCATGTTCCACCGCATTGGTCAGCAATTCGGTCGCGATCAGCCCGAACGGAATGGCCTGATCCCGTGGAATGGCCACAGGCGCACAGTCGAACCGCATTGTGATGCGGTCCGTGGCGCCAGACGCCTCGATCATGTCGCGGGCCATATCCTGAAGTACATCCCCGAACGACACCTCTTGTGCCAAGGGGTCATGCAGAATGCGTTTCATCCGGGCCACCACATTGATGCGGGCCGCGGCATCATCCAGCGCCTTGCGGGCGACCTCATCCTTTACAGCGCGGCGCTGGATGGTCAGCAACCCTGCAACCGTGGCGAGATTGTTCGACACGCGATGCTGAAGCTCGTGGAACATCAGACCCCGCTGCTCGGCCAGAACCGAGGAGATGCGACGCTCTTTTTCCAGCTGCTGGGTGACGCGCAGGGTCAGCGTAATCAGGATCAGGTCCGTGGCCGCGACAAAGGCGAAAAAGGCCATGGCGACCATCGCCTCGGCCGAGAAGTTGACCGTGCCGGGTTCCGACACAAACAGCAGCCAAGAAGCAAAGAACGATCCGACACATACGAACAGTCCCGGACGGAACCCCCCAAGGAATGTGGTCAGGATGATGGCCGGAAAGAATGTGAGAAAGGGAAAGCCTGCCGGCAGGTATCCCGCCACGACCCATCGCAGGACGATTGCAAGGACAAGGGATATGACAGCAAAGCTCCACCTGAACAGGGGGGACCGTTGAGTGGAAAATACGGGGGCCAACCAGCGCAGCACCCGGCGCATTATCGCACCCGAGAGATCAATGCCTTCGCCACGGCAGGTGTAACGAATTTGGAGATGTCACCGTTCAAACGGGCAATTTCCTTTACCAGGCGGGATGCGATGGCCTGACGGCGGGCATCGGCCATCAGGAACACCGTCTCGATGCTGTCATCCATCAGGCGGTTCATGCCGACCATCTGGAATTCGTATTCAAAATCGGTCACCGCGCGCAGACCGCGGATGATGACCTGCGCCCCGACATCGCGGGCACAATCGATCAGCAGGTTCTCGAACGGATGAACGATCACTTCGCAGGCGGTGATCTGCGCGGTCTCCATGCGGATCATCTCCACACGTTCCTGCAGTTCGAACATCGGCTTCTTTTCACGGTTGATCGCGACACCGATGACAAGGCGATCCACAAGGCGGGCAGCCCTGTGCATGATATCCAGATGCCCCAAAGTAACGGGATCGAATGTTCCCGGATAAAGACCGATGCGCACTAGTATTCCCCCTGCCCTCTGGGCGGAAACAATCGGATTGCGCGAAAATCCGCAAGGAAAATCGTGCAATCCGGTAATTACCCCCCTCGGGGTACGGTCGTGATTGATACGCTATTCGGCCGCCACCTTGGCGGATTTCGCCTTCAGCATCGGGCCAAGATAGTAGCCGGTATGGCTATCCTTATTGGCCGATACATCTTCCGGTGTCCCCTCGGCCACGATCAGGCCGCCACCGTCGCCGCCCTCGGGTCCGATGTCGATCACCCAGTCTGCGGTTTTCACCACATCGAGGTTATGTTCGATCACCACCACGGTATTGCCCTGATCGACCAGCTCATGCAGCACTTCCAACAGTTTCTTCACGTCTTCAAAGTGCAGGCCGGTCGTAGGTTCATCCAGAATATAAAGGGTTCGCCCTGTTGCCCGCCGCGCAAGTTCCTTCGACAGTTTGACCCGTTGCGCCTCACCGCCCGAAAGCGTGGTGGCCTGTTGCCCCACCTTGATATAGCCAAGGCCAACGCGAACCAGCGCATCCATCTTCTCGCGGATGGACGGCACAGCCTGGAAAAAGCTTTGCGCATCTTCCACCGTCATCGCCAGAACATCGGCAATACTCTTGTCCTTGAACTTGATCTCCAGCGTTTCACGATTGTAGCGCGCACCCTTGCAGGTTTCGCACGTTACATAGACGTCGGGCAGAAAGTGCATTTCGATCTTGATCAGGCCATCGCCCTGACAAGCTTCGCAGCGCCCGCCCTTGACGTTGAAGCTGAACCGCCCCGGGCCATAGCCGCGCGCCTTGGATTCCGGAAGGCCGGCGAACCAGTCGCGGATCGGCGTGAAGGCACCGGTGTAGGTGGCCGGATTGGAGCGCGGGGTCCGGCCAATGGGGCGTTGGTCGATGTCGATCACCTTGTCCAGATGTTCGAACCCCTTGATCGTTTCACAAGGCGCCGGGGTTTCATGTGCCCCGTTCAGCTTCAATGCCGCCGTCTTGTACAATGTCTCGATCGTCAGGGTCGATTTTCCGCCCCCTGAAACGCCGGTCACGCAGACGAACTTACCCAAGGGGAAATCGGCCGTCACATTGTGCAGGTTATTGCCCGAAGCCTTGACCACGGTCAGTTTCTTGCCGCTGCCCTTGCGCCGTTTGGCCGGGATCGGGATGGCCCGCACGCCGCTCAGATATTGGCCAGTGATGCTGTTCGGATTGGCTTCTATCTCGGCCGGTGTGCCTTGGGCCACAATTTCGCCGCCATGGACCCCTGCCCCCGGACCGATGTCGAAAACATAGTCGGCCTCGCGGATTGCGTCCTCGTCATGCTCTACCACCAGCACCGAGTTTCCCTGATCCCGCAGGTTCTTCAACGTGGTCAGCAGCCGGTCATTGTCCCGCTGGTGCAGCCCGATAGAGGGTTCGTCCAGAACGTACAGAACGCCCGTCAAACCGGACCCGATCTGGCTTGCCAGCCGGATACGCTGGCTTTCACCACCCGACAGTGTTCCTGCAGCCCTGCTCATCGAAAGGTAATCGAGTCCGACATTGACCAGAAACCCAAGGCGCTCGCGGATCTCTTTGAGGATGGCGCGGGCAATCTCGTTTTTTTGGTTGGTCAGCGCGTCGGGCACGGTGGCCATCCACGCATGTGCATCCTTGATCGACATGACCACGACCTGACCGATATGCAGCCCCCCGATCTTGACTGCCAGCGCCTCGGGCTTCAGACGATAGCCCCCGCAGGTGCCGCAAGAACGGTTGTTCTGATAGCGTTCCATTTCCTCGCGGGACCAGTTGCTATCGGTTTCGCGATAGCGCCGCTCCATGTTCGGGATCAGCCCTTCAAACGTGCGGGCGATGGAATAGACACGGCCAGCCTCGTCATAGCGGAAGGTAATCTCTTCCTTGCCGGACCCATGCAAAAAGACTTTCTGCACCTTTTCAGGCAGATCCTTCCATTTGGTTTTGCGGTCAAAACCGTAATGGTTCGAAATCGCCTCGATCGTCTGGGTTACATAGGGGGATTTGGATTTGGCCCAAGGCGCAATGGCCCCTTGGGCGATCGAGAGATTCTGGTCAGGCACGATCAGCCGTTCGTCAAAGAACAGCTCCACACCCAGACCGTCGCAGGCAGGACAGGCCCCGAAAGGCGCGTTGAAGGAAAACAACCGCGGCTCTATTTCCGGAATGGTAAAACCGGACACAGGACAGGCGAACTTTTCGCTGAAGGTCGTACGGGTTGCCTCTTCATCCTCTGCCACGGCGGTTTCGAAAATGGCGATGCCGTCCGCCAGGTTCAATGCAGTGCGAAAGCTGTCGGCAAGCCGCGTCTCGATCCCCTCACGCACAACGATGCGATCCACCACCACATCGATGTTATGGCGGAATTTCTTGTCCAGCGTCGGCGGCTCGTCCAGTTCATGGAAGGTGCCGTTCACCTTGACCCGCTGGAAACCCTGCTTCCGCAGTTCCAGAAACTCCTTCCGGTACTCGCCCTTGCGATCACGCACGATGGGGGCCAGCAGATAGCCCCGCGTACCCTCCGGCATCGCCATGACGGCATCAACCATATCCTGAACCTGCTGGGCTGTGATCGGCTCTCCGGTGGCGGGGCTATAGGGGGTGCCCGCACGCGCATACAGCAGGCGCATGTAATCGTAAATTTCCGTAACGGTCCCGACGGTAGAACGGGGGTTCTTCGAGGTCGTTTTCTGTTCGATCGAAATGGCCGGGGACAGGCCCGAGATATGGTCCACATCCGGCTTGCCCATCATGTCCAGAAACTGGCGCGCATAGGCCGACAGGCTTTCGACATACCGCCGCTGCCCCTCGGCATAGATGGTATCGAAGGCCAGACTGGATTTACCCGAGCCGGACAACCCCGTGATGACCACGAACTGGTCTCGCGGAATATCCGCATCGATACCTTTGAGGTTATGCTCGCGCGCGCCGCGCACTTCGATGAACTTTTGTTCCATGCCATTCCCCGGATCAGTTGGCCCTTAAATAGGCACAGGGGGCGCCTGTGCCAAGCCAACACGTGAACAATTAGTGAACGTCAGTTCTGGTAGTCAATTCTGGTATATTGTGACCTGCGGCAGGGATGTCAGAGACAACCCAAGGGCGCGATACCCGGCAAGTGACAGCTGAGCCGATCCGACGCCCGGCAGCAGATCCACTGCGACTGTCTGCCCATCCGCCGTTTCGACCCGTCCCTTGGAGGTCTGCTTGACCAGTGAGGACCGCAGCCAGAACCCAGGCTCTGCCGCATTGCCCAAGGTGATGACCACGGATCCCAGCTCCTTGGCGCCGCTGTCTACGGGGGTATTCAAAGCCCGCTCCCGCTCGGCGGCGGAGGTCAGGTCATAGCTGTCGGCGCTGCGCGCTGCCCCGCCGATGGCAGAGCTGGAGGCAGCAACAGGGGCGGTATCCGTCGCCTGAGCGGCGTCGGTGCGTGATTTCAAACCGGGCAGGTGCGAACAACCGGCAACGGCGATAAGCGGGAGGAGGTATATGATGCGCATTTCCATAGGGTAGAGCGCGCGAAATTACTGTCAATCGCCCTTGAGACGGGCATCACCGAGGCCTACGTTCGGGTGATGATCCAGCCCCTTATCGATCCCTTCGACAGAGCCATTTCGTATCTGCGTGTTTCCGTAACGGACCGCTGCGATTTCCGGTGTCTGTATTGCATGTCCGAGCAGATGAATTTTCTGCCCAAGGTGGAGCTGCTGACGCTGGAAGAGCTGGATCGCCTGTCTTCCGCCTTTGTTTCACTGGGTGTTCGCAAGCTGCGGATCACGGGTGGGGAGCCCTTGGTAAGGCGTGGCATCATGAGTTTTTTCCGTGCGATGTCCCGGCACCTGGACAGCGGCGCGCTGGACGAACTGACGCTGACCACCAATGGATCGCAGCTGGCCAAGCATGCAGCCGAACTGGCGGCCTGCGGGGTCAGGCGCATCAACGTGTCTCTGGACACGCTGGATGACGCGAAATTTACCCATATCACCCGTTGGGGCCGTCTGTCCCAGGTGATGGAGGGGCTGAAGGCCGCCAAGGATGCCGGTCTGAAGATCAAGATCAATACGGTCGCGCTCAAGGGCTTCAACGAGGACGAGCTGTTCACCCTTGTGGACTGGTGCAATGCCGAGGGGTTCGAGCTGACCTTCATCGAGGTCATGCCGATGGGCGACATGGAGGGGCGGCTGGATCAATACTGGCCGCTTCGCGATCTGCGCGCACGATTGGCGGAGCGTTATACGGTCATCCCGCTGGCAGAACGCACCGGCGGACCGGCCCGCTATGTCCGCTTGGGCGAAATCGACCAGAAGGTCGGCTTCATCACCCCCCTGACCCATAATTTTTGTGAAAGCTGCAATCGCGTGCGCCTGACCTGCACCGGAGAGCTTTACATGTGTCTGGGCCAGGAGGATCGTGCCGATCTGCGGGAAGTCATGCGCAATGATCCGACCGAGGCGGGTTTGGCCGCTGCCATCCGCGATGCCATCAAGCTGAAGCCCAAGGGTCATGATTTCGACTATGACCGCCAGACTGTTGCAGGCCAAATGCCCCGCCATATGAGCCATACCGGCGGCTGAACGTATTTGCCCAGTGCATGACCTGTGGAAAATCAGGGCAGAAATGCATCATCCGCCACCGAACTGTGCAAAAATACAGAAGACCGGCATAAATCCGGCGCCTATGGGCAAACCATTCCACAGCCATTTCGAACCGTAGCAAACGGCTTGGTGTCTGCACGGACCATACCGGACGTCCGCCCGAATAAGCACCGTTTTCCCAGCATGTTATCGAAATTCCGGACATAGCCCGGCGTATCAATGGTGCCTCACTTTCGGGTTGAACCCCGGTCCATTCGTGCCGGAACGCATGATCCGCTGTGAACACCAAGAGTAAATTTATCGGGACAGGTTACTCTCAAAGACTAGTATCCCAGCTTGCGACTTAGTATCCCGATTTTCGAGGATTTGCGAATCGTGCCCGCCATGCTCCGAGGTTCGGACATAGGCAGGCTGATCGCGCGGAGGAAATTACGCAGCCATGAAGGTTGGGCCACGCCGGGGCCTGAGCCTGATGATGCGCATTAGGGAGAACAGGCCATGGAAAACGAACTGGTATCGGCAATATTCGAACGAAGAGTCGATTTTGCGATCGTCGTTCTCTATCTGGCGTTCATCATCGCCATCGGTTTCATGTTCAGCGGCAAGGCCAAAGACCCCAGCGAATATTTCCGCGGGGGCGGCAAGATGCTGTGGTGGATGACCGGCGCCAGTGCATTCATGGTGCAGTTCAGCGCATGGACATTCACAGGTGCCGCAGGCAAGGCATATTCGGACGGCCTTTCGGTCGCGGTGATCTTCATCGGGAATGCGGTCGGGTATTTCGTATCCTATCTGCTCGTGGCCGAGATGTTCCGCCAAACGCGGTGCATCACACCTGTCGATGCGATCCGGCGCCGTTATGGCCCTGTGAACGAACAGTTTTTCACTTGGGCACAGGTTCCTCTGGGGGTCATCCAGGCCGGAATCTGGCTCAATGGTCTTGCGATCTTCACCTCTGCCGTTTTCAACATCAGCATCGAATGGACGATCGCAATCACGGGCTTCATCGTGATGTTCGTATCGCTCAGCGGTGGGGCATGGGCTGTGGTCGCAAGTGATTATGTGCAGATGCTGGTCATCATGGCCATTTCCATCGCGGCAACGGCCTTTGTCGCATTCAACTATGGCATCACCAATGTCATCACGGAATTCCCCGGCCATCTTCTGACCAATGACGTAAACTACGTCGGGCTGTTCGTCGTCTGGTGCCTGATGTCGATCACCAAACAGATCTTCAGTACGAACAACCTCTACGACGCCTCCCGCTATCTGGTGGCAAAGGACAGCCTGAATGCAAAGAAAGCGGCCCTTCTGGCCTCGATTCTGATGTTTGCAGGTGCGTTCATCTGGTTCCTGCCCCCGATGGCAACTGCCGTCATGGGTGTCGATCTGTCCGCGATGTATCCGACGCTGGGCAACAAGGCCGGTGATGCCGCCTATCTGGCATTCGTCGATATCGCGATGCCGATCGGAATGGTCGGGATCATGATCGCCGCAATGTTCTCGGCCACCATGTCCTCGATGGACACCGGTCTGAACCGCAGCGCGGGCATCATGTGCATGAACTTCTACCAGCCCGTGGTCAAGAAAGGCAAAGCCACCGATGCAGAGCTGATCGTCGTCGGCAAGATCATCACCTTCCTGTTCGGGATTGCGATCATCCTTGTCAGCCTGTTCATCTCCTCGCTGCAGAACATCAGCCTGTTCGACATCATGCTGCAGATGGGCAGCCTGATCCAGATGCCGATCCTGATCCCGCTGTTCCTTGCGGTCTTCGTTCGCCGCGTTCCTGACTGGGGCCCCTGGGCTACGGTTATCGTCGGCTTGCTGGTCTCGCTCGCCTCGAAATACGTTCTGACCCCCGATCTGGTCGGCAACATCGTGGGTATCGACTTTACCGGTCGTGAAAGCAGCGATCTGGTCTTTACCATCTCCATGGCCTTGCACCTGACCGTGACGACCGGCTTCTTCTTCATGACGCGCCTTTTCTACAACGGCCTGTCGCCCGTACGGCACGAAGAAGTGGACCGTCTGTTCGAGGATCTGTCCACACCCGTCACCTCCCCCGCCGGCGCTACGGACGCGGATCTGGAGCAACGGAATAAACTCGGGACGCTGGCCCTGGTCTATGGTGCCACGATCTTCCTGCTGCCGTTGATCCCGCAACCGGATGGCAGGATGGCCGCGGTGCTCGGGTTCGGTTTGACGGGGGGGATCGTGTTTGTGATCGGTGCCCTGCTCCGCCTCTCGGCGCGCAAACCCTGATCCGGTCATAAGAATCGCACCTGAAGGGCCCGGGAAACCGGGCCTTTTTTAATGCCCGCATTTCCTGGGCCATAACCCCGGCAACGGCTGCCCCGCCGCCGCGTTCCTATAAGCGGAAGGCTGTTTCTTCCGCCCCCCCCTTGTATAGCGATCGGCATTACGGTCACGGCATGGCAATAAAAAAGGCCGCGCAACGAAGCACGGCCCTCCCGGATCTACCCCCTTCCGCGGGCAGAAAGAACGGGCAGGTCAGCCCTGCCCGCCCGCAGCAATCAATAGCCGCGTGCCGCCGAACTGGTCTGCCGCGGATCGGCACCTCCCAGAAGCAGACCGTGTTCGGCATCGACCACGATCGACTGTGCAGACCCCATGGTTTCCATCACTTCAACCTTGTGGCCCTTGGCCTCCAGTGCGGCGATGGTGTCACGGCTCAGGCCTTCTTCGACACGAAGCACTTCGGGTTGCCACTGATGGTGGATACGGGGAGCGACCGTCGCTTCGGCAATATTCATGCCATGATCGATCACATTCATGATCAGCTGCACGACCGTGGTGATGATGCGCGAACCGCCGGGGCTGCCGGTCACCATGAAGACCTTACCGTCTTTCATGACGATGGTCGGGCTCATTGACGACAGGGGACGCTTGTTCGGCTCTACCGCATTGGCATCGCCACCGATCATTCCGTAGGCATTCATCACGCCGGGCTTTGCGGCGAAATCATCCATCTCGTTGTTCATCAGCACGCCGGTGCCATCCGCGACCATTCCCGACCCATAAGAGAAGTTGATCGTATAGGTGTTGGAAACAGCGTTGCCGTCCTTATCCACGATCGAGAAGTGCGTGGTCTGATCGCTTTCATAAGGGGTCAGATCGGCGGGCTTGATTTCCTCCGACGGGGTCGCGCGATTGATCGAGATGCCGTCACGGATATCGGCGGCATAGATCTTGGACAGAAGCTGTGCCTGCGGAACATGGAAAAAATCGGGGTCCCCCAGATATTCCGAACGATCCGCATAGGCCCGCTTCATCGCCTCGGCCATCAGATGGATCGTATCGGCCGAATTCTGCCCCAGAAATCCGATCGGATATCCTTCGAGGGTGTTCAGAATCTGGATGATATGGATACCACCGGACGAGGGGGGCGGCATGGAAACGATGTCGTAGCCGCGGTAGGTCCCCGTCACGGGTTCCCGGCTGATGGCCGTATAATTTGCCATGTCATCCATTGTGATGCGCCCGCCCGAGGCCTGAACAGCATCAACGATCTCTTGTGCGGTTTGCCCCTTGTAGAAGCCGTCGGGGCCCTCATCCGCAATCCGCTGCAGGGTTGCGGCCAGGTCGGATTGGATCAGCCGGTCGCCCGGCTCGTAATAGCTGCCGTCGGGCTTGTAGAAAATCGCAGCCGAGGCAGGCCACTTCTTCAGCCGGTTTTCCAACGCCTTCAGACTGTCTGCCAGATCGGCCGTAACGATGATGCCGTCACGGGCCAGCCTGATCGCAGGCTGCAGAACGTCCGACAGGCTCATCGTTCCGTATTGGTCCAGCACAAGCTGCATACCGGCAACTGTTCCGGGGACACCCGTCGCCAGACCGGTGTAGCGGGATTTATTGGTATCCGCCTCCCCCGCTTCATCAAGGAACATGTCCCGATCTGCGGTGGTCGGTGCCATCTCGCGGTAATCGATTGCCTTGGTCACGTTGGATTTGGCATCATGGACCAGCATGAAGCCGCCGCCGCCAAGGTTACCCGCACGCGGCAGCGTCACCGCCAGGGCAAAGGCCACGGCAACACCGGCATCCGCCGCATTGCCGCCTGCCACCAGAATATCGCGGCCCACCTCGGCAGCAATCTCTTCTTGTGCCACGACCATTCCGTGTTCGGCCCAAGCGGGATGGACACGGTCCATTCCGCTGTAGATGGCGGCCTCCTGCGCATATCCCGACAGCGGGGTAAGCGCCAATGCGCCACTCATCGCTGCCACAAGTGTCAATTTCATCAAAAATCACCCTGTGGTTGTAATTACACAAAACCTTTATCGGGGGACCGCCGATGCATCCAGAATATTATTATGGAAAAATAACCTATCCTTAGAAGGATGTTCCCTGAACTTGAAATTGCCCGACATTTATGCAAATCCGATAAAGATATCAGTCGTGCAATGCAGCCCAAACACCGGCCTTGCAGCGCCCTGGGCGAAGATACGGTGCAGATCCTTCGCACGCCTGTTCGGGTGAGTATTCGGATATCAGCAGCGGCTGCTGTTCACCCACAGACGGCTGGAACGCCTAGATGTGACGCAATTTGTAAAGGTCATCCTGACATTCGGGATAAAGGGAATATTCCGAATGGATATAGCTGCATATGCGTTGGCTGTCATTCGCACGCAGTTCACGCGAAATGGGGGCGTAACATACGCACAATCAATCTGGAAACACGTATCAGCGCGTTTCCGCAGGACTAGGATATATCCGGAAAATTTGGAGGCGGGTACCGGAATCGAACCGGTCTTCACGGATTTGCAATCCGGTGCGTAACCTCTCCGCCAACCCGCCGGAGCCTGCGCCTACTTAGGTTTTCCTGCCGGTGCCGTCAAGCGGTTATACGCACCATCACCAGCAGGTTTAGCGTCAGGCCGGTATGGACCCGATCAGAGCGGCCCTGCACCTGTCTGATCGGCAGAAACAGGTGGCGGCGATGCCGCTCACCCTCCCCGGTGGGATCATTTGGGAATGATGGCCCCCCGATGCGCAATGACCTTGGCTGCCAGATGGTGCCCTGCCAAAGCGGCTTCTTCGGCCGTTCCACCGCCCAGATAGGACGCAAGGAAAGCCGCGTTGAAGCTGTCACCCGCGGCGGTGGTATCAACAGGGGTGACCGCCCCCGGAACCGGAACGTGGCGCGTTTCTCCGCCGCTATGGATCAGGCAGCCCTCGGGTCCCTGCTTCAGCACAACCGTTTCCACACCGAGGTCGGCAATCCGCGCCAATGTCGCTTCGGGGGAGGCATCTCCCCACATCAGCACTTCGTCGTCAAAGGTCGGCAGAACCAGAGAGGACATTGACATGATACGGGCAAAGGCCTCTCGAGCCACATCTTCGCGCCCTTTCCACAGGCGCGGGCGATAATTGCCGTCAAAGGCGATCTTGGCACCGGAATTCTGCAATGCCTCGAACAGCGCATCCAGATTATCCGAGAATGTGTAAAGGCTGATGCCCGATACATAGACCCATTTCGCATCCAGCGCAGGCGGGTTCAGGAACAGCCGTCGGGCCGCCGCATCGCTGCGCCAGTAGTGGAAGAACCGCTCACCGGAGGCATCATTCGTGATCGAATAGAGGCCTGTCGATTCGCCATCACGCACGACCAGCCTGTCTTCCACACCGTTCTCAGCCAAGGCCGCACGAATTTGCGCGCCGAAGGGATCATCGCCCACTGCCGAGACGAAGGCCGCATCGGTCCCTGAACGGGCCATATAGATTGCGGTATTGAACGTGTCGCCCCCTACGCCGATGGCATGGCTGCCGTCGGCCGCAAAGGCGATCTCTCCCATAGCCTCACCCAAGCAAATCACTTCAGTCATGGTATCCTCCGGGTCGGGTCTGGGTTTGTTTGAAACAGCCGGTACAAGGCTTTGATCTCGGTTCGCGTGACTTTAAGTGTCCTGCGCGCCAGTGCAACAGCTTGCGTGCAATGATCATTGTCATGCAGGAAAATCCGGCAGACCGCTGCCCGGAATCGGATGCAGCACACATGAAAAAACCCGGCACTCGGGTGCCGGGTTCAGGGCGATGTTACTCGGCCGCGTCCTGATAGGATTCCAGCGGCGGGCAGGTGCAGATCAGGTTTCGATCACCATGCACGTTGTCGACCCGTCCGACCGAGGGCCAGTATTTGTCGACACGGAAGCTGCCCGCAGGGAAGCACCCCTGCTCCCGCGGATATTTGCGGGTCCATTCTGCCACCAGATCCTCGACGGTATGCGGCGCGTGACGCAGGGGGGAGTCCTCGGCCGAAATCTCTCCGGCTTCCACCGCCGCAATTTCCTCGCGGATCGACAGCAGTGCGGTGATAAAACGGTCGATCTCGGCCTTGGTTTCGGATTCCGTCGGCTCCACCATCAGCGTCCCTGAGACGGGGAAGCTCATTGTCGGGGCATGGAACCCGTTGTCGATCAGGCGCTTGGCGATATCATCCACGGTCACGCCTGCCTTGGCAAAGGGACGTGTATCCAGAATGCATTCATGTGCCACGCGCCCGCGGTTCCCCATGAACAGCACCGGATATGCGCCGCTCAGCCGTGCGGCGATATAGTTGGCGTTCAGAATGGCAACCCGGGTTGCCTGCGTCAGCCCTGCCCCGCCCATCATAAGGCAATAGGCCCATGAAATCAAAAGGATGGATGCGGAACCGAAGGGGGCTGCCGATACCGGACCTTCCTCTCCGCCGGTTTCGGGATGGCCCGGCAGATAGGGGGCCAGATGTGCCTTGACGCCGATCGGTCCCATGCCCGGACCACCACCGCCGTGCGGAATGGCAAAAGTCTTATGGAGGTTCAGGTGGCTGACATCGCCACCGATGGCACCAGGCTTCACCAGCCCGACCATCGCGTTCATATTTGCCCCGTCGATATAGACCTGACCGCCATATTCATGGGTGATGTTGCACACCTCGGTCACAGTCTCCTCGAACACGCCGTGGGTGGACGGATAGGTGATCATGGAGGCCGCCAGACGGCTTCCCGCTGCCGCCGCCTTGGCACGGAAATCATCCAGATCCACATCGCCGTTCGGCGCGGATTTCACCACGACGACTTTCATCCCGACCATCTGGGCCGATGCCGGATTGGTTCCATGGGCGGAAACGGGGATCAGGCAGATATCCCGCTCCCCCTCACCGCGCCCACGGTGATAGGCCTGAATTGTCAGCAGCCCTGCATATTCGCCCTGCGCACCCGAATTGGGCTGCATCGAAAATGCGTCATAGCCCGTGATCGTGCAAAGCTTGTCCGACAGGTCCGAAATCGCCTCGGCGTAGCCAAGCGCCTGGTTGGAGGGCGCAAAGGGGTGGAGCGAGCCGAATTCTGGCCAGGTGATCGGCATCATCTCTGCCGCGGCGTTCAGCTTCATCGTGCAGGATCCCAGCGGGATCATCGCACGGTCCAATGCCAGATCGCGGTCGGCCAGACGGCGCATGTAGCGCATCATCTCGGATTCCGCCCGGTTCATGTGGAATACGGGATGCGTCAGGTAGCTGGAGGTGCGGATCATCTGCTCCGGCACGCCCAGCTTGATGGTTTTGGGCGCCGCTTCGGTAATCCCGAAGGCATCCAGAAGCCGGACGATCACCCCGTCATCCGTCGTTTCATCCAGCGAAATCCCCACGCGGTCATTGCCGACACGACGCAGGTTGATACCGCGATGCCGTGCAGCCGCCATGATGCCCTGCTGCCCGACCCCGACACGCACGGTGATCGTGTCGAAAAACGCCTCGGGCTGCACATCGGCACCGGCCGCGCGCAGCGCATCCGCCACACGTACGGTATTGAAATGCACCCGCTCGGCAATTGCCCGCAGGCCGACCGGACCGTGAAAGACCCCGTAGAAGCTGGCCATGACCGCCAGCAACGCCTGTGCCGTGCATACGTTCGATGTCGCCTTTTCGCGGCGGATATGCTGCTCACGCGTCTGTAGTGCCAGACGATAGGCCTTGTTGCCCCGCGCATCGATGGAAACACCGACGATCCGGCCCGGCATAGTCCGCTTCAGGTCATCGCGGCAGGACATGAAGGCGGCATGCGGGCCACCATATCCCATCGGCACCCCGAAACGCTGGCTGGAACCGACAGCAATATCCGCCCCCATCGCACCCGGCTCCTTCAGGATGCACAGCGCCAGCAGATCGGTTGCCACGATGGCAATCGCCTTCGCGTCATGCAGGGCTGCGATTTCGCGCTCGAAATCACGCACCTCGCCCAAGGTGCCGGGGTACTGGAAAATTGCCCCGAAAACCGAAGCCGGATCCAGATCGTCCGCAGCGCCGACGATCACCTCGATCCCCAGTGGCAGGGCACGGGTCCGGATCACCTCGATCGTTTGCGGATGGCAG
The DNA here is from genome assembly GCF_000739715.2 of Falsirhodobacter sp. alg1. Lineage (GTDB taxonomy): Bacteria > Pseudomonadota > Alphaproteobacteria > Rhodobacterales > Rhodobacteraceae > Falsirhodobacter. The sequence continues at coordinate 94,352 of NZ_BBJC02000007.1, read as the reverse complement.
TTCTCGTCGATAAAGAACCCGCGCGCCTTGGATTTGGCAGCGCGTTCGGCCATGGCCATCGCCTCGGCCGCAGCGGTGGATTCATCCAGCAACGACGCATTCGCCACCGGCAGCCCCGTCAAATCCGAAACCATGGTCTGATAATTCAGCAGCGCCTCCAGGCGGCCTTGGGCAATCTCGGGCTGATAGGGGGTATAGGCCGTGTACCAAGCCGGATTTTCAAGGATATTGCGCTGGATCGCAGGCGGTGTGACCGTCCCGTAATAGCCCTGCCCGATCAACTGCGTCATGACACGGTTCTTGGCCCCCACCGACCGCATCCGGTCCAGCAGTTCATGCTCGGCCAGCGGCGCCCAATCCAGTGCATCCTTCTGGCGGATGGAATCGGGGATCGTCTCGTCGATCAGCTGATCCAGCGAGGCCACACCGCAGGCCGCCAGCATATCGGCCATTTCGGACGGCGAAGGCCCGATATGACGACGGTTGGCGAAATCATAGGGGTCATAGGCGACGGGCGTATAGGTCATAAAGGGGGCAACCTTCGGAATAAGAGAAGGCGGGCGTGGTCGCCCGCCGCAGGGGTCAACCGATCAGGTCGTTGTATTCGTCTTCGTCCATGAACTGGTCCAGCACGTCCAGATCGTCCACCTTCAGCTTGAAGAACCACGCACGACCGGTCGGGTCCTCGTTCACCAGCCCGGGTGTCACGGCCAGTTCGTCATTCACCTCGACGATCTCGCCATCGATAGGGGCAAGGATGTCGGACGCAGCCTTGACGCTCTCGATCACGACGATCTCGTCACCGGCGGCGACCTGGGTCTCCACCTCGGGCAATTCGACGAACACCACATCGCCCAACTGGGTCGCAGCATGTTCGGTAATGCCGACAACGATATAGTCGCCCTCGACGCGCAGCCATTCGTGATCTTCGGTGTATTTCATGGGAAAGGCTCCTCAGCGTTTGTAGGAGGGTGGAATGAAAGGCATGGGGGCGATGGTCAACGGCAGGCGTTTGCCGCGCACCTCGCCCAGAAGTGTCGTGCCGGTTGTGGCGTGGGATGCCGCGACATACCCCATCGCCACAGGCGCACCGACCGACGGGCCGAATCCGCCGGAGGTGACGATACCGACCGGCGTTCCGTCTTCGGCAAAAAGCTGTGTCCCTTCGCGCATCGGGGCACGCCCCTCGGGCAGCAGCCCGACGCGCCGGCGCTCGGGGCCATCGGCCAGCTCGCGCAGGATGCGCTCATCCCCAGCAAAGCCGCCGGTGCGGCGGGATTTCTGGATGGCCCAGTTCAATCCGGCCTCGATCGGAGATGTCGCCTCATCGATGTCATGGCCGTAAAGACACAGGCCCGCTTCCAGCCGCAGGCTGTCGCGCGCACCCAACCCGATGGGGGCGACATCCTCCATAGCCAGCAGTGCGCGGGCCAACCCGTCCGCCCCGCCGAACGGAACCGAAATCTCGAATCCGTCCTCTCCGGTATAACCGGAACGAGAGATCCAGAGCGGCCCGTAAACAGTATCGGCGGTGATCACATCCATGAACCGCATCGTGGCAACCGCAGGCACCAGTACAGACAGCGCATCCACCGCCTGTGGCCCCTGCAGAGCCAATAGTGCACGATCCGTCACCGGGCATACCTGATCGCCCAGATGCGCGGTCAGATGCGCAATATCGGCCTCTTTGCAGCCCGCGTTGACCACCACATAGAAATGATCCCCACGGTTGGCGAACATCAGATCATCCCGGATGCCCCCCGCTTCATTGGTCAGCAGGCCATACCGCTGGCGCCCTTCGGGCAGCGCGGCCACACTGACCGGCATCAGCAATTCCAGCGCTGCGGCAAGGGTCGCCATATCGGTCGCGGGCCGGATCAGCACCTGCCCCATATGGCTGACGTCGAACAGCCCGGCCTTGGCGCGGGTATGGAGGTGTTCCGCCATCACGCCCTGGAACTGGACGGGCATTTCCCATCCGGCAAAGGGCACCATGCGCCCGCCATGTTCAACGTGAAGATCGTGCAGCGGCAAGCGTTGCAGGTCGGTCATGGGGCACCCAATCAAATCTCGGGCCGGAATCCGGCACCAATAGGCAGGCAAATCCCCACCCGTCGATGCCCCCTCTGTCCTTGGTGCCTGAGATCGTTATCCCGTCGGCGGGCCCCTGTCGGGACCACTCTCCAGAGTTTAGATCAGGTCGGTCCTTTTGCCTGAGAGTTTACCGGGGCGGTTGCTCCTTCGGCACCGGGTTTGCACGCGGCTTCTCCCTGACCTGATATCCGATCTGTAGCTTGGCCCGAACGCTGAGGCAACCCCCTAGCGTTCGCCCTTATGCCGTCGCGGCCAGCTGCTCGACCGCTTCGGTCACCCCAAGCGCCGCGCACACATCCCGGCTTAGCGTCGGGCGGTTCAGCGTGTAGAAATGCAGATCCTGCACGCCCTCTGCCAGAAGGGTCCGGCAGAGGTCCGTGCACAGATCCACAGCCAGTTTTTCATGGTCCTGGGCCGATGTCTCGCCAAAGCGCACGTCAAGCCATTCAGGTACGGCCTGGCCGCAGCGGGCCGCAAATTTCTTGACACCGTTCCAGTTCTCGATGGGCAGGATACCCGGCAGGATCGGGGCTTCGATACCTGCGGCCACGCAGGCATCCCGGAACCGCAGGAATGTCTCCGGCTCAAAAAAGAACTGGCTGATGGCACTGGAGGCACCGGCCTGCACCTTCCGCTTCAGGAATGCCACATCGGCAGCCGTATCCGCGCTGTCGGGATGCGGTTCGGGGTAACAGCCAACGCGCAGGGTGAACCGCCCTGTTGCGGCCAGCGCCTCTACCAACTCCACCGAACTGGCGAAACCGTCCGGATGCGGCGTAAATCGTTCGGCACCCTTGGGGGCATCACCGCGCAGTGCTACGATCTGGGTCACCCCTGCATCGGCATAGGCATTGGCAATTTCCAGGGTTTCCTCACGCGTGGCATCGACACAGGTCAGATGCGCGGCCACGATCAGATCGAATTGCTTGCCGATGGCGGTGACCGCCTCATGGGTCAGCTTGCGGGTTGTCCCGCCGGCACCATAGGTGACAGAGCAGAATGTCGGCTTCAGCGGCGCCAGAAGGCGCACCGTGTCCCACAAACGGAACGAGGCCTCTAGCGACTGGGGCGGAAAGAACTCGAACGAGATGCGGGGCGTCATAAATGTCTCCTTTAACATCGCCTATGTCGCAGGTAATGATTCTGGATACAAATTCATCTTTTTCAAGTCGAACATGAAAGCTGTTCAAGAATGCATCTGGAACTGCGGCACCTTCGGACCATCAGGGCAATCCATCAGACGGGCGGATTGGCGCGGGCCGCAGACCTGCTGAACATCACCCAATCCGCCCTGTCCCATCAGGTGAAGGGGCTGGAGGAACAGGTTGGAATGGAACTGTTCGTCCGGCGTTCGCGCCCGCTGAAACTTTCGGCGGCAGGCATGCGCATGCTGCGACTGGCAGAGCGTGTACTGCCCGAAGTGGAGGCCTTGGGCGAGGAGTTCCGGGCGTTGCAGGCGGGCAAGACCGGCAGACTGCATATCGCGATGGAATGTCATGCCTGCTTTGAATGGCTGCTGCCGGCGCTGGATACCTTTCGCCACGCATGGCCCGATGTGGATGTCGATATCCGTGCGGGGCTGGCCTTCGATGCCCTGCCCGCCCTGCTGCGCGAAGAAATCGATGTCGTCATCACCTCCGATCCCGTGCCGACCGAAGGGCTGACCTTCCACCCCCTGTTCGAATACCAGCCCACATTCGTCTGCGCCGCAAACAACCCCCTCGCCACCCGCACCATGGTCGAGGCCGAGGATTTCCGCGACCAGATGCTGATCAGCTATCCCGTTGCGCGGGAAAAGCTGGACATCTTTACCGAACTCCTGACCCCTGCCCGGATAGAACCGCGCGGGATCCGCCCCGTGGAATTGACTGCCGTAATCCTGATGCTGGTGGCGGCAGACAGGGGTGTGGCCGTCATGCCAGATTGGGTGCTGCGAGAGGTCCGCGACAATCCCGATTTCGCGCTTATCCCCCTTGCCCCCGGCAACATCATCCGCACCAGCTATGCCGTCACCCGGGAAGCTGAAGGCGCCCGGCCCTATATGGCCGATTTCCTTGGCCTTTCCATATCGAAATCCAGCGCGCTACGCGATTGGCCTGGTGCGCGCATTGGTCGCAATTGGGCTGGCACAGGTGGAATGCCGACGCTATAACCCCGCCATGGGGGAGAATGCGCAATGGCCGATATCCAGACAGTCAGCAAACAGATGCTCAACCGGCCAGTGGCGGGAACGACGCTTTCTGTCATTCTGGCGATCAGCCTGTGCCACTTTGTCAATGATGTGCTGCAATCCATGCTGTCGGCAATCTATCCCGTCCTGAAAACCGAATTTGCACTGGATTACTGGCAGATCGGGATGCTGACGCTCATTTTCCAATGCACGGCATCTTTGCTGCAGCCGGTGGTGGGCATCTACACCGATAAGCATCCGCTGCCGATGTCCCTCTCTCTCGGCATGACTTCCAGCTTCATCGGTGTGGCCGTGCTGGCAATGGCCCCGAGCTATACCATGCTTCTGGTCGGGGCAGCCCTGATCGGGATCGGCAGTTCCATCTTTCACCCCGAGGCAAGCCGCGTCGCACGAATGGCGTCAGGGGGGCGGTTCGGCATGGCGCAATCGGTGTTTCAGGTGGGTGGCAACGGCGGGCAGGCCGCGGGCCCGCTGCTGGCGGCATTCGTCGTTGTTCCATTTGGGCGCCCGTCAGTGGCGTGGTTCTGCGTGCTGGCCGCAATCGGCATCGCGATTCTCTATCGGGTCGGTCGCTGGTACCGTGACTATGCCCGCTCCAAGGCCGGATCGGTGGTGGACCGCACCCTGCCCCTGACGCGCAACCGCACCATTGCCGTGCTGGCGGTGCTGACGATCCTGACCTTTTCAAAGAACGCCTATATGGCGGGCATATCCAGCTATTACACCTTCTACCTGATCGAGGTGTTCGGCGTCAGCACACAGACGTCGCAGATCATGCTGTTCCTGTTTCTTGGCGCGGTGGCGGCCGGAACATTGCTTGGAGGCTTTGTCGGGGATCGCTGGGGCACGAATGGCGTCATCTGGTTTTCGGTACTGGGTGCCCTGCCCTTTACGCTGGCGCTGCCCCATGTGGGGCTGGAGGCGGCAGGCGTTCTGACCATCATCATCGGGCTGATCATGGCATCATCCTTTCCCGCGATCGTCGTCACCGCGCAGGAATTGCTGCCCGGGCGGGTCGGAATGGTGGCAGGCATCTTTTTCGGCCTCGCCTTCGGAATGGGGGGAATCGCCGCTGCCGGTTTGGGGATTATGGCTGATGTCAAAGGCATCCGGGCCGTTTATGCGATGTGCGCATGGCTTCCTGCATTGGGAATTCTGGCAGTCTTCCTGCCCAAGCGTCGCGAATTGCAGCGCTGAGGCTTTTCAACGGCGGGGCTTGGGATTATACCCCCCTGCTTGAACCCGCAGGAGACCCCGATGCAAGGCAGCGCAAACCTTAACGTGATGATCAAGGCCGCCCGCAAGGCCGGACGCAGCCTTGTGAAGGACTTCCGTGAGGTTGAAAACCTTCAGGTCTCATCCAAAGGCCCCGGCGATTTCGTATCCAAGGCCGACCGCGAGGCGGAACGGATCATCAAGGAAGAATTGATGGGCGCACGTCCGACCTATGGTTGGCTGGGCGAGGAAACCGGCGAGACGGCCGGTCAGGATCCGACCCGTCGCTGGATCGTCGATCCTCTGGATGGCACCACCAACTATCTGCACGGCCTGCCGCATTGGGCCATTTCGATCGCGCTTGAACACAAGGGCGAAATCGTTGCCGGCGTCATTTTCGATGCCGCAAAGGATGAGATGTTCGTGGCGGAAAAAGGCTCCGGCGCGTGGATGAACGATCAGCGGTTGCGGGTTTCGGGCCGTCGCCAGATGATCGAATCCATCTTCGCAACCGGCGTTCCCTTTGCCGGTAACGGCCCCCTTCCCGCAACGTTGCAGGATCTGGCACGCCTGATGCCGGTCTGTGCCGGTGTGCGCCGCTGGGGCGCGGCTGCGCTCGATCTCGCCTATGTCGCCGCCGGCCGTTATGACGGCTATTGGGAGCGGAACATCAACGCTTGGGATATTGCTGCCGGAATCATTCTGGTGCGTGAAGCGGGCGGCTTTGTCTCGGGCATCCGCGAAGATCAGGACCCCGTCGAAAGCGGGTCGATCATCGTCGGCAACGAGGCGCTGTTCGAAAGCTTCCGCAAGGTCATTCGCGGCGCATGATCGCGTCTTGAGGTCGGGGGGCCGGTGGCCTCCCCGACCCACGCAGGCCGGATCAGCGGTTTGCAGCCATTCCCTGCATCATCACGATATCCCGGCCTGCCGCCTTGGCGCGGTAAAGTTCGATGTCCGCACGCTTGAGGATATCATCCAGAATCTCTCCCCGTATTTCCTGAACGATTCCGAAACTGGCCGTGACATTCACACCGGCCGAGATCGAAAGCATGGCAGGTGTGATCGAACGGCGAACCTCCTCTACCTGCCTGCGGGCGGATTCGATGGGGGTGGACGGCAGAAGGATCACGAATTCCTCTCCGCCGATCCGCGCGATCACGTCCCCCGGCCCGAAGCCCCGGCGCAGGTGATCCGCAAAGGCGATCAGGATTTGATCGCCCGCCCCGTGGCCCAAGGTATCGTTGATCTGCTTGAACCGGTCCAGATCGGCCAGTACCAGGGTCATGGTTGTCATATCGGAACATGTCAGGCGATTTGCCCAGGCCATCAGGCCGCGGCGGTTCAGCATTCCGGTCAATGGATCGGTATGCGCCAGCTCCCGCAGTTCCGATGACAGGTCGGAAGCGATGATGATCAACGTCAGGATGCCCGCGCCAACCAGCGCCGTTGGCGATCCCATCATGACAATCAGATAGAAAACCGGATCGTTCACAGCCTGCCCGCTCCAGTACAGGCAGGCGGCAATCGCCACCACCGTCAGGTACAGACCATAGAGGATCAGAATGGACCGCGCGATCAGGGCCGTTCCTTGTGTGGTCCGCAACGACAGCAGGATCATGGCGATCTGGATGGCCATCGTGGTGGCTGTGATGAACCGCAAAGGCGACCGCTCATCCGAGTCGGAAACCATCCATGCCACCCCGAGCGCAATGATGGACAAGGCAACCAGTACGAACAAAGAGCGCGCTCGCAATCCCGCCCGCCTGTAGAAACCGAGGGTCAGGATCGTAAAGCTGAATATCAGCAGAAGGCATTGGAGCAGCATCCACAGACGGTAAGGGTCCGTCATGATGACACCCATCAACCGCCCGGAGTGGGCGCAGGCCGCAAGGACAAAAGACGCCCCCCACCAGACCACATATCGGCGCAACCCGAATTCGCGCCATGCGATCATCATCGCTGCCCCGAACAACAGCGATACGACAATCGTACTGGCACAGGTCAAGGCGACTGAAAGCATCGTTCTATCTTAACGCCCAGCCATTAAACAAAGGTTTCGCGGTTATGCCGAGATCCGCATCCGCTCCGTTGCATCCTGTCGTGCCGCAAGCTCCCTCAGGGTTGCAAGCAATGATGTCGTTGCAAAGGGCTTTTCCAACACCGGTGTTGTGTCAAAACCATCCGGCAGATGCTCGCGCCCGTATCCGCTGGTAAAGCAGAAGGAAACACCTTGCGCCCGCAGGGCCTCGGCAATCCGCTCCACGGATTCCCCATGCAAATTGCCGTCCAGAATGGCCAGATCCGCAGGCGCGCGGGCGATCAGATCCAGTGCCTCACGCAGGCGGAAGGCGGTTCCGGCCACGGTCGCCCCGGCTTCCCGGATTGCCGCAGCCACCTCCATCGACAAAAGAACCTCGTCCTCTATCACCAGAACGCGGCGCTTGCCCAAGGATACCTCACGCGGCTCTTTGAAGGCAGCAGGATCGGACGCCTTGTCATAGGATGGGCGGCTATTTGCAGGCTCGGCCTCATGCGGGTCATTGCAGGGGTCCACCATCATGCGAATGGTCCAGCACACGCCCTCGGGGCGCCAATCGGCCACGGCCTCCCCCCCCTCGGCCCCGACACCGCTGGTGATGAGAACCGAACCAAAGCCGGAACGGGCGGGCGCGACCACCTCTGGCCCTCCGGTTTCCCGCCAATGGAAGGTCAGCTCATCCGCTGCAAGTGTCCATGTCAGCGATATATGCCCTGTTGGAACGGAAAGCGCCCCGTATTTCACAGCATTCGTCGTCAGTTCATGCAGGGTCAGCGCCAGTTGCAATGCATGGGCCGGGGCAAGGCGGACCATCGGCCCTTCACGGCTGACCCGATCCTCGGGCAAGGCGCCCATGCGGATTTCCTCGGCAATCAGATCGGTCAGGTCGGCGCCGGACCATGTCTCGCTGCTCAGGATCGAATGCGCTTTTGCCAGGGCCGAAAGGCGGCCGTTGAAGGTTTCGATGAAATGCGCCGGATCCGTAGTATGCCGCGCGGTCTGGCGGGCGATCGCCTGCACATTCGCCAGCGTATTCTTTACCCGGTGGTTCAATTCACCGATCAGGACCGAACGCATCTCTTCGGAACGTCTCCGTTCGGTCACATCCAGGATTTGCAGGTTCATCGTCTGTAGCGCACCATGCCCCGGCGGAATGACAGAGCCATAGCATTCGCAGTCGATCTGCCTGCCGGAAACGGTGCGGGCCTGCAGCAGCAGCGTATTGCGCCCTGCCCCGCCTTCATGCCGTATGGCGTCGAACCAGGCATTCAACTCCGCAACACTCTCGGCCGTCAGCCAGTCTCCGGTAGAGGCCCGCTGGCCCTCCATGTCCCGCGCGGTCAGGCCGAACATCCTCTCGGCGCCCTTTGACCAGTGGCGGATCGTCAGCATGTCATCAAATTCGACTACGCCCAGTGGCGAATTGTCGGTATGCGACTTGATCCGGGCAACGGCGGCCGCAAGGTTCTGCGAAACGGCCCGCATTTCATCGCGCTGCCGCGCAAGCTCCTTTGCCTGCAATCCGATCTCGAAAAACACCTGCGCCTTGGATTGCAGGATCATCGGGTCGATGGGCTTGGATATGTAATCCACCGCACCCGCTTCGTACCCGCGAAACATCCGCCGTTCGTCCAACGCAGCCGCCGTCAGAAAGACGATCGGGATCTTGCGGGTCCGTTCGATGCCCCGCATCAGCTCTGCCAGTTCGTAACCGTCCATTCCCGGCATCTGCACATCCAGCAGGGCGAGCGCATAATCCTGGGACAGCATCATTTCCAATGCCTCTGCGCCTGAACGGGCCCGGTGCAGAACCAGACCGTCACGTCGCAGCAATGCCTCCAGCGCGATCAGATTGTCCTCAAGGTCATCGACCATAAGGAAATGAACAGGCTCATGCGGCATCCGTGCCCTCTTTCCTTTGTCCGGCGGACCGGCGCCAGATCCGCTCGGTTTCCCGGAACGGTGTGAATGCGCCGGCATGGGCCGAAAATCGCAGTGTTTCATGGGCGCCAAGGCCCAGAAAGCCCCCGCGTACCAATGCATCCTGAAATAGGCAGAAGCTGCGGTCCTGCAAGTTTTGATCGAAATAGATCAGGACATTCCGGCAGGAAATCAGGTGCATCTCGGAAAACACCTGATCGGTGGCAAGGCTGTGTTCCGCAAACACGATACGGGAGCGCAGGCTGCGGTCGATCACCGCCCCGCCATAGGCCGCCGTATAATGATCGGCCAAAGAGTTCCGTGCCCCGGTTTTCTGGTGGTTGGCGGTAAAATCGGCCATACGTTCGATCGGATAGATCCCTGCCTCGGCCCGGACTAAGGCACGTCGGTTGATCTCGGTCGCATAGAACATCGTGCGGTCGAACAGCCCCTCTTCGCGAAACAGGATCGCAAGGGAATAGACCTCTTCACCCTCACTGCATCCGGCCACCCAGACCTTGAGCGAGGGAAAGGTGCGCAGATGCGGGATCACATGCTGGCGCATTGCCGCAAAATAAGCCGGGTCGCGGAACATCTCGCTGACCTGCACTGTCATGCAATCGATCACGTCGGGCAGGATCTCGGGGTGATGTAGCACCTTGTCCTGCAGCGCAGAAAGGCTGTCACAATGCAGCCGTTCGCACGCCAGCTCGGCACGGCGGAACAGCGACCCGCGCGAATAGGCCCGGAAATCGTAATGATACCGCCGGTGCAGAGCTTCGAGGAACAGGTCCAGCTCGATATCCTCGACCGTTGCCGTTTCTTTCATCGTGGCATCCAGACACGGGTCAGCGACAGCAGCCGGTCAACATCCAGCGGCTTGGACAGATAATCATTCGCGCCGGCTGCAAGGCACTGATCCTGATCATCCGCCATCGCCTTTGCCGTCAGCATGATGATGGGCAGGGATTTCCAGCGATCCTGACGGCGGATTTCCCGCGTGGCGGTCAGCCCGTCCATCTCGGGCATCATCACGTCCATCAGCACCAGATCGATACCGGCTGCCCCATCCGCCACACGGCCCAGCGCCTCCAGCGCCTCACGACCGTTCCGGGCAATCTGCACCTCGGCGCCATGCGGTTCGAAAATGGCAGTCAGCGCATAGACATTGCGGATATCATCCTCGACCACCAGAATCCGCCGCCCCTCCAGCAGGGCATCGCGGTTAAGGGAGGCGGCCAGCATCTGCTGCTGGCGCTCCGGCAGATCCGAGACGACCTGATGCAGGAAAAGCGTCACCTCGTCGATCAACCGTTCGGGAGATTTTGCCCCCTTGATGATGATCGACTTGGAATACCGCCGCAGACGCAATTCTTCGGCCGCCGACAGTTCGCGCGCTGTATAGACGATAACCGGCGGAAATGCGGCGTCGGTATCGGCATCCAGCGACTCCAGCAGATCGAAGCCGGAGGCATCGGGCAATGTCATGTCCAATACCAGACAATCGAATGACTGCGCCTTCATCAGCCGCGCGCCTTCGGCAGCGGTTGAGGCGCCCACAGTCTCCACATCCTTGGTCCCGAGAAGGGCCTTCAGGCCTGTCAGCTGGGCAGGATCATCCTCTACGATCAGCACGCGGCGCATGCGCTGGTTGATCCGCGATTCGATGCTGTCCAAGGCCAGCGCCAGCTCCTCGCGGCGTACGGGTTTCAACATGTAGCTGCGTGCGCCCTGGGCCAGCGCCTCACGGGTATAATCCTCGACCGAGACCATATGCACGGGGATGTGGCGGGTGCGGGTATCGCGCTTCAGCCTGTCCAGAACCGACAGGCCCGAATGATCCGGCAGGCCGAAATCCAGAACCACAGCCGAGGGAAGATACTGGCGCGCAGCCAGCACGCCATCCTCGGCGTTGCCCGCAACGATGCACTGGAACCCCAGTTCATGCGACAGATCCACGAGGATACGGGCAAAGGCCGGATCATCCTCGATCACAAGGATCAACCGCTTGTCCCCATCCAGAACCTCCCGGTCATCCTTTACCAGACCCGCCCGCGGGCGCAGCATGGCAGGCGGGTTCGCAGGCACCTGCATGGGTTCTGCACGGCGTGACACCGCGACGGGTGAAACCGCCTTGGGTACAGGTTTGCCCGACATGTTCGCAGGCAGATGCAGCGCGAAGGTGCTTCCCTTGCCCGGAGTGCTTTCGACAGTGACCCTGCCCCCCAGCAGCTCTGTCAATTCACGCGAGATCGAAAGGCCAAGGCCTGTCCCACCATAGCGCCGGCTGATCGTACCATCCGCCTGGCGGAAGGCTTCGAAGATCGCATCCTGATCGGCCTTGGCAATGCCGATACCGGTATCACGCACGGCAAAGACCAGACCGTCGCCATCGGGCCGGATGCTCAGCGTCACTTCACCCCGATCCGTGAACTTGATCGCATTCGACAGGAAATTCCGCAGGATCTGTTCCAGACGGCTGCTGTCGGTCTCTACCGTCGGCAGGTCTTCGGGCACATCGATCACAAGGCCGATACCCTTGTTCTGCGCCTGCGGGCCAAAGGTCCGTTCCAGCTTGGCCGCGATATCGGGGGCGCGCAACGTATGCGAGGCGATATCCAGCTTACCCGCCTCGATCTTCGCCAGATCGAGGATGTCATTGATGAGAGCCAGAAGATCCTTGCCCGAGCTTTCGATCGTCTCCGCCCAATCCACCTGTTCGGCGGTCAGTGTCTTGCTGCGGTTTTCCGCCAGCAGGCGTGACATGATCAGCAGCGCATTGAGCGGGGTGCGCAGCTCATGGCTCATATTCGCGACGAATTCGGATTTGTAGCGGCTTTCGGCCTCCAGACGGCTGGCCTGCTGTTCGGTCATCCGCTGGGCGCGCGCCAGTTCGTCGCGCTGGACCTCCAGTTCCTGGGTCTGCCCCTCCAGCTGGGCATTCTGCTCTTCCAGCTCGGCTTGCTGGCGTTCCAGCCGCTGCTGGCTTTCTTCCAGGGCGCGGGCCTGTTCGGTCAGCTCTTCGTTGCTGGCGGCCAGTTCCTCGCCGTGGGATTGCAGTTCCTCGGCCTGCCTGCGCGTTTCCTCCAGCAGGCTGCGCAGGCGGACACGGTCACGGGCAGAACGCACGGCAATCCCGACAGGATCGGCAACATCGCGCAACAGACGCTTCTGGTAATCGGGAACGGCACGGTCAAAACCGAATTCCATGACCCCGTTCACACGCCCTTCATCCATGACCGGCACGACAACCGATGTTGCGGCAGGGGCAGAGGCAAGCGCCGAGCCATAGGCAAGCGCCTCGGTCGGCAGACGATCGAGGGTGACGACGCTGCGATCATTCACCGCCCGCCACAGGTGGCTCTCGCCCACGCCGAACCGCTCGGCCACCACGGCACCGGGGGCCAGCCCGTATTGCGCGATGCGGACAAAGCCGTCGGTTTCGCGGGCATAGAATACCGCCGCACGGGCACCAATCCGGTCTCCAAGCATGGTGATGACGCTATCGCCCAGCACGTTCAGCTCCAGATCACCCTCCATCGCGCGGGAAAGCTGGCGGTTGCCCTCCCCCAGCCAGTCCGACATCCGCAATGCATCACGGTAGCGTACGAACAGGAAACCGATCGTTCCGAGGGCCGCAATGATGATAGCCCCCATGACCCGGTTCACGGCCGCGATGTTCGGATCGATCCCCGGCTGGGCAAAGAAGAAGCCCACGATCATGATGAGGATGATGAAAAATGCCGTTACCGGCGGAAGCCATTCCTTACGTCCGGCCCAGCTCAGGATCACGGGCACCAGATAGGCAATCCAGACCGCCGTTCCGCGCTGGACGGACAGGTCGGCAAGAAAAACAGCAAGAACGCTTGCAGCCATCAAAGCGGGCAGACCCGCGTTCTTCCAGTTCGTCACCAATTTTTCTCGCATTATCAGAATCCGGTGGAACATATAATTTTTTGAACCCTGATCCAGTGGAGCTAGCTAAAAAAGGCACCCATCATCCGGATGGCAGTGTCCGGATGATGCTGCCCCGTATCCACAGCGGGCAGCCCCCTATAGAAAACGAGGCTTGCGATGCATACCCCCGAGGTTACCGGATTCCATGAATCCCGCTCTGGCTCCATTCAATACGTGGTGGCAGATCCGGCCACGGGGGCTGCGGCCATTATCGATCCGGTTATGGATTACGATGAGAAATCGGGGAAAACGGCAACCACCGAGGCCGATCGCCTTTTGGCATTCATAGACGAACACGGGTACCGGCTGGACTGGATACTGGATACGCATCCCCACGCGGACCACCTGTCGGCAGCGGCCTATCTGCACCGCTGCACGGGGGTGCGCACCGGTATCGGCGCCCGGATAACCGAGGTGCAGAAACTCTGGCAAGATTTCTACAATCTCCCCGCGCTGGCAACCGATGGCTCCCAATGGAACCGCCTGTTCACTGACGGCGAGACGTTCGAGCTTGGCAGCATTCCGGTAAAGGTCATGCATTCCCCCGGCCACACGCTTGCCTCCGTCACATATGTGGTGGGGGACGCTGCATTCGTTCACGATACGCTGTTCATGCCGGACAGCGGCACGGCGCGCGCCGATTTCCCCGGAGGAAGCGCCGAAGCCCTATGGGATTCCATACAGGCCATCCTGTCCCTACCCGACGAGACGCGCCTTTTTACCGGGCATGATTATTGCCACGGCGGCAGAGAACCCCGCTGGCAATCGACAGTGGCCGAACAGCGCGCCACCAACAGCCATATGTCGGCCTATCCCACACAACAGGAATTCGTGACGGCGCGTCGGGCACGGGACCGCACGCTCCCCATGCCACGCATCATCCTGCATGCCCTGCAGGTCAACATTCAGGCCGGAAGGCTTCCCGCACCCGAGGACAACGGCCGGCGTTACCTTAAAATCCCGTTGGATCTGTTTGACTGAGGCACAACTCCAGAACACGCCACGCCATGGCCTTGCAGATGTGTAAGTGAATTATATATAGGCTCCTAAGCTTCAATCCATTTCCTGCCCTTGGGGGCCCCTTATGCCAGCCACGTCGGAAAATTTCGTGGATACGTTGGTCAATGTATCCCGCAAACTGCGCACGCTGTTCGATGCGCGCGCCAAACTGCACGGGCTGACGCTGTCCCGGGCGCGACTGATTGTGCAACTGGCCCGCGAAGACGGCCTGACGCAGGTCCAGCTTGCCCAAAGGCTTGATGTGGAACAGCCGTCGATCGTCGGATTGGTGGACGCCCTGCAAAAGGCGGGAATGGTCGAGCGGCGCGCCGAAGGGGCAGATCGCCGCGCGCGGCATGTCTACCTGACACCGGCCGCCCAAGGCACGGCAAGCGAGCTTCTGAAATACCTTGCCGAAATTCGCAAGGAATGTCTCGAAGGCATTCCGGCCACAGAACTTGCCCATGCGACCGCCACGTTGACCCACGTTCTGAAAAACATTGACCTCGCCGCACAAGAGAAATGACGTGACAACCGCCCCCACCCCTCCAACCGGTGCCTTGCAAGGCTGGCTGGTCATGTCCCCGCAGCGGGCGGCGTGCTATATTGCTGCATCCTTTCTGCTGGGGATCACGCAAGGCCTGGGGCTGAGCCTGCTCAGCTCCAACCTGACGCAGCTTCAGGGTGATTTCGGGGCCACCCAGCAAGAAGCGCTCTGGCTTGCCGCGGCCTATATGGCGCCCAGCGCGTCGGTTACCCTTGCCCTGATCAAGATACGCAACCAGTTCGGCCTTCGTCGTTTCGGAGAGGTGGCTCTGATCGGTTTTGTCGTCAGCGCCCTGTTGAATGTCTGGATTACGGATCTGCACTCCGGCATTGCCGTCAGATTCATGAGCGGGCTGGCCGCCGCCCCCATCTCTACCCTTGCATTCCTTTATATGCTGGAGCCGTTTCCACCAGCGCGCAAACTTTCGGTCGGATTATCGCTTGCCCTGACGGGGATCAGCATCGGCACCCCGCTGTCCCGGGTGCTGTCACCTTCGCTGATGGATACGGACAGCTGGTTTCATTCGACCTTGCTGGAACTGGGTCTGGCACTTCTGTGTCTTGCCGTGGTGTTCACCCTACCCCTGGCCCCCGTGCCACGCCAGAAGGTGATCGAACGCTGGGATTTCATCTCCTACCCCCTTATCGCGGTAGGACTCGGCGGGTTGGCCGTGGTGCTGGTGATGGGCAAAAGCTACTGGTGGTTCGATGCCGAATGGCTGGGCATCCTGACGCTGGTTAGTGCCATAAGCATCGGCGCGGCCATCGTGATCGAACTGCACCGGACAAGGCCGCTGCTGGATGTGCGGTGGCTTTTTTCCCCCGCCATCCTGCAGTTTGCAGGCGCGCTGATCGTATTCCGCATCGTCCTGTCCGAACAGGCTTCGGGCGCACCCGGCCTCTATCTGGCATTGGGCCTGCAGAACCAGCAGATGCAGGGGCTGTTCTGGGTAATCCTGCTGTGCACGATTGCCGGGGGACTGGTCAGCGCCGTCATTCTGAAACCGGGCCGGGAACACGCCATCCATATCGTGGCATTGATGTTGATCATCATCGGAGCGCTGATCGATGCGCAATCCACCAGCCAGACGCGCCCCGAACAGATGCTGTTCAGCCAGGGTCTCATCGCCTTTGCCAGTGCGATCTTTCTGCCCGCAGCACTGGCGGCGGGACTGATGGTCGCCCTCAAACGCGGACCGCAATATATTCTGAGCTTCGTCATCGTGTTTCTGACTACGCAGCGACTTGGCGGCATTGCCGGAACGGCGGTGTTCCAGACCGTCATGCAGTTCCGGCTGGATGTGCATACCAACCTGATTTCGGCGCATCTGATGCAGGGCGGGCAGCTGGTGGCGGAGCGGCTGCAGACCTATGCCGCATCCCTGGCGCAGACATTGCCCGATGCGGCGGCCCGCCAGGCACAGGCAACATCACTTCTGAGCCAGGCCGTTCAGAAGGAAGCGACCGTTCTGGCCTATAATGACGTATTTACCTTAATCGCGCTTGTCGCGGCCTGTGCCATGATCATCCTGATCGCCCATTGGGGCGTGATCTGGCTCCGCAGCCGCCATGCAAGCGAACCTGCCAACGGATGACGCCACATGGGTAAACTTATCAAACATCCCCTGACGATATTTGCAGTGGTGATCTCGCTGCTCGGGGTTCTGTTCATCCTGTACGCCTGGCAGCTGCCCCCATTCCGATCCTCGGTGGAGGAGACGAACAATGCCTATGTGCGGTCCAACATCACATTTGTCGCGCCGCAGGTGGCAGGCCCGATCGCGCGCGTTGCCGTCACCGATTACCAAGAGGTGAAGCAAGGTGACCTGCTGCTGCAGATCGACGACCGGATCTATGTGCAGAAACTGGCACAGGCCCGGGCAAATCTGGCACAGCAGCAGGCACAGCTTGCCTCGGCCGCCCAGCAGCGCGCTTCGGCTGAGGCGCGGGTCAGCGCCGCCAATGCCACGCTGGATGCCTCCAAGGTTGCCGCCGACGTGGCGCAGCGGGATCTGGACCGTGTCAACTCGCTGTCCGAACGGGGGATCACCTCCCAAGCCGAGGCCGATACCGCCCGCGCCAGGGTGGATCAGTCCAATGCCGATGTGAACACTGCGGAATCACAGGTGGAGATCACCAAACAGGACGTGTTGGCCGCAGAAACCGCAAAGGGCACCGCCGAAGCGGGAATCGCCGCGGCCGAGGCCATGGTCGAGCTGGCGCAGATCGATCTGGACCACACCAGCCTGACCGCGCCCGAGGATGGCCGGCTAGGACAGGTCGGGGCCCGCGTCGGGCAATATGTGTCCGCAGGAACGCAGGTCATGGGGGTGGTACCGCACCACACCTGGGTCATCGCCAACTTCAAGGAAACGCAGATCGGCCATATGCAGGTCGGGCAGCAGGCAACGATCCGGATCGATGCCTATGGCGGTGTTCAGCTGACGGGCCATATCGAAAGCTTCTCCCCCGCCACGGGAAGTGAGTTCAGCGTGCTGAAAACGGACAATGCGACCGGCAACTTTACCAAGGTCACCCAGCGTGTGCCTGTCCGGATCGCGATAGACGAAGATCAGCCCATGGCTGCACAGCTGGTCCCGGGATTATCGGTTGTGGTGCGCATAGACACCGCGCAGGCCGATTAACCTGTCTTTATAGCCAAGTAGCAACAAATACGTGATTTGTCTATGAATAGCCACCTAGCGGCTGAGGAGCCAATGCGTATCGACTGCCGAATCATCGAGCTTGAGAACGAGATGGTCGCCCTGCGGCGGGCAACCGTTTCCGTTGTCAAAGAAGTTGTTGCCGATTTTCCGCCAATCGAACGCCAGAACATCGTCACGCGCCTTTTGTCGCAAGCAGAAGCCGCAGACCCCGCAGAAGCAAGGCTTTTGCGCCTTGTGGCGGAATCCCTGCGGCGGGGATGACCCCTTAGGGGTTGCAGCCCTCGCCCGTTGCTTCTAGATAGGCGCGTCACCATCCGAAGGCCATTCCACGCATGGAAAATGTCATCCTTACTGTCCACCTGATCCTGGCGCTCTTGCTTGTGGGTATTGTCCTGCTGCAGCGGTCCGAAGGCGGTGGCCTTGGAATGGGCAGCAGCGGTGGCGGTGGCGCCATGACACAGCGGCAGGCCGCAAACGTCATGACACGGGCCACCTGGGTTCTGGCAATCGCGTTCATCTGTACGTCGCTTGCCCTTACGATCGTTGCAGCGTCCAATTCTTCGGGCGGTTCGGTACTGGACCAGATCGGCGGACAGAACATTTCGTCCGGTGATGATGCCGACGGCGATGATGGCAGCAGCCTGCTTCCGCCCACGACGGGCAACAGCAATACGCCGCTGGTTCCGCCCCGTGCCGATGAAACACCTGCGGCACCGGCACCAGCCAACTGATCTACAACGCGTAGCGCAGGGCAACTTGCGCCACACCACCATATTGCGGCGTCCGGTTGCGCAGGGCCAAGTCCTGCGCTATTTACCGAGTCCCGTGATGCAGCGATTCATAACGTCCGAATCGTCTGCCTAATTTTCTTCACGGGAGTGTCCACGCATGGCGCGATACGTTTTCATCACCGGCGGCGTGGTTTCCTCGCTTGGCAAGGGTCTTGCTTCGGCCGCCTTGGGTGCACTGCTTCAGGCGCGGGGCTATTCGGTCCGCCTGCGCAAACTCGATCCCTACCTCAACGTTGATCCGGGCACGATGAGCCCGTTCGAGCATGGTGAGGTTTTCGTCACGGATGATGGCGCGGAAACCGATCTGGATCTGGGCCACTACGAGCGTTTTACCGGCGTTTCGGCACGGGCAACCGATAGTGTTTCCTCGGGGCGCATCTATTCGACCGTTCTCGAAAAGGAACGTCGGGGTGACTATCTGGGCAAAACCATTCAGGTCATCCCCCACGTCACCAACGAGATCAAGGACTTCCTGTCGATCGGTGATGACGAGGTCGATTTCCAGCTGTGTGAAATCGGCGGCACCGTCGGGGATATCGAAGGCCTGCCCTTCTTCGAAGCCATCCGCCAGTTCGCGCAGGATAAGCCGCGCGGTCAATGCATCTTTACCCACCTGACGCTGCTTCCTTACGTCACCGCCAGCGGTGAGCTGAAAACCAAGCCGACGCAGCACTCCGTCAAGGAACTCCGTTCGATCGGGATCGCCCCCGATGTGCTGCTGCTCCGCTCCGAACAGCCGATTCCGCAGAAAGAACGCGAAAAGATCGCCCTGTTCTGCAACGTGCGCGCAGATGCCGTGATTGCCGCCCCCGATCTGAAATCCATCTACGAAGCGCCGCTGGCCTATCACAACGAAGGCTTCGATCAGGCGGTGCTGGATGCGTTCGGCATCTCTCCCGCCCCGCGCCCCAACCTTGACCGCTGGACCGATGTGATGGACCGGCTGGAAAATGCCGAGGGGGAAGTGCGGATTGCCGTCGTCGGCAAATACACCCAGCTGGGCGACGCCTACAAATCGATCGCCGAGGCGCTGACGCATGGCGGCATGGCCAACCGGACCCGCGTGCGTGCCGAATGGATTGACGCCGAACGGTTCGAGAATGAGGACCCTGCCGCCTGGCTGGGGGAATATCACGCCATCCTCGTGCCCGGCGGCTTTGGAGAGCGTGGGACGGAAGGCAAGATCAAGGCGGCGAAGTTCGCGCGTGAAAAGGGAATTCCCTATTTCGGTATCTGCCTTGGCATGCAAATGGCGGTTATCGAATCCGCCCGCAACCTTGCCAAGCTGCCGGATGCGGGTTCCGAGGAATTCAACTTCGAAACCGGTCGCAAACGCTTCACCCCGGTCGTCTATCACCTGAAGGAATGGGTGCAGGGCAATCACGTCGTTGAGCGTAAGATCGGCGATGACAAAGGCGGCACCATGCGCCTCGGTGCCTATAGCGCCGCATTGGCCGAAGGTTCGCTTGTCTCGAAGATCTACGGTTCGACCGAGATCGAGGAACGGCACCGCCACCGTTACGAGGTTGATACGACCTATCGTGAAAAGCTGGAAAAATGCGGGCTCTGGTTCTCGGGGATGTCGCCCGACGGCCGCCTTCCGGAAATCGTGGAGATGAAGGGCCATCCGTGGTTCATCGGCGTCCAGTTCCACCCGGAGCTGAAATCGAAGCCCTTTGCCCCGCATCCGCTGTTTGCCGATTTCATCCGTGCCGCCACGGAAATCAGCCGCCTGGTCTGATCCGAACATATCTGCCCGATCCCAAAGCGCCCCCTTCCGGGGCGCTTTTCCTTTGGTCGGGCCTGTGCGATGGTTCGGCAAAGAATAAAGAGGACGTCGATGAAACAGGTGATCTGCATAAATTGGGGTACCAAATACGGCCCCCCCTTCATCAATCGCCTCTATGCAATGGTGGCGCGCAACATCACACCACCGTTCCGCTTTACCTGTTTTTGCGACAATACGGACGGCATCCGCCCCGAGGTGGATTGCCAACCCCTGCCTGAAATCGATTATGAAATCCCCGTCACACGCAAAGGGATCTGGCCCAAATCACGGCTGTGGGGTGCAACCCTTGGCGATCTGTCGGGTCCGGTCCTGTTCATGGATCTGGATGTCGTCGTTACGGGAAACCTTGACGATTTCTTCACCTATGGGGATCCGGATCAGGTGATCCTGTCGCGCAATCCTGCCAAACCGTTCGAGCGGCTTGGCCAGACATCCGTCTTCCGCTTTCCGGTCGGCAAACTGCTCCCGTTGCAAGAGCAGTTCAAAGCCAACCCGCTGGCCATTGCCGAGGAGTATGGGTACGAGCAGCGTTTCGTCACGCGCAATGCCCCCGGCGGGATCGATCTGTTCCCCAAGGCATGGGTGCGCCACTTCCGCTATCAATGCGTTCCGCCATTCCCGCTGAACTTCGCCTTTGCTCCGCGCCTTCCCAAGGATGCGCGCATCGTCATATTCCCGGGCGGCGTTTTTCCCGAACAGGCCATTGCAGGGGGCTGGCTGGGGCGTGAGGGATGGAGCCTGTCACGCCATCTGAAAAACATGTCCAACAAACCCCATAAGGACGGCTCCACATGGCGATACCTGCGCCACTGGATGAAACCATCCCCTTGGGTCGCCGACGCATGGCGCGAATGAAAAAGGCCGCCCCAAGGGGCGGCCTTTTCCGATTGGCAATCGAGTACGCTCAGATCTCGCCCTTGCGCGATGCCATGATGCAGATCACCGTAATGACGGCCGAGGCGAACAGATACCAGCCAACAGCCTCAAGCCCGAAGTGCCGCTGCAGATAAGTGGCGGCATAGGGAGCAAGCGACGCACCGAAGATCCCGGCAAAGTTGAACGTCATCGATGCCCCGGTATAGCGCACACGCGTCGGGAAAGGTGCGGCCAGAACCGTACCGATCAGGCCGTATGTGATACCCATCAGGCCCATGGCCACGATCACGAAGATAATGATCCCGCCGATGCCCATGCCCCAGAGCGGTGCCAGTGCAAAGGAGAACAGGGCGATCAGGGTCGTGACCCCGATCAGAACCTGCCGACGGCCAAGGCGGTCGCCCAGCTTGCCCGCAAACGGAATGGCCAGACCGAAGATAACGGCACCGATCACCTGGATCTCGATCGCGCGGGTCAGCGGCATCCCGATGATCTTGGTGTTGTACGACAGAAGATAGGCCGTACCGATGTAGAACAGGACGAATGTCGCCAGCGCCACGAACGTTCCCAGAAACAGGCTGCGCTTGTGGTTGCGGAACAGCTCTGCCGCCGGAACCGCAACGCGGTCATGGCTGTCGATGGCTTTCTGGAACGCCGGAGTTTCGGTAATCGACAGGCGAACCCACAGACCGATGAAGATCAGCAGCGCCGATGCAAGGAAAGGTGCGCGCCATACGCCGCTTTCAGCGATCCACAGGCTGGCGGTCTGCCCTTCGGGAACAAAGTACAGGATGGTCAGGAACACGCCCGATGCAAGGAACAGGCCGACCGGCGCACCCAGCTGCGGGAACATGCCGTACCAGCTGCGCTTGCCCGGAGGGGCGTTTTCCGTCGCGATCAGAACCGCACCACCCCATTCACCGCCAAGGCCGAACCCCTGGCCGAACCGGCACAGGGCCAGGAACAACGGGGCAAGCACGCCCACGCTGGAATAGGTCGGCAACAGGCCGATGATGACCGTCGATATGCCCATCGTCAGAAGGGCCGCCACCAGGGTTGCCTTGCGGCCGATGCGGTCACCGAAGTGGCCGAAGACCAGGGCCCCGAAAGGGCGGGCAAAGAATGCGATGGAGAACGTGGCGAAAGAGGCCAGCAGCGCGGTCATCGGATCGCTGTTCGGAAAGAACAGTGCCGGGAAGACCAGAACGGCGGCCGTGGCGTAGATGTAGAAGTCGTAGAATTCGATTGTGGTGCCGATCAGACTGGCCGCCAACACGCGCGACGGCTTGTTCAGCGGCTGCGTGCTGCCGGTGCCTGCTTCGGACGTCGTGAAGTCGGTCATGGCAAGTTTCCGGTTTGAATGTCAGGATGGGGCGTTAGCGCAATTTTCGATCCGTTGAAAGCTGTTTTGTGACGCTTTTGTTACCCAGCCCGGATTTTATGGCATTTCAGCATCTTCATGCGCCCTTGCCGTCCTGCAATTAGGGCGCTAGCTGGTGCTGATGCTGTCATATCAACATATGTATCACGCCGGAAATCTGGCCGACGTCCAGAAGCACGCATTGCTGTGCTTCATGCTGGAATATCTGACCCGCAAGGATAAACCGCTTACCTATATCGAGACCCACGCCGGGCGCGGCCTGTACCGGCTGGATGCCGAGGAGGCCGTGAAGACGGGCGAGGCTGAAAAAGGGATCGGCGCGATCGAGGATGCCTTTCCTGCCGATCACCCCTACCGTCAGCGCCTTGCGGAAACGCGGGCCCGTTGGGGAAACAGCGCCTATGCTGGTTCCCCGCTGCTGGCCGCCCTGTCCCTGAGGGACGACGACAAGATGCATCTGGCAGAGCTGCACCCGCAGGAGCACCGCCTGCTATGCGAGGTCATGACCCCGTGGTGGCCACATATCCAGCGCAAGGATGGCTTCGGCATGGCGCAGGCGCTTACCCCGCCTACCCCCCGCCGCGGGATGATGCTGATCGATCCTTCCTACGAGGTGAAGGAGGATTACGATACCACCCCCGATTTCATCGCCACCGTTGCCCGCAAGTGGAATGTAGGGATCATCGCGCTCTGGTATCCGATCCTGACGGTGGGCTGGCACCACGCGATGCTGGACAAGCTGACAAACCGTTTCCCCAACGCCCTGCGCCACGAGGTCCGCTTTCCAGCGGCACGTGACGGACACAAGATGGTCGGCTCAGGCATGTTCATCATCAACGCGCCCTATGGAACCGACGAAGAGGCGGCGCGGCTTACACGAATTTTTGCCTAGACACCCGCGCATCCTGCGCCATCTATGGTCCCTATGTTCGAACAGCTATTGCACCGCCTCATATCGCCCAGCCCGAACCGGCTGCCCGAACCGGACCAGCGCCTGGCCCTTGCCGCGCTTCTGGTCCGGATAGCCCGCGCCGACGGAAACTATTCCGAGGGTGAGATAACACGCATAGACCGTGTGCTGGCCCACAGGCACGGCCTGTCCCACACCGATGCCGCCGCCCTGCGGACGGAGGCCGAGGCGCTGGAGGCGCAGGCCCCCGATACCGTCCGCTTCACCCGCGCGCTGAAGGATGCCGTACCGGTGGTGGAGCGTGACGCCCTGATGCAGGCGCTCTGGGCCGTCGCGCTGGCAGATGGCAATCGTGACGCCGAGGAGGATCAGGTCATCCGCCTTGTGGCGAAACTTCTGGGCGTTACCGATCAGGAATCCGCCATCGCCCGACAAAAGGTGCAGAAGGGCTGACATATTCGCGATTGCGTCGCAGTCCCTCCTGCGCATATCTTTACGACAGTTTGATGTGAGAGGCACTGTGACCCCAACCCCATCCGCACCGGTGATCGAGGTTCGGAACCTCCACAAGGCCTATGGCGACCTGACTGTTCTCAAGGGCGTGGACCTGACCGCGCCCAAGGGTCATGTCATTTCGCTGATCGGGTCTTCCGGCTCGGGCAAATCCACGCTCCTGCGCTGCTGCAACCTGCTGGAGGACAGTCAGGAAGGCGGCATCCGCTTTGAGGGGGAGCCTGTCAAATGGCAGGGAACCGGACATGACCGCCGCCCGGCCGATCGGGCGCAGGTGCGGCGCATCCGGACGAATCTGTCCATGGTGTTCCAGCAATTCAATCTGTGGGGGCATATGACTGTCCTGCAGAACGTGATGGAGGCGCCGGTCACGGTTCTGGGCCACCCGAAGGACGAGGTGGAGGAGCGTGCCCGCAGGTATCTGGCCAAGGTCGGTATCGGCGACAAGGCCGATGCCTGGCCCGCCCAGCTGTCCGGTGGGCAGCAGCAGCGCGCCGCGATTGCGCGTGCCCTGTGCATGGAGCCCCGCGCCCTGCTGTTCGATGAACCCACCTCGGCGCTTGATCCCGAACTGGAACAGGAAGTCGTGCGCGTGATCCGTGCGCTGGCCGATGAGGGGCGCACGATGATCATCGTGACGCATGATATGAAGATGGCGGCCGATTGCTCCGACCATGTCATCTTTCTGCATCAGGGCCTGATCGAAGAACAGGGCCCCCCGGAAACACTTTTCAACAACCCCCAATCCGCCCGTCTCCGAGGGTTCCTCTCGGCCGGGGGGAACGGGTGATAATCATAAAAACAGGGAAACCGTCATGAAAAAGATACTTCTTGCCTCTGCCTTGATTGCGGCTTCGGCTGGTTTTGCCAGCGCACAGGATACGATCCGTCTTGCAACCGAGGGCGCCTACCCTCCCTTCAACCTGATCAATGATTCCGGCAAGCCCGACGGATTCGAGGTCGAGCTGTTCGACAAGATGTGCGAAATGGCCGAGGTCAAATGTGAATGGGTCGTGACGGATTGGGACGGCATGATCCCGAACCTGCAGTCGGGCAACTATGACGCCATTGTTGCAGGCATGTCGATCACGGACGAACGCCGTGAAGTCATCGACTTTACCCAGAACTACTATCCGCCGGCAAAATCGGCCTATGCAGCCATGGACCCGGATGCCGACATCAAGGGCGGTGTCGTCGCGGCCCAGATCAACACGATCCAGGCAGGGTATGTTGCGGAATCGGGTGCGACGCTTCTGGAATTCGCCACCCCTGACGAGGCTGTTGCCGCAGTCCGCAATGGCGAGGCTGACGCGGTTTTTGCCGACAGCGACTATCTGAAGCCCGTTGTCGAGGAATCGAATGGCCAGTTCGCCTGGATCGACCAGCCCGTTCCCTTGGGTGACGGCATCGGCATGGGCGTCCGCAAAAGCGACACCGAGCTGAAGGCGACATTCGACGCGACCATCCAGACCATGAAAGACGACGGTTCACTGAACGAGCTGATGTCCAAATGGTTCGGCGACGAAGCCCCCCAATTCTGATAAAGGCGCGCGGGGAGATTTTCCCCGCGCACCGGATGCCCCATGTTCGCTTATTGCGCTGATCCCAAATCCCTCGAAGGCCTGCAATGGCTGTCCTGCTACCTCACGTCGGGGTCGCACATGTCATTCTATGCCTCTTTCCTGACTGTACTGGTCCTGCTGGCGGTAACGGCCCCGGTCGCGCTTGCCTTCGGCTATGCCGGTGCGATGGCGGGCCGGTCCGGTGCCGCCCCCCTGCGCTGGCTGGGCAAGGGATACATGGCCATGGTTCGGGGCATTCCCGACGTCGTCTTCTTTCTGTTCTTCGTGGTCGCGCTGGATCAGGGTCTGGAATACGTCCTGCATTTCGCCCGCTGTTCGGATTGGGCAGAGCCTGTGCGCCAAGGGCTCGAATTCCGCGTATGCCCCGCGGCCAAGATCCCCCCGAACAACGCGCCACAGGTCGTGCACCAGATTTACGGCTTCGCGCTGGCAGTCCTGACATTCGCCATCGTCTTCGGGGCATTTGCTGCCAATGTGCTGACCGGTGCAATGAAGGCTGTTCCCCGTGCGCAGCTGGAAACGGCCGAGAGCTACGGGATGAACAA
The DNA here is from genome assembly GCF_000739715.2 of Falsirhodobacter sp. alg1. GTDB lineage: Bacteria > Pseudomonadota > Alphaproteobacteria > Rhodobacterales > Rhodobacteraceae > Falsirhodobacter. Next base: position 68,335 of record NZ_BBJC02000007.1, on the reverse strand, counting down.
CCGGCAAATCAATCGTCGCATTCTGGTTCCTCAGATGTGGATCTATGCGCTGCCCGGCCTGTCGAACCTGTGGATGATCCTGATAAAGGCCACGCCGTTGCTGTTCATCCTGGGCGTACAGGACATCGTCTATTGGGCGCAGCAGTTGGGATCGATGAAGACGCAGGCCTATTCCTATCCGCACCCTGACTGGCGCCTGGGGTATTTCCTGTCACTGCTGGTATTCTATCTCTGCATGACCAAGGCTTCGGAATTGGTACTGGACCGCATCACGGCCCGTCTTTCGCGCGGTCAGGCCATCGTCAAACAATCCGGGGCGTCGGCATGAGCTGCCTTGATACCATCCACAGCTATGCCTTCCGCTCGTTGGGATACGGCGAGCGTCTGTTGCCCCGTGAGGGGTTCGATCTGTGCCAGCATGTCACGCTGATCGGCTCCGGCCTGATCCTGAATGTGTATTTCGCGATCGTCGCCCTTGCCGCAGGCTTCATCCTTGCCACGGCGCTGGCTGTCGGGAAGACATCGCGCCACGCGCTGATCCGCAAACCCTGCGAATGGTTTATCTTCCTGTTCCGCGGCTCCCCGCTCTTTATCCAGTTCTTTGTGGCCTACCAGCTTCTGGTCATGCTGCCGCGTGCCGGCATTACGGTCCCCCTTGGCCTTTTCGAGCTGACGTTGAACACCAACTGGATCACCCGCGCATGGGCCGGGGCGGCGATCGTGCTGTTCCTGAATACTTCCGCCTATACCGCCGAGATCTTTGTGGGTGCGCTGCGCACCGTTCCGCGCGGGGACATGGAGGCCGCCGCAGCCTATGGCTTTACAGGCTGGCGGCGGTTCCGGCGGATCCAGTGGCCAACAATGATGCGCCTTGCATGGCCCGCCTACACCAATGAGGCCATCTTTCTTCTGCACGCCACGACCCTTGTCTTCTTCTCCGGGTTTCCTGCGTTCCAGCAGCGGGGTGATGCCCTTTATTATGCCAGCTATTTCGCCGGAAAAACATTCAACCCCTTCATCGCCTATCCGATTGTAGCGGTCTATTTCATCATCCTTACCCTGTTCATCACCTGGGTGTTCGGCCTGGTGGGCCGCTATTTGAACCGCCATCTGCCCACCAATGAACGCCAGCGCCGCCGCCCGCGATTGCTGCCGCAGATCATCCGCTGATCAGGGACCGCTGGACGCCGCCCCCGCCATGTGACTAGGTTGGGGGCGAACCTAATCTGGACGGATTCCATGCTGATCGGCATTTTGCAAACTGGCGACGCACCCGACGATATAAAAACGAAAATCGGTGACTACCCCGACATGTTCGAGGCCCTTCTGGCCGGAAATGGATTTACCTTCCGGACGTGGCGGGTCACCGACATGGATTTCCCGACAGATGTGCATCAGGCCGACGGCTGGTTGATCACCGGATCCCGCCATGGCGTGTACGAGGACCATGCCTTCATCGCCCCGCTGGAAGATCTCATCCGCAATATCTATGCCGCGCGCGTGCCGCTGGTCGGCATCTGCTTTGGCCATCAGATCATCGCGCAGGCCTTGGGCGGACGGGTCGAGAAATATGCGAATGGCTGGTCCGTAGGCGCCACGGATTATGAGTTCGAGGGAGAGACGCTGACCCTCAACGCATGGCATCAGGATCAGGTCGTTGCCGTACCGGAGGGCGCGAGGGTTCTGGCAAGCTCGGCCTTCTGCGCGAATGCCGCAATGGTGTACGATGATCGTGCCCTGACCATTCAGGCCCATCCCGAATTTTCCGACGCCGCCGTAGAAGGTCTGATCCATCTGCGTGGCGCCACTGTCCCTGCCGAACGGATTGCGGATGCAACCGCCCGCCTGGGGCAACCAAATGCCCGCGAACCCATGGCGCGTCGCATTGCCGATTTCTTCATGCAGCCGAGGTAGACATGACACACTGGACCGAAAAAATGCCTGAAGCAGCCCGCGAATACATCGCAGGCCGCCGTCTGGATGAGGTGGAGTGCATCGTCTCGGATGTGGCGGGCGTCGCACGCGGCAAGGCCATGCCCGCGTCCAAATTCGAAAAGCAGAAAAGCTTTTTCTTACCCAACTCCATCTTTCTGCAGACGATTACCGGCGAATGGTCGCAGAACCCGACCGGGGCATTTACCGAGCCGGACATGATCCTTTACCCCGATTATTCCACGGCCAGTGCAGCCCCCTGGACGGCGGATGTGACCATTCAGGTGATCCACGACGCGATGACCCAATCGGGTGAACCAGTCGCCTCCGCCCCGCGCAACGTACTGAAACGCGTGGTGAAGCTCTATAACGATCAGGGCTGGTCGCCTGTCGTGGCACCTGAAATGGAATTCTTCCTTGTTGCCAAGAATATCGACCCGAACATGCCGGTAATGCCGCCCATGGGTCGTTCGGGCCGCCGTGCTGCAGGCCGGCAGGCCTATTCCATGAGTGCGGTCGATGAATACGGCAAGGTGATCGATGACATTTATGACTTTGCCGAACTGCAGGGGCTGGAAATCGACGGGATCCTGCAAGAGGGCGGCGCAGGTCAGGTAGAGATCAATCTGGCCCATGGCGATCCTGTCCGACTGGCCGACGAGATATTTTTCTTCAAGCGCCTGATCCGCGAGGCCGCCCTGCGGCATGATTGCTTTGCCACATTCATGGCCAAGCCGATCGAGGGGGAACCGGGCTCGGCCATGCATATCCACCATTCCGTCACGGATATGGTGACCGGAAGGAATATCTTCTGCGACGAAAACGGACTGGAGTCCGAATCCTTCCTGCATTTCATCGCTGGCATGCAGACCCACCTGCCTGCCGCCGTGGCGCTGCTGGCCCCCTACGTCAACAGCTATCGCCGTTACATCCCCGACTTTGCCGCCCCCATCAATCTGGAGTGGGGTCGCGACAACCGCACCACTGGATTACGCATCCCGATTTCCGACCCGGATTCTCGCCGTCTGGAAAACCGGCTGGCGGGGATGGACTGCAACCCCTACCTCGGGATCGCGGCATCGCTGGCCTGCGGCTATCTTGGCCTGATGGAAAAGAAGAACCCGCGTTCGGAATGTATCGGCAACGCATACATGAGCGAGACCGACCTGCCCTACAACCTTGCCGATGCGCTGGACCTGCTGGAGGAGGATACCGCGCTGCGCGAAATTCTGGGTGAGGAGTTCTGCAAGGTCTATGATGTCGTGAAACGAAACGAATACCGCGAATTCCAAGGCGTCATTTCGCCGTGGGAGCGGGAGCATCTGTTGCTGAACGTATGAACCTGCTGACCGTCAACGACCAACCCGGCGCCTACCCTCCCAGCTGGTACGCCGCGACAGCCACCCCCCTGCCGGCGTTTGCGCCACTGCAAGGGGCCACGCGCGCGGATGTCTGCATCGTGGGGGCGGGTTACACCGGCCTGTCGGCCGCCCTGCATCTGGCCGAACGTGGCTTTGATGTTGTGGTGCTGGAGGCGCAGCGCGTGGGCTGGGGGGCCTCGGGGCGCAATGGCGGTCAGGTTGGCAGCGGTCAGCGGCGGGAGCAGGACGATCTGGAGGCGATGCTGGGCATGAACGATGCCCGCCATCTATGGAATCTGGCCGAAGAAGCGAAAACCCTTCTGCATGATCTGATTGCAAGGCATGATATTCCGGCCGGCTATCGCCCCGGCATCGCCCACGCCTGCCGGACTACGGCAGAGGTCGATCATGCCCGCCGATATGCCGAAAAGCTGGCCAAGGACTATGGTTACGATCAGGTGCAGCCCGTCGATGCGGCACGAATGGCGGATCTGCTTGGGACCGATGTGTACAAGGGGGGCGATCTGGATCAGGGCGCTGGCCATGTCCATCCGCTGAACCTTGCGCTTGGCCTGGCCCGCGCCACTCGCGCCCGCATTCACGAACGCAGCACCGTCACCCGTCTGGATGGTACCACAGTTCACACCGAAAACGGTCATGTGCAGGCGGATCACGTCATCCTCGCCTGCAACGGCTATCTGGGGGCATTGGAGGGGGGCGTCGCCGCCCGTGTCATGCCCATCAACAACTTCATCGTTGCAACCGAACCTGTGCCCGGCCTTATGGCGCCAGTGGCCGCCTGCGATACGCGGTTCGTCGTGAATTACTGGCGGATGTCGGATGATAACCGGCTGCTGTTCGGGGGCGGCGAAAGCTATGGCTACCGTTTTCCCGATATCATCAAGACAGTCCGCAAACCACTGCTGAAGGTATATCCGCAGCTTGCCGATGCGCGGATCGACTATGCCTGGGGCGGAACACTGGCCATTACCATGAACCGGATGCCCTGCTTCCGCAGGGTGGCAAGGGGCGTACTTTCGGCCTCGGGCTATTCTGGGCATGGTGTGGCAATGGCCACGATGGCCGGCAAGATCATGGCCGAGGCTGTGGCCGGAGAAGCGGGCCGTTTCGACCTGATGGCCCGCCTGCCCCAGCACCGCTTTCCGGGGGGATCTGCCCTGCGCTCCCCTCTTCTGGCGCTTGCCATGACATGGTATGGATTACGTGACCGCCTAGGACTCTGACAGGAGATACTCCGTGCCGAACGACCGACCGAACAGCTGGGATCGCCGCGCCGAGGCCCATACGCTCTACGGCTTTACCGACCTTCCCACCATCGCCGCCCGCGGCACCGTGGTCGTGGAACGGGGCGAAGGCCCATATATCGTCGATACCGAAGGACGGCGTTATCTGGATGCCAACTCCGGCCTCTGGAACATGGTCGCGGGGTTCGACAACCCCGTGCTGGCCAAGGCCGCTTCGGATCAATATGCCAAGCTTGGCGGTTACCACGCGTTTTTCGGGCGGATGTCCGATCAGACAGTGATGCTTTCGGAGAAGCTGGTCGAACTGTCCCCCTTTGATCGCGGTCGCGTCTTCTACACCAATTCGGGGTCCGAAGCGAACGACACGCTGGTCAAGATGCTGTGGTTTCTGGCAGGGGCCGAAGGTCAGCCACAACGTCGCAAGATCATCACGCGTACCGGCGGCTATCACGGTGTAACAGCCGTTTCCGCATCAATGACCGGCAAGCCCTATAATTCGGTTTTCGGCCTGCCGATGCCCGGCTTTATCCATGTCGGCTGCCCGCATTACTGGCGCTTCGGTCAGGAAGGCGAAACGGAGGCGCAATTCACCACACGCCTGGCCCAGGAACTGGAGGCGACGATCCTTGCCGAAGGGCCGGACACCATCGCTGCCTTTGTGGCCGAACCGGTCATGGGCGCCGGTGGCGTGATCCCGCCCTCTGCCGGTTATTTTCAGGCGATCCAGCCGATTCTGAAACGTCATGGCATTCCCCTGATCTCGGATGAGGTTATTTGCGGATTCGGGCGTACCGGTGCGATGTGGGGCTGCGAGACCTATGATTTCGTTCCGGACGCGATCATCGCGTCCAAGGCGCTGACGGCCGGTTATTTCCCGATGGGTGCCGTCATTCTGGGGCCCGAACTGTCAGACCGTATCCACACCGCATCCGAGGCGATCGAAGAGTTTCCGCATGGATTCACCGCTTCGGGCCACCCGGTCGGTTGCGCCATCGCGCTCGCGTCCATCGGCCTGATCGAGGGGGGGCTGGGAGAGAATGTGCGCGCATTGACACCTGCCTTCGAAGCGGGCCTTGCCCGGCTGGCCGAGCATCCGAATATCGGGGAATGGCGCGGCAAAGGTCTGATGGGCGCGTTGGAAGCCGTGCAGGACAAGGCCACGAAAACCCCCTTTGCCGGCAATCTCTCGGTCAGCGAGCGGATCGCCAATGCCTGTACGGACCACGGGCTGATCTGCCGCCCGCTTGGTCAATCCATCGTGCTGTGCCCGCCGTTCATCTGCACCGAAGCCCATCTGGAAGAAATGTTCGGCAAACTGGAAGATGCATTGAAACAGGTTTTTGCCGAAGTGGCCTAACCCGCCAACAGGTCGCGCGCAGCCTCGCGCGCGGCCTCGGTGATCGTATCACCCGCCAGCATCCGGCCTACCTCGTCCACCCGCTGCGCCTCGTCCAGCGGAACGACGGTAGAAGTGGTCATTCCACCCCGAACCCGTTTTTCCACACGCCAATGGTGGGCGCCCAATGCCGCAACTTGGGGCGAATGCGTAACGACCAAAACTTGGCCCCCTTCGGCCAATGCCTTCAGGCGACGGCCCACGGCATTCGCAGTGGCTCCGCCCACACCCCGGTCAATCTCATCAAAGATCATCGTCACATCGCGCGCATCGCCGGTCAGGCAGACCTTCAGCGCCAGCAGGAAACGGGACAGCTCCCCGCCCGATGCAATCTTGTTGAGCGGTCCGGGCGGTGCGCCGGGGTTGGTGGCCACGGTAAAGGCGACATGATCGGCCCCTTCCGGGCCCGGTTCTACCGGTGTGACTAATGTCTCGAAAACAGCCCGTTCCATTTTCAGCGGCGCAAGTTCGGCGGCCATCGCCTTGTCCAGTCGCAGAGCCCCCTTGCGACGCACAGACGTCAGTTTTTCCGAAGCGGCCCGATAGGCAAGATCGGCCTCGGTCACCACGCGGCGCATGGCGGCAATGTCACGCTCTCCGCCATCCAGCGCTGCAAGACGCCGCCGGAGATCATCGGCAAAAACCGCAAGATCATCGGCCAGAACATCATGCTTTCGTGCCAAGGCCCGGATTGCAAACAACCGCTCTTCGATCTGTTCCAATTCCGTCGGGTCGAAATCCAGCGCCGAAAGGCAGTTTTCCACCCCCTGCTGCGCCTCACCCAGTTCCATCTGTGCGCGGGTCAGCGCGGCAAGCGCGGCCTCCAACCGCCCCTCGGCCCGGTCGGAGGCGCCTTCAAGCCAGCGGGCGGCATCGGTCAACAGGCCCTCCGCACCCTTGTCGGACATGGCCTGATGGGCGCGGATCACATCGTCCCGGATCCGCTCCGCCCCCTGCATGGCACGGCGGCGGATATCAAGACCGGCCTCTTCGCCCGGCTGCGGATCCAGCTTGTCCAGCTCGGCCACAGCGTGCCGCAGGTAATCCTCTTCGGCGCGGATCAGCGCAAGGGCAGCCTCGGCGTCGGCCAGAACACGGCGGGCCTGTCCCAGATCATACCAGGCCCGGCGCACAGGGCTGATGTTGGAATCCGAAAATACATCCAGCATCTGCCGGTGGCCGCGCGGGTTCAAAAGCCCGCGATCATCGTGCTGACCGTGCAATTCGATAAGCGCGTCGGACAAGGCACGCAGAACCTCGCCCGATACACGGCGGTCATTCACCCAAGCGGTCTTGCGGCCATCCGTGTGGTTGACGCGGCGAAGGATCAGTTCCTCATCCGCCTCGATCCCCGCTTCATCCAACACCGCGCGTGCCGCATGGCCCGCCGGAAGGTCGAAAACGGCTGTAACCTCGCCCTTTTCCGCGCCAGCCCGGACCAGTTCCGCCCGGCCCCGCCAGCCCAGAACAAAGCCCAGCGAATCCAGCAGGATCGACTTGCCGGCCCCTGTTTCCCCTGTCAGGACGTTCAGCCCCGGCTGGAACGCCAGAGAAAGCCGCTCGATGATGAGCATGTCACGAATATCAAGCGTACGGAGCATCAGATCCCCCCGGCAGGTGCTGTCAGAGCCACTCACCCCGGATCGTCTGACGATAGACCGAGGAAAGCCAGTTGTTGCCGGTCACTTTCGGATTCAGCCCACGGCCGGTCAGCAGACGATAGGTATCATCATAGAAGGGAGACGAGCGATAGTTATATCCGAGAATTGCCCCGGCCGACTGCGCCTCGTCGTTGAAGCCAAGTGCCAGATATGCCTCCACCAGACGGTGCAGCGCCTCGGGCGTCTGGCTTGTGGTCTGATATTGCTCCACCACCGAACGGAAACGGCTGATTGCTGCAGGATAATTCTGCTTTTTCAGATAGTAGCGGCCGATTTCCATCTCTTTTGCAGCAAGATGGTCAAAGGCCACATCGAATTGCAGCGACGCGGTGCGTGCATAGGGGCTGTCAGGATATTTCTCCATCACAGTCCGCAGGGATTGCAATGCCTGAAATGTCAGGCCCTGATCACGCCCCACTTCATCGACCTGATCGTAATAAGACAGCGCGAGCAGATACTGGGCATAGGCCGCATCCGGATCGGCGGGATAGGTATCAAGGAAGCGCTGCGCCGAATTCCGGGCCTCTTCATATTCCTTGGCCTGATGGTAGGCATAGGCCTGCTGGATCAGCGCACGTTTGGCATATTGGGTGTAGGGATAAAGCCGTTCGATTTCGGACAGGTAGCGGATTGCCTGCTCTGGCTCCGCATCGACCATGGCCACACCCTGGGAGTAAATCTGCTCGGCGGACATTGCTTCAAAGTTCGGGCCTTTGTCTTTTCCGCCGCCGCACCCGGCGAGCAAACCCAACACCAGCGCCGTGCAAAGCACCCGCCCGCCTGACTTACTGCCTGCCATGTCTTGCCATTCCTCGTGGGTTTCCGTTCGCCGTACCTTGAGGCAAGGCACAGTGTTCGGGATGTCGTAGCACAGATAAATCCGGGTGGCAAAATGCCTTTGTCCGGAAAACCATCAGGCCACGGCAGCCAGATCAGCGCGAACAACACCTACGCCGGGCAGTTTGAGGCCGGTTTGCGGGCCGCATTCGACCATTTTCCACGCGCCACGACGAGCGAACAGGGCATGCAGCAAACGGTTGGTCATCGCGTGACCGGCCCGAATGCCTGTATATCGGCCCAAAACCGGCCCGCCGGCCAAGGACAGATCGCCAAGCGCATCCAGCATCTTGTGACGCACCGGCTCATCCGGGTGGCGCAAACCGCCCGGGCTGACGACGTGATCGCCATCAAACACAACAGCGTTATCCACCGTACCGCCCAATGCCAGACCGTTGGCCCGCATCGCATCAACGTCGGACTGGCGGCAGAAGGTGCGGCTGTCGCACAGTTCGCGTACAAATGCGCCATTCGACATGTTCAGGTTCTTGGACTGATGGCCAATCGCCCGCTCGGCGAAGTCGATCTCAAAGTTGATTTCCATCATCTCTGCCGGCTCCAAACGGGCGATGGCATCCCCTTCGCGCACTTCAACCGTGTCCATGACCCGAATTGCGCGAACCGGCACCATCTGCTCCCGCAGACCGGCGGCAAGAAAACGCTCAACAAACATCGCAGCCGAACCGTCAAGGATCGGAACTTCGGGCCCGCTGATCTCGATCAGCGCGTTATGAATACCGCAACCGGCAAGGGCGGCTGTCACATGCTCCACCGTCGAAACAGTCGCACCGGCAGCGTTTGCCAATAGAGTGCAAAGCTTCGAAGGAACGACCGCATCCCAACGTGCGGGGATCAGTGCATCGCCTTCCTTCAGGTCTGTACGACGAAACCAGATACCGTAATCCGCCGATGCTGGCCGTACAGTCATGCGCACCGGACGCCCGGTGTGAAGGCCGAGGCCCGTGAAAGTAGCTGCGGATTTGAGAGTGCGTTGCATAGCAAACACCTTCCTTGGTTCTGGATCGCGACATCAAGCCGCCTTGTTAGGATAGGTAGGAAATCACGCGTCCAGTCTCAACTCACTCTTTGTGACGCCATGTGACAACAGCACACACAAGCCATAAACGACTGAATTAAAAAGAAAAAGCCCGGCGCTACGGCCGGGCCTTGATAATGGATGTAACGGAATTAATTCGCTTGTCGACGCAGGAAGGCCGGAATCTCGATACGTTCCTGGTCCGGATTCGGCGCCTGATCCTCGTCATAGGCGACCTGCTGTTGCGGGCGCGAGGGGGCACGTTCGGGCTGGTGCGGCTCCGAGTGGCCGGCCATACGGTTGATCAGAGACCCAATTCCGAAACGCGCTTTTTCTGCCGGCGGCTGCTGACGCGGTGCAGGTTCCGACGGACGCGGGGGTGCCGCTGCAGCGGAACCACGTGGCGGCACTTTGCTTACGGCAGCGGCCAGGCGCGCCATCGTATCCGGCGAAGGTGTTCCAGCCTCGGTCGCAGCCTGACGCGGGCGCGGCGCGACGAAGGAAGACGCATCATCGTTCACCGAAGGAGCGCGTTGCGCGCGCTGTTGCACCGGAGGCTGGGGTGCAGCCGCAGGTTGCGGACGATATGCGGGCGGCGGCAGATCATCGCCCTGATCATCGTGCGATGCCTCTTCCGGCGCGTGTTCGAACATGGTCCGGCCCGAAGGCTGTGCAGGCGGCTGCGGCGCTGGTGCCGGCTGGCGTGCTGCCGGCTGTGCGACACTGCGCGCTTCGGGTGCGGGTGTCGGGGCCGGTGTGGCCAGCGGTTGCGCCAGCGGGCGGCGCTGTGGCGTGGATTCGATCTGCGACTTTGCCGCCTCGATGCCCGTTGCAACAACGGAAACGCGGATGCGTCCTTCCATCGTGGTATCGAGCGTCGACCCTACGATAATGTTCGCATTCTCGTCGACTTTGTTGCGGATGGTTTCCGCAGCTTCGTCCAGCTCGAACAGCGTCAGATCGTAGCCGCCGGTGATGTTGATGAGAACACCCTTGGCGCCCGTCAGGCTGACTTCGTCCAGCAGCGGGTTGGCAATCGCCTTCTCGGCCGCCATCTTCGCGCGCTCTTCGCCCTCGGCCTCGCCCGTACCCATCATGGCCTTGCCCATCTCGTCCATCACCGCGCGAACGTCGGCAAAGTCGAGGTTGATAAGGCCCGGACGGACCATCAGGTCGGTCACACCTTTCACACCCTGATACAGCACGTCATCGGCCATTGCGAAGGCTTCGGTAAAGGTGGTGCGGTCATTCGCCAGACGGAACAGGTTCTGGTTCGGAATGATGATGAGCGTGTCGACGACCTTCTGCAGTGCATCGATGCCCTCATCGGCCTGACGCATCCGCTTGTTGCCCTCGAACTGGAAGGGTTTGGTCACGACACCGACGGTCAGCACACCCAGTTCACGCGCGGCCTGCGCGATGATCGGCGCGGCGCCCGTACCCGTGCCACCGCCCATACCGGCGGTGATGAAGCACATATGCGCGCCTGCCAGATGGTCCACGATCTCCTCGATCGTTTCTTCTGCAGCGGCAGCTCCTACAGAAGGACGCGCGCCCGCACCCAGACCTTCGGTAACCTTAAGGCCCATCTGGATCTTGGCCGTGGCATTGCTTTGCTGCAACGCCTGCGCATCTGTATTCGCCACAACGAATTCGACGCCCTCAAGCTGCTGCTCGATCATGTTGTTGACCGCGTTGCCCCCGGCCCCGCCCACACCGAAAACGGTAATGCGCGGCTTCAGTTCTTCCTGTTGGTCATTCATCAGAGTGAGACGCATCGTTTTCCGCCTGTGTTCAAGTTTTGCGCGGCACCGTTCGGGGGCACCCTTATTGGGATTTGACGTCGATTTTAGTCATAAAAGCCATTGTTCGTCACCCTGAAAAGCGGGGTAATTCACAATTTATAGCTATTTTCGAAGGCAGTTCGGCGGTATCCTGCCGTTTTGACAGGATATCCGGTTACCAGTTTTCCTTGAACCAGCGGAATGCCCGTTTGAGCGACTTTGCCGGATAACGTTCGGTCGGAATTTCGAAATCCCACCACTCATCCTGGGGGTGCGCCGCAAACAGGCACAGCCCTACAGCGGAGGCGAAGGCAGGTCCCGTTACCTGATGCGGCAACCCCTGAACCCGTAGCGGACGCCCCAAACGCACGCGCTGCCCGAGGATGCGGCTTGCAAGCCCCTCCAGCCCCGGAACCTGGCTGGCGCCGCCGGTCAGCACGATCTGCTGGCTGGGAAGATGGTCGAATCCCGCAGCATCCAGACGCACGCGCACCTCTTCCAGAATCTCCTCGACCCGGGGACGCATGATGCCGATCAGTTCCGTCCTGCTGACGGTACGGCTGTCCTTGTCCCAATCGCCGGTATCCGCGCCGATCGGAATCATGTCGCGATCATCCATGCCCGTGGCGTGGATGCCGCCCTTCAGGGTCTTGATCTTTTCGGCCTGGGCCAGCGGGATCTGCAATCCCTTGGCGATATCGGAGGTGACATGATCGCCGCCCATCCGCACCGTGTCGGAATAGATCATATGCTTCTTGATAAAGATCGACAGCCCGGTAGAGCCACCGCCCATATCGATACAGGCCGCCCCCAGTTCCTGCTCGTCCTCGACCAGGCTCGAAACACCGGAGACATAGGCAGAGGAGGCGATCCCAGCCAATTCCAGATCGCACCGCTTGATGCAGTACAGAAGGTTCTGCACCGTTCCGGCATCCACAGACAGCATATGCATGTCGCAGGCCAGCCGGTTGCCGATCTGCCCGCGCGGATCACCAAGCCCGGTCCGGTGGTCCAGCGCAAAGTTGACGGGCTGGGCATGCATCACTTCGCGACCGATACCGATATCGGGCACCTCGCAGGCAGACAGCACGCGCGCCACATCCTGCTCGCTGACCACGGAGTCCTGCAACTCCCATTCCCCAGCCAGACCATAGCTGCGCGGATCCCCGCCCGAAAAGCTGGCGATGACATGGTCGACCCGCACGCCTGCCATTTTCTGGGCACCCTGAACGGCGGTCCGGATCGCGCGTTCGGTTTCATTCATCACGCTGATCTCACCGAACCGCACCCCCCGTGACCGGGTGCTGGCCGCACCGATCACGCGAAACTGGCTCTGCCCCGCCATGGACCCGACACCGTCCTGTTCCCGCATCCGGTCAGGCCCGTCAAACCGCAGAATCAAACAGGCGATCTTGGTTGAGCCGACATCCAGAATGGCGATGACGCCGCGCTGGATCGCTGCCCGCCGCATGTTCCGCATTGCCCGTTGAGACTGGTATAGATCGGTCATAGGCCCCCGCTTGCGTTTGCGTCCCGCGCCCGACGACGCTCGGCCAAGGCATTTGGCGCCAGTCGGAGTATGGGACGATCCTTGAGTCTGAAATCGATGGTCGTAATATCGCGTGCCAGCAGATCCTCGGCCTTATCCAGCGCAAGTATCCGCTCCAAGGCCGGTACAGGTGCGGTGACCGGCAGCATGATGCGCTGACCGCGGTCCAGCACGATGTCCCACCGCCGCTCTCCCATCCGGACAAAACCGCGCACACGCGGCATGATCGGCTCGGCGGCGGACAGAAGCGCCAGCAGTTCGGGGATATCGCGGTCGGCACCGGTGCCCGTCACCAAAGGCAGGTCTGCCCGATCGTTCCGTTCGGCGACCAGCATCACGCGGTGCCCGTCCTTGTCCAACAACTCCACATTTGCAGCCGAGCGCCACACCACCACGGGCACACGCTCCACCACATTCACATCCAGAACACCCCCCGGAGAGACGCGCAGCGATACATCCTGCACCGCGTTCAGCGTCATGATCTGTTCGCGCAGGGCCGGCATATCCAGATCAAAGGAGCTTTGCGGTTTATCCAGATCCAGCATCCGCCGGATGGTTTCGGCCAGCTGCGGTGAGGCCCCGTCGATATGCATGACGCTGACCATGAATTCCGGGCGGTCCTGAAACGTATCAAGAACAGATTCGTAAGCTGCGGCAATTTCCGCCCGGCGCGTTTCGCTGGACAGATAGAGGGCAACAACACCCACCGAGAGGACAAGGGGCAAGCCGGTCCGGACAAGGCGGCGGTAGACAGGTGTCAGCATCATCCGCTGGACGCGGTAGGCGAAACGGCTAGGCGCAGGGTCCCTGCGTGGAGGCCGGTTCATCGGTTGCATGACGCATCCTTCACCAGCCAATCACAAAGTTCCGCAAATGAATACCCGCAATGGGCCGCCTGCTCCGGCGCAAGCGATGTCGGCGTCATTCCGGGCTGGGTATTGGTTTCCAGCAGGATCAACCCCTCAAGCCCGCGGGATTCATCCCAGCGGAAATCGGTCCGGCTTAGCCCGCGGCACCCCAGAACCTGATGCGCGCGCAGGGCGTAATCACGGCAGGCAGCCTCGATCTCGGGCGGAATCTGCGCCGGGATCACATGACGGGAGCCACCGGGGCGATATTTCGCGTCGTAATCATACCAGCCGTCGGTCAGGATGTCCGTCACGGCAAGGACCCGGTCGCCCAGAACCGAGGTGGTCATCTCGCGCCCCGGAACGAAGGTTTCGACCATCACGTACTCAGGCATCTCGGCCGAAAGAACGGGCGGGCCGTTGGCCGCATCACTGACCAGATAAACGCCGACGGAAGACCCTTCGCTGTTCGGCTTCACCACATAGGGGGGCGGCAGGACGTGCCCGGCCTCTACCTCGGAGCGGTGTGCGATACGGCTTTCGACCACCGGCAGGCCTGCAAGGGCAAAGGCGGCCTTGCTGCGCGTCTTGTCCATCGCCAGCGCCGAAGCCAGCACGCCGGAATGGGTATAGGGGATCCGCATCCATTCAAGAATGCCCTGAACGCAGCCATCCTCTCCCCAGCGTCCGTGCAACGCATTGAAAACGACATCGGGGGCAATCTCGGTCAGCCGTGCATAAATGTCGGCGGAAGCGTCAAGCTCTACCACCTCATATCCTGCTTGCCGCAGGGCTGCCGCGCATTCGCGCCCTGTGCTGAGTGAGACCTCGCGCTCGGCGGAGGGACCCCCCATCAGTACTGCAACCTTGCGGACTGTCCTGCCAGACATGCCCGCCATTTCACTGCCTCGACACGGCCGTTGACCGGCTCGTAAAATTATTGTGGATCAGCAGGTTCTCCGACCCGCATAATTTCCCACTCTAACTCAAGAGAAGTCGTTTCGGAAACCCTCTTTCTGACAAATTCGCCCAGATTTTCCAGATCGGCGGCGGTGGCCGACCCCGTGTTGATCATGAAGTTGGAATGCTTGGGGCTCATCTGTGCGCCACCCAGGGTTGCGCCCCGCAATCCGGCATCATCAATGACCTTCCACGCCTTCAATTCATGCGTATCATCGGCCCGACCGGTCGAGGAAAAACCTGCGGGATTACGGAACGTGGACCCCGCGCTCCGGTCCTTGGTCGGTTGGGTTTCGTCACGCTTGGCCAATTGCGCCGCCATGCGGTCGGCCAGTTCTGCAGGATCGCCCGGCGCTGCGCGGAAAACCGCCTCCACGATCACCCAGCCCTCCGGGATCTCGGACTGGCGATAACGCAGGCCCAGATCGGCAGCGGGAACCGTAACCCGTTCCCCTGCCCTGTTGATTGCCCGAACCTCCAGCAGATGATCGGCAACATATGTACCGTAGCAGCCCGCATTCATCCGCACGGCCCCACCAATGCTGCCCGGAATGGTGCGCAGGAACGTCAGGTCCAGACCCGCCTCTGCGGCGCGCCGTGCCACATGCGCATCCAGCGCCGCCGCCCCCGCAATCACCAGATCCCCCTCGGTCCGGATAGAGTTGAACCCGCGGCCAAGACGAATGACCACGGCGCGCAGACCACCATCGCGCACGATCAGATTGGAGCCGACGCCGATCGGAAACACCGGCACATCCGGCGGCAAGTCCGCGAGAAACTGCGCCAGGTCATCTTCGTCCGCAGGCTGGAAAAGCCAATCCGCGGGCCCGCCCACACGCAGCCACGTCAGTTCGGCCAGGGATCGATTCGCGGTCAGGGTGCCGCGCACGGCGGGAAGTTCGGTCATTGTACGGCTCGCTGTGCCCTGCGGCGCACTGCCCGCAGCGGTGTTCGCAAAAGAAAGAGGCAGAATGCCAGTGTGACCAGACCCACCAAGGGCCCGGATTGCCATGTCACCATCCCCACCATGGGGATACCGGTCAAGACCAAGGCCCAACCGGTTGGCGCATGCACCCGGAAACTGGCAACAATCGCGACCGTGAACCACAGTGCCGCAAAGATCAGTGCCGTCATCAGGCCATCCGTCCGGGCAGCGCATTTGCCCATGACGAGATTGTGCCCGCACCGAGGCAGACAACCATATCCCCCGGCCGGGCCTGTTCGCGGATCAGACGTTCCAGATCCTCTTCGGACAGGATGGCGCGGGCATGGCGATGCCCGTGGGCCACAAGGCCCGCCACCAGATCATCCCGCCCTGCGCCCGGAATCGGATCTTCGCCGGCCGCATAGACATCCGAGATCGCCACCACATCTGCCTCGTTGAAGCAGGTGCAGAAATCATCGAACAGCCCGGCCAGACGGGAATAGCGGTGCGGTTGATGCACGGCAATCACGCGCCCTTTAATCGCCTGACGCGCTGCGCGCAGAACGGCGGCAATCTCGACCGGATGGTGGCCGTAATCATCGATGATGGTCACACCGCCCAGAACCTCGCCCACCTTGGTGAAGCGGCGGTTGACGCCCCCGAAGGCGGCCAGTGCATTGCGGATTTCGCTGCGCTTCATGCCCAGATGGCGGGCAACCGCAACCGCCGCGAGGGCATTCGATACGTTATGATCGCCCGGCATCGGCAGTGTACAATTCTCGATCACCGTATCTTCGGCCTGCAACGCCACATCGAAATGCGCCACACCGTTTTCATAGGTCAGGTTGATGGCCCGCACATCCGCCTGCGCGTTGAACCCGAAGGTGACGATGCGGCGATCGGTGATGCGGCCCACCAGTGCCTGAACCTCGGCATGGTCGGTGCAGCAGACCGCCAACCCGTAGAACGGAATGTTGGTTACGAAATCGGTAAAGCCTTTGCGCAACGCATCAAAGCTGCCCCAATGCTCCATATGCTCGGGGTCGATATTGGTGACGATCGCGATCGTGGCCGGCAGGCGGTTGAAAGAGCCGTCGGATTCGTCGGCCTCCACCACCATCCATTCGCCGGCCCCTGCCCGAGCGTTGGAACCATAGGCGTGGATCACGCCACCGTTTATGACGGTGGGGTCGAACCCACCCTTGTCCAGCAGCGTCGCCACCATGGTGGTTGTCGTGGTCTTGCCATGCGTTCCGGCCACCGCGATGTTGGAGCGCATCCGCATCAGCTCGGCCAGCATTTCCGCCCGCCGCACAACCGGCAACTGGCGCAGTCGCGCCTCCTCCAGCTCGGGGTTGCCCTTCTTGATGGCCGATGAAATCACGACGACAGCCGCATCACCGATGTTCTCGGCACTCTGGCCCACGAAAACGGTCGCGCCCAGCTCCACCAGACGGTCCGTGATCTTTGATGCCTTGGAATCCGACCCCTGCACCTGATAGCCCAGTGTCATCAGCACCTCGGCGATGCCGGACATGCCGATGCCACCGATACCGACAAAGTGAATGGGGCCCAGTTCTCCGGGCAGTTTGGTTGCGGCGTTCATCATTCCGTCCTTGCAAGAGCCTCGACCACCTCGACCAGATGCTGCGTTGCATCAGGGCGGCCAAGGGCACAGGCATTGTCGGCCATTCGCGTGGCCATGGCAGGCTGCGTCAGAATGGCGGTGATATTGGTCCGCAGCGTGGCGGCATCCAGCCCCCGCTCCGGCAATGAAATTGCGGCATCCACGTCGACCAGCCCGCGCGCATTTGCAGTCTGGTGATCCCCCAGTGCGGCGGCAAAGGGGATCAGGATCGCTGGGCGGCCGATTGCCGTGATATCCGCGATCGAAGAGGCCCCCGCCCGGGAAATGACCAGCTGCGCGGCATCGATCCGCTCGGGCACATCGGTAAAGAACGGCTGCACATCCGCCACGATTCCGGCCTGCCCATAGCTTTGGACCACCGCATCCGCATCCTCGCCCCGGGCCTGATGCGATACCTGCAAACGGGAGCGCAATGCCTCGGGCAGCCCGGCCAGCGCCTCGGGCACCAGCGTTGACAGAACGCGCGCACCCTGGCTTCCGCCGATGACCAGAACCGAAATTGGGCCTGTATCCGGGGCACGATACATCGCCCCCGCATGCTCCAGCACGGATTCGCGAACCGGATTTCCGGTATGGATCCCGATCAGCCCCTTCGGCAGTTCGGTCGGCCACATGCCGCAGGCAACATGGGCAACATGCGGCGCAAACAGGCGGTTCACGCGACCCAGAACACCGTTCTGTTCATGGATCATGCGCGGTCGGCGCAGCAGCCACGCGGCACCAAGCGCCGGAATGGACGGATACCCGCCAAACCCTACCACAACCGCCGGACGATCGCGCCGTTGCGCCCGCAATGCCCCGAACACCCCCTGCAGGATGCGGAACGGCACGGCCAGTTTTGCCAGACGGCTGCCCCGCGCAAAGGTTGCCGAGGTGACCTGTTCCACCACCACAGCCTTGGGGAAACCGCCGGTATAGCGGGCACCCCGCGCATCGGTTGACAGGACAACCCGCCAACCCTTTTCGATCATCGCCTCGGCAAGGGCCTGTGCGGGAAACATATGACCGCCGGTCCCCCCTGCTGCGATCAACAACAAGGGAGCGGTGTCGCGCGGTTGGTTCATCAGCGGCCCCGCTTGAACAGAATATCGCTCATTTCACCCTGAGGGCGGCTGCGTGTCAGCGCCAAGAGCATGCCGACGGTAATCCCCGCCGCGATGACGGACGACCCACCATAGCTGACGAACGGCAGGGTCATCCCCTTGGCCGGCAGCAGGCGGACGGCAACGCCCATGTTGATCATGGCCTGAACCCCGAAGATGCAGGCCAGACCGGTTCCTGCCAGACGGATGAACGGATCACGTTCGCGCATCAGCCGGAACAGGCTCCGCACAACGATGGTGGCGTAAAGGGCGATGATGCAGAGTACAAGGATCAGGCCGTATTCCTCGGCAGCAACGGCAATGATGAAATCGGTATGCGCATCGGGCAGTGACCATTTCACCTGCCCCTCGCCCACGCCGACCCCAAAGAACCCGCCTTCGACAATGGCATTCGTTGCATAACCAAGCTGTGTCCGCGGATCCAGATCAGGGTTCATGAACCCGTCGATCCGGCGTGCGAAGTGTTCGGAGCTTTCGTAGAACAGCGTGCCGGCAAAGACGACCGCCGCCATGAAGCTGCCGATCAGCACCATCGGCGCACCTGCGACGAAATAGATCACGCTCCACCCGAACAGGATCAAGGCCGTCTGCCCGAAGTCGGGCTGCATGGCCAGAAACCCCGAAATCACCGTCAGCATCGCAAAGGAAATCCGCTTACCGGGCGGGCCGTTCACTTCCTGCCCCGCCGCCATCAGCCATGCTGTGACGATGATGAAGCCGGGCTTCAGGAATTCCGACGGCTGGAAAGAGGCAAAGCCAAGGCTGAACCAGCGGATCGCCCCCTTGCCGAAATCCGTTCCGAACATGGGCAGCAGGATCAGTGCCACGAACGACGCAAGAAACCCGAGGACCCCCAGGCGCCGGATCATGTCGGGCGACATCATGGACATGGTCACCATCGCGACCATTGCCATCCCCCCGAAGAACATTTGCCGTTCCACGTAATAGAACGGGGGCAGCCCGTTGCGTGTGGCCAGAGGAACCGACGCCGCCAGCGCCAGCAAAAGCCCGATGCCGAACAGCACGAAGATAGAGGTCAACGACCACTTGTCGATCGTGCGCCACCAGCGCGGGAGAACCGGTTCCGATGCCCGCGCGGGAATCGCACCATGGACCATCTCAGTCATGGGGTATGCCTGTCCACTGCCTGCCCGATTGTTTCGGGTCTGCTGCAAAGGGTAACGCAACGCCGCCTTGCTGACTAGTACCTTCGTCGGCCTAGGCGGACAGCAGTTCCGACACCAAGGCCGCGAAATGATCGCCCCGTTTTTCGAAGTTCGGATATTGATCGAAACTGGCGGCGGCGGGGGCCAGCAGCACGACCTCTCCCGGTTCCGCCTCGGCGGCGGCGCGCTCCACCGCGCGCTCCATCGTCTCGCAGATCTCGTGTTCGGTGCTGCCCAGCTGCAAGGCGAAATCGCGGGCCGAATGGCCGATGAGGTAGGCCTTGGAAACACCGCCCAGATGGGGCACCAGCGCCTCTATTCCCCCATCCTTGCCCAGCCCGCCGGCAATCCAGCGGATGCGGGGAAAGGCCTGAAGCGCCTTGGCCGCGCTGTCGACATTCGTTGCCTTCGAATCGTTCACGAACCGCACGCCGTCCCGCTCGGCAATCAGCTGGCTGCGATGGGGCAATCCGGCAAAGGAGGCGAACGCCTCTTCGATCAACCGGGGGGCAAGACCGAGCGTGCGGACCGCGGCATAGGCGGCGCAGGCGTTCTGGTGGTTATGCGCCCCCGGCAGGCCCGCAATGCCCCGCAGATCGATGGAGGCCACCTGCCGCCCCTTGCGCCATTCCGACAGGAACCCCTTGCGCGCAAAAACCGACCAGCCGAACCCTTCCAGCTTCGTCCCCGAAGAAATACGGATCACCCGGTCATCGACGGCGGATGTGGCCAGCTGGTTGGCAAGGAAGCATCCTTCCATTTCATCCACGCCGACAACGCAGCGATCGGGCCCGCCCTCGGAGAACAGCCGCCGTTTCGCGGCGAAATACCCCCCCATGCCGCCATGACGATCCAGATGGTCCGGTGACAGGTTGGTAAATACCGCGACATCGGGTGTCAGGGCCCGTGCCAGTTCGGTCTGATAGCTGGAGAGTTCCAATACCACGACCGAACCGTCCTCGGCGGGGTCCAGATCAAGGACACCGCGACCGATATTGCCGGCCATTGCGACGGGGCGCCCCGCCTCTTCGCAGATGTGGCGGATCAGGGCCGTCGTCGTGGACTTGCCGTTCGATCCGGTCACGCAGATCACCTTGGGCATCTGATCGAACCCGTCCCAATCGCGCGTGGCGTAAGAACGGAAAAACAGGCCGATGTCGTTATCTACCGGTACGCCCAGTTCCAGCGCGCGCGCAATGACCTTGTTCGGCGCGGGATAGAGGTGCGGAATGCCGGGGCTGACGATCAGCGCCGAGATACCGTCAAATGCGGAGTGTCGGGTCAGATCGAAGGCCGGGAACCCTTCGGCCTCGGCATTCGCACGTGCTTCGGGGCTGTCATCCCATACCAGAGGCTCGGCACCGCCCGCAGCCAGAGCGCGGGCCGTTGCCAGGCCGGACCGCCCCAGACCCAATACCGCAATTTTCTGCCCGTTAACGCCCTGAACCGGAATCATGCCGCACCCCATCTGCTTTGCGCGGCACAATGCGGCGCAGCGCGTCCGGGTGCAAGATCAGCGGATCTTCAGCGTTGCCAGACCGATCAGTGCCAGAATGACCGAGATGATCCAGAAACGGATGACGATCTGCGGTTCGGCCCAGCCCTTTTTCTCGAAATGGTGGTGGATCGGGGCCATCAGGAACACGCGCTTGCCTGTTTTCTTGAAGTACAGCACCTGGATGATGACGCTCAACGCCTCGACCACGAACAGTCCGCCGACGATGGCCAGAACGATCTCGTGCTTGATGCAGACGGCAATCGCACCCAGAGCACCGCCCAGCGCAAGGCTTCCGGTGTCCCCCATAAAGACGGCCGCCGGCGGGGCATTATACCACAGGAACCCGAGGCCGCCGCCCACCAGCGCCGCCACAAAGATCAACAACTCCCCGGTGCCCGGGACATAGTGGATGCCCAGATATTCCGTGAAATCCACCCGCCCGACCGCATAGGCGATCGCCCCCAGCGTGGCAGAGGCGATCATCACGGGCATGATTGCCAGCCCGTCCAGCCCGTCTGTCAGATTGACGGCATTGGCCGCGCCCACGATCACCAGCATCCCGAACGGGATGAAGAAGATTCCCAGATCGATCATCATGCTGACAAAAGGAAGTGCCAGCTCACCTGTCAGGCCCGCAGGGTGGAACCTGGCAGCAGCGAATGTCGCAAGAAAGGCCGTCAGCAGGCCCAGCGCCATTCTGACACGTCCCGAGACGCCCGCCGTGGTCTGCTTGGTCACCTTGGCATAATCATCGGCAAAGCCGATCAGCCCGAATGCCAGCGTAACCAGCAGCACGATCCAGACGTAGGGGTTGGACAGTTGAGCCCACAGCAGCGTGGAAACGACCAGGGATGTCAGGATCAGAAGCCCGCCCATGGTGGGTGTACCGGCCTTGGAAAAATGGCTGGTAGGGCCGTCCGAACGGATCGGCTGCCCCTTTTTCTGCTTTACCCGCAGAAAGTTGATAAGCGGCCGTCCAAAGACAAAGCCGAACACCAGTGCCGTAAAGAATGCCCCGCCTGCGCGGAACGTGATGTACCGGAACAGGTTGAAGACGTCGCCGCCATCGGAGAATTGCGAAAGCAGATAGAACATCGGTCGTCCTCTATTCCGGAACTGCGGGCGATTGCCCCAGTTTGCGTAGCGCGTCAACCACAAGGCTGACTTTTATTCCCTTGGACCCTTTGACGAGCACCACATCACCAGCGTCGACCATCGTGCGGACATGCCCGGCCAGATCTGCGGCCTCCGCCACCCATTCCCCGCGTTGGGCATAGGGCAATACATCGTGCAGCGATTTCATGCGCGGCCCGACACAATGCACGACCGTGAATGCCGCAAGGGCCGGATGATCGGCAATTGCCCGGTGCAAGGCGTCCTCCGTCGGGCCCAGCTCCAGCATATCACCCAGTATGGCGATGCGCCGCCCGCTACCGATCCGGCCCACGCCGTCCTGCGGCTTCATATGCGCCACCAGATCGAGGCTGGCCGCCATGGAGGCGGGATTTGCATTGAAGGCATCATCCACGAGGTCGATAGCCAGACCGTCGATGGCATCCAGAAGGATGCGTTCCCGCGTGCCGCGCCCCTTGGGAGGCAACCAGCGCCCAAGCCCTGCCAGAACCTGTGCCATATCAAGGCCCATTGCCTCGGCCAGAGCCACAACGGCCATGGCATTCATCGCAAAATGCCTCCCCGGAGAGCCGACCTTGAACAGGTAGGGTTGCGCCCCGTGGCGGGCCCGAACGACATTCACGCCCTCGACCGTGCGGATATCCTCGATCGTAACATCACCACTTTCCCCGAATGATACCGGGTGATGACCGAGTTCCGCAGCGATTTCGAACAGGATCGACGACACCGGCAGCCCCGCCGGAAGGATCGCGATCCCACCGGTCCGCAACCCCTGCAGGATGGAGGCTTTTTCGCGGGCAATCTCCTCGATCCCGGTAAAAGCCTCCAGATGCGCGGCGGCGACGGTGGTGATCACGGCAGCATCCAGATCGGCCAGACGCGCCAGCGGCGCAATCTCTCCGGGGTGGTTCATCCCGATTTCCAGCACCGCGATATCGGTATCCGCCGGCATCCGTGCCAGCGTCAGCGGGACACCCCAATGGTTGTTGTAGCTTGCCTCTGCCAGATGGATTCTGCCCTGAGCGGCAAAAGCGGCCCGCATCATTTCCTTGGTAGAGGTTTTCCCGACCGAGCCGGTAATGCCGATCACCCGCGCCATGGTGCGTGCACGCGCCGCGGCTGCCAAATGTTCAAGGGCCACCAGCACATCGGGTACGATCAGCAGTGGCGCATCCGCAGCCACCCCTTCGGGGCGATGCGTGACAAGGGCCGCCGCTGCCCCCTTTTCCAGCGCCTGCTGTACGAACCCGTGGCCGTCCCGTTCAGCCTTCAGGGCGACGAACAGATCTCCTTTGGCGATGGTGCGCGTATCGATGGAAACGCCCGAGGCGCTCCATGCAGCCGTCGTTTCACCACCCGTTGCGGCCACCGCCGCATCCGAGGTCCAGAGAGGGGTGTTCGTCATATCAAACCATCCAATGCAGCCACCGCAACCGAGGCCTGTTCAACATCATCGAAAGGGAAAACCGCACCATTGATGATCTGGCCGCTTTCGTGGCCCTTCCCCGCAATCAGCAAAGCATCGCCGGCCCCGAGGGAATCGACCCCCCGCAGAATTGCCTCCGCCCGGTCCCCCACCTCGTAGGCGTCGGGGCAGGCCTCCAGTATGGCGGCCCGTATGGAGGCAGGATCTTCGGAGCGGGGATTGTCATCGGTCACGAACAGGATATCGGCATGGGCCGCCGCCGCCTGCCCCATCAGGGGGCGCTTTGATCGGTCACGGTCCCCGCCTGCCCCGAATACGATCGCGATGCGCCCCATCACATGCGGGCGCAATGCCTGAAGGGCTGTCGAAATGGCATCGGGCGTATGTGCGTAATCCACATAGACCGCCGCGCCGTTCTCGCGGGTGGCTGCCAGCTGCATCCGGCCCCGAACGCCCGTCAGGTCGGGCAGCACCTCGAACACCTCACGCGCGGGGGCGCCTGCGGCAATGACCAGCCCCGCCGCAAGTGTCACGTTATGCGCCTGGAACCCGCCGATCAGGTTCAGCCGCACCTGATGGGCCGCCCCGCGCCATTCGATCCGCAGGTCCTGCCCCGTTGCATCGAACCGCTGCGCCACAATCCGGAGATCGGCGCGCTGATCCGCGCCCACACCCATCGTAGCCAGACCGAGTTCGGCCGTGATCCGTGCCAGATCCTGCCCGCGCGGATCATCCATATTGATGACGGCCACGCCATCAGGCGGCAGCAAGCGCGTGAACAACCCGGCCTTTGCGTGGAAATAGGCATCAAAGGTCAGATGATAATCCAGATGGTCCTGCGTGAAATTGGTAAATCCCGCAGCCTTCAGATGCACCCCGTCCATACGGCGTTGATCCAGCCCGTGCGAGGATGCCTCCATCGCGGCATGGGTCACCCCGGACGATGCCGCCTCGGACAACATGTGGTGCAGCGTGATCGGATCGGGCGTGGTGTGAAGGGATGGTGCAGTCCACGCACCCTCTACGCCGGTGGTGCCGATATTGATCGCGGAATGGCCCAGAGCCGTCCAGATCTGGCGGGCAAAGGAGGCGACCGAGGTCTTGCCGTTCGTGCCCGTCACCGCCACCATGTTGCGCGGCTGTGCGCCGAACCACAGCGCTGCGGCCCCCGCCAGGGATTGGCGCGGATCCTGCGCCACGATCAGCGCAACGCCCGGCATCTCCGGCAACAGCGCGGCACCCTCTGCATCGGTCAGGATGGCAGCAGCCCCTTGGTCCAGCGCAGCGGGCACAAAGCTGGCACCATGCACGTGGCTGCCGGCCAGCGCCGCGAACAGGAACCCGTCGCGGACCTGACGGCTGTCGGTTGCAAGGCCGGTGATCCGCACATCGCGCCCGCCCCGAGGGGTCAGGCCCAGATCGGCCAATGATTTTGAGGGGCGTGCCATTGCGGCCTCCGTCCTACGCCGACGCCTATTCGCCGACCGAGGCCATTACATCGACCGGTTGGTTGTCCGTTGCAACCGGGCGCAGACCCAGAAGCGGGGCAACTCGGCGGATTACTTCCGCTGCGACCGGCACTGCGGTCCAGCCGGCCGTCCGGCGGGCGCGGGACATCGTGTTGTCCGACGGTTCGTCCAGTGTCAGGATCAGCGCGTATTTCGGATCATTCGTCGGGAAGATGGAGGCAAAGGTGTTGACCACCCGGTCGTTGTAATAGCCGCCCTGCGGGTTGGGTTTATCGGCCGTGCCGGTTTTACCGCCCACCGGATACCCCGGAATGCGCGCATAGCTGGCCGTTCCCTTGGTCACCACGGCCCGCAGCATGTCGATGGCCTTATGTGCCGTATCCTCGGACATGACACGGTCCCCCGGAACGGCATTGGCGCGGCGCAGCAATGTGGGCGTGACAAGGCTGCCCCCGTTGGCAATCGTGGCATAGGCGGCTGCAAGGTTCATGGGGCTGGCGGCAATACCATGCCCGTAGGAGGTGGTGATCGTCACGATTTCCGGCCAGCGGCTGGGCACGATCGGCCGCGCACCGGGGGCCTCGATCAATTCGACAGGCGATGGATCGAACAGCCCCAATGAACGCATGAAGGATTTCTGACGCTCCCCCCCGACCTGCAGGGCGATCCGCGCCGTCCCCACGTTCGAGGAGTTCTCGATGACTTCGGACACGGTCTGATAGCCATAGTTGTGGCTCTCGAATTCATGGATCCGGTATTTGCCCCAGACAAGGGGAGAGTTTCCGTCAATGACGGTATCGGGCGTGACAAGGCCAAGCTGCATCGCGTTGGCAACGGTAAAGATCTTGAAGGTAGAGCCGAGTTCGTAAACGCCCTGCACCGCGCGGTTGAACAGAGGGCTGTCCCCCGGATCCCCCGTCAGAATTGGTGTCGGACGGTCGTTCGGATCGAAATCCGGCAGGGACACGAGGCTCAGAACCTCACCTGTATGCACATCCATCAGAACGGCCGCCGCACCCTTGGCATTCATCTGTTTCATGCCGGCATCCAGAACATCGGTGATGGCAGCCTGAATGGTCATGTCGATGGATAGCGCCAGTGGCTCGGTCTGGTTCGGGTCGCGAAGCCGCTCATCCTCGAACCGCTCCACCCCCGCGATGCCTATCACCTCGGCCGAGGAAACCCCCTCGGCCCCGAAGGAAGCGCCCCCCAGAACATGGGCCGCAAGATGGCCGTTCGGGTACAGGCGCATCTGCCGAGAGCCGAACAGCAGGCCCGGATCGCCGATATCGTGAACCGCCTGCATCTGTTCGGGTGACAGCTTCTTGCGCAGCCACATGAACTTGCGCCCGTCGGTGAACCGGCGCTCCATCGCTTCGGCGTCCATATCGGGAAACAGCTTGGCCAGTTCACGCGCCACTCGCGCAGGTTCGATCATATCCTGCGGATGGGCATAAAGCGCATAGGTCTGAAGGTTCGTTGCCAATATGCGGCCGTTACGGTCCACGATATCGGCGCGATTCGCCGAAATTTCAGAACCGGGCAAGGCAAGCCGCGGCTCGGTCGGTTCGGTAGAGGCCAGAAGCCCCATCCGCACCCCGATGATCGAAAAGATCATGAAGAAGGCGACGCCCATGAACAGCAACCGCCCTTCGGCGCGCGTACGGGCGCGGTCACGCAGCCCCTCATTGCGCAAACGCAGGTTCTCCCGCTCGATCGCATCGGGGTTCTCGCCCTTCTGGCGGGCCGAAAGAATACGGGCAAGCGGGCGAAGCGGCACACGGATCATGGGATCAACTCATCCTGGGAAGCGTTGGGATCAATTGTCAGGCCGAACAGCGGTTCGGGCGGATAGGTCACCTCTTCGGGGGCGCCGAACTGGGCCGCATCCATCGGTAACAGTTGCAGGCGGTCGAAGTTGGAGTTCACAAGACGCTCCAACCGCTCGGGCCGGGTCAGATAGGCCCATTCGGCCTTTTGCATATCGAACTTCGCCCTCATGCCGGAGATTTCGCGGTTCAGGGCCGATACCTCCCGCAGCATGGCCTGCGTGGCGTAATTCTCGCGGTAGGCCCAGAAGGCCAGAACCATCACGGCAATGAAGCTGGAGACATAGATGAAGGGCCGCATCACCGACGCCCCTTCACGGGCAGCTGCGGCACTGCCATTTCCGAAGCATCGACCGTGCCCGCAGCGGCATCGGTCCGCATGGCCACGCGCAGCTTGGCCGAGCGTGCGCGCGAATTGCGGGCCATTTCCTCTTCGTCGGGCGCAACGGCACGGCGGGTCACGAGGGTAAAGCGCGGTGCCTCCACGGCAGCCAGCGGGGCATAACGGTTGCCCTGCGCCTGCGATTTGGCACGGGCCTGCATGAACCGCTTGACGATCCGGTCCTCAAGCGAATGGAACGTCACCACCGCCAGCTTGCCGCCGGGGGCAAGCGCACGTTCGGCAGCCTCCAGCCCGGCTAGAAGCTGGACAAACTCGCCATTCACCGCGATCCGCAGCGCCTGAAAGGTGCGGGTTGCGGGGTTGCTTTGCCCGGGCTTCGGGCGCGGCAGGCATTTCGCCACGATTTCGGCCAGTTGCAGCGTCGTTCTGATCGGGGTCGCTTCACGCGCCCGCACGATTGCCGCCGCGATACGTCGCGAGGCCCGCTCCTCTCCGAAATGGTAAAGAATATCCGCCAGGGCATCGGCGTCCGCCCCATTCACCAGATCGGCGGCGCTTTCACCATCCTGGCTCATACGCATATCAAGCGGCCCGTCACGCATGAACGAGAACCCGCGCTCTGCCTGGTCGATCTGCATCGAGGAGACGCCCAGATCCAGCACCACCCCGTCCAGCGGGCCATCGGCATGTTGGTCCAGTTCGGAAAATGTGCCCTGAACCAGTGTAACGCGCGAATCCCACCCTGCCTTGGCCGCCATTTCCAGCGCCAGCGGATCGCGATCCACGCCGATGACATGGTCCGCCCCGGCGTCCAGCAGGCCGCGCGTATAGCCGCCCGCGCCGAATGTACCGTCCAGCCATCGCCCGCGCACGGGGGCGACGGCCTCCAGAAGCGGGTTCAGAAGGACCGGAATATGGGGTGCGTCTTCCATGATATCAGTCCGGTTTGCCAAGCAGGGTCAGCATGTCCGCCCCGTCTTCAAGCAGTTTCATATCTTCCGCCTCTTGCGTGGCAAGGGCAGCCTCGAAGGCTTCGCGCTTCCATATCTGGAAGGTGTCCAATGTCCCGGCAAAGACCGTCTCCCCCGAGGACATTCCCAGCTTTTCCCGAATGCGGGCCGGCATCACGATACGCCCGTCATCATCGATCTCGATTGTCACGGAAAGCGTGATGAAATTCCTCTCCAACAGCCGGCGCGCGGGGGTGCCCCGCGCCAGACCGAGGATCTGCGCCTCAAGCGCAGCCATTTCCGCCATTGTGTAGCATTCGACGAATTTGCGGCGATCATCGCCATAGACCATCACGAAACGGGTGCGCTGCCCCTGGCTGCCCGGATCGCCGGCATCCAGAATACGGCGAAAGGCAACGGGGATAAGAACCCGGGCCTTTGTGTCAACCTTCTGGTTGAACTCGCCTCTGAATGCCTCTGCCACGGTCCCGCTGCTTCCTGACTGTCACGTGCGGAGAGGAGCTCCGAACGGAAAACGGCGGATCGAGCGGCTGCCACTGCTCGATCCGCCGGGTCTGTCCCATCGTATTGATGTCCAGCTGCGCGTGCCCACCTGGGGGATGCTGCTCGGCCGCGCGCCGGATCTTTTATCCAGACGAAAGCGGGTGCCTGTATGAAACCTGCCAATGTTTTTGTTGCTGGGATCTTAAGCGTCCCTATTCAACGTCCACCCTCGTCTTCGTGATTCATGGATGGCATGGGATTAGGTGGGACGGCAAGGATAAAAACGGGACAAAACCGTCGCCAAAATGGAACAGGCAAAGATCTGCCGACACGAATCCTCGCTTGGAACAATACAGGCGCACTGTATATCGATACACCAAGCAAATATTCATCTATATGTTGAGATTATACGGCATCCCGCAAGATCCCGACGGCCGGAATAATTTCTTGTGGATATATTCTGATGCCTGTGGATATGCGGCATAGACGCAACAGTGACCGGCGTCCAGAGGGCGGGATGCATTCGGATGCGAATACGATCCCAGCCCATCCCAGACCAACCCGGCCCATCTTCCCGTCAGATAACCCCGTCGGCCACCAGACGGGATGCAAGCTGCATATATGCGTCGGCCATCGGCCCCTCCCCCGCCGCGATGGGCGTACCAGAATCCCCGGCCAGGCGCACCGACAGCTCCAGCGGCAACTCACCTAGGAATGGCAGGTCCAGTCGAGCCGCCTCCGCCGCAACGCCGCCGTGGCCAAAGATATGCGCTTCATGGCCACAGTTCGGGCAGATGTAGGCGCTCATATTCTCGATCAGGCCAATCACCGGCGTCTTCAGGCGACTGAACATGTCCAGCGCCTTGCGAGCATCCAGCAGGGCAACATCCTGCGGGGTAGATACGATGATCGCGCCGGCCAGTTCGGTCCGCTGGCACAGCGTCAGCTGCACATCCCCCGTGCCGGGCGGAAGGTCGATCAGCAGGATATCCAGCTCGCCCCACTCCACCTGCCCCAGCATCTGCTGCAAGGCCCCCATCAACATGGGGCCACGCCAGATCGTCGCCTCCCCCTCTTTTACCATCAGCCCAAGCGACATCATCGTAACGCCATGCGCCTTCAGCGGGATGATCGTTTTCCCGTCAGGCGATGCTGGCCGTTTTGACACGCCCATCATCCGGGGCTGTGAGGGACCATAAATATCCGCATCTAGAAGCCCGACCTTCTTGCCCTGCCGTGCCAGCGCCACGGCAAGGTTGGACGACACGGTGGATTTCCCAACCCCGCCCTTGCCCGATCCGATCGCAATGATCCGCTTTACACCCGGAACCGCCTGCGGACCCGTTGGGGCGGTCGGGTGCCGCCCCACCTTCAGACTGGGCGGCGGTGCTTCCTGCGCTGTCAGCGCGACAAGGGCCGAGGTGACCCCGGGCATCGCTGCGACGATTTCCTGAACACGGGCCCGCATGGGCTCCATCGCGCGGGCTTCTTCGGGGGTGGGCGCCTCGATCACGAAGCGCACGGTGCCCCCTTCAACTTGCAGGGCACGGATCAGATCGCGCGAAACCAGGGTGCCCCCCGGAATCGGCAACGCATCCAAGGCTGCGAGGACAGATTCGCGTGTGACGGTCATATGACGGCTCCTGGTTATTTCGCCCTCAAAGTGGGCAGAAGTGGCAAAAACGCAAGGGTTTGGCATGAATCGGTTCGTGAGTTGCCCATATTATAGGCATTAACGTTTTCTGCCGTGCGCCCCGCTGCGCCAGCCATGCGGCTGACGCATGGCGGTTTTGACACGAAGCGGGATTGTGCGCAGCGGCTACAAAACGCAAATTGGGTTCAACAGCGCAGATGACGGCAACGCCCGATGATAGCGCTAACCAGGTAAGAAAGAGAGTTCCGATGACACAAGCAGTATTTACACAAGTCCCCGGCGTTGGCTTTCGTTTTGGTTCGTTTTTCGCCACGCTGAAAACAGCAATGGAACGCCGCGCAGTATACCGCGAAACCGTAGCAGAGCTGAACCAGCTTTCTGCACGTGAGCTGGGCGATCTGGGTCTGACACGTTCGTCGATCACGACCGTTGCACGCGAAGCAGCCTACGGCGCCTAAGATTTCCGAAGCGGCGGTTTTTCGCCCCTTCTCGCGGCAAGGTTGATCATGCCGCTTCCGTTTCGGGGTAACACACCCCACATCTCGTACGGACGGCCCCTCCTCCTCCCTGGGCCGATCGGACCCGCGGCGACCCCCTCCTCCTCCCTGGGGTCGCCGCAACAGATAGCTTCGGGGCATTTTCGGATGCGCCGACCATACCTTCGGTCGCCCCTCCTCCTCCCTGGGTGATCGTGGACTGAGACGGTGCCCCTCCTCCTCCCTGGGTAGCGTTTCACTCGCTGTGACCCCCTCCTCCCTGGGTCACGCGTACATAAAAGACGGTGGTGCCCCTCCTCCTCCCTGGGCACCACCGTTTTTTTATGTCTGGATATAGGCCTGATTAAAAAGGAACGTCGTCTGCACTATCCGCAGCCACGACAAAGCTTGCCACAATCTTCTTGTGGCCAGCCTTCTCGAAATCCACGTCCAGCTTGTCCCCCTCAACGCTATGGACGGTGCCATAGCCGAATTTCTGGCTGAACACGCGATCCCCCGCCCCAAAGGCAGAAACAGCCTGCAAATCGATCGTGATGTTCCGCGCCTCACGGGGCTGCGACATTGGACGGGAAGACGCGCGGTTCTGCATCCGCTTCCACCCCGGAGAGTTATAGACATCGGCGCTGGCCACCCGTTGATCCATCGCTGTCGGTGCGGCCGCCCCGAAACCACCCCCGTACAGGCCCGGCGGGGTCAGCACATCCACATGCTGCGGCGGCAGTTCATCGACAAATCGCGAAGGCAGCGCCGATTGCCACTGACCATAGACACGGCGGTTGGCCGCGAAGGAAATCGTACAAAGCGTCTCGGCGCGCGTGATACCCACATAAGCAAGGCGACGCTCTTCCTCGAGGCCCTTCAGCCCCGATTCATCCATCGCCCGCTGCGATGGGAACAGACCGTCTTCCCAACCCGGTAGGAAAACCGCAGGAAATTCCAGACCCTTTGCACCGTGCAGGGTCATGATGGAAACCTTTTCCTCGGTTTCCGAAGATTCGTTGTCCATGATCAGCGCAACATGCTCGAGGAACCCCTGCAAATTCTCGAACTGCTCCAGCGCCTTTACAAGTTCCTTCAGGTTTTCCAGACGGCCCGGTGCCTCGGGGGTCTTGTCGTTCTGCCACATGGAAATGTAGCCCGATTCTTCCAGAATCGTCTCGGCCAGTTCGATATGACTTTCACCGCGCAGGCTTGCGGCATGCCAACGGTCGATTCCCTCGACAAACTGCCGTAGTTGGCCCGCACCTTTGCCACCGATCCCGCCCTGTGCCAGCAGCGCGCGCGCCCCTTCCAGCAGGGTCAGCCCCGATTCACGCGCAAGGCGCTGGATGTTCTGCTGTGCCTTATCCCCCAATCCGCGCTTGGGCGTGTTCACCACACGCTCGAACGCCAGATCATCTTCGGGGGAAACGGTCAGCCGGAAGTAGGCCATCGCATCGCGAATCTCCAACCGCTCGTAGAACCGAGGGCCCCCTATGACACGATAGGGCAACCCGATAGTCAGGAAACGGTCCTCGAATGCACGCATCTGATGGCTGGCACGAACCAAAATCGCCATGCTGTCGAGGCCGAGCGGTGCCTGCCCGCGGGTGCCACGGCGCATCGCCTCCACTTCCTCGCCGATCCAGCGCGCCTCTTCTTCGCCATCCCAATGGCCGATCAGCCGTACTTTTTCCCCACCCTTCGCTGCGGTCCAGAGCGTTTTACCCAATCGGCCCGCATTGCTGGCAATGACCCCGGTGGCTGCGGCCAGGATATGTTCGGTAGAACGGTAGTTCTGCTCCAGCCGGATCACCTCGGCGCCCGGAAAATCCTTTTCGAAGCGCAGGATGTTTCCCACCTCTGCCCCCCGCCATCCATAGATGGACTGATCGTCATCGCCCACGCAGCAGATGTTCTTATGCGCCTGCGCCAGCAACCGCAGCCACATGTACTGTGCAGAGTTGGTATCCTGATATTCATCCACCAGAATATAGGGCAACCACCGCTGATATTGTGACAGCACATCGGGGTGATCCTGAAAGATGGTCAGGACGTGCAGAAGCAGATCACCGAAATCCACCGCATTCAGCGTTTTCAGGCGGTCCTGATACTGTTCGTAAATTTCGGTGCCACGGTTGTTGAAGGCACTCGCCTCCGCCACCGGCACCCGCCGCGGGGTCCATGCCCGGTTCTTCCATCCATCGATGATGCCCGCCATCATCCGCGCCGGCCATCTTTTTTCATCAATATTCGAGGCAACGATCAGCTGCTTCAGCAAACGGATCTGATCGTCAGTATCCAGAATGGTGAAATTCGATTTCAGCCCCACCAGCTCGGCATGCCTGCGCAGGATCTTGACGCTGATAGAGTGGAACGTGCCCATCCAGGGCATCCCTTCCATTCCGCCCAGCATCCGGCTGACCCGCTCCTTCATCTCGCGCGCGGCCTTGTTGGTAAATGTCACGGCAAGAATCTGGTTCGGCTGCGCCCGTCCGGTTGTCAGCAGATGCACGATTCGCGACGTCAGCGCCTTGGTCTTGCCGGTTCCCGCCCCCGCAAGCATCAGGACAGGCCCGTCCAGCGCCTCCACCGCCGCGCGCTGCGCAGGGTTCAGGTCATCAAGATAGGGTGCAGGCCGCGCCGCCATGGCGCGACGGCTTAGCGGGACAGCAGCCTCGAAGGCGTCATCTTCATCAAATCCGGTCATAATTCCAACGTAGCTTGGATCTTTGACGAAGAAAAGAGTTCGCAAATTGTTCCGATGTCAAATCCGACGGAAACACTTTGGGCAATTCCGACTGTTTTTCTTGTAGGCATTACCTTAGTCAAACAGTCAACTATATGAAAACGTTAGATATTTTTATTGACTTCTGCTGCCTGTCAGTCTAGAACTATTCCAATGAAGGCCGGAACAGGCCACAGAAACCCGAACAAAGAGGACCACGCAAATGACCAAGCATAGCCACTGCGCCGATTGTGCATTCTTCGAAGATCATGTCGTAGAAGCCAAAGCTGACGATGCCGGCCTCTGCCGCTTCAACCCGCCCGTCACCCAGCCGTCGGCTGACCAGCGTGGCCTGTGGCCCGTCGTGACAGCCAATGACTGGTGCGGCCACTTCGCATCGGGCATCGCTGCCGAGTAATCATTCGCCAGCCAGCCACGGCTTTTGCCGCAGCCAGCCAGAAAAATAAGGGCGGTGCATGATGCACCGCCTTTTCTTTTGCAAAATCTGCATTTTTCGCTTGCACCCATCGGCAGAAAATCCTAAATCCCCGCCAGTCAAGAACGGTGCGGGCGTAGCTCAGGGGTAGAGCATAACCTTGCCAAGGTTAGGGTCGGGCGTTCGAATCGCCTCGCCCGCTCCATACTTGACAGACGATACGGAGTGCGGGCGTAGCTCAGGGGTAGAGCATAACCTTGCCAAGGTTAGGGTCGGGCGTTCGAATCGCCTCGCCCGCTCCATATCGACAATCATCGCGGGTTTGCAAAGCTTTGGTCCACGCCTATAAGGCGCGGGTGAAAGCCGAGGAAAACGCAGATGCGCACCGCTGAAATCACCCGAACAACACATGAAACCGATATATCGCTGACCATCGATCTGGATGGCACGGGCCGTTACGACATTCGTACGGGCATCGGCTTTTTCGATCATATGCTGGATCAACTGTCCCGCCATTCGCTGATCGACATTACCCTGCGCGCACAGGGCGATCTGCACATCGATGACCATCACACCGTCGAGGATTGCGGAATCGCCCTCGGCCAGGCCCTGACCAAGGCGCTTGGCGACAAACGTGGCATCCGGCGGTACGGCAATTTCCACCTTGCCATGGATGACGCGCAGGTACGCTGCGCGCTGGACCTTTCGGCGCGGCCCTATCTGGTCTGGAACCTGCCCTTCCCTACCGAGAAAATCGGGACATTCGACACCGAACTGGTGCGGGAGTTCTTCCAGGCGTTTTCGAGCCACGGCGGAATCACCCTGCATGTCGATCTGATCCACGGCATCAACAGCCACCATATTGCCGAGGCCGCGTTCAAGGCCGTAGCCCGTGCCCTGCGCGAAGCCGTGGAGCCTGATCCCCGTGCGACGGGCATTCCATCTACAAAAGGGGCGCTATGATGCTGACAGTTCTGGTTGATTACGACAGCGGCAACCTGCATTCCGCTGAAAAGGCGTTCCAGAAAATGGCAGCCGAACAGGGTGGCAAGGTCATCGTCTCGGACCGCCCCGAGGATGTGGCACGTGCGGATCGCATCGTTCTGCCCGGCGACGGGGCCTTTCCGTCCTGCCGCCGTGCGCTTGGCACCTATGGCGGCCTGTTCGAAGCGATAGAAGAGGCCGTGACCGTTCGCGCCCGTCCCTTTCTGGGCATCTGCGTCGGCATGCAGATGATGGCAAGCTGGGGGCGCGAATATGAGGATGTGGCAGGGTTCGGTTGGGTCGATGGCGAGGTTGTCCGCATCGAACCGCAGGACCCTGCGCTGAAGGTACCGCATATGGGCTGGAACAACCTGGTCATTGACCACCCGCACCCCGTCCTTGAGGGGCTGACCTCGGGTGATCATGCCTACTTCGTCCACTCCTACCACTTTCAGGTGGCAAACAAGGCGGAACGTCTGGCGCATGTCGACTACGGCGCTGAAATCACCGCCATCATCGGGCGCGACACAATGGTCGGCACACAGTTCCACCCGGAAAAATCGCAAGCAACCGGAATGCGGCTGATTTCCAACTTTCTGGCGTGGCGGCCCTAATTTACCCGCCGCCACACCCCGCCGGATCGGCAGATGACCATCACGCATCCGCCCACATCCAGCCAATCCCCGTCCAGAATCAGGCGGGCGGCATAACGGTCACCGGTTTCAGGGTTCATCACTTCCCCCCCCTGATACCGCGTGCCGTGACGCGTCACCTGCCGCAGCACCATTTCCCCCTCGTAGGCAGACGGCACCGCACGCCCCTCGGGGCCCACGCCCCCGACCACGGTGCCGCAGAATCCCGTTCCGCAGGGCGCGATCTGCACCAATCCTGCAACGCCATCCCCTCCGGGCGGCGTTTGCCAGATGCCCCCGATCGGGTCGGCGGCAAACGCAGGGGTCGCCATCAGCAGCCAGGCCAGAATTCGCATCGGTCCTCCATCATCATGCAAGGTTTGCGCACGCCCCCCACCCGCGCTATGGAAGACCCAAACCGCGACGGAGATGCGCCATGATCCTCTATCCCGCTATCGACCTCAAGGACGGTCAATGTGTCCGCCTGTTGCGCGGCGAAATGGAGGCGGCGACCGTCTTTGGCGATGATCCCGCAGCGCAAGCCGCCAGTTTTGTCGAAGCCGGATGTGAATGGCTGCATCTTGTGGATCTGAACGGGGCCTTTGCCGGCCAACCCGTGAACGGCGCGGCAGTGGAGGCGATTCTGGCCCGCGTTTCCGTCCCCTGCCAACTGGGCGGCGGCATTCGCGATATGGCCACCATCGAGGCGTGGCTGTCAAAGGGTCTGGCCCGCGTGATTCTCGGAACCGTCGCCGTCGAGAACCCCGATCTGGTGCGCGAGGCCGCCCGTGCCTTTCCCGGCAAGGTGGCGGTCGGCGTCGATGCGCGCAAGGGGCGCGTTGCGACCAAGGGCTGGGCCACGGAAACCGATGTCATGGTCACCGATCTTGCCAGATCCTTCGAGGATGCCGGCGTTGCGGCCCTGATCTACACCGATATCGATCGGGATGGCGCAATGGCCGGGCCGAACATCGAGGCGACCGAGGCACTGGCCCGCGCCGTCAGCATTCCCGTCATCGCATCGGGGGGCGTGTCCCGCATGGAGGACCTTACGGCCCTGCGCGATACGGGCGTAATTGCGGGCGCAATTTCGGGGCGCGCGCTTTATGACGGTGCAATCGATCTGGGCGCGGCGCTTGCCGCCTTGCGTTGACCACCTGTGCCGCGCTATCGCTGATCCATGCTTAAAACACGCATTATCCCCTGTCTGGATGTCGCCGATGGCCGTGTGGTCAAAGGCGTGAACTTCATCGACCTGATTGACGCAGGCGACCCCGTCGAAGCAGCCCGCGCCTATGACGCGGCCGGCGCGGACGAGCTGTGCTTTCTGGATATCCATGCCACCCATGAAAACCGTGGTACGATGTTCGATCTGGTCACACGTACCGCCGAACACTGCTTCATGCCCCTAACCGTCGGAGGGGGGGTACGCACCCCCGAAGATGTGCGCGCGCTGTTGCTTGCAGGGGCGGACAAGGTTTCGTTCAACTCGGCTGCAGTGGCCGATCCCGATGTTGTGGCGCGTGCGGCCGATCGCTTCGGCAGCCAGTGTATCGTGGTTGCGATCGATGCCAAAAGCGTGGCGCCCGATCGTTGGGAAATCTTTACCCACGGCGGCCGGAAACCGACAGGAATCGATGCGGTGGAATTTGCCCGTACGGTGGCAGCAAAGGGAGCGGGCGAGATTCTGCTGACCTCGATGGACCGTGACGGCACCCGTTCTGGGTTCAACCTGCCGATGACACGTGCCATTTCGGACGCGGTCAACGTGCCCGTCATTGCTTCGGGTGGCGTGGGCACCCTTGACCATCTTGTCGAAGGGGTGACCGAAGGCGGGGCTTCGGCAGTCCTCGCGGCCTCGATCTTCCACTTTGGTACCTACACCATCGGTGAGGCAAAGGCCCATATGGCTGCCGCCGGTATCCCCATGAGGCTGGAATGACAGCGCTGGAACGTCTTGCCGCAACGATCGATGCCCGCAAGGGAGCTGATCCGGACACGTCCTGGACAGCGAAGCTGCTGGCCAAGGGCCCCGAAAAATGTGCCGAGAAATTCGGTGAGGAATCGATCGAGGCAATAATCGAGGCCGTAAAGGGCGACAAGGCCCGCCTGACATCCGAAGCAGCGGACGTGTTGTACCACATGCTGGTGATGCTTGCCGCCCGCGACGTCCAGCTGTCCGATGTTATGGCCGAACTGGAACGCCGCGAGGGCACGTCGGGCATTGCCGAGAAGGCTAGCCGATAAGTCGCGGAATATCGATCGCGGGACAACGGTTCTCGATCACCGTCAGCCCGTGCTGTTCGGCAAGGGCACGTGCGTCGGCATTCTCGATCCCCAACTGCATCCAGATCGTCTTTACGCCCGGCACCTTGACGGCCTGCTCCACCACCGGCGGCACATCTTCCGATTTACGGAAGATATCAACGATATCCACCTGCTCGGGCAGGCTCGCTAGATCCGGCACAACGACTTCTCCCAAGGCCTCGGTCCCAGCGTGGCCGGGATTGACCGGAAACACCCGATACCCGCGGGCCTTCAGAAAGGCTGCCACGTTGTTGCTGGCACGATTGGGATTGGGGGACCAACCTACGATGG
The DNA here is from genome assembly GCF_000739715.2 of Falsirhodobacter sp. alg1. Lineage (GTDB taxonomy): Bacteria > Pseudomonadota > Alphaproteobacteria > Rhodobacterales > Rhodobacteraceae > Falsirhodobacter. The sequence continues at coordinate 30,203 of NZ_BBJC02000007.1, read as the reverse complement.
CAATGGTTTTCTGCGTGGTCAGAATATCGCGCAGAACGCTGTCTGATATATGTCGGGGCATGGCATCTCCTGTTCCTGTCTAGATAGGTGCCCATGCGCGTAAAAAAAAGCGCTCGATCACGAAGACCGAGCGCAAGTACGGAACGAGGGACAGTGAAGTCAGGATACGGGGGTTCCGGCCCCGTCCTACCTACCAACATACTCACTGCGATTTTGTTTCATACCCTCTTCTCGATTCTGTGATTATTTCGGATAAAAATTCGTCACGGAGTCAACAAAAGGATTTACAAGAGCCAATAGAGTGCCCTTTTCGCAACAATTACCGCCCTACGGCTGCTGCATAAAGGGCAACTGCTGCCGCATTTGAAACATTCAGGGACCCGAATTCAGCAGCAAAAGGAATCCGAACCAGCGAATCACAGGTCTCGCGGGTCTTTTCCCGCAGCCCCGGACCTTCGGCGCCCATCACCAGCGCAACCGGACGGCCCGCAAGTTCGGCCACGGCCTCACCCACGGTCTTCGGAGCTTCGCCGTCCAGCCCAAGCAGCGTGTAGCCCATGGCGCGCAGATCCTCCATCGTGTCGGACAGGTTCTGCACGCGCAGATAGGGCTGACGCTCCAACGATCCCGAGGCCGTTTTTGCCAGCGCACCCGTTTCAGGCGCGGAATGGCGATGCGGGGCAATGACGGCACGCGCACCGAACACCTCGGCCGAACGAAGGACGGCCCCCACGTTATGCGGGTCCGTCACGCGATCCAGCAGCACGACCAGCGGCAGGCCTGCCCCCGCGGCACAGATATCCGCCACAGAGCCCCATGCCAGCGGCTTCACTTCCAGCGCGGCACCCTGATGCACCGATTCAGGATCAATCGGCACGTTGAAATTGCGCGGCTCCACGATTTCAGGCTCTATCCCTGCGGTGGCAAGCGCATCCGCCAGACGATCCGCGGCATTCTTGGTCAGCACCAGACGCAGCTTTTCGCGTGCGGGGTTCACCAAGGCGTCGCGCACAGCGTGGATGCCGAACAGCCATACCGTCTCGGCAGCCGAAGCCCGTTTGGCCCGCTCTTTATCAATTACCCAAGACGGTTTTTTGGTCATATTCATCTTCCTGTATGCAAGCGCAGACAATCGCCGCTTGGCCGTCTCGATACAAGTGGAACTTTCCTGCTTGACGCCACCGAATACCTTCGCTAAATCCCCGCCGTAGTGGGCGATGTGCTGCAAGGTGCGGCAGCGGACTGTAACTCCGCCGAGGCGACTCGTGCCTGGTTCGATTCCAGGATCGCCCACCATTTATCTGATATCTCAGATATTTACCCACCCCGAGGCAGCTGCCTACGGGGCTATTCGCATGCTTCCAATCCCGCAGCTTCCCCCGCAATTCGGCCCCTTTGGAATGCGCCAAAAGGCGCAAATTCCCATATTTACAAGCGTTGCATATAAGTCGCGGCACCGAGTTTATTAGTTGACTACTTTAATAGGTTAATTATGCCTCGCACAAAAGTGTGGGGACGATAGATGAAAAATACAGTGGGCCTTCTGGCCATCATGACGGGTATTGCGACCCAAGCCTCGGCGCAGGACATCGTTCTGGATCCGATTTTCGTCGAAGCGGAAAGTGATTCCACCTTGGTGCAGGATGGATATGTTGCGACAGAGGGGCGGCAGGCCACCAAGGTCGACACCCCTATCCTGAACATTCCTCAGGCGATCACAACGATCACGCAGGACCAGCTGGAAGACCAGAAGCCCCGTACCGTGAACGAGGCGCTGACCTATACCGCAAGCGCCAATACCGGCAGCTTCGGGCTGGACACACGGTATGACGCCTTCTATCTGCGCGGCTTCCCGACCTATTATACCGGCATCTACCGTGATGGCCTGCGGGTCTTCAACGCGCCTTCGGCCATCGTCAACAACGATCCCTATACCGTGGAAGGAATTGCGATCCTCAAAGGACCGGCCTCCTCGCTCTACGGGGTAAGCGGCCCTGGCGGTCTGGTCAATTTCGTCTCCAAGCGCCCAAAGGATGAAACCTTCCGTGAGATAGAGCTTCTGGGCGGCACCGATGACCGCCAGCAGCTTTCGTTCGATTTCACGGGCCCGCTCAATAACGATGGTACGCTGCTGTATCGCATCACCGGTCTGGCCCGTGATGCCGAAAGCCCCCTGCCCGGTTTCGATGATGACAAGACGCTCATCGCGCCATCGCTGACATGGAAGATCAATGACCGCACGACGCTGACGGTTCTGGGCGAATATTCGGACATCGAAAGCGGCGCGACATCGTTCTTCTTCAACGAAGGCGAGTCGGTCGATTTCAGCGACTATTTCGCCGATCCCGACTACAACAGCTACGATCAGGAACAGTGGCGCCTCGGTTACGAGCTGGAGCACGAGCTGACCAACAACATCACGCTGCGTCAGAACCTGCGCTATACCGAAGTCGATGCCGATCTGGCCTACAGCTACCTGACCTATTCGACGTGGGGCCATTACGTCGAAACCTCGGAATTCTTTACCGTCGACAACCAGGCGCAATTCGACTTCAACACCGGCACGGTTTCGCACCAGCTGCTGGTCGGCGTGGATTACGGCAATGGCAGCTATGATTCGAGCAGCGCCGTCAGCTACGAGTCCGCAGCGGCGGCCTCGGCCACCGATCTGACCAACGCCGGCAACCAGGATTTCGAACAATGGGGCGTGTATATCCACGACCAGATGGTGTTCGGCAAATGGACGGCCTTTGCCAGTGCGCGTTATGACTGGCTGGACTCCACCACGGAAAACTCTTCGGGTGTGATCTACCAGAACAATGACGAGGCGGCTTCCGGACGCATCGGCCTGTCCTATCAGATGGACAACGGCATCACGCCCTATGCCAACCTCTCCACCTCCTTCTCGCCGAATGTCGGGGTGGTCTACGCCGATGTCAGCGACGAGAACTCGGATAGCGCAGCCAAGCCGACGACCGCCGTGCAACAAGAGGCAGGTGTGAAGTACCAGCTTCCGAACACCAACAGCCTGCTGTCGGCCGCCGTCTTCAATATCGACCAGACCGATGGCGTCATTCTGGACAGCTCTGCCGGCCCGAACCGCCAGCGGCAGCTCGACATGAATTCCCGCGGGATCGAGCTAGAGGCGTCCACCTCCTTTGACAACGGCCTCAGCCTGATCGCGTCCTATACCCACCTGCGCGTGGAAATCGAGGAAGGTGTCGATGGCACCGTCGGTAACGAGGTTTCATCCACCCCGAACAACATTGCCTCGGTCTGGACCCATTATGCCCCGCAACAGGGTGCGCTCGAAGGCTTCGGCTTCGGCGCAGGCCTCCGCTATGTCGGCTCCAGCTACACCACCGACTACAACACCAGCCGGAATGCGGATCGTACCTTCGTCGATCTGGCATTGTCCTACGACTTCGGCGCTGCAAATGCCTCATGGCGCGGCGTAGAAGCGCAGCTGAACGTCCGCAACGTGTTTGACGTGCAGAAAGCCGTCTGCACCAGCGGCACCTGCTATCTGGATGATGGTCGCAGCGCGACGGCCTCCATCCGGTACCGCTTCTGATGCGGCGCGGCGGCTGGCCACTTCTGGTCTCCATCGGCGGTATCTATACCGCGCAGGCCGTGATCGGCGGTCTGACATGGGGTGGCCTGCCCGCCGTGCTGCGCGCCCAGGGGCTGCCGCTGGATCAGGTGGGGCTTCTGTCCTTGCTGATCCTGCCCTGGGCCGCCAAATTCCTCTGGTCCCCGTGGATCGAGCGCTACCGTCAGCGCGGGCATATGACCGGACTGGTGATTGCCGGCCATATGATCGCGGTGGCCGGACTGGCCGTTGCGGGCGCAATCGGTCTTGTCCCGCTCTTGCCGCTGCTGGTGGTGCTGGGCATCGTCGCCTTTGCCACGGCCACGGTGGATATCGCGGCCGACGGCTATGCCGTCGAGAACCTTCGCCAGACCGAGGTCGGCTGGGGAAACGCCGTTCAGGTGGCCGGGGCCTATGTGGGGTCGGCGCTTGGCATGGGGCTCTTGCTAGTGCTGGTCGATCTTTATGGCTGGACCACCGGCATCTGGGCGATGGCAGCGCTTGTACTCTTGCTGGCCCTGCCGCTGATTCTGCATTCCCGGCGCATTTCGGTGCCGCCGAAACATCTGCCCCCTGCGCCCAAAATCCGCACCGCCCTTGCCCGCCCCGAGGTCCGGCAAGGTCTTTGCCTGGCGGCCCTGTTTGTCATCGCACAGAAAACTGCAATGGGACTGATCGGCCCGTTTCTGATCGATAACGGTTTTGCCCTGGCCACCGTCGGAATACTGGCAGGCTCCGGCAGCATCGTGCTGGGCATCTCGGGGGCGGTTGCAGGTGGCGCATTGGTGCGCATCTTCGGCATCCGCGTCGTTCTATGTGGCGCCGTGGTGGCGCAGGCCCTGTCGCTGGCCCTGCTGGCCACGCATGCTGCCTATCACTGGTTGCCGGAAACGGTGCTGATCGGCGGCGCCCTGTTCAGCGGGTCCTTTGTGATGTCGATCGGATTCGTGGCGCTTTATGCGCAATTCATGCGGCTTGCCGATGCGGGGCAGCCCGGCGTGGATTTCACCCTTTTCCAGTGCATGGATGCCAGCATCAGCATGGCAGCCGGGGTTCTGGCGGGCTGGATCGCACATCAATTCGGCTATGCGGTATTTTTCCTGATGGCCGTTGCCCTGGGTCTTGCAACGATACCGTTGATTCTCCGTGTCGCGCGGCCCTCGGGGAAAAACAGTGCCCCGGATGGCCATGACGCCCGGTCCCTGCACGCTTCCGTCAAATAAACCACAGACTTGATATAATTCCACCGATTGGTCAGGAACATCACCAACGCTATGTGGTTTTGTGCAACGACAGCATCATCCCCGCGGGCACCAACCGCGGGGGTTTGACTGACCAAACCCGGATGAAAGTAAATATGCGAACAACTCGCGACCGTATACGTCACGCGCTCAGCTTCGAAATCACCGGTCTTCTGCTTATTGTTCCCGTCGGCTCATTCGCATTCGGAATGCATATGGCGGACATGGGTGTCGTGGCACTGGTCTGCTCCATAGTCGCGACGCTATGGAATTTTGTCTATAATATCGGCTTTGACAGGTTCATGAAATGGTGGCGATCCACCGTCCATAAAACCCTGACGATACGCGTAGTCCACACGGTGCTGTTCGAATTCGGGCTCTTGGCGTTCACGCTGCCATTCCTTGCCATATACCTTCAGATCGGTATCTGGCAGGCCCTGATCATGGATATCGGCTTTGTCATATTCTATCTGGTTTTCGCGTTTTTCTTTAACCTGATATATGACCACGTCTTCGCACTGCCCAAGGATGCGTAGCCCCACCCCCGTTCAGGTGGGTGACAGAACCTTGATGGTAAAGCCGATCGTATCCTTCGGCGCCGGCGCATCATCGTAGAAGTTGTATTCATAGCTCAGCCCGAACTGGACTGGCTTCCCCCCGATATTGGCAAGCCTGTTCAGCTGGATGCCAAGGGGAAGGCTGATGAAATCATGCGCGTTCCAGTCATAGGTGATCGACATATCCGAAGTACCGATCGACCATCCATCGGCCAGATTCAGCGAAACGATGGGCTGCAGGATGGAGACATCGACCTGCGCATGATCGTCATCCCCCCCGATATCCAGCAGGTTCTGGTTGAACGCCCCCCAGATCCCCCAGTCCGACTGGGCGACGAAACCGGCCGCAGGGCCGATGGCCCAGCGTTCCGCGCTTTGGGAATCGCTGCCGGTCGGGGCTAGAGCCACGCCCCCCAGACCGAAACGCCCCCATGTACGATCAAATGTGGTCAGGTTGAAAACCGTGACATCCGATAGCCCCGATGTATTGGCCAGATTTTCGGTTACATAGGGAAGTGTGATACGGAATATGTTATTCGTGCTGCCCAATTGATAGGGCAAGGCCATCCGGAATTGCAGGCGGTTTCCCTGCCCGTCATTTCCCCCATGGTAATTCGGCGTATAGAAATCCTGCAGGATATAAGCCGTCAAGGAGGCCGTTGGATCACTGGCGGCCTGCCCCAGATCCTGATCCGAACTTTGCGCCGCTGCCATGACCGCTACAGAAGAAAACAGGACGGAAATTGCGGTCATCTTGAACATGGGATCGCTCCAGACTGTCATATTGCCCACCATTGCCTCAGACGGCCAATATCTCGCGATTATGGATATGGCACCCAAGGATCATACTTGGGATAAAGCGTAATAACGCTGTCCGGACCGGTCAATTTTATTCAAAGGCGATACGCATTTTATCGGCCTGAATTACAGCGCGCGAAAATACCGTTTCCGGCCATCTGCTGGTTTTCGGCCCCATAATCCGGCACAGCGTTCCGGTTGTCATGGTTTCAGGTCGCAAAACCCCTCCCTTTTTCAGATGTCCGGAATGGCGGGGGCATCGCGCCTGCAATTGTATTTGTGCCACAGTTCGCCCGCGCGTTAACACTTTGCGATCAGGACGGTATGTGCCCTCTTTCCAATCCACCACGCCACCCGCATCGTGACCGCACAAAACGAATGCAGTCGCCCAAGTTGCATGCGGTGGAATTGCCGGTCCGGCAATTCCGGCATTTTTCCGTGGGGGCGGCATTCACGACGGGTTCACCGAATCCTTGCAAACCTTTATGAAGGACAAGGAAAACCGATGGGGAGACGCAGAGATGGCGCGGCAAAAATTTAACATACTTGCCATCGGGCAGGCAGGCCGGCTGGAATATGAGGCCATCATCCTTGCCACCTCCCTTCGCCTTGCCGACCCTGATTTCCCCGGAACACTCTATATTGCCGAACCGCAGCCCGGCCCCCGTTGGGCCAGTGATCCGCGCATGTCCAAGACCGGGCGCGCCCTGCTGGAGGATCTGGGTGCCGAAGTCATCGGCTTCGATGCCGAGGTCTTCGGAGATGCCTACCCCAACGGCAACAAGATCGAGGCGCTTGCCGCCCTGCCGGATGAACCGTTCCTGTTCCTTGATACCGACACGCTGATCCTTGGCAGCTTTGCCGGCGTGAAATTTGATTTCAACCGCCCCTCCGCCTCCATGAAGCGGGAAAATACCTGGCCCGCCGAAGAGCTTTATGGCCCCAGCGTAGGGGAAACCTGGCAGGGCCTGTACAAGGAGTTCGGCGTACCGTTCGAGCCGACACTGGATCCCGACGAACCCGAGGGATACTGGCGCCGCTACATGTATTTCAACGCGGGCTGGTTCTTTTACAAAAGCCCCAAGCAGTTCGGCAAACGCTATCTGGAATGGGCAAAGAAGGTCTGGCATGACCGCCCCGAGATTATCACCTGCCAGCAGATGGACCCGTGGCTGGATCAGGCTGTCTTGCCGCTGGTCATCGCATCCTTCGGCGGGGGGCGTCCGGGGCCGGAACTGGCCGGAATGGATGGCGATGTCACCTGCCATTGGCGCATCCTGCCGCTGATGTTCGCGCGGGAAAGCGATAAGGCGGTTGCCATGATGCAGCGGGTGGCCGAACAGAATGCCGTCCGCAACAAACTGCAGAAATACGGCGCTACGCGTAAAATGCTCTATGAAGGCAACGGTATGAAGGTGCGGGGCCTGTTCGACCGGAATGACCTGCCCCGCAAGGAACAGGCCATCCGCAACCGTATCCGCCGCGAAGGGCTATGGGCCCGTTAGGACCCTTCCCCCAGCTCGAACACGATCGTCACCTGTGCTTCGCGCGTCACCTCACCACCTGAAATCGGGGTGCGCGCGTCGGCTGCGGCCATGCGGTAGGCAGGCTGCGGCGAGGACGACACGCCGCCCTCCGAAATGGACACGATCCTGCCCAGTGATACGCCGGCGGCATCGGTCAACTGGCGCGCCCGCTCCATTGCATCGGCAACCGCCAGCTTGCGGGCCTGATCGACGGCAGGTTTCGGATCAGACAGATCGAAGGCAATACCGTTCAACGTGTTCGCCCCATCGGCGACCACTGCATCAAGCACCCCGCCCACACTGTCCAACGCCCGTACCTTGACCGTCACCATATTCGCAGCCGTATAGCCCGTGATCTGGCGATCGTTGCCTTCGGACCAGTCCGGATTCAGTTGAAGGCCGCGTGTCTGGATATCAGCTTCGGCAATACCGGCATCGCCCAGTTTGGCCATGACCTGCTGCAACGCCGTGGCATTGGCCTGCATCGCCTCCTGTGCCGTGGCGCCTGTGCTTGTAACCCCCATGGAGACCGTCGCCATATCCGGCGCGGCCGAGACCTGCCCCTCTCCGGTTACGGTAATCTCGGGGTCTGCCCATGCAGCCAAAGGTGCCATCAGGGCAACGCCTGTCGCCATCGCTTTTACCCAACCCATATCGACACTCCTCTGCGAAAAAATATTCCACGATATATATAGCGTAAATTCGCCATCTGTGTTGCAGATCCTTCCTTTTGGCGGAAACCTGCTTTACTCTTGATCGGACTTGGAGGGCGCATGCGGCCTCCGCCACTCGAACAGTGTGTATGCCTTCCCATGATCCCCGGCTTTGCTCTCGTTTTCCGCGAAGACACCCTTGTTCTCCTGCATCGTACAGATGCCGGCTGGACGTCTCTTGGTGCCACCCCGCTTGATGTTCCCGACCTGACAGAACGCCTGGAAGCATTGCGGGCCGAGGCCGAGGCGCTGGCCCCAGACGGGCTGACCACCAAGATCGCCCTGCCCAATTCGCAGATTCTCTATACCAGCGTACCGTTGCTGGGCATGGATCACGAATCGCAGGTCGTTGCGGCGCTTGACGGGCTGACCCCTTATGATCCCTCCGATCTGGTTTATGACTGGCAGCATGTCGGCGGGCGCGCGTCGCTTGCCGTGATTGCCCGTGAAACACTGGATGAGGCGGAGGGGTTTGCCACGGATAACGGCTTCAACCCCGTTGCCTTTACCGCCATCGCGCCCGAAGGACGCTTTCCTGCAGAACCTTGGTTCGGCACGACCATGGTCGCCCCCCGTTTCATCAACGGCTCCGACCCGATGCGTGACAATCTCATGATGGCACCTGCGCTGGCCGGTCTTGCCACCGCAGCAGCAGTCGAACCCGCAGCAGATCCCGTTCCGCAACCCGTCGATACGGATGTGGAGCTGGAGCCCATCGTTGCGGCCGAACCCGTTCCCGCACCAGCCGAGGATGCCGAAAACGCCACGGATTGGGCCGTCACGCCCGAACCGGCCGATGAACAGGTTGCAGAATGGGTGGCCGACGAGCCGGAGGCCGAAGCGTGGGATGTTCCCGAGGTTCCCGGCCCGACCGATGATCCGGAGCCCGAGGCACCGGTCTTCGTGCCGCCCTACGAACCCGATCCCACACCCGCACCGCGCAAGGTTACGGATCTTTGGGCCGTGCAGGACCCCGAGCCGGAACCGGAGCCTGTTACCGAAGAGATCGCGCCCCTGCCGCCCGAGCCGGAGCCTGCCGTGTACGAAGCCCCGACACTGGGTGCTGCGCCGCAATTCGATCACCCCTCGTTCCGTCCGGTCACGGCAGCGCCGATCCGGGCCGAACGCGCTGCGCCCGCAACCATGGAACGGACAGCCCCCAAGGCCCCTGCGAAATCTGCGCCTCGGGCAGAACCAAGCGTCATGCGTGTCACACCATCGGTCGCGGCCCCTTCGGCTGCCGACCGGACGGTTATTGTCCCAAAGGCCGAACCCACGGTGCAATCCCCCGCACAGGCCCCGGCGGTCAACACACCCCTGGACAGTTCCGGGGTTACAGCCACATCCGCTGCGATTGAACCACCATTGGCCGCGCCGGATATGCGCCCGCCACCGCTGCGCGTGACCGACAGCAAACCGGCCAAGCGCCCCGCCGACATGCCGGACAAAACCGGCAAGGAGCCTCATAAGAAGCCGCGATTCCTGGGGTTGTTCCTGACGGTCCTGCTGCTGGCAGGGCTGGCGATCATCGGCGCTGTATCGGCCTATTATGCGGATGCCAAAAACAAGGAGGCGGCTGCCGCCGCCCTCTCCACTGCGGCCCATGATGCAGTGGCGCAGTTACTGACCGATCCTGCCCCGGCTGCACAGGAAGCGGCAGATCAGGCCATATCCGACCCCGTGACGGATCAAGCGGATGTCGCCCTTGCGCAACTGCCGGTCGCGGCAGAGGAGCCTTCCGTACTGCAAAGCGCCGACACCACCCAGCTTGATATTGCCGCCGATACCGCACCTGCGCCCGAACCGGATACGACAGCGGGCATCCTGACCGCCAGCGCGACCGAGGATGCACATCCGGTGTTGCCCGCAAACCCGCCAACGACAGACGTCTCTTATGAGCTGGATGCGGCAGGGCAGATCATCCCCACCCCGGACGGCGTGGTCACCCCCGACGGGGTGACACTGGTGGCCGGCCTGCCGCCGCGTACGCCGCCGGATCGTCCGGCATCGTTTTCGGGGCCTGACACACCCGATGCAACCACCACAGCTTCTGCCGCGCCTGCCGCCGCAGCCTTCACGGTTGCGGCGTCTTCAGATGCGGATCCTGCATTGGCAAATGCCCGTCCCCGCCTTCGCCCCGCAACGGTCAAGGCTGCGGCCGTGATTGCACAGGACGAGCCCGTTTTGCCACCCGTTGCCCGCGCGATTACTGTTGATCCATCAATCGCAGCGCCGCCCTTCGCCGTGGCTGACAGCCGCCCGGCTGCGCGCCCGGATACCGTGGAACCCGCGGCGGCAGCGCCGGTCATGATGGCAGATGCAGCCGTTCTGGCCAGCCCGCGCCCGCAGACGCGCCCGACCAGCGCAGCCGAAACGCCGTCGGCACCGTTGAATGTTGCCTCGGCATCCTTAGTCTCGCAGGATACATCGCCTTCTGCCACTGCGGTGGAGGTTTCACAGCGCCCCGAGCTACGGCCTTCGGGCATTTCACGGGATTCGGTTCAGGCTGCTCTTGCTGCTGCCATGGCTGCCCCGCCTGCAACCCCGGCTCCGACACCGGCACCGTCCGTGCGGGCCACACAGCAGGCGGCTGTACGCGCAGCCCCGGCAGCCACCCCCGCACCGGCGCCGCAAGCCACCACAACAGCCCGTGCCACGCCCGCCCCCGAACCCGTTCCCACGGCACCGCGCATTCCTACCACCGCCTCGGTGGCCAGCAATGCCACGCAGGATGATGTGCTGGCGATGAACCGTACGAACGTCATCAGTATTTCCGGCAGTGAAACCAACAGAACCGCATTGGTGCGCCAATCGAATGGCCGGATTGCACGCGTCAGTATCGGTGACCGCCTAGATGGCGGTGTTGTCGCTGCGATTACGGAAAATGCCGTGCATTACCGCAAGGGTAACAAGCTGTACGCGATCGAGATGCCCCGCGGATAAGGCATGAAAAAACGCAGCCCGAAGGCTGCGTCATAAAGCGTATCGCTATCGGTTCAGGCTGCGACGCGTGTCGTCAGAACCTCGCCCACCGCCTTTTGCGCACCGGCTTCGTCAATGCCCGAAGCAGCAGCAACTTCACGGGTCAGACGCTCCAAAGCCGATTCATACAGCTGGCGCTCGGAATAGGACTGCTCCCGCTGGTCATCCGAACGGTGAAGATCGCGCACAACCTCGGCAATTGCCATAAGATCGCCGGAATTGATCTTCTGTTCGTATTCCTGTGCCCGGCGCGACCACATAGCCTTTTTCACGCGGGCCTTGCCCTTCAAGGTATCCAGTGCCTTGGCAACAACATCCGGGGCCGAAAGGGAACGCATGCCGATTTCAGTCGCCTTATGCGTCGGAACGCGCAAAGTCATCTTGTCCTTTTCAAACGAGACAACAAAAAGCTCCAGCGTCAGGCCTGCGATTTCCTGCTCTTCGATAGAGATGATCTTGCCCACGCCATGCGCAGGATACACCACGAAATCATCCGGGCGAAACTCAGGCTTCTTGGATTTGGTCATTCGTTTCCTCGTTCAAGGACCCACCAACGGCAAAACCCCCTCCCGATAGAAACCGGATGGAGATGTGCCTATCAGGCAGGGAGCCTTTGATATGATGCAGAGAGCCCGACAGGGATCCATGCGGCTGAATATGACTATATCATATCACAGAATCAGCATGGTTCCAACTGTGACGACGTTCAGTTACCTTCGCCGGGCGCTTCGCTGAAGTATTTCTCCAGCTTTCCGGTCTCACCATCACGAGCCTCGGCGTCGGGCAGCGCATCCCGTTTCTGGGTGATGACCGGCCATTTTTCGGACCATTTGCGGTTAAATTCGACCCATTTTTCCATATCCGGCTCAGTATCCGGACGGATGGCATCCGCAGGGCACTCCGGCTCACATACACCACAATCGATGCATTCATCCGGGTGAATCACAAGCGTGTTTTCGCCTTCATAAAAGCAATCGACCGGACACACCTCGACGCAATCGGTGTATTTGCAGGCAATGCAGTTATCGGTGACGACATAGGTCATGGTAGGGCTCCGAGCGGTTCCGCATGATTACCTATGCCGGCCTGTGCCGAAGGGCAAGCGGCTGTCATCAGGAAAGACCAGCGCTCGCCCCTATTATCGCGATCTGGAATATTTGCCCGGATGGGGCGGATCGGGCAAAACATCCGTCGCCAGATCTTCGTAAAGCGCCTGCGCCTCGGCAGCAGGACCGCGCCGTTCCGGCAACCCGGCAATCCGGATGACACGGATCATATCCCCCTGCCGGAATGTCAGCGTATCCGCCGCACCTACGGCATAGCTCGGCTTGCGGGTCTTGATCCGGTTCACACGGACATGGCCTGCCTCGACTTCAGCCGAGGCGATGGTCCGCGTCTTGAAGAAACGCGCCTGAACAAGCCATTTGTCCAGGCGCATCGTGGGGCGTACCGGGGTCTCCCCCATATCAGCCCTTGTTTTTCAACGCCGCCAGAACCGCAAACGGGTTGTCGGGGTCGATCTTGGCAGGCCGCTCGGGACGTGCTTCGAACTGGCGCGGCTTTTCGTTGCGATCCGGACGTTTGCCCTTCGGCTTACCCGAACGCTCTCCATCCTTGCGCGGCGGGCGTTCGCCTTCCTTGCGGGCCGGACGGTCCCCTTCGGTACGCGGCGGGCGATTGCCCTCCCGGCGCGGGGCCTGTTCACGACGGCGCGGTGCCCAGGTGAAGGTGTAGAATACCTCCATTTCAACGGGGGCTTCGGCTTCACCAGCGGCATTCTCACCTTCGGGCACAGGATTCACCACGGCCGGCGCTTCGCCTTCGGCAGCCGCAGGGGGTGGTGTTACAGCGCGCGTCTTGACGCGTTCACCACGGACGCCGGCATAACCGAGCCCCCCCATCAGATCGGCAAATTGCTCCAGCGTCATACCCGTGATCGAGAGCATGTCGGCTGTCGCCTCGAAGCCGGCGCGGCTGTCCTTGGCGCGCAGCTGGTCGGCCAGACGCTCCAGCATGTCGATGCGGATCGCGCGGGTTCCGGCAGGATGGTATCCTGCAAGGATGTAGTGCTCGCGCGGAACACCCTCGACGTTCGGAATCGTGACCAGCCCCGGGGGCGGGCTTTCCGGGAATTCCTGCAACCCTTGGGTCAACGACCACAGAACCAGACGCAGGCGCGTGGGGGCAGGCTTCAGCAACAACGGCAGGAATACCGTGAACTGACCGAAACGCACGCCATGCTTGCGCAGGGCCGAACGGGCTTCCTGATCCAGGGCCTTCACCTCGGCGGCTATTCCGTCACGCGGCAGTACACCCAGGCCCTCGACCAGACGGAACGCGAATCCGCGGGCCAGACCGGTCAACGTCTCGTCCCGTGCCATGTTGGACAGCGGCTCGAACAAGGCTGCAACCTTGCGGTCGATAAAGTGCTGCAAGCGGCGCTTTACCTTTTCGGCCACGTCATGGCCGGCCTCGTCATCGACGAAGGCCTCAACCTGCGGCTTCATCGCATCGGCGCCGGCAACCAGCTTGCCCACCGCCTGGTCGCCCCACATCAGGCCACCCTGCTCGGTGAAATCCATCTCTGTATCGGGCGCGTTGTAGAAACGGTCCGCACGCAGATGGAATTCGGGCCNAAGGGCCTGGAATGCCGCCTGGCGCAATGTTTTCGCCTCGTCCGGGGTACTTGACGCATCCTGACGGAAGCGGAACCCCTCAAGCCGTCCGACGAATTCGCCTTCGACGGTCACTTCACCCTTGTCGTTCACCTCGGCCACGAGGGTCTCCTTCTGTTTCAACCGCCGCATCAGCACAGACGTGCGCCGGTCGACAAAGCGTTGGGTCAGCTGCGCATGGAGCGCATCCGACAATCGGTCTTCTACCGCGCGAGTCTCCTCGCGCCAATGAAATTCGTCATCCAGCCAGCCTTTGCGCTGCGCGACATAAGTCCACGTGCGAATATAGGCCAGACGCGTCGACAAAGTGTCTATATCACCCTGCACCCTGTCAATCCGCGCAATAACCTGACGCAGCCAGTCGGACGGAATCCTGCCATCGCGCAGAAACCCGTAAATCCGCGTCAGCAGGCTGATATGCTCCCCGCCCGAACGCCCGCGAAAATCGGGAATACGGCAAACGTCCCATAGCAGCTGCACGGCCTTTGGATCATTCACGCGGTCGATCACATCGGGAATCGCCGACAATGCCTTGAGCGCAACCAGATCCCCCGCTTCCCGCGTACGGATCAGCCACTGGTTGTCGGTGGGCGCCTCGAGGCTCTGGATCAGGCGCTCGGTCGTGCCGAATTCCAGCCGGTCGTTACGCCATTGCAGTTTACGGATCGGGGCAAAACGTGATTCCTCGATGGCGCGGACCAGATCCTCGTCCAGCGGGCCCGCCTCGCCCGTAACGCCGAATGTGCCCGCCTCGGTATGGCGGCCCGCCCGGCCTGCGATCTGCGCCAGTTCATGCGCGAACAGGGGGCGCATCCGGCGGCCATCGAATTTATCGGTCGAGGAAAAAGCAACGTGCCGGATATCGAGATTCAGGCCCATCCCGATGGCATCGGTTGCCACCAGATAATCCACATCGCCGTTCTGATACAGATCCACCTGCGCATTGCGCGTGCGGGGGGACAGCGCGCCCATCACCACCGCGCATCCGCCCTTGGTCCGGCGGATCAGCTCGGCGATGGCATAGACGTTGTCTACCGAAAACCCGACGATCGCGCTGCGCGGCGGCATCCGGCTTATCTTCTTTTCACCCGTATAGGTCAGCGTGGAAAAGCGTTCACGCCGCATGAACTCCACCCCCGGCACCAGCGAGGCGATTGCGGAACGCATCACCTCGGAGCCAAGGAACAGCGTTTCATGCAGGCCGCGGGCCCGCAGCAGACGATCGGTGAACACATGCCCCCGCTCGGGGTCGCCGCACAGCTGGATTTCATCGATAGCCACGAAATCGGCACCGATATCCTGCGGCATCGCCTCGACCGTGCAGACCCAATACTGGGTACGATCCGGCACGATACGCTCTTCTCCGGTGACAAGCGCCACGACCGATGGGCCGCGCTGCGCCACGATACGGTCATAAACCTCGCGCGCCAGCAGGCGCAGCGGCAGGCCGATGACCCCCGTACGATACCCCAGCATCCGCTGGATGGCATAATGTGTCTTGCCGGTGTTGGTCGGCCCGAGAACCGCCGTAACCCGCCCGCTCTGCCGCATTGGACCTCAGATGTTTTGCCCGTCCGCGTCTACGCGAAGCCTGTCGATGGCCTCTTCTATGCCGTCGAGATAGGGATGTATAGCAAGCGCCTCCTGATAGGCGCGAATGGCGTCTTCGGGGCGCTCCACCTCTTCCAGAATGGTGCCAAGCCCGACGACCGCGGTGTAATGGCGTGGATCCAGCGTCAGCACATGAGCGATATCGTCCAGCGCCGGCCCCAGCAGCCCCTCCTGATAGAAGGCCTGCGCGCGAACCGACCACCCCTCGGGGAAATCGGGCGCGTGATCGATCAGTGCCGTCAGATGGGCGATGGCGGTTTCGTAATCCCCCTCGGCCAAAGCCGCCCGCCCACGTTGCAGCAGCAGATCCATCGCCGCCGACCCCGAACGGTCCCATTCCGCCTCTATTTCGGCGGCAACCTTCGGGGCTTCGGCCTCATTCGCAGCTTTCAACTGGTCATAAAGCGTATCAAGACTGGCGGCACTGGCCCCCGAGGCAAAAAACCCGAGGGCGATGGCCAGTGAAACATGGAAAAACGGGTTCTGTGCGCTCATATTGCCAAGGTAACGCAGCACGCGGAAAATACCAGAACCGTAATGGTCACGAAAGGAACAGGCGCATGGGCAGGGTGATCGACAAGGCGGTGGACAGGCTCGGCGCCCGCCTCAAGAATTTCAGCGGCACGGCCAAGTTCGTGATGCTGGGCGAAGGCACCATCATCGCCGACAGCACCGGCGTGCGTGAAGGGGATGGCCCCGCCGATGTGACCCTGACCGCAACCGCCGAGGATTTCCGCGCCCTGCTGGAAAGCCGCCTGAAACCCACCACGGCCTTCATGACGGGGCGGCTGAAGGTGGATGGCTCCATGCCTGTGGCGATGAAACTGGGCATGGCGCTGACGTGAGGATCCTTCGCACCTCCGACGGGTGCGATATCCGCGCAGCGCGATGGGAGGGCGGCGCGGATACCGTGCTGATCCTTCAGGGTCGCACCGAATACATAGAAAAATATGATGGCATCGCCGCGGATCTGGTTTCCCGCGGGTTCTCGGTGGTGACCTTCGACTGGCGTGGCCAGGGGGGATCCACCCGCCCCCTGAATGATCCGCATATCGGCCATGTCGACAGTTTTGCCGAATACCAGCTGGATCTTGATGCCGCGCTTGACCTTGTAACGGGGCGTCTGCATGTCATCGCCCATTCCATGGGGGGGTGCATCGCCCTGCGCTGGCTGCTTCGGGGCGGTCAGGCGGCGGCCGTTGCCTTCAGCGCGCCGATGTGGGGCATTCCGCTGGCCGGGCTGATGCGCCCCATCGCCAATCTGGTCGCCGGAAGCTCTCGGCTATTGGCGCGCGGACATACCATCGTGCCGGGAATAAGCCCGATGCCCTATGTGCTGGACGCACCCTTCAAGGGCAACATCCTGACAACGGATCCGCATAACTATGCCCGCCTGCAAGAGGATGCCCGCAGCATGCCCGACCGGATGGTGGGTGGCCCCAGCCTTGGCTGGCTGAACGCCGCGCTGATCGAGATGCGCGAGCTGGAGCGTCATGACAGCCCCGACACCCCTGCCCTTGCCATGATCGGCACAGCGGAACGTGTGGTGGACAAGGCCGCCGTCACCGCGCGCATGGCGCGCTGGCCCGGGGCCGGCTTACATACCGTCCACGGCGCCGAGCATGAAATCATGATGGAGCGCCCCCGAACCAGAACCGCGTTTCTGGATGCCGCAGAACGCTTGTTCAGACCTTGATCCGCACGAACGCATCCCGCAGGGCCACGGACCATGCGTTGGACATCTCGCGGAACACCTCATCACCTGCATCGATCCGGCGACGGTCATTGGCATGCAGACTGTCCTTGGCCACCGTCATCAGATCCAGCGGCATGCCCACCGACAGATTGGAACGCAGCGTCGAATCCATCGACAGCAGAACCGCCTTGCGCGCATCATCCAGCGAGGTCTGCCGCCGCACCACCCGGTCAAGGATCGGCTTGCCGTACTTATGCTCTCCGATCTGCAGATAGGGCGTATCCTCGGTTGCCTCGATGAAATTGCCTTCGGGATAGATCAGGAACATGCGCATGTCCCCGCCCTTGCGCTGCCCAGCCACGATCATGCTGGCAGATGCCGCTTGATCCATGACTGCCAGCTTGTGATCCACATCGGCCCGCACCTCCGACAGCATGTTTCCGATGATCTCGGCCACCTTCAGCAGCGTCGGTGCCTTCATGATCGAGGTGGCCTCGCATGCATCAGGGCTATCGATCGCCTCACGCAGCCGCGCAAGCGTGGTCTGCGTGATCGACAGGGATCCGGCGGTCAGGACAACGATCACACGCTCCCCCGGCTCCTCGAACCAGAACATCTTGCGATAGCTCGCAATATTGTCCAATCCGGCATTCGTCCGGGTATCGGACAGCAGGACCATCCCTTCATCGAGCAAAAGGCCCACACAGTACGTCATCGCAACTCCGTTTCGTTGGGTGCGATATTATTGTTGGGCTTGGCCGACCGCAACCGTCACCTCCAGCGTTTCCGCTCCGCCTCCGCGTGATGATCCACGGATCGGCGCAGCGTCCGTAGCGTCCAATCCGGACGCCAAACGGATGTATCTGTCATCCGGACAGCATTTATTGGCCGCATCGAAGCCAACCCATCCCAATCCCTTCACGAAGATTTCAGCCCAGGCGTGGGCCGCATCCTGCACCCCCTCTGCCACCAGATAGCCTGACACGTATCGCGCAGGCAGCCCGGCGTGGCGTGCCGCCGCAATGACAGCGTGGCTATGATCCTGACAGACCCCCTGCCCGCTTGCCAGTGCCTCGGCCGCGGTGGTGGCCGATCCTGTGGTGCCGGTGGTCCAGACGATGGCGTCGGCGATCCGGGCCGCAATTTCATGGGCCATCTGCAAAGGCTCCATATCCCGGATCCCTGCGGTGATATCGCGCAGCGCCTGATCGGGCCGCGTCACCGCCGTTTCCTGCAGATAGCAGGTCGGTACGATCACCTCCCGATGCCCGCGCAGGATGCCCGACATATCCGTGGTTTCCACCTGCCCCGAAACGCGGACCTCCACCAAAGAGACAGGCCCGATTACCGACCAGCTTTCAAACAGATCGCCCGCCCCGTCACGAAAGCTGCCGCCCTTTACGCCGTCGGTCACCGTCACATTCCATGACAGGACCTTCTGCCCGTCAAAGCTGGACGGGTGCAGCCTGTGGCTCTGGACCATTCCCCGCATGGGCGCGTCGTATTCATAGCGGGTCACATGCTCGACCGTCAGAATCATCTTACGTCCCCCGTCAGATAGTTTTCCCAGACGCAGTGCGACAGATGGGCGGTATCATCGATGAAGCGCGTCACGAAATCATGCATCCCCTCGTCAAAGATATCCTCGACCGTGGTGGCCGTCAGGCGGGCCAGCAACATGCGTGCATGGTGCTGTACATCCATGTCCCGCCCGTATGATTTGGCCAGCCGGTCCAGTGCCCAGTTGGCCGATTCGATACTGGTGATCAGGGATCGCGGGTTCTGGGGGTTCAGGATCAGGAAATCGGCGATCTTGCGGGCGGTGATGTCGCCCGCATAGCTCCAGTGAAAGGCGCGGTGCAGCGACAGCGCCCGCAAAAGCGTCATCCATTGGTAGTTATCCAAGCCCGAGCCGACAAATTCCACACGCGGCAGCAGCACATAGTATTTGACGTCGATCAGCCGCGCGGTCGCATCCGCACGTTCCAACGCATAGCCGAGGTTGAGGAAATCGAACCCGTCATTGCGCAACAGCGTGGCATTGATGGACCCACGCACCAATGCGGCCGTACGGGTGACCCAATCGGTCATCTCGGTCAGTTCCAGTTCCGACCGGGGGCGGCGTTCCAGCTGCTTCAGTTCCTGAAAGGCCATGTTCAGGGCATCCCAGACCTGCGTGGTCAACGCCGTCCGGACAATGCGCGCATTTTCCCGCGCCTGATTGAACAGGGACACCACCGATGACGGATTGTCGCCATCGAAGAACATGTAGCTTTCGATGTTCCGCGCTACGGCGGCATCATACTTGCGATCAAACCCTTCTGCGGTGCCCGAAGCCTGCAGCAGGCTGTCCCATTCGCTGCGGTATCCGTGAATGGACGGCAGCAGGGAAATGCGGGCGCCCACTTCCAGCAGGCGACCGGTGTTTTCGGCCCGCTCCATCGCGCGGGCAATCCAGAACAGGTTTTCGGCGGTCCGGCTCAGCATGTCATCACTCCGCCAATACCCAGGTGTCCTTGACCCCGCCGCCCTGCGACGAGTTCACGACCAGCGACCCTTCGGTCAGCGCCACGCGGGTCAGCCCCCCGGGCACCAGTTCGATCCGGTCCCCGACAAGGCAATAGGGCCGCAGGTCCACATGGCGCGGGGCCACCCCCTCATCCACAAAGGTGGGTGTGGTCGAAAGGGCCAATGTCGGCTGGGCGATATAGTTGGACGGTTTGCTCTCGATCCGCGCGCGGAACCGCTCGATCTGGTCCTTGGTGGATTTCGGCCCCACCAGCATTCCGTATCCCCCCGATCCATGCACTTCCTTGACGACCAGTTCGTGCAGGTTTTCCAGCACATATTTCAGATCATCGGCCTTGGAGCACTGCCACGTGGGGACATTGTTCAGGATCGGCTCCTCTCCCAGATAGAAGCGGATCATTTCCGGCACGAAGGTATAGACCGCCTTGTCATCCGCGACCCCCGCCCCGGGGCAGGAACAGATGTTCACACCGCCCGAGCGATACACATCCATCAGCCCGGGAACCCCCAGCATGCTGTCAGGGCGAAAGCACAGCGGGTCGATGTGGGAATCGTCGATGCGGCGATAGATGACGTCCACGCGGCGCGGGCCTTCGGTGGTCCGCATCCAGACGTATTCCCCCTCGACGAACAGATCCTGCCCCTCGACCAGTTCCACGCCCATCATGTCGGCCAGGAAACTGTGCTCGTAATAGGCGGAATTGTAGTGTCCCGGCGTCAACAGGACGATCGTCGGTTCCTTGTCGCATTTGGCGGGGGCAACCGAGGCCAGCGTGCGCCGCAGCAGGGCCGGGTAATTGTCAACCGGCTCGATCCGGTTTTCACGGAACAGGTCGGGGAACATCCGCATCATGATCTCGCGGTTTTCCAGCATGTAGCTGACACCGGACGGCGTGCGGCAGTTATCTTCCAGAACAAAGAAATCATCCGGCCCCGTCCGCACCAGATCGATGCCGACAATGTGGGAATAGACGCCCTTGGGCGGAATGAAACCCACGACCGATTTTTCGAACGCCGCATTGCGATACACCAGATCGGCAGGGATCCGGCCGGCCCGCACGATCTCTCCACGACCGTACACATCCACCAGAAAGGCGTTCAGGGCGCGGGCCCGCTGCTTGATCCCCCGTTCCAGCCGCCCCCATTCACGGGCGGTGAAAACGCGGGGAAACATGTCGAAGGGGATCAGCCGGTCGGGATCGCCACCCTCTCCATAAACCGCGAATGTAATTCCGATGCGGCGAAACAGCGCCTCGGCCTCGGCCTGCTTCATATGACGCAATGCGTCCGGCATGGCTTTGGTCCAGCTTTCCAGCCGCGCATAGGGCTGGCGAACGGCGTCGGCGTCGAACATCTCGTTGAAACAGGTCGTCACGTTTTCGGCACCCCCTCTGCATTCCTCTATTAATTGGCACAGGATCGCCGAATGTCTAACGTTTCCGGCAATAGGTCCGATGATCTGCTGGAACGGGTGCTGCCGGGATCTATCCTTTGCGATATGGCAAATGATCCGGTTCTGACCTTTACCGACAAAGGCATTTTCTGCCCCGCAGGCGGGTTTTACATCGATCCGTGGCGGCCGGTGGATATGGCCCTGATCACCCATGGCCATTCGGACCATGCCCGCGGGGGGCATAACCGCTATCTGGCGACAGAGGCGGCGATGCCCGTCATGCGCCATCGTCTGGGGGCCATCCGCGGGGAAACCCTGCGCTTCGGCGACGTGCGCCGCATAGGCGGGGCCAATGTCTCCTTTCATCCTGCAGGCCATCTGCCGGGTTCGGCACAGATAAGGGTCGAGGTCGGAGGTGAGGTCTGGGTCGTCTCTGGCGATTACAAGACCGAACCGGATGGATTGTGCGAGCCCTTCGAACCTGTGCGCTGCCATGCCTTCATCAGCGAATGCACCTTCGGCCTGCCGGTGTTCAACTGGACGCCCCAGCCCGAGGTGATGGCACAGGTGAATGAATGGTGGGCAGCCAATGCCGCAGCGGGACGGACATCAATCCTTGGCGCCTATTCTTTGGGCAAATCGCAACGAATTCTGGCAAATGTGAATCCGGATATTGGCCCGATCCTGACGCATGGCGCGGTGGAGGCCACGAATCGTGTGCTGCGCGGCCAGGGGTTGTCCCTGCCCGATACGGTATGGGCCGGGCCGGACATAACGGCAAAGACACATCCGGGGGCTTTGGTCATCGCCCCGCCATCTGCGCTGAACACGCCATGGGCGGGGCGGTTCACGGGGGCATCGCAGGCCTTTGCCTCGGGATGGATGGCCATGCGCGGCGTGCGGCGGCGACGCGGGCTGTCGCAGGGGTTCGTCCTGTCCGATCACGCCGATTGGGCGGGATTGAACTGGGCCATCCGCGCCACGGGGGCCGAACGCGTGTTCGTTACCCATGGCTATACGCAGGTATTCCGCCGCTGGCTGGCCGACCAAGGCTATGACGCCGGCATCGTGGAAACCGAATACGAGGGGGATGAGGGCGAAACCGAGGATGATATCGAGGTTGTCGAATGATCCGCTTTGCCACCCTGTTCGACACGCTGGACCGGACAACCAAGACCACGGTCAAGGTCGCGGCCCTTGCCGCTTATTTCCGCGAAGCCCCCGAAGCCGACCGTCTGTGGACCATCGCGCTGCTGTCCGGTCGGCGTCCCAAACGGGCCGCCAATTCAACCGAGCTGCGGACATGGGCGGCAGAGGCGGCGGGCATTCCGCTATGGCTGTTCGAAGAGGCTTATCCAGTGGTGGGGGATCTGTCGGAAACCATTGCGCTGGTGCTGCCGCCACCCACCGGCACCAGCGATCTGCCATTGGCCGCCTGGATCGGATCCCTGATCGCGCTGATCGGGCAGCACGCCGATATCCGCCGTCGGGCCATTCTGGACGCCTGGGACCAATTGGCCACGAACGAGCGCTTTCTGTACAACAAGCTTATCACCGGCGGCTTTCGGATGGGTGTCAGCCAGGGCTTGATGGTACGGGCCCTGTCACAGGCCACCGGACATGCCGAAACCGAACTGGCCCATCGCCTGATGGGCGACTGGACGCCGGCCACCACCGATTGGGCGGCCCTGATCGAAAGCGCCGATCCTGCCGCCGAAGGGGCGCGCCCCTATCCCTTTGCCCTTGCCACCGCGCTGGATGATCCGGCGGCACTGGGGGAGCCCGCAGAATGGCAGGCGGAATGGAAATGGGATGGCATACGCGGCCAGATGATCCGGCGCGGAGAAACATTCGCCCTCTGGTCACGGGGGGAGGAACTGATCACCGACCGCTTTCCAGATTTCGCCCCTTTGGCACAGGCTTTGCCCAACGGCACGGTGATTGATGGCGAAATTCTGGCGTGGGACGGCAACCGGCCCCTGCCCTTTGCACGGCTGCAGAAACGGATCGGCAGGCTGAACGTATCAAGGAAATTGCTGGC
The DNA here is from genome assembly GCF_000739715.2 of Falsirhodobacter sp. alg1. Taxonomy (GTDB): domain Bacteria; phylum Pseudomonadota; class Alphaproteobacteria; order Rhodobacterales; family Rhodobacteraceae; genus Falsirhodobacter. Next base: position 6,849 of record NZ_BBJC02000007.1, on the reverse strand, counting down.
AGAAGCGCCCGCGCATCTGCTGGCCTATGACCTGCTGGAAGAAGGCGGCATCGACCTGCGGTCCCTGCCGCTGGCCGAACGCCGCGCCCGGCTGGAGGATCTGCTGAACGCGCTTCCGGCGGGCCTGCCCATCGGTCCTTCGCCAGCTATCGGCTTTGCCGACTGGGAGGCGCTGGCCAGAACGCGGGCAACGGCACGCGCCGAGATTGCCGAGGGGCTGATGGTGAAACGCCTGTCCTCCCCCTATCACGTCGGGCGCAGACGCGGGGATTGGTGGAAGTGGAAGCTGGATCCGTTTACCGTGGATTGCGTGATGCTTTATGCGCAATCCGGCAGCGGACGGCGGGCCAACCTGTTTACCGATTTCACCTTTGCCGTGCAGGACGGAGAGGCGCTTGTCCCCTTTACCAAAGCCTATTCCGGGCTGACGGATGCCGAATTCAACGAGATTACCCGCTGGGTCCGCCGCAACACGCTGGAAAAATTCGGGCCGGTCCGCCGTGTTCCGCCCGAACTGGTGTTCGAGATCGCCTTCGAGGGGATACAGGCCTCTCCGCGCCACAAATCGGGGATTGCCCTGCGGTTTCCGCGCATGCTGCGATGGCGGCGCGATAAACCCGTAACGGAAATCGATACATTGGACAGTCTGAAGGCACTTCTGGCCCGGCACAGCTAAGGCCCCCTTGCCCCGCAAGCCCCCCCGCCCCTATGTGAAGGGCAACAGAACAAAGGACCCATCATGACCCTTCCCTTGCCCCGCCCCGTTTTCGACATGAGCGCCACCTCGGGCGGAATGCGGGGATTACCCGAATGGGACCTGAGCGATCTGTACGCCGATCCCGATGCACCGGAGGTGGAGCGTGATCTGGAATGGCTGAAAAATGCCTGTGCCGATTTTGCCGCAACATATCAGGGCAATCTGGCCGCACTGGATGCGGCAGCCCTGCTGGAGTGCGTGGAAGCCTACGAACAGATCGACATCACCGCCGGTCGCCTGATGTCCTATGCCGGACTGCTCTATTACCAGAACACGATGGACAGCGACCGCGCCAAGTTCATGGCCGACGTGCAGGACCGTATCACCAATTTCACCACGCCGCTGGTTTTCTTCACGCTGGAATTCAACCGGCTGGAAGATGCGCATCTGGACGGGCTGATGGCAGGGAATGCCGGATTGGCCCGTTACCGCCCGGTGTTCGAGCGGATGCGTGCCATGCGCCCGCACCAGCTCTCGGACGAGCTGGAGACATTCCTGCACGACCAGTCCACCATTGGCGCTGCGGCATGGAACCGGTTGTTCGACGAAACCACCGCCGGCATGACCTTTGTCGTGGACGGTGAGGATCTGAACCTCGAATCCACGCTGAACCTGCTGACGGATGCCGACCGCGCCAAGCGCGAGGCTGCCGCCCATGCGCTGGCGGATGCCTTCCGCAAGGATATCAAGCTGTTCACCCGCATCCACAATACGCTGGCGAAGGAAAAGGAAATCGAGGACCGCTGGCGTAAGATGCCGACCCCGCAAAGCGCGCGGCATCTGTCGAACCACGTCGAACCCGAGGTGGTGGAGGCCCTGCGCAATGCGGTCGTGGCCGCCTATCCGCAACTCTCGCATCGCTACTATCGCCTGAAGGCCAAATGGCTGGGGCTGGATACGATGCAGGTCTGGGACCGCAACGCACCGCTGCCCACGGAAACGCCACGCACCATCGGTTGGGATGAGGCCTGCACGACCGTCCGGGATGCCTATGCCGCATTCGATCCGCGCATGGCCGAGCTGGCCGAACCGTTCTTTACCAAGGGCTGGATTGATGCCGGCGTAAAGGCAGGCAAGGCGCCGGGGGCATTCGCCCACCCGACTGTTACCACGGTGCATCCCTATGTGATGTTGAACTACCTGGGCAAACCCCGTGATGTCATGACACTGGCGCATGAGCTGGGGCACGGCGTGCATCAGGTTCTGGCTGCCGATCAGGGAGAGCTTTTGTCCTCCACCCCGCTGACCCTTGCCGAAACCGCCAGCGTGTTCGGGGAAATGCTGACATTCCGCAAACTGCTGGATGGTGCCAAGACCAAGGAAGAGCGCAAGACCCTGCTGGCAGGCAAGGTCGAGGATATGATCAATACGGTCGTCCGGCAGATCGCCTTTTATGATTTCGAATGCAAACTCCATGCAGCCCGCGCCGAAGGCGAGCTGACGCCGGATGACATCAACGCGCTCTGGATGTCGGTACAGGCCGAATCTCTGGGGGATGCATTTGAATATATGGACGGATACGAGACGTTCTGGGCCTATGTGCCGCATTTCGTCCATTCGCCATTCTACGTGTACGCCTATGCCTTCGGTGACGGCCTCGTGAACGCGCTATATGCCGTCTATGCTGAAGGGGACGCCGATTTCCAGGACAAGTACTTTGAAATGCTGAAGGCAGGTGGTTCCAAACACCACAAGGAGCTGCTGGCCCCCTTCGGCCTTGATGCCAGTGACCCGAAGTTCTGGGACAAGGGGCTTTCCATGATCGCAGGCTTCATCGACGAACTGGAAGCGATGGAAGACTGATATCCTGCGGTGCCCTGACTGCGGCACTGCATATGAAAAGCCGGCCATGGATTGCTCCATGGCCGGCTTTTTCGTGCGTTGCATCAGGATCAGGGATCAAGCCGGGATTGCCATTCCCTTGCCGCGTGCCAGATCGCGCATCTTGTTCTGCAGTTTTTCAAAGGCGCGCACCTCGATCTGGCGAATGCGCTCACGGCTGACGCCATAAACATCTGACAGATCTTCCAGCGTGACAGCCTCATCCGACAGACGGCGCTGTACCAGAATATCGCGTTCCCGTTCATTCAGCACGGCCATGGCTTCGGCCAGCAGTTCCCGCCGTGTTTCCAGCTCGTCCTTTTCGGCGTAATCATTGGCCTGATCGCTGTCCTCGTCTTCCAGCCAGTCCTGCCATTGCGCGCCGCCATCCTCGGAACCGACGGTCGCATTCAGCGAGGCATCGGCCCCGGCCATGCGGCGGTTCATCTCGATCACTTCGCTTTCCGTCACGCTCAGGTCATGGGCGATACGGGCAACATTTTCGGGGCGCAGATCGCCGTCTTCCAATGCACCCATCTTCGCCTTCGCCTTGCGGAGGTTGAAGAACAGCTTTTTCTGGGCCGATGTCGTGCCCAGTTTCACAAGGCTCCATGACCGCAGGATGTATTCCTGAATCGAGGCGCGGATCCACCACATCGCATAGGTCGCCAGACGGAAACCCTTTTCGGGATCGAACCGTTTCACAGCCTGCATCAGGCCGACATTCGCCTCGGAGATGACTTCGGCCTGTGGCAGGCCATAACCGCGGTAGCCCATGGCAATTTTCGCGGCCAGACGAAGGTGGCTGGTTACAAGACGGTGGGCGGCACCGGAATCTTCATGGTCGACCCAACGCTTTGCCAGCATGTATTCTTCCTCGGGTTCCAACAGAGGGAACTTGCGGATCTCCTGCATGTAGCGGTTCAGCCCCTGTTCGGGACTCGGGGCGGGAAGATTGGTATAACCTGCCATGTCTGGCCTCCTTCAAGCTGCCGGATTGCAACTGCGCTCTTCATAACACGCGATACCGGACAAACGTTCGGAAAAAGGTTTTTGTTGCGTGATTTCACGTAAATGTGGCCCCGAAGGGCCGGTTGTTTCACTTTTCGTCATCTTTGCCACGCCGCAGCACGGCCAGCAGCGCATCGATATCCTGCGGAAGCGGCGCTTCGAAGGCAAGCTCCTCTCCGGTACCGGGATGCACGAACCCGAGCGTGGCCGCATGCAGCGCCTGCCGCGGAAATGTGGCTGCAGCTTCGGCTGCCGCAGCGCCAAGTGCCTTGGCCGCGACCTTGCGCTTGCCGCCATAGGTCTGGTCTCCCAGCAGACCATGACCGACATGGGACATGTGCACACGGATCTGATGCGTCCGCCCCGTTTCCAGCCAGCATTCCACCAGAGAGGCAACTTCGAAGCTTTCCAGCACCCGTGCGCGGGTGACGGCATGGCGACCGCCATGCTGTGTCACGGCCTGCCGCTGCCGGTCGGTACGATGCCGGTCCAGATTCGTTGCGATCTTTAGAATGCCGCCGGATTCGAAGCTGACGCCGGCCGTACCGCGCAAACGTGGATCGGCGGCACTGGGCACGCCGTGAATCACAGCCAGATACCGGCGGGTCACGGTATGTGCGGCAAACTGCGCGGCAAGGCCATGATGCGCCCTGTCCGTTTTTGCCACGACCAGCAGGCCGGATGTATCCTTGTCGATGCGGTGCACGATCCCCGGACGCTTGGCGCCGCCGATCCCCGACAGTGTGTCCGCACAATGGGACAGCAACGCATTTACCAGCGTCCCGTCGGGTGTGCCGGGGGCCGGATGAACCACCATTCCGACAGGCTTGTTGACCACGATCAGATCATCGTCCTCGTAAAGCACTTCAAGCGGGATATCCTGCGGCTGCGCCTCCAGATCCACCGGCGCGGTCAGATAGAGGGTCAGGACATCACCCTCGACCAGTTTGGCCTTGGTGTCGGTCAGCGGCGCGCCGTTGTGCCACACCTCGCCTGCCGCGATCATCTTGGCCAGACGCGATCGCGAAAGCGACGCCTCCTCTGGCACCTCGCGCGCCAGCGCCTTATCAAGGCGGTCGGGCGGCTCTGCCCCGATAACAATCTGAAGCTGCTGCGCCCCCTCGGGGGCTGAAAGGATCGCCATGGATGAAGCTCCGCAAGGCTTGCCGCCCGGATTGGGCTTTTTGAAAGCGTTGGTCACCATCCTGACGATGGTGCTGATAGCGGGGCTGATAACGGTGATCTGGCTGCTTGTCACGCGGGTGCCGCAAATTGCGGGCACGCCCTCGGTACCGCCGGCAATCCGCCTGCCCGAAGGGGTGGTGCCGCAGGCTGTGACATTGGGACGCAACTGGACGGCCATCGTCACCGATGACAGCCGCATCATGATTTTCGACAAGGCAGGCGCGCTGGCCCAGACCGTCGAGGTGACGCTTCCATGATCTTGTACCGCATCCTGATGCTGCTGGCACTGCCGGTGCTGCTGCTGATCGGTGCGCGGCGCGGCGGGCTGGCCCAGAGGCTGGGCCGCGGCCCCGTCCCCCAGGGTGCGATATGGATCCACGGGGCCAGCAACGGAGAGCTGACCTCTGCCAAGGCGCTGGTTTCCGAACTTGCGGCCCGTGGGGACAGGGTGCTGGTGACCAGCAACTCGGTAACGGCCCGTACAATGGTGGAGGGATGGGCCATCGCGGGTGTCACGGCACGGCTGGCACCGTTTGATCTGCCGTTTGTTCAATCCCGTTTCTTCAGATCCCGTGCCCTGATCGTGGTGGAGAACGAACTGTGGCCCGAGCGTATTCTTGGCTGCCATAAACGCGGCATTCCGGTGATGGTGGTGGGCGCGAAAATGTCGGAGCGCTCTGCCCGCCGGTGGGCCCGGATTCCGCTGATGGCCCGCATTCTGGGGGCGCTGGATTGGGTCAGCGCCCAGGACGCCGCCGGTGAGGCGCGTCTGCTGTCATTGGGCCTTGCGGCGAACAAACTGGGCCCGCGGCTGAACCTGAAGGCGGGGGCATTGGCCATCAGCGCCGGCACCGTGCCCCTGCCCTGTGCAAGGGCCAGAACCCTTCTGGCGGCCTCTACCCACGAGGGGGAGGATGCGCCGATCCTGCAGGCCTTTGCCGCACAGAACAGATTCGACTGGCTTATCCTCGCCCCGCGCCATCCAAAACGCGGCGATGCCATTGCCGGGCTGGCACGCGCCGCAGGCCTGCACGTTGCCCAACGCAGCAAAGGGGATCCGCCGGGCGGCAATGTCTATATCGCTGACACCCTGGGCGAGATGCCCCTGTGGTATGATGCGGCGGCCGTCACGATCATCGGCGGCTCCTTTGTTCCCAAGGGCGGGCATACACCGTTCGAGCCTGCTGCGCATGGCTCTGCCCTTATCCACGGCCCGCATGTCGAAAACTTTGCGGATGTGTTTGCAAAGCTGGATGCCGCCAAGGCTGCGGTTGCGACCGGTGCGGCCGGTCTAGCGCAGGCACTGGATCTGCTGGACGAGGCGCGGATTATTGAAATGACCGCTGCGGCAAAGACATTGCAGCCCGATCATGACAGCATGGCCCCGATCATGGATGCCCTGGATCAGTTGATGGCGGCCCGGCGGTAATCAACGTATCATTTACCAATGCGAATATTCCGCCAAGAAGGGAATCCATTAGACAATCGGCGACGCATTTCTTCGACTTGACGTGTAGATATGACTGCGCCGCAAATGCGGCAAGATAGCTTATATTCGCGCCAACCTGCGACATTTACACGTGAATATCCGTGTCGTTTGTCCAGCACCAAAATCAGCTTTATTGCCGGCATGATAATTTTTCTCTTATCATTGGATAAGCTGCAATATTCTTCTTTCCATATGAATAACGGTAATGCCAAATGGTTCTTGATCAGTCGGCTTTATCTTGCCAAGCACAGATAAGGTTATTTGAGTTGGGTAAATAAGCGCAGGAAAGCATCCAGATGACCAACCGTCAAATCAATGTACAAACACTTGCGAAAGATCGCGATTATCTTGTTACATCGCATTTGGCCGAAGATCGTGTTTCAAAACTGGTTGTCTGTTTCGGGTATCAGGGCACCGATATTGCGCCGTCCGGCTTTGGCGTGAATTTTCTGCTGAAACGTGGTTATGACGTTGTTTATGTCGCACAGCGGAAACATACGGCCTACCAGGGATTGCCAGCCAATATTCTTGCAGATGCCATTCTGCCTCTGATGGGGGGGGGGGGGGGGGGGGGGTCKTCAGTATA
>NZ_BBJC02000006.1 GCF_000739715.2 Falsirhodobacter sp. alg1 | reverse complement strand
GTACTGCCGCAGCCCGGAACAGCATTGACGGGCAGCAGAAATACGGGAATATTCCCATATATGGGAATCGCATCATCATCCGCCTCCACCGCCCTTGCCTTGCATCTGCGCCGGCTGCGAGAGCAGCATAATCTGACACTGGCAATGCTGGCCGATAGATCAGGCCTCAGCAGGGCAACCCTTTCCAGGATCGAGAATGCCGAAGTCAGCCCCACTGCCGAAACATTGGGTCAGCTGGCCAGCGTCTATGCCCTGCCCATCTCTCAATTGCTGGCCCCGATGGAGCAGACGTTCCAGCCCGTAATCAGACGGGCCGATCAGGCGGTATGGCATGACGTGAACCATGATTTCCACCGGCGCAGTATTTCCCCCCCGAACGGGGCGCTGTCGATCGAGATGATCGAATGTACGCTTGGTCCGGAGCAGAACATCACCTACACCGCCCCGGCCATTCCGGGGCATGAACATCATCTTTACGTGCTGTCGGGCCGGCTGGAGATGACGGTCGAGAACCAGACCCACATCTTGGGCGAAGGTGATTGCCTCAGGTATGTCCTGTTCGGACCAACCGTTTTCCGGACAACCGCAACCCCTTGCAGATATGTGATCGTATTATCATGACAAAACAGGAATCCACCCTGATCCGTCTGGACGGTGGCGCGGTCGCGCAGCATCTGGATGACCTTTGCCGCGTTCTGATCGACAGCGTGCAGGATGGTGCCGCCATCAGCTTCATGGCGCCCCTGTCGCAGGCGGATGCCGCCCTGTTCTGGACGCGGACCGTGCGGCCCGCAATCGACAGCGGAGAAAAGCTGCTGTTCGCGGCCATGGTCGGCGGGCGTCTGGTGGGAACGGTGCAGCTTGTCGTGGGGATGCCACCCAACCAGCAGCACCGGGCCGAGATATCCAAGATGATCGTGCATCCCTCGGCCCGCCGTCTCGGGCTGGGCGCGGCACTGATGCAAAAGGCACTGGCCGCAGCACGGCAGGCGGGGAAGACGCTTGTAACGCTGGATACCCGGACGGGGGATGTCTCCGAACTGCTGTACCGGAAGGTCGGCTTTCACAAGGCAGGCGTCATTCCGGATTTTGCGTTCGATCCGGATGGCAAGGCGCGGCATGCGACCACCTATATGTACCGGCATATCTAAAGCGAAGGGCACCCCCGCGTCGGCTGTTCCAAACCCCATCCGACTGCGCTATGCCGATGAAAGGTCAAATGGCATTCAATCTCAGAGACGCGCAGTGACAGACATTGTTCCGGACGAATTGCAGGACACGCCGAAGCCGTCCCCCTCGCTGACGGCGGTGGCGGAATATGCCGCCGAAATCATTCGGGAGCGGATCATCAAGGGGGATCTCGGCCCCGGCGCCCGCATTGTCGAACGCAAACTGGCCGCCGAACTGTCCCTGTCCAGAACACCCATCCGCGAGGCGCTGAAGCTGCTGCGCGCCGACGGTTTGGTCGAGATATCACGCAACAGCGGTGCGCGGGTCGTCATCCATTCCCCCGAGGAAATTCTGGCACTGTTCGATGTGATCGGGGTGATCGAAAGCCTCGCGGCCGAACGTTTTGCCGCGCGCATCACCGATGCAGAGTTGCAGGAACTGGAAACTCTCCACGCCGAAATGCTGGCTTATTATGCCGACGACAATACGGATGATTATTTCCGGACAAACTCTGCCATCCATGATGCCGTGATTGCCGGCGCGCATAACCCCAGCCTTGCCGAGGCCCATAGGCGGTTGATCGCGCGCACACGGCACGGGCGGTTCATGGCGATCATGAACCCCGCCCGGTGGAGGCAATCGGTGGACGAACATGAAACGCTGATGGCCGCATTGCGCAACCGGGATGCGCTGGCTGCGGCTGAAATCTGGCGCGCGCATCTGCTGCATACCGGTGAAACGACAGCCGAGGTTTTGCGGCAGGCGGCCAGATCGGCAAAATAACATTCGGGTCTGGATGGCATGCCATCCGAACCCGATATTGCACGAATCCCCCACATCGCCCGAAAATACAGCCCAATTTATGGGCATTCGCGAAATTTGGGTCGATTTCCGGCATTTCTCCGCAGCCTTACCTTCTGTATTGCCCGTCAAAATGGGATGCCATTTTGGACAAGGCCCAGAAATACGGAAGATAGCCCGCCATGCGTCCAGCCCTGCCCCACCCGGATCTCTTGTTTCTTCGCAACCGTCCGAAGGTGGGCTGACCGTGCGTATCCTCCTTGTAAATCCGAACATGACCCAAGGTATGACGGACCGGATGTTCACGATTGCCAGCGCCATTGCCGGTGATCGTGCCGAGATCGTCCCCCTGACGGCCACGCGCGGCTTTCCCTATATCGCCAGCCGGACCGAGGCGCAGATCGCTGGTGAAATCGCACTGGAGATGATTGCCGAACACCGCGAAGGGGCCGATGTGGCCATTATCGCGGCCTTCGGGGATCCGGGGCTGGCCGCCGCCCGAGAGCTGTTCGACATGCCCATCATCGGCATGGCGGATGCGGCGGTGCATACTGCGGCATTGCTGGGGGGCAGCTTTGCCGTCGTCACCTTTACCCCGTTCATGAACCGCTGGTACGAGGATTGCATCAAGGCCACGGGGCTGTCCTCGCGCAGCCGCGGTGTGCGTTCCGCCGCTGAAAAGCCGATCGATGTCGCCTCTGTCCGCGACGATGCACGAGAGGAGCTGATCGCATTGGCCCGCGATGCCGCGCTGAAGGACGGGGCCGAGGTCATCATTCTTGGCGGTGCGCCGCTGGCCGGTCTGGCGCCCGAAATTGCCGCGGATGTGCCTGCGCTGGTAATCGATCCGATTTCCGCCGCCACCTGTCAGGCGCTGGCCGTGGCGGGTCTGGCGCCGGGGCTTGATTATTCGACCCGTGCCACGCGCCCCGCGCCGAAATCATCCGTGGGGCTGGCCGGGCCCCTGCGCGCCCTGATCGCGGGTGATGTCTGATGCCGACCGTGCCCCCAAACACAAACCCCGTACCGGAGATGCGCCCCGTGCCTCAGGAAAAACCCGTCCGTCTGGGAATGCTGACCCCTTCCTCCAATACCGTGCTGGAGCCTTATACCTCGGCGATGCTGGGTGCATTCGGTGATGAGGCAAGCGCCCACTTCGGCCGGTTCCGCGTGGTCGAAATCTCGATGTCGGAACAAAGCCAGACACAATTCACGCTGGACCCGATCCTTGAGGCCGCAGAACGCCTGGCCGAGGCCAAGGTGGATCTGATCGCCTGGAACGGCACCTCCGCCTCATGGCTGGGCCTGGAACAGGACCGCGCATTATGCGCCGCGATCCAGAATGCGACGGGGGTCCGGGCCACCTCTACCATGCTGGCCTATGAGGCGCTTCTGGCGCGGATGGGCGTGACAAGACTGGCCTTGGTGACGCCCTATCTGACCGAGATACAGGACCGGATCATCGCCAATTACGCGGCTCAGGGGATCCGGATCACGTCGGATGAACGGCTGGAGGATCGCGGAAACCATTCGTTTGCGGATTACACGCCGGATCACATCGCCACGCTGGTGCGCAATGTCGCGGCGTCCGGCCCGCAGGCCATCTCCATCCTGTGCACCAATTTCCGCGGGGCACCGGTTGCCGCCGCGCTGGAGGAAGAACTGGGCATTCCGGTGCTCGATTCCGTCAGCGTGACCGCGGCCCACTGCCTTGCGCTGGCGGGGGCCGATCCCGCCCGTGTTACCGGTTGGGGCAAGGTATTCACCCTCTGACCACCCGAAAACCCGAAAACCCGAAAATCCCACCCAACAGTGAGACATGACATGACCCATGCAAACAAGTTGAAACTTGGCGCGATTGCCGCAGGCACCATGACTGCGCTGTTGCTGGCCAGCACGTCCCTTGCCACAGCCGATACGCCGGCGGATGTGCTGGTGCAGGTCGGCGAAGCCGGGCCGAACTCGCTTGATCCGATGGCGCCCGCCGCCAACGAGTTGAGCCAGATGGTCGCATGGCAGATCTATGACCGGCTGGTGACCCACGGGCTGAAAACCCTGCCCGACGGCACTGTCAGCTATGACGTGACCAAGATCGAGCCGCAGCTGGCCGAAAGCTGGGATATCAGCGAGGACGGCACCGAAATGGTATTCCACCTGCGGCAGGATGCCATGTTCCATGATGGAACACCCGTCACCGCCGAGGATGTGCGCTGGTCCTTTGCGCGGGCCGTGGCTGCGGGCGGTTTCCCGGCCGTGCAGATGGCAGCAGGGTCCATGACCGATCCCGACATGTTTTCGGTCGTGGACGAGCATACGTTCAAGATCACGCTGGATGCCCCGAACAAACTGACGCTGCCGGATCTGGCCGTGCCCGTGCCGGATGTGGTGAACAAGGATCTGGCGCTGGAGCATGCCACCGAGGATGACCCCTGGGCCTTGCAGTGGACGGCGCAGAACGATGCAGGTTCCGGCCCGTTCGAAGTGACAAGCTGGAAGCCGGGCAACCAGATCGTGTTCAGCCGTTTCGAGGACTGGAAATCCGGGCCCCTGCCGGAAATGCGCCGCGTGATCTACCGCGAGGTGCCCTCGGCCGGCACCCGCCGCGCGCTGCTGGAAAAGGGCGACGTGGACGTATCCTCGGGCCTGCCGCCCAAGGATTATGCCGAAATGGCCGAAGCTGGTCAGGTGAAGGTCATCGGCAGCCTGATGCAGAACGAGATGTTCTTCGTGGACATGAACACCAAGATCGCGCCGTTCGACAACAAGTTGGTGCGTCAGGCCGTGGCCTATGCCCTGCCCTATGACGCCATCATGTCGCAGGCGCTCTATGATCGTGGAGAGCCCATGTACGGCGCCGATGCCTCGTCGGGCTATGCCCCGGAATGGCCCGTCGCCTCGCCCTATGATACCGATCTGGACAAGGCAAGGGAACTGCTGGCAGAGGCGGGCCTTGCGGACGGTTTTGCCACCGATCTGTATATCGACATGAGCCAGACCACCATTCAGGAACCGATGGCCCTGCTGATCAAGGAACAGCTGGCCAAGATCGGGATCGACATCACCATCAACAAGGTGCCCGGTTCGGACTGGTTCGCGCGGATGGGGTCGCAGACCATGCCGATGGATATCAACTATTTCTACGGCTGGCTGGATTACCCCGAATATTTCTATTTCTGGACTTATGACGGGATCACCAATGCCGTGTTCAACACCCCGGCCTACAACAACCCCGAACTTGACGCGATGACACGTACCGCGCTCAGCCTTGATGGCGGGGCCGAGTATGACCAGACCATTTCCGCGATGAATGCGATCGTGATGGAGGATGTGCCCCGCGCACCAGTCGCGCATCTGTATTCCGACATCGCGATGCAACAGAATGTCGAGGGCTACGTCTACTGGTTCCACACCAACCTCGACTACCGCTTCATCACCAAGAACTAAGCCTGACGGCGGGGCCGGATACGACCGGCCCCGCCCCGTTTCGAAAGGCCGCGACATGACCATGCTGATCACCATCCTGCGCAGGCTGCTATCGGCCATTCCCAGTGTTCTGGGGGTGATTGTGGTCACCTTTCTGCTGGCCCGCGCGCTTCCCGGCGATCCGGCGGCCTTTTACGCAGGGGCCTCCGCCACCCCCGAATCCATCGCCGAGGTTCGCAGCCAGTTGGGGCTGGATCGCCCGCTTCTGCTGCAATTCGCCGATTATGTCGGGGATCTGCTGCACGGTGATCTTGGGCATTCGGTGTCCAGCGGTCAGGCCGTGCTCAGCGATCTGCTGACCCGCCTTCCCGCTTCGGTAGAGCTGACGCTGGCGGCGCTTGTCTTTGCACTGGTGGTCGGGATGCCGCTGGGGGTATGGGCGGCCACGCGGCCCGGTTCGTTCGTGGATCACGCCTGCCGTCTGCTGGTCACGCTCGGGGCTGCCTTTCCCACGTTCTTTACCGCACTGGTTTTCGTCTATGCCTTTTATTACCGGCTGGACATCGCGCCCGAACCCCTGGGCCGCCTGAACGAGATCTATTTCGTGGCTCCGCCTCAGGTGACAGGCTTCATGCTGATCGACACGCTGCTTGCCGGAGATATGGAGGCCTTTCGTTCGGCCTTCGGGCATCTGGTTCTGCCCTCCATCTCACTGGGCCTGTTCGCGCTGGCCCCGATTGCACGGGTCACGCGGGCCGCGATGCTGGAGGCGCTTGGCAGCGATTACTGCCGGACCGCCCGCGCGATGGGGTTGAGCGGTCGGCACATCCTGTTCACCACGGCGCTGCGCAATGCCACGCTGCCCATCCTGAATGTGCTGGGGATGGTGTTCTCCTTTCTGCTTGGGGCGAATGTGCTGATCGAAAAGGTGTTCGCTTGGCCCGGTATCGGGGCCTATGCCGTGAATGCCGTAATCTCGTCGGATTATGCCGCCGTGCAGGGGTTCGTTCTGATGATGGCGCTGTTGTTCATATTCCTCAACCTGGTGGTGGACCTTATGGCCTCCATTGCAGATCCGCGGGTGCGCTACGATGTCTGATCAAACCGTATCCTCCACATTCCTGTCCGACGCGCGCCACCTGATCGGCCAGAACCGGATCACCTTTGCGGCAGGCATCCTTTTGGTGCTGTTCGTGGTGCTGGCGATCATCGGGCCGCTGGTTGCGCCGTTCGATCCGACGGCAACCGATGCCTCCGCATCCCTTGCCGCGCCATCGTGGCGCCACCCTTTCGGAACCGATGCGCTTGGCCGCGACGTTCTCAGCCGCGTGATCGTGGCCACGCGGCTGGATCTGGGCATGGCCTTTGGTGCGGTGGCCCTGTCCTTTGCGGCAGGGCTGATCCTGGGGCCGATCGCGGGGTATTTCGGCGGTTGGATCGATACCGTCATCGGGCGGTTTATCGATACGCTGATGGCCTTTCCGCTGTTCGTTCTGGCAATGGGCATCGTGGCGGCGCTTGGCAACAGCGTGGCCAATATCGTCATCGCCACGGCGATCATCAACCTGCCGTTCTATGTCCGCACAGCGCGGGCCGAGGTGAACATGCGCCGTGATCTGACCTATGTGGAGGCGGCGCGCATGGGGGGAAACCGTCCATGGCGCGTGCTGGCGGTGCATGTCGTGCCGAACATCCTGCCCGCGATGGTGGTTCAGGCGTCGCTCAATTTCGGCTGGGCCATCCTGAATGCGGCCGGCCTGTCGTTCATCGGGTTGGGCGTGCGGCCACCTACTCCCGAATGGGGCATCATGGTGTCCGAAGGCGCGACCTACATCTTTTCGGGCGAATGGTGGACATTCACCTTCCCCGGCATTGCCCTTGTGCTGGCCGTTCTGTGCTTCAACCTGCTGGGTGACGGGCTGCGCGACATCCTCGACCCAAGGAGCCGGACATGAGACCACCCCTTTTATCGATCTCCGGGCTGGATCTGGATTTTCGCACCCGCAGCGGCACCGTAAAGGCGCTGGAAGGGATCGATCTGGATCTGGCGCGCGGCGAAATCCTCGGCATCGTGGGCGAAAGCGGGTCGGGCAAATCGGTACTGTCCTTTGCGATCATGGGGTTGCTGGATGGCGCAGCCGACCTCAGGGTGGCGAACATGACCTTTGGCGGCATGTCCCTTGATGCCGGAACCGTGGCCGAAATGCGCGGGCGCGAACTGTCGATGATCTTTCAGTCCCCCCGCACGGCATTGAACCCGATCCGCAAGATCGGCCGGCAGATAGAGGATGTTCTGGTCCGTCACGGCCCCGTTCCGCGCCGCAAGGCCCGCGCCGCTGCCATCGCGGCCCTGGCGCAGGTGCGCATTCCCGATCCGGAACGCCGCTATGATGCCTATCCGTTCGAACTGTCGGGCGGAATGTGCCAGCGGGTCATGATCGCGATGGCGCTTGCCTGCAATCCGACCATGCTGATTGCCGACGAACCGACGACCGGCCTGGATGTCACAACGCAGGCCGTGGTGATGGACCTGATCCGCGATATCGCGCGGGACCGGCAGATGTCCGTCATGCTGATCACACACGATCTTGCGCTGGCCGGGGAATATTGCGACCGCGTTCTGGTGATGCACGCAGGGCATATCGTGGAAACCGCAGGGGTGGCCGATATTGCCGCGGGTGATCTGCACCACCCCTATTCGCAGCGCCTGTTCGCGGCAACGCCCGCCTCCAGCGACAGTCTGGACGATCTTGCCGCGATCCCCGGAACGCTGCCCGATCTGCGGGGTACGCTGCCCGCCTGCCGCTACATGGGCCGCTGTGACCGCGCTCGACCCGATTGCGCCGAAGGGCCGCTGCCGTGCCACCGCCCCTCGGCCGATCACACCGTCCTTTGCAGGTATCCGCTATGACAGCAATTTTGAAAGCCACCGGATTGCGCAAGCTGTATCCCGTGGGCAAGATGTTCACCAAGGGCCTGCTGCATGCCGTGGACGGCGTGGATCTGACTGTGGCAGCGGGCGAATGCATCGGGCTGGTGGGGGAATCCGGATGCGGGAAATCCACGCTGGCCCGGCTGGTCGCGCGGCTTATTCCCGCCACCGACGGGGCCATCACCTTTCGCGGCAACGATATCGGCAGCCAGAGTCTGCGCCGCTTTGCCGCCGGACCGGAGCGTGCGCGCATCCAGGTGGTATTTCAGGATCCCCATGAATCTCTGAACCCAGGGTTCACCGCGCTGCGTATCGTGGCCGATCACATCCGAACGCTGATGCCGCAGCTTGATCATGGCCAGATCATGGCACGGGCCGAGGCCGCATTCGCGGATGTGGGTTTGCCCCCGGCCCTGTCCCGCCGCTATCCGCACCAGCTTTCGGGGGGGCAAAAGGCCCGCGTGGGCATCGCACGCGCCATCGCGGTGGACCCGGAATTGCTGATCCTGGACGAACCGACCTCGGCCCTGGACGTATCGGTCCAGGCCGTCATCCTGAAGCTGCTGGGAGAGCTGCGGGCAAAACGGGGGATGAGCTATATCTTCGTCTCGCATGATCTGGATGTGATCCGGCTGATATGCGACCGTGTAGCCGTCATGTATCTGGGGCGGATCATCGAAACGGGAACCACCGCACAGATTTTCGACACGCCCGCCCACCCTTACACGCGCGCGTTGATCGACGGCAGCCCAGACCCTGCGCGCCGTGGCATGTCCGTACAACGGCTGGAAGGGTCGGCCAGCAGCCCTGTCAACCCCGATCCGGCCCGCTGCAATTTCATGGGGCGATGCCCGATGTCGGCGCCGCTTTGTGCGGAACGCGCCCCGGCCCTGAAGGAAACCCGCGCCGGCCATCTGGCCGCCTGCCATTTTGCCAGCCCCGAAACAGCGATGCAGAAAGCCGAGTGATGATGGATACCGCAACCTACATATCCTTGGACGCCACCGAAATTGCGGCACGGGTCCGTTCGGGCGCCGTGACGGCCCGCGCGGTGACCGAGGCCGCACTGGCCCGCGTGGCCGAGACAGAGCCGCAGATCCATGCCTTCGCCACGCTGGATGCAGCCGGAGCACGGGCGGCTGCCGATGCGGTGGATGCCGCCATAGCTGCCGGAACATCGCCCGGCCCGCTGGCCGGCGTGCCCGTCGTGATCAAGGATCTGGTCATGACGAAGGGGCTGCGCACCACCTTCGGCTCCAAACTCTACGAGGATTTCATCCCCGAGGATGACGATATTTGCGTGGCCCGCCTGCGCGCAGCGGGGGCGATCATTCTTGGCAAAAGCAATGCCTCCGAATTCGGGTTCGGCGCGAACGGGTGCAATCTGCTTTTTGCCCAGACCCGCAATCCGCTGGACCTGTCACGCACACCCGGCGGTTCCAGCGCCGGATCTGCGGCGGCGGTTGCCGCGCGCATCTGCCCGCTGGCAATCGGCAGCGACGGCGGCGGGTCCATCCGCATTCCGGCCGCGTTTTGCGGCTTGTTCGGGTTCAAGGCCTCCATGGGGCGCGTGCCCGTATGGCCCGGCTGCCGGGATGAACGCTATCCGGGCGCGTCGGGGTGGGAATCCATCGAACATATCGGCCCGATCACCCGCACGGTGGCCGATGCCGCGCTGATGATGTCGGTTCTGGCCGGCCCCGATCCGCATGACCGGCTGTCGATCCCTGCCGATACGGATTGGCTGGGCACGCTGGCCGTACCGTTGCCGCAACGGCTGCGTGTGGCGTGGTGGCCGCGCTGGCATGACCAGCCGATCGATCCGCGCGTTCTGGCGCAGCAGGAGGCGGCGGTGCAGCGTCTGGCCGCACATTTCGGCTTTGATCTGGTGACCGAGGCGCCACCGGATGTGGATGTCGGGCGGGCCTTTCCGGCGATCATCGCCATGGATACGGATCTGACCGGCCTGCGCGCCCTGATCGCAGAAAAGGGCGTGCCCGTCGGCGATGCCCTGCGCGGAGTCCTGGCCCAGAACCTGCCGCTGGAGGCGGTGACGGATGCGATCACCCTGCGCAAGGCCTTTACCAACCGGATGGCCCGCAGGATGGCGGATTGTGACCTGATCCTGACCCCGACGGTCGGTATCCTGCCCTTTGCTTATGATGAAACCGGGCCTGCGGATATTGACGGCACTCCGGTCGGTCCCGAAGCATGGAGCCCGTTCACCTCACCTTTCAACCTGACCGGCCAGCCAGCGGCAAGCCTGCCCTGCGGTGCGGTGGATGGCCTGCCGGTGGGCCTGCAGATCGTGGGCCCCCATCTGGGGGATGCCGCCGTCCTGACGGCCAGCCTTGCGTTCGAACGGTTTCTGGGGGGCGGTGCATGACGCCCGGCCCATTCCCTCCGGCATCGCCACGCGCCTGATGCCTGCCGGTAGTGCGGGGGGTCAATCCCGCACGCCGGTAATATCGCGGCGCTGCTTGTCCAGCTCCTCGCTGTAACGGCGCAGGGTGTGAGCCTCGCTCAACGAACCCACGACACGCCGTTCTATCCGGTCGCTGACCACGGCAAGGGATTCCGCCTGCGTCGCCTCGAAGATACCTGCCGCCTGACGGGCGTTCATGCCGGGCAAAAGCACATCCCCCTGATGGGTAAAGAAATCCGACAGCGCCTGCCTCGGTTCGGCGGCGGCCAGATCGGCCTGCACCTCGGATACCTGCACGGTGGCGCAATAGGCCCCCTGATCATCCGTGACGATGACGCGCTGCGTCGACCCAAGGGGAAAAGCCTCACGGAATTGATCGGGCGTCATGTTGATGTTGGCGGTACGCACATCGCTGCGCATCAGGCGCCCGACGGTCAGGTTGCGGATCCATCCCACATCATGCGCACTGCGGATCGATTGTGCCCGCAGGTGGAACCGCCATGTGGTAAACGAATATCCGAAGGTTTGCCGCACGACCAGCGAGGAGGTGATGGAGGCCGCCAGTGCCAGGGCCGCGATGGGGAATTCGCCGCTGATCTCCATCGCCAGAAACGTCATGGTCAATGGCCCGCCGATCACCGCCACGCCGAACGCGCTCATCCCGATGACGGCCATCGCGGTGGGGGACAGCATTCCGGGCGCAAGCCATTCCAGCGGAACCGCCGCCGCCTTGCCCACAAGGGCCCCCAGCAGCAGCGAGGCAAAGAACAGACCGCCCCTGAATCCCGTCCCGATGGTCAGCGCGGAGGCCGCGGCCTTCAGGCAGAAAAGGCCCAGAAGGGCGGTCCAGGGAATGTCGTTCTCCAGATTGAAATGCATGGCCCCATGACCCGAAGACAGAACCTGCGGCGTGATAAGGGCCACCCCGCCCACAAGGATACCGCCCACCGCAGGCCGCAGCCATGCGGGAATGCCGCTGGCCGAGGCCAACCGCTCGGTCCGGACCACGGTCATCATGATCAGGATGCCAAGGCCCGCACAAATACCGCCCAGCACCAGCGCCGGCAGGAAATCCGGCGCGGTGATCGCACCGATGGGGCCGATCTCTATTTCGAACGACTTGCCGGACAGGCCTTGGGAAATCAGCGTGGCGGTAATGGCGGCGGCGATCACAGGCGCAAGCGATACGGTAGTGTAGCTGCCGATGATCAGCTCGAAGGCATAGAACGCGCCGGTCAGGGGCGCCCCGAAGGCCGCGGCGATCGCGCCTGCCGACCCGCAGCCGACCAGAACGCGAATATCCTCGCGGCGCAGCTTCAGCTTTATGCCAAGGGTAGAGGCGAGGCCCGAGGATAGCTGGGTATAGGCCGCCTCCAGCCCCGCCGACAGCCCGAAGCCGTTGGAGGCAAGGTTCTGTATCGACACCCAGAGGCTGTCCCCCAGCGACATGCGCCCACCATAAAGCGCATTCGCCTCAACCGGATCAACGATCCCGCCACGACGCCGCCGCAGATGCATGAACAGCGATGTCAGAAGCCCGCCCGCCACGGGCACCGCGATCAGCAACAGGCTGCGGGGCAGATCGGCCCCGCTTAGCCCCGCGTCCAGAGGAATTCCGTAAAACCGGTTGTGCAGGAACTGCGAGATGAAGCCGATGGCGCTGACCACGATGCCGGCCATCGCACCGATCAGGATGGCCAGCAGAACGAACCCGATTTCGCTGCCACGCGCGAACAGCCGGCGGCGCAGCCAGCCGATGCGTGCAGGAATGCTGATCCCGTGGCTTTTGTACGGCATTGCAGATGACTTTCGGGCAGAGAGGGTATGGGAAAGCGGGGATCGTCATGTCCAGAAGGGCCCCTGCGCGCAAATGGCGGCAGGGGCCGGATGCGCGGGCCGGTCAGGCCACAGCCGGGCGGTAGGCGCTGCGATCCTCGGTCTGGTGGTACACATCCAGCAGAGCGCGTTTCATCCGTCTTCGGGTTCCGGCATGTCCGGGGCTATCGAACAGGTTATTTAGTTCGGCAGGATCGGTCGCCAGATTGTACAACTCCCCCTCGGGCGGGCGGTCCGTATCGGGGTCACCATGCCACAGGACCAGTTTCCAATCGCCCTTGCGCAGCATCGTGGTCATGATTGCCGGATCCTCGGCAATGCCTGAATCGCGGTATTCGCACATCGCCCAATCACGCCAGCCGGCCGTATCCCCGCCCCTGGCCAGCGGCAGCAGCGATGCCCCCTGATGCTGGGCCATCCGGCCTGCCGCAGCGGCATCCAGACAGGTCGGGGCAATATCCACCCATTGCACGGGCGGCGCAACGACGGTGTCCGTCGCGATACGCAGGGGCCAACGCATAAGCAGCGGCACGCGAACGGCCGCATCATACATCATCGGCCCCTTCATCAACTGGCTGTGGTCGCCCAGCATCTCGCCATGATCAGAGGTGAAGATGACCAGCGTGTTGTCGGCCTGCCCCGATGCATCCAGCGCCGCCAGAATGCGCCCCACCTCATCATCGATGAAGGTGATCATCGCATAATAGATCGCGCGGATTTCACGGATCTCCTCGGCGGTGTAATCCTGAAAACCGGGGGCCTCGCCGCCATAAGAGGTACGCGAATATTTCTCCTGATCGGCGGGCTTTGTCCGCAATTCACCGGCAAAGCCGACGGGAAGCGGAATTTTGGCGGCATCGATACGGTCGCGGTATTCCTGCGGCACACCGAAGGGATGATGTGGATCGAAGAAATTCGCCATCATGAAGAACGGCTGGTCGCCCCGCGGGGTCCGGACGAAATCCACCACCCGCGTTGCAACCCAATGGGTATAATGGGCATGGGGTGGAACCGCATCGATCGGCGTGCCGGTGCGCGACATATTCGCGATATGGGTGTTCTCGTTCGCACCCTTTTCCGGAAAGGCAGCGGAATAGATATCGGGATAGGTCGCATGCAGCCATTTCAGATAGGCATTCTGCACCGACCGGTGGTTCTTGCCGTGCGACCAGTCCCAGACCCTGTAGCCATCATCGCGGCGGGGTTCGGTCTGCCAGCCGTCACAGGCGGCAAGATGCTGCTTGCCGACCATGCCGCAATCATATCCGGCATCGGCCAGTGTTCTGGTGAACATCTGCCGATCCTCGGGCAGGGAAACGCCATTCGCCCACAGCCCGTGATTTCGGACATACATGCCGGTGAACAGGGAGGCGCGCGATGGCCCGCAGATGGGGTTCTGGACATAGGCGTTTTCAAACCGCGCGCCCTGTGCCGCCAGCCTGTCCAGATTGGGGGTGACCGCGCCGATCGCGCCATAGCAGGACAGCGTATCGCGCCGCTGCTGGTCGGTACAGAGGATCAGGATATTGGGTCGGTCAGTCATATGGTTTCTCCTCAGAACCCGCCAAGACGGGGCTGGCTGCGATCCTCGCAGGCGATCAGGCAATCCATCATCCGGTCCATCATCCGTTCCACACGCCCGGCCTGTTCCGGCATGCTTGCCAGATCTGCCAGAAGCTCCGGATCATTCGCCACATCGTACAGCGCCGTGGCGCCGGTGCTATGGTCCAGCGCCAGCCACCACGGCCCTTCGCGATAGACGGAAACATCGGGCATACCTGCATCCGCCGCACCGCGCCGGATCGTGATGGCGAAATCGCGGGGCTGATCGGTCGTGCCGAACAATGCGCGTCCCTGATGGCGGCGACACGGGGGCAATCCGGCCGCCGCGCACAGCGTCGGGGCGATATCCACCGGCATGGCGCGATCCGCTGCGGGTACCGGATGGCCGGGCCAGCGCAGGATCAGCGGGACCCCGGTTCCCGAGGGGGTCAGGTGCTGGCCTTCCACCCCGTTCGAGGTCAGCACGACCAGCGTATCACCCGTCATTCCCCGTTCGTCCAATGCGTTCAGGATCCTCCCAAGCGAATCGTCCAGCCGGCGCAGGGCCGATTGCGGGTCCAGAAACCGCTCCATCTGCAAACCGGCCACCAGAAACCACGGCTGCCCCCTGCCCCGCGGCATGTCCAGAAATGCGGCCGCGCGATCGGCCACCCATGCGTTGAAGGAAAGGCCCGGGGAAAGCCGGGCAAGTTTGTCCAGCAGCTCGTGATCCGGCGCCGTGGCATCGGGATCACCATACCTGCCGAACAGATCCTGATGCACATCGGGCGCCGTCTTTTTCAGCCACGCCATCCATGCGTTCTGCCGCGCGCGATGGGTGGGCGAATGCGCCCATTCCCACAGCCGGTATCCATCATCATCGCGGCGTGCCTCGGTCCGCCAGCCATTGACAGGCGCAAGGTGGTTGCGCCCGATCAACCCGCAGAAATATCCGGCTGCCGCCAGTCTTTCCGACAAGAGCCTTTCGCGCAGGGGCAAAAAGGTCTCGTTCGTCCACAGGCCATGGGCCTGTGGCCAACGCCCTGTCATCAAAGTGGCCCGTGCGGGGCCGGACATCGGGTTGGCCGTCTGGCACGTCAGGGCCTTTCCCGCATCTGCCAGCCGCTGCAGGGCAGAGCCTGCCCCCGCAGCCACCAGCCCGTCGGCCCCCAGATCGGCACAATCGATCAGCAATATGTTCGGTCTGTCTATCGTCGGCATCTGCTGGCCCCTATTTCATCGTCAGGCCATCGGCATCGAACCGGTGCATGATGGCCTCGTTCGGGGTCAGCCAGACGGTATCGCCGTGATAGACGTCGATATCGCCCTGCAGGCGGGCATTCAGCTGGCCATGGTCGGTCTGCACATGCAGGAACGTGTCGGAGCCAAGATGCTCGGCCACCGTAACGCGCCCCTGCCACAGGCCCGCTTCGGTCGATACATCCAGATGTTCGGGACGAACCCCGATCGTATGCGCGCCATAGGCCGCAGCCGGTGCCCCGGAAATGAAGTTCATTTTCGGACTGCCGATGAAACCCGCCACGAACAGGTTGCGGGGGTTGTGATACAGGTCCAGCGGTGTGCCCACCTGCTCTATCCGGCCGGCATGAAGGATCACGATCTTGTCGGCCATGGTCATCGCCTCCACCTGATCATGCGTGACATAGATCATGGTCGATTCCAGCTTGGCATGCAGTTCGGTAATCTCCAGCCGCATGTTGACGCGCAGCGCGGCGTCCAGGTTCGACAGCGGTTCGTCGAACAGGAAGGCCTCGGGCTTCCGCACGATCGCGCGCCCGATTGCCACACGCTGCCGCTGCCCACCCGAAAGCTGGCCGGGCCGACGATCGAGGTAATCGGTCAGGTTCAGGACGCGGGCCGCATTCTCGACCAGACGGTCCTGTTCCTCGGCGGGCATTCCGGCCATGCGCAGCGGAAAGGCGATGTTCTTGGCAACGGTCATATGCGGGTAAAGCGCATAGCTCTGGAAAACCATCGCCAACCCGCGGCGGGCGGGTGGCAGCGCGCTTGCATCCTTGCCGTCAATCAGGATCTGTCCGCCGCTGATATCCTCCAGCCCCGCGATCATCCGCAGCAGCGTCGATTTCCCGCAGCCCGAAGGACCGACGAAAACGACAAACTCGCCGTCCTCGATCTCGAGCGACAAGGGGGGAATGACCTCGGTCGCGCCAAAGGACTTGCGAACTTCTCTAAGTGTAATCTGACCCATCTGGTCCTCCCTAATTCATGCAGGCGCGACGTTGGCACCCGAAAGTGCCTGACGGAATTGTTGTGTTTTCATATCGCTCTGGATGCGCCAGTTCAGGATCCTGTCCAGAAGATCCCGCTTTACGGATGCGCATTCGGCACTAGACCACAGGTTCACCCGTTCCCCGGATCATGGCGCAGGTCGAACAGTTGGCCTTCGGCGGAATCCACGAAATGGACCAGTTTCCATTCCTTTGACCGGACCATCGTCATGAAGGCGGTTTCGGTCAGGATCTTGTCACGGGCGTGTTCGGCAAAGACGCAGTCCCGTGCCGGAGGTGCCGTGTCCCGGAAATAGGGGCAAAGGGATTCCGCCTCCATCCATCCGGGGGGGGTGACCCCTGCTAGCTCCAGAACGGTCGGCCCCAGATCCATCAGGGAAACCAGATCATCGATGCGCCGCCCCCCGGGGATGCCAGCCCCCCAGACCACGGCAGGAACATGGACACTTTGTTCGTACATGTTCCATTTCTGCGAATGGCCGTGGTCGTTCAGGGAATCGCCATGGTCCGAGGTGAACACGATGATCGTATCCTCCAGCACGCCGCGGCGGGCCAACGCGTCGATGATCTTGCCTACCTGCGCATCGATCATGGTGACATTGGCGAAATAGTGTCGGCGCTGTCGGTCAAGCTGCGCCTCGGTCGGGTCGGTCAGGTGGACAACGGCGTCATGGTCGTTCTCCAGATGGTTCTGCCGCAAGGCCCGCAAAGGCGCAGGCTGGCTGTCCAGATCATAATCCAGAATGGCCTTCGGCATGGCAACATCATCATAACGCTCCAGATATTCCGCTGTGGGATCATAGGGCGGGTGCGGCCCCGGAATGCCGATCTGCAGAAAGAACGGCTCCTGCCCCGAATAGCGGTCCAGCCACATGCAGGCCAATTGCGGCACGAAAACATCCGAATGCAGATCCTCGGGCAGATCCCATGTGAAGGCCCCGAGGCTGTCGGCATAGGCCGCCCCCCGCCTGTGGGTCACCCGGCTGGGTTTTTCAAAGCCGCGTGTCCAGAATGCCTTGTCCCAATTGTCCAGATAGAAGGGCAGGTTCGGATGGGCGCGGTCCTTGTTTTCCACCACATGCCGTTCATGGTAGCCAAAGGCACCTTCCACAGGCCATGTGTGCATCTTGCCCACATTCACGCAGCGGTATCCTGCATCGTTCAGGTTCTGCACCCAGCAGGCCGACCACGTCTCGTCGTTCCGGAACACCCCGTTGGTATGCGGATAGGTGCCGGAAAACAGCGACGCCCGTGAGGGGGAGCAGGAGGGAGAGGTGACATAGGCACCGTCAAAGCTGGTCCCCTCTTGCACCAACCTGTCCAGATTGGGCGTTTCGACATGCGGAAAGCCAAGGGCGTTGATCGTGTCGTATCGCTGCTGATCGGTGATGATGAAAACGATATTCGGTTGTTTTTTCATGTTGTTAACCTTTCACCGCACCGCTGAGCGACTGGACAATATAGCGGTTGGCGATGACCATGACCGGGATGATGGGCAGGGTGACACAGATCGCGGCCACCGCGATGGAGCCCCAGTCCACACTGTCGGACGAAATGAAGTTCATGATCGACACAGGTGCGGTAACGGTGCTGCCGCGCG
Organism: Falsirhodobacter sp. alg1; assembly: GCF_000739715.2. Classification (GTDB taxonomy): domain Bacteria; phylum Pseudomonadota; class Alphaproteobacteria; order Rhodobacterales; family Rhodobacteraceae; genus Falsirhodobacter. The sequence goes on along the minus strand of NZ_BBJC02000006.1, from coordinate 159,158 downwards.
TGATGATCAGGGCAAAGAAGAAGTCGTTCCATGCGATCAGAAAGCCGAGGATCGCAGCCGCAACCACACCCGGACGGGCTGCGGGAATGACCACCAGCACCAGCGCCTTGGCCAGCGATGCACCGTCCATCAGCGCACTCTCGATCAGCTCGTTCGGGATCTGCGCGAATGTCGTCCACATCGACCACACCACCAGGGGCAGTGTCAGCGTCATATAGGCCATGATCAGGCCCGGATATGTATCGATCAGCCCCGCGTTGATATAGATCAGAAACAGCGGGATCACGAAGCCCACAGGTGGGGCCATCCGCAGCAGCAGCAGCACCCATGAGGCCACGAACTTGCCGCGCAGCCTGCTTTTGGCCAGTGCGAAGGCCGCAGGAACACCCACGATCATCGACAGGATCGTGGCGATGCCCGCCGTCAGAAAGCTGTTGAGCAATGCGCGCGGAAAGCCTGAATCGGCAATGCCCCTGAAATTGTCGAAGGTCAGGTTCGTGGGCGATTCCCAGATAGGCTCGAACAGGGCGGTGGCCGGGCGCAGCGACAGGATCAGCACCCACAGTATCGGCAGCACGGCAAAGGCCAGAAAGGCCAGCATCATCGCGATGCCCGAAGCCTTCTTGGCACGATAGGCGAAACTCTTGTCATCCATTGGTCAACCTCACGTTCAACCGGGCCACGTAAAAGCTGACGATCGCGGCGAATACGAAAAGGAACACCGCAATGGCAGCCCCGTAGGACACGTTCGAATTCTGGAATGTCTGGACATAGCCATAGAAGTTCGTGGCCTGCGTCGAACGCCCCGGACCGCCCTTTGTCATCACGAAGATCAGCGGGAAATGTTTGAGCGTGTCGATGAAGCGGAACAGGGTGACCATCAGCAGCGCAGGAAACAGCAGCGGCAGGGTAATGTAGAAAAAGCTCTGGATGCGGCTGGCACCATCAAGGGCGGATGCCTCGTCCAGATCATCGGAAATGCCGTTCAATGCGGCCAGGATCAGCAGCATCACGAACGGATAGGTGGCCCATGTGTCCGCGATCACGATTGCGGCGATGGCACCGTTCTGGGATGTCAGCATCGTGGGCACGGTAATGCCGAACAGATCGAAGAACGCATTGATGGGGGAAAGTGTGGGCGTGAAGATCGAGAGCCACACCAGTGCCACCGCGATATGCGGCACGGCATAGGGGGCCAGAAACAGGCTTCGGGCGAATTTCCACTTCGGCACGATCTTTTGCAGGCCCACCGCCACCGCCGTACCCAGCACCACCTGAAAGGCGACGCCGAGCAGGCTGAGGGCGGCCAGCACATAGACCGAGTTCACGAACCGGCGGTCCTGCCAAAGCCGGAAAAAGTTATCCAGACCGAAGTGGCCACTGGACCCCTTGATAAGATTGTAATCCGTCAACGACAGGGCAAACATCCCCATCAACGGGACAATCCCGAATGCCGTCACCGCAATCAGGGCAGGCAACAGCATGTTCCTGTAGGCGCGCGTGCTTTCAGCGCTGGCGCGACCAGCTGCTTTTGTTGTCATGATTTTATCCTGGATAATGACCTATGGGCGGTCTTTGCCCTGCAGGTGACAGGCGTCAGAAGCTCGCAAGCATCTCCATCTCGTCCTGCGCGGCTTCCAATGCATCTTCAGGTGAATACAGCCCGTTGAGCGCCCCGTTGACGTTCTCGCCGATGGCCGCACCGATTTCATCCCAGTTGGGCAGAAGCGGGCGGTAATGGCCGATCGTCTGTTCCAGCGCGGCGACCCGGACGTTCAGCAGATCCGGCTGGATATTGCCGTATTTGGTCACCAGATCCTTGTCCCGCGCAAGCGATCCGTTCACAAAATCGATGAAGGGTTCGTTTAGCGCGATCTTGCGGACGGTTTCGGTGCTTGTGGCCCAGCTGATGAAACGCGCGGCGCCGTCGGGGTTTCGGGAACTGGCGGGAATGCCCATGCCATGTACCGCGATCGCGGGCGATCTGCCGGCAGGACCGCCGGGCGGAACCGCAATGCCCATTTGGTCGGCGTACTTGCTGGTGGCCGGATCGATGATCAGGCTGACAACACCGCTGCCTTCGATCGTCATGGCCACCTGGCCGTTCTGCATGGAGGCGGTGATCTCGGGGAAATTGAAGGTGCCGACACCCTGCGGGCCGTAGTTGTTCAGAAGGTCGATGTAGATCTTCAGCGCTTCGAGGTTTTCCGGCGAATTCACGGCCGGTGTCAGATCACCCCCGACATAATCGGCAAAGAACTTGCCGCCATAAGCCCGCATGAACATCGGGAATATGAACATGTTGAAGCCCTGCCCCGGTGCCGCACGCAGGGCAACGGCGGCAACATCATCGGAGTGGATCTGTTTGGCAACGGCCAGCATATCGGCCCATGTATCGGGCGCGCCGCTGCCAACGCGGTCCAGCAGATCCTTGCGGTAGGCCATCATGCCGACGCCCGCCGCAAAGGGAACGCCCCATTGCTGCCCCGCCACCAGATAGGAATCCATCGGGCCCTTCAGCAGGTCGCTGCGGCTGGTCAGGGCATCAAGGTAATCGTCCACCGGCCTGATCCAGCTTGCCTCGCGCCATTTCTGGGCCTGGATCGCCGGGACATGCACCACATCCACCTCACCCGTGCCACCGGTGAAGGTCAGGTTGATCCGGCTTTCGAAAACATCCTGCCCCACGACATCGACATTCGCGCGAATGCCCGTTTCCTTTTCGAAATCGGCGGCGATGTTGCGCAATCCCTGCGTATAGGGCTGCGCAAACAGCATGACGTTGATTTCCCCGGTCGCAGCGCGGACCCGCATCGGTGCCGCCAGAACAGCCGCCGTCGCAGCCATACCTGACAGAGTGCCACGTCTGGTAAGCTTCATAATCGTCTCCTCCCTTTTTATTCGGGGCCTCCACCCCGTTGACCGGCCCGCTAACGCACGGGCAGACCTTCGAATGTCAGCCGCCCCTGATTGCGGGACAGCCGGTTTTCATCCGCCTCGCTTGCAAGCTGGGCCTGAAGCGTCTCCCCGACGGATAGAAGTTCGTTACGGTACAGTTCCAGCATCGCCGCCTCGTCCACCCCCTCGGCGACCTTGTCGGCAATGGACAGAAGATGCAGCAGGCTGCCATCGTGGTTGAACACGGGCATGGCAAAACGGCGGATGCCAAGGTGGTTCGGCGCGGGGTCAGACAGGAATGCTGCACCGCGGGCATCCTCGATCCGCGCGCACACCTCGGCCTCTCCCAGAATGCTGATCTTGCTGCCTTCGTCCTGCCCGGTTTGGAAAAACCCCTCAAGTGCGACCTGATCCTTCAGGTGATCCTGCGGCAGGCTGGCCAGATACAAGGTGGCCAGCGCATCCAGTTCATAGATCCCGCGCCGGAAACCGGCCTTCGCCCGGATGGAAATCTGCGGATCGGGGTGTTTCACACAGGAATGCCAAAGCAGTTCGTGCCCCACGATCACGATCACCTCCACCGAGGCGTTCACCTTCGTGGCAAGTTCGGCGATCCGTGTGTTCAGCACCGCCAGATAGCGGTCCGACATGGGCACGGTCAGCAGAAGCTGGAAGTTCGGAATGCAGTATTTCTCACTGGTCCGGAACAGGTAGCCCCGATCCGACATGGTCCGGATGATCCGGTTCAAGGTGGCCGATGACATGTCCAGATCCCGGGCGATATCCACCTGCTTCACGGGGCGGGACCCCGAAGCCATCAGATATTCCAGAATTTGCAGAGTACGCTCGGCAGACATCGACTCAAACTCCATATATGGATTTTACAAATATCATATTTGGAATTTATGTCAATTACGTAGGGTCACTTTTCGGCAGGGGTGCATGCAGATTGTGTCATACGTCAGAGATGTGGTGAATAAATGTTGATGATAAGTGCATGACATGAGGGTATTATTCATATTATTGCCCCCGACGAAATCTCTTGGCCTCTTACAGAATGGTATGTGGGTTGATGGTGTTCATAAGCCATCGGGATCAACAGGATGGCGCATGCCTCTATGTGCTTTTGACAGACGTGCCAGCGGAGCGACCGCGTCTGGCAACAGAAATCCGGCACAGCAGGAAATCGGCCCATAACGTGGCCTAAGTTTTTGTCAAATAGTATATTTTATCAGATGATCGTTATGCGGGAATGTTGACAGCCGTCAACTTTCCCGCATGACACGTCTTCTAAATTCTTTAAAAGTACTATTATTCATATAGTTATGCGCAAATCGTTTAATGCTCACAGATCGCGGGCCTCTATAGGGGTGAATAACCCAGAACATCGGCCACTGTTCGTACGAAATGCCCGCCTTGGGTAAGGTCAGTTGCCTCAACAAAGGCTGTGACGCTCCACGGTCCTAACCCTCACCAAAATGCATATATCGAATATATTTCGCCCATTTCCTGCGTTTTTCGCCCAAATAGTAACCTGAAATGACGCTCTGCCGGTTCAACAAACCATTTGGTTTGACTGATTGCACCGTTTGATGCCCCGCTCTGCTCAATCAACAGGGTTCGGATGGCATCCTTGGGGGCACAACAAGGCAACAATAGCGATCGCGCCGTGGCCACATCCGCACCCTTGGGGCCTTGGCGAACAAGGCAGTCAAACGGAATGGGGCGGGCACCGGCATGCAGCATCGATTTTGGGCAGATTATACGGCAAGGGATTTTGCAGCCCTGGACCGGCAGAACCTGATTGCGGTTCTGCCCATCGGGGCAACCGAACAGCACGGACCCCACCTGCCGCTGTCGGTGGATCAGGCGATAGTGGACGGGATCGTTGCGGCAACCGTGCCCCTGATCCCCGAAGATATTCCGGCCCTGTTCCTGCCCACGATGCCCGTTGGCAAATCGACCGAGCATACCGCCTGGCCGGGCACGCTCACGTTCTCTACCCGAACGCTGATCTCCATGTACATGGAGATCGGAGATTGCGTGGCGGCTGCGGGCGTTCGGAAGCTGGTCTTCCTGAATTCGCATGGTGGGCAGATCGCGATCATGGATATCGTCGCCCGTGATCTGCGTATCAAGCACGACATGCTGACGGTCGGTGCCAACTGGTTCGCCATGGGCACGCCCGAAGGCCTGCTGACGCCCGACGAACAGCGCTTTGGCATCCATGCGGGGGATATGGAAACATCCGTGATGCGCGCGCTGCACCCCGATCTGGTGCAGATGGATCATGCGCGCAATTTTCCGGCCTCTGTTGCCGGACTGCCCGGCCGGCATCTGGGGCTGTCACCCTCGGGCAAACTGGGATGGCAGGCGCAAGACATGAATGCCGCCGGTGCCTGCGGCGATGCCACGAAGGCGACGGCTGAAAAGGGGCAGGCATTCATCGATCATGCCGCCCGTGAAATCGTGGCGCTGCTGAGAGAGGTGCATGACACCCCGCTGTCTTTCCTTCAGACCAAAGCGGACCCGGAGGCCTATGCATGACCGCCCCCGTGATCCGGATGGACCGTGTCACGCGCCGGTTCGGGGCCAATGTTCTGGCCGTGGACAATATGACGCTGGATATCCAGCCGGGTGAATTCGTCAGTTTTCTCGGCCCGTCGGGATGCGGAAAATCGACGGCGTTGAAAATGATCGCAGGGCTGCTACCCGTCAGCGCAGGCACGATTGAAATCGCGAAATCCACCGGCGCGTCGGAACACGATCTGGCTTTCGTTTTTCAGGAGCCGACGCTGATGCCCTGGGCCACAGTGTTCGACAACGTCTTTCTGCCGCTTCGTCTGGCAGGGATGAAACGACGGGAGGCCGAGCCGCGCGTGATGGCGATCCTTGCCGAGGTGGGGCTGACCAAATTCGCGCAAAGCTATCCGCGCACCCTGTCGGGCGGGATGAAGATGCGCGTCTCCATCGCGCGGGCAATGGTTACGCGGCCGCGCATCCTGCTGATGGACGAGCCGTTTGCCGCGCTGGATGAAATGACACGGTCCAAACTGAACAACGATGTGGTCCGGCTGGCAAAGGAACTGGGGCTGACGGTCATTTTCGTCACCCATTCCGTGTTCGAGGCCGTCTATCTTTCCACCCGCATCATCGTCATGGCGGCCCGGCCGGGGCGCGTGGCGGCGGACATCCCGATGCAGACCCCGTGGCCGCGCGACGAGAACTGGCGCACCAGCCCCGCCTTTGCCACAGAAGCACAGCGCGTTTCCGATATTCTGAAAGGGACATTGCATGTCGACGACCTTGACCACTGAGGAAACAGGCGCCCCGATCAATACCGAGCAGGAGGCCCGCGAGCGGCGGGAGCGCCTGCTGTCGTGGCTGATGCCCATCGCCATGCTGGCGGCGGCCATCGGCTACTGGGAATGGGCGGTCTGGTATTTCGAGGTGCCCCGCTATCTGATCCCCGCCCCCAGCGTGATTGCGAAAACCCTGATCACGGACGGCCCGTCATTGATGGTTTCGGCGTGGTTCACGGTGAAACTCACCTTCATGTCGCTGCTGCTTGCAGTTATCGGCGGGGTCATTCTGGGCGGAATCTTTGCCCTGTCGCGCACGATCGAATTGAGCCTGTTTCCCTTTGCCGTGATCCTGCAGGTTACGCCGGTCGTGGCGATTGCCCCGCTGATCCTGATCTACGTGCATTCCACCTTTGCAGCCCTGCTGATCTGCGCCTGGATCGTCGCCTTCTTTCCTATTCTGTCGGGCACGGTGGTTGGCCTGCGCTCTGCGGATCATAACCTGCGCGATCTGTTTACCTTGTATCGCGCGACGCCGTGGCAGCGCCTGCGCTTTCTTCTGGCCCCTTCGGCGCTGCCGCAGTTCATGTCGGCGCTCAAGGTGGCGGGCGGTCTGTCGCTGATCGGTGCGGTTGTGGCCGAATTCGTGGCAGGGGCTGCGGGGCAGAATACGGGTCTGGCCAGCCGGATCATCGAATCCTCCTTTCGCAGTGAAATCCCGCGGATGTTTGCGGCCCTGGTGCTGGTGTCCCTGCTGGGGATCGTCATCTTCTTTCTGACGTCATGGGCGTCGCGCCGCGTTCTGGGGCATTGGCACGAAAGCGAGCTGCGCCGTGAGCATTGATCTTTCCCGTATCGACATTGGTGGCCGGACGGTGGCACTGACCATGGCCGGGGGGCGGATCGCCGCCATCACGCCCACCGCAGGGCCCGCCACCGCCGTCGCCATGCCCCTGCCCGTCGATCCGCATCTGCATCTGGACAAGACATTCACGATCCGCCGCTGCCCCACCATAAAGCCGGGCCTGTTCGGCGCGATCGAGGCCATCCGCGCCGATGCTGAGGGCTGGACCGCTGCGGATGTGTATGAACGGGCGGCGCGCGGCGTGGCCGAGGCCCGTTCCCACGGTCTGACCGCATTGCGCACCCATGTGGATTGGGTACAGCCTGCCGCCCCCGTGGCATGGAACGCGCTGGCCGACCTTGCAACGGATTGGACAGGGCGGATGACAATCCAGCGCGCGGTACTGGTTCCGCTCGATTTGCTGGGTGATCCCGAGGAAGGGCCGAAGATCGCGCGGCAAGTGGCCGATGGCGGCGGTGTTCTGGGATGCTTCGTCTATTGCAACGATGATCTTGCCGCAAAGGTGGAGCGTGTTTTCCGCCTTGCGGGTCAGTACGGCATGATGCTGGATTTCCATGTGGACGAAGGGCTGTCGGCGGATGCGTGCGGCTTTGATACCATCGTGGCGATGACGGCGAAATACGCCATGGCGGGCCGCGTGCTTTGCGGCCATGCCTGCTCGCTCTCGGTCAGGCCGGCAGAGGATGCGGCCCGTGCCATGGATGCTGCCGCACGCGCGGGGGTCATGCTGACCGTGCTGCCCACAACGAACCTGCACCTGCAGGATATGCAGCCCGGCCGCAGCCCGCGCCTGCGCGGCCTTGCCCCCATGCACGAACTGCGGGCGGCAGGGGTGACCGTGGTGCTGGGGGCCGACAACGTTGCCGATCCGTTCTACCCCCGCGGGTGCTATGATCCGGTCGAAACGCTCCGGCTGGCGTGTCTGGCGGGCCATTTGGAACCCGCGGAATGGGTGCGTGCCATTTCGACCGATGCCGCCCGTGCGATGGGGCTGCCCGAACCCGAACTGGCCGTCGGCGCCGCTGCGGATCTGCTGCTGATTGCAGGTGCCGATTGGGGCGAGGCCCTGCGCGCCCCCCACACAGAGCGCCGCATCATCAGGGCCGGCCAGAACCAGACCATAGCAAAGGACGCCGCATGACAGTTTCCCCAGACCGTATCGCGGCATTCCGCGCCGAAATTGGCGGTATTGCCTGTCAGGACCAAGAACGGGTTTTGCAGGTGAAGTCGAAGGATTATTACTGGTACTCCCAGATCCTGACCGAACAGCTTGACGGCAAACTGGGCCAGATCCTTGTCCTTCCCACCACCGAGGCAGAGGTGGTCACCATTGCCGCAGCCGCCGCAAAACACCGTATCCCGATCACCGTGCGCGGCGGTGGCACCGGCAATTACGGCCAATGCGTCCCGATGGAGGGGGGCATCATCCTTGACATGACCAAGCTGAACCGCGTGCTGGAAATCACCGATGGCCGCATGGTGTGCGAGGCGGGGGCACGGATCGAGGCGCTGGAAACTGCCGCGGCGGCCACGGGCCAGATGCTGACCATGTTCCCCTCGACCAAGCGGCTGGCCACGATCGGCGGCTTCATGTCCGGTGGGTCGGGCGGCATCGGATCATTGCGCAACGGCATGCTGCGCGACGGAGGCAATGTCACCTATGTGCGCGTCGTAACGGTCGAGGAAGAGCCGCAGCTCATCGACCTGCACGGGCCCGACATCCTGAAGGTGCAGCATGCCTATGGCACCAACGGCATCATCACGGCCATGGATTACGCGCTGATGCCCTTCGTGGACTGGCAGCACACGATCGCCCTGTTCGACGGGTATGACGCCGCCCTTTCCTGCGCTGCGGATGCACAGGAAAGCGGGATCGACGCCTATCTGATGACAGTGGTGGAGCGCCGTTTCGCGCGGTTCTACAAGCGGGTGGCGGAATATTTCCCTTCGGATCGCGATGCGGTCTTTGCCATGATCGCCCCCGCCGATGTGGAGGCCTTTGCCGCGAAGGTCGTGGCCCATGGCGGTCATGTGACCGTGTCGAAATCCCTGCCGGATCTGGAGGCGGCGAAGCTGCCCCCCACGTGGGAGTTCGGCTGGAACCACACCACATTGCAGGCGCTGAAACATGAACGCGGGGAATGGACCTATCTGCAGGTGGCCTATCCGCGCCCCTTTGACCCTGCGCTGGCCCTGCGACAGCAGCAACGCTATGGCGAAGAGCTGTATTTCCACCACGAGATGGCCCGCATGGACGGCGACATCCAGATTTTTGCCTTGCCGATCCTGCGGTGGACCAGCCGCGAACGCACCTACGAAATCATCGAGGAGATGGAGCGTCTGGACGGCTGCACGATCTTCGATCCGCATGCCATCACCATCGAGGACGGCGGAATGAAGGAAATCGATACGGCGCAGATCGATTTCAAGAAACGCGCCGACCCCCACGGATTGATGAACCCCGGAAAAACACGGGGATGGACCGCCGATATGGCAAAAGACTGATCCAACACAGGAAAACACAGATGATGAAGCACTGGACTATTACGGCCATTGCCGCCACCTTTGCCACAGGGGCCATGGCGCAGGACAAGGTGGTTTTCGCAACGAACTGGCTGGCACAGGGTGGCCAGGGCGGCTTTTATCAGGCGCTGGCCGATGGCACCTACGACAAATACGGGCTTGATGTCGAAATCCAGCAGGGCGGCCCGCAGGTGAACAACCGCCCGATGCTGGCAGCGGGCCGTATCGATTTTCTGATGACCGGCAACCTGCTGCTGTCCTTCGATAACGTGCGCAATGAAATCCCCACGATCGTCGTGGCCTCCTACTACGAAAAGGACCCGCAGGTTCTGATCGCGCACAAGGGCCAGTACGACGGCTGGGATGATCTGGCGAATGCGCCGGAGGTGCTGGTCAGCAAGGATGGCCAGTTCAGCTACTGGCAGTGGATGACCGCCACGCAGGGGTTCACCGACGAACAGCTTCGTCCCTATGGCTATAATCTTGCCGCCTTTCTGAACGATGAAAAGATGGTGCAGCAGGGTTACGCCACATCCGAACCGCTGTATGCCGAACAGCAGGGCGCACCGGTGGATACCTTCCTGCTGGCTGATTACGGCTGGAACACCTATGCCTCCACGGTCGAGGCGCGGGTGGATATGGTCGAGAACAACCCCGATCTGGTGCAGCGGTTCATCGATGCCTCGACCATCGGCTGGTACAATTACCTGTACAACGATCCGACGCTTGGCAATGAGGCGATCATGGCGGCCAACCCGGACATGACGGCCGAGGGGCTGGACGCCGAGGTGAAGCAGCTGCTGGCGATGGGCATCGTCGGATCCGGCTATCAGGCCGAGGTCGGTATCGGGGCGATCGACATGGACCGGGTGCAGAGCTTTTACGATACCGTGGTTGCAGCGGGCATTCTGGATGAGGGGTCGGTCGATATCTCCAAGGTCGCCACGGACCAATTCGTCAACCAAAAGGTTGGCATGGACCTGATGAAGTAACGGCCCCGACATGCGCCTGCTCGTCGTTTTTGCGCACCCCAGCCTTCAAAGCTATGGCGCTGCCCTTTATGAAACCGCCTGCCGCACCCTGCGTGCGGCGGGCCATGATCTGCGCTGCCACGATCTGTACCGGGAGGGGTTCAACCCCGTCCTGTCGGAAGAGGAATGGGCCGGATATCTGGACCGTACCGACAGGATCATCGCCAAGCACCCCGATCATGTGGCGGATGTGCAATGGGCCGAAGGGATCGTGGTGATCTATCCCACATGGTATTATGGCCCCCCCGCCATGCTGAAGGGATGGCTGGAACGCGTCTGGCTGCCGGGCATCACGTTCGAGATTGCCGAAGGCAAGCAGCGGCGGACCAAGCCGAAAATGTCCCATATCCGCCTGTTCGTGGGGATCACGACCTCGGGCAGTCCGTGGTGGTGGATCCGGCTGATCCGTGATCCCGGACGCAGCCTGTGGACGCGCGGGTTGCGCATCCTGTTCAATCGGCGGTGCAAGGTGGTGTGGCAACAGTTGTACAACATGAACCACACGACGGATGCCGATCGCGCGGCCTTCTTGACGAAAGTAGAACGCCGGTTGGCGGCATTGTAGGAACGATCATGTCAGATACAGCAAAACCCCTTGCCCGTTATTCCGCATGGACACGCCGCGGCGATTTCATCTTTCTGTCGGGGGTGATCGCCGTCGATCCGCAGGCGGGCAAGGTTGTCACCGGCTTTGCCGATCTGCCACCCCACATCGGCCCGACCATCGGGCAGACGGGCGAATTTTCCGTCGATGCCAAGGATGGTCCCATTCTGGCCCAAAGCTGGTATGTGTTCGACCGCATCCGCGCCACGATGGAAGAGGCGGGCGGCTCCATGGCCGATGTGTTCAAGCTGGTGCAATATTTCCGCAACCTGAACGATTTCCCCCGGTACAACAGCGTCCGCCGGATGTTCTTTCCCGATACGCCCCCCGTTTCGACTGTGGTAGAGGTCAGCGCGATGATGCCCTCGGACCAGATCGTCATCGAAGTCGAAGCCACAGCATATCTGCCGGAGAAGACGTGACACGTACCGACCTTGCCCAGAAGCGCGCAGACCTGAAGGCGCAGATCCGCGAGGCCGCGATCCTGGAATTTGCAGAGCACGGGCTTGCAGGCACCTCTACCCAAGGCATCGCGGATCGGGCCGGAATAACCAAGAACAAGCTGCATTATCATATCGAAAGCAAGGAAGAGCTGTACCAGCAGGCCCTGCACCACATCATCAGGATCTGGGAAGAACTGTTCGACAGTGTCGATCTGGACAGCAGTCCCGAGGCATTCCTGTCGGATTACATCCGCCGCAAGATCCGTTTTTCGCTGGATCATCCGGCAGAGGTGAAGATGTTCACCGGAGAGGTCATGCGCGGCGCCCCCCTGCTGCGGGAAAGCTGGGCCGGATCGCGTGAGGCCAGCCGCGCCGCCGCGGAACGGATACGCCAATGGGCCGAGGCCGGGCTGATCCGCCCTGTCAATCCGATGCTGCTGCAGTTCAACATCTGGGCCATGACCGAGGCCTATGCGATCCTTGGCCCCGAGCTGCGCTTCATGCTGGATATGGAGGATGGCGAAGCGCTGGACCAAGAGGCGATCTGTGCCGAAATGACGGCGCTGGTGCTACAGGGATTGCGCCCTGCCAACGCCTAGGCCGCCCCGGCGACACGGTTCGCGATCCAGCGCGCGAATTCGAAGTTCGGCCGTTCCAGATGCGAAAGGGCACCGGGCACGGCAAAGGCGCTTTGCATCCCTTTCCACACGCGTTCGGTGCAGCCACGATCCTCGTCGTTCACATCGTCCAGCAACGCCTTCAGCGCCACAAGCTGTTCGGCCACGTTTTCATCCTGCATGAAATCATTCGACATGCCGCCACCAAACAGGATCTTCACGTGGTCCGGCCCGTCAGGGCGTAGCGAAAGGTACCAGAAATACCCGGGCGTCAGCGTGATCAGCAGCGACGGGTAGATCGCCAGCAGCCATGTACGGTTACGTTCCTCCCCCTGCAGCCTTGTGTTGGAGGGGTGTGCAAGGGACAGCGGGATGCTGTCATCCTTCAGGATATGATGGTAGTTGAAGGCAGAATATCCTTCGGGGCACACCATATCCCGCAGATTCGCCGAGCCGCCGATCGTCCCCGCGTGGCACATCGGAAGATGATAGCTTTCCATGAAATTCTCGGCCAGAATTTTCCAGTTGGTGTTCCACCGATGCTCTTCGCGAAAGGTTTCGGTGTAATCCTTCATGTCCAGATAGGGGATCAACCGCTCGATATCGGCCAGCAGCATGGCGGGTTCAGGCGCGTCGGCGTCCAGCGTCAGCATGATCCAGCCGTTCCAGTCAACGCAGCGGATGGCGGGCAGGCTGTTATGCTCCTTGCAGAAGGAAGCGTTCATGTCCATCGCCGGTGCGCCCCGCAAGGTTCCGTCCAGATTGTAGGTCCATGCGTGATAGGGGCAGACGATAGAGCGGATATGCCCCCGCCCCTCCAGCAGCACCGACATCCGGTGGCGACACACGTTCGACATGGCCCGCAGGACACCGGAACGGTCACGAAGCACGATGACCGGTTCCTCCGCGATTTCAAAGGTCAGGTAATCGCCCGGGTTGGCCAATGTTTCCGCGCGCCCCGCGCAGACCCAGCTTTTGGCGAAAACCTCCGATTGTTCCAGTGCAAGAAATGCAGGGTCGGTATAAACGGATACCGGCATGGCCTGCGCCTGCCCGAACGGAACGGAGACGTTCTGCATCAGCTCTGCCTGCGGGGTCATCTTAGACATGGCACGTCCTTTGGGTCTGGCCCCGATCGGGCCGAAAAGCGGTTCCTTAACCTGCGCGGCACGGATCCGGCAGGGATATCCGCCCCGATAATGCAATGAAATTGCGCATAGTCCATTCCTATCGTGATGGCGACAGGACAGCCCGGCCGGATCATGCCCTCCGGCATATTTGTGAACATGGTGCAACGGCGAACACGGTCCGGTGCGGGAACAGAAGGCCCGTTTCGCAGTTTTTCCTGCATCGAAGGAAGGAGCCTCCAGAATGCCACGCGGTGACAAATCCAGCTATACCGACAAGCAGAAACGCAAGGCCGAACATATTGCCGACAGCTATGAGGATCGCGGCCTGTCCGAAAAGGAAGCCGAACGGCGCGCATGGGCCACGGTGAACAAGGATGACGGCGGCGGAAACAAAAGCGGCTCGGGGCGCGGAACGCATACCGGAAATCCTGCGGCCCATAATGGCGGCAAGGCCTCTGCCGCACGCCCGGCCGAGGAACGATCAAAATCCGCAAAGAAGGCCGCCGAAACCCGCAAGAAGAACCAGCAGGCCGATCAGGACTGATCTGTCGTTCACCGCGGCGACATGGCTTTTGCGCCCGGGATGCAGCGGCGACCCTACCGCCAGCCCTTCAGCGCCCGACCGGGATAGTGCCCCGGCGTCATCGTGCGGTACAGCGGAATGGTGGCCGCACCGCGATGCATGAGGGCGCTATGCGGTGTGACGGAAATTTCCGGCGCCTCGACCAGAAAATCCTCCCCCAGACTGCCTTCGAGAATGCGCATCCGCATCCGTTCCTGCAATACCACGGGCAGCGTGCCACCGATGACGATTTCGCCCGGATCCACCGTACGGGCCAGCATCAGGACCAGCATGCGCAACTGTTCGGCCGCCTGCTCGACCCATTCCTCCACCAGCGGATGATCGACATACTGTGTGCCGATCTCGGACAAACGCTCCACTGGCAGGCCGTTGCGGCGCAGGTGGTCGCACAGATCCTGCCCCGAGGGCCGCGGTCTGGATTTGGGAAAAATGCCCCCGAATTCCGCCGCGTTCCGGTGCGCGCCGCGATAGAGCGAGCGGCGCATCACGATGCCCCCGCCGATCCCGTAGGTCAGAAGGATCAGGACGAAAGTATCCCGCCGCTTGCCCACGCCATAATAAAGCTCGTTCAGCGCAGCCGCCTTGCCATCGTTTTCATGATGCACCGGCATGTTGAAATAGGGCTGGAAATCATCCGGCGCATTGATCGCTCGCCAATCGGCAAACTGCGGAATCCGCGTCAACCGGCCGGAGTCTTTTGAGAAATGACCGGGAAAGGACAGCCCGCAGCCCACCAACCGCTCCCGCTCCAGACCCGCTTCGGCCAACACATCCTCGGCGGCGGTAGAGGCCTGGGTCATCAGATCCGCGAATTGCCGCGATCCGATCGCCATCCTTCGTTCGGCGCGGATATTGCCCCGCAGATCCGACACGCAGACCGACATTTCATCGGGGTCGAAGAAGACCCCGACAGAATGCAGCCCGTCACCGTTCAGATCCACAATGGTCGAAGGCTTGCCCCTTCCCCTACCTTCCGGCGGATCTTCGGCCTGCGCCTCGCGGATCAGCCCGTGGTCGATCAGCGTTCCGGTCAGCCGCGTCATGGTCGGTGCCGATACCGACAAACGGCGCCCCAGCTCTACCCGGGGAATCGGCCCGTCGCTCCGAATGATCTCCAGCGCCCGGCGCTCGTTGTAACCCAAATCCAGCATCTATCCACTTCCCTGCTGCCCAACAGGTAGGCAGCCGCGTCGGCCCTTCCAGACCCATGATCAATTAATGGAGATGATGTAACAAAAAATCCGTGACAAGACCCCTTCGTTCTTGACTTATTATTTTATGTTAAGAAACTTAATCGGACCACGGTCGATCAAAGGCCGGGACAGATAACCAACGGGGACTGACATGACCTTTCTTTCGAAACTTTCCCTAACGACTGCGATTGCCCTTTTTGCCGCCTCGGCCCATGCGGAAACCGTCGTCGTTTATTCCGCCGCACCGCAGCAGATGATCGACGACCTGCTGCCGATGTTCGAAAAGGCCACGGGCAACGACGTCGAACTGATCAAGGCCGGCTCGGGTGAACTGCTGAACCGCCTGCGCGCGGAGCAGGGCCAGCAGACAGCGGATGTGATCTGGAGCGTGGACGGGTCCCTGCTGGATCTGAATTCCGAACTGTTCCAGCCCTATACCCCGGCCGATGCCGACAAGTTCTACGACATGTTCCGCACCAGCGACATCTGGACGCCGTTCACCGCCGTGGTGATGGCCTTTGCCGTGAACAAGGACGCACTTGGTGATTTGCCGGTGCCGACCTCATGGGCGGATCTGGCCAAGCCCGAATACAACGACATGATCTCTTCCTCCGCTGCCGACCGTTCAGGTTCTGCCTTCATCCAGCTTGCGCTGGTCCTGCAGAATGCCGAAACCGAAGAGGCGGGTTGGGAAACCTATAAGGGCATCATGCAGAACATGGTGATCTCCAGCTCCACCGGTGCCGTGCCGCGCTTTGTCAACGACGGCGAATTGGCCATCGGCCTGACGCTGGAGGATGCGGCATCGCGGTACCGTGACGGCGGCGGCCCAGTCGAGATCGTCTATCCGACCGATGGGACCGCCATTGTGCCCGATGCCATGGCGCTGATGGCGGATGCGCCGCACCCCGATGCCGGCAAGGCGTTCATCGATTTCATCGCCTCGCCCGAGGCGCAGGCCGTCGTGGCCGAAATCGGCCGCCGCCCGATCCGTTCGGACGTCCCGTCCAAGGATACGCTGATCCCGCTGGAAGAGGTTCCGGCTGGCAAATACGATTCCATCTGGGCCGCCGAAAACCGGGAGCGTCTCATTGAGAAGTGGCAGGACCTTTCGCTCGACCTGCTCTGAGATACGCACGCGAATGGCCCGCCGCCGTACCCGCGGGCCATTCATGCTCTCTTTCCCTTACAAGAAGAAACGACCCAATGGCTGACGTGCACCTGAAACGTGTCCGGAAGAGCTACGGCAACGTAATGGCCCTTTCCGAGATAAACATCGAAATTCCGACCGGAACCTTCTTTACCCTGCTTGGCCCCTCGGGCTGCGGCAAGACGACCCTGCTGCGGGCGATCGCCGGGTTCCATACCCATGACAGCGGCGAGATCGTGGTGAATGGTACCGATATCGGCAAGCTGCCCGCGCATCGCCGCAATGTCGGAATGGTGTTTCAGGATTACGCGATCTTTCCCCATGTGACCGTGCGCGAGAACGTTGCCTTCGGCCTGAAAGAGCGCAAGGTGCCGCGCGCCGAGATCACCCGGCGCGTCGATGATATCCTCGAAAAGGTGCAGCTTGCCGCCTATGCCGACCGGATGCCGCACGCGCTGTCCGGGGGTCAGCAGCAGCGTGTCGGTCTGGCACGGGCGCTGGTGGTTCAGCCCACACTGTTGCTGATGGACGAGCCGCTTTCGAACCTTGATGCCAAGCTGCGCGTAGACCTGCGCCGCGAACTGCGCGCCGTACAGCAGAGCATGGACATGACGACCGTCTATGTCACCCATGACCAGGAAGAGGCGCTGGCCATGTCCGACACGGTCTGCGTCATGTACGGGGGCGTCATCCAGCAGGCCGCCGCCCCGTGGGAGATCTATCACAGCCCGGCCAACCGCTTCGTTGCCGCCTTTGTCGGGTCGAACAATTTCATACCGCTGGTGAACGGCACCATCGCCGGGGTTCCCGTGCCCCTTGCGCCCGGCATTCCCGGCAACGGGGCCGAACTGGCCCTGCGCCCTGAAAACCTGCAGATCGTTACCGGCACCCCGCCGGAAGGGATGGTCACCCTGCCGGCCACGCTGGATCAGGTGGCCTTTACCGGCCGCGAGGTTTCGGTGGCGCTGCATCTGGAAAACGGTCAGGAAGTGCAGGCCATCTGCGCCCCCGATCCGGCGCTGCTTGGCCTGCCGCGCGGCGCGCGAACGCAACTGGCCTTCGATCCGTCCAGGGCGCAGGTCTTCGAATCCGGCGTAACCGGGCGGAGGCTCTCATGACCGGGGGATCCTTGCGCCTGTCTGCCCCTTCCTTCTGGACATGGATCATGATCGCCGCCTGCGTAATGCTTGGGGTGCTGTTGTTCTGGCCGATCCTGTCCGTCTTCATCATCAGCTTCGAGGATGCCGATACCGGCCGCTTCACGCTGGAGAACTACATCCAGATCTTTACCCGCCGCTATTATGTCTCGGCGCTGACCAATACGCTGATCGTCGGCGTGGCGGGAATGCTGGGGGCCTGTCTGCTGGGCGTCCCCCTTGCCTTCTGCATGTCACGCTTCCAGTTGCGGGGCCGGACACTGATTTCGACCATGGCCGTGCTTACGCTGGTTTCCCCGCCGTTCATCGGGGCCTATGCGTGGATCATGCTTCTGGGCAACAACGGTGCCATCACCAACGCGCTTGGGGCCATCGGCATCGATATTCCGTCAATTTACGGGATGGCCGGGATCATCCTGATTTTCAGCCTCAAATTCTTCCCCTTCATCTATCTGATGACGGAGAATGCCCTGAACGGGATCAACAAGAGCCTTGAGGATGCCGCAGAAAACCTTGGGTGCAGCGGTTGGCGCAGGTTCCGCAAGGTCACGTTGCCGCTGGTGTTTCCCGCCGTATCGACGGGGGCGATCATTTCCTTTGTGCTGTCGATCGCCGATTTCGGCACACCCGCAATCATCGGCCGCGGGGTGCGTACGCTCTCGACCATCGCCTATACGCAATACACATCAGAGATGGGCGGCACCCCGACGATGGCGGTGACCATCTCAATGGTGATGATCGCCATTTCCATGCTGGCCCTGCTGATCCAGCGCCGGATGCTGGCAAAACGCCGCTATGCCTCCTCCATGACGCACAAACGCCAGCGCGCCCCCTTGCACGGCGCCCGTTCGGTGCTGGTGCACGGCGTGTCCTATGGCATCGCACTGGCGGGAATGGTTCCGGCCTTCGTCGTCATCTGGACCTCGTTCCTTGCAACCAACGGGCCGGTCTTTTCCGGTGGCTTCGGCCTTGACAGTTATCGCCGCATCATGGCCGAGGCCCCCGACGCCGTGATGAACAGCTTCATCTTCGCGCTTTGTGCCGTGGCACTGATCGCGGTGGTGTCCAGCCTGCTCAGCTTTATCGTCGTGCGGCGGGAAAGCTTCATTTCGGGGCTTCTGGATCTGATCCTGATGGTGCCCTATCTGGTGCCCGGCGTGGTGATGGCGATCGGCTTCGTCACGACCTTCAACAGCGGCTGGTACAACCTTGTGGGCACGGCCACGATGATCATCCTGATCGTCTTTATACGCCGCCTGCCCTATGGGGTGCGCTCCACCAGTTCAGTGCTGCGCCAGGTCAAACCCTCGATCGAGGAGGCCGCCATCGCGCTCGGTGCCTCTCCGGCAAAGACATTCCTGAAAATCACCGTACCGCTCATCATGCCCGGTATCATCGTCGGATCATTGATGAGCTTCATCACCGCCATCAATGAACTGTCGTCCACATTGATCGTCTATACCGCAAGCACGGTGACCATGCCGGTCAAGATATACCTGTCGGTCGTCGACGGAGAGTTCGGGGTGGCCGCAGCGCTTTCAACGGTCCTGACGGTCAGCACCGGGCTTTGCGTCTTTCTCGTCTTCCGCCTGTCGGAAGATCGCGAAGCCAATTTCGTCTGAAGGACCAGACCATGCAGATCGAACTTTTCTCGCGCTCCAAGCGGCGCTTTTCCGATATGCCGGGCGATGACATCGCGCTGGTTCTGCCCGGGCTGGTGCATGCCGTTTTCGATGGCGCGACCGACCCCACGGGGCAGGTGTACAACGGCGAAACTTCGGGGCGGCTGGCGGCACGCACGGCAGCACAGGCACTGGTGACGCTGCTTCTGGCCGAGGGGCCGCAGGTCGATATCACCCGGATCGGCACCGCCCTGTCGCAGGCGGTTGCCGAGGCAGGCCACAAGGCCGGGGCGACCCACCCCCCTCCACGACGCTTGCCGCGGTGATCACCTGCCCCGACGGATTCCGCATCGTGCTGATCGGAGACAGCGGGGTCCGGATCAACGGCACGCGCCTGTTGCAGAACGACAAGATGATCGATGATGTCAGCGCCGCCGCCCGTATTGCCGTGCGTTCCCACATTGCGCAGCGGATCAACGATCCTGATACGCTGGAGCTGACGGGGCGCAGGGTCAGCTATGCCGGGCTGGATGCGGCGGTGGGTGACGGCATTCTTTCCACCGCCGAGGCCGACGCCGTCCTGGCCGGGATCATGGCACGATTTTCCCCGCAGATGGGCAGCTTCACGGACGATCTGGAAACATTCCTGCGGGGCGGTATCCGGGTGCAGCCTCGGTTTGCGAATGATGCCCGCCACCCCTTGGGCTTTGCCTCGATCAACGCCACGCCGCCGCAGGGGTTCGGCATTACCGACCATTTCGTCGATGCAGCCGGTTGCCAGTCGCTCGAGATTTTTTCCGACGGCTATTACGGCCTGCCGGAAGGAACGCGCGTGGCCGATTGGGAACGCCGGTTTGACGAGATAGAGGCGGAGGACCCGCATAAACTCCACGCCTTCCCCGAGGTGAAAGGCTCTTCCAGCACCGAGTTTTCCGATGACCGCACGGTGTTGTGCCTTTACCGGAACTAGCGCCATCCTGCGCCGCCTACGATTGCGTGGCGCAGGCCCCGTTCAGGGCGCGATCATCCGTGACACGGCTGCCACGGTAAATACCTCCGCCTCATCGAACCGCTGCTCGGCCCGCGCGGGCCCCAGCACCGCGCTGACCTGCGTATCGAAATCGGCATAATGCTGTGTCATTGCCCAGATAGAGAAGATCAGGTGATGCGGGTCCAGATCGGCGATCCTGCCCTCTGCCGCCCATTTCGCGAACAGGGCGGCCGTCTTGTCCACCAGATGGCGCAGCCCGCCCGTCAGTGTCTCCCCCAGAAGCGGCGCGCCTTGCAGCACCTCGGTGGCGAAAAGGCGGCTTTCGCGTGGCATATCGCGCGAGATCGCCAGCTTGCGGCGCACATAGGTCAGGATTTCGGTGGCGGGGTCACCCTCCGCGCGGATTTCGGCCATGGGCTGCAGCCATATGTCCAGCAGGCTTTGCAACAGGCCGGTGTAGATCGCTTCCTTTGTCGGAAAATAATAGATCAGGTTCTGCTTCGACAGTCCGGCCCTACGGGCAATCGCCTCCAGCGTTGCCCCGCGCAGCCCGTTCTCGGCAAAGACGTCAAGGGCGGCATCGTGAATCAGCTGCCGCTTGGCCTGTTGGTTGCGCGTGGTTTTTCGTTTGGGCGGTAATTCTGTCATCGGTGCATCTATGCGGCGCGCCCCGGCGGAGGCAAGAGCTGTTCCCCCGCCAAGGCGCAGATCCGGGCCCACCCCGGAGTACCCCCCTAACCGCCGGTCATGGCGGTGCAGTAATCCGCCGTTTCGCCAACCCAGCCGAAAAAGGTCTTTACGTTATAGACAGAGGCATCCCGGACGAACTGCGGGCCCAGATGGTGGGTCGCATCGTCCAGCATGAGGCAATGGTATTCCAGATGGAAACCGTCGCGCAGCGTGCTTTCGACACAGACGTTCGTGGCGATCCCGCAGAACACCAGATTGCGTATCCCCCGGGAGCGCAGCGCACTATCCAGCCACGTGTTGAAAAAGGCGGAATAGCGCGGCTTGGGCACCAGCAGATCGCCCTCCTGCGGCTCCAGCTCGTCGATGATGTCATAATCCCAGCCGCCCTTCGACAGCAGCTTGCCCCAGAGTTCGGGCTGACGGCGCATGGTTTTCATCGCGTTGGACTTGGTCAGGTTCGGCGAGGCCTTGCCCCCCGCCTCGGCATAGCCTGCATCCCAGCCGTTCTGCAGGAACACGACCTGCACCCCCGCAGCCCTGCTGGCAGCAACAGCCGCACCGATATTCTCGATGCAGGACCGCGCCCCCGTCAGATCGAAACCGGCCAGATCGACGTAGCCGCCCTTGCTGGCATAGCCGTTCTGCATATCGACCACGATCAGTGCCGTTTCCTCTGGCGCGAAATGGACGTTCTCCGGCTCGGACTTGATGGTTTTTCCGCTCATGCCGGTTCCGCCACCTTGGCCGGCATGCGTGACCGCATCAGCGGCTGGATACGTGTGCCGAAATCGTCAATGCCTTTGACGAAATCATCGAAGGTCAGCAGGACGCCACCGGTGCCGGGCACGGCCGCCACTTCGTCCAGCATCCGGGCCACATTTTCATAGGAGCCGACCAGCGTACCCATGTTGATGTTCACCGCCGAAACGGGGTCCGCCATCTGGCGCACATTCGTATCACTGCCCGATTTCGTATCCTTGCTGGCCTGCAGGCCCAGCCATTCCAGCGCCTCATGATCGGCCCCGGCCTTGTAATGCTCCCATTTCGCGCGGGCAGCCTCGTCGGTTTCATCGGCGATGATCATGAACAGGGCATAGGTCTTGACATCACGGCCCGTCTTGGCCGTTGCCGCCATCAGGCGCTCGGGGTTGCTTTTGAATGCGGCCGGCGTGTTCACGCCCTTGCCGAAGCAAAAGCTGTAATCGGCATATTCCGCGGAAAACGCCATGCCCGCATCGGACGATCCCGCACAGATGATCTTCATGTCGGCCTGTGGCTGCGGCGACAGGCGGCAATCGTTCATTGTGAAATGTTCACCCTGAAGATCGCTTGATCCGGTTTCCCACAAATCGCGCAGCACCTGCGCATATTCCTTCAGATAATCATAGCGGTTCTCGAAGAACTCATCCCCCGGCCACACGCCCATCTGTTCATATTCGGGCTTCTGCCAGCCCGTCACCAGATTGACGCCAAAGCGGCCGTTCGAGATCGAGTCGATGGTAGAGGCCATCCGGGCGACGATTGCGGGCGGCATCACCAGCGTGGCCGCTGTTGCATAGAGCTTGATTTTGGATGTGACCGAGGCCAGCCCGGCCATCAGGGTAAAGCTTTCAAGATTGTGGTCCCAGAACTCGGTCTTGCCGCCGAACCCCCGCAGCTTGATCATCGTCAGCACGAAATCCAGACCATGGGCCTCGGCCTTCAGGGTGATTTCCTTGTTCAGCTCGAAGCTGGGTTTGTACTGCGGGGCTGTCTCTGAGATCAGCCATCCGTTGTTTCCGATCGGGAGAAAGACGCCTATTTCCATCTAGAGACTCCGTGAATTGCCTTTTCTCCAGCATGAAAGTTTTTACGTTCGGTAAAAGTTTTACAGGGGGGCAAAGGGCCGTCTTTATTTCGACGCCGAAGAAATGGGCGGAAATTTTGTCCTTGGCGCGCAAATTGCGCCGCAAACAAAGATGACCGCACCTGTTTTCACAAAAAAACACGCCGCTTGGGGCGCGCGGGCCAAGGACCATCACCCCGCCCCTTGGCCCCCGCCGCAGTGCACAGCGCCACATCACCCGGCGGCGGGCATCATCCCTTCGGACCGCATGGTTTTAAAATACGCGGATTTGATCCTGTCCGGGTCACAGCCGAGGGCCACGTCGATCACCCGCCCGCCCGTCTTGCGCGCGGTCTGCCCCATGGCGGGCCCGTCAAGCACCACCTCCACAGGAATGGCCGATGTTTCTACCGCCGCAGGATCGATGCAGGCCATGACCGCCAAAGGGTCATGAAAGGCGCAGCCCGGATATCCCTTGGCATGATAGAACTCCAGATAGAAGCTGGCCATATCGCGCAGGAACGCCCCGTGGGACCGGTCGATGCGCGCGAGATCCGCGAAATCGCCCGCTGTCAGGATGACCTGCATGGTCACATCCAGACCGACCATCAGCATCGGTGCGCCACAATCCAGAACGATGGCAAGCGCGTGGGGGTCGTGGAATGTATTCGCCTCGGCACTGGGGGTTATATTGCCCGGCACATCCAGCGCCCCGCCCATAAACACGATCCGTCGCAGACGGCCGGCAAATGCCGGGTCCCGCTGGATGGCCAACGCAATATTGGTGATCGGCCCGATGGCACAGATCACAAGCTCTCCCGGATGCTGCCGTGCCATGCGGATCAGGAAATCTGCCGCATCCCCCTCGCACGCCACCTGCGTCGGAACCGGCGCGGGCAACAGGCCGAACCCTTCATCACCATGCACACCATGCGAGGGGGGATAGGCCGGAACACTGAGCGGCTGCGCCGCGCCCTGCGCCACCGGAATATCCAGCCCCGCCCGTTCTGCCAGATACAGCGCGTTCCGCGTCGCCTGCTCTATCGTGACATTGCCGTAAACCGTGGTCAGACCCAGAAGTTCTATGTCCGGATGCGCGGCCGCATAAAGGATCGCAAGCGCGTCGTCGATGCCGGGGTCGGTGTCAATAATCAGCTTCATGGGTTATCCGTATTTCAAATGCTGGCACGGGAGGGGCTATGGCCGCTGGCAGGACCTTAATTGGCCCTAAGGCGTGATTTCCGATGGTCTGCGCCTTCGTCTGAAGGCAATGCCGAAAAAGCTACAATTGCCAAGGCAACGCAATGCCCCATTTCTAGCCAGGCAATATACTGATGGAGACGAAGATGCCGGATCAAACCCAGAAAACCGCCCTTGTAACCGGCGCCTCCCGCGGGATCGGCGCAGCCATAGCCGAGCGCCTTGCCGCAGACGGATTCAGCGTGGTGGTCAATTATTCCGGTAACCAAAAGGCGGCCGACGAGGTGGTTGCCAAGATTGAGGCTGCGGGCGGGCGGGCCGTGGCGGCACAGGCGGATGTGAGCGATCCGGCGCAGGTCGCCCGGCTGTTCGACCAGACCGAGGCCGCGTTCGGGGTGCCGGATGTGCTGGTCAATTCCGCCGGTATCCTGCAGCTTTCCCCCCTTGCGGAAACCGAAGATGACGTGTTCGACCGGATCGTCGCGATAAACCTGAAGGGTACGTTCAATACGCTGCGCGAGGCGGCGCGGCGGATGCAGGACGGCGCGCGGATCATAAACCTGTCGACATCGGTCGTGGGCGCAAAACTCACGTCCTATAGCGTCTATGCCGCAACCAAGGCCGCGGTGGAGGTGATGGGCGACATTCTGGCCAAGGAACTGCGGGGGCGAAACATCACCGTCAATTCCGTGGCCCCCGGCCCGACAGCCACATCGCTGTTTCTGGAGGGAAAGACCGACGAACAGATCGAACGACTGTCCAAGGCCAACCCGCTGGAACGGCTGGCACAGCCGGTGGATATTGCCAATGCGGTGGCCTTTCTGGCCGGACCGGACGGTGCCTGGATCAACGGCCAGACGCTACGGGCAAACGGCGGCATGGTCTGACCCCGCCGCGTGACGGGCCTGCCCGTCACGCGGGACAGGCTGCGGCAGGACGGGACGCACCTGCCGCATGCCCGGTCCGTCACTGCAGCGCAACCGCCTGCGGCAGCAACGGCAGTTTGAAAATAAACGTCGTCAGCCCGTTTTCGCATGTCACCTCGATCCGGCCATTATGCGCCGTGGCGATGGAGGATGCGATATAAAGCCCGAGGCCAAGCCCTTCGCCTGCCGCATGGGCACCGCGCCGGAACGGATGGAACAGATCCTGCCGCAATTCATCCGGCACGGCGGCCCCTTTGTTGGCCACGCTGATCTCGATGCCGGATTCGCCGATCATTCCCTGCACACAGATCTGCGTGCCCGATGTGCCGTAGCGGACCGCATTCGACAGCAGGTTCGAAATTGCCTGCGCCACGCGGGGGGCATCACAGCTGACAGGCCGGTCAAAGCGAAGATCGAGCGTAATGTGCTGATCGGGCGAGGCCGCACGGACCTCCTCCACAACCTGCGTGATCGCCTCGGCCAAAGGGGCGTTCGCCTCGGATGAGATACGGATGCCACCGCCCAGACGGGCCTTGGCATGCAGCATGATATTCTCGATCAGGTCCTTCATGCGGCGCACCGAGGATTGCATCAGCGGCAATATCACCTGCGCCTTATCGGTCATCGGTTCCCGTGCCAACTGCCGCAACCCGGCATCCAGTGCCGCCACGGGGTTGCGCAGATCATGCCCCAGAACGGCCACGAACTCCTCTTGGATGCGGCTCAGCTCCCGCTCGTGGGCCACCATATGCTCATGCGCCTCAAGCCGCTCTTCGGTTTCAAGGCTGCGACCGATGATGTCGGCAAACATCTCCAGCATCGCAACGGCACGCGGGTGCTTCACATCCCGCGGTTCGGTATCGATCGCACAAAGCGTGCCAAAGAAGCTGCCGTCGCTGCGGTGGATGGGAATGGACGCATAGCTCACGATGCCGAACTTGTCCGCAATCGGGTGCCCCTTGTAGATCTCGTCGGTCGCCGCGTTGTTGAACATCACCTTCTGCGAGGTATCGCGCACCGACTGGCAGAAGGTTGACTGGATATCGATCTCATCACCTGAATTCAGGCCGAAGTTCACCTCATCCACCGTGCGACAGGCAACCCAGCGATCCGCGGTCACACGGGCCACGGCAGCAAACCGCATGTTCGTTGCCAGTATAACCGTTTCCAGAACCGTCCCGATCAGGGCACTGTTGGCCAGCATCTCGATATCGGCCTGAAAGCTGTGCTTTCCCTCCAGATAGGCGGCATGGTCCTGTATCACGGCCTGCCGCCCTGTCCCGTCGCCCATCCTGATCTCCTCGCGCTTGGCTTTGCGGCAATATATATCTGATTTGTCGTGAAAATAAGGGATGACCCGACGTCTTCCTCGACAGTATTCGACTTTGCCCCGAATGTATAACACATCGGACACGGCCCAGTCCCGACACCGAAAAGCTGACTTATAACATTGACTTAGAGGATATTACCACCATCGCGTTTTCAAGATGCCGCCCCGCAGGCCGCCAGACCCGTGCCTATGCCTTGAACGGGGTAATGGGGCCGACAAGGCCAAGACAGGAGGGTGCAAACACCACCACATGGGACAGATCCGGCCGTGATCTGGAGGAATAGAGCATCGCCTGCGCCCCCGCAGCGCGCGCCTTGTCCGAATACGCCCATGTTGGCGATACGGCCCCACCCGCCCGCATATCCTGCCAGACGACAGAGGCAGCGCTAACCTGACGCACATCCGCCACCAGACCGGAGCGGAGCCACATAGGCACCAACAGGCGCGCCACCCCATCGCCAAGATACCGCCTGATCGCCACATGCGCCCCCTCCGCACTGAGCGAGGCATAGGCCGCGATCTGGCCTGAATGGTGAAACCGTCCTTCCGGCGCACGTGCCGGCATCGCCGGATCATCTACCGCCCCTTCGGGCAGGATACGCCAGACCGGACCATCATACGTGCAAAGTGGCGTCATTGCAGGATCCGCTCCCCCAAGAAATACGTTTCCGGACATTCCCCTATGAATGACGGGTGGGCCGCGCATGTGCAACAACCAGCCCATGAGGAACGGTGCACACGATATTTTGAACGGCCGGGGGAACAGAACCTTGCGGATCTCGTTCGCCTCTCAGCCCTCAGGACAAGATGGATCACCGATGCTGCACCGCGCCGCCCCCCTGATTGACCGCCCCCTGTCGTTATCGCCATTCCGATCCGTAACGAGGCCGCCCGCATTCAGCGCCTGCTGCGCAGTCTGGATCGGGCAACCCGGCGATCCGGCCTGCAGGTGACAGCGGTTCTGCTGGTGAACAATACGACCGATTGCACCATTGCCCGTATCCATTCCGTGGCCCTCGCCATGACCATGACCGTTCAGGTGCATGAGGTGGTTCTGCCGCCCGGCCTTGCCAATGCCGGTAACGCGCGCAGGCTCTGCATGGATATGGCGGCGGCCGAGGCACCGGATGCGGTCCTGCTGACCACGGATGCCGATGCCGTGCCCCGCCCGGATTTCATCGCGGCGGCGGTGGCGGGCCTGCGCTCTGCGGATCTGGTGTGCGGGGCGATCCGGGTGCGCGATCTGAACCATTGGCTGACACCCGCCGCCTTGCACGCCGCCCGCACCGAGGCACGATATACCCATTTGATGCACGAGGTGCGCTGCGACATCGACCGGCTGCAGGGCCGTCTGGCCGCAGATGCGCTGCGCCCGCATTATATGGAATCCGGGGCGGCATTGGCCCTGACAGCGCGCAGCTATGATGCATTGGGGGGGCTTCCCGCCGTCGCCTCCAGCGAGGATCGGGCATTGGTGCATCGGGCAGAGCAGTGCGGCCTGCGCGTTACCTATTCGTCCGCCATGCAGACCTGGGTATCCGCCCGGCTGGATGGCCGCGCCGAAAACGGCATGTCGGCCTGCATCCGCGCACGCCAGCACGAAGCCGACCCTTGGGCCGATCAGGCCATGATGCGCCCCGCAGACATCGCGGCCCTGTGGCGTGCTGCCAAGGCCGGGGGCAAGGATCCGTTTCCCGACCGCTCCGTCCCCTTCGGCCAACGGCTGCGGATTTCGGATCTGGAGGCGGGGATGCCGGATCTGGCGCGCTTTGTCGGACAGACCGTGCTGATGGGACGGGGTCTTGCCAATGCAGGATGAGGTTCGCGCGACCGTGTCGCTGCTGCGCGCCCTGCCAGCGGACGGTGCGGATGGGCCGTGCGGGCCGTCGCTCGTCTCGGCGCTGCGCCGGGGTGGGCTTTTGTCCGACGTGCCTTCGGGCCCTTTGCCGCTGATGGAGGCGCTGGCCGCCGTGGGCGAGGTCAGCTTGTCGGCGGGGCGGCTGTTCGAGGGACATGTCAACGCCCTGAAACTGGTCCGCCTGTTCGGTGCAGAAGCGCTGTTCAGCCGTGATATTGCCAAAGGGCAGCTTTTCGGTATCTGGGGTGCGGACGGGCCTGCGCCGGCCCGTCTGGACGGGGATCACCTGCGCGGTGCGAAGCTGTTCGCCAGCGGTGCCGATACCGTGGACCGGATGATCATCTCTGTCCGCGCGGGCGATCTGCCGCAACTTCTTTTGTTCCGCCGTGACCAGCTGGAGGGCCGCCTGTTTCCCGCGGAATGGGCCGTGTCCGGCATGATGGCCACCGCATCGGGGCGCTGCGATCTGGAGGGGCTGAAGGTTGCCGATGCCATCGCCCTGGGTGGCCCCGGTGACTACCTGACCGAGCCGTATTTCCAAGGTGGCGTATGGCGTTATGCCGCCGTGCAGATGGGGGCCATGCGCGCCCTGACGCGGATCACGGCCGATCAGCTGCGCGCGCGCGGGCAGGCAGAGGCCCCCCTGCAATCCCTGCGCCTCCGCCGGATGCTGACCGCGTGCGAAACGGCCCGCCTGTGGTTGACCCGCGCCGCGACCGAGGTGGAGGCCCCGGCGGCCCGCCCCGAAACGGCGGATGTGTCCATCCTTGCGCGGCTGGTCGTGGCCGAGGAGGCAGAGGTGCTGATGCGCGAAATGGATCACGCCCTCGGGGCCGCCTCGTTCGCGCGGGCGCATCCGGCTGATCGTATCCGGCGGGACCTGTCCTTTTACCTGCGGCAGGCGAACCCCGACGGGCTGTCGCAGGGTGTCATGGATCGCATCCTTGCCGATCCGGTGCGCAGCCGGACGTGGGGGCTGTGATGCAATTTCAGGATACAAGCGGTTTCACACCCGTCACAACCGCCGATCTGCTGGCCGGACGGACATTGACCGTACTGGCCCCCCACCCCGATGATGAAACACTGGGCTGCGGCAATCTTCTGGCAACAGCCAGTGCCATGGGCGTGCCCTGCCGCATCATCTGCGTGACGGACGGCACACGTTCCCACCCGAACTCTGCCCGCTGGCCCAAGGACGCGCTGGCAAGCCTGCGCCATCAGGAAATGCTGGCCGCCCTTGCCGTTCTGGGTCATATGGAGCTGCATATGATGGGCTATCCCGATTGCAGCGCCCCGGCCGACGGGCCGGCGGTCAGACGGCTGGATGCCCTCATACCCGAAGGGGCGCTGCTCCTTTCGGCATGGGCGGGGGATCCGCATATCGACCACCAGCAAAGCGCACGACTGGCCGCAACCGTGGTCCGCAACCGTCCCGATCTGCACCATCTTGCCTATCCGGTCTGGGGGCGGGTCACGCCCGATCTGCCCTTTCCTGCCCAAGGCTGGTACCTGACCGACCGCAGCCCCCTGAAACAGCCTGCGCTTGCCTGCCACCGCAGCCAGATGACCCCGCTGATCGATGACGATCCGGACGGGTTCGTCATGGACCCGGCGCTGCAGACGCTGTTCCTGTCCCAGCCGGAGGTGTTCCTTGCCCCGTAAGGAAACGTTGCGCCATCTGTCCGGCCTCTATGCCGCAACCGATGATCCCTGGAACCATCGCACCAGCCCCTATGAGGCCGCGAAATATGCCGCCACACTGGATGCGATTGGCCCCGGCCCTTTTGACAATGCGCTGGAGATCGGCTGCGGCAACGGCACGCTTCTTGCACGCCTTGCGCCGCGGTGCCGGCGGCTGACGGGCATCGACTGTGTGCGGGCCGCAGCCCTTGCCGCCCGCGCGGCCGTTGCTGGTCTGCCCCATGTTCAGGTGCTGGAGGGCAGCGTCCCGGAGGACCTGCCGGATCTGGTGCCGGATCTGGTGCTGCTGTCGGAAGTGATGTATTTCCTGACACATGCCGATATTCACGCACTGTGCGGCTGGCTGCGCGGCACCCGCGCCCGTGTTGTCTGCGTCAACTGGCTTGGCCCCACGGATGAGGAGCTGGACGGCCAATCCGCCCTTGATACATTCCGGCAGGCATTGGGACAGAGCGGCACCGGACAGGCATTCGGAAAATTCCGCATCGATATGTTCCGGCTGGATGGCACAATGCCCTGATTGCAGGCAAAGGGGTTCTGAATAGCGCACCACGGGCAGGATTCCGGCCTCGGGCCATTGACAGCCCGCCCCCGCAGGATGACCCTGATCCGATGCGGGCATATAAGCTATACCTATGGAATATCATGGAAACACCATGCCCGGATAGGGGCCGTGCGGTTTCATGCTGCAACCGTGCGATGGGCCAAAGACGGGCGGAAGTCCGCGCGCGCTTGCCTGCCCGACTTCCGTAAATGCGCAGCAAAGGACACGCCCCTATGACACGCCAGACTGTAATCTCTGCCGCCGGTGCCTATGTGGACAGCGGGGATTTCCTGCGGGAACTGCAGGCACGAATTGCCATCCGCTCCGAAAGCCCGCGGGAGGACAGCGCCGCCGACCACCTTTGCTATCTGATGGAGGAAATGCGCCCGGCATTGGAGGCGATGGGCTTCACCTGCCGCATTCTGGATAATCCGGTTCTGCCGCGCCTTCCGGCACTTTATGCCGAACGGATAGAGGATGCGGCCCTGCCGACGGTGCTTGGCTACGGGCATGGCGATGTCTTGTGGGGAATGGCGGGCGACTGGAAGGAAAACCGCGATCCATGGGCCGCCACCCTGGCAGAGGACCGGATTTTCGGGCGGGGCACGGTGGACAACAAGGGCCAGCATACCATCAATCTGGCGGCAATGCGGATCGTGCTGCAAACGCGCGGCACATTGGGGTTCAATACCAAGATCCTGATCGAGATGGGCGAGGAATCCGGTTCACCCGGGCTGGCCGAGATGGTGCGGACCCATGCGGATCTGCTTTCGGCGGACGTGCTTATCGCATCGGACGGGCCGCGGGTGTCTGCGAATACACCGACGGTCTTTCTCGGGGCGCGGGGCGGACACGGGTTCCACCTGATCTGCGATCTGCGCGCGGGCGCCCATCATTCCGGCAACTGGGGCGGTCTGCTGCCGAACGCGGGCATCCGGCTGGCCCATGCGCTTGCCACCATCACGGATGCCAAAGGGCGCATCGCCATTCCGGAATGGACACCGGGAACTATTCCGGAAAACGTGCATGACGCCCTGCGCAGGATCGACATGGACTATGGCCCCGAAGATCCGGAAACAGACCCCGATTGGGGCGAACCGGGCCTGACCGGTGCCGAACAGGTGTACGGATGGTGCAATTTCGAGGTGCTGGCCTTTATCTGCGGCCGTCCCGAGGCACCCGTGAATGCAATTCCGGGCCTAGCCCGCGCAACCTGCCAGCTGCGCTATGTCGTGGGGGTTGACCGTGACCGCATCATCCCCGCCCTGCGTGAGCATCTGGATACCCATGGCTTTGCCGATATCCGGATAGAGTTGATGGACCGCGGCTTTTTCCACGCCACGCGCACCGATCCCGACAATCCATGGACGCGGCTGGCCGTGGACTCTATCCGGCAGACAACGGGTAAGGAGCCTGCGGTTCAGCCGAACTTTGGCGGCTCCCTGCCCAATGAGGTATTTGCAGAGATTTTGGGGCTGCCGACAATCTGGGTCCCGCATTCCCATCCGTCCTGTTCCCAGCACGCCCCCGACGAACATATCATGGTGGCCGTCGCACGGGAGGCGACGCAGATGATGGGCGGATTGTTCTGGGATATCGGCGCAGGCCGGCTGAAGACGGACTGACGCGGCGAAACCGCCCCCGGCCATCCGACCGGGGGGCGAAAATGCCCTCAGGCGGTGCCGCGGGGCGGCATGGTTTCGGGCGGGATCGGGCAGCAATAGGGCGATTCAGCCATGGTTTCGGCATGGGCCTTTTTCGCCTCGGCAATAAGCGCCTTATCCACGATCGCGGCCCGTGCCGTTGCCGCCATCACCTTGGCCGCATGCAGCATTCCCTTATGTGCGGCGGGTGCCTTGCCCTGGGCCGTCTGCTGCCAGCTGTGCAGTGCCGTGCCGACCGCACAAGTTGCAACCCGCGCCTGAACCGTGGGAACGGCCCAGCTGACATCGCCCACATCCGTCGATCCGGTGCCCCCCATGAACACCCGGTCCAAAGGCGCCACGCGGTCAAATAACGGCAGGTCATAATCCGGCTTCATCGCCAGACGTTTGAAGGTGTCGGCAATATCCTCGCGCGAGAATGTCTTGCGGATCTCGTTTGCAAAAGCGGCATCCTCGGCATCGAACTCCACCGGCCCGAGGGCGTCGAATTCGGCCTGCATGGCCAGGCACAGCGGCTCATTGCGGACAAGGTTGGAAACCGCAGAAAACACCTGCGAGGTCACCTTGGTCCCGGACATCAGCGCCGCCCCGTCTGCAATGTCACGCACACGCTTGATCAGGGATTGCAGGCCGACCAGATCGGGGCTGCGGATCAACTGGCGCACCGTTGCCTTCGACTGCACAACGTTCGGGGCAATGCCGCCCGCGTCGATATAGGCGTAATGCACCCGTGCGGCATCGGGCATATGCTCTCGCATGTAGTTGATGCCGATGTTCATCAGCTCTACCGAATCCAGGGCCGAGCGGCCCAGCTCCGGCGCGCCTGCCGCGTGGGCGGCCTTGCCGTGAAAGGTGAAATCGATCCGCGTGTTTGCCAGGGACCGCATGTCATCAACCGCGTTGAAGCTGCCCGGATGCCATGTGATCGCGATATCCACATCATCGAACTGCCCGTCACGGACCATATACGTCTTGGCCGCGCCGCCCTCTTCGGCGGGGCAACCGAAGTAACGGACACGCCCCTCGATCCCCTCGGCCTCCAGCCAGTCCTTTACCGCCGTCGCCGCGGACAAGGCGGCAGAGCCGAGCAGATTGTGCCCGCAGCCATGCCCGAACCCGTGATCGGCGATCTGCTTCGGTTCGGCCAGCCCCGGTTCCTGCGACAGCCCCGGCAGTGCATCATATTCCCCCAGAATCGCGATGACGGGGCCGCCCGATCCGGCCTCTCCCATCACGGCCGTCGGAATACCCGCGATATTCTGCGTGACCCGGAATCCCTGATCGCGCAGCATCTGCGTATGCGCGGCACAGCTTTCCTTTTCGCCATAGGCCAGTTCGGGCGTATCGAAAACGCGGTCGGCCAGTCCGCAGAACTCCTCTCCTTTCGCATCGACATAGGACCAGATCGGGTTGTCATTTCGCATTGGAAATCTCCTAGGGGGGTAATGGCAGTGGTCAGGCTGCGCTGTCGTTCAGATGGCAGGCCGACATCCGGCCGGCGGCAACCTGTTTCAATACGGGCACCTCGGACCGGCAACGGTCGTGGGCAAAGGGGCAGCGCGGATGGAAATGGCAGCCCGGCGGTGGGTTCATGGGCGACGGTATTTCCCCCTTGATCGCCTGATAGGTCTTCTTGCCGGTCTCGAACGTCGGGATCTGGCTGACCAGCGCCTGCGTATAGGGGTGGTTCGGCCGCGCGATCAGATCCTCGGCATCGCCCAGTTCCACCAGACGGCCCAGATACATCACTGCAATCCGGTCCGAGATATGTTCCACCACGCCCAGATCATGGCTGACGAACATGTAGGTCAGATCGAAATCCTGCCGCAGCTTGACGAACAGGTTCAGCACCTGCGCCTGAATGGACACATCCAGCGCCGCCACCGATTCATCACACACCAGAAAATCGGGCTTGACCGCCAATGCCCGCGCAATTCCCACGCGCGCCCGCTGTCCACCGGAAAACTGGTGCGGATAGCGTTTGCCGGTGCTCGGGTCCAGACCGACCTGCGCAAGGATATCCTCGACATAGCCCGCCATTTCCCGGCGCCCCACAATGCCGTGGACACGCGGCGCCTCGCCGATGATGTCACGCACCTGCAAACGGGGGTTCAGCGAGGACATCGGATCCTGGAATATCATCTGGATCCGCAGCGCGGCATCCCGTGCGGCAGTCCCCTTCAGTTCGGCAACATTTTGCCCCTTGTACAGGATCCGGCCGTCTGTCGGCGGGGTCAGCCCCGCCACCATCCGGCCCAGTGTGGATTTGCCGCAGCCGGATTCCCCCACAAGGCCCAGAACCTCGCCCTTGCGGACATCCAGCGTGATGCCGTCCACGGCATGGACCGTCACGGGTTCGATCTTTGCCCCCAGTTTGCGGGCGGTCCTTTCGGCAATGTCCAGATCGTTGGAGAAGCGCTTGGTCACGCCGTCGATCTTGAGAATACAGTCTTCGGTCACGGCTGAAGAACCTCTTCGGCATCATCATGTGGGTGGAAACAGCGCACGCTCCGTTCGGAGGTCAGGGGCACAAGCGAGGGTTCAGCCTCGCACACGCGATCGGCGCGCGGGCAGCGTGGCATGAACTTGCAGCCTTTTGGCAGCTTCAGAAGCGAGGGGGTCATCCCCTTGATCTGCGTCAGCATCGCGCCGTGGCGTTTGCCCCGCGGCACACTGTCGATCAGGCCGCGCGTATAGGGATGGCGCGGCCGGGCAATCACCTCTGCGGTCGGCCCCTCCTCGATGATCCGGCCCGCGTACATCACGGCCAGACGGTCGGCCAGACCGGACACGACGGCCAGATCATGGGTGATCCAGATCAGCGCGGTGCCGGACGTGGCACAAAGCGTCTGCAATTCCGACAGGATCTGGGCCTGAATGGTCACATCCAGTGCAGTCGTCGGTTCATCCGCGATGATCAGATCGGGCTTGTGCAGCAATGCGATGGCAATGGCGACACGCTGGCGCATCCCCCCCGAGAACTGGTGCGGATAGCTCTTCAACCGCTCGTCCGGTGGTGAGATGCCCACCTGAACCAGGGCCTCCCGCGCGCGGCGCAGCGCCTCGGCATGGGACACATCCTCATGCGCGCGGACGGTTTCGACCATCTGCGTGTCGATCCGCAGCACGGGATTGAGCGTCATCATCGGATCCTGAAAGATCATAGCGATCCGCTTGCCACGAAGGTGCCGCAGCGCGGGTTCGCCCCCCGCCACCAGATCGGTGCCGTCAAACAGGATCTGGCCGCCCGTAATCCGGCCCGGCGGGTCCACCAGCCCCAGAATGGAGAATCCGGTGACCGATTTGCCGGAGCCGGATTCCCCCACCAGGCCCAGCACCTGCCCTTTTTCAAGGGTAAAGCTGACGCCATCGACCGCCTTGGCCACACCATCGCGGGTGAAGAAATGCGTCTGCAGATCCGTGACTTGAAGAAGTGGATTCATTTCTGCAACCTCGGGTTCAGAACATCGCGAAGGCGGTCACCCACCAGATTGATGGCAACGATCGTCACCACCAGCGCAATGCCGGGAAACAGGCTGATCCAGTAAACGCCCGACAAAAGGTAATCGTAGCCATTGGCGATCAGCAGCCCCAGCGACGGTTCGGTGATCGGCACACCCACACCCAGAAAGGACAGCGTCGCCTCCAGCGCGATGGCCTGTGCGATCTGTACGGTTGCCACCACGATCAGCGGCGGCAAGCAGTTCGGCAGCAGGTGGCGGAACATGATCCTGCGGTCCGACAGCGCAAGGCAACGCGCGGCATCGATGTAATCCTTGCGGCGTTCAACAATGGCCGAGCTGCGGACCGTGCGCGCATAATAGGCCCATTGCACGATCACCAGCGCAAGGATCACCTTGTCCACCCCGCGCCCCAGAAGGGCCAGCAGGATCAGCGCGATCAGGATGGCGGGAAAGGACAGCTGCAGATCGACCACCCGCATGACGAAACTGTCCAGCCGCCCGCCGAAATAGGCGGCAGCCACCCCGACGATCGTGCCGATCGTGATGGCCAACCCCAAGGAGATGGATGCGACCAGCAGGCTGATCCGCAGGCCGTACATGATGGCCGAAAGCATGTCGCGGCCCTGCTGGTCGGTTCCCAGCCAATAGATCTGTCCGGTCATGAAATTGGATTCACCCGGCGCCAGAGAGCTGTCCATGATATCAAGCTGGGCCAGATCATAGGGGTTCTGCGGGGCGATCCATGGCGCGGCCACGGCGATCAGCGCCACCAGAACGAACAGCACCAGACCGACAACGGCAACCGGATCCTCAATGAACTGCTTGACGATACGACGCCCGGGGCTGTCGATACGAACGGGGGTGTTGGAGGTGCTGAGGGTCAACCTTTCATCTCCGATAGGCGGATGCGGGGATCCAGCAGGGAATAAATGACGTCTACCATCAGGTTGATGCTGACAATGATCAGCACCGTCAGCATGAGGTAGGCAACGATGACCGGACGATCCAGCAGGTTGATGCTGTCGATCAGCAGCTTGCCCATGCCGGGCCATGCAAAGACCGTTTCGGTGACGATGGCAAAGGCGATCATGGAGCCGAGCTCCAGCCCGATGATCGTGACGACGGGGATCATGATGTTCTTCAGCACATGCACCAGAACGATGCGGCGGCCCGCCAGCCCTTTGGCACGCGCAAACTTCACGTAATCCTGCAGGCAGACCTCACGCGTGTTCGCCCGTGTCAGGCGGATGATCAGCGACATCTTGAACAGCGCCAGATTGATGGCGGGCAGAAGCAGATGGCTCAGCCCGTCCCACGTCAGAAAGCTGACCTGCATGCCCAGAAACGCGCGCGTTTCCCCGCGGCCACCGGCCGGCAACCAGCCCAACAGCACCGCGAAAATCAGGATCAGCAGCATCCCTTGCCAGAAATTCGGCAGCGAGAAGCCCAGAATGGAGCCCCCCATGATCGTCTTTCCGGACAGGCTGTTCGGACGCAGCCCGGCCCAGATCCCCAGCGGAATGCCAATCCCTACCGACAGGATCAGCGCCACCACCGCCAGCTCCATCGTGGCGGGCAGACGCTCCAGAATGATTTCAAGCGCGGGGCGGCCATAGACGAATGACGTGCCAAGATCGCCGTGCAGCGCATTCCAGATGAATATTCCGAACTGCTCGTACAGCGGCTTGTCCAGCCCGAGGCGTTGGGTGGTGGCAAGGATTTCCGCTTGGGTGGCCTCGGGGTTGATCAGCACATCGACGGGGTTGCCGATGAAATAGACGCCGGCAAAAACCAGCACGGCCATCGCGATGATCGCGAGGATGCTCTGCCCCAGACGGCGAACGAGATAGACAATCATGAAAGGGTCCTTGTGGGCCGGAAGTCAGCGAAACTCCGGCACCCGTCCCACGGACGGATGCCGGAAAACCGGATCACTCGGTGGTGGTGGGCTTGACCTCGCGGGCCATGGTGTATTGGTCCATGCGCGGCTCGTAGGTCAGTTCGGGTTTCATGGCCCAGACGGTCTGTTCGTAATGCAGCGGGATGATGCCGTAATCATCAAGGGCGATGGTCTCGGCCTTTTGCAGCAACTCGTCACGCTGACCTTCGTCGATCGTCGACATCGCCTCGATCAGGACCTTGTCCATCTCGGGGTTGGAATAGCGGCCCGCGTTCGTGGCCCCCATGCCGGTGTCGGCGTCGAATGTCGCAACCAGCGCCTTCAGCGGAGAAGACATCTCACCCGATGCGGCACCCCAGCCCGCCATGTAGATGGGGAATTCCAGCGCATTGCGGCGGCTGAAGAACTGGCTGGCAGTGGTGGCATCCACGGTGGTGTTGATGCCGATGCGCGCCATCATCTGCGCCACGGCCTGCGCCACCTGTTCGTCGTTGATGTAGCGATCGTTCGGCGTTCCGAGATTGAGGGTGAACCCGTCGGGGTAACCTGCCTCGGCCAGCAGTTCCTTGGCCCGCTCGGGGTCATAGGGGTCCACCGCACGGCCGGATGTGCCGAACATCGGCGGGGGCAGCAGTTCGCCCGCAGGTTCGGCATAGCCGCCCATGATACGCTCCGCGATGGCGTCGCGGTTGATCGACAGCGAGATCGCTTCGCGGACACGTTTGTCCATCAGGGGGTTCTTGCCGTCGGTGCCGCCGATCCCCGGCGCATCCGCAAGCTGCTGCAGGTGCAGATAGATGACGCGGTTCGACAGGGCATCGACAATGTTGAACCCGGCATCATCGATGCGCGAGATATCCTGAATGGGCGGCGATTCAATCATGTCAACGTCGCCTGCCAGCAGGGCCGCAACACGGGGGCCGTTGCTGGTGATCGGTCGCATCACGACACGTTCCCAATCCGGCGTTCCGCCCCAGTAATCATCGAACCGCGACAGGACCAGCTCGGCCCCGCGGGTGTAATTTTCCAGCTTGTAGGGGCCGGTGCCCACCGCAATGTCCGGGTCGTTGAACGCGGGCGCCTGCGGCACCTCGCCCATACCCTCGCAGGTACCTTCGGGGCCGTAGGTGACCGTATCCTCGGCACCCAGGGCATCGGCCGATACGATGGCAAGCGGCCACAGGTTCACGGGCAGCAGCGGATTCTTGTCAACCGTGCGGATCAGCAGCGTATGGTCGTCCTCGGCCTCCATATCCGCGATGTCGCCGGTATAGATCGTGTAGGAGGAAGGTGAATTCTGCACCAGCGGAACGCGGCAGAAGGAATAGATCACATCGCGCGCCGTGAAATCGCTGCCGTTGTGGAACTTCACCCCTTGGCGCAGCTTGAAGCGCCACGTCGTATCATCCACCGCTTCCCAGCTTTCGGCCAGACCGGGGGTGATCTTCTGGACAGAGCTTTGCGTCGTCAGCGATTCAAAGATGTTCTTGTTGACCTGAGTGTTGGTCGCAAGGTTGTGGAACTGCGGGTCCATCGACGTGGCCTCGGATTTGAGGCCAATCGACAGTTCCTGTGCGGCGACGGGGGCCATGCCGGCCACGAGCAGCCCGACGGCAAGCGACAGTCTGTTTGCTTTCATCATCCGTTTTCCCTGTTGCAGATATTCTGAACGATTGCTTCGGGGTTGATCCCTGCTGCTGCAATCCAGCTTGGCAGTCACGCTATTATGCGATAAAGAGAAGTCAATACAAAATATCAATGCGTTTTTCTCATAGGTTAGCATGGAACCTGTCAGCCCCGCCGATGGCGAAGACCGTCGCGCAGGCATCACGTTACGGGAATTGGAGGTGCTGCAGGCCATCGTGGCGGCGGGCACATCCATCAATGCCGCACGCCGTCTGAACATCTCGCAATCCGCGGTCAGCCGTCGGCTGACACAGCTGGAGGACCGTCTGGGATTTCAGCTGTTCCGGCGTGAAGGGGGGCGGCTGGTGCCAACCGTCGAAGCCCTGTCCATCAACGAACAATTGACGTCGGTCTTCGACACTTTGGCCCGCATCGCGAACCATTCGTCAGAGCCGCCGAAATCACTTGCCGGGCGCCTTTCCATCGTGGCGCCACCCACCATTGCGCATCGCTTCCTGCCTGCCCGGATCGCAGCCTTCAATCGCCGGAATCCGGGTCTGCATATCAGCTTCGACGTGCTGGCCAGCGACAGCCTTTATGCCGGAATTGCCGAGGGGCATGTGGACGTAGGCATAACCGACAGCGCCGTATCACATGATGGCATCCAGATAGAGCCGTTGCTGGAAACGCAGGCGATCTGCATATTTCCTAAGCATCACCGGTTTGCATCCCTTGATGTGATTCGGCCCGAGGATCTGCGGAACGAACCCTTCATCGCCCTGTCCCGCCGCCATTCGGGGCGGGCCGTGATCGACAGGCTGTTTGATCGCGCGGGGGTGGCGCTGAACCGGGTGATGGAGGCCTCCACCAACGTATCCGTGTCCGAGTTCGTGCGCGAGGGCGTGGGGGTATCGCTGCTGAACCCCTTTCCGCTCGTGCACCAGATGGGCGACCAGATCGTGATGCGTCCCTTCCTGCCTGCCATCACCTACACCACCAGCTTTCTGATGCCCGCGTCCCGCGCACCCTCGGCCGCGACGCTGTCGTTCATGCAGTTCATCCGTTCCGGCATCGATCGCGAAACCTATCCGCTGCCGCCCCTGCAAACCCGATAAAGGACCACCGATGCCCCCCTCGACCAGCCGTGACATTCTTGCCCAGCTCATCGCCTTCGATACGACAAGCCGCAATTCGAACCTGCCCCTGATGGATTTTGTCCGGGAGTACCTGGCCTCTCATGGTGTGGACAGCCAGCTGGTCATGGACAGCACGGGCCAGAAGGCGAACCTCTGGGCAACCATCGGCCCCGCTGACCGACCCGGTATCATCCTGTCCGGCCATACCGATACGGTGCCCGTGGACAACCAGAACTGGGCAAGCGATCCGTTCGTGCTGGACGCGCGGGAGGGCCGGCTTTACGGGCGCGGATCATGCGACATGAAGGGCTTTCTGGCCTGCGCACTGGCTGCCGTTCCCGATCTTGTCCGCCGCAAGCTGCACCGCCCTGTCCATCTGGCCTTTTCCTATGATGAGGAGGTCGGCTGCCTGGGCGTCATCGGCCTGCTGGAGATGTTGCAGGCCGAACAGCTGAAGCCCGCGCTCTGCGTCGTCGGTGAACCCACGTCGATGCAGGTGGTGATCGGGCACAAGGCAAAACGGTCCATGATGGTGACGGTCCGGGGCCGCAGCTGCCATTCGTCGCTGGCGCCATTGGGGGTGAACGCGGTGAACTATGCCGCGCTGCTGGTGGTAAAGATGCAGGAGATTGCCCAACGCATGGCCACCGAAGGCCTGCGCGACGCCGATTACGACATCACCCATAGCACCGCCCATACCGGCACCATGCACGGCGGCACCGCCCTCAACATCGTGCCCGAACGGTGCACGGTCAATTGCGAGTTCCGGGTGCTGCCTTCCGAGGATGCCGATGCATTCGTGCAGGAATTGTGCGATTACGCCCGGACCCAGCTGGAGCCGATGATGCACAGCATCGATCCTGATACCGGCATCGATATCGAGGTTTACGCCCAGTTTCCGGGGCTGGATACGCCCCCCGAATCCGACATGGTCACGCGCATGAAGGGCTTTGTCGGCAGCAACAGCCATTCCAAGGTGGCCTACGGCACGGAGGGTGGGCGTTTTCACGAAATGCTGGGCGTGCCCACCGTGATCTGCGGGCCGGGATCCATCACACAGGCGCATAAGCCTGATGAATTCATCGAACAATCACAACTGGATCAATGCGATCTGTTCCTGAGGAAACTGACGGACTGGGCGGAAACGCCGGTCTGATCACGCGGCGGGGGGCACGATGGTACGTGCCGCCCCCGGGTCCTTGTTAATATCCGTTGCCGCGATCAACCCGCCCTTTCGGTGGCTGGCCTGCCCGGTAGAGCTCGCAGTTTTCCACAAGCTGCCGCATGATCTCGCCATGGCTGGAATCGGACGCCTTATGCGGGGTCATCAGCACCTCCTTGCGGGTCCAGTACGGATGGCCCGCAGGCAGCGGTTCCTGCCGGAATACATCCAGGGTGGCCGAACGGATGCGCCCCGCATCCAGCGCGGCCAGAAGGTCGGCATCCACCAGCTGCTCTCCCCGCCCGATCTGCACCAGCGACGCACCCATCGGCATCCGCGCGAACAGATCCGCATTCAGGATATCGCGCGTGGCATCTGTCAGGGGCAGCACGTTCACCAGAATATCGGCCCGCGCCGCAACCTCGTTTATGGCCGAGGGGCCGGACAGGATTTCCACACCCTCTGCGGTTCCGCCCGCGGAATTGCGCGCCGCGATGACGCGGTAGCCCAGTGCCGCGATCGCCCGCGCACAGGCCCGCCCCATCAGACCGAACCCCAGAATTCCCACCGTCACGTCCGAGGACATCGGCGGGCGGAAACTGCGTTCCCACAGGCCCTCGGCCTGGGCGCGGGTATGATCTGCCATGCGGCGGTGGTGCCAGACCACATGGGCCGCAGCGAAACCGGCCATCATCATCGCCTGCGCATCATCCCGCACACGGGCCACAACCGCATCGGCGGGCAGGCTGGGGCAGCCCACGATGCTGTCCACCCCCGCTGCAATGGAATGCACCATCCGGACATTGGGAAACCGGTCAAACGCATCATCCTGCGGTTTCCACGCCAGGGCCATATCGATCGCCATAGGGTCCGCCACCTCTTCGGGGCGCAGCAGCACCAGACGCGGATCGCGCACCTTGGCAAACACATTCACCAGATCGAAGGTGGAGGAGAGCGCCACGACACGCATCGGTTCGGCGCGCATCGGTTCGGCAGGTTCGTAAGTCATGGGCAATTCCTTGGCATCGCGATGGCGACACGCTGCCCGCCCCGGATGCAGGGATCAACCGTCTGCGCAAAGATCGCGGCAATGGCGCATGAATGTGCAGAAAATGCGGACCTGCAGGATGCATCCTGCCTATTTAATAACCCGCCATGATCCGCGCAGCCCCGATCATCTGCGGGGAACGGGGGGAAACGGCACGGCGGTGGCCATGCCGTTTCCCGTTTTCTCAGAACCCTTCCAGGACCAGTTTGCCCTTGGCCTTGTTCGTCTCAAGGATCTGATGCGCGCGTTTCAGCGTGGCGGCATCGATCTTGCCCAAGGTTTCGGTCGCGGTGGATCTGATCGCCCCTTCGTCCAGCAGACGGGCCACCTCGGTCAGGATGTCGTGCTGGTTCTGCATATCGGCCGTTCCGAACAGAGAGCGCGTGTACATGAACTCCCAATGGGTCGAAACGGATTTGCTCTTGAACGGCTTGATGTCCAGGATTTCCGGATCGTCGATCAGGCCGAAATGCCCCTGCGGTGCAATGAATTCGGCCACAGCCTCGATATACTGATGCGAATGGGTGGTGGAAAACACCCAACCCGGCTGTCCGATCCCCAAAGCCTCGATCTGGGGTGCCAAAGGTTTGGAGTGGTCGATCACATGATGCGCGCCCAGTTCCCGGACCCATTCCTGCGTTTCAGGGCGCGAGGCGGTGGCGATCACCGTCAGATCCGTTTTCGCGCGCAGCAGCTGGATCGCGATGGAGCCGACGCCGCCCGAACCGCCGATGATGACCACGGCCGGTGCCGCCCCCGGAACAGGGTCGGTCACGCGCAAACGGTCGAACAGCATTTCATGGGCCGTCAGCGCGGTCAGCGGCAGGGCCGCGGCCTCGGCTGCGCTGACCGAGGCAGGCGTTTTGCCCACGATCCGCTCATCCACGAGGTGGTATTCCGAATTGGTGCCGGCGCGGTCAATCGCCCCCGCATACCAGACCATATCGCCAACCCTGAACAAGGAAGTGTCGCTGCCCGTTTCCACAACCTCCCCCACGGCATCCCAGCCCAGAATGGCCGGACCCGTGCCTTCGGGCGGACGGGCCTGCCGGATTTTCACATCCACCGGATTGACCGACACTGCCCGCACACGCACCAGAAGGTCACGCCCCTTGGGTTTCGGCCGCACGATTTCCACATCGATCAGCGCATCAGGGCGGTCCAGCGGACCCGCGTTCATATATCCAACAGCCTTCATCATCATGTCTCATACCCCTTGGGCGATTTCGTGAATTTCCTTCGTGCCCAAGAGATGCCGCCTTGCTATAATAAATGCAATTACGCACAAATAATGCATATAGGTACATAATGGATACTGTGATTGCCGACAGCCCGAACCGGTTCACGGAATATGACTGCAGCGAAGGCTGCCCCGTCGAGGCGGCGCTGGAACAGATTGCCGGAAAATGGAAAGGGCTGATCCTGTACCATCTGCTGGACGGCACCCTGCGTTTCAACGAGTTGGCCCGCCGCGTCGGCAATGTCACCCAACGCAGCCTGACCAAACAGCTGCGCGAAATGGAGGCCGACGGGATCATCCAGCGGAAAATCCATGCCGTCGTGCCCCCGCGCGTGGATTACAGCCTGACAGACAAGGGGCAGCAACTACGCGGCGTGATCGAGGCCCTGCACCTGTGGGGACAGAAACACCGGCGGGGATAGGCCCCGAAAGCGGCGGCCAAATTCCGGATCGACGTTAGCTGCGAAATCATAACCGGCCACCTTCGTCACCGATACCGCAACACCGCCAGCGTGTCATCGCCTGCCCCGCATCATCGGGAATTACCAGAGAGATGGATAGCGGTTTGCCGACCGCTGTGACTGTGCCGCCGGCTATCCGCGTTATCAACATATCCGCACAAACGATGAAATCTGCTACGAATAGTGAGGCTGGTCAGTCACGACTTCGGCTGGCTTACCCATCTGTTCCAGCATACCGCCATTCATCACGATAATCCGGTCGTTTTGCGTCGTGGCCCTCCGTTTTATAGAGGATTCGGCACTGGTGTTTGCCAAAGGGGCGATCCTGCTTCGCCTCTAGGCACGCCATCGCGGCTTAGCGTGATGGCACGCCTTGCACCGCAGCCGGCAATGATAAAGCGGCGGCAAACGCGCTGCGCGTGGACGGCAGCCTGTTCGTCCACGCTGGTTTTGTTCGGACGGTCGACATGCTGCTTGCCAAGGGATACGTCGTCTCGAAGCTGCAAACCATCAGGATCGCGCTGATTGATGCCGGCCTTTCGTGCGCGGCGCTTCGGTGGTTCGATCCCAGGCTCAAAGACGCGTTCTTCCCTATCGCCCCTACTTCACCAGATCGGTCCAGATGGCCGTATAAAGGTCCGTGGCGGATTGCGGACAGGTCGGAAGGAAGCGACCGGCCGAAGCGAATTCTTCGGGCACGACGATCTCGGGGGCGGTCTTCATGTCTTCGGGCATGAATTCCTCGGACCCCGTAATCCCGTTGGCATAACGCGCAAAGCTGGACATCATCGCCGCATTCTCAGGGACCATGATGAAATCCAGAAACGCATAGGCTTCGTCCACATTGCGCGCATCTGCCAGCAGACCGACGGAGTCCATGAACAGCGGATACCCTTCGCGCGGGTAGCCATAGGCCACATCCGGGTTGTTGATCCGCGCCCGCAGGGTGGATCCGTTCCAGTTGACCGAGGCGGCATAATCGCCCGAGGAAAGCTTGTCCGTCGTGCCGTAGTCCATCGACAGCCATGACGGTTTTGCGGCCTTCAGACGGTCACGGACCTTTTTGAGGATGG
Source organism: Falsirhodobacter sp. alg1 (assembly GCF_000739715.2). Classification (GTDB taxonomy): domain Bacteria; phylum Pseudomonadota; class Alphaproteobacteria; order Rhodobacterales; family Rhodobacteraceae; genus Falsirhodobacter. The sequence goes on along the minus strand of NZ_BBJC02000006.1, from coordinate 114,201 downwards.
TCAGATCCTCGGTGCAGGCCTCACCGCCGACATTGTAGATCGTCAGGGAGATGATGTCAGACATTTCCGGGGTGATGTTGATCTTGCCCACCAGTTCTGGCGGTGGATCAAGGAAGATTTCCGAGGTATTGATATCCCCGCTGTATACCGAGGTGTTGACCGCCATGCCGGTCGATCCCCAGAGCCACGGCACGGTATAGGCCCGCCCCTTGTCCCACGGCACATCCACCCATTCGGGGGCGATGTTTCCGATGTTCGACAGACGCGAATGGTCCAGTTCGGCCAGAAGCCCCTTTTGTACGAATATCGGTACATAGTTGGCCGAGGGTACGACCAGATCGAACCCCGAACCGCCCGCCTCCACCTTGGCCAGCGCGGTCGTGTTGCTGTCATAATCGGTGATGGTGACGTTGATGCCCGTTTCCGCCGTGAATTTCTCGATCATCTCGGGGCTGGTGTAATTGCCCCAGTTGTACAGGTTCAACTGGCCCTCGGCATGGGCGGCAATCGTGCTGCCAAGCAGGATCGAGGCGGTTATCGCATATGTTTTCATCGGAAATCTTCCTTGAGTGTTGCACATACGGGGTCAGCCCCGCTTTCGGGTGATCAGGAAAAACACGGTCAGAACGGCGACGCTGACGGCCAGCAGGACAGTCGAGATCGCGTTCACCTCAGGGGTCAGGGCGCGGCGGAGCTGGCCCAGCATGTAAGTGGGCAGGGTATCCTGGCCTGCCGATTTTACGAATTCGGTGATGATCACGTCATCCAGCGAGATGATGAATGCCAGCATTGCCCCGGCCCCGATCCCCGGCATCAGCAACGGCAGGGTGACATGGCGAAAGGTTTGCAGCGGGCTGGCATAAAGATCGGCCGCAGCCGTTTCCATGGCGGTATCCATTCCGTCCAGCCGCGCCTTGATCGGAAGATAGGCGAACGGTACGCAAAAGGCCGAATGCGCAAGGATGAGGTACCCCAAGCCCGCATATCCCGTGGCGATCTTTATCCAGGAAAAGAACAGCAGAAGCGCCACGGCCGTGACAATTTCCGGCACCATCAGTGGCTGGTTTATGACAATGTAGATAAAGGTCTGCCCCTTGAACTTTGCCCGCCTGCTGGTTCCGAGTGCCGCCATCGTTGCCACGGTGGTGGCGATGATCGATGCCCATATGGCAATGACGAAGGACCGGATCGCCGCGCTTTGCACGGCTTCGTTCTGGGCGGCGATCGCATACCATTTCAGCGAAAGACCGCCCCATTGATTGACCGAGTTTCCGCCGTTGAACGAATAGATCACAAGCGTGATGATCGGTGCATAAAGCAGGACGAACGACAGAACCGCGATCAGCGTGAATCCGGGCAGCCTGGTGATGTCGAAATTGCGCGATCTTGCCATCATCCGGCCCTCCGCGAGGATATGCGCGTATACAGCACGAGCGAACCGAGCACGATCACCAGAAGCACCGTCGACAGCGCCGCCCCCAATGGCCAGTTCTGCCCCTGCCCGAACTGAAGTTCGATGAAATTGCCGATCATCATGTTCTTGCCGCCGCCCAGGATCCGCGGCGTGACATAGGCCCCGAGGCTGGGAATGAAGGTCAGGATGCAGCCCGCCACGATGCCCGGTTTGATGATGGGCAGGATGACATGGCGCAGGATGTTCATCCGCGAGGCATAAAGATCATAGCCCGCCTCGATCAGCTTGAAATCGAACCGGTCGATCGCGGCGAACAGCGGCAGTACCATCAACGGCAGATAGACATAGGCCATTCCGATCAGCACCGCCGTATCCGTATAAAGGATCTGCAGCGGCGTATCGATCAGGCCGTAATGGATCAGAAATGTATTCAGCAGGCCCTGATTGCGAAGAACCTCCATGATGGCGAAGGTACGGATCAGCAGGTTCGTCCAGAACGGGATCGTGATCAGGAACAGCCAGAAGGCGCGGCTTGCGGGGGATCTGGTCGCGATGAACCACGCCGTCGGCAGACCGAGGACAAAGGTGATGACGGTGGTCATGAACGACAGCTTTATCGACCGCCAGATGATCGACAGGTTGGCATCGGCAAGGCTGACCGTGCCGTCAAAGATATCCCGCTCGAACAGGATACGGAACCATGCCTCGCCCGAGAAGATCCAGCGCACGCCGGAATAATCACCCTTTTCCAGAAAGGAATAGAGCACCACGATCACAAGCGGGCCGGTGGCGGCGACAAACAGCACCAGCAGCGCCGGGGTGGAAAGGAGCCAGCCGTTTCTGGCATTGCGGGATGCCTTGTCGTTGCGCTTCATGCTTCCAGCACCCTGATCGCATTCGGGTCTATCATCAGCCCGACCTGATCCCCCACCTCCAACGAGGCGGTCGTATTGCTCTGGATGCGAGCTGTCAGGCGGCTGTCATCCTGCAGTGCAACGGTGTAATGCGTGTCGGTTCCCAGATAGGTCGCCTCGACCACCTTGGCGGGCAGCCCCGTACCGGCGGGACCGAGGCTGACCTGCTCGGGCCTAATCGCCAGCGTTATGGTGCCCTGCCGCCCGTTCAGCGGCACCGCGAATTCATGGCCGGCCCCGATCCGCACGACATTGTTCCGGACTTCGGCCGTCAGGAAATTGGTCTCGCCGATGAAATCCGCAACGAACCGGTTGACGGGATTATTGTAGATCTCGCGCGGGGGGCCGACCTGCAGCAGATCACCAGCCGACATGATGCCGATGCGGTCGGACATCGTCAGGGCCTCTTCCTGATCGTGGGTGACAAAAATGAAGGTGATGCCCGTTTCGATCTGCAGCCGCTTCAGCTCCCCTTGCATTTCCTTGCGCAGCTTCAAGTCCAGCGCCGAAAGCGGTTCATCCAGCAGCAGCACCTCGGGTGCGGGGGCAAGCGCGCGGGCCAGGGCAACACGCTGCTGCTGCCCCCCCGACATCTGCTGGGGCAGCCGGTCGGCAAATGCCTCCAGCTTGACCAGCGCCAGTACACGGGCGGTGGCGCTGGCAATCTCGGCCTTCGGTTTCCCCTGCATCTTCAGTCCGAACCCGACATTCTGGGCGACGGTCAGGTGCGGAAACAACGCATATGACTGGAAGACCGTATTGATCGGGCGGCTGTTCGGCGGATCATAGGTGATGTCACGCCCCGACAGCAGGATCGCACCCGAGGTTGGCGTTTCGAACCCCGCGATACAGCGCAGCAGGCTGGTCTTGCCGCAGCCCGAAGGCCCGAGGAGGGTAAAGAATTCCCCCTTCCTGATCTCGAGCGACACATTGCCCAAGGCGGTGACCGCAGATTTCCCCTCGCCATAGGTCTTACCGACATTCCTTGCAACAACTGCAAATCCGTTCGTCACGCTCATACCCCTTGTGGAACTCTGTTGGCGGATGGTCATCCGCGCGTCAGGATTGTGTCATCGGTGGCCATCTGTGCGCCCATGGCTGGGCCTGTTCACATTCGGCGCAAAGGGCGATCAGCGTAGCGTCATGCCCGAACGGTGCCGCGAAATGAACACCGACGGGCAAGCCCTCAGCCGTCCAGTGCATCGGCACAGTTGCCGCGGGTTGCCCGCTGGCATTGAACGTCGCGCAAAAGGGCGAATATTCGAAAACGCCCCCCTCGCCGATGCGATAGGCCTCGTAGTCATCACGGTCATGGGTGAACCTGCCCACCTTTGCGGGGGGTTCGGCCAATGTGGCGGACAGGATGATGTCATATCCGTCAAAGGCCGCGGCCATCTCGCGGCCATAGGCGTGGATCGTTTCCACCGCCTGCAGGTAATCCGCGCCGCTGATCCCCTCGGCATAGCGGATCGCGGCATGCGACAGGCGCTGCAGATCGCCATCCTGCAACCCGCGCCCCCGCCGCGCCAGTGCGCCCCGCACCGAAAGCGCGGTACCGCAGGCCACGATGCGGGTCCATGCCCGCATCATTCCGTGGTGATCGGCCTTCGGACAGAAGGGCGTGACGCTATGGCCCAGCCCCTCCAGCAGGCGGGCAGTGGTTTCGACCGCCGTCCGGCATTCGGGATGGATCGGAGCGCCGGTGAATGTCGTGTCGCATACCCCGATCCGCAGGCGGCGCGGCGGGCGGGCAATGGCCCCGGCATAGGTCATCTCCATGGCGGGGGCCGCATAGGGCGCGCCCGCATCGGCACCGGCGCAGGCATCCATCATCACGGCATTGTCGCGCACGGATCGTGACAGGAACCCCTCGATCGCCATGCCGGCCCAGCCTTCGCCCGCTGCGGGGCCGTCGGGAAACCGGGCCCGCGTGGCCTTGAACCCGAACAATCCGCAGCTTGAGGCCGGGATGCGGATCGATCCACCGCCATCCGACCCGTGGGCGATGGGCACGATACCCGCCGCCACCGCCGCAGCCGCGCCGCCCGATGATCCGCCAGAGGTGCGCGACAGGTCCCACGGGTTGCGCGTTGGCCCGCCATAAACCGCGGCCTCTGTCACCGGGCCGATCCCGCCTTCGGGCGACGTGGTACGCCCGAAGGTCACGGCCCCTGTCGCACGCATGCGGAGAAACAGTTCGCTATCGTATGTATAGCGCGTATCGCGCAGCAGGGCAGAACCGTTGTGGCCGGGAAAATCGACGGCTTCGGCCCCCAGATCCTTGAGCAGGAAGGGCACCCCCCGGAACGGGCCATCCGGCAGACCGGCCCTGATCGCCCGGCGTGCGGCCCCCTCCTGCACTGATACGACGGCGTTCAGATCCGGGTTCAGCTTTGCCACACGCGCCAGCGCGTGATCCAGCAGTTCATCAGCAGAAATTTCACCCTTTGCGACCATCGCGGACAGGGATGTTGCATCTGCTGTTTGCATCGCTTCCATCAGAACAGATCTCTCCCGTTTGGCTAGGGAAAGGCTGTCGTCCGGCAAAAGAGCATGTCAAATTTTAACGGGGTATCGGCCTGACGGATTTCCGGATGCGCGAAATCAAGGCTGTATTTCAGAGGCAAAGACCGCATTCAGAGCAGCAGCAGATCGTCATAGCCCTGTTTTTCGGCATTTTTCCGGCTTGTCGCAAAAATTAGGCAGAAATACAGCGTATCCGGCGCGCGGTTCAGAAGGTCGAGATCGCGTTTTCGGCCCGCCGGATATAGTCCATCCCCTGGGCGATATCGTTCTTCAATGACGCCACGAAGGCCTCACAATCCTGCACTGCCAAAGCGTCGGTCATCTCTTTGTGGAAATCGGGCGCAGCCTCGTTCGAGCGGTATTGACCGGCGATGAACCGCATCGACGGGCCTGATTGCAGCCACAGGATTTCGACCAGCCGCAACAGCGCCGGGGCATCCGCCTTGCGGTAGATATGGAAATGGAACGCGAAGTTTGCCGTCATGTAGGCATCCAGATCCTCTTGCCGGATGGCCGCGTTGACACGCATGTCATGCCCGATCAGGTCCGCAAGGTCGTCATGCGACAGGTTGGCAAAGGCCCGGCATCCGATTTCGGGTTCCAGTTGTATCCGGGCGAACAGGACGTCGCGATGGTTCCGCAGGCTCAGCTTCGGCACTTCTATCGTGCGGCTGTCCACGAAACACAGCGCCCCCTCGGCCACCAGACGGCGCACGGCGTCGCGCACGGGGATGACGCTGATCTGTTCCTCCAGCGCGATGGCCCGGATCGAGACACGGTCCCCGGGCAGATAGCGGCCTTCCCATATCTTCTGCCGGATCTTTGCATGCAGCACATCTGCGACCGTATCGGGTTTGAAATCGCTCATTTCTTCATCGGTCCAATAATCCGGGCAATCCGCAGGCTATCCGGCTTGCGTGATATAACACCTTGGCATTTCCTGTGACACAGCCCCACCCGACGGATTTCCGAATGAACGTGCCTGCGCCTGACATCCTTCGCCGCCAAACAACGCCCTATGTGCTTGCTGCGCATTGCGATCTCAATGGCATATTTCGGGGAAAGCGCGTTCCGGCCAGCCGCTGCGACAAATTGCTGTCCGAAGGGATGCGCATGCCCATGTCGTCAATGGCCGTGGATGTCTGGGGGACCGACATCATCGGCGGGGCGCTGTTCGAGGCGGGGGATCTGGACGGCATCGTGGAGCCGACCGGACGCGGCCCGATCCCGCTGCCGTGGAACACGGGTGGCAGCAGCTTTGTCCCGATGTGGATGCGACGCGAGAATGGAAGCCCGTTTTTCGGCGATCCGCGACGTGTGCTGGCAGAGGTTCTGGCCCGTTATGCCAAGCGTGGCCTGACGCCCGTCGTGGCGCTGGAGCTGGAGTTCCATCTGATCCGCCCGTTCGACGGCATATCGCCCCAGCCCGTTTCACCGCTGCCCGCGGGGCATGCCGGGGGGCGCGATACGATCTACAGCCTTGATGAACTGGGCAGCGCGGAGCCGTTTCTGAACACCGTCCACGCCGATGCCGAGGCCTGCGGCATATCGCTGGAGGCCGTGACAGCCGAAAGCGGGCCGGGCCAGTACGAGGTGGTTCTGTCCCACCTTCCCGATGCCCTGAAGGCGGCGGATGATGCCGTATTCCTGAAGCAGATCATCCGGAACGCGGCACAGCGCCACGGTGTTCAGGCAAGCTTCATGGCCAAACCCTATATGGCCCATGCCGGTAACGGCCTGCATATGCACGTAAGCCTGCTGGATGCAGCGGGGCGGAACATCTTTGATGATGGCGGCCCTGACGGGCAGCCCGTGATGCGGCACGCCGTTGCGGGTCTGCTGGGGGCGCTGCATGATACCGCGCTTATCTTTGCGCCGCATTGCAATTCGGCCCGCAGGCTGCGGCCCGGTACGCTTGCCCCCGTCAACGCATCATGGGGGTATGAAAACCGCACGGCGGCTGTCCGCATTCCGGGCGGGCCCGCATCGGCACGGCGCATCGAACATCGCGTTGCCGGGGTGGATGCCAACCCCTATCTGGTGATGGCGGCCGTTCTGGCCTCTGCCCTTTACGGTATCGAACAGGGGCAGGAGCCTGCCCCCCGGATCGACAACAACATAGGCCCCGGGGCCGATGCCCCCATTCCGCCCGACTGGCGCCAGATGATCGAGGCGTTCGAGCAAAGCACCCTCTGCCGTACTTTGTTTCCCGCCGAATTCATCGCCTTGTTTTCCGCCTGCAAACGACAGGAACTGGGGGTATTCGAGGCAGAGATCTCGCCCCTGGAATACATGACCTATCTGGGGATGATCTGACCGATGCCCCGGAACCACACGACATCCTATTATGCGGCCACGGCGCGGCCCTATACGCCATTTGATCGGCTGGAGGGGGATATCGACACCGATGTGGCGGTAATCGGGGGCGGATTCACCGGCTTGAACACCGCCATCGAACTGGCGCAGCGCGGAATGCGGGTGGTTCTGCTGGAGGCGAACCGGATCGGCTGGGGGGCCACGGGCCGGAACGGGGGCCAGATTACCGGATCCCTTTCGGGCGATACGGCCATGTCGCGGGAATTCAGGCGCAGCCTCGGCACGGAAACCGAGGATTACATCTGGAACCTGCGGTGGCGCGGCCACAGGATAATCCGCGAACGTGTGGCAAGGTTCGGCATTGCCTGCGATCTGAAGCACGGCCATCTGCAGGCCGCGATGGGCGCGAAACACGAACACTCCTTGCGCGCTCTGGCAGATGTGGCCGCCGAACGCGGGATGGGTGACGAGATACGCTATGTCGATCAGGTCGGGGTCCGCGACCTGGTGGACATTCCGCTTTATACCGGTGGTGTGCTGAACATGCGCAACATGCATGTCCATTCCCTGAATCTGGCCATCGGCGAGGCGCAGGCCGCAGCATCGCTGGGTGTCCGCCTGTTCGAGGACAGCCGCGTGACGCGGATCGACCACGGCGCACGCCCCGTTCTGCGGACGGCGCAGGGCCGTGTGACCTGCGACACCGTCATGCTGGCGGGGAATGCCTATCACAATCTGGCCGAAGGGCGGATGCGCGGGGCGCTGTTTCCCGCAGCCCTCGGGATCATTGCGACAGAGCCGTTGCCCGAGGATCTGGCCCGTCAGATAAACCCGAAGGATCTGGCCATCTATGATGACCGCTTTGTGCTGGACTACCACCGGCTTAGCGCAGACGGGCGGGTGATCTTCGGCGGCGGCACGAATTATTCCGGCCGCGCAACCCGTGATATCGCCGCCGAACTGCGACCGGCGCTGGAACGGACCTATCCCCGTCTGAAGGGGGTCGGGATCGATTACCAGTGGTCGGGCCAGGCGGGCATCATTCCGAACCGCATTCCGCATCTGGGCCGCGTCAGGCCCAACGTATTCTTTGCCGAAGGGTATTCCGGCCATGGCATCGCCACCACGCATATCGTGGCAGGCATCATGGCGGATGCGATCACCGGAACGATGGCGGAATTCGACGTATTCGATGCCGTCAGGCGCGTACGCCTGCCCGCGGGCAAATGGGTTGCCCATCAGGCATTGGCACTGGGCATGTGGTACTACACGCTGCGGGAGAGAATGGACACCGGCCGCTCGGCGCGATAACCGCGGCGCGAGAGGTCGATTTGCAGCCGGCAGGAATTCGGTGGCGCCGGATGCGGCTTGAACCCGCCGCTGCGGGCATTTGTCGCATCCGGTACCGCTCTATGGGGTCCCGTTAATATCCTGACCGGTTCGCACCACGAGGCCGGCTGCCCATGCCCCTTGCAGATACCGCGCCCGCCCCATGCGCCCCGGGGGGCTATGCCCCTGCATGACAAGGCCGCGCAGCAGCACCCGTTGGCAGCATTGATCCGCCCAAAGCCGGACCGACCCCTATCGAGCGGTGCCGCTGATCTCATCCGGCAAGGTGTTTTGGCTACGATGAAATTGCCTGTTGCACGTTTCTGACAACTAAGTGATGCGATTTTAGTTAGCATGCGAACTCGTTTTGTGTAGACAGCCTGAAACGCAATCCATTTGATGATTACCCATGCACAGCCCCGCCTGTGCGAAAACCGCAGCCGCTCTCCGATAAAGGATTACGGATATATGATAGCCCTCCCCGACCGAAACGTAATCACTGCGCCTTCGCGTTCCGCCCGCCGGAGCTGGCCCATGGTGCTGCAATCCATTCTGACAATGATGGTGCTTTCGATCCTGGGCACACCTGTTCTGGCACAGGCCCCCCCCGGTGGCCCGCCCGGCGGTGGTGCGGCGCAGCCGATCGAGGTCGGCGTCGTGACGATGGAGCGGCAGGACGTTCCGCGCAGCTATACCATTCCCGGACGGGCGGTTGCGCATGAACAGGCCGATATCCGGCCGCGGGTGGACGGTGTTGTCCAAAGCGTCGAATATGATCCGAACGTGCTGATCAAGGTGGGTGATCCCCTGTTCGTGCTGGATGATGCAAGCTATGCGGCGGCTGTGGCATCGGATGAGGCGGATCTGTCAACGGCACAGGCCGCATTGCCGGTGGCGCAGGCGGCCTATGACCGTGCCGCGAAGCTGGAAGGCTCCGGTGTGACGCAGGCCGATGTGGAAGAAGCGCAATCCACCCTTGCCACCGCCAAGGCAACACTGGAGGCGGCGCAGGCGGCCCTTGATTATTCGAAGGTGCAATTGTCCTGGACGACGATTACCAGCCCTCTGGAGGGCTATGCCGCCACCCCCGAGGTGTCGGTGGGCGATCTTGTCACCAGCGGCCAGACGGATGCGCTGACCACGATCACCAGCCTTGACCCGATCGATGTCGATATTCTGGAAACCAGCGCGCGCATCCTGAAGGTCCGCCGCCAGGCCGAGGCCGGAATCCTGCAGATGAGCGAGAGCATTCCGGCCTCGCTGATCCTCGAGAACGGCGAGACCTACATGACGACCGGATCGCTTGTTGCCCCGGCCCACACGGTATCGACCACGACGGGCACCGTTTCCATCCGCTTCCAGTTCAACAACCCCGATGGTGTGATCCTTCCGGGCATGTTCGTCCGCGGCAAGGTGGAGCTGGGAACCATCAACGCCTATCTTGTGCCGCAGCGCGCCGCCACGCGCGAGATCGACGGCACGCTTTCGGCGCTTGTTGCCGGAGAGGATGGCACGGCCCAGACGATCCGCTTCAACGACGAGGGAAGCTGGAACAACAGCTGGATCGTGACAGACGGTATCGAGCCGGATACGCGCATCATCGTGGATGGTCTGAAATTCGTAAAGGCAGGCAGCAAGATCTCGCCCGTAGAGGCGACGCTGGACGAGAACGGGCTGGTTCAGGACATTTCCGACGCGACTGACGCGGAGGAATAACCGGATGGCCAATTTCTTCATCAACCGACCCGTCTTCGCATGGGTTCTGGCGATCGTGACCATGCTTGCGGGCGTGTTCGGGATCACCTCGCTTCCCATTTCCCAATACCCGGACATCGCACCGACGACGGTGCGTATCTCGGCCAGCTATACGGGTGCCTCGGCGCAGATCGTCGAGAACTCGGTCACGACCATCATCGAGCAGGGCATGACGGGTCTGGACGGTCTGACCTATATGACCTCCAGCACCTCCGAAGGGTCATCCAGCATCTCGCTGGTGTTCGATGATAGCGTGGACCCCGATATCGCGCAGGTGCAGGTGCAGAACAAGCTGCAGCTTGTTGAATCGCAGCTGCCCGACACCGTGACCAACAACGGCATCAGCGTGACCCGTTCCACCACCTCCATCCTGCTGGTGGGGGCGCTGGTTTCCGACGACGGCAGCCGAAGTTCCGTCGAGCTGGGCGATATCGTGGGGCGGCTGATCGAGGACCCGGTACAGCGTCTGGAAGGCGTCGGCTCCATCAACAGCCTCGGCTCGGAATACGCGATGCGCATCTGGCTGGATCCGGAGCGGATGTACCAGTACCAGATCTCGGCCGATGACGTGACGACCGCGGTTGCCGAACAGAATACCAACGTCTCCGTGGGATCTCTGGGCGATCAGCCGGCCATCAAAGGGCAGCAGTTCACCGTATCGCTGAGCGCGCAATCGCAGCTTTCGACCGTCGAGGATTTCGAGGGCATCCTGCTCAAGACCAACGAGGATGGCTCCACCGTCTATCTGGCGGATGTCGCCACGGTAGAGCTCGGTGAGGAGGACAGCACCCTTTCCAGCCGCTTTGACGGCAAACCCGCAGCCGGGTTCGGGGTGAACCTTGCCACAGGGGCGAACGCCGTCGATACCGCCGCGCGTGTGCGCGAGCTGCTGGACAGCATCGGTGAACAGCTTCCGTCGGGGATCAGCGTCGAATACCCCTATGACACCTCGCCCTTTGTCGAGGAATCCATCAACCAGGTCTATCACACCCTGGCCGAGGCCATCGGCCTTGTGCTTCTGATCATCCTGCTGTTCCTGCAGAACTGGCGTTCGACACTGATCCCGATCATCGCCGTGCCTATCGTTCTGCTGGGCACCTTCGGGATGCTTGCCTTTCTGGGCATGACCATCAACACGCTGACGATGTTCGCGCTGGTTCTTGCCATCGGCCTGCTGGTGGATGACGCGATCGTCGTGGTGGAAAACGTTGAACGGGTGATGGAGGAGGAGGGACTTTCCCCTCTGGAAGCCACGCAGAAAAGCATGCACGAGATTTCGAGCGCGCTGGTCGGGATCGTGACGGTGCTTTCGGTCGTGTTTCTGCCCATGGCGTTTCTGGGTGGTTCGACCGGCGTCATCTTCAAGCAGTTCTCCATCACGATCATCACGGCGATGGTGCTGTCGCTGTTCGTGGCCCTGATTCTGACGCCCGTGATGTGCGTGCAGTTCCTGAAGCCTGTTCATGAAAAGCGCGTGCCTGCACCGCTGCGGATGTTCAACACGGGCGTGGACCGGCTGACGGGCGGCTACATCAACGTGGTCCGGCGCCTGATTACCCGTCCTATCCGCATCCTGATCGTGGTTGCGGTTGTTGCCGGGGCCTGCTGGTGGACCTATGACAACCTGCGCACGGGCTTTCTGCCGACCGAGGATCAGGGCGTTCTGATGACGATGGTCACCCTGCCCGATACGGCCACCAAGGCCCAAACCGAAGACGCGGTGAAGGCGGTCGAGGACTACATGCTGAACGACGAATCCGACGTCGTTGAAAACGTGTTCGCGGCATTGGGCTTCAGCTTCGACGGAAACGGCCAGAATGCCGCGATGCTGTTCATCAAGCTGAAGGACTTCGATGACCGGACCGGCACAGCGGGCGAACTGGCAGACCGTGCGAACAGGAAATTCGCCAACAGCCGCCTGGGGCAGGTCCTGTTCCTGCAGCCCCCTGCAATTCAGGGATTGGGCAGCGTATCCGGCTTTACCATGTACCTTGTGGACCGGACGGGGAACGGCACGGATGCGCTGAACGAGGCGGCGGACCAGCTTGTGGCCGACGCGCAGGAGGATGGTCGTGTCACCAGTATCCGCGGCAATGACAACAAGGACACCCCGTCCTTGCGGATGAACATCGACCAGCAGAAAGCCAAGGCATTCGGCATGACGCTGTCGGACATCAACTCGGCGCTGACCACGATCTTCGCCAGCAACTACGTGAACGATTTCACCCTGAACGGCGAATTGCGCGAGGTGATCGTGCAGGGCGATGCCAAGTGGCGGATGCAGCCGGACGACATCGATTCATGGTACACCACCAATGACGACGGAGAGATGGTGCCATTCGCGGCCTTCATGACCAAGGAATGGGTGCAGATCCCGCCCAAGCTGCAACATTACGGCGGCACGCGGGCGCTGGAACTGTCGGGGGCTGCTGCCACCGGCGTCAGCTCGGGCGATGCCATGAACGCCATGGCGGAAATGGTGTCCGATCTGGATGGCGGCTACACGTCGGCCTGGACGGGGCTTTCCTATCAGGAACGTCTGTCGGGCAGCCAGGAACCGCTTCTGTACAGCCTGTCGGTGCTGGTCGTATTCCTGTGCCTTGCCGTTCTTTATGAAAGCTGGACCGTGCCCTTTGCGGTGCTGCTGGCGGTGCCGATCGGCATTCTTGGGACATTCCTCATGACAATGACCTTCGGTCAGTCGAATGACATCTATTTCAAGGTGGGCCTGCTGACGACCATCGGCCTTGCGGCGCGGAACGCGATCCTGATCATCGAGTTCGCGGAAACCCTGCGCAAATCCGGCAAGGACGTTTTCGATTCCATCCTGCTTGCATCGCGCCAACGGCTTCGCCCGATCCTGATGACAACGCTGGCATTCGGCTTCGGCATCCTGCCGCTTGCAACGGCCAGCGGTGCCGGTGCCGCGGCACAGAAATCGATCGGAACGGGAATGCTGGGCGGCATCATCTTTTCCGCCACGTTCGGGATTATCCTGGTGCCGGTGCTGTATATCGCGGTATTGAAAATCGTGGGCAAACTGCCCCGCGAGACTGCAGCGGCCTGACGGGTCGAAACATGCGGGGCCTCTGTCATGGGGGCCCCGCGTTCTACGGGACAGGACGTATGATATCCCTGTTTCGCTTCTGCACCCGGATCACATTGCCGGTTTACGCAGGCGCCCGGCGATGCGCAGGGCATTCGCCTCGATCATATCGGCGGCCTCGGTGACATATCCTGCCGATACTCCCGCAAGCGCCGACACCTCTGTGATGACCGCGATCTTTTGCGCGACGATCGCATCGGCCAGTTCCTGAACACGGCGCCTGATATCGGCCGGCCTGTACCCCTGTGCCAACGCAATCGCATTCCAGTGCCGCGCGGCAATATCGCCGGGCCTGCGCTTTTTCCCGGCGATATTCTGTGCGTGGAACTGGTTCACATGCGGCCAGGGCAGAACGCTTGATACATCGTACAGCGGGGCAAGCCGCGGGGACGGTATCAGGGGAAACAGGATCGAATAATTCTTGGCATGGGCATCCGTATTGGCCACCAGCATATTGAAGATGACCTGATCGATCAGCGCCAGCGCATCGGTTGGCGGCAGGATACGTGCGGTATCGAGAATGCCGCCCAGAGACAAGCCGGGGATCGTGCCGCGTTCATATTTTCGACCGGGGGGGAGGCCGTTCGCCTGGGCAAAATCCTCCTGATGTACGCGGATGATGCCGCGACCCCGTGTCATGCGGCGATCATACCGCAGGCTGCAAAGCGCGCTGCGCGACCCTGCCGTGATGACCGTTGTCTCTGCCGCCCGAATGCCGATGGCGGCCGCCAGCCTCAGGCAGAACACCTCGTTCTCCACGATCCCCGGCAGGTTCGGATTGTCCGGCTTCAGAATGACCGTCGAGGGGGCGCCGTTGCGTGGAATGGCAAGCTGGTCCCCTGCCCCCGGCATCCGGTAAACCGGCAGACCCTGCGCATCAAGCACGGCCAGGGCCGTCTTCTTCTGCCCGCCTGCCAGTGATTGCCGCACGCCATCCTCCCCCGCCAGAAACGGGCGACGGCTCAGATCGTCGATATGCAGGGCCAATGCCGCATCCGGGTCATCGACCCCGTAGAAGTCGGTCAACCGGATATGGCCCGGGGTCCGGTCCGGCTCCAGCGGGCCGAATGAGAGCGCCCCGGCGGTATCGCCGCCGATTTCCTGCAGCACCGCCAGGCTGTCGGATTGATCCAGCCCGAGAGAGCGCGTCAGGATCCGCAGCTGATCCTCTTCCGGCAGAAGGTTCGCGATCCACGGAGAGATGACATCCGTGCCATAGACATCGGTGCTTTTCGGCATCGTGCAGGACAGGGGAAATGCCCCTTCGGTTGCCAGCCATGTATCATCATAGCGAAAGAAGAGCGCCCCGTCAGGTGCGACCCCGATCCTGCCCACCGGAAAGGAATAGAACCAGACCGGCACCTCTGCTGGCGATGATGCGGTTGCAGGTCCATCCGTCATTCAAGAAAATCCGTCAGATCGTGCCCCCTGCCGGTAGAGGGGGCGTTCGCCGTTGTGCCGTCATGCGCCACAAATGATGCAAGGGGCACACGTAGTGCGGTGGCAATCCGGTGCAGGGTTGTCAGTCGCGGATCCCGCTTGCCCGTCTCGATCAGCGAGAGGGCGGCTTGGCTGATCCCGGTCAGACGCGCCAGCTGTGCCAGGTTGAGCTGGGCCGCCGTGCGGGCCGCCCGTACCCGATCGCCGGTTGCCTTCAGAATGGCAGGAGTATCGTGATGATCCATGCGCCCTCTTATCGTTTGCGATAATATATGCCCGTTTGTGCAGGACGCAATCCGATTTTATCTTTTAGGATAATATCGGTCCGGATTACCCGAAGGGTTGCACTATTTATCGAAAACGATAACGAATGCCCTGCCTATCATTCGCGCCATGAATCTCGGAATGATCCTCAAGGTCGCTGTACGGTCTGCGCAAGCGGAGGGAAAACAGGCCGCTGTGTAAAAATTTGCTTGCCCGAATCCGGAATCTCGTCCAATCACTTACGGTAAGAAGCAAATAACACGAGCTGAAGCGTAACACACGGCTCGGACATGAGGGCAGAAATGGCGCGACAGGAACGGATCGACGTTCTGGTGGGCGAACATGCGCAGCGGCTTTCCGAGCGTCTGCAGGCGCATCGTGAGCAGCTTTTCCCACCGGATGCCAGCAAGGAATTGCGCAAATTCACCAGTGGTGAAGTTGCCGATCTGCTTGGCGTCAAGGATGCCTACCTGCGCAAGCTCCATCTTGACGGGCGCGGCCCCTCTCCCGAAACACGGGCCGGTGGGCGGCGCTATTATAGCCTTCAGGATGTGCAGGATCTACGACAACTCCTTGAAAAAGGAACGAAAACGCCGGGTACCTACCTGCCCGGCCGTCGTGAGGGAGACCATCTTCAGGTCATCACCGTCATCAATTTCAAGGGCGGCTCCGGCAAGACGACCACTGCCGCCCATCTGGCGCAGAAGCTTGCATTGGACGGATATCGGGTACTGGCCGTGGATCTGGATCCGCAGGCCAGCTTTTCCGCATTGCACGGATTCCAGCCCGAGTTCGATCTGATTGACGGCGGCACGCTGTATGACGCCATCCGCTACGACGACCCCGTTCCGATCAGGGACGTGATTCGCAAAAGCTACTTTCCAAATCTCGACATCATTCCGGGCAATCTGGACCTGATGGAGTTCGAGCATGATACGCCCCGTGCGCTGGCCGAACGCTCCGCTCAGTTTTTCTTTACCCGCGTCGGTGACAAGCTGGCCGAGGTGCGGGATGATTATGATGTGGTTGTCATGGATTGCCCGCCCCAGCTGGGGTTCCTGACGATGTCCGCACTTTCCGCCGCAACGGCCGTTCTGGTGACGGTGCATCCGCAGATGCTGGACGTCATGTCGATGTGCCAGTTCCTGCTGATGACATCCAACCTGTTGGGTGTCGTGGCCGAGGCCGGCGGCAACATGAGCCATGACTGGCTGCGTTATGTCGTGACACGCTACGAACCCGGCGACGGGCCCCAGAACCAGATGGTCAGCTTCATGCGGTCCATGTTCGGGGATCATGTGCTGAACCATCCGGTCCTGAAATCCACCGCGATTTCGGATGCGGGAATTACCAAACAGACGCTTTACGAGGTGGAACGCGGTCAATTCACGCGCTCCACCTATGAACGTGCCATGGAAAGCCTCAACGCTGTGAACGGCGAAATTGAGGGCCTGATCCAGGCGGCATGGGGCAGAAAGGGAGCAAGCTGATGGCACGCAAGGATTTACTCAAGGGTTTGCTGTCCCCTCCCCCGCGCCGACGATGCAATCTTCGCCGCGGGTCACCAAAGGGGCCATCGGCGCGGTCAGCCAATCCATCGCCGATCTGCGCAATCGCTCGGTGATCGAAGTCCCGATCGAGATGATCGACCACGCAGGCCTTCGCGACCGTCTGGACGACGATCCCGAGGGCATAGCGCTATTGGCAGACTCCATGCGGGAATACGGGCAACAGGTGCCTGTTCTGCTGCGGCATTCTTCTACAGCCGAAGGCCGGTTCGAAATCGTCTATGGCCGCCGCCGTGTAGCCGCGATGAAGCTGCTTGGCCAACCCGTCAAGGCAATGGTCCGCGACCTGAATGATCGTGATCTGGTCATCGCCCAGGGTCAGGAGAATACGGCGCGCAAGGATCTTTCCTTCATTGAAAAGGCCAGCTTTGCCCGCCAGATGCGCGATAACGGATTTGACCGCAAGGTGATCTGTGATGCGCTACAGATCGACAAGACATTGATTTCACGTATGCTTTCGATTGCGGATGCTGTCCCCCCTTCCCTGCTGTCAGCCATAGGGGCAGCGCCGGGTATCGGCCGTGATCGCTGGAAAACGCTGATCGAACGTATGCGTGACATCCAGCCCAAGCAGCTGATCGATGCGGCACAAGGCGCCACATCGGATGCAAGGTTCGAGGCCGTGTTGGCGCATGTGACGAACCGCCCCAAAGCAGCGACGAAGCCCACCCTTGCGGGGGCGAACGGCCCGATCGGGGCAGTCACGCAAACGGCCAGAAATACAACCCTTACATTGTCTCGCACAAAATCTGCCGGATTTGACGACTGGCTGATTGCGAACATGGACAGCATTCACCGTGACTGGCTTCGCCAGCGCGAGGAATGAACCCGAAACAACAAGGAGGCACACCCAGGACAGCAAACAAAAAGCCCCCCAGGACATGACATCCCGAGAGGCCGTTTCGTCGATCTAAGCACTCGTACCTAACGGCAAAAGTTGACAGCTGTCAACACCCGTCATTCCGACGGCTTGGAATTTGCATCCTCGTGAACGCAAATGAAGCATATTGCAACGACGTCCTTTGGGCGGCGCCCGGTTTCTGATGGCCACTTGGCACATCGGAAGTTGGCAGATGCCCCCTGCCCTGACATTACCCTGGATAAATGGGCAATTCTGCGTGACGTATCTGTAGCGCGGAAAACACTGGGCGTTACTGATCGTGATCTGACGGTCCTGCAGGCCTTGGTATCATTCTATCCTGGCCAAACTCTTAACACCGTCCAGCCGACGATCGTATTCCCTTCGAATGCGAAGCTGTCCGAACGCCTGCACGGGATGCCGGAAAGTACCCTGCGCCGGCATATTGCCGCTCTGGTTACTGCGGGCCTGATCCTTCGCCATGACAGCCCGAACGGAAAACGCTTTGCCCGCCAAGATGGCCACGGCACGATAACACGAGCCTTCGGGTTCGACCTGCGGCCCCTGCTGGTTCGCTGCCAAGAATTTCAAAACGCCGCCGAAAACACACGCCGAGAAGAGCAGATCGTCAAAGAGCTTCGCGAAAAGGTTGTGTTACATTTGCGCGATCTGAGCCGATTGGTGCCAAGCAATGACGGTATGGTCTGGGCTTCCATTGTGGAGATCCAACGATCTATCCGCCGTAAGTTGTCCCTAGATGCATTGAAGCATATTGCAGTAAAAGTCGGCAATATGCTGTCTGGAGCAAGTTCCTATATGCCAGACGACGCAGAAGAAATGAGCAGCAATGACAGTCAAAATGAGCGGCACATACAGAATTCAAACAAACTAATATCTGAATCTAAAGCACATCCGAATGTTGAAAAGAGTAATCATTCAGTCACTGCAGCAGAGGTGGTTTCAGTATGCACTGAAGCAAGAAGCTATGCAGAGAATGAGCTGAGAACATGGCCGCAGATAATCAAAGCCGCAGAAAACATCTATCCCATGACGGGAATTGACAGATCAACCTGGATAGAGGCTGTAGAACGAATGGGGCTTGCATCCGCTGCGACAGCTGTACTGTGCATATTGCAGCGTTTCTCAAAAATCACGAGGCCTGGGGCTTATCTTCGTACCATTTCGAGAAAAGCAACTGGCGGGAATTTTGATGTATCGCCTATGGTGCGGGCACTGGTGGGAACGCCAACTGCGAAAGTTGACAGCTGTCAACTTTGTTAGACAGGGTAGTTGCTATGGAACAAGATCAGGACTTTGTACAAAGTAGGAAATTCAGATCCCCAAACATAGCAATTCGCGTGGTGCCCTTTGGGAAAACACAGTGGAGACTATAGTCAGGACGTAAAGTACAGGGGAACGACCACGGGAAGGAAATTTCCTTGCTTGTCGACCAAATCTGAATCACTATTTTCGTACCACCCAGTAGTTCTTTCGAACACTCACCGTCCAAGAATTCTCATCCATTATCTGTTCTTAGCAAAATTATGCATTGCTAAACGTAGCCAACTCAAGGAGCGCCTTTGGTATGCCCGGCCCATATGTAGTTCCAGTTCATGGCAATGCCGATCTTCCCGAAAAGGTAGATGTTGTTGTCATCGGGGGCGGTATTATCGGCGCCTCTACCGCGTTGGAGCTGGCAGAGCAGGGGGTGAAGGTCGCGCTTTGTGAAAAGGGCGGGATCGGCCATGAGCAATCCGGTCGCAATTGGGGGTGGGTGCGTATTACCCGGCGCGATCCGCGCGAGGTGCCGCTGATGGCCGAGGCGCTGCGCATATGGCCCACATTGGCCGAACGGACCGGTCGTGATCTTGGGTACAAACGCGCGGGCATTGCCTTTGCCTGTGCCACCGACAAGGAGTTTGAAGAGCATCAACGCTGGCTGCTGCACCTGAGGGATTACGATCTTGGCAGCCGCATGTTGTCGCCGGCGGAATTTGCGGCGATGTCACCCTCATCGACCATGACCCTGAAGGGCGCACTGTTTACCCTTGGTGATGCGCGGGCCGAACCGCAAAAGGCAGCTCCGGCCATTGCCGAGGCTGCTCGTGATCGTGGCGCCCATATCCTGACGGAATGTGCCGTTCGTGGCATTGAGACAAAGGCGGGCCAGGTCTGCGGCGTCGTTACCGAGCGGGGTGAGATTGCCTGTGACCAGGTGGTGCTGGCCGGTGGGGCATGGTGCAGCCTGTTCGCCCGGAACAGCGGTTTGCGCCTGCCTCAGTTGAAGGTGATAAACTCGGTCATTCGCACCACGCCGCTGCAGGGCGGGCCGGAGCATTCAATCTGGGCACAGGGCTTTTCCATCCGCAAACGACAGGACGGCGGCTATACGGTGGCAAACGGTTTCCGGAATGTGGTCAATATTGTCCCCGACAGTTTTCGCTACATGCGCGATTTTCTTCCGGCGCTCGGGTCGCAGTGGTCAGCATTGATGCTGCGGTTCGGTGGGCAATTCTACGATGAGGCCCGCATTCCCAACAAGTGGTCGCTGGATGAGGCGAGCCCCTTTGAGTATAACCGTGTGCTGGACCCGAAACCCGCGTTGCACCTGCAAGACCGCTCTTTGGAAAACCTGCGCAAAGCATTTCCCGTGTTCGATAAGGCCAAGATCGCACAGCGGTGGGCGGGGGCGATCGATGTCACACCGGATGCCGTTCCGGTCATCTCTGCGGTTGATACGATCCCCGGGTTCTATATTGCGACGGGGTTTTCTGGCCACGGGTTCGGGATAGGACCTGCTGCGGGGCGGTTGGCGGCGGATCTGGTAACGGGAAGCACCCCGCTGGTCGATCCTGCGCCATTCCGGTTCAGCCGCTTCTCAGATGGGTCCAAAATAGAGATCATCAGCGGTTTTTAAGGTGCCGCAGCCCACGCCGGGGCAGGGCGCAGGTATCCGCCGCATATGAGGCGCCGGATACCCGATCCGCAGTTATTGCGTCCGAACCTCTGCAATCGCCTCCACCAGCCTTGCACGCTGGCGGTGGAAATGATTGGGGTCCTGCGGGTAGTGGATCAGCGTTAGGGTCCGATCCGGATCAACGATTGACAGCACGGCGTCACGCCCGGCCAGTGACTCCAGGGTTTCCATCAGCTGCAAATCGACCATTGCTTCTGCCGCAACGCGCCCACGGATGGAATGCCATATGGTATTCTCTGGCCCGGGATAGATGATGAAGGGATCGCCGGCGGGAAAGGCCCCCCCGGCATCGGTTTCGCGAAAGGGGTCAACGGGGCGGGTGGAATGGGCGGTGTTCCAGAAGTTCAGCCCCCAATGCAGGAAGCCGCGCGCCCCTGTCAGCCACAGCTGGCTGCCCAGCACCCGGTTGCGGGCAGGTGGCGTTGCAAAAAAGCGGTTCGCAACCTCACGATGCTGCGCCACGCAATAATAAAGCCAGATGGGGGCAATATCGCGTGCCAGAAAATCACCGGCGTGGTCGATGGAAACCACGGGCAGGGTGACCAGCCCTTTGTCATAAAGCTCGATATCGCTCATGGCATCGATGATCGTGCAGCCTTCCAGCAGTGGCTCGACCACTGCCCGTGCGGCACCAAAACCGGGGGCCATATGCGCCTCGGGTTCATCCGAGATGTGGAACAGGCAGCGGTCCAACCCCCATTCCCGATCCAGAACAGCACGCAATGCCGGGATGAACTGCGACAGGAACAGCCGATATGACGGGTCCGTTGCCGCAACATCCCAGCCAAAGCGCCGTTCCACCGTGCCATCGTGATCCACGTAGATCGCGGGCGTCGCATTCGCGCCCCATTGGGTAAAGAAATGCGGCATCTCGGCGTGTGTGAAGCCAAGGCGCCGCATCCGCGCCAGCCAGTCGATCAGCCGATCAAAATCGAACCTGTATTCACCCGCCGCTGTTTCCGTAATGCCAACCAGTTGCGTGGGCAAACGCTCGGCGCCGATTGCCGTGTCCAGCGGTGGCGTCCAAGCCGGAACGAGGATGGAATTGCATCCGAGGTCACGCGCCGCTTGCATGCAGCTTTCCGCCAGCGCCATGAAGGCCGGGCTGAACGGCTCCGACCTGCTTTGATGGGCGATACCGTCGCAATGCATCCAGATGGTGTTGACGATGCCCAGCTTGTCTGGCCGGATGTCGAATACGGTAATCGGTACCCGGTGCCGGGCAATCTCGGTGCCATCCGTCAACTGCACCACCAGTTCGATGGTTTTCTGACCCGCTGCGGCATCGGGTGCGATATCCAAGTCTACCCAGATCGATTGCCATTGCCCCGGGTACAGCTTCACAGCCTCGCCGATGGGCAGGGGCCGCAACGGGTCGGGCCAAAGCCCCGCATCCGTGCGAAGATAATTCCGATCCTGCTGTTCGAACGCCAGAAACCGCGCGGGAACGAGATCCACGGCAAAGCTGCTGACCGTCACAGAATCCACAGGTGGGGAGGTCACCGTGATAAAGGGGACTACGCCTTCGGGCGGGGCAGGCACAACACGGCCGGCAGTGACCGAGGGAGCAAGCAGCGCAACCTGTACCGACACCCTTCCGCCGGGCCATGTGTTCAACGCGATGTCCATTGAAACAGGCCGGGGCGCGGTATCGGGAAATATCTTTTCAAGCGAGTCACAAAGGACACTGGTCCAACGGGTCCGGGCGGGAAGCGGGGCAGGGGATGGGCGCATGGTCAAATACCTCATTGTTAGTTTTGTTTTCTTATTTATTAGCGTAGCAATCAACAGTATTTTGTCATGCTCTGCGTGCAATGCGTATAAGATGGGCGCGGGCGTTCATCGATCAGTGGCCTTACTCGGAAAACGAACAGCCCGCTGAATACGGTCATGTCTTGATGTCTGCGCGGCATCACGCCAAAGAACATTTACCATTTTAAACAATAGGATGAGTATATCATACATTCTGCTGCGTGCATTTCCATGCTTACTGCGGTGCCTGCATATACCCCCCACATTACAACCCTCGGCACGCTTCTTGCGCAGTCAAGCAAGCCCTGTATGAATATGGCCCTCCATGGTTTGCTATCAGATTTCGATCATTCCCGCCTATAAATGATGCATATCGAACGCATCTATTATTAACGGCGTCAAAAATATGTTGCAAAACAAACATTGATAGGTCAGCTTGCTTACAAACGTGGAGCTGTCATTTGTCTGCCATCCATCGCTTATCCTCCGTGTCGCCATCGCAGGCCCATCCGCAGGTCTTGCTCGAAGTGTGTGTGGATCGTCTGTCGGACGCCCATGTCGCGATCGAGGGCGGATGTGACCGGTTAGAGCTCTGTTCGGCACTGGCGTTGGGCGGGCTTACGCCTTCTGCCGCGATGATGCAGCAGGCGGCAAAGCTTTCGGTGCCCGTCATTGCCCTGATCCGTCCCTGCGTGGGCGGTTTCATGATGACCGGGGCAGAACTGGACGTGATGTGCCAGGATGTTGCCTATGCACGCCAGCTCGGGCTGGCCGGTGTTGGCGTCGGGGTTCTGGACAAAAACAACCGTCTGGACCCAACGGCGACGGCACGGCTGCGCGATGCAGCGGGCGATATGGAATTCGTCCTGATCCGCGCGTTCGATATGACGCAGGATCTGGTGCAGGCGGTCGAGGATGCGGTGGCGCTCGGCTTCGATCGTATCCTTACCTCAGGCAGTGCCCCGACTGCGGCAGAGGGCGCCGACATGCTGGCGCGTCTGGTGCAGATCGCGGCGGCCCGTATCGAGATCCTGCCCGGTTCGGGGATCACCGCCGAAAATGCGCCGGACATCCTGACGCGGACGGGCGCGCACAGCCTGCACGCCTCTTGTACCACGGCGCATCCCGCCACCGCGCGCGAGGTGAGCATGGGCTTCGCGCCGGCAGGTGGCCTGCGCCGCACGGATGCCGCAAAGGTCCGCGCGCTCAGACAAGCCATTCTGGCAGGAAGGAACGACATATGAAGGTCGGTATCGTCGGGCTGGGTGCCCGCATCTCGCATGTTGCGACGCTGTTCGCCCAGACCAAGGCGGATTACGAATTCACCGCATTCGCGGATCCGACCCCCGCAGGCCGCGATTATCTGGAGGGAGAGATCGGGCGCGAACTGACCGCATATGACACGCTGGAACAGATGCTGGCGTCCGAGACACTGGACATGCTGATGGTCGGTTCTCCGAACCATATGCATCTGGATCATCTGCGCGCGGCCATCGAGGCGGATATTCCCTACATCTTTGCAGAAAAGCCCGTGGTGATCAGCGAGGAGGAAACCTTCGAGCTGTTGGAACTGATGCGCGATCATGGCGGCCACCAGCGTGTGATGATCGGCCTGGTGCTGCGCTACTCGCCGCTCTACGTGATGTTGCAGCAGGCCAAGGCCAGCGGCCAGTTGGGGGATATCGCCTCGATCGAGGCATCTGAACATATCGCCGGGTATCACGGCTCGTTCTTCATGCGGGACTGGCGGCGCCATTCGAAATATTCCGGCGGCTTCATGCTGGAAAAGTGCTGCCATGACATCGACCTGTATCAGGGGCTGGTCGGATGCAGGCCACGCTACGTATCCTCTTTCGGCGGACGCAAAAGCTTTGTTCCGGCCAACCGCCCGGAACGGATGCCGGACTATGAAATGCTGGGCGCCGATCGTCTGCCCGCCGGATCACGGCGGATGAACAGCTATGTACCCCGTTGGGGTGGGTCCGAAGCTGTCTTCGAAAGCGATGGGGACATCGTGGATTACCAGACAGCACTTGTGGAATATGAAAACGGCACCGCGCTGACCTTCCATACCAATCTGAACGTCCCTGATGAATTCCGCCGTTTTGCCGTCATGGGCACCCGTGGCATGGCCGAGGGCGACTTCATCCGCAACACGTTCAAACTGACGGATGCGTTCACCGAAAGGACGATCAGCGAGAACGACCACGTCGGCCCCACACGGCACAACCATTACGGGGCCGATGATGCCATGGCCCGCGATATTGCCGCATGGATCGATGAGGGCATTCCGCTGAAGGTCACCGTGCTCGATGCGCTGGAGGCCGGGCTGACGGCACTGGCCATGGACCGTGCCCGCGTGACCCGCAGCGTGGTCGATATGGCCGAGACATGGCGAAAATTCGACAGCTACGGCCTGCACAAAAAGGAATGATCCAGAATGTCCCAGCCCAGCAAACCGATCGACTGGTTTCCCTATCTGCTGCTTGTGCCCGCGGTCGTGATTACCCTGGTCATCGTGGCATGGCCACTCGCGGAAACGCTGCGGCTGTCCTTTACCGACGCATCGATGAATCCCGAAACCCATTATGTCGGGCTTGAAAATTATCAGAAGATGTTTGCCCGCAACTTCCCCGAGGTGGTGGGCCGCACCTTTGCCTGGATGGTGATCGGCGTCACGCTGAAGATGGTGGTCGGTCTGCTGGCGGCGGTTCTCCTGAATGCGGCCGTGCCGGGGCGCACGCTGATGCGCATCCTGATCATGCCGCCGTGGATCGTTCCGATCGCGATCGGCGTGTTCATATGGGGATGGATGTACAACGGCCAGTTCGGCATGATTTCGGGTCTGGGCCAACGCATCGGGCTTCTGTCCGGCCCGTTCGAGTTTCTGGCCTTCAAGAATTCCGCCTTCATGGCGACGATCGTCACCGATGTCTGGATCGGCACGCCGCTGGTCGCCGTATATCTGCTGGCCGCCATGCAAAGCGTGCCGCGCGATCTGTATGAGGCGGCATGGACCGACGGCGCATCGCGGTTCTACCGGTTCCGCCGCATCACGATGCCGATGATCATGCCGGCCATGGCCACGATGTCGCTGCTTTCCGCGATCTGGACGTTCAATTCCTTCGACATCATCTGGATCCTGACCGAGGGCGGCCCGCGCAACGCCACCACGACGATGATCATCGATACCTACAAGACCGCCATTTCCCGCTTCCGCTATGGGGAGGGGTCTGCCCGCGCGGTGATGATCGTGATCTTCCTGACCATTTTCTCGCTTCTGTATTTCGCCATGATCCGCAAGCTTTCGAAGAAAGGGGCCATGTGATGATCGACCGTTATCGCTGGTGGGAATATGTCCTCATCTATCTTGGTCTGGGGCTGCTGCTGGTCTTCGTACTGGCTCCCTTCGTCGAGGCGTTCCTTGTCTCGCTCCGGCCATTGGACGGGTTGTTCTCCATCCCCTACCGCTTCGTTACCGAAGGCATGTCGTTCGACGCCTATTTCACCATGTGGAAATCGGTGCCGCTGCTGTGGCGCTACATGCTGAACTCGTTCTTCATCGCGGCGGCTGTCACCGTGCTGGGGCTGATGGCGATCATACCGGCGTCCTACGCCTTTTCACGGTTCGAATTCAAAGGCCGCAACGTGATGATGGGCTGCTTTCTGGCCGTCAACATGGTCTCCGGCGCCGTGCTGATCATTCCGCTGTACAAGGTGATGCAGAACCTCGGGTTGCTGAACACCTATTTCGCCATGATCGCGCCGGGGGTGGCCTTTGTCATTCCCACGGGGATCTGGCTGCTGCGCTCCTATCTGATGAAGATCCCGCCCGAGCTGGAGGAGGCTGCGCTGGTTGACGGGGCAGGGCGCCTTTACACGCTGGTCCGGGTCATCATTCCGGTGGCGATGCCGGGGATCATGGTCGTCGCCATCACCACCTTCATCGCGGCCTATGCGCAGCAGTTCCTTTATGCGCTGACTTTCAATTCGGTCAACGAACTGAATCCGCTGCCCGTCGGCCTCTACCAGTTCTTCGGCCGCCAGCATGTGGTCTGGAACGAGCTGATGGCAGCCAGCCTCGTAGGCATCCTGCCCGTCCTGCTGCTGTACGTCTTTTTGCAGAAATACATCGTTGCCGGTCTGACGGCGGGTGCGGTGAAATCCTGAGTTGGGCCGCCCCGGCCCGACTTTCTAAAATAATAAAATTAGATCAACAGGAAGTTTGAAGACATGAAAAAACTCACATCAATTCTGGGCGCCGCTGTCGTGGCCGGCACATCGGCCACCGGTGCCTTTGCCGCCGAGCCGCTGCATATGATCATGTGCGGCGATGACACGACCCCCGGCATTCCGGTGCAGCAGGGCTTCATCGATGAATGGGTGGAACAGAACCCCGACTTCACGGTCAACGTCGAATATGTTCCGTGGGGGCAATGCCAGGAAAAATCCATGACGCTGGCATCCGCAGGCAATCCGCCGGCGCTGGCCTACATGGGGTCCCGTACGCTGAAGCAGCTGGCCACGAACGGGCTGATCGTTCCGGTCGATCTGACGGATGAGGAAAAGGCAAGCTACGCCGCCCCGATCCTCGGCACCGTATCCTTTGATGGCAAGGCCTGGGGCCTGCCGCGCGCGTTTTCGACCAAGGCGCTGTTCTACAACAAGGCCCTGTTCCGCGAGGCCGGCCTCGACCCCGAAAGCCCCCCCACCACCTTTGACGAACTGCTTGCCGCCGCAAAGGCCGTCACGGAAAACACCGGGGCCGCAGGCTACGGCATGGCAGCCGCCTCGTTCGACAACACGATGCACCAGTTCCTGAACCTGATGTATTCGAACGGTGGTCAGGTGGTTGATGAGGACGGGAATTTCGCCTTCGACAGCGAGAACAACATCCAGACCATGACGCTGGTCCAGAACCTGGCCCCTTATTCCGAGCCGGGCCCCGTGGCCTACAACCGCGGCAAGCTGGAAACCCTGTTCGCGGAACAGAAGATTTCCATGATGATCGACGGCCACTGGCTGCTTGACCGGATTCCCGATGATGTCGAATGGGGCATCACGCCGGTACCTGCCGGTCCGATGGGATCGTCCTCGTCGCTGCTCATCACCGACAGCCTGGCCGTGTTCAAGAATTCGGGCGTCGAGGAGGCGGCCCTGTCGCTGGCGAAATACCTGACCGATCCCGATCACCAGATGGCCTTCGACATTGCCGAAGGGTACACGCCCATCCGCGAGGGCAAGGCCGTGGATGATCTGCTGGCAGGGGATGCAAGCTGGTCCACCTTCATCGACATCGTCTCCAAGGGCGGCCCCGAACCGCTGGTGAACGATTATGTCGCCATGCAGGATGCGATCGTCGAGGCCATCCAGGGCGTCGTATTGGGCGAGGTGGAGCCTGACGAAGCCGTCGAGGTTGCGCAGGAAGAACTGGAATACGTCCAGTAACACGCGGATATGCGGCGCAGGCCCAGCCCTGCGCCGCATCGACCAGAATTTTGGACCGATGACGAAGGAACACCCATGGGCCAGCTGAACATGCGTGCGGTGCACAAGACCTACGGTACGATGGAGGTCATCAAGGGGATCGACCTTGATATCGCCCATGGGGAATTCGTGGTCTTCGTCGGGCCTTCGGGTTGCGGCAAATCCACCCTGCTGCGGATGATCGCCGGGCTGGAGGAGATTACGTCCGGAGAGGTGCAGATCGACGGCAAACGCGTAAACGATCTGCCGCCGGTAAAGCGTGGCATTTCCATGGTTTTCCAGAGCTATGCGCTTTATCCGCATATGTCGGTCTATGAGAATATCGCCTTTCCCCTGCGGGTGGAAAAGATGAAGAAGGCCGAACTGGACGCCCGCGTCCGCCGCGCCTCTGCCATTCTGAAGCTGGATGAACGTCTGGGCCACAAACCGGGGCAACTGTCCGGCGGGCAAAGGCAGCGGGTGGCGATCGGCCGCGCGATCGTGCGTGAACCGTCGGTGTTCCTGTTCGATGAACCGCTGTCGAACCTGGATGCGGCGTTGCGTGCGGATATGCGGGTGGAACTGTCAAAGCTGCATTCCGAACTGGATGCCACGATGATCTATGTCACCCATGATCAGGTCGAGGCGATGACCATGGCGGACCGTATCGTGGTGCTGGACGGGGGCCTGATCTCGCAGGTGGGCAGCCCGCTGGAACTGTACCACAAGCCCGCCAACCTGTTCGTGGCCGGTTTCATCGGCAATCCCAAGATGAACTTCCTGCCCGTTGTCTGCGAAAGCAGCGGTCTGGACGGGGTGACCGTGCGGCTGGAGGATGGCGGCAAGCTGCGCCTGTCGGTGGCCGGTCGTCCGGGAATGGAGGGGCAGAAGCTGACCTTGGGCATCCGTCCCGAGCATCTGACAACCGGCGGTGGCGATCTGCAACTGACGTTGCTGCCCCGCGTGATCGAACGGTTGGGGATGCAGACGGTGGCCTACGCCTCCTATGGCAAGGATGAAACCCCCTTTACCGCCGTGCTGGCCGGTTCGGCACCTGCCGCAGTGAACCAGCCGCTGCATCTGGGGATCGCCGGATCGGATTGCCATCTGTTCGACCGCGACGGCGTCGCCTTCGAACGGGATGTTGCGCTGACCGATCTGGACCCGACGCAGTTGCTGCAGGCCGCGTCCTGATCCGGGAATAGCGTTCCGACCACGGCATCCATGGTTCGCCCCTGCTTCTTTGGTGCAGGGGCGGGTGCCTTCCGTATTTGCAAAGGACAGTCCATGCCCGATTACCGACTGGATACATACGTCAACAAGGTCACCGCGCTGGAGGACTGTCGCTTTGACATGACGCTGCACAACCTTTCGGACGGGCCGCTGGCGGGGGCGGTGATCGGGCTGACCTCCATCACGCGGATGGCCGATGATGCGCAAGTCCATGGGGCGGATTTCAGGCGCCGTTTCGCGAATTACCACGAATTCGGCATGCCCGACGGTCTGGTCGTTCCGCCGGGGGGCACGTGGACATTCGGCTTCACCGGCATCACGGGGCGCCAACCGGCGCAGCGCAATGACGGCCCGAAATCTGCCGTGCTGATTGCCGGTGGCGTAAACCACCCCGTCAGCGTGGGCGATCTGGTCCGCCTGCCGGTGGATCAGTCGCAGGGGCCGCTGCGGTCCGTTCCGGTGGAGATGCTGGAGATGCCGCTGTTCCAGATCCCGTGGCCGGCTGGCGTCGATATCGACGCGTGGCGCGAAGGGATGCACGTCTCGCTGGGGGATGGCGGTATCGAGGACCGGCGCGCCCTGATGGCAGTGGCCGATCTGCACAGCCGCCTGCATTCCGATGCAGCAGCCCCCCTGACCCTTGGCAATGACGGGATCGCCCTGCACATGCGGCAGGCCACACTGGGGGCCGAGGCATTCACCCTGTCGTTCACCGGGGGCGGTATCACACTGGAATATGGCGATGCGGCAGGCCGCCACTACGGACTCGTCTCTGTCGCGCAGATGGTGCATGCCGCGCTTGCCGAACCGGACCGTTTTCGCATTCCGTCAAAGGGCCGCATCACGGATGCCCCCCGCTTTGGCTGGCGCGGATCGCATCTGGACGTTTCGCGCCACTTCTGGTCCGCGGCGCAGGTCTGCCGGTTCATCGATACGATGGCCTGGGCCAAGATGAACCGTTTCCAATGGCATCTGACCGATGACGAAGGCTGGCGGTTCGAGGTGGACGCCTTTCCCGAACTGGTGGAAATCGGGTCCAGGCGGGGTCCGGACTGCCGGTTGCCGGGGCAATATGCCCACGCCCACCGGCAATACGATGGCCATTATACCAAGGACCAGATCCGGCACGTTGTTGGTCATGCGGCGTCACTGTTCATCGATACCATTCCCGAAATCGATATTCCGGGCCATTGTACCGCGGTTCTGGCCGCCCTTCCGCATCTGGTCGATCCTGATGAACCTGCCGACAGCTACCGTTCGGTACAGGGCTATCCGAACAACGCCCTGAACCCGGCCCTGCCGCAGACGTGGGATTTTCTGGAAAAGGTTCTGGCCGAGGTGGCCGAACTGTTTCCCGCAAAATGGGTGCATGTCGGCGCGGACGAGGTAGCGGACGGCTCCTGGCTCACCTCTCCGCGCATTCAGGTTCTGGCGCAATCCGAAGGGTTGCAGGGCACGGCCGCGATCCAGTCATGGTTCCTGCGGCGGGTGCAGAAAATCCTGCGGGGCCACGGCAAGGATCTCGCAGGCTGGGATGAGGTCAGCCATGGCGCGGGGGTTGATACCATGGGCACATTGCTGGTGGCATGGCAGCGGCCCGAACTGGTACCGGCCCTGACTGCGCAGGGGTACCGCGTTGTGGCCAGTCCGGGGCAGGCCTATTACCTCGACATGACACAGGCCGATGGTTGGAACGAACCCGGCACCAATTGGGCCGGTACCGTCACCCCCGAGGCCTGCTATGCCTATGATCCCGAGGGGGATCTGGATGAGGGCAGCCGTGGCGCGCTGGCGGGTGTGCAGGCCTGTATCTGGTGTGAACACATCCATACCCCCGAAATCTTCAATCACATGGTCTATCCACGTTTGCACGCCGTGGCCGAGGCGGGCTGGACACCGCAATCCCGCCGCGATTGGGGGCGGTTCGCAACGCTGTCCGCCCTGATGCCCAAACTGTAACATCTGCCCCGAGGAGCCCGCCATGATCCGCATTGCCGTCGGTGGCATCCATACCGAATGTTCCACAATGAACCCGCGGGTTCAGGGACGGGATGATTTTATCGTGGCCGAAGGGGCGGAAGTAACGGCATCCTTCGATAAAAGCCTCTGCAACGGGATAGAATTCCTGCCCCTGATCCACGCCCGCTCGTTGCCGGGCGGGCCGGTGGCATCCGGTGTCTATGCCGGGTTCAAGGCCGATTTTCTGGCGCGACTTGTGGCCGCGATGCCTGTGCAGGGGGTGCTTCTGCTGATGCACGGCGCGATGCACGTCCAAGGGCTGGAGGATGCCGAGGGGGACTGGATCACGTCCGTGCGGGATCTGGTGGGGCCGGATATCCCGATCGCCGTCAGCTATGATCTGCACGGCAATGTCACCCAACGGATCGTCGATGCGATCGACATCTTTGCGGCCTATCGCACCGCCCCGCATGAGGATGTGGCGGGGACGCATGATCGTGCCCTGCGGATGCTGAAGACCTGTCTGCAGACGGGCACGCGCCCCCTTGTCGGCTGGACGCCGGTGCCGGTGCTGCTGTCGGGGGAGTGCACCTCCACCCGCGTGGCGCCCGCATCGCATATCTACGCGCAACTGGCCCCGGAGGATGGCGCGGAGGGTGTTCTGGATACCAACATGATGGTGGGCTACGTCTGGGCCGACACCCCGCGTGCCACGGCGGCGGCGGTTGTCACCGGTACCGATGCGGGTGCGATGCAGGCGGCATCGAACCGGATCGCCAACGCATGGTGGAATGCGCGCAGGGATTTCAGCTTCGATGTCACCTCGGATGACCTCGGGACATGCTTGCGGTTGGCCCGCCAATCCCCCGCACATCCGGTGGTGCTGGCAGACAGCGGTGACAACCCGACCGGGGGCGGCGTGGGGGACCGCGCCGATGTGCTGGAGGCGCTGATCGCGCAGGGGATGGCCGGCGCCGTTGTGGCGGGAATCGCGGATCCCGCAGCCACGCTTGCCGCCTGTGCGGCGGGGAGGGGGCGGATGTCATGCTGCATCTGGGCAACGCCTTCGGTTCGGATGGGGCGGAGGTGCGGGTAAAGGCGCGGGTTCTGCAAATCCTTCTGCCAACCGCCAGTACCGCCCATGAGGCGCTGGTGGAGGTGGCCGGCAACCGCGTGATCCTGACCGAGCGCCGCCGCCCGTTCCACAATCTTGCCGATTTCCACCGTTTCGGCATCGAGCCTGCGACCGAGACGATGCTGGTTGTGAAATCCGGCTATCTTTCACCCGAACTGGCGGTGGTTGCGAAAACCCCGCTCATGGCGCTGACAGAGGGGGCCGTGAACCAGGCGCTCCCCTCCTTGCCCAACCATCATCGCCCTGTTCCAAGCTGGCCGTTCCAGCGCGATTTCGATTGGGTACCGCAGTTCCACCTCTCGGGCCGCGCCGCGATAAGGTGAAAGATTGACTAACTTTATAGGTTAGCATAACTAACAAATAAGACGTAGAAGGAAGAAGTGATGAGCTATTCGGCAGATTGCGCCACCTGGCGCGAAATCCAGATGCAACCTGCCGTCTGGCGTGAATGGGCAGACCAGCTTCAGACGCGGTCGCGACAGATCCAGGACTGGATTGCAGCAAGGGGCATCCGTGAGGTGTGGTTCTGCGGTGCCGGCAGCTCGGCCTATATCGGGGATGTAATCTGCGCCCGTCCGCATCCGCATCTGACCTTGCGCGGTGTGGCCACGACCGACATCGTTGCCTGCCCGCAGGATTATTTCCCGATCCCGGATGATGTGCTGGTTGTCCAGTTCGGCCGGTCCGGCAACAGTTCGGAAACGGTCGGGCTGCTGGACCTGCTGGATCGCTCTGCGCCGCATGTGGCCCGCCTGCACATCACCTGCAATTCGGAGAGCGCCCTTGCCACCCGGCAAAGCGCCGGATCGGGGGAAACGCAGGTTCTGCTGCTGCCGGATGACACGCATGATGCGGGCTTTGCCATGACCGCCAGCTTTACCACCATGCTGCTGAGCGCGCTGGCCGTGCTTGATCATGGGGTGGATCTGCCATCGCGTCTGGAATTGCTGGCAGATAGGGCCGAAGGAATACTGGCCGGGCTGACGGCCAATGGCATGATCCAGCGGCCCGAACGGGCGATCTTCCTTGGCTCCGGCCCGCTGAAGGGCATTGCCCGTGAATCCGCGCTGAAGGTGCTGGAGCTGACGTCGGGGCAGACCCTGACGCAGTGGGACAGCACGCTGGGGTATCGGCATGGCCCCAAGGCGGCGGCGGCCCCTGCGGCGCGGTTTGCCGTGATGGTGCATCCTGACGCTCATACCGCGCGGTATGATCTGGATGTGGCGCGCGAAATCGCGCAGCAATACCCCGAGGCAGAGGTTGTGACCTTTGGCGCAAGGGGGTGTGATGTGACGGTTGAAGGTTGTGGGGATGCCGCGTGGGACGGCGTGCTGTTCGTGCTGGTGGCGCATGTCTGGTCGGTGATGTGGTCCGATGCCCTAGGGCTGCAGATCGATAACCCGTTTGCGGGGCATGGCACCCTGTCGCGCGTGGTCAGCGGGGTCACGCTCTATCCATGGGATGCGGCGCAGGCATGACGGTTTCCGCCACAAGTGGGGCCATCGATCTGGGGGGCACCAAGATCGAGGCCCGTCTGTTCGATGCAGGCCTGAACAGCCTGCAGACCCGACGGATCGATACGCCGACCACCAGCTATGCGGCCATGATGGAGGCGCTTTGCGCCCAGATCGATTGGCTGCTGGAACAGTCGGGTCAGGCGGATCTGCCTGTCGGGATCTGTGTGCCGGGGGTCATCGATCCCGAAAGCGGCATCGCCTTTGCCGCGAATGTGCCGATCACGGGGGAAAACCCGGGGCAGACACTGGCGCATCGATACGGGCGCGAATTTCCGCTGGAAAACGATTGCATGGCGCTGGCCCTGTCCGAGGCGAATGGCGGCGCCGGTGAGGGGTATTCCTCGGTTGTGGGGTTGATCATGGGCACGGGCGTCGGGGCAGGTTTTGCCCTGTCCGGCAGCATCCCGATGCGCCACGGGGGTATCGCCGTGGAAATCGGGCATATCGGCATGCCCGCCGACATTCTGGCACGGCATGGACTGCCGGTATCCCCCTGTGGTTGTGGCCGCAAGGGATGCATGGAGCGATATGTGGCCGGTTCGGGCCTTGGCCGCCTGTCGGAATGGCTGACGGGCACCGCGGTGGCCGGGCCAGAGGTCGTCTCCCGCGCCGCGGCGGGGGATGCCCGCATGGCCATGGTGCTGGATGTCTGGACCGAGCTGGCGGTGGAATGCCTGCTGACCCTGCAACTGACGTTGGCCCCGCAGTGCATCGTCATCGGGGGCGGTGTTTCACGAATGCCCGGATTGGTCGAACGGTTGCAGGCCGCGCTGGCCGTTACCGATTTCGGGGCGCTGCGGCTGCCGCAGCTGCGGATCGCCGAACATGGCGACAGTTCCGGCGCGCGCGGCATGGCGCTATTGGCCGTGGCCCGCAGGAAAATGCAAAAGGATATCTGATGCTTGATTTCGCAAAGGGCGTTGCACGGACGCGCGCAGGAACCGGCGAGGCCTGGGTTTCGGTCTGTTCGGCCCACCCCGATGTTCTGGAGGCCAGCCTGCGTCTGGCGCGTGACCGCAATGCGGGTCTGATCATCGAGGCGACCTCCAATCAGGTGAACCAGTTCGGCGGCTATACCGGCATGACACCTGCCGATTTCATTGCGGATGTCCGGCGGATTGCGGATCGGGTGGGCTGTGATCCTGCCCTGATCGCCTTTGGCGGTGACCATCTTGGCCCGCAGGCGTGGCGGAACGAACCGGCCGAAAGCGCCATGGCCAAGGCCGAGGACATGATCCGCGCCTATGTCCGCGCAGGGTTCACCAAGATCCATCTGGATTGTTCGGAGGGATGCGCCGGAGAGCCGGGGCAGGTCGGTGATGATCTGGCCGCTGACCGTGCGGCGCAGCTTGCGGCAGTTGCCGAAGCCGAAGGGGACGGTACCATCTCCTATGTCATCGGAACCGAGGTTCCGCCCCCCGGAGGTGCGCGTAATGACGAGGAGGGGATCATCCCCACCAGTCCCGCCGCTGCCGCCACAACGCTGGATATTACCCGCAGGGCGTTCGAGGCGCGCGGGTTGCACGCGGCCTGGTCGCGTGTGCGCTGGCTTGTCGTGCAGCCGGGGGTGGAATTCGCGCCTGCCCATGTCCATGCGTTCGATCCGGGCCAGCCCGATGTCCTGTCGCAGGCCCTGCAGGGCGTAGACGGCATCGCGTTCGAGGCGCATTCGACCGATTATCAGCAGCCCGAAGTTTTCGGGGCCTTGGCGTTGCGCAATTTTGCGGTGCTGAAGGTTGGCCCCGCGCTGACGTTTGCCGTCCGAGAGGCGCTATACGCCCTGTCGCATATCGATGGCTGGATGACGGGCGCGCCGCATCTGGCCGATCTGATGGAAAACCTGATGACGACCGCGCCGGGCTATTGGCAGGGCCATTATCACGGCACCCCGGCCGAGCAGCGTCTGTTGCGGCATTTCGGATATGCCGACCGCATCCGCTACTACTGGACCCGCCCCGAGGCGAAAGAGGCCGTGGCGGCCCTATGCGCGCGGATCGATGGCACCCTGGCGGTGGAAACGCTGATGGCGCAATATATCCGCCCCGCAGCGCAGGGGCGTGTATCCGCACTGATGGCCACGGGCCTGCCGCTTTCAAAGGCGGTCATTGCGGCCTATATCGAGGCGGCCCTGCTGCCCTATCTGGAGCTGAGGACGTGATGGTAATCTATCCCGACGCAATCTGGCTTGGGGGGCGGTTGTGCCCCGATATGGCTGTCGAACATGACGGTGCCACCATCACCCGCATCCGCCCCTGCACCGCATCCGAGCGGCCTGCCAGCGGAAACCCCGCCGTGCTGATCCCGGCCTGTACGGACCTGCAGGTCAACGGCTCGGGTGGGGTGATGCTGAACAGCGCCCCTACGGTTGAGGGGATTGCCGCAATTGTTGCCGCGCAGCGTGCGGTCGGGACGGGCCGTGTGATGCCGACATTGATCACCACCGATCTGGAAACGATGCGTCAGGCCACGCAGGCAGCGCTTCGGGCATGGTCCGGCCCTTCGCGGGTAGAGGGGTTTGCAGGCCTGCATCTGGAAGGGCCGTACCTGAACCCCCGGCGCAAGGGCACGCATGATCCGGCCTACATGCGACCGTTCGATGCGGAATTGCCCGATATGCTGGCACCTTTGCGGGCCGCCGGCATGCCGGTCAAGGTGACACTGGCCCCCGAGATGACCGGGCCGGACCCCATCCGGCAACTTGCCGCGATGGGCGTCATCGTATCTGCCGGCCATACGGCTGCCACCGCGGATGAGGCAAAGGATGCGATTGCTGCGGGCCTGTCCTGCTTTACCCACCTTTATAACGCGATGCCGCAGATGCAGTCCCGCGATCCGGGGGTCATTGCGGCGGCGATCAATTCGGATTGCCATGCGGGCATCATCGCCGATGGATATCACGTCTATTGGGACATGATCGCGATTGCCTGCAATGCCCGCCCGGACCCGCGCCGCATGTTTGCCGTATCGGACGCCATGGCCACGATCAACGGCCCCGATCATTTCACGCTTTATGGTGAACGCATCGACGTGCGCGACGGCATGCTGGTCAATGCCTCCGGCTCTTTGGCGGGGGCGCATATCACCCTTCTGGAATGCCTGCGCAATCTGGTCGTGCATGTGGGCCTGCCCGCTGCACGGGCAATCGACATGTGCACCGACATTCCGAACGGGGTCATCGGACTGGAACCCTTGGCGCTGATGCCGGGAACACCGCTGGATCTGTGCGTGGCGCTGGATGACCAATGGGTGCGCAGGGCAATATGATCTGCGGGCGTCAGATCAATTGCAGATTGGCGCCCGCATCCCGCAGTTCCTGAACGATTTGCGCATCGGCCGACAGATCCGTCACGATCAGGCTGACGGCCGAGATATCGCAAATGCGGTGCAACGAGGGTTTGGTGAATTTCGTGCCATCCGCCAGCACGATGATGCGCCGTGCGGCGTTCATCATGATGCGGGTGTTCTCGGCCTCATCCTCCATGAACGTGGTGATCCCGCGCTCGATGGAAATGCTGTCGGCCCCCATGATGAAGGTATCGAACTGCATGCCGCGCAGCGCCTCGCGGACCATCCAGCCGGTCATGCACATGGAGGCGCCGCGCACGGTGCCGCCCGTCACGATGACATTGTGTTTCTCATGCAGCAGGGCCGCCTGGGCAACGGTGATCCCGCTGGTCATCACCGTCAGCGGGGGCAATGCGCCCAGTTCCCGCGCAAAGCTCTCGGCGGTTGATCCGTTGTCCAGCAGGATGGCATTGTCATCCCGAACCAGCTCTATCGCGGCCTTGGCGATGGCGGTCTTGCGGCTCGTGTTCATCTTGCGGCGATCGGAGGCGCGCGGCTCGATGGCTGTGGGGGCCTCGTCGCCATTCTGTGCCATCAGGGACAGGGCCAGATCGATGCGGAATTCCGACAGGCCGGAACGCCCGTATTTCTTGCAGAACCGGATCAATGTCGGCTCGGACGTTTCAAGAACCGCGCAGAGATCCTTGCTGGTCCGCCGGATGAAATCCTGCGGCTGTTCAAGGGCATAGGTCGCGATCGCTTTCATCTTGGGTGAAAGCGCAGGTAAACTGGCGCGAACGATGTAGAATATGTTATTCGAGGCCCGCGCGTCGTCTGCCATAACCTGTACCTCCGGTTTCGGTTTACTTAAGCGAATGACAGTTGCTGTTCAACGTGTTCTCTGCGCAGGGGGCTGACAGCATGTCGTAGCGTTACCCCTGCTATATTCATGCCCCGACCTTGGGTGACAGCAGGGCCGCTGCCGCCGCATCCAGCACGATGGTGGTATCGGGATGGGTTTGCAGCGCGCTGGCCGGACAGGCAGTGGTAACGGGGCCCTCGATCATGGCTGCGGCCGCCGCCGCCTTGTCGTTGCCCGTCGCCAGCAGCACGATCCGGCGGGCGTCGCATATCGTGCCGATGCCCATGGTGATGGCCGACCGGGGCTGCGTTTCTCCGGCGCCAAAGAAGCGGCTGTTCGCCTCGATGGTAGAGGCGGCAAGGGATGTGACCCTGCTGCGGGATTCCAGCGGGCTGCCCGGTTCGTTGAACCCGATATGCCCGTTCTGCCCCAGCCCCAAAAGCTGCAGATCGATCGGGGCACGTTGCGCGATCAGCGCCTCATAGGCCTTGGCCGCAGCATCGGGGTCGGAATGGTCGCCCTGCGGCAGGTGGTTTGCGGCGGCCGGAAAATCGACATGCCGGAAAAAACGGTCTGCCATGTAATGATGATAGGATTGCGGGTGATCCGGACCCAACCCGACGTATTCATCCAGATTGAAGCTGGACGCCTGACGAAACGTGACAGCACCGGATTCATATGCCGCGATCAACCCGCGATACACGCCCTCCATCGTTCCGCCGGTCGCAAGCCCCAACACCGCATCAGGCTGCCGCGCGATCCGGTCGGTCAATAGGTCAACGGTTGCAGCGACGGCCTGATGCTTGTTCGGCAGGATCTTTACGCGCATTCTCGCTCCGCGGGGCTATATGTGTGCTTTGTGTACGGTATATTGCATAAAGTAACAAATAACGATAGTAAAACACACAAATAATCATCCCCGGGTGCGACAGGCGAAATTGCCGCCGGATTGGCGGCAAACGGGATGGTTAATTCTGCGCGGGGTGGCCTGCAGCCTTGGCAGTCCTGAATGCCGATGGGGCGGGTGCGGGCCCGCACTGCCATCGGCACCCGGATCAGGCGATGATTTCCACCTGATCCCCAAGCAGGATCAGTGTGTTCTCATGATCGAGAAAGGTCTCCTCGTCGGGAAACACATCCTTGCGGTAGGTGTCCGAGGTCAGAACGGCCTGCATCCCCTCGGGGCTGTCAAACCAGATTTCGGCGGTGCCATCAAAGTCGGCAAGGGTGATCGTGCCTTCGGGCGGTGTCACCGGATGGGTCTGGGTATAGCGCAGAACATGGGTCTCCGCCTCGGGAATAGAGCGGAAAAGGGGGCCGTGCCGATGGATATGATGGGCGACGAACTCCTCCCGGCTTAGCCCCGGCAGGCGTTTGAGGAACATTGTCATCTTGAGCATGGATCTCTCCTGTTAAATGGCAGGCTGTCAGGGATGGGGGGTCCATCGGGGCAACGGCGGGTTTGCGGTATTGCCCGAGGGATAGGTCAGAAGTTCGATCAGCAGGCCCCATGGTGTCGTGCCGTAGATGCCTGCATTGCCCTTGCCATCCTCCACGCCCGACAGCGGGTGCGGCCCCTCCATCAGCGTGCCCCCGGCGCGGGCAAAGCGGGCGGATGCGGTGTCGATATCGTCCACATATATTCCGATATGCGTCAGCCCCTGATCCTGCAGGCGCAGGGGCGCGCGGCTTTGGCCGTCGGTAATGCAGAACATCTCGATACACGGGCCGTTGCCGAGGCGCATCAGCCGCATATGGGTGATCTTGGTGCCGCTGGTCAGGCCCAACTGCGCCTCGGGATCCTTGCCTGCCATGGGCGGTGCATCCGGGGGCTGCACGTCATACAGGGTGACGGCACCGAAGGCATCGGCAAAGAACCGGGTGGCGGATTCCATATCCGGTACGGTCAGGCCGATGTGATCAGTGCCGCGGATATCGGGACGGGCGGCATCCTCCCTGGCGAAATACGAAAGCTCGGTTACCTCGGATTTGCCGTTTTCCACGGTCTGCGCAAGGGCCGCATTGAACGCCTTGGTATGGGGCTGCGCCAGATGCGTGTCAAAGGCGGCATCGTCACGATATTCCTCGATCATCACGACGGCCCCGTTTTCGTCCTGCGTCGCCTCGAACCGCAGATTTCCCGCCTCGGTGCGCACATCGCGCGCAAGGTCATGGACAAGGGATTTCAGGCGCGCTTCCTGCCCCTTCAGCGGGACGGCGCGGGCGGTCATCAAGCGTGTCATGGGTGATCCTCCTTCGATTGAGGTGGTGCGCTGTGTCAGCTTATGTTCCAACCATGCGAAGCCCGGAATGTTCCAAAAAATATAATAATTACAATGATATGAAGGATACGCATACGCGGGTGGCCGCCGGGTGGCCTCGACGATCCGTCCCGTGCCGATGACAGGGCAATCAGCCTGTCCGCAGATCCTCACGGATCGCATGGGCCGCCCGCAGCGACAGGGCCGCCATGGTCAGCGTGGCATTTACCGTACCTGCCGCGGCCATCGCGCCACCTGTCGCCAGAAAAAGGTTCTGGTGATCGTGGCTGCGGCACCAGCTGTCGACGACGCTGTCATCAGGGTCATGCCCCATGATCGTGCCGCCGCAGATGTGGTTGTTGGGGGTAAAGTGGTCCGACATCTCGATCTCGGTCGCGCCAAAGGCTTCGGCAATCCTGTGCAGATGCTGCCGGGAGGTGACAGCCGCGCGGCGTACGTAATCCCCCACATCGTAATGGACATCGGGCATCGGCAGGCCAAGGCTATCCCTGCGGTCCTTTGACAACGTCAGGCGGTTCTCCGGATCGGCCAGCGTTTCGTGGTTCACATAGATGTCCACCCCGCAGGCGGCACGGCGGCGGATTTCCTCGTCAAGCGCGCGGCCCACCTTGCCGGTGGCCAGTGCCTTCATTCCCGCCTTGGAGGTCTGCGCGGTATTGTTGTATCCGATCTGGATGGCAGAATGCTCGCCGCGCCAATCTCCGTCGCGAAAGTTGGTGATCGACGACATCTGGACCGATCCCTGACCTGCCCAGACCGGTTCGGCCGCCACAAAGGACATTGAGATGCCGGGGTGGTCCATCATGTTGCGGCCCACCTGATCTGAGGAATTGGCGATGCCGTTCGGGTTCCGGTCGTTTGCCGCCAGCAGCAGCAGCTTTGGCGTCTCGATCCCGTTCGCGGCAATCACGAACCGCCTGGCGGTGATCCGGGTGCTGTTCTTGTCAGGATCATAGAAATGAAAGGCGGTGATGTTGTTCTGCGCGTCGGTATCGATGCGGTAGACGACAGAATTGGGGATGACCTTCGCGCCAAGCGCCTCGGCCTTTTCGACGGACTGGATGCCGTTGTACATCGCCCCGATCGGGCAGATGGGCATGCAGTTGTTGTTGCCGCAGCATTGCGGGCGTCCGTCATAGGGCCGGGAATTGCGGCCCTGCGGTACGGGGGTGTTGTCATAGCCCAAGGGGGCCACAACCTCGGTAAAGCGCCGGTCTCCGTAGCCATAGGGCATAGACGTCATGGGCCATGGCTGCGCGCGCGGGGCCGAAGGGGTAATCGTCTGCCCGTTGGGGCCCATGATCCCCATCTCTACCTCGGCCTGATAGTAATAGGGTTCGATGTCGTCATACCCGAGCGCGAAATCGCGGCCCACGCCATAGCGGCGCCGAAGTTCGAAATCGGATGGCAGATAGCGCCACGACGATGCCGCCCAGTGCCAAGTCGTGCCGCCCACGCCCTTGATGATGCCCTGCTTGTAGGCTGCAGCATCCGGGCCGGTGGTTTTGAGGTATCCGTTATCGGGAAAGAAGTTGGTATGCGGTGCCCATGGCACACTCGGGTAGGGGGTGGCGTAATCGAACCCCGCCTTATTGGCGGGCGG
This sequence comes from Falsirhodobacter sp. alg1, assembly GCF_000739715.2. Taxonomy (GTDB): domain Bacteria; phylum Pseudomonadota; class Alphaproteobacteria; order Rhodobacterales; family Rhodobacteraceae; genus Falsirhodobacter. The sequence continues at coordinate 72,639 of NZ_BBJC02000006.1, read as the reverse complement.
CATGTACCGCCAGTTCTGCACGATCTGGTCACGGTCATAGCGCGGGCCGGCGTCCAGCACGATGACAGAAAGGCCCGCGCGGGTCAGATCCAGCGCAAGAAGGCCGCCGCAGATACCGGCCCCTGCAATTACGACGTCGGCGCTGAGGGTGTCAGACATGGGGTTTCCTTTCGGCGTTGCGCCACCTGGCAGGCAGCGCGGAATTCGGGGCGAGGCGAAAAGCCCGCCGCATGGATCAGCGGGCCCGGCGGCGGATCAGCCAGAGGGCCAAAAGGGCCAGCACCAGCAGCACTGCAAGCGCGGCGGCAATCATGATGTGCGGGGCCGCCAGCCGGACAAGCGGGGCGACGGGACCACCGGTGCGGGCGGTTTCAACATCTTCGGCGGTGATGGACCCATCGGCCTTGCCAAAGGCCTGCCCGGTATAATTCGCAAGCGCGGCAATCTGGGTATCGTCCAGCTTCTGCACCTGGCTGTCCGGTCCGAAGCCCGGCATCAGGGTGTGCTTTCCATCCACCTCGCGGGTCACGCCATGCAGAATGGTCGAGAGCAGGTTGGCGCCTTGGCCGTTATCCAGCGTCAGGTTGCCCTGCAGGGCCGGATAGGTACCGTCGGCAGAACCCTCACCCGTCAAGCCGTGGCAGGACGCACAGGCGGATTCGTAGAGTTCGGCCCCGCCGGCATCGGCAGGCAGCCTGTGGTTCGCGCGATCATCCGCACGGGCCCATGGCGCAAAGACTGTATCCGCGGCGGTGGCTGCGGGCGCCGCGGGCGTGTCGCTGTCGCGGGCGGGCAGGCTGCGCAGATAGGTGACGATGGCATCAATGTCATCATCCACAAGGTGTTGCAGGCTGTATTCCACCGCTTCGGCCATTGGCCCGGAGGCGCGGGCGTGGCTGGCAACGCCTGTCCCGAGGTAGCTTTTCAGATCGGCGTCGGACCAATTCCGCAGCCCGCCCCGCCCCGGCGTCAGATTGGGGGCATACCATGCCCCCACCATTCCGCCCGCCATCAGATCGGATGTTTTCGATCCCATCAGAAAATTGCGCGGCGTGTGGCAGGTGCCGCAATGGGCCGGCCCGTTCGCCAGATAGCGCCCGCGGTTCCATTCCGCCGATTGCGCGGGGTCAGGCTCCAGGGGATCACCGCCCGCAAACAGGGCATTCCAGCCGATCATGGCCCACCGTTGGGAAAACGGAAAGGGGAGGGAGGTTTCAGGGGCCGCCGCCTCTACCGGGGCCACATCATGCATGAAATAGTCATAAAGCGCGGCGATGTCATCATCGCCCATATTGGCATAGGCGGGATAGGGCATTGCCGGATAAAGATGCGCCCCGTCGCTGCGGATTCCCTTGCGCAAGGCATCCGAGAACTCTGCAAGCGTGTAGTTCCCGATCCCGAAATCCTTGGAGGGCGTGATATTGGAGGACGTGATGACCCCCATGGGCGAGTTGATGGCATAGCCTCCCGCAAAAGGCGCCCCCCCTTTGGCGGTGTGGCAAGCGGCGCAATCGGCTGCGGTGGCAATATAGGCCCCGCTGCCCGTATCGGGGGTTTCTGCGGCCAGCGGCATTGCCAGCGCGCCAAAGGCTGACAGGGCGGATACCATGCGGAGGATCGGTGGGTGGGTCATGGGGGCCTTCAGAGCGCGGGCATGTCGGACAGGGCAGGCGGCGCAACCGTCCACCAGTTCGGGCCGTTCAGCGCATAAGTGGGAATGGGCACGGCATCACGCGCGGGCTGATACATCAGCGCCCTGTCAAAGGTATGGACAATGGCATCGCTTCCCGTCGCCGTAACGCCCGAATACCACGCCGCAACAATGGCCAGCAGCGTGTCATGCAGCGCATCCCCTTGCAGCGCATCCGCAAGTGCCTCCACATCGGCAAGGCGATCGCTGGCGATACGGTTTGCCAATGCCCCTGCCTGTTGCGCGAAGTTGGGGTGTGCAGTGCAAAGCCCGTTCCACAGCCCTTGGCCGGTGCGGGGGGCCAGCGCCTGATGGCCGGTCACAAAGGATGAAAGTGTCATGAACCCGGCCAACTGCCCTGCATCTTCGGCGCGCATCTGTCGTGGAAGCGCGGCAAGGAACATCCCGATGGCCGAGGTGCCCAGAAAGCTGCGGCGTGTCAAAGAGAGTGTGGCTGGCATTATGCGATCCTGACTCTGTCTATCTCGGGTCCTGTCAGCGCGGGACCATGCGGTTCGGTGGTCGCGCTGATCCCTAGCGTGCGGGGCGGTAATTGAAGTGCTGGCGGGGTTCGAAATGGGCGTGTTAATAAAGTGTTTGGATAAAATAATAACCTAGATCATGTTTCATGGGATTCAAATGCCAATTTTTGGCGGTGGATGATCGAGGCAAGAAGCTACGGACATGCAAACACATGCTGCATGCCGGATTTTCATAAAGTATAATGACAAAAGCACCCGGAGTTGGACCGGGCGCTTTGTGGATGTTATGACTGGCGATGCTGCAGGGCGGCAACCGTCCGGATCAATGGCCGTGGTGCCGCCGACGCTCGGACGAGAGGTCGAATATCCCGTAGGCAACAACAACGCCGAAGCAGGCAGCGGGTACAAGGAACGAAAGCGCGGCCCCGAACTGGTCCAGTACCGCCCCCTGAACCATGGGCATGACAGCGCCGCCCGCGATGGCCATGACCAGTCCGGCTGCCCCGAATTTGGTGTCATCGCCCAATCCCTGCAGCGCGATGCCATAGATTGTGGGGAACATCAGCGACAGGCAGGCCGATAGCGCCAGAACCGCCCAGATCCCCGCAAGGGTGGGCACGCTGGCGGCGAACAGGCAAAGCGCCACGCCAAGCGCCGCCATCGCACACAGCAGCCGCGACGGACGGATCAATGTCATCAGGCCGACCATTACAAACCGTGCCACCAGAAACAGGATGAGGCTGGCCTGCAAGTACCAGCCCGCCTGCGCCTCGGTGCCGCCGATCGCGCCGATCACATATTGGATGGTGAACGTCCAGGTGCAGGTCTGTGCTGCGACATTGAAGAACTGGGCAATGACGCCGAACGCATAGTGCCGGTTGCGGACAAGCCTCCCGAGCGCATCGCCAAAGCCGCGACCGACCGTATCCTGATGCCGTTCGGCCTGCCTTGGCATGCGTTTGAAGGCGATGACCACCCAGATCGCCAGCAGCACGAACGCCAGCCCCACATAGGGGCCCATGACGGCGGAAAGCTCCGATTGCCGGATCGCCTCCAGCTGGGCCGTGGGCATGGCGGCCCGTTCGGCATCGGTTGCGGGATTGAGGTTCGGGAGTATCCATGTGGCCGAAAGCAGCACGCCGATATTGGTGCCCACTGGGTTGAAGGCCTGTGCGAGGTTCAGCCGGCGGGTGGCCGTGGCTTCGGGGCCCATGGAGATGACGAAGGGGTTCGCCGAGGTTTCAAGGATCGACAATCCGCCCGCAAGACAGAACAGCGCAGCCAGGAAAAAGCCGTAGGTCATTACCTGACTGGCCGGATAGAACAGGAACGCGCCGAATATTGCCAGCCCCAGACCGGTCAGCAGCCCGGTCTTGTAGCTGTAGTGGCGGTTGATGAATGCGGCAGGTAACGCCAGCAGGAAATAGGCACCGTAATAGGCAAATTGCACCAGCGAGGCCTGAAAGGTGCTCATGGAAAAGATGCGTGAGAAGACCTGCACCAGCGGGTCGGTCATATTTGCGGCAATGCCCCAGGCGGTAAAGCAGGCGACCAGAAGTATGAAGGGAAGCCGCATGCCCCGCGCTACAAATGTGGGCCGTTCGTTCATGGATACACTCATATTCTTGGGTTCTGACACGCTTATTGCAGGAAATAGCGATCAAATACGGGGCCATAGGCGGCCCCCAGCGTACGCGCATTGGCGCCGACGCGGGCTGTCTGCGGGGGCGGCGGGATCAGTCCGCGGGTATCGAGCTGGGCCAGCGCTGCCGTGGTGCGGGCCACGATGCGGGCCCGGATGTCTTCGGGCATGGCCCCGCCGATCAGCACGGCCTCGAAATCCATTACCGCACCGATGGACCGGATGGCATGGGCCAGCGCGCGGGCCGTGGTTTCGATCCACGGACCCAGCTGCACCTCGAAGGCGCTCCAGTCCTGCGGGCGGGTCCATAGCGCCGAGGCATCCAGACCGTCCCGTATTATGGCGTTTTCCAGCAGGTACAAAGAGGCCGCATCCAGAAGCTGCACCTCGGCCCCGTCAGGCCCCGGCACGCGCAAGGAACCGAAGGCGCCCGCGTTTCCCTTACCCCCCATGACCACCTTTGACGCCAGTGCGACACCGCCGCCGACGAAAGAGCCAATGAAGAAATAGGCGTAATCCGAGAACTCTCGCCCGCGTCCGAACAGATGTTCGGCACGACAGGCGGCGGTGCCATCGTTCTGGATCGTCAGCGGCAGATCGGTAATACGTGCCACTTCGGTCTGAATGTCCGTCTCGCGCCAGATCGAAAAGCTGGCGGGGGCGTCCAGCGCCTCGGTCCAGCTCCAGATTTCGGCGGGGGCAGCAATGCCGATGCCGCAGATCCGGGATTTCTGCAGATCGCTCAGCCCGCGCGACAGGCGTTCCATTCCTGCGCCGAGATAGCGAAACAGCGCGTCCGGCATCGGATAGCGGTAGGTGGTCTGCTCTTCGGCCAGCACCTCGCCGCGCATGTTCATCACCATCAGATCCGCCGACCGGCGCCCGATCTTCAGCCCGAACGACAGTGCACCATCCGGGTTTATGGCCATCGGCACCGAGGGTTTGCCGATGCGCCCACGGTTCGGTTCTCCGCGCAGAAGAAGGCCGTCATTCTCCAGCTTCTTCAGGATGTTGGATACTGTTTGCGCGGTCAGTCTGGTCAGCCTGGCAATTTCCATTCCCGGCAATTCGCCGTGGCGCTGGATCGTTGACAGGATCAGCCGTTCGTTATGCGCCCTTGCACCCACGTGATTGACGCCCCCCCCAAGGGTGCGAATTTCGCTTCCGTCCATATGATCTTCCTCCACTGGCGGCCAAGCTAAAGGCAAAAATAAATAAATCAATTGGAATTATTTATTGGCGGAGGGCAGGCGCGGGAGGGCAGAAACCGGATTGCATCTGGGGCGCGTCGCGATGCTCGCACCTGTCTGCGATGCACTTTGCTGCCACCTCTGCCGGGAGGCAATGCCATTCTTGTTTGCCGTGAGGCGAAGGGGAAATCACGCAAACGATCACGCTGCGGTCAGGCTCCGGTTTCGGCGCTGTCAGCCGAGGAAGAGATCGCACGGGTGTTTGCATTCCGCCCGGTTTTGCCGCCGAGCTGCGCCGATACAGGGCGCAATTTACGCAAAAACTAAAGTGTTGACGCATATTTCCACTTAGTTAACTTGGTAAGGAAAGTAAGGTGGATTCCATGCGAAGCGGCACTGGTGAGATCTTGATGCAGTTGCGGGACGGCGGGGCAATGTCCCGCGCCGATCTGGCACGCATCACGGGGTTATCCTCGGCGAGTGTCACGAAACTGACGGCACGCATGGTGCAATCGGGCCTGATCGAGGATCTGAGCGGGCCCCACAGCCAGACCATGGGCCGCCCCCCGGTCCGGGTGGCATTGCGCAATGATGCCTGCGCGGCGGTTGCGGTTCACATGGGCGCGGGAAAAGTCAATCTGGCGCTGTCCGATCTTGGCCTCGGGCTAACGGAAATGCAGAGCTTCGAATTCGATCTGGATACACCCGTGGATGATGTCATTCAGCGCACGATCGGGTTGGTCCGGCGGGCGGTGCTGGCAAGCGGGCTGCCGATGTCGAAACTGGTGGGCGTGGGCATCGGCCTGCCGGGCGGGGTCGATGGCGCAAAGAGGGGGAGTACAAGTTCGGTCATTTCCGGCTGGAACGATATCGCCTTTGCCGATGCCTTCGAGGAAGCGCTTGGCCTGCCGGCAACGGTCGAACACAACGCAACCGCCATGGCCATGGCCGAGGCGATCTATACCAGAACCGGACCGACCGACAGCATCCTGTATGTGCTGGTGGACAAGGGAACAGGCGGTGGCTTTGCCCAGCCCGGTTCTGGCGGACGCCGCGGCCCCGTGGAGCTGGGCCACCTTGCGGTGGAACCGGGCGGCCCGCGATGCATCTGCGGTGGCGAGGGCTGTCTGGAGGTTTTCTTCTCCGAACGCGGGTTGAAGGCGCTGGCCCCCGCCGGGGCCACAACGCCTGCGGATATGTTCGCGGCGGCGATGGCCTCTGCGGAATGGCCGAAAATCTACGAATACATCCTGCAGGCATTTTCCACGTCGATAACACTGCTGGCCCCCCAGCGGATCATTCTGGGCGGGCTGCTGACCGAGGCACCCGATGCCTTTGTGGCGGCGCTCGAAGCCGATCTGCCGCACAGGGTGATGCCGCACCTGCGCCGGAACCTGCAGATCGGCAAACCCGGCCTGTCCGAACCCGTGGGGGTGAAGGGTGCGGCCAGTATCGCATTCGAGAAATTCTTTTACGAACAGGGGCCGGTGGCAGCCCTCGCCAAGCCCGCCCGCAACAAGCGCCGGGCGTGAAAATACCAGACCAGACAGGGAAGCGATCCGATGACGGCAGTCAGTGGCACCACAGCAACCACCTGGAAACGCAAGCTCGGAAAATCGAGCCCGCTGATCTATGGCACGATCTCTTTCATTCTGGGCATAGGGCTGTGGTGGTGGGCCACAAAATCCGGAATGTCCGAATTGCCCAGCCCCTTCGCCGTGCTGCAAAGGTTCGCGGAACTGGCCCTGAGCGGGCAACTCTTTGCAGATATGTATGCGTCCCTGCGGCGCGTGCTGATCGGCTTTGCTCTCGGGTCCATTCTTGCGGTTCCTGTCGGGTTCCTGATGGGCTGGTACCCGATTGCCCGCGGGTTCATCGATCCGTGGATCCAGTTCTTCAGGGTCATTCCGCCGCTTGCGATCATCCCGCTGGCCATTGTCACCCTCGGAATCGATGAAAAGCCGAAGATCTTCGTGATCTTCCTTGCGGCATTCCTGTCATCGGTCGTCTCGACCTATCAGGGGGTGGTCAGCGTCGATAAAACCTACATCAATGCCGCGCGGGTGCTGGGGGCAAAGGACGGCGTCATATTCACGCGGGTGGTGATCCCTGCCTCTACGCCGTTCATCCTTGTCGGCTTCCGCATCGGTCTTGGCTCTGCCTGGGCCACGGTGGTGGCCGCGGAACTGATCGCGGCCCAATCCGGGCTCGGGTTCCGGATGCAGCAGGCACAGCTTTATTACGAACTGCCGACGATCTTTGTCAGCCTGATCGCCATCGGCATTCTGGGGCTGGTGATGGACCGCATCGTCGTCTGGGCCGAGGATCGGTTGACACACTGGCAGGAAAGGGTCTGAGGCTATGACATCTGCACCGAAAATCGAATTCCGCAACCTTCGGAAAACCTTTGGCGAAGGGGCCAGCCTGTTCACCGCCATCGACAACCTTGACCTGCAGATCCGCGACGGGGAAATCGTGACGGTTGTCGGCCCGTCCGGCTGTGGCAAATCCACCGCGATGAACATCGTCGCGGGGCTGACGGATGTCAGCTCGGGTGAGTGTCGGGTGGATGGAAAGCTGGTGAATGGTCCGGGGCCGGAACGGGGTGTCATCTTTCAGCAGTACGCCCTGTTTCCGTGGCTGACCGTCCGCGAGAATGTCGAATTCGGGCTCAGGATCCAGGGGGTCGGCAAGAAGGACCGCGAAACGCGCGCGCTCCATTATCTTGATCTGGTGGGGCTGAAGGCATTTGCCGATGCCTATCCGAAAACCCTGTCGGGGGGGATGAAGCAAAGATGCGCCATTGCCCGGGCCTATGCAGTGAACCCGAGCGTGCTGCTGATGGACGAACCCTTCGGGGCACTTGATGCGCTGACACGGGTGAAATTGCAGAACCAGCTGCTGGATACATGGTCCAGGGACAAACGCACGGTGATGTTCATTACCCATGATGTCGACGAGGCGGTCTATATCGCGCATCGCGTGATCGTTCTGGCCGCCAATCCGGGGCGTTTGCAGGAAATCATCGAGGTTGATCTGCCGTTCCCGCGAAACGACGAGGTCCGGTTGTCACCGGAATTCATCACACTGCGAAACAAGGTCTGGCGCGCGGTCTATCACCGTGACGATCAGGCTGCATAACGTCCAACAAAGGGGAAATGACAATGAAATTCACGAAACGAACCGTTCTCGCCTTGGCTGCTGGTGCCCTTGCCACTTCGGCATTCTGCAGCGCGTCCCATGCCGCCGATCTGGACCAGATCCGCATGGGGTATATCGCGGATTATTACGGTGCCAGCCTTGCGGCAATCGCCACCGAACAGGACCTGTGGGCAAAACACGGGCTGGAGGCGAAGCTGAGCGTATTTACCAACGGCCCGATCCAGGTTCAGGCCCTTCGCGCAGGCTCGCTCGATTTTGCCTATATCGGTTCCGGTGCGCTCTGGCTGCCTGCAAGCGGTCAGGCCAAGGTGATCGCCGTCAACGCCCTCGGCTATAGCGACCGGGTGATTGCCCAGCCCGGAATTGACAGTATTGCCGATCTTAAGGGCAAGAAGGTCGGCATTCCCGAAGGTACATCGGGTGACATGCTGACCCGCCTTGCCCTTGAGGCCGCAGGGATGACGCTTGACGATGTCGAGGTGGTGTACATGGATCCGGCCACGATCGTGACGGCATTCTCCTCGGGCCAGATTGATGCGGCGGGCCTGTGGTACCCCTTCGTGGACATTATCAAGAAACGTGTACCCGATCTGAACGAGTTGAAGAAGAACGAGGATTTCCTTCCTGAAATCGCCTTTCCTTCCAGCTTTATCGTCAGCGATGACATGGCCGAAAATATGGAGGTGATCCGCAAGGTGAACGCCGTCCTGAAAGAGGCGGGCGATTTCCGCCGCGAGAATACCGAGGAGGCCGTCGGCATCACGGCGTCTTTCCTCAATGTTCCCAAAGGCCCGCTGCTGACGGAATCCGCATTGGCGATGCAACCCTCCAGCGAAGAACTGGTGGAAATGACCAAGGAAGGTCACGTGGACCAGTGGTTCGATACGCTGGCCGGTCTTTATGCGGACTTTGGCAAGATCGAGAATCCGTTGCCCGCGTCCGAATTCTATCTCGGTGCGCTTTACGCCGAGTGAAAATCGAAATGGGCCGTGCTGCCGCATTCCGGCGCGGCCCCCGTTCCGCCTTTTAGTGAGAATATGATGAGCCGCCCCAACATTATCTTTATCATGTCCGATGATCACGCAGCATCGGCGATCTCGGCCTATGGCTCCGGCCTGAACAAGACACCGAACATCGATCGTCTGGCGCAGGAAGGAATGCGGCTGGATCATTGTTACGTGACGAATTCGATCTGCACCCCGTCTCGTGCGGCCATCCTGACGGGCACCCATAACCATGTGAACATGGTCACGACCCTTCACACCCATCTGGACAACCGCCTGCCGAACGTGGCGAAGGCGCTGCGCAGTTCGGGGTATCAAACCGCGATCTTCGGCAAGTGGCATCTGGGCGAGGGGGCCGCACATCAGCCGACGGGGTTTGACGAATGGTCGGTCGTGCCGGGTCAGGGCGAATATTTCGATCCGGTGATGATCGGGCCAGAGGGGGAAACCGTGGAGAAGGGGTATGCCACGGATATCATCACCGACAAATGCATCGGGTTTCTGGAAAACCGCGATACGTCCCGGCCGTTTTTCATGATGTGCCACCACAAGGCGCCGCACCGTCCGTTTGTCCCGCATCCGCGCTACAATGATCTGTATACGGATGATCTGCCCGTTCCCGAAACCTATGATGACGATTATTCCAACCGCGCGGCAGCGGCGGGGGCAGCCAGGATGCGCGTGCGTCAGGATCTGAGCTACCTTGATCTGGGGCTCGTCATGCCCGAAGGCGGTGGCGAACTGGGCGAACCCGACGGCCCCGGATCAACCATGCGCAAGGTCCCCGACAGTCATGAAGGTCTGGAGCTGATGGACCGGGCAACGGGGGAGAAGTTCACCTTCGACACCAAACGCGATCTCGACCTGTTCAAGTACCAACGCTACATCAAGCGGTATCTGCGCACGATTGCGGGAATTGATGACAATGTCGGACGGCTTCTGGCCTATCTCGACAGCAACGGGCTGACCGACGACACGATCGTGATCTACACATCCGACCAGGGGTTTTTCCTTGGGGAACATGGGTGGTTCGACAAGCGGTTCATGTACGAAGAAAGCATGCAGATGCCGTTTCTTGTACGCTACCCCCGGGCCATCAAGGCAGGCAGCATCGGCACAGGCGTGGCGTGCAACGTGGATTTTGCCCCGACGTTTCTGGATTTTGCGGGTGTCACGATCCCGAGCTACATGCAGGGTGTCAGCCTTGCCCCCCTTTGGAAGGGCGAGGCCGGTGCGGATTGGCAGGACATCGCATATCACCGCTACTGGATGCACAAGGACGAACATCACAATGCCTTTGCGCATTACGGCATCCGCGGAGCGCGCTACAAGCTGATCTACTGGTATAACGCGTCGCTTGGCCAGATCGGGGCGAATGACGGGCCAGAACCGCCCGAATGGGAATTGTTCGACTGCCAGACCGATCCTAACGAGCTTTGCAATCTGGCGGATGACCCGGCCTATGATGCGGTGTTCCGCGATATGCTGGCCCGGCTGGACGCGAAGATGGCCGAAATCGGCGATATTCCCGAACATGACAGCGATACGGTTCTGGCGGCCCGGAACCGCTGAGGCATAGCAACGATAGGGCGCTATCCATGACAAACTGGCGCGGGCCGGACGAACGGCCCGCAGCGGGTTTTGCCATGGGCTTCAGCCCGAGGATGCCACGGAATATGGCCACTCCTACTTTCCGCCGGATCACCGGAAAGGCAAGCGCGTCCGCGATCGCCCCATTCCTCAGTTCGATCTGCGGGATACCACCGTGCGGCGAGATCGAGGCCGCGCCATCACCCCTTCAGACCCCGCCGAAGCCGATCTGCCATATCAATACCGGAATGGCCGACATCAGCGCCATGGACAGGATGATCAGCAACCCGTCACGCATCAGCAGCCCCGCCGCGAACAGCGCGATCACCGCCGAGGCGATGGAGCCGGAGGCCGGCACAAGTTCCATCGCGGGCATGAACAGGGCCAGACACAGGATAAGCGTCAGCGGCACAAGAAACAGCGGCCGGTGCAGCAGGAATGTCAGACGGCGCCGCAGGATGTGCTGCACCCAGCCCACGGGTTTGCGCAGCCACGCCACGGCGGTATGCAGCTTTGCGGCATCGAACTGGCGTTTCATCAGGAAACCGGGCAGCCAGACCGTCTTCTTGCCGATGATCATCTGCAGGACCAGTGTAGCCACGATGATGCCGATCAGCGCGGTCAGGCCGGGAATGGCGCTGGCGGGCGATGTGGAGATCAGGGTGAATATCAGCATCAACGAAGCGAACGAGCTGGAGCCCAGTTTCTCCACGATCTGCTGGACGGAAACCTTGTCCTGATCCGTCAGCTCGTCCAGCCGGTCCAGCACCTGCGTCAGGCTGTGTTTGTCCTCATCCCGCATACATACCCCACCTTGGAAACATGAAGGGGCAGATAGATCGGCAGCGCAGAATGTCGATCCTCCGTCGCAACGGGGCCGGTGCCTGCGGCCATGGCGATGCGTCCAGCTGGGGCGGGAACATGGCGGGCAGAACCTGCTGCGGTGCCACCTGCCGTCTTAAAAGGTTCGCACAGATGTTATGTTATTGAAATATAATACTGACACACGCTTCGGAAAAGGAGCGTGTATGACGCGTAAATCTATCGATCTCTCGGGTATCCGGAAAAGCTTCGGCCAGACGCAGGTGTTGGCGGATATCGATCTGCAGGTCCGCGAAGGGGAATTCCTTTCACTGGTCGGAATGTCCGGATGCGGTAAATCCACGTTGCTCCGGATCATCGCCGGCTTGGAAATGCCGGATGGGGGGCAGGTGGCCATCGGCGGGAATGATGTGACCGCGCTTGATCCGTCAGACCGGAACCTTGCCATGGTGTTCCAGTCCTACGCCCTTTACCCGCATATGACCGTGCGGCAGAACATCGCGACGCCCCTGCGGATGCGGACCCTGTCGCTGCCGGCGCGCCTGCCGCTTGTCGGGCGCCTGCTGGCCCCGCGAGAGGCGCGGAACCGGATTGCCGAGGCGGTGAATGACGCGGCCGAGATGCTGCAGATCGTGCATCTTCTGGATCGCAAGCCCGCGCAGCTTTCGGGCGGGCAGCGGCAGCGCGTGGCCCTGGCGCGCGCCCTGGTACGCCAGCCCGCCGCCTTTCTGATGGATGAACCGCTGTCGAACCTGGATGCCAAACTGCGGGCGCATATGCGCGACGAACTGGCCGCATTGCATCGCCGTCTTGGGGCCACCTTCATCTATGTGACCCACGATCAGGTAGAGGCGATGACCATGTCCGACCGGATCGCCCTGATGATAGAGGGCCGGATAGAGCAGCTTGGCACGCCGGACGAATTGTACCGCACGCCCGCCACATTGGCCGTGGCGCGGTTCATCGGCTCTCCGACGATCAACCTTCTACCGGCAGAGGTGTCCCCCGAGGGCCGGTTGCAGGTGGCGGGGATCGAGACGGGTCTGGTAACCGAACCGGGGCCGGCCACTCTGGGCATCCGGGCCGAGGATATCCATCTTGCCCCCGAGGGGATTCCCGCCCGCCTGATCCGGACCGAAACGCATGGTGCCGACCGCTATCTGACCTGCCAGCTGGCAACGGGTGACGGGCAGACCATCGTGCTGCGGCAGGGGGCCTCCGACCCGCGCCCTGCCCATCCGCAGGATAAGGTGCATCTGCGCTTTGCCGAGGGCAGCGCGCATGTTTTCGGTCCCGACGGGCGCAGGCGCAACCACAGCCATCACCGGATGGTGGCCGCATGACCATCGCCATCGGACATACGGCACGGTCACGGATCGTTACGCGCGGGCTGTTGTTTGCCCTGCCGGCGATCCTGCTGATGGCGGTCATCTACATCATTCCCGTCATCGTTCTGATGGGGTTCTCGCTGACGGATTACAGCCTTGGCGCGCTCAACTGGCGCTTTGTGGGGCTGCAGAATTTCGTGGCTGCCTTCAAGGATCCGGTTTTCCTGCGATCCCTGACGAATACCGCGCTTTATGCGGCCATCGTGATCCCTGCGGGCGTGTTCCTGGGCCTCGGGGTCGCGCTTCTGGTGCATGGCCGCAAGGCATCCCGGGGGTTCTGGGAAACTGCCTATTTCCTGCCGGTAACGGCCACGCTGGTGGCCATGGCAACCGTATGGCAATTCCTGCTGCACCCCTCGCTTGGCCCGGTGAATGCGGCGATCAAATGGTTCGGCTTCGATCCGGTGTCCTTTCTGGGCAATCCGGCCCTGCTGATCCCGACGATGGCGCTGATCGGCGTGTGGCAGATCCTCGGGTTCAACATGGTCCTGTTTCTGGCTGGGCTGACGGCCATTCCGCAGGATCTGCACGAGGCCGCCCGGATGGACGGCGCCCGAAATCCCATTGACCGTTTCCTGACGGTGACATGGCCGATGTTGGGGCCGACGACGCTGTTCGTCGTGGTCACCACCTCCATCTCGGCATTCAAGGTGTTCGAGACGGTGGCCGTGCTGACCAAGGGGCGATCGGGGTCCGAGACGCTGCTGTATGCCCTGTATCTGGAGGGGTTCGAATATTCCAATACGGGGTATGCCGCGGCCCTGACGCTGATTTTCCTGGCCATCGTTTTGATCCTGTCGATCGGGCAGACGGTGCGCATGGACCGGAAGGTGCATTACTGATGCGGCGCTTCATTCCCCATATCCTGCTGGCCGCAGGGGCTGCTGTCATGCTGCTGCCGTTCTACTGGATGATCCTGACATCGATCCGCACCCCGGCCGAGATTTTCGATATTTCGCTGTGGCCGGTTCCGGACCGGTTCAACGGCGTCGAGAACTACGGGCAGGCGGCCACCTCCGTGCCCATCGCCCGCTTCATGCTCAACGGCGTGATCGTGTGTTCCGGCATCCTGTTCGTTCAGGTTCTGACCGCGGTGCCCGCAGCCTATGCCCTTGCCAAGCTGCGCTTTCCCGGACGCCGGATATTGATGGCGCTGGTGATTGCGGCGCTTTGCGTGCCGATGCAGGCCCTGGCGTTGCCGCTGTTCGTAGGGTTGGCACAGGCAAATCTGCTGAACACCTATTTCGCACAGATGGCGCCGTTTTTCCTGTCGGTTTTCGCCATCTTCCTGTTTCGCCAATCGTTCCGCTCCTACCCTGACGAGATCATCGAGGCGGCCCGCATGGACGGGTTTTCCGAAATGGAGATCTGCTGGGGTCTGGTTCTGCGCGGCTCCCTGCCATCGCTGGCGGCCTTTGCGATCTTCTCGGTCGTTGCGCATTGGAATGATCTGTACTGGCCGATGATCGTGGTGTCGGACACCGCGCTTGCCCCGCCGCCACTGGGTATGCTGCTTTTTTCGGATGCGGAAACGGGCGCGAATTACGGTGCGCTGATGGCGGGGGCCACAATGATCACCGCCCCGATGATCGTCTGCTTTGTTCTGGCACGACGGCATTTCATCGCAGGCATCACCATGACCGGGGTCAAATAGGCCCCGCTAACCGGAGACAGTTATGAACCTGACCAGACGCCTTGCCATAGGCACGATCCTTGTTGGCCTGTCATTGCCCGGGCTGGCCGCGGCGCAAGAGGTGACGTTGAACGTCCTCTACAACCTGCCCGGCTTCACGAAATTCCACCAGCCCCTGGCGGATGAGTTCATGAAGAACAATCCGGACGTTAAGATCAATTTCCTGGCGCCCGCAGCCGGGTACAACGAGGGCCAGCAGCAGGTATTGCGCGCCGCCGTCACCAACAACCTGCCCGATGTCTATTTCTCGGGGTACAACCTGACCGCCGAACTGGTGCATACGCTGGCGCCGCGCAACCAGATCACGGACCTTGCCCCCTTCATCGAGGCAGAAGGCGGGCAGGCCTTTCTGGATGAGAACTTCTCGCCGAACATGGCGGCTTTGGGCCGGATCGACGGCACGCAATACGGCCTTCCGGTCAACGCCTCCTCGCCCATCATGTTCGTGAACGCCGATCTGGTTCGCGCGGCTGGTGGCGATCCTGCGGATATGCCCAAAACATTCCCCGAGCTGATCGAGCTGGCGACAAGGATCCACGCCATGGACGACAGCATCGCCGGCATGTCCTATGACATCGCCGGATGGCCAGATGACTGGCTGTGGCAGGCCATGATCTACCAGCAGGGTGGCACGCTGGTCGATCAGGAAACGGGCAAGGTGGCCTTCGACAACGAGATCGGGCTGAATGCCCTGACCATGATCCGCCAGATGGCGGCCGAAGCCGGCGCCCCCACCTTTGACTGGGATCAGGCACGCCAGCAGTTCGGTGCGGGCATGACAGGTGTCCTGTTCACGACCCCCGCGCATGTGCAGACAATCGAAGGGCTGGTCGGTGACCGGTTCGAACTGACCACCACGACCTTTCCGCTGGATGACCCCGAAAAGGGCGGCGTTCCGACGGGCGGCAATTCGGCGGTGATGCTGACGCAGGATCCGGCCAAGCAGCAGGCCGCGTGGGATTACATCAAATGGGTCACCGGCCCCGAGGCCCAGAACACGATCGTGCGGATCACCGGCTATCTGCCCACGAACCTGCGCGCCACGGGCGAGGATTACCTTGCGCCCTATTATGCAGAGCATCCGAATGTGGCCACGGCGGCCAAACAGGCGGAACGTTCGCTTCCATGGGCGGGCTATCCGGGCGGAGACTCGGTCCGTATCTGGCGCACACAGCGTGACATCATCGGCAATGTGATGCGCGGGGACATCACGCCCGAGGACGGGCTGGCCCAACTGGTCGAACAGACAAACGCCCTGATGCAATAGGCCCAATGACATGGCATGCGGGGGGGTGAATTTCCCGCATGCCATGCGCGGAGAGAACGATGAAGATCATCCACCTTACCGACACGCATCTGATGCCGTCCGGCATTCTGGCGAACGGCATTGATCCCGAACAGAAACTGCGCAGTGCAATCACCGATATCTGCGCGCGCCACTCCGATGCCGATCTGCTGGTGATCACCGGCGATCTTTGCAACCACGGTGATGCCGAGGCCTATGCCCTGCTGCGCGACATCCTTGCCCCGGTTCCGTTTCCGGTGCGCCTGATGCTGGGCAACCATGACAGACGCCCCGAATTCATCGCCGCGTTTCCCGATCATCCGCAGGACGGAAACGGGTATATCCAGTCCTTCATGGACACGGACCACGGGCGGTTGCTGTTTCTGGATACCCATGCCGAGGGTATGAGCGGGGGCGTTTATGATGCCCCCCGACTTGACTGGCTGGAGATGGCGCTGGCCGGGGCGGGCGCGCTGCCCGTGACTGTGTTCCTGCACCATCCGCCCGTCAACGACGGCATCCGCCATTTCCGCAACATCAGCCTGCATGACGATGGCGCACTGCTGTCACGCCTTGCTGCCCATCCGGCAGGGGTGCGCCATGTCATCTTCGGCCATATCCATATGCCGATGGTCGGAACCAGCCCCGAGGGCATTCCGTATAGCTCTGGCCAGTCCTGCACGCATCGCTTCATTACCGATATCGACCTGCCCGATCCGTGGTGGACCGATGGCAATGCGGTGTACCGTATCCTCATGATTGACGATCTGGGCTTCAGGGCCTTTGGCGCCGAGGTGGGGGAACGTCCGATGACCCGCGCCCGGATCTGCGCGGGCCCGTAACCGGACCTGCACAGGCGGCACGGGCAGGCATGTTCCGATGGTAAAGGGGGCGGTTTTCCGTCCCCTTTTCGTCATCTATTGACCGCCCCGGAATTTGCGGGCCTAAGATGGGGTGCGGTGGCCGTGCGTATTGCGTCCGGCTGAAAAGGGAACGGGGTGCGAAACCCCGGCTGCCCCTGCAACTGTAAGTGAGGAGCAACCTCGGGAATACACCACTGGCACATGTGCCGGGAAGGTACCGGGGGCGTGTCGAGCCACGAGCCAGGAGACCTGCCGCCCATGCAACCGCCGAGAGTATCGGCAAAAATGCCGTCAGGACGGACGGCAAGGAGACTTGAATGCATATCGAACCCGGCGTCGTGGACGGCGCAAAAATGGTTCTGGCCTATGGTACGGCTGCTGCGGCAGGCGGCTACTCGCTCAAACTCGTGGCGGAGGATCTGAAGTCACATTCGATCCTGTCATTCGGCCTGCGCAGCATTCTGGCTGTTGCGGCCATTTTCGTATTCTTTGAGGTGCTTCCGCATTTCGCCGTCGGCGTATCCGAGGTGCATTTCATCCTTGGGACAACGATCCTGCTGCTGTTGGGAACAGGCCCTGCGGCGGTCGGACTGGCGGGCGGGCTTCTGGTTCAGGGCCTGTTCTTTTCACCGACCGACCTGCCGATGTACTTTGTCAACGTCACGACCCTGTTGTTCCCGCTGTTCGCGATCCACGCATTGGCAGGGCGCGTCATTCCTGCACAGAGGGCCTATGTCGACTGCAGCTATGGCGATGTGCTGAAGCTGTCGTTCGCCTATCAGGGCGGCGTTGTGGCCTGGGTGGCGTTCTGGGCGATCTATGGTCAGGGGTTCGGGGCGGAAAACCTGTCCGCAGTGGCAAGCTTCGGCAGCGCCTATCTTCTGGTGGTGCTTGTCGAACCGGTTGCGGATCTGGCCATTCTGGCCGCGGCCAAGCTGCTGCGGAATAGCGGGCAAAGCGGGCTGTTCACGCAGCGGCTGTACAACCCGGCCTGATACGGCCAGGTCGCGGAACGGGGTTACGCGCCCCGATGGTTATCGTGAAAGGGGGCGGTTGCAGGATGCACCGCCCCCTTTTTCAAATCAGATGGCAAAGGTTACCAGATTTTCCTGCGGTCCCGGCTCGGTAATATCCAGGGTGATCTTGTGGCTTCCGAACCGTGGCGATGTGACCGTCAGCGTGATGGTCCCGACCTCTCCGGTCAGCCGCAGCCACGCGCCCGAGGTGCCGCCCGCCAGCACCGTCATTTCGGGCCCGATCAAAGTGGCCGGACCCTCGACGTGCAGCGTCAGCGGATCGTTCAGGAACAGCATCTTGTTTCCCGCCTGATCCAGCGCGCGGAAGATCACGCGGATATCCTCGCTTGCATCGGCCTCGGCGGTCCATACATCGGGGACGATCTCCAATGTGGTTGGCGTGCTGTCGCCGGGGAAGATCCGTTCCGCGACCTTCTCTCCGTCCAGATATCCGGTGATGCGCCCGCCGTGCCAGCTTTGGCCCCAGTGGCCCAGCTCATCCGCCGAGAAGTGCCGGTCGTCGATGATGATGGGCGGATTGGGCAGGTGGCCGAAGCGTTCGCGATCCGGCCCCACACGTTTGACCACATCGGCAAAGACCAGTTCGACCTCGTCGCAGTTCGTCAGGATGACCAGCGGCAGAACCCCCCCGATATTGCGCTCTCCGCGCGCCCAGACCGTGACGGGTTCCATGACGATCCCTTCGCTGGCGGGCTTCTGGCTGGAATAGGCATAGGCTGCGAATTTCGGTTCGCGGAAAATCGTCATGACGCCGTGGTGGCAGATGCGGTCGCCCGCGCCGAAATCCTTGTGCGTGTTGTAATCGTACATGCACCAGCCGATGCAGCCCGAGATGCTTGGATCGGCATAGGCGGCGTTGAGCACCTCCAGATGCCGGATCGCATGTTCGGACTGATGCGCCTCGGGATCGCCCGCCTTGGTCGGGAACATATGGCCGTTATATTCGGTGATGAGATAGGGCACAGGGTGCGGCAGGCCCGTCACCTCGGGCTGCGTGCGTAGCGCCGTGCGGGGGCGGTTGGTGCCCGGTATCTCGAATTCGCCCAGCACGAAATCGTTCATCGTGTACACATCCTCCAGCAGTTCGCTTTCGGTGATGTACCGCACGCCCCCCGTCGGGCGGGTGCTGTCCAGTTCGCGGGCCGTGGCGTTGGTGCGCAGGTAGAAATCGCGATTGTCGAAACTTTCGTTGATCCGCACACCCCAGATGATGATGGAGGGGTGGTTCCAGTCCCGTTCGATCATCCGGGCGACGTTCTGCACGGATTCGTCCTGCCACGCGGCCCCGCCGATATGCTGCCAGCCGGGAATCTCCTCAAAGACCAGAAGCCCGATGTCATCACAGCGGTCCAGAAAATACGTGCTTTGCGGATAATGCGATGTGCGCGCGATGTTGCAGCCCAGATCGAAGCGCAGGATCTCGGCGTCGCGTTCCTGTGCGCGTTTGCCCTGCGCATAGCCGGAATAGGGAAAGCTCTGGTGCCGGTTAAGCCCGCGCAGCTTCAGCGCCTCGCCGTTGAGCTTGAAGCCTTCGGGCGTCCAGTCCACCTGCCGGAACCCGAAGCGGGTCAGCGTCCGGTCCCCGCTTTGCAGCGTGATGTCGGCCGTATACATCGCGGGCGTGTCGCAGGACCACAGGGTGATGCCGGTCAGATCCGCAATCGTGACCTTGGCACGATCATCCGCGATCTCGGCCGTGCCGCGACCGACCTCGGTGCCGCTGGCGTCGAAGATGACCGCGGTTGCCGTGCCCTGTGCCCCTTCGGTCCACAGGTTCAGCACGACCGTTTTCCGCGCTGCCAGAACCTCGGGGGTTTCGATCTTCACGTTGCGGATATGGGCCTTGGGCAGCACCCGCAGCCAGACATCGCGGTAGATCCCGGCATAGGTCAGATAGTCGATCCGCCCGCCGAAGGGCGGGATCTGCGGGTTCTCCGTCCCGTCGATCCGCACGGTGATCCGGTTGGCGCCGCGCGTCAGATGCGGCGTCAGGCGCGCGGTAAAGGGCGTGTAGCCATCGGCATGCCGGATAACCTCGGTCCCGTTGCACCACACTACGGCATCGGCCATCGCGGCGTCGAACCGCAGTTCGACCTCTGCGCCCTCCCATTCCGCGCACCAGTGCAGATCCCGCTGATAGGTGAAAGCGTGCTGATAGGCGGTTTCGTCGAAATAGTTCAGCGGCAAATCGACGGCATTATGCGGCAATGTAACCGCCACACCGCCCAGATCGGCCTTGATCCAGTCAGGATCGAACCCGTCTCTGAAGGACCATTCCGTATTCAGTTTCTGGTTGTTACGCATCTTACCACTCCGCAAAACTGCCGTCGGCATGGCGCCAGACGGGGTTACGCCAGCGATGGCCATTGGCGGCCTCGCGGCGGACTTTGTCCTCGTTCACCTCGATCCCGAGGCCCGGCCCCTGCGGAATGCGGGCATAGCCGTCCTCATAACCGAAGACCTCGGGGTTGGTCAGGTAATCCAACAGATCCGACCCTTCGTTGTAATGAATCCCAAGGGATTGTTCCTGGATGAAGGCGTTGTAGCACACCGCATCCAGTTGCAGGTTCGCCGCCAGCGCGATCGGCCCCAGCGGGCAGTGCAGCGCCAGCGCCACGTCATAGGCCTCGGCCATGCCGGCGATCCGGTAGGTTTCGGTGATGCCGCCCGCGTGGGACGGATCGGGCTGGATGATGTCGACAAAGCCTTCCTGCAGGATCTTCTTGAAATCCCAGCGGGTGTAAAGGCGTTCGCCAAGCGCGATCGGGGTGGAGCAGTGGTTGGCGATCTCGCGCAGCGCCTCGGCGTGTTCCGACAGCACCGGTTCCTCGATGAACATCAGCCGGAACGGTTCCAGTTCCTTGGCCAGAACCTTGGCCATGGGGCGGTGCACACGCCCGTGGAAATCGATGCCGATGCCAAAATCGGGGCCCATCTCGTCGCGGATCGCCTGCACGCGTTCCAGCACCTGATCGACCTTGGCGTGGCTGTCCACGAACTGCATCTCTTCGGTGCCGTTCATCTTCACGGCGGTGAACCCCCGCTCGCCGCACTCCCGTGCCATGCGTGCGGTATCGCCGGGGCGGTCCCCACCGATCCAGCTGTAAACCCGGATCCTGTTCCGCAATTGTCCGCCAAGCAGCGCGTGGACCGGCTGGCCCAAGGCCTTGCCCTTGATGTCCCACAGCGCCTGATCGATGCCCGCGATGGCCGACATATGGATGCCGCCGCCCCGGTAGAAGCCCGCGCGGTACATCACCGTCCAATGGTCGTTGATCAGGCGCGGGTCCTTTCCGATCAGGTAATCCGACAGTTCCTCGACCATGGCGGCCACGGTCTGCGCGCGCCCCTCCAGCACCGGTTCCCCCCAGCCGGAAATGCCCTCATCGGTGCTGATCTTCACAAAGCACCAGCGGGGCGGGACGATGAAGGTCTCTATTGCCGTGATTTTCATATTGGCCTCAGGGCGTGAAAGGGTGGGTGGAATGATGCGTCCCGATCAGGAAGGCATCCGCGACAAGGCGCAGCGGCGCCAGATCGACATCGCTTTGCCCTGCGGCGACCAGCTGCGCAAAGCGGGCATAGAGGCGCGTGTATTCCCGGTTCTCGCCGGAATGCAGCACGGTCCCGTCGATGCTGGCCTGTGCGCCGCCATCATCCAGCATCAGCGTGCCCTGATCGGTTTCGAACCGGATGCGCCAGATTTCGTCCTTCGCCAGCCGCCAGTCGAAGGTGGCCGTGATCGGAACGCCCTGCGCCGACAGGTGCAGATCCGCCGCGATGGGCGTTTCGCGGCCCTGCGGGATGTGCAGATCGGCGCGCAGCAGCACGACATCGGGCACAAGCGCCGTCAGGATCGACAGCGCATTGATGCCGGGATCGAACACACCGAGCCCCCCTGCCTTCCAGATCCACTCCTGCCCCGGATGCCATTTGCGCACATCCTCGCGCCATTCGATCGTGACGGATCTAAGGGTTTTGCCCGACAGCCACGCGCGCGCCGCCCCCACCGCGGCGGCCTCTCTCGAATGCCAAGTGGCGAAAAGAGTCAGCCCGCGGGCCTGCGCCGCATCCCGCAGCGCCCCGATTTCCGACAGCGTGGCCCCCGGCGGCTTTTCCAGCATCAGATGCCGCCCGGCCTGCAGGGCCGCCATCGCCAGATCGAACCGCCCCTGCGGAGGGGTGCAGAGCGAGATGGCCGCAATCGCGGGTTCCGCCGTCAAAAGCGATGGCAGATCGGGATAGCTCGCAACCCCGTCCAGCCGGGCATTCCGCGAGGCGATGGCCGCAAGCTGCATTCCCGGGTTCGCCGCGATCGCGGGCAGATGCTGGGCGCGGGCGATGGTGCCCAGCCCGACCAAACCGATATCCAGCATCAGCGCACCCGCAGCCCGTTGTCGGCGCGGAACACGAAGCAATCGGCGGGGTCGTATTCCAGCCCCACCATCGTGCCACCTGCAGCCTGCAGGCGTTGATCGGTTTCCACGACCAGCCGTTCGCCCGAAGGCGCGCTCAGATGCGCATAGGTGACAGAGCCGAGGTTTTCGGCATGTTCCACGCGGTAATTCCCTTGTGCCGTGATCCGCAGCGCATTGGGCCGCAGGCCGACTTCGACATCCACGCCGTTCCGCGGCATCGCAATCGCGGGCTTGATCCGCGCGTTGTCCAGCCCCGGAACGGTGATCACACCGTCCTGCACCGTGGCCGCGACGAAATTCATCGCCGGAGAGCCGATGAACCCGGCCACAAAGCGGTTGTCGGGATCATCGTAGAGATGCATCGGGGCACCGACCTGTTCGATATGGCCCGCGCGCAGAACGACGATCTTGTCGGCCATCGTCATGGCCTCCACCTGATCATGGGTGACATAGATCATCGTGGCGCCGATCTCGCGGTGCAGGCGCGCGATCTCGGTGCGCATCTCCACCCGCAATTCCGCATCGAGGTTCGACAGGGGTTCGTCGAACAGGAACACCTCCGGCCCCCGCACGATAGCGCGGCCGATGGCCACGCGCTGCCGCTGCCCCCCCGACAGGGCGCCGGGCTTGCGGTCCATCAGCGGGTCCAGCTTCAGGATGCGTGCGGCTTCGTTCACCTTGGCAAGGATGTCCGCCTTGGGGTGGCCATTCATCTTCAGGCCAAAGCCCATATTCTCACGCACCGTCATATGGGGATAGAGCGCGTAGGTCTGGAACACCATCGACACGCCGCGCGCCGCCGGATCGGCATCGGTCACATCCCGCGCCCCGATGGTGATGGAACCGGCGGTGGTTTCCTCCAGCCCCGCGATCATCCGCAGCAGGGTCGATTTCCCGCAACCGGACGGGCCGACGAACACGCAGAATTCGCCCTGTTGAACATCCAGATCAACTCCATGGATGACTTCGACAGCGCCATAGCTTTTGACGACCTTGCGCAGGGTAACTTGGGACACGTAATTTCCTCCCACAGGTGATGTGATGTCGGCTTTCCCGGTGGCCCCTGTTCAGCGGCCTTCCGGAACGCGCCGGTTATTGTTCGGGAAAGCGCCAGGCATTCGCCGCCTCTGCGATGTTCCGCGCGGTCTGCAGCACACGGGGGGCATATCCCTCCAGTTTTGCCCGATCGTGTGCATTGGCCGTGGTGATCGATAGCGCGCCAAGCACGCGGTTCGTCTGTGACAGGATCGGGGCGGCGATGCAGACGATGCCGGGTTCATGCTCCTCGTTGTCCCACGCGAACCCGCGCGCCCTGATGGCCGTCAATTCCGCCCGCAGCATCTGTTCATTCGCCAGCGTCGTGGGCGTGAAGGCATGAAAGGAGGTGCGTGCGATGGCATCCGCCAGCTTGTCCTCGGGCAGATAGGCCAGCATCGCCTTGCCCACGCCGGTGCAATAGCTGGGTCCGACCTTGCCCGATTGCGAGAACATCTCCACCGGGCGGGCCGCGTTCCGTTTGTCGACATAAAGCACCATGCCGCGTTCCAGCTGGGCCAGGTGAATCGTCTCTCCGGTTTCGGTGGACAGCGCATCAAGAAAGGGCGCCGCCACCGGCGCAAGGCTGCTTTGCGCCCATGCCGAATGCGCAAGGCGCACAAGGCGCAGGCCCGGCGCATAGGTTTGCCGGTCCGCGTCGAAGGCCAGCATGTCCTGATTGGTCAGTGCCTGCAGGAACCGATGGAGCGTTGCCTTCGGCAGTGCCGCCGCCTGCAGGATCTCGGCGAATTTCACCGGACGGGCGAATCCGGCCACCAGATCCAGCACGGCCAATGTCCGCCCGACCGTTCCGTCCTCTTTTGCCTTGTCGCCCTGCAGGGCGGCAGGGTTCTGGTGCTCGGTCATCGGTTCCTCCCTCCTCAGCCCGCTCCGTTCGATATTGACAGACTGGACGATTCGGCAGAGTGTTTCAATATACAATATCATGTTCCAACATGCGGAACTAATATTGACCGGAATTGCTTTGGGAGGAGCAAATGAAATTTAGCAAATCAGCCTTGTTGGGCGTGTTGATGCTGGGTGTGGCCATGCCCGCCATGGCGCAGCAGCGCACATTGACGATCAACAGCGATGCGTCCGATCCGGCGCCGAAGGCGGCTATCGACGCGTTGATCGCCGATTTCGAAGCGGCGAACCCTGATGTGAACGTGGTGCTGAACCTGTTCGACCATGAGGGTTACAAAACCGCGATCCGCAACTTTCTGACTGCCGACAGCCCCGATATCGCCAACTGGTACGCGGGCAACCGGATGGCCCCCTTCGTGAACTCGGGGCAGTTCATGGATGTATCGGATGTCTGGGCGGAAAACGGTCTGAACGAGAGCCTCGGCTCGGCCGCGTCATCCATGACGATCGACGGCAAGCAGTGGGGCGTTCCCTATACCTACTACCAATGGGGCATCTATTATAACAAGGACGTGTACCGGGCTGCGGGCGTCGAGGTGCCCAAGACTTGGGACGAGTTCGTTGCCAATTGCCAGCAGTTCCAGGCAGCAGGGATCGATTGCCTGACCACCGGATCAAAGGCGCTGTGGCCGACGGCGGGGATCTTCGATTATCTGGATCTGCGCACGAACGGCTACGAGTTCCACCAGCAGCTGACCAGTGGCGACATCCCGTGGACGGATGACCGTGTGAAGGCCGTCTTTGCCGAATGGGCCAAGGTGCTGCCCTATACGACCGCAAACCACGCGGCGCTGGATTGGCAGGACGCGGCCGCGCTTCTGGTGCAGGGCAAGGCGGCCAATTACGTCATCGGGAACTTTGCCGTGGCCACCTTCAAGGATGGCGGCATGACCGATGACACGCTTGGCTTCATGCCGTTCCCGGAAATCACGCCCGGTCTGCCCCGCGCCGAAGAGGCGCCGACCGACACGATGCACATCCCCGCAGGCGCGAAGAACGTGGCCGATGCCAAGGCCTTCCTTGCCTTCATCGCCAGCGCCGAAGAGCAGACCAAGATGAACGAGACGCTGGGGCAGCTGCCGATCAACAAGGATTCGACGGTGGGCGACGATCCGTTCCTTCAGGCCGGGTTCGACCTGCTGAGCACCGCCGATGGCGGCATCGCCCAGTTCTTCGACCGCGATGCCTCGCCGGAAATGGCCAAGGTCGGCATGGAGGGCTTCCAAGAATTCATGGTCAAGCCGGACCGTGTCGATGCGATCCTGGAGCGGCTTGAGAAAACCCGCGCCCGCAGCGCCCGTTAAGCGCGACCGAAACCATCGGGGGCAGGGCTGCCTTGCCCCCGACCGACGACAGATCCGAGGGGGGAGCCTTGGCCATGGTGCCATCAACTGCAAAACACACCTTAACGCCGCGCAAGCGCAGATCACGGCAATCCTTGGCGCCCTGGCTGTTCCTCGCACCGGGTTTTGCGATGTTTCTGGTCTATGTGATCATTCCCGTATTCCAGTCGATGTGGGTGTCCTTCTTCGAATGGGACGGGCTGAGCCCCAAGATCTGGATAGGCCTTGGCAACTATGTCGAGCTGTTCGACGACGAGGCGTTCTACACCTCGCTCAAGAATAACGTGATCTGGCTCGCGCTCTATATGCTGGCGGTGCCGGCGGGGCTGATGATCGCGCTGTTCCTGAACCAGACGGTCCGCGGCATCCGCATCTACAAATCGCTGTTCTTCTTTCCGTTCGTGATCTCGCAGGTGGTCGTCGGGCTGATCTTCTCGTGGTTCTACGCGCCTGATTTCGGCCTGTTCTACAAGCTGATCGAATGGATCACGGGATCGCAGGTAGCCATTCTGGCGGATGAGAATCTGGTGACCTACGGCATCATCATTGCCGGGCTGTGGCCGCAGATCGCCTATTGCATGATCCTCTACCTCACTGGCCTGAACGCAGTGGCCCCCGACCAGATCGAAGCGGCCCGCCTTGATGGTGCGAAGGGGATGAAGATGCTGTGGTATGTGGTGCTGCCACAGCTTCGCCCGGCCACCTTCATCGCGCTGGTGGTCACGGTGATCGGCGCGCTGCGCAGTTTCGATCTCGTCTCGATCATGACATCGGGCGGCCCCTACGGCTCCAGTCGGGTTCTGTCCTACTACATGTATGAACAGGCGCTGTCGGAATACGGCTACAGGATGGGCTATGGCGCGGCGATTGCCGTGGTGCTGTTCGCAATCATGATGATCTTCATCTCGGGCTTCATCTGGAAGATGTGGCGCGACGAAAAAGGAGCGCGCTGATGTTCCCGCGTCCAATCCAGAGCCTGTCGCCGACCGCGCAGCGCGCCTACAAGATCGCGCTGCCGGTGATGCTGATCCTGTGGCTTCTGCCCTTGCTGGGCGTCGCCATGACCTCGGTGCGCCCGTCATCCGATCTGGCGGCCGGCAATTATTTCGGCTGGCCCTCGGCGCTGGCGTTCGACAACTACCTGACCGTTTTCAAGAACACCGCGCTCGATAAATACCTGCTCAACAGTTTCAAGGTCACGATTCCCACGGTGATCGGGGCCGTGGGCCTGTCGTGTCTGACGGGGTTCGCGCTGGCCATCTACAAGTTCCGGGCCAATCACCTGCTGTTCTTCATGTTCGTGGCGGGCAACTTCGTGCCGTTCCAGATCCTGATGGTGCCCGTGCGCGATCTGACGGTCAGCCTCGGCCTCTACAATTCCATTTCCGGCCTCGCCCTGTTTCATATCGCGTTCCAGACGGGGTTCTGCACGCTGTTCATGCGCAATTTCATCAAGGGTCTGCCCTTCGATCTGATCGAGGTCGCGCGGGTGGAGGGGGTCACCGAATGGCAGATCTTCCGCCATGTGGTGATGCCGCTGATGCGTCCGGCCATCGCGGCGCTGTCGGTCTTGGTGTTCACCTTCATCTGGAACGACTATTTCTGGGCGATGGTGCTGACCACGGGCGCGGATACGCAGCCGATCACCGCCGGGCTCAACAGTCTGAACGGCCAGTGGATCGCGGCGTGGAATCTGGTGTCCGCGGGGTCCATCCTTGCCGCCCTGCCGCCCGTTCTGATGTTCTTTGCGATGCAGCGCCATTTCATCGCAGGTTTGACCTTGGGGGCCGTGAAGTGAGCCAGCCACAGATCTGGCATCTGGGTGATGCCTGCCAGAGCCTTGTCCTTCTGGCCGAAAACCACGAGCTGCCGCAGATCGTCTATTGGGGGGCGCCGCTGATCGGCGCGTATCCCGCAGGCGCGCACCGGATGGATGTGACCGGTGGGATGCTGGACCGGAACCCGGACCTGTCGATCTGCCCGGAGGCTGTGCGCAGCTTTCCGGGGCAGGCGGGCCTTCGGGCGCGGTCGCAGGACGGGGCGATCCTTTTGCCGCGCTTCGGGTTCGAGGGGGCGGAGGAGGGGGAGAACACCCTGACCCTCAGCTATCGCGACGGGGGGCTGCGCTATGTCGCAACCTTCGGCATCAACCCCCGCACGCATGTCCTGACGGCGCAGGCATCGGTGGTGTCGGACCGCCCGATTCATCTGGACTGGCTGGCCGCGCCGGTCTTTCCCGCGCCGCAGCTTGCGGATGAGATGATCGATTTCTCGGGCCGCTGGATCGGTGAGTTCCGGATGCAGCGGCATCGCTGGCGCGCGGGCATCCATGCGCGCGACAACCGGACGGGCCGGACGGGGCACGAACATTTCCCAGCGATCCTGCTGCCCGGCCGGGGCGCGACCAATACCGGCGGCGAGGTTTGGGCGCTGCATTACGGATGGTCCGGCGGCCATGGCATGATGGCCGAGGAATTGCCCGATGGCCGCCGCCAGATCCAGTTCGGCCATGCCCCGCAGACCGAGCATGGGGCCGCCACCGCGTTCCAAACAGCGCCGCTCTATGCCGCCTATTCGGCCCATGGTCTGAACGGCTGCGCCACCGCGTATCAGCGCCACCTGCGCGACGAGATCGTGACGTGGCCGCACCCCGAACGTCCGCGCCCCGTGCATTACAACTGCTGGGAGGCGATCTATTTCGACCATTCGCTGACCGCGCTTCGCGACATCGCGACCCGCGCCGCCGATCTGGGGGCCGAGCGGTTCGTGCTGGATGACGGCTGGTTCGGGCGCCGTGATGACGATACCTCGTCCCTGGGGGACTGGACGATCGATCCGCGCAAATATCCCGAAGGGCTTGGCCCGCTGATCGACCATGTCCACGGGCTGGGAATGACGTTCGGGATCTGGTTCGAGCCGGAAATGGTCAACCCCGACAGCGACATCTACCGCGCCCATCCCGATTGGGCGCTTGGCCCGGCGGATCAGGGGCTGGGGCGGCAGCAGATGGTGCTGGACATGTCGCAGCCGGATGTCCGCGCCTATCTTCATGGCCGGATCGCGGCGGTTCTGGAGGCCCATGACATCGATTATATCAAATGGGATCACAACCGCGTCCTGCCCTATGCCGATGCGGCCCAAACGCGCGGCACCTATGCGCTGCTGGATTGCCTGCGCGCCGATTTTCCGGGGGTGGAGATCGAAAGCTGTGCCTCGGGCGGGGGCGGATCGATTTCGGGATCATGGCCCGCACCCAACGCGTCTGGCTGTCGGACAGCAATGACGCGCTGGAGCGGCTGCGTATCCAGCACGATGCCGCGCTGTTCCTGCCGATGGCGGTGACCGGCAGCCATGTCGGCCCGCGCCATTGCCATACCTCGGGGCGGGTGATCGACATCCGGATGCGCGCATGGGTCGCGGCGGCCCGGCATATGGGGTTCGAAATGGACCCGCGCGAATTGACAGAGGACGAGGCGGCGGTGCTGCGCGATGTGACCGCGTGGTGGAAGGCCAACCGCGACTGGATGCGCCGCGCCGATATCCTGCGGCTGGAAAGCGCGGACCCGGCGGTGATCGCCGAACAGCAGCTGGCCGAAGACGGGGCGCGGTTCGTCGTGTTCGCGGGCCGGGCGGAGAGTTCGGAACAGATCCTGCCCCGGCCCCTGCGCCTGACGCAGCTTGACCCAGAGGCACGATACCGTATCACCCTGCGCAACCGCGCCGATGCGGTGGGCCTGTCGCGCGGGGCACCGGCGCTGAAAACGGGCGATCTGATCCTGACGGGTCAGTATTTGATGGGGCAGGGGATCAACCTGCCTTGGAGTTTCCCGCTGACGATGTGGGTTTGCGAGGGAGAAAGGCTATGACATCCGATCATTGGATCGCCGCCGATTGGGGAACGACGAACCTGCGGCTTTGGGCGATGCGCGGCGCAGAGATGGTGCATCAGCGCGCCTCGGCTCGGGGGATGGGCGGCTTGAACCGGACCGAGTTCGCGCAGGTCCTTGCGGATGAAACCGCCGATTGGGCCGAATGGGCCGGGGCCGCAATCGTGGCCTGCGGGATGGTCGGTTCCCGTCAGGGCTGGCACGAGGCCCCCTATGCCAAGGCCCCCACCTTGGCGCAGACGCCCTTGGCCAACGTGCCGGGCACCAGAGTCTGGATCACCTGCGGCGTATCGCAGGACGATCCGGCGGATGTGATGCGCGGCGAGGAGACGCAGATCGCGGGCCTGCTGGCGGCGCGCGCCGATTTCGAGGGCGTGGTCTGCCTGCCCGGCACCCATACCAAATGGGCGCATATCTCTGCCGGAGAGATCTGCTCGTTCCAAAGCTTCATGACCGGTGAGGTGTTCGAGCTGTTGGCCGGAAAATCGGTTCTGCGGCATACGGTTGCATCCTCTTGCGCCACGGAGGAGGAAGCCTTCGATGCCGCGGTGAACGATGCGCTGGCACAGCCGCACCGGGCCTATGGGCGCCTATTCCAGCTGCGTGCAGGGGCGTTGATCGGTGATCTGTCGCCCGAAACGGCACGGTCGACGCTGTCGGGGCTGCTGATCGGATGGGAACTGGCGGGGGCCAAACCCTACTGGCTTGGCCAGGAGGTTGCCCTGATCGGCGCGCCCGCGCTGGCGGCCCTTTATGCGCGCGCGCTGCGACATCAGGGCGTTCAGGTCAGCGAGGCGGATGCAGAGGCGGCAACCCTTGCGGGGTTGCACCGCGCATGGAAACGGATCGGAGAAACGGCATGAATCTGGTAGCAATCCTGCGCGGGCTGACCCCCGCCGAGGCCGTGGACATTGGGGCGGCCCTTGTCGGGGCCGGGATCACTCGGATCGAGGTTCCGATGAACTCGCCCAATCCGCTGGACAGCATCGCCGCCCTTCAGGCACGGTTCGGGGATCGGGCCGCGATCGGTGCAGGTACGGTGCTGACAGTGGCGCAGGTGTCGCAGGTGGCCGAAACCGGGGCGCGGCTGATCGTGTCCCCCAATTGCAACGTGGAGGTGATCCGCGCATCCAAGACGCGTGGCATGGAAAGCTTTCCGGGCGTGATGACACCGACCGAGGCCTTTGCCGCCATCGACGCGGGGGCGGATGCGCTGAAGCTGTTTCCGGGCGATCTGATTGGCCCCATAGGCCTGCGGGCGATGAAGGCGGTGCTGCCGCCCGACATGCCGCTTTATGCCGTGGGGGGCGTGACGCCCGCGAACATGGCCGACTGGCTGGGGGCAGGCGCCACAGGCTTCGGCATCGGCTCGTCGATTTACAAACCGGGGGACAGCGCCGAGGTCGTGGCGGGCAAGGCCGAGGCGCTGGTGGCCGCATGGAAGAACGCGCAATGACGGCGGCGGTCTTTGATCCGACGCCCTGCGTGCTGGGAGAGGGTGCCTTGTGGCACCCCGACAGCCAGAGCCTGATCTGGTTCGACATCCTCGGGCGCCGCATGTTCCAGCGCGGACAGTCGGGGGCGGCGCGACAGTTCCAGTTCGACCAATATGTCTCGGCGGCGGGGCGTGTCACCCCCGACAGCGTGATCCTTGCATCGCAGAATGCGCTGAACCTCCTTGATCTGCGGACGGGCGCGCATGAGGTGCTGGTGCCGCTGGACGCCGAAAACCCGCTGACCCGATCCAATGACGGGCGCGCCGATCCGCAGGGTGGTTTCTGGATCGGGACGATGGGGATCGCGGCCGAACAGGGGGCCGGGGCAATATGGCGCTATTACAAGGGGGAATTGCGCCGTCTTTTTCACGGCATCAGGATTCCCAATTCGATCTGCTTTGCGCCCGATGGCGGGCATGCGTATTTTTCTGATACGGCCCTGTCGATCATCCACAAAGTGCGCCTTGATCCCCAAGGCTGGCCAATGGGTGAGCCGGAGGTGTTTGCCGATCTGCGTGCCGAAGGGCTGAATCCCGATGGTTCGGTGGTGGATGCAGAGGGGGCCTTATGGTGCGCACAATGGGGTGCGGGCCGTGTGGCGCGCTACGATACGAACGGAAAATTCACCGATGCGGTGGCTTTTCCGGCTGTGCAGATCAGCTGCCCTGCCTTCGGCGGCGCGGGGCTGACGACGTTGTTTGCAACCTCTGCCGCCGAGGGGATGGCACAGCCGGGGGAGCAGGACGGCGCGGTATTTGTCGCCGAAGGTGTTGGCAAGGGGCAGGAAGAACATATCGTTTTGCTGTGAAGAGATCTCGGGGTCTGACCGGGGGGCGGGGGTCTGCCCGTTCTTGACACGAAAGGTCTTGTCGCAAACGTTCAGGCAATCCGATGGTGCCCGCAGCCACGGCACAATTATGCTGCTGGTGCAGCAAACTGTTGTGCGGTGGTGAGGCCGTTGAGGCTGAACTGCCCTTCCCTGATCATGTAGGCCGTCTTGACCGTGGCATCCGCAAAATGAAACGTTTTGGGCCTCTTCGTCAGGCCGGTAATCTGTTTTATGGAGCAATGATATTACCGAAGTATGCGAGCTGCAGAACCGTGATGGTCTTTCCAGCTATGGTAAACTTGAGGATCACATAGACACGCTCTAACTCGGCGAGGTTGGCACAGCTTTTGTCGATGATGCCCCCGGATCGGCACACCGTTCGCATCGACCGGCTGTTGATAGCGTAAAATCGAGGGTATTCTTGTCGCGGACGACAGCCAGATACAGATATGTCCACTTGCACTCAACATTCAGATACATTTCGTTCGCGCGCCGCAAGAGGGCAGTTGGTCGTTTGATGGCTTGGGGATTTGCCGCGATCAGGGGCACGTTTTTGCCGCCCCATCGGTTCGATGCTCAGTGATTTACGCTGACACTGCGGTTGGCCATGAATTGGTGCAGATCACGGTATGACACGCGGTGCCGGACGTGGAAAAAGACCGCATGCAGGATGGTGGAGTTTGGGAAATTGCGCGTCCTAGACGTCGATCATCTTTCCGTCCCAATCGTGCGTTATCCGACTAAGGGCTGGCGGCGCGCGGAGTTTACGGCATTGCCGCTTGGCCTATCCATTCCCAATTCGCGTCCATTGCCGGGGTCATGCCAAAGGCCCATCCGTTTCCGGAAGGGCCTTCTATCGTGATCCGTGCAGGTGCGGATGCCTTAGAACCGCATTGTCGCCTCAAGGGTGATCGTACGGCCCGGTTCCCGCAGGGGGATAAACCCGAATCCGCTGTCGGCATAATCCACGCCATATGTCGCGCGGTCCGAATACTGCTGGTCGAACAGGTTGGCCACACCGGTGCGGACGGTCATTGCAGGAATGGCGCGCGGAACATATTCGGCGAATACATTCACGACCGTATATCCCGGAATGGCGGAATCATCGGGGTCGGAGCTGTCGCTGTGGTCATAATCCAGCGCCATATCTATGCCGCCACCGACGGTCAGGCCGGGTGTCAGGCGTTGCTCCACCTCAAAGGCGATGATCTCTCCGATGGGGGCGCCGAAATCCACGCCTTCATAGCTGGAGGCCGGATCGCCATCCACGGTCACCTCGCTGTTGGAATATGTCAGGCGGGCAAATCCGCCGTTCCAGCCATAGGTCGTGCCCAGATTGAAGCCGGTGCTTTCAAAGCCGAAGTTGCCTTCTTCGACCCGCGCATTCGAAACCTGCGTTTTGAACAGTTCGCCGCCGATGCGAAGGTTGCCACGGGCCCAGTCGAAACCGGCCATGAAGTTTTCGGCCCGCGCCGCACGCAGGGCATCATAGTCGTCGATGCGGTAGAACAGGTAGTTGTCCTCGATCGACACGCCGCCGAAGACGTTGGAATAACCGGCGCGCAATGTCAGCTCGTCCGTCACGTCATAGGCGGCAGACATGTTGCCCGACATTCCGTCGTAGGTTTCCTCGTCGCCGGATGTGCCCTCGAAATCTTCAAAATCCGCACGGGCCCCGAAGCTCAATTTCAGGCGATCGATGGGTTGCAGCCGCGCTTGGGCGAACAGGCCGATATTTTGCGCATTCTCTTCCAGATCGGTGCCGTAGATATCTTCGTACCGCCCCATGCGGTCATAGAAGTCCAGACCCGCAACAACCGTATTTCCCGGTGAAAAGGTGAATGTATTCTGCGCCGTACCCGACAGCGATGACGATGTACCCTGGCTGCCTTCGGGATCGGGAATGTCGACAACGCTTTCGGACCAGCCAATGGTCAGCTTCGGATCCCACATGCCGGTATCCATCGTATTTTCATAGCTGAAGGCATAGTTCTTGCGCGTTGTATCGTAGAACCGTGTGGGCAGGGCGCGACCGACCGAGCCGATATTGGCGCGGTAGGGGCGGTATTCGCTGTCGTCCAGCTGTTGGGCCGAAAACTCGAACCGGTCGCCCTCGGTCGTCTCGAAAGCGCCTTTCAGCAGATAGCTGGTCAGGTTCGCGCCGCTGCCCGCAACTTCGTCACCATTGCCGTCTTCGTAATCGTCGCCGGTGGCCCGCTTGATGTACCCCAGCCATTCGAAGCCGTCCTGCCTGCCGGCCATGGTCAGCGCACTTTGCCAAGTGCCCCCGTTGTCCGAATAGGACAGCCGCAGGTTGCCACCAAAGTTCTTTTCCTGCTGCAGGATGTCGGCGGTATCCACCGTTTCCATCACCACAGCACCGGCCAGTGCATTCGGGCCGGTATCCGCCGCTGCAACACCCGCATCAACACGCACCTGTTTCAACAGGCCGGGGTCGATGGCATTCGCGGTTACGTGGTGAAAGGCCCTGTTGTTCTGGGCAACGCCGTCGATCGTGACGGACAGGTTGAGCATGTCGATGCCGTTGACGAATATCTTCTGTGCAACGGGCAGTGCCCCCCCGACGGATACCGAGGCGATTCCGGCAAACACATCCTTGAGATCGCCCACCCGCGCGCGCTCCAGCTCGGCATCGGACACGTAAACGGCCGTGGCCCGATCGGCTGCGCCAGACTGGACATCGCGCTGTTCCACGATGATGGGGTCCAGCGGAATATCCTGCGCCGAAGCGGGCAGTGCCATCGCACCGACAATTGCAGTGCTGGAGAGGAAGCGACGGGATAACATCATGGAACGCGAGCCTTGATCTGTATGGCGGATCTGGCTCAGGCGTTGCCTTGGCTGCGCGGTAATATGTTCGTGCGCCCCAGTCACATGCAAGTGATGAAATGGCGCGGGTATCCGCGATCAGCCTGGGTGGGGGTGGTGTCTGCAAGTTGCTGCGAGGGGGGCGAGTGGAAATGGATTGTACCACGGTCGCACGTAAATATCCGGAATATAATGATATTCGTATTCTCGTTTTGGAAATTAATTACACCGGATGACACGCGGGAAGGGCTATTTTACGCCACCTGCGCTGTAGTGACGCATGGGTGGGCGGCTCAATCCCCGGTTGTATCTTGGGGAATTGGTTGTGCCGCCGCCATGTCCTTAGGCGCATGACTTCGGCCGGCTTTGCGGTTTTCGATGTCTGCAATATTTCTAACCCCGCAGGTTGGCATCATGAGGTACGTCTTTCATACCTTCGGTGATACTAATGACAGTCCCTTATATATCATGCGACAACCACCTGAAGTTGTATTCGGTTGTGTCTGTTCAGATCCTGGAACGACGCCCGCCCCTTGTTTCCAAATTAATTACGAAGCGCGTTATCAATTCGCGTGGCATGTGTTCCGATGGATAGAGCCTCAGCCCGTGATATCAAATATGTGAAATAAACTAGCGGCTGGCGTTCCTATTCCTCAGGTGCCCCACACGCTTGCCGGCGCCCTTGAAGTGACGGTGCGAGATACAGACGAATCAAATGGCACGGCATATAGGCCACAGTTCCAGATATCATGATTATACATGGGGTTGATGCAGATCCCATCAGGTACAACCTGTTCAAGTGCATGAAATATAGGGAGATATGCAGAACGATACCCATGTATCGTTTATTCTGCTGCTCGGTGTCAGGCGTTTATGCCGGATAAATCCGTAGTAAACCGGAGTTCCTTAATTACCGCATATTCGTATTATCAACATTAATTTGAATTGTTAATCTGGCGAATATGTATATACGTATAAGGCCAAAAAATTAATTAATAATTTTGTTGATAATATATCAGTACTGCTGAACCTTTGGAGTGGGTGCATGTGTGCCTAATTCCGGAAATTGCGCGGGCGATTGAATCGCTTTGCCCACTTCATATAAGGGGTTGGTTGATGCCAACGAGTTGGAATGTTATTTATCTCGGATCTTCGGAAACAGCCCTCGATCCAGTAGAGGGCAACAATACCAGTGAAAATGCGGCACTTTTTGAGGGTGTGACATTCGGCTCCGCCGATTTGCCGCTGAAGGACCGTATCTATTTCGCGGAAACGGTTGATAACGGCGGGGCGCTTTCGGCCAATAACACCCCCATCATGGATAATGATAACAATCTATCCAATGATGAGTACAACTTTACACTTCGCAACGGTGCACCGCTGACACTGGTGCATGACGCCGCCGTATATTATTCGGCAACCATCACCTATACCGACGGTACGCCTTCAAGCACGTTCGATGCGCGCATTGTTCAGACAACGGATGGCAACCTCTTTCTTGCCCCGTCAATTGACGGAACGGATATCGCTACGCTGGAAGCGGCGCCGATCGAAACCATCACGCTGAACTCGGTGCTGAATTCGACAGAGGTCGCGTTCTTGCAGGATCGGCCGAACATCAGCTTCATTCCCTGTCTGGCGGCCGGCACGATGGTCCGGACCGCGCGCGGAGAGGTTGCGATCGAGCATCTGACCGCAGGGGATATGGTCGAAACCCGTGATAACGGGATGCAGGCCATCCGCTGGATCGGATCGCGCAAGCTATCGGCCGCCGAGCTGGCCGCGATGCCGAACGTGCAGCCCATCCGTATCCGCGCGGGCGCATTGGGCGTCGGTCTGCCAACCGCGGATCTGATCGTATCTCCGCAGCACCGCATGCTTGTGCGGTCCAAGATCGCGATGAACATGTTCTCCATCAACGAGGTGTTGGTGGCGGCAAAACAACTCTGCTCGACAGACGGTATCGATATCGCACCGGATGTGCAAAGCGTGGAATACTTCCACATGCTGTTCGAAAACCACGAGGTGATCTTTGCCAATGGTGCGGAAACAGAATCGCTGTTTACCGGCCCCGAAGCACTGAAGGGTATCGGGAATGCCGCGCTGGAAGAGATCCTTCTGCTGTTCCCCGAATTGCGCGATGCCGCTTACGAACCTTCGCCTGCCCGCCACCTCGTCGGGGGGCGTCAGGGGCGCAAGCTTGCCATGCGTCACAAGCAGAACCTGCGTTCGCTTGTCAGCTGACGCGACAGGATGACCTGATCGGGGGCCTGACATATGTCGGGCCCCTTTTCACTTCTGCCGTCAGGGATTCAGCCGCAGGCCACCTTTGCCATGCGGCGGTTTTCGCCGCACCGCGGGCATGGTGATGATCATCAGGCAGCCGACGACCATGCCCACGCCGATCCATCCTGCGGGGGGCAAACGCTCTCCCACGATCAGAACGCCCAGAATTGCGGCCACAACCGGTTCCAGCAGGGTAATCACCGTGGCCATGCTGGCAGGAACGCGGGCCAGGCCATAACCGAAACAGACATATCCCAGAAACATCGGAATTGCGGCCATATAGAGACCGACTGCGGCATTCGTCCAGGACGCCAGAAACGGCCCGCCCGTGATCAGCAGCACCGGCAACAGCAACAGACCGCCCAGGCCAAAGGTGGCACCCATCGCCACCGATGACCGGAGCCCGCCCATCATCAGCTTTCGTGCCGACCATGAATAAAGCGCGTATGTCAGCCCGGCAATCAGCCCGAGGCTCACGCCAAGGCTGATGGAGGTATCACTTCCGATCCCCGCCTCGAACCCGCGTTCGGCCATGCAAATCATGACGATACCGGTCAGCCCGATGCCCGCGCCGATGGCCCATCGCCGTGTCAGCCCTGTGCGGTCCAGAACATATTCGATCAGCGCCGAAAACAGCGGGGCGGAACCGATACTGATGACCGTCCCGACCGTAACGCCGGCCATTCGCATCGACGCATAGAACGCCAGGGGGTAGATCATCACGGAAATGGCCCCGGCCCATAACAGAGGCCATCGGGCGCGCAGAAGCTGACGGGAGCGCAGAATGCCCCCCGCGGCCATCAGCGCCTGTGCCAGCCCGCCGATGCCCATTGCCGCCGCGCCGATCGCAAGGGCGCCGACATCGGGCGCAAAGGTCGCGGCTGTTCCGGTGGTCCCCCAGACAAAGGCGGCAAACAGGATGGCGGCCACGCCCCGGGTGTATGCTCCGTTCAAATCCTGCCCTCTCTCTGTCTGCCCATAGGCTGTGCGCGCATCATGGTTTTTTTCGCACGGAAGGCAATGCGGATCGGCATTTCCCGAAGTGTCCGCAAACGGTCATTCCGGCAAGGTGCGGGCGCCTCGTGATTTACAGATTAGGCTGATGGGTGTCATAAAACCGTTTTATATTCGGCACATAAAGCCTGAAAATATAATTTCGGGACGAATTTACCATGAAGATACCCACACATGCGGCCCTGTGCCTGACAGCCGTGATGATGTGCCCGCCGACGGTCCACGCGCAGGACTGGGCGGTGAATACCGTTACCGCCATGGCGCAAACGCCGGTGCTGACCAAGGACGACATGGGGGCGGATGCCGATGATCCCGCGATCTGGCTGTCCGGAACGGACCGGGCGCAAAGCCTTGTCATCACGGCGGTCAAGAATGGCGGCATGCGGGTGTACGGATTGGACGGCACCCTAATCCAGACGATTGCCCCGCATAAGGACAGCCGGATCAACAACGTCGATGTGGTCTATGGCATGACGATGGCCGACGGCACGGTTGCGGATCTTGCCATCGCCTCTGACCGGGGGCTGGATTATGTGCGCGCCTACCGGATTGACCGCGACGGGGCGGAGCTTTTGACCGAAATCACCGATCCGGCAGAAGAACGGGCCTTTCCGACGCGCCCGCTGCGCAATGCCGAAGGGGCCGAGGACAATCCGGTGGATGATCAGGCAACGATCTACGGGCTGACCACATGGCATGACCGGAACAGCGGCACCATCTGGGTTGCAGGCACCCAGAGGCATCAGCCCGTGGTGGGCCTGTTCCGGCTGGAAGCGACCGAGAACGGCGTTCGCGCGGTAAAGGATCATGAATTCGCCGTTCCGACCACACATATGGGGCAGGACCTGTGGGAGGAAAGCGACGATGACGCCGCCCATGATTTCAGCCCGCAGTTCGAAGGCATGGTCATCGACCGGACAACGGGGATGCTTTATGCCGGGCAGGAGGATGTGGGTATCTGGCGCGTTCCCGTGGCAGGCGGCACGGCAGAGCTGTTGTACCAGACGCGGGGTGCCAAGGGGTCGTCCTTCTTCAATCCCGATAGTGTCGTCACCCGCGATGTAGAGGGATTGTCACTGTATTATGCCGCCGGCGGTGCGCGCTATCTGATTGCCTCCAGTCAGGGCGGTGCGCATGGCGGCGCACCCACATATGCCGACGCCCCCTATGATGACAGCTTTGCCGTATTCTCGGTGGATGAGGGGCTGGACCTTCTTGGCTCCTTCAGGGTCGGCGGTTCGGACGGCATCGACGGGGTGCAGGAAAGCGATGGCGATGACGTTATTTCCGTGGCGCTGCCCGGGTATCCGAATGGCGTGTTCATCACGCAGGACGGTTACGCCGGTGACCTGAACGGTCTGGATGGTGAAACGGCTGCCACCAATTTCAAGATGGTGGATTGGGCCGAAATTGCCGCAACCTTCGATCCGCCCCTGATGGTCACGCCCGAAGGCTGGGACCCCCGAGGCTGAAACCATTCCCCTGAGCGGTCGGGGCGGGGTGGGCCATGGGCCGATCCATTTCCGGCAGTTCGATGGGGGGAAATGTTACGGATGGCAATTCGGCGGCCAGCCCCTGCATTGCGGACTGGTACAATCCTTCGTACCGGTCCACCATGCGGTCGATGGTAAACAGCCGCTCTACCCTGTTGCGGGGGATGGTGCGCGGGATGTCCATCGCGCGCCGGATTGCCGTGTCATAACCGACGGTATCTTCGGGGTGGGCAAAATATCCGGCCTCACCGATGATTTCGCGAGCGGCCCCCATATCCAGCGCGGCAACCGGCACTCCGCAGGCCATCGCCTCTACCGCGACCAGGCCAAAGGGTTCATCCCAAAGCGGCGTGAACAGCAGGACAGAGGCGCGGCCCATCTCATGGGCCAAGGCATGTGTCCGCAGATGGCCCCCGTAGCGGATCAGCGTGCCCAGATGCGGCTTGATCTCGGCCTCGTAATACTCCGCATCCTCGATAACGCCGAACAGGGTCAGCGGCAGGTCCAGTCGCAGCGCCGCCTGCACCGCCAGATGCGGTCCCTTGGTCCGCGAGATGCGCCCTGACCAGACCGCACTTCCATTACCCTGTGGTGAAAACGGCCATTGCCCCAGATCGATACCGTTATGGGCGATATGCGCCTCGGGTGGGGGGCCTTCGGGCCACCAGCACTCGATCTGCTTGGCTGATGTAACGGTGAACAGCGACCATGGCGCGCAGCTCTCACGTACGGCGCGGTGGATCGCGTCAAAGGGCGGAATATGCAGCGAGGTAACGGTAGGAACCCTGTGCTGACGTGCCAGGCGCGGCGGATAGCGATGCAGCGAGTTGTTGTGGACCACGTCGAATGCGCCGTCCACCATCCCCTGCATGGCACGGGCAAACCCTGCATCCAGATAATCATGCAGGACCCGCGTCTCGATATAATCGTTCCACGGATATTTCAGATCGTAGTGTTCGGGCAGAATGGGGTGGATGTTGAACTCAGGGTCGCTATCCGCTGCCGCGAACAGCGTCACATCATGCCCCCGCGCCATCAGTGCATGGGTCAGCGCCCAGGAATGCGCCTCCATCCCGCCCATAAACGGCGGCGCGATCGGATGGCGCACATGCGAAATGACCGCAATCCGCATCATTCCGCCGCGATGGCCGGGCGCAGAAGCGATTTCTGCCCTGCGGCATCCACCGCTGCCAGCCGCGCCTTCAACAGCCGGATGACCGAGGCGGTATTGGCATAGGGCATGTCCGGGCTTTGGCGTGTCAACGCGATGTCGGCCTCGTCCGGTTCTTTCAGAATACGGATGGTCGGGCCGGAATTGTCGATCAAACCCATCAGCATGAAGGCGTAGAGCCAATGCTCCATCGTGCGGTACCCCCATTTTTCGGCAAACAGCTCGGCATTCCGGACCACGCTGTGCAGATGATGCACGGGGGGCATATGGTGGGGATGGTACTGATGGTAGACTTTTGCCCCGGCAATCCAGCCGATGCGTTGCCCCGCCATGCTGAGTGTCTTGCCGAAGTCCGTATCCTCGCCGCCGTATCCGGTGAACCGTTCGTCAAAGCCGCCCACCTTGGCGAAAACATGCGCTGGAAGGGCAAAGTTCAGCGACCAGAAGCAACGGTAATCGGTGCAGATCTCCACCCCGTCGGCGGGAGGGCCTTGCCTGTCGGAATGGCGCACGGCCACGGTGTCGAAACCGGTGCATGTCCATCCGGCTGCGTTGGCACCTCCGGGCAGATACATCACCTCTCCCATCATCAGGCCGTCAAACCCCGCGTCCAGATAATCCTGCACCAATGTCGGGGCGGGAATGCAATCCACATCCAGAAAGACAAGCAGATCACCCGTGGCCAGACCTGCTGCCGCATTACGTGCGCGCGCCAAGGGCAGTTCAGGCCCCGTGACGGCGATCTGCCGCACCGGAAAGGGCATTTCCGGCAGGTCCTGATAGGGGGCCTCCTGCATACGGGCAATCACAAGCTCTGCCGGAAGGACGGTCTGGCGCGACAGGCCCAGCATCACATTGCGCAGATGTGCGTCACGGCCCTTGGCAATGGTCAGAACGGATGCGGTCGAAGGGATCATGGGCAAACCTCAGGAAGCGGTTGAGAGGGAAATGACATTGTCGGCAGCATTGCCCCACAGGCGGGTGATCACGCCTTCCAGCCACATTGCGGCCTCGGGGGCAGGGTTTGTACCCGCAAGGGATTGCTGGCGGGCCGGATCATGCGTGGACCGGGCCGTGGCGACAGCCTCTTGCCATGCGTGGGCCGAGGAGGGCAGGGAGGGCAGATGCAGCGCCACCCCGGCAGCATGGAGGGCGCGGGCCTTCAGAACCTGTTCATCGAAATAGCGCCATTCGGGCACGGCGATCCACGGGCGCCCCGCGTTCAGGATTTGCTGACAGGTGGTATTTCCGGTGGAAGCGACAATCAGATCTGCCGCCGCGATGTGATCCTCGACGCCATCGACCCAGCCCAGATGTTGCAGGTTGGCAGGCTCTGTCGCATGCCAGTCACGGGCCACCTGGCCCACGGTGATCCACTGTGCATCGGGCATTGCACGCGCGCCGACCGCGATGGGGGCCTGCGCGAACCCATTGCCCCCCTTGCCCGACATGACCAGAACCACAGGGCGCGCGGGATCCAGTGCCAGACGTTCACGCGCCGCCGCCCGCGTTGCGACAGGCCCCGAGGGGCACCCCAGACCGGGCGCGAAATATGTCCGTTGCAACATGTCCGCATTCCAGTCCGGTTGTGCCAATGCGGAATGGAACGGGGCCAATATTCCGGCGGCACCGTCATAGGCGGCGCGGTGACCCGGATCGCGCCTGTCCCCGTGCTGCAGCACCTTGATATGCGGCACCGAACAGATACGGGCCAGTTGCGCCACCTCGGCCGATACATCGCAAACCATCAGGGCCGGATTTGCCTCGGCGAACCATGAGGTGATGCGTGTCATGGCGGTACGGATGCCGTGCCAACCCAGCGGGGCGCAATGGAGCGTGGCAGGGGTGGGCACCCAGTCCATCACGGGTTCGGCCCCTGTCGGTTCGAACAATGACGGGATGCGGATGATGCCGACATTCGGGCGCAGGGCGGGGAATATATCATCGCGCGCACAGAAGATCGTGACGGGACGGCTGTCGGGCAGGGCGTTGACCAATGCGGCGCAACGCTCGACATGGCCCCGGCCCTGATGGTGCACGAAATATCCGATGGGTGCGGTCATAGCACGCCCTCCAACCCTTCAAGGACGCCACGGGCAAAGGGCTGTCGTGTCCGCACCAGCCCCGGACGTGGCCGCAGTCCCGTCAGTTCCTCGCTGGCATTTGCCACAACGATGGCGGTGCCACAGCGGGTCAGCATGTCCAGATCATTGCCGCTGTCGCCGGCGGCAATGCAGTCGGCCAGTGTCAGATTGAAACGGCCCGCCAGATGGGCAATGGCATTCGCCTTGCCCCCCGCGGGCGGCAGGATATCGATCAGCCTGCCGTGTGAATGGACGACATGCGCGCGATGCCCTGCCATACGCAGGGCCGTTCTGACCCGCGCTGCCATATCGGTGCTGCCGAACAGGCTGATCTTATGCGCGCGCTGATCCACTTGCGCCTGCCATTCCGGATGCAGGGCTGCAATCACATCCTGTATCGCCCCCCTGTCCCAGCTTGTCGCCAGTGCGGCATCATATTCAGGGCACAGGTGCAGCCCTTTGGTACCGCGCAGAAAGATCTCGGTCCCGACCGAGGTGATGAAGGCATCAGGCTCGGGCAGGTTCCACCGACGCAGCACGGCGCGCGCCTCGGGCAGCGACCGGCCCGTGGCCACGGCAAAGGGGATATGCGCGCTTTCGGCCCATGCCGCGAACCGGCGGGCCGAGGGCGCGCAGCCGGTCAAGGTGTTATCGATATCGCAGGCCAGCAGGCGCTTCGCCTGATGCGGGACCGGCCGTGCGGCGCGGCGCAGGCCACGGTAAACCAGCACACTGTCCTCGGCATAGCGGGTCCAATCAAACTCCTTGATCCCGCGCAGTGCATTGGCAGAGGCGCGATGCCATGCATCACGATCATCAACCAGCGTCAGGCATGCGTCCGCAATGGCATCGGTATCCTTCGGCTCTACCAGAATACCGTGGTCCAGCTGTTCAAGGATCGTTGATGGCCCGCCGTGGCGGGTAGCGACCACGGGCAGGCCCGCCTGTGCTGCCTCCAGCAACGTCAGGCCAAAGGGTTCGAACAGCGCGGGGTTCACAAAGACGCCGCCTGTTTCGGCAGCCCGCCGGTACAGCGCAGCCACCTGCTGCGTATTATGCGAGGGCGGAAGGGCGAATGTTCCGGGCAGGCT
Source organism: Falsirhodobacter sp. alg1 (assembly GCF_000739715.2). Taxonomy (GTDB): domain Bacteria; phylum Pseudomonadota; class Alphaproteobacteria; order Rhodobacterales; family Rhodobacteraceae; genus Falsirhodobacter. The sequence goes on along the minus strand of NZ_BBJC02000006.1, from coordinate 28,888 downwards.
GGCGGCAATATCACGCAGCTCATGCAGAATGGCCTTTGCCTCCGGCTCGGCGGTGGCATGCTGACCGGCAAGGATGACCAGATTGGCCGCGTCCCGCAGGCGGGGATTGCCGGCATAGGCCAGCGCCAAGGCGCGCAGATTTTTCTTTGTGACAGGGCGGGCGATGGCAAGGATGATCGGTTTCTGCGGATCATCCAGCAGCCCGTGAAGCAGATGGTCCGCCGCTGCGGTATCGGATGTAGAGGCAAAGGTAGAGGCACCGGGGGCAATCCGGTGACAGCGGGTGATCGCCGCAGGATCATAGGCCGGTATCTGTGCCTCTATTTCATCCCGGCTGGAGGCGATGATGGCATCTGCCTGCGCAATGGCCTTATGCTCTGCCGCAAGGCGCCGGTGTTCCTGCTGCCCGCCCTGTTTGCCAAGCGCCAGCGAATGCGGGGTATAGACGACCGGAATCCCGAATTTGGCACCCACGGCAAAGGCAATCTCTGCCGCATCGGCAAAATGGGCATGCAATACATCGGGCTTTGACGTTGTCCGCAATAATTCCGAAAGCGCATCGGCAAGTTCCGGCACCTCGGCCCACAGCGCATCCTTGGTCAGGTAATCCTGCCTGTCCGTTGACAGCCGGAGAATACGGAGCCTGTCCGTCACTGCCTCGACAGGCTGCATGTAATCGCTGCCGAAGGTATTGAAACTGCGTGTAACAATATCGACACGTGACACATCCTTGCGGGCTGCCTGACCGTGGGCGGCACCCAGGATATAGGCGATATGCCCCCCTGTATCTTCGGTCAGCCCGTATTGAATTGGCGGCGTGCGAAGGCAACCGCCAATAGCGATGTGCATGATATGCATAAATATTTCCTTTGCCGAGCACACACTAATGCGTGATCCGACATTCGGGTTCCCCGCTGAAAAAGATATAAGATGATTGATTGAAAATCGTTTGACGATATCGATGTCCGGCATACCTGCGGTTGACCGAACACAACGAACAGGTGTGCATCATGACAGTTAAGGACCAGACATCGACCACCGGCGCAGGTGGCGAAATCCATCAGCAGTCCGGCGGGGATGTACCGGCGATGACCACACAGGTCGGCGCCCCGGTATCGGATGACCAGAACAGTCTGAAGGCCGGGCGGCGTGGCCCCACCCTGATCGAGGATCAGGCATTCCGTGAAAAGATCTTCCACTTCGATCATGAACGTATCCCGGAGCGGGTTGTCCACGCCCGCGGCTATGGTGCGCACGGATATTTCGAGACCTATGAGAACATCTCCGATCTGACCTGCGCCGATCTGTTCCAGCGCGCAGGGGAAAAGACCGAGGTTTTCGTCCGTTTTTCCACCGTGGCAGGCAGCAAGGGCTCCATGGATCTGGCGCGTGACGTGCGCGGCTTTGCGGTGAAGTTCTATACAAAGCAGGGCAACTGGGATCTGGTGGGCAACAACATTCCGGTGTTCTTCATTCAGGATGCGATCAAGTTTCCCGACCTTATCCATGCCGCCAAACCGGAACCTGACGCCGATATTCCGCAAGCTCAAACGGCGCATGACAATTTCTGGGATTTCATCTCGTTGATGCCGGAATCGATGCATATGGTCATGTGGATCATGTCCGACCGGGCCATCCCGCGCAGCTTCCGGTTCATGGAAGGCTTCGGTGTCCACTCGTTCCGTTTTGTTACCGCCGAGGGGAAATCACAGTTCGTCAAGTTCCACTGGAAACCGAAGCAGGGCCTGCAGTCGGTGATCTGGGACGAAGCATTGCGCATCAATGGTGCCGATCCCGATTTCCACCGCCGCGACATGTGGACGGCGATCCAGTCCGGTGATTTCCCCGAATGGGAGCTGGGCGTTCAGGTGTTCGACGACGCTTTTGCCGAACAGTTCGATTTCGACGTGCTGGACGCGACAAAAATCATCCCCGAAGAAATCCTGCCTGTCCGCCCCATCGGCCGTATGGTCTTGAATCGGATGCCCGACAACTTCTTTGCCGAAACGGAACAGGTGGCGTTCCAGACCGGCAACGTCGTACCGGGGATCGATTTTTCCGAGGACCCGCTGCTTCAAGGGCGCAACTTCAGCTATCTCGATACGCAGTTGAAGCGGTTGGGTGGCCCGAATTTCAACCACATTCCGATCAACGCGCCGCGCTGCCCGTTCCACCATTTCCAGCAGGATGGCCATATGGCCATGCACAATCCGAAGGGTCGTGCCAATTACGAACCGAACGGCTGGGGTGGCACCGAGGGCGGTCCGCGCGAGACGCCCGAAGGGTTCAAGACTACGCCTGTTGCCGTCGAGGGCAAAAAGGAGCGTATCCGCTCCGAAACCTTTGCCGACCATTACTCGCAGGCGCGCCAGTTCTACATCAGCCAGACCGAGGTGGAGCGTGAGCATATGGCCGATGCGCTGATCTTCGAGCTTTCGAAGGTTAAGACGAAGGCCATTCGCGTTCGCATGCTGTCGCATTTGCTGAACATCCACGATGATCTGGCATCGGCCGTGGCCAAGGGGCTGGGGATCAAGGAAATGCCGGCACCCGCCAAGGCTGCTTTGCCGACGCGCACCGATCTGGTCGAAAGCCCGGCACTGTCGATCCTGAAGAACGGTCCGGCCAGCTTTGCCGGTCGCAAGGTTGGTATCCTTGTCACCGAAGGGTCGGATGTGGCGCTGGTCTCGGGCATTGCCGACGCCGCCAAGGCCGAAGGGGCCATGGTGCAATTCGTTGGCCCGCTGGCTGGCAGTGTCACGCTGTCCGATGGCACCGAACTGGTTCTGGATGAAATGGTCGAAGGCGCACCTTCGGCGATTTTCGATGCCGTCGCAATTCTGCCTGCGGCAGATCAGGTGGAAATGCTGGCAAAGATGCCTGCTGCGCGTGATTTTGCGGCAACCACATGGGCGCATTACAAGTTCTGCGCGCATAATGATGCGGCCAAGACGCTGTTCACCAAGGCTGGCCTGCCCGACGGATTGGACAGCGGCTTTGTCGCGGCTGAACAGGCGGATGATTTCATCGCAGCCTGCCGCAAGCTGCGGTTCTGGCCGCGCGCAATGGCGGCCTGATCGGGGGCTGTCCTGATTGCCAGCGGTAGCTGCCGCTGGCAATCCGTTACCTTTCTTGTGAATGCCCCGGACGCCGCACCGCATGAAGGTGCGGCGATGTCATTTCACAGGCCGGGTTATGGTTTCCCCGTCAAACGGTCTGCATCGTTTTTCCGTGCAGGCAGAATTTTCGATCCGCAAAGGAGTAGGCTGAATGTTCTTTGAAAACTGGTCCGGAATATTGCGTATTCTGGTGGTCGGTCCGCTTGCCTATGTCATTCTTGTGCTGCTGTTGCGGATCACTGGCAAACGAACATTGGCAAAGCTGAACGCATTCGATCTGGTCGTGACCGTCGCCCTCGGGTCCACCCTTGCAACCGTGCTTCTTTCCAAAACGGTGGCCCTGGCAGAAGGGATTACCGCGCTGGTCGTGCTGGCTGGGTTGCAGTGGATCATCGCTTGGCTGTCGGTTCGATCTGATGGTGTTGCCGATCTTGTCAGGTCCGAACCCACCCTTCTGCTGCGGGAGGGACGCTTTTTGCAGCAGGCATTGCGCCAACAGCGCGTCCGCGAGGATGAGGTGCGCGCAGCCGTGCGGTCCTCGGGATATGCAAATGAAACGGAGGTTTCTGCCGTCATTCTGGAAACCGATGGCAGCCTGAGCGTGATCGGTACCACGAGTGGTGGCGTGGGCAGTATCCTGCATGCCGAGGAAATACGACAGGGATCTGGCGACATTTGAGATACCGACCCGGATACGGTTGGAAATGGTGCGTATTGCGCCATATTTTCCGGCACATGGGCAAATGGCCGCAGGACGGATGCATCCGATAGGCGCATAATACCGGACCGGGGTCGAAAACATGCCGGTATCTTCTGGCCTGATGGAATGCGGGAAACAGATCATCGGTATGCCTGTTGAAATGATGGAACAAAACCGGGAGATTGAATGGCACGGGAATGGCCTGCTCTGAACCCGACCGGCGAGGCGACGGTCTATTGCGGCCCGGCGCCGACGCCCGCAGCATTGGCCGGATCGTGGAATTTTGATCCGCTGGTTCTGCTGGGCCTTGCGGTTTTCGGGTTCGTGCTGTGGCGCAGGCGGACGCAGGGGACTTTGCCTGCGGCCTGCATCGGTTGGCTGGCGTTGTTTCTGGCCTTTGTCTCGCCCCTTTGCGCGCTGACGGCGGGGCTGTTCACTGCCCGTGCATTCCACCATCTTGTGATCATGACGCTTGCCGCGCCCGCACTTGCCACGGCCCTGCCAATCGCACGCCGGGGGTCGGTGGGGGGATGGTTGGCCGCCCTGTCGGTCATCATGGTGGCATGGCATGTGCCGGTCATCTATTCGTGGATATGGCAGTCCGATCTGGCGTACTGGATGATGCAGATCGCGATGCTGGGCGCGGCGTGGGCGTTCTGGTCCACCGTTCTGGTCCCGACCGATGATGCTGCAGGACTATTCCGCGGTGTGCTGGGCATTGCGGGGTTTGCGGGGGTGATGGGGTTCATCGGTGCCATTCTGACCTTTGCCCCGACACTGCTCTATTTCGAACATATCTATGGGGCTGCCATTTGGGGAATGGATCCTTTGGCCGACCAGCAGCTGGCAGGGCTGGCGATGTGGGTGCCCGGCTTTGTGCCCCTTGCCTTTATGGCAGCAATGCTGTTGCGCCGTGGCTGGATGCAGGGTGCCCCCGCGTGATCGTGGCGCTCAAATTCCTGCATCTGGCGGCAATGCTGTGCTGGTGCGCCGCATTGATCGCGCTGCCGGTTCTGATGACGATCTATGGCGATAGCCGCAAGCAGAAGCCTTTGCAGGGCAGCCGCCAGTCACGCTATGCCGAATTCCGGCTGATCACGCATTATGGCTATGTCGGGTTTGCGACACCTGCGGCAATCATCGCGGTGGCGGCGGGAACGGGGCTGATCTTTGCCGCCGGTGTTTTCGATCTGTGGCTGGTGGCCAAGCTGGCGCTGGTTGCGGGGATGGCACTGGTCCATGCGTGGTTGGGCCATCTGGTCGTCTCCTCGGCCGAGGAGCGGGGGTTGCAGCGGAATTTCTCGCCTCTGTTCGGGTTGGCGCTGGTTCTGCCGCTGATCCTCGGGGTGCTGTGGCTTGTTCTGGCCAAACCGGAGCTGGGGGGCATAACCGATTACATGCCCGCCATCTTTCTGGAACCGCGGGAGCAGACATGAACATGGCGGCATATCCCCTAATCGGGCTTGGTTCCGATCCGGTAATCGAACACAAGCTTGCCGCCGTGCCAGCCGGTGATGCCCGTCAGCATGGCGCCAAGTGCCGAAATCATGGCGCCGAACGGCAGCACTGCCGCCTCCGGGTCGGGCAGGCGAAAGCCCCAGTTCAACCCGAGGATGGACAGCAGCATGACGGCCAGGATGAAATGCGTCCAGCTGGCGGACCGGATGCGGATGCCCGGTGTCATCAACAGCTCTATCGTGCCTGTGACACCGGCGGCCATGCCGATCATGAAGGCCGTTCCCGAGGCCCAAAGGGCCACACGCGGCCAGAATGCATCGGCGGTGAACCAGTACATGCCGTCCGCGGCAAATGTGAGAAAGGCCAACGCGATCGGAAAGGCGACCATCATCGCATGCAGGGGGTGCCCGGCAATGGCGACGTTGGTTTCCGTATCGTCGAAAGTGGCATGTTCCTCGATCGGATCGGCCAGACGGCGGCGCTGTTTCCAGCTGTATCTCTGTCGCATCTGCGGTCTCTCCTGACGGCGGCCTTTTCCTACAAGCGTGCTATCCTGCTGGCAGTTCCGCTTTTATCTGCCTGCGATGCCCCGTTGAGCGTGCTATCCCCTGCCGGTCCCGCTGCGGCCGAGGTTGCCAGACTATGGTGGGTCATGGCAACCGGCGCGGGGCTGATCACCGCATTCGTGCTGGCAATGCTGTGGGGGGCCATACGGGGCGCGCCGCGCAAAGCCTCTTTCCGGGTGTGGATTGTCGGTTGGGGACTGGTGTTCACCATGACCGTGCTGGGCGTCCTTCTGGCAAGCGCCCTGTGGACCGGGGAACGTATAATTGCCAGGGGCGATTCCGTGGTGCGGGTGCAGGCCCATGCCAGCCGCTACAAATGGGATTTCGTGCAACCCGCGCCGGGGGGCTGGCCTGTCACGACACGGAACGTGCTGTATGTTCCTGCGGGACAGCCGTTCGAGGTGGAGATACGGTCTTCGGACGTGATCCACAGTTTCTGGGTGCCCCGCCTTGGCGGCAAGATGGATGCCATTCCGGGGCATGTGAACCTGCATCGCCTGCAGGCCGACCGCCCCGGTGAATATGCCGGGCAATCCGCCGAATTCTCGGGTCCGGGCTATCGAAAGATGCGTTTTACCCTGATCGCCTATGATCCTGCCAACCCGCCGTCGGCGTTGATCGATGCCCCCGCCGAGAAAGCCCTGCCATGACCGACATTCCCCCGAACAAGGCGCAGCGCGCGTTGCATCTGCACCGTGAACTGGACAGGGTCTGGGCCGATGATCCGGGATTGCGCGGGTTTTTCACCTCGGTCAATCACGGTACGATCGGGCTGCGGTTCATGGCGACGGCCTTCGTGTTCTTTGCCATCGGCGGCGTTCTGGCCATGCTGATCCGCGCGCAGCTTGCCACCCGCAAGGGGGCATTTCTGGACAGCGAGCTTTATAACCAGGTTTTCACGATGCATGGCAGCATCATGATGTTCCTGTTCGCCATTCCCCTGCTGGAAGGGTTGGCGCTGTGGTTGCTGCCCAAGATACTGGGCGCACGGGACATGGCGTTTCCACGGCTCAGCGCATTGGGGTATTTCTGCTATCTGTTCGGCGGGACGACCATCGTTCTGTCATTGGTGTTCGGCGTGGCCCCTGACGGCGGCTGGTTCATGTATGTGCCGCTGTCGGACAAGGTGCATACCCCCGGCGTGAATGCCGATGTCTGGCTGCTTGGCGTCACCTTCGTAGAGATTTCGGCAATGGCCGCTGCGGTGGAAATCACCGTGACCATCCTGCGTTGCAGGGCCGCCCATATGCCGCTGACCCGCATGCCGCTGATGGCCTGGTATCTGCTGGGCACAGCCGCGATGATGCTGATCGGCTTTCCGCCTCTGATCCTGGGGTCAATCCTGCTGGAGCTGCAACGTGCCTTCGACTGGCCGTTTTTCGATGTATCGCGCGGTGGCGATCCGCTGCTGTGGCAGCACCTGTTCTGGCTGTTCGGCCACCCCGAGGTTTACATCATCTTTCTGCCCGCTGCCGGGGCGCTATCCACGATCATTCCGGTGCTGAGCCGTACGACGATCCTTGGCTATGGTGCGATTGTGGCGGCCATTCTGGGGCTGGTGTTCCTGTCGTTCGGGCTGTGGGTGCATCACATGTTCACCGTGGGCATTCCGCATATGGCGCTGGCGTTCTTTTCTGCGGCATCTGCGCTGGTGGCGGTGCCTACGGCGGTGCAGATATTCGCCTGGATCGGCACCATGTACGGGGGACAGGTGCAATTCCGGCTGCCGATGCTGTATATCATGGGGTTCTTCGGCACCTTCGTTCTGGGCGGTCTGACGGGCGTGATGCTGGCGATGGTTCCGTTCAACTGGCAGGCACATGATACGGCATTTGTAACGGCGCATCTGCATTACGTGCTGGTTGGCGGGTTCGTGTTTCCCATGCTTGCCGCCGTGACCTGGTGGATGCCCATGATCAGCGGGCGGTGGCGGATTTCCGGATTGGGAGAGACCGCATTCTGGCTGATCTTCATCGGATTCCACGGCACGTTCCTGATCATGCATCTGACGGGCCTGTTGGGGATGCCCCGCAGGGTCGATGCCTATCCCGGCAATCCTGAATGGGAAATTCCAAACCTGATCTCGTCCGTGTTCGGCATGGTGCAGGCGATGGGGTTTGCGCTGTTCGCCTTTGACATGGTCATGCAATGGCTGTTCGGGCGGCGCAGCTGGCGCAATCCGTGGCACGCACCGACGCTGGACTGGGCCATGCCGCTGCCCGCCCCGTCCTATAATTTCGCCTCCTTGCCCACACCGCTTCATGGTGATGCAAATGCGGTTCTGCCGTTGGCCAAGGGGCAGGGGCTGTTGCCCGGCGCCCCGCGGGGCCATCGCGAAACGCTGGTGGTGGATGCGGCAAGCGGCAGGCCGGACCATGTTGCCGTATTGGCCCGAAGCACGGCATTGCCGGTGTGGACGGCGGTGGCCATCGGCAGTTTCTTCGGGTTGATGCTGGCAGGTCTGTACTGGCTGGCACCCCTTGGGATCGTCGCGACGCTGGTGATGGTCTGGCGGTGGGGCGCGATCATGGGGGTGGAGCGGGATCTGCCGCCGATCGATGTTGCCCCCGGCCTGAACCTGCCGCCGCATTTTCATAAACGGCAGACGCTGGCCTATACCGGCTGCATCGCCTTTCTTGTGGCGGACGGGACTGTTTTCGCATCGTTGCTGTTCGCGGTCGGATTCCTGAGCGTCATCGCCCCTGAATGGCCTGCACCCGGCGCGGGCTACAGGGCCGTGCCGATGCTGTTTGCCACAGCAGCGGCCCTGCTGTCATCGGCATTTGTCGTATATGCCGCGCGTAGGGCTGAGGGGTGCCGCGGAGCGCCTGATGCTGCCATCTGGACGCGCGCGGGGCTTTGTGCCTCGGTCCTTGCCCTGATTTGCATGTGCGGGTTGGCGGCGGGGCTGGATGATCCGCGGCGCCATTCCCGGGATGCGCTGCGCGCCGCTTTGCTGGGGTATGCCGCTGTGCATGGCATCGTCGCCACGATGCTTGCGCTTCGTGCCGACAGGGATGCCCGCACGAACCGGCTGGGGGCCGAACGGCGGGGCGCGATACCGGCATGGCGGCTGTTTCACCAGTTCTGGCTGACCGTCACGGCAACCGGGGTCGGGATCGTGCTGGCCCAGGAGGTGCTTTGATGGCATGGATGGTGCGCGCTCTGGCCGGGCCCGTCCTATGGGCCACGCTGTTTTCCGGGGTCTATGCATTGCATGGTCTGGGCTGCGCGCGGGGGTGGCAGCAGCAGCCCGTGTTGTGGGGTGATCTGCATCACATGGCGCTATGGGCTCTGTGGGGCGCAGGTTTGGCGGGCCATGTGATGCTGGTCCGGACAATGCCCTGCGATCAGGGGATCAGGCGGTGGCTGATCGTGGCGGGGGCGTGGATCGGGCTGGTCAGCTCTGCCTTTACGCTGTTTCCGGTGACGATCCTGTCCACCTGCCTGTGACCCAGCCCCCTGTCATAGTGCCAGCTTCATATGGACGAACCGCGCATCCTCGCCGCCAAAGGCATCCGGGTCGGTGTAGCGCTCGAAGCCCAGGCTTTCGTACAGGGGCAAGGCCTCTACATGCCGGTCAATCGCATCCAGCCATACGGCACCATATCCCAATACCCGCGCCTCGGCCACAAGCGCCTGCCCCAGCTTGCGGCCCAAGCCGTGGCCACGTGCGGTTTCGCGCACATACATGCGGTTCATCTCTCCATCCGACGTGCCGCGAGGTTTGAGCATGACAATCCCCACGGGTTCGCCATCCAGCCACGCCATGAACGCTTCACCCTTCGGGGGCAGATAGTAGGCGCTGAAATTCTCCAGCTCTCCCGCGACGTTCTGCTTGCTGATGTAGGTATCGATCTCGCTGTGCATTTCGGGGTAGCGCTGTTTGATCACATCGAAAAATTCCCAGACAAGGGTCCGCACGGCTGCAATGTCATCGCTGGTGCGGACTTTGGTTATTTCCATCGACATGCAGGTCATCCTTTTCGGGTCGGTAAAACGTCTGTGTTTGCAATGCGTAAGGGGAGGGCGCTCTCATGACAAGCAATGTGCCTGATATCGCCCCGGGCTTCTGGCGGGCGCGGGCCGATGTTATGCACCGTCATGATCCGGTTCACGCCCAAGTGTGGTGCCCGCTGGTGCGTGGCATGAAACGGGCGGGGCAGATGGGTGACTGTGGCCGACAGGTGCTCACGACGGCTCACATTTTCCGGCAGCGGGGCAATGACGCTGGCCCCTACAGGACAAAGGCGCAGTTGCGCGATTTCAATGCACGATAGGCACTGGCGGATGTCAGGGCCGAGGTTTTCGGATTGTCGGGCAATGTGCCTGCCGTCGTCGTGAGATCCAGATCGAGCAGGGGGCCGGTTGCCTGAATGCGGTGGGTGTTGCGCGTGACGGCGGGATCGGCAATCAGCCGCACCTGCGTATCATCAAACCCCAGACCGGCGAGGGCAACGGTGGCAACCACATTGGCGTTCTTCGGGAAAAGGCGCGCGGCCTCCCGTGCGGAACCGGCGAATATCTCGGTGGCACACCCAAGCCTGTCCAGATCGAACCTGTCTTCGGCGGGCGTGCCGCGCCAGCTTCGGGGGGCCTTGGTTCCGGTGTAGATCACATGGTCCAGCCCCACGGAACCCGCGGCGGCAAGGGCATCGATCCCGCCGATCGCCCCCGGCAGCAGTGTGGCCTGTGCGCCCCCTTTGGTGGCCGCGTCCTTCAGCCCGCGTTCCAGCGCCATATCCGACAATGCGCCCACCGACAGGATGCCCAGATCGACGCCGCGCAGCAGAACCTGCGGCCCCAAGCTGTGCAATGCCTCATGTCCTGCGCATTCCAGCACGAAATCCGTATCATCCGACAGATCCGAGACATCCGTGATCGCCTGTATCCGGCCGCCAAAGGTGGACTGGATCAGCGCCTTGCGGGCGGGCCTGACAAGTATCTGGGTGACGTTGATCTGCGGATCGTGATCCGCTTTCTTCATAAGGTCCTGGGCAATAGCCCCAAAACCGATGAGCGCGATGGGGCGTGTCATTCCGCAGTCCTATGGTTTTCCTGCACAGTGTACCCCGTTCGGGCGCAAAGAAAACACAGGTCTTGCAGGGTGGGCCGCAGAACCCGGAATCCTGCGGCCCTATTGGTCATTGGCGCGGTGGCACCGCGGCCCGGAACGCAGCCTCTACATCGGAGGCGGAGACGGTATGGCCGGATTTGTTCAGGCAATCGCTCAGTGCGGCCATGTCCGGCGGTTGGGGGTGATCATCGGCTGCAGGCGGTTCACCAAGGCAGGTGCGCAGGACATTCTGCGGCACGTCCAGCGTGCTGGACACCACGGACAGATCGGGCGGCGGAGGGCGCTTTTGTTCCTGGGCCAGGGTTGCGCCTGCATTGAGGATCAGGCCCCCCGCCAGCAATGCGGTGGCAATCGTAGGAAATTTACGGATGCTGAGCATATGAAAATCTTTCTATCTTTCTGGGTGATCCGCAGTCCTATTCTGCGCGCCCTGCACGGCCGGACATATGGCCGTGCAGGAGGATCATGTGCTTTCACGGGGCAGCCCGGATTTTCCGTCGGTGCCAAAGCCGTGAAGCCGATCGCGGGCGGGCCGGGGCGCGATATGTGCCGTGGTCAGTGCCCGAGGATCGGGGGAATCTGGATGATGCGTGCGCCCTGATGTGTGCCGCTGCGGATCAAGGCAAACAGTTCCGACAGCATCTTTTCCACATCCTGCTTTACCATCGTGATCTCGGGTTTCAGCACGGCCACCAGAGGGTCCCAGTCAAAGCAGCCCACGGCCATATCAGGTGAATGCAGGTTGCCGGCGTCGCTGAGGGCTTGGGTCACCCCTTCAAGCGAGATGGTCGAATTGATGAACATCGCGTTGTAGGATTCGAAGCCGTTGCCGAACAGGGCCTTTATGGCCTCTTTTGCTTTGGGCGCCTCATATCCGCAGGGGATGATCTGGCTTTCGTCAATCGGCAGGCCGCGTTCGATATGGGCCTGCCGGAACCCGCGGATACGTTCCTTGGTGTTGTGGTCCGTCGGCTGGCCGCCGATGAACAGCATCCGGCACGTTCCCTGCACATCATCGATCAGCTTGTGCGTCAGCTGCAGCGCGCCGGAATAGTTGTCGGATATGACCGAAACGGATTTGTTGCCGGGCAGGTCGATGTTGAGCGTGGGGACGCCCACCTTGGCACACAGGTCATAAAGCTGGTCGGGATCGGTAGAACCGGTGCAGATGATGTACTCGGCCTGATACAGCAACATCGTCCGCACGGCCTGCAGTTCCAGCGCGGGGTCGCGGTGGGTGCAGGTGGTGATCGGGAAGTAGCCCATTTCCCGTGCCAGCCGTTCGAAATTCTGGGTGATGGAGCTGAAGAAGCGGTTGTCGTAGATCGGAAGGATCATGCCGATGATGCCGGACCGTTCCTTGCGAAGGGCGCTGGCCTGCATGTTGACGGCATAGCCCCGCTCCTTGGCCAGACGGCGCACCTTATTGGCCATCTGCTCGCTGATCCTGCGTTTTTTCCAGCTGCCGTTCAGAACCGCGCTAACCGTTCCCGCCGAAGTTCCAGCAAGCTGAGCAAGATCGTAGATCGTTGTTTTTCTTGACGTATCGTTCATATTTCGGCGGTGACCCTGAAATTCCGAGGATGATATTGACACCGTTATGCTCTCTATGCAAATTTAGCGCAATCGATTGTGCATAGCCTGCGCATCGGGGGGACATCCAGGGAGGATACCATGAAGGCTTTCACGAAGATCAATATCGGCATCGCTGCCGCATTGCTTGCATCCGCACCGGTTCTGGCTGCGGCTGAAACCACGATCGGCGTCGTGGTGAAACAGGGCGGCAGCCCGTGGTTCAACGCGATGGAAATGGGCATCGACCAAGAGGCAGAGGCGCTTGGCGTCAACGCTTTCATGGTCGGGCCGACCAGTAACGACCCCGCGCTTCAGGTCCGGGCGATCGAGGATCTGATCGCCCGCGGCGTGGATGTCATCGGTGTCGTGCCGAATGACGCACAGGTTCTGGAGCCGGTTCTGGAGCGGGCGCGTGCCGCCGGAATCAAGGTGATTACCCATGAATCGCCGGATACCGTGAACAACGACTACAACTTCGAACTCGTCTCTACCGAGGATCTGGGCATTGCCCACGGAGAACTGTTTGCCAATGCCACGGAATGCAAGGGCAGCTATGCCGTTTACGTCGGGGGCCTGACGGTGCCTGCGCAGAACGCATGGGCCGATGCGGCGGTCGATTATCTGACAGAGCATTGCCCCGACATGAAGCAGGTGTCCGAGCGGTTCGGTGTTGCCGAAAGCGTGGATGACAGCCGCAATACCACATTGGACCTGATCCGCGCACATCCCGATCTGTCCGGCATTCTGGCGTTTGGCAGCCAGGGACCGATCGGTGCCGCGCGCGCCGTGCAGGAACGCGGCCTGTCGGGTGATGTCGCGGTCGTCGGCCTGTTTTCCGCAGGGCAGGGCCGCCGCCTTGTCCATGAGGGGGCTATCACGGGTGGTTTTGTCTGGAGCCCGCTGGAAGCAGGCAAGGTCTTTGTCCAGCTGGGTCAGATGCTGGTCGAGGGTAAGGAAATTACCGACGGCGAAGATCTGCCCCTGCTGGGCCAGATCAAGCTGGAGGGCAACAACATCTATGCCAACAAACCTTTGGCCCTGACCGAAGAGAGTGTTGACGGGCTGGCCGAGCTGGGGCTGTAACCCCGCCGCCTGCCAGAGTGGTGGTGCGCTTGCGGGCGTGCCGCCACGCCGATTTCCGAAATTTCGCAAATTCTGGGTCTGCGCCTTGTACCGGCGGCGGAGCGACCAGTCGTGATGGGGCGCCGAAATGACAGATTACGCATTAAAAGCCGAAAATATTACACAAAAATTTGGCGCTTTCTCGGCGCTCAAGAATGTCTCGTTCGATCTGAAGGTCGGGGAGGTGCATTGTCTGGCCGGTGAGAATGGTTGTGGCAAAAGCACCCTGATCAAGGTCATCAACGGTGTCCACCGTCCGGAACCGGGCGCACGCATCGGTTTTGGCAGCGGGCAGTCCGCTGGCCACATCACCCCGTCGGATGCCAAACGCAACGGCGTGCATGTCATCTGGCAGGATCTGGCGGTCTTTCCCGATCTGACCGTGGCCGAAAACATCACCTTCGACAGTTTTGTGGCCTCTCCGTTGAAGCCCGTAGGATCGCGGGACAGGAAAAGGCGGGTGAACGAGATCATCGCCCGCCTGGACATCGATCTGGACCCCGACGAGCTGGTCGGTAACCTGAGCATTGCGAAACGCCAGCTGGTCGCGATCTGCCGCGTGCTGGACGCCGATGCCAAAATCATCTTCATGGATGAACCGACGGCGTCATTGACGCGCAAGGAAACGGAATCCCTGCTGCGGATTGTCCGCCGTTTGTCGGCTGCGGGCATATCGGTGGTTTTCGTCAGCCACCGCCTGGCCGAGGTGCTGGATGTCTGCGAACGGGTAACGGTTCTGCGCGACGGCAATCTGGTCGGTACTTACCCCACCGAGGGGATGAGCCAGAAGAAACTGTCCAAGCTGATGACGGGCATGGACGTCCACGAGGAACCGCGTGGCCCCCAGACATTTGGTGAAACCGCGATCGAGGTGAAGGGCCTGACCCGCCGTGGTGAATTTGCAGATGTGTCCTTTGCCGTGCGGCGCGGCGAAATCCTGGGGCTGACGGGCCTGATGGGGTCCGGCCGGACCGAGATTGCGCTGACGCTGTTCGGGATGAACAAGGCGGATGCCGGACAGATCCTGCTGGAAGGCAAGCCTGTCAGCTTTGGCAGCAACAAGGATGCGATTGCGGCAGGCATTGCCTATGTGTCCGAAGATCGCCTGAACCTCGGCCTGATCCAGAACCAGTCGATCATCAACAACACCGCCATCACGGTTCTGGACGATCTGGCGGATCCGCCGGTGTTTCTGGCGCCCTCGCGGCTTTCGCAGCTTTGCACAAGCTGGATTGCCCGGTTGAAGACCAAGGTCAGCGATCCGCGTCTGCCGGTATCTGTCCTGTCAGGGGGGAACCAGCAACGGATCGTTCTGGCCAAATGGCTGGCAACGAACCCCAAGGTCCTGATCCTGGATGCGCCAACGGTTGGTGTCGATGTCGGGGCCAAAGCGGGCATTTTCGAGATCGTCCGCGATCTGGCGGCCACCGGCATGTCGATCATCCTGATCAGCGACGAGGCGAGCGAGATCCACACCCATGCCGACAGGTGCCTGATCCTGCGCAACGGCCGCATCCACCAGCAGCTTGATCCCGCAGATGTCGACGAAGAAAAACTTGAGGAGCTGATCAATGCGTAAGGCCCTGCTGTCGCCCGAGGGCATACTGGTTGTCCTGATCGCCGTGGTGTCGGCCTATCTGAGTGTTGCCACACAGGGCTTTGCCACCGTCCAGAACATGTTCGACCTGCTGAACAACCAGTCGGTGAACATCATCTTTGCCGTGGGGCTGGTGGTCGTGCTGGTGTCCGGCGGGATCGACATTTCCTTTTCCGTCGCAGCCTCTGTGGTGCAATATGTCGTCATCAGCTACCTGCTGACGATCGACGGCGGGAACTGGGCCATCGCGGCGCTGCTGACCTGCGTGGTCGGCATTTCGCTGGGGCTGCTGAATGCGCTGCTGATCCACAGGTTCCGTATCGTTTCCATCATCGTCACGATCGGGACATTCAACCTGTTCTTCGGACTGCTGATGTATCTGTCCGGCGGGCGGTCCATCTATTCCATTCCCGACTGGCTGTATTCCCGCATTCCCGTATTCAGCTATGAACTGGAGCGGGGGTCGGCCACGCTTTATCTGCCGGTGCTGGTCATGGCGGTCATGGTGGTTCTGACCGGGTTCATCCTGTCCCGCACGGGCCTTGGCCGGCAGATCTACGGCTTCGGGTCCAACCCGGATGCGGCCAAACGGTCGGGGGTGAATGTCGCCTTCGTCCAGGCGTTTGCCTATGGCTGGCTGGGGCTGTGCGCTGGTATCGCCGGGCTGATGCAGGCCCATATCGTGCGGGAGGTTGTGCCCAACGCGCTTTATGGCCGCGAGCTGGATATTCTGGCCGCCGTGGTGCTGGGCGGTGCGGTTCTGGGCGGTGGCCGTGGCACCGTTACCGGTGCGGTGCTGGGGGTCATGCTGCTGGCGCTGATCCAGAACGGGCTGAACCTGCTGGGGATTTCGCCCTTTGTCTTCAAGGTTGTTGTCGGGGTCATCATCCTGTCCGCCATCACGGTGCGCAACCTTGACCGCCTTCTTCCCAAACTTTCTTCCGTGAATGGCAAAGGTGAAGCCGATGCGTAATCTGTCCGCTAAATGGTCCGGTGACCGGATCGAACTGGCTGCAATGTTCGCGTTCCTTGCTGCCGTCATCCTGTTCTTCTCCATCGCCGCGCCGAACTTCCTGTCGCTGGGAATATTCCGGTCCATGGCGTTCCAGTTGCCTGAACTGGGGCTGCTGACGCTGGCCATGTTCATCCCGATCATCGCGGGCGGTCTGAATCTGGCCGTTACGTTCTCGGCCAATATCTGCGGGCTGGCCGCAGCCTTCGTGGTGCAATCGGCGCTGATGAACCACGGGATCGTGGCCATTCCGGCAGCGCTGCTGATCAGCATCTTTACCGGGCTGGTCATCGGAATGCTGATCGGCGCGATGGTGGCCTATGTCGGCGCGCATCCGATCCTGGTCACGCTGGGGGCAATGATCCTGCTGCGCGGCATCGGTGAGACGGTTACGCGGGGCGGCGATATTTCTGGCATGCCGGATGTGTTCGAGGTGATCGGCCATGGCAGCCTGTTTGGCATTCCCGTGCCGATGATCATCTTCCTCGCCGCGGTCGGGCTGTGCTTCTACATCATGCAGTTCACCAAACTGGGCTTTTCCATCCATATGGTCGGGTCGAACCCCAAGGCGGCCCTGTTTTCGGGGATCAACGTCAACCGTGTTCTGGTCTGGGTGTACGGTCTGTCGGGTGCACTTTCGGGACTGGCGGGCTTTCTGATGCTGACCCGTTTCAATTCGGTTCGGGTCGGCCACGGTGAAAGCTATCTGCTGATCACGATCCTTGCCTGTTTCCTTGCGGGGGCGAACCCGTTCGGCGGATTCGGCCGGGTCCTGCCGCTGGCCGTCGGGCTGATCAGCCTGCAGGTCATCGCATCGGGTATGAACCTGATGGGGGCAAGCCAGCATCTGGCCACGGTGGCATGGGGCGCATTTCTGATCGTCGTGATGGCGGTTCGTGCCCCGTTCCAGACGAAATCCTGAGGGAGGGGCGAAAATGGCATATGTTCTTGGAATTGATGTGGGATCGGGCAGTGCGCGGTGCGGGGTGTTCGACGGGGCAGGGCAATTGCTGGCCACGGTGCAGCACCCGATCCGGGCCCACCGCCCGCAGGCCCGGTGTGTAGAGCAATCTTCGCAGGATATCTGGCAGGCGGTCTGTACTGCCACCAAAGGGGCCGTTGCCGCTGCGGATATCGATGCGGCCAAGGTGCGGGCCCTGTCCTTCAGCGCGACATGTTCGCTGGTCCTGCTGGATCGGTCCCATGAACCCCTGTGCCTGAGCGAGGGTGCGGCAGGCTGGGACATGTTCATGTGGATGGACCAGCGCGCGCATGAGGAGGCGCGGATCTGCAACGCCACCGGCTCCGAAGTGCTGAGGAACCTGGGCGGCTCCATTTCGGTAGAGATGCAGATCCCCAAGCTTCTGTGGCTGAAGCGAAACCGTCCCGATCTGTGGGACCGGCTGGGCTATGCCGCAGATCTGGCGGATTTTCTGGGCTGGCGGGCCACGGGCACGAACCTGCGTTCGGTCTGCACGTTGGGGTGCAAATGGACCTATGATGCGGATGCAGGGCGATGGGTTTCGTCCTTCTTCGACCAGATTGGTTTGGCGGATCTGCGCGAAAAGGCGCAGCTGCCCGAGGTAGCATCAGCCGTCGGCGCATTTGCCGGCCCCCTTACCGCGCAGGCGGCGGCAGAGTTGGGACTGACAACCGGTTGCAGGGTGGCGGTGGGGCTGGTTGATGCCCACGCCGGGGCCTTGGGCACATCCGGGCTTTATGCCGATGATGCGCTGGATACGCGGCTGGCATTAATCGCGGGCACGTCGAACTGCCATATCGCGCTGACGAAACAGCGGGTAGAGGTGCCGGGCATCTGGGGGCCGTATCAGGGGGCGGTGCTGGATAGCATCTATGCGCTGGAAGGCGGGCAGAGCACCACGGGTGCCATGCTGGACCAGATCGTTTCCCTGTTCGCGGCAGCGCAGCATTATGGCGATGCCCCGCACGGTCCGCTGGCGACCAAGCTGCTGTCACGGATGGAGCGGGAGCCGGATCAAGCCGGTGACATCATGGTGCTGCCCGATTTTCTGGGCAATCGTGCGCCCTTTGCGGATCCGACCCTGCGGGGGGCCATCCTTGGGCTGACGCTGGAGGATCCGGAGGAAACCTTTCTACGTGTCTATTGGGCTGCCTGTGTCAGCATCGCCTACGGCACGCGGCAGATCATCGATGCGATGCGCGCCAAAGGGGTCCCGATCCGCAAGATCCACCTGAGCGGGGGACATGCCAAATCAGCGTTGCTGGTCCGGCTTTATGCCGATGCGACGGGGTGTGAGGTTCTGCTGTCGGAAACGGCCGAACCCGTCCTGTTGGGCGCGGCGGTGGCAGCCTGCAAAACGCTGGACGGCGAAATGGATATCGCCAGAAGCGTCAGCGCCCGCGCGGCGCGCGTGGTGGCCCCGAACCCCCGATCCGCGGAAATGCACAACGACCGCTATGCCCGCTGGTGCGGGGAGTATGCGCGCAGGGGTCTGGGCATCGGGGCATAGCCGCCCCGTACCGGCGGCATGGCCCCGTGCCGTGCCGCAATACCATAATCAGGAGAATACCGGACATGACCCTTATCTCATTGGAAACCGCCGACCGGCTGCTGGACGAATTGCGTCCGGGCCTGGGGGTCGATGTGTTGCAACAGATCGAGCCTTTGGGCCAGCTATTGGCCACGGCACGGCGTATCGTTTGCCATGGCGTCGGCCGCGAGGGGCTGATGATGCGCGCGCTTGCCATGCGGCTGTTCCATCTGGGCTGCGATGTCCATGTGGTGGGCGACATGACCCTGCCGCCAGTCGGGGCCGGTGATGTCTTTCTGGTCAGCGCGGGGCCGGGTGATATCGCGACCATCGCCACCCTTTGCGGCATTGCGCGGACAGCCGGGGCAAAGGTTGTCTGCTTTACCGCCGAGCCGGACGGGCCGGTTCCGCAGGGGGCTGATCATGTGGTGCACCTGCCCGCCCAGACCATGGCGGCGGATCAGGGAAGCAGGGCCACGTCCATTCTCCCCATGGGTTCCTTGTTCGAGGCTCTCATGTTCCTGTTCTTCGAACTGGTGGTGCTGGATCTGCGGGACCGGCTGGAAATCACACCCATGGCAATGCGGGCCAATCACACCAATCTGGAATAGGCAGGTTTTGCCCTGTCCGGTGCGGTTTGGCCGGAAAGTGACCATTTTATAGCCGAAGCTGGGCTGTGGGCCGAACGGTATGCGGACCCGGCATTGTCTTTTCCGGTCGGGTATAAATGATCGCAGGTACATACCGCGCGGCCCTCCCGGCCTCATCCCGGACTGCACGAGGGTTTCATGAAGGACTGCATTATCGAAGCCGGAGCCGTGATCTGCGGGCGCGGTGCCGATGGTCTGGCCGAAGTGCATCATGACGCGGGCATCCGGGTGCAGAATGGCGTGATTGCCCGGATCGGGCCGCTGGCCGAAATTGAAAAAGAAAACGACCATTTGCCGCGTTTCGGCGGACAGGGAATGATCGCGATGCCGGGGCTGGTGAACAGCCACCACCATTTCGGCATCACGCCCTTGATGAGCGGTGTTCCCTTTGCTCCGCTGGAAATGTGGCTGCCGCAGTTCCGCGGGATGCGCCAGATCGGCCCGCGGCTTGATACGCTGTATTCCGCGATCGAGATGCTGGAAAGCGGCACGACCACGGTCCATCATATCCACTCGGGGCTGGTCGGCGGGCCGGATCAATGGGCCGATGCGACCGATGCCATTCTGGGGGCCTATGGCGATATCGGGATGCGTGCCGGTTATTCTTTCATGATGCGCGACCAGAACGTCATGGGATACGGGCCGGATGCCGGTTTTCTGGCAGGGTTGCCCGCGCCGCTGCGGGGATGGCTGTACGAACAGCTTGCCGCAACGCGCACACCGACGGCTGACTACATGGCCTTTTTCCGCGCCATGCGAACACGATGGTCGGATCGTGCGCCGGACCGCGTTCGCATGCATCTGGCCCCCGCCAATATCCATTGGTGCAGCGACGAAAGCCTGCAGATGATATTCGGGACAGCGCGCGAAGTCGGGTCCAACATCCACATGCATCTGGCGGAAACCGAACGTCAGGCGCGGTTCGCGCATGAATACTACGGCTGTTCGGCGGTGGAGCATCTGCACCGCCTTGGCTGCCTCGGGTCGCATCTGACGATCGGGCATGGCAACTGGACAACGGCACGCGATCTGGACCTTCTGGCCGGCTGCGGCTGCATGGTCTGCCACAATGCCAGCTCGGGTCTGCGCCTTGGTAGCGGTATTGCCCCTGTGAACGAAATGGTGAAACGCGGCATTCCGGTGGCGCTTGGCATCGACCAGTCCAATATTCTGGATGACAGGGACATGACCGTCGAAATGAAGCTGGTCTGGGCGTTGCACCGGGAAACGGGCCTGTTCAATGACCGGCTGGATGCAGCGCAGGTGCTGCAATCGGCAACCGAGCATGGCGCACAAAGCGCGGGCTTCGGGGGGGAGGTCGGCCGCCTTGAACCCGGGTTGCGGGCCGATATCGTGCTGCTGGACCGGGGCAGGCTGGAACGCCCCTTTGTTGATCCGCGTACACCGATCGTTGATACCGTGCTGCATCGGCTGACCAGATCCGCAATCGCGCAGGTGTTCGTGGATGGCGAACTGGTTGTCGACGGTGGACGCGTCACGAGAATTGACCGCGATGCCGTGATGGCCGAAATCCGTGACCGTATGGCCGCACCGCAGACCAAAGGAGAGGCCGTCAACCGCGCAATGGTGGCCGACCTGATGCCGCACATCATCGCGGATCTGCGGCGCAGCGATCTGGATCGCGGATACGAACCGTATCGTTACTCATCTTTCAACGCGGGGCGGCCTTGATGTCCATCACAATACGCAACGCTGTTCTGGCCGAGGCGCCGGATACGCGCCTTGATCTGGCAATCACCAACGGGCGCATTGCGGCAGTCGGCACGAACCTGACCCCGGCCGAGGAGGATATCGATCTTGGCGGGCGGCTGATCGTACCCGGTTTTGTCGAAACCCATATTCATCTGGACAAGGCCTGCATCCTTGATCGCTGCACCATCTGCCGCGGCGACATCCAGGAGGCAATCCAGCAGGTCGCCTCGGTCAAGGCGGGTTTCACCGAGGATGACGTATACCGGCGTGCCAGCGATACATTGGCCAAGAGCGTGGCGCGTGGCACCATGCGCATGCGCACGCATGTAGAGATCGATCCCGTCATCGGCCTTCGCGGTTTTCACGGGGTGCGCCGTGCCATTGCTGATTACAAATGGGCGATGGATGCCGAGATCTGCGTGTTCCCGCAAGAGGGCCTGTTGAACAACCCTGGCACCGATGCGCTGTTGCGGCAGGCGTTGGAGGAGGGGGCAGAGGTGCTGGGTGCCGCGCCCTATGTCGATACCGATTCAAAGGGGCAGATCGACTGGACATTCGACACGGCGCGCGAATTCGATGTCGATATCGACATGCACCTCGATTTCGGTTCGGACACCAGCATGATGGATGTGGACCATGTGTGCCGCCGCACCGAGGAATACGGTTGGGGTGGGCGCGTCACCATCGGCCATGTTACCAAGTTCAGCTATCTGCCGCGGGCGCAGCTGGCTATGCTTGCAAAACGGCTGGCCGATTGCGGGGTGGCGGTGACCGTGCTGCCTTCTACCGATCTGTTCCTGATGGGGCGTGATCATGATCATGCCGTGCCGCGCGGCGTGGTCCCCGCGCATGAGCTGTTGACCTATGGCGTGAATTGCTCGCTCTCTACGAACAATGTGATGAACCCGTTTACGCCCTATGGCGATTGTTCGCTTGTGCGTATGGCGAACCTCTATGCTAATATCGCGCAAATCGGCGTGGCGGAGCAGATGGCCGAATGTATGGCGATGATCACTAACCGCTCGGCAAAGCTGTTGAACCTGCCGGATTATGGGCTGGAGGTCGGGAGGCCCGCGGATTTTGTGGCGCTTGATGCGTTCAGCCCGGCATCGGCGGTGGCAGAGATCGCGCAGCCGATCATGGGTTACAAACGCGGCCGTCGCAGTTTTACCCACCCGCTGCCGCAATTGCATCGCCCCTGAGGCGGGCATGGAATAGAATGCTTTGGTGGCTGCCAGACCGTAACGATTATCAGATAGTATATCTTATGTGATATAAAGGCAGTGCGCGTTACGTCATGTCCGAAATAACCGCTATGCATTCGTCGGTCCTGACTTTATGGTTTTGGAAACAAACGCTTATAGGTTCCTTTCATGTCCATTGTCCGTCCTGCACTTGCCGCGCTTATGCTGTCCGCTGTTCCCGCCTTTGCCGATACACCACGGATTGCCGTCATGTCGGCGTTCGAGCCGGAATGGATCAGCCTTCAGGCCGATATGACGGATGCGGAAACCCAGGTGATCAACGGGCAGCGGTTCATCACGGGCCAACTGTCCGGGCAGGATGTGGTCCTGTTCCTTTCCGGCGTGTCGATGGTGAACGCAGCAATGACCACGCAGCTTGCGCTGGATCATTTCGATATCCGGTCGATTGTCTTTTCCGGCATCGCAGGCGGCGTGAACCCTGATCTGCACATCGGTGATGTGGTGGTGGCGGCCGAATGGGGCCAATGGCTGGAAACCGTCATGGCCCGCCGGGGTGAGGATGGGTACGAACTGCCGGGCTTCATCTCCTCGCCCTTCCCGAACCACGAGATGTTCTTCACCACCGAGACGACCGTCGCCTCCGATCGTGGCGAACCGGAGCAACGATTCTGGTTCGATGCCGATGCCGATCTGCTTGAGGTTGCCCGCAAGGTGGCGGCCGATGCCCATCTGGCCGATTGCAACGCCGAGAACAAATGCCTGGCCGAACCGCCGCAAATCCATGTTGGCGGGCATGGAGTGTCGGGGTCATCCTTTATGGACAACGCCGAACTTCGGGAATGGATCTTCAATACGTTTGACGCGCAGGTCGTCGATATGGAATCCGCCGCCGTGGCACAGGTGGCATGGTCCAATCAGGTGCCCTTTATCGCCTTCCGCTCCTTGTCCGACCTTGCCGGTGGTGGTGAGGGGGAAAACGAGATGGGCGTGTTCATGTCTCTCGCCTCGGAAAACTCTGCAACGCTTGTGAAGGCATTTCTGACGGCACTGCCGCGGTGATCCATTACGGATAACGAACATCCGAGGCTGGCGCCGGCTGCATCATGCCAGCCGGCGTTTTCTGTCGTTTCTCCATTTCATGATGATCATGTCGAAGCTCAGCGCCATCAGGAAAACACAGGTTCCGAGAACAAAGTTCTTGCCCAGATCTGCGCCTGCAAGCGTACGCTGAAGCTCCTGCCCCTGATCCTGCGTGCCGATAAAGGCGGCAATGATGACCATGAAGAATGCGAACATGATGGCCTGATTGAACTCCACCGCCATGGTGGGCAAGGCCAGAGGCAACTGTACGAACCACAGTTTCTGCATCCGCGTCGTACCGGACACCCTCCCCCGATCCGTTCCCGCCGTTTGCCATGGGGCACTTGGGGGGCAATGCCCCGATAGACCGCGCAAACACTGCCTGCGCCATCCATCAGAGCAATTGTCTTCAGGCGGGCATGCCCATCTCGGTATGGACGATCTCGGCCCAGAACCGGATTCCGAAGGGGATGGCCTCATCGTTGAAATTGTACTTCGGGGTATGCACGATATGGACAGAGCCGTCGGGCGCCGTTCCGTTTCCGATCCATGAAAACGTGCCGGGAACCACACGCATCATTTCCGAAAAATCCTCTCCGCCAGTGGTCTGCGGAATATCGGTCATGACGTTCTCGATGCCGACCACGGCCTGTGCGGCAGCGGTCGCGACCTTGGTCTGTTCAGCCTCGTTGGTCACGCCATAGGTCTTGTGCCAATAGGTCACCTCGGCCTCGCAGCCCTGCATTGCCGCGCACCCATTGGCGATTTCGGTGATCCGCCGTTTCATCGTCTCGTTGATGTCAGAGTCGAAGGTTCGCACGATCCCTGCAATCAGGAATTCGGCGGGCATCACATTGGGTGAGGTGACAACCCCCGACGATACATGCCCCACCGATACGACCGCCGTATCGCTGGAGGGGATATTCCGGCTGATGATGCTGTGGACCATCGCCAGAAAATTGCCACCGGCCACCGTCACATCGGTTGCCTTATAGGCCCAACCGCCGCCATGACCGCCCGTACCCTTGAACTTCACCTGCCACCATGATCCCGCAGCCATGATCGGGCCGGGGCGACATCCGATCTGCCCTAGGGGCATTCCGGGGCGGTTGTGCATTCCGTAGATGGCGTCGCAGGGATATTTCTCGAACAGACCATCCTCGACCATCTTGCGCGCCCCTCCGCACCCTTCCTCACCGGGTTGGAAAATCAGGATGACGGTCCCGGCAAAATCGCGCGTTTCGGCCAGATAGCGTGCGGCCCCCAGCAGCATGGTGGTGTGCCCGTCATGGCCGCAGGCGTGCATGATGCCGGGGGTCTCCGAGGCATAGGGCACGCCCGTTTCCTCAATGATGGGCAGGGCATCCATATCCGCCCGCAAACCGATGGTCCGCTGCCCCGGACGATTGCCCCGGATGATGCCGACGACCCCCGTACCGGCCATGCCCACATCCGTCTCGATACCCCATTCCCGCAGCTTGTCCGCCACCAGCTGTGATGTTCGAACCTCTTTCAGCCCCAGTTCGGGATGGCGGTGGATGTCCTGCCGGATATCGACCAGTTCCTGAAGATAGGGGGCAATGTGCTGTGCTACATCCTGCGTGTGTGTGCTCATGTCATCTCCTGGAGTTTGCGCCTATCCTTGCGCGGTATGCCGCGGGATGCGAGTCCCCTATCACCATGTTTCCAATATATTTTATTGATATTTCGCATGTATATTGGGCAAGTCTGCGCATGTGTGCCACAAATCTGGTCCGGCAACACGGGCCGCCGTTTCCGAAGGGCTGGACATTTCGTTGCATGAGCATACGAAGCGGTTGATCGATGTCGTGCGCCTTGCCAGAAACCATTTTATCTACGGAAGCCGAAATGCAGCAGACTATCCAATCCTACAGGGTTCCGGGGCTTTGCATCCGTGATATCAGCCTGCCCGTACCGCTTGACTGGTCCAACCCGGACGGCGAGGCGATCGATCTGTTCGCGCGTGAGGTGGTGCTGGCGGAACACGCGACAAAGGACCTGCCGCTGCTGATTTTCCTGCAAGGGGGTCCGGGGTGCAAGGGGCCGCGCCCGGTTCTGGGCCGGAATGCTTGGTTTGCCGAGGCGTTGAAATCCTACCGCGTGATCCTGCTTGACCAGCGCGGAGCCGGACGGTCCAGCCCCGTGACCGGCGCGCGCATCGCGAAATTTCCGGGCGGTGAGGCCGGGGGTGCCTACCTGGCGCATTTCGGCGCGGATAGCATCGTGCGTGATTGCGAGCATCTGCGCAAAACGGTCTATGCCGGTGTGAAATGGACAACCTTGGGCCAAAGCTACGGCGGCTGGATCACGCTATGCTATCTGTCAACGGCCCCCGAGGGTCTGGAAGCCTGTCTGGTGACGGGCGGTCTGGCAGGACTTGATGCGGGGGCCGACGATATCTACCGCCGCACCTATCCGCGCGTTCGTGCCAAGAACGAGGAGTTCGCCGCCCGTTACCCCGCCGCGCGCACGGCGGCCAACAGAGTGGCCGATCTGATTGCGGAACATGCACCTGTGCTGCCGGATGGTGACAGGCTGACCGTCCGCCGTTTCCAGCTTCTGGGCCTGTCATTCGGGCAAAGGCCGGGTTTCGAACATCTGCACTGGATGCTGGACGAAGCCTTTGATCCCCATTCGCCCTGCGGTCTGTCGGAAACCTTTCTGTCCGCCGTGATGGCCGAAACGGGTTTTGCCGAGAACCCCTTGTTCATGGCGCTGCATGAATCGATCTATTGCCAGAACGGGCAATCCAGCAACTGGGCCGCCGAACGGCAGCGCGCGGCGCACCCCGATTTCGCGCAGACGGCCCGCCCCCTGCTGTTCACCGGCGAGATGATGTATCCGTGGATGCTGTCCGAAATCCGTGCGCTGCGCCCCTTCCAATCCGCGGCTGAGGCCCTGGCCCGGCGCCCTCTGGATCGGATGCTTTATGACCCGGCACGCCTTGCCGCGAACGAGGTGCCGGTGGCCGCTGCGGTATATTATGATGATATGTACGTGGACGCGGGCCTGTCACTGGAAACCGCCGGACGCATCGGTGGCCTGAAGGCATGGGTCACAAACGAATATGAGCATGACGGACTGCGGGAAAGCGACCGCGTGTTCACCCGTCTTCACGGCATGATCCTGAACGATCGCTGACGCCGGGCCCGACCCGCGTCTTGCCTCCCCCGGATCGCCATGCAGGCAAACCGGGGGCAATGTCAGTCCACCCGCGACCAGTCCGCGATGTTCCACAATTCGCTGTCCCAGTTGTTCATCCGCGGGCCATCCAGCGATTTCGCCTTGCCCGAGATATTGCCGCGATGAACGATGGGCAGCATCGTGAAGGATTGCGCAAGGATATCGTTCATCTCTCGCGCAACGGCGGTGCGCGCCTCCAGGCCGTCGGTCTCGCGCAGTTTCTCCGCCAGCGCGTCATATTCCGGCGAACAGAACCGCTGGACATTGCTGCCCTGCCACTGGTTCGAAGGCGACGGAATGCTGGCACAGGTCCATTTTGCCAGAAAGGATTCCTGATCCGTGCCTTTGGAATTGTCTGTGTACATCTCGATATCGGCAAAGAACTTTTGCCGCGTGTCCGGATTGCCCGCATCCCCGCCAAAGAAGACGGAACCCGCCACGTTGCGCAATTCCACCTCGGCACCGATATCCTGCCACCATTGCTTCAGGATACCTTGTGTATCCTGTCGCACGCCGCTGGTCGTGGTGGTGAACAGCAAGGACAGCTTGCGCCCGTCCTTGTCACGGATGCCGTCGCCGTCGGTATCGACCCAACCGGCTTCGGTCAGCAAGGCCTTTGCGCGATCCACGTCCTGAGTCAGGCATTCGTCATTCGCGGTGGACACATATTGCGCGGGGGCGGGAACGATGTTGCATGTCGGTTTGCCAAGGGGGCCGTAAAGCGCCTCGGCCAGCACGGGACGGTCAATCGCCAGCGAGAGCGCGTGACGAACGTCAATATCCGCCAAGATTGGATGTTCCCCTCCCTCCACGGTGGAGCGTAGCGCGTTCAGTGCCGGATCGGGGTCGGTCTGGTTCAGGAATACATATTCAACGGCTGACCCGAATGCCGTGACCGGATCGCCCCTGCCCTTGGCCATCATCTGGTCAAGCACATCGGGCGCCAGTTGGAGGTTCCACGCGAAATCCGTCTCTCCAGTCTCGAATACCGCCCGCGCGGCCGATGTCGCATCCCCACCGCCCTTGATGACGACATTCGCGAAATGCGGCTTGTCCGCGTCACGATACAGCAGGTTCATGGCATAGGTCGCCACGTCGTTGGGCCGGAAGTCCGTCACCACATATGGGCCTGACATATGGGCCTGTGCCGATCGGGGCGAAGTTCTGGGCGGTGCATTTGATGATCTTGGCGCCGGTGCAATCCCGGAACTGTCTATTCCGTCGATGACGGGTTATGGGCGTTATCCGGGTGGTCGGGGCGCGGGGTGCCTACGTCGGCCGCGCTGTCGAAATGCTTTGCCGAAACCCTTGTCTGCCCGACTACGGGGGCTGGATACTGGCCGCATAAGGCCCCCTCGACCGTTCATGCACGAAGGGTTCTGGGCTGTGCCGTGCAACGGTTCCGGGGGGCCGTTGAACCAATGGCGGGACCGGCAGGAAGCGCGTCGGAATGTGCAGGGCTGACAGCGCGCCTGCACATGCACGCTATGCGAAGATGGAGGCGATTTCAGCCGCTGACAGCAGCTTCCACTGGCCGGGTGCCAGATCATCGGGCAGGGAAAGCCCGCCCTGACGTTCGCGGTGCAGATCCTCCACGTGGTTGCCGGTGGCTGCGAACATGCGGCGCACCTGATGGTAGCGTCCTTCCGTCACACTCAGCAGGGCTTCGGTGGGGGAAACCACTTCCAGTCGGGCGGGGGCAAGCGGCTTTTCCTCCCCCTCCAGCATCAATTCGCCCGAAGCGAACAGGCTGCCCTCGGTGCCATCCAGCGGGCGTGCCAGTTTCGCCCGATAGGTCTTTGTCACATGGCGTTTGGGGCTGATCACGCGGTGCAGCAGATCCCCGTCATCCGTCAGCAGCAGCAGGCCCGACGTCTGCTTGTCCAGCCGGCCCACCGTCGACAGTGCCGGATCGCGCAGTTTCCAGCGCTTGGGCAGAAGGTCATAGACCAGCCCCCCTTCTTCCTTGTGCGAACACGTCACGCCCAGGGGTTTGTTCAGCAGGATGACCATTCCGGCCACAGGGTCCAGCGGTTCTCCATCTACCTCCATCCGGGTGGGCAGATCGGGGGTAACGGGGATCCGCATTGTCACATCCGTCAGATCGTCCCCGTCCAGCGTGATCCCCCCTGCCTTTGCCATCCGCGCCATATCCTTGCGAGAGCCGTAGCCCATCGAGGACAGCAGCCTGTCAACGCGGGAGGTGGGGATTTTGGCCATGGCATTTCTTCTTTGCATGAGGGTCTGCGATCCTAGCGAGCCGGGGCCAAAGTTGAAATCCTCATTCGGCATGTCCC
>NZ_BBJC02000005.1 GCF_000739715.2 Falsirhodobacter sp. alg1 | reverse complement strand
TCCAGAACATGCTGTGCCTGMMYSMKMRCMKYTYSCKGCMYATATCNNSASSSMMSRMWMSYCRSRKACWRCMRCRRYGTYSRAWRYTGATAGCACAATCGTCGCGTTGATCCAGCAGACCTCGCCGAACGACGGGACACTGGCCGCTGTCGGAAAGCTGGGCATTGAAACCCCCGGTGCCGTCTATGGCTTCGACATCGCATCGGATGCCGAGATGAACAACAACGCATGGCTGGTCACGAACAACATCCTTTACGAAGTTGATCTGGAGACCGGCGCAGCTGAGGCTGTTGCAGAGATCGGCGGCCTGTCTGGCGAGATCCGCGATATCGCCGTCATGCCCGCAATGTGATTTCACCCGCTGCTTGTAACTTTGACCGCGCGGGTATATCGCGCGGCCATCCGGTCGCAGCCTACCCGGATCATCAAAACAAGGGTTATAAAAATGGGTACTATTGTTATCTGCTCCGGCGGGTTGGATTCCGTGTCTTTGGCGCACCGCGTTGCTGCGGACGGGCAATTGCACAGTCTGCTTTCCTTCGATTACGGACAGCGTCACCGCAAGGAGCTTTCATTCGCCGCGCGTGCAGCACAGCGGTTGAATGTCCCGCATCAGATCATCGATCTTACGGCCATTGGCGCCGCCCTCACAGGGTCGGCATTGACCGATGATCTGGACGTACCGGACGGCCATTATGCCGAAGAATCGATGCGTATCACCGTGGTGCCGAACCGCAACGCGATCATGCTGACGGTGGCCTTCGGTGTGGCCGTCTCCGCCGGGGCCGATGCTGTGGCAACGGCAGTTCATGGCGGCGATCATTTTATCTATCCCGACTGTCGTCCGGCATTTACCCAAGCTTTCTCTGCCATGCAGAACGCGGCGCTTGACGGGTATGCAGCGGTGGAATTGCGCACACCCTATGTCCATCGCACCAAGGCCGATATCGTGGTCGATGGGGCATCGGTGAACACACCCTTTGCCGATACATGGTCCTGCTACAAGGGTGGTGTGATCCATTGCGGACGGTGTGGAACCTGCGTTGAGCGGCGGGAGGCCTTCGATCTTGCTGGTGTGCCGGACCCTACCGAATACGCGGATAGGGACTTCTGGAAATCTGCCATCGCGGAGCGTGGCTGATGTTCAGGATCACCAAGGAATTCGCGTTTTCGGCCTCACACCAGCTGATGGATCTGCCGCCCGAGCATCAATGTGCGCGGTTGCACGGTCATAACTACATCGTGCTGATAGAACTGTCGGCCCGGGATCTGGATGCAAACGGGTTTGTCCGCGATTACGGGGAATTGGCCCCGCTCAAATCTTACATTGATGATCGTTTCGATCATCGCCATCTGAACGACGTTCTGGATGATCCGATGGTCACTGCGGAAAAACTTGCGCGCCATCTGTACGAATGGTCCGCTGCCCGCTGGCCCGAGGTTTCGGCCGTACGCGTCTCCGAAACACCGAAAACCTGGGCGGAGTACCGGCCATGATCCGCGTTGCCGAAATTTTCGGCCCCACCATTCAGGGAGAGGGCGTTCTCATCGGTTTGCCCACGGTATTCGTGCGTTCGGGCGGATGTGATTACCGCTGCTCGTGGTGTGACAGCCTGCACGCGGTGGACAGTGCATTTCGTGCGAATTGGGCACCGATGGATGCTGTCAGCATCATGGCGCGGATACGTGAGCTGTCCGGGAACAAACCGATCATGGTATCCCTGTCCGGGGGTAATCCGGCAATCCAGCCTTTCGGGCCGCTTATTGATATGGGGCATGCGGAAGGCTATCGTTTTGCATTGGAAACCCAAGGCTCGATCGCCAAGGACTGGTTTGCAAATCTCGATACGCTAGTGCTGTCACCCAAACCCCCCTCGTCGGGGGAGGTGACCGATTGGGCCGCTTTTGATGAATGCATCACAAAAGGGCCAGATATCGTAATGAAAATTGTAATCTTTGACGATGCCGATTACGCATATGCCCGTGACGCAGCGGCTCGATATCCGCAATTACCGCTTTATCTGCAGCCGGGAAACCCCATGACAGACGAAGCAAGGGCAGTGGACCAGAATGGCATCGTCGACCGGATGCTATGGCTCATTGACAAAACTGTATCGGACGGATGGTTTACCCCGCGCATCCTACCGCAATTGCACGTTATCCTATGGGGAAACAAAAGAGGCGTTTGATGACCAAGACGATTTATGACGGGCTGATCCAGCTGGGTGGCGCAACCATCCTGCCGGAGTCTCCCGAAGAGGCCGAACTGGAGCGGGTTCAGAACCCGCAGGATGTGCCATATATGGTGCGTTTTGCCGCGCCGGAATTCACGTCGCTGTGCCCGATGACGGGGCAGCCGGATTTCGCGCATCTGGTGATTGATTACGTGCCGGGTGAATGGCTGGTCGAAAGCAAATCGTTGAAGCTCTATCTCGGCTCTTTCCGCAATCACGGGGCATTCCACGAAGACTGCACAATTTCGATCGCGCGCCGTCTCGTCGAGTTTCTGGAGCCGCAGTGGCTGCGCATCGGTGGATACTGGTATCCCCGTGGCGGTATTCCGATAGATGTATTCTGGCAGACCGGTGCGGCGCCGACTGGTGTCTGGATTCCGGATCAGGGCGTACCACCCTACCGTGGGCGCGGGTAATCCCGTTGCCTACCTGCGCCGACGGGGCATGGCCGATCAGATGAACGATATCGTCAATCTTGCCGGTCGCATTCTGCTGGCATTGCTGTTTCTTGGGGGAGCGGCCCAGAAAATGGCGGATCCTGTTCCGGTGGAGGCGATGATCGTCACCCTCAGGCTGCCTTCAGCCATCATCTGGCCGGTGGCAATTTTCAACCTGCTTGCGGCTGTGGGGTTGGTTTTCGGTCCAGGCGTTCGGGCCTGGGCGTTAGTTCTCGCAGCTTATTGCATCTTTACCAGCTGGTTTCATTGGCAGCTGCGAGCGGACCCGTGGCAGATCACGATTTTCGTCAAGAATTGGTCCATCGCGGGTGGTCTTCTGGTACTGGCGGCTCAGGGGCCGGGGCGCTTTGCTATCGGGCAACGCCCCGGACGAATGTCTTAACGCGCCAACCCTAGGTCATTCAGATATTTGACCGAAGGTAGTATTCCTGCCTTATCCCGCAGTTCAAGGATCAGGCGGGGCTTGGACGTCAGCTCTGCCAAGGCACTGAAGACCGAAGCCCACAGGATATTGCCGTGGCCAATGGCCCAGTGGCGGTCGGCGTGGCCATCTGCGTCCTGCAGGTGAATGTGCTGTAACCTTTTGCCGGCCCGACGTACGAAGTAATCGACCGGTGGTGCGCCATTCGTTCCATGCGCGTAATGGGCGTGGCCTGTATCGACCGACAGTGCGATTTGCGCCGATCCGAAGCTGTCAGCGAGTGCGGCGCGCAGATCGGGGTTCATGTCATCGATATTCTCGATCACCATGGTTGCGCCGATCGCGGCTGCATATTCCACGGGTCCGCGCAATGTTTCATGCGCCAAGGCATGAATGCGTTCCAGCGCATCCGGCTGGTTATCCAGATTGTTGTTGTCCCAGGCAGTAAAGGGCGAATGGACGACCATCTGCGTGGCGCCCAGATGGTCGCAGACTTCCAGCCCCTGCATCAGCCGACCGGTCACGATGGTACGTATATCCGGATCGGGGTTCGATATGTTCAGCCCCCAGAACGGCCCATGGATACCCAGTCTGCCCTCATATCCTTGCAACAATGCGCGCGCCTCGTCTGCACGTTCCCGCCAGCCGCCATTGAGCAGATCGACCGTTATGAAATCCTGTAACTCAAGGTCGCGGTTCTGCTCCAGAATGAAACCTTGCAGGGTAGCAAGCGTGGAAACCGGCATTGCGGCCCCCAGAAGTGGAAGATCGGTCATCGTCAGTCCTTTTTGAGAGCAAGTGCGATTTCTGTTGCAAGAATGGGGTTGTCGGTCGTGAGATATCCGGGCTTGCGTTCCAGCCACATACGGATGCGTGTAGGATCATTCACCGTCCAGACACACAACCGATCCAGCGGCCAGCGGGCGGTAATGCGATCGAACTGCGCCTCGAACAGCCGGTCTTCGACGGCCAGATAAGTCGCCAGGCCCTCGGCGCTATCCATCACGGCGTCGAGGCCGCTCTGGTGTTCTGCCCATTGGGTGTCAACCGACAGCAGGCGCGGAATGTCAGGTGCCACATCCCGACAGGCCTGCAGAACGCTGATGTCGAAACTTGTCAGGACGGCTCTGTCCGCCAACCCGCGACGTGCTAGTGCCTCTGCGGCCAGGCGTGGCAAGGCAGGATAGGGGCGACCGCCAGCCCCTGCTTTCAGTTCCACAAACAGCTTCATGTTGTTGTGCGGCCCGAGGATCTCCAATACCTCGTCAAAGGTCGGAATGCCTTCATCAATTTTGCCGCCCGGGCCGATCAGGCGCAAGTGGCTGCGATCGTTGCCAGTAAGCGCGGATACGGGGCCGCTGCCACTGGTGCTCCGATCCAGCGTAGCATCATGGATCACCAGAATCTGGCCGTCGTCGGTGAGATGGAGATCGAATTCCACCGCATCGACCCCCAGGGCGGCGGTACGCTTGAACCCGAGTGCCGAATTTTCGGCCCATAGGTCACGGGCCCCACGATGGGACAGGATATGTGTCATCGGTCTTCCTTAACGAAGGGTAGGATCAAGGCGATCGCGCAACCAATCCCCGCAGAGCGAAATGGCGAGGGTTGTCAGCATGATGACAAAAGCCGGCGCCAGCATGATCCATGGTGCGCGCGTGAGGTAATCGCGTCCGAAACCAACCATGTTTCCGAGCGAGCTTTCCGGGGGTTGCACGCCAAGCCCCAGAAACGAAAGCCCGCTTTCCATAAGAATGACTTCGGGGAATGTCAGGGTCATGGATACGATAAGGGTGGAGGCGACATTCGGCAGAATGTGGCGCAGATAGACGCGCGATGGCCGCGCACCCAGTTGCACCACGGCCGAGGCATATCCCTGTGCGCCGGCAGAGATGGCCAATCCGCGCGCAATCCGCGCGTAGCGTTCCCAGCCGTAGAACCCCATCAGACATACAAGCAATGTCATGGAGCTGCCAAAGAAGGCAAGGACCGCCAATGCAAGGATGAGAAACGGCAGTGCCGCCTGAAAATCGGCCAGGACCAGAATCGTGTGTTCCACGCCGCCGCGAAACTGCGCAGCCAGAAACCCCAGTGTCGTACCGAAGACCGCGGAAAGAATCGTGGCGCCAAAGGCGATCAGAAGCGAGACGCGTATGGATTGCAGCAGACGTGACAGCACAT
Organism: Falsirhodobacter sp. alg1; assembly: GCF_000739715.2. GTDB lineage: Bacteria > Pseudomonadota > Alphaproteobacteria > Rhodobacterales > Rhodobacteraceae > Falsirhodobacter. The sequence goes on along the minus strand of NZ_BBJC02000005.1, from coordinate 339,647 downwards.
CACGGCCCAGTTCGTCGGTGCCCAGCCAATGCCCGGCAGTACCGGGGGCCGACAGCCTGGCTGATAGGTCCATCTGCGTAATGTCATAGGGGCGCAGGATATCCGACCCGAATGCGATGATGATCATCGCCAGCAGCCATATGGCGGCCACCGATACAAGGATCGGCATACGGGGCATGGCACGCGGAAGGCGTATCAGTCGGGGAATTGCAGTCATGATATGCTCCTCAAGCGGCAGTGGTCCGGGCGCGCAAACGCGGGTCCAGCAGGCCATAGGCAATGTCGACACATAGATTTGCCAGCACCATGGTGGCCGCGATGACCATCAGAATGGCCTGCACCACGGCCAGATCACGGTTCGCGACCGATACGATCAGCAGCCTTCCCACGCCCGGCCAGGAAAAGATGCTTTCAACCACCACGGCCCCTGCAACAAGCGAGCCAATCATGAAACCGATGATTGTGACGATGGGTACCGATGCATTGGGCAGCGCGTGTTTCCAGACCACATCCCGCCAGCTTACGCCTTTGGCAAGGGCGGTTCGGATATAGGGCTGGCCCAGCACCTCGATCATGGCAGAGCGTGAAAACCGGGCAAGGATACCGATGCCACCGATAGAGAGCGTCAGGACCGGTAGAACCGCGTGCCGCCAGCTATCCTGGCCGCCTGAAGGAAACCAGCCAAGCTGCACGGCAAACACCAGAACCAGCAACAGCCCCAGTACGAAGGATGGCAGGGTAAAGCCCATGACCGACAGCAGGATCACACCCCTGTCCGCAATCGATTGACGGTGCAAGGCAGCATAGACACCTGCCGGAATGCCGATGGCGACTTTCAGGATCAATGCAGGAATGGTCAGGGCCAACGTCGCTGGAATGCGTTCCAGCACCAGATCCAGCGCGGGCGATCTGTCCCGCATGGAAACGCCGAAATCAAGGGTCACAATCCCATGTAGATATGACAGGTACTGGCGCCATAACGGATCATCCAGTCCCCATGCCGCACGAAAAGCCGCCACGGCTTCGGTCGGGGCGTCGGGCCCCAGCATGATCAACGCCGGATCACCCGAAAGGCGCAGAACGAAGAATGCAAAGGTCATCACCAGCAATACGGTCAGAACGGCGCGAAGCAGGCGGATCAGAACAAAGGAAATCATGGGATCATTCCGAATAGGGGTCAGGCCGCTACGACCGGACAGGCGCTGCGTCGGGTAGGTGTAGTCGGCAAAAGCCGGGGTACCGCGCCCGCGCAACCCGGCCGCATCAACGTGCAACGCGGGTGAAAGGCACAGCCCTCTGGCCGACGTGCCGGATTGGGCGGCTCCCCCTGTAGTAGCGTGCTCGGATCCAGCCGGGCCCCCGGGATCGGTACGGATGCCGCCAACGCACGGGTATAGGGATGGCGTGGGCTAGAGAATATGTCATCGGATGACGCCTCCTCTACGATGCGCCCCAGATACATGACGGCGACACGGTCGCAGATATTGCGGACTACCTTCAGGTCGTGACTGATGAAGACCATGGCAATGCCATGCCGGTCCTGTAGGTCGCGCAGCAAATTGACCACCTGCGCCTGAATGGACACATCAAGCGCCGAGACAGGTTCGTCACACACCAATAACCGGGGGCTGGTGGCCAGCGCCCGTGCAATCACCACGCGCTGGCGTTGTCCTCCAGATAGTTCGTGCGGAAATCGGCCTGCCTGATCAACCCGAAGGCCCACCTGTGCCATCAACGATCTGGCACGGTCGTTGCGCTCCGAGGCGGTGCCGATCCCGTGGATTGCCAGCGGTTCGGCAATCTGTTCGGCTATGGGCAGGCGCCTGTCCAAAGCCGCCAGCGGATCCTGAAACACCATCTGCATCTGCGCCCGCAATTTGCGCCAGCTTGCGGTACCCAATGCGGGCATGGGCGCGCCGTTGAAGCGGATTTCACCCGCGTCAGGTGGATCGATCCCTAGAAGCATTCTGCCCAAGGTCGATTTTCCCGATCCGCTTTCGCCAACCAGCCCGAGTGCTTCGCCCGGAGCGAGCACCAGATCCACGCCGTCCACCGCGCGAACGGCCTCGGGGGGGGTAAACATGCTTTTTCGTGTCAGATAGGTGCGAACCAACCCGTGCGCTTCCAGAAGCATCATGCGAACACCCCTTCGCGAGAAACGAGCGTGGCTGCGGGGACGGGGTGGAAACAGGCCAATGCCCGCCCGTCGGATTGGGGCAATAATGTTGGGCGTTCACTTGCGCAGAGGGATGTGGCACGGGCACAGCGCGGCGAAAAGGCACATCCCGCCGGGGTATTTTTTGGATCGGGCACGGTGCCCGGAATGGGGACCAATCGACTGCGGGGACCGTCAAGCCGTGGGATCGCGTCAAACAATCCGCGGGTATAGGGGTGTCGCGGTGCGGCAAACAGGGGTTCGCGCCGCGCTTCCTCTACGATGCGGCCGGCATACATCACCGCAACCCGATCGCATACCGCCCCGACCGCGCCCAGATCATGACTGATGAACACCATCGCCATGCCGGTTTCACGCTGCACTTCGGTCAGCAACGCAAGGATCTGGGCCTGAATCGTGGCGTCAAGCGCGGTGGTGGGTTCATCGGCAATCAATAGATCGGGTTGCCCTGCAAGCGCCATCGCGATCATGACACGTTGGCACTGGCCACCGGAAAATTCATGCGGATAGAGGTCCAGCCGTCGGGCCGCGTCCGGGATGCCCACACGGTCCAGCAGGCTGATGGCTTCGGCGCGGGCTGCCGCCCCACGCAGTCCGCGATGGAGGCGCAGCGCCTCCGCGATCTGCTGCCCTACACGACGCACGGGGTTCAACGCCGATGACGGGTCTTGGAATATCATTGCGATCCGACCACCGCGTATGGTTTCAAGTACGCTGCGTCCGCCGCTGACCAGATCGCTGCCTGCGGTTTCCACCGTTCCGGTAATCCGGGCCTTGGCTGGCAAAAGCCCCAGTGCGGCAAGCCAGGTCACCGATTTTCCGCATCCGGACTCCCCAACCAAACCCACCGTTTCTCCGGCGCTGATATCAAGGTTGATCCCGTGGAGTACGGGCACGCCATCAAAGGCGACGCGCAGATCGCGGATACGGACAAGGGTCATTCGGTATTCCTGCAAATTCAGGCGCGGCAGGAATACCGCCGCGCCAAGGGGGATCAGACGTTCCAGTTGCCGGAGCGGAAATCCATTGCGAAGGCGGGTGCTGCCTTCCAGTTGAGTTCGGATTTCATGCCGGTGAAAACCGCGTTCTGGTGCAGAACCTGATAGGCCGGGTCCTCGCGTTCGGTGATTTCCAGCATCCGTGCAAAGGCCCGCTTGCGTTCGGCATGGTTCGTGGAGGTTTCCATGATGACCGACATCTGGTTTACCTCGTCATTCCAGTAGTCGCGGTTCTGCTGCACCTCACCGTTCGGGCCGAACTGCACGACCATCGGTGTAATCGGGTCGTTGATGGTGTTTGAGGCGGACCAGTCGCGGACCCCTTTCACGCCGCTGTTTTCGTGGATCTGCGCCCAGTTTTCGCGCATCTCGATTTCCACGTTCAGGCCGACCTGCTTCCACATCTCCACCATGATCATCGCGGTGGGCGTCTGGTTGGTGTAGTAGTTGTTCAGCAAACGATAGGGGATTGCATCGCCCTTGTAGCCGGCCGCAGCCAAGAGTTCACGGGCGCGGGCCGGATTGAATTCGGGCACGGTCCATCCTTCGATGAACATGTCGGATGTCTTGAAGCTATCGAATTGCAGACCTGCGGGAACGACGGTCTGGTCATCCCACAGCGCCTTCGTGATGGCATTGCGATCGATTGCATGTGTCATGGCCTGACGGACACGCGCATCTGCCAGAATCTCGTTCTGCTTGTTGAAAACCGAAATCCGGTGGTTCCAGATGGTCGAGGATTGCACCTCGAGCCCCGGCGCATTGGCTACAGCGCCGATCTGGTCCGGCGGCAGGTCGCAGGCAAAATCGTATTCACCCGACAGCAGGCCGTTCACGCGGCTTGCAACCTCGGGCACCTCGACAAAGCGGATCTGCTGCAGCGGCGGTGTACCACCCCAGTAATCATCAAAGGCTTCGAGGGTCAGGGATACATCGGGGCGGAAATCGGCGACGCGGTAGGGGCCTGTGGTAACGGGCTTCGAGGCCCATTCGGCATAACTGCCCGCCTCATCCCATGCACGTTTGTTCGTGATTTGCGAACCGCTGGAATAAAGGCGGCCTTCCATCGTGACGTCGGGCGTGGCGTTGACGAAGCGGACGGTATATTTGTCCACCGCTTCCACACCGCGCAGGGCCGGCCAGATGCGACGCGCAACACCGGGGATGTTGGCCGGCAATTGTTTCGCATTATCGGGGCGGAAATTTTCGGCATAGAGCGTCTTGCCCCCGGCAGGCTCGCTGCCTCCGAACAGGCGTTCGTCGGAGAAGGAGAAAACCACATCCTCAGCGGTCAGCTCGTCACCATTGTGGAAACGCACACCTTGCCGCAGCTTCAGCTCCATGGTGCGATCGTCAATCCGCTTCCACTCTGTAGCAAGGCCGGGCAGGGGGCCTTGATCGCCCATCCAGTTGCGCAGGATCAGGCCTTCCCACAGGTTTGGCAGCATCACGCGCTCGGCGACGTTGGACTGTTCGTTCCAGATATCCAATGTGCCGTTGATCGTGATTTTCTGCACCGCGATCGTGATCGATCTGCGGCTTCCTTGCGCGCGCATGCCACGCGGCAGGATCAGTGTTCCGGCAGCTGCGCCCATCAGGCCCAGTGTATGGCGACGTGTAAAGTGCATGATTTTTCCCTCAGGCGGGGCGCTGTGGCCCAATTCTGAGGCGCACACTGCGTATCGTTCTTGAAAGTTTGACGACACGACGGCCAAGGTTTTATGTCAGCCAAGCAGGGTGGTTGTTGCGGTATCGTTATCCGGTCAATCCGTGCCGCAGTTTCGAGCCGGAAAGATCACATCTCCGTTTCGGGATGCAGCAGCTTTCGGGTCACCGTCTCCAGATGATCCCGCATCGCCTTTTCACTTTTTGCCGGATTTCTTGCTCCGATAGCGGCGACGATGCGGGCGTGTTCGGCAAAGCTGTGGTGATCCGGCGGTGGTCCGTCAGGGTTTGCTCTTTGTCTTGCCCACGCCATTGTCCGCCGTACGTTGTTCAGATTGTCGAACATCATCAGCAGAACGCGGTTGCGGGTCCCATTGGCGATTGCGCGGTGAAACCGGTTATCCCATGTTTCGTACTGTCGCCAGCTATCTGCACGCTGTCCGTTTTGCAGACTGGTGGTCATTTCCTGTATGTCCGCCACTGATGCATGAAGCGCGGCCTCTCTGGCCAGCATGGGTTCCAGCAACAATCTGGCACGCAATACCTCAATCGGGCTTGCCAGCAGTGCGATACCGGACTGTTCTGTTTCCTCTGCGGCAGATCTTGGACCGAAGAACGTTCCCTTTCCAACATGCCGCCAGATGCGACCCTGCGCCTCGGCTTGGGCCAGAGCCTTTCGCAAGGCCCCGCGCGACACCCCCAACATCTGGCAAAGGTCACGTTCGGGGGGCAGCCTGCCCTCTACACCGGCGTCGAATTGCGCCAGAAACGCCTGAAGTTGCGTATAGGCAGCATTTCCATCAGACCCGAATGATTTGCCTGCCGGGTTCGGATCATTATCCATAGGGCTTCCAAAACAGATAGCAGGGACATCCCATTCTAATGGGAAAAAGCGTATTGAATCAATCTTTCGATCTGACCATTGAACCAATGATAATATTGGTTAGCATTGGTCATAAGGTAATATTGGATAAGGAATCCGGTCTTGGCTCTTGATAGCAAACGCACTGATTATGTCCTTCCGCCGCCCCAACCGGTTCTCATTCCTGTGGCAGGCAGTGATGCACTGTTTCCCGTTCGGCGCATCTATTGCATCGGGCGCAATTTTGCCGCTCATGCCGTGGAAATGGGGCATGACCCGGACCGCGAACCGCCGTTCTTCTTTCAGAAGAACCCCGACAATATCCTGCTCGAGGGGCAGGACCTTCCTTATCCGCCAAAAACCGCTGATCTGCATTTCGAGGTGGAAATGGTTATCGCCTTGGGAAAGGGGGGCGCGAATATCGCCCCGGATGAAGCGCTTGGCCATGTATTCGGCTATGGTGTCGGGCTGGATATGACGCGCCGTGATCTGCAGGCCGAAGCCAAGGAGATGCGCCGGCCATGGGAAATTGGTAAGGCCTTCGAACATTCGGCCCCATGCTCCGCGCTTGTTCCTGCGTCTGAAATCGGCCATCCGGCTGAGGGGGATATCTGGCTGGCGGTTGATGGGGAACGGAAGCAATCCGGGGATCTGAACCAGATGATCTGGAAAACGCCAGAAATGATCTCTTATCTCTCGGAGTATTTCGTTCTTGCACCAGGAGATCTGATTTTTGCAGGTACACCGGCTGGCGTAGGCCCTGTTAGCAAAGGTCAGGTTATGGAGGCCCACGTTGCAAATGTAGGCACTTTGAAAGTGGCTGTTATCTGACGGGCTCTTCGGACATCAGGCAGCCCGGGCTTCCTGATGTCCGATGTCTTGATGATACGCATGGAAGGTCAGAATCCAGCAGCCTGTCCATCCTTGCGATGATCCGAGCCTGCTGCATATCCACCGCCCGGAAGGCGGTGAACCAGTTGCGCGCCGCCAAACCCGAAGGCGTTATCGGGCGTTTCTATAGTGATCCTGTGACCGTATGACCGCAGCCCTTCGATGACATCCGCAGGTAGCGTCGGTTCGCAGGCAACGTCCAGCCCGTCCAGCATACGCCAGCGCGGCGCGTCTGCCGCCGTTTGCACATCCTGACCCCAAAGCTGGGTACGCAAGAACAGCTGGACGTGGCCCTGCGCCTGAATCGGGCCTCCCATCATCCCGAAGGCCATAACCGGTTGCCCCTTGGACATCACAAAGCCCGGAATGATCGTATGAAAAGGCCGCTTGCCCCCCGCCACGCAGTTGGGATGGCCGATGGCGGTGTTGAACCCCGCCCCCNGGTTCTGCATGGAAATGCCACAGCCGGGGATGGTAACGCCGGACCCAAATCCAGCATAATTGGACTGGATGAAGCTGACCATCATGCCGGAAGCATCGGCTGTATTAAGCAGAACCGTACCGCCCCGTTTGGGCGCGCCAACCGCATGGTCAACGGCCCGCGCCGGATCGATCAAGGCCGCCCGCGATTTCAGGTAGGCAGGCGAAAGAAGCATGCTTTCGTCGACATCAGTCATATGCCCGGCATCGGCCACATAGGCGTGAAGATCACGGTAGGCGAGCTTGATGGCTTCGATCTGCAGATGTATGGACTGGAGATCATCAGGGCCGTATTCCCGAATACTCGTTTGCTCCAATATCCCGAGTGCCATGAGGGCGGCAATTCCCTGACCATTGGGCGGAATTTCATGCAACTCTGTCTCACCAAAGCCTTGGCTGATGGTCCCGCACCAATCGGCACGATGTGTGGCCATATCATCCAAGGTCATCGTGCCGCCGTGCTGTTGCATGAAACTGATGATTTCCCGCGCAATAGTGCCTTCGTAGAAATCCTCGCCCCCGGATTGTGCAATTGCACGTAAGGTGCGCGCAGCTCCGGGATTGCAGAAACGCTCACCCGCAAGCGGTGCGCGGCCATCCGGCAGGAATGTGTCTGCAAACCCTGGTTGATTCCCCAGTGTTCTGGCGGCATTTGCCCAGAGTTTGGCGATGACAGGGGAAACGATAAACCCGTTTTCGGCATAATGGATAGCAGGGGCCAGGACCGTAGACAGATCCAGCTTGCCGAACCGTTCCGACAGGGTGATCCATGCGCTGATCGCGCCGGGTACTGTAACGCTGTCGATGCCGTTTTTAGGCATGCCTTCGGGAAACCGCTCGGGGCTCCAAGCTGCAGGCGCGCGGCCAGAGGCATTCAATCCATGTAGCTCCTTGCCGTCCCACAGGATGCAGAATGCATCCGATCCCAGCCCGTTGCCCGTAGGCTCAACGATTGTCAGGGCCGCCGCAGTTGCGATGGCAGCATCAACCGCATTGCCGCCCTGCTGCATAATGCGCAGTCCGGCCTGTGTCGCCAACGGCTGTGAGGTGGCAACGACATTATCAGCCAGAACCGGAGAGCGGCGGGACGGATACAGCGGATCATGGCGGAAATGCATTCGAACGTCCTTATGGAATGGCAGTGATTGCGGATATCCTGCGCTGCGTGGAGCGGCCTGCCGGATTGCGGCACCGATTTTCCGGCTATGCAGTAGTGCGGTCCCACAAGTTTTACAAGGCGATGGCCAATTCACGACGCGCTGACCCAAAAGGATTGTCATAATCTGGATATGAGGGGGGCAGTCACAGCAGACCTCTGCCGCATTTTGTGTGCGAGCACTGTATACAAGCCGTGGTAATTTTCAGTCCGGTTGGACAGGTCCAACTGAGCTTTCGTATCAAGTTTCATCGGCGCGCATGCAGAGGTCTGGTGCGGTACGGGGGGGGGGGCTCGTTCCGGGCGATAACGGGCGTATGCACGTCAGGCTGATCGCCGTGTTCAAGGATTTCCAGAAGACCCACGCCCAAAGCTGACCGCCGATTGCATCGTCAAACCAAATGGGACCTGATTTTGTAATAACCATTTGCCGAAACGGCATAACAAAACGCCCCAACCCGTTGAGGATTGGGGCGCCGGAACGCAAATTCTGCTTTTATTCGATATCGCTGGCGCGATTGGCGGCGATTTCCGATTCAACGGCTTCAACCTTGGAATTCAGGTCGGCAAGCATTTCCTCGCCACCGGAAACATTGGCCGTAAACCATTCGTAAACCGGCTGGGCCGCCTCGACGAATGCTTCTTTCTCTTCCTCGGTCGGTACATAGAGATCGCCACCACCAGCTACGAAATCCTCGTATGCCTTGATGGATTTACGTTTGGGCGATGCGAATGTGGCCTGTTGCAGCTGATAGAACCCATCATCCACAATCGCGCGGATATCTTCCGGCATCTTGGTGAAGGTATCATTCGACATCCACCAGAATGCGCTCATATAGGCGTGCCCGTCCAGCGTCAGATATTTGAGGCCTGCATCCGGAAACTTCATCGACATGATGTCGGTGATACCGTTCTGCGTACCTTCAACCACGCCCGTCTGCAGCGAGGTAAACAGCTCAGCCCACGGAATGGGCGTCGGGGAGGCGCCTACAGAGCGCACCAGCTCCTGCGGCAGATCGGCTGAAACCGTCCGCATCTTCATGCCGGCGAGATCGGTCGGCTTCTGTACCCGGCGTTCGGTATTGGCAAAGTTGCGCCATCCCCCGGTGTTGCCGATTGTCATCAGGCGCATCGTGTCGCCGGAGTCGGTCAAGATCTGGTTGCGAAGATCCCGGACAAAATCACCTGACAGCACCGCTTCGGCCACCCGGTCGTTCGGCAGGATATATGGCAGGTCCAGAACCTGTACGTAGGGGAACAGGCCCGATGCACCATCCGAAGTGGAGATGTAGATATCGATCAATCCGTCGGCAATCCCCTGAAGACACTCTGCCCCGTTCGAGCACAGCTGCGTGCCCATGTAGATGTCTACCTTGATTGCCCCGTTCGAAGCGGCCTCCACATAGGATTTGAAGACCTGTAGGCCGTCATAATCCTCGTCGTTTTCATTGGAGTTGGCTACGGCGCGCAGGGTGTATTCCTGCGCCATTGCCGGCAGGGCGATGGCCGTGCCAAGCGCCATCACGGCCGCCAGTGTCAGTGTCTTTTTCATAATCATATCCTCCCACAGAATGAAATTAGTTAGCAAAACCGGTCAGGCGCGGAATAGTCAGCGAAATTGCGGGGAAATAGGTGATCAGGAAAATCACCAGAACCTCGACCGCAAGGAACGGCAGAATTGCGCGCGAGATTGTTGAAACCCGTTCCCCCGAAACGGCTGACGCTACGAACAACACTAGTCCCATCGGTGGTGTCGCAAGTCCCACGGTCAGGTTTACGCACATGATCATAGCAAAGTGGATGCTGTCTACGCCCATTCCGGTAAATACCGGCCCCAGGATCGGCCCAAGAATGATGATTGCGGGGCCCGCGTCCAGGAACATCCCGACGACGAACAACAGGATGTTGATCAGGAAGAGCAGAAGCAGTGGATTGTCGGTCAGGACCAGAATGAATTCGGCCAAGTGCTGCGGTGCGTGGCTGAGCGAAACCACCGTCTTGAACGACATTGCAGCGCCAACCAGCAGCAGAACGACAGCCGAAGTGATACCGGCGCGGCTCATGACGTCCGGAAGATCCCGGAAGCGGATGGTCTTCAGAATGAACAGGCTGACGATCAGCGCATAGAGCACGGCAATCGCAGCGGCTTCGGTCGGGGTAAAGACCCCCACGAGAATACCACCCAGAATGATGACAGGGGTCATCAGCGGGAAGAACGCCTTGAGGCTTGCCTCACCCCGCTCGGGCCAGGTGTATTTCTTGGATGCAACCGGGAAATCGTACTTGTTGGCCATCAGTTTGACGAGGATCATCAGGCCAATGCCGACCAGAAGCCCGGGAACAATTCCGGCAAGGAACAGTGCAGCAACGCTTTCGCCCATGACATAGGCGTAGATGATCATGATGCCAGACGGCGGAATGATCGGCCCGATAACAGAGCTGGCTGCCGTGATCGCAGCTGCAAATTTACGCGTGTAACCCTGTTTTTCCATCGCCGGTATCAGCATTGACCCAAGCGCGGATGTATCGGCCACAGCACTGCCCGACAGGCCTGCAAACAGCATGGACGACAGAATGTTCACATGGGCCAGACCACCGCGGAAATGGCCGATGAAGGCCTGGCTGAACTCCACTAGACGGTGGGTGATCCCGCCCCGGTTCATGATTTCCCCGGCCAGCATGAAGAAGGGGATTGCCATCAGCGGGAAGCTGTCGATCCCGTTATACAGGTTGCGGTAAAGAAGCGTGAGATCTCGCTCCTGACCGTTCAAAAGCAGCAAAAGGCCCGGCGCCGCCAGAAGTGCAAAGAACACCGGCAATCCAACCAGAAGAAACACAAGGAAAAGCGGGAGAAACCATACCAGCATCATTCGGCTCCTTCTGTATGGGCCGTGGACATTTCAGGAATGTCCTTCATGCCCAGCAACAACGCGGTATTCCGCAGCAGCAGTTCGATATTCACGATAAACAGCATTACCATCCCGACCAGCAGGGATGCCATCATCCAGCTACGGGGCACGCGGTACCAATGGCTGAAATCGAAGGATGTCGGAAGGTAAAGCGAAGCGCTGGCGAACCGCCCGCCAATGCCTGTCACCTCAGCCCATACGATCTGGACCGAGAAATAAAGCACAGCGAGGGTCAGTGCCAGAAGCACCTGGTTCAGAATGCGCGCGGCAACCTTCGGTAGCAATTCTGGCACGACATCGATTGCGACGAAACCGCCGCTTCTAAAGGCGATCGGGGCCATAAGCCCTGTCATCCATAGCATGCAGAACCGTGCAGCCTCATCGGGCCACGACAGGGCATTGCCCAGAAAATAGCGGCAGAATACTTGCGTCAACGCAACGACGACCATCAATGCAACGGTCGCAACCCCCAAGATTCTCGAGAGTGCCAGGATGAAATCATTCATCCGGGATAAAGACTGGATCAGCCTTCTTAGAAAATTCATATATCTCCCCCCACGCCAAATTTCGCATTCCAGCTCCTCTTCCGGAATGCGATGCGCCTAATTGCTGTGTAGCCGGCTCACCTTTCCCTGAAAGAATATCAACGGCAGTCCTTCGCGCATCTGCGCACGAAGGACCTCGCCTACAACAATCGCATGATCCCCCGCGTCATGAACCGCGTGGCGGGCACAGTCGAAGCGTGCCAGGCAGTTCTGTAGGATAGGCACATCATTGTCGTTCACTTCCATCGCATGGCGCAGAAGCGCACGCTGGTCTCGTGCCACTTCATATGCCAAGGATTCCTGCTCTGCACCCAGAATATGGATGGAAAAATGCAAGGCATCGGTAAAGGCGGCAAAACGGGATGAGCTGCGGGCCGGTGCCCATTGGACCAGCGGCGGGTCCATGGAAACCGAGGAAAAGCTGTTGGCCGTTATCGCGACGCAACCATCGGGGCCGCGGGTGGTTACGACCGTAACCCCCGTGGCGAACCGACCGAAAACATCGCGCAACATCCGGCCATTATCGGGCGCGGGAACAAAACTGCTGGTCCCGATGGCGCTTGCCGGACCGTTCATCAGGCAACCTCACGGCCGAGTGCGGCCTGATACAGGCGGAACCACTGCTGGCGGTCCAGATCCACCTTGCAGGCATCGGAAATGGCTGCAATGCGTGGCAATGAATTGGTGCCCATTACCGGCAAAATCTTGGCCGGATGGCGCAGCAGGAAGGCAACCGCAACTGCCGCCCGATCCACACCGAATTCGGCGGCCAGCTCATCCAAGACGGATGCCACAGGGCCGTCACCCGTCATCAGGCTGCCGCCGCCCAACGGTGACCACGCCATCACGGCATCCCCCCGCATCTGGTGAAACGCAAGATCGCCGTTGCTGAAGGGTGCAACGCTGGCCAGCGAGATCTCGATCTGGTTGGTTACCAGCTTTGTCGTCATGCCGGATTGTAGCAGATCGAAGTCATATGGGCGGAAGTTCGAAACACCTACCGCGCGCACCTTGCCTTCGCGGACCAGTGCATCCAGCGTTGCGCCGGTTTCATTATGGTCCAGCAAGGGGTCAGGTCGGTGGATCAACAGCAGATCCAGATAGTCTGTGCCGAAATCACGCAGTGTATTCTCAACGGATTTGCGGATATGCGCCTCGGATGTATCATAATGCTTGCACGATACATCCGAATATTTGCCGCAAGGGGCGACGATATCGCATTTCGACACAAGTTCGATCTTTTTGCGAAGGGCCGGATCGGCCTTTAGCGCCTCTCCGAGAATCGCCTCGGCAGTGTAATCGCCGTAGATATCGGCTTGGTCCATCGCCGTGATGCCCTGATCAAGGCAAGCGTCGATCTTTGCGCGGACATGGGCCACCGATGTATCGGTATCGTCACCAACCCGCCACATGCCATAGACAAGACGAGAAAAAGACAGATCTTCGGTAAGTGTAATGCGTTCCATTAGCGACGTTCTCCTGCGCCTAGCGGCGTTTTGGGCGTAGTTTCAGGCACGCGGCCCCATTCACGGTTCAATTGGCAGGTTTTCATCTGCGGCAGGACGCGGCTGCCGAAATGCTCCGCTTCTTCGATGTGCGGATAGCCCGACAGGATAAAGGACCTGACGCCCATTTTCTGCAACTCTTCCAGCTTGGACAGCACCTGATCGGTCGATCCGACAATCGCGGCACCACAGCCAGATCGCGCCCGCCCGACACCCGTCCACAGGTTCGGTTCGATATATCCCTCAAGATCGGCAAGTTCGCGGTTGCGCGCCTGACGGCTGACGCCAAGCGAAGTGGCGTCGAGCGCACGTTCCCGGATCAGCTTGCCTTGTTCATCGTCCAGCTTGGAGACGATCTCACGGGCGTATTCGCGTGCTTCGGTTTCCGTATCGCGCACGATAACATGTGCGCGGAAGCCATAATCCAGCACGCGGCCATGGCGTTCCGCTGCGGCATGGGCTGCCTTCATCCGGTCGGCAATATCTTCGGTCTTTTCCGGCCACATCAGGTAGACGTCACAATGTTCACCGCACAGATCCAGTGCCGCGGGCGAATAGCCCCCGAAATAAAGCATCGGGCCACCCGTCTGGTAGGGCTTTGCCGGATCGGTGTTCACATCGCTGAAATCGTAAACTTCGCCGTGGAAGTCGATCTTGTCCTGCGTCCACGCCTGTTTCAGGATCTGGACCACTTCACGCGACCGCTGGTAACGGAAGTTGCTGTCAGCCTTCTCTCCGGGGAAATCCGACGAGATGATGTTGACGGTCAATCGGCCGTTCATCATGTGATCCAGCGTTGCAATCGTGCGCGCCAGCATGATGGGCTGCATTTCGCCACAGCGTACAGCAGCCAGCATGTTGATCCGGTCGGTAATCGGGGCGCAGCCCGCCACGAAGGACAGCGTGTCCTGCCCCACCTGATAGGATGACGGGCACAGGATGTTTCCGAATCCCTGCGCTTCGGCTGTTTTCACGATGTCGGAACAATGCGCCCAGGATGACCGCAAATCGTTTTCCGGCACGCCCAGATGGCGATAATCGTCGGAGCAAAGTGCTGAAAACCAAGATACTTCGACCTTATCAAGGTCGGCCGAGGTTACGGGTACGATAGTCATGCTTTCCTCCCCAGGTTGCGTAACTTTACACTTGCGTACCCCTGTCCTTGATGTAAATCAATAGTGCATCAATTAATTTCGGAGGGGAGGCCGAAAAATTGGACGCAACCCGCCGCTCGTCGCTTGCACGCCCAGATGCGCTGCCGATCCACTTGCAGATCGAAGAGCTTTTCATCCGTGATATCGCCGCCGGAAGGCTGATCGACGGGCAGCGCCTGCCGACCGAGCGGGACATGGCGGCCGCGCACGGAACAACAGTTCGTACCCTGCGCAAGGCCTTGGCAGAGCTGGAGGCCAAAGGCCTGCTGGAACGTCGTCAGGGTTCCGGTAACTATGTGCGTGCCGGACAGCCGGTGACATCGGTGTATTCGATGTTCCGGCTGGAGCATGCCATTGGCGGCGGCGGTTTGCCAAATGCCGAGATCATTTCTGTGGACCATCTGCCAAAGGATGATCAACAGCCGGAATATGGCACGTCGGACCACGCCACCCGATTCCGTCGTCTGCGGTTTCTGGATGATGTGCCGATCGCCATCGAAGAGATCTGGCTGGATGGGGGCGCGGGGCAGGTGCCGCGCGATAAGGTTCAGGATTCTCTTTACCTGACCTACAAGCTTGCCCTGAAGCTATGGATCACGCGGGCAGAAGACCGGGTGGGAATCTCGACTGTTCCCGATTGGGCGCATGCTCGGTTCACCCCCCGCAGCGGCACCATAACCGCATATATTGAACGGCTGTCCTGGGCGCAAACGTCCAAGGCGGTCGAATTTTCTCGAACCTGGTATGACACCGACAAGGCGCTGTATGTACAGCGCCTGATCTGAGGAGGATCACATGACGACCGAAACGCTGGTACGCGCCACAACCCGGACGTTGAATTACGGCATCATTGGCTGCGGCATGATGGGGCAGGAGCATTTGCGCAATATCGCCCTGTTGGATAACACAGCGATCGGCGCGATTTTCGAGCCAGATGCCGAAATGCGCGCCCATGCCCGCAAACTGGCGCCAAACGCGCAATTCGTCGACAGCATCGATGCGCTGTTGGATGTTGAGGATCTTGACTGTCTGCTGATCGCCAGCCCGAATTTCCGCCACCTGGAACAGTTGCAGGCCATCGCTGCGCGCCGCCCTCTTCCCATTCTGGTCGAGAAGCCTCTTTTCACCGATGCAACCCAAGCAGCGCAAATCAGCGAGTTTGCCGCGACATATCCGGCACCCGTCTGGGTTGCGATGGAATACCGGTATATGCCTCCTGTGGCCAAACTGCTGGAGCAGGCGGACGCTGCAACGGGCGGCATCAAGATGCTGACAATCCGCGAGCACCGTTTTCCGTTCCTGCACAAAGTGGGCGACTGGAACCGATTCAACAGCCAGACAGGGGGCACATTCGTCGAGAAATGCTGCCACTTCTTCGATCTGATGCGCCTCGCCCTGAAATCGAATCCGGTGCGGGTGATGGCCATGGGTGGTCAGGCCGTGAACCACTTCGATGAAAAAGTGGATGGCAAGACCCCTGATGTTTTCGACCATGGTTATGTCATTGTGGATTTTGAAAACGGCAGCCGTGCAATGCTTGAACTTTGCATGTTTGCGGAAGGTGCGCGTTTTCAGGAAGAAATCTCGGCTGTTGGCCCTACGGGCAAGATCGAGGCCTTTGTTCCTGGCCCGGGGCGTTTCTGGCCCGCGTCTTTGGGAGAAGCCCCCGTGCCCGAGGTCATCATCTCGCCACGTTCGCCCAAAGGGCCCCGGCTGGAACCTGTGCCGGTCGATCCGACGCTGCTGGAAGCAGGGGACCACAATGGTTCAACCTTCTACCAGCATCAGGGATTTGCCGCTTTGGTCCGCAATGAAATCAGTGCCGCCTCCGTTACGGTTTCCGATGGGTATTGGGCAGTTCTGATGGGGCTTGCCGCGCAGCGCTCGATGGAAGAGCGTCGCTGCGTGGAAATGTCGGAATTCCTATAACCTTGTTTCCTATGTAACAGGGTTTATTCCTGATCTACATGTATATGCTTATGGCGGGCGCTTACTCAGTGTGATGTAAGCGCCCGTATCATATCGCCCGTAGAGTTGATGTCAGCTGATTACCACATGCTCTCGCATATTGGTGTATGTGCGACAAATTTCCGCATGACCGGTGACGTGCCATCAACAAAATAAAAAATTCCGTCTATTTATAGAAAAGACCATAAATGAAAATGGCTTCAAATTGATCTTTCATACATAATTATCGATTTTATTGCGTCAAGCTCGCTTTGAGGTGACCTCTCTAAATAAGGACTGCCGTAGTATAATATATTGCTATCGTTGAATTTACCGGTCAGTCGTGATGCTATGGTAATCTACCAAATGCAATTTATGGTTAATATCCATTAATGTATAATCTTAATGGATAAGTATCCCCCTCGTGGGGGCAGAGCTACAATTTACCCGTATCGACTCGCCTTGAATAATGGCTGCATTAAAGGGATATACTTTGGTGAGTATCCTGTTTGGGGAAAAGTAGGTTGATATGGCTGACAAGTCGGCTGGAAACACACAGACGGTAGCAGAACGTCTTCGAAGTTATCGCTCTGTAATGACGACCGCAGAATTGGCCATCGCTAGCGAATTAATGGGGAATTACCCTGTTTCCGGATTGTTGCCGATCGTTCAGCTGGCTGCAAAGGCTGGTGTCAGCGCGCCAACGGTCACGCGACTTATCACCAAGCTTGGGTATTCCGGCTACTCCGCCTTTCATGATGCCCTGCGACAAGAGGTGCAGGCACGCATGTTTTCGCCGCTTGATGTCTATCCCGAAGAGGAAAAGGCAGATACCGACCCCGTCAGCCGTGCCGCATCGTCCTATATCGCCTCGATAACCTCCACATTCCAGCATATCGACAATCGTGATGTTAAGGCTGCCGTGGCCGCCTTGGCGGATCCTGCGCGCAACGTAAGCTTGATGGGCGGACGTTATTCCCATGTGCTGGCACGCCATCTGGGAGCTTACTTGTCGCTATTGCGTACCGGTGTATCGGTTGTGCCGGCGGATTCAGGTGGGCGTATCGGAAGTCTGGTTGATCTTGGGGATCGCAGCGTTGTCGTCGTTTATGATTTCCGCCGGTATCAGCAGGTTTCGGTGGATTGGGGCGTAGCTGCTCTGAAGCGGGGGGCATTCCTGATTGTGGTCACGGATCAATACCTGTCTCCGCTGTCCTCGCAGGCGGATGCGCTGCTTACCGCCAATACTGCGGGTGTGGAACCGTTCGATTCCATGACCGGTGCGTTTGCGGTTACCGAAATGCTGATTTCAGAAGTTGCCCGCAGCATCGGCACCAATGCACGTGACCGGCTGGCTGATTACGAAAGATTGCAGATCAAGGAAGAAGATCCCCGTATCCGGCGCAGGCCTTAAAGATCTAGCACCAGTTTGCGGGTGCAGGCGCGGCTGACACAGATCATCATCGTTTCATTTGCGGCACGTTCCTCGTCCGAAAGGACTGTGTCGCGGTGATCAGGGCATCCGGAGATCACCGCGGTTTCACATGTCCCGCAGTAACCATCCGCGCAGTTGAAGCTCAGCCCCTGCCGTTGCTTGCGCGCCTCGCCCAGAATACTTTGCCCCGGGCTTATGGTTATGGTCACGCCAGTGGCACGCATTTCCACCTCGAAGGTGCCGTCAGGGTCGATCGGCGCTGTGTCGTCTTCACCATGAAGCGGTGGCTCTTGCACAACAGGTTTCTGAAGATCGGGGCGGCCGAACCGTTCCATCCGAAAGGCAAGCCCGCGCGTCGTACTTGCGGTCTCGGCTGCCGCCATCAATCTTTCAGGGCCGCAGCAATAGACTGTGGTGCCAAGCGCACCGCAGTCCAGCACTTGCTCGATGTTCATCCGCTCACCGGTATCACCGGCAAAGACATGTGCATTTCCGCCGGAGAGGGTAGATATTTCCGGCAGGAAGGCCATACGGGCCCGCTGTTTTCCCAAATAGTACAATGTCCAGCGGCGTCCTTCGGCAGCTAGGGTACGGATCATTGGCAAGACAGGTGTAATGCCGACACCTCCGGCGATGAACAGGTGATGATCCGCCGTGAAATCCAATGGAAAATCACATCGCGGCCCCCTGACGGGCAGCTTGTGCCCGACCAATTGCGTGCGGTGCAATTCCCTTGAACCGCCGCGCCCCTCAGCCTCAAGCAGGACGGCAATGTCATAGGTGCCACTATCAGGCGTACCGCAAAGGGAATATGACCGGATCTGCCCTGATGGCAGTGTGACATCGATATGGGAGCCGGCATTCCACCGGGGCAGTGGTGCTCCCGATGGGTCAGAAAATGACAGCCCCATAATTCCCTCTGCCAGCCATTGGCTCCGCGTGACGAGCAGATCGCGGGCGAGGGGTAGGTCTGCTGCATCATCCATAAGGATATTCCTCGTGCATTCGGCCAAACCATTAGCAGCCACATGGCTGCTTCGGGGCTGCGTGGTCAGATCAGGAAGGTCAGGTTATGGTGGGCGCGTTGCGCATCCAGAAGGCAGACTACCTTTCGGTCGATCTTCAACTTGCCATCTTCGGATTTGAATACATGCCCCATCCAGCCGCTCAGCGTCTGGACTGGATTATTGGCACGCATTTCGTGAAGGATGAATTGCGAGCGGACCTTTACCTCACCCTTGGTTACAGTGGACACCCTTACAAAACCGGATGCATGATGCGCCGTATAAGAGGGCGGTAGTTGGGAATAGGCGACACCGGTCCGCAGCCACACAATTCTATCCCCCATCCGCCGCCTGTCATCGAAGGCGATCGTGACATGGCTTTGTGGATCAAGCTCTGCGTTGGCAGGTAGATCATGCGCCGCAGGAACCCAATAGACGCATTCGCGGGTATAGAGCTGATACCAGCGTTCAAAATTGCGTCGGTCCAGCAGCCAGTTCTCCTGCAGGATCAATGCTTCGTAATCCTGCCGCTCCGCCTCGGTCAGCGGAGCACCGGCGGCATCCCATTCCTGCATGTCCGCCCGCAGCTTCGCATAATAGGCGTCATTGATATAGGGTGAGGTTTTCGCATCCGCGAGGATGTCATCGACCGTAAAGCCCGGGTCGAAATAATCATCAAGGCTTTTCATTGCGCCACCAGTTTCGTCGTGGAGGTCATCCATTTCTGCCACTCGGCCCAGAATGCGCGGATCGGAAGTTCGTCGGTTACTGGGCCTGTAGTATGCCCGTGTTCATCGACATATTCCTTACCGGTCGTGCGATGGCGGCTGACCACAAGCCATTCCATTTCGGGAACGGACAGGCCTGACTGGCATTCTTCGAAATTTGCCAGATCATCCGGTTCGCCAAACGAAGGGAAATCCTCTTGCAGCCGCATGCGGAGAGAGTTGATTTCAGGGGGAATGTCATCTGCCTCGATCGATGTCGAATACCAGATCAGGTCAGTCCGCGCCAGCGCGCGCGGTACAATCACCTGTATCTGATTGCCGATGATCAGCAGGTTCGGGAAGATGTTCAGGTTCATGCCGGATCCCATGACCATATCCAGCGCAGCCTCGGCCTTTTCGCCCATCCTTGTGCGCAATGTTTCTACATAGCTGTCCTCGCCGGGCATAGGGGCGGATTGGTCCCAATAACGTTCGATCTCACGCCGCTGATCCAGAAAAGTATGCCCGTTCCCAAGATCGGCCACCGTCTGCAGCCCTTCGTCCACGTTTCCCAGAACCCATTGCATATCCACCCCGCCGCCATAGCGATCCTTGCGCATCCGCAAAAGCGATGCGTGCGAAAATCCCGGATGGTAGCCGTCGGCAGAGTTGTCGTTCACCAGCTTCCAGTTGCCGTTGCAGATCAGTTTATGCTGACCGTGCCGTACCGAAATTCTGCCCCCCGGCCACCTGTCCATCCATTCATCCAGGCGACGTGCGGCATGTCCCAGATGCGTTTCGAGATCGGGTAGTTCGGAATTCAGGGTGCCGAAGATGAAACCGCGATATTCAGCGACCCGCAGCTTGCCCAGACCCAGTTTCGATTTGTCGAAATCGGGGCCGTAGCCCTCTTCCATAGGTACACCGACCAATGCGCCGGTATTGTCGAACGACCAGTTATGATAAGGGCAGGTAAAGCGGCGGGCAGTTCCGGATTCATCGCGGCACACTGTTGCTCCGCGATGTGTGCATCGGTTGAGCACGCCATGGAACTGCCCATTCCGGTCTTTTGTAACGATCACAGGGCGCAGGCCCAATGTACGCCGCACAAAACTGTAGGGCTTGGACAACTCGCTGGCGTGCGCGAGGTATGTCCAGGTTCCGCCATAGATCTTGTTCATTTCTGTGCGGAATATCTGCTCGTCTGTATAGAGCGTTCGATGTACCCGATCGGCTTCGATCAGGTCGGAATAATCGGTTGGATCAGGCATGAAACCCTCCGGAATACTGATACATGCGACAGGTCAGTAGCGAGTGAAATATTCGCGGTGTTCCCATTCGGTAACCACCTCTGGCGTTGCGGCCCAATCAGGGTGCGCGGCGGTGAAGCGGGCAATTTCCGATTTCTTGATCCCGATCAGCCACGCAATGAATTCCTCCCCGAAGGTATCCTTGAAGAACGTGGAACCGGCCAGAATTTCGACAGCATCCGGCAGGTTCGTCGGCAAAAGCGGACGGTGCGTTGCTTCATAGGGCGATGCCTCCAGCGGGCCGGGGTCGATCCGGTTGCGGATTCCGTCGAGTCCGCTGGCGATTTGGGATGCGATATACAGATAGGGGTTTGCCGTCGGCTCCCCCACACGGTTTTCCACGTGGGTAGCCGGATCACCCGGCCCACCCTGCACACGGATCATCGCCGCGCGATTGTCGTAGCCCCATGTCGATCTGTCAGGGGCGAGCGAATTCGGCTTTCTGCGTTTGTACCCGTTGACGGTAGGCGTGGTGAATACCGATGCTTCTACTGCGTGTTGCAGCAGACCGCCGACGTAATGGCGCGCGACCTCTGTCAGCAATTCGCCGCTTTCCTCGCATGCGGCAAAGATATTGATGCCCGTGTCATCTGCCAGACTTTGATGCAGATGCCAGCCAGAGGCAACGAAATTGGGAAGGCCCGGCAGCGTCATGAACGTGGCATGATAGCCCATCCGCGTGCAGACCTGTTTCACCATGGACCGGAATAGCGTCATCGTGTCAGCCGCTTCAAGGCCGGATTGAACGTCGAAGGTAAACTCCAGCTGCCCGGGACCCATCTCGTCTTCCATCGTCCGCAGGGGCAGGCCAAGCGCCGTGCAGTGATCGGCCAACGTATCAAGGAGTGTTGCGATCTGGTCGTGATGTTCTTCGGCCTGATAGGCATACCCACGCCAAAGTGCCTCAACCTTCGGGGGGGTGGGCGGAATGCCAAGGCCGCCCATATGTACGGCACCCAGGTGCTGGTCGAGCAGGCGCGTCACATAGAATTCGATCTCCAGCCCCGCAACGACGTGATAGCCCTCGCGCCTCATATCGGCCTCGACTGCCTTCAGCTTGTGGCGCGCATCAAATGGCATCGGCCGACCATCATGGAAATACATATCCCCCAGAATCCAGCCTGTCCGGTCACACCACGGCAGAATCTTGAAGGTATTCGGGTCCGGCACCAGCACCACATCAGGAAAGCCCGCCATTTCGGTAAATCCGAGGCCGCCATCCGTCGTAAAGGGGTTATAGGCAATGCCTTCGGCACTATCGAAATTGTATTGTGCGGTGGTGAAATCCAGCCCGTTTTTCATCGCCGATCTGAACGTCTTTGGCATGAGCGTTTTGCCCCGCAATTTACCTTGCGGATCGGCCGTTGCGACACGGATGGTTCGAAGCTTCTTTTCTTCCACCAAGGCCAGAACCGCCTCCGCTTCCGAAATCTGCTGTTCGGTCCAAAGCCCGTGCTTGCGGATAAAACCCATGTCGATCGGAATTGTATTCAACTGGTTCATAACACGGCTCCCGATAATGGTGGCTGGAGATGATGCGTTTTCATTATTTGCCTAGATGTCGTTTTATTTTCATTCGCACATCAAGATGAAATACCGAAAACATCCGTCCGCGTGCGTATTCGGGTGAATCTATCGCCAAGTGACGATTTGATTTACAGAAAATATGCCCGTCCGCGCAAATTTTTGCCGAAATGATAAAATACCACGACCGATAATGGGCCATGGTTTATGCAGCTGCAGTTTTTGAGAAAGCTGGCGCAGGCCGCGCCTGCACCTGTTTTCAGCCGGTCAGGGCGTCGCGCGCCTCGGGCAGATCCCATATCTTATGAATTGCACTGGCACCGGCATTCACGACGGCGGCTTCGTCCAGATCGCAGGCCATACCGTTCTTGATAAGGACGCGCCCATCGACCATGACCATGCCGATATTTGCACGATTTGCCAGCCAGACCATCGCCCGCAGTGGGTCATGCATGGGCTGCAGGTGTGGATGGCTGAAATCGAGCACGGTCAGATCCGCTTTGGCCCCTATTGCGATCCGGCCCAGGTCATCGCGGCGCAACGCCTCGGCGGCATGCAGGGTGACGGCGTTGGCCAGCTCGGGCGATGTTGCCTGGCGGGCATCTCCGGTCGTGATCTTTGAAATCAGGGCGGCTGCATTCACCTCTGCCAGCAGGTCCATATTATAACCGTCGGCCGCGACAACGGTACGCACCCCGTGGCTTCGAAGCCGGGCGTAGGACGCTACCGTGCCGCTTCGGGCAAAAACACGTGGGCAGTTGAGGATCGTGGTATCCCGCGCCGCCATGAGTGCCAGATCTGCATCGGTGGCGCGAATGCAATGGGCCACCGACATATCACGGTCCATCACACCCAGCCAGTCAAGGTATTCGATTGGCGTGCGCCCGCCATAGCGGCGGGCAATCGTTTCCATTTCGCCGACGCTTTGGGCTGCATGGATTGTGGACGGTACCCCTAAATTCCGGGCGTGATCCGTAATATGGCGCAGAAAATCCGGATCGCAGGTATCAGTGGCATGGGGGCTCATGGCAAGGCGTATGCGACCGTTGTCCTTACCCTCCCAAAGATCATGGAGGTTTTGCCAGATTTCCAGATCGCGCATCGGATTGGTGTCTGACGCCTGGTAGTCTATGGTGCCATCGGAGTTGCCCACCGGCATATCGGCTGAAAAGAGATAGGGTGCGCCGTAGAAGCGGATGCCCATTTCCATCGCGGCATCGAACATCTCCGGAATGGTCGCGCGAAACGGTTCCATGACCGTGGTTGCGCCCCCCTTCAGCAATTGCAGAATGCCCAAGCGGGCCACTGCCATACGTTCATCGCTTGTCAGGATGTCGGCGCCGATACGGGTCAGGGGCATCAGGACAGTGTAGATTATGCTGGCCCCTGCGCGACGGCCACCGCCATCTTCACAGTGGGTGCGGGCCACACCTTCGGAAAAGCAGTGATTGTGAAGGTTCATCATGCCGGGAATGATGAATTGGTGTGGGCGGTCGTGAACCTCGTCGACCTGTGTCGGGCGGTGAGGCGTGATATCCACGATCGTGTCGCCCTCTGTCACGACCCAAGTATCGCGCAGCACCTGCGGCGCGCCTGCAACGAATGCAAGAACATGGCGACCCAGCACAGCTTTGGTGCCAACGGCCTTTGCAGGGGCGAGGAGTGTCATGGGGCGGTCCGATATCTGATTGATGCCGTAGCGTAGCTTGCGCTGGTCCTCGGCATCAATTCCCGCAGCTATCCAAATCCGGACATATCTATATGAATAGGTTATAGTCCAAGACGGCGGGTATAAAATTAGAAGTGCCCGATTTCGCGCATTCCGGAACAATTATTGGACGTTTCCAGTCAATATCGGTCCGTCTGTCAGTCGTCAGTTCCCTATCCAATGACATTCCGTTTTTCATGAGACAATAATTCATATGAATATATGGAGGCGAACAATGAACCTGCGGCAGATCGAAGTGCTTCGGACCGTCATCAAGTGCAAAACGACGGTACAGGCAGGGCGTGAGCTGGGCATGTCGCAACCTGCCGTATCAAATGCGTTGAAGCATCTGGAATCTCAGCTCGGATTTCCCCTGTTCGAGCGTGTGAACAATCGTCTGTTCACAACAGAGCAGGCCCGCCAGCTTTATGCGGAAAGCGAACCTTTGTTTGAAAATTACAAGGTTTTCAGCGAACGGTTGGAGGATCTGAAGCTGGGCAGAAGCGAGAGCCTGCGGGCCTACTCCAGCCCTCCCTTGGGGCACTCCTTGATCCCTTTGGCGATGCAGCGCTTCTTTGGTCGTCACAAGGGGGTGCGCACCTTCTATGAAATCGCCACTTTCTCGCAGGTTCTGCAGAATGTGGATTCCGGCATGGCAGATCTCGGGTTTGTCGTGGGCGAGGTGGACGAAACCGCGTTCGAGGTCGAACAGTTATTCTCGCAGCCAATCGTCTGTGTCATGCCGCCCGACTCTCCGTTGGCTGAACTGGCGGTGGTGCGCCCTTGGGATCTTGTCGGCCAGCCGCTCATCTCTCTGGATCGCAACACGGGAATGGGAAAAACACTTCGTGCAGCGTTCCAGCAGGAAGGCGCACCGTTGGATTTCGTGGCCGAAACCCGATATTGCAATACGGCGTGCATTCTGGTGCAGAACAAGGTCGGCGTTGCGGTCGTGGATGCACTCAGCGCTGCCGCCGCCATGGGCGAAAGCCTTGTAGTCCGCCCGTTCGAACCTGCGCATATCCTGACCGCATCGGCCATCTATTCCAAACGCCGGATGCTGAGCAAACCCGCAACCGCGTTTCTGCGCGAGGTACGACGGTCAGCCCTGGATATGTCCGACCGCCTGTCCTTGGGTCAGGACAATGCCTGCTGAGACATAAGTGCGCCAAGCGCCAGTGTTGCGCCTGCCAGAACCGGGTCGATCACCGGGATACCCAATTCCTTTTCCAACGCGGCCCGGCGGGGGCCAAACCCCGCGCAACCCAGAACGATCGCCCCCGCGCCACGTGACGCCAATGCCCGCCCCGCAGTGATGGATTCTGCAAATGCCTCATCGCTGCGGCCCACATCCAAGGCGGAATAGCCTGACAAACCGATTTCGCCTGCGCAACGATCCACCAGGGCCAAGCGCTCTATCCGGGCCATATGTCGCGGCACGGCGCGTTCGGACAGCGCGATGATACCATACCTGTTTGCAAGCGACATCGCTGTCAGTATGCCAGATTCCTGAACGCCGAAAACAGGGCGTTTGGTTTCACGCCGGAGATAGTCCACCCCCGGATCCGAAAAACATGCCACAAGGATCGCGTCGGCATCGGACGTTGCAGCATCACGGCGGACATCCTCCCCTGCTCGGACGGCGTCCTCATCGGATGAAATGGTCAGCGGGCCGGTTCGGTTCGTTGCGCATTCGATGGTAAATCCCATGCGTGCCCATGGCAAAAGGGATCGTTCGATGCTGGCAGTCACTTCGGTATCGGAATTCGGATTGATGACCAGAAGCTTTGCCATGAACGGTGTCCTTTGATAACGGCGGCTGTTCGCAAACCATGCCTGATCCGTTTGCCGCATGCTAGCCGCTTCATGCCCCGCGTGACATGGCGTTGTTGTGATTGGTATATTTTCCGTGCATTGCGTGATCCGCCCCGTTTGCGTCCTATGGTCCTTCATGAAAACCTGTCTGATGGCACCCAAGGTCTTGACCCTCCACCAAGGGGAGGGTTTATCTCATGTGTCGATCAGATTTATCCATGAAAGGATCGACCATGAAACCCGCCAATGACATGCAGCACGATGCGGTATCGGGTCAGGTCATTCGTGACCCGGTCTGCGGAATGCTGGTCGAGCCTACGCCGGACACGCCGGTCGCAGAACATGACGGACATGAATATCATTTCTGTTCTGCCAGATGCCGGGACAAATTCATGGCCGACCCCGAGGCATATAGGACGGCCAGGGATCCGGTTTGCGGTATGACGGTTGAAAAGGCGGGTGCCGCCTATATGACCAAGCATGAGGGGACCCGATTCTATTTCTGCTCAGCAGGGTGCCAAACCAGGTTCGAAGCCGAACCGGGCAAATATCTGGGGGACCAGCCCGCGCCCGAGCCGATGCCCGAGGGGACGCAGTTCACCTGTCCCATGCATCCGGAAATCATCGAGGATCATCCCGCCGATTGTCCGATATGCGGCATGGCCCTGGAACCGATGACCCCGTCTGCTGACAGCGGACCGAACCCGGAATATGTCGATTTCAAAAGGCGGTTGTGGATTACAGCCCCTCTCGCACTTATCATTCTTGTATTGGAGATGGGCAGCCATATCGGCATTCCCTTTGCCGAATGGATCGGTGCGCGTGCGTTCGGTTGGGTGCAGTTCCTGCTTGCGACACCTGTCGTTTTTGTTTGCTGGCCCTTCTACAAACGCGGATGGGCGTCGATCAGGAACCGGTCGCCCAACATGTGGACGCTGATCGCTTTGGGAACAGGCGCAGCCTACGTTTTCTCCATAATTTCCCTGCTGGCGCCCGGCATTCTTCCAGCCCAGATGCTGGACACCGCAGGCGTTGCCCCTGTCTATTTCGAAGCGGCCTCGGTAATTCTTGTGCTGGTCCTCATGGGGCAGGTGATGGAGCTTGCTGCCCGTGAACGGACGGGGGACGCCATCCGGGCCCTGATGAACCTTGCACCCAAAACCGCACGTCGTGTCGTGGAGGGCCGGGATGAGGATGTGCCGCTGGAAGACCTGAAGGCCGGCGATATCCTGCGGGTCCGCCCGGGGGAAAGCGTTCCCGTGGACGGCACGGTCACGGATGGGCGGTCATCTGTCGATGAAAGCATGATTACCGGTGAACCCGTCCCTGTGGAAAAGGTGCAGGGCAATGACGTTACCGGCGGTACGTTGAACAAGACCGGCAGTTTTCTGATGCAGGCAACGGGCGTGGGGGACGATACCACGCTTAGCCGGATCGTGAATATGGTTGCCAAGGCACAACGCTCCCGCGCGCCCATTCAGGCAACTGCCGATCGGGTTGCCAAGTATTTCGTACCAGCCGTCATCGGCAGTGCCGTTCTGGCATTCATCGCATGGTGGATATTTGGCCCGTCGCCGGCCCTGTCCTATGCTTTTGTGGCTGCGGTGTCTGTGCTGATCATCGCCTGCCCCTGTGCCTTGGGCCTTGCTACCCCCATGTCGATCATGGTTGCAACGGGCCGGGGGGCCAATGCCGGTGTCCTGATCCGTGATGCCGAGGCCTTGGAGCGTTTTGCCAAGGTGAATGTGTTGATCGTTGATAAAACCGGTACCCTGACCGAGGGGAAGCCCGAACTGACCGATGTGGAACCTGTCGGAATGTCCGAAACCGATTTCCTGACGCTGGTTGCCGCGCTGGAGCGTGGCTCCGAACACCCCTTGGCAGAGGCAATTGTTTCCGGTGCAGACGAACGTGGCGCTGCACGTAAGGACAGCAGCGATTTTGAGGCCGTGACCGGCAAGGGTGTGACAGGCACCGTGGATAATCGGACAGTTGCTCTAGGGAACAGGGCCTTGATGACAGATCTGGGGATCGAGCCTGGGCCCATTACCGAACGCGCAGCAGAATTGCAGGCTTCGGGAAAAACCGCGATGTTCGTGGCGGTTGATGGTCAGAGCGCAGGCCTGATCGCGGTTGCGGACCGGATAAAAGAAACCACCTCGGAAGCAATCAATACGCTTCAGGGGCTTGGGATGCGGATCGTCATGGCGACCGGTGATGCCGAAGCTACGGCACAGGCGGTCGGTGCCGAACTCGGGATCAATGAGGTCCATGCAGGGACCTCGCCGGATGACAAGGGCGCATTGGTCCGGAAATTGAAAGCTGAGGGGCTGTCGGTGGCGATGGCTGGCGACGGTGTCAATGATGCACCTGCTTTGGCCGAGGCAGATGTCGGTATCGCAATGGGCACGGGGGCAGATGTGGCGGTCGAAAGTGCCGGTATTACGTTGGTAAAGGGGGACCTCGGGGGGATCGTCCGCGCCCGCCGGTTGTCCGAGGCCACGATGTGCAACATCCGCCTGAACCTGTTTTTTGCCTTCATCTACAATTCAGCAGGCGTTCCGATTGCCGCTGGTGTGCTTTATCCGTTTCTCGGTGTGCTTCTGTCGCCGATTGTTGCGGCCGCTGCCATGAGCCTGTCGTCCATTTCGGTGATCGTCAACGCGCTGCGCCTGCGTTCGGCAAAGCTATGATGATGTAGGAGGACGCCAATGAATATCGGCGCAGCCGCGCGGGCAACGGGCCTGCCGGTCAAAACCATCCGTTATTATGAAGAGATCGGCCTTATACAGGCCGATCGCTCGGATAACGGATACCGGACATTCGGCAACAGGCAGATCGGGCAACTGCGCTTTCTGGCGCAGGCACGTCACTTCGGCTTTGGTCTGGAGGAATGCCGGAACCTGTTGCAGCTCGATGCAGATCCCGATCGTGCCAGCCGGGATGTACGCGCACTCGCCTTGCGAAATCTGGACAGCGTCCGCGCCAAGATCGTTCAGTTGCGTGCGTTGGAGGCGCAATTGGAAACGCTGCTGGACGAATGCCCGGGGAATGATGCCCCGGAATGTGCCATTCTCCATAATCTTTCAGGGGGGCGGGCCCAGGGCGGCTAACTGGTCTTGCGCCGGTTCTCATAATCCATTTCGGCGCTTTCAAGCACCTGCAGGTTCAACACCTTGTTCCTGAGCGCGCAGTTCAATGCACGGACCCGCTTGTTCAGGGGCGGGCCATCTTCCTCGCCAATCCCCAATTTGTCATAGAGCGACAGGAGCCGGTTCTGCACAGTGCGGAGCGAGAGGTTCTGTCGTTTGGCAATGGTCTTGTCTTGCAGGCCAAGTGCAAGATCCAGCAGGATCGCATATTCGCTTTCTTCCAGCACACTTCCTCTGCGGTTCTGCCGTCCCAATTGGTCCAGCTCGCGCCCGACCATGATCTGCCCTTCAAGCAAAACTGCGCGCAGGGCCAGCTTCAGTCTGCTGCTGCTTGCGGTTTTCAACACGTATCCATAGGCGCTGTTCGGCGGCACGATGCGGGAGATACCTCGCAGATATGCCTCATCGGCATAGTTGGACCAGAACAGGATGCGGGTTTCCGGTTTGCGCGACCAGATCGTTCGGGCAGCATCGATCCCGTTCCGAAGATCCATCTGAAGATCCATCACGATCCCTTCGAATGAACCGGCAAGGGCCTCTGCCTCCCCATCCAGACCGTTGATCGCATGCATCGTCTCGGTCACTTCCGGAAGCTCCTCGGAAATGGCGTCCAGAATGTAGCGGGCGTGATATTGGTCGTCCTCGACCACCAGAACTTTCATATTGTCTCCGGTTGGATGCTCAATTTTCGAACCCCTTTCAGGGGCAGGGTCACGGATACGCATGTTCCCTGATGCTCGAATATCTCGAACTGGGCATCGATCAACCTTGCGCGGGTTCGCATGTGTTCCAACCCGGATGGGACGCGGTCGGGCTGGTGTTTGAACCCTGATCCATTGTCACGGATCGTCAGGCACAGATGATTTCCGGTATCCAGCTCGATCTGCACCTCGATGCGGGTTGCCCCGGCATGGCGTGCGGCATTGTTTATCGCCTCTTGCGCGATCCTGTACATGGCAGTGCGGGTTGTGCTGTCCAGCCGGTCCATGCTGTTATCGGTCCTGTCGGCTACTTCGGTCATGATCCCGGCAGAACCTGCAGCCCGCTCCAGATGCATACGTACGGCATGGGCAAAGCCGAACAGTTCCAGAAGTGTCGGCACCGCCGTGTCTATGATCTGCCGCAGATCATCGATGCACATGCCGATCCGTGCGGCCAGAAGCGATGTCCGGCGCAGCGGCGCGTCACCGGACAGATCTCGTAGAATGCGCGTCAGATCAGCCAGCGTCTGGTCATGCAGATCCATGCCGATCCGTTGCCTTTCCCGTTCCAATGCCTGTGTCAGCTCCAATGCGCCCTGCCTTAGACCCTCTTCGCGGGCTTTGGCCTGCACGCTCAGATGGGTCGCGCGGTGCATGCGCTCGGCGCTGTGCAGGGCGTTGAAATACGGCGTCAAAACTGCTGCAAGCTGGCGTGTCACCTCGGTACTGTTTTCGGCATAAAGCCCCTCGATGTTATGCGAGATGTTCAGCGACCCGATGATCTGGCCCATCGCCTTCATCACGACGCTTACCCGCGATCGTAGCTGATGCTCGAGGATCGGTTCATATCTTGCGCCAACGAAGATGTACCGCGGATCTTCCATCGCATTGCCGGTGATCATCACATCGGTCGTTCCGGTCAGGATGTCCCTGACCGGAGAGCAACGGATCTGGGTCCGTTTTCTCGACCAGCGCGTCTTTATTCCCAGCTCGTAGGTTGTGGCCCAATTCGGGCTATCTATCAGGCAGATGTCGATATGCGTGGACGGGATCAGTTCCGCGATCTCGTGCGATACCGCATTCAGCGCTGACTGGATCTCGGTCTCGGCTGCCAGATGCTCGCAAATTCGGACCAGAACATCGCGCGTAACGGATGCCGGCCTGTGGTCGATGTCGTTCACGATGGCCCTCCACTGCCCTCATGTCAAACCGTACCGCCGATTGCGGCATCTGTGAATGGGGCGACCCGCCACAACGTTGCGGGTTCCCGCAATACTTTTGCGGACAGCACGCTTTACAGAGGCCTATGCAGTTTCCACAGTTATCAGGCTGCCGCTTTTATTGGCGCAGAAACGGGGAGGACGCCCAAAAGGGTGCCCAAAGGGGGAAATATGAAAAAGACGGTCATGCTGCTTACGGCGGCAACATTGGGTCTGTCCGCCGGAATGGCCATTGCGGATACTGCGGATAAACGCATTGCCCTCAGCAATAATTACGCGGGCAATTCGTGGCGCCAGGCCATGCTGAAGACATTCGAGGAAACGGCGGATCAGGCGGTGGCAGACGGCGTCGTTGCGGCGGCCGATGCCTATACGACGTCGGAGAACCAGACGACAGAGCAGGCGGCCCAGATTCAGAACATGATCCTGCAGGGGTATGACGCGATCCTGCTGAACGCCGCCTCGCCGACTGCGTTGAACGGCGCCGTCAGGGAGGCCTGCAATGCCGGTGTGCTTGTCGTCAGCTTTGACAGCGTGGTGACAGAGCCATGCGCCTATCGTATCTCGGTCGATTTCGAGGAGGTGGGCCGCCAGCAGATTGAATACCTGAATTCCCGGCTGCCCGAAGGCGGAAACTTGCTGGAGATACGGGGCCTGGCCGGTGTGTCCACCGACAGTGCAATCAGCAAGGGGATCCACGAAGGTATTGAAGCGCATCCCCAGTTCAAGATTGCCGGATCCGTCCACGGAGATTGGGCACAGGAAGTCGCACAAAAGGCCGTATCCGGTATCCTGCCGTCCTTGCCCGAAGTGGTCGGTGTCGTGACGCAGGGCGGTGACGGGTACGGTGCGGCACAGGCGTTTGCCGCCGCAGGTCGCGAGGCGCCGCTGATCATAATGGGCAATCGTCAGGATGAACTTGCATGGTGGGCAGAGCAGCGCGAAGCGAACGGGTATGAGACGCTGTCGTTATCCATCGCCCCCGGCGTGGCCTCGCTCGCATTCTGGGTAGCTCAGCAGATTCTGGATGGTGCTGATGTGCCGAAGGATCTGACCGTCCCCTTCCTGAAGGTGACCAACGATACGTTGGATGAATATCTGGAATCGACACCTGTGGGATCGGTTGCCAACCAGGCCTACACCGTGGATGACGCCAAAGCCGTTATTGCCGAGGCGCAGTAGGCCTCATGGAACGCTTAGTCCCTGACAACGCTCCGATTGTGGCCCTGACCGATGTGGAAAAACGTTTCGGATCGGTCAGGGCACTGAACGGGGTCAGCCTGTCTGTCGCAGCCGGAGAATGTATTGGCCTGGTGGGCCATAACGGTGCCGGCAAATCGACGCTTGTGAACATGATCAACGGCTTCCTGTCCCCCTCGGGGGGGCAGGTGGCTTATCCCGATGCACAGGGAAAAGGGGCGCTCGCCGCCGGCGTCCGTTCCGTATTCCAGGAACTGTCGCTCTGCCCCAACCTCACCGTTGCCGAAAACCTCCGTATCTCGCATTCCGAACTACGCGGGTTCGGCTGGCGCAATAGGGCCAAAGTAGAGATCAAGGCGGCACTGGACGCCGTATTCCCCGGGCATCGGATTACACCTGATGACGAGGTGGACCAACTGGGCATTGCCGAGCGCCAGATGGTGGAAATCGCCATCGGGTTTGCCCCGCGCGGTTCCAAAGCGCGCCTTGTCATTCTGGATGAGCCGACCTCCTCGCTGGATGCCGGTATTGCCGAGCAGCTTCTGGATTATGTCCGTGCTTTCTGCGCGAATGGTGGGGCCGTGGTATTCATCAGCCATATGCTGGGCGAGATATTTTCCGTCGCCTCGCGCATCATCGTCATGAGCGACGGGCGTGTGGTGGGGGACAGACCGGCGACCGGTTACACCCGTCAGGGTCTGGTCGAGGCGATGGGCCATGTCGCCACAGAGCGCGCGGCGGATGTGGACAGGAAACGCAAAATTTCCCAAGAGGAAATCCTGCGTACCCCGCAGGGGCTTTCTGCCCGGAAAGGTGAGATTGTTGGCCTGTCCGGGTTGGCAGGTCACGGTCAGGCCGAAGCTTTGGCTGATCTTTATCTCGACTCTACCTCGGCATGGCGGGCGGCTGGGTCGAATGCCGCGATGGCCTTTGTCGCGGGTGATCGCGGAAGAGATGGGGTTCTGCCGTTGTGGTCGATCCTGCGCAATGCCTCCATCAGCATTCTGGGTCAGGGCCGCTTTTTTCTGGATCAGAAGGCCGAGCGGGATCTGGCAGAAATCTGGCGCAAGAAAATCGGGATCCGCACCGGTAATCTGGATCACCCTATCCTTTCGCTTTCGGGGGGCAACCAGCAGAAGGTGCTGTTTGCCCGGGCCTTCGCCTCAAACGCATCGGTGGTGATCATGGATGATCCGATGCGGGGCGTGGACGTCGGCACCAAGCAGGACGTCTACGCCATGATCCGGGCAGAGGCTGCAGAGGGGCGCACCTTTCTGTGGTATTCTACCGAAACCGAAGAGGTCTGCGAATGTGACCGTGTCTTCGTTTATCGCAACGGCGTCATTTCCGCGGAACTGACCGGCGATGACATCACCGAAGACCGCATTCTGGAAGCTTCGTTTGAAATGCAGGAGGCGTGACGACATGCCTACAAGATATAGAATTGTACTTCCAATCCTCTCGCTTGCCGTATTGCTGATCGCGACGTTCTGGATGCAGCCGCGCACCATGAGCTATTTCGGGGTGAACCTGCTGTTTAATCTGGCGGTTCCGATCGCCCTCGCCACGGTCGCCCAGATGATGATCATTATGGTTAACGATATTGATTTGGGAATGGGGGCATTCGTCAGCCTCGTTGCCTGTGTCACGGCGACGTTCCTTCAAGACACACCGATCGTGGGTGTATCCATCCTGATGGCGCTGATCCTGACCTATGCAGCCATGGGGGCGCTGATCCATAAACTGGATCTGCCGGCCATCGTGGTCACATTGGGCATGTCCTTTGTTTGGGGCGGAATGGCATTGTATATTCTGCCAGCCCCGGGCGGAACATCTCCGGAATGGCTTCGCACTATCATGACGATAAAACCACCCTACGTACCGATGGCTGTCGTGGCCGCCGGGCTGATTTCGGGCATTACCCATTTTGTCATCATGCGGTCCAGTGTCGGGACACTGCTGCGAGGGATAGGGGGAAACGGGCGTTCCGTGGCGCGCGCCGGTTGGTCGGTCATCGGGCTGAAGTCCCTGGCCTACGGCATGGCAGGACTGTTTGCCGTGCTGGCCGGAATGGCGCTGGTGGGGCTGACCACGGCGGCAGACGCGAATATCGCGTTGCGCTACACATTGCTGAGCATTGCCGGTGTCATTCTCGGGGGGGGNAGAGTTTACGGGTGGCAAGGTTTCCCCAACGGGGGCGGTCATCGGTGCGCTGACGCTGACGCTTGCATCCTCCTTTCTCAACTTCATGCGTTTGAACCCGGATTGGCAGATCGGGGCGCAGGGCGCGATCCTGATCCTCGTGCTGACAGCACGGTTGATTTTCACCCGGCGGGAGGCACGGACATGAGGGCCGTCATCGGACGTATTTCCAGGCCATGGATTTGGTCATGGCTGGCCGCAGTCATTGTATTCCTCATGACCGTGATATTGACCGAAGGGCGTGGCGCGGGGGAGTTGGCCTATGCCGCGCTGACCTTCGGCACCTTCGCTGCAATTGTCGGACTGGGCCAGATGCTGGTTATCACCTTGGGGCCCGGCAATGTCGATCTGTCCATTCCGGCCGCAATGGCATTGGCGGCCACCGTCAGCCTGAAGGTCATGAACAGCGAAGCCAATTCGGCAATGATAGGGCTTTTGGTGGCGCTGCTGGTAGGTCTGGGTATCGGGGTTGCGAACCTTGCGCTGATCTATCTTCTTCGGCTTCCACCGATCATCGCCACACTTGCCGCATCGCTGGTATATCAATCGGTTGCCATCTGGTCCAACCGTGGCTTGCGGATCAAGCCGCCCGCCGAGCTGGCCGATTTTGCAACCGGTCGCGTTATGGGAATTCCGAATATTGCGGTTGTAGGCCTGATCCTGTCCATTCTCGTATGGGTGGTGCTTGAACGGACACTTTGGGGACGCTGGTTGCTGGCGACCGGCCAGAACCGCCGTGCCGCACGTCTCGCCGGCGTACCTGTAGAGGCTGTACGGGCGGGGGCCTATCTTACGGTATCCCTTCTGGCCGCCGTTGCCGGATACCTGCTGGCAAGCTTTTCCGGTGGTGCGGCGCTGAACATGGGGGCCGAATACCTGCTGTTCTCTATTGCTGTCGTAGTGATCGGCGGCACCTCCATTGCGGGCGGACTGTCGAATGTCCCGGGCATCTGGGGCGCATCGCTGTTCATGTTTCTGGTCGTCTCCATGCTGAATTCCTACGGCGCCGCTGCCGGGCTGCGGTTGATCCTGACAGGGCTGATCATCATCGGCATCGTTATTGCCGCAAGCACGCGGAGGACGCGCCTATGACGATTTACCCCCCCCACCTGCAGATCATCGACCCGCGATTCCGCGAGCTGGTGCATGGCATGTCACAGCTGGAACGTATCGCCACCGGCTTTACATGGACCGAGGGGCCAGTCTGGTTCGGTGATCATGGATGTCTGCTGTTTTCGGATATCCCGTCCGAGCGGCTTATGCGCTGGTCCGAACATGACGGCGTTTCCGTGTTCCGACGTGCAACGAAGTTCAACAATGGTAACAGCCGGGATCTGCACGGCCGGCTGATCGGTTGCCGGCACGGCACACGCGATGTGGTCCGCACCGAGGCGGATGGATCGTTGACGGTATTGACCGCAGAGTTCGAGGGAAAACGACTCAATTCCCCCAATGATCTGGTGATGGCATCCGATGGGGCATTGTGGTTCACCGACCCAACCTATGGCATCATTTCCAACTTCGAAGGATGGCGGGCGGTGCCGGAGCAGGCGACGCGAAACGTCTATCGCCTTGGCCCCGATGGGCAGATGCAGGCGATGATCCGGGATTTCATCCAGCCGAACGGATTGGCCTTTTCACCCGACGAGAAGCGGCTGTACGTGGCCGAGAGCAGCAAAAGCCATGATCTGTCCGTCCCCCCTGTGATCCGCATGTTCGATGTGGAACCCGGTGCGGTGCACGATCGGGGAATTTTCTGCACGCTGGACAACGGCTTTCCTGACGGATTGCGCGTCGATATTGCCGGTAATGTCTGGACCTCGGCTGGCGACGGCGTGCACTGCTTTGCCCCGGACGGGACCTTGCTGGGAAAAATCCTGGTGCCCGAGCAGGTGGCGAACCTGTGCTTCGGCGGGGCAGACGGCCATCGGCTGTTCATCACCGCCACGACCTCGGTATATTCGATCTTTGTCGATACCGTCGGGGCCGAGCATTGGACCCGTCGCAGCCGCGATCCCGGTGCTGTTTGTGCCGCATGACCATTCGCGGATGGCGGCAAAGTGCCGCCCCGCCTGCAACCCATTCAAGTATCCTACGTGCGGAGCATTGCCACGCCATGTCCACTGTTCGACTATCCCGTTCCGATAACGTCGTCACTGCAATCCGGCTGCTGGCAGCCGGAGAGGAAGGGGCCGTTCAACCCATTCCGACAGGCCACAAGATGGCGACGGTCGATATTTCCGAAGGCGCCGCTGTGGTGAAATATGCGCAGGTAATCGGTTATGCTGCGGTGCCAATTTCCAAGGGGCAGCACGTTCACACGCATAATCTCGAATTCCGCAACGTCTCGCACGAATACGAATTTGCCACGAACCTGCAGCTTCCGGCGGCACCGAAAACCCAGGACAGCTTTATGGGATATCGCAGGGCCACGGGTGGTGTCGGCACCCGTAATTATATCGCGATCCTGACATCGGTGAACTGTTCGGCCACCGCAGCCCGCATGATCGCCAGCCATTTCACACCCGAACGTCTGGCTGCCTATCCGAATGTGGACGGGGTGGTGGCCTTCGTACATGGAACGGGATGCGCCATGGGGGGCGACGGCACGGGATTTCAGTTTCTGCAGCGCGTATTGTGGGGCTATGCACGCAATCCGAATGTCGGGGGCGTTGTGATGGCGGGCCTTGGCTGTGAAATGATGCAGATCGATTGGCTGATAGAGGCATATGGCCTGAACCCGGGCCCGCTGTTCCAATCCATGAATATCCAGGATGTCGGCGGTTTGGCGGCATCCGTGGCCATCGGTATCCGGACCGTTGAAGAGATGCTGCCCGTGGTGAATATGGCGCAGCGCGAGCCTTGCCCGGTGTCGGATCTGATGGTCGCCCTGCAATGTGGCGGCTCTGACGCATGGTCGGGCATCACGGCCAACCCCGCGTTGGGATACGCCTGTGATCTGCTGGTTGCGCAAGGTGGAACGGGCGTTCTGGCAGAAACGCCGGAAATATACGGTGCCGAACATCTACTGACGGCCCGCGCGATGGACGAGAATGTCGGACGCAAGCTGATCGGCCTGATAGACTGGTGGCAGGACTATACCGCCCGCAATAGGGGAAATCTGGATAACAACCCCAGTCCTGGGAACAAGGCGGGTGGCCTGACGACCATTCTGGAAAAATCCTTGGGGGCGGCGGCCAAAGGTGGCACAAGTCCGCTGACCGGCGTTTACAATTATGCGGAGACGGTGACGGCCAAAGGCTTCACCTTCATGGACAGCCCCGGCTATGATCCGGCGTCGGTGACGGGCCAGATCGCAGGCGGCTGTAACCTTGTCTGCTTCACCACCGGGCGTGGGTCTGCCTTTGGCTCCAAACCGGCGCCTACGCTGAAAATTGCCTCGAACTCGGCCATGTATCACAAGCAGACGGCAGATATGGATGTGAACGCGGGTCGCATCCTGACGGAAGGTGCAAGTGTCGAGGAGGTCGGCCACGAGATCTATGACCACTGGCTTCGGATGGCGTCTGGCGGCAAGAGCAAATCCGAAATGCAGGGCTTGGGTGATTACGAATTTGTGCCGTGGCTGGTCGGGGCCGTGATGTAGGGCGCGGTGATCGCCTCGCCAATTTCGAATGCATGAAATACACAGCAGAACAGGATCGGATCTAAGAATGACGAAATACACAGGCATATGGCCCGTTGCGCCCACCCCGTTCCACGAAGATGGGACATTGGACAGAGAGGGGATGAAGCGCGTATTGGATTGTCTGATCGATCAGGGTGCGGATGGTATCTGTATATTGGCGAATTTCTCGGAGCAGTTTCTGCTTTCAGATGCAGAGCGCGAGGTTCTGACACGCCTTTGCCTCGAGCATGTGGCCGGACGTGTCCCGATGATTGTGACCATCAGCCATTATGCCACGCAGATCGCCGTGGAACGCGCGCGGTTTGCCAAGGATCATGGTGCGGATATCGTCATGATGATGCCACCCTATCACGGGGCGTTGCTGAAGGGCACGCCGGAGCAGAGCTTTGAGCAGTTCGCCGCGGTGGGGAAGGTGGGCATTCCCATCATGGTACAGGATGCGCCCCTGTCCGGTGTTGATCTGCCGGTTTCCCTGCTGGTGCGAATGGCCAAGGAGATCGAGGCTGTAAAGCTGTTCAAGATCGAATGCCCGCGTGCAGCCAACAAGATCCGGGCGTTGATTGCCGAAGGGGGGGATGCGATCGAGGGTCCGTTCGACGGTGAGGAGGGTATCACCCTGCTGGCGGATCTTGATGCCGGTGCCACGGGCGCGATGACCAGCGGTATGATCGTGGACCAGATAAAGCCGGTCCTGACCCACCATCGTGCCGGCCGCATCGATGAGGCAACCGCCGCCTATGGCCGCGTTGCGATGGCGATCAATCATGAAAACCGGCAGTGTGGCTGGCAATCCTGCAAGGCGGCGATGGTCGAAGGCGGTGTCATCACGTCCGAGTTCTGTCGTCATCCTATCGCGCCTCTTCATCCAGCCATCCGTGCTCGGATGATCGATCTGCTGCGGCCCCTAGACCCGATCGTTCTGTCGTGGGGAAAATAGCGGTAGTGACAGCCCTGTCATAGGCGCCATGCTGTTGGACGGGCGGGCACCTTCGGGTGCCATGCCCGCTTATCCCTTGAGGGTATAAGCCTGCGTTATTGAAGCTGAACTCTTTTAATTTTCATGCCCGACACCGTCGTGATTGTCTGGGGTGACTGTTGGAACGGGGCCTTCAATGACATTTTCGATCATCGCGCGTTGTGCAGACACGGGGGCATTCGGTGCAGCCATCACAACGTCCGACCTTGCTGTCGGATCGCGCTGCATTCGTCTTTGTCATGGAAAGGGCGCGTTCCTGTCCCAGCACCGGACGGACAGCCGGTTGGGTGATCTGGGCATTGCCCGACTGGCGGGTGGACAGGATGCGCAGGCAGCAATGGCCGCGGTTGTGCAGTCCAGCACCGATATCGAATGGCGTCAGCTGGGCGCGCTGGATTCCGCAGGCGGGTTCGATGTCTATCACGGCAAGCGGATGTATTCGATTTTCACCCACTCTCGTGGCGATGATTGCCTTGCGCTTGGCAATATTCTGGCGAATGAAGGTGTGACGGATGCAATGGCCGCGGTCTTTGCGAAATCAACCGGTCTTCCTTTTGCCGAACGGCTGGTACGCGCGCTGGAGGCGGGCGAACAGGCCGGTGGTGAGATCCTTGGCCCATTGCGGTCCGCAGCGCTCCGGGTGACGGGCGAAGAGGGGATCGACGCCTATGATCTGCGCGTGGATATTTCCGACAATGCGGTCGCCGATCTGCGCGGGCTGTTCGAAGCCTATGGCGATCGTCAGGATGCATTGCGCCGCGTTGCGCTGAACCCTGATGCGGTGCCGGTGCAGAAGCGGCTGTTCGAGGCAAGTCTGGCCCGTATCAGGGAGCGTGCTCTGACAGATCGTTTTCCATCTGCCAGACACCCCGACGATTGGGACGTGACGGCATGACCGCCAGCATGCCCCAGACACTTCGCCCCGAAATCTATTCCCCGAACGCTGGAGCGGAATGATGCCCCCAAGAAAACTCGCTCCCGGCTTTGCCGATACCCGGGGTATGCCGATTGCACGACGGCTGTATTGGGGCCGTTGGCTGGCCGCCGCGTTGATCGTCGTCCTAATATTTCTGCTGTTGCGCGCATTTGCCCAAGGCCAGATCGAATGGGCGGTGGTCGCACAGTTCTTTACCGCGCCGGCCATTTTGAAGGGGATCGTGAATACTGTGATCATGGCGGTTCTTGCCATGACGCTTGGGATCATTCTTGGTGTGATCGTGGCGGTGATGCGCCTTTCTTCGAACCCCGTTCTGGTCAGCGTGGCCGCAGGCTATACTTGGCTGTTCCGCGGGACACCGTTGATCCTGCAACTGCTGCTTTGGTTCAATATCGCGCTGGTGTTCCCGGTCATCGGTTTTCCGGGCATTTGGTCGGGCCGGGCAGTGGATGTGATGACGCCCTTTGTTGCGGCGCTACTGGGCCTTGCGCTGAACCAGGGCGCCTATACCTCCGAAGTCATTCGCGCGGGAATCATATCGGTCGATGAGGGGCAGCATGATGCAGCCCGCGCCATCGGGATGAGCAAGATACACGCCCTGCGCCGGATCGTGCTGCCCCAAGCGATGAAGGTGGTTCTGCCCCCCCTCGGAAATGAATTCATCTCCATGATCAAGACCACATCCCTGGCCAGCGTGATCCAGTACCCCGAGGTTCTGCATAGTGCCGAGAACATCTACTACGCCAATTCACGGGTGATCGAGCTGCTGTTCGTTGCCGGCCTTTGGTACCTGATCGTCGTATCGATCCTGACACCGCTGCAAATGCTTCTGGAACGCCGCTTTTCACGTGGCACTGCACGGAGAACGAAATGACGAAACCCATGGTCGCGTTCCGGAATGTGGACAAGACGTTCGGATCCTACAAGGCGCTGGATGCCGTATCGCTGGATGTGATGCCGGGTGAGGTTCTGTGCCTGATCGGGGCCTCCGGTTCTGGCAAGACGACCCTTCTCCGCTCGGTCAACCAGCTTCATCCCATTGACGAAGGGGCTATCTGGCTGGATGGAGAGCTGCTTGGCAAACGGCAGGAGGGGCAGCATCTGCATCTGCTGACCGATCGGGAAATTGCGCGGCAGCGGCTGGCAACGGGCATGGTGTTCCAGCGGTTCAACCTGTTCCCGCATATGACAGCCTTGGAAAACATTACCGAAGGCCCCGTTCAGGTGCAGCGCCGTCGCGCGGCCGAGGTACGTGATGAAGCCATGGCCCTGCTGGAGCGGGTCGGGCTGAGCGATAAGGCCGGTAATTTCCCGTCCGAACTTTCGGGTGGGCAGCAACAGCGCGTGGCAATTGCCCGCGCGCTTGCGATGAAGCCCAAACTGATGCTGTTCGATGAACCCACATCGGCCCTGGATCCTGAACTGGTGGGCGAAGTGCTGTCGGTAATGAAGGGGCTGGCGAGCTCGGGAATGACGATGATGGTCGTCACCCACGAACTGGGCTTCGCCCGCGAGGTTGCCGATACCGTGGTGTACATGGATGCGGGGCGCATCGTGGAATACGGCCCGCCGGATCAGGTGCTGTCCCACCCGCGCGAAGAGCGGACCAAAGCCTTCATCTCGAAAGTGATTGCCTGAAAAACCGCAGGGTGGATCAACCGCGCTGCAACCAACACGGAGAACCGACCATGAAAATCTGCCTTGCCATGATCCTGCTGGGGGCCAGTGCCGTTTCCTCTGCCGCCGCCACTTTGCCGCCGGCGGTTGCCGAAAGCGGTGTGCTGCGCATTGCCAATACGCCCAATTATCCGCCGCTGGAATTCAAGGACCCTGCGACAAATGTCCTGATGGGGTTCGATATCGATCTCGGGGCCGCCATTGCAGCCAAGCTGGGTGCCGAGATCTCATGGGAGGAAACCGCGTTCAGTGCCATGCTGTCGGCCTTGGAAACAGGCCGTGTCGATATGATCATGTCGGGGATGAGCGATCTGCCCGACCGCCATGCATCGGCCACATTCGTGGATTATCTGCGCAGCGGCCCGCAGTTTTTTGTGCGTGAGGAAGACGCGGCGACCTTTTCCACCGTTGCGGACGTGTGTGGCAAGCGTGTGGGCGCCAGCCGCCGGACTTCCTATCCAGCCGAGATCGACAAGTGGAGCACAGAGAACTGCGGCGATAATCCTGTCGAATTCGTCGGCACCGACGGCTCGGCCGATGCACGATCGCAGCTGCGCCAAGGGCGCATCGATGTGGCCGTACAGGGCAACGAAACGCTGCCCTATGTCATGGATCAGGACCCCGGCATCTATCATCCAGTGGGTGAGCCTATCAGCTATCAGTTGATCGGGATGGCTTTCCCTGTGGATCAGTCTGATTTCCACGCCGATGTCGTAGACGCGCTGGACGGGCTTATTGCCGATGGCACCTATGGTGACCTGCTGGAGAAATGGAACCTGGTTGGCAGCGGTGTGGAAAAGGCCACGATCAATGGCGTCGACTGATCCATTTGACACGCTGCCGCGCCGTCCGGCGAACTTGGCCCCTCCGGCACCGGAATATCCGTGGCCGGAGGGGTATTCATCCGCCATGTTCCTTTCCTTTGATGTGGATGCGGAGTCCGTCTGGACGGCCAAGGACCCCGCCCATTTCGACCGACTGGTGACGATGAGCTATGGCGGATACGAGGCGCGTGTCGGCACGCCGAGAATTCTGGAGATGCTGGCGCGGCTGGAGCTGAAAGCCACGTTCTTTATCACGGGCTGGACACTGGATGCCCATCCCGCCATGTGCGAAGCGATCCTGAAGGCCGGGCATGAAATCGGTCATCACGGATATCACCACCTGATGCCCGATCCCGGCAGTGACCGTCTGATCGAGGAAGTCGATGACGGGTTCGAGGCACTGAAGCGGAGACTCGGTGTTGTTCCAAAGGGATACCGTGCGCCCTCGGGGGAGTTCTGCGAAACGCTGCGCAAGATGCTTACCGAACGGGGTATCGTTTATACCTCGTCATTCCGCGATGACGTGCGCCCCTATCGTCATTTGCTGGAGGGAGGGCAACCGGGGCCGATCGAACTCCCCCCGACCGCCAGTTACGATGACTGGATGCTTGGTCTATCGGCACGGTTCAGCCCGCGCCCGATCTTTCCGGCCGAACATGTGATGTCGATCTGGAAAGACGAATTGGACGAAACACGTGATTGGGGTGCGATGGTGACGACGGTGCTGCATCCCCAATGTTCGGGGCGCCCCATGCGGCTTCGGCTGTTGCGCGATTTTCTGACTTACGCCCAGTCCTGCAAGGATGTCTGGATCGCTACGGGTGAGGAGATTGCAGCGAACTTCCGGCGCCACGAAGCCAAAGGCTGATTATTGCCCTGCGCCATTCTGCAATGGCGTGGGGTATTTCTTCACTGGCAGTAGCGGTCGTAAAGATAGGCCGTCAAAACCGCGGAGCCGTCCAGAAAATCGTCTATCTCCATGGCTTCGTTCGGATGATGGCTGCCATTCTCGTTCCGTACGAAAATCATTCCCATGGGCACCCCGGCCGCCGCAAATGCAGCCGCATCATGCGAAGCAGGAGAGCCCATTTCCATGAAATCAATTCCCAGATCACGCGCTGCGGTAGCAAACCCTGTGCGGATTGCCAAATCCGCCTTGCCGACAGGGGCACTTTTGCGTTCGCCCAGATCGATACTGACATTTCGGTCAGCTTCTATACGCGTAATGATGGCATGGAATTCCCGCTCCACCATGTCCAGGTGGACTGCATCATAAGCCCGGACATCCAGGGAAAAGTGGAATAGCCCCGGCACTGTCGTCAGCCCATGATATGCATCATCCGTATGGAAACGGCCAAAGGTCACCGCCATGGGGTTGCCCGCTGCTTCCTGCTTTGACCATAGGGTATCCATAGCCATGGCCAGATCGGCAGCAGCAAGGGCGGCATCCGTGCGAAAGCGGCGCGGGGTCCCGACATGTCCATGCACACCCTTAATCCGGGCGTCCGGATAGCGGAAATTCCCCGGAATGGCCGTGCATATGCCGACGGGTTTCGCGTCTTCCACCAGGGAAGGGGCCTGCTCGATATGCAGTTCGATATAAGCGGCCAAGCCTGCCGGGTCCAAAGGGCGTGCCCCGTTTCGCAGCGCATCCACATCGCAGCCCGACGCGCGCATATGATCGGCCAATGTCCGGCCCGTATCGATCCTGCGCGCGGCATCATAGGTATCGTGCGGCAGGGTTCCCAGTGCGGCGCGTGATCCGATATAGGACGTCTGGAACCATACACTTTCCTCGGCCCGTATGCCCATGGCACAGAGAGAGACATGCGGTTCGGCACCCAATCTGCGCAGAACCCGCATCGCGATCAACCCGGCCAAAGGCCCCGCGGCGCCATCGAAATTGCCGCCCCGGGGAACGCTGTCCAGATGCGATCCCACTACGACGGTTTTCCGCCCGGGTCCGGTTTCCCATCGGGCATAGGTATTCCCCGCAATATCGACACGCAGATCGAACCCGCACTCCTGC
This sequence comes from Falsirhodobacter sp. alg1, assembly GCF_000739715.2. GTDB lineage: Bacteria > Pseudomonadota > Alphaproteobacteria > Rhodobacterales > Rhodobacteraceae > Falsirhodobacter. The sequence goes on along the minus strand of NZ_BBJC02000005.1, from coordinate 295,289 downwards.
GCGATATCTGCCATGATGCGATGGGCCGCATCCTCTCCGGGACCGTAAGTATCACGCGTGATCCCACCTGCGGGATCGGTACTTATTGCGGTAAGCCGATCAAAATAGGCGGTGGCAAAGGCATATTCGTTCTGCACAGCCTCGCGAATGGCAGAGGGCCGTTGGTCTAGCTTGTCGGAGGTCATTGTCCGGTTCTTTATCTGTCGCCAAGGCGGTAGGTTCATCGCGATGATCCGGGGCGGATCGGCTCGGGTCCAGTCTTGCCGCCGGAGAGGTATGCGGGCAATCCCGCAAGCTATTGCGATTATCTGGCGCGTATAGTGTTGGCGAATAGAGCGCATGCGGCCTCTGCTGGAGGCCACGCCTTGCTAGATCGCTGCCGGTGCTATGCGGACATTGTCATAGGCATGGTCGGCAATGGATGTGCACAAATCTGACCATTCGCAGCCCGCGCAGGCAGGGCGGAGTGTGCCTTCATGAAATGCCGATCGCAGCATGCGAACCATATCCGGGGTGTTCGCAATTCTGCTTCCGATTGTAACCGTCATTCCGAGCAACCGGCCCACATCCCGCGCGGCCTGCGCATCCCGCACCCGTACCGAGGCGCCAGTGCAATGGGCATTCCTGCTGCCCAGCAGTGGCGCACAGATATCATCCGGACCATCTACAATGGCGATATCCTCACCCGCTGTCAGCCGGCTGGCGATACGGTCATAGTTCTCCACGAATGCGGGGCTGTATCCTTTTCCCACGTAGGTCAGAAAACACAGAAGGTGATGTGGGCGCAGCTTTACGGTCATCGGCTCTGGATCCTGCGGGCAAGGGTCGGTGAAGGTATGCCCCTTTGAACATGATGCCTAGCTGAAATGCGCTGCCATGCAATGCAGTGTCGGCATGTATGCCCCGGGTTCATCATTCTGAAAATCGGCAGGCATATTAGGTCAGACAAGCTGGACGAATTTTTCTGATGTTGTATGATCATACATTGATATTGGGAGGGAACTACCTTGAAACGCTTACTTATTACGGGTGCTGCCGGTGGCCTTGGCCGCGTGATGCGCGACCAGCTTGCGCCTATGGCCGAAATCCTGCGTCTATCGGACATTTCCGATATGGGAGAGGCCCGTCCGAATGAAGAAATCGTGCAATGCGATCTGGGCGACGAAGCAGCCGTTGCAAGCTTGGTCGAGGGATGCGATGCCATTCTTCACCTTGGTGGCGTTTCTGTGGAGCAGGCGTTCGAGCCTATCCTGAACGCGAACATCCGCGGTGTGTATAACCTTTATGAAGCAGCGCGTGCCCATGGCCACCCGCGGATCATTTTTGCCTCATCCAACCACACCATCGGTTTTTACAAGCAGGACCAGAAGTTGACGCCGGATATGCCGATGCAGCCGGATGGCTTGTATGGCGTTTCGAAATGCTTTGGTGAGGCGATGGCCAGCCTGTATTTCAATAAATTCGGGCAGGAAACCGCGATCATCCGCATCGGTTCCTGTTTTGAGGAGCCGTTGAACCACCGTATGCTATCCACCTGGATGTCGGCCGCAGACTTTACCGATCTCATCGGTCGCTGCTTTACGGTGCCGCGTCTGGGATGTCCGATCATTTGGGGCGTGTCGGACAATGATACGGTTTGGTGGGATAACTCCGCCGCCCGTTATCTTGGCTGGCGACCAAAGGATAATTCAGAAAAATTCCGCGCCATGCTTGATGCGCGTGAGGCTGTTCCGGACAAGGACCACCCGCTTTCGGTCTATCAGGGCGGGATCTATACCCAAGACCCGATCATGAAATAATGGAATGACAAAAGCCGCCGGATTTACCGGCGGCTTTTCAATGCAACTGGTTGCGGTTCACATGGGCGGAAAGCCGAACAGAGCCTCGGGTGTCTCAACCAGCACTTTGTGACGCGCCTCATCTGACGGCAGCCAAGACAGAACCGTGTCGGTCAGGGCGCGATCATCCGGATAATCCTCGGTGGTTTTCGCGCCGTTGTGCGGCCAGTTGGTGCCCCAGATGATGCGTTCTGGTGCGTGTGCCGCCATATCGCGGGCAATCTTGCCGATGTCTTCGAAATTGGGCGCACCCGACAAGCTGGATTCGTAGCAGCCGCAGAATTTGAGCCAGCAATTTCCGCCATCAATCAGGCGTTTCATTGCGGCGACATCAGCCTCGGTCGCACCGGCAAAGAATTTGCCATGGTGGTCAAGAACCCAGCGGCTTTTCATCTTGGCAAGACGCGGCTCCAGATCGCAGATCCTGTTGCCATCAAATTGCACGACCGATACCCAATTTGCATCTGCCGCACGGCTGTCAACGGCCTCCAGTTCGTCCATGCCAACGGCACCGCCCGGCAGGTCCATCAGACGGGTGCCGACAACGCCCGCATCGGCAAGGCGGGCAATTTCTGCCTCGGATGTGGTGGAATTGATAACGGCCACACCGCGTGCGATATCCCCCATTTCCGCCAGCGCCGCCAGCACGTTGGAATTATCGGCCTGATGGGCGTTGCCTTGGGTGATCACCACGCGGTCGATGCCCAGCCATTCCATCACCTTGCGATATTCATCAGGGCCCGGCAAATCGCCAGCGGGCAGGGGTGGGCCGCCCGCAATTGCGGGAAAGCCGGCCAGATACATATGCATATGCGAGTCGATCGTACCCTTTGGCAGCTTGGTCGCGGGCTTTTCCCCGGTAAACGTGCGGATCATGGTCATCTGTTTTCCTCCATGGCAAATTCATTCAACGCTGCGCGGACAATGTCCACCCCATGGCCCGCAATCTCGGCTACTAGTCTGCACCAAAAGGCATCTGGTCAAGAGGGCGCTGCTGCAAAACAGCGGTTTGGCAGTGTTTCCCCCGAAGTTATGCGGAGTGATGGCGGTGATAGGGTGCGATCAGAACCTCCAGCATCCGCTCCTCCTCTGCCTCAAGATCGGTCAGCGGGCTGCGGACGGGACCCGCAGCAAACCCCTGAAGACGAACACCAGCTTTGATCGCGGAAACCGCGTAACCCTTTTTCCGATTGCGGATCGCCATGAAGGGATAGAAGAAATCTTTTAGAAGCCGCTCACATGTTGCCCTGTCCCCACTGCGCAGCGCGGTGTAGAACTCCACCGCCAGCTGGGGAACAAAGTTGAATACGGCCGACGAATAGGTGGTGAAACCCGCCCCCAGATATGCCTCTGCGAACAGTTCGGCCGTGGGCATCCCTCCCAGATAGGTTAGGCGATCACCCATTTTCGCGGTGATTTCGCGGACGAGGCCGATATCCCCCGTGCCATCCTTGAAACCGATCAGGTTCGGGCAATCATCGCACAGACGTGCTAAGGTATCCGCCTGCAATACGGCATTGTCCCTGTTATAGACCATCACCCCCATATCGGTTGCATCGCAAACCACTTTGACATGGGCGTATAGCCCGTCCTGTGGCGCATCGATCAGATAATGTGGAAGCAGCAGGATGCCCGCAGCGCCTGCATTTTCAACCGAACGGGCAATTTCCACTGCCATCTCGGTGCCATATCCGCAGCCGGACACGATGGCAGTGTCGCCTGCCGCTTCGGTGGCGGCACGTACGATTATCGGAACTTCGCTAGGACTGAGAGAGAAGAATTCGCCGGTTCCACCTGCGGCAAACAGCACTGGCGCATCGTATCCGGATAGCCACTCTACATGGGATTGGTAGCTTTGCGGTGCAAACCGCCCCTCGGCGTCAAAGTGCGTGACCGGAAAGGATAACAGCCCGGATCCGAGTGTTTCTTTCAGGCTATGAGGGTCCATCGCGGCAATCCTTGTTCAGTGTGATTGCCGCGAGCTAATCAATACATAATATGAAAGTCAATAGTTGTCGTATGAGTTGGTGATATCTGCTGTCGGTATCAGGCCACGGTATGGCCCGCCAGCCGTGCATGCAGATCCTCACGCTTCAACCCCGCCTTCGGCCCTTGCATAACGGCCCGCCCACGCTCCAGAACCAGAAAACTATCCCCCAGATCCCAGGCGAAATCGAAAAACTGCTCTACCAGTACAATCGCCATCTCACCTTGATCGCGCAGATCGGCGATGACCCGCCCGATCTGCGCAATGATATTGGGCTGGATACCTTCGGTGGGTTCGTCCAGCAGCAGGATGCGCGGTTTGGTAATCAGCGCCCGTGCAATCGCAAGCTGTTGCTGTTGACCGCCCGATAGATCGCCCCCACGCCGGTGTGCCATTTCCGCCAGAACGGGAAAGCTGTCAAAGATCGCATCGGGAATACGGCGTTCGGCGCGCGGAAGGCAGGCGAAACCCGTTTCCATGTTTTCCCGGACTGTCAGCATCGGGAAAATTGCCCTCCCCTGCGGGACATAGCCGATGCCTGCCTGCGCCATGGACTGCGCATTGATCCGCCCCAATTCCCGGCCATCCAATGTGACCGTGCCGCCAGATCGTGGGTGCCGCCCGGCGAGGAGGTTCATCAACGAGGTTTTTCCCACCCCGTTATTGCCCATCACGCAGGTAACGGTGCCAGCGGTGGCAGTAATGTCGATCCCGTGAAGAATTTGGCTTTGTCCGTAGTGCAGCGTCAGGTTCTTTGCGTCCAGCATGGTTCAGCGCCCCAGATATACGTCGATGACCTGCTGATCGCGGGTCACATGGTCCAACGACCCTTCGGCCAGCACCGCACCCTGGTGCAGCACCGTCACACGGCAGTTCAGGCGGCGGACAAAGTCCATGTCATGCTCCACCACCACCACCGCACGGGTTTCAGCAAGCCTGCGCAACAGGGTCGTGGTCAGCTCCCGTTCGGCCAAGGTCATTCCTGCCGCTGGTTCATCGACCAGCAACAGGCGCGGTTCCTGTGCCAGCAGCATTCCGATCTCCAGCCACTGTTTCTGCCCATGGCTCAGCTCCCCGGCGGTTCGGGTCAGGGCGGACCCGAGGCCCACCTCATCGGCCAGTTCCGCCACCCGCGCGATGGAGGCGGTTGTCGGGCGCCAGCCCAGAACCGCAAATGGCCCCCGTGCAGCCTTCAGCGCCATAACCAGATTGTCGGATACTGTCTGATCTTCAAATACGGTCGGGCGTTGGAATTTACGGCCCACACCGGCGCGCGCAATCTGCGCTTCGTTCATCCTCAGCAGGCTGCGGGAGTGTTCCCCCCAAAGTACTTCGCCCGTATCCGGGCGTGTTTTGCCCGTAACGATATCCATAAATGTGGTCTTGCCGGCCCCGTTCGGGCCAATGACGGCCCGCAGTTCGGCACCGCCGATCTGGAATGACAGGTCGTTGATCGCACGAAACCCGTCAAAGGATTTCGTCACACCCCGTACTTCAAGTAGAGAGCTCATGTCCGATCTCCTTTGCGGTCGATCAGGTCTACCAGTCCGGCAATGCCCTTGGGGGCGAACAGCGTCACCAGTACAAACGAAAGCCCCAAGGCAACCTGCCACCAATCGACCCAGTTCACCGTATAGCCCGGCAGGTGTAGCGATGGCGCGCGCCCGCCCGTAAACCAGCTGGACAAAAGCGAGACGACGATGGCCCCGATCACCGCGCCATAAAGGCGCCCGCGCCCGCCGATCGCCACCCAGACCGCAAGGTAGATGGAAGCGATCGGCATCAGTTCAGCCGGATTGATGATCCCCGCCTGCGGGTAATAAAGAGCGCCGGCAATTGCCGTGATCATTGCGGCAAGGGTGAATACCACCAGCTTGAACCCTTCGACTGGATAGCCCAGAAACCGAACGCGGGTTTCATCATCGCGGATTGCGCGGATCACGCTGCCGAATTTGGCCGATACGATCCATGCAGCCATTGTATAGAAGACCCCGAGTGCCAAGGTCGAGGCCCAAAGGAACCAGACCGACAGCCGTGCCTGATCTACGTCCTCCAGACCGGGAATGTTCTGCAGGCCGGACAGTCCGTTATTCCCGCGAAACCCGCTGTCGTTCTGGAACAGCCAGAGGGCCAGTGCCAATGTCATCGCTTGGGTAAGAATGGACAGGTACACCCCGTTCACGCGACTGCGAAAAGCCAACCAGCCGAACACAAGCGCCAAAAGGCCGGGTACTGCCACGACCAGCAGCAGCTGGATAGGCAGACTATGGGCAAAGCTCCAGACCAGCGGCAGATCGGCACTTCCCACCACCCCGAATATCTGGTTTGCGGTGGCATCCTGCAGTTCCTGCGCCGTGGGTGGAATGGCCCCTTGGGCAAGGTTTGCGGCGACAATCGTCTCGGTACGGGCGTACATCAACCATTGGCCGATCATGTATCCCCCAAGTGCAAAGAACGCCATTTGCCCCAACGACAGGATGCCCAGATAGCCCCAGACAAGGTCCGTGGCGAGGGCCGCGAGGGCGAGGCATAGCGTCATCCCCAACACCTTGACTGTAGAGGTGGGAACAACGCCGCTGCCATATGCCGCGCTGAGCAGGGTGATCGCCGCCGTCCCGGTTGCCAGTATTGCCAGCACGACCAGTACCGAAGGGCTGCGGAGGAAAAAGGGTTTACGGGTCATGGACTACATTTCCGCCGCGCGGCCTTTTTGCGGGATAATCCCACGTGGCCGGAACTGGATGAATATGATGATGAACAGGATCATGAAGGTTTGCGCTGCGAGGGTATTTGCAGGGTTCACGAACTCGATCACCTTCGAAAGGCCACCGATCAATGCGGCACCTGCCAATGTGCCCCAGATATTGCCCACACCGCCCACGACCACGGTCATGAAGCTTTGCACGATATATCCCTGGCCCAATTCGGACGTAACCTGGGCAAACAGACCGATTGCAACACCGGCGATACCGGCAATACCCGAGCCCAGTCCGAACGTCATCATCGCGATGCGATCGGGGTTGATCCCCATTGATGCGGCCATTCCGGGATTCTGGGTCACGGCCCGAACCTCCAGCCCCAAACGCGTGCGCTTCATGATGAACAGAAAGAGCGCGAGGAACACGAGGGCCAGCACAAAGATCGCGACGCGGATCGAACTGATGGAGATGACGTCATTGATCGTGATCGACCCCTCCAGCCATGCAGGTGCCGTCAGCGGACGCGCCTGGGTACCAAAGATGTTCTTGGCCAACTGCTGAAGGGCGATGGATACACCGAATGTGGCCAGCAACGTTTCCAGCGGCCTATGGGCGAGGTGACGGATTACCAGCCGGTAAAGCACGATGCCTGCGAACGCGGTGACGATGAACGCCAATGGCAATGCCACCAGCAATGACAGTGTGCGGTTCGGGATCAGGGTTTGAACGGTATAGGCGGTATAGGCCCCCATCATGATGAATTCACCATGCGCCATATTGATCACGCGCATCACGCCGAAGGTGACGGCAAGGCCGATGGCGGCAAGAAAATAGATCGAGGCAAGCGAAAGGGCATCTAGACCAAGGTCCACTCCTCGCATGGCCCCCAGTTTCATTTGTGCGTGGGATTGCGCCTCTTCGGCGGCATCTGTAACGGCGGCGGAGGGCTCGGTATACACATCGAAGTAACGATAGGCATCAACTGCACTATCGGCTTCGGCCTGAGTGGCGGCGGGTGCGACCGTACCCTCTGCTTCCAGCGCGGCATAGGCACGGTCGCGTGCGGCAGGATCCCTCAACTCGGCGACAGGAACGCCACCCACCCGACCGTCAACGATATGGGCGGCCAGCGCGTCGCGTTGCGCGGGGCCGGACAGCAGCGGCTCGGCATCGCCCTGGGATTTCAACAGATCATAGGCTGCCTCGCGCGGAAGGACACTTGTACCTACGGTCAATTCCCGTGCGATATTCGCACCTTCGGGCGGGGCCATGGCCGCCATGCGCGTGGTGGACAGAACAGGGTTCAGCGCCGCGCGGACGTCCAGATCGACATCGCCGGACATGGCCTCGATAGCAGCAACCCGGGTGGCGGGGTCCGTGCCGTAGCGGATGGTCAGCAAATGTTCCAGCCGTGCGCGGCGTGCAGCCAGCATAGGGTCCGGATCGGTGGGTGCCGTCCGCAAGGCCGCAAGATGATCCGCGCTGCCCTGCCGGGCAATGGCATCAAGGGCAGCTGCACGCACCGCCGGATCGGCAGCAGCGATCTGGCTGACCACAAGTGCAGCCTCAATCACGCCGCGGACGCCTGAATTGGGCCGGAGCATCTTGGGATCGGCATCCATTACGGGATCACCTGTGGCCGCATCGGTAATGGTATCGCCATCAACGATCAGCAGCTGGCCGTCGGCGCTTAGTGCCAATCGGCGATCCGCCCATGCCGTCAGCAGCGCCATGCCTTCCGGCCCGGTTGCGGCAATTTCAGAGACCAGCGGCTCTACCGTCAGGCGGGACGGGCGCTCTATCTGGTCCAGATTATCCGCGATCACGGACTGAAGCTGCGGGTTTGCAAGGGCAGGCAGGGCCGATAGGCCGTAGGCGACAGCGCAAGCGACTAGCGCGCGCCGCAGAACGCGGGGCAGATGGGGCACGATGATATTCCGGTATGAAACGTCGAGGGGCGTTGGCCGCCCCCCGATGCAGGCAATCAGTAGTTGGATTGCTGTTGTACGCAGCTTTGCGTGTCCGTGTTGTACATGCCGCAATCCTTGGAGGCCCAATCTGAATCGAGCACGGCGGATTCCGGCAGGAAATCGGTCCAGGCATCGCCCGCAACGGGTTCGGTCTGGCTTACGATATCGAATTGGCCGTCATCACGGATCTCGCCGATCAGAACAGGTTTGGTCAGGTGGTGGTTCGGCAGGACGGTGGCCGTGCCGCCGGTCAGATTCGGAACCTCGACGCCGACGATTGCGTCCAGTACGGAATCGACATCCGTAGTCCCCGCCGCCTCCACGGCCTGAACCCAGGCGTTGAACCCGATCATCGTCGCTTCCATCGGGTCATTGGTCACGCGGTTTTCGTCGCCGGTGAACTCATGCCATTGTTCGATGAACGCCTCGTTTTCGGGGGTATCGGCGCTTTCAAAATAGTTCCAGGCGGCCAGATGCCCTACAAGGTTCGCGGTATCCAGCCCCGAAAGTTCTTCTTCACCGACCGAAAACGCCATGACGGGAATGTCATCGGCCGATACGCCAGCAGCCGCCAGTTCCTTGTAGAAGCCGACATTGGCATCGCCGTTGATGGTGGAAACGACACCTACCTTTTTGCCGTCAGCCCCAAGCGCTACCACGTCGGCAACGATCTTGGACCAATCCGAATGGCCGAATGGTGTGTAATTCACAAAGATGTCGCCTTCGGCCACACCTTTTTCCTTCAGGTAGCTTTCAAGGATGTTGTTCGTTGTCCGCGGGTAAACGTAATCGGTGCCAAGAAGCGCCCATTTTTCAACGCCGAGTTCATCCGCCATGTAATCCACAGCAGGGATGGCCTGCTGGTTCGGTGCGGCACCGGTATAGATCACGTTCCTAGAAGACTCTTCGCCCTCGTATTGCACAGGATAGAACAGCAGGCCGTCCAGCTCTTCGATCACCGGCAGGACGGATTTCCGCGAAACACTTGTCCAGCAGCCAAAGATTGCATCGACATCGGATACCGTCAGCAGTTCCCGCGCCTTTTCGGCAAACAGCGGCCAGTCCGAGGCGGGATCCACCACGACAGCCTCCAGCGGGCGGCCCAGAAGCCCGCCTTTCGCATTCTGCTGCTCCACCAGCATCAGGACCGTATCCTTCAGCGTCGTTTCCGAAATGGCCATCGTTCCTGAAAGAGAGTGCAGAACACCGATCTTGATCGGCTCTCCCTCCTGGGCCCATGCGGTATTCGTAAACGTGATGGCGCTGGTCAGCAGCAGCATCTTTGTCAGATGTTTCATTCACCCTCCTGATCCGGCTTTGCACCGGTGTCCCTGTTGTCTTGGTGAAGCTCCGTCCTGAGGGGCGGTCTTCGCGGTACACAGGAAATGACGGTTCTGTGAGGGTGAACAGTATCAAGGCAGTTTTAGAGAATAACCTGAATGTATATGATTATCATATAAGCTGTAATTCCGGTGTGTGCCTATATTATATGCGTATTTTTATCACGAAAGGGATAATCCGCCTTCGGTAACAAGAAAACTGACGATTTCTTCGATACCTTTGCCGGTGCGGAGTGAGGTCATGACCACCGGACGGGCACCACGCGCCTTATGTGCATCGGATTCGAGCATTTCCACATCCACGCCGACATGGGGTGCCAGATCCACCTTGTTGACGACCAGCAGATCGGATCGTGCCAGCCCCGGACCACGTTTGCGGGGAATATCCTGCCCGGCGGCAGTATCGATGACGTAAATCGTCAGATCCGCCAGTTCGGGGCTGAAGGTCGCGGCAAGATTGTCACCGCCGGATTCAATCAGAACCAGATCCAGCTCCGGAAAGGCGACATTCAGTTCTGCAATCGCCGCAAGGTTGATGCTCGCATCCTCCCGGATGGCTGTATGGGGGCAGCCACCGGTTTCAACGCCGCGAATGCGTTCGGCAGGCAGAACCTGGGCGCGCATCAACGCCTCGGCATCTTCACGGGTGTAAATGTCATTCGTAATGACGGCCATCGACAGCCGATGGGCAAGCGCGCGGGCCAGATGCTCGGTCAGGGTGGTTTTTCCGGCCCCGACAGGGCCACCGATGCCAACGCGAAGAGGTCCGTTCATGCTCATGATCTGAATATCCTGACGGTCATTGTTTCGTGTGAAAGCGCGGCAATATCAGCGCCCCATGCAGCAGTCGCAAGATCCGCCTCGGTTGCTGTTGCCGCGCGCGCGGCTGTTGCAAGCAGGGTTGGGTGCAGGCCGGCCAATATGCGCTGACCATCCTGAGGTCCAAGGGGCATGAAGCGTACGGCAGCAGATGCCAGCGCCGCAATTTGTGCCTGCAAGAATTGGGCGATGATTTCTGAGGCTGGCAACGGCATGGAACAACAGGCCCGGCCAAATGCGACGGGCAACACCATGGGGGGGGAGTGCAGGCCAAGCACCGTCATGTTTGCCGCAAAGGCAGTCCCCTGCTCGACCGTTTCCGACAAACGCTGCGACGACAGGCAAGCAGCCCGCGCCAGATCATCCAGCAGCACATGATCGGCATTATCGCGCAAGGATAGGGACAGTAGAACGGCATCTGTCCAGAGACTGCCATATTCCAGCACGTCGGCCAGCCAGTCCGGAAAGCTGCCTCGCGTTACAACACCCTGATCCATCGCCCATTCCAGCCCCTGCGACCAGGCGAAGCCACCGGTAGGAAAGGCTGGCGACAGATATTGTGCCAGCTGCAAACGGGCCGTTTCAGCTGTCATGCTGATGCGCGAAATCCGCAGGTCCGTGCGTGTGGCCAAAGGTCCGGCCATGCCCATAGGCGCCACCTTCGGGATGGAATGGCTGCGTCTTGTGTTCCACCTCGGCGCCCAACTGGTGCAGCATCGCCTCCAGAACATGATCCTGACGAATGACCAGATGGTCCTCCATGATCTGGCATGGGGTGTGGCGGTTTCCGATGTGCCAGGCCAGTCGGGGTAGGGGGCCACGAACGATCAATACCGGTTCCGGGGCCGCGCGGACACGGATCAACCGTCCGTTGGAGAGGGGCAGGGCATCGCCTTCGTCCAGACTGGTCACGGCGGCCAGATCGACCATGAAATTCTCTACCCCTGCCGTCAGACGTTTGCGGCGCAGCAGGCGTCCCTCGTAATCCAGAACAACCTCGGCGGCAAAAGGGCCTGCGGCCTGACGGATGACGGTGGTGGCGGTCGGGATCATTTTTGTCTCTCAGAACAGGAAATAGCGTTGGGCCATGGGAAGCTCGCCGGCAGGTTCGCAGGTCAGCAATTCACCGTCGGCGCGAACCTCATAGGTTTCGGGGTCAACCTCGATCACCGGCATGGCAGAGTTCATTGCCATATCCGATTTGCCGATTCCGCGCGTGCCTTCGACCGCGAGCATGGATTTGCGCAAGCCGTCGCCTGCGCCCGCCTCCAGCCCTGCCTTGGATACAAATAGGGCCGATGCGCGTCCGGTATGCCCCCACATGGGGCGGGAGAACATCGGTTGCACCGGAATGGAGCCGTTCGGATCCCCCATCTGCGCCACTGAAATCATTCCGCCAACAAGCACCATTTCCGGTTTGACCCCGAAAAAGGCGGGGGACCACAGAACCAGATCAGCACGTTTACCGACGGTGATGGAGCCGATATGCGCCGCAACGCCATGCGCGATTGCGGGGTTTATGGTGTATTTCGCGATATAGCGGCGGGCGCGGAAATTGTCGTTCTCGCCCGTTTCCTCGGGGAGACGACCGCGCTGACGGCGCATCTTGTCTGCTGTCTGCCACGTGCGGATGATAACCTCGCCAATCCGGCCCATTGCCTGACTGTCCGAGGAGATGACAGAGAAAGCTCCCAGATCGTGCAGGATATCTTCGGCCGCAATGGTCTCACGCCGGATACGGGATTCGGCAAATGCCACATCCTCGGGCACGCGGCGATCGAGATGGTGGCACACCATTAGCATATCCAGATGCTCTTCCACCGTGTTGCCGGTATAGGGCCGCGTAGGGTTGGTCGACGAGGGCAGGACATTGGCCATGCCGACCATGCGGATGATGTCGGGGGCATGGCCACCGCCCGCACCCTCGGTATGATAGGCGTGGATCGTCCGGCCCGCGATGGCGGCCATCGTATCCTCGACAAACCCGGATTCGTTCAGCGTATCCGTATGGATCATCACCTGCACGTCCATCTGGTCTGCCACTGTCAGGCAGTTGTCGATGGCGGCGGGGGTGGTTCCCCAATCCTCGTGCAGTTTCATGGCGCAGGCCCCGGCACGGACCTGTTCGATCAACGGTGCCGGTACCGAAGCGTTGCCTTTGGCCGCAAGCCCCACGTTCACGGGCAGATCGGCACAAGCCTCCATCATCCGCGCGATATGCCAAGGGCCCGGGGTGCAGGTGGTGGCCAGCGTTCCGTGTGCGGGTCCTGTTCCCCCGCCCAGCAACGAGGTTACGCCCGAATGCAGCGCGTGGTCCACCTGTTGCGGACATATGAAATGGATATGGCAATCAAAGCCTCCGGGGGTCAGGATACGCCCTTCCCCGGCAATGATTTCGGTACCTGGGCCGATGATCAGTGTCACGCCCGGTTGGGTGTCGGGGTTGCCGGCCTTGCCGATGCCTGCAATCCGCCCGTCCCTGATGCCGACATCAGCCTTGATGATGCCGCTGTGGTCAAACACCACCACGCCGGTAATGACCGTATCCATCGCGCCGTCGGCCCGGGTCGCCTGTGACTGGCCCATTCCGTCCCGCACGACTTTGCCACCGCCAAATTTGACCTCCTCGCCCGCGATGGTCAGATCACGTTCGACTTCTATCAGCAGCTCGGTATCGGCCAGTCGGATACGGTCACCGGTGGTAGGGCCGTAGAGCGCGGCATAATCGGCGCGGGATAAGGTGGTCATAGCGGCCCCATGATCTCTTGACGGAAACCTTGAACGATACGTTCCCCGGCAAAGGGAATAATGCGCACTTCGCGGGACTGGCCCGGCTCGAAGCGGATGGCGGTACCGGCCGGAATGGCCAGTCTGGTGCCGCGTGCCACGGCCCGATCGAACCGCAGGGCCGGATTGGTTTCGGCAAAGTGGTAATGGCTGCCAACCTGGATAGGCCGGTCGCCTGTATTTGCCACCATCAGCGTTACGGGCGTGCGGCCTTCGTTCAGCGTGATGTCGCCATCGGCAATCAAAATTTCTCCGGGGATCATGATACGAACCCCAGAGCCATGCCCGATACTGCCACCACGGCACCCAGCCCGCGAAGGATGCGTGACTTCAGGAAGATCTGGCCCGTAAGAATGCCTGCAAGGTGCAGTGCCAGCGTAGTCAGGCCAAACCCTGCCGCATAGGTGACAAAACCCGCCGTCGGTGCCTCGATCCCATGCGCCCAGCCATGTGCCAGCCCGAAAATCGCAGCCATTGGAAGCATTGAAACCATCGGCATGCGCGCCGCGATCATCACCAAGCCACCCATCACGACGATAGAGGCAAGGATCATCGGCTCGACGGCCAATCCCGGGTACCCGAGTTGTCCGGTGGCACCACCGACCAGCGCCGCCCCGATGAATGTGGCCGGCAGGGCCCAAAGCGCCCGCCCGCCCATTTGTGCCGCAATCAGTCCCAGGACCACCATCGCCAGCATGTGGTCAAGTCCGCCCATCGGATGCAGCAGGCCCGCGGTGAACGGCACGCCCCCCACATGGCCGGGGTGCGCCACGGCTAATCCGGGCAATGCCAGCGATGCAACAGACATACGGGCGATACGCTTCACACGCATAAAGGAAATCATTCAGGCCTCCGGTCGGATCGGGTGGTGGACGGTGACAAGCTTGGTGCCGTCGGGAAAGGTAGCCTCGACTTGAACCGAGGAAATCATCTCGGGGACGCCGCTCATGCATTGTCCGGCCGTGATGACATGGGCGCCTGCCTGCATCAGGTCGGCCACGCTGCGGCCGTCCCGAGCACCCTCGACCACGAAATCTGTAATCAGGGCAATCGCTTCTGGATGGTTCAGCTTCACGCCCCGGGCCAGACGGTTGCGGGCAACCATTGCCGCGACGGAAATCATCAGTTTCTCACGCTCACGCGGGGATAGGTTCATCTCAGACCTGCCAGATGCGGGGAAGGGGATCGGGGCGTAATGCCCCCAAAAGACGGTAAATCTGTCGGCGCAACGGCCATCCGTCATTGGCCAATGCCCGTATGACCAGACGGCCGTGCGGGGCGCTTGCGGCTGCCGTCACGCCTGGTTCATCCAGACAGGCACGCACCCGTTGCAGATGATCGGCTGCATCGGGCGCCACCATTACCAATGTCGCCAATGCACGCGCCCCTCCCATCATGGCGGGCGTCTCCAGCCGGTGTAGGGTGCCATCATCCAGCGCCAGGGCGTCATGATGTATGACGCGCCCTTCTTGACGAATGATGCGCCGGTCACGCAGGTGCAGCCTGTGCAGGGTTTCGCCCATGGCGATGCGCCCCAGCACAACCATTTCCAGCGCCAGGCATCCCGCCCCTGCATCAAGGTCGATCACAGTCTCCCGTTCCAGCTTGGAGCCGTTGAAGAGGATCGTTTCCTGAGGCAGCCAGTCCAGCCATCCGCCTTTGCCTACGCTCAGGGCAACACGCGCTTGCGCGGGCCTGCCTTCGGCGCGATAGGCACGCTCGGCTGTCTGGGTGGTGGCAAGGGCGCGTGTGTCCGGGCGCAGCTCGATATTGAAATCAAGATTGTCGCCAGCGGCCAGACCGCCAGATGTATTCAGAAATACAACCTCGGTTCCGCCTGCGGTCATTCGCGGCAGCATTGCCTTGGCGGAGCCGGATTGCGCAAGATCAATCAAGCCCCGCGGGCCGATCACAACCCGCGCAGCGCCTCGGCTGCGTTGCATATCTGGCAAGGTGATTGAGTCCAGCATTCGATCACAATGTGCAATTATTATGCACCGTCAACACGGCGCGCCGATACAAGCCACGAAAAATGCGCGACATATTACATATGTAGATTTTTAGAACAGAATGCACGAAAAATATGCATTCCATGAAAGCCCGGGAAGGGTGCCTTGTAATCAGCTGCGCAAAAGGGCTCTGTAACGCGCCAACGCGCCGCGCAGGTGATCACGCATGGCTGTGCGGGCTTCCTCTTCGTTACCCGTCATGATGGCGGATACAATCCGGTCATGTTCGGCCTGCAACTGGCGAAGGTAATCGGCGGAAATCATTTCATCCGTGCCCGTCTGCAGGGCGCGACGCGGGATGATGCCGGCACCAACCATTTCCAGAAATTCCGGAAACCGTGGGTTATTCGCAGCCTCGGCAATCGCGTAATGCAGGTCATAATCAGCGGATGTGGTCACCACGCCTGCCGCGAAAGCATCACTGACCGCCTTGAACGCGTTCATGATCCGCTCTTCCTGCTGGGCAGAGCGACGCGTGGCGGCCAGGCCCGCAGCCTCCACCTCGACCGCTGTACGCAGTTCCAGCATTTCGATCATGGAGGACAAGCGAACATAATCAATGTTCTGGAAAGGCTGGGGGGCCGGGACTTCTGCCTCCAGCACGAACACTCCGGCACCCTGACGCGCCTCGACCATGCCATCGGCGCGCAGGGATGCAATGGCCTCGCGAATAACAGTACGGCTGACGCCATGGGCTTCTGTCAGCTTGGCTTCGGACGGTAGCCTGTCCCCGGGCTTCAGGTTGCCGCTGCGGATTTCGGTGCGCAACGCGTCGGCAACCCGCGCGACAAGACTTCCGCCTTTGGTCTTGGGTTTCAACGACTCCGTCATGCAACATTCTCCATCCGCGTCAGTTCAGTGCCGGCTGTATGACAGGTTCTGTTCATAGCGCAATGCGGCCCGCCGGCATTTTTGTCACATCTGCGATAGAGTTGCAGCGGGATAGGTCGACAGATGGCCCCAATGCGCCATCGGCAGGATACTAGAATACCGCTGTTGCCTGCTTCAGTCCACTATTGCCTGAATGTACTGCAAAAATCATGCGGACAGGGGGCAGGATACTGATAGCAGATATCCCCGTTCAATTCGCCGAAAGGGGGGCGGGCCTTCTTCGTGACCCGCCCGATTTGTATCAAAGCCCGAGTTTTACAGTGCCGATGTGTTCGATCTCCGCCACCAGATCCTGACCGCGATCTACCACGATCGGTCCGATACGTGCGCCGGTGATGACGAACTGGCCCTTACGCAGCCCCACGCCCTGCTTCGACGCGTGGTTTGCCAGCCAGACAAGTGCTGTCATCGTCTGTTCCTGCGTGGCATTTCCGGATGTTCGCGCGATTTCGACAGTTCCGGTCAGGCTCACCTCAAGTTTGGTCAGATCAAGGTTCTGCCAGTCATCTATGCCGGAGCCGAGAATGACAGTTCCGTTGCAGTTCCGGTCGGCCAGCGCCTCAAGGGGGCTGGCATCTGTGCGAACCGCAAACCTGGATTCCACAACCTCGAATGCGGCACAGGCGCCACCCAGGGCGGGCTGTACGTCGGCTGCGGTATAGGGTTCCTGTCGCGGGGGCAGATCGGCTGCGATCATGATCGCGATTTCCACCTCGATTTCAGGATCGCGGATTTCTGCTGGCAGCGGGCCTTCGGGGATGGCGTCGGTCAGCGGTGCCGCGACAAGAGGGTTCGGTACGGCGATCGCCGCCACCTTCCAGCCTGCGATAGGCTGGTCGCCCAATACGGCCGCCTGAATGGCATAGGCATCATCTTCGGTCTGCGGAACTAGATCTGCGGGCAATACCGTGATTTTCGGCCCGGTATAGGCGTCCTTTAGCAGCTGTGCGACTTGTGCGATGCGGGTCTGGTCCAAAATGATTCTCCTCTTCCACGCAGAGGATTACAGCAGAAGTGGTCAACTGGAACCCCCTTCGATGGGGCGGCCGGATTGCCGCGTCTGTTGACTTTCGAAGAGTGGCCCGCGAAAGACTGCTGTATCCTGCCCAAGGGGAACCTTCATGCCAGATCAGCCCTGCCCTTATTGCGCCATCCTGTCCGGTGTGCCGCGATGACGGCTTTGGCAAGCTGGATCGCGCAGGCGTCAAATCCGTTACGATGGGCGGTCTTGCTTGCCCTGTCAGCGGTTTTCGGAATGCTGTTCTGGCTGGCGCATCTGCCGGCAGCCTATCTGCTGGGCCCGATGATCGCGGCCATTGTGGTGGCCGTGGCTGGCGGTGCGGTAAAGATAGACAAGCGCGGGGCGCTGGTCGCGCAGGCGTCAGTCGGAATGATGATGGCCGGCAGTATTCCCCCCGATATCATGGATGAAATCTCCAAGGACTGGCTGCTGTTCGTTCTGGGGACATTGTCGGTCGTTGCGGCAGCAGGCGTTCTGGGGCTGTCCATCACCCGGGCGCGGATTTTTCCGGGCACGACCGCCATCTGGGGATCGTCGCCGGGGGCTGCGACGGTAATGGTGCTGATGTCGGAGTCCTATGGCGCTGATATGCGCCTCGTGGCCTTCATGCAATACGTCCGGGTTGTAAGCTGCGCGGCGATGGCAATGCTGCTGGTGCGCCTTATCGGTGTTCCGGAACTGGATACGGTGCCCGCTGTCGCCAGGACGGTGCCGGTGCTGCCTTCGCTTGCGACTTTTGGGGCGGCGCTGGTCTGCGCCTTTGCCGCGCCGCGGCTTCGGTTGCCGGGCGGGGCGCTGCTGACGGCGCTGATCGTGGGGCTGGGTCTTTCGTTTTCCGGGTTGCTTGAAGTCGTACTTCCCGCATGGTTCCTGTCGATCTGTTTCGCCGTGGTTGGTCTTTCGGTCGGCATGCGCTTTACCCCCGAGGTGGTGCGCCATGCCGCATCCGCTTTTCCGCGGGTCATGATGTCCGTGATCATCCTGATCGCGACCTGCGGTGTGTTCGCGCTGGCATTGGTGGTATTTGCCGATGTGGATCCGTTGACAGCCTATCTGGCAACCACCCCGGGCGGGGCCGATACTGTCGCGATCATCGCAACCTCGACCGACGTAGATGTGCCGTTCGTGATGGCGATGCAGATCGCCCGGTTCCTGTTTGTGGTGCTGACCGCCCCCGCATTGGCACGATACCTGTCCCGGCGCGCGGCGGACTAGGGGCGGATCGCGCTTTGCCATGCACTGAGAAAGCGCTTCTGCTTCAGGGCATCAAGATAGGTCAGCAATTGCGGGCCAAGTCGGATCGGAAGAAACGTCCCGTCATACCCGCGCATCCGGTTCAGCGTTGGCGTGTTGAGCGTGACCAGCGGCAGAACCGGCACGAGCGGCGTTTTCCGGGCCAATAGAACCTGGCCGCGATGGGATATCAGATAGGCCAGAAGGCGGGCAGCCTGCTCCGGATTTGCCGCCGTTTTGGGAACGAAACCCGTTCGCATCATCACGAGGTTATAGTCCCAGAACAGATGCACAGCCACATGCGGATCATCGGCTGAAATGGCGTAGGAGCCGATCAGGTTAAGCGCCATCGTCAGTTCGCCACGCCCGACTGCGTCAATCATGGCATTGGTGGTCGGGTAGACGCGGGCCTTGGCGCGCCCCAGAACTTCGTTGAGCGCGGCGGCATCCTGACCGAATTCGGCGTCCTGCGTGGCGAACAGATATCCGATACCCGCCTGCCGCAAATCATAAAGGCCGATGCGCTGTTGCAGTGACCTTTCGTGGTTCCGCAGGAATTCTGTCAAATCCACATGGGTTCGGGGCAGATCGGATTCCGCGATCAGCGTCGGGTTGTAGATCATCACAGCAGGCTCGAAGGTGAAGCCGAACAGTTCTTCTCGCCATGCTGCCCAGGACGGGAGGGATTGCGCCTCCGGCAGATCCAGATGCAGCGCCATGCCACGGTTGACAAGGTCCACCTGAAGGTCCATGGCGGAGCTGATGACAAGATCGGGGTTCATGCTGCCATCCAGCACGGCCTGATACAGCGGCACCGTCTGCATGTCGGTGTATTCGATGTGCAGATCCGGGTTCTCGCGCTCGAACGCATCCAGTATGGGGCGGATCGCAACCTCATCGGTGGCGCTGGCGACCCGCAGGACGGTCTGCGCCATGGAAGGATGAGGAAGCAGCGCAAGCAGCAGAACAAGCGATAACACCCGCGCGAAGCTGAGCACGGCCTTCAATCCCCCACGCTGCGACGTTGAGAGATGAAATCCCGCGCCATGCGCTTCGGCCACCGCCTGCACGATCGCCAACCCCAAGCCTGATCCCGCCGTACGATCCGAGAGGGAGACAAAGCGCTCCTGCGCGCGTTCGCGGTCCTGTTCGGGAATGCCCGGTCCGGCATCCGAAATGGCAATCATGATCCGGTCATGCCCTTCGGCACGCAAATCGATGTCGATTATATTGTCGGGCGGGCCGTGACGGAGGGCGTTTTCGATCAGGTTCCTCAATGCCTCCCTCAGCACCACCTCGTCGCCCATGACGACATCACCCTTGTCGGCAAAAGGGTCCACGTCGAAGGTGAAGGTGACATCGCGAATACGGGTGTCACGCAACATTTCGGACACCAATGACCGTAGAAGCGGGGTGAGCGCCACCGGATGCAGCCCTCCACCATCCGCACGGTGCAAGACCATCGCGTGCGATAACAACTGGTTTGTCAGGCGGACTGTTCGTGCGGACTGTCGTTCGGCCCGGACAAGGCGAGCGCGCATATCGTCTTCGGATCTGGCATCAGCCGCCAGTTCCAGATGTCCCTGCAGCGTGGAAAGCGATGTTCGTGTCTGATGGGCAACATCAGCAATGAAGCCCTCCGTCATATTCCGGTTGGCCCTTAACCGGGCGATGAAACCGTTGATTGCGTCGAACAGGCTTTCAATTTCCAGCGGCGGGCGTGCGGCCAGTTCGGAAAGATCCCGCGGCGGTCGGCCCTGAAGGTCCCGCTCAATCTGGGCCAAGGGGCGCAAGGCCTGCCGGATGGCGAACCAGACAAAACCAAGTCCGATTGCCGACACCAGTGCCAGCCCTGCCATACCTGTCAGAAACAGATCACGCTGTTGTGCCACGCGGGCTTCGGTGGTCTGGCCGACCTGAACCTCAACCCAGAACGGGCCGCTGGCCGTGCTGATCTCTCGGCCTTGCACCACGAACCGCATGGGGGCCCCGTTGTGGAGGGCATCGTAGAACATAGGTGCCACGGCAGGCTCGAACCCATCGGGCAGGGGAAGATCCGGGGTTCCCGTCACCAGACCTTCAGGGGAAAAGACACTGTAGACCACGCGCGCGGCAGGCACGATGCCGGCAATTTCCATGGCCGAGGGCGGCATATCCACCGTCGGACCATCAGGGCCGGGGGTGATCCGTTCCAGAATGGCGCGGGCGGATCCGCCCAGCACCAGATCGTAGGAATCATTCGCCGCGCCTCGGGCATAGGTCCACAGAAGGATCGAGATGAGGCAGAGCAGAACCAGAAATGCCGCCGTCATCAGCGCCATCAGCCGCAGCCGGATAGAGCGGCGCCTGTTATTCATCGGTGACGTAGGCCATGTACCCGAGGCCCCGGGCGGTACGGATGGTCAGAGTAGATCCCTCGATCCGGCGGCGCAGGCGGGTAACAGTCTGTTCTACCGCGTTCATCGTGGGTGCTTCATCAAAGGTATAGAGCTTGTCCGCCACCTCTTCCTTGGTCAGCATCCGGCCAAGATTGTCGATCAACACCTCCAGCAACTGGACCTCTCTGGGCCGCAGATCCAGATCGACGCCGCCCAGGCGGGCACGACGTGCGCTGCGATCGAAGGTAAGGGTGCCTGCGGTGAAGCTGTTCGTGGCGGTGCCAGATTTGCGGCGGGCCAGAACCCGACAACGCGCGCTCAACTCCCGGAAATCAAAAGGTTTGACCATGTAGTCATCGGCCCCTGCATCCAGCCCCACAACCCGGTCATCCACCTCGCTACGTGCGGTCAGAATGAGAACGGGCGTGGTGTCCCCCCTGTCACGCATGGCGCGCAATACCTCGGTGCCGTTCCGGCCGGGCAGGTTCACATCCAGAATGACCAGATCAAAGCGGGCATGGCGCAACAGCGAATGGGCGTCATCTCCATTGCTTTCGCGGTCGATGGCATGGCCCTCGGCGCGCAGGCGATCGGTGATCGTCTCCGCAAGATCATCGTTATCTTCAACCAGGAGCATTCGCATAAAACAGGAGAATAGCGGCCCGCGTGTGACGGCGAAAGGGCGCATTCGCATGTCAGCGTCCTGTCAGTTTCGCGTCAGCGTCCGGACAAGCTTTGGCTCTAAAGTGGGACAATCGGGCCGCAGAACACGGGCCCAATGTCTGGGAGGACATCTATGAAATTCGTTCGCACAACTGTCCTCGGGGCAGTCATGGCCGCATGCGCGTTTCCCGCATTGGCCGAGATCAACCGCCCCGAATGCATTGCCCCGGCGCAGCCCGGCGGTGGCTTCGATCTGACCTGCCGTGTGGCACAGCAGGGTCTTGCGCCGCAGTTTGACCGTCCGGTGGAGGTGACGTTCATGCCCGGTGGTATCGGAGCGGTCGCGTTCAACATGTTCAACTCCACGCGGACCGACGATCCGAATGCGATCGTTGCATTCTCCTCGGGGTCGCTGCTGAATCTGATCACCGGCAAATACGGCAAGTGGACCGAGAATGATGCCCGCTGGCTGGCGACTGCCGGGGCGGATTACGGTGTTGTGGCGGTGCGCGCCGATAGCCCCTATCATTCGCTGGAAGAGGTGATGGCCGCGTTGAAGGCCGATCCCTCCAAGGTCGTGGTGGGGGCCGGCGGATCCGTCGGGTCGCAGGACTGGATGAAGGCTGCCCTTCTGCTGAAGGCAATCGATGGTGATCCGCGCCGCATGCGCTATGTCGCCTTTGACGGTGGTGGTGACGCCATTGCCGGTCTGCTGGGTGGATCGATCCAGATCTATACCGGTGATGCTGGCGAAATGGTGCCACATATCGATGCGGGCGATCTGCGGGTTCTGGCCGTCATGTCGGACGAACGGCTCGAAGCCCCGATGGATGTGATCCCGACCGCCAAGGAGCAGGGCTATGACGTGTCATGGACC
Source organism: Falsirhodobacter sp. alg1 (assembly GCF_000739715.2). GTDB lineage: Bacteria > Pseudomonadota > Alphaproteobacteria > Rhodobacterales > Rhodobacteraceae > Falsirhodobacter. Next base: position 272,777 of record NZ_BBJC02000005.1, on the reverse strand, counting down.
ATCCTGCGTGGTTTCTACATGGGCAAGGAAACATCGGACGCGGATTATCAGGCGTGGCTGGATGCCTTCCGTACCGCCTATGATACCCCCGAATTCGCCGAGACCCAGCGGAGCCACGGCCTGATGCCACTGGACGTATCGGGTGACGAGCTGAAGGCGATGGTGGCAGAGCAATCCGCGACCCTGCGTTCGCTGGCCACGGAAATCGGTCTGATCCAATAATCTATGCGGGGGGCTGCGCGGCCCCCCATACTTTCCGAAAGGATACCTGATGGCCGACCGCATTTTTGCGGGCGTGATGCTTTTGGTGACTCTGGCCTATGGCTGGCTGGCCTTCTTCGCAATCAGCGCCCCCTTCCAATATGACCCGCTTGGCCCCGAAACATGGCCGCAAATCCTGTCCATCGTGACCGCGCTATGCTTTGCCGTCATCCTGTTGCGCCCTGATACAGACAGTATGCAGGTTGCGCGTCCCACGTGGATCCGCCTGTCCCTGACGGTGGTTCTGCTGCTGGGATATGCCGAGCTTTACGAGCGGTTGGGCTTCATCATCGCCACGGCACTGTTCGGCACGTTGGCATCACGCATGCTGGGGGCGACCTGGCTCAAAGGGTTCCTGTTCGGCGCGGTAATCGGAGTGGCCGGATACCTGCTTTGTGCCGAACTTCTGGAACTGAACCTGCCCTCGGGCCTGCTGACATTCTGAGAGGCGTGATATGAGTGAAGTTCTTAACGGACTTGCGACCGGTTTCGGTGTCGCACTATCCCCGTTCAACCTTATGCTGGTGGCATTCGGCTGTTTTGCAGGAACGCTGATCGGTGCATTGCCCGGCATAGGGCCGATCAACGGCGTGGCGATCCTGCTGCCGATCGCCTATGGCCTTGGCCTGCCGCCCGAAAGCGCGTTGATTTTGCTGGCCGGCATCTATTATGGCGCAGAATTCGGCGGACGTATTTCATCCATCCTGTTGAACGTACCGGGGGATGCCGGAGCGGTCATGACCACATTGGACGGAAACCCCATGGCCCGTAAAGGTGAGGCGGGCAGGGCATTGTCCATCTCGGCTATCGCCAGTTTCATCGGGGGCACGGTTGCGGTGGTGCTGATGACGCTGTTCGGGCCGCTGCTGTCCAAATTCGCTGTTGCATTCTCTCCGTCCGACTACGTGGCGCTGATGGTTTTCGCCTTTGCTTCACTGGCCTCGCTGGTCGGGGCAAATCCGGTGAAGACATTGGTCGGCGCCTCCATGGGCCTGATGCTGGCCACCATTGGCGTGGATGCCAACACAGGGGTGACCCGTTATACATTCGGTGTGCCTGACCTGTTGGCGGGCATTGACTTTCTGATCGTCGTAATCGGTCTGTTCGGCATGGCGGAACTGTTCCACCTGGTAGAACAGCAGGCGACCGGGAAACTGAAAACGCTGCCAATCGACAGCAGCTTTGTGAAATGGGCCGACATCGTCTTTGGTCGTTGGACGTTGATCCGCTCTTCGCTGATCGGGTTCGTCATTGGTGTGCTGCCGGGCACGGGTGCTTCTGTTGCCTCGGCGGTGACCTATGGCACCGAAAAGCGGATTGCGGGCAAAAGCGGCACCTTCGGTGAGGGGGATGTGCGCGGGCTGATGGCACCTGAAGCTGCCAATAACGCCTCGGCCGCGGGTGCGATGGTTCCGATGCTGACACTGGGTATTCCGGGGTCCGGCACCACGGCAATCCTCCTGGGCGCATTGCTGATGTTCAACATCCAGCCCGGCCCGCTGCTGTTCACCCAGCACCCGGAAATTGCCTGGGGCCTGATCGCTTCGATGTATATCGGCAATATCGCACTGTTGATCATCAACCTGCCGCTGGTAGGTCTGTTTGCGCGGATGCTGACATTGCCACAGCATTACCTGACGCCGCTGATTGCCATTCTTGCCTTCATCGGAATCTACTCGATCGTCGGAAACCCTTTCGACCTGTTCATGATCATCGGGCTGGGAATATTTGGCTGGATCCTGCGCAAGCTCGATTTCTCGTTGGCGCCTGTCATTCTGGGGTTTGTGCTCGGATCCCTGTTCGAGAACAACCTGCGCCGCGCGTTGTCCATTTCGGGTGGTGACTGGGGTATTCTGGTACAGAGCTGGCAATCCCTGTTCCTTTATGGACTTGCAGTACTGGTCGTGATCGTGCCGTTGATCCTGTCGCGCCGTCGTCGCGCCTGATCCGGCAGCCTGCAGAAACAAGAACGCCCCGACAGACCGTCGGGGCGTTTTGCATTCTGGTTCCGGAATCAGCGCAGGCTTGCCAGCAGGGCCTGTGAACCGACGCCGGTGGCGGGCTGGCCGATACTGGTCTGATAGGCGCTGATCGCGGCTTTGCTTTTATTGCCAAGTACACCATCGGCTCCGCCGGTATCGAAGCCCCGCGCGGTCAGGCGCTGTTGCAGGGCCACGCGGTCGTCTTTGGTCAGACCGTTGGCATCGGGTGGGAAACTGCCGTGCAGCGGTCCTGCACCCCCGATGCGGTCCGCCAGATGGCCGACACCGATCGCATAGGAATCCGAATTGTTGTAGCGCTTGATCGCCCTGAAATTGCTCGTCACGGAAAAGCGGGGGCCGCCTGCCTGTGGCTGAATGATTGTGCCGGCAGGGGCATTATAGCCCACCTCACCGCCCCACCGCATACCGCGCGTCCAGCCACTGCGTGCAAGATAGGATGCGGTCGAGGCAAGGGAGTCGCTCGGGTCATCTTCCCATATGTCCCGTCGCCCGTCGCCGTTATAATCCACGGCATAGGCCAGATAGGAGGTGGGAATAAATTGCGTATGGCCCATCGCACCGGCCCAGCTTCCGGTCATGTTTTCGGGCGTCACGTCGCCGTTCTGCAAAATACGCAACGCAGCGATAAGCTGCCCTTCGAAAAACTCACCGCGCCGCCCTTCATAGGCTAGCGTTGATGTGGCGGAGATGACCGAGACACTGCCGCGCCGTTCTCCGTAAAAGCTTTCCAGCCCCCAAACGGCGGTGATGATCGTTGCATCAACGCCGTATCGGGCCTCCAGTGCATTCAGGATGTCACGGTAGCGGGCATAATTCGCACGGCCTTTGGCCACCCTTTCGTCGGATACGGCGATGGAGAGGTAATCCTCCAGTGTGCGGGAGGATTCCGGCTGGTTACGGTCGCGCGTGATGGCACCGGGCAAAAAGCCGGCTGAGCGGAAGGCGCTGTTCAGCGTAGACTGCGAAATGCCTCGAGACGCGGCACGGCCCTTGAATGCGGCGACCCAGGCATCATAACCCGCGTCGGGGGTCGGGCGAAGATCATCGGGCAAAGGTGTCGGCCCGCTGACGGTCATTGCCGGTCCGCCACAGCCTGCCAGAGTGACCGCCGCAAGGCCGAAGCTGAAAAAGCGTCTGTTCATCATGGTTACTGCCTGCCTCGTTATGTTTTGCAAGGCAGACTAAACGAACCAGATATGGCCGCAATCAGGCTTTTGGCCGCAGGCGCGGCCGTATTCCATGGGGCGGGTCAGATCCGGGCAGGATTTGACATCGGAACTGTCAGGGTGGTCCGCAACCCCGGCTCCATTCCTGTTTCCGTGATCGTTCCATCAATGCGCTGGACCAAGGCCTGTATCATGCTGGATCCGAAGCCTTCAGAAGTAGCCCCGGCCTTTTTGCCGATACCCTGATCCGTCACGCTGAGGCGAAAGCCCTGCTGCGTGGGGGAAAGATCGATCCGGATCGGTCCGGGTTGTCCACCGTAGGCATATTTCTGGCTGTTGGTCATCAGTTCGTTCAAGATCAGGCCGACATTCACCGCCTTGTCCGCCGAGACATCCAGAGGCGTCAGCGTCAATTGGGTCGCCTCACTCCAGCCGGGGTCGGATGATCCAAGCACATCCTGCACCAGTTCGTCCAGATAACGTCCCAGATCGACCGTCTCGACCCCATTCGCGCCGTAGAGTTTGCGGTGGACCATGCTGACTGCCATGATCCGTCGCTGTGCGTCCATCAGCCCGTCCCGCAAATCGCCAGCCGGGGCACTCCGCGCCTGCATCCGCAGGAAAGATCCCACAAGGCTCAGGCTGTTCTGGACACGGTGGTTCACCTCGCGCATCAGCCCGTCTTTTTCGGCCAACAGGTCCTCGTTCAGGGCGAGGGCGTGGTTCAACTGGCTGTTCATCTCGCGCAGTCGCAGGTTCAGCAGGGCTTCCATCGTTGCCTGCGTGACACGGGCCGCAGCCTCCACCTCGCCCATTGTCCATTCGGACGCCCGTCCATGTACGGTTTCGGACCATTTATCGAAGGATGCGCGGGGGGAAAGCTGACCCGATTGCGTGTCGGTCTGCATCTTGTGGGGATTGCCCGCCCAATCGATCTGTTTCAGCTTTTCTGCGCGGAACCAGAGGAAGGCGGTTTCATCCTCATCCAGAGCCTCGGTGCAGATCATTCCGCTGGCTTCGGCACGGAATGCCTTGGCAAAGCTGCAATGCTCGGACAGCCGGTCTGTACTGACCGTCCGCAGAGGGGAGAATGATTTTGCCCATATCACCAGTTCGGGAATGGCAGCATCCGGCGGGCAGGTTCCGCAAGTATAGAGTGCGCCATTGCGGACCACTGCAAATCCGTCCGCGTGAAGCATCTTGCGCAGATCCTCTCCGGCATCGGCCAGAAAATGCCCCAGGTCTGATCGGGTCCCGAGTTTGCGAAGGGCGGCATCCTGATGTGCGCGCAGGCGCAACCGCGCCCGATACAGATCCGTCGTCTCCAGCGCGCCGATCTGGCGTGACAGCGCCCCGGCCACCGTCAGGCAGGCCAGCCGCGACGGCATCGGAATATTGCGCGGGGTGGCATTGTGGCAGGCCACCAGCCCCCACAGTTTGCCATCCCGGATGATGCTGACCGAGGCGGAGGCCTGCACGTTCATGTTCTTCAGATAGACGAGGTGGATCGGGGCAACGCTGCGCAGGTTTACGTCCGACAGGTCGATCCCGACGATGGCCGGATCAGCCGACCGGATCGGCACCGGGGTATAGGCGGCATCAGGGATGACGCGGAATTTGTTGCGCATGTACAGAACGCGCGCCTGACGTGGTATGTCTGCGGCGGGAAACTGATGGCGCAGATAGGAGCGCATATGCGGCGCGCGGTCTTCGGCCACGACAATGCCGTCCGCATCCTCGACAAAGCGGTAGATCATGACGTGATCAAAGCCGGTTATCCGGCGAAAAGTCCGGGCGGCTTGAACGCATAGCGGAGCCAGATCGCCCGCATCTTCGAACCGGGCCTCGCATTCCTCGATCAGCGATAGAAAGCGGTGGGCCGGAACCTCACCCGCATTCATGGCTTCAAGCTCGGCGATCAGGTGGCCATCACTCGCGATGATCTGGCCAACAAATGTATCACGAACCCCTGAAACGCTATCCAGAAAGTAGCGCTGGTTTTCCTCGACGACCGGCAGATCCGGCAGGCCCAGCACATCCTGCAGGGTTCGTTTCGCCCAGTCCGCGGCGATCATCCCCTCCACATCGCCCGCAACACCTACAATTGCCCCGGTTTCCGCATCTGCAATCAACAGCAGACCGTGCGGCTGGATGGAGCCGGGAGTATGGATCGGCGCAACCTCACAGGCAGAAAGATCGACGTATTGGTCAATATCGCTGGATGACAAGCCTGATATTCTCCGTATCGGCAGCAAGATGAAGGCACTATGACAAGTCTTGCCTTATTTTCAAAATTTCAAGAATGGGGCAAGCGAGATTCGGACTGGAACCATGTAACGTTGGGACCGTTTTGTATGGTCATGTCCAATCAAGACTTGATGCAGGATGGAGCAGGATGTGCGCAAACACGATGATTGGCATTTGACGGACCGGCTGGACTATAGCCTTGGCCGGGGGGATCCGTTTGCCGCAGCCGTCAGGGCAACGCGCATGGCCATGATCGTGACGAACCCAGCACTGCCGGACAACCCGATCGTATTCGCGAATGACGCCTTTTTGAACCTGACCGGATATTCCCGCGAAGAGGTTCTGGGTCGGAACTGCCGTTTTCTGCAGGGTGCCGATACGGACCGGGCGACATTGGTTCGCCTTCGGGAGTCGATTGCAAAGGGGCAGGACACGGCGGTCGATCTGCTGAATTATCGGAAGGACGGCTCATCTTTCTGGAATGCCCTGTATATCAGCCCTGTCCGGGACGAGCGGGGAGAGATCGCGTTTTTCTTTGCATCGCAACTGGATGTCTCGGCGCGCGTGGAAGAGCGTCGCCGGATCGAGCGGCAAAAGGATATCGTAGAATCCGAGGTTCTCCAACGGACTGCCGAATTGGAGGCCGCCTTGACAGCAAAGATACAGCTGCTTGATGAGCTGGATCACCGGGTCAAGAACAACCTTGCCATGATCGGCTCATTCGTGCGGATGCAGGCCCGGACGGTAGACGACGAACGCCTGAAGCGAATGGCCGAGGCGACGATGGCCCGGGTGGAGACCCTGTCTACGGTGCATCGCCGTCTATACAACAAGGGTGATGTCCTGTCCCTGGATATCGGTGAATTTACCCAGAACATGCTGTATGCCGCAGTGCGCGCCAGTGGCGGCAACAACATGACGTTGAGGGCGAATACGACGCTTTGCGAAATCCGCCCTGATATTGCCCCGACGGTGGGGGTCGTGATCGGTGAGCTGGTTCAGGATATCACTCTTCACGCCGCCGATTGTGACGATGCTGTGGAGATCGGTCTGGAAATCGGCTGCGACATGTCGGCATCACGGGTAACGCTTTCGACGACCGCACCCGGATATGCCATCGGTGCCATGGATGATGACGGCCTGCGTCAGGTTCTCATCCGGCGGTTGGGGGGCGCATTGGGAATGACGTTGGACGAGAGCAGGAGCGGTGCCCGCAGTTGCCTGACCCTGACCATTCCGGTGTCACCGAAATGAGCGCGGCATTGAGGATCCTGATTGTCGAGGATGAGCCGTTGATCGCCATGGACATGGAGATGATGCTACAGGATGCCGGGCATCAGGTTGTCGGCGAGGCGACGACCGTATTCGAGGTGAAACGGCTGCTGTCCGGTCCGCAGCCAGATCTGGCCTGTGTGGACATGCAGCTGGCCGATGGGTCGAGCGGCATCGATGCCTGTCGGGCCATTCTGGGCCAGTGGCCGGATACGGTTGTTGTCTTCATCACCGCAAATCCGTCCATGATACCGGAGGATTTTGCCGGGGGGCATGGCGTCATTCCGAAACCGTTCAGCCAAGGCGGGTTTCTGGCGGCTATAGAATATCTGTGTCAGGGGATTACCGATCCGCCCCCCGATATGGATGTGCCCAGTAGTCTGCAGGCCACGCCTGCCTTTGCGCGCAAATGGCAGGATACCTGAACCGTCGACGTCAGCGTGTATAAATACGGGTTATCATTGTAGCAGAGATTGGCGTAGGTGCTCAATTAATGGGCGGGCATGGTCGATGTGCCCCGCCTGATGACGAAAGAGTGTCCGGATGTGCCGGTAGGCGGGCTTAACTGAACCCCAGAGGCGATCCCGGGGGACATGTTGTCGGTCAATCCACGTACAGACGGCTTTGTGGTTTTTGACCACGTTCAGAAAACCTACAATGGAGAAGATCTGGTTGTAAAAGATCTGGACCTGTCGATTGCCAAAGGGGAATTCCTGACAATGCTGGGGCCGTCAGGCTCTGGCAAGACAACTTGCCTGATGATGCTTGCAGGGTTTGAAACCGCAACAAAGGGCGAGATTTTTCTGGATGGTCAGCCTATCAACTCGGTTCCTCCGCACAAGCGCGGGATCGGGATGGTTTTCCAGAATTATGCGCTGTTTCCCCATATGAGCGTTGGAGAAAACCTGTCCTTTCCCCTCGAGGTCCGCGGGATGTCGAAGGATGCGCGTGAAGCCAAGATCATGCGTGCGCTTGATATGGTGCAGATGGGCAAATTCGCCAACAGGCGACCGGCCCAGCTGTCGGGCGGGCAGCAACAGCGGATTGCCCTTGCACGGGCACTGGTTTTCGATCCGGCACTGGTGCTGATGGATGAACCACTTGGCGCCCTGGACAAGCAATTGCGTGAACATATGCAGTTCGAGATCAAGCGGCTGCACGACGAGCTGGGAATTACAGTCGTCTATGTGACGCATGATCAGGGTGAGGCGCTGACGATGTCGGATCGCATTGCCGTATTCAATGATGGTCGCATCCAGCAGATCGCCCCGCCTGCGACGTTGTATGAAACGCCGGAAAACCTGTTTGTTGCCAGCTTTATCGGGGAAAACAACCGGCTGGAGGGCAAGGTCGAAGAGATTACGGATGGCCGCGCCCTGATCCGCCTGACCTCGGGTGAAGTGATTGCCGCAACGGCCGTGAATGTGCATCGCAAAGGGCAGCGGACCGTGGTGTCCATCCGCCCCGAGCGCATAGAGTTCAAACCCGAGATGATGTCCGATGGCGCCCATACGCTGGATGCCACCGTACTGGAGGTTGTCTATATGGGGGATATCCTGCGTGCCCGCCTGCGCGTGGCGGGCACAGACGAGTTCATCATGAAATACCGCAACACGATCGGACAGACCCGGCTTGAACCGGGCCAGACGGTGCGGATCGGCTGGCATCCCGCAGACGCGCGGGCGCTGGACCCAATTTGACCCACAGGGAGAGTGCAATGAAGAAACTGCTAGGGCTGACAACTGCGGTGGCGCTTTGTGCCGGTGCCGCAAATGCGGATGTGACAGTATTGGGATGGGGGGGTGCCTATGGCCGCGCACAGACCGAGGCCCATGTGAAGCCGTTCCAGGCGGAAACCGGCATCAAGGCTACGATGACCGACACCGACAACCCCGCGGCTCCGATCAAGGCGATGGTGGAGGCAAACAACGTCACGGTGAATATCGTCTCGTTGGAATATGCGGATGTGGTTCGTCTGTGCGATGAGGGGCTGCTGGAGGAGATCGATCCTGCGGAGCTGGCCCCGGCCCCGGACGGTACGCCGGCCGAGGAGGATTTCTTGCCGGGCGCATTGAGCGATTGCGGCGTTTCCACTGATGTCTGGGCGACGGTGTTCGCCTATGACGATACCCGTTTCCCCAATGCTAAACCTACGACAATCTCCGATTTCTTTGATCTGGAAAAATTCCCGGGCAAACGCGGGATTCGCAAGGGCGCCAAGACGACGTTGGAAATGGCCCTGATGGCGGATGGCGTTGCTGCGGACGATGTTTACGACATGCTGGAAACCCCCGAAGGGCTGGAGCGAGCCTTTGCCAAGCTTGATACGATCAAGAATCAGGTGGTTTGGTGGGAAGCGGGCGCACAGCCACCCCAACTGCTTGCAGATGGTGAGGTGGTGATGTCCACCGTTTACAATGGTCGTATTTTTGCCGCCGCGATGACGGAGAACAAGCCGTTCGTTACCGTATGGGACGGGATGCAGTATGAATTCGAAGTCTATGCCATTCCGGTCAACGCCCCGGATATGGAAGATGCCAAGAAATTCCTGAGCTATGCGACGGATACACAACATTTGGCGGATATGACGAAATACATCAGCTATGGCCCTACGCGGAAATCCACTGCGGCCATGCCGATGCTCTGGGAGGACGGCATCACGGATATGAAGCCGCATCTGCCGACCTCCGAGGAAAACATGACCAACTCGCTGGAAACGTCATTCGAATTCTGGGTGGATTACGACTCCGAACTGAACGAGCGTTTCAACGCGTGGCTGGCCCAATAACCGGCAGGGGATGAGCATGACAGAACAGGCGGCAGACCGCTCGCCCGAGATTGGCGGCCGTGCCTTGAAACGGGCGATGGCAAAGGCGCAGGGGCGTGCAAAGCGCCGTGCTGTCCTGCTGGTTGCTCCGTTGCTGCTGTTCATCCTGATAACTTTTGTGGCGCCGATCGGACAGATGCTGTTCCGGTCGGTGCATAATGACGGATTTTCGGCGAATATGCCGGCCCTGGCGGCGTGGTTCGCTGAAAACCCGGAAGGCACCATGCCGGATGAGGCTGCCTATGCGGCACTTGCCACCGACCTGAAAATGGCACGCGAGAACAAGACAGCAGGTACGGTCGGTACGCGCATCAATTATGAAATCGGGGGGACACGATCCCTGTTCACCTCCGGCGCTCGGAAGGCCGAGGATCTGAAGCCACCCTTTGCCCGATCAGTGCCGGAAATGGACGAGGATTGGGCCGATCCGCAGCTTTGGCAGGTGATGCGTACCGCCAGCTCGGCCTATACCGCCAGTTTCTATCTGGCGGCGCTGGATCTGACACGGGATGCGGACGGCCATATCGTGGGCGTGGAGGAGGGACGTGCGGTTTATGTGGGGCTGTTCTTCAAGACGCTCTGGATGTCGGGGTTGATCACGGTGCTGTGCCTGATCCTTGGCTATCCGGTAGCGCATCTTCTGGCGACGCTGCCCTTGGCCAAGTCGAATCTATTGATGATCCTTGTTCTGCTGCCGTTCTGGACCTCTCTGCTGGTTCGGACCACCAGCTGGATGGTTCTGTTGCAGGAACAGGGAGTGATCAACAACACATTGGTGGCCACCGGTGTTCTGCAGGATGATAACCGGCTGGCGATGATCTACAATCAGACCGGAACCATCATCGCGATGGTCCATATCCTGTTGCCCTTCATGATCCTGCCGCTTTATTCCGTCATGCGCCCGATCAAGCCACATTATGTGCGCGCAGCGCGCAGCTTGGGGGCAACGAGCTGGACGGCGTTTCGGCGGGTGTATCTGCCGCAGACGGTTCCGGGCATTGGGGCTGGGGCCTTGCTCGTGTTCATTCTGGCCGTCGGCTATTATATCACGCCCGCATTGGTGGGCGGCGCCAGCGGGCAGCTCATTTCAAATCTGATCGCCTATCACATGCAGGACAGCCTGAACTGGTCCATGGCGGCGGCCCTTGCTGCCATTCTGCTGGCTGCGGTTCTGGTGCTTTACTGGCTTTATGACCGGCTTGTCGGCATTGACAACCTGAAGTTGGGGTAACGCATGGCCGTACCGATTTACGCATCACCGCTGGAACGGGTCTGGTATTACGTCTATCGGGTGCTTTGCGCGCTGATCTTTCTGTTCCTGATCGCACCGATCCTGATCATCATTCCCCTGAGTTTCAACGCTGAGCCGTATTTCACCTTTACCAGCAAGATGCTTGCACTGGATCCTACGGGATATTCCGGTCGCTGGTACGACATGCTGCTAACCTTCGGGATGCAGGACCCGGATGCGCCACGGGGGTGGGCATGGTGGGCCGATGTTTGGGAAAATGCCCGATGGGTCGGAGTTGCCAAGAACTCGGTTATCGTCGGCGTGTTTTCAACCCTTCTCGCCACCGTGCTGGGAACTGTCGCGGCACTTGGATTATCGCGACCCGAAATGCCGTTCCGGCGTGTAATCATGGCTGTTCTGATTTCACCGATGATCGTACCGATCATCATCACGGCGACGGGACTTTTCTTTTTCTATTCCGCCATCCGGATCGGGGATTGGGGTATTCCCTATCTTGGGCTGGTTCTGGCCCATGCAACCTTGGGGATACCTTTCGTAATCATCACGGTAACGGCCACACTTGTCGGGTTTGACCATTCCCTTACGCGGGCCGCGGCGTCACTTGGCGCCAGCCCGCGCAGGGTGTTTTTCAAAGTGGTCATGCCGCTGATCATGCCGGGGATGATCTCCGGAGCGCTGTTTGCCTTTGTCACCTCGTTTGACGAGGTTGTTGTGGTGCTGTTCATTGCCGGCCCGGACGAGCAGACCATTCCACGACAGATGTGGAACGGTATACGGGAAAGCATCAGCCCCGCCATCCTTGCCGTGGCAACAATTCTGGTGGTTGTTTCCATCCTGCTTCTGGCAACGGTTGAATTGCTGCGCAGGCGTTCCGAAAGGCTGCGGGGCGTTTCTGCAGGGTAACGCGTCATTCTGCCGCAATCCTGCCGGTTTTTCCGTTATACCATTGATATAAAGTGCTGCGATGCATCAGTAAATAGATATGACAACTGATTGACAGTTTGAGGTGTCGGGTGGAACGTGGCCGCGCTTAATCAGGAGCGTGGAATGCACACCGCCGAATATCCATCGATCACCAGGGATGAGGCCGCCTTGTTGGCCCGGACCATACTGACAGCGGCAGGGTTTGCTGCGCCACACGTCGCCGTCATGTCCCGTAACATGCTGGACGCACAGGAACAGGAGTGCCATTCCCACGGCCTTTACCGTCTGATCCTGTGTAGCCGCGCGGCACGGCAGGGGGGTGTGGACCCACAGGCAATGCCGGTGATATCCGACGCGGCGGCGGGGTTGGTCAGGGCTGATGCGCAAGGGGGCTGTTCGCTTCTGGCATTCGAGCAGTCGCTGGATATGCTGACCCGAAAGGCTCGGCAGACAGGCCTAGCCGCACTCGCGATTTCCAATTGCTACCATTATTCGGCGCTCTGGTGGGAAGTGGAGCAGCTTGCAGCTCAAGGGTTTGTCGGTTTGGCAATGACACCCACGCATCCCTATGTGGCCCCCTTTGGCGGAACCGTTCCGCTGCTGGGGACAAACCCTCTGGCATTTTCCTGGCCCCGCCCGGATGGCAGCCCGCCCTACAGCTTTGATTTTGCAACCAGCGCCGCGGCCCGGGGGGAGGTGGAATTGAAGGCGAGGACCGGCGAGGCTTTGCCCGAAGGTTGGTCACTGGATGCGGAAGGCAATCCAACAACCGATGCGGAGGCCGCCTTGAACGGTGCATTGCTGACGTTTGGCGGGCATAAGGGGTCGGCCATTTCCACGATGATCGAATTGTTGGCAGGCCCCCTGATCGGAGAGGTCGCCGGTTATCAGACTGCGCCGGCGGGGACCGATCCGGCCAGACGGGCCACGCATGGAGAGCTGATCCTGGCGTTCGATCCGAAGGTGTTCGGCGCCGATTTTTCAGGGGCGGAGGCCCTATTCGACCAGATCATCGGTACGGGCGCGCGGTTGCCGTCACAACGGCGGCAGACTGCCGGAGCCGCGAGTGCGAATGCAGGAAAAATGAAGATCGAGGCAGGATTGCTGGCAGAGCTACGGCGGCTTGCCGAGGCCTAAATATCGTGTGGCGCGCCCTTTGGGCGGGCGCGCCGGTGGTGCATGGGGATCAGCGTTTCCCCATGTCCTCCAATGTCATCCCCTTGGTCTCTTTCAATCCGCGCCATACAAAAACAAGCGATAGGAATGCGAACAAAGCGTAGAGGCTATAGGCAAAGTCCAGACCGATCCCTGCGAGAATAGGGAAAGTCGTACTGACGACAAAGTTGGCCAGCCATTGTGCGGCTCCGGCCAGACCCAGAGCCATACCGCGGATGCGGTTCGGAAAAATCTCTCCCAGCAGGACCCATACGGCGGGCCCCCAGCTTGCGGCAAAGCCGAGAATAAAGACGTTTGCTGCAATCAGCGCTACAACACCCCACGGGCTTGGCAGGCTGACGGCGCCATCGATCGTGACCGAATAGCTGAAGGCAAGTGCCATGACAGCCAGTGCAATCGCCATCAGGGCGGAACCGCCCAGCAACAACTTGCGCCGGCCCATGCTGTCGATCAGTGCAATCGCGATGAAGGTTGCGGCAATATTAACAATCGACATGAAGACCGAGATCATGAAGCTGTCGGATTCCTGGAACCCGACCGATTGCCAAAGCGTCGTCGAATAATAGAAAATGACGTTGATGCCGACGAACTGCTGAAAGACGGAAAGGATGATCCCGATCCAGACGATCGGCAGGAAATAGAAGCTTCCGCCCAGCAGATCCTTGAAGGACTTGCGTTCCTCGGCGTTGACCGTTTCCCGGATGGTGGTGATTTTGGCGGCGACCTGCGCCGCAGGTACGCCGACTACATCGCGCAATACGGCAGAGGCTTCCGGCTCGCGGTTCTTTTCCACCAGAAAGCGCGGTGATTCAGGCAGACGCAGCGCCAGAACGCCATAGGCAATTGCCGGAACCAGTTCCGACAGGAACATCCAGCGCCATGCCGCATAGCCGCCCAGCATACCTGCCGCGCCGCCTGCAAAGCGCGCCAGCAGCGCACTGACCAGCAGTGACAGGAAGATGCCCGTTACAATAGCCATCTGCTGCAGGGAACCAAGCCGACCACGATTGCCCGATGGCGAAACCTCGGCGATGTAGGCCGGTGCGATGACGGATGCAAAGCCGATACCGATGCCCCCGATGGCCCGCCAGATAATCAGGTCATAGGCCCCGAATGCCATGCCGGAGCCGATTGCACTGACCCCCAGCAGGACGGCTGCGATGACCATCGTGCGTACCCGGCCGATCCGTTCCGAACAGACGCCTGCATACCACGCGCCCAGCATCGCACCCAGCAGCGCGCAGGATACCGTAAAGCCGATCCCTGCCGCCGAAAGGCCGAATTGGGCGCGGACGGCGTCCACGGTACCGTTGATTATGGAACTGTCGTAACCGAACAGAAATCCGCCGAGTGCGGCTGTTCCTGTCACCAGCATCAGATGGCGCGACAGGACGCCATCATGATCGTTGGATGTTGTCATGTGGCATTCCCTCTGTTTGCCCGCGAGGGTTTGCATAATCGAACCGCGTTTTGCGCGCCATACCTTAGGGGGTGCCGCACCTCGGTTCAGCCGCTGTTTTGGCTGTGACCTTGCGTAAGTCCAGAGGGCGATGCCCTGCGGCTACATTGCAATTCCGAATATCCGGCCCACACCCGCAGTAGCGGCCATGGCCAAAGCGCCCCAAAGCGTGACACGCTTCGCAGCCCTGAAGATTCCGGCACCACCAGCGACGGCACCCAATGCGCCCAACGTCCCCAATCCGGCCAAGGTTACCAACGACACGGTCAGCACGACATGCGATACAGGCGTTGCCACGGCCACGATCAGCGGGACCACGGCCCCCCCGGCAAAGGTCAGTGCAGAAACCACGGCCGCCTGGACGGGCTGTGCCGTCACGGTGGTTGAGATGCCCAGTTCATCCCTGGCGTGCGCGGCCAACGCATCGTGCGCTGTCAGCTGCACGGCGACCTGCCGGGCAAGCAAGAGATCCAGGCCGCGATCCAGATAGATCTGCGTCAGCTCATCCAGTTCTTCATCAGGGGTATCACGCAGTTCTGCGGCTTCCCGTTCAAGGTCTGCCTTCTCCGCATCGGCCTGCGAACTGACGGAAACATATTCGCCAGCGGCCATGGACATTGCGCCGGCAACCAAACCTGCCAATGCGGCAACAACGACCTGGGACTGGCTCGACCCCGCGGCTGCAACCCCCACTACAAGACTGGAGGTGGAAAGGAGTCCGTCATTTGCCCCCATCACGGCAGCCCGCAACCAGCCGATGCGATGAACGAGGTGCTTTTCGATATGGGTATCCAACGTCATGCCTGATGCCCCTGTTTGCCAATGCAGATTTGCATTGTGCATAAACAGTTAAGACGGTCTTTCCTCCGCGCCAAGTCTGATATTGAGATGCCGGATTTAATTTTGTTGCCTGCGTGCTTTGTAAGCTAGGCGCAAGATTCCCGGGCTATGGTGGTGTCAAGACACGTTAAGGAGAGCGCTATGAAGCATCTGATCGCATCGGCTATTGTTCTGATCATGGCCGGATTATGGCTGCCTGCATCCGCAAGCAGGCATTGTGGTGTTGCCCATACGCCCAACCCCGTCGCTTCGATGTTTGGCAGTAATCAAGGCATTGATGATACTACGTCTGAGCCCGCCTGCTATGCCATCCAGAATGGTGCGACGCTCTGCGCCGTAGAGTTCGACACTGTCTCCTTCGATCAGACCGATGAAGAGGATCATGGCGGATGATGGTTCACGGTCTTCTGCATGTGGTCCTATGTCTGATGGCAGCAGCAGGATTTGCGTGGCACGGGTCTTATGTCAGGCCACCCCTAGCTGTGAAGGCTAGATGCGGCGGGTGAGCCGGGACCGGATCATCCATGGATGTCGCACGCTTTTGCATAGCACCTGCCCCTTTGTCGGGGCAGGTGATGCCGCCGGTCAGGCCAATGCGGAAACGTCTGTCCAGTTTTCCGATTTGCGGATGATCTCGATCAGCCGCTGATATTGGCTGCCTTCCTTGAAGGTCGGATAGGGCTGCACGGTTTCGCCGCGGATATCTTTGACGAACTCCCGTGCAAGGAAGTGCCAGCACTGTTCGGTTTCACCTTTCACATCAGGCATGTTGGAAATGATCTCCTGAGGCAGGGGGAGCTCCTTCCATTTCCCATCCGGCCCGGCAATCGAAAGTTGACCGCTGCCGTAATGCCCCTTGATGTAGATTGCGCCCTTTGTTCCGTAAAAGACGATATGATCCTCGTGGAAGCGGGGAACGAGACCGCCATGCTTGAACAGAACCGAAACCGGCTTGCGGGCAAGCTCGCTCTGGATTTTTGCAAGAACGGTATAGGACCATTCGACGTTGCTTTCGCCCCATTCAAGGGACGGGTCATCCAGATTGTCAGGCATGAAATCCCGCCGCGTCGCAAAATTATGGACACCTTTGACGATCGGCGCCCGCTCCATATCATCCCGCACATCGCCCATGATCGACAACAGGCGATCTCCGACCACATCGGTTACGATGGACAGGGTGTGTGTGAAATTATTGTTCAGACGCCCGCCACCTTCTTCGGCACGGTGTGACCATCCGAAGGGAATTCCCCGCTCGAGGTTGAAATGCGACATGCATTCAACTTCGGTGGGCTCTCCAATCGAGCCCTCGGCTACAAGCTTTTTGGCATGCTGGACGCTGGGGGCATAGCGGAAGCTGGCGGCATAGGCTGTTTTGACATTCTTCTGCCGGGCAAGTTCATACAGTTCAATCGCGGTCTGCGCGCTTTCGGTCATCGGCTTGTCGCAGAACACATGGCAGCCGAATTCGATCGCCTGTTTGATGGGCGCATAATGCGCGCCCCCGGGGGTTGCGATGGAAACGATGTCCGGCCGGCAGGTTTCCAGTGCCTCGGCCCAATCCGTTCCGGCATAGGAAATGCCCAAGCTTTCGGCGACCTCGGCAACGACATGCGGCGTCCGGCCAACGATACCGACGATATCCGCCCCTGCTGCGCGAAAGGCTTCGGCGTGACCTTGTCCGGCAAAACCGGTTCCGGAAATCAATACTTTCATTTTTCCTCCTTCGAGGCCGCGGTCAAACCCGTCGGCCCGTCTGTTTGTCAAAAACATAGACTTTCTCTGGATCGACCGAGGCCGCGATCTGTTCGCCGGCTTTCAGCAAAAGACCGCCCTCCAGCACGGCCATCACCGGCACTTCACCCACCTTGAAAGTGACGTGGGTCTGTGCGCCGGTAGGTTCCACCAGGGTGATCGTCCCTGCAAGCGCGGTTTCGCCAGTATGCAGGACAAAATGTTCGGGGCGGATCCCGACGACGACCTTCTGCCCCTCCTGCACGTGCTGGGTGCGATGCAGGCGGACCAATTGGCCGCAGGGCAGTTGTGCCGCCATCCCCATATCGGTGCTGACTGCCGTCGCATCGATCAGGTTCATTGAAGGGGTGCCGATAAAGCTGGCAACGAACAGATTGTCCGGTTCGTTGTACAGTTCGATCGGGCTGCCGACCTGCTCGATGTTTCCGCCGCTCAGGATGACGACCCGGTCCGCAAGTGTCATAGCCTCGATCTGGTCATGGGTCACATAGATCGAGGTAGTCTTGACCCGTTGGTGCAGGGTTTTGATCTCGGATCGCATCTGAACACGCAGTTTTGCATCCAGATTGGACAGAGGCTCATCGAACAGGAACGCGGCGGGGTCACGTACGATGGCCCGGCCCATCGCAACCCGTTGGCGTTGCCCCCCCGAAAGCTGCCCGGGCTTTCGGTCCAGCAGAGCGTCCAGCTCCAGAAGCTTCGCCACTTCCTTCACCTTGGTGTCGATCTCGGACCGCTTCAACCCGGAAAGTTTAAGGTTGAAGCCCATGTTCTGAGCCACGGACATATGCGGATAGAGGGCGTAGTTCTGAAAGACCATCGCGATATTACGCTCGCGCGGTGTCAGGCTGTTCACGATCCTGCCGTCGATCAGGATTTCACCGTCCGTCGCCGGCTCCAGCCCTGAAATGATGCGGAGCAATGTGGATTTGCCACAGCCCGACGGGCCGACCAGTGCCACGAATTCGCCGTCTTCTATCTTGAGATTAACGCTGCGAATAACCTCGACGGCACCAAAGGCCTTTTTCAGCCCCGATATCTCTACTGTCGCCATGTTCCTCCCCTTCTCTGTTGCATATGCTCTGACTGCGCAATCCGCCCCTCCTCAGGCGAGGACTGCCGCCTTTTCGCATGGAATTTCTTGCCGCAGGGGCAGCCCGTTGAAAAAGAGGCGAACCTCCTCCACCGCTGACAGTCCCTGCATGGTATAGGTATCACTGGTGTGGCCCGCGCAGTGCGGGGACAGATAAACGTTGGGCAACCGCCGCAACGCGTCTCCCTCGGCCAAGGGTTCTTGGTCGAATGTATCCAGTGCCGCGTAGATTTTCCCTTCCTGTAGCGCCTCCAGCAATGCGCCCGGTTCCAGCAATCCTGCACGTGCCGTGTTGACCAGCAGGCCGCCGCGGCCCAGCAAACCCAGATGGCGCCGAGTTATCATGCCCGAAGTTTCGGGCAGGTTGGCCGCATGCAGGCTGATTACCGAACAGTGCGTGAACAGATCATCAAGCGACAGCAGCGTCACATCCAGCTGCGCCGCCTGTTCCGCACTGACGAACGGATCGAACACCGATATCCTGCATCCGAATGGGCGCAGAAGATTGACGACCAGCCGCCCGACGTATCCCAGCCCCACAATGCCGACATTCTGCGCTGACAGCATCTGGCCGAGATTCCGCTCACGCATTTCCGTCCATGTCAGTCCGGTACGAAAGCCTGCATCCATTGCGCGGTGGCGTCGCAGATGTGCGAGGATCTGCGTTATGGTAAATTCGGCCACGGCATGGGCAATGACGGGGGCGGCATGACTGACGCGAATGTCACCGGCCATCAAGGCATCCTGGACGCCAAGCGGTTTGACGGATCCGGCAGCGTGGGAAACGAAGGCAATGCTGCCCCGCGGTGCAAGCGCATCCTTGGGAATGATCGGGCTTTTCCAGCCGGTAATCACGGCCGGTACATCGGTCAGGTGATTTGCCAGATTGCCGCCCGCCAGCACGTCGTCCGGCAGCAGCACGGGCGTTGCAAAAGCCGAAAGGGCGTTCATCGCAGGTACGGGCATGATCCGCCCACGCATCTCCTCCGGGATCAGCACGGCAACTTTGGGTTGTATGGTATCTTTCATTATCTCCCCCTTCTGCCGCTGGGTCATCGTTTTGCGGGCTGTATGACCAGTTCCGATACATGCGCCCGTTCGGGCAGTGTGATGACAAACATGCAGGCCTCGGCGATATCCTCAGGCTGCAAGGCGCGGGCGCGCATTTTATCCGTGGGCGGGGTGGGGCGTTTTTCCAGCAGCGGCGTATCCGTCATACCGGGCAGAATGGCCGTGGCGCGGATGCCGTTCTGCCATTCCTCTTCCATGATCGCATGGGTCATTGCCATCACGGCGGCCTTTGTTGCCTGATAGGCTGCCCCCGAGGGGTCCGGCTTTTTTGCTGCGGTAGAGGAAATGTTCACCAGAAGCCCGCCACCGCGTTTGCGGAACACAGGCACCATTACCTGCGCCAGATTGAAGGCCGCGTTCAGGTTCGTGTCGATCATCGAGGTCCAGGAACTGTCTGTCAGCTCCATGAATGCGCGTTGAACCAGATTGACACCGATGGAATTGACCAGCGTATCTACTGTCGCCAAGGCGGCCTCATGCTTTGACAATGCGGCAGACAGGGCGGCTCTATCGCTTGCATCTGCCTGAATGCATAGGATGTCGGCCGCACCCAGATCCTGCACCTCGCGCCGGATTTCTTCCAAACGATCCGGATCGCGGCCGATCAGCATCATTGCGGCCCCTGCATTTGCTGCGGCACGGGCCGTCGCGCGGCCCATGCCGCTGGTCGCGCCTGCAATCAGGATATGACGACCCGAGAGTTGTTTTGCCATGCTCATATCGATCAAGCTTTCCTTGGGTTCGGGGCGGCGGTAGAGGACCGGACGATCAGCTCCGGGCGCATTTCGATGTATGGATCATCGATTGCACCATCGGTTCTCAACGCCTCGATCAACTTGGCGACCACCAGTTTGGACATCTGTTCCAGCGGCTGCTGGATGGTTGTCAGCGGCGGCGACATGACCTTTGCCAGGTAGATATCGTCAAATCCGATCACCGACAGATCTTCGGGAACGCGGTAACCCAGTTCACGGGCGCCGGACAGCGCGCCAATGGCATACATGTCATTGATGCAGAACACGGCGGTGGGCGGGTTGTTCAATGTCATCAGTTCGCGGATTGCGGACCGGCCCAGCTCTGCTGCCTGGCTGTCGCCAAAGCCGGAGGCATTCCGGCCGAGCCACAGCAATTCGTCATCCAGTTCCACCCCGACCTTTGCCAGCTCTGCCCGCAGACCATCCAGCCGTGCGATCCGGCTGGACGTGCCGATCGGGCCGGAAATGAAGCCGATCCGCTTATGACCCAGCCCGACCAGATGCCGTGCCGCCATGCGGGCCCCCGAGATCTGGTCGATGCTGATCGAGCAGGACAGCAACTGCTGGATACCTTGGGTATTTCGATCAAAGGCGGCAATCCGCATACCTTTTTCCGCCTGCTTCTGCAGATGGTCCAGCGACACGGGGGATGACCCCAGAATTACCCCTCGGATGCCGGAACTGTAGAGGGATTCCAGATAAGCCGCCTCGGTATCCGGATCGCGTTCGGCGTTGCAGATCAATACCTGGTAGCCATGGGCTTTGGCCTCTTTCTCGATCACCTGCGATGCGTTGCCCCAAAACGGGTTCGCCACGGAAGGAACGATAAGCCCCAATGTCCTGATCTGCCCTGACTGCAATTGCCGCGCCACGGCGTTCGGGACGTATTTCAGGGTCGATATCGCGTCCTGCACGCGGCACAGCGTGTCATGCCCCATCTTGCCATGGCGGCCGTTTATGACATTGGAAACCGTGCTGACCGAAACACCGGCCATTTTCGCCACATCCTTGATACCGGCCATATGTACCTTCTCTTTCGGAAAGCGTAGGGCCAATCCTGCCCGAAGCCCTGCGTACCAGTCAGATCTGTGAACTGGTAATACGTTACACATAGTATTCAGGAATGGATTCATATTTCCAGCCAGAAAATGATGTGACAGCGATATATCTGTTTTTCTGCGCTAAGTAGCTATTGTAGCTATGTATATGTAATATTCTTGGGGCCATCCTTGAATCTGACCTGTGGCGGCTTCCAGCTTATCATTCCAGATTCGCCGATCATCATACATATATTTTCTTGATCGATGTGTAACGTTTGACTAACGTCTGATTCCATGGGCGCAGGTTTATGAAAGGGATTTGTCAGCGGCGCCCTGTTCCGGTCACAGCCACGGGAGGGGACGAAGTGACTATTTCGCAAACACGCAGAAAATTTCTGGTACATGGTGGGGCAGCGTTCGGAGGATTTGCGCTGACGGTCATGTCCAGAGGTGCATCTGCACAAGCCACCAAGCGGGTCCGTTTCAGCGGCTTCGTTGAATCCGAAGAACAACTGGCAACAACGCTCAAGACGCTGAAGGCGTATGAGGCCAAGAACCCCGGGGTGCAGATCATCCCCGAATTCTCCAGCTTCCGCTCGTTTACAGACAAGCTTGCAACCGAGGCTGCCGGTGGAAATGCCCCGGATATGTTCAGCGTGAACGTTGATCTTCTGGCGGAATACGCGGCGCGGGGGGTGCTGGCCCCGTTGACGGATTGGATTCCGAATCCGCTGGATGTTTCCGGTTATCAGGCGGGCAGTATCTTTTCCTGCACTTATAAGGACGAAATATACGCGATGCCGAACGATGCCATCGCAACCGCCATTTTCTACAATCCCAAAAAGTTCGAGGATGTCGGTGTCGCCGTGCCGGACAAGTTTTACACATGGGAAAAACTGCACGAAACCGCTGTAGCCCTTGGAAAAGAGCACGGCCGCGGATTCTGGGGCATTGAGGATGGTGGCGGGAACAACCTGCCATGTGACATCTATCTTCGCGCTAAGGGAAAATCCCTGTTTACCCCCGAACATTCCATCGGGTTCGAGGCCGCAGATCTGGCGGAGTGGTTCCAGTTCTGGGAGGATATGCGCCAGGACGGGGGCGCCCCACCGGCGGATGTACAGGCGCAGGCCGGCGATAACTCGGCCACGCTTGGTATCGTGCGCGGCCGGGCGGCAATGTTGCTGCAAACCACAGACAGCTTCGTCGGTATTGGTTCGTTGATGGAGGATCCGCTAGACCTGATGATGATGCCCAACGGATTTGAGGGCGGCGAGATGAAGCAGCATCATTACGATTATGCGGGGAATTCCACGGGTATCTGGTCTCGTGCCACCGATAAGGATCTGTGTGTCGACATCATCAACTTCATGCATTTCGATCCTGAAGGGGTGGAGATGTATTATACCGGCAGCGGTATGATCCCCGCTTCGACCGCAGGGCTGGAGAAGTTCGGGACCAGCGGCACGGATGCGGAAAAAAAGCTGGTAGGCTACCTGCGGATGCTGCGGGAAGAGCCTGCGCCGTCGCGTCGTCCCGGTGTCGGGGGGCTTAGCGGGATGTTCAAGCGCGCGAATGAGGCCGTGGCCTTCGGTGATGCCACCCCGCTGGAGGTGTCCGAAACCGTTGTTCGCGAAATCAACGAAAAGCTCGCGGCGCTCAACAACTGAGGCTCTCTTTTCGGACGTTCCGGGCCAAGGCGGTCCGGAACACCTTCGCGTAATGCAAAAGATGGAGCGGCCTTATGCGCCAGACAAAAAACCTGTCGAAAAAGCAGAACGGCGTGGCATTCCTGTTTCTGTCACCGTGGATTGTCGGATTTGTCCTGTTAACCCTCGGGCCGATCCTAGGTTCGATGTACCTGTCGTTTACCAATTATGACCTTTTCAACGCACCGGAGTGGACCGGGCTGGACAATTATGCCCGGTTGCTGGGGGGCGATCCGCGCTATCTTCAATCATTGAAAGTGACGTTTACCTACGTGATTTTCTCGGTGCCACTGAAGCTTGCCTTTGCGCTTTTTGTGGCGCTGATCCTCAACCGGGGTCTGAAGGGATTGGGCTTTTACCGGTCGGTCTTCTACCTTCCTTCGCTTCTGGGGGGTAGTGTGGCTGTTGCCTTGATGTGGCGGCAGATCTTTTCCTATGACGGCATCATCAACCACTTCCTCTGGAATTACCTCGGCTATGATGCGCCAAGCTGGATCACCAACCCCGATTATGCGTTGGGAACCCTGGTTTTGCTTGCCGTATGGCAATTCGGGGCGCCCATGGTCATCTTCCTTGCCGGGCTGAAGCAGATCCCGCAGGATATGTATGACGCCGCTGCGATCGACGGCGCGCGCCCGGTCCAGCAATTCTTCTACGTTACGATACCACTGCTGACGCCGATCATTTTCTTCAATTTTGTGATGCAGACGATCGGCGCGTTCCAGGCGTTCACACCGTCATACATCATCTCGGACGGTACGGGCGGCCCCGCGGATTCCACGTTATTCTACACGCTGTATCTGTACGAGCAGGCCTTTACGGACTTTCGGATGGGGTATGCGTCGGCCATCGCATGGGTTCTGGTCGGGATTATCGCCATCGCCACCTCCATTTCATTTCTGACCGCAAAATACTGGGTCCATTACGGGGATGAGGATTGATGGCACAAGGAGAAGCACAAATGAGCACAGATGCGGCTGACATCAATCAGCAGGCAGCGCGGAAGAAGACCCGCTCACGCCTGTTCATGCATGCATTCCTGATCGTGTTCGGGATCATCATGCTTTATCCGCTGGTCTGGCTTGCAGTCAGTTCGCTGAAGCCGTCCAGCATCATCTTTTCCGATACCAGCATCATCCCGCGCCATTTCGAATGGGAAAACTATGCCCGCGGTTGGGAAGGGGTGGCAGCACCGTTCAAAACGTTCTTCTGGAACAGCTTCGTCATCTCGATCCTGGCCGTCATCGGCAATGTGATGTCATGTTCCTTTGTCGCCTATGCCTTCGCGCGTTTGAATTTCAGCTTCAAGAAGCCGTTGTTCGCCCTGATGCTGATGACGATCATGCTGCCGGTTCATGCGTCGCTGATCCCGCAATATATCCTGTTCAACGCATTCGGCTGGATCAACACTATCCTGCCCATCGTGACGCCGAAGTTCCTCGCGGTCGAGGCATTCTTCATCTTCCTCATGATCCAGTTCATCCGCGGTATCCCGCGCGAGCTTGACGAGGCCGCCGCGATCGACGGGGCAGGTCCGATCCGCATCTTTTTCTCGATCATCCTGCCGTTGATGACACCAGCCTTGGTTACGACAGCCGTCTTCTCGTTCCTTTGGACCTATGAGGATTTCCTGACGCCGTTGATCTACCTGACCTCCATTGAAAATTACGTCGTGCCACAAGGGCTGCGGTTGCTGCAGGCCGCACGGGGTTCCAGTTCCTGGGGGCCGATGCTTGCGATGTCCTTGTTGTCACTGGGGCCGATGTTCATTGTGTTCTTCATCTTCCAACGCAAGCTGATCGATGGAATCGCCACCACTGGCCTGAAGGGGTGATCATGTCCATATCGCACATACATATCATGAAAGGGGGCCTGATCTGATGGATAAGCCATTGATCACCGCGTTCACCAAACCGTGGACCGAGCCGCTGCTGGAACTGGCACAGAAGCTGAAAGGACTGGGTTTTGACGGGGTCGAACTCGCCGTTCGGCCCGGCTATCAGGTGGAACCGCAGAATGTGACAAAGGATCTTCCGGAAGCGGTGGAACTGCTGGCTAGTCATGGTTTGAAAACGCCCAGCATCGCCGGCGATATCGACGAGGCCACCATTGATGCCTGCGGTGAAGCCGGCGTCGGCATCATCCGGATATGCGCACCCGTAGATATGGGCATCGGCTATATGCAGTCGGTGGATCGTTATCGCCGCAGTTTCGATGCGGTCCTTCCTGCGCTGGAGCGTAACGGTGTCGCGATCGGTGTGCAGAACCATTCCGGTGTGCATATCGCGAGTGCGGTAGGCCTTGCACATCTGCTGGCGGGATATGACCCCAAACAGGTCTGTGCAGTTCTGGACATGGGTCATTGCGCCGTCGATGGAGAGCCGGTGCGAATGGCTGTCGATATTGCACGCCCGCATCTGAATGGATTGGTGAATTTCAAGAATGCCTGCCACTTCCGTCGGAACGGGCCGGAGCAGGAGGCAGAATATACCATTCACTGGACCACTCATGATCATGGTGGCTACAGCTGGCGCGAACTGGTGCAGGAGTTGCACAAATCCGGTTTCACCGGCACGTTCTGTATGCCTGCAGAATACAACCGGCAGGCCGGAGAGCACGGCCAGCGGATGGGGGATGACGTGCTGCCGTATCTGGCAAAGGATATCGCCCATCTTTGTATGCTGGTGGATGAAATTTATGCCTGACCAAGACGCAAAATTGAAATTGCCGGGGGCGGGGCCAGCCCCCGCACCATTGAGCGAAATGATCGAACATGTAGCCAGAGGCCGGATGTATGAAAACGGGTAGAAATCTTGCGATAACGGATGTCAGGGTTATCGTCAGCAGTCCGGGCCGAAATTTCGTAACAGTAAAAATTGTAACGGAGAGCGGTATTTACGGTGTGGGGGATGCCACGGTCAATGGCAGGGAGATGGCGGTTGCAACCTATCTTCAGGAACATGTCGCCCCCTGCCTGATCGGACGGAACGCCCATGATATCGAGGATATCTGGCAGTATCTGTACAAGGGTGTCTATTGGCGCAGGGGGCCCATAAACATGGCCTGCGTCGGCGCGGTGGATATGGCATTATGGGATATCAAGGGTAAGGCGGCCGATCTGCCTGTCTATGAATTGCTGGGCGGGAAAAGCCGCCGTGCTGTCACTACTTATGCCCATGCCACCGGAAACGACGTAACCGAAACACTGGATCAGGCCGCGCGTCTGATAAGTGAGGGCTTCCAGACGATCCGCCTGCAATCTGCCGTTCCGGGAATGGAGGGCAGCTATGGCGTGATGGGCGACAAGAAAGACTATTTCGAAATGCAGAGCAGCCGCCCTCTGCCACCGGAGCAGCCTTGGTCCACCCGCAAATACATGAATTCCGTCGAGGATCTTTTCCGGCAGGCCCGCGCGCGCTTCGGCCCTGATGTCCAGTTGCTGCACGATGTCCACAGCCGGCTGACGCCCATCGAGGCGGCGCGGCTGGGGAAGATGCTGGAGCCCTATGATCTTCTATTTCTGGAGGATGCGGTTGCTGCGGAAAACCAGGAAAGCTACCGCATCGTGCGCGATCATACGACGACCCCGCTGGCGATCGGTGAGGTTTATAATACCATCTGGGATTGCAAGGATCTGATCCAGAACCAATGGATCGATTATATCCGCACAGCCGCCACGCATGCCGGGGGTATTACCGGATTGCGCCGTATTGCGGATTTCGCGGCCATATATCATGTGCGCATCGCCCCGCACGGGGCACCCGATCTGTCGCCCATCTGCTATGCCGCACAATCCCATATCGGGCTTTGGGCCCCCAATTTCGGCATTCAGGAATTTGTCGGCTTTGGCTCCGCGCAATCGGCAGAAGTCTTCCGTCACGATTTGCGGATCGAAAACGGGATGATCCACGTTGGAGAAAGCGCCGGTTTGGGTGTGGACTTCGACGAGGAGGCAGCTGCGCGCTATCCCTACAAACGCTCCTATCTGCCGGTCAGCCGGCTTGAGGACGGAACACTATGGAGCTGGTGAAAGCCGGCTCGATCTTGATGACATTCTATTCAGGAGACCAGTAATGAACACGAAATTCGGTAATACGGATCTGGTGACCAGCCCTATCGTCTATGGCTGCATGGGCGGCGCAGGTGCATTCGGCGCGCAAGAGGAAAGCGACTCTATTGATGCGCTGCGGGAAGCGCATAACGCGGGTATCAATTTTTTCGATACGGCCGAAGCCTATGGCGCGGGATATTCGGAGCAGCTTCTGGAGAAGGCGTTGGGAAACAAACGTCAGGACCTGGTGATTTCGTCAAAGGTGGCGACACCGAACCTCGCCCCTGATGATATTCTGGCAGCTTGTGATCGCAGCCTGAAAAATCTGGGCACGGATTATATCGACCTTTACATGCTGCACTGGCCGAACCGGAACGTTCCGTTGGAAGACAGTATTGGCGCTCTGAAAAAGCTGAAGGAGGAGGGAAAGATCCGCTGGTATGGCGTCTCGAACTTCGGCAGCAAGGATATGGATGATGCGCTGTCACTTGGCGAAATTTCCGTAAATCAGGTTCCATACCATTTGTTCTTCCGGGCGATCGAGTTTGAAGTCCAGCCGAAGTGTGAAGCGGCCGGCGTACCGATCATGTGCTATTCTTCATTGATGCAGGGTTTGCTGGCCGGAAAATACAAATCGCTGCAGGATTTTCCGGTGGATCGTGCCCGGACGCGCATGTTTGATCACCGCAAATGGGAGCAGGCGGTCCACAAGGAGGAAGGGGCCGAAGAAGCAGGCCAGCATCTTCTGGATGCCTTGTGGAAATTGGTTGATGAGACAGGGATGTCGATGGAAGAGCTGGCAGTGGCATGGCTCAAATCCCGGCCCGCCGTTGGGGGTGTGATCGTCGGTACCCGAAACGGAGAGCAGAGCCGTGGTTTGAAAAAGCTTCTGGAGGCAAAGGCCGAGCCGGCAGTTCTCCAAGCTCTGACCGAAGCATCCGATCCGCTGAAATCGGCCCTCGGCAGTGATATTGACATGTGGGGCAAAGGCCGTACCCGATAAGGAGTAGGACCGTCGCCGCATCCTTATTGCGGCAGGCCGCCGTGGCACCGGGCATCAGGCCATCGGCATGATCGCCCGGTTCTTTACCAAGCGGGTTCGGGCCACATATTCGGAACAGCCAAGGGGATACGGGTGCTGATTATTCGGCGCCCGCATCCATAAGCAGGTCGAGCAGATCCTCATCGGTGCCATCCGCATGGGCATAGTCCAAGACGGAGCGGCCCCTGCGATCTCGCGCGTTCGGGTCCGAACCACTCTCCAGCAGCGCGTCAACCACATCGTAAATGTCCGGCTCGGTCAGGGCGACCAGAAGCGGAGTTCTGCCTTGCAGATCGCGCAACTCCAGATCGGCCCCCGCCGCGACGATCAGGGGCACAAGGTCCGGGTCGTTCGTTATATGGAGCAGGCTGTGCCCGTCTTCATTGACGGCATTGATATCGGCCCCATACCTCAGCAACAGCGGAATGAGCGGGTAATGATCCACATCGCATACCAGATGGATGGGTTGGAACAGGAACTGGTCCGTGCTGGTTGCAAGTGCGGGATTGGCATCAAGCGCCTTTTGCACCGCCTTTACATCCCCCAAGGAAACCATCGTATGAAAGGAACGGATATCATCCTCATGCGGCCATGTCTTGTCACGGGGTGTCGTACCCAAAAACATGGAGGATAGAAGCGTCAACAAGCCGCGCATCGCATACCTTTCGGAAATAATGCGACAAAAGTATGCAAAAGGGCAGGGCCGTCAATCATCAACCTGCCCGGCGCTTCAGAATACAGCCAGCAGGGATAGCCCCATGATCGCTGCGCCTGCCGCGATCTGCATGGCAGGCAGGGTCTTTATGGAGCGTGCCCCCAGAAACGCCAACCGCCGCCCGGCAAGCCCGCCGCCAATCGCCAATGCATTCAACGCCGCAGTCCCGGCACCCATGGCGAGAACGCCCAATATCCCGGACCCGAGGATCTGGAACCGCCAGGTGATGACCAGCAGAAATATTGCCCCGCTGCACGGGCGCGCCGCCACCGACAAGATCAACGCTGCGGTTTCACGCCAGGAAGTCAACGCGGCAACTTCGGCTACGGAAGGGCCGTGGGAATGTCCGCATCCGCATTCTGCATGGTGGTGATGATGGTGGCGCGGATACATCGCGCGGATTCCGCGCCAGACGAGAAGCGCACCAATGGCGCCGATGGCAAGGCCGCTGGCAAGGGCCATTCCGCCTTCTGCCATCGCTGATGCCTCGGCCGATGTCAGACGCAATCCGCCAACCACCACAAACACCAGAAGTATGGCTGCAATGGCTTGCGCCAGACTGGCCGCAAATCCGATCGCGAATATACGGGCGGGACGAACATTCGTGCCCAATGCCGCCCCGCTCAGCAGCACTTTGCCATGACCCGGCCCAAGAGCATGGACAAAACCGTATCCTGCACACAGTCCGCACAGGGTCATCAGGGCCCATGGCTCCCGGCTTCTTACGGCATGGATGACTTCTGCCATGCGGACCTGCACAAGCTGCTGGATATCCTGCGCCCACGCCATGGAAATCATGCCGTAATGATCCCCCAGCATGATCAGCGCGGCCCCTGCCAGTAGTGCCAGGATCACTGGCATCGCAAATGAACCTGTTCGGCAAAGTTCGCGCCAATATCCGGATCGTCCGGCATTTCGTCGGTTCCCAGAAGCGCAAGTTCGTCTTGGAGTTTCTGGCTCAGGGCACCCACTTCGAAATGCTGGATTTCCGCTGTGCAGTTTTCACCTGCCTGCAGTACCTCTTGCACCGTGTAGGCATAATAGTAATCGGGAGCATAGGCTTTCAATGTTGCCGTTTCGCCCGCCATGGGAAGGGGCTTTGCTAAGGGAAGATCGAACGTTACCTCGGCGCGACCGTCAACGACCTGTGCCGCTGCATTCCGGGGGCGTCCCAGTTCAACCTTGCGGGAACCCGCGAAAAGATAGGTATCGCCCTCGTACCCCGGCTCCCAATCCGTCTCACCGATGACGATTTTTTCCATGTCCGATGCATCAAGAATGCCGTCGCC
The DNA here is from genome assembly GCF_000739715.2 of Falsirhodobacter sp. alg1. Lineage (GTDB taxonomy): Bacteria > Pseudomonadota > Alphaproteobacteria > Rhodobacterales > Rhodobacteraceae > Falsirhodobacter. The sequence goes on along the minus strand of NZ_BBJC02000005.1, from coordinate 242,833 downwards.
GTTTTCGTCCAGTCCAAGTTGATCGTACATCACCAAGGTTGTGAACGCATCATAGAGCCAGACGATCCGAAGAGAAACGAGCGATCCGTTTTGCACATCAAAGCCCACGCTTTCATCCACAAAAACGTGGGGGTGGGCAGTCACGGGGCCGGCAGCAACAAGGCATAGGATAAGGGTGCGCAGGAACATACCTGTAACTACCGCAGCCAGGTTGATAACGGCAACACGCATTTTCGTCAGAGTATCCGGATCATCGTAGGATGCGCTGCATTCATAAGACCTTGATGTAGCCATTTCCCGCAAAAAATGCCTGCTTTTCGCTCAAGTGCGGCTAATAAGCGGGCATAATCCGACGCAGATTTACGATATGGCGTTCATCCCCCAAACATTGTTGACAATCGATTATGACGATATCTAGCGTCAGCATATCTTCCGAGGAATGCCATGACCTATCCACAGCTCAAGAAAATAACGATGGGTGCGCAGATTGCGGCAATGCTCCGCGCCGCCATTTTGGGTGGGGAACTGGCACCGGGTTCTGCCGTAGTGGAAACATCCCTTGCCCTGCGCTTTGGTGTCAGTCGTGGGCCGCTGCGCGAGGCGATGCGCGAATTGATCGACGAGGGCCTTCTGATCACGGTCCCCTATACCGGAACCAAGGTGCTGGAGCTGTCACCTGCCGATATAAATGACATCTATTCGATGCGCATCTGCCTTGAGAAGTTTGCGTTCGAGCAAATCTGGGATCGCAGGGATGATGCATTCCGGGAGCAAATTCTTCAGCGTCACGCGGCCTTGTTGGCCGCCATTGATGCAAATGACGATGTGGCAAGCATCGAGGCCGAGTTGAACCTGCACGGTCTTGCTTATGAAATGGCGCAGAATGCCATTCTTATGAAAACGTGGAACGGCATACGTGGCCGGCTGCAGCTATATTGGGCGGCCCACCACCGTGCGCACCATATGCAAGGGCCGCAGCGGACCGGGCATGACGACTATGTTTCTCTCGCCATCGGGAACGATCTGGATCTGATGCGAGCCGAAATCGAAAGCCACATGCAGCGCGGGCTAGAGATTACAAAGGCCCAGGTACAGGGCGAACTATCCACCCGCGTCTGATCCCCTCATAATTTTCCCAACAGGATATCACATGAAAAGAAGAGCCTTCATCGCCTCCACCGTCATTACCGCATTGGGTGTTTCCAGTTTGAACGTAGCCTTCGCCCAAGGAAGCGGTTCCATGGCGCAGATCAGGGAAAGCGGAAAGCTGCGTATCGGCGTTGCGGGGGCAGAGCCCTGGTTCTTCAAGGATCCGATCAGCGAAAAATGGACCGGCGTCGGCATTTCCATGGGTGAGCGGCTGGCGGCTGATCTGGGGGTTGAGCTGGTTCTTGTTGAGACGACATGGCAGAACGCGATCGCGGCCCTGCAGGCAAACCAGATCGATATCATGTTCGTTCTGGACCCGACGGAAGAGCGGAAACGGGCAATCGATTTTCCTGACGCGCCCCTGTTCTATTACGCGATGGGTGCCTTGGTCGGTCCGGATGTAACCGCCGCTACATGGGAGGATCTGGATACGCCCGATATGCGCATCGGCGTGACGTTGGGCACCTCGCTGGATAAGAACATGACGGCGATGATGAAATCGGCATCCATCAGCCGTTTCTCGACGAATGACGAGGCGGTGGCCGCGTTTGCTGCCGGACGCGTGGATGCGGTGGTGCAGTTCCACCCCGCTCTTGTGGTGCAATACGCGCGCTTGAAAATGGGCAAGGTCCTGCTGCCGACGCCCGTCACGGCTGTGGCCACGTCCGCAGGCATCCGCAAGGAGGACGATACCGAGTTCAAGGATTGGCTGAACACGACGTTCCTGTCGCTCTATGCCGACGGTGTGCCGCGCGAAATCTTCACCAATTACCTGGGAACCAAAAACATCAGCCCTGATGGTATCCCCGGCCTGATGAAAGAAGACTGGTAAGGCGGGTCGATCCGGCCTGACGATTATCCGTCAGGCCGTCCGACCGAGGCTCCGACCTTCGAACGAAAGTTGAATTCATGACCTATGTCTGGGATTTCGGCCCCGTCTTTGCACGGGCCGACATGTTGCTGCTTGGCCTGTTAAATACGGTCAAGATCGCGGCTGTCTCGATCTGCCTTGGCGTGATCGTGGGGCTGCTCCTGTGCATGATGCGTCTATCGCCCAAACGGATTTTGCGCGGCCCGGCGCTGATCTTCATCGAATTTTATCGCAACACGCCACCGATCGTTCATTTCTTCTGGTTCTTCTATGCCTTGCCGGTGTTGATGGCCGTCAATCTGGATCCCTATACCGCGGCGGTTCTGGCGCTTTCGACGCAATCCGGGGCCTTTTATGCCGAGGTGTTCCGCGGGGGCATCATTTCCATTGAGCGGGGGCAGTGGGAAGGAGCGCGGGCGATCGGCATGAAGCATTCCGACGTGATGCGTCGCGTCATCCTGCCCCAGGCCATGTCGCGCATGGTGCCGCCGTTCGTGGAGCGTTCGTTCGAACTTCTGAAGACGACAACACTCGCCTCTACCCTGGCCTATGCGGATTTGTTGTATCAGGCGATGCAGATCAATTCGGAAACCTTCCGCCCGCTGGAAGTCTATACGGTTCTTGCGCTCATGTATCTGCTGCTTCTGGTTACTGCGTCCCAATTGGCGCGGTTGGCCGAGGCCCGCCTGACAGCCTATCAGTGAAGAGGGCATCATGAATTATACAATCGACTTTTCACTGGTCACCGACAACTGGATCGTGCTGTGGCGCGGTGTTGTGGTAACGCTGCAATTGTGGATACCGGCCATTGTTCTGGGCCTGACGGGTGGGTTTTTCATCGCGCAGTTGCGCCTGTCGAAACGCCGTCTGCTGTCCGCCCCCAGCCTTGTCTATGTGGAACTGTTTCGCGACACACCGGTCCTGATCCAGCTGATCTGGTTCTTCTATGCCTTCCCGGCATTGATCGGCACGCAGCTGTCGCCCTTCGTGGCCGCGCTCATGGCGCTGGCGCTCAATACCTCTGCCTATTCCGCTGAATTGTTCCGTGGCGGCATCACCTCGATCCACCGCGGTCAGATGGAGGCAGCCAAGGCCATCGGCATGTCGCAGGCACAGGCGATGCGCCGCGTGATCCTGCCGCAGGTGATCAAGCGTATGCTGCCAGCGCTGACAAACCGGGTGATCGAAGTGGCCAAGATGTCGTCACTGGCCTCGGTGCTGTCTGTGCATGAGCTGATGTATCAGGGGCGGCTGCTGAGCGCTACGTACTACCGCCCGTTCGAGATCCTGACAGCGGTGGCCTTCATCTATTTCATGTTGATCTATCCTGGAACGTTTCTTGCGGGACGGCTGGAAAAGCATCTCGCCCGCTCGAACTGATCCCTATGCGCTCTCCGGAAAGGAGCCAAAATGTCTGGTCCATTGCTGGAAGTTACCGGCCTTCATAAATCCTTTGAGAAGCATCACGTTCTGAAGGGGATCGATTTCTCCGTGGAAAGGGGAGAGCGGGTGGCGATCATCGGCGGCTCCGGCTCCGGAAAATCCACCTTTCTGCGCTGCCTGAACTTTATGGAAACGCTGAGCAAGGGAACGATCACGCTGGATGGCCAGCGCATCGGAACCACTGGCTCGAATGGTACCATCACCTATCCCGAAAGGCAGCTTTGCGATGTGCGCGAACGGCTTGGCATGGTTTTCCAGCAGTTCAACCTGTTCCCGCATATGACGGTTCTGCAGAACGTGATGGAGGGGCTGGTCACCGTAAAGAAATTGTCGAAGGAGCGCGCACGCGACATCGCGATCCGTGAATTGGCAAAGGTTGGGCTGGCCGAAAAGCATGACGCATGGCCCTCGCGCCTGTCAGGTGGCCAGCAGCAGCGGGTTGCGATTGCGCGCGCCCTGTCGATGGAGCCGGAGGTACTGCTGTTCGATGAGCCGACCTCCTCGCTCGATCCCGAACTGGTGGGGGAAGTGCTACGCGTGATCCGCGATCTGGCGGATGAGGGGCGGACCATGCTTCTGGTCACGCATGAATTGGGGTTCGCCTACCACTTCGCAACCAAGGTTATTTTCCTCGCTGATGGCGTGTTCCACGAAGTGGGCACCCCCGATGAGGTTCTCAAGAACCCGAAACAGGCCAAGACGCAGGAATTCCTGCGCCGTTTCGGCGAATTCGCATTCTGATTAACGATCGCGCCACGGCGCAAAGGAGACGATAATATGACCCCGATGAGCAGCACGAGTTCGCAATCCTACGTCAAGGATCCGCGGAATGAAAATGTGGAGATCTATATCAACGGGGAATTCTTTTCCCGGGATGCGGCAAAGGTTTCCATTTTCGATGCGGGTTTCGTACTGGGTGATGGCGTCTGGGAGGGGCTTCGCCTTGTGAAGGGCAAGCTCCTTGCCATTGATGAACATATGGCGCGGATGTACGAAGGTGCGAACGCGATCCAGCTTGACATCGGTATGCCGCGTGAGGATCTGATTGCCGAAATCTGGAAAACCCTGAACCACAACGGGATGGAGGACGGCGCACATATCCGTCTCATGATTTCGCGCGGTGTCAAATCCACGCCGAACCAGGACCCGCGCTTCATCGTGGGGGGGGCAACGATCGTGATCGTTGCCGAATACAAGCAGCCGAACCCGGACATCAAGAAAAAGGGCCTGACGCTGATGACATCGACCATCCGATGCTCGACGCCGGATGTGTTCGATTTGCGCCTGAATTCGCACAGCCGCCTCAACTTCATCCAGGCGCTGATCCAGGCGATCAACATGGGTGCGGATGAAGCGCTGATGCTTGATAACCGCGGATTTGTGGCCAGCTGCAATTCCACGAACTTCTTCATCATTCGTGGGCGGGAACTGTGGACATCGACCGGCCTGACCTGTTTTAACGGCATTACGCGATCGAAAGCCCTGAAAATCTGGGCAGATGCAGGCAATATCGTGCGTGAGAAGGATTTTACCCTGGCAGAAGTTTACAGTGCCGACGAAATTTTCGTGACCGGAACCCTGGGGGGGATCACCCCGGTGTCCTTTATCGACGGTCGACCGGTCGGGGAGGGAAAGCCAGGCCCGGTCACTGCGGAGATCGCAGCCCTTTACGCATCCTACATCGGCGAATGACGGGGTGAGGCAACGCCGCACATCCATCCAGTGGATCAAGCGGCGCCTTCGGGCGCCGTTTCGCTTGCGTGCGTTGCTGCGCCGGGACGAGATCGCCTTTGCGCTGCTTGCCTTATGTGTGGGGATCGGTGCCGGACTGTCGGTATTGCTGTGGGAAATCGTTCTACGGGCGATGAGCCAGATCATCTTCAATTTCGAAGGTTATGATACCAGCGGACAATTGGCACTTGATCCATGGCGGGTTCTTTTGGGTCCGGTAGTCGGCGGGGGGCTCCTGACACTCTCTTATCTGGTGGCCCGCCGGTACTTTGCCCGCGTTTCTGACCCGATCGAGGCCAATGCCTTGCGCGGCGGGCAGATGCAGGTGGGCGGCAGTCTTTTCATCAGCTTTCAGACCCTGGTTTCCAGCGCTTTCGGTGCGTCGGTAGGGATGGAGGCCGCCTATACGCAAACTGCCTCCGGCCTCGCCTCGGCCCTGGGGCAGAAGATGCGACTGCGCCGGGAGGATTTGCGCTATCTGGTTGCAGCGGCGGCGGGCGCTGCCGTGGCCGCGGCTTTCAATGCGCCCATGACGGGCGCGTTTTATGCATTCGAGCTTGTCATTGCGGCCTATACATCTGCTGCGCTGTTGCCGGTTCTGGCGGCAGCCATCGGCGCCGTCGGAACCGTGCGCTTGCTGGCCGAGCCGGAGGGGTTCAACCTGCATTTTGCCGGGCAGTTGCCCGCACATACCTATGTTGCGATCATCCTGCTGTCTTTGGTATGCGCCCTTATCGGCATTCTGGTGATGCGCAGCGTCGGCCTGATAGAGCGTGTTCTCGCACGCAGTCCGATCCCCGGCTTGTTCCACCCTGTTCTGGGGGGCATCGCCGTGGGAATAATGGCGCTGGCCACGCCCCAGATCCTGTCGTCGGGCCATGGGGCACTGAATATCGTGCTGGCAGAGAATCCGGCACCATTGGTCCTGCTGGTCCTGCTGGTTCTCAAATGCGTGGCCTCGGCCATTTCGATCGGATCGGGTTTCAGAGGCGGGTTGTTCTTTGCATCGTTGCTGCTGGGGGCGGTGGCGGGCAAGCTGTTTGCCATCATCTGGCTGGTGGCCTTCGGCCTGGATGTGCCCATCGTCCTACTGAGCGTGGTGGGGATGTGTGCGATGGCCACAGCGATCATCGGCGCACCCCTAACCATGTCGCTACTGGCATTGGAAACAACCGCAAGCCTTCCCTTGACGCTGGCGGTTCTGATCTCGTCCTTGATCGCTACTGCTACGGTCAGGCGGTTGTTCGGCTTCTCCTTTGCCACGTGGCGATTCCACCTGCGAGGCGAAGCGATCCGCAGTGCCGCTGATATCGGTTGGCTGCGCGAGTTGAGCGTGGGTAGGCTCGTTCGCCGGCATTCGCCGACGATGCCTGCAACGATTACACTGGCCGAAGGGCAGCGGCGTGTTCCCTTGGGGTCCACCAAATATGTGGCGCTGGTTGATGATCTGGGGGGATATACCGCCCTGTTGTCAGTATCTGATCTGCATTCCGAAACACAGAACCTGACACGGGAGGTTCGCTCGCTTGCCACACAGGCAGAGCATCATCTGCTGCCGGACCAGAATGTACGGGATGCCTTGGCGAAATTTGCCCGCGATGAAACCGATGTGCTGGCTGTACTGACCTCGGTCGAGGATCGCCGCCCGCTTGGTTTGTTGACCGAGCAATATTGCCTGCGCCGCTATACCGAAGAAATGAACAAACGTCTCTATCCTTCCAAATAATATTCACCTTGATACCAAACGGAGCATTTTATGACCCAGACACCTTTTACCTGCCTGTTCATCGGTTGCGGCAATATGGGATCTGCCATCGCCGCCGGTTTGGTCGCGACCCGCCCCGAGGTTACGCTGCATATCGTGGATCGTCACCCCGAACGTGTACAGAGCCGGCTTCCCGATAACGCTGATGCCGTGATCGTGCCCGCAATCGCGGATCTACCCGAAGCCGATTATGCTTTTGTCATCATCGCCATCAAGCCGCAGTATTTTGCGCAGCTTGACCTTGCAGGGCTGAAAACGGGAGAGAACACGATCTTCGTATCAATTATGGCGGGTGTAACGACGCCGACACTGGCCGCGCAGCTGGGAACGCCGCGGGTTGTTCGCACGATGCCGAACCTGCCTGCCATGGTGGGCGAGGGGATGACGATCGGCTACGCTCCGCCTGCCTTGGACTGGTCGGACCGGTCGCTGATCCAGCATCTGTTCGAAGGTGTGGGCAAATACCTCTGGATGGATGACGAAGGAGGAATCGACCATGGGACCGGCGTGGCCGGGAGCGGACCGGGATATGTCTTTGCGATCGCGCAATATATGGTCGAGGCTGCCATGGCGCAGGGGTTCGATAAGGCGAGCGCCGATCTTGTGGTACGCCAGACCCTTTACGGTACCAGCAAGATGCTGCTGGACGATCCGCGCGATGCGGCTGACCTGAAGCGGGCAGTCACCAGCCCAAATGGCACAACGCAGGCGGGTCTAGCGGTTCTTGAAATGCCCGAGGCACTGCCCAAGCTGATGCGAGAGGCTGTCGCCGCAGCAGCAGACCGTTCGGCCGTCTTGGGCGGATTGAAATAACTACTTCCCGATTTCAGGCGACAAATTAGAAGAAACACCCTCCGGATTTGGAGGGTGTTTTGCATTAAGGGGCCATGTCTTATTGTTTTCTGGTTCACAATTGCGTTTAGTTGTTGCCGTTAAGTTCCAGTTAAAGGCTTTCGACTAAATAATTATCAAAGTCAGGCGGCACATGTCTTTTTTCGGACTAGGTATGCTCCCCTTGAATATTGAACGAGGCGCTGGCAATCGCAGGTGTCTTTTGCAAGTGGAGTGATTGATGCAGATTTGGAATAAAATGCTTGCGGTGGCTTTTGCGGCTATCACTCTCGTTTGGGGTCCGCTTCGTGCCGAGGAACTTCCCGCCCCCGCGGGAGAGGTGTTGCTGACCGTAAGCGGGCAGATCACAAATACCAATGTGGGCGATACTGCCCAATTCGATCGCGCCGCACTGGAAGCGATGGGGATGGTGGATATTGTCACGAAGTCCCCATGGTACGATGACCGGATGACATTTACCGGGGTGCCGGTATCAGTATTGCTGGAAAAGGTCGGGGCGCACGGTACCCAGATGACGGTGACGGCGCTGAACGATTACGAAGTGAAGATTCCGCTTGAGGATGCAGATACGGGAGTCATTCTGGCGATGAAGCTGAATGGTCGCGATATGTCCGTTCGGGAAAAAGGCCCGATTTTCATCATCTATCCCTATTCCAGCAGCGAACGGCTGCGCGCACAGACCTATTATGCGCGGTCATCGTGGCAGGTTTCGCGGATCGAAATCCGGTAAGCTGCGGTGATCCGCTTTCTCAGCTTTTTGATTGCCGTTTTCATCGTGACGACAATCTATCTGTCGAATACCGTGCAGGAGCGGCAGAATGTGCTGCGCCGTGTGGCCCAGCACAATGACACCTGGGCAATCAGCCAGACGGTTCAGGAGTTCATGCGGCTGGAAGCGACCTTGGCGCTCTATAATGCCGACACCTATGATGTGACGCTGGATGACGTCAGGTTGCGGCTGGATATCATGATCAGCCGGATGCTGACCATGCGCGAGGGTACGATTAAACTGTTCATGGGCGAAATGCCGACGCGGGAGCGTACAATGAACACTCTCTTCGCCGTCGTAACCGATCTTGATACATCTTTGAATGGCTCCGAAACGCCCGATCTTGCGCCCATCTTGGCACGGATGCATGAGCTAGAACGGCCTTTGACCACGCTCTCTGCCCAATCCGTGCAACTCAGCTGGGCGCGGGTCGAAAAAAATTTGGTGGCCTTGGAGCGCATCCACCGGATTTCCGGAATAGTCGTCACAATCCTGATCATGTGCTGGTGCGGCCTGCTGCTTATCTTGCAGAACCATAACCGGTTGCTGAAGCTGGCCCATAAGCGCGGCAAGATACTGAATAATAGCCTCAATGAAGCTGGTGAGGAGCTTCGTAATAAAAACCGTAGCCTTCATTATGCCGCGCATCATGACTCTCTGACCGCATTGCCCAATCGCGTTCTCTTTTGGGGAGAGTTGGAAACCGCTTTGCAGACTCCGGACTGCTCGGTCAGCCTTCTCCTGCTGGATCTGGATGAGTTCAAGACGATCAATGACACGATGGGCCACGATTTCGGCGATGTCTTGCTACATCAGGTCAGTGAGAGGATGCGGCGATTTGATGTAAAACCCCAGATGTTCTGTCGGCTTGGCGGGGATGAATTTGCTTGTCTTCTGTTAGGGAAAACGGCGGAGGACAGCCAGGCCTATGCCCACGATCTGGCCATTGATATTGCTGCCCCCTATCAGCTCTCGGATCGACGGGTTGAAATTGGATGTTCTATCGGCCTTGTGAATGTACCCACTCCATCCGTCGATGATGCACAGGAACTGTTCAAGCGAGCCGATATTGCGCTCTATCGGGCCAAAGCGTCGCGTTCAGACCGTATCTGCGTATTTGAGCCGTTCATGCAGGGCGAATTTGATGACCGGACGCTACTTGAAAGCGATCTGCGAAAGGCAATCGGGCAGGGTGAAATCGAGGTCGCCTATCAAGTTCAGGTTTGCGTCAGAACGGATGAATTGCGTGGCATCGAGGCATTGGCACGTTGGAACCATCCGACACGCGGTCATATATCGCCCAACATTTTCATTCCGATCGCAGAGGATATCGGCCTTATTCGCGAACTCGGCCAGCATATCCTGACCAAGGCCTGCGCCGAAGCTGTGACATGGGCCACGCCGCTTAAAATCGCGGTCAATCTTTCTACCATGCAAATGCAATCGCCAGAGTTCATTTCCGTTGTCTCGGAAGCTATTCGCGTGACAGGGCTGAAGCCTAACAGACTGGAGCTGGAGGTAACGGAGTCGATGCTTCTGGACAAGCGTGAGGATATTGTCATTGCGCTTAATGATTTGCGGCGGTTCGGTATAACCATTGCTCTGGATGATTTCGGAACGGGATATTCATCCTTGGCCGTACTGCGGGATATTCCATTCGATACGATCAAGCTGGATAAGTCGTTCATTCGTGATATCGGCCACGACAAAGAGGCGGAGGCCTTGGTCAAACTCGTGATCGATCTGGGCCAGACGATGAATAAGTTCATAATCATCGAGGGCGTGGAGACGGTGGAGCAAAAGGAGATCATCCGAAAACTTGGGGGGCATATCGCCCAAGGGTATCTCTTCGGCCATCCTGTGCCTGCCACCGAATTAGCTCATTTACGCTAGGGGTATCAGAGCGATATGGTTTTTGTGCATAACCAGTTTGGATCATAATATAATGCCCTCCGCGTTTTCGATTCACGGCATCAAGCTTCCTCTTACCGATCAGGATGTATCGCCAATTATATGGCAGGCCCTGCAAACGGGTGAATATGAGGCAAAAGAGGCGAGGCAGGTTCGGGACCTTTTGCTACCGGGTGACAGAGTTCTGGAGTTAGGCGCAGGCATCGGCGTCATAACATCAGTCATGGCGCAAACCCCTGATGTGCAGATCTGGTCGTTCGATGCAAACCCTGGCACGGTGGCTTTGGCACGTCGGGTGGCCGAAGCCAACGATATCTCAAACGTCGTTTTTGAGCATGGATTGTTGTCATCCGGGGGGGCATCGGATCATATTTTTTATATCCGGCGTGATTTCTGGATGTCGTCGATGATTGAGAGCCAGGGGCCATTCGAGACTACGATTTCGATCACCTCCACAAATATTGATGAGTATATCACGCGCCAATCCATCAATGTGCTGGTAATGGATGTCGAGGGCGCCGAGCGCGAAATTCTGGGTGGAGCCGACCTGAAGGGAATTGACCGCGTATTTCTCGAACTCCACGATCATCTTTATGGATTGACCGGTGTTCGTGAGATATTCGCCTCAATGGATAAACGAGGCTTCGCTTACGATCCCCGCATGTCTTCCGGCCCGTGCGTTCTGTTTCGTCGAGATGATGGGGCAATCAGGCCCTACGCTGGCTGATCCGATCTATTCGACGCCGGTCACGTCCGGCGTCTCCCATGCCAGATGCTGCCCCCCATCGGTACATATCATCTGTCCTGTTACGGTTTTCGCCCCTAGGAAATAATCCAGCGCTGCAGTTATATCGTCGGTATCGGCGCCCCGCCGCAAGATTGTGGCGGCCCGTTGGTTGCGAAAATCTTCGGCTGACTGACGCGCGCCTGCCAGAGTTGGCCCCGGTCCTATGCCGTTGACACGGATATGTGGGGCCAACGCCTGCGCAGCCGTTTGCGTCAATGCCCATAGCCCGGCTTTTGCCAGGGTGTAGCTTGTAAAGTGCGGCGTCAGCTTGTGTACGCGTTGATCGATCATGTTGACGATCAGGCCGCGGGCGATTGGTTCGCCGTCATAATCATCTTTCGGGATCTGGGCCGCAAAACCCTGTGTCAAAACAAGTGGCGCGCGAAGGTTTGAATCGATATGCCTGTCCCAGCTCAGACGGGTTGCCGTTTCGATGCTGTCCGCTTCAAAGATAGAGGCATTATTGACAAGGACGGTCAGCGGTCCGAGTGCCTCAACAGCTTTACCGATCAAGCCTTGGGTTGCATCTTCGTGCAGAAAATCCGCCTGTAGCGCAACGGCTCTGCCCCCCATATGTCGGATTTCAGTGACTGTCTGATCTGCTGCTTCGGCCGAGTTCGCGTAATGTACACCCACAACGAACCCGCGTTTTGCAAGGTGCAGTGCGATGGCTTTGCCGATCCGGTTTCCCGCGCCCGTTACAAGTGCAGCCATGTACAACCCCGCTGGATATAGGTGGTTTTATTGAAAGTCCGGGAAGCGCTGGCACGCAGATTACCCGTTGTTAGTCGTCTGATGCGAACATTGGGTGGCGACGTGAACGACTACAAGAGTAAAGTATATGCATTATTAATGGGCATATCAAAAAGCTAAGTTTTGCGCGGGTTATTGCCAGCAGTCGTGTGAAATAAAATAGGGGCTGCATGAAAATGCAGCCCCCGGGTCGTTTTGCGCGTGCTAGATCTTATCAGCCGAGCAGGGCGGATACCGCCTCACGCTCTTCTACCAGCTCGGCGATGGTGCGTGCCATCATCTCGTTCTGGAAGTCGCCGTGGGTCAGCCCCTCGACGCGCTCATATTTGCCATCTTTGCAGATGACAGGCACGCCGAACATCAGGCCTTCCGGCACGCCGTATTCACCGTTGGACTGTACGCCCATCGATACCCATTTGCCGTTGCTGCCATGGATCCAGTCATGCATGTGATCAATCGCGGCATTCGCGGCGGATGCGGCCGACGATGCTCCACGTGCCTCGATGATGGCCGTGCCGCGGCGTGCGACGTCGGGGATCAGCGTGTTGCGATACCATTCGTCATCGTTGATCATGTCGGCCAAGCGCTTGCCGTTCGCTTCGGCTTCAACCAGATCCGCGAACATGGTCGGGGAGTGGTTGCCCCAGACGACGAATTTGTCGATGTCCTGAACGGCAACACCAGCTTTGGACGCCAACTGGGTCAGCGCACGGTTATGGTCCAGACGGATCATCGATGTCACGTTTTCCGACGGGAAGTTCGGAGCATTTGCCGCAAGGATCATGGCGTTGGTGTTGGCCGGGTTGCCCACAACAATCACTTTCGCATCACGCTTGGCCGCGACATCCAGCGCACGACCTTGCGCACGGAAGATTTCGGCATTGGCGGTCAGCAGGTCACGGCGCTCCATGCCTTTGCCACGTGGGCGCGAACCGACGAAGAACAGGGCGTCCGCATCCTTGAAGGCAACCAGCGGATCATCGGTGATCACGACATCCTGAAGCAGCGGGAAGGCACAATCCTCAAGCTCCATCACCACGCCGCGAACCGCGTCCAGTGCCTGCGGCAGGTCCAGCAGTTGCAGGATGATCGGCTGGTCCTTGCCATAAACATCACCTTTGGCAATGCGGAACAGCAGCGCGTAACAGATCTGGCCTGCGGCACCGGTGACGGCAACGCGTTTTGGTGTTTTGGTAAGCATGGATTGTCCTTCCAAAGTGTTCGCCGCGAACAATAACGCAATCGGATCGCGCGATAAAGCCGCTTATGCGTATGAGAGTGTTCGTTTTAATTGACGAATACCAGCGCTCAGATTGAGAACGCTGCGTCAAAAAACGCAACCTCCAGCTCAACAGCCCGTTGGAAGAAATCCCGGCTGATAGCCTCCTCGGCGGGGCCGATACGGTCCAATTCCGCTCTCAGAAATGCGACAAAGCTGCTGAAATCGGGATTGTCGTGCAGGGTAACCCATTCTGCATGGACAAAATTTTCGGAAAGCGGCCGCGGAATCGTCTTTGCCCATTCAAGATACAGCCATTCTGCAACATTCAGCACCGCAAGGGCCGCGGCATAGGAACGCGTTCCCGCGGCTTCCTGCATCAGCTTCTTGAACCCATCGGTTGGCGGAGTGTCAGGGACAGTTTCGCGCTGTTCGGGGGGGATGCCCAATGCGTCGAAAGCGCGGAGGAAATAGGTATTCTCCTCGCCCGAAATCATGCCTGCAAACTGGCTGAACCTGATACGTGCTGTGAATGTATCTGCCGTGGCGATCGCCGCGCCGAGCAGCATAAGAAAGCTGTCCAGAAAACGGTGGTCCTGAACGAGATAGGCCCCCATCACGGCGTCGGGAAGGGATCCATTCCCCAACTCGGTGACAAACCTGTGGTTGACCGCATCTGACCAGAGCGGTTCGCTCGATTGTTTCAGAATGTCGGTGAAATTCTTAGCCATCATGATATCCTCTGTTCCGGCAGACCGGCCCTCCGTTGTCTGGCCGATTGCCGGAAATGCCTCATCCAATCCCTTCGCCGGTATGAACCGGATCAGGTTGTCAGGGTCGCGGCACGTAAAATGCAGCCGCCTCTCAGCCCCTCGAAGGACTCCCCTTGGTGGCGGAACATTAGAAGATACGGACTGGCCTGTCACGGCTGTTAAAAGGAATGCCGGCGTCCGACCCCGCAGTTACGCGGGGTCGGGCAGCCTCAGGCTACCCGATGTCCCGATGCCCAGGTTTCGCGCAGGTAGGGTTGGGTGTCGGGCATTGCAACCCGAATGAGGTCGGCCCGCAGCCCGACGGCCAGTCGCCCGCGGTCTACAAGCCCGCTTGCCGCTGCCGGTGCGGCGGTAACCGTAGCAAAGCCCTGGGCCAGATTGTCCCAAAGGTTGCCAAGCATTACGGCCGAGGTCAGCAGCGCTGCGGGCACGTAGTCCGAACTGATGATATCCAGTAGCCGCGCCGCAGCCAATTCGTGCGCGGCAATGTTGCCGGAATGGGAGCCGCCACGGATCAGGTTCGGTGCGCCCATGATATTGCGGATGCCGGCAGTGCGATTGGCCGAGGCCGCCTCCATCGTGGTGGGAAACTCCGCAAGTTCTATGCCATATCCCGCCGAGGTGGCGACATGCTCTGCTGTTGTGTCATCATGGCTTGCCAGAACCGCCCCCCACCGTTTGGCCGCAGCCACGGTCGCGGCCTCATGCGTGGTGCCAAAGCGGTTCCGCAGGTCGATCAGCAAATCGCAATGCTCCTTGAAGGCAGCATCGGACATGCCACGTTTCCCTTTGTGGTACTGGGCGAGCTTACTTATGTCCCGGAACTGGCGTTGCCCCGGGGTGTGGTCCATCAGGCTGACAATGCCGATGCGGTCATCGGCGGTGAACTCGGCCAGCTCCTCGGCCAGTGTTTCAGAGCAGACCTCGGCGCGCAGGTGCAGCCGGTGGCTGATGCGCAGGTTCGGGCGCATTGCAAGAATTTCCGAAGCCAGATCGCGGGCATAGCGGCTATAGCCGTCGGAACCGCTGATCGATCCGACACGCAGCGCATCGAAGACGGTGGTGATGCCGGTTGATGCCAGTTCGGCGTCATGGGCAATGATGGCGGCAGCATGGGGCCAGTTGACCCCCGGACGTGGCTGGATATGGCGCTCCAGATTATCGGTGTGCAATTCGATCAGGCCGGGGGCAATCAGGTCACCGTCGCAATCGATGCCTGTCCGGCGCGGCTCTCCGATGTCCGCGATCAGGCCATCCCGGATAACGATGGATCCGGTGCGAACCTCGTTTTCCAGAACCAGTCTGGCATTCGTAAAGATGGTTTCGGTCATATTCCGTTCCGTATGGTGGACCCCGGTGTATCGCCATAGAATTGTGACACAGATGCGATAAGCGGCGGTGAAGGAGAGATTATTTTATGAAGCGATATGCAATCTACTATTTGCCGCCCCCCGGTCCGCTGGCGACATTCGGTGCTGAATGGCTAGGGTGGGATCCCGTGCGCGGGGTGCGTGTGGCGCAGCCCATGTCGACGGATGCACTGGTGGCGCAGCCCAGAAAGTACGGGCTGCACGCGACGCTCAAGGCCCCGTTCCGGTTGGATGGCACGCAGCAGGATCTGGAGGCTGCGGTCAGCGAACTGGCGCGATCGCTTTCGCCCGTGTGGCCGGGAGAGCTGGCGGTTTCGCAGATCGGTCGGTTTCTGGCGCTGGTTCCGCAGGGCGATCAGGCCGGGCTGAACGATCTGGCGGCACAGGTCGTTGAAACGCTCGATCCTTTCCGCGCGCCGTTGACCGATGGCGAAATTGCGCGGCGCCATCCGGAGCGGCTCTCGGAACGGCAGCGCGCGTTGCTTGACCGGTGGGGCTACCCCTTTGTGATGGAGGAATTCCGTTTCCATATCACTCTCACAGGGCCGACAGATATGACCGCCGATGCGATGGTCCCCATGGTGGCCCCGGTATTGCCCGCAAAGTTCGGAATCCATGAAATCTGCCTTGTCGGCGAAGGCGACGATGGCATGTTCCGGCTGATACGCCGTTATCCGATCTGACATCTATCATCCAGTACACGTAGAAACGCGGCAACGGCCCTGTCCAGATCGCGACCGTTGTCGATTTCGTGAACGATCAGACCCGAGGGAAGTGGCGCTTCCCGCCGTAGGCGCGCAGCAATATCAGCGGCGTCTTCGCGCCCGCGTAGGGCCAACCGGGCTGCGCGGATGTCCTGCGGGGCGGTGATGTGGATAATCTCCAGACCGGGAAAGGCCGCGGCCGCTTCCAGCAACCGTTTGCGGGATCCGTTGAAAATTGTCGGCCCGGCTCCGGTGGGGCGGGGGATGGCATAGCGTAATCCATGCGCATTCCAGCAAAGCGCGAATTGCCCCGCAGCCTCCCTTTCCGCAAAGATTTCTGGGCTCACCCCTTCGAAAGGTTCGTCATCCGGCGCTTCGGGGCGGGTGATCACCCGGCGCAGGATATCAAGGCCCTGCCGCTGCCGACGCACCGCATTGATGACCGTGTCCTTGCCCGCCCCCGAAGGGCCCACGACTGCATATATGGTCATGCCGCAAACTCTGCCATATCAATCATTCTGTCACATACCCTTTCACGCGCACCTTCATCATGGAAGATGCCGACGATGGCCGTCCCCCGTGACTTTGCTTCTTCGATCAGGGTCAGAACGGTTTCGCGGTTGGCGGCATCAAGGCTGGCCGTGGGTTCATCCAGCAGCATGACCGGAACCTGGCGAATGAAACCGCGCGCAATGTTCACCCGTTGCTGTTCCCCGCCTGAAAACGTCGTGGGGGATAGCGCCCACAAACGCTCGGGTATCCGAAGCCTATCCAGCAGTGACCGGGCCATGTCCAAAGCGGCGTTTTCATCAGCACCTGTGGCAAATAGCGGTTCAGCGACAACTTCGACCGTGGGGACGCGCGGCACCACCCGGAGAAACTGGCTGACATAGGCCATCCGTTCGCGCCGCAAGGCCAGAATTTCGCGCGGATCGGCGCGCGTCACATCGGTGCCCGCGATAATGATAGACCCGGTGGCGGCAAGATAATTGCCCCAGAGCATTCGCATCAAGGTGGATTTCCCCGCCCCTGATGCCCCCAGCAGCCCCACGCATTCACCCGGTCTGACCGAGAGAGAGACGTTTGACATGACTGGAATAACCGCGGCGCCATGGTTATGCAAAATGAACGTCTTTGATACATTACGAAGTTCGATCATCATCACACCTGCAAAACCGAGGAAACCAGAAGCTGAGTATAGGCGTGCTGCGGATCATCCAGTACCTGATCGGTCAGCCCGGTTTCGACCACATGGCCCCCCTTCATCACCATCAGGCGGTCCGCCAGTAGACGCACCACGGCCAGATCATGTGTTACGATGATGGCCGACAGCCCCATGCGGCGGACCAGGCCGCGCAACAGATCCAGCAGGCGTGCCTGCACGCTGACATCCAAGCCGCCTGTCGGTTCATCCATGAAGACAAGCCGTGGCCCCGTCACCAGATTGCGCGCGATCTGCAGCCGCTGCTGCATGCCGCCCGAGAACTGCCGCGGGCGATCATCGATCCGGTCTGATGAAATCTCCACCCTTTCCAGCCATCCTGTTGCCGTATGGCGGATATCCCCATAGTGGCGTGCGCCCACCGCCATCAACCGTTCGCCTACATTGCCACCGGCCGACACATTCATCCGCAGTCCGTCACGCGGGTTCTGATGGACAAAGGCCCAGTCGGTCCGGCCAAGGCGGCGCCGTTCGGCTTCGCTCAGCGTCAGAACATCCTGACCCTCGAAAATGACCTGTCCCGCATCGCTGGGTTGATGCCCGGCCAGACAGGACAGCATGGTGGACTTGCCGGAGCCGCTTTCTCCCACAATGCCCATCACCTCACCGGGGTAGAGATCGAAGCTCACATCCGTGCAGCCGATGCGTGTGCCATAGCGCTTTTCGATCCCGCGCACCTGAAGCAGAGGGGTCATGATGCGGCCCTTTCGGAACAATATGAGGTGTCGGAGCAGACGAACATGCGTCCGCCGGCATCATCGGTAATGATTTCATCCAGATAGCTGTCGACCGCGCCGCATATTGTGCAGCTATGATCCGCCTTGGTCGCGGCGAAGGGGAAATCCTCGAAATCAAGGCTTTGGACGCTCGTATAGGGGGGCAGGGCATATATGCGTTGTTCGCGTCCCGCCCCGAACAGCATCAGGGCCGGGCTGTTGTCCAGCTTGGGGTTATCGAACTTCGGGATCGGGGACGGGTCCATGACGTAACGCCCCTCTACCTTGACCGGATAGGCGTAGGCGGTGGCGATCTCGCCGTGCTTGGCAATATCCTCGTACAGCTTTACCTGCATCAGCCCGTAATCGGCCAAAGCGTGCATTCTGCGGGTCTCTGTCTCCCGAGGCTCCAGAAACCGCAGCGGTTCGGGGATGGGCACCTGAAACACCATGATCTGGCCTTCGTGCAACGGAGCCTCTGGAATGCGGTGGCGGGTCTGGATGATGGAGGCTTCTTGCGTGCATTCGGTTACCGCAACATCGGCTGTGCGCTGGAAGAAGCTACGGATCGATACGGCGTTCGTCGTATCATCGGCCCCCTGGTCGATCACCTTCAGCGTGTCATCCGCTTTGAGACATGCTGCTGTCACCTGCACACCCCCGGTGCCCCAGCCATATGGCATGGGCATTTCGCGGCTTGCAAAGGGAACCTGATAGCTCGGGATTGCCACCGCCTTCAGCAGGGCGCGCCGGATCATCCGCTTCGTATCCTCATCCAGATAGGCGAAATTATAGTCGCTCATTCTGCATCCTCCGATGCTGCGGCACGCAGGCGACGGATAAGCTCCAGTTCCGCCTGAAAATCCACATAATGGGGCAGTTTGATATGTTCGAGAAAACCCGTGGCCTGAATGTTGTCGCAATGGGACAGAACGAATTCTTCATCCTGCGCGGGCGCGCCTTGATCATCTTCTCCCAGTTCACGCCAGCGAAGGGCACGGTCCACCAGTGCCATGCTGATCGCCTTGCGCTCGGTTTGGCCGAATGTCAGCCCGTAGCCGCGCGTAAACTGCGCAGGCTCTGTTTTTGATCCGGTGAACTGGTTGACGGTTTCGCATTCGGTCAGCTCGATCTCGCCGATATCGACTGCAAACCCCAGTTCGGGAATCTCCATCTCCACGCAAACGGTACCAATCCGCAATTCACCGACAAATGCGTGGTTTCGCCCGTATCCGCGCTGTGTGGAATAGGCGAGTCCAAGCAGGAATCCTTCATCCGCACGGGTTAGGGCCTGCAGTCGGAGCGCCCGGTCCGCAGGTAATTCCAACGGTTCGCGCGTCAGATCGCGGGGGGTGGCATCGCTATGTGGGGCGGGTTCGATCAGGCCGTCGGTATCCAGAAAGGACAGGATATGCGGGACGGGCTGCGGATCAGCCGATGCTTTGGGGGCCGCCGGGGGATCCCCATTCGCCATCAGGGAAAAATCCAGTAGCCGGTGCGTATAGTCAAAGGTGGGCCCGAGGATCTGACCGCCGGGCGCATCCTTGAACGTGGCGGAGATCCTGCGTGACACGGCCATATCTGCGGTATCGACGGGGGTCGATGTTCCGAACCTGGGCAGAGTGGTCCGATAGGCGCGGATCAGGAAAATTGCCTCGATCAGGTCTCCACGGGCCTGTTTGATGGCCAATGCGGCAAGGTCGGGATCATGAAGCGAGCCTTCGGCCATGACGCGATTGACGGCCAGGGCCATTTGCGCGCGGATCTGGGGGATGGTGAGTTCGGGAATGTCCGGATCGCCCCGGCGTTCCTCGGCCAGCCATGCGTGGGCGTTCCGGATGGCCCGTTCGCCCCCTTTTACGGCAACATACATCAGAGCGCCTCTATTTTCGTGCTGCGGGGAAGGGCAGATAGCGTGGCGCCACTGGTCAGGAACAGGTCCACCCCCAATGGAAAGCGGGCTAGCCGGTCGCCGGGCAGATAGGCAGTCGCCTCGCCGTCAATTCCGGGCCCGGTCAACCTATGCGTGTCGTTGCCGAATTCGGCCAGTTCCACAATCAGTGTGGTAGACCGGTCGGGATATTCGGCAGTGCCGGTTGCAAAACGCTCAAGGGGGGCCAGCGCTTCCCACGTTCCAATTGCAAAAGCAGCTGCATCTGCCTGCGCCAACGGTGCACCGGTATGGAACCGGACCCACGCCTGTATGTCGGGGGTATTGCATGCACCAGCCAGATAGACGGGCGTGGTTGTATCTGCGAGCGTCAGCAGCAATGTGGCTGCGGCCTGTGACAGGGGGGCAGGGGCTTTTGCGGTTTCCAGGCAATGACGTGTCCCCGGGCGGGCCATTGCATCAAGTGCGACACGAAAGGCGTGGGCGGCTTGGTGCGGCGCATTGCTGAACCCGCCTGCCAGAATATCGGCCATCAGTCCTCTCCCCGTACCAGTGTAAAGAATTCGACCTTGGTTGCCTCGGCCTTGGCGTGGCGCAGCGATGCGGACTGGCTCGCATCGTTTGCCAGCGGTGTCAGAATACGCTCCATGAACCGGGCGGGTGTATCCTGCATCAATGCATCGACAATTGCGGCGCATGTGGCATGGGTCTTGTTACGCCCTTGTACGCAGGAATGCCCGATTGTGCCGGAAGCCAACCGCAGTGTGCAGCGTGTCACCGTTATCTCGCCGATGTTGAATGGTGCGCCGGTGCCGCCGGTCCGCCCCTGTACCATGACAGTTCCAATCTCGGGGGCGCGGGCAAAGCTGTGTTCCGGCAGATCTCCCAGCAAATCTCCAAGCCGTTCGGGGTTGGCGCGCGCCAAAAGGCCCATCCAGTTGCGCCGTTCTAACAGGTCCATCTTCGACACCTTGCAAAGTTGTCTAGTTATATATACAACTAGACAGGTAGCGGATGAACATGAGTCCCTCAACCCCCCAAGCGGTGACATTTGTATGACAGCACGCAGCACGATCTGGACCGCCATCGCCGAAACGATTTCGGCTGAAATCACCTCGGGTCAGCGCTGTGCCGGAGAGAAGCTGCCGACCGAAGCCGAACTGGCAAGAAGGTTCGGGGTAAATCGCCATACCGTGCGGCGGGCGTTGGCCGATCTGGCAGCGCGCGGGCTGGTCTATGCCCGGCGCGGTGCCGGCGTTTTCGTGCAGGGGCAGGGGGTGGAATATCCCATCAAGCGCCGAACGCGGTTCTCCACCACCCTCGCTGCAGCCGGGCGCGAGGCGGGCCGTGTCGTGCTGAACCTTGAAACGCGTCGTGCAAATATGGCCGAGGCTACTGCCCTGCAGGTGCCCGCAGGATCGCCTGTGCATGTGATCGAGGGGATCAGCCATGCCGATACGATGCCGATCGCGCTTTATCGTTCGGTTTTTCCGGCGGAACGTTTTCCCGACATGCTGCCCCTGCTGAAGGAAGAGCCATCCGTGACCAGGGTTCTGGCGCGGCAGGGTGTGCCGGATTACACACGGGCCGATACCCGCCTTGCCGCCAAACGCGCCACGGCCACGATGGCCCTGCATCTGCGCCTGCGCGAGGGAGATCCGATCCTGCGTTCGGTGTCGATCAATATCGATGAAAATGGTGTGCCCGTGGAATACGGGCACACCTGGTTCGCGGGTGAACGGGTGACGCTATCCGTCACGCCGGATTAGCCTTTGATCAGCCGACGGCGGATCCAGCCGGAAATGCCGTCCATCATCATGACCATCAGGATCACGAGAATGATGTAATAGGTCACATCTTCCCAATCCTTCTGGGTCTGAATGGCCTGAGTCAACAAAAGGCCGATCCCGCCACCCACGATAGCGCCGATGACGGTCGCGCCACGTGTATTCGACTCCAGCATATAGAGGATCTGGCTGGCAATCACGGGCATTACCTGCGGGATGACGCCAAAACGGCCGCGCTGCAGGGCATTTGCCCCGGTTGAGCGCAAGCCCTCGACCTGCTTGCTGTCGGTGGTTTCCAGAACTTCGGAAAACAGTTTGCCGAAGCTGCCGGTGTCCGTCAGCATGATGGCCAGCGCCCCCGTCATGGGCCCGGGGCCAAAGGCGCGTGCCAGAATGATCGTCCAGATCAGGCCATCCACGCCGCGGCAGAAATCGAACACGCGCCGGATCGCAAAGCGGATCGGCATGGATGGGCCGAAGTTCCGCGCCGACAGGAAGGCCAGGGGAAGCGCGATCATGGCCCCCATCATCGTGCCCAGAAAGGCCATCATCAGGGTCTCGAAGATTGCCCAGGCAACAGCATTGTGCCGCCACATCGGGTTGTACCAGAAATCGTGCCACATGGCCGACAGGTTGGACTGATCTGCAACGATACGATCCGAAGACAGCGCCGAGCGGGCCAGCTCGGTCCATGTCATGTAATGAAACGGGCTATCGGTGGTAAAGAAGAACAGCGGCCAGCCAAGGAAATACCGGAACGTTTCCGTCCGGGCCTTTGTCACGGTTAGTCGGCCCTCGGGGCGGGTAATGGCGACGCGGGTATCTGATGCGCTGATCCATTCAGGGATCTGCCCGTCGGGAGTGAACAGTTCGATGCCCGATTGCGCCGGAATGATCGTGATCTGCCCATAGTCCGGTACAGCCATCCGAACAGCATCATCCTCATATCGGACCGTGACGCCATGCGTCAGGTTGATGGCGGTGCCACCTTCCGCGTTCTGCACCCAATCAGGCCAGCGGTCGGCTGGGTATTGGCCGTTACGCTCTCCGTCCACCGAAACGCTGGTGGTATCACGACGATTATCACGGGTAACCTGAATGCGATGGCTGTAGGTATCACGCAGCAGGATTGCCGCGTTATCCAGCCGCACCCTCTGCGCCAGCCCCGGCATATCGAAGGCAAAGAAAATATAGACGAGATAGGCAATGACACCCGCAAGCAAGGCAAAGCCTGTCAGGCGTTTGCGGGCGATCCGGCGATGCGCCTCGACATAGGGAACAGTGGTCATGCGCGGCCCTTCACCAGAACATGGCGGAAATGCCCCGAGATCTGGTCGATGATCATGATCGTCAGGAACAGCAGAATGAAAATTGCGGCGGCGGCGTCATAACGTCCAAGGCCCCAGCCGATGGCGATCTTCAGTTCGGCACCAATTCCGCCCGCACCGACAAACCCCAGAATGGCCGAAGCCCGCACGTTGATCTCAAACCGCAGCAGGGCATAGGACAGCCAGTTGGGCGCGACCTGTGGCACGACGCCCAAGAGCATGCGCTGGAACCAGCCCGCCCCCACGGATTGCAAGCCCTCGACCGGCTTGGTGTCTGCATTCTCGTTCACCTCGGCAAACAGTTTGCCAAGTGCGCCTGTTGTATGAAGCGCAATCGCGATCATGGCAGGAACAGGACCGCTGGACAGCATGAAGATCAGGATCAACGCTACCACGACATCGGGGACCGCGCGGGTGATATCCAGCACACGCCGCAGCGGCGATACAAGACGGGGAAAGGGGGCCAAACCCGGCGTGACCATCAATGACAGGAAGCCGCCCAGAATTGCGCCGATCAGGGTCGCCGCTGCGGCGATGTTCAGCGTCTCCACCAAGGCAGGCAAATAGTGCCAGACAAGGCCTGGAAGATTTGCCGCTTTGGCAAAGGCTTCGCCCAGCAATTCAGCTGGGAAATCGAACAGGCGGGGGATGCCAGCAAGAAAGCCGCCCGCATTGCGATCATTGGCAAGATGAAAGCCGCTGGCCATCATGGCCACGAAAACGACCAGAAGGATCGTCGAATAGGTGCGCTTGCGCCGCACCTGTGCCATATAGCTGTCTTGGATCTGGGCTGTATCAGTCATTATCTGTCCTACGAAGTGGGCGGGCCACATGGACCCGCCCGGCACGATCAGCCACCGTTCATCCGGCGGGCTTCTACGATCGATCTGTATTGATCATGGGTGACGGGGATGAAATCTTTCGCCTCGCCGCCAGCAACGCCATAGGCGCAATCCGGATCGTTTTCCCACAGGTTGGCAGTCAATTCGGTAACCTTCGTGCGGACATCCTCGGGAAGGGCATTCCGGACAACCATCGGGCCTTCGGGAATTTCACGCGATTGCCAGATCTGGACCAGATCGTTCATGTCGATCAGGCCGGAGTCGGCAGCCTTGCGCAACGCGCCGGAGTTATAGCCGTCTTCCCAAGCGCCCTGACCGTCAGCATAGGTTACGCCACCGTCGATATCACCGTTGTTTACGGCAACGATTGTCTGCTCGTGCCCGCCGGTGAACCGGATGTCGGAGAAATACTTGCCGGGTTCCATATCGATGCCGGCTTCGGTCATTTCAACATTCGGGATCAGATAGCCCGACGTGGAGTTGGTATCACCGAACCCCATGACCTTGCCCTTCATGTCCTCGATCGACGTGATCCCGCTGTCCTTGCGGGCAATGCCGATGGAGTAGTAACCGATGGACCCGTCCATATTCTGTTTGATCAGAACCGGGGTGACGGCTTCCGGATCGGTCAGGTAGATTTTGGCATAGGCGGAAGCCCCCAGCCATGCCATATCCAGCGTTCCGCCCAGCAACCCCTGAATGACACCGTCATAATCGGCCGGCGTGAAGATTTTCACAGGGACGCCAAGCGCGTCTTCGATTGCGCTGCGATAGCATTCCTGATTGGAAAGGCGATCCTGGGCATTTTCACCCCCCAGAATGCCGATATTCAGCCCTGTGATTTCCTGCGCGTGCAGAGGGGCTGCAATGACGGTCGTAGCAAGCAGCGCGGCAAGCATCCGTTTCATGGTCTTCTCCGGTTTGAAAAATCAGTCGGACAGCATCGAACCCGCAAAGGTGCGGTTCTGTGCGTCATTGGATTGAAGGGCGGCGATGGAGGTGGACGTGGCTTCTTCGCGGAACTCCGCGCCTGCGCCGTAGATCTCGCGAGCGACAGAGGTCGTGAGCTGGTCCGGGGTGCCGTCGAATACGATACGACCCGCCCGCATGCCGATCACCCGGTCACAATAGCGGCGCGCCGTATCAAGTGTATGAAGGTTGGCGATAATGGTGCGGCCGTCTTCTTCATGAATACGGCGAAGGGCATCCATCACGACCTGTGCGTTCATCGGGTCAAGGCTGGCAATAGGCTCATCAGCCAGAATGACCTGTGGGTCCTGCATCAGGGCTCGGGCAATCGCCACACGCTGTTGCTGCCCCCCGGACAAGGCCTCGGCCCGCTTGGCGGCCTGCTCTGCAATGCCGAGGCGATCGAGGATATCGATGGCGCGATGGATATCGGCTGCCGGCCACATGTTGAACAATGTAGGCAGGGTTCCCCGGCGGTTCAGCAGCCCGTGCAGGACATTCGAGACAACATCCATGCGCGGCACAAGATTGAACTGCTGGAAGATCATCGCGCATTGGCTTTGCCAGGCACGTTTATCACGCCCCTTCAATTGCAGGATATCCGTACCGTTGAACATCAGCCGCCCAGAGGTGGCATCCGTCAGGCGGTTCATCATCCGCAGAAACGTGGATTTCCCTGCCCCGGACCGACCGATGATCCCGACCATCGCAGGGCGATCGATCGTGAAGCTGGCGTTATCAACGGCGGCCGTCTGGCCGAAGATCTTGGTGACATTCTCAACGTGCAGCAAAGCGGGCATCCTTTGTTTGGACGGACACCTCGCAGCCGGACGTGATCATTGCATGACAGGGATATGAAAGATTAATGACGGAGGTAGTGGGGCTTCCGGTTTCTACTTGGGAAGCTGAAAGACGGTAAGAGGCTGGTGCTGTGTCATTGGAAAGACACGTTTCTCCATAGAGCTATCCGCATTACGGGGCTGATACTGGGTACGACTCTCAAGCTGATGCTAGATCCCCGTATGATAGATCAGGTGAGAATTGCTTCTCAAATATGTATTACTTAAAAATAATATGGGTATTCGCGCTAGCGGGGGAAATGGTTCCTGACCGTACGCATATCATTTTGAGGCGCCGTATTCCCGAACAATTTTGACGATTGTTACCGAGTATGAAAGCCATCGCATAAGTGCAGCTGATACCACGTATTTATGCTGATAGATGGCTAATGCCATACATTCATGTCTTCTTCTAATACATAGATATAGTTGCAGAAATCGTGTTTATATCTGCGTATGAGTGCTGGTGACTTAGACTATCATGATACGAATTTCTAGAGTCAGGATCATGCTGACTGCATAGGTGGATCTGCAGCCATCAGCCCCTTTACGACCACAAACCCCTTTCAGGCATACCTGCCCAAGGTTCAGTCAGGCAGCTGGGAAATATCCGAGATAAACATGACATACGGCTGTCGCTGTAGGAATTGGTTCAATACACAGCCATGCGCACCCGCCCGTCGCGTTTAACGACGGGCAAGGTCTCCTTTATAGCCCTTCCAGAAACCGCATCATCTCAATGTTGAACGCATCGGGTTGAGTGATGTTCACCGCGTGGGCGCCATGGTCCATCATATGCAAGCTCCCTTTCGGCAAACTCTGAATTAGCGTTTCACTACGGGAATATGGCACGAGCAGGTCATCCTTGGTGGCAAGTGCCAGAACAGGGCAGGTCAGTGCGTGCAGCCGGTCCGTGATGTCGAAGGCCGATAGGGCTGCGATCCGGCGGCGGACATTCTCTGCGCCTTGGAAATGGGCGATGTGATGGGCATCCTCGGCGGCCATCCGGTCGGCATGTTCCTCCATCCAGTTGCCGGGATATAGAAACAGGGGTTGGGCGCGAACAAATGCCTCCACGCTGATATCCAGCAGGCGGAGCCTGGCCTCAAAA
Organism: Falsirhodobacter sp. alg1; assembly: GCF_000739715.2. Lineage (GTDB taxonomy): Bacteria > Pseudomonadota > Alphaproteobacteria > Rhodobacterales > Rhodobacteraceae > Falsirhodobacter. The sequence continues at coordinate 216,031 of NZ_BBJC02000005.1, read as the reverse complement.
CAGCGGCGTGAATGGTCGGAGGTTTTGGCCCAGGCGTTGATTGCAAGAATGCTGCTGACGCGATCAGGGGCGGAAAGCGCAAGCTCCATGCCGATCAATGCGCCCAATGCATGCCCCACGACATGCGCACGGGGTGTTTCGGATGCGTCCAGCACCATTGCCAGATCATCCGCCATATCCGAAATCGTTGTACTGTCTGGAACTTCGCCACCGGTTTTGCCGCAGCCCCGATGATCATAGGTGATCACCCGGTAACGGCCCGTCAACGCGTCCATCTGAGGCGCCCAATATGTCCCCGAACCGCCAAGGCCCGATGAGAGAATTACCGTATCCGCGCCTTCAGGCCCGCCGTATACCGTGTAATGCATCATCCAACATGCGCGATCGTTGCAATTTCAACCAAGGCTTCGGGTTTCACGAGGCCGCATTGGATGCAGAAGCGTGCCGGCTTCTCTCCGGGGAAATACTCGGCATAAACTGTGTTTACCGCAGCGTAATCGGCCCAATCCTTGATGAAGATGTGGTTCATCGTCACGTCGGCCATCGTGCCGCCGGCTGTCTCGATCACGCGTTTGATCGTTTCCAGAACATGGCGTGTCTGGGCCGCGGCGTCGCCTACATGAACGACGTTGTTCTCGGCATCGAATGGCAAAGTACCGGAGACATAGACGATGCCGTCCGCCTTGGTGCCGGGAACGAAGGGCGCGATCGGCTTGGTTGTGCCTTCGGGGATGATGGATGTTTTGGGCATTCAAGCCTCCGTTGTTGGAATTTGGCCGACGGCACCGCAGAAATCAGCGGTAGATGAAACCCAGCCAAAGAAAGTTTCAACATTGTATTCACTGGCTTTTTGCATGTATTCCGGCCCCAGCCAGTGGGTGGCATCGGAAAGCATCACACCGAAATATTCCAGATGGAATGCATCCCGAAGCGAGCTTTCGACGCAGACATTCGTGGCAATTCCGGTAAAGATCAGGGTGCGTATTCCCCGGGCACGCAGGGTGCTGTCCATCGTGGAATTAAAAAACCCCGAGTAGCGGGTCTTGGGCACAACAATATCGCCCTCCTGCGGGGTCAGATCCGGAATGATCTCGTAATCCCATCCGCCTTTTGCCAGAAACTGCCCCTGCAGTTCCGGTCTTGCGCGCATTGTCTTTAGCGCGTTCGATTTGTGAAAATTGGGCGAGCCGGGGCCGCCTGCCTCGATGTAATCCGCATCCCAGCCATTCTGGAAATAGATGACCGGAATCCTGGCCGCCCGTGCCACGGTCAGCACCTTGGCGATATTGTCGATGCAGGCGCGGTTTCCCGAAATGTCGAAGCCCGCCTTGTCGACGTAACCGCCTGCGGTGGCATAGGCGTTCTGCATATCCACCACGACGATAGCCGTCTCAGCGGGGGTGACAACCAGCGGTTCGGGGCGTGCTGGCAGGGTGCAGGTCGGAACATCGGGTGCACGCCGCAGGGCAGCGGGGTCGATGGCAATGGTCATTATGCGGCCTCCAGTCGGTGTAGGTGAAACTTTATCAATGGTCGGGTCTTGGGGCTGGCGATTTCGGGTGGGGTTTGGGGCTGCAGTCCGTGACAATGATCATCCATCGAATCAGGCAGGTCTGTAGGTAAATTTGAGGCTTGATGCCCCAACTCTCGCAATATCTTCCCAATAAGATGTGTAGTGGGCGGTAAGATAATCGCCTTCCAGCCTTCGAAATTTAGCGGGTGATCGGGTAGAATCCGGTGCATGGCCTTTGCCGACAATCCGAGGTCTTGGCTGGTATTATAGGCAATAAGCCAGTCATCGTATTCGATCCGAATGAGCACGCCACTCTCCATCATTTTTTCCGTCGGCCCGTGCCACGCTGGAGTGTCAGGGATACGGAAGCCCTTGCCGCGATCATCCATGCTTCTTTTCCCAAGGGCAGGTGGTTCGCTACGTCGAGCGCTGTATTTTTTCAGTTGTGCCTATTTGCGGGCGCATATTGGCTGGTATTGCTTAATTGTATCGCAAATGCGCAAAAAACTCTGCCTGTTGCACAAGCTTAAGGCGGCTTGCGTTGCGCATAGTCAGTTGCCGGATACGGTTAAGGCGATGCTATGGCGCAGGCTTTGCCTGCCTGTGAGACACGAAAGGACCGCCCATGAAACTGGATCTTGCAATTCGCAACGCGCAGGTGGCCACCAGTTCCGGGGTGTTTTCGGGTGATATCGGGATTTTCAGCGGGCAGATCGTCCAACTCGGGATCGTCGGCCCTGCCGCGACCGAAGTGGATGCCACCGGCCTGATCGTCACGCCAGGTGGTGTGGACACACATTGCCACTTGGATGAAGTGATGCCCGGCCTGACCCATGAGGCCGAAAGTTTTGATACAGGGGGCCGTTCTGCTTTGGCCGGGGGCACGACATCCGCCATCTCGTTCATCAGGCAAATTCCGGATCATGACATGGCCGATGTGGTTGCGGAGTCCATGCGCCGCGCCTTGCGTTCCCGCATCGATTACTCGTTCCATATGACGATTACGGACCCGACCCCGGAAATACTTGCGGAACTGCCGCCGCTTGTCGCGAAGGGGATGCGCAGCCTGAAGGTGTTCTTGACCTATGACATTTCACGTTTGGATGATGGCGCGTTTCTGGATGTCCTTGTTGCCGCGCGCAAATCGGGCGCAATGGTGGCCGTCCACTGCGAGAATTATCATGCAATCGGATGGTTGACGGAAAAGCTGCTGGCTGCCGGTTTGACAACACCCAAATATCATTCCTGGTCCCGTCCGAAGGTGGTGGAGCGGGAGGCGACATATCGTGCGATTTGTCTGGCAGAGCTGGTGGATACGCCCATCCAGATATTCCATGTTTCCTGTGCCGAAGTGGCAGAAGAAATCGCGCGGGCGCAAGCGCGAGGGCTAAAGGTCTGGGGGGAAACCTGTCCACAATACCTGCTGCTGACCGAAGACGACATGGATCGTCCGGACGGCGCAGGCTTCATGTGTAGCCCGTCTCCTCGGACCAAAGCAGATCATGAAGAAATGTGGGACATGATCCGGCGCGGGGTAATCGATGTGATTTCCTCGGACCATTCTGCCTCAAACCTTACGGGGGTACATGGCAAGGATGCAGCTGGCCCTGATGCAAGCTTTCGCGATATTCCGAACGGTGTTCCGGGCGTGGGCGCGCGCATGCCGCTGGTGTTTTCCGAAGGGGTCATCAAGGGGCGGATCACGCTGGATCATTTCGTGCGGCTGACAGCTACGAACCCGGCAAAACTCTACGGACTTGCGCCGAAGAAAGGGGATATCGTGATCGGGGCGGATGCCGATCTGGTCTTGTGGGACCCGACGCGCGAAGTGGTGCTGGATAACACCCTGATGCAGCATGCCGTGGATTATACACCCTATGACGGAATAAAGGTTACGGGCTGGCCCGTTGCCACCTATTTGCGCGGTGTAAGGGCGATGCAGGACAATAACGTGCTGATGCCCGAAGGGGGTGGGCAATTCGTGCCGCGTGCCCCATATTCGTTGGCCGCACCACGGGGGATTGTGCCCAACGGCTTTGTCGCGGCTGATATCTAAAGGCGGGCAAATTTTCGGAAGGATTGTTCCAATCGATCCGTGTCATATCCGCGCCCGATAAAAACCAGATGGTTGTCGATGGCGTGTGACGTTTTGGGAATTACTTCGGGTTTCTGGACGATTCCCCGGACGGTCTGCACCAGAAGCCGCCCTGCCGGCGTACGGATGACACCTTTGACGCGCATGATGTCCCGTCCTCTGGCATGCAGCAGGGCAGAGAGCCAGACACCGAAGGCCGTCCAGTTCATATCGGCGGGCATGTGCAGTGTGTGGGCCTGCGGTAGCGGATCATTGGCCGTATCCGGCAGGTCTCCTACAAAGGCAGATGCAGATGGCAGGGGGTATGGTTCCCCCATATGGGACCCCTCGATCCGGGCCATAGGGGCCAGCCTCTGAAGAAGCCCTAGCAACAGCTGAATATCGGAGCGAGACGCTTGGTCGACCTTGGTCAATATGATGCGATCGGCGACGGTGATCTGGCGTCGGGCCAGCGCGTCGGACATCAACTGGTCACGCGCGTGTAACGCATCTACCAGAACCGTGGTCGGTTCCAAGGTGAAATGGTGGCGCAAAAGCGGGTCGGTCCGGATCATTTCCAGAATGGAGGCAGGATCTGCCAGCCCGCTTGTTTCGATGACAACGTCCTGTGGCATACCACGGCTGGACAGATCCGCCCTTTGGTGAAGGGCGGTGCGAAACGCTTCTTTTCCTGCGCAGCAGCAGCATCCACCGGCCAATACCTGTGCCCCCGTCAGCAGCGCATCATCAACCGGGATGCCGGCTGCCTCGTTCACGATGACATGGGCCGGTACGAAGTTGCCTATGTGACGCTGATGGCGCAGCCATGTGGTTTTTCCTGCACCGAGATATCCGGCCAGAATGGTCAGTCGCACAGGCGCGGATCCAGCGGATCAACCGGGGCGCCAAGCAACCGCGCGGCCTCTGCCCATAAGGTTGGCAGGTCGGGAACAAGGACTGCGGCCCCGGTTCGTGTGGATAGCATGATCCCCGGGACCGGCCCCGCATCCCGCGCCGATAGCCCATGCGGCCCCAGCATCCGGTTTGCGATATCGCCCTGAACCAGCCGCGCGCGCAATCTGTCGTGCAGGCTGGCAGCGCCCGCCTCGGTCCACGCGCCCGGCCTTTCGGGGAATCCGCAGGCATTGCACATCAGATCACCTCGGGGCGTGCCGGTGCGTCAAAGGGAAACCGTTTGCGGAAATCATCGGCAATCTTTTCGAATGGCGCCCATTCAACACCATCATGTCCCGAAATGTATTCGATCAGCCTTTCCAGCATCAGCAAAACCTGCGGGCGCCCGGAAACATCGGGGTGGATGGTGAAGCAGAAGGTTGCATAATCCATCTCGCGGTAGACCCAGTCGAACTGGTCCTTCCACATCTGCTCGATATCACGAGGATTTACAAAGCCATGGCTGTTCGGGGCACTTTTGATGAACATCATGGGCGGAAGATCATCGACGTACCAGTTCGCGCCGATGTCCACGAGGTCGATCTCCTTTCCATGCGTCATCGGTTTCATCCAGTTGGCCGCAGGGCCGGAATAGTCGATTTTGTTCCATGAATCGCCGACGCGTGCATAGAACGGCTGGAAATCTCGGTATCCTTGGCTGTGATCGTAGCTGAAACCGTATTTCTGCAAAAGGGCCGCTGTGTTTTCCGACATCTCCCACCAAGGTGCGACATAGCCGCGGGGAGCCTTGCCCGTCAGCCCCTCGATCAGTTCGATGCTTTTGACCAGAACCTCCTCTTCCTGGGATGGTGTCATGGCGATGGGGTTTTCATGTAGATAGCCGTGCGCGCCGACCTCATGACCCGCATCCACGATCATCTTCATCTGATCGGGAAACGTCTCAAGCGAATGACCGGGTATGAAGAAAGAGGATTGCAGATCGTATTTCCGAAACAACCTGAGAAGGCGGGGAATGCCAACCTCGGTTGCGAATACGCCCCGCTGTATGTCCGAGGGGCTGTCCGCGCCGCCATATGATCCGATCCATCCGGCTACGGAATCGATATCGACACCGAAAGAGCAGTAGATTTTCTTGGTCATAGTGTTGCTTTCCATTCTAGACGCTACCGTTGCCCGCGTCCGACACGGCCCGTGCTCTGCGTCGGGCCATGATGACCGCCCCGCCAAGGCAGGCACCAATGACCAGCAGCGAAAATACGGTTGTCATCGTCCCCAAAGCATAGAGCAGAGGAGAGGTGACGTTGGTCGTCATGCCGAAAATCTCCAGCGGCAAAGTATTGCGGCTGCCTGCGGTAAGCAGCGTCCGGGCAAATTCGTCATAGCTGAGTGTGAATCCGAAAAGGGCCACACCCACGAGGGAGGGGGCAATCAACGGCAGCACGATATGCCGGAACGTCTGCCATGCGGTCGCTCCCTGATCGCGTGCAGCCTCTTCGTAGGCGGGATTGAAGCGGTTGAAGACCGCAAGCATGATCAGAAAACCGAAGGGCAGCGTCCAGGTCAATTGCGCCCCAAGCCCCGACGTCAGCCAGTGTACCGTCAGCCCGAGTTGGGAAAAGATCAGCCCGATCCCCAGAGATACGAGGATGGACGGAATGACGAGACTGGCAAGGATCAGATAGAAGAGAACATTCGCCCCACGGAATTTACGACGGAAGGCCATTCCCGTCATCACCGATAGAACCACGGTGATCGACATGACAATCAGCCCCAGCACCAGGCTGCGACGGAAGGCACCCCAGATGTCCCCCACCGATTGCTGGCGGAATAGCTCTTGGAACCAGTGGAGCGATACGCCCCGAAGCGGAAAGGTCAGCCCGCCGCCCGGTCCCTGAAATGACAGGATCGCAATGGTCAGCGTCGGGCCATAGAGAAACAGCATGAACAGCCCGAAAAAGCTGGCGAGGACGTAGAATGATGTAGGTTTACGTTCCATTCAAAGCTCTTTCCGGATGTTGACGAACCGCAGCATGATGGAAATCACGATCATCACTGTTACCAGAAGCACCACCGATGTGGCCGCAGCTGATGGGTATTGCAGCAGCCCGATATCATTGGAGATCAACCGCCCCACATTTGCCGACTGAGAGCCGGACATGAAGCGCACGGTAATGAAATCTCCCATGACCAGCGCCACCACGAAGATCGATCCGATCATGATGCCGGGCTTTGTCAGGGGAATGATGACATTGGTCAGGATCTGGAAGCCCGAGGCGCCGTTGTCACGTGCGGCTTCAATCAGGCTTCGGTCAATGCGCACCATCGTGTTGAAGATCGGTACCACCATGAACAGCGTATAGAGGTGTACGAACGCCAAAATGACGGAGAAATCCGAGAAAAGCAGCCATTCCAGTGGTTCATCGGTGATGCCCATGCCCATCAGCGCCTGATTGGCCAATCCATTCCGGCCCAGAAACGGCACCCAGCTGATCATGCGGATGATGTTTGAGGTCCAGAAGGGAATGGTGCAAAGCAGGAACAGACCCATCTGTGTGGTGGTATCGCGTATGTGGAAGGCCAGAAAATAGGCAACGGTAAAACCGACAACCAGCGTGACGACCCATGTCACGATGGTGTACATCAGCGTGCTGGCAAAAACACTCCATACCACTGACGACCCGAACAGGTAGCTGTAGTTGTCGAACTGGAATGCGGGATAGATCGAGAATTCGGTCGCGCCCCAAAAGCTGACGACGAAGATCATCACCATCGGCAACAAGAGGAACAGCGCCAGCACAACGGTCAGCGGCAGTGCCAGCATCCAGCTGCGGAAATTGGTTCGCATAGGGATATCCAAATTCAGGGGTAGGGCGGGAAAAGGGCGGCCGGAACCGCCCCGATCACATCATGCAGCGATAAATTCGTTCCATTTGCGAACCATGTACTGGTTTTCATCCATGACCGAGTTCCAGCAGGCCACATGGCCCATACGTTCCTCGAAGCTGCCGCCATCGCGTACGGCACCCGCTGTTTCGATCACGGCCCCCTGCGGCGAGGTGATATCCCCCTGCGCGGGCTTACCCTCGAACCAGTAGCCCCATTCATCATCGGTCATGAACAGCTTGGAGGTTTCGGGTGCAGCAGAATAATATCCCTGGCGCATCAGGAAGCCCCCGACCCAACCGGACAGATACCAGTTGATGTATTCATAGGCGGCGTCCAGTTGCAGCCCTTCCAGATGGGTTGCGAGGCCGATGCCGCCGCCCCAGCTGCGATATCCTTCCTTCAGCGGCTGGAACTTGCACTCCATCCCCCGCGATCTCACGGCGGTCACGGCCGGTGACCACATCGACTGGATCACCACTTCGCCCGAGGACATGAGGTTTACGGATTCATCGAAGGTCTTCCAGAAGGCGCGGAACTGGCCAGCCCGTTTCGCCTCGATGAAGATGGCAATGGTCTGGTCGATCTCGTCACGGGTCATGTTGCCTTTGTCGGCATATTGGATCTTGCCCATCGCCTCGCAGACCATCGCCATATCCATGATGCCAATGGAGGAGATGTCGAGGATCGACGCGCGGCCCTTGAATTCCGGGTTCAGCAATTCGGCCCAGCTTTCGATGGGGCGGCCGATCAGGTCTGGGCGGATCCCGAGCGTGTCGGCGTTGTAGATGGTGGGGATCAGCGTCATCCAGCCCGAGGATTGATCTGCAAATTTGGCGGATCCCGGCCCTTCGACAAAGCCGACCGTATGGGGGGCCGTTCCTTGCGCGATGGTGCTGTCGGGCGTCAGCTTTCCATCTTTGAAAATGCTGGTGATCTTGTCGTAATTTGTGATCCGGGAGACGTCCATCGCCTGCAGATTGCCGGTGGGCCAGACCTTTTTACAGATCCAGTACTCGATATCGGCAATGTCGAAGCTGCCGGCCTGCGTTGCGGCCCGCTGCGTCGCAGCATCGGAATCCAGCGCGGTCATCTCGAGGGTGAAGCCCAGATCCTCTTTGACCTTTGCCGCCACTTCGTTGAACGCCGATACGCCTGTGCCGATCTGGCGAAGCGTCACGTCCTTGATCTCTTGTGCCCAAATCATCGGTGCGGGGAAGGCAGAGGCAACGGCCGCCGCCGACGCACCCGCCAGAACGCTCCGGCGTGAATAATGGTTTTTCTTCATGCGTCTCTCCTGTTGTATTTTTATTGGTTGAGGGGGTGCAAGTCGGCGGGATGCCAGCCGACGCGGATGCTTTGCCCGGGTTCCACCGGGGCCGCGGTAAAGAGTTCTTCGGGGATCATGGCCGTCAGTTCGGTATCACCCGCGCCAATGGCATTTACGGCAACATGGGTACCGAGAAATTCGGAGGTGGTCACGGCGGCGTTCATACCGCCTTCGTGAGGGGCAACGATACGCGTGCGATCAGTCCGTAGCGAATAGCGTTTCCCTTCGAGCGACAGGACGTTATGCCCACCCATGAAACGCGCCACGAATTCGGTGCGGGGCTTCAGGAATACATCGCGCGCGGTTCCGGCCTGTTCGATTACGGCATTGTTCATCAGCACAACCTGATCCGCCAGCGCCAGCGCCTCATCCTGCCCGTGCGTGACGTGGATAAAGCTGATGCCGAGCTCCCGCTGCAACTTTTTCAATTCCCCCCGCACGCGCAGACGCAGGAACGGGTCCAGCGCCGACAGCGGTTCATCCAGCAGCAGTACCTGAGGCCGGGTAATCAACGCTCGCGCCAGGGCCGCCCGTTGCTGTTGCCCGCCTGATAGCTGGGCCGGTAGCCGTGCGGCCAGATGGCCCATGCCGACCAGTTCCAGCATCTCACCGGCCTTCCGGTTCCGGCTGGCGGCATCTTCGCCCTTCATCTTCAGGCTGAAGGCCACATTGTCGCGCACCGACATATGCGGAAACAGCGCATAGGACTGGAACATCATCGCTGTTCCACGCTTGGCAGGCGGCAGATGCGAAATATCACGCCCCGACAGCAGAATGGCACCGTCGGTCACGGTTTCATGGCCCGCAATCATTCTCAGTGTAGTGGTTTTTCCGCATCCCGATGGGCCAAGCAGGCAGACATAGCTGCCGGCGGGAAACAGGTGGGTGACGTTATCTACCGCAACCGCATCTCCGTAGCGTTTGGTGACGGATACGAGTTCAAGGTCCAGACTGGAACGCAACATGATTTCCCCGTGACTTCTGGCATCACCTTGGGAGGACGTTATGCCCAACGACTAGCGTTCTGCATGCTTCTGCACCGTTCAGCGCAAGGTATGCCCAATACGCAGGCATATATTGGGGGTACTGATGAAACTATAGAGGTTTGACGGATGGATTATGCCCAATTGCTGCGCATATAGTAGTCCGACCGCATATGGGAAAAGCCTCTGGACAGTTGTGCGGGGCAGGCAAAACCGTGATCCGCACACCGTAAACTCCCGCATAGTTTTGCAATTCTGAAATTCGATGCTATAATATCTGCCAGAAAAGGCCGCCGGCGCATATGCCGGCATCAAAGGGAGCTATACGCGGCACGGTGTCCATGCAGACATCCGTAGCTTGTTCATGAACCGAAATTTCTGAACCGACCCTTTCCAGCTCTATCCGGTACCCTGTCCATTACGTCCGTGACTCCGCAGCACGCGGATTGCACAGGCGGGCTGCATCCTCCGGGCAACACATCAGGCCGCAAGGTCTTTTCGAATGCGGGATTTCCGATGGAACACTTCGCACAATCAAAAACAAGAGGAACATGATGTCAGAAGAAAAAGAGATAGACCCCCCGTACGAGATGTCACCACCGTTTACCGAGCTGGATATCAACACGACCACCGGCGGGTTCTACAACGGCTTCGCAGTTCCGGTGGCGATCCCTGCCAAGATCATCATATCGATTCTTGTTGTTTGGGCCATTTTCTGGCCAGTTCAATCAGGCTCGATATTGAACGGCTTCAACGGGTTCATCCTGCAGCACTTCGCAGCTTGGTACATTTGGGTCGTTGCCTTTTTCCTGGTCGTCTGCATCGGCTTGGCAATCTGGCCTGCGGCGGGCAAGCTGAAGCTGGGCATTGAAGGTGAGGAGCCGGAGTTCACGAATTTCTCATGGTTCTCCATGATGTTCGGGGCAGGTATCGGCGTCGGCATGCTGACTTGGGCCGTTGCAGAACCTGTTTCGCACTTTGAATCCAACCCCTCCACGATCATGGGGCTGACTACGGGCGGTACTGCCGACAACGTGCGCGAGGCCTATCAATGGTCGTTCCTGCACTGGGGCTTCAGCGCATGGGCCTGCTATGCGATTTGTGGTTTGTCGCTGGCCTTCTTTACATACCGCCGTGGTTTGCCGCTGACGATCCGGTCCGGTTTGACGCCTATCTTCGGCAATGCTCTTGCCGGCGTTCTGGGGCACATCATTGACGTTGTCGCGGTGGTGGCAACCATTCTGGGTGTAGCGCAAACGCTAGGCTTTGGTGTGGACCAGTTCGTGGCAGGGCTGTCGCGTATCGGCATTGACGGTCTGTCGGATGCCGAGGGCAAGGCGAATACCATCGGTATTCTGGTTTCCTTGCTGGTCATCATGGGGCTCTCGACCCTTTCGGCCATGTCCGGCGTGGGCAAGGGCATCAAATGGCTGTCGAACCTCAACATGGCGCTGTCCATCATATTGCTCGGTTTCTTCATCATTTTCGGGGCCACCTGGTTCGGCCTGACGGCGATGTTTGTCGGCTTGTGGGATTACATCATCGCCCTGCCGTGGATGAGCGTTAACGTATTCCGTTCCGACGGTATCGAAGGCTCCGAAAGCTTCCTTCTGGCGCAATGGCAGGGCTGGTGGCCGGTGTTCTATTGGGCATGGTGGATCGCATTCGCACCCTTTGTGGGTCTGTTCCTTGCGCGGATCTCGCGCGGGCGGACCATTCGTGAATTCGTTCTGGGGGCGCTGATCGTGCCCGCATTGATGTGCTTCGTCTGGTTTGCCTGGGCTGGCGGCACCGCCATTGAACTGGAGCTGAACGGCGGCGCGGCCGGTGCCATTTTTGATGCCGCGAATGGCGACAAGATTTTTGCCATGACGGATTTCATGCTGACCCCGATCGGCCCATGGCTGGCGTGGGGCATGTCGGTTCTGATCGTCGTGCTTCTGCTGACGTTCCTTGTCACTTCGGCAGACTCGGCCGTGCTGATCGTCAACACGATCAATGCTGCGGGTGACGAAGGCCCGAAGGCGCGGCCGCATATCCTGTTCTGGGGCTTTGCACTGGCCCTTGTGGTCGCCGGACTGCTGATTTCCGGCGGGACCAAGGCTATCCAGACCGCCATGGTGATCGGGGCACTGCCGTTTTCCTTTGTGATGGTGCTGATGGTCATCTCGCTGATCAAGGCGATCTACAACGATACGCGGCGCGAAAAGATCGGTGTTCCGACGACTTATGACCAGATCGAAGGTGCCACAGGCAACGGTTTGTCTGCTGAAATGTAACGGCTGGTTTCATTATGCCATCGGTCGGAAAGGGGCGCTGCGTAAGGCAGCGCCCTTTTTTCTGTTACATTAATCATGGGCTGCAGAAAGGCTTGCCGACCGCCGGGAAAAGCGCGACTGCTGTACCTCCGCTGCCAATGAAGGGTCCGATCCAATGTTCCGTTTCCTGCATTCGTCCGATCTTCATCTGGGCAAGGCCTTTGGCGGTTATCCCGAAGGGGTCCGAAACAGGCTGCGGGAGGCCCGGCATGGCGCGATCGTGCGGTTGGCGCAGGCAGCACGGACTGGTGGGGCATCAACCGTTCTGCTGGCGGGGGATACGTTCGATGCCGAAACCCCAGCACCCGAGACTTTGCGCCACGCCCTGCGTGCCATGGCGGGCGAGGCAGATATCAACTGGATCATGCTTCCCGGAAATCATGACAGCATGGCTGCAACCGAGCTATGGCGACGGGTGGTGACTGACGGGCCTGCAAATCTTCGTGCCATCACCGATACCCACCCGTTCGAGGTGGGAGCGGGCGTGATGATCCTGCCGGCCCCATGCACACAGCGCCGCCCAGGCCGTGATCTGACCGAGGCAATGACCGCCCCGACCCCCGAAGGGGTATTGCGGATCGGCCTTGGGCATGGGGCCATTACCGATTTTTCCGAAGAGGGTGTCGGGACGGGGATCATACCGCCTGACCGTTCTACCCGGTCAGGGTTGGATTATCTTGCCTTGGGGGATTGGCATGGCCGGATGCAGGTCAATCCGAAGACGTGGTATTCAGGGGCCCCCGAAGCGGACGGATTCAAGCATGATATGACCAGCGGCGCGCTGCTGGTCTGTCTGAACGGTGGGCCGCGGGTAGATGTAGTGGAAACCGGTACAATCGGGTGGCGGACAGTGGCGTTGGATCTGTTGCCCGGGGAGGATTGTCTGGCGCGGCTGTCAAAGGAATTGCCCGATGCCGGTCTGCGCCGGGACCTTTTGTTGCGGCTTGAGGTGACAGGCCGGCTACCCCTGGCGGATCATGCCGCGCTGATGGCCGAGGCACAGGCGATCGCCCCGGATTTCGGATGGTTCGATCATGATTTCAGCGGATTGGCGACGGACGCACAACCAGATGATCTGGACAGGATTGACCGGGCCGGGGCCCTGCGTCAGGCAGCGGAGGTGCTGCTGGCCGATTCCACAAATCCAGCGCGCGCACAATCCGATCGGGATATTTCGGCTGCGGCCCTGTCACGACTTTATGCCTTGGCATTGGAGGTGCAGGCATGAAGATCCGGGCAATCGAACTGACCAATGTTCGCCGTTTCGCAGGGCAGAGTGCGCGGATAGATGGTATCGGCGATGGCATAACGGTGCTGTCGGAGCCGAATGAGTTCGGTAAGTCCACTATCTTCGATGCGCTGCACGCGCTGTTCTTTGAAAAACATCGAGGGACCCGCGCCCCGGTGAAGTCACTGCAACCCCATTCCGGCGGTGCGCCCGAAGTGGCGTTGGAGCTGGAGTTGCCCGAGGGCCATTTCCGCATCGAAAAACGCTGGCTTTCGCGGGCGACGGCACGGATCAGCCAGGGCGGCCGTGTCCTCGCGCAGGATGACGAGGCAGAGGCGTGGGTCGAGCGCCTGCTTGGTACGGGTTTGGCGGGGCCATCGGGCCTGCTTTGGGTGCGGCAGGGTCTGCTGGGCATGGAGCCGGAGGGGAACACGGCCAGCGATAAAGGCGAGCGGGAGCGGGCGCTGACAGCCCGACGGGATCTGCTTTCCTCCGTAGCCGGAGAGATCGACATGATGACGGGGGGGCGCCGGCTGGATGCAGTTGTTTCCCGCGTGGAGATGGCACTTTCCAGACTGGCAACAGCGACGCAGAAACCGAAGGCCGGAGGTGAATGGGCACGTGCCGAGAGCGAGGCCAACGCCCTGCGCACCACAGAGTTGGAGCTTTCCGCCAAGGCCGCGCGGCTGTCAGGCGATCTCGCCCGGCGGGCCGACGTCCAGCGCGAATTGCGCGATGTGAATGATCCGGAACAAGCCTTGCGGCGGGAACAGGCACTTGAACACGCCAGACACGCGCATGCGGAGGCCAACGCCCATGCCATCGAACTGTCGGAAGCCCGGAAGGCCGTCAAGCTGGCCGTGGCGACCGAGGAAAACGCGCGCGCCGCAGTGGAGTGGTTGGAGCAGCTGTCAGAGCGGGTCGCCGCCGCCGATGCCAGCCTTGATCATGCAAGAGCTGCTGCGGTGCGCGCCGAGGAACGTGCGGCCCAGTTAGCGGAAGTACGGAGCGCGGCGGCTGCGGCGCTTGCTTTTGCCGAAAACCGGACGCATGAACTGCGGATCAGCTTGACGGCAGCGCAGCGGGCAAAGCTGGCCGAGGCGGCACGGGCGCGAGTATCCCAAATCACGCATACCCTTGGCCGCGCGGAAGCGTTGCGAAAAACGTTCGAAACAGAGCAGGCGCAACGCGCGATATATGTCGTGACACCCCAATCCCTGACCTTGGCTGAGGCGGCACAGGCGGAATATGACCGGGCCTCCGCACAAGTTCATGCGCAGGCAACGAGTATCAGCCTTCATTATTCCGGCGAAGTGCGGGTGCAAGAGGGGGGCTCCGATCTGGCTGCGGGAACGTACCATCTGACCGCCAAACGCACGCTTGACCTTCCTGGCATCGGCACTCTGATCGTTGACCCCGGCGCAGGTAAAAGCAATGAGGCCGATAATCTGACAAAGGCGGCCAGAACGCTTGAGAGGGCTTTGCAGGGTTGTGGTGCGGAAACCCTAGCTGATGCGCGCAAGAAACTGCATGCCGCACAAATGCTGGACGGCAGCCTGAAAACGACTGATGCGCTCTTGGCCGAACTTGTTCCGGACGGCATGGATGCACTACGTCGGGAACTTGCGCAAGCCGCGGCCGAGGCGACAGCCGGTGACCTGTCCGGAGGGAACCCCGCGGAACTGGAAGCGGCACTAGCCAATGCCGTCACCGAAGAATTTGCAAAGCGCGACACGGCAGCCGAAGCGCAATCTGCCTATGGGGTAGCGGCTGAAGCGCGCGCCGGCGCGCGGGCCGCGCTGACGGCGGCTGAACAAACCGCCGCCGCAGCCCGTGCCGATGCAGGGGATATGGCTGGCCTGGCGGATCGTCTGCACGTCCTGCGCCGAGAGCGGGATGCCTATGCGGCAAGGACTGCTGAAACAAAGGCGGTTAACGCGAAGCTGGAACAACAAGCACCCGATCTGGGGATGGTTCAGGCACAATTGACACGTGCTGAATCTGTGGTGAAGCAGGCGCAGGATACGCGTGACAGATTGAGCGTAGAACTTGCAACACTGAACGGTTCCATCGGCTCTTTGGCGGAACTCGGGATCGAGGAAGAGCTCGACGAGGTACGTGGGAAGCTATTGCTCGCCGTCAACCGTGCCTCGCGCTATGCCGCCGAGGTGCAATCGCTTGTCCGCCTGCGTACCGCCCTGGAAGATGCGCGGATCGCTGCCCGTGACGCCTATTTTGCCCCCGTCATGCGTGAGTTGGAGCCGTTGCTGACCATTCTGCACCCGGGGGCAACACTGCAGATAGATGACCAATCGCTGCTCCCGATCGCTCTGACGCGCAATGGCCAGGACGAGCCGCTGGAGATCCTGTCCGGTGGTACGCGCGAACAACTGGCCATTCTGACGCGTCTGGCGTTTGCGCGGCTGTTTGCGCGCAAGGGACTGTCGGTACCCGTCATTCTGGATGATGCGCTTGTACATAGCGATGACGATCGGATCGAGACAATGTTCACCACATTGCACCGC
Source organism: Falsirhodobacter sp. alg1 (assembly GCF_000739715.2). Lineage (GTDB taxonomy): Bacteria > Pseudomonadota > Alphaproteobacteria > Rhodobacterales > Rhodobacteraceae > Falsirhodobacter. The sequence continues at coordinate 200,262 of NZ_BBJC02000005.1, read as the reverse complement.
GTTGCGGCCGACCAGCAAATACTAGTTCTGACCTGCCGCCAGCGTGCCTTTGCTGCATTGGGAGGGGAGCGGGGTACGGTGGTGATAAGGCCAGCCTAGAGGAGCAGGCTGCGGTAATAATGTTCCTCGACCAGAGAAACATCCCCCGCGTCGGGTAAAGAAAGGACTGCACGGACGGTCAGCGCGTAATCGGGGTGATCCACGATTTCGGTGCCGGTGTTGTGGCGTGACGGGCAATATCCGGCAATCAATACGCCGAAAGGTAATGTGCTGGTCTGCAGATCAGCGGCAACCCCTGCGGGCAGTCTGTTCGGCAGATACCAGTTCACGGCCTGAGATACGGGCATATCCCCCCACAGGATTTGAACCCGCCTAAAACGCATGGCGTCCGCCGCATTTCCGAGCCGTGGAGCAGCCTCCTGCGGCATAACGGCGCGATCCTCCAGCACCGTTACCCGAAGCACGGGCGCGTCATCGGGAAAACGGGTGCTACACCACGCGACCAGCGCGGCGCTTGCCGTACTGTGCTGGGACAGAAAGGTCAGAAAGGAATTGATGTTACGCGACATTCCGCCAAGACTACCGTCAGACCATAGGGCTGCGCCAGCCGTCACGTGCAGCTTTGCAATGGAAATTGCGTCCCCCATTGCGCGGACATCGCTGTTCGGCCTAAAACCCGCCATTCCCGCTGTGATATGAGACGCCGATGATCCTTTGCGAAGACGGACCCGATGGCCGCCCCGTTCTGTTTCGTGATGCCGCGCGGATCATTGTGGCCGAAACAGCGGATCAGGTGATCCCCGCCCTGCAGGAAATCGAGGCCGCCCGCGCCAAAGGGGCATGGGTTGCGGGCTGGGTGGGATACGAGGCAGGGCTGGCGATGGAGCCGCACCTTTTGCCGTTGATGCGACTGCCCGAGGGGGAGCCGCTTCTGGCATTCGGGATTTATGACCGGCCCGAAGCTGCCCCGGTTTTGCCGGCGGAGACGGTCCTTCTTTCCGATATGACCCCGCTCATATCCTGCGATGACTATCATGCGGCATTTGCCAGATTATCGGATTACATCGATCAGGGTGATTGCTATCAGGTGAACCTGACCTTTCCAATGGAGGGCCGGCTGGAACAGGGAACGGCGGCAGGGCTGTATTCGGCATTATCGCGGGTGCAGTCGGTGCGGCACGGTGCGCTGGTGGATCTCGGGGTGGGGCCGATCATTCTGTCCCGCTCTCCGGAACTGTTTTTCCGGCTGGATTCAGACATGCGGATCGAGGCGCAGCCGATGAAGGGCACTGCCCCGCGGCACAGTGATCCTGCCCGTGATCATGCCTCTGCCGACGAACTGTTCCGCAGCGAAAAGAACCGGGCCGAAAACCTGATGATCGTCGATCTGTTGCGCAATGATATTTCGCGGCTGGCCGAGATCGGGTCGGTTCGGGTGCCGGAACTGTTTCAGGTTGAGCCCTTTGCCACAGTTCACCAGATGACCTCTCGGATTACAGGAAAACTCTTGGGCCGTCCGGGGCTGGATCAGTTGATGCGTGCCTTGTTTCCCTGTGGCTCGGTGACCGGCGCGCCGAAAATCCGTGCGATGCAGATCATTGCCGAGTTGGAGCATCAGGCCCGCGGCGTTTACTGTGGGGCAATCGGCTGGATGGCCCCCGAGGGACGCGCGTCATTCAATGTTGCCATCAGAACGCTGAGGCTGTTTGCCGACGGGCGTATCATCCTGAATGTGGGCGGGGGAATTGTCCATGACTCAAAAGCGGACAACGAATGGGAGGAGGCATTGTGGAAGGCACGCTTTGCGGATCTGAACCGTCGCTGAACCTCATCGAGACGCTTTGCTGGGATGGGAGCAGATACAAGCGGCTCGATCTCCATCTCGCCCGCCTGATGCGGTCGGCAGCCCGGCTCGGGTGGCAATGTGATGTCATTCGGGTAAGGCATACCTTGGAGGGGGCCGTTTCCACTGCACCTGCACGTGTGCGCCTTACGCTGGATTCGGGCGGCGATCTGGTAGTGCAGGCGGTCCCGCTGCCAGCCCCTGCCGCCAATTGGCGTGTGATGCTGTCCCCTGTCTCTTTGCAGGCTGACGATCCGTGGCTGACGATCAAGACAACCCGACGCACGCTTTATGACCGCACACGAGCGGAATTGCCGCCTGATGTTGACGAAGCGATTTTCCTGAACAGCTGTGATGAGGTGTGTGAGGGAACGATCACCAATCTGTTCTATGATCTGGGAGGAGGGCTTTGTACGCCGCCAGCCTCTTGTGGCCTGTTGCCCGGAGTATTGCGCGCCGAACTGCTGGCAAGCAACCAATGCCGCGAAGCGGTGCTGATGGCAGACGATCTGCCGCGTGCCAAGCTGTGGGTCGGAAATTCGGTTCGTGGGCTGATCGCGGCAGATCTGACCGGACCGGCAGGTTTGTAACCTGCACGGCCCCGGGGCTGTCAGAGTGCGGCGGCGACTTTGGCGCTTGCGCCCGATAGATCCCCGAGCATTTCACCGGCTGTGATCCGGGACCGATTGCGTCCTGCCCGCGCCTGACGGGCTGATGCCTCCTCCAGCACCTCGGCGGCCTCGGCAGGGGGAATGACGAGTACGCCGCATTGATCCAGCAGAATGAAATCACCCGGAATTACGGGTACATTGCCGCAGGAAACCGGCATATTCAGCGCGCCGCCAAGATCATTCAGACGGGTGGTGATTGCCGAGACCCCTGTGCAGAAAACAGGCAATCCCACCTCGATAATTTCATCCGGATCGGTACAGGGGCCATCGAGAACAACGGCCAGGGCGCCCGCCATTTTGGCGGCATAGGCGACACCGCCCCCCAGGCACGCATGGCGTGTGTCCCCCAGCCGGTCGATGATGACAACGTCACCGGGGCGTACGACTGAAAGGGCATGGTGCAGAAGCGTTGAATCCGTCCCGGGAATGGCCACGGTCACGGCGGTGCCGACCAACGTTCCCGGGATCGGGGCAATCGGGCGCAGGTTATGAGAGACAAAGCCGCGATGACGAAAATGGCCGATCGTCGCAATTTCTACCTTGGCAAATCCTGCTGCCAATGAGGTGTCGATTTGTGTGGGAACAGGGCCTATGTGATATTTCTTCATGATGTTTCCTTCTGGCGGGTTTGCCAGTCTGCACCGGGCACGGCGGCGAGCAGCGCTTTGGTGTACGGATTCTGGGGGGCGTGGAAGAGGGATGAAGGTTCGGCTTCCTCGACGATCTGCCCTTTGCGCATGACGGCGATCCGGTCGCAGATACGCGATGCGACACGCAGATCATGTGTGATGAACAGCATTCCGAAGCGAAGTCGTTTTTGCATTGAAGCCAGCAGGTCCAGCACCTGCGCCTGCACGGATACGTCCAGCGCCGAGACGCTTTCGTCCGCAATCAGCAGCTGCGGCTCGACCGCCAATGCCCGGGCAATGCAAATGCGCTGTCGTTGCCCGCCCGAAAATTCGTGCGGAAAGCGGGTGGCGGCCGAACGGTCCAGCCCCACCGCCTCCAGCAGATCTAGGGCACGTGCCTTTGCCGCTGCGCGTCCGAGCCCGTGGATAATAGGCCCTTCGGCAATTGCATCACCCGCGGATTGCCGGGGGTCCAGTGCCGTATAGGGATCCTGAAACACGATCTGGACACGCTGACGGGCGCGGCGCAGTTCTGCCTTGTTCAACCCTGTGAATGCCCCGCCTGACAGGATCACATCGCCTTTATCGGGTTCCACAAGCCTGATCACGCATTGGGCGAGGGTGGATTTCCCCGAGCCGCTTTCCCCCACCAGGCCAAGGGTTTCCCCCTCACGGATGGAGATGTCGATATGATCGACCGCGCGGACTTCTCGGGTTTTGCCCAGCAGTCCGCGGCTGCGGAACGTGCGGCAGATCCCTTTAGCCTGCAGCACCGGTTGGCCAATGTCTGCACGGGCGTGCCGGGGTTCCAGCTTCGGTACGGCTGCCAAGAGAGCACGGGTATAGGGGTGTTTCGGGGTCGTAAGCACATCGGCCGCAGGGCCGATTTCCACCAATTCGCCATAACGCATGACAGCCACACGATCAGCGATTTCTGCCACAACGCCGAAATCATGCGTAATGAACAGGATGCCCGTGCCGTGGGTCCGACGCAGATCCAGCATCATTTTCAGGATTTGCGCCTGCGTGGTCACATCCAGCGCCGTAGTCGGTTCATCCGCTATCAGGATCGCAGGATCAAGCGCCAGTGCGGTGGCAATCATCACGCGCTGGCACTGCCCCCCTGATAATTGATGGGGATAGGCGTTGAATATGGCCTCCGGGTCCGGCAACTGCACCTCTTGGAACAGGGACAGGACCTTGTCGCGGATGGCAGCTGGCCGCAGGTTCGTATGGAGGCGGAAGGTTTCAGAGACCTGCTCACCGATCCTGTAGATCGGGTTCAGCGAGGCGCTTGGTTCCTGGAATATCATTGCCATGCGCCGCCCCGCAAGATCGCGCCTTTCGCGGGGGGTAGCGTCAAGCAGGTTGCGCCCCTCGAATATGACTTTGCCTTGTGGCGGCGGCAGGTTGGACGGCAACAGCCCAAGGGTTGCCATGGCTGTCAGCGATTTGCCGGAACCGGTTTCGCCCACAACGCAAAGGATTTCTCCTGCGTGCAATGCCAGCGACAGATCCCGGACGGCATGGCTGCGATCTGCCCCCTTCGGCAATAGAACAGACAGGTTGTGGAGTGAAAGGATTGGATCCGTCATCTTTCTGCTCTGCCTCCCATGGGGTTGCACGGATCGTATTCGCGCAGGTGGGCGATGATATCGCTACACAGTGCGGTCAGATGATCGACGAAGATTTTGCCGGCCTGTGCCGACGCGAGGGTTGCATCACCGCCCAGCATCCCGTCGGCATTCACCTCATGTGCGTTCAGCGGCAGGTTCAGTTGGGATGTACCAAAGCGGATACCGGCAACGCCGACTGTGGGAAGATCGTATGCCGGGGTGCGTTCCGAGGGGCGGATCAGGTCCGGTCGCATTTTATCAGGACAAAGGTGCATGGCGACGGATGTCACGGGATCGCCACCATGCCCGCGTGCCTTGAGGGCATTTTCGCCATGCGCCTTGGCCCATACATCATCCGGAATGGCGCGCCACAGATCCAGCGATGCCACGGCAACGCCTCTTTCATTACGGATCTTGCGTAGAACCTGATCGATGAGCGTCGAATTGGTTGAATGGCCGTTCAGGATCAGGACACGGTTTATTCCATGGTCCAGAAATGCGCCGACCATATCTTCCACGACGGCGCAGAAGGTGGGGGCGCGCAACTGGATTCCACCAGGAAATCCGCGAAAGAACTCGGCATAACCGAAAGGCAAGCAGGGGGCTGCTATGGCCTTTGCGCGTTCGGCCACGCGCTCGGCGATCGCTTCGGCCAGCTGGTAATCCCCCATCGGAGCATGGGGGCCCTGTTCTTCGTGGCTGCCCATGGGTAGCAGGATGACAGGATAGTGGGGCAGACGGTCGCGGAACTCCGCAACCGTCATGTCCTTCAGCGCATGTTTCATACAGGGAACGCCACGTAATCGCCGAACATCCGCATCTCGGCATCTGCGCGGGGTACGAATTCAATATCCGCGCGGTGACCCCAGTTATAAACGCTTTTCCAAAGATAGAATCCGGGCGTCACATCCTGCCAGGCCTGTGACAGCTTCAGATAAGCGGCTTTGCGGGTTTCGAAATCTGTGGCGGCCTCAAATTCGGCCCCGGCGGCAAGATATTCGGGCGTCGGATCCCAGGTTTTCCACTGCGCGGTGGCGCGGCTGGATGTTGGCCCCCAATCCAGCCAAAGTGGTTGGTAGGGATCACCGGGAATAAAGCTGGTCGACATTGACATGTTCATCATGTGGTAGGGGCGCGTATAGACGAGTTCGAAATTGTCCAGAATTTCAGCCACGACATTCACGCCCACCTGACGCCATTGTTCGATCATGATCTCGGCGGCGATTTCATAGTTGGGGTAAAAGCCCCGGGTGATGTGCCACTGCAGCGGTTGCCCGTCATATCCGGACTTTTCAATCAGCGCCTTTGCAGCCTCGGGATCGTAGGGCAGAGGGTTGGGCATGTCCGGATCATAGAACTTGCCATATTCGGGGAAATTGAACGGAACGGCAGGGTGGAATGTCGTATCGCCGAACAAGGCCTTCACAATCATATTCATATCGATGGCCTGCACCATGCCCTTGCGCAAATTCACATCGACCAGCGGATTATCCTCGGGGTCGGGGCGGGTATTGAAGGCAAAGGCCGGATAGTTTCCACCAAGGGCCCTTGAAACCGTCACGTTATCGTAGCTGGCCATCTGCGGTTCCTGATCGGTCGGGATATTGACCATGAAGTCGAACTCGCCCGAGACCAGCCCGGCCATACGGCCCGCAAATTCGGGAACGATACGCCATATGATCTTGGCGGCCGGCGGCGGGCCATCCCAGTAGTCATCGAAGGCTTCCATTTCCAGAACCTCACCGGACCGGAACAGCGTTACCTTGTACGGCCCGGTGCCGATCGGAGCCTGGCCGAATGCATCGACACCCATTTCCAGATAGGCTTTTTTGGGCATGACAAACCCGATGTAGCCTGTCAGCTTGCCCGGAATATAGGGATCCTCCGCCTCGGTTTCGATCTCGACCGTCAGATCGTCGATGGCTTCGACACGTACGAATCCAGCTGTGAAACTTTTGCCACGAGGCTCATAAGGTTTTTCCCCCCAGAGCCGGTCGGCGCCTAAAGTAAAGGCTACATCCTCGGCGGTCATCGTCTCACCGTTGTGGAATTTTACCCCTTCACGCAGTTTCAGTGTCCAGACCTTGCCGTTCTGCGTCCATTCCGTGGCAAGGCCCGGGGCGAGTTCCACCCCTTGTTCGTCCTTGATGAAATCCTGTTCGATCAGATGCGAATAGAAGTTCGGAAAGAGCCGCCGTGTTGTGGTTGAGATGCCGTTTACGGAGTTGAGATTGGACCAGAGGTTATCAACGGCCACCGTAATGGTGGGGCGCGTTCCCTGAGCCATGGCCCAACGGGGCGGGGAAGCCAGGGCAAAGACGCCTGCGCCGAGGGAATATTTACCGAAGGTACGTCGTGTCAGCATCGGATACTCTCCATATTCATGTGGTGCGGGATTTCAGCATGGGGTCCAGCCTATCACGCAAGGCATCCCCCAAGATCGACATGGACAAAGTGATGAGAAAGATGAGCGCGCCCGGCCAGACCGAGATCCACCATGCCGTTGACAGGTAATCGCGCCCGTCGCCCAGAATTTGCCCCAGGCTGGTGTTCGGGGGCTGAATGCCAAGCCCCAGAAACGATAGGGAGGTTTCCAGAAGAATGATCTGGGGAAAGGTCAGCGTGACCTGCACGATCAGGGCAGATGCGACGTTCGGAAGCACATGGCGCATATACAGCCGCCCCGGATGTGCGCCCAATGCGACCACTGCTCGGGCATAAGGCTGCGACGATGCCGAGAGCACGACGCCGCGGGCAAGACGGGCATAGGTTTCCCAGCCGAACAGACCCATCAGAATGATGAACAGCGTCATCGAGTTGCCGAAGAAAGCCAAGAGGGTCAGCGCGATCAGTATGAAGGGAAGCGAGGCCTGGAAATCGACCAGCATCATCAGGACCTCTTCGACCCAGCCGCGATAATGTGCGGCAAGAAAGCCGATAGTAGTCCCTACAACGGCGCCGATGAATGTACCGGCAAGCGCCACAAACAAAGACATTCGTAGCCCCGAGACCATTCGGGCGAACATGTCGCGTCCGATCCTGTCGGTTCCCAGCAGGTATTCCGAAGGCCCGCCCAGGAACGCCGGGGCTTTCAGCCGGTTCAGCAGATCCTGGTCAGTGGGCGCATGCGGGGTCATGAAGCCGCCGAAGATTGCCACGATCAGAACGGCGGTCAGGAGCGTTGCGGCAATCATGACGATGGGGTTCGGGCGGGTCATCAGCGCGCTCCTCCACGGATGCGGGGATCAAGAAGGCCGTAAAGAAGATCCACTGCAAGGTTTGCGAGCACCATTGTGGCAGCGATCACCAGCACAAGGCCTTGAACCAATGCCAGATCGCGCTGTGACACCGCGACAACAAGAAGCCGACCTATGCCGGGCCATGCGAAGACGGTTTCCACGACGATGGTTCCGGCAATCAGATTTCCCAGGTTCAGGCCGATAATGGTTACGATGGGGATTGCGGCATTCGGCAGGGCATGGCGCAGCACTCTACGGGTAAAGGACGCGCCCTTGGCCTGTGCTGCACGCATATAGGGGCGTTCCAGAACCTCCAGCATGGCGGACCGGGTAAATCGCGCCAAGGTGCCTGCAGTGAATGTTCCCAGAGTGATGGCCGGCATGATGACGTGCCAGATTGTTCCCGTGCCGGACGACGGGAGCACCTGCAGCACTAGGGAAAACATAAGGATCATCAGGATGCCCAGAAAGAAATTGGGCAATGCAAAACCGAATACGGCAAAGGCCATGACAGCACGGTCCAGAAGCTTTCCCCGGCGAAGCGCCGCAAGTATCCCGGCGGGAATGCCAACGGCAGCCGCCAAGAGGTATGAAATCAGGCCGAGCCCCAGAGTGGCCGGTAGCCGTTCCATGATGATCTGCGTGACGGGACGATGATCCTGCAGGGATACGCCGAATTGTCCCGTAGCCATCTGGCCGATGTACTGGATGTATTGCAGCAGCAACGGTTGATCGAGGCCCCACTGCTGCCGGAACTGTTCGATTTCGTCGGGCATCGCATCCGCACCCAGAAGGGCGACAACCGGATCGCCGCTGGTTCGCAGAACGATGAAGGTGAACGTCACCACCAGCCAGAGCGTTAGAAGTGTACGGAAAATCTTGATGAGCCAGAAGCGTGACATGGAGCAAAAGACGCCTTGATCGGTGTTCGATGGATTGACCGGATCATGACACTCATATGAGATCAATAATAATAAACCCTATGATCTGATATGGAAAATATATGAAAGCTCCCTTTGATCTGCGCCAGCTACGCTATTTCGTGTGTTTGGCGGAGGAGCTGCATTTCGGCCGCGCGGCCGAGCGGTTGGGTATGGCGCAGGCACCGCTGAGCATGCAGATCCGCCAGATGGAGCAGCAATTGGGGGTGGTCCTGTTTCACCGCACCACCCGGCGCACACGGCTGACTTCGGCGGGGGAAACATTGCTGCGACATGCACGCACGCTGCTGGACGGCGCGGACCGAGCGGCGGCGCATACACGGGCCATGTCGGATCAGGCAGGCGGACGGCTGCGCGTTGCAGGGGTATCGGTGGCCTTGTCGCATGTCCTGCCCCCGATCCTGCGCGAATTTCGGCGTATTCGCCCAGCTGTTATCGTGCAGGTATCGCCCTTGAATACTTCGGGTCAGCTGAAGGTTCTGGAGGCAGGAGATATCGATGTTGCCTTCATTCGACCGACCGAGCGGGCCGCGTTCATGCAGACAGAATATCTGATGAGCGAAGGCTTTGTAGCAGCCCTGCCGAAAGGCCATCCACTGGCAAAAAAGAGCGCCCTGGAGGTGACGGATTTCGAAGGGGAGTCTCTGATAGGCTATGCACCCGTTCTGGGTGCCAATTATGCCGTGATTATGACGAACACGCTTCGCCGGGCCGGGCTGCATTACCGCATCATTCACGAGGGAACCCATAGCGCGGCCATTGCAACGCATGTTGCCTCCGGGCTGGGCGTGGCGATCATGCCATCGTGGATCGCGTACCAGAAATCCCCCTATCTGGAGTACCGTCCGATCTTGGATCTGCCCAATTGTATTGATTTGGTCGTTGCATGGCCTATGGGTGAAATTTCACCCGTTACGCTGGATTTTGTGGCCATTACAAAACGTCTGGCACCCAAAATAGCGGATGAAATCGGATTTTCACGAACGAATCATGTTTGAAATACCCGGCGAGGATGAAGCCCCGTGCCAAGACTGGCATACGCCAGAATATACGCAGCAGTAGGACCGGTCATGATCTGTCATCTGAGCCAAGATGTTGTGTCGGCTGTTTAGGTAGGGTTTCCGACTACGCGCCCCGACCTGTTGCGCGGGGTCATGAGAGCGTCCTTTGCGAAGCGGTCCTTTGCTACGCCCCATAATCCCATTCCAAGGTGCACGCCCAAGATGCGGCGGTGTTCATGATGCAGAACGCCGTACCCCTCGGCATGGCAACGATAGGGGTTCGGCTGCAAAATGCCGTTTGCCGGAATGCACCGATCATTTCTTGCTACCGCTTGCTTAGAATCGTCGCGTTAAGCCGGGCGTAATACGAGGCCGGTAAAGTGCCTCAGTGCATGGTGCATATACTTCAGCTTCCTGACGCCCACATTAATGAGGGTATTATGTGTAAACATATAAATCTTTTGATGTGTTTTTGCACTGATGCGCAATATTCCGCTACCGGGACGCCAAAATTTTTCCGCGAGGCGCGGCATGCCTCGAGTAGGCAAGATTCCGAGTAAACCGAATCATTAACCAAACACTAATTGCCAATTTTTATTGGGAATTTGTACGGAACATCGTCTCTGCCCTTCTTGCAGACGACACGCCTGTCGGTGCTTTGGCTGAGCCTGAAACAGCGCATATTTACCAATTAACCATTAAGTAACTTTTCATGTGCATCAGAGATGAAGCTTATAATGTGCAATATTTACAGTATGTTATATTAAAATTGTAAATGAATTTACCTAAAAATTGCAGCGAGAAAATGTATCGTTGACAATTTCAAAGGCATATACCTATTGAGTCTTAATATCGGAAACGACATTTGAGCCAGAAGAGGGGTTAATGCCTTTGCTTGAGCACACATAAGTCTGAGCCCCTTGCGGGCGGAACGTTCGGGGCGCGGCTGGAAGCAGTCTAACCGGACTTAACCAAACATTAATTGCGAGAACATCCGGGCCGGCGTTATCGCATCGGCCTGACGATATCCTTTTGCCAATTTTCCCGATTTAGGTGTTTGTCATGACTTCTTCGAAATACAACAATTCAAACGACTGCCGCGACGACGACAAGAACCACAGCAATGGTATCGTCGATGGCAAGGAAACCGGCGAGTACATGGGTGTCGGCTATACCGATGCGCAGGGCGACCGCATCACCAATGGCGCTGACAAGATCGTAGCGAACGGCGGCAACGATTATATCGACGCAGGCGGCGGTAATGACCTGGTTTACGGTGGCAGCGGCAATGACACGATCCTGGGGGGTACCGGCAACGACACCCTCAGCGGCGATGCCGGCAACGATGTTCTCATTGGTGGTGACGGCTGCGACCTGATCGTCGGTGGTGACGGCGACGACAAGATCTATGGCGGCGACGATGCCGATAAGCTCTACGGCAACGACGGCAACGATTACATCTCCGGCGGTTCGGGGAATGACCTTATCTATGGTGGCAAAGGGAATGACACCATCGAAGGAGGCACCGGCAACGACACCGTTTACGGTGGTGAGGGCAATGATGTCTGGCTGGACAACGGCCTGACTACAAGCGGTAGCGATGCAGTCTATCTGGAAGACGGCGATGACTATGCGCAGGTTGGCTATTTTACCTCGCCCAATCCCGACACGCTGGACGGCGGCGCAGGAAATGACACGGTCGCGTTCAATTCCGACAGCGTGGACTGCTTCGATCTTGGCATCACGCTGAATGACGATGGCACCAGCAAAACCATCAACTTCAACTCTATCGTCAATAACTTCGAAAACGTTGTTGGTAACTCGGGCAACAACCAGATCACGGGCAACTCTGCCGACAACAAGATCTGGGGGATGAGCGGCAACGACAGCCTGAACGGCCGCGGTGGTAACGACACAATCGACGGTGGTTCGGGTAACGACACCATCATTGGCGGCAAGGGCAACGATGTCCTGACGGGCGGGAAGGGGAGCGATACCTTCATCTACGCGCACGGCGATGGATTCGACAAAATCACCGACTTCAACACAGGTGATACGGCCGACAAGCTGAACGACGGTGACTCGAGCAACAACGATTTCATCGACCTGTCGAAATATTACGACAAACTTTCGGAGCTGCGTGCCGATTTTGACGACGACGGTATTCTGAACCAATCCAACGGTATCAATGCCGGTGGTACGGTTGATTATTCCAACAACGAAACGTTCGGTTCGGGTGACGGTATCGCCTTTACCTCGGGTACCCGTGATATCTTCACCCAGGACAGTACAGGCGTTGTCTGTTTTGCCCGCGGGACCATGATCGAAACGATTTCGGGTCAGGTCGCGATCGAGGACCTTGAAGCCGGGGATCTGGTCCGCACGATGGACCGCGGTTTTCGTCCGATCTCGTGGATCGGTGGGCGCAAGATGGACAGCATCGATCTGTTGCAGCATCCACGGCTGTTGCCGATCCGTATCGTCGCAGGTGCCTTGGGTGCAGGGTTGCCGAAAGCCGATCTGGTCGTTTCACCGCAGCACCGCATTCTGGTTCGTTCGGCGATTGCAGAGCGGATGTTCGGTGAACGTGAAGTGCTGGTTGCCGCCAACAAGCTGCTGACTGTCGATGGTATCGATATCGTTGAAGATGCCACTGAGGTCGAATACTTCCACATGCTGTTCGATCAGCATGAAATCGTATTCTCCAACGGCGCAGCATCCGAAAGCCTGTTTACGGGCCCTGAGGCGATGAAAGCGGTAAGCCCCGAGGCACGTCAGGAAATCCTTACGCTGTTCCCGGAAATCATGGAGCCGGAATTCACGAGCGAGCCCGCGCGTTTTATTCCTGAAAAAGGCAAGTTCATGAAAAAGCTGGCCCAACGTCACCATGACAACCGTAAGGCGCTGTTCGAAGCGTAATCGGAAGATCGCTAAAATAGAAGGCCGCCCATTTCGGGCGGCCTTTTGCATTTTGGCGGGGCCGGTTGTTCGAGCGTACTTCGGGAGGGAGTGCTCCGGAACAACCTTTTCATATACCAGTAATATGGATTATGTGATTACACGAGGTAATTGACCATGAATGCGACACTCATATCCATAAACATCCAATAGCATCTCGCATTCTACCGCAGGGTTGCCAGAAGCCCCGCCATGATCCGTGTTCTGGGAACAATGAAGTCCTCGTCGATATGCTCGTCCAGTGAATGCAGGCCAGCACCCTTCACCCCAAGCGAGCATAGTGAGGGAATGCCAAGCGCACCCGTGAAGTTTGCGTCGGACCCGCCACCCGCACTGCAATGCGGCATATCCAGACCAAGCTCTGCGGACAGTGCCCGGGCGTGATGATACAGCTCCATCGTTCCGGACATTTCAGCTTCCCAGACCGGACGCGTTACCCCGCGTTCAACCGTAAATTGTACGCCGTTCCGATCCCCTGACATCGACAGCATTCGCTCAACTCCGGCATCCAGATCTGCCTGTTCCTTTGCCATGGACAGGCATTCGGCCGATGCGAAGGATGGCACGCAATTCACCCATTGGCCGGATGTGATGTTGTTGCAAGAGAAGGTGCAGCTCTCGCTTGTCATTTCCTCTATCTCAATGATCCGCCGGGCAAGCTCGCGCACTGCGGATGTCCCCCCCTTGATGTCGGCCCCCGCGTGCGACGGTTTTCCCTCTGCTTTCAGATTGAATCTGGCAATGGCATAGCGGCCTGTGCATACGCCGTTATCCCCATGTGCGGGTTCGGGGCACAGGACGTATCTGGCGCGCTTCGCCTCCGTTTCGATCAATGTCCGAGTGGCCGGGGTTCCGATTTCCTCATCCGGGGTGAACAGCGCCACGATCGGCAATGGGGTCTCGATACCTGCGGCGATGATTTTCCGGATCGCTTCCAGCGTGATATAGTTGCCACCCTTCATATCCTGAATGCCGGGACCGTAGACCTTGCCTCCTTCGCGGCGAAAGGGGTTTTTTGCCAATGTACCAACAGGATGTACCGTATCGAAATGGCCGGTTATCATGATGCCCGGCTCTCCCATCCGGGGGTGGGGAAAGCGGGCGCGCACGGAACAGCCAAGGCCCATGATACCCGGGATACGTTCCACGGTCGCGCCTAATGCGGCGCATTCCATCATCACCAGATCCATCATTCTGTCGACGGCAGCGGCGTCCCATGTCGGACTTTCGCATTCGATCCATGGTTTCAGGCCAGCTATGATTTCGTCAGCGTCAAAGGACAGGTTCTTCCAGTCGGTCATGCTGCTGCACCTCGCTGCGTTACCAGATTGGCATAGATGGAGGCGCCCACAGGCAGGATCGCATCATCCAGCGTGAAACCGGGGTTATGGACAGGAACATTTCCCGCGTGGCCCACAGTACAATAGGCACCGGGCACCACCCGCAGCATATCGGCAAAATCCTCGGAGCCCATGACCAACTCATGGCTGAAATCGGCCATGTCGTTACCGACTACGCCGGCAGAGGCCGCCAGAACAGCCGCAGATAGTGCATCGTCATTTACCAGAACGTCAAAGACGTTCCTGATATCCACATCAATCTCGCAGTCATAGGCAACGGCGGCTCCCGCGCAAATGGCACGCAACCGCTCGGATATCAGTTTACCTACGCCCGGGTCGAAGAACCGGATTGTCCCACCAAGCTTTGCCGTATTCGGCACAACGTTATACGCATCGCCCGAATGAATTTTGGTGATCGACAGGACGGCTGGTGTGGTCGGGGAAATGTTTCGCGACACGATCGACTGGATCTGCTGCACCAATGCCGAGGCAATGATGACGGGATCTTTTGAATCCTCTGGCCGTGCGCCATGGCTGCCCCTCCCGACAATCGTAATATCGAAAAAGTCCGAACCCGCCATCGCCGCGCCCTGTTTCACCTGCACCAAATTCGGCGCATGATGCGGGGCATTGTGCATTCCGTAGATTTCATCGCAGGGAAAGCGGTCGAACAGACCCTCGGCTATCATGGCACGCGCGCCACCCAAACCCTCTTCGGCGGGCTGGAATATGAATACAGCTGTTCCTGCAAAATCCCGATTGGCGGCCAGATACCGTGCAGCCCCTAGCAGCATTGTCGTGTGGCCGTCGTGTCCGCAGGCATGCATTAGGCCCGGCGTTTTGGATGACCATGGCAGATTTGTTTCTTCATGGATTGGCAGCGCGTCCATATCGGCCCGCAGTCCGATTGTCTTGCCAGGTTTACTGCCCTTCAACACACCTACCACGCCGGTTTTCCCGATCCCGGTCGTAACCTCGATCCCCCAGCTTTCAAGCTTTGCCGCAACGATGGCCGAAGTCCGCACCTCCTGAAAACCGAGTTCGGGATGTTCGTGGATATCACGCCGAATGGCGGTCAAATCGTCAGCGAATGCGGCAATATCCTCAATGACAGGCATCTGCGGCCTCCTTCATATAATATCTTCAGTTTTAAACGCGGGGCCCATCGCGCCAAGACGGATACCGGGCCGAAGATGCCGCCAGGGCAGATCTTTGGGATCGACCGCCATCGGTCCGGGGGCGGCGCAGGTCAGCAGATGCGCCGCAATCGGCTCAAAATCCGCCCGGAAATGGACCGAGCTTTTGACAATAAGGATCGGTTCATTCTCGGGCTCGATGCGGACCTGCCGGAACATGTCGCGATCCGCCATCTGCGCCTTGGCCGAAACGACCACGATACGCAGCCGCCCTACCCTCAAACACGCCGATGGCCCCATGCTCATTTTCTTGCCGCGATAATAGGGGCCGGCAGCAATGAAATTTCCGTCAGAAAGAGCTTCCACCGCAAAGGTCGCGATAAAGGGGGCGTCGCCGGGAACGCCAGATTGACCGCCCAGTGCAATGGTTAAGGCCCCTCTTTCACCCACACGATGCGACGCCAAGGCCGCTTCCGGATCATAAAGGTTTCCTATGGCACCCGCTGCATCCGCCGCCACCATTGCCCTGATCATTCCGGTCGTATCGCTGTCTGCACCGGCGCCGGGATTGTCCTGCGTATCTGCAATGACAATTGGCCCTTTGGCAGAACCCGACAGGCGAATGGCCTCTGCCACACCCTCTTCAGGGGCCCATACCTTGCCGCAGAATTGAGGCTCGGCGGCAATCACGGCAGCCAGCATCTCGTCTGCCACGCCATCTGCTTTCGGGCCATAGGCCAGAACGGTCATCTGGCATTCTGCAAAATCAGCAGCGGGGAACCCCATATTGAAGCTTACATCATGGCTATCGTCTGCCAGTTTGGCCAGTTTGGCATATAATTCCCTTGCAGGTTCGGCTGTCGTGCATTGCCATGCAATCGCAGAGAGGTAAGGCGCGATACGCATCGCCTTTGCAGGTCGATCCCCCCCCAGCATTCGCGACAAAGCCCGGGCACCGCGCAACCCCGTTTCAGCCATATCGACATGCGGATAGGTTCGATAGCTTTCCAGCACGTCTGCCATCCTGAACATCAGATCCGTCACATTGGCATGCAGATCCAGGCAGACAACGATCGGTACATCCGGCCCGATTTTCTGGCGAAGGCGTTTCAGCAACTCACCTTCACCATCATCCAGGTGTTCTGTCACCATCGCGCCGTGCAGATCCAGAAACACTCCATCCAGCGGCATTGCCGAAGCAATCCGGTCAATGATGTCGCCCGCAATACGCTCGAATGCATCCTCGGTCACATGCGCTGAGGGTGAGGTTGCCGCAAACAGCGTCGGCACCAAGGACCAATCCTGCTGCTGGCCATACCGGATACAGCCGGAGATGGCCCCGTTCACATGGCCAAGTTCCGAAATGATCTCCGTGCCAGACAACATCCTCCCAGATCCGCCACCACTGACAAAATCTTCATACGTGGCTTTGGTTGGCGCAAAAGTATTGGTTTCATGTAGAAAACCGCCAATGGCGATACGGGGCACAGATGCTCTCCTTGATAATCAGGCAACAACGGCACGAAAGTTCGGGAAATCCCAATCCCGACCTGGGGCGGCGGTCAGCAGCGTTCGGGTATATTCGTGCTGGGGATTGCCCAGAACACGGGCAGTATCGCCATATTCGACAACCTCGCCACGCCGCATGACAGCCACCTCGTCACAGATCTGCGCCGCAACGCGCAGGTCATGGGTGATGAACAGGATCGCGATCCGCGTCCGCTCCTGAATCTCGGTCAGCAGGTCCAGTACCTGCGCCTGGACCGAGACATCCAGGGCAGAGACGGCCTCATCCGCGACCAATAGCTCCGGCTCCATCGCCAAGGCGCGGGCGATGGCAATACGTTGGCGTTGCCCGCCAGAAAACATATGGGGATATCGCTTGGCTGCCTCGGGCGGCATTCCCACCAGATCCAGCAGTTCGGCCGCCTTGGCCTTGGCATCAGCGCGGGAAACGCCGTAGTTCATTGGCCCCTCGATAATGCTCTCCTCGATGGACAGCCGCGGGTTCAATGAACGGTATGGGTCCTGAAAGACCATCTGGAGCTTTTTGCGGAACGGATGCAGGCCGCTCGGCGTAAGATCCGCAATCTGCTGCCCCCCCACACGAATGCCACCCGAGCTTGGATCGATCAGCCGCATGACGCAGCGCGCAACCGTTGACTTCCCCGAACCGCTCTCTCCGACGATCCCGAGAGTACGGCCCACCTTCAAGTCAAGCGTCACGTCCTTGGCGGCATGTGTGCCCACAGCTTTGGATAGAAACTTGCCGCCGCCATAGATCTTGTTGAGACCCGTCAGTTGCAGGGCGATCGTGCGGCTGGTTTCCGGACGTGCGGGCCGTGGAACCAAGGGCGGAACAGACCGAAGCAGTTTTTTGGTATATTCCATGGCCGGTTTTGACAGGATATCCATCACCGGCCCGCTCTCGACCATATCGCCCTTGTTCATTACATAGACACGGTCGGCAATCTCGGCCACTACGCCCATATCATGGGTGATGAACAGGACTGCCGTCCCGTGCCGCGTCTGCAATTCTTTGATCAAGCGCAAAATCTGCTGTTGCGTGGTTACATCCAGCGCAGTCGTGGGTTCATCCGCGATCAGCAATCGTGGTTCAAGGATCAGTGCCATCGCGATCATGATCCGCTGCCGCTGTCCGCCTGACAACTGGTGCGGATAGCTGCGGGCAATCCGTTCGATATTCGGCAGGCCGACCTGTTCCAGGATACCCATCACCTTCGCATGGCTTGCGGCGTTCGAAAGCTTGGTATGCGCCGACAGGACCTCCTCGATCTGCTCCCCGACCTTCATGACCGGGTTGAGCGCGGTCATCGGTTCCTGAAATACCATCGACATGCGTGTCGCGCGCCGGTCACGTAATTCCGTCGGCGTCAGCGACAAAAGGTTTTCACCATCCAGCAGGATTTCACCACTGGTCACCTTCAGTGACCCTTTGGGCAGAAGGCCCATTGTCGCCAGGGAGCTGACGGATTTGCCCGATCCGGATTCCCCCACCAGACAAACCGTTTCCCCGGCGTCGATGGTAATGGAAATATCGCGCACGACCGAGGCGCCGTCCGGTGCGTCGATGGCAACCGTAAGATTACGGATTTCCAGAACGGCCATACTCAGGACTCCCTCTTTCCCATGCGTGGATCCAGCGCATCACGCGCCCAGTCCCCAAGCAGGTTGATTGCAAGGATACACATCGACAGTGCAAACCCCGGCCAGAAAATCAGTTCGGGTTTGAGCCGGAAATAGATCCGGGTCTCGGCCATGATATTGCCCCAGGTCGGAGTTTCGGTTGAAACCCCCGCACCCAGAAAAGACAGGATCGCCTCTGTCAGGATGGCAGACGCACAGACATAGGTTGCCTGCACCGTCAACGGGGCGAAGGTATTCGGCATCAGATGGCGCCACAAAATCCGCGGCAGCGAGGTGCCCATGGAGATTGCCGCCTCTACATAAGGCTCTTCCCGCGCCGACAGCACGATGGATCGCACCAGCCGCACGACACGTGGAATTTCCGGAATCGTGATGGCAAGCATCACCGTCCAGATGTTCGCCCCGATCAGGGATACGATGGCAATGGCCAGCAAGACAGAAGGCATCGCCATGAGGCCGTCCATGATACGCATGATGATCGCATCGGCCACCCTGAAGAAGCCCGAGACAAGGCCGATTGCCAGCCCGATCACCACCGCCAGGATGGTGACGCATATTCCGATCGTCAGCGATATCCGCGCGCCCCAGATCACCCGGCTCAGAAGGTCTCGGCCATAATTATCCGTACCCAGCAGATACTCTGCCGACGGTGGCTTCAGGCGCATGACGGGATTCTGCTGGATCGGATCATGCGGGGCCACCCAAGGCGCAAAAATTGCTGCCAGGATGATCACGAAAAGCACCAGTGCGGCGATCATGGGCGCCACGCCGATCTTTACCCCGATAAGACGTGTCGAAAGCGGAAGCGCTGCACGCATAGTTTTCTCGGCCATCAGTAACGGATCCTTGGATCGAGAAGTGAATAGGACAGGTCGATCAGCAGGTTGATCAGGACGTAAACCCCCGATGTCAGCAGGATCAAAGCCTGAATGACCGGATAGTCCCGTGCGAAAATGCTATCGACCGTCAACCGTCCCAGACCGGGAATGTTGAACACGCTTTCGGTGACCACCACGCCCGAAATTAGCAAGGCAAATCCGGTGCCGATCACGGTCATGACCGGCACAGCCGCGTTGCGCAGCGCATGACGGAACAGGACACGACGTTCCGCCAGTCCTTTGGCGCGGGCCGTGCGGACATAGTCCTCTCCCAAGACATCGAGCAGGCTGGCCCGTGTCATCCGCGCGATCAGGGCGATATAGATGGAGGATAGAGTCAACGACGGCAGAATTGCCCGCACCGCGAAGCCCGACAGGTTCTGCGACGGGGCCAGATAACCCTGTACGGGCAGAATCCCCAGATCAAGCGCGAATAATTTGATAAGAAGGTAACCGATAACAAAGACGGGTATGGAAAACCCCAGCACCGAAAATGTCATCACCACATGATCGATCCAGCTACGATGCTTCCACGCGGCAAGAACGCCCATCGGCACGGCCACCACAACCGACAGCGTGATGGTGATCAGGGCAATCCAGATAGTCGGCCACATCCGATCCGTCACCAAGTCTATGACCGGCTGGTTCGAGATAAGCGAAATTCCAAAATCACCGCGCAGCAGATTGACGATCCAGTTGAAGAACTGCACCAGCAGCGGGTCGTTTAGTCCCAGGGTGGTCCGGATTTTCTCCAACTGTTCGGGGGTTGCCATATCGCCGGCAATCACTGCGGCAGGATCACCGGGGGTGAGGCGCAGCAGCAGGAAAACAAAAACCGCAACAACCAGCATTACCGGAATGGATGCCAGAATACGGCGGATTAAATAGGTAGGCATCTCGGCTCCCTCTTATCGAAGACCCCCGGCCATGCACTACGGCCGGGGCTGTATCGCGGGCTGTGTCAGCCCTGCTTCTCCACGCCCCAGAAAATCGGGAACGGGGCTTCTTCGACGCCGGTCAATGTATCACTCCAAGCGGATGGGCTGAAATATTGGCCAAGATGAATGTAGTTCACGTTCTCCATGACATGTGCCTGAATTTTTTGGGCAATGCCTTTCTGGTCGTCCAGTGCCGAGGCGGAGGCAAAATCATCCAGCAGGGTATTGATCTCCGGATCTGTCGGCCATCCGAACCAGGCATCATCGCCCCGCCCCGGCAGCATGATGTTACCCAGAGGATTGGACACTTCGGGCACGATCCAGTTGGTAAAGAACAGGTTCCAGCCCCCTTCGGCGGGCGGAGCTTGGCTGGCACGGCGGGTCACCAGAGTTTGCCAGTCCATCGGCTGCATATCGACGTTGAAACCGGCTTCCCGCAGGGCCTGGGCCGCAACAACGGGTTGCGCGGTCAGGGTGACCACATCCGTGGGCTGCATCAGCACAACCGGGGTGCCGTCATAACCCGCTTCTTCCAGCAGTGCCTTGGCGGCCTCGATATCTCCGCCAGATGTCAGGCTTTCCGATCCATCGTCGAATTCAAGCGGTGTGCCACAGCCAAAGATCGCGCCGCAAACCTTGAAATAATCGGGGTTTCCGATCAATGCCGTCAGTACATTTTCCTGGCTCAATGCCAATTTGGCAGCCTGACGGATCTTGGGATTGTCGAACGGAGGGTAAAGGAAGTTCATCCGGCCGATGGAGACAGACCCGAGCGGCGAGAGCACCGCCGTCTGGACGCCCGGCATACCCTCCAGCAGTGGCAGAAGATCGACCGGCACCGCCTCCAGATAGTCGATTTCCCCGTTCATCAGCGCATTGAGCGAGGTCTGCGCGTCAGGCATCGTCACCCATTCCACGCGGTCAACCTTCACGACCTTGGCACCGGCTGCGGCGCTTTGCGGGCCTTCGGCAGGCACGTAGTCGTCGAATTTCTCGTAGACGACCTTCACACCCGGCTGGAATTCATCCTGAACAAACTTGAACGGGCCGGAGCCGATCATTTCCGGAATCGGCTCATCCGCCGGCAGGCTAGCCAAGCGTTCCGGCATCATGAACAGCGCCAGACCGGACGGTTTGCCCATTGCATCCAAAGTATAGGAAAAAGGCTCGGTCAGGGTCAGGGCAAAGCTCTTGTCCCCGGTCGGCTCCAGCGATGCCATGCGGTCGGCAATCATCTGGCCCCCGCTGTCGCGCTGCATCCAGCGCTTGATGGAAGCAATGCAATCGGCCGGAGTCACCTCCCCCCCGTCATGCCATTTCAACCCGTCACGCAGGGTGAATGTATAGGTCAGCTGATCATCCGAAATCTCGAACGATGCCATCTGCGGCTGCACCACGAAATCCGCGTCCATCGCGACCAGCGTGTCAAACACCATAAAGGCGTTATCACGTGTGATATGTGCGGTTGTCAGCACCGGGTCCAGCACCCGCAGGCCCGAATGCATCACGGCCGTGATCGTCGTTTCGGCAAAGGTGGGCAAAGCCGTGGTCAATGTCAGGGCTGTGGCAGCGGCAATCCCGTTGCGCAGGCCACGCAGATTAACGGTCATAATGTACCTCTCTGTTGACGTGGGGAAACTTTGTGCTTCCGTCCCGGTTTGCCCGGGGATGTGCCTACAGAACGGCATGGGTTCCGGCGAACCCCAAACAAAACCTCCTTTAATCATGGAATTTTTTTCATCCGCCCAATATTTGTACATCCGCCGCCCATGCGACCTGATGCACCAGATATTGCGCGGAATTTACTACCTCAGGCGTGGCTGATGGCACGTACCGTCTGCATCAGGGCGGGGGCCATGGCCTGCTCGAATGCCTCCGGGCTCCAATCCGATACAAGCGCCGTGATCGTAACGCTGCCCAAGGGTATTCCCGACGGCCCCGATACCGCCGCGGCAATTGCCACCTCTCCCATAAGCAGTTGTTCCAAGGCTACCGCATAGCCCTGCTTACGGCATTGATGTACCTTATCCATAAGGGCATTTTCATCCACAATGGTGCGCGGTGTATGCTGGATGCGGTCCGAACGCCGGATGATATCGCGAACGGTTTCGTCCGGAAGTTTCGACATTGCTGCCCAACCGGCCGAGGTACAATAGGCAGGCACGCTTAGCCCAACCAGCAGATCATGAAGCCTTTTCCGTTCGGGTTGCACACGCGATACATATACAAGACGCAAATCATCGAACAATGACAGGTCCACACGCTCATTCACCGCGCCCCGCAACTCCAGCAGATAGGGAACGGCACGCTGATTGAGGCTGTCCAGCCGCATCGCATCCAAAGCATGGTCATAGATCCTGATGCCGGGAATGAACCCCCGGTCGTGACGATCCCGCCGTATATATCCCATCTTGCGCAGCGTATGGACAAGCCGCTGCGTCGTGGAGCGATCTAGATCTGCTGCGCGTGCAATCTCGCTCAGGCTAAGGGGATGTTCTGCCGCGTGAAAGCTGGACAGAACTGCCATAGCCCGCCCGACAGACCGTACGAAGAGCGCATCGTTTTCAGCTTCGTCTTCCACATGCGCGGTACGGGAAACATAATTGATCACAAGATAACCCCTCGGTTCCTGTTCGATTGCAGACACTTTGCATTCAAACCCTGCCTTAAAAATAGTCGTGAGGCTTCTGATGAACGCATCGGGCTGTTTATACCTGCCTATACCCTAGGCAAATCATTTACCGGTCTCGGATGATCACCTTACAATTGGACTGTATCACTATGCAATACGCCACGTGTGATTCCGCTGACCATACATCGGTGTGATCCTGCGTGCAGCTCACCAGTGAATGAGGATTCAAAATGACCGCCCCACCTGCATTGTACGAGATGTCTGCCACGGAACTGGTTGACGCATATCGTGCCGGAACCCTGTCACCCGTCGATGTCACCAAGGCGGTGATCGCGCAAATAGATCGTTGCGAACCCCACATCCACGCATTTTACCTGTTCGATCCCCAAGGTGCGCTGGAAATGGCCAAGGCCTCCGAGGCACGATGGCAAAAAGGTAAACAACTGGAAACAGACGGCATCTGCATTGATGGCGTTCCTACGACCATCAAGGAGAATATCGCCACGATTGGTAGCCCCTGCCCTATCGGCAGCGCAGCCACCCCGCTTATCCCCGCGCCCCGGGATGCACCACCCGCTGCCCGCCTGCGAGAGGCAGGCGCAGTTATCCTCGGCAAGACCACGATGCCGGAATTCGGCGCCATGTCATCCGGTCTTTCCAGTCTGCATAAGCTGACGCGCAATCCATGGAACCTTGCGATGAACCCGGGCGGCTCATCTGCCGGTGCAGGCGCCGGAGGTGCGGCTGGATACGGCCCCTTGCATATCGGTACAGACATTGGCGGCTCGGTCCGGTTTCCTGCAACATGGAACGGTTTGGTCGCCTTGAAACCCAGCTTGGGACGCATCCCGATCGATCCACCCTATATGGGGCGTTGTGCGGGTCCCATGACCCGGACGGTACAGGATGCGGCACTGATGATGGGCGTTCTGTCCCGACCGGACCCGGAACAGCGGGATTACCGGAACCTGCCCCCCGCCAGCATTCCATGGCTTGATCTGGAAATGGACCTGACAGGGGTCAAGATTGGCCTGCAGCTTGAACCGGGCTGCGGTATGGATGTGGACCCTGAAGTTATTCCCCCTGTCGTTGCCGCAGCAGACATGTTCGCGGCTGCAGGGGCCATCGTGGAGCGGATAGATCCATGGATGACACCGGAACTGCTGGGCGGGCTGGACCGGTTCTGGATGATCCGCGCAGCACATGACCTTGCGGCCCTGTCGGACGAACAACGGCAAAAGGTACTGCCCCTGTTTCTGGAATATGCCGAACCGGGCGCCGCATTCACCGGACTTCAGGCCTTCGCTGCCTATTCGGCCACCGTCGAGATACGGCGGCTGACCATCGCCGCCACCAAACGGTTTGATTTCATTCTTTCGCCGCTTTCGCCGCATATCAGCTTTCCCGCGGAATGGGGGCATCCGACGAACGACCCAAAACGTGCGATGGAACACATCAGTTATACCGTGGCCTATAACATCAGTGAACAGCCTGTGGCGAGCCTGCCCTGCGGCTACGATTCAAACAATGTGCCGCTTGGCCTGCAGATCGCAGGTCAACGGTTTGACGATATCGGCGTTCTGCGAATGGCGCATGCCTATGAAAAGCTGCGCCCTGCGATGCGTCCCTTTCCCATGAATATCGGAGGTTAACCATGGCCGGATCCTTTTCACGAAGCCAGATCGTCGCAAAGCCGGGCGTCGTCTCCGTAGCCGGCGGCGTCGTTGCCGCCCAGCATGTTCTGGCAGCGGAAGCAGGCGCGGCGGTACTTGCAGCCGGCGGAGATGCCGTGGATGCAGCCGTCGCCACCAGCTTTGCCATGGGCGTGCTGGAACCCTGGATGTCGGGGCCGATGGGCGGCGGTGCGATGATGCTGTGGCGCGCGGGCGAGGAGCGCGCGTACGCCCTGAACTATGGAATGCGCGCGTCGGCCTTCTTGGACGCAAATCATTACCCCCTGTCGGGCGCAGGTAAGGCATCGGATCTGTTTCCATGGGAGACTGTTGTCGAGGATCGGAACATCATCGGCGGCAGTTCGGTCGCGGTGCCCGGTACCGTGGCGGGAATTGCGGCGGCACATGGCCGGTTCGGCAGGATGCCTTGGGCCGAACTGCTGGCCCCAGCCATCAAATATGCAAAACAGGGAATGCAGATCGACTGGTACGCAGCCCTGATCATCGCATCGGCCGCAAAGGATCTGGCCAAGGACCCGGATGCCGCACGCATGTTTCTGGATGAAGGGCAGTGGCCCAAAACATTCGGCTGGACCGCCCTTTCAGATGTGCGGCTGGACCAGTCCGGAATGGCTGCAACCCTGGAGCATCTGGCCTTGGCAGGGGCTGCCGATTTCTACGAAGGTGACATTGCAGCGGCTCTGGTACGCGATGTGTCAGACAAAGGCGGTTTCCTGACGGCCGACGATCTGGCCGGTTATCAGGCCGAATGGTCGGATCCTTTGATCATTCCCTATCGTCAGGGACATATCTTCGCAGTTCCCGGGCTGACCGCCGGACCGACGCTAGCTGATGCCGTAAGCCAATGGCAATCCGAATACCCGGCCTCCGAAGCTGAAACCCCTTCTGCCTACGTTGCCCGCGCAGGTGCGATCCGCGCCGCATACGAGCGCCGCCTGTCGGAAATGGGTGACCACGAGGCCGCCAAGGCACCGGGCTGCACCACCCATTTTTCCGTCGTGGATCACGATGGCAACATGGTGTCCATGACACAGACACTTCTGTCGGTGTTCGGGTCCCGGACAGTCTCCCCTTCTACCGGGCTGCTGCTGAACAATGGCATCATGTGGTTCGACCCCGAACCGGGGAAGAGCAACTCGCTGGCCGCGGGCAAACGGTGCCTGATGAACGTCTGCCCTGTCGTGGGGCGGAATGGCGACCGGACCTTTGCCTTGGGCGCGTCCGGCGGGCGCAAGATCATGCCTGCCGTGGGCCAGATTGCCGCACAGCTTCTGGAGACGCCTGCAACCCTGCAGCAGGCCATCGAGGCACCCAGAATGGACGCGTCCGGTGGCCCGCTGGTGGTGGCCGACGAACGGCTGGAAGGTCCGGTTACTGAAGCGCTTTCGAAAAACTGGCAGATTACCACCGCCAAACGGCTTCCCTTCCCACTTGCCTTTGCCTGCCCGGCAGCGGTGCTGCGAGAGGGTGGTCTGAATTCCGGCACCACCGAAACATTTTCGCCTTGGGGCGATGCCGTATCCGAAGGAGCAGCCGAATGACCCCTATTGCCCCGTTTCCCTCTAACCCCGCCGACCTTACGGCCATACAGGCACGTCGCCTGATCGCCCGCAAACAACTTTCGCCTGTTGAACTGGCCGATGCCTGCATTGCCCGTGTGGAGGGGGTGGATCACGCGCTGAATGCCATGCCGGTCCGTGATTTTGACAGGCTGCGTGCAGGGGCCATTGCTGCAGAAACAGCCGTGGCAGCCGGACAGCGACTTGGCCCGCTTCATGGACTGCCGGTTGCGATAAAGGATATGGAGGATGTTGCGGGCTTGCCTACCACATTCGGCTCGCTGGCCTTTCGAGATAATATTCCAAAGGTAAACGGGCCTCCGGTCACCGCACTGGTTGCTGCGGGCGCTTTGCCGATGGGGAAAACCAATGTGCCTGAATGGAGCGCCGGAGCGAATTCCCGCAACCTCGTCTATGGTGCCACCGCCAATCCTTATGATGTCACGAAAACCTGCGCAGGTTCCTCCGGTGGTTCGGCGGTGGCACTGGCCTGCGGATATGCGCCGCTGGCCAGCGGCTCGGATATGGGCGGATCGCTGCGCAACCCTGCGGCCCATTGCGGAGTGGTCGGGTTCCGCCCCAGCCCCGGCGTGGTCCCCGGAGAGGCGCGGGCGACCGCCATGATCCCGCTTTCGACATCTGGCCCTATGGCCCGCAACGTCGCCGATGCCGGACTGATGCTCTCTGTCATGTCACGTCCGGGCCGCAATGATCCCTATTCCATAGAGGTCGATGGCCGCACACCATGGAACCCTGCAGGGTTCGCTACGCTGCCGCCGGTCGACCTATCCTCGCTCAAGGTGGCCGCAACCGAGGATTTCGGGTTCGCGCCTACTGAAACGACGGTCCGCGCGCATTTTCGCAAGGCATTGAGCCAGCTTGCCCCGACATTCGGCATTCTGGATGAGGCGTCGCCAGACTGCCATGATGCCGACCGGATTTTCGGTGTGCTGCGTGGAATATCCTTTCTGGGGGTGCATGCAGACCTTCTGGATCGCGTTCCGGCCCATGTCGGCCCGAACGTCAGGGACAATGTATTGGAAGGACGCAGCTATTCCGCTGAAGATGTTGCAAAGGCGATCTTTGCCCAGGGCGCCTGCCATCGACGGTGGGAGGCCTTTTTCACAGATTGGGACATCCTGATTTCGCCTGCCATCACCGTTAGCCCCCGCCCGTGGAGAGAGCTTTATCCAACGGAAATCGATGGGAAACCGACGAAGACCTATTATCACTGGCTGGCACTGTCCTATGCCACGACCATTGCAGGCCTGCCCTCCATCTCCATTCCTTGCGGTCATGATGACAAGGGAATGCCGTTCGGTTTGCAGATCGTAGGGCGCCGCAATGACGATTTGCGAGTACTGGCCGTCGCTGCGGAGATTGAGGCGGTGATTGCCGGGACAACCGACCTATCCCCCCGTGCACCGAACATATCGATGCTGAAAGCCGCACTGCCCATTACCGAGGCGGAGGGGTTCTGGACCTTTGACTAAGGATAAGAAATGCGGGGCGGCCCAGACCACCCCGCATTTACTGTCAAACGATGACAATCATCTTTCATGAAGATCACCGGACGGATCCAACCATCCGGTGCAAGGGTGGGCCTCAGAACTGGACCTTTACGCCCACCCCGATTTCGCGAGGCTCGACCATTGTAGCCTCGTAACCGGCGATTGTACGGCTATAGCGCATGCTGGTCACAGCATCTTCGTCGAACAGGTTGTTGACATAGCTGTACAACTGCAGGTTGTTGCGGGGCGAATATACGATCCGGGCATCGGCGACGGTATAGGAGTCTACAAACGCTGCAGACAGATTGTCATCATCCGAATAGTACGACCCGCTGTGACGGACGTTGCCGCTGACGCTCAGGTCCGGACGGGCCTGCCAGTCAACACTCAGGCTGATCGTCTGGCTTGGCGCGCGGCCAAAGCTGTTGCCGGTGTAATCGCTGGTCGCGCTGGTGAACTCGTCGATCTCTGTCTCCAGCAGGCCCACGCTGCCCTGGATCCGCAAGGTATCCGTTGCGGCCAGATCGAAACCAAGCTCCAGCCCGTAAGAGTGGGCCTTCTCGGCATTGACGGTGACCGCCTCGTAATACCCGTCCACCGCCTCGGAGGTGACATAACGCTGCATGTCGTTGAAGTCGGTGTAGAACAGGTTGGCCGTCAGCCCGAGCCGGTTATCAAGCACCTCGGTCCGCGCGAACAGCTCGTAATCGACTGATGTTTCTTCGTCGAATTCGACCCATTCCTGCGAGGTCAGGCCCAGGGTGACACCACCTGGGTTATACCCCTTGGAAACCATTGCCCCGATCGTCGTGCGGTCATTCACATCATACGAAAGGCTAAGCTTCGGCAACCACGCATCGAATGTCTTGTCATAGTCCAGATCATCAGACGTGAACGGGCTGGAACCCAGCCGTTGCACATTATCATTCTGATAGCGAAGCGATCCGCCCAAATTCCAGCGGTCCGCAAAACGGTAGTTGACCGCGCCGAAGATGCCGGTGCTGTCCTTGGTATCGTCAAAGGTCGAGGTTCCCGAGAGCGATAGCGTCTCGTCGCTTTCGGTATGCGAAACGAACATTCCGAAGACACCGCTGATCACGTCAGCCTCGTTTCCGAACGCAAGGCGCGTCTCGTTCGAAATATTGGTCTGGTCAAGATACGCGCTCCCAGACGTGGAGGGCGAGGTGGTCCGGGTCGTATCCATGGACGAATATTGCAGCTGGTTGGTCAGCGTGATGCCATTGTCGAACGCATAGCTGACATCGGCAACGGTGGTATTCGTCACCTGCTTCCAGCTCGGGTTCGATGTAACGGTGCTCTCGTAATCCGAATAGTCACCGCTGGCCGCTTCCCATGTCGGACGGTTGTTATCCGTATGGGTGAAGGTCAGCTTCGCCGTGAGGGACGGCATTTCGGACGGTTGCCAAAGCAGCTTGGCCCGTGCGGTTTTCGAATAATAGTCCTGGTCGGTATCGCCCATCGAAAACGCAGAATTCGTGTAGTCGATATAGTTGTCACGCGCGGTATAGTCATAGGTGAAGCGTGCAGCGACATCATTGGCAACCTGACCGGATGCCATGATCGACGCACGGCGCTGGCCACCGGTACCTACCTCGGTCTGGATGGCTCCCTCGGGGGTGAAGGTCGGATCCTTGGTCTTGATGACAAGCGCGCCGGCAATACTGTTCGCCCCTTGGCTCACGGTTTGCGGACCGCGGAACAGCTCCACGCTTTCAACATCCCACAACGAGGTCGTCGAATAAACGATTTCGTTGTAGCTCAGGTAGTGTCCATCGACGTTGACCGCGAGACGCGGCGCGGAACCGCCGAAAAAGGCCGTTGCACCCGAATTCGGGCCTTCGCTGTTCTGCCCCCGGATCGTTGGCGTTCCATCCTGTCCGCCCGAGGCAGGCGACGTGATGTTCGCCATGCCTTTGATGATGTCATTGACGGATTCGGTTCCCTTGCGTTCCTCGATATCTTCAGCGGAAACGGCAGTAACGGATGCGGCGGTCCGCTGCAGACTGCGGGTAAGCTTGTCCCCCGTGATCTGGATTGTCCCCAGAGAATAGACATCCCCGGAGCTGTCCTGCGCCATTACCGAAACCGGTGTCAGAACGCATAGTGCCGAAATACTGACACCACCCAAAAGCCCTGCGACTCGCCGCGTTTTCATGCTTGATACCCTGCATTGATTGCGGCTGGCTGCTAATGGCTGGCGACTGATTTGAACGATCCTGCACGCTGCTGTGCATTTCGTGATAGGCGCGTGATACGCGCGTCGGGTGGCTATTGTAATAATAGTTGATATAAATACTAAGGTTGTGCTAAAAAAACCACACACCCTGCGAATACCGTCAGCGGCATACCTTACTGTTTTTATAAATTATCACTTGAACCCGCTGATTCTGCATGTCATTCAGGGCGCAGGCAGCCAGGCTCTGACAGAGCATGTTTGAATCACCACGTTCTAAAGCGGTCGTTTCAAACCAGCAAAAACCCATAGAATTAAACGCCAGCGCATCGGGCATTCCCAAGATCAGACCATGATCCTGCGCCGATTACTGAGGCATTTGTATGACCCTGCCCTTTTCAAATCCCGTCCCCGCGGAAAAGCTATCGCCCGTTCCGGAGCAACCCTTCGCGTTTCGCAACAGCAACCGGCTGATCTGTGCAAAAGGCCCGGTGCAGCAGATTGCCCGCGGACCATCCACCACAATCGGCGATCGCGTCGCAGGGTTCTTTGCCGGCCCCAAGGACGGGGCAATAATGGGCGGAGCGCTGCCCTTCGATAATTCCGCAGAGGATTATCTTTGGCACGCCAAGGACGCCGAAGGCACATGGTTGCCAGACATGAAGCGCCCCGCGCCAGTGATCCCGGCCACGGCCGCCGCGGCTCCGCGATCCGAACCCCTGGCGCGGGACTATATGCAGATGGTGTCACGGGCCCTCGATATTCTGCGGGCAGAAGAAAAACGACCGGACGGGCTAAGCAAGATCGTTCTGGCGCGCACCCTATTGTTGCAACAGCCGCAAAATATCATTCTGGCCGACGTGTTGCAGCAACTGGCGGAAGATACGTCGGTTACAGCGTTTCAGGTTGCACTGCCCCCACGCGCAGGGGACGTTGCACCCCGCGCGCTGGTCGGTGCCACGCCGGAATTGCTATTGCGCAAACGGGGCGCTGCAATTTCGTCGCACCCCTTGGCAGGGTCAGCCAAGCGTCTGGAGGACAGCACTGCCGATGCCGCGGCCGCGCATGACCTGAGCCGCTCCGACAAGGATCGCCACGAACATGCACTGGTGGTCGAATACATTCTGGATACGCTGGCCCCCTATTGCCATCAGTTGGGGGCGCCCGATGGTACGACCCTGACCACAACGCGGTCGATGTGGCATATCGGGACGTTCATCGAGGGCATCCTGAAGGACCCGGAAACACCTGCGATCGTACTCGCCTCGCTCTTGCACCCCACTCCCGCCGTCTGCGGCCTTCCCTGCCAACGGTCGGCCGACCTGATCCGTGACTTGGAGCCGGTTTCCCGTGACTTCTACGCAGGTGCCGTCGGCTGGTGCGACCGGCAGGGGGACGGCGCATGGTATGTGGCCATCCGGTGTGCCGAGATCTGCGGCGCGCAGGCCCGGCTGTATGCAGGGGCGGGCATTGTTCTCGGCTCCGAACCCTATGCAGAGGCAGCGGAAACCGGCGCGAAATTCGGCGCCCTTCTGGCAGCATTCGGATTGCCCCGGGATGCGGCACTTCACGAACTCGAACAACTCTAAGGATATCTGACCCATGGCGCTTCCGAGCATTGCCTCCTATCCCCTTCCTGCGGCTGACGCCTTGCCCCCATCCCGCGCCAAATGGCCATTCGCGCCGGATCAGGCGGCACTGCTGATCCACGACATGCAACGCTATTTCTGCGCCCCTTTTGCAAGCGATGCCGCCCCGCTGACGGATATCGTGCGGAATATTGCGGCGCTGGCCACCGCAGCCCGGGCCTGCGGTATGCCGGTTTTCTATACCGCCCAAGAAGGCGAGCAGCTTCGTGCGGACCGCGGCCTGCAGGCGGATCTCTGGGGCCCCGGAATGTCGCGCAGGCCCGAACATCAGGATATCCTGCCCGAACTTGCGCCCGTTGGTGATGATATTGTGCTGGTCAAACACCGGTACAGTGCGTTTCAACGGAGCAATCTTGAAACGCTCATGCGTGCACGCGGGCGCCGCCAGCTTCTGGTGACCGGCATCTATGCTCATATCGGTTGTCTCGCGACAGCGGCAGAAGCGTTCCAGCGGGATATCGAGCCGTTCGCAGTTGCCGATGCCCAAGCCGATTTCACGGCCACCGACCATGCGATGGCGCTGGACTGGGTGGCACGATGCTGCGGCAGGGTGGTGGCCACCCAGGACCTGCTCGCGGCAATGCAGGGTGCTTCGCAATGCAATTGACCGGATTTGCAGGGCGCAATGTTCTGGTCAGCGGGGCTGCAGGGGGGATCGGGCGTGCCGCTATCACGATGCTGAATGCTGCAGGGGCGCATGTCATCGCTACGGATACCGAACAGGCACTGAGCACGGCTACGGAGCTATCTAAAGATGGCATCGCCCTGATGCCCTGCGATCTACGTGATCCCGCGGCCGTTGAGGCCATGGTGGCCGAGGCCGAGGCCAGTTCAGGCCCCTTGCACCTTGCACTGCACGCCGCGGGTGTGCTGGGAACCGGCCCAATCCTGGATACCACGGCAGAAGAATGGCGGCGTGTTCAGGGGATCAACCTTGATGGCAGCTTCCATTTCATGCAGGCGGTGGGGCGGCGGCTCAGGTCCGGTTCCGATGCGGCGCTTGTGGTCATCAGCTCCAATGCCGCAACGATCCCCCGGCTGGATATGGGACCTTATTGCGCCTCAAAGGCCGCTTTGACCATGCTGACAAGATGCCTCGGGCTGGAGCTGGCCCAATACGGTGTCCGCTGCAATGTCATCGCGCCCGGTTCTACCCTTACACCGATGCAGACCGGAATGTGGCGGGATGAAAACGGCCCCACGCGTGTTTTAGCAGGGGATCTGGCCAGCTATCGCACGGGCATTCCCTTGGGCAAACTTGCCACGCCCGAGGATATCGCACAGGCGGCAATGTTCCTTTTGTCAGATCAGGCCGGACATATCACCATGGCGGACCTTTACATCGACGGTGGCGCCACACTGCGAGGCTAGAGTGCAGGTAGAGCCACTGCGGTCAGGACCCCGGCTTCAAAAGGGATCATCACCACATCGATCTTGCGCCCGGCCTGCCACCCGGGTGCAAGATCGCATGTCAGGCATAGCTGTGGAGCATTCGCAGACAATTGGGCTGCATCAAAATCGAACCGCCGCCCGATAAGCGGACTTAATGCCTTGAACAGGCTTTCCTTAGCCGAAAAGATCATGCCAACTGCCAAAGGGCTGGTCCCGAACAGGCTCCGCTCGGCTGCGGTCAGGGCGACGGGCGCTATATCCTTCGCCACCTCGGGGCAAAGCGCACCTTCTATATCAACCCCTAGTCCGGACCAGGCGTCGGCACGCCCCAACAGGGCCACCGCTTGACCTGCGGAATGACTGATAGAGCCTCGCAATCCCCTTGGCCATACAGGGGCACCGTCCGCCCCCCGCCCTGCAATGAAGGGCGTTCCCGCCAGCGCCATTCCCGCGCGGGAAGCTGCAATCCGCCCCGCGCGAAATTCGGCCCGCCGCTTGGATCGCGCATGACCGACCAATGTCCGGTCATGCGCGCCATAGCTATGCACCTCGGCGCGGCATTCAGGCAGGACGAGGCGCAGACAATCCAGCGCCGCCCCCAATCCATCAGCCCGAGGCGCGATATTATCCGTCACTCTTCTTCCGTTCATCAATCAGCGCGAACCAAGCGTTCAGCGTCGGCTGCTTGGCAAGATCCTCAAAGCTGACCACGATCCCCCGCGTCTTCAGGTCCGCAGCAAGCCGCATCACACGCAATGAATCCAGCCCGTAAAAAATAAGGCTCTCGTCTGGATCGATCGGGCCTTCGTCATCCAGCAGGGCAGTGACGCGCGCCTCGATCCATTCATGGTCGTTCGTTTTATCGACAACGGTGTTCATCCGGTATTCCTTGTTCAATTTTCGGCAAAAACAGTGCTGCGCAGGCGACGTTTGTCGATCTTGCCTACGGCAGTCAGGGGCATTTCATCGATAAAGACAAAACGGTCCGGCAATTTATATTCGGCAACGCCCTGCCCGATCAGATGGCGACGCAGTTCAACCGGGCGTATCGCCTTGCGGACCACCAGAACAGCGCATCCCTTTTCGCCAAGGCGGCTATCGGGCTGGGCCAGTAGCGCGGCCGATATGACGTCAGGATGGCGCAATATCAGCGCTTCAACCTCTTCTGCGGCGATCTTTTCCCCGCCCCGGTTGATCTGGTCCTTCACTCGCCCGACCACACGCAGGTAGCCGTCCGCATCACGCTGAACCAGATCGCCGCTGTGATAGAACCCCTGCCCATCAAACGCCGAAGCGTTATGCTCGGCGCTTCGGTAATATCCGCGAATGGTATAGGGGCCACGCACCCAGAGCTGCCCGGTTTCGCCCGGCGCGCATTGGTTGCCGGCGGAGTCGCGAACCTGCACCTCATCATCCGCCGAGATTGGCCGCCCTTGGGTCGTGAATACCCGTTCAGCACTGTCGCCATGCCGTGTGTAATTGACCAGCCCTTCGGCCATGCCGAACACCTGTTGCAATTTGCATCCCAATATCTCGGGCACCTGCCGTGCCAAGGTTTCGGCAAAGCTGGCACCCCCGACCTGCACCACCCCCAGCGATTTCGGCACAGGCATGCCCGCCCGCGCTGCCTCTACCCATAATCCAACCGCAGACGGCACCAGGGCCGCCATCGTCACCGAATGACGCGCCATCACATCAAAACATAACGTCGGATCAGGACTGTCCGCCAGAACAACGGATCCTCCGGCCATGAACACCCCAAGCGCGCCGGGAGAGCTCAGGACATAATTATGCGGTGCCGGCAGCGCACAGAGAAACCGCGTGTCCGGCGTCAATGCGCAGATATCGGCACTGGCGCGTACCGAATATTCATAATCGTTATGCGTACGCGGGATCAATTTCGGGGTGCCGGTACTGCCCCCCGACAACTGGAAAAACGCGACATCACTCGCGTCGATCTGCGGCAGCTTCCGATTGGTATCCGCATGGGGCCGCATCCATGCCTGCAGATTGCAGGCGTCCCCGGCATCATCCAGATAAAGACAAAGGTGCAATCCGGGCGATGCCGCACGCAATTGCGCCTCAAACACCCCGTCACCGAACAGCGGATGGGCACGGGCCGCAATCAAAAGCGCGGGCTGAAGCTGATCGACATAGGCACCCATCTCCAATGCCCGGTGATTATAAAGCGCATTTACCGGGCGGATGCCTGCCTTCAGCAGTGCAAAGAAAGTAATATAGAATTCGGCTCTGTTCGGCAGCTGGACGACAGCATGGTCGCCAGCCGACAGGCCGGCGTCCAGCAGGCGCAATGCCAGCGCCGTTGAGGCAACGTCCAACTGGCCATAGCTGAATTGCCGCTCACCGCAGATGACAGCAACGGCATCGGGACGGACCGAGGCTTGTTCAGTCAGCATCTGGAACAGCGGCTCGTCCCTCCAGTACCCTTTCTGGCGGTAATTGTCTGCAAATTCGGCCGGCCAAGGTGTATAATCGGTCATAACATATCCGGTGTTTACTTGGGTGGTTACGACCTTTCCCTGCGGATAGCTGATCCATCGAGAAGCGATAACTGCCTAATATTCTGAATATGACCAATATTTCAGGTCATCTGCGCCATCACGCCATCGGTCGTGTATTACAACGGTTGACGATTGCCAATAGTTGAGTATTTGTGTCTGGAATTGTCAACGGGTGATTGCAGATGTACGAAATGACGCCAATGCAGGCCGCTTGTTGGGTTGGCAGCCAGACCGCAGACGAACCCTCCTCGCATCTCTATGTAGAGCTTGATGGTCCGGCGCTGGATGCCGAGCGTCTGGCGACGGCGGTCGCGGTGCTGATTGAACGCCATGAAAATCTGCGTATTTCCGTGACAGCCGACGGACGGCTTTCCCCCGTTGCGCCTCATGCGGGCCATGCCCTGCATCTAAATGATCTACGTGGGCTGGAGGACACAGCAGCCGAGGCCGTGCTGGCCGATATGCGAACCGCCAAAACCCACCAGCGTCTTGCGCTGACACAGGGCATCGGCTGTGAATTTACCCTTACGCTGCTGCGTAATGGCCAACAAAGGCTGCATATCGATCTGGATATGATCGCAGCAGATCCCTCCTGTTTTCCCTATCTATTGTCCGAGTTGGCCCAGCTATACGAAAATCCGACGTCTATGAACGAACGGACTGTCAGCTTTGCGGAATATCGCAACGCGCAAACCAAAGACGCGGAGCGCGAGAAATCTGCACGGGATTGGTGGCAGCATAGGGTAACCACCCTGCCCGAGGCGCCGGATCTGCCCACCCCTGAAAATGCCGCAAAAGCCCCCGACAGCACGCGGTTTGCCGCCCGGCTTTCCCCCGTTCAGACGGAGATCTTTTTAGAAACGGCACGGATGTATCGGGTCACGCCCTCGGCGCTGGCCCTTGCCGTCTTCGGACAGGAGCTGGGAAAGGCCACCGGTCAATCAGCCTTGCGCCTGACAGTGCCCATGTTCCACCGAGATCTTGAAAATGTTTCCATCATGGGGGATTTTTCCGGGGTCACGCTGCTGGGGATACATGACGCAGCGGATGACCTGCCCGATCTTGCGCGGCGGGTGCAGGCAGACATGGCACAGGCCATATCGAACAGCGCTCGGTCCGGGCCACAGATCATGCGCGACCTTGTCCGCCATCTCGGGGCCATGCGGACCGCCCCCGTTGTCTTTACCGCCGGTTTCGATCACCCGATGGGATCGATCGTGCCGGATATAGCCGCAAGAATTTTCGGTGATCTGGTCTGGAGTGTATCCCAGGGATCCGGGGTCGCCCTCGACGCACAGATCGCACGTCTGGGACAAGAGATACTGGTCAATTGGGATGTGCGTCTCGACCTGCTGGATCAGACGTGGGTCCGGGCGGCGTTCGATGCCTACACCACGCGCCTGCAAACGCTGCCGCGCCCAACCGTACCCCATGTGGAAACACCCCTGTCTGCCTTGCAGCGCGCCTATATCATGGGGCGTGACACAATTCTGCCGCTTGGCGGTGTTGCCATGCAGGAGGCGCGCCTGTTCCGTGGCTCGATCGACCTGCCATCCTTCAGCGCCCATGTCGATGAGCTATGCAGGCAGCATCCGGCGCTTCGGCTGCGTATAAATGCCCGCACTCTGACCCAATATACGCTGCCGGTTGCCGATGTCCCGTTGACTGCGGTCGATATGCGGAACAGCCCTGATGCGGATGCAGAACTGGAAAGGTTCTGGCAGACATTCAAATCGGCACCTTGCGATCTGGCCGGCCCCTTATGGCAGATATGCGTGATGCAGATGCCCGCTGGACAGCAGGATGCCGTTGCGGTGAAATTTGATGCGCAGGCGTTGGATGGCCCTGCCATAGCACGCCTTTGCGGGGCGTTGTTCGACAGCACTCCGATGCAAATGAGACTTACCGATACCGTGTCGCAGGACCCGGATACCCTACAGAAAAATACCGATCATCTGTATTGGAAACAGGCGCTGGCTGCGGTCGATGGCGCGCCGCGTCTGCCATGGCGTGCCCCGCTGCATCAGATCAGCACTTCAAGCTACCAGCGCGAAACCCGACAGCTGGAAAAGTCTGACCTGCGCCCGTTGCGCAAGGCGGCAGCAGGGGCAGGCGTCTTTCTCAACACCCTGCTCAATTTCACCATTCTGGAGGTTCTGGCACGGTTCACGCCCGACATGCGTCTGTGCGTAGGACTGCCTACAGCCCCGGCGCTGGACGAAAGCGAATTGGGCAATCGGTCCTCCTTCATTGCGGTGAACTATGACGCCACTATCGGCACGGCGCAGGCGCGGGCTGCAAACCTGCAAAAAGATACCATGGCCGGAATGGGGCATATCGGATTTTCCGGCGTAGATCTTGCCCGGCATCTATTGTCCCAGACGGGAGAAGCGCTTGCATTGCCCGTGGTGCTGACCAATGGCCTCAGCTGGTCCCCGCCTCCGACAACCGAAATGACAGAGGTTGCGGGCCAGACACAGACCCCGCAGGTGGCTCTGGATATCCGCCTGATGCACGGCAGAAAGGGCGGCATCGAAATTGCGGCCGATTATGCCGAAGCAGCCCTCGCCCCCGAAACCATTTCCGCAATGCTAGATGCCATTCACCATCGGCTGCTGGATTTCGGTGATATCAACCAGCCTATAAACCTTATGCCCCTCGCCCTTCCCGCGCAGGAACCCACCGTTACGGACCCTGCACCTTACCTGATGCACATCGCGGAAAACCTGCGCCACACGCAGGGCACAGCCCTCGCCGTCGGAGAGGAGATAATCAGCTACGATACCCTACGGCAGCGGGTAGAAGGGATACTTGCCGGTTTCGAGGCCCATGGCTTGCTGGCAGGCTCGGTGCTGGCGATCCATCTGCCGCGTGGCGTTGATCACGTCGCCCTGCAGCTGGCGGCAGCTTTTGCCGGCATAATCTGGACACCCATAGATGCGGATGCTCCTGATGCGCGGGTGGAATATCTGCTGGCGCAATGTAGCCCCGGGCTGGTCGTTTCCCATATCGATCACCATGACTGGCCAACGGTTCATCCCGACGCATTGCCCCGGCCCGGCGGCGCGATACCGGATGATGAGGTGTTGCGCGCCCGCAGCCATAGCCGTGATCGGGCGTATTACCTGTTCACCTCCGGCACGACCGGTGCGCCAAAATGTGTGGTCCTGAACAATCGTGCCACAGCCAATGTGCTTGAACAGACTTTGGCCTCTTGGAACATCGGGCAAGACGATGTTTTCATATCGGTAACGCCACTGCACCATGATATGTCCCTCTTTGATATCTTCGGGGCGTTCGCTGCTGGTGCAAAACTGGTTCTACCCGAACGGGGCCGTGAAAAGGATGCGAGGCATTGGGCACAGCTGATCGCCCGGCATCAGGTATCCTTGTGGGTTTCAGTCCCCGCAATCGTGGAAATGTTGCTTGACTGTGCCACACCTGCGGACATGCGGACGCTGCGCATTGTGGCCCAAGGCGGAGATTACATCAAACCGGCCCAGATTGCGCACCTGCGCGATATGGGTAACAAGGTGCGGCTGGTTTCACTGGGTGGTCCCACCGAAACCACGATCTGGAGCATCTGGCATGAAATCGGCACCGATGCAGGACCAATTCCCTATGGCACTGCCCTGCGGGGCGCGGAATATCTGATCTGCAACCCGGTGGGGGAACCTTGTCCGGTCGGCGTTACCGGGCGCATTCACACAGCCGGGGACTGTTTAGCCCTTGGGTATCTAGACAATGGCACTTTGGCACAGACGGGCTTCGTGACCTTGCCGGACCAGGCTGGAAATCCGCGGCGGACATTTCGCACAGGGGATCTGGGGCGATGGGCACCCGACGGGACGATCATGTTCGCGGGCAGGATTGGCGGCTACGTCAAGGTCCGGGGTGTTCGTGTGTCGATGGGGGATGTGGAGCTTGCACTGGGCAAACATCCCGCTCTGCGGCAGGTGCTGGTGGTTGATATGGGCGCGAATGGGCAGGACACCACCCTTGCGGCCCTTTATGTGCCGCATGCAGGGAAAAAATCATCCTCCGCCGAACTGCGAACCTTCATGCGGGGGCATCTTCCCCAATCGCATGTGCCTGACAGGTTCGTAGAGGCATCAGCCCTCCCACTGTCGCCCAATGGCAAGGTGGACAGGGCAGCGGCCCGCCGAATCATTGAAATGCCCGCGCAGGTTACGCCCCCCGACCATGGTCATGACCAGACAATCGTGGCGCAGGTGCTGGCGGTTTATCTTGATCACCTAGGCAATCCTGCAGCGGCAGATGCCGATAGTGCCCTGTTCCGTCTGGGCCTGACCCCCCGCCATATCGCCCCGATTGCAAAGGATCTGAGCCAGAAGCTCGGAATCAACATCAGCCCTGCGAAATTGTCTACTGCTCGGACCGCCCGTCAGGCCGCTGCGCTTTGCGAATGTCAACCTGCATGAGCGTGGCCGCGTTCACTCAAAGGATTTCCGATGTCCATTCCGAATGAAGCCCCTCAATGGCTTGAGCTGACGCTTGCCCAGTTCGATTTCTGGGAAGAGTTCCGTTTTCATCCCGACCGCCCGATTTCCACTGTTGCGCATTGCATGATCATAGGAGGTCCGGTGAATGAACCGGCAATAATCGCGGCCCTGCAGCAGCTTGCCAAGGAAACCGAGGTATTCGCGCTGCGTTTTCGTGATGGGCCCGATGGCCCCCGGCAATACGTAGATCCGGCACGCGTCCCCGCAATCGAATACCATGATCTGCGGGAACGGACGGATCCGGAGGGTACGGGAAGGCAAATGATGGCGGATGACATTGCCCGGCCGTTGGATCTGGAAGCCCATCCCCTGTCCGCGTTGTGGCTGCTCCGGGTCGGTGACAGCCGTTGGCTATGGTATATGCGGGGGCATCATATCATTCTGGACGGATACAGCGCC
Organism: Falsirhodobacter sp. alg1; assembly: GCF_000739715.2. Classification (GTDB taxonomy): domain Bacteria; phylum Pseudomonadota; class Alphaproteobacteria; order Rhodobacterales; family Rhodobacteraceae; genus Falsirhodobacter. The sequence goes on along the minus strand of NZ_BBJC02000005.1, from coordinate 159,829 downwards.
TCTTTGATCGAACGGCGGGCAGCGTCCTTGTATGCCCAACAACTTGGTCAGTCACCGGCAGTTGGCCCGCTCCTGCCCTTTGCCGAATATCTGACCGAGGAGGATGCCTATCGGAACGGCAAGCACCACCAGCGCGACGGCGCTCATTGGGCCGAGGTGTTGCGAGATGCGCCACCGCTGACCGTGCTGCAAAAAGGAGGTGAGGATTATGCCTGCACCGCCCTGACCGCTGAACCCAAAATTCCCGCGGGTTTGCCTGCGCAGTTGCGGCAGACGGCCGCCGCATGCGACCTAGGCTGGCCTGATTTTCTAACCCTGCTCAGCGCGGCATGGCTTGCGCGGGACCTGCCCGAAGATGTGCAGGCGCTGCCTGTCTGGCTTCCATACATGAGCCGCCTCGGAAGCGTCAGCGCCGCCATTCCAGCGCTTGTGGTAAATATCCTGCCGCTGATCGTAACCTGCCGGCCGGATGAGACTTTGGGCACATATCTGCAAAGAACGGCTGCAGACCTGCGGAAAATGCGGCGGCATGGCCGCTACCGCGTGGAGCAGCTGGCCGCCGATCGCGGATTGAAGGCAGGTGAGCGTTTCTATTTCTCTCCCCTTATCAACGTCCTTCCGTTTGATGCACCCCGGTTCGCCGGCTGCACTGTCGAGCGTGAGGTGCTGGCCGCCGGTCCGGGTGACGGGTTCAACCTGACATGGGGCGCAGGGGGCGATGCGTCGGGATTGTTTCTGTCGATTGATGCCGATCCCGCATCCGAAACGGAATTCACAGCCAGCAGCGCCGCTCTCGTTCCCTTTATCGCGCGTGCCTGCGAGGATGGGAGCCTCGATGAAACCCTCGCCACGCTGATGGCTACCGATCATTCGGAACTAGCACAAACCGCCGTCCGCAAGACGACACAGATACGACCGATTGCCGGTCGATTGGAAGAAGCATGATCCCATTGTTCACACGCCGCAGCTTTCTGACCCATGGCACCTGTGCGACAGCCTTGTTGTCTTTTGCAAACAGCCTGCGCGCAGAAACCGGCTGGCCGAGAACCCTGACCAACGCGGACGGGAGCGAGACCGTATTGAACACCCCGCCCATGCGGGTGGTTTCCACATCGGTCACCCTGACAGGCGGACTGCTGGCCGTTGACGCCCCCGTTGTCGCCAGCGCCACGACCGTCCGGGGCGCGTTTTTCGCGCAATGGCAATCTGTGGCCGAAAGTCGGAATGTCGCCCCGCTCTGGCGCGCCGGCTCCATAGATCTGGAATCCGTCTGGGCGCATGAGCCTGACCTGATCGTTGTTTCTGCCACCGGGGCGGACTCTGCACTGATGCATAGGGCCGCTTTGGAAGAAATTGCGCCGGTGCTGGTTCTGGACTACGGCGCGCTGGATTGGCAGGGCCTTTCACGGCAATTGGGCCATGCAACGGGCAAAGATGAACGGGCAAATGGTCTGCTAGAGTCATTTGCCCAATCCTTGGAAACCACACGTGCAACCTTGCATCTGCCGGGCGGGCAGACAAATATCGTCAGCTATAACGGGCCGGGCGCGCCGAACCCGATTGCTACAGCGGATGGCACGCACGGAAGGCTCCTGACCGCACTGGGCTTTCGTATGGAGGATCCACCCCGCAGCTGGCAGGGGGCCGATACGCCGCCTGCTGCAGATTTCATCCGCGCTGCCTATGAGCATCTGACAGAGTTGACCGCAGAAACCACCTTTCTTCTGGCGGGCACCGATACGGATGCCGAACGGTTCATGGCGGACCCGATCCTGAGCAATCTGCCATCAGTAAAGAACCGGCAGGTCTATGGGCTTGGTGCAAATTCGTTCCGCATCGATTATTACAGTGCCAACGAGATTGTCGCAGACATTGCCCGACGTTTTGCCAAGGCCTGATGGATGCATCCCGCCCCTTCCTATCGCCGCAGCCTGTTGTGGATCACGCTGGTTGCCGTCTGCCTGACGGCGGCTGCCAGCCTGTTCGTCGGGCCACGCGCAATTACCGCGCAGGTTACGATGGATGCCCTGTTCCGCTTTGATCCGGCAAATGGTGCCCATCTGCTGGTAATGCAACAACGGCTACCGCGTGTGTTTCTTGCATTAATCGTAGGCGCGGCGTTGGGGGCTGCAGGGGCAGTCATGCAAACTCTGACCCGAAATCCATTGGCCGACCCGGGGTTGCTGGGGATTTCGGCAGGGGCAACGCTTGCCATTGTCATCCTGATTGCGGTGACCGGCAGGATCGATGTGAACGCAGCCTTATGGGCGGGCGTCGGCGGGGCCGCATTGGGCGGAGCCGCCGTGTTCGGTATCGGTGGAATGGCGCAGGGCCATGATCCGGTACGGCTGGTCCTGGCAGGCGCGGCACTATCCATCGTCATGATGACGCTGACAAGGGTCATTACCGTGAATGCGGATGCCCATGTTTTCGACCAGTTCCGGCATTGGGCAGTAGGCTCCTTGCAGGGGCGCGGGTGGGACGTGCTGAATACAAGCGCGGGTCTTGCGTTGGTCGGTGCGATCGGGGCCCTGCTGCTGGCCCGCCCTCTGGATGCACTTGCCTTGGGCCGTGATCTGGGGCAGAGCCTGGGGACGGATCCTCGCCGGATCTGGCTGGTAGCTGCGGCTGTGGTGGTGGTTCTTAGCGGGGCGGCAACTGCCGCCGCAGGCCCCATCAGTTTCATAGGGATTGCCGCACCGCATCTGGCCCGGCATATCTGCGGGCCGGCGCATCGCCCGCTTATCCTGCTGTCGATGCTGATCGGGGCAGCACTGGTCAGCTTTGCCGATCTGGCAGGCCGGCTGATCGGCGGGACCACGCAGATTGATGTGGGCATCATGACCGCTTTGATCGGGGGCCCGATCTTTGTCATTCTGGCGCGCAACCTGCGTATGAACACGTTATGAACATGCCGGGGTATTCAACATTACGCTGGCGGAATTGCTCGTTTCGCATCCACATGCGAACGCTATGGATGAATGCCGTACTCTCCCTGTTCCTTCTGGCAGGGTCGGCATGGGCGTTGATGTCCGGCAGTCTGCCTATAGCCCCTGACGAGATCTGGCAAACCCTGACCGCCACCGCCCCATCGCGCGCCATAGCCCATGTTCTTCTGGACATCCGGATACCCAGACTGCTGGTGACATTGGGGGCTGGTGCCGCACTTGGGGCGTCAGGCGCAGTATTCCAGACGATATCCCGAAATCCTCTGGGATCACCGGATATCATCGGCTTTACCGCAGGGGCCGCAACAGGCGCGCTGGTCTGGATCGTGGCACTGGGGGGAACAGGCGCCGATGTCGTGCCCGCTGCGATGTGCGGTGCCCTTCTGGCAGGTGCAGTCGTATATCTTCTGGCCCGCAAGGATGGCCGGGTAAGCGCATATCGGCTGGTTCTGACGGGGTTGGGCGTGGGGGCGATACTGACTGCCGTCAACGCACTTCTGCTTGTGCGGGGCGATCTGGATGTTGCCATATCAGCCAACCTGTGGCTGGCGGGGTCGGTCGAAGGCCGGGGATGGGCACACGTCTGGCCGCTATGGGTGGGCTTGTGCGTATTGATCCTGCCCATGCTGTTCGGAATGCGCCCGTTGGGGCTGATGGCAATGGGCGATGATCTTGCGGCCCCATTGGGGGTGGCGGTAGAGCCCGTTCGACGCTGGATGCTGCTGGCGGCATTGATGCTGGCTGCCCTTGCCACCAGCGCCACGGGGCCAATTGCCTTCGTCGCCCTTGCGGCCCCGCAGTTGGCCCGACGGATCGGGGTAACCGCAAGCCAGCCGCTTATCGGTGCCGCTTTGGTAGGTGCTGCCCTGATGCTGGGGGCGGATCTCATCACCCGAATTGCGCCATTCGGCATTGTCATGCCCATCGGTCAGGTTACCGGACTGGTGGGGGGGATATATCTGATCTGGCTATTGGCCAAGCGGCGCAATCGCGGCACTTAAATCCGACCAAATTACTTGACATTATACGAGTGGTGGCATCCTTTGCCACCGCTAGGTCCGGCCTGTCTTCTAGGCCCCCCCGCGTATGAATGCACTTCGGACCCGGCAGGACCACCATGACCAGACATATTCCACAACCCGATAATCACATCCGCTGCGCAACCTCGGCAGAGGCGGAGATCTGGTTCGAACACCAGCAGACAGAGGGCGGAATGAAGCCACTTGTCCATGCCGCGCCGCTTCTGGCGGATACGGATGCCGGGCCGCTTGTGACACGATTTGTCCGGCAATGCACATCGGCACCCGAATTGCTTCGTTGCTATCAATTCGATGACAATGGTGAATTGCAGGTCTTGCTGGGCAAGGCAGAACCCGATGTCCGTATCCTGCGCGCACCTTCGGCATTGGACATTGACGGCTTCATCGACAGCAGCGCCGCTGACGTGTGGGATCTGGCAGAGCAACCGCCCCTCCGCTTGGCGATCATTCTGGCCCCCGATTCGGCACATGCCGCCCTGTTGTGCCACCCCATAGCAGCCGATCATGCCGAAACTGCAGAACTACGCGCTGCCCTGTTGCCGCAGGGTGCACAGCATACCACCGGTCCGGGCTGCGATATGACCCGCATCATCCTAGATGAATTCCGCATTGCGCTCGATGCGCCGGAGATGACCCCCGATTGTGATTTTTTCGATCTGGGCGGCCATTCCCTGATTGCCACGCGTGTTATCGGTCGCCTTCACGCGCGACATAATATCGAGGTGGGTTTCAACGATCTATTTGCCCATCCCACTGCCGCGTCGCTTTCGCCCTTGGCACGCCGAACATCGGTCGTCGAAGCGCCCGCCCCGGTTGCGATTGCCCCCGTGGCCCAGAATGCCCGAGCGCCGTTGTCACTCGCCCAGCAATCATTGTGGAAAATATATGAGGCGCTCGGCTTCGGGCCGATGTTCAACATTCCATTTGCCTTACGCTTTCTGGATACGGTCGATGAACATGCCTTTGCCGCCGCTTTCCGCGATCTGATGGAACGGCATCCCGCCTTGCGGAGCCTGTTCATTCCCCAAGATGGGGCGGTGGTGCAGGAATGTGTTCCCATGAGCGTGGTTGACACCATGCAATGGTTCTGGCCGTCCGATGGCGCGGTCGATGTAAGGGCAGCGCTTGGCGCCGAGGCGGGCCATACATTTGATCTCTCCCAGGAACTACCGCTGCGCATGCGGTTCTTCGAAGATGCCGACGGGCAGACACTTTCATTCCTGTTCCACCATATCGTGCTGGATGAATGGTCCGTGAACCTGTTGATGGATGAACTGGCTACGGCCTATCAGGCGCGGGCCATCGGGCAGGCGCCCCGCTGGAGCCATGAGGCCGCAAGTTTCCACGACTTTGCCCGCAATCAGGCAAGGGCCGGGGTTTCGCAATATGCGTTGGGCTACTGGCTCGATGCGCTGAAGGACGCACCCGATCCCCGCCCGATCCGTGCAGCCGCCGCAGGCCCCCTGCCCTTGGATACCGGACATGCAGCAGATGGTGGCTGGACCGAAATCCTGTTGCCTGTTGATGTCTCGGAAGGGCTTTATGCCCTGTCGAAAGACTGCTCCGCCTCGCTGTTCAATACGGTCTATGCCGCAATATCAGCATCGCTACAACGGCTGGCAGGGCTTGACGCACTGACAATCGGGACATCTGCATCCGGCAGGATTGACGCGGAGTGTTTTGATACCGTCGGCTATTTCACCACAGTCACCGCACATTGCACCAGCGCCCCCGGCCATCAGACGCCGCGCGGCCTGATCGCAAATGTGCGCGACATGATCAACGGATCGCTGCCCCATTCCGAAATCCCGATCGATCTAGTCGAGGAGGCTCTGACCGGCGGCAAGGCACCACTGGCCGACCATATGTTCGAGGTGTTCATCCAGATCCACGCCCAGAACAAGCTGAACGGAACATTGCCGGGTCCGAACGGACCGATCCGCTTCCGGCAGATCGATCCGGAAAAAAGCGAATCCGTACTGGGCCTACAGTTCGAGGTGGTCGAGGATGTGATCGACGGCGTGAAACGTTTGCGCATCATGATGAGCTATCGTCGGGCAAATTATACGCCGCAGGATGTTGCTGCCCTTATTTCTGCGGTAAAAGGCGGCTGCACCGCCTTTGCCGGTGTAAATGCGGCGGACAGGCCATTGGCAGATCTGCTATCATAGAACAATTATCGGCCCCGAGGATACCTTGACCGCAAGCCCCCATACCACCGCGCGCCTTCGGGCGCAGGGACTGACGCTGAGTTATGCTGGAAAGCCTGTATGTGCCGACATTTCACTGGGGATCGGGGATGGCAAATTCACGGTCATCATCGGTCCCAACGGCTGCGGAAAATCCACGCTGCTGCGGGGTTTGTGCAACCTTCTGCCACCAAGCAGCGGTACCGTCGTCCTTGATGGTCAGGATATCGCGCAGATCCCGACCAGACAGCTGGCGTGCCGGATCGGACTGCTTCCCCAAAGCGCGCAGGCCCCTTCCGGCATCACGGTGGCCGATCTGGTCGCCCGCGGACGGTATCCGCATCAAGGCCCCTTTCGGCAATGGAGCCGGCAAGACGCCGAGGTGGTTGCCGGCGCGATGGCCGCAACGGGCGTGGCCGATCTGGCAGAACGTGATGTCGAAGCCTTGTCGGGCGGCCAAAGGCAGCGGGTTTGGGTGGCCTTGGTCCTTGCCCAGGAAACGCCATTACTGCTGCTCGATGAACCGACAACCTATCTGGACATTGCGCACCAGCTGGAACTGCTGTCCCTGCTGCGCCGTTTGAACCGGGATCAGGGCCGGACCATTGTCGCAGTCCTGCACGATCTGAACCAAGCCTGCCGTTATGCCGACCATCTGGTGGTGATGGCCGGCGGCCAGGTTGTGGCAGAGGGGGCGCCTTCGGCCTTGATGACGCCCGCATTGCTGCGGGACGTCTTCGGACTGGACGCGATCATACTGGATGATCCCGTCAGCCATACCCCCCTGATCGTACCGCGCTGATCACCGCCCGCCCAGCCACTGTTTGGCGGCCCCTTGGGCTGCCCACATCCGTGCGTAACGGCCACCTTCTTCCAGCAGTTCGGCATGGCGGCCCGATTGGGCCAGCGCCCCCTCTTCGATCACCAGAATCTGGTCAGCCCCCACGATGGTGGACAGCCGGTGTGCGATGACGATGACGGTCTTGCTGGCAACCAATGCATCCAGGGCCCGCTGCACCGCCAGCTCGCTTTCGGTATCCAGCGCGGCCGTCGGTTCATCCAGCACAATGATCGGCGCGTCTTTCAACAGCGCGCGTGCGATGGAGATCCGCTGACGTTCGCCGCCCGAGAGCCTGCCACCGATTTCCCCAAGCGGTGTCTGCCAACCCTGCGGCAGGCGGCCGATGAAATCGAGACATTGGGCAGCTTCCGCAGCGGCAATTACCTCGGCATCCGTTGCCTCTGGCCGACCCATGCGGATATTGGCCATGACGGTATCGTTGAACAGATACACATCCTGGAACACCACCGAAATCAGGCTGTTGATACGATCGGCCGGGATATTGCGCAGATCGACGCCCCCGATCGTAATCGCACCCTGCTGCGGGTCAAAATGGCGCAGCAATAGGCGTGTCAACGTGGTTTTGCCGCAACCGGATGGCCCGACAAGCGCGGTCAATGACCGCTCGGTCAAGGTGGCATTGAACGCGGTGATCGTTTGCCGATCCGCCTGTGCATAGCTGAAGCCGACGTTCTCGAACTTGATGACGTGATTGGTCGGCATCTGTTCGGGCGTGGCCTGCGGCAAGGGTTTGGTGGCCATCAGCGAGCCAATTCGCTCCAGTGCGGCCTCCATGACCTCAAGCATCGCGGTGTAGAGGATGAAGGTGGACAACGGCTCGGAAATACGCACGACGATCACGAACAGCGCCCCCAGCGTGGCCGCATGAAGGCTGCCTGCCATCACGAGCCAGATGCCGAAGGCAAGGACGATCAGCAGGCCGACTTCGACAATGCTGGCAACGATAATGTTCGGTTTGGCCCCTTTACGGTGGCCAAACACCTGAATCGCCTCCAGCTTTTCGAAGGTTTGCGTCAAACGCGCGGCTTTTTCACCAGCACGCCCCGCCGCTCGTAGTACTGGCAAGCCCTGAGTATATTCCAGAACATCGGCGCTGGCGCTTTGGTGGGCTTGGCTCAAAATCCGCTTTCCACGGCCCAAGGCGGGCCGCCGCCAGTGATACAATGGAATGATCGCCGGAAAGATCAGCAAAAGCAGCAGCCCCAGCCGCCAGTCGAACAGCAGGATTCCCAATGCGGCGCACAAAGGCGTTACGATTGCCGTGAAAACCAGGTTGAGTACGGTAAGCGCATAGAGCAGATTTTCATCGACATTGCCCAGCACCATCGAATTCAACTCGCCAGCACGCTTGTCCTGCAAACGCTCCAGCGGGATTTCACGGAGCTTTACGCCCAATTGTCCCCGCAGGCGCCACGTGGCACGCACCATCCGGCCGTCGAAATCGAAACCTTGCGCAATCCACCGCAATGCGGATGCCACGGCCATCAACACAACCATGACGCCGAACCACATCAGCGCGCGGGACAGATCAGGATCTGTCGCAGCGGCGGTGAGCAGAGGCGCAATAGCTGCAAGGCCGAAACCCTGAAGTGCCGAGGCTGCGATCAACCCCGCCAGCGACCAACGCAGGCCCGAGGCCGCCTCTGGCCCCACGCTATGGGCCAATTGGCGGAATGTGGTCAGGAATGAGCTGGCCTGAGCCTTGCGGGGCGGTAGGGATGTTGTCTGTTCCATTATTCAGCCTCCGTCAACGATTGCGCATCCCTGCGCCCGGAACCCAGAGACCAGTTCTGGGCCATTTCGTAATTCCGCCACAGCCGTGCATAAAGACCGCCCTGACCGACCAGATCATCGTGCTTGCCCCGCTCGGCAATCTGTCCGCGGTTGAAGACCAGAATCTGGTCCGCATCGCGAATGGTGGCCAGGCGATGCGCCACCATGATGACCGTTCGTCCGCGCATCAGTTCTGACAGCGCCACGATCAATTCGGCTTCGTTTTCGGGGTCGGCAAAGGCCGTGGCCTCATCCAGAACCAGGATGGGCCTGCTTTGCAGCAGCGCGCGCGCAATGGCGATCCGCTGCCGCTGCCCCCCTGACAGGAACACCCCCCGTTCGCCAACGGGTGTATCATAGCCCTGCGGCAGCTCGTTGATAAAGCCGTGCGCCTGCGCCGAACGGGCCGCGGCAATCACTTCCTCATCACTGGCCTCGGGCCGGCCGATCCGGATATTTTCAGCAATCGTATCGGCAAACAGGAAGCTTTCCTGAAAGACGAAGGCTACCTTTTCCATCAGGCGGTCCGCATCCATGTTGCGGATATCCACGCCGCCCAACTCGATCTTACCAGAAGTCACATCCCAGAACCGCGGGATCAATCGCGCGACAGTCGTCTTGCCAGCACCGGAGGGGCCGACCAATGCCGTCACGCTGCCCGGCGCAACCGAGAAGCTGATATTGCGCAACGCCTGATCGTGGTCGTTGTTGTAGGAAAAGCTGACATCCTCAAAACGCAGGGCGGGTGCATTGGGGTCGGTTGACTCCACGGCCCCAGACCGCGCGGCCAGTTCCGGCGCGTTCATCACTTCCTCGATCCGCGCAACACTCAGCGCGACCTTTTCAATCATATGGCGTAGCATCATCATGGGCATCATAGCCTCGGCCATGCCGGTGCAGATCAGCAGCACGCCGAGCCAGCGGGAAACCGAAAGATCTCCCATGGAGGTAAGCAGCAGACCGGCACCCAGAACAAGTGTCAGTGTCGGCATCGGGCTCAGGACAAGCCACGAAAAACGGGCCGGAAACCCGGCAGCGCGATACCAGTCCAGCATGACCTTCAGATAACCGTCCAGCGCCTCCTGATAGCGTGCAAAGCTCATCTTGCCGCTGTCGAAATTGCGCACAACGGGCATGGCCTGAACATATTCGACCACCGCCGCGCTGACCTTTTCCCGCGCGGCGTTATAAGAGCGGACCATGTCCCGCCGACGGCTTTGTGCGCGGCTCAGGATTCCGTAGCCAATCCCCAGTACCACCAACGCAACCAGCGCCAGCCGCCAATCCAGAACCAGCAGCAGGACAAGCGTGACAAGCGGTGTCACATAGGCGCGGGCATACAACGGCGTGCTGTCGGCAACGAATACGTGAAGCGCCTTCACGTCGTCATGGATAACCTTGGCCAAGGCACCGGCACCCTGCGTTTCGACATAACCGAGCGAAACCTTGGACAGCCGATCCGCCAACCCCATACGCAACAGCCGCTCAAGCCGGAACGCCGCGTAATGGGCCTGGTTGAATGCCCCCAGACGCGCCGCATAGGCCGCCACCGTGCATACCGCCGCACCGCAGAACCATCCCCAAGGCACGACATCCGGATCCTGCAGCAAACGCTGCACGACCATCATGAGCTGCACCATCACAGCCAGCCCGAACAGCGCCGAGCTGGCCGAAATCGCCATCGCAAAACGCACCCGCGCCTGAACCGGCTTCAGAATGCGCCACGGTGACGGATGTTTCCGCCTCTTGGTGTTTTTATCGGGGTATTTGACAGAGGGGTCAGCGCCTTGAGTCGCGCTTGCGGTGGAACTGTCGGTTACCATTGCCTGCCTTCTTATGCTTTGTGCACTTGGTGGCTAGGCGATCGGCATGGCCGATATTCCATGGCTAATCGGTGCCCGTGCTAACGATACAAATCGAGAACTACAACCATAGAGAGCGTCCTGCGCAAATTTTTTCAGCAGAACTGTTGTAATACACGGGCATGTCGCAACGACAAAAGGCTTTCTTGACTAATAATGTCGGGAATCGTAACCCTTGCCGCAACCGCAGATGCAAACGAGGCATATCGTGATCCCCGAATTTCTCACGATCAATATCCCCAAGATCTATGCCTTTCTGGAAATGGGCGGCGGGGCCATGTGGGCGATCGCGGTGCTGTCCGTGCTGACACTGACCGTCATCTTATGGAAGATATTTCAATTGGCGTGGCTAGGCACATGGTCGGGCGGACGGGCAACCAGACGTGCGCTGGCCTTATGGGCCGCAGGTGATCGCAGCGGCGCGCTGAACCTGTTGGCGACCCGCAAATCGCTGCGCGCCCTCGTTGTTCGTGCAGCCATGCAGGCCGCCCATGATCCGGCCCTGTCGAACGATGCGGCGCAGGCCGAAACACTCCGCGTAGCCCGGGCCCAACTGTCCCGTGCCAAGACGGGCCTGCGGGCGTTGGAATTGTTTGCAACGATCGGGCCGCTTCTGGGATTGTTCGGTACGGTGACCGGTATGATCGCAGCGTTCCAGGCCCTTCAGGAAGCGGGCGTCCGGGCGGATCCGGCCACATTGGCTGGCGGCATCTGGGAAGCGCTTCTGACCACGGCAGCGGGGATGGCCATTGCCATTCCTGCACAGATTGCACTGACCTGGTTCGAGGCGATCTCTACCCGTCTGCAGCATGAAATGGAGGATGGGGCGACATTGGTGTTCGTTCCACGCCCCATGGATGCTCCCCAGACCGATGGCCTAAAGTCGGCCGCCGGATAAAAGCGATGTTTGTTATCGAGCCCCCCAAACGCAGACGTCGTCCGGATCTGACGCCGATGATCGACGTGGTGTTTCTGCTACTGGTTTTCTTCATGCTCGCATCACGCTTCTCAACCGAGCAGGCATTGCCGCTGTTGACGGCAGGGCAATCGGAATCCCAGTGGCAGGGGCCGCTCCGGCTTATCGATATTGGCACGGGGGCTGCGGTAGAACTCAATGGGGCCCCTATGCCTATGGCGGACGTCATCGCCCAACTCGGCAGCTTGATGCAAAGCCCCGACGACCCGATCGCCTTGCGGGGCCGGGAGGCAACGACACAGGATATTGTGACGATCATGGAGCAGCTGCGCGGCGCAGGATTTCAGCGTCTGGTTCTGGTGGAGTAGCGATGCAGATTCCCCAACAACCCCCACGGCGCGGGGCGGACACTCTGTTGCCGATGATCAATGTGGTATTCCTGCTTTTGATCTTTTTTCTGATGTCCGCGCAGATCAATTCTCCGGAACCGCTGGTGGTGGAACCCCCTGTGGCAAAGGAAGCTCAGCAGGCCGAGGGCGTTTTCACGGTATTCATTGATGCCGATGCCCGCCTCGGGTTTCTGGATGCGCTGGACGATGATGCTATCGTCGCGCTATCCGCCTCTCGGGATATATATTGCGGGGAAAATGATTGCACGGCTCGGCCTGCGGTCGTGTTCGTCCGGGCGGATGGCGCGCTTCCTGCGTCTGTCCTTGCAAAAACGGTCCGCCAGTTGAAACAGGCCGATTTCACGGATCTGATGCTGGTGACATCACTGCAGGGGGCAGAGCAATGAACATGCGCGCTGCCGCAGGTTTTGCAGGCTGTGCCCTGATATCGGTAGCGCTGCATGCGGCTGTGTTCGGGATGGGCCGCGATGATACAGGCGCCATCGCATCGGGTGCGGGGGGCGAAGACAAGCTTTCAGTCGAGGCCAGTGACGCCTCTCTGGAAGCCATGATTGACGCATTTGATGCCGCACAAGCAGCTGCAGCCGCACCGGTGCAACCACCGCCGCCCGCCCCTGCTCAAGCACCAGAACCCGTGGTTGATTCCCCGGAAATGCCAGAAACACCTGCAATCGAGGGTATCCAGATAGCAACGCCGGAGGCACCGGCCCTGACACCTGCGCCAGAACCCACGCCAATCCCTACGCCGACCCCATCCCCCTTGGAGGTGGAGCCCGCGCAACAAAGCAGCCTTATTCCCCGGGCAAGGCCGCAAAACCTGAGCGCCCCGCCGCCCACCCCTAGGGCAGCACCCAAAGCCACCACCTCCCAGCCCCGCACGCAGGCACAGCGGGCGGCGGGCGCGGGCGGCGGTGCCTATGCCGGGAATAACGGGACGGCAGCCGCAGCGGTTCTGACCGAAGCGCAGCAGAACAGTCTGCGCGCAAGCTGGGGCGCAGCGATCCTTGCGCGTATCGAACGGCGAAAGTCATATCCGGCAGCGGCCGGTCGCGCCTCCGGCCAGGTTACCGTGCAGTTGACGGTGGCCAGCAACGGGACACTGCAAGGGGTATCGATCCGAACCTCATCGGGGAATGCCGCTCTGGATCAGGCGGCGGTTGCCGCCGTGCAGCGTGCCGGGAAATTTCCAGCCGCACCAAAAGGGCTGAGCGAAACCAACCATAATTTCAGTCTCGCCATCGCATTTTCACGCTAGCGTCAAGAAAGCAACCGGCTGGCGCAGTCACCTGTCTGGCCGGTGCACCCCGCTGTCGTGTCTTGCAGAGGAGATGATACGTTCTGCAATGGCAGAGGCCGTCACGACGAATATTCCCAAGCCGCTGATCACGTAGAAGATGGTAAAAACCTTACCCATCGCTGTTTGGGGCGAGAAATCTCCGTAGCCGATCGTCGATATGGTGATGACGGAGAAATAGGCCGCATCTAGCCAGCTCCACCCCTCGGCCCATCGATAGAATATCGAGGCCGTCGTAATCATGACGCATGTCAGCGCCAGCAGGAAACGAACCCAGCTGTCGGTAAATGCGGCGTGGATCCCCGCACCCAGATTACGGACGGGCTTCATCAACCCCCTCATATGCTGCGACATCCCCTGCCAGCAGGACAGCAAAAAGCCGTGTCGGCCCGAAACTGGACAGGATGATGGCGATGATGGATGTCAACGGGATCGCGAGAATGGCACCGGGAATACCCCAGAGTGTTGACCAGAGGGCCAGAGCGACCAATACGACGAAGGGCGACATGTTCATCTTGCGGCCGACGATGCGCGGCTCAAGAAAACTTCCCACCCCGACCTGTGCCGCGGTCAGAAGCACGGTAATGCCCACGGTGGCCTGCAATGAGCCGAACTGGGCCATGCTGAGTGTCAAAGGAAAGAGGACCCCGAGTATGGAGCCGACATAAGGAATGTAATTCAGCAGTGCGATCAGCACGGCCCAGAACAGGGCAAAATCGACCCCGAATGCCCACATGACGGCATATGAAATGACCCCAAGGACAACATTGACCAATGTCTTGACCGCCAGATACCCGCCGATAGACGTGTTGATACGCGAGATGATTTCCGCGGCTTGTGCGCCCTTGTCGCTGGGAAGCGCAACGGCGATCTTATGCGCGAACCCCTTGCGTTCCGCCATCATGAACACGGCATACAGCAGAACAAGAAAGATCAGTCCCGCGGCAGTGCTGATGGAACCCAAAGCCCCCCTGACAAACCGTTCGAGCGATATCGTACTGGTCGCCTCATGCCAGACGGCCTGCCAGTCAAGATGATCCGCGCCGATCACCGTCAGCAGCCGCGCCAGCACACCTGCGACATTATGCTGATAGCTGGGCAGGCGCGCGCTGATCTGGCCAGCCGTGGAAATCATCACCCCGCCGATCATGAAAACGGCAAGCAGGAACAGCGCCAGAACCACGACGCGCCGCAACCATTCGGGCAAAAATCGCCCACCGGGCAAACGGCCGATCGCATCGCTCGCCTCAACCAGGACATAGACCGAAATCACGGCAACGAGGATCGGCAACAGGAACGATTTGCCGACCACCAGCAGCATTCCAAGCATTCCGGCAATGGCCAGGCTCAAGGCAATGGCCAACAGACTGCGAAGTGCTTTGGAGTCGGGATCATACATTCTGTGATTTTCGATAGAGCCCCAGCAGCACCAGTCCAAGGCCGCTGGCCAAAAGCTCTATCCCAAGAAGAATACCGAAATTCAGGTTCAGGCCGAACAAAACCACGGCCCCCAACACGATGGAAACCGCACCCGCGCCATAGACAAGCGGCTGGTTCTGGACCCCCTTCATGGCAAAGCCCGCATATAGTTTGGCAGCACCCGAGCCAAGCAGGAGCAATCCGACCAGCCATTTGAAGAGCGTACCATCGCCGAATGGCCCGAGCAGCAATGAGAGACCAAGGAATGCGGCAGCCAAGGCAATGACGCCGGCACGAATGCGCAACCCCATCGTTGCCGAGCTATAGGTGGCCCATCCTTGCAGAACGGCCACGATCACCAAGGCCCATCCCACGAGGGTCACGGTCGTCATGCTGGCCGCAAGCGGATTTACCAGCGCGAAAAGCCCACCTACCAAGGCGACTATACCCGCAGCCGTCATCTGCACCCAAGATTTCATCATGCACGCTCTCCCGATTTATGCATCAAAGATAACAGCATCCGAGATACATTCACTGAAATAAGCTCTATCGCGGTGAAGATTCCAAGTGCAACCGCTGCGGGACAGCAAAGTTTATGCCCTTGATACCAAAACAGACAATCGCTGGATCTGCCGCAGACCGTAAGGCGAAGGGTACGCGATGGTTGTGCAGGATGATTCCAGGCCACCGAAGTAGCGGGATTGCTGCCTCCGGTAATGGATGCAGCAAATTCCCTAGCCTTCGAACCAGTCGAGAATACGCGCTGACCATCCGGCAGGCACCAGATGCCCCCCTTGGTGCAACATCAGCTCAAGATCTGCGCCGTTGCAGTCGGTCCAGTGACGGAACCAGATGTCATGCTCGAAACTCGTCGTTTCGGGTTGCCGGTTGATGCAACCGTTGGCTTCCCTCATGATCTTGAGAGAAACCCACACATCGCCTTGTGTCACCGTCCCCTGCCCGTCGCGGAAAAAACGACGCCCTTCCAGTGGCACGGTACGGTCGGCCCAGCCATGGGTGTGGAACAGTTTGACCGGACCTGCACAACCGCTCGGCAATTCATCCCAGAACGCCCCTGCCACGGGCGCATAGGCCGTCGCAAATCCTGGCTGCTGGCAGGCAATATCCCAGACCATCGACCCGCCACGTGAAAAGCCGGACAGTAGCGTCGGTGTGGCGGTCACGCCAAACCTTTGGCGTACATCATCCATAACATCGTTCAAGAAGGCGATATCATCACGCTCGAAGCTGGTGTTATCTGCCTTGACCGACCAGTTCCGTGCCGACCTCGCTTCGGGATGATATCCATCCGGGGCGACATATACATATCCGCGTTCCGTCGCATCGCGCGCAAGGTCCGACGTAAGGGAGGATTTGCCCTGAGCGCCGGCACCATGGAGAAAAACGACTATTCCCTCTGGCTTGGTGGCAGGGGCAATGGCGTAATAAGAACCGCTGTCAAGGATACAGGGGCTATCGGCATCGCCGCAGGGCTGTGCATTCGCAGTGCCTGCAATCAGCGCCGAAGCAAGAGCGACACCGGAAAAATAATATCTCATCAGCCAACCTATGTTCGGAACGTCGACTGTGTCATCAACATAGGGCAACGACAAAATTACGAATGCCTTATGTTCGCGGCCAACGAGCTTAGGGCAGCTCCCTGACCGGCTTTTTCAGACGAACAGTCCGGGGTCCCGCCCAAGATCGAGGCCGGGAAAAACCTCATTCTCGATGCGCGATGACTGCAAACCGAACAGCCCGCGCATGGCCCAACCGGCATAGGCCCGCACGTCCGCGGTCGGCCGCAGATCACGACCGGCATATAGATCGCCGGAAGCCAGGCCGGGCCACTGCCCATACACACGACCCCCACGCACGGCGCCACCTGCCATGATCAAAGCGCCACCCGTTCCGTGATCGGTACCGCCCGATCCGTTTTCGGCAGCCATGCGCCCGAATTCCGTCATAGCCAGAACCGTTGTACGGCCCCAGACAGGGCCGGATTCAGCCTTCAGTGTCATCAGAACGGTGGCAAGCTGGTCTAATGACCGGCGGATCGACCCTGCCTGCCCCCGATGGGTATCCCAGCCGTTGAGCGAGAAGGATGCAATGCGCGTTTCCTCTTTCAACCGTTGTGCTGCAAACCGGGCAATGGCGGTCGCATCGGCCTTGGCCCCGGCATCGCCGGCGGCACGGCTGATCTCCAGCGCCTCTGCAGCCGGGCCGGAAAAACGTGGATCGTCATGGTACAGCGCCTCGAACAAGGCCTCGGCCTGCCCGCCCAATTCCAGCCGTGTATCAGGGGCCCATGCCAGAAACGGGGCCGAACCGGCAAGGACGGGCATCGCCTCGGCCCCGACGGAATAGGCCGTCTGCGACCGGACGTCGGGCATGGTCTGCAATAGCCGGTTCAACCATCCATCCCGTACCATCGACGGCGCGACATCCATGCCCGTGCCCGCCTCCAGCATATCCTGCCCGTCGAAATGGCTGCGCTTGTCACGGTAAGGCGTTGAAACTGCATGGGCGAACCCCAGTTCGCCAGCACGCCACATCGGCATCAGCGGTGCCAAGGCGGGGTGCAGCGCGTAAAACCCGTCCAGATCAAGCGCCCCGCCCGCAGGTCCGACAGAAAGGGAGCGGCGCAATTCACGCAGCGATGGATCGCCATACGGCTGCACCACATCCAGCCCGTCCATCGCGCCCCGCAGGATGATCACCACCAGCCTGTTTTCACCCGGCGCGCTGGCAAAGGTGACAGTATTCAGCAGCGGATGCGCCGCAGCAGAGCAGCCAAGCACAGCTGACCCCTTCAGGAACAGGCGGCGGGAAATCTGGGAAGGTCCGGTCATCCTGTCCTCCATCATCGTGTGTTGTATTGCGGCGATGCCAGAACCAGCGCCAGCCCGTCCGCACGTCGTTCGGCCCGGGGCACCAGCATTGCCAGCGTATCCCGCGCGCCGGGCGGGATCGTTGCCTCGGCAACCTCGCGGGGATCAGGTAAATCAGTCATCAGCCGTGACGGCACATTCATCGACCAATTGATCCTTTCGGCCAGACCGGGCGGCGTCAGCCAGGCCCGCTCTTCCTCGGGCCAACCGTCCGGCCCCGCCGGGCTTTGCCATGGCTGACCCATACGCGACAGGGGCGTCATGAACAGATCCCGAACCGACTTGCCCCGCATGCCGGCCAGATCAGCCCCCCGCAGGCCTAACCCCCGCATTGCCGTGGCCATCCAGTCGAATGGCTGACGGGCCTTGCCCCCCGTACCGGCCTGACCGGCGGGATGATCGATCATGGTCCGGTAAACCGGCATCAGGTCGGTATCATGGTCCGAATAGGCCCGAGCCATAGCCGCTACCAGATCCGGGTCGGGATCATCGCTGACGAAATGTGCTGCCAGTTTTCGGGCAAGATGCTGCGCCGTGGCGGGGTGCCGTGCCAGATCCCCCAGAACTACAAGGACATCCCGTTCCGACGGGGTTGCGCCACCATAGCTGCGATTCAGGACCGTTTCGGCCCCCGGCTCTGCCAAGGTCGGAAAGAACGCCCCCTCATAATCCTTGGTCTGCCCCAACCCCGTCAGCAGCAGCGCCAGCTGCCGCACATCCGTCTGGCTATAGCCTGCACCGACGCCAAGGGTGTGCAGCTCCATCACCTCCCGCGCGAGGTTCTCGTTCACCCCGCCGCCGCGTTTTTGCGCCGAAACGGAATTCGGACCTTTCGACTTCGTCTGATCCAGATACCCCAGCATCATCGGGTGGGTCGTTGCCGCCACCAGCATGTCGACAAACCGCCCGCCCATGTAGGGGCGCAAGGCGTGGTCGTGAAAATCCAGCTGCAGCGGAACCTGTGCGATATCCCGCTTTATCGTTGTGAAGTGATCTATCCAGAAGGCGTGCAGCCGTTCGCCAAAGGTGACTGGCGCATCAAGGATACGGGAAAACCGTATCATCAGCCCGTTGTAATGCGCGGACACGAATGAATTCCGCACAGCCTTGTACGCGGCCCTTTCGGCCTCATCCCCGTTGCGAGACGCTCGGCGGATACGGTTGTAGTCGTTAATCATCGTGCCCGCATGGCCGACGGCGACCATCGGCGTGGCAGGCATGACAGATACCGATGACAGAAGCATATCCGTATCGGCGGGTGATGCAAACAACGGCGACAGCCCATGCCCGTACCGGACAGCCGCAATATCGGGAAAAGCCATCGAAGGGTAAGACGACAGGGTCATCGGCAGGCCGTTTCGGCATGAAGCATGCGGTTATCCTACGTATGTTTCCGCATCATTGCGAGACAAACATATAGGTGCAATGTCCGCGATTGCATCTGTCGGCCTCATTTTGCCGAACCCTTTTTCTGGGTGGTTTGTAGATATTGGCATTATGCGCAGAATGTTTACCACGCCGCTGGTGAATGACGCATGGGGCCAGGACGCCGAATGGGCGTAAACACTTTGATTATATCTTGTGCATACTGACGGCTTTTCGAGCAAGAGACGCTTGGGCAATACGTAATCGTCATCTTTGGCCAGATTTAGGGTGGCCGTGCATGACAGGAGGTGATTAATCGTTTTATCAAGCGTGATTTCTGCGTAATATTTTCATATTAGTCTCTGGGAGGAAACTCGTCCTTGCCGCCTCGCCTCATCGATATCGCAACATCCCTGGGCGTTTCGGCAGCGACTGTTTCGAATGTTCTGTCGGGCAAGGGGCGCGTTTCTCCGGAGTTGGCAGATCAGATCCGGTCTGAGGCCGAACGGCGCGGGTATGCCCCCGGCGGCCCCGGAAGGGCCTTGCGCACCGGCCGGTCCGGAGTTCTGGGCTTGGTTTTGCCTGACCTCTCGAACCCGCTGTTTCCACGCATGGCGCAAGCCTTGGAACATGAAAGTGCGGCTGTTGGTTACGGCATGCTGATCGCTGACAGTCATGGCAACGCAAGGAACCAGCAGGGCGCGATCGCCCGCCTGCTCAAAAGCGGGGCCGATGGCATTATTCTGGTACCGCGCCGCGGCGCGCAGCTTGAAGACTGTGCGGCACCTCTGGTCATCATCGACACACCCTCATCACCGGATAACACCGTTTCGGCCGATCATTATCAGGGCGGTACGTTGATCGTGGGCCATCTGACGCGCTTCAACCACCGGTCTCTGGTTTTTGTCGGGGAAAGCAATCTCTCCGGCGTTCAGCGTGACCGGATTGCCGGGATGCGCGATGCGCTCCCATCATATTGTACGGCCAGAACCGTCTGGCTGGAGCAAGAAGGACCGGCAGCCGTCGTCGCCGCCGTGAAACAGGGGGCAACTGCGATTGCCGCCACTTCGGATCTGGTGGCCCTTCGCCTGCTGGCCGTGCTGGAGGACGCGAAAATCGCGGTGCCCCAGCAGGTGTCCCTGAGCGGTTTCGACGATCTGATCTTTGCCTCGGTCATGCGCCCCACGCTGACGACCGTCATCGCCGACGAGTTCGCCATCGCGCGCAACGCGATCAAGGCCCTTATCGCGCAAATCGAGGGAACGGATCATCTCCCTCCCTCGGCCATCCCCATGACCCTGATACCGCGCACATCAACCACCGGTACCCCCTGACCCAGCTGGAGATTTCAGAATGATCAAACGTATCGCCCTTGCCAGCGTCTCGGCCCTGGCTCTTGCCCCCATGGCGGCGCAGGCCGACGATTGCAGCCTGACGATTTCGGTCTATGCCTTTGCACAGGATGATTTCGACAGGATCGTATATCAACCGTTCGAGGATATGACCGGCTGCAAGATCGTGGTCGAGACCGGCAATTCGGTGGAACGTCTGGCCAAGATAGAGGCGAACAGGGAATCGCCCGTGATCGACATGGCCGTGCTTGCCACGCATGATGCGCTTGGCGCGGCTAACGACGGGCTGCTCCAGCCGATCGACGTCAGCAAACTGGAAAACTACGACAAGCTGTATGACATCGCCAAGGATCCGCTAGGGAACCATATGGCGGTCGGTTACACGTTCTACGCCACGTCGATCGTATACCGCACGGATAAGGTCGATGTGACAAGCTGGGCAGATCTGCTGTCGCCCGAACTCGCCGGCAATGTCGCCTTTCCCGATGTGACCACAAATCAGGGTCCGCCGTCGCTCTACATGCTGGGCAAGGCCCTTGGAAGTGACGATACCTCACTTGATGTCCCTATGACCGAGCTTGGCGAACATGCCGATGACATGGTGACGTTCTACGTCCGCTCGTCACAATTGGCGCAACTGATGCAGCAGGAAGAGATCTGGGCAGCGCCGGTTGGCCGGTTCTCCTGGGCGCAATTCAAGGAAAGCGGCCTGCCTATCGCATGGGCCACCCCCAAGGAGGGGCAGACCGGCGGGATGAACGTCATGGTCATGACCGCCAACAACGGAAATGAGGAACTGGCCACGAAGTTCATGGATTTCTGGCTTTCAACCCCGGTGCAGACGGCACTGGCCGAAGCACTGGTAGATAGCCCCGCAAACTCCGAAGTGACCGTGTCGGACGAGATTGCGGACAATCTGACCTATGGCGCCGAAACCGTGAATTCGCTGCATCTTCTGCCGCCCGAGGCGATGATCGCCAACCGTGATGCCTGGATCGAGAAGTGGAACAATCTTGTCGTCAAGTAACGGTCTTTTCGGCAACCGCGCCATCGGTCTGTCGCTCACACTGCCCGCGGCGATATTCGCCGCGGCCCTTTTTCTGGTGCCGGTGGCGATCCTGCTGTCAGAAGGGTTCACAGGGCCCGAGGGCGGTTTCTCGCTGGGACCCTATGTCGATTTCTTTGCCGACCCCCGCTACCGTGCCGTCTTCTGGCGCACGTTGAAACTGGGCGCACTCGTCACTTGTGTGTCGGCAATACTCGGCTATATCGTCGCCTACGCCATCGTAACGTTGCCTTCCGCATCCCGAAGCAAGGTTTTCGGGCTGATCATCCTTCCGCTGATGATCTCGCCGGTGGCACGAACCTATGCGTGGCTTGTCATTCTGGGGCGTACAGGCATCGTGAACGATGCGCTTGGCCTGTTCGGGATCGAGCCGGTCCGTTTTCTTTTCACCGAAACGGCGGTTTTCATCGGCCTGTTGCAATTGTTCATGCCACTGATGATCGTCAGCCTGCTGTCCGCAATGGAAAATATGCCGACAGATGCGGTGCCGGCGGCGCGCATGCTCGGGGCAAACTGGATACAGGTTTTCACCCGCGTCATCGTGCCACTGACACGCGAAGGCCTGGTAATCGGCGGAACACTTGTGTTCACCGGCTCGCTGACAGCCTATATCACCCCTGCAATTCTGGGTGGCTCCAAGGTGCTGATGCTGGAAACGCTGCTTTATCAGCGCGTGACCGTGGGGCGTGATTTTGCATCGGCCAGCGTGATCGCCATGATCCTGATCCTTGTATGCTTTGCGGCAAACCTTGGTCTGCGCCGTCTGGCCACTGTGAAAAAGAGGGCGATGAAATGAACCGCTTTGCCGCTTGGACCATCATCGGACTGACATTGACGTTTCTGATCGGTCCGTTCGTGATCATCATCGGGGCGGCCCTTTCCGCTGGAAACGTGATGTCGTTTCCGCCCGAGGGCCTATCACTGCAATGGTTTGCCAAAGTTTTTGCCATCGACTCCTTCCGGACCTCCTTTGCCATTTCGATCCTGCTCGGCCTCGGCTCTCCTCTGGCTGCGCTGGTGCTGGGTGTACCGGCCTCCTATGCGATGGCGCGTTATGATATTCGCGGTGCAGCTACCGTAAGGTTGCTGGTATCTGCCCCTATCATTGTGCCCGGCATTATCGTGGGCCTCGCGCTGCTTCGTTACATGGTAATTCCCACAGGCATAGGGCTGCTGGGGGCACTTTTTCTGGCGCATACCGCACTTGTACTGCCCTATGCGGTACGGGTCGTCTCTGCCTCGATGGACAATCTGCGTGTCGATATCGAAGAGGCCGCGACCCTGCTTGGATGTTCGCGCATGGGTGCGTTTACGCGCGTCGTCCTGCCGAACATTCGCGGCGGCATCCTCGCCGCCTTCATTCTGGGGTTCGTGACATCGTTCAACGAGGTGCCCGTGGCCCTGTTCCTATCCGGCCCGGGTATTACAACACTGCCGATCGACATGATCGGATATATGGAAATGAATTACGATCCCTCTGTCGCGGCACTGGCAGCCCTGCTGGCCCTTCTGTCGATCACCGTCATTTTCGCCGCCGAAAAGTTTCTGGGATTATCGCGCTATGTCTGATTACGTTTCCCTGCGGGGCCTGACCATTTCCTATGGCAACACCGTGGCGGTGCCGTCCTTGGACCTGAACATCACCAAGGGAGAGCTGATCTGCCTGCTTGGTCCATCCGGTTGCGGCAAGACCACGACAATGCGGGCAATAGCCGGACTGCTGACACCGACTTCGGGCAGCATCACGATCGACGGGCGCGATGTCACCCGCGTTTCTCCGGCCCGACGCGAAGTGGGACTGGTCTTTCAATCCTACGCTCTGTTTCCGCACCTGAGCGTCTATGAGAATGTGGCCTTTGGCCTTCGGCTGAAAAAAGCGACCGACATTGATGCAAAGGTGAAATCGGGTCTTGGGACGGTCGGACTGTCGGATTTTGCCGGTCGGATGCCGGCCGAACTTTCGGGCGGACAACAGCAGCGCGTGGCACTGGCCCGCAGCCTGGTGATGGAGCCGAAGGTGTTGCTGCTGGATGAGCCGCTTTCGAACCTCGACGCCCGCCTACGCCTTGAGATGCGGATGGAGTTGCAGCGGATTCAGCGCGAAACCGGCGTAACGATGGTATTCGTGACCCATGATCAGGCCGAGGCGCTGGCCTTGGCCGACCGCATCATCGTCATGCGCGGCGGCCGGATCGAGCAGCAGGGCTCCGCCGAGGAGATCTATAACCGGCCGGCCACAAGCTTTGTCGCCGATTTCGTCGGTTTTGAAACCATCTTGCCACAACCGGACGGGACCGCATTGGCCTGGCGCCCATCGGCAGTGGTTCTGGGGTCAGGCCCGCATAAGGGGACTGTCCGCGGCGTCAGCTTTGCCGGTGAACGGCGCGAATACGTTCTGGATACCCAGTTCGGCCAGATTACCGCCGAGGTTCCGGCCACAGAGCCGACCCATTCGGTCGCTTCCGTCATCAGCTTTGATCTGCCACGGGACCGCGCTGTAACCGTAGGGTGTACAGAGTGACCGATGCCGTGTGGATCGACACCGATATGGGAGTCGATGATCTTCTGGCAATAGAGGCGCTGCGAGTCCATCGCAACATTGCCGGTCTATCGCTCAGCTTCGGGTGTGCCCCCCTGCCCCGGGCGATTGAGAATGCCTATGGCGCGGCAGAAGCACTTGGATGGGAGTTCCCCGTTACCCGAGGGGCGGCACGGCCGATCCTTGGCGCGATGGAAACCGCCGAACGCATCCTTGGCCCGCGTGGACTGCCGACCCGGGGGCAGACGCTGCCCGTTGGTAGCGGCGAGCCAAACTGCGCCACAGATGCGATGGCCGCCTGGGTGCGGCAGGGGGGACAAGAGATACTGGCGCTTGGGCCACTGAGCAACCTGGCTGCATTGGCGTTGGCGCATCCGGATGTATCATTGCCGCAGATAACGTGGATGGGCGGCAGCCTCGGCCCCGGCAATCATACCGCCCATGCCGAATTCAACGCGCTTGCGGACCCGTTGGCATTGGCCGTCCTGCTGGAGCGTGGGGTCAGGATCCGCATGGTCGATCTTGAAGCCTGCCGAAAGGTGCAGATTACCGAGCCCGATGTGACGCGTGTTGCAGGGTCGGACCACCCGCGTGCGACGCTGATTGCCGATCTTCTGGGTGGCTATCTCGATATCGGATTATCCCGCGGACGTGGATCAATGGCGCTTTATGATCCGGTGGCGGCTGCGGTGGTTGCGGCCCCGCATATGTTCCGGCTTGTGCCTGCCACATTGGCGGTTGATCTGGACGGTACAGTTCGCGGCCGCACCCGTGTTGTGCCAGATACGCCGGATCCCACCGCTGCCATCATTCCCGATCTGGACGCCGAAGCCGTGCGGGATTGGTTTATCTCTTCGCTGGTCTGACCGAAGGATTGATGATGATAGACGTTGATTTGAACGACGCTGACCTGCGGGATCGGGCAGTGGCTGCGGCACGGGGGGACGCACCGTTCGATCTGCTGATCGAGGGTGCTTTGGTTGCCTGCCCCCTGACCCACAGCATGCGCCGCGCCGATGTGGGCCTTGTAGGGGCGCTGATTGCCTCTGTTCATGCGCCTGCGCCTCGCGATGCGATCGCGCGTATCGATGCCACCGGATGTGTGCTGGCACCGGGCTTCATCGATACGCATATGCATGTCGAAAGCTCCATGGTGACACCCGCCGCCTATGCCGCGGCAATGCTGCCCCGAGGTGTCACCACCGCCCTGTGGGATCCGCATGAATTTGCCAATGTCGCGGGCATTGCCGGCGTCGATTATGCGATGCAGGAGGCAGAAGCCTCTGCCATGCGGCTGCTGCCTCTGGTGCCGTCCTGTGTTCCCTCGGTCCCGGGGTATGAAACCGCCGGCGCGGATTTCGATGCCGATGCCATTGCCATGCTGTTGGCGCGCCCCGCTGCGGCCGGTCTGGCCGAGGTCATGGATATGTCTTCGGTCATCGCGCGCACCTCTCGGATGCGCGGTATCGTTCAGGCGGGGTTGCTTTCGGAAAAGCTGGTGTGCGGCCATGCCCGCAGCCTTCAGGGACCGATGCTGCAGGCCTATGCCGCCGCAGGCATAACCTCCGACCACGAGCTTACGTCCGTAGAGGATCTGAAGGCACGGATCGAGGCGGGGCTGACGGTGGAAATCCGTGGATCGCACGACCATCTGCTGCCGGATTTTGCTGCCTACCTTCAGGCATTGCCGCAATTGCCACCGAATATCACCTTTTGCACCGATGATGTCTTTCCCGACGATCTGCAGGCATCAGGTGGCCTTGATGATATGATGCGCCGGATGATCCGCTACGGCCTGTCCCCCATGCGCGCCTTAAAGGCGGCCACCTTCAACGCCGCAACACGATTGAACCGGACTGATCTGGGGATGATCGCTGCCGGCCGCCGCGCTGATATCGTTATCCTTGACGATCTGGAGGCAGTTCGGGTCCGTATTGTCCTGCTGAATGGACGGAGCATTGATACGACCGCGCCGCATCGGACCACGCCGCAGTTCATGAACCAGACAATGAAATGCCCTAAACCGGCAGCATCCGACATCTTGCCCAAAGCCGAGGGGACGCGCGTGCGGATTGCCACCATCGACCAGCCGCGTTTTACCCGGTGGGGTGAAGCAGCGGCCGATGTCGTGGATGGGCGCGTGCATCCGCCCGAAGGCACCACCTTGATCTCGGTAATACACCGCCACGGCCGTGCCGATATGACGCCACGAACCGGGTTTCTGACAGGCTGGGGTAAATGGGCCGGGGCGTTCGGAACCACCGTCAGCCATGACAGCCATAACCTGACCCTGTTCGGAGGTTCGGCGCAGGATATTGCAGTGGCGGCAGCAGCGTTGATCGATTGCGGCGGCGGAATGGTCTGTGTGCAGAACGGTGTGGTCACCGCGCTTTTGCCGCTGCCCATCGGCGGACTGGTGTCCGATGCCCCGCTGCAGCAGGTTGCCGAAGGCTTCACTGCCCTGAAAACGGCCATGAATGCCGTGGTGCCGTGGCAGCCTCCGTATCTGGTATTCAAGGCATTAGTCGGGGCCACATTGGCCTGCAATGCAGGCCCGCACCAGACCGATCTGGGCATTGCCGACCCGATGAACGGGCGGCTGCTAGCAACGCCCGTTCTTGGCCCGGCTTAATCCCGGGCCAGCGCGCGGCGCGCGACCTCTACCCAAAAGGCGATGCCAGTGGGTATTGCATCATCGTTGAAATCATAGCCGGGATTGTGATGCAACGCACCAGCCACTGCCGGACCATTGCCGAGCCAGACATAGGCACCCGGAACCTGCTGCCCGAAAATGGCAAAATCATCTCCGGCCGTCGAAGGAGCAAAGGCGGTATCAACATGGGCGCTGACGGAGCGCGCGGCCTCGAGGGCGATAGCAGTGGCGGTCGCATTGTTTATGACCGGCGGAATACGGCGGATGAATTGATAATCCACCTCCACCGCCATCGCGCTGGCGATACCGTTGGCAAGTCGGCCGATCTCGGTCTCCAGCTGATCGCGGACATCAGGCGAAAAGGCGCGGGCCGTCCCGCCGATCTCAACCTGTGCCGGAATCACGTTGAGGGCATTCATGTCACCCGCCGACATTGCACAGGCGCTGACAATCGCGGGCTGCAGCGGATCGACCACACGCCCCGGAATGGTCTGGAGGGCCGCCACGAATTGTGCGCTGGCGGTCAGGGCGTCGCGTCCCTGGTGCGGCTTTGCCCCGTGCGAACCGATTCCACGAAACGTCACGCGCCAGCTGTCCGAAGAGGCAAGCTGTGGCCCCGGAACCACCGCCATCGCATCACAGGCCATTCCGGGCATATTGTGCAGACCGAATACATGATCGCAGGGAAAACGCGTGAACAGCCCCTCCTCCACCATTCTTCTGGCTCCGCCGCGCCCTTCTTCGGCCGGTTGAAAAATAAAGTGGACCGTGCCCGAAGGCGGCGGATCGGCAGCGAGTATCTGAGCCGCACCCAGCAGCATCGTGGTATGGCCATCGTGGCCGCAGGCGTGCATCCGACCTGCAGTTTCCGAAGCCCATGGTTTGCCGGATGCCTCGGGCATGGCAAGCGCGTCGATATCTGCCCGCAAACCTACGCTACGGCCCTTATCATCATCCTTCGCACGCAAGGTAGCGACAATTCCCGTGCTTGCTATCCCCGTCGTCACCTCCAGACCAAGCGCACGAAGACGTTCGGCAATGGCAGCACTGGTACGATGTTCCTCGAACCCAAGCTCGGGGTGGCGATGAAGGTCTCGGCGGAACGCGACAAGGGCGTCAAGGTCAGTTATCTTTGTCATTTCATCATCATAGACGCATCTAGGGTCGGAAGGTAGCAAAGAATGAACCATCATGAATTTTGGCAGGCCTTTATTCCCGCCGATACTGCGCCAGCTGGCCCTTGGCGTGACGCCTATCCCGCAAGCCTGCCTGACGGACAAGCATTGCTGCTGCCGATCCGGCCCTTGGTTGGCACACGCAATGCTATCGCCTCGCTGATATTGAATCAGGCTTCCTTGGCAGTAGAGGCGCACTTGGCAGATGTTCTTGCAGGGCGGCTTGAAGGATATGCGCCCGATGTCATTGTCGGATTGCCGACACTTGGCCTGTCACTGGCGCGCGCAGTGGCAGAGCGTTTGGGCCACCCGCGCTACATTCCGATGGGGACTTCGCGTAAATTCTGGTACGATGAAGCACTGTCTGTCCCGCTGTCATCCATCACGACTGCGGATTCAACCCGCCGGCTGTATCTGGATCCGCGCCTGCTTCCGCTGCTGCAAGGGCGGCGCGTGGCCCTGATTGATGACGCAATTTCCACTGGCAGCTCTTTGCTGGCGGGGCTTCGGGTGCTTGAACTTGCCGGTGCGAAACCTGTCGTTCTGGGCGCTGCAATGCTGCAGACCGCCCGCTGGCACGCACCGTTGTCGGATCATCCGGTGGAAGGCATTTTCCACTCCCCGCTTCTGGAGGGCGAAACCGGTGCATGGAATATAGCTGCGGACCAGACCAAGCTGACCTACATGTGATACGCTGAATGCTCATTCATGTCGCAATATCTGCCGCAGGCGCTGGATCGCATCCTCGCCCTTGCGGCTATTGCGCCAGAGCTGTGCGGTGACATCCTGATGAAGCTGAACGGATTCCTGTGCCGAGGTAATCGTGGCCACCCCGATCCGGATATTGGCATACAACCCGAGGCGGAACGGACTGACGGCAACCTGCGCCGCACCGCTATTGCGGAATATCTGGAAACTCGTGCCGGGCAGAGAGTCCTCGACCAGTCCGATCTGGACGCCCATCGGCTGATCAACCAAAAGGCGTAGAATGCTCTCTACCTCTGTCCGCGCGGCGGCCTTTCGCTGCCGTAGCTCCGGCCCCGTGATCCCTTGTTTGCCAACGAACCCGGCACCGAGGAACTGGTCCAGCTCTGCAACCGAAACAAGGCTGATAAGCCCCGGACGGCGCCTGCGATATGACGCCTTGCGTGCCGCCAGAACTTCCATGATCTGATCGATATGCGTCTTCAGGCTATGCCTGTTGGGTGCCGTGTCGGGGACACTTTCAAACAGCGCCTTGCGCAAACAGCTATCGTAGCTGTCAGTTGTCAGCAGATAGGATACGGGCCCGAACAGAACGCTGATCTGATCCGAACTCGCCTCCAGTTGCAGCATCCGCTCAAAGAATGTCAAAGATGAGGATATGAATTCGGAACCGACACCCAACAGTGATGTCAGGGAGACGCCGAGAAGATCTGCGATCTTGCCCAGAACATCAACGCGGATCGGCTGGCCTGCCTCATACCGGTAGATCGCGGCCCGCGAAATTCCGGTTCTTGATGCGACATCATCTGGCGTCAGCCCTTGGCCCATGCGAAAGGCCCGCAGCCGTTCGCCAACATGTGAGATGGCTTCCTGTTGTGATGTCATTCTGCTTCAAACTTGGCTGGATGCACAAACGTTATGCGTGCCCGCATTATTTCGCAAGAACAAGACGATCAATGCAGTATTCTCAATTCTGAGACTGGATTTATGTGCCGATTTAGGGTTCTGTCTGCCAAATTTTGCAAGCACTTTGAAAATCGGAAACCCGCTCAGGAGGGCATCATGTCTCGCACCGGAACCTCAATTGGCCGCATCGTCTATTCCGCCATTGCAGCGGGCAGCTTTGCAATCGCACAGCCCGCCCTGGCGCAAGAGTTCGTGGCCCGGATCGGACATCTGGAATCAGCGCAGCAAAGCCGGCATATCGCCTTGGAAAAGGTTGCGGCGGCGGTCAAGGAGCAGACTGGTGGCGAGGTGGAATTCCAGATCTTTCCGCAGGGTCAACTGGGTGACCAGCGCCAGATGACCGAGGGTGTGCAGCTAGGCACCCTTGAGGCAACGGTATCGCCCGCGGCATTTCTGGGTGGCTTCAACCCGGTGGTATCGATTCTGGATATTCCCTATCTGATGCCGTCGGATCCTGCAAAAGCCGAGGCCCTCCGCGAGGGACCGTTCGGGCGGGCCCTTCTTGCATCTTTTGATCAGCGTGGTGTGGTCGGCGTGGCTTTTTGGCCCAATGGTTTCAAGGATTTCACCTCGAACAAGCCCTTGCCGGATCTGGCAGCCTTTGCCGATCAGAAATTCCGGGTGATGGACAGCAAGATCCTGATCGAGCAGTTCAACGCCCTTGGCGCCTCGGCAATCGCGCTTTCCTTCGGCGAGCTTTATACATCGCTACAAACCGGCGTCGTCGACGGGCAGGAAAACCCGCTGGATACGATCCAGCGCATGAAGTTCAACGAGGTGCAGAAATATCTGGTCATTTCCGAACACGGCGCGATGGAGGATGTTGTCCTGTTCAATCCGATGTGGTGGGATTCACTGCCACAGGAATATCAGGACATTATCACAAAGGCCTTCGAGGACGAGGTGCCGGATCTGACGGCACATAAGCAGGCTGCGATTGCCACGGCGCTGGAAGAGATCGAGAAAAGCCCGATCGAGGTCCGCGTAGCATCGCAGGAGGAACGTGATGCAATGCGCAATGCCATGTACCCGCTGGCCCGTGCCGCCTATGAAAAAACCGCAGGCGACGAAGGCGCGGCAATGATCGCATTGTACGAAGCAGAAACAGCCGAATAAGCCGCCAATAACGGCATTGCGGGCCGGGCGCCGGCAATGCCGTTACATACATCGCCCCAAACTGCCGATCATCCGGAGCTGCCATGACCTATCTCACCTACCTCCGACGTTTCGAGAGGGGGCTGCTTGTCGGTATCTTCCTGTCGATGGTGTTTCTATTTTCGCTAGGGGTGGTCGCGCGGGAAATCGGCGGAACCTTTGCCAGCAATTTTGCATGGATCGAGGAAGCCGTACGGCTGATGAACGTGTTTCTGGTGTTTCTGGGCCTAGGCCTCGCACTGGAACGGGGGCGACATATCTGTATCGATGTCCTGCATCACAGGTTCGGCGCGCGAACGACACGGATCCTGCGCAAGACCATCGACCTTACCGGGTGTATATTCTGCCTCTATCTCGTTTGGCTGGGCATCCAGCTTGTGCAATTCGTTCTGCGCACGGGACAACGCAGCCCCACCCTCGATATCCTGATGGGCTATGTCTATCTGGCGCCCGTGATCGGCTTCGCGCTTCTGGCGCTCCGATTTGCACTAAGCTTTCTGGGCACATTCAACCGGTTTGAAAAAACCGATACGCATATGCCAGAGGCTGCGGAATGATTATCGCCATTGTTCTTCTTGCCGTGGCGTTGCTTGCCTTGGGATTTGAGATGTTGCTGGTGCTGGGCATTCCGGCACTGGCGGTCAAGGCAACATTCTTCAACAGGCTGCCGGATGTTGCGGTCGTGCAGAAGATGTTCGGCGGTGTCGATCATACGACGCTTCTGGCAATTCCCTTTTTCATCTTTGCCGCCCATCTCATGAGTTCCGGACGCATTGCCCGCATGTTGACCGAACTGGTCAAATCGCTTGTTGGTCATACGCGCGGGGGCATGGGGCATACGGTCATCGGCGGGTCGATGGCCTTTGGTGCGGTTTCCGGTTCTGCACCTGCAACTGTCGCGGCAATCGGCGGAATGGTCTATCCTGAAATGCGCAAGAACGGGTTCAGCGAAAAGTTCAGCCTCGGGCTCCTGGTGTCCAGCGCCGAAACGGCTCTGCTTATCCCCCCCTCCATTACATTTATCATCTATGGCTGGATGACCGGTACATCCATTTCACGGCTTTTCGCGGGGGGGCTGGCGGTTGGTATCGTGCTGGGCCTGGCCTTTGCAATCATGGTCATGATCGAAGCACGCCGCCAGGGCCTCTTGGCAAAGGATCGTCCTACATTCGCCGATCGTTGCCTGGCGGTGAAAAATTCGGGCTGGGCATTGGGAATGCCGCTGATCATCCTCGGCGGGATCTATAGCGGGCTGTTCACCCCCACAGAGTCGGCAGCTGTCAGCGTCCTTTATGCCATCTTTGTCGAGATGGTCGTCTACCGCGAACTTTCGCTAAAGGACCTGTTCCGCATCACCGAGCAGAGCGCGGTTTCGACCTCGGTCATTTTCGTACTGCTGGCGATGGGGGGGCTGATTTCCTACTTTGTCACGCTGGCGCAGATCCCGAACGAGATCACTGCATTCATCACCCAGATCAATGCGGGTCCGATCACATTCCTGCTGGTGGTGAACATCTGCTTTCTCATCGCAGGGATGTTCATCGATCCGAATTCGGCCCTGCTGATCCTGATTCCATCGCTTTATCCCGTTGCGATGGCACTTGGCATCGATCCGGTCCATTTCGGCATGATCGTGACGCTGAATATCAGCATCGGAATGATCACCCCTCCCTTCGGTCTGGATATCTTTGTGGCGTCTTCTACGCTCAATAAACCGGTCATGACCATCATCAATGGCGTTTGGCCGTTCGTGGTGGTGAATATTCTTGTGTTGCTCATCATCACCTATATTCCGGCGATCTCGCTGTTCATTCCAAATCTGCTGTTCGGATAAGCGTCGTATTCTAGCAGTCATCGACAGGATATGAAAAAGGCCGCCCGGGTGAGGGCGGCCTTTCCTGTGTCTGTATTTCCGGCGCCTCAGATTTCGAACAGCGCCTTGCCGTTGTCCTGATGCCGTTGTGCCAGCTTCTTCATGAAACGACCCTTTTCCGGAATGTAGCGGACGGGTTCGGCCACAAAGTCTTCCTCAAGGATTTCCGGGAATAGGGTCCGGATTTCCTCACGCGCCTCGGGCGAAACTGCCTTGATCGCTTCGGGGCCCGTAAACAGGCTTTCGGTGGCCGCACCGTTGGAGAACACAATCTCATGCTGATCGAACAGCATGTGGAAGTATTCCACCTCGGCCGCTTCACGAACGATGTCGATACCATCAACCGTCAGCAGCTTGTTGGCCGCGATCAGCACCTCGCGTTGACCGAACATCCGCTCCGCAATGGCCGAGCGAAGCAATACACGGTGTTGCGGTGACACAAGCAGGTCGGTCGTGGGCATACCATTGCCCAATGCACCGGCCGCGATACGGATCGGCAGAAGGCGCGGGTGCTGCGTCAGATCGACGACGTCCAGCTTGCGGCTACCGACCCAGGATAGCGCACGATATCCGCGGTCCATCGTGCGGATCATGTCACCAGCCTTCAGATCCTCGATCGCGACATGGCCCGATTGCGTTTCGATCAATGTACCACGTGTAAAGCAGGGAACGCCCGTGCTGTCGGTGGTGAAGCTTCCAGCCACTGCGCCATCGAAAGCGATACCGCCGCCTGCACCGAATTGCGCATTGTTGGTGTAATCGACAGCGGCGCTATTGGATTGGTTCAGAATGCCATCATCCGCAAAGTCTTCCTGCAGCTCTGACATATTATCGTAGAAGGCACCAAGATTGATGTAATCATTGTTGGTGATATCATCATCCGCCAGAGTGTCGGCATCATCACTGTTGAAATCCGTGATCGTGTCGAGCCCATCACCTGCAGCGTAGACATATGTGTCGTTTCCACCGCCCCCGGTCAGGCTGTCATCCCCGGTTCCACCCGTAATCGTATCGGATTGGCTCCCGCCCAGAATGGTATCATTACCGGCACCACCGTTCAGAACGTTGCTGCCCGTGATTGCGGACCCCAGATCACCATTGCCAAGGATAAAGTCGTTACCCGCGCCGCCGTTGATCGTATCATCACCCGAAACGCCGAACAGGGTATCATTGCCCGAACCGCCGGTAATCTGATCGTTTCCGCCGTTTCCGATAATGAAGATGCTATCGGTGCTGGCCGCCGCATTGATCGTGTCATTGCCGGTGCCTGTCGAGATCGTTTCGATTGTATCGAATGTGACAACACCGCTGGCGCTTGTCACAGTGCCTGCCCCATTGGTCACGGTAACGGTCATGGCATCTGTCACGGCCGAACCGTTCAGCGTATCCTGGCCGACGTCGCCAGAGATCGAATCCTGGCCATATCCGGCTTCGAGTACGAAGCTATCGTTGCCATTGCCGCCATAAATCGTGTCGTTGCCAGCACCGCCATAGATGACGTCGTTACCGGCACCCGTAGTTCCCAACAGGCTGTCGCCGTAGATTAGATCATTATTAGCGCCGCCATAAATTGTATCATTGCCAGCGCCGCCAATGATAAAATCGTTGCCGTTCCCGCCAAAGATGCTGTCATTACCGTCATCCCCGAACAGCTGGTCCGCACCACCTGCACCAAGGATCGTATCATCGCCGGTTCCACCGGAGATTGTATCATTGCCAGCGCCGCCGTTGATGGAATCGTTACCACCATTGCCGCGGATAGAATCGGCGCCGGTCGTGATCGTATCGCCCTGTGCGTCGGCGTATCCCACAACCATCGTGTCAGCCGTATCAAGGCCGTCCACTACACCGTCTGGCGGGAAGACCAGTGTTTCGGTCTGGTCGATGGTGAAGTTGCTGAGCACACCGAAGAGAGCAGGAAACCCATCGGGCGCATAGATGTAGACGACCTGCGACGCGCCCGAGCCGGTTGTGAAGATGGATACATCCGTACTATTACCCAATGCATTCGCAGTACCGGACCCTACATAGGTAAGAGTTTGCTGCGTTGTACTGCCATTGAATTGCAATATTGAACTGCCGCCCGGGACCAAAACACCGTCATCGTCGGTGATTGCTCCGTCATAAGGGCCGGTATAGCCCGCCAGGAGGTTAGCCCCCAAAATTGAGGCAAGCGATCCGTTATAGATATACAGATCTTCGGTATTGAAAGTAACGCTCATATGGGACCGCCCGTACTAAAATTTGCAATAAAGGACCATCAAGCCGCAATATGCTGCAAGCCTGCATTCAAATACTGGTGCTGGATAAAGCCAGAGAAGACCCAACGTACGGGTCAACAAAATGAGCACAGGCATTATTATATAAACGCCAGGTGCGAATGAAAGGCACCAACCTCCTCTTCGACCAGTTCAATCTGACAATTAACCTGATCTCAATAATTTGGTTAATTGTCAATTACGTTTTCGTGAATGAAGTTTTACTAGGTGATTCATCCGATATTACCTCATAAGTTACTGTATTCACTTAAGTAACTATGATTCATGTATCTTCGGAATTTTCTATGTATATATTTAGCTTCGAAAACATAGATATTAACAGAAAGTTAACTTCAGTACACAGCGGCTATGGATGTACAATCCTATAGATATATCGGCATAATATTTAAGAGAACGCCTCACAACAGTACTGGACTAACCTTAGTATATACCGACAGTTGTGCCATTTTGTCGCACGCTTATACTATAATTATATACTTATTATATCGCATCGACCTACCATATTATAAGTCACTTAGACATCGGATCTAATATACCTGT
This sequence comes from Falsirhodobacter sp. alg1, assembly GCF_000739715.2. Lineage (GTDB taxonomy): Bacteria > Pseudomonadota > Alphaproteobacteria > Rhodobacterales > Rhodobacteraceae > Falsirhodobacter. The sequence continues at coordinate 124,557 of NZ_BBJC02000005.1, read as the reverse complement.
AGCCTCAGGTCGCACCCGTTGCGATGCCGCTGAGATATATCAGAACAATCGTAAAAAATAATGTGGAATACCAGTGTCGCATCCAGCATCGCATCACCGGCCTACGTACTTTGGTAAGCCAGATGTAGCGACAAGCAGCTGCGTATAATGCTGACAGAACCTGCTCGGGCGTGCGCCCTATATAAAAAAGTGGCTACGCTTGGCACACGTCCGTTGAACGCTGGCTGCGCGCATAATCGCAGCACGTACTTGGAAGCCACACGGAACAGATCCGCGAGCCCTTTACACCTTAGGCGCAGGCCCGATGGTTGATCGCATGATAAGTTCTACAGGAACGCTGACGACTACAGGAACCTCTGGCGGCTCCGCGCCCTCACGCACCTGAATCATCAGCAGCTCCGCAGCACGTCTGCCGATCTCCACACGGTTCTGCCGAACCGTTGTCAGCGCAGGGCGAAAATACGCTGCGGTCACGATGTCATCGAAGCCGATGACCGAAATATCCTGCGGGACGGACACGCCCAGATCGTTCAGCCCTGCGATAAGCCCCATCGCCATCTGATCGGAAACGCAGAGCACGGCCGTCGGCCGCGGTTCCAGCCCGACCAGCCAATCCGCCGCCTCATACCCGGCCTGCAGACCGAAATCCTGCCCGCCCCCGCAAGTCTGGGACAATTCCAACCCATGCGCAGCCAAGGCTGCCACGGTACCGATCCGGCGTTCTTGGGACAATACGTTGCTAGGGGGGCCGGCCAGGAATGCAATATTCCGGTGCCCCAAGCCCACCAGCGCATCAATGGCAAGTTTCGCCCCGGTCTGATTGTCCGAGCGGACCGAAGGGAACAGCGCCCCGTCGTCACCCGACAGCCATTCGCAGCAAAACACCACGCGCCGCGCAACATCGGGCGCAGCCAGGGCGCGCCGCGTCGCCTCGGGCAGGGCGCCGTCCAGACAGATCAGCCCGTCGACGCGCCCCTGACGCAGGTGGTTCAACATCACCTCGCCGCTGTTTCCGGCCTGACGCGAATCGCGGATCAGCAGGTCGATTCCCGCCGCATGCAGCGCCTCTTCCATCCCCGCCAAAATTGCCGAGAAAAACGGGTTTCCCAGATCGGGCACGATGGCCAGAACCGAGTCGGACCGCTGGCGGCGCAGCGATCGCGCCGCGCTGTTCACATTGTACCCTAGCGTTGCCACCACGGTCATGACCTGTGCCCGTGTATCCTCCGACACCCGGTCGGGATGGGACAAGGTACGGGAAACAGTCGCCGTCGAAACGCCACTCAACCGTGCAATATCCTTGATGCTGACAGACATTCGGCTTCCGATCTCTTTGCCCTAATTATGTAGTCATACGAGGCGATGTAAACAATTACATTTCTGTTGACGGAATATTTCTAACGTGCCAAACTAGCAATTGTAATCGATTTCATGGGAGGCCCCATTCGGGTTTGTAATCGTTTACACAAGTTGGTTCACGCAGGCATGGTGTAATGGCGCACCCGGCCGCTCCGCGTGTTGTGACGCGCCATATCAAGCGCATGACCTGCGCAGAACATTCGGGATTACCCGAGATCTCTGGGAGGAGATAGCATGACGATACGCACCTTTATGCTTGGGGCAGCTTGCGTGGCGCTTCCGCTTACCGCTGGCTTCGCGCCATCCGGGGCCAATGCGGCCGATCTGGAGGTGACCCATTGGTGGACCTCCGGCGGCGAAGCGGCGGCGGTTCGCGAGCTGGCCAATGCGTTCGAGGCTGATGGCAAAAACAAATGGGTTGATGGCGCAATTGCCGGTTCGGGCGGGGTCGCGCGGCCGATCATTATCTCGCGCATTTTGGGCGGCGATCCGATGGGGGCAACCCAGTTGAACCACGGCCTTCAGGCTCAGGAACTCATGGAGGCCGGGCTTCTTCAGGATATCACCGATGTGGCTGAGGCAGGGCACTGGCGCGACATCATCCAGCCCGTATCCCTTCTGGATGCCTGCACTCTTGATGGTAAAGTCTATTGCGCGCCCCTCAATATCCACTCCCCGCAATGGGTCTGGACCTCCCCCGCGGCATATGAGGCAGCAGGCGTCAAACCTGCCACCAACTGGGAGGAGATGAAGGCCAGCGCGGACGCCATGCGCGCCGCAGGCAAGCTGCCTCTGGCTGTCGGGGCGCAGGGTTGGCAGCAGGCCTATGTGCTCGATATGCTCATCCTCGATCTTGTCGGCCGCGAAGGCTATATGGCGGCCTATGGAGACGGTGACGAGGACACCCTGCACGGAGAGGCCGTGACCAAGGCGTTCCAGGAACTTGCCATTGCGCGGGATATGTCCAAGGGCACGAACGTTCAGGACTGGAACCTGGCCACGGCCAAGATCATCAACAACGATGCTGGCGCACAGATCATGGGTGACTGGGCTCAAAGCGAGTTCGCCCTCGCCGGTAAAACCGCAGGCACCGACTATGATTGCTTCATCGGTCTGGGGCATGAACCCGTCATTTCCACCGGTGGCGATGCCATCTATTTTCCGGTGAACAAGGATCCCGAGATTACTGCAGCCCAAAAGGAACTGGCCCGGGTGATTGTAGAGCCGGAAACACAGGTCGCCTTCAACCTGCGCAAAGGATCGCTGCCCATCCGGGGCGATATCGACATGTCGAAAGCAGGGACCTGCATGCAGAAGGGTCTAGCCACGCTTGAGGCGGGGAACACGGTTCCCAGCGGCGATGCCCTGATCACCCCCGATGCCGTGGGCCAGATACAGGATCTGATGGCCGAGTTCTTCGGCGGCGACATGGCCCCCGCTGATGCGCAGGCCCGTTTTGCGGATATCATCGCTTACGATAAGTAAGGATCCGCGCCTTCCCGGGGCAGCGAAAGACCGGTCCGTATCGATCTTCCCCAGCGGTCGGTCTGCTCCCGTCGCTGCCCCCAATATCCCCATGCAAAGGACTGCGACATGTCTGGCCCCGATCGGCTGATCGCCAAGGATCTGCCCCTTATGCCCAACGCCCACACGCGCCTGAAAACCACGCGGCCCCGCAACTTTCTGCGGAACCCTATGGCAAAGATCGCGGCCCTGCCGATGATCCTCACTGCCTTGGTCGTTTTCATCGGGTGTTCGGGCTGGACCGTCTATTACAGCTTCACCAAGTCACGCATGCTGCCCAATGGGGATTTTGCGGGCCTGTCGCAATACGAGCGTTTGTGGAATACCCCCCGCTGGATGCAATCCGTTGAAACCATCGCGATATACGGGGTGCTAGCGCTTCTGCTGTCGCTGGTGCTGGGTTTCGTACTGGCAGCCCTTCTGGATCAGAAGATCCGTATGGAGAGCCTGTTCCGCACTATCTTCCTCTATCCCTATGCCCTGTCGTTCATCGTAACCGGACTAGTGTGGCAATGGATCCTGAACCCTGATTTCGGCATCCAGGAAATGGTCCGCCGTGCAGGATGGGAAACCTTTGCCTTCGACCCCCTTCATAATTCATCCCTCGTGATCGGGGCGCTGCTGATGGCTGGGTTGTGGCAGGGGACCGGCCTTATCACGGTGATCATGCTGGCCGGTCTGCGCGGCGTGGACGAAGATCTGTGGAAGGCCGCCCGCGTGGACGGCATCCCCGCGTGGAAAACCTATGTCTTCATTATTCTGCCCATCATGCGCCCCGTGTTCGCCACGGCGACGGTGCTGATCGGCGCGGGAATCGTGAAGCTCTATGATCTGGTTGTTGCCCTGACACAGGGCGGGCCGGGCATCAGCTCCGAAGTACCGGCGAAATATGTCTACGATTACATGTTTGCCAACCAGAACCTCGGCCAGGGATTTGCCGCATCCACGATGATGCTGCTGGCTGTGCTGATCATCCTGTTGCCATGGGCAATCATCGAATTCGGAGGCAAACGCCGTGGTTGATATTCCATCCCGCATTCTGGACGGCCCGCGCGGCGCCAAGCCGAAATCCGGCATGACGCCGAAACGTCTGATGCTGTACGTCACCCTGTTCGTGCTATCGCTTTACTATCTGCTGCCCCTGTGGGTGATGGTGATGACCTCGCTCAAGGGTTTGCCCGAAATCCGCATGGGCAACATCTTCGCCCCGCCGGTCGAGATCACGTTCGAGCCCTGGGTAAAGGCATGGTCGCAGGCTTGTACCGGTCTGAATTGCGACGGCCTGTCCCGCGGGTTCATGAATTCGGTCATGATCGTGGTGCCTTCGGTCATCATCTCGATCGTCGTGGCCTCGGTCAACGGCTATGCCCTGGTGAACTGGAAGTTCAAGGGATCGGAGATCTTCTTCGGGATCCTCTTGTTCGGGGCCTTCATTCCCTACCAGGTGATGATCTACCCGATCGTGGTCCTGCTGCGCGAGATGGGCCTGATGGGGTCGATCTGGGGGCTCGTGCTGGTCCATACCGTCTTCGGCATGCCGATCATCACGCTGCTGTTCCGCAACTATTTCGCCTCCTTGCCGCCCGAACTCTTCAAGGCCGCGCGGGTGGATGGAGCCGGATTCTGGCGGATCTTCTTGCAGGTGATCGTGCCGATGTCTGTCCCGATCATCACCGTTGCCGTCATCCTGCAGGTAACAAACATCTGGAACGATTTCCTGTTCGGCGTGATCTACACCAAACCGGAGAGCTATCCGATGACCGTGCAGCTGAACAACATCGTGAACTCGGTGCAAGGCGTAAAGGAATACAACGTCAACATGGCGGCGACCCTTCTGACCGGCCTTGTCCCCCTCAGCATTTATCTCATTTCCGGCAAGCTCTTCGTGCGCGGCATCGCCGCCGGTGCGGTGAAGGGCTGATACCCCTCCGCACTCTCGCCGCCCCATTTTCATAGGAGCCTACTCATGCTCGACCAAACAACACCCGATGTGGAAACCTCTGTATCGATCCGGGATCTGCGGCTCAGCTTTGGTGCCGTGACGGTGCTGGAACAGCTGAACCTCGATATCCGCAAGGGGGAGTTTCTCGTGCTGCTCGGCGCGTCGGGATGTGGCAAATCCACCCTGCTGAACTGCATCGCCGGCCTGCTGGAGCCGAGCGACGGCCAGATTTGGATCGAAGGCAAGAATGTCACCTGGGCCGAACCGTCGGAGCGGGGGATCGGCATGGTCTTTCAATCCTACGCCCTCTATCCGCAGATGAGCGTGAAGGGAAACCTGTCGTTCGGTTTGAAGAACGCGCGCCTTCCCAAGGCCGAGATCGAGGCCCGCATCGCCCGGGCCGCCGAAATCCTGCATCTGGAACCTCTGCTGCACCGCAAGCCTGCCGCGCTGTCCGGTGGGCAGCGCCAGCGTGTTGCGATCGGCCGCGCGCTTGTCCGCGATGTGGATGTGTTCCTGTTCGACGAACCGTTGTCGAACCTTGATGCCAAGCTGCGCGCCGAATTGCGGGTAGAGCTGAAGCGTCTGCACCAGAACCTGAAAAACACCATGATCTACGTCACCCATGACCAGATCGAGGCGATGACGCTGGCCGACCGCATCGCCATCATGAAGGGGGGCGTCGTGCAGCAATTCGCCTCGCCGCAGGAAATCTACAACCGCCCGGCAAACCTCTATGTGGCCGGTTTCATCGGCTCGCCTCCGATGAACTTCATCTCAGGCTCCCTGACCGGCACGCGGTTTGACGGCCCTGTGGCTGCCGACATGTCGGACTATGCCTTTACTCGCCATAACGACTGCAAAGCGGTTATGGGAATCCGCCCCGAACATATCCTGATCGGCGACGCGGCGGCTGCCTGCGATGTCCGCGCCACCGTCACCGTCGATGTCGTGGAGCCGATGGGCGCCGACACCCTGATCTGGAGCAGCCTTGCGGGGGAACCCTTCCGCATACGTGTCGATGGCCAGACCGAGATCCGCTCGGGTCAGACGATCGACGTCGGCTTCATGACCAGATCCGCCTCGTTTTTCGACGCATCCACCGAAAACCGCATCTGAATTTTCAAGCCTTCGGGCCATATCGAAAGTTATACCATGCTTCTATCCCTGCAGCTTTTCTCCGCCAAGAACTACACCCCCTATACAGATGTTATCACGCAGCTTGGCGCGATCGGCTATCCCGCCGCCGAAGGGTTCTTCGATATGTTCAATGAGGCAGCGGCCATACGCGCCAAGCTGGACGCGGCGGGCATGACGATGCCGACCCTGCATGTGCCGATCGACATGTGCGAGAACGATGCGGAAGGTGTCGCCAAGATCGCCGCAACGCTCGGTGTCAAAACCGTCTATGCGCCATGGCTCTCCCCCGAGGAGCGGCCGACCGATGCCGCAGGATGGGAAGCCTTGGCCGAACGCCTCGCAAAATGCCATGCCGCCATGGCAAGCCATGGTCTGGCATTCGGTTGGCACAACCATGATTTCGAATTCTTTGCCCTTCCCGATGGCCAGATCCCGATGGAAATCCTGCTGCGTTCGGCACCGATGATCGAATGGGAGGCGGATATCGCATGGATCGTTCGCAGCGGCACCGACCCGATCGATTGGATCAGCCGGCATGGTCAACGCATCACGGCCGCCCACTTCAAGGATCTGGCCCCCGCAGGTGAAAATCTGGACGAAGATGGGTGGGCAGATGCCGGAACCGGCACCCTCGATTGGCCCGCCATCTATGCCGCGCTCAAAACCTCGCGCTGTGCCGTTCTGGTCGCAGAACACGACAATCCCAGTGATTTCGTACGCTTTGCCAAGGCCGCACACGCGACCTTCGCCACCCTCTAAGCCGGAGTCGTTTCATGACCAACCCCCTTCGTATCGGCCTGATCGGCTGCGGCAATATCTCGACCTCCTACCTTTCGCGGGCTGTGAAATTCGGGGATATCAAATTCACGGCCGTGGCCGACATGAACCCTGCCGCGGCGGCCCTGCGCGCCGAGGAATACGGCGTGAAGGCGCTGTCCGTCGAAAACCTCCTTGCAAGCGATGAGGTCGATCTGGTGCTGAACCTGACCATTCCCGCCGCGCATTATGAAATTGCCAAGGCGGCGCTGAATGCCGGCAAGCATGTCTACTCCGAGAAACCCTATGTCCTGAGCCTTGAGGAAGGGCGGGAACTCGCGGCCATTGCCCAAGCGAAGGGTGTGCGCATCGGTTCGGCGCCGGACACCGTTCTGGGTGGATCGCATCAGCTTGCCCGCCATCTGGTGGACAGTGGTGCCATCGGGCGCATCACCTCGGGCACCTGCGCAGTCATGTCGCATGGAATGGAGGCTTGGCACCCCAACCCCGATTTCTTCTTCTTGCCCGGCGGCGGTCCGATCCTTGATCTCGGACCCTATTACATCGCCAATCTGGTGCAGCTGATCGGCCCGGTCAAACGGGTGGCCGCCCTTACCGCGACGCCCGAAACCACCCGCACGATCGGCAACGGCCCCCGCGGCGGGGAGGAGATTCCCGTAAAGACCCCGACCACGATCCACGCCCTTCTGGAGTTCGAGCAAGGGGCGGTCGTCACCTTGGTTGCCAGCTGGGATGTATGGCAGAACGACCTTGCACCGATGGCGCTTTACGGCACCGAAGGCACGCTGCATGTGCCCGATCCGAACTTTTTCGGCGGCGAGGTGCGTCTGACCAAACGGGATCAACCGGCCGATCTGCCGGCATGGGACCATCCGCTCGGGATCGACAACCGCGAAGTCGACTGGGGCATGGCGGCCGATTATCGCACCGCCGGTCTGGCAGATATGGCCCAAGCCATCGCACAAGGCCGCCCACACCGCTGCAACGACAGCTACGCCCTGCATGTGGTCGAAGTGATGGGCGCGATCCTCGCATCGGGCGAAAGCGGCACGTTCATCGAGATCACCACCCCCTGCACCCGCCCCGAAGCGCTTGGCCCCGACGCCGCCCGCGCTTTGCTTGCCTGAGGAGATTGCCATGACCGCACCGAAAGCAATGAAGGGACCGGCGATTTTCCTTGCCCAGTTCGGCGGTGATACGGCCCCTTTCGACGCCCTTGCGCCCATCGCCAAATGGGCCGCCGATCTGGGGTACAAGGGGATTCAGGTTCCCTGCGATCCCCGGTTCATCGATCTGGACCGCGCCGCGACCTCGCAGACCTATTGCGACGAAATCAACGGGGTCTGCGCTGATGCGGGCGTCGCGATTACCGAGTTGTCCACCCATATCCAGGGGCAGCTTGTCGCCGTGCATCCGGCCTTTGCCCCGCAGTTCGATGCCTTTGCACCGTCGCATCTGCGCGGCAAGGCGCAGGCGGAATGGGCGGCGGGTGAATGCATCAAGGCGGCGAAGGCATCCCGCAATCTGGGGCTGTCGGTGCAGGTCGGCTTTTCAGGGGCATTGGCATGGCCCTACCTGTACCCGTGGCCGCAGCGCCCCGCAGGTTTGGTCGAAGAAGCGTTTGACGAACTGGCCCGCCGCTGGACACCCGTATTGAACGCTTGCGACGAAAACGGCGTGGACTACGCCTATGAACTGCACCCGGGCGAGGATCTGATGGATGGTGCCAGTTTCGAACGCTTCCTCGAGGCGACGGATCACCACCCGCGCGTGGGGATTGCCTATGATCCGTCGCATTTCGTCCTGCAACAGCTCGATTACCTTGCCTTCATCGATCTGTACCACGACCGGATCAAGGCCTTCCATGTGAAGGATGCCGAATTCAACCCGACCGGTCGCCAAGGCGTCTATTCGGGGTTTTCCCCATGGGCCGAACGGGCCGGGCGGTTCCGTAGCCTTGGGGACGGTCAGGTGAACTTCGCCGCCATATTCTCCAAGCTGGCGCAATACGGATACGAAAGCTGGGCAGTGCTGGAATGGGAATGCGCGATCAAATCCCCCGCACAAGGCGCGGCGGAAGGTGCGCCCTTCATCCGTCGTCACATCATTGAACCGACACCGCGCGCATTCGACGATTTCGCCTCGGCCGATACCAGCCGGGACGAACTGCGCCGGATGCTTGGCCTGCAAGAGGAGCCTGCGGAATGAGACAATTGCGTTTAGGAATGGTCGGCGGCGGCGAAGGGGCCTTCATCGGGGCCGTCCACCGCATTGCGGCGCGGATCGACGGGCGGTTTTCTCTGGTCGCGGGGGCATTGTCCAGTGATCCCGCCCGGGCGCGCACCTCGGCCGATGCCTTGGGTCTGGCCCGCAGCTATGGCAGCTTCGAGGAAATGGCCCGCGCCGAGGCGGCCCACCCCGAGGGGATCGAGGCCGTGGCCATCGTCACACCGAACCATATGCACTATCCCATCGCGCGCGCGTTTCTGGAAAACGGCATCCATGTCATCTGCGACAAACCCCTGACCGCCACCTTGGCCCAAGCCGAGGAACTGGCAGAGGTGGCCGCCGCCTCCGAAGCGCTGTTTGTGCTGACCCATACCTATGCCGGGTATCCCATGATCCGCGAGGCGCGGCGTCTTGTCCGCGAAGGGGCGATCGGGAACGTGCGGCTGGTTCATGCCGAATACGTGCAGGATTGGCTGGCGAAGGCAGGCACCAGCCGACAGGCCGAATGGCGCGCCGACCCTGCGCGTTCTGGCGCAGGCGGGGCCATTGCCGATATCGGATCCCACGCGGCCCATCTGGTCCGCTACGTCTCGCACCTGCCGATCGAGAGCGTTTCGGCAGAGCTCAGCACCTTCGTGCCCGGCCGGTTGGTCGATGACAACGCGCAGGTCATGATGCGGCTTGGAAATGCCCGAGGCATGCTTTGGGCCACCCAAGTCGCGTCCGGCTATGAAAACGACATTCGCCTGCGGGTAATCGGTGATACCGGAAGTCTCGATTGGAGCCACGCTGACCCGAACCGCCTTCGGTTTGGCGGGCTGGGCACGCCAGAGACGATTCTGACGCGAGGCGGGGCGGGATTTCAAGGTGCGGCCCGTGTGCCTGCTGGCCATCCCGAAGGATATCTGGAGGCTTTCGCCAGCATCTATTCCGATGCCGCGGATGCGATTCTGGCGGGAAAGATGCCGGAGCACCTTCCGGGGATACAGGACGGATTGGACGGCATGCGGTTTATAGAGGCCTGCATCCGCTCCAGCCGGGCCAACGGGGTCTGGACACCGCTTTAACCTACCAGAACAGAAACATTTTTCGCTCCGGCATTTATTTAGATTGCCGGAGCCGTAATACGTTGGGCGGGTAATTCTGCAACGGTTTTCCTGAAATATTATTTACGTAATATCCAAGCCGCAATGCATGATGCATAGGGGGTGCAATCACAACATTTGAATCAGCACTTTGCCTCCAAGGTGCTTTACGCAGGGGGCAAATATGACTCTTTCGACTGTCAATTGGCTTTGGATCGGTAATATCGCAATGCTGGATTCAACCCCGGCAACAAGTATTACGGTTGCAGAGCGTCAGGCCATTACCGGATATGAAGCCTCTGGAAGCTCGGAAATCCAGGCGATCGCTGTTACCGGTGATTATACACAAGTTGGTAGCAGTTCGGCATTCCAATTTGCGACTTATTGGAACGCAACGGCAAATGGCATTCCCCCGACATCATTTTCCTATTCTACAGCGGAAACGACGGTAACGAATGTCACGATGATCTCGGCCTTCGCCGTAACGATGACGGTGCAGACCGGTTCGGACCCTGACGTCTATCGCTCGGAACCGGCAACGCTGGTACAAATGTCGAACGGAGATGTATTCTTCCGTCCGAATGCCGCATATGTCGATAGCTGGTCGGGTATTACCAGTGTTTACAGCATAAAAGTAACTGCAGTAGACAGCGCGGTTACTTCCTCATATGGGTCGATCAATCATCGTACCAGCTTCAATCCGAGCATTTTCAATGTCGCTTTTCCCTGCTTTGCGGCTGACACGCTGATTGAAACCGAAGAAGGAATGCGGGCCGCCGGCACGTTGAAAGTCGGGGATCGTATTCGCATTGCGGGTGAGGGGTTTCAGGCGATCCGCTGGATTTCTTCGCGCAAAATCACGAAGAACGATTTTGCCCGGAATAAGGCGCTTCTTCCCATCAGAATTGCGGCAGGATCACTGGGTACAAATATGCCGCAGCGGGATCTTGTTGTTTCGCAGCAGCACAGGATTCTTATCCGCTCCAGAATTGCCATGCGGATGTTCGATACCGAAGAAATATTGGTGGCCGCAAAGCATCTGGTCGGTGCAGAAGGGATCGATATCATGGAGGATTGCATCGAAGTGGAATATGTACACTTCATGTTTGATCGCCACCACATCGTGCTTGCCGAGGGTTCCGAGGTTGAATCGCTTTATGCCGGCCCTGAAACGCTCAAGGTGCTACCCGACGAATGCCGCCGCGAAATTCTGGCCCTTTTTCCAGAGTTGAATTCCGGGAGTTATCCTGCCCCTGCCCGGCCATTTGTCCGTGGCAAGCGTAGCCCCAGAATGGTTGCACGCCACACACTTGCAAATCAGGCGCTTGTCAGCCGCCCGGATATGTCTGGCATCGGCCATGCGGCCGGGCATTTCTGCGCCGGAAACCGCAAACGCGCGGTATAACGCTAGGCTTAAGAGGCTTCCCTGCCAGCAGTAATGTGGCGGGGAAGCACGCCCGAACGCCGATCAGATGACCCGAGGCTTTGCTGCCGGTTTTACAACGACCCCACCGATCGCCTGCCATGACACAGCGGCGCGGGCGATATGTGTATCATCCCAAGTGCTGAATTCAATCTTGAAGCCTGTGGTCGTCACATCATGTGCTGCCAACCAAAAGCGCAAGTTCTGGTCATGCGCACTATCCACACCAGCCAGACCGAGCGTTACCGCAGGAGGAGCGTTAAACGGGGTCTGGAATGCAATATTCAGTTCCACCTTACGATCGCCATCGCCCGACCACATGGGCATTCCGTGATCGACATGGTTGAAGACTTCATCCACGGCGCTGAGAATTTGCATTTCTCCGACGATCACATTTTGCTGCGCACTCGTATTATGTGATTGGTCCGCCATATTTTCACTCTCCTGAAAAAAAATCATAGATTTACAAAACGCACACTGCCTTTGGTTGTTAGCAAAATCAATTAACAATTGGTTAACCATTACTTTGACTGTCAACAACTGGCGCCCATATCTATAATTTTCGTCGATTTTTCCGTATGTTTGCTGACAATTAGGGATCACAGCCTGAAAGTTACGCGATCCTGAGTTACCCTGATACGAGAGTCACTGCCGGCCCGTTCAGGCCAGTCCGCCCGCAATCAGACTACCGATAGGGACGCTATTGCAACGAGGGAGCCTACGGATTTCTTCGATGAAAATATTGCCTATATGACAATGCCCGCATCCGCTCCATGGAGCATCAAAGCTCATTTAGGGTACGAAAGTTGGTGTAAACCATGCCCGCCCGCTGTCCCGGTCAGCTGCATCGTCTTCAAACTCTATGTATCACGCGCGCCCTTAATCGCTCCGCAGGCGGGATAACCGTTGCTCGAACCCGGTCCTGATCTCCTCCGCGAGGACGTATGGAAAATCAGGGGGCATTTCAGCGATAGCCTCGTCAAATGCCTGGCGGGCCGTAGCTTCGATTTTGGCAAAGATGTCCCTGATCTGCGTGCGCGAAAAACCGGCGTCCAGGCCGGTTTCGACGAAATGGCGACCATGAATTTCCGAGACCCTGTAGTGCCGGTTTCTGCCCACGCGCATTGCCAGCTTCATATCCTTTATCTGCAATCCACCCGTGGCAAAGGTCTGCTGCACGCTCAGCACATCGTATAGCGGCGTCAGTGTGAAGCGCCCCCTGGGCCTTAGCCCGATACTGAAGTTCTTGGCATGGCCATCAGTCGCTGCCATCAGCCAGAAAAGAATTTTGGCTTTGAAAAATGCTGTGCGATCCTGCAGGGGATGGTCACTTGCCTGAAGCAGCTTGCATATCTGTACAATGCCCGGCCCTCCCTCGCTCTGATATTTACGCGTGGGTGGAATAGAGAGAGCTTGGCAGAAATCTTCCTGCGGCAGCCGGATCAACCGGCCATCACGGGCACGCAGCCTGTCGAACCTTTCAATCACCAGTGCCTTCGTTCCGGCAAAATCCATTATTTCGGTTTTTGCCACTGGCAAGCCGAATCCGGCCATCAGACGCAGGCAGAAATGCTCGTTTTCAATGCTATCCGTCAGATCCATGCCGTTGGGCAAGGTACCGATCGCCGGTTTCAGGATATGTGTGGTCGGTGTAGTGCCGCTTGGCGCCACCCATTGTCCTTCGTTATAAAGCAAGGCCGTCTTTTCCTGAGCCCCCGCAACCGAAATACGGAAATCATTTTCGCGGCTTATTCCCAAAGGGGTCTGCCGCAGGTTCTGCAGCATCACGGCAATCTGGTCATCCGTCATCGGAGCGCCGGTCAGACGCTCTCCGGGTTCCGGAACCTCCCCCTCCGATAGAAACTGAAGCGCTCCGACGCAGTCGCGGCCGATCCGCGCAAGCAGGCTATAGGCATCCAACCCGTCGGCCCCGACACGTTCAGCCACTCGTCTGCGAATATCGTCGTTGTCAGGAAGCAAATTATCAAACACCGCCATGACCGGCTGCCCTGCATACCGCTCTGTGCGCAACGGCAGCGAGCGGGATATGGGCAAGGTATTCTCCCATTCCAACCATTCCGCGGCATAGGCGAACACATAGGCCCCGCCCGGATCGCGGTAGAACTGCCCTACCCTGCGGCGGTTCATATATACATCTAGCGGCGCATAGGTGCGCTTGCGCCCCATCAGAATATATCCTGCAGATCTTCAGGGGCGGATTTACTGCGAGGGACGACCACGATTTCCATATCCAATGCTGCCAGCAGGTCGAAAATGGTGTCCAGCTTGGCCCCGCCCGCGTTTGTCTCTATGGTAGAAATCGTACGCTGCCATATGCCCGATCGTGTTGCGAGGTCAGCTTGTGTCATCTGCTGCGCCTTACGCGCATTCCGCAGGGCCTGCCCCATATCCTTCGAACTGCGTGCAATCTGGTCCATGGGAAATATCCATCTGTGGAGAGATATCGTAGTATATTCACCAATATGTCGCCCAGTTCATATAAAATCAATATGACCTCCAAAACATAAAATCAATTTATGATCCAAAGATCATTATTCTCGTGAGAACTCTACCTTGCACGTTGCCGCCCGATCATGTTTATCCGACACTCCGGCGCGGACGGCAGGTGGAGAGACATGACGGCATCAGGTGCACCCATAATTTTCGACAAGGTCGGCAAGGCCTTTCCGAAGCGTGGCGGCATGGTCACCGCGCTTGAAGATGTCTCGCTTACTGTCGAACCCGGCGCAATCACGGGCATCATAGGCCGGTCAGGCGCAGGAAAATCCACTCTGCTGCGGATGGTCAACGGGTTGGAGCGTCCGACATCAGGCACTGTAACGGTGGCAGGACAGGACGTGGGCCGCGCATCAGGCGGCGCATTGCGCGGTATCCGGCGTGAAGTCGGAATGATCTTCCAGCATTTCAATCTGCTGTCATCGCGGACTGTCGCAGGCAACATCGCCCTTCCGCTGGAAATTGCCGGAGCCGCGAACGTTCAGAGACGGGTTGCTGACCTGATTGACCGTGTCGGGCTTACCGAATTCGCAGAGCGATATCCGGCAGAATTGTCTGGCGGGCAGAAGCAGCGTGTCGGCATCGCCCGCGCCCTTGCCACCGGCCCCAAGGTCCTGCTGTCGGACGAGGCGACGTCGGCGCTTGATCCGGAAACCACCCAGACCGTTCTCCGCCTTCTGGCCGACATCAACCGCGATCTTGGCCTGACGATCCTGCTGATTACACATGAAATGGCCGTGGTGCGGGATATTGCCAGCCATGTGGCCGTGATTGATGGCGGCCGGATTGTCGAGGCCGGGGCAACCTATGATATTTTCACCCGTCCACAGCATCCGACGACACGCAGCTTCCTGTCAGGCGTAACCGGCGTCACACTACCTGCATTCATCGCACAACGCCTGTTGCCGTCGGCCGAAAGCGCAAGCCAAGAGGTGGTCCGCATCACCTTTGCAGGCGATCATGCTACGGACCCGATGCTTGCACGGCTTACATCCGAACTTGGCATCGATGTGAATATTCTGGCCGGCGCGGTCGAGGAAATCGGCACCCGCCCATTCGGCAATCTGCTTGTATCGCTGCCGGTGGCACGTGCCGCCGAGGCGCGGGCCTATCTGGAACGCCACCATTTGCTGACGGAGGTTCTGGGCCATGTCCGCTAACCTGATCCACCTGCTGATCGACGCCACATTGCAGACGCTCTACATGGTAGCCATCTCCGGACTCATCGGGGCGCTGTTCGGGCTGCCGCTGGGGATCTATCTGGCCATTTCCCAACGTGGAGAGCTGCTTGCGGCACCTTTGGTCAATCGCGTGCTCGGCCTTGTGGTCAACGCCACCCGTTCGGTGCCCTTCATCATTCTGGTCGTGGCGATCATCCCGTTTACACGCATGATTGCCGGCACCTCCATCGGGACCAGCGCTGCCGTAGTCCCGCTGACCATTGCCGCCATACCCTTCATCGCAAGGCTGGTCGAAAATGCCATCCGTGAGGTCGATGCAGGATTGATCGAGGCAGCGCGCGCCATGGGAGCCACCCCCCTGCAGATCATCACCAAGGTTCTGGTGCCCGAAGCACTTCCCGCCATCTCCTTGGGAATGACCTTGGCGCTGGTCAGCCTGATCGGATATTCCGCGATGGTGGGGGCCGTGGGCGGCGAAGGTCTCGGGGATCTGGGTATCCGCTACGGCTATCAGCGGTTCATGCCAGAGGTGATGCTGGCCGTCGTCATTATCCTGATTGTACTGGTTCAGCTGGTACAATCCTTGGGGGAATGGATTGCCCGCAGGGTAGACCGCCGCGCCCCGCGCAACCGTGGCCATTGATTCAAACCGGAGTAATAATATGCGTCTGTTTCCGCTTACCCTCGCATTCGGCCTGCTTGCCAGCGCCGCCTTTGCCCAGGATATCACCGTTGGCGTCACCCCCGGCCAGCATGGAGAGATCATGGAAGAGGTTGCCAAAATTGCAGCCCCCAAGGGTCTGAACATCAAAGTTGTCGAATTTTCCGACTATGTCGTCCCGAACCAGGCCTTGGCTGATGGCGAGATCGAGGCAAACTCGTTCCAGCACCAGCCTTATCTGGATAACCAGATCCGCGACCGCGGGTTCGATCTGGTTAGCGTGGGCACCACCATCACCACCCCGATGGGGCTGTATTCGGACAAGATAGACACACTTGATGCCCTTGAGGATGGTGACACCATCGGCATTCCGAATGATCCCACAAACGGTGGCCGTGCGCTTCTGGTGCTGCAACAGCTGGGCGTGATCGCACTCGACCCGGATGCCGGACTGACGCCGACCGTTCTGGACATCACTGAAAACGACAAGAACCTTCGCTTCCAAGAGCTGGACGCCGCACAATTGCCACGTTCGTTGGCCGACCTTGATGCAGCTCTGATCAACACAAACTATGCTGTTGCATCAGGCCTCGATCCCCAGACCGATGCCTTCGCCACCGAAAGCGCCGAAGGCCCTTATGTGAACGTCATCGCTGTGCGTACCGAAGACAAAGACCAGCCTTGGGTCCAAGAACTCGTAGACGCCTATCACAGCCCCGAGGTAAAGGCGTTCATCGAAACCAAATACAACGGCAACGTCCTGACCTCCTGGTAAGTACTGCGCCGCCCGGATCATTCAGGGCGCGCAGGACTATCTGCGGAAACGGCCTCGCACCGGGCTGGCTACTTTCGTTGTAGAACCACCGGACGTTCACGCATCATGGCACCCGCAATCCGATTGCGGGTGCCACGGCAATCAACGAACCTTTGCGACACGTCGCCATTCATGCAGCAGCGGCTCCGTGTATCCCGAAGGCTGGGCTGCACCCTTCAGGATCAGATCGCGGGCCGCATGGAATGCCGGACCGTCGAACGAAGTCGCGAGGGGCCGATAGGCCGGATCATTCGCATTCTGCCGATCCACCGCCACGGCCATCCGCCGCAGGCTGTCATCGATCTGCGCCTCGGTGATTACATCGTGCATCAGCCAGTTGCTCAGGAATTGCGCCGAAATCCGCAAGGTGGCGCGATCTTCCATCAGGGCCACATCGTCAATATCCGGTACCTTGGAGCAGCCAATCCCCTGATCCACCCATCGGACCACATATCCGAGGATCGATTGACAGTTCAGATCGATTTCGCGCGCAATCCTGTCTTCGGGCAGGTTGCGGCCATGCAGCAACGGTGGTGTCATGAGCGCGTCAAAGCTGGCAGGTTCCCGCTCGGCCAACTGGGTTTGCAGGCTGGCCACATTCACCTGATGATAATGCATCGCATGCAAGGTGGCGGCCGTGGGCGAGGGAACCCACGCGGTAGAGGCCCCAGCCTGCGGATGGCCGATCTTTGCAACCATCATCTCGGCCATGGCATCGGGCTTCGCCCACATGCCCTTTCCGATCTGCCCCTTTCCCTTCATGCCGCTGGCAAGCCCTGCATCCACATTGCCCGCCTCATAGGCTGACAACCAGACCGCATCCTTGATTTCGCCCTTGGGCAGTACGGGCCCGGCCTGCATGACAGTATGGATTTCATCCCCGGTCCGATCCAGAAAGCCGGTATTGATGAAGCAGATCCGGTCCTTCAGCGCGCGGATACATTCGCGAAGATTGGCCGAGGTACGACGCTCTTCATCCATCAGCCCCACTTTGACCGTGCCATGTGCCAAGCCCAGCAGGGATTCGACCTTTGCAAAAATTCGGTCGGCAAATGCAGCCTCTTCGGGGCCGTGCATTTTCGGCTTGACCACATAAACCGATTTCGCACGGGAATTACGAAGGCCATCCGTCTTGGCCAGATCATGCATTGCTGCCGCGACGGTGACCATCGCATCCAGCAATCCCTCCGGCACTTCCTCACCATTCATGAGCACAGCGTCGGTTGTCATCAGATGCCCGACATTCCGCACCAGAAGCACGGCACGCCCGGCAAGGGAAAGGGACGTACCGTCAGGCGCGATAAAACTGCGATCTTCTGCCAAACGACGGGTCAGGGATTTGCCATTTTTCTCGAAGGTCTCGGTCAGATCGCCTTTCATCAACCCAAGCCAGTTTGAATAGGCCAGAACCTTATCCTCGGCATCGACGGCAGCAACGCTGTCCTCACAATCCTGAATGGCGGTCAGCGCGGATTCCAGAACCACATCGCATAGCCCGGACGGGCTGCTGGCCCCTACCGGATGCGCACGGTCGATCATCAGGATGATATGCAGCCCGTTGTGGCGCAACAAGATCTGACCATCCGCCGTGCCTGCCAAGGCATCAGGGTCGGAAAACCCGGTAATCGTGCCATCCGACAGCGCAACCTCGGACCCGTCATAGGCCATAACATCTGCATGCGACCCTGCTGCCAGTGGCACAGCCATATCCAGAAACTCCGCAGCACGGGCCACAGCCTCAGCCCCGCGGGCAGGATCATAGCCCTTGCCCGCAGGTTGGCCCGCCAAGGCATCCGTGCCGTACAGCGCGTCATAAAGGCTGCCCCACCGCGCATTTGCCGCATTCAGGGCGAAACGTGCATTCATGACCGGCACCACAAGCTGCGGCCCCGCCATGGTCGCGATTTCCGGATCGGCAGGGCCGGTTTCTACCGTGAAATCGGGGCCTACCGGAACGATATAACCGATCTCGCGCAGAAACTCCTGCCAAGCGGCGTTATCCCATGCCTGATGCTTGCGTGCGGCCAGCCATGTATCGATTTTCTGCTGCATCTCGTGGCGCACCTGCAGCAGCCGGCGGTTTTCGGGCGTCATGTCCGCAAGCAGTTCTGCCAGACAGGACCAGAAACCGTCCGCCGTTACGGGCAGACCGGGTAAAAGTTGCCCTTCGACAAAGCTGGCTAGGGATGGAGCCACCTGCAGCCCCGCACGTTCGATATAACCGACCATATGATCCTCCAATTTGGAGCCATCCTGCGCCGGAAATAGCGTGATGCGCCATGCCGAACATGGACCTTTTCCACGATGCGGAATACCCATGCCCGTATGAGGACCGATGACACCGTTCAATCCGTTGACCGCGCCCTGCGATTACTGGAGGCACTGGCTGCCTGTGCCGGCGGCGCGCGGCTGTCGGATCTGGCGCGGCACGTGGGGTTGCCCCCCTCCACCGCGCACCGCCTGCTGACCACATTACAGCGGCGAGGATTTGTGCAATTCGACAATGCACGGGCCGAATGGCATATCGGGCAACAGGCCTTTGCGGTCGGTGTTTCGTTTACCAGGTGGCAGAGCCTTGTGGCGACGGCCATGCCCTATCTGCGGCGCCTGCGCGACATGACGCATGAGACAAGCAATATAGGCGTTCTGGACGGAGCCGAGGTGATAACCGTGGCCCAGATCGAAAGTCGCGAGATCATCCGTGCCATTGCAGCACCGGGCGGGCGGGCCCCTATCATGAATTCGGGAATGGGAAAGGCCATGATAGCCACCTGGCCGGATACTGCCATCGAAGCACTGGTAGCCCGCCAGGGGTTACGCCCGATGACGAGCCATAGCCTGAGGAACATGGATCAGGTCCGCGCTGAAATTGCCCGCGTCCGAACCTTGGGCCATGCCTATGACAATGAGGAATTCACCCCCGGAATGCGGTGCGTGGCCGCAGCAATCCATGGCCCCAGCGGAGAGGTGGTTGCTGGCCTGTCGGTATCCGCGCTGGCATCACGGCTTCCGGAAAAAGAACTGCCCGCGACGGGAGAGATCGTGAAAGGCTTGGCGCAAGAGCTGACAAGGAAATTGTCAGCTGCATGAGGATATCGCCGCATCGCAGCATACCTCTGCCGGGAACTCCAGCGCTCATCAGGTTATCACCACGGCTGCTGCACACGACGCTTCTCGCGTTGGAGAAAGGATGACTACTATCCAACCGACCATCGACAGATCCGTGATTGGCCTTTCGGAATTGCTCCGGTAATCTGCACGCTGTGCCACAGCCTAGCCCGGACATGTCTCCATGAGAAAAAAAGCCGATTATTTACGTTATGTTCCGATCCTTCTTGCTGCGGCGATTACCTTTCTTTCCGGGATACTTGTCCTGTTCTGGTCGGCCTGGGTTCTACCGGTTTTTCTGATAGCCGCAGCACTCTGGATCATCGGGCTGATGGATATGCGGCAGATCAAGCATTCCATCCTGCGCAATTACCCGATCATCGGCCATCTGCGTTTCATGATCGAAAGCGTCCGGCCGGAATTTCGCCAGTATTTCTTCGAATCCGATCGGGATGAGGTTCCCTTCAGCCGTGAGATGCGCGGCCTGGTCTATCAACGCTCAAAGGGGGCCGAAGACAAACGTCCCTTCGGCACCGTTGAGGCCGTCTATGCCTCCGGCTTCAACTGGCTGACGCATTCGATCGCGCCCAAGGTAATCCATGATACGGATTTCCGTGTCCGCATCGGCGGGAAGGACTGCAAACAGCCCTATGATGCCTCAATCTACAATATTTCGGCTATGAGCTTCGGCTCGCTTTCGGCCAATGCCATTTCGGCCCTGAACCGCGGCGCGGCAAAGGGGAATTTTGCCCATGACACAGGCGAAGGCGGCATCAGCCGGTACCACCGCGAAGGGGGCGGCGATCTGATCTATCAGGTAGCGTCAGGTTATTTCGGCTGCCGCAATGATGACGGCACATTTTCGCCCGAAAAATTTGCCGCCCAAGCCCGTGATCCGCAAATTAAGATGATCGAGATCAAACTGAGCCAGGGGGCAAAGCCCGGTCACGGTGGCATGCTTCCCGCGTCGAAAATCTCACCCGAGATCGCCGAGGCGCGGGGCATTCCGATGGGCGTGGATTGCATATCCCCTCCTGCGCATCCCGCATTTTCTACTCCGCTTGGATTGATCGACTTCATTTCCCAGCTACGGGAATTATCCGGGGGAAAACCCGTCGGCATAAAGCTGTGCATCGGCCATCGGCGCGAGTTCATGTGCATCGTCAAGGCAATGCTGGAACGGGACGTTACGCCCGATTTCATTGTGGTGGATGGAAAAGAGGGCGGTACGGGGGCAGCGCCGCTGGAGTTTGCGAACCGTGTGGGCATGCCCATGCTGGAAGGGCTGCACTTTGTTCACAACAGCCTGCGCGGGGCGGGTCTGCGCAAGCAGATCCGGATCGGCGCGGCGGGCAAGGTCGTGTCGGCCTATGACATCGCACGGACCATGGCCTTGGGTGCGGATTGGTGCAACTCGGCCCGAGGCTATATGTTTGCGATCGGCTGTATCCAGGCACAATCCTGCCATACCAACAAATGCCCCGTCGGCATTGCGACCCAGGATCCGAGGCGCATGGCAGCCATCGACGTCGGGGATAAAAGTGATCGCGTTGCCCGTTTTCACCGCAACACGCTGCATGCCTTGGGTGAACTCGTAGGGGCTGCCGGGCTTGATCATCCAGCAGGCTTCCTTCCCTACCACTTCATGATCCGGTCAAAAGATAACGAGTTTCAGGACGGCAACGAGGTATTCCCCGACTTTCCCGAAGGCTTCCTGATTGAAGGCTCGGATCACCCGGAATTGCAGGTATGGCTGGAACGCTGGGGACGCGCCTCTGCAAGCACATTCCTTCCCGCCCTTATGCCGCGCAGCCGTTTTCTTGCCTGAAGATGCAAAGGTCAGGCGATGAAGAAACTGCATGACACGTTAGAGGCATCCTTATCCATAGTCGGATAGGGATGCTTTCTTTCGACCATCGCCGGGGTGGGCCGGCATCAGTTAATATTAGGCACGGGCAATAGCGGTGATAGTGCAACCTTCATCCTCGTCCAAGGCATCACCGCTCATCTCGACAGCACCCAGCACTGGTCCGTTCTGCTCCTCGATCAGCACACCGGCCGGAACAGGAATAAACCTTCACTGTGGTACTCGAGCCGATGCCGCCTGAAAGACCGGACGTGCAGATAGATTTCCGCTGATGCGGTCTGCTGGGCGCCCCCACCCTAAGGCAACCAGAGGTGGTTCGGTTGATCTGAACAGGTTCCGGGCGTTTCTTAAGTGGTTTCCGCCTTGGTTACGCCGCTACCGTTTTGGCCATCGGCAAGTTGAAGTAAGCCTGATCTGGAGTTTTCCCGTCAAGCGATGAATGCGGACGCCGACTGTTGTAAAAGCCGAGATAACGGCCGATCCCGACACGAGCCTCCGGAACGCTGGCGTAAGCTCGCAGGTAAACCTCCTCGTATTTGATGGTCCGCCAAAGGCGCTCAACAAAGACGTTGTCGCGCCATGCCCCTTTTCCGTCCATGCTGATTTTGATCTCCCGACTCGCCAATACCTTGATGAAGTCTGTCGATGTAAACTGGCTGCCCTGATCCGTATTGAATATTTCCGGCTTGCCATGCCGAGCCAGCGCCTCCTCGACGGCCTCGATGCAGAAGTCGGCCTCAAGCGTGATCGACACGCGCCATGACAACACCCGGCGGGTGAACCAGTCCAGGACGGCGGCCAGATAGATGAAGCCGCGCGTCATAGGGATGTATGTGATGTCCATCGCCCAGACCTGATTGGGCCGCGTGATGGGTGATTTCCGCAGCAGATAGGGGTAGATCTTGTGCCCCGGGGCCGGTTTGGAAGTGTTGGGCTTGCGGTAGAGCGCTTCAATGCCCATCAGTTTCATCAGCGTGGAGACACGCAGCCGCCCCGCCTTGAAGCCTTCCTGAACCAATAGGCCCTGCAACATCCGGCTTCCGGCAAAGGGGAACTCCATGTGCAGCTTGTCGATCCGATGCATCAGCTTCAGATCGTCGGCCGAGACCGGGCGCGGCCGGTAATAAACACTGCCCCTGCTGATCCCCAGCACAATAGCTTGGCGGCTGATGCTGAGCTTTGCCGCCGGATCGATCATCTTTTTGCGCTCGGCAACAGACCCGCCTTTCCGAGCGCGCCGGACAAAAAATCATTCTCCAGCGCCAACTCTCCAATCTTGGCATGCAGCGTCTTCACGTCGATCGCAGGTTCCGGCACCGCTTTCGCCGCCTCGCCAAAGACCCCCGTCGCGCCTTCCAGCAGCTGGTCGCGCCATTGCTTGATCTGGTTCGGATGGACATCAAAGTCCTGCGCCAGCTCTATCAGAGTTCGCTCGCCCTTGATCGCAGCTACCGCCACTTTCGCCTTGAAGGCCGGGCTATGGTTCCGGCGTGGCCGTCTCGTCATAGTCATCTCCTTGCATGCAGCATCATGCTGCTGTTGCGCGGAAAATCCACTTATCCTAGCTGTTCAGTTTTCCCGAGCCACCTCTACCCATGCCTCTCCGATCGCGATATGCATCCGCATCAATGCGCTTTCCTGCTGTAATTTCTTAGCGATCAGACAGCTATCAGAATCTATCGAAATCGGATGCAGATTATTTTCACGCGCCATCTCCAGAGCAAGGCCTACAATCTGCCCGGCTACGGACAGTCAGGCTTGATGTCAGCCTCATCTCCTCACTCCTTATCGATGCCGTCATGCATCTGATCAGGGCACTAAGAAAACGTAGGGGAGTATAACGCGCGCGGAGGACCAGTTGGCCCAGCTTTCATACACATTTACGACTAAGGCAAATCAGCTTGCGAGCAAGGATAAGTGCCATGCATGCGCTACCCGCTGATATTGAGCCGATACTTTACACTTTTTACGCCTAAACAGATAATTTTAGGGCCCTGTGCAGCATATGCATGGCCCCTTCCCCTCCCTTATGAACCAGAAAGCAATCGATCCACAGTCAGGTCGCACCATTGATTGCGGGTTAAATAGACACTTTCTCCTCAATACTTTAATATCGACTATAGTATTTCCGAGTCATAAATATCGATATTCGATATGAACCTTAGGACGTCGATGATCATGGAGACTAAGCACATATGAAACTTCTGGTTGGAAATCATGCCGGAATCACATCTGTCTACGGCGTCCGCGCCGATGGTGCGGTGGATTTGGGGGCCGGTCTCGCGAGTGTCGGTACTGATCTACGTGGTCTGATCGGGTCTGACGCACTCCGCACGCAGGCGCGGGAGATGATTGCGGACATGGCAATCCCGACTGTTCGCCTTGACCGCATCACCCCCATGCTCCCCGTAGAAAATCCGGGAAAGATCCTTTGCCTCGGCTTGAATTATATCGACCATATCAAGGAGGGCGGCTATGAGGTTCCGGATTATCCGGCGATGTTCATACGGACCCGGCAATCGGTCATGGCGGCCGGACAACCCCTGATCCGGCCGCTTTGTTCGGATCATCTGGACTACGAAGCGGAATTGATGATCGTCGTCGGCAAGGGCGGTCGCCATATCGATGAAAACAGCGCGCTGGACCATGTGTTCGGCTATACTGTTTTCAACGACGGCTCCATTCGGGATTATCAGAACAAGACCCATCAGTGGATGCCTGGCAAAAACTTCGACAATACGGGCGCGATCGGCCCCTATGTCGTTACACCGGATGATCTGCCGAATGGCGCGTCAGGTCTGAAAATCGAGAGCAGGGTAGGCGCGGAAATCCTGCAAAGCTCCAATACCGCCAACATGATCTGGAATGCGGCGCGCATTATCTCGATCATGTCCGAGTTCACGACACTCGAACCCGGGGATCTGATTGCAACAGGCACACCCCCGGGGGTCGGACACGCGAAGAAGCCCACCCCACGGTGGCTGGTGCCCGGGGAAACAATTGAAATAGAGATCGAGGGGATCGGCATTTGCGCCAGCCCTGTTCAGCAGGAAACCGGAAACTAGGGAACACAGGGCCTGCCCATGACAAGACATGGGCAGGCCCGAACATTTTCAAACCGCAGGTAGCAGACCTGTCCGTGTCAGAAAAGCACCGGTTTTCTGGTAATGCTGCAGCAAGGTCTGGGCAGATTTTTCCACATCACGCGCAATAGCAGCTGTCAGAATATTCCGATGCTCGCCATTTACGTCACGCTGATCATAACCAAGGGCATGTCCGGCAAGATATCGGTAGCGAACGTTCAGATCATACAGCTGGCTGCAATAGCGCATCAGAATGGGCGAGGCGCAATTCTCCAGCAGGGTCATATGGAACGCCTTATGAACCGCCTCGAACTGGTTCCCCGATTGGGTTTCCATTCGCGTCAGGCGGTGATGCGCCAGAACCAGCCGTTCTTCCCATGCATCATCCGCATTGGCGAGGCTTTGACGAAGGGCCATATCCTCCAGCGCACATCGCAATTTAAGGATTTCCGCAAAATTCTGCGCGCTGACAGGGGCGCAACGAAATCCGCGCTGATCAATCCGCTCCACCAACTGATCCGATGTAAGCAGACTCAATGCTTCCCGGACAGGAGAAGCGCCGGTCTGAAGCAACTCCTTGATGCTTTCGATCTTCAACTTCTTGCCGGGAGGCAGATCACCCATGACAATCATCTGGCGGATGGCCGAATAAGCCATCTGCGTTGCAGATACCATCTGCGTAGAAGGAATGGACTGGTCGCTGACGACATCGGAGAGATTCATTCCAATTTCATACCCCAAGGATAGAAAAACTCAACAAACACTTTCGATATGATGTGCCGCCCGTCACAGAAACACGCGTTCAAATGCCCACCACGCCCCGATCAGCGCGATGGCAGTGGACGCAGGAATGACGATGAAGTCCCGATACCATGGTTTGTTTCCGAACGGCAGGCCGAGAAGGGCAAGCGCAACCACGATGACAAACAACTGCCCCCCTTCGACCCCGATGTTGAAGCCGATGAGCCCGACCAGGAACTGACCCGCCGGCAACCCGACATCACTCAGGACCGAGGCGAACCCCAGACCGTGAAGCAGACCGAAGCAGAAGACCACTGCAACCCGCGCCGTCGATACCCCCCTGTTTTTCGACAAGATGTTCTCGATCGCCACATAGACGATCGATATGGCGATCAACGGCTCCACCACGCTGGCGGGCAGGGAGATAACCTTCAGGCTGGCAAGCGCCAATGTGATCGTATGGGCCAGCGTAAAGGCCGTCACCTGTGCCAGAATGGGGCCGATCCGCAGCGAAAACAGAAATAACCCCAGCACGAAAAGAATGTGGTCCAACCCTTTTGGAACGATGTGTTCAAACCCGGACACCACGAACCGTGCAAACAGTTTGACCGGGGAGATAGATACCGGATCTGCGCGCGTCATGGGGGCGGTGGTCTGCCCGCCCTGCAGCAATTCGGTATAGCCGTCACCATCCCCACCGGCCTGATGGATGCTGTAGGGCCCGAAATCCGGACGCCATGTAAATGTCAGCGGGGTGTCATCCGCAGGAAGATCCGCCGTAATGGTAATCGTGCTGAACCGCAGGGTATCGGTATCACCGACTTCGGGGATCGACGCATCCGACAGGGTAAGATCAAGGGGTGTCTTGCCAGCGTATACCGCCAAATTTGGCGCAATAAGGTTCCAATTTTCCTTAAGTTCCGCCTCAAGCGCCGCCGGTGTGTCGCTTCGCAGCTCTTGATACATGCTGTTGACACGATCTGCGTCGGCCTGCGACCGGGGATTGATCGCTGAAATCGCGATTATCGGCTCTATCGCGTCCCGTATTGTGATCTCTACCCTGTCATTCCCGACAAGCGCCGTGATGACGGCAGGATCCAATGCATGGCTGGCAGCGGGGCCTGTCAATCCGAGCCCTATTGCACAAACGACGATCAACCTCACGATCATATGCAGGCAACCCCGAAAGGCGACGTTCAACATCACGCTCACATTCACTTCCTTCAATCAGGGTCTGTTGCAGATGCGGCAATCGGGACCCGGCTGTCGATAGCTGTGCCGGGCACCATCTGATCATCGTGCCTGACATATGCTTTGGCCATAGCACCGAATTCACGAATGCGGCCAGCAAGGAGCCTTTGGCGCTGATACACAGTTGCGTCAGACACCCGCCGCAAAACATCGGGGTAGGTACGCCACCCAAACGCAATGTTTCCACCCCGAATATTTCGGCGACCACCCTCATCACCGCATTTTAAGTAGTTTCGTTGAAATGACGCAACGTCACAATTTGCCTGAATTTTTGAAGAATACCGCATGGCGGCAGAAAATTAGTGTAATTGCCTATCGGATTTCACTGCGACACTAACCAAAGTATAGTCGGCAAAGACGGTGCGGCAGAACAACGCACCCAGACCGATATTTTGTAAATCATACACCATTAATCTATTAATAATTACATAGATTGCATTGGAAACAACTCATTTGAAATAATGTTATGCGGGATATCGCCGTCACTCTCTCTTGTCGCACCAAATAGAGTGAAAACAAGAATACATTTTAACTAATCGTTAACCTTTTTATTTTCACCAAACAGCCATTAATTAACCTTGCCACAGGTCTTTTATTATCGATCATTAATTGGCATATACATAACCAGATCGCGACCAAGCCGATCCGATATGAAATATCCGATTTAGCAATGAATACAGGAGGTTGGAAATCATTGTCATCATTGCACGAAACACTGACAACCAAGTTCCGCGATTTGATCCTCAGCAATCAATGGGAGCCGGGGTATCGACTTCTGTTTGAAACGGAGCTGGCGGAAAAGCACGGCGTTTCACGAATGACGATGAATAAGGTTCTTTCACAACTTACACGTGAAGGGTATCTTATACGTCGGCGAAAATTGGGGACATTTGTCGCCCAACCGCGCACCCAATCCCCGGTAATGGAGATAGCCAGCGTAAAGACCCAAGTGGAGGCGCTTGGTCTGAATTACGATTATCACCTGATTGATCGTGAAATTCGAGCGGCGACGTCAAATGAGAAATTGCGCGGCGAAATTCCGATGGATCACACCGCAAACGTTCTCGCGCTCCAGATGCTCCATTCAGCGGGGGATTCCCCGTTTTGCCTTGAACGCCGTATCATCAATATTGATACGGTCCCCGGCGTGCTTGATGTCGATTTTTCCGAACAGACGCCGAGCGAATGGTTGCGTCAGGAAATTCCGTGGAAGGCCGCCAAGCATACCATCCGCGCGGTCAACGCGGATACGGTTCTTGCCCGCGGATTGGGTTTGGCACTGGGGGAGGCATGCCTGGAGGTGATCCGCCGCACCGAAAGCGCGGGGCAGTGGGTTACAATCGTCAGCCAGACTTATCCGAGCGACCGGCACCAGCTCGTTACCCACTTCACCCCCACCGGAGAGCGGAACCACGATTCAATGTAGCCGCCACGACCGGTTTTATCCGATGGCAGCTTCTCTGATCCGGGCCAAGGCCATCAGAAACTGATCGTTATCCATGATCGACCCTATCGAAACGCGCAGCCAGCTCTCATACCCTTCCTGTCGCCACGGCTTCACGATCACTCCGTGATCGAGCAACCTTTCTGCAATCATGGAAGAGGGCTGGCCTGCATCGAAGAACAGAAAATTTCCACGCGAGGGTAGAACGCGCATCCCCATATCCGAAATTGCTTTTGCAACACGCGTTCGTTCGATCCTGACCAAGGCCACTGCGCGGTCCACCGCATCAGGATGGTCCAATGCAGCTTCGGCAGCAATCTGTGCCATCAGGTTCACGTTGAACGGTGTGCGTGCCAGATCGAAGCCCTGTCTGAGCTGGTCCGAATTCGTCATTGCATAGCCGATACGCAATCCTGCCAGTCCCCATGCCTTGGAGAAGGTTCTCAAAATGACCAGGGGGCGTGCATATGTCGCCAATTGCTCCTCGGCAGAGACATAGTCCGGTCCACTGGCATATTCATGATAGGCTTCATCCACGCATGTTATTGCTTCCGGATGTACTGCAGCCAGAACGCGGCGCAGATCCGCAGGTTGAAGCCAAACACCGGCAGGATTCATAGGATTGGCAAACAGGACCAGCCGAACCGGCTTCGCCACCGCGTCCAGCAGGGCAGGCAGGTCGATCATACCCTCAGCGTCCAATCCGATGCGGATGACTTCTGCACCCATCAGACGGGCGTAATCTTCGTGCAGTGGAAATGAAGGGTAAAGCGTGACCACCTTGTCCCCCGGACGAAGGACCGCTCTGGCAAGTACTGCCAGCAAATCCTCCGACCCGTTTCCCAGAACGAATTTGTCCTGTGGCCAGCCATGCTTTTCAGCAAGCCGCGCGACGAGATTACGCCCGACCGGATCCGGATAGGCCCCGATCGATCGCATCGCGTTTTCCAGTGCATCCACCACGGCCGGATCCGTGCCTGCTGGGTTTTCATTCGATCCAAGCTTGGCCACGCGGGTGACCCCTTTACGTGCCGCGACTTCGGCCAGTGTCAGACCAGCATTATAAGGTGCCAGATTTGTCAGTTCAGGACGCAGGATTGTGGGGTTCGCGGCCATATCGACAAGGCTCCTATTCTGCGGAAAACGCAATTAACAGATGCGCCCCTCGCTAAATACAATATATATACTTGTAAAGAATGCTTTGCCTTGGTGGCCAACAGGCTGATGAAAGGAAATACCATGCCAAACCTGTTTTCCTTGGCAGGCCGTCATGCACTTGTGACCGGGGCCAGCCGCGGGCTGGGGCAAGCAATGGCCGTCGGGCTGGCAGAGGCAGGGGCAGATATCACGATCACCGCTCGCACACTGAACGCCCTTGGCACAACGGCCGAAAAAATCCGTGCAACGGGCCGGTCTGTGGAATGTATCGCACTGGATCAAAGCCAAACGGACCTGATAGTGCCTGCGCTGAACGGCAAGGGACCATTCGACATTCTTGTCAATAATGCAGGGATCGAGCAGATCAGCCCCTCCGAGGATGTTACTCCCGCCCTTTGGAACCGGATCATCGATACAAACCTGCGCGGCAGCTTCTTCACCACACAGGCGGTTGCAAAGACCATGCTGACCCGAGGCAGCGGCGCAATCATCAATCTCTGCTCCCTTACTTCTTATGTCGGGGTACCAACGGCTGTACCCTACGGATCCTCCAAATCGGGGCTTTTAGGAATGACCCGCGCGCTTGCCGCAGAATGGGCGCCACGCGGATTGCGTGTGAATGCGATTGCCCCCGGCTATTTCCGGACAGAAATGACCGAAGCCTTCTATGAAGACCCGCAATGGACAAAGGCGATGCTGGATAAAATCCCTCAGCGCCGTTTCGGTAACAATGATGATGTGGTCGGCACGGTTGTTTTCCTTGCCTCAGATGCCTCTGCATATGTCACGGGCCAATGTATCGGGGTCGATGGCGGTTATCTTGCCTCGATCTAGCCGATAACATTGATTATTGCGCTGCCGAGGCTGGCCGATGGTCAGATGCTCACATATACCCGTCCGCATCCGTAGCCTGCCAGACGACAATGACGCACCACCGACCGGAGACGAACATCGTGAATATGCCCGCAGCACAGCCAGCCGATGGCGAACGCCATGCCGCCGTTCTGGTCCGGGATGTGGACATGGATTTTGGAAATGGCCCGTTGGCGGTACAAAGTGCCAGTTTTTCTCTGGAGGCTGGTCGGTTCCTGACCATTCTCGGTCCGTCAGGTTCGGGAAAAACCACATTGCTGCGGATGATCGCGGGGTTTCAAAAGCCTAGTCGGGGGCAGATACTGATAGGGGGAAAGGCCTCTGATGCCGTTGCGCCGCATAAGCGTACGATCGGCATGGTATTTCAGAAACTGGCCCTTTTTCCGCATATGACGGTGAATGAAAACGTCGCCTTTCCCCTGAAGATGCGCCGTTTCAATCCGAAGGATATTCCCGAACGTGTTGCGCGCTATCTCGATCTTGTCAGGCTTGGGGGATACGGCACGCGCAGGATCCACGAGCTGTCGGGCGGACAGCAACAGCGCGTGGCGATCGCCCGTGCGCTTGTCTTCGAACCTGACCTGTTGCTTCTGGACGAGCCCCTTGCCGCGCTGGACCGGAAACTGCGCGAGGAGATGCAGCTGGAATTTCGTCGGATACAGAAAGAGCTGGGTGTGACCACGATCAATGTGACCCATGATCAACGCGAAGCGCTGGTCGTATCTGACGAGATCATCGTGATGGACCAGGGCCGCATCCAGCAACATGCGGATCCGGTCGCGATGTACCGCAAGCCCGCCTCCCCTTTCGTCGCGAATTTCATCGGAGTTTCCAGCTTCCTGAAGGGAGAGGTCACTGAAACCGGACTATCGGTGAACGGCTTCTCCTGTGCAGGCACGTTGCCCCGGAACATGTCCCTTGGCTCTGTGGCACAAGGGGCGATCCGCGCCGAACAGATCCGCATCAGCGCCACTGCGGCCGATCTTGCTTCATGCGATACCACCCTTCAGGGCACCGTCACCGATACGATTTTCGAAGGAGAGCGTTTGCTCTATTTCGTTGCGGTGCCGGGCCTCGCAACGGCGCTGCAGATCTATCACCATGACCCGCTTGGGCATGCCCCCCATGATCGGGGAGCAGCGGTGACAATCGGATGGAATGCCCGCGATCTGCTGATATTCCCGCCCCAAAACATGTGAAAAACGGCGCGCCGTTCAACAAGGAGACGATCATGGCAAATTCCCACATCCGGCTTTCGCGTCGCGCAATGTTGTGCGGTAGTGCAACTGCCGGCGCAGCCCTTCTGATCACCGGCGCCTCCACGCGCCGCCTGATGGCACAGAACGCACCTGAAAAACCGCGCGAAATCATCGTGCGCGCATGGGGTGGATCATGGGTAGAGGCCTTGAAGGCAGGCGTCTCCGATCCCTTTACCGAAGCAACGGGCATTGCCGTTCGCCATGATCTGACCGAGGATAACGAGATCCAGCCCAAGCTGTGGGCTGCCGTCGCCCAAGGGCGGATTCCCCCGATCCATGTGAACTGGGATACGACCACGAATGCCACCAAGTCGGCGCTGCGCGGCGTGACCGAGGATCTGTCGGACGTTTCCAATCTGGCCAATACCACCGATCTGGCAAAACCGGTCGGGTTGGAAGGATATCCGATCATCAACACTTATGGTTATGTCTACGTACTGGCCTATCGCCCCGAGGCATTCCCCGACGGCCCCCCGACATCCTGGACGGCCCTGCTGGATCCGAAGTTCAAAGGCCGGATCGCACTCTACAATGACGGAATAGGATTCCACTTTCCGGCACAGGTTGCGGGTGGCGGTTCGCTGGAAGATATTCCGGACAACATGCAAGCCGCTTGGGATTTCATTGCCAAGGTCAAAGAGCAGGACCCGTTGCTGGGCGAAGACCCCGATTTCACCAACTGGTTCCAGAACGGTGAGATCGACATTGCCTGCACCATTTCGACAAAT
This sequence comes from Falsirhodobacter sp. alg1, assembly GCF_000739715.2. GTDB lineage: Bacteria > Pseudomonadota > Alphaproteobacteria > Rhodobacterales > Rhodobacteraceae > Falsirhodobacter. The sequence continues at coordinate 92,393 of NZ_BBJC02000005.1, read as the reverse complement.
GCGCGCGAGGCCAGAAAAAACGGCCTGGAAATCGCATGGGTCGTACCAGAAGAGGGCTGCAAGTTCGACACAGACGGGCTGTGGATTCCGAAAGGTCTGCCGGAAAACGAGCTTTACTGGGCCAAGGAATACGTCAATTTCGCTCTGACCCAACAGGCACAGCAGGTCTGGCTGGACGGATTGGGGCTGCCGGGTGTCGTGCCGGGTCTTACCCCGCCCGAAGATCTGGTCGATGATCCGTCCTATCCCACCAAGCCCGAGGATTTTGCGCATCTGATCCGTATCTCCGCACAGGTACAGGTCCAGAACGAGTCCGAATGGTTCAGCAAGTTCAAAGAGATCATGCAAGGCTGACGCCCACCCATTGGCGGCGCACCTTTGCGCGCCGCCTGTTCCTCCTAAGAAAAGCCACCGCATTCCCCAACTGCGGTGTTTGAAACGGTCCCACGATGCCAGAGACGAACCCCGATTTCCGCTACCCGTTGCGCTGGCGCATCATGGATATGGCTGAGGCGATTGCAGATTTTCTTTGGCCGCGCCGCCTGTCGAAATACACCGGCTGGCTCTTCATCATGCCTGCTTTAATGCTTGTGGGAATATTGGTGCTGGGGCTGATACAGATTGCGGACGCTTCACTGCGTACGTTGGATACCGCAACCTATCTGCCATCGGATAACTGGTCACTGGACAATTTCCAGAAAGCCCTCGGTTCAAGCGTTTATTTCAAGGTCGCATGGAGATCTTTGCTAGGCGCGGCCCTGACAACGGCCATTACCCTCTGCTTTGCCTTCCCCTACGCCTATGCGATGGTACGGACGCAAAGCCCCAAGGTCCGCAAAGCCCTGCTGATTGCGCTTTTTCTTCCGTTTTTCATCGGGCAGGTGGTCCGCGCCTATGGCTGGCTGATCCTTCTGGGCAATGGCGGTATGGTAAACGACGTCCTCGGGCTGGTCGGTATCGGTCCGGTACGGCTGCTGTTCAACTATCCCGCGGTCATTTTCGGCCTGGTTCAATACATGCTGCCGTTCGCAGTGCTCATGCTGGCCCCTGCCCTGACCGCCATTCCGACGGAAACCGAAATTGCTGCCGGATCTCTGGGGGCCAACTGGCTGCAGACGCTGTGGCACGTGATCCTGCCGATGGCAAAGCCGGGATTGGTGGGTGCCGGACTGGTGGTCGGCACCCTTAGCCTGACCGATTTTGCCGTTCCGGCGATGCTGGGCGGCGGATCACAGGATTTTGTAGCAAATGCGATTTACGATCAGTTTTTCCGAACTGCCGATCAGGGGCTCGGGGCAGCACTTGCGCTATTGCTGGTGGCGGTCGGTTCACTGATCGTCGGGTTGGTGTTCATGGTGTTCGGCGCAGGAACCCTGTCGATGGGGGCGCGCAAATGATTTCACAAAGCCAGCGCATCACCATCTGGACCCTCGTCTGGATCGCGTTGCTTACCCTGTCCTTGCCCACGATTGTCGTGCTGGGGGCCAGCTTCACTTCGGGGAACATCATTGCCTTCCCCCCCGATGGGCTTTCGCTGAAGTGGTATGCCAAACTCGCCATGGCCCGCGATCTGCAACAGGCGTTCCTGCGATCCCTTGTGGTCTCCCTGATCTGTACGGCAGTTGCCTTGCCCGTGGGTACCCTGGCCGGGCTTGCCCTGTCCCGCTTTCGCCTGCGGTATGAGGGCGCTATTCAGGTTTACCTGCTACTGCCGTTCACCGTACCGCTGATCGGGTCCGGGATCGGACTTATGCTGGTATTCGGTGAATGGCGGGTTTTGGGTAGCCTATGGCCGGTGGGAGTGGCCTGCGCGGTGATCAACCTGCCGTTTATCGTCTGGTCGGTTTCCTCCTCGGCGGTGCTACTGGACCCGGATCTGGAACTGGCGGCCCAAAGCTGTGGCGCAGGCCGGGTACAGACATTCCTGCACGTGACGCTGCCGGCCGTGATGCCGGGGGTGATTACCGGCAGCTTGCTCATGTTCATCCTGGCAATGAACGAATTTCTGGTCAGCCTGCTGCTGACGGATGCGCGAACCGTTACCTTGCCCGTGCAGATCTATAATTCCATCCGCTCAATCATCACGCCCGATCTTGCGGCGGTATCGGTTGTTTTCATTCTCATCGCGCTTCTGGCGATCTGGCTGCTTGATAAGCTGGTCGGCCTCGAAGTTTTTCTGAAATCCAAATGACGACCGGACCTTTTGCGTCCAGAACTTTCCAGAAGGTATGCTGATATGGGCGACGTAAACTTCAAGATCCTCGCCGATCTTTCCATTTCTGAGCGTGCGGCCCTGATGCAGCGCTCTGAAACCGACATGTCGATGTTTCTGGAAAAGGTCCCCGCCATCCTCGAGGCCGTGCGGACCGAGGGAGACGCGGCGCTGGTGCGTTTCGGCACGGAACTTGACGGGGCAGTCGGCCTGACCGCCGATACACTGCAGGTGACCGAGGCCGAATTCGATGAGGCTTTCACCCTTGTGGACCCGGAGGTGATTGCCGCTATCAAAACCGGTATCGCCAACATTCGCTCATTTCACGAAGAGCAGCTTCCCGAACCGATGACGCTGAAAGAAATCCGCCCCGGTGCCTTCGCGGGGGACCGGTTCCTTCCCATCGAGTCGGTCGCACTCTACGTTCCCCGCGGCAAGGGCTCGTTTCCATCCGTTACGATGATGACCGGCGTTCCGGCAGTTGTTGCCGGCGTCCCGAATGTGGCCATATTCACCCCGCCCACCAAAGAGGGCAAGGTGGATGCAGCCACATTGGTTGCGGCCCGTCTGGCCGGCGTGAAAACCGTCTACAAGGCGGGGGGCGCCCAGGCTGTTGCCGCAGCCACCTTCGGCACGGATACTGTCAGGCCCTGCCACAAAATTGTGGGGCCGGGTAGCCCCTGGGTGGTGGCGGCCAAGCGTTTGTTGGCGGGTCAGATCGATCCCGGCCTTCCTGCCGGCCCTTCGGAATCGATCATCTTTGCCGATGATACCGTACACGGGGGGCTTGCAGCCCTTGATCTGCTGATCGAAGCCGAGCACGGACCGGACAGTTCGGCCTGGCTGGTCACCTCCTCGCGCCGCGTTGCCGAACAGGCCCTCGCGGCCCTGCCCGACCATTGGGCGAACATGACCGAGCAGCGGGTCGCGTTTTCAAAGGCAGTCCTCTGTGGCAAATCGGGGGGCATTCTGCTGACGGAAACGCTGGAAGAAGCCTATGCATTCATCAACGATTATGCGCCGGAGCACCTGCAGCTTCTTTCGGAAAAACCGTTCGAGCATCTGGGCATGATCACCGCCGCCGCCGAGATCCTGATGGGGCCGCATACACCTGTCTCGATCGGCAACTTCTGCCTTGGCCCGAATGCCGTTCTTCCGACATCCCGCGGCGCCCGGACGTACGGCCCGCTCTCGGTGACCGATTTCATCCGCCGCAGTTCTGTCGGGTATGTCACGGCCAAGGCCTATCCGGAACTGGCGCATGCCGCCCGGACCCTTGCCGAATACGAAGGATTTTCCAGCCACGCCAATGCGGTTGGTGAGGCCCGCCAGACATACCTCAAAGGTTGATATGACCCTGTCCCGTACCGCCGAAATACGCGCTGTTGCCCTGCAGGATCCTGCAAGGGCCGAAACGATGCTGACCGCATTCCTGAATGATCTTTTCGCAATCAGGACAGAAGGGATGAAGATCAATGCCGATCAGTATTCGCTGAATTCGCTGAACGGATTTTTCACTTGCGAACACGGCCCGTGCTTTTTCAAGTTCCATCAGGAAGAGGGCGAGGAGGAAATGCATGGTGAGCTGTACCGTGCCGACATTCTTGCGCGGGCCGGACTGCCGGTGGATCAGCCGATCCTGTCCTCGACCCTGACGGGCGATCAGGTACTTGTCTATCGTCGGCGGAATGACCCGCGATTTTCGGATGTCCTGCGAGAGCTGGATCTGGCACCGGACCCCGCAGCCATGAGCCGCGCCCTTGCCGCCGAGGCCGAACTGAATGCGAAACTGCTTCAGGTGGCGCGGGATACATTGCATACGATCCGGCCTGCCCAATCGCGAGCCGAACCGATCCACCGGTTGTTCCACGAACGGCTGGTCAATCCGACCACGGGCGCCTATCCGGCGGGGCGGCTGGCCTCTTTCTACGTGGACAAGGATTTTTCCCTGCCGGGCGTCAGCCTACCATGGAAGGATCTGGCGCATGCCACGCTGCGGCTGAATGGCCGCCAATACGCCCACACGCTAGCCGAATTGTTCGATGCGGCCCATGAACGACTTTTGCCTGAACGGCTTGCGGATGCGGGCGGCATCGTGGCCCATGGCGACGCGCATAATGCCAACGTCTGGTACGAGAGGGGGGAGGATGCCGACCATCTGGCATTCTTCGACCCCGCCTTTGCCGGCGAGGATGTTCCCGCGCTGCTGGCCGAGGTGAAATCGACCTTCCACAACACGCTCGCTCATCCGCTATGGCTATATGACAGCCCTATGGTGCCGGACAGGTGGCACGTCACAGCGGATTATACCGATGGCGTACTTTCATTAACGACCGATTGGCATATCGGCACGCTGCGGGAAAAGCTTCTGGACGTAAAAGCCTCCAGCTATTGGCGGCCATGGCTGCAAACTCTGCAGGATCACGAACTGCTGCCCGCGGATTGGGAGCGTGTCATCCGGCTTGCGCTATTCCTGTGCCCGACACTGGTGATGAATCTTCGTGCCGGGGCCGAAGGGGGGCGGCATAACCCGCAAAGCGCCGGTATCGGGCTGATCCAAGCTGTGACCTGCGGGTCTGTGCCGGTCGATGGTCAGGATCATATGACCCGGTTTTTCGACAGTATTCGCCCCACCCGGCCCTAACCTCGCGCGCGACAGGATCGGCACATGCCTCAAGACCGCCACTATATCAACTGCAACGACTTCCAGCGGGCCGCGCGTCGCCGGCTGCCGAAGATTTTTGCCGATTACATAGATGGTGGCGCATTTTCCGAAACCACGCTGGCACGCAACCGAACGGATTTCGACCGTTACGCCCTTCGCCAACGGGTGTTGCGCAATCTGGTCGAGGCGGATCTGTCAACGACGTATCTGGGCAGGATCCAAGCGCTGCCGTTCTTTCCCGGCCCGGTCGGATTCATGGGGCTGTATCGTCGCGATGGTGACCAGCTTGTAGGACTCTCGGCACGCAGGCATGGCGTTCCGTTCGGCCTGTCTACCTTTTCGATAAAGGGGGTTTCCTCACTTGCGCCGCAGCTTGGGGAAACACTGGCGTTCCAGTTGTATCTGGACAGGGACCCTGAGGTAAATGCCGGCTATCTGGAAGCTTGCCGACATGCGGGGGTGGAAACCATTTTCCTGACCGTGGATACCGCCATCACTTCGGTACGGGAACGTGATGTCAGAAACCAGTTCCGCAGCGTATCGCATATAACCCCCGCCCTCGCGCTGCAGTTCATGCGCCGACCACGGTGGTCGATCGATCTGCTGCGGAATGGCATGCCGGGGGTGGAACTGGTGAATGACCGGCCCGAATTTGGCCGCGGTGCACTTGCACAGGCTGCAAATCTGTCCGCCCGGCTGGACAAGGATCTGACATGGGACAAGGTGAAGGCGTTACGAGACCTTTGGCCGGGCCGCCTGGTCATAAAGGGCATTTCGGATCCGCGTGATGCCGCGATCGCCCGAAGCAGCGGCGCTGATGGGATCATCATCTCGAACCACGGTGGGCGGCAACTGGATCATGGCTGTTCCACGATCTCGCTTGTCCGACCGATCAGGGAGGCGCTAGGCCCCGATATGGAGCTGATGGTGGACAGCGGTTTCAGACGGGGCACAGATATCATCAAGGCGGTTGCGCTTGGTGCCGATGCCGTTCTGATGGGACGCCCGTTTGCATGGGCCGTGGCGGCCGAAGGGGCGTGGGGAGTGGACCGCCTGTTCACCCTGCTGGCGGACGAGATACGCATCACACTGCAGTTGATGGGCATGTCATCATTGGCAGAGCTGAAGGCGGCCCCTGTGCAGGATGTTCTGCGACATTTACCGGACTGAAGGCGTTATTCCGGGGAAAAGGCCTCACTCGTTCCACGTACCAGATGCCCGCCTGTCGGCGTGCCGACCACCTTGCCATCCACGGCAATCGTCTGCCCGCGCAGGATCGTCCGAACTGGCCAGCCGGTAATATCCATGCCTTCGTAAGGTGTGTAATCGCAGCCGTGGTTCAACGCCGTCTGACGGATCGGCCGTGTAAGGGTCGGATCCCATAGCGTCAGGTCGGCATCAGCCCCAATCGCGATACTGCCTTTCTGGGGATAGAGGCCATAAAGCCGCGCTGGATTGGTCGAGGTCAGCGCCACAAAGCGTTGCAGGCTGATCCGCCCTTTCGACACACCTTCGGAAAACAGGATCGGCAGGCGCGTCTCGACCCCCGGAATGCCGTTTGGCACCCATTTGAACGATGTTCGCGCACGCGGGGTATCCTTGCCCGTACCATCGATCCGAAACGGGCAGTGATCGGAGGAAAAGATGTCGAAGGTACCATCCCGCAGGCCCTGCCAGATTGCCGCCTGGCTATCGGCATCGCGGGGAGGCGGAGAACAGACGTATTTTGCCCCTTCGAAATCCATATTCAGGCCGCGCAGATCGTCAGCCGTCAGCGCGATATATTGCGAGCAGGTTTCTGCGTGAACCTTCAGGCCCCGCGCCCGTGCCCATTGGATCTGCTCCATCGGGTCCCGGCCGGATACATGGACAATGACGATCGGCACATCGATCAACTGGGCATGGCTAATTGCGCGATGCGTCGCCTCTCGTTCAGCAATCTGGGCGTGGGCCTGACCGTGATAGAACGGGGCAGTCCGGCCCATATCCTCCAGCCGCCGCGTCAGATGCTTGATGGCATCGTGCCCCTCGGCATGGACCATCACGAGGGCACGTTCGCGGCGGGCCACCTCGAACACATCCAGCAATTCGGCGTCATTCAGCACCAAATCGTCATAGGTCATGAAAACCTTGAACGAGGTATAGCCGTCCTGAACCAGTGCAGGCAGCTCCTGCCCCAGAACCTGGGGCGTCGGGTCCGTCACGATCAGGTGGAATGAGACATCGGTATGGCAGTTTCCATCCGCCTTGCGGTGGTAATCCTCCACGCAGCTTCGCAGGGACTGGCCCTTGATCTGCAGGGCGAAGGGCAGCACCGTCGTATTGCCGCCCGCCGCAGCCGAGCGGGTTCCACTGGCAAAACCATCGGCCATCACGGTCCCGTCCGATGTCGGTTGATCCAGATGCACATGGGCATCAATGCCGCCCGGCAGAACCAGAAGGCCGGTCGCGTCAATCCGCTCGGCCCCTTCCAGCCCCTGCCCGATCTGCACGATGCAGCCATCCCTGATACCGATATCGGCGGCATAACTATCAGATGCGGTGACGACGGTTCCACCGGTAATGACCAGATCCATCACGCGGCGTCCTTCGATACGATATCAGCCAGAGCCGCCGTCAGACGGTCCACCTGCTCCACCGTGTTATAATGCACCATGGACACACGTAGGACGCCATCATCGTGATCTTCGGCCAACCCTTCGATCAGCCGACGGGAGTGGAAATCCCCGAAGCGCATCGCAATGCCGTATCCATCCATAGCCTGTGCAATTTTTCCCGAATTGATACCGTCGAAGCGAAAGCAGATCGTGGGAACGCGCCTGCTGTCCATATTCGTATCCGTACCGATCACGCGACAATCATTGCGTGCCGCGATCCATTTCAGAAGGCGATCGGTCAGCCGGTCTTCCTGTGCGGTAATCAGATCGAAAGCGGCCTTGGTCAAGGCGCGGTCATCGCCCGTTACCCCGTGATGCCGCGCCAGCCCGGTCAGATATTCCAGAATCCCGTCAGCGGCATAGGCCATTTCATAGCTTGGATTGCCCGGCTCCAGCTTGCCCGGTACTTTGTCCTTGCCGTAGAAATAGTGGTACAGGCCGTCCAGCTCTGCCAGCAGGTCATATTTGCCGTACATCACCGCCCCATGCGGCCCATATGCTTTGTACAGACTGAAGACATAGTAATCCACATCCCATGCCTGAACGTCGATCAACCGGTGCGGGGCATAGGCAACGGCATCCACACAGATCAGGGCACCCCGGTCATGAATGAAACGCGCGAAGTCACCCACAGGATGCACCTGGCCCAAAATATTTGAGACATGGGTAACGCAAACCAGCCGCGTGCGGTCGGTCATCAGCGGTTCCAGATCAGAGAGCTGCAGATCCATTGTTTCGGCATTCAGCGGCCATACCTTGATCGTCACCCCGAATTCCGCCAAGCGCGTCCACGGACCGATATTGCTTTCATGATCCGCCATGGTCACGATGACCTCATCGCCCTCGGAAAACTGGCTGCGCATGGCCTGCATCAGATTGCCCATCAGCACGGTAGTAGAGGCCCCGAACACGATTTCCTCTGCCCGGGCGGCGTTAACCAATGTGGCAGCGGCCTGACGCCCCTTGAGCAATGCCTCGGCAGCGGATTGCGACACTGCATAGCTTCCGCCGATCTGCACGTTCCGATGCGTCAGGAACTCCGTCATGCGGTCTAGGGCAGGTTTGGCAATCTGCGCACCACCCGCATTGTCGAAAAACACCCAATCGTCGGTCAGGCCGGGAAATTGGGATTGCACATAGGTCATGTCCAATTGTGTCATCACGTCTCTTTTCAATGATTCAGCACAGCGCCAAGGAAATTGCGCGTGCGTGGTTCTTGCGGGTTCGACAGAACCTGGGCGGGCGGACCCTGTTCGATGATCTGTCCGGCATCCATGAATATGACCCGATCCGCGACCTGCGAGGCAAAGCCCATTTCATGCGTCACAACGATCATGGTCACGCCGGTGCGCGCCAGATCGCGCATGACGTCCAGCACTTCACCCACCATTTCAGGATCAAGCGCGCTGGTCGGCTCGTCGAACAGCATTACCTGCGGTTCCATCGCCAAGGCCCGGGCAATGGCCACACGCTGCTGCTGCCCCCCGGACAGGTGCTCTGGGTATTTATCGGCCTGACTTGCGATGCCTACACGCTCCAGCAAGCGGTCCGCCTGTCTGGCGGCATCGGCGCGGGATGTGCCCCGCACCCTGCGCGGTGCAATCATGATGTTTTCCCGCACAGTCAGATGCGGAAAAAGGTTGAAGGACTGGAAAACCATTCCCACCTCTGCCCGCACCTTGGCCAATGCGCGCCCCGAGGTGACGGCCGTACCGTCCACACGGATTTCACTGCCAGCGGAAAACGGCTCCAGCCGATTGATACAGCGGATCAGAGTAGATTTTCCGGATCCTGACGGGCCGATGATGCAGACCACCTCACCCTTGGCGACATCCAGATCAATACCCTTCAGAACCTCAAACGTCCCGAATGACTTACGAAGATTCCTGATACTGACGAATGCGGTCATCCTAGCGTCTCCTTGCGGCAAAACGCCGTTCCATGCGCGACACACCTGCCACCAATGGCCACAGGAACGCGATATAGATGATCGCGGCCACGATCAGCGGTGTGGGATTGGCGGAAAGGGCCTGTGCTTGTGTCGCCTGTTTCAGCAGGTCCGGCATGGCAACCACCGACGCCAGCGCCGTATCCTTGACTACATTGATCGAATTGTTGGTCAACGGCGGAATGACGATGCGTACCGCTTGTGGCAGGATGATATCAGCCATCATGCGCAGGGGGTTGAGGCCCAAGGCGGCAGAGGCCTCGAATTGGCCCTTTGGAATTGCCTCGATCCCCGCGCGGAATATCTCGGCCGTATAGGCGCCAGACACGAGGGTCAGCGCCCCCATTGCCGAAGCGAAGGGTGACAGCCGCAGCCCCAGAAACGGCAATGCGTAATAGACGATGATCAACAGCACCAGCAACGGGATGGAGCGGAAGATATCGATATAGAGGCGCGTCAGAAACCGGAGCGGGGCCACCCCGTACAATCGCGCCATCGCCAGCAGCAGCCCCAGGATTAACCCCGCCACGATACTTGCTGCACCAAGCTGCAGCGTGATCCACAAACCGCGTATCAGCATCGGGAAGGTTCGCTGCATCACCTCCACATTCAGAAATGTGTCGAAAATATCCATGAATATTCCTTGCCGGCATCCGGCAGGGCCTGCGCACCCGCAGGCCCTCTGGTTAACACTCAGTCCAGCGATGGTATCGGCAGGATCGTGACAGTCGATGACCCTTCATCGGGGGCCGTCCCGAACCATTTCTCGTGCAGCTCCGCCAGGACGCCCTCGGCTTTCAGATCATCCAGTACGGCGTTCACTTCGGTTGCAAGCTCCGCATCCTTGGCGAACATCATCGAATATTTCTCACCGGTCGGAATGCGCGCAACGACCGCCAGATTGGGCTTGTCCTTCACATAATACTGCAGGGCCGGGATGTCGGAAATGTATCCGTCGATCCGCCCCGCAGTCAGATCCAGCATCGCGGGGGACAGGCCTTCATAGCGGCGGATGTCGGCAAAGCCATAGGTTTCCTGCTGGGCGGTGGCCCACATATCGCCGGTGGATCCGGTATCGACGCCCACAACCTTGCCCTTCATATCCTCCAACGAGGTCGCCCCCCCGGCAAGGGCCGTCAGCGACTGATCGCTATCATAATAGGGTTGGGCGAATGTCACCGATTCCAGCCGTTCGTCAGTGATGGTGATCGAAGATGTGGCAATATCGATCCGGCCCGACTGAACGGCGGAAAACAATCCGTTGAACGGAATATTCACCGTCTCCACCTCAGCCCCGAGGCGTTCGGCCACAGCTGCGACAAGATCGATTTCAAATCCGACAAAATCGCCGGTTTCATTCTGAAATTCCCACGGCACGTTGCCGATATTGGCGCCGACCGTCAATTTTTCCTGCGCCATCGCTGCCATGGCAGAACCGGCCAGCAGCATAAGTGCAACAGATGATATACGCATCCCGTTCTTGAACATGATACTCCCCGTTTTTTATAATTCTGGCTTGACCGGACTTACCGGTCCGACCAGCATGAAGCCATGGGTCGTTTCATTTTGCAACACCCGTATTTATAAGACGCGCTTATCAAGGCGCTTATGCGGTTCAGGGGGAATGATGTCGGATAAGGGACCGGTGACGCAGGTCATCGCACGACGGTTGCAGGAGATGATCCGCTCTGGCGAACTGAAAGCCGGTCAGAAATTGCCATCACAGCGGATATTGTCAGAATCGCTGAACGTCTCGCGACCTTCCTTGCGGGAAGCATTGCTGACATTGGAAACGCTGGGGCTGATCCAGACCCTGCCCGCCCGTGGAACATTCGTTCTGGACCCGAGCAGCCGGCCGCAGCCGACCGCGTGGCGCTATGATGATGACCATACGCTGGCTGATGTGTTCCACACCCGCATCCTGATCGAGGGAGAGATGTGCCGCTTGGCGGCCGGGGCAATGACTGCCGATATGTTGCAGAAGATGCAGGATGTTGCTGCGGTGTTTGAGAATGCCTGGCATAGCGGCGATCTGGTCGCACATGTGGAGGCGGATCTGGCCTTCCACCAAGCGATCGCCGACGCCTGTCCGAACCGCATGCTGGCCAATGTTTATCGTAACATGCGCCATCTGCTGAGTGAGACGCAGCGTCAGCCAATCCCGAACACGGCGCCAGAACGGATGCGCCAGTCCATTGCAGAACACCGCGACATTCTGGATGCCCTGATGCGAAACGATCCCGATGCCGCCCGTGACCGGATGCAGGTCCATGTGCGGAATACGGCGCGTTGTGCCGGCATCATCCCCTAGGGTTTAGCCTCCTCAACCTCTGGAAACCATGCGGGGGGCTGCGACGGGCCTATGGGGCCGACACGGGGTCGGACATACGCCGGTCATAATCCAATACGGCCTCCAACAGAACCTGTGCGCCATTCGCGCATTCGGCGGGGGCAGTGTATTCAGCGGGATTATGGCTCAGCCCGTTCGTACTCGGCACGAAGATCATGGTCGTTGGCACATGCCCGGCCAGATGCTGGGCGTCATGCCCGGCCCCCGATACGATATCGCGGGCAGACATGTTCAACCGCGACACCGCATGGCGAACCGAGGTGATGCACTCCGTATCGAACTCCACAGCATCAGTACGGGAAATCGGGGTGATCTTGGCCGTTACCCCAAGGGATGCGACAGTCTCCTGCAAGCTGGCCTCCATCCGGTCCAGTACGGCATCTTTCGGATGGCGCAGATCGACATTCAGCCGCACGACTCCGGGAATGACATTTGTGGAATTGGGCAGAACCTCCATGAAACCCACGCTGCCGACGGCATCTTCTTCGGCCAGCGCCATGGCCTGCACAGCAACCACCAGATGCGAGGCTGCCACCAGCGCGTCCTGCCGCATGCCCATCGGTGTAGAACCTGTGTGCGCGCTGTTACCTGTCAGAACGACTTCGTACCACCGGCAGCCCTGAACCCCTTGCACGATACCGATACTGGCGCCCTCGGCCTCAAGGATTGGCCCCTGTTCGATATGCAACTCAAACATCGCCCCCAGTTCGACCGACCCTGCGGGCCTATCACCACGATAGCCGATAGCCTCCAGCGCATCGCCGAATGTTTCACCGCCTTCATCCTGACGCGCATCGGCATAGCTGCGTTCATGCACCCCGCAATAAACGCCCGACCCGAGCATCGACGGATTGAACCGCGACCCTTCTTCATTCGTCCAGTTTACAAGCATCAGCGGTGCCTCGGTCACATAGCCCGCATCTTCCAGAACGCGGATCACTTCCAATCCCGCCAGAACGCCCAGAATACCGTCGAACCGCCCGCCTGTCGGCTGGGTATCCAGATGGCTGCCCATTGCAATAGGGGGCAGATCGGAGCGACCCTTGCGCAGGGCAAACATATTGCCCACCTCGTCCACTGCCATTTCGAGACCAAGCGCGTTGCACTGCCCCGAAAACCAGTCACGGACCGCCTTATCCTCCGGCCCTAATGTCAGACGACACACGCCGCCATCCTTTGCGCCAAATTCTGCAGTGACCATCAGGTCATCCCAAAGGCGGTTTTCATTGACGATCAGATTTGACATGCGGGCTCCGCTTTCTTTTTTGACAGCTTGGCCATGGTTCCGGATATGCGCGTGCGCTGCCAGAAGAAGCTGGAAACAATCGCCCGACAGGTACGAACCAATTTCGGCTTGCTGGATTTGACTGCATATCTGCACTGTCACTGGGCAGTGTGAAAACAGGGGGCGCGTCCAACAAGCGCCGCGATCATGGGCGTCCACCCTTCATTCGGGTCGTAATTCTGGGCAACAGGCATGAAACGCCAGATTGTGAGAACGAATTACCGCTCAATGGTACGAACCTGTCTGAAGCGCGTCATAGAACGGTAACCGGGATATAACGGAGAGCCGAATGACACTCGGAACACCAGATATTTTGGAAATTGCCCGGCAAATCCGAAACGGTGAAGCAACAGCCGAAGAGGTAACGGCGCTTTATCTTGGCCGCATCGCCACGACGGGGCGTGATTTGCGATGCATCGCTGCGGTGAACCCCAATAGGGCTTTGGCCGAAGCGCGGGCTGCCGATGCGGCCCTTGCGGCAGGTCAGACCCTAGGGGCATTGCACGGGGTTCCTATAGGATTGAAAGACATTTGTGATCTTGAAGGGTATGTTACCGGAAACGGCTCTCACCTGTCCGACGGAGACGCACCCGCCATGGCCGATTGCGTTGTGGCGCAGAAACTGAAGGCCGCAGGTGCAATCATCATCGCAAAAACAGAAACCCACGAATTCGCAATCGGCGGCCCGGATCCGAGCCTTCCACATGGGCCCGCGCTCAATCCCTGGAATACCGCCAATTATCCCGGTGGTTCATCTTCGGGATCGGGCGCGGCGGTAGCGGCGGGGGTGGTACCTGCAGCCATCGGCACGGATACAGGCGGATCGATCCGTATTCCGGCGGGATATTGCGGGCTGGTGGGCATGAAACCGACCTATGGTCGCGTGTCACGTCGCGGTATTTCCCCGCTTGCGTATTCGCTGGATCATGCCGGCCCGATGACCTGGACAGTTGCCGATAATATCGCGATGCTTCAGGCCATTGCGGGCCATGATCCTCTCGATCCCGCCTCCGCGCAGGTAGACGTTCCGGATTTTTCAGCCGACAGTCCCGCAGACGTCAAAGGAATGCGCATCGGTATCCTGAATTGTTGGCACGACGAGATTTCGGCACGCATGACACCCGATGCCCGCGAAGCCTGCAATCTGGCAACGGCACATCTGGCCGAACATGGCGCTATCATCGAGGATTGTGTCCTTAGCCCTTTGGCAGATTATCTGGCAGTAAACCGTATCATTCTGCTATCCGAAGCCTATACCCTGCACGAAGCGGATTTCCGTACGCGGCCCGAAATCTTCGGCCCCTTCATGCGCGAAAGGCTGGCCGTCGGTGCCCTGTTCACGGCTGCCGACTATGTTCAGGCCCTGAGGCGCCGTAGCGAACTGGTCGCAGAGATTGCAAGGGCGTTCGACACGTTTGATCTGCTGATTTGCGTGTCCGGTGCCTCTGATGCGCCGACTGTGGCCGATCTGAGGCCGCGTACCATGCTGGAGGGAATGAATACCACCTCGCAATTCAACACGACCGGAAACCCGGTGCTGTCGATGCCGCTGGGGCTGAACGCAGCGGGCCTGCCACGGTCGGTCCAGATTGTCGCCGCCCCCTTTGCCGAGGCGACGGCCTATCGGGCCGGGCGCATTCTGGAGTCTCTGTCACGGCGGGATGTGCGGCCTGATCTGACCGAACTTGTCGCGAGCGGTACCTGATGATGGCGTATTATTTCGATCCCTCGGGCAACAGTAGCGCGAAGATATGGGCAGGCTCTGCTGCCCTACCACGAGGGGTGCGGACACGCTCCGCCATTTCCGCAACGTAGGGCCAGGCCCGGTGCAGCGCCTCACGCAGGGATGCGTCAGGTGACAGCCCCGCACGAGCAATCAGCGCATCAATCTCGTCAGCATTCAGTTCGGTCGGCATGACCAGTCCTTTTTTGGGGTACGAAATTATCCAGTGGAAACGGCTCAGGTCAGCCCGCAAAGATGCAGCACAGCAAATATCAGGGAGACAAGCGCACCCAGGATGATCGTAAAGCGCAGATTATCGCCGAACATGATCTGCCGCAGCGACGTGTCGAAATCGCGGCACACCACCGAAACGGTAAGCGACGACATGGACAGCATGGCCCCGCAGCACCAGCCGAACAGAATCAGCAGAAATATCGGCAACGGACCCAGTGCGCCATTCAGTGCCGCCGTAACAGCGATAACCATTGCACCGATGACCGAGCTATGCATCCCCACAAGTGCCGCCGATATGCAGATGGCTACAACGATCGCGAAAATCATCGGCACCGGCAGCACTGCCAGCCCCAAACCGGCCAGTACTGCTTGAAAGTGCGGGTTTGCCGCCATGACGGCCCCCATGGAAATAGAGCAGGAGAACAACAGCAACTCGTTACCCATGCCGCCCAATTCCTTGCGCAGCGGTGGTATCAAGCTGGGCAGACCCCGCGGATCACGCAGGATAAAAATCAAGGCCGTTAAAATGGGGGTGGTGATGATGATCACACTCATTGCGGACAATCCGGTGATCTTGTTCAGCCCTGCCAGCACCACTGCCGCAGCAATGACCGGCACGGTCATCGGGCGGACGGCCCTGAAAACCGGCCCTATCCGGAACGGATTACCCCATCCGATCGAGATCACCATTCCCAGCATCGCAATAACCAGACCGCATCCGATACCCTGCCAAAGCGGCACCTGTGGGAAATGGTTTGCCGCAAACCCCATGCCTACGGTGAAGGGGGTCCACAGGATTGCCAGGCTGACGCCGCGGATTGCGACCAGCCCGCTTTGCTGACGCTCTGCAGGGGCCTCGACCCGTTCCAAAGGGGCAGAGAGCGCGGCGAACGCACCAAGCGTCATGACGGATCCTACTGCATGGGCCGCGACCAAGGTCGCATGATCCCGTTCTTTATCCGGCAGGGCGATCAGGCTGTCGCCCACCCTTTGCAACAGATCGGTACGATTGATCAGGCTCCGGATCAGCGCAAGCGCCGGAAAAAATCCGGCGAACAGCAGTGCCGTATCCAATCCGTCATACACGGCGGAAAGGGGAGATCCGGCAACCAGACCAGCCGCACAGATCAGCAGGCAGATCATGGAGATACGCCGTGTCATCAGCCGGCATCGGGACCACGAGAGTGCCAGATACAAACCAAGAAGCACCATGGCCCCCATTCGCACTTCCATAAGGGGGACAAGCGCATTCTGGATGCTTTGTATCCACAGGATCAGCCCTATGGCCACAATTGCCGTCCCTATTCCCGCATTCAAATCGGGGCGGGCGCAGAAGGCGCGCAGATCGATCATATCTGAGATGGCTCGGGGTTATAACACCGGGCCATATGCGTTTTGCCGAAAACCGTCATCTCCGGCATTTTTTCGGTACAGGCCGCAACAGACCTGCCGCAGCGGGGTGCAAAGGCGCATCCCGTTGGAAGATGAGCCAGATTTGGCGGTGCACCCGGAATGGTCTCGATATGATCACCGCGCTGCTGGCCGTGGATCGTTGCCGCAAGGAGGCCCCGGGTGTAAGGATGGCGCGGGGTAAGAATTGCCGCCCTTGTCGGTGCAAGCTCGGCAAAACGCCCTGCATACATCACGCCGATCCTGTCTGCCACTTCGGCCGCGACGCCGATATCATGAGTTACGAAAACGACGGACATTCCCATTTCACGCTGCAATTCGCGCAACAGCAAAAGGATCTGGATCTGGACTGTCACATCCAGCGCGGTGGTCGGTTCATCGGCCAACAGCACCTTTGGCCGACAGGCAAGGGCCAAGGCGATCATCACACGTTGGCGCATTCCGCCAGACATCTCATGCGGGTAGTTCGTCAGCCGTGATTTGGCCGAGGGGATGGCGACCAGCTCGAAAAGCTCCAGAGCGCGGGCCTGGGCGTCCTGCTCGGACACACCATCATGCCGACGGATGGTTTCGGTGATCTGCCGACCCACGGTAAATACGGGATCGAATGAGGTCATGGGTTCCTGAAAGATCATCGACACATCGCGCCCGCGTATGTTTCGCAGGGTTTTCTTGTCCATTGCCAGAAGGTCCTGCCCGGCCAGCCGCACATGGCCCGTGACGTGGGTCCGGCGAGGGAACAGCCCCATCAATGATCGCAGCATGACCGATTTGCCCGAACCGGATTCGCCCAGAATGCCCAGAACCTCCCCCTTGGCCAGGCTGAAATCCACACCGTTGACCACGCTCACCCTGTCCTTGGGCCTACCGAAGGCCACGTGCAGATTGCTGACCTCCAGAATGCCGGGCTCGGCGATGATGTCATGTTTCATTGCGTAACCTCTGCAATGCGGGCGTTTGTGCCGACGCGGCTGTGGCCGGATGCCTCGTTTTCCATATGGCAGGAAACGGCATGAGCGGACGAGCCGGGCAATGTGACAGCGGCAGGATCATGCATCTCGCAGCAGGTTTCTGCAAAGGGGCATCGCGTGCGGAACCGGCAGCCTGATGGCGGATTGATCGGGTTGGGCGGATCGCCGTATATCGGCGCCGCCATTGTACGACGGTCAGGATCAAGGCTGGGAATAGAGGCCAGAAGCGCCTGGGTGTATGGATGGCGCGGATTGTCCCATATCTCGTCCACGCTGCCGGTCTCCACGATCCGGCCCAGATACATCACTGCGATCCTGTCGGAGATGTAGCGCACGACGTTCAGATCATGGCTGACGAAGACATAGGTCAGATCCATCTCTTCCTGCAGGCGGATCAGCAACTGAAGGACCTGCGCCTCTACCGATTTGTCCAACGCGGACACGGCCTCATCCAATATCACGACGCGCGGGTTTACGGCCAGCGCCCGCGCGATATTGACACGCTGCCGTTGCCCCCCCGAGAGTTCGTGCGGATAACGTCTTGCGAACATCGCGGCCGACAGCCCCACCTGATCCAACAGGGCACGGGCAGCCGCAATTGCATCGGACCGGGATGATCCGTTCATCATGGGGGCAAAGGCGATCGTCTCTTCGATCGGCATGCGCGGGTTCAAGGAGGAAAAGCTGTCCTGAAACACCATCTGCATCTGGCGACGCAAACGGCGCGTGGTCAATCCGACCTTGTCATCCACCAGATCCCCATCAAAGATCATTTCACCCGTATCGGGTTCGACAAGGCGCATCATCAGACGTGACAGGGTCGATTTTCCACAGCCCGATTCTCCCACAACGCCAAGGATTTCGCCCTTCATTACCGTCAGCGACACACCGTCGACAGCCTGTACATGCCCGACCGTACGGTTCATCACGCCCTTCCGAATGGGAAAATGCCGCTTGATGTCCTTCAATATCAGCATCGGCTGGCCCGGTCCGCCACGATCCCGCGCATCGGCAAGAATACGTTGCATCCGGTCTGCCCCGGTCGTCGGAACCTGGCCAATCATGATAATCCCCTTCAGACTTTGAGCCGGACATCCATCGCGCTGCGAAGCCCGTCGGAAATGAGGTTGAAGCACATGGATGTCGCAAAAATCAGCACACCCGGCAAAGCGGCGAGCACTGGATCGATGTAGATCATCTGGCGCAGGCTGTTCAGCATCAGCCCCCATTCGGCCGCGGGTGCCGAAACGCCAAGCCCGAGAAACGAAAGCCCCGCCGCCAGAATGATCGACAGTGATACAAGTGACGTCGTGTAGACCAGAATTGGAGCCAATACGTTCGGCAGAACCTGATAGCGCATAAGCGCGAACGACCCTGCCCCTGACGCCCGGGCCGCCTCGACGAAATCGAGGTTCCGGACCTGTGTCGTGACCGACTCGGAAATACGGACGATCGGTGGAATGAACACCAGCGTCAGTGACAGCAGTGTATTGAACAGCCCCGTCCCCAGCATACCGCAGATCGCAATGGCCAACAGGATGGAGGGAAAGGCGTAGAATACATCCGTTACACGCATGATGACGGTATTGACCAGGCCCCCGAAAAAGCCTGCCGTGATCCCCAGCGATCCGCCGATCAACAAGGCGATGGAGACAGGTACCACGCCCGCGATCAGGGATAGCCGCCCCCCGAACAGAAGGCGTGAAAGCATGTCCCGCCCGGTTTCATCTGTACCAAGCAGATGGCCCTCAAAACCGACCGGCTTCATCCGCGTCATGATATTACCGACATATGGATCATAAGGCGCAAGCACGGGTGCAAGAATGGCGGACAGGATGATAACCAGCAGGATCGCTGCGGAAATCAGGGTCACCGGATCCCGCAGGATGCGTTTGCGCACCATGGCCCAATATCCCGGAGACTCCTGAACCTTCAGATCGCGATAGCTTGAAACACTTGGGAATTCGGAACCGGTATCCTTGGCGTAGCTGGTCATGGCTGTCTCTTTGGCTGTCAGCGGCGGATGCGCGGGTCGATCAGCGCCTGTGCGATATCGACAATGAGGTTCAGCAGCACGAAAAATGCGGCAAGAACGATAATTGTGGCCTGCATAACGGGAATGTCGCGCCGGAAAATCGCGAGGTTCAGCAGATTTCCGGACCCCGGCCAGTTGAACACCGTTTCCACCAGGATAGAGCCACCAAGCAGGTATCCGAATTGCAGCCCCATCACGGCAAGTGTCGCGGGGGCCGCGTTCTTCATCACATGCAGCAGTACGCTCCTGTCCCATAGCCCCTTGGCATGAAGCGTATTCACGAACTCTTGGCTCATGACCTCCAGCACGGCAGCGCGGACAACCCGCGCGACAACACCCATCGGAATGAGCGATAGGGTGATGACAGGCAGTATCATGGATTTGAAACCAGCAAGCGTGGTCGGAACGCCGGTGAATTGCATGCCTTGCGCCGGAAGCCAGTTCAGGTTCACCGAAAAGATCACCACCATGACAATTGCGAACCAGTAATGCGGCAAACTTACACCGGTGATTGCGATAGCCGAAAGCAACTTGTCCAGCGGACCACCCTGCGACAGCGCCGCCGACACACCCAGCAGAATACCAAGACCGAAACCTGTGAATGCCGCCGGAATGGCAAGAACGAACGTATTGCCCAAAGCGTCGAACAGCTCATCCGCAACAGGCGCTCCGTTGAAGATGGAATAGCCCAGATTGCCATGAAGCAACTGCCACAGCCAAAGCAGATACTGCTGCCATGCAGGCTTGTCGAAGCCATATGCCTCTTTCATCTGCTCGATCAATTGCGGCGAGGCATCGGGCGGCAGCAGCAGATCCAACGGGCTTCCGGGGATCATCTGGACCATCAGGAACACCATGACCGACACGCCGAACAGGATCGGGATGGCCTGCAGCAACCGCCTGAGAATGAATGATAACATAGAAGCGTCCCTTATCTTCCAGAAGCACCTGGTGGGGGATCGGGGGCGGGCACACCCCCGAGCGGATCAGGATGTACGGTGCCCGATCACTCCTCGATGTACACGCTGGTCAGATCCTGAAACCAGGATTGGGCCGAGACGAAGCCTTTGACATGCTCGCTCATCGCGCGGGGGTTCAGGTCATGGACGATGAACAGCCAAGGTGCCTGGTCCACAATCTTGGCATGCAGCTCGGCCGTCAGCTCTGCCTGCTTTTCCGCATCGAAGGTTGTTTCGATCTGATCCAGAAGGGCATCGGTTTCTGGTGTACCGAAGGCACCCCAGTTCTGCGACACAGGTGAAGCGTTCTTGGAATGGAAGTATTTGGCAAGGTAGCTGATATCAGATGACGCGAACGAAATGTTCAGGGCATCGGCATCCATTGTGGGCGCGGTCCCGGGCGGATTACGCAGTGCAACAAGCAGGCTGCCCCATTCCGTCATTTCAAGATCGATATCGAAGCCGCTTTCGGCCATGGTCTGCTGCAGATATTCGTTCATCTGGACCGGCAGCATCTGACCCGACCCTGATGTGGATGTCAGGATCTTGGCATGGACAGGGTTATCAGGGCCATATCCGGCCTCGGCCAGCAGAGCCCGTGCTTTTTCAGGATCGTAGGTGTAGTCATTTTCAGGCGATCCGAACAGCGGGCTGTCCACATCGAAGAAGCCCTTCGCAGGGGCGGCAGTGCCGTTCATCAATGCCACGATACCTTCACGATTAACCGCGTAGTTTGCCGCTTGGCGAACCCGTACATCGGCAAACGGAGATCCTTCGGTCGTATCGAACTCCCACGGCCAGACGTGCGGATAGGTATTGGTCACCACGTTGAATCCTGCACCTTCCAGTCCGGGGATCGCATCCGGGGGCGGCACCTCTATCCAGTCTACCTGCCCGGACCGCAACGCAGCAAGACGCGTCGTAGGCTCCGGCATGGGGAACAGCTGGATATGATCCAGCTTGGCAATACGGTCAGGGTTCCAGTAATCATCATTACGGGACAGTTCCACCGAAACACGAGGGGTAACATTCGTCACCTTGAACGGTCCCGTACCGGATGGGGCCTTGCCGTATTCATTCCAATCCGAATTGGCGGTCTCAAAGGCCGCAGGGCTCGCAATCAGCATATAGGACATGATGTAGGGGAAATAGGACGCCGGATATTTCGTCGTGATCGCGACGGTCATGTCATCGATCTTTTCCCAGCTATCCAGAATGGGGTTGCGCCCGCGCACGATTGCGGATCCTGCCTGATCGAATTGCGGGCTGGTTTCATCAAAGAAACGCTCAAGGTTCCAGACCACGGCATCTGCATCAAAGGCGGAACCATCGTGAAATTCGACATCGGGTCGAAGATGGAAAATCCACCGTTTCGTGTCCTCGGGGTCGATTTCCCAGCTTTCAGCCAAGCCCGGCCGGATATCTGCCGGTTTGTCCGCACTGCTCAGATCCCAATCGACCAGCGGCTCGAAGACCGGATAGCCCAGAAAGCGCATCCCCTCGAACCCGTTGTTCGGCATGCCGGTCGTTACCGGTACATCCGAAGAGGTCATGGCGATCCGCAATGTACCACCATCGGCCAGAGCGGTGCCTGCCGAAAGCATCGTTCCGATCAACAGCGCCGCAATTTTCCCTGTCACACTTTTTTTCATCGAGGTTGTCCCCACCATGTGTTGTACGGACAACGAAGACAGACCGGATCGAACATGCAAAGGTTCGGACCATCAAAAAGACAGGTCCGAACCTTTTGCCGATTTTTTGCGCTTATATAAGCCGGTCCGCCTGATAAAACGGCGTGATTGTGGGAAGATAAGTGTCAGATAGCAATTTGCGAGCGGAAGCCGCCGAGCCCCGGCGCATGCCACGATCTCGTCTTCATATGCTGTTTTCCGGCATCATCACGGTAGCCCCGTAGAAGCTGTATTCCGGGGCTGACCGTGTCTTCCCCTTCATCGGCCAGCAGGACCGTACATATGTCATCCGGCAAAATAACCGGCTGGATTTCCAGTTCCGCGGTCTTTAGCGAAATCCCGAAATGCCGTTGCAGGATAATGAAAAAAGGGACGCGCAGACATAACTCATGCTCGAACAATCCCGCGAAATCGGCGGGCACGAATGCATGCGTGAACGAAACGGGCTGCCCTGTTGCGATGTCTGTACGTAGCATACCGGCGACCAGCCAATCGGAATATAACGTACGATCAAGTCCAATCGCCTCCAGCGCCATATCCGAAGCAGCGGTGATACCGGTATTCACCAGTTGCGTTCCCTGATCGTAGTGGAAGAATGTTTCAACCGAGGGAATGACAGGAGTTCTGTCCTGCGGCGTGACGGAGATGACGGTTGTCCCCGCGCCCTGCATCCGGCGTATTACGCCGAGGCTTTCAAGATTACGCAACGCCTCCCGCACGGTTGCACGGCTGACACCGTGCATCTCCGACAACTCCCGTTCAGGAGGCAAATTATCACCGACGGCGATGCGGCCAGATTCGATCTGCTGCAATAATATGGATTGCAGACGGATATAACGCAGGCCGCTGCATTGTCCGTGGCGTGGTTTCTTTACCTGTTCCGACACAGACAACCTCCGTCGGTAGTGAATGACCTGACAGGTTCTAAAAGAACTGCCACTGCCGAGCATTCGAGCATTCGAGCATTCGAGCACTGTTACCTGGCAACCAAATACCGGTTCTTATAATACATCGGACTTATCGAACCATATTAAATGTCGATAACATGCCTTTCCTACGGCAATAGCGCGCTGGACGGGTTAGTGGGTTTACACATATGCCAGTTTACCGATCTCGGATTTTAGATGTCTGGCATTGGCCATTTCATTGGGAATGACCAATGTCGACTACTGATGATTTGGCTTTACTTCACCTGACCTATAACAGGATCGGTACGTCAGGGTCGCTCACGCCGACAGCAATAATCCGGTCTGATCCGCAAGAACGATCTGCAGCTTCACGTCCGTAGGCCTTCCCTCTGCGGCACGATCGAATGCAGCGATGCTCTCTTCGAAGGGCAGCGTCGCTGTGATCAGCGGCTTCAGGTCCACTTTGCCCGAAGCTATGAGCGCGATCGCACGGTCATAGACATTCGCATATCGGAAAACGGTTTCCACCCGCAATTCCTTGGCCTGCAAAGCCACAACATCAACAGGCACCGGGTCCACCGGCATTCCAACCAATACGACAGCCCCGCCGGGGCGGGCCACATCGGCCACCCGCAATATTGCAGGTGCCGCGCCCGAACATTCGAATACGATATCGGCGCCCCAACCTCCGGTCGTATCAGAAACCACACTCACCAAAGATTGCTGGCTGATATTGACCGTTTCTATTCCAGAATAGGCACCGATAATGTCCAGCTTCGGCTGTGCCATATCTGCCACGATTACCTTGGCACACCCCCCTGCAAGCGCTGCAAGGGCGACCATGATGCCGATCGGGCCCGCCCCTGTAACGACAGCAATATCTCCGGGTTGGATACGTGCCCGTAGGGCCGCCTGCATACCGATGGCGAATGGCTCCACCATCGCGCCTTCCCCGAAGCTGACGTTATCCGGCAACTTATAGGTGAAGGCCGCAGGATGAACCACCTCTGGGCGCAAACAACCATGTACGGGCGGCGTTGCCCAAAACCGGACGGCGGGATCGACATTATAAAGGCCAAGCTTCGAGGCCTTGGACGAAGCGTCGGGCACCCCCGGCTCCATACAAACGCGATCGCCGACGCTGAGGCCCTGCACCTCCGTGCCGCATTCAACAATGGTCCCTGATGCCTCATGCCCAAGGACCATCGGCGCATCCACAACGAAATGCCCGATCCTGCCGTGCGTGTAATAGTGGACATCGGATCCGCATATGCCGACGGTATGCACCGCGATCCTTACGTCTTTCGGACCCAAGGGCTCGTCAATCTGGATATCCCGCAGCGCAAGCCGATGCTTTTCTTCCAGAACCAGCGCTTTCATATCCAACTCCATTGCTTTGTCTCCGCATGTGCTGGCGCGGAAACGGTGGAATGTAAATATTATTCCGGCATCACCAGGGAAGCGGCTCGCCCGTTCTATCAAGAAAGGCGCCGTTGTTCTCAGGCTTCAGCCTGTCAACACAACCTATCAATGCTTCCGCGGCTGAATCCACAGGTTGAACGGTCAAACCTGATTTGGCGAACTTTCCTGACAATCCCGTATCGACCGTACCAGGATGCAGGGCAACGCAAACGGCTTTCGGATGGCTGCGCCGCAATTCTATCGCCGCGGTATGTACAATCTGGTTCAATGCGGCCTTTGATGCGCGGTAGGAATACCAACCACCCAGATGGTTATCCCCGATGCTGCCGACTTTTGCCGATAACGCTGCCATGACGGACTTTCCTGACTTGGAAAATAGCGGCAGGAAATGCTTCATGATCAGGGCGGGGCCGATGGTATTTACGGCATAGGAATTTGCCATGCTTGCCGCCGTCAGGGCTCGGTGGCTTTTCTCCGGCTCCATCCCTTGGCCATGCAGCACTCCGGTGGCAATAATGACCAAACGCGGTGTGCCCATATCGCCAACATAAGACGCCGCCGATCTGATCGAATCCTCGTCGGTCAAATCCAGCGCTGGATCGCTTGTACGAGATAGGCCGATCACCTTTCGGAACTTCCCGTCGGATTCCAGCTTACGCATCAAGGCGGCACCAATGCCACCCGACGCCCCAATGACTATAGCATTGCCATAAGGATCAAAATTATCGTCCACGCAGCCAGGTCCTTTCAAACGCAAAAAGCCCCGCCGAAGCGGGGCATTCTTGACGGGTATGTTTCAGATATCGTTCCCGAGCTTACCCTTTACGGTACCCGAGACATCTTGCGCATCGCCCTTGGCCTTTTGCGCCTTGCCTTCGGCCTGCAGATCCTTGTTGTCGGTCATGTCGCCGACGCCATCCTTGATGCCACCTGCAATCTTGTTGCCTGCAGCTTTGGTCTTATCTGTAAGTTCGCCCATGGTAAGCTCCTTCCACAGTGTAGTTTCGCAGGCTCAACGCCGGTGCGCCCGTATCGTTCCGCACTGCGTGCGACTGTGGTGGCACATCGGCGTGATCACGCCACCATCACCCGGTGCCCCGGTCCGACCTCGGCCCATTCACGCACGGCAGGAACATAGTCGCGGGGGCGAACCGGGCTTTTGAGTTCGTCCACCGAGGCCGCCCGGCGCAATCCCCTGCGGGCCGGATCCGGTACGGGCACAGCTGCAATCAACTTTTGCGTATAGGGGTGCTGAGGGTTACCGAAAATTGCCTCGCGGGGGCCGATCTCCACAATCTCCCCAAGATACATGACGGCAATGCGGTGGCTGACGCGCTCCACTACCGCCATATCATGGCTGATAAACAGATATGCGATCTTGAGGCGTTCCTGCAGATCCATCAGCAGGTTACAGACCTGCGCCTTGATCGATACATCCAGCGCAGAGACGCTTTCATCGGCAACAATCACCTTTGGGTTCAGACCCAGAACCCGGGCGATGGCGATACGCTGACGCTGGCCACCGGAAAATTCATGCGGATAGCGGTCCATCATTGCTGCCGGAAGGCCAACCTGGTCCAGCAGTTCCGCCACCCGCGCTCTTGCAGCGCCCCCTCGTGCCAGACCATGCTTCACAATCGGCTCGGCAACGGTCTGCCCCACCGTCATGCGCGGATTGAGGCTGGAAAAAGGATCCTGAAAAATCATCTGCCCCGATCGGCGCATGCGTTGCAAATCGGCGGGTGCCAGATGGCGTACATCATATCCATCTAGGGTGATGTCACCCTCTCTCGGCTCCACAAGCCGAAGCACAGATCGCCCGGTCGTCGATTTACCACATCCGGATTCCCCGACAAGGCTCAGGGTTTCACCGTGAAACAGATCAAAAGAGACATTCTCCACCGCGTGCACCGCGCCCGTCGGACGCCCCAGCAGATCGGATCCTACATCGAACCGCGTCACCAGACCTTTTACTGACAACACCGGTGAACCGCCCTGTGCAACACTGCCAACAACCGCCGGTTGGGGCGTGACGGCGCCCGTTTCCATATCCACCTTGGGGAAGCGCAGAGGCCAATCCTGCCCAGTCATTGAACCCAGACGTGGAACAGCGGCCAGCAAGGCACGGGTGTAGGGATGGCGGGGTGCGGCAAAAATCTGGGATGTTGCCCCCGTTTCCACGCAATCCCCGCGAAACATGACCACGGTCCGGTCCGCAATCTCGGCCACCACCCCCATATCATGGGTGATGAACAGTACTGCCATTCCTTGCTCTGCCTGCAGTTCCTTTATCAGATCCAGAATCTGCCCCTGAATCGTCACATCAAGCGCCGTTGTCGGTTCATCCGCAATCAGCAGCTTGGGGCGCGAGGCAAGCGCCATTGCGATCATGACCCGCTGCCGCATTCCGCCCGAAAACTGATGTGGATATTCATCGATCCGCGTCTGCGCATTTGGAATACGGACGCGCTCCATCAACCTCAGGGTTTCCTGACGCGCTGCGGCCCTGGACATGCCTTCATGGCGGATCAGAACTTCACCAATCTGGCGCCCCACGGTAAAGACGGGGTTCAGACTGGTCATCGGTTCCTGAAAGATCATGGCGATATCGTTGCCGCGTATCTTGCGCATGTCCGTTTCCGACAGGGTCAGAAGATTCCGGCCGTCCAGATCGATATCACCTGTCACCCGTGATCGCTTGGGGTCCAGCAATCCGAGAATGGACAGGGATGTGACGGATTTCCCTGATCCGCTCTCTCCGACAATCGCAACGGTTTCCCCCGCATTCACATCGAAGGACACGTCGCGAACCACGGATTTCCAGCCGTCATCGGTTTTGAAGGCCGTCGTCAGATTGCGAACAGAAAGAACTGGTGCCATGTTAACGCCCCACCGCATAGGCCTGCATAAGGCGCGGGGTGGCTGCCGCACGCAGCAGCCCCGAGGTATCGCGGCGGGCCGCAGTCAGCCGCCCGATATCCCAGTCACCTGATACCTCCACATCATGCCCCCTGCGGCGCAGCTCGGCAATCGTCGCTTCGCCCGCGCGCGCCTCGATCAGCATCCCGCCAGGTTTGCCCGTACGCGGATAGAAGCTGGCTGGAAAATGTGTGGAATGGAACAGAGGCAAATCGATTGCAGCCTGCAGATTGGCCTCATGGTGGGCATAGCGCAGGAAGAAGGCTAGCTGCCACTGGTCCTGCTGGTCCCCCCCCGGCGTACCGAACGCCAGCCGCGTGCCATCCTGATGCCAGGCGATGCTGGGTGTCAGCGTGGTGCGCGGGCGTTTGCCCGGCTCCAGGGATGTCGGCAACCCCTCGGTCAGCCAGAACATCTGGGCGCGGCTATTCAGACAGAACCCGAGCGACGGAATGATGGGCGAAGACTGCAACCATCCGCCCGATGGCGTGACCGCCACCATATTGCCCCAGCGATCCACCACATCGATATGAACTGTGTCGCCGCGCTTCTCAGTCAGGTGCGCCATTGTCGGTTCATAGACCGCGCCCTGAGCCATTCCGCCGATCAAATCGAGCGTCGCCCGTCGCTGCGCCTCGAAACCCGAAATAGTGCCGGGGTTCAGGATATTCGAAGCTTTCTCGCCGATGAGTTTCCGCCGGGCGCTGTTGTAATCTGCCGATAGCAGCGTCGCCATGGGAACCTTGGCAAATTCGGGGTCCCCGTAATAGGCTTCACGATCCGCGAACGACAGCTTCATCGCCTCGATCACGCTATGCACGAAATCCGGCCCGGAGGGGTCCATCGCCGCAATATCCAAGCCTTCCAGCAGCTTCAGCGTTTGCAGGAACACTGGTCCCTGCCCCCAAGGGCCGGTTTTCGCCACAGTCCAGTCATGATAGGTCGCGGTCTGCGGCGCTTCGATGGTTGCATTCCACCCAGCCAGATCCGCCCCGTTCAGAACAGCACGATGGCACGACCCCGAGGCATCCATAACCTCGGTTTCCCGGCAGAACGTATCAATTTCCTCGGCAACGAAGCCGTGATAGAACGCGTGCCGGGCAGCCTCGATTCCCAATTCGCGATTTCCGGCGGCATCGGCCTCGGCGGCCAGGCGGTCCCATGTGTCGGCAAGGACGGGGTTCTTGAACAGCTCCCCCGCTTGGGGCAACCGGCCGTTCGGCACCCATGTGGCATAGGACGTTGGCCAGTGTTCTGCAAAGAACCCCGACAATCCGGCAATGGACGCTGCCACGCGCGCCAGCAGCGGATGGCCGTGACGGGCATAATGGATTGCAGGCTCCAGCACCTCGCGCACGGTCATGCTCCCGTAATCGCGCAACATCAGCATCCAGCCGTCAAACGCACCCGGAATGACGGTTGCGAGCATCCCGTCTCCCGGAATCACATCGATCCCTTCGGATTTGTAATGCTTGATGGTGGCACCGGCAGGCGTCGTTCCCTGGGCGCATATGACTTCGGTTCTGGCGCTTTCAGCAGAATAGATCACTGCGGGCATATCGCCGCCCGGCCCGTTCAGATGTGGTTCCAGTACGTTCAGCACAAATCCGGCTGCAACAGCAGCATCGAAGGCGTTCCCCCCTTTTTCCAGCATGCTCATCCCCACCGAGGATGCGATCCAATGCGTGGAGGTTACCATGCCGAAGGTGCCGGTCAGTTCGGGGCGGGTCGTGAATTGGGTCATGGTCATCTCTTAATGTTCGCGAGGGTCAAGCGCGTCGCGCAACCCGTCACCCAGAAGGTTGAAGCCGATCACCACAAGGAAAATTGCAGCGCCCGGCCAGATCGCCATCCAGGGCGCCTGTGTCAGAAAATTCTTGGCCACGTTCAGCATGGATCCCCAGCTGGGCGCAGGGGCCTGTTGGCCCAAACCCAGAAACGACAGGCTGGCTTCGGCAATGATCGCGGTTGCCACGGTCAGCGTGGCCTGTACAATCAACGGTGGCACGATGTTTGGCAGGATATACCGCGACATGATATCGATATGCCCGAGGCCCACGGAGCGTGCCCCCTCGACATAATCCTCGGTCTTGACCGCCAATACCTGACCACGTGTCAGACGGATGAACACGGGCATAGCGGACAGGCCGATCGCGATCATGGCATTGGTCAGGCTTGGCCCCAGAAAGGCCGCAAGCGCAATGGCCATGATCAGGAACGGCATGGCAAGCAGCGCATCGGTAAAGCGCGAGATGATGATATCCACCCAACCGCCGAAATACCCCGCAACCAACCCCAGTGGCACGCCTGTAAAGAGAGCGATCGCCACCGAGATCACACCCGCCATCAACGAGGCTTGCGCGCCCCAGATCATACGCGATAGCACGTCACGTCCGATATCGTCCGATCCCAAAAGATAGATGTCGGACGGCGGCTTGCGGATGGCAGTCCAGCTTGTGGCGAGTGGATCGGCAATGGGCAATACCGGCGCCAGAACCGCCAGGGCCACGAAAAACCCTACGATCAGCAGCCCTGCAAGCGCGGCGGGGCTACGGCGCAGCTTGCGCCAGACGCGGCTGCGGGAACGGGGCGGAACAGTTGCCTCGGTCATAGCGCGCTCCTCATACGGGGATTCATGATGACGGATAGAACGTCGGCAATCAGGTTCATCAGCAGAAAGCCCACGGCCGTGCAAAGGACAACGCCCTGCACGACGGCATAATCACGGTTGAAAACCGCGTCCACAATCAGCTTGCCGAAACCGGGGATCGTGAAAATCTGCTCGGTCAGCACCGCACCTGCCAGCAATTCGCCAAACAGCAGCGCCGAAAGCGTGATGATCGGCAAAAGCGCATTACGGAACGAATGGGTCAGCACCACCTCGGATGTTGAAAGGCCTTTGGCCCGCGCAGTCCGGATATAATCGGCACTCATGACCCCCAGCATTGCCGAGCGGGTGTGGCGCATCAGCGTCGCCGCCAGCCCCGTGCCCAATACGAATGCGGGCATCAGCATCGTCTTGATCGAAAGCCAGAAATCCACCAAGGGGGATTCATACCCGGATGCAGGGAGCCATCCAAGATTCACCGATACCAGCAGGATGAGCATAATTCCCAGCCAGAAGTTCGGGATGGACAGACCGGAGAGAGCGACGATATTCGCAATCCAATCCAGCAGCGTATTCTTTTTCACTGCCGCGATGATTCCGGCAGGAATGCCGATCAGCATCGCGAATATCATCGACATTGCGGCAAGCTGAAGCGTCACGGGCAGCTTTTGTCCGATCAGTTCCAGTACCGGTTGGTTGGTGCGAAGCGAAATGCCGAAATCCCCCGTCAGCACCCCCCCCAGCCAACGGAAGTACTGCGTGACCAGTGGATCGTTAAGATGGTACTGCTCGCGCAGCAACGCCAGAGTCGCGGGGTCACGCTCTTCGCCTGCCAGGGCCAGAACCGGATCACCGGGCAACAGCTTTTGCAGCAGGAATACCAGAACCGACACAATCAGCAGTGTCGGCAAGGCCCCGAGAATACGCTTCAGGATATAGATGGGCATGGATGGCTCCTATAAAAGCGGGCGGGGCACGACGGCCCCGCCCGCCGTAATCAATCGGCGTCGGTCACGCCCTCAAGGCGGATCATGCCGTCGGGATAGGCTTCGAACCCCTCCACGCCGTCGTCCATCGCGAAAATGTAGGTCTGGTGGCCCAGATAGATGATGGGCAGATCCTCTGCGAGGATCTTGCCTGCCGCATCATAATTGGCCTTACGCTCGGCAAAATCCTGCGTTGCGCGGGCGGCGTTCAGATGCTCGTCCACCTCGGGATTACAATAACCTGCATCATTGATCCCGCCGTCACAGGTCACGAACTGGTGGATATTGCCATCAGGATCCACACGACCCGACCAGTCGGAACGGGACATCTGGTAATTGCCGGCCGTTTGCTCCGACAGCAGGGTGGCGAATTCGGTGGCCCGCAATTCTACATCAAACCCTGCTTCGGCCACCATGGCCTGAATAACCTGCATGGTTTGCGTGACAACGGGGTTGTTCGCGTGTTGCAGAACGATCGGCACGCGATCGTAGCCCGCTTCGGCCAGCAGGGCCTTTGCCCCTTCTACGTCCCGCTCGGGCACTGGATTGCTCTGGTCATACCACCGGCTGTTTGGTGGAAACGGCTGGTTGCCGGCCTTTGCCGTCCCTTCGAACACAACCTGGTTCAGGGCTTCCCGGTCAATCGCCATGGAGAAGGCCTGACGGACACGGGCATCCTGACCCAGCGGGTTATCTGCGCGGTCGCCATTGCCGACGTTGTTGTAGATTGCCATGTAGCCAAGCCCGACAGCCTCGGCCAGGGAAAGGTCCGGATCGGCTTTTACCGAGGCTACATCTGGCGCGGCCACACGTTCGATCATGTCGAACTGCCCCGAACGCAGGTTCGCCAGCCGCACGGTAGTGTCCGGGATGGGAAGATACGTGACGCGATCGATATGGATATTGTCGGCATTCCAGTAATCGTCAAATTTTTCCAGCACGATACGATCCTGCTGAATGCGTTCCACGAATTTGAACGGGCCGGAGCAGACGGGATTTGATCCGAAATCGGCCCCCATCTCTTCGGCTGCGGTGGGCGAGATCATCATGCCTGCGCGATCTGCCAATTGCGCGACCAAGGACGCATCGGGCGCAGTCAGGGTGAATGTCACCTGCAGGGGGCCTGTCGCCTCGATGCTTGCGATGGAAGCAAGTTCCGATTTACGGCGGGATTCCGGCAGGGTCATGCCACGGTTGATGTTGTACACGACCGCTTCGGCATCAAACGGTGTACCGTCGTGGAACGTCACGCCGTCGCGCAGGTTCATGACCAGGCTCAACCCGTCTTCGGAAGTTGTCCAGTCGGTTGCGAGCTGCGGCACGATTTCCACGTCCTGATCGAGATCAACCAGCTTGTCGCATAGTGCGGTATAAACGATCCGCCCGACGAATGTCCGCGACTGCGCGGGATCAAGGACATCCGGATCATCTTGCAAACCGATGCGCAATTCATTTGCCGCGGCGGGCATTGCGGCCATCAGGGCTACAAGCGCGGTGGCCGTAAGGGAAAGTCGTTTCATATGGCTGTTCCTTGCTGGAGGGGTTGCGGCTCCGGTTGGTCCGGGCTCGGGGTATGAAGGGTTCCGATCATGGAGGTCTGGCGGATCAAGGTTTCATGCATCAGCAGCAGATGTTCCCGCATCGCCTCTCCGGCGGCGACGGGATCCCGCGCAGCAATGGCCTCGACAATATCATGGTGCTGCATTGCCGTTTGCGCACGCGACTTGGCAATCCGGCGTGCCTGCTCGCGCATGGCGCGCCACGCCTCGTCCTGCCGGATGCGGTTCACGATATCGAACAACGACAAAAACAGCCGGTTGCGGGCAGATTGGGCGATCAGACGGTGCAACGTACCATCCCAAAGTTCGCGGCTGTCGGCGTCCTCGCTTTCGGCCAGACGTTTCGTAAGCGCACGCATTCGCGTTATCTCTTCAGGGCGTGCTCGGAGGGCCGCCAACTGCGCCAACTGCGGCTCTATCCGCAGGCGGACCTCCATGATTTCGTTGAAATCGGTTACCTGCATCAGAACGTCGGGCGTTGCGTCATCCTCTCGCATGCCCACGAAGGTTCCCGCCCCTTGCCGCCGCCACAGTACGCCCTCAGCCTCAAGGGCATCCAACGCGCGGCGCAGTGCACGCCGTCCAACCTGAAATTTTTCCGCAAGCTGCCGTTCGGTGGGAAGACGACTGCCCTGCCCCAATCCACTGGTGGTCAGAAACGCACGAAGCTGTTCCAACGCATAGGTCGAGTTTGGCTCGGATGGGGGAGATGACTGTGTCATGAATACCGGATCAATCAGCAATTGGTTCAACTGAACCTATTTCCGGATTGGTTCGCAAAGGTTTTGTGGCTAAAAAATAAAAAAGGCACTCCATCAATGATGAAGTGCCTGTTTTTTGGGCGTAGTAGCTTGATTAGCGTGCTATTGGGGAGCAGCGGTAGCAGTTGCCGCCGTTGCCGGACGCGGACCAATTCCCGCGCCTGCCGTGGCTACACTCAGAGTGACAAAGTTCTGTGCCTGCTGACGTACCGCTTGGGAAAGCGAATTGCGCGCATCGAGCAGTTCACGTTCCGCATCCAGAACGGTGAAGAACTCCGTATCCCCAATATCGAAGCTGGTCCGCGACAGCGTTACCGTTTCCTGCGCCGCATCCACCAGACGACGCTGCGCGGAAATGTTGCGGCTGTCGCGGTTATAGGCTGCCAGCGCACTTTCGACTTCTTCTACCGCGCCAAGTACCGTTGCCTGATACCCGAGCCGGGCCTGTACGGCCTGGGATTCGGCGATGGTCAGATTTGCGTTGTTCTCGCCCGAGAAGATCGGCAGGCTGAGTGTCGGCCCGAAGCTCCATGTTTTATAGCTGCCACGACCATTCACATTTACCGGCGTAAAGGATCCGGTGAGGGACAGGGACGGATAAAAAGCCGCCTTTGCCACGCCGACGTTATAAACCGATGCGGCATATTGGCGTTCTGCGGCTTGGATATCGGGACGGTTGCGGATCGCCTCTGCCGGAATGCCGACGCTGGCCGAATAACGGGGGCGTGGTTGTGGTGCCCCTTTTTGCAGCCGCGATTTCAGGGATGATACCGACTGGTTCGTCAAAGTGGCCAAGCGGTTGATCGATTGATCAAAGCCTACTTCCAGTGCCGGAAGCTGCGCTTCGGCCTGCGCAACCAGTTGCTGGGCCTGAACCAGTTCCAGACGCGGTGCGCTGCCATATTCAACCTTGGTTTCTGTCAGCCCCAAGGATTCACGCCGGCTCGAAATGCTCTGGCGGGTCAGTTCGATGGTTTCCTGATAATAGCGCGCGTCGATATAGGCCGACGCGATCGCACTCATCATTGTCAGGCGCGCCACGTCGATCGACAGGTAGGCTGCATCGAGCTGCGCCTCGGCAGCCGCCCGCGAATTGCGGTTCTGCCCGAAAAGATCGATCATCCACGATACATCAAGATCGGCATAGGACCCGGAAGTAACGAAACCTGTCGCATCGGGATCACCGCGATAGTAGGTGCCGCTGACCGATGCGCTTGGCAGATCCGATGCGCCTGCAAGACGTGCATTCCCACGAGCCTCGTTCACCGCCTCGATCGCCTGAGCGACATCAAGGTTGCGCTGCAGACCGGCCGAGATCAGCCCGTTCAATTCGGAATCGTTAAAGGCGGCCCACCATTGCATGCCGCGCGTGGCATCCCGTTCGGGCGCGGGTGCGCTGAACTCTGCGGGCAGATCGGTGCTGGGGGCCGTATATTCCGCCAGGCCACAGCCAGCCAGCACGGCCGCAATTGCGAACAGGGCAGTCCCGTTGCGGGCAATTCGAAGGGCGGTAGAGGGCTTCTCGCTCATGAGTATCTCGTTTTTGACGGAGATCGGTATCCGTGCACATATGTTCCAAGAGCGCCGAAGCGGCGCGATCCCCCGCTGTTATCAAAACGAGCGTTCGGATACCTTCGCTCATACTGATCGTTTCAGGCGTAGTAAACACCTCCGACGATATCGGAAGAAAAAAGCGGCGACAGAGTGTTCTGCCGCCGCTTTTATCATCAGGTGATAAGACCTGCATCTTCCGGAACCGCCAGCATTTCCTTGAAATGCCTTGTGGTCCGATCGCTCCACGCTGAAATGTTCCAACGCTTTGCCGATGCCCGCAAATCCGCCATACGGGATGCCCGTTCTTCCGCACTCATGGCCAAGGCCTGATCCAGAGCCCGATCCATGGAGGCAAAGGAGAAGGGATTCACCGGAATTGCGCCATTCAGCAATACCGCGCAGCCCGCGAACTCCGAAAGGATCAGGGCACCCTTGGTATCCCCCTCCTGCTTTGCCAGGCAATATTCGGCAGCCACAAGGTTGAGGCCATCGGCTAGCGGCGTGATCGAGGCCACATCCGCGGCGCGATAATAGGCAACCAGCTCGGCCAGCGGAATTGCCGTGGAAATCAACGAGACAGGCTGCCATTCAAAACTGCCATAGGTACCGTTGATCCGGCCGGTCAGTTCCTCGATCCGTTGCTGTACCTCTTCATAGGCCACCATCGCCCGGTTCGCCCCGACCGACACGAGCATCAGGCGGACCTTGCCGTGTAGATCTTCACGGCGGGCCATAAGCCGCTCGAACGCTTCAAGTTGTTCAATATTGCCCTTGGTGTAATCTGTACGGCTGACGGAAACCACAAGCTGGGCATCACCCAACCACTCGCGGATCGCCTCGACCTTCTCATCTACCTCGGGCGTGCTTGCCAGTTCGTCGATAAAGTCGGAGTTGACGCCGACGGGGTTCACCTCGATGCGAACCTTGCGACCGCGATGTTCCATCGTCACAGGGGTGAATCGCTCGGACAAGGCTGCACCGCGCGGCGTCATCGTATCGGCGGTCAGTTCATCCGTTGTAGTCCGGGCGCGGGTCAGAGAGTGCGCGACCGAGGCGAAATTCTGCGCATACCGCGGAATGTGGAAGCCTACGGAATCGCACGCCAAAAGGCTTCGCACGATTTCCTCGCGCCAAGGCAACACGTTGAACATGTCGGCAGAAGGGAACGGTGTATGGTGGAAGAAGGCGATTTTCACATCAGGGCGCAACTGACGAAGATAGCCAGGCACCAGCCACAGGTTGTAATCATGCACCCAGACGACGCCGCCTTCGGCCACCTCATGGGATGCGGCCTCGGCGAAGGCCCAGTTCACCTCGCGGAAGGTAGGCCAGTCAACCGGATCGTAATTATAACGCTCCTTGAACCCATGCAGGATTGGCCAGAACGCTTCTTTCGAGGTGACGTGATAGAAGCTGGATACCTGCGCCGGCGTCAGCGGCAAGCGGCTAACCTTATATTTTCCATAGCTGTCGTTGATCTCGATAACACGCTCGAAATCCGGGTGGGCAGGGTCGTCAGCATGCTTCCACGCCACCCAGGCCGCATTTCCCATGCGGCCCATAATCCCTTTCAAGGTCGGCACGATCCCGTTCGGAGATTTGTTCTCCTGCAATTCGGTGGTGCCATCCTCATGTTCCACCTCTTCATAGGGTTGGCGGTGATACACAACAACGAGGGCTGATTTCTCGGTCATTCTGTTACCTCTACCGGCGGGGTCGCATGGAGTTTGAAAGCACGGATGGATTCTGCAATCCCGCCGGTTCCGGGCAGTTTGCAGTGGCGTGCACGCGGCAGATCTGCGGTGGCATCCAGCAGACCCTGCTCGCTTTCACCCACAACCGCGCCGTGCAGGCCGGTCTGGAACATCGACAAGTCATTGAGGGTATCACCTGCCACCAGAACCCGCTCGGCATCAATGCCAAGCTGAGCCAGCAGCCGCAGCAGGGATGGGCCCTTGCTGACGCCCTTCGGTAGCACGTCCAGATAGCACCCATGGGAAATCAGGATATCGAAATCCGCTTTCAGCGGCTCTACGGGTGCCGGATCATAGGTTTCAGGATCCCAATGGTAGCTCACGCGGTGACGGAACGGCGTGTCCTGTTCGCTCAGGCCACCTGCGTCTTTCAGCGCGGCACGCACCGCATCTCCGCGACCACCCCAAGCCTCACGAATATGCCCTTCGAGATCATCCAGAGGGGTTACCCGGCCATTGACGATACCGGCGATCGTCGTGCCGACATCCCCGACAACATAGTCGGGCCAAGGCGCATCTCCCGAATTGCACAGGTTTTCGATGAAGGCAGGATCGCGCCCAGTCACAAAGATCAAACCGACATCTTCGCGGCGGGCCTCAATCCAGTCATACAGCTCTTTCCGCATGGCGGGCGTTCCGCCAAGGAATGTGCCGTCCAGATCGGTGGCCAGAACAAAGCTCCAGTTTTTCGGGTTCTTGGTATCGCTCATTGAAACTTGTCCTCAAAGTGGCGGGTAACGGCCTCGACAGCCGGGTGGTCGAACTCCATATCCAGCGCGCGGGGTTCGCCGCGGATGGGTCCGGCCCAATAATTTGCAAAAGCGATGGCAATTGGCTGGCCATCAGCAGTGATGGCGCGCACCATTTCGCAAATGGGCATTTCCAACCCAAGTTTGCGCGCCAGATCCGTGACGGTGACGGCGTTGTGCCGCCCCTCTACAACCACGGGTCTGCCATCAAACACGGCATCATCTCCGATACCCTGCCCGCGCTGGAACCCGTAGGAAAAATTGCGCGACTGGCGGGAAGAACATGTCAGGATCAGATCACCCAAACCGCCCAAGCCGGTTACGGTTTCACGACGGCCACCAAGGCGTACTGCCAGTTCCTTCATCTCATCCAGCCCGCGGGTAATGATGGCTGCACGGCTGTTGTCGCCGAAACCTGCCCCGGCGAGTATCCCGCAAGCAATCGCGATCACGTTTTTCACCGCACCGCCAACCTCGACCCCGGCCATATCGTCCGAGACATAGGGACGGAAACTGCCGGTTGTCAGCGCCAGTGCCATGCGGACCGCCGCACGTGAATGATGCGGAGTCTGGGCGCCGGAGGTACAGGCCACAGTTACAGCGGTCGGATGTCCTGCAGCCGTTTCGGTGGCAAAGGTCGGGCCGGTCACCGTTCCGATCGCACGTCCCGGCGCTGCTTCCTCTACAACGGCGGACATCAACAGCCCGCTTCCCGCCTCGATGCCCTTGGCACATACGAAAATCGGCACGCCGGGGGCCGCAAGCTCTCCGATCCGGCCTGCCATTTCGCGGATGGTGACCGAAGGCGTCACGAGCAGAACGGCCTCAACCCCATCAAGCGCCTCGGCAAGATCGGTCATGGGCCGGATACCGCGCGGAAGCGGCAATTCCCCAAGATATCGTTTGTTGGTACGTGTTTCTGCCATTTCGGCAGCCTGTTCAGCGTTCCGCATCCACAGGCGCACATCACGCCCCGCCCGTGCGGCAACCACAGCAAGTGCTGTACCCCAAGCACCACCCCCGACAACAGCGATGTGCTGATAGGGGCGAACGGAAAGGGCCTGTTGCGAAAGACCGGATGAATCCAGCCCCGATGATACCCCGGATGACGCCGGGGCGCGTTCTTTTTGGTTTTGCATATGTTCTTTACTATAGGCTGAATGACGCCGAAAATCTACACCTTTGCGCAGAAATTACCCATATACCCCCTTCATGCAGCCCAAGCGGTCCAGCGCTCACGATCGAAATATCGATCGCCAAACTGATAACGCACCTTCCGGGATCCGGTTCCCATGAAAGAAGATTACCTGTAAATGAGCCTTCATCCAGATAGAATTATCGAGAGTTGTAGGGCGTTGTCCCGAATGGACCCACGCTTTGCGGAAACTGTCACACGGATCGGATTTCCCCCGCCGCATGGTATCGAACGCGGGCAGTCGGCATTGCTCCGGATCATTCTGGGCCAGCAGGTCAGTGTCGCCTCGGCGCAGGCGGTGTTTCTGCGATTGCAGGCAGCACGGGGCGATCTGGACAATCCGTCATCCATCCTGCAGGCAGATGACCAGACCCTTCGCGAAACAGGCTTTTCCCGCCAGAAGATCTCGCATGCCCGCAGCCTTGCAGAGGCTATCGCATCAGGGGCGCTACCCTTGAACCATCTTCCCGCTTCGGACGAAGAGGCAATTTCCGCGCTTATGGCGGTTAAGGGGATCGGACGATGGACCGCGGAAATATATCTTCTGATGGCTGAAGGGCGAGCAGACATCTGGCCTGCGGGGGATCTGGCAGTCCGTATCGGTATTTCGCGCATTCTACAGATGAACGATCCGCGGCCACCCGAAGCCCTTTTGCGCCTGATGGCAAAGGAATGGCGCCCGCATCGCAGCACGGCCGCCCTTTTGGCATGGCATCTTTATCTGACAGCGCCGATCTGACGCTCAAGATCCAGCAGATATTGCTTGGTGGACAGGGGGCCTGCAAAACCGCCCAACCGTCCACCTGTTGCCAGAACCCTGTGGCACGGCACGATAATTGACAACGGGTTGCGGCCATTTGCCGAACCGACCGCCCGAAATGCCCTCACCCTGCCGATCTGTCGCGCAATGTCGCCATAGCTGCGGGTTTCTCCATGCGGGATACCGGCCAGTGCAGCCCAGACGGTTTTTTGGAACGGCGTTCCCTTCACATCTGTCGGCAGATCGAAACTGCGCCGCCTGCCCGCAAAGTATTCACCCAACTGGCGTTCGGCTTCATCCAGCACCGGATGCGTTTCCACGTCTTGTACCGCACCCAAGCGAATTCTCGAACCATCCTCTTCCGACCAGAGAACCGCAGACAGCCCCTGATCGCTTGCGACCAGCTGCAACCGCCCAACCGGAGAATCGTATGTCTTGCGATACAGCATCAGCGCCGGTTTTCCTT
The DNA here is from genome assembly GCF_000739715.2 of Falsirhodobacter sp. alg1. GTDB lineage: Bacteria > Pseudomonadota > Alphaproteobacteria > Rhodobacterales > Rhodobacteraceae > Falsirhodobacter. The sequence continues at coordinate 52,612 of NZ_BBJC02000005.1, read as the reverse complement.
GCGGCCCAATATGCGATACAAGACCACTGCCGCAATCGTGGCCGTACCGATCCCCCCGATGGAAAATCCGCCGAAGGTCACCTCGAAGTTTCCGGCACCCAGCACCAGCGTCACCCCCACGGTGATCAGATTCCGAGGGTCGGAAAAATCCACGCGATTATCAACCCACAACCGCACCATTGCTGCGGCAATCAGGCCAAAGACCACCACAGACAATCCGCCCAGCACCGGCCCGGGGATTGTTTGCAACAGAGCCCCGAACTTCGGGCTGAAGCCGAGCGCGATGGCTGCAAATGCCGCCACGACGAACACCAGCGTGGAAAATACCCGGGTAACCGCCATGACTCCCATATTCTCTGCATAGGTGGTGACGCCCGTACCGCCACCGGCGCCCGATACCATTGTCGCAATCCCGTCACCGATGAACCCCGGACCGATCTGACGGTTCATATCGCGGCCCGTCATGGCCCCGATCGCCTTGATATGGGCCAGATTCTCGGCCACTAGAATAACCGCGACCGAGGCAATCAACGCTATTGCACCGGTGTGGAATACCGGCGTGACAAAGCTGGGCATTCCGATCCATGCGGCATCTAGAAGCGGCGCATAATCAATTGCCGGCATCAGGCCCAATCCGTTCCCAAGCAACAATACCAGAACATAACCCGATGCGATTCCGGCCAGAATGGATAGGCGGCGCAATCCGGGGCTGCCATGTGCGGCCACCAATGCCGTGATCAGGATCGTTGCTAGGGCCACGGTCATATGTGCGCCGGACCCCTGAATGCCGGATACGGCAATCGGGGCGAGGTTCAGGCCGATCGCCGCCCCCACTGCCGCCGTGACCACCGGTGGCATCCACCGCTCTATCCAATCGGTTCCTGTAGCCATAACCAAGGCGCCGATAGCGGCATAGACCGCGCCACAGGCGACGATACCACCCAGGGCGATCGCGATATTCGGGTTCGGCCCCGACCCTGCATATCCCGTTGCTGCAATGACAACGGCAATAAAAGCAAAGGATGAGCCGAGATAGCTGGGCATCCGTCCTCGCGTAGCCACAAAGAAAATCAGCGTGCCGATCCCTGAAAACAGGATCGCGAGATTCGGGTCGAACCCCATCAAAAGCGGTGCCAAGATGGTCGAGCCGGACATCGCCAGCAGATGCTGCACGCCAAGCGTAGCCGTCGAACCTGCATCCAACCGTTCATCGGGCTGGACAACAGGCCCTGTGGCGCGCTGCCAGCGGGGAAATAAGCTCATAGCACTACCTCATTCTTCTGCGCTTGCGCGGGGTGTCCTCCCGATACAGCGCATCATGAGGTTCCGCACCAATTTTTCGCAGCGTGTCAGGCGGCGGGACGGAACCGTGCGGTGCTTGCATCACAGATATACTGACGGGCAAGATCCGGGGCACGGTCTGCCAGATCGGCTACACCCGCCAGAATGCGGGCGACCTGCCCCTCATCGTGCAGATAGGACAGGTTCAGCCGGACCCAGCCGGGTTTCTCCACCTCATGTCCTTGCTGAAGACGGTTTACGATCTCGCTTGAGGCAGCCTTGTCTATCCCCATCAGCCGATGGGCATAGGGACCAGCACAAGCGCACCCCCCGCGCGCCTGGATGCCCAGATGATCCGAGAGCATCCGGCAGAACAATTGCTGATGGACCCAAGCGCCCTGCCCGTCGCGGATACGGAACGAAAAGATCGGCAGCGCCGGCGCATCGATATTTCCCAACATCTGCAAACGTGGATGATCACGCCACGCCGTCAGCGCCCGTTCCCGAAGAGACATATCGATCTGGTGCAGATAATCTGCCCCCACCGCATCCTTCACCAGCATGACCAGTGCGGCGCGAATGTCCCCCACGACATTCGGAGTGCCCCCCTCCTCACGCGCTTCAACACTGGTGGAATAGACATGCGCCCAAGGCGAAACGAAGCTGACCGTTCCCCCACCCGGGGCCGTGGGGCGCGATAGGGCGCAGACCGTATCGCGTACGACAAGCACCCCGGATGCACCCGGACCGCCCGGAAATTTATGCGCGGACACCACGATCGCATCGATCGGGGCATCGGGCGCAGGTGTCATGTTCATGGATAGGTACGGGCCGCCGCCTGCATAATCCCATATGGCCAGCGCCCCGTGCCGTTTCAGCAACCGTGTTACCGCAACTACATCCGTCAGAATGCCGGTAACATTGGAAGCGGCGGAGAAGGCTCCGACCACCAGCCCCCCAGCGGCCAGCAGTTCCGCCTGCAGCACGGCCATATCAGGGCCACCCTCCGGAGCCTCGGCAATCTCTACAACCCGCGCACCGGATTCGCGCCATGGCAGAATGTTCGAATGATGCTCATAGGGTCCGATCAGAACCGTCACATCCCGACGCGAGGGGATATCCAGCAGCCGGACGATCCGGTTGATTCCGGCCGTGGCCCCTGCCCCGGCGAAAATAACGTGCGCATCCGCCCCTGCCCCCGTAAGCCGTGCAATCGTGGCTCTGGCTTCGTCGCGCATTCGCGTCATCGTCGCCCCGACATACGAAGCTTCCGTATGGCTGTTGGCGTAATAGGGCAGAACCTCGGTCATCACGAAATGCTCAACCTGCGCCAAAGCGCGCCCCGAGGCGACGTAATCGGCGTAAAGCATCTTGCGAATGCCGAACGGCGTCTCAATTTCGAAATCGTTGCCGATCAGGCCCACCCGAAGATGCTCTACAACGTCCGGCCGGTCAAGCTTGGCGCGGAATTTCTGCAGGGCGGTGGCGGTCATAATTGTACTCCTGTGATCCTTCGTTCCATTCTGGATGATCAGCAACGCGGATTTGATCTTTTCTTCCCGCGACATCCAACGCATTTTCATGAAATGAACGAAGGATACCCATGAAGTTGGATCATATGAACCAAAAGATCCTGCAAGCTATGCAGGATGACCCAAACGCGTCGCAGCGCGATCTGGCCGTACGGGTTGGAATGTCGCAGAATGCGTGCTGGCGCCGCATCCGTCAGATGGAAGAGGCAGGTATCATCCGCGGATCCGCGCTACAGCTGGATCGCCATCAGCTGGGGCTGGGGCTGGTGGTTTTCACGCTGATCCGCACGCGTAACCATTCTGCCGCATGGCTGCGGGAATTCCGTCGCCATGTTCTGGCCATTCCTGATGTGGTGGATTTCTATCGTATCGGCGGGGATTTCGATTACATGCTGCGTATCGTTACGGAAAACATGCAAAGCTATGATCGCGTCTACCAGAAGTTGATCGAGGGGGCAGATCTGGATGCCGTCACATCGTATTTTGCGATGGAAGGTATTGCAGAAAATCGCCCGCTGCCGATCTGACGGGTGGTCATAACAACCACTGAAGCCGTAGCAGCCGGACAGTGCCCAACACCGCACGCGCGGGCAGGCGCAAGCCGGGCTCATGCTGCAACCGTTCGAAATCGGTACTGCTTCGACGCAGCCATTGCATGCGTCCATGATGCAGTTGCACTTCATACGCGCATTGGGGAATGGCCGATTCAAATGCATCGGCCACACGAGCGGCCAAAGCGGGGCTGTCGACTACAAATCCGATTTCGGTATTCAATTCCCAGGAACGTGGATCGAAATTGAATGACCCGATGAACAGCCGTTTCCGATCCACTGTGAAGGTCTTGGCATGTAGCGTGGAAATCCGGCTGCGCAGCCGTGCGGTGGAGCCTTGGCCGGTGCCTCGCCAGATACTGCCGATACCGCGGTGGCTATTCCCGGCATTCACTCCCGCATACTGATAGGCCCGCATCTCGAACAGGCGCACCCCTGCCCGCAGCAATTGACGGCGCGCGGGGGCGTATCCGGCATGCACAATGCCGGTATCCGTGGCCTCATACCCGTTTGTCATGACCGAGACATTCACACCGTTGCGCGCAAGCTCTGTCAGATGGCGGATTCCCATGTGTCCCGGCACGAAATAACCTGCGACAATGCCCAGTTCCGTCTCCGGACGGCCCATTGCTGTGAACAGCCGCCCGCCAAGCGGACTGTCTTTGGCCTTGCCCAATACCTTATCCGGGTCATCAGCCATCACGCGAACACGACCCCACTCCAGATCCAGATTTCCTGTCAGGAACCGCGCGATGATCGGCTGTGCGGCGATACGCTGGATGAATTCCATTGCGCCCGGATCAGCCGCGATTTTCGCAGCACGTCGATGCAGGCGCTTCAGCATCCGCTTCGGGCCGCGCCCGAGGATGCTTTGTGCGGGATAGGCGGAATCTGCCGACCAATAGGCATCAAAGCTATGGCTGACATCCTGCACGACCGGCCCGATTGCCAGTGCATCAAGATCGGTAAACAGTCCGCCATCGCCCGCCCCGAAGTATTCGTCCCCAATATTTCGCCCACCGACAATGGCCACCGCATTGTCCGCGATCATGCATTTATTATGCATCCGACGGTTCAGGCGTTTGAAATCCAGCAGAAACCCCAATGACTTGGGAAAACGCGGAAGAAACGGGTTGAAGATACGTATTTCAATCAACGGATGCCGGTTCATGGCCGATAGAATGCGGTCCATCCCGGAAACTCCGTTGTCATCCAGCAACAGGCGCACCCGCACGCCGCGCTCGGCGGCCCGCAACACCTCATCCAGCATCAGGGTGCCTGTCAGGTCCCCGTGCCAGATATAATATTGCATATCGAGCGTGCGCTCGGCTTGCCGCGCCATAAGAACCCTAGCGGCGAATGCATCCTGTGCATCTGTCAAAAGGTGGATGCCGGATTTACGCCCCCGATAGGCAACACGCGCCTTGGCCGCTCGACCAAGGCGCGTATCGTCCGGTTTGGGGCGTGATGGCGGGGCCGTGCACAGCCCTCGCGCTGGCAGACGCGTGGACCGGCGCAGCGCCAGCAGGGCAGTTCCTGCCACCAGCGCCACCATCAGACGTTTCCGTCGCCCCATTTGCGCCCCCAGCTTTGGCACCCCAACGTTGCGCGGCACCGTGCTGTTCCCGCAAATCAGCCGGCCAGAAGCGCGGCATTACCTCCTGCAGCCGTGGTGTCAATGCACAGATGGCGTTCATGCAGCACATAGCCGGCATCCGGCATGGCTGTTACCAGTGCCACGATCGGCCCTTCACGCCGGGCCAGAGCCTGCGCAAAGCTTCGCGCATCAGGTCCCCAATACAGAACGCAGGCCACATAGGGCATCGTTACCAATGCCTCGGGGGGAACAGCACCATCGGCGATCACCGCATGCCCACCAAGGGCACGGACAGCCTCTGCCTGCTGTTTTGCCACCCCTTCCCCCGGTCCAAGACACAGGATAGGGCCGCGCGGCAGAATTGTCAGGCGGTTCTCCTCGCCCGTCGGACCCGGCATTTGACGGCTGGTCGTCCTACCTGCGACAGGGGCACCCAATGCCCGCTCCAGCGCGGCAAGATCGGCAGGTTTTTCCCATACACCCTGTGCCGATACAGGTTCGGGTTTGCGAAAGCGGCCAAGGTAGAGTGGTCCGCCCGCCTTTGGCCCCGTACCCGAAAGCCCCTCACCGCCAAAGGGCTGACTGCCGACGACAGCGCCGATCTGGTTGCGGTTTACATACAGGTTCCCGGCGTCCACGCGGCCGCCGACGGTATCGATACGCCCCGTGATACGGCTGTGCAGCCCGAAAGTAAGCCCGTATCCCGCCTCGTTGACCGCATCGACCACGCGGTTGATATCCTTGGCGGCAAAGGTTGCAACATGCAGAACCGGGCCGAAAATTTCTTCCTTGAGGTCGGCAATACCGTTTACGCCGATCATCGTAGGCGCAATGAAGATGCCGTCCTTTGGCGCCACGATCTGGTGCAGGATACGCCCCTCGGCGCGGGCAATTGCGATATGATCGGCAATGCCGCCTTGTGCCTCCGTATCGATGACGGGGCCAACGTCTGTGGACAGGTTCGCAGGATCGCCGACAACGAGCTCGTCCATCGCGCCGCGGATCATCTCCAGCATATGGGGGGCGATATCTTCCTGCAGGTACAGGCAGCGCAAGGCCGAGCACCGCTGCCCTGCCGAGCGGAAAGCCGATCCCACAATATCTCGGACCGCCTGTTCCGGCAGCGCGGTAGAATCCACGATCATCGCATTCAGACCACCGGTTTCGGCAATCAGCGGCGCGCCGGGATCCAGTGACGCGGCCATGGCACGGCGGATCAGATGCGCCGTGCCGGTCGATCCGGTAAAGACCACCCCGGCCACCCGAGGATCGGTGGTCAGCGCAACGCCCACGGTCGGACCGTCTCCCGGCACCAGTTGCAGGGCGGTTTCGGGGACACCTGCCTTATGCATCAAGGCGAGCGAAAGCGCCGCGATGCGGGGGGTCTGCTCGGCGGGCTTTGCCAGCACCGCATTGCCGGTTGCCAAGGCGGCGCAGACTTGCCCCAGGAAAATGGCCAAGGGAAAATTCCATGGAGAGATTGCCGTTATGATACCGCGTGGCGCATTCTCACCGGCCGTCTCGGCCTCAGTGGCGTAGTAGCGCAGGAAATCGACAGCTTCGCGCAGTTCGCCGATGGCATCAGGCCAGGTCTTACCACCTTCGCGCATCAGCAATTCGATGATCGGAGCGACAGCGGCCTCATGCAGATCGGCTGCGGCACGCAGGACGCGGGCGCGTTCGGCAACAGGCGCATCCCAGGTCCGCGCGGCGTTCAGCGCCGTGGCCGGATCCGTTCCGGCAGCCTCGGGCATGGTTTCAGCACGCGCGGTGGCCAGCGCGGCCAGCACGCCCTCCTCGGTCAGATCCCAACCCCTGGAGTTCCGGCGAGCAGCACCGAACAGATCGGCAGGTTCGCGCAGCACAGCGGGCGCAGGTTCATGCAGGGACAACGCCGGATCGCCGGCCATCGCGGAGGGCGGCACCGCCGGATCAGCCATCTGGTTCACGAAGGAAGAGTTTGCGCCGTTTTCCAGCAATCGCCGCACAAGATACGCCAGCAGGTCACGATGCGCGCCGACCGGCGCATAGATGCGGCACCGTCCGCCGGTTTCCTTCAATACCAGATCGTGCAATCCTTCGCCCATACCATGCAAACGCTGGAATTCATAGGGGCGCCCGGCAGCCATTTCCAGAACAGCGGCAACGGTGTGCGCGTTATGCGTTGCAAATTGCGGATAGATGCAGTCGGAATATCCGAAAAGCTTCCGTGCAAGGGTCAGGTAATTCACATCGGTTGCGGCCTTGCGCGTGAACAGGGGAAAGCCCTCATGGCCATCCACTTGCGCCCGCTTCATTTCCGTATCCCAATAGGCCCCCTTGACCAGGCGCACCATAAGGCGACGGTCCAGCCGTTTGGCCGTTTCCGCCAGCCAGTCGATCACGGCCCCCGAACGCTTGCCATAGGCCTGCACGACCACGCCGAAGCCGTCCCATCCGGCAAGGGCCGGATCGGCCAGAACATCCTCGATCACGCGTAGTGACAGGACAAGACGGTCCTGCTCCTCGGCATCAATGTTGAAGCCGATACCAGCGGCCGCTGCCTGACGGGCAAGAGATGCCACCACGGGGACCAGTTCGGCCATGACACGGTCCTGCTGCGCCACCTCGTATCGTGGATGCAGGGCCGACAATTTCACCGAAATGCCGGGCCGGTCGGCGACACCACCTTCGCCGCCATGCTCGGCCAAGGTGGCGATCGCGTCGGAATAGGAACGGGCGTAGCGTTTGGCATCGGCTGCGGTCATCGCCGCCTCTCCCAGCATATCGTAGCTGTAGGTGTAGCCTTTCGCCTCGGCCTTGCGGGCCCGCTGCAGGGCCGCCCGGATATTTTCGCCCAATACGAACTGTCGGCCCATCTCCTTCATCGCCCGGATTGCCGCATGGCGCACGACCGGGCGCACGACCGGTGCACGAGGCAACAGCCATTGCGCCACCATCAGCCCGCGGGTGGCTGCATTGATCAGCATGTCATCGGATTGCCCCGCATGGCTTTTCCAGTCCGCCGGAACGATGCGATCCGCGATCAGGGCGTCTGCTGTTGCAGAATCCGGCACCCGCAACAGTGCCTCTGCCAATGTCATCAGCGCCACACCTTCGGCAGTCGAAAGGCCGTACTCCCCCAGGAAACGCTCCATCAAGCCGGGACGCCCCTCACGCGCGCGGCGGATGAGATCGGTTGCCCGTGCTGCCACTGCCTCACTACAACGATACGGATTATTCAGCAGACTGCCCTCGGGGGCTGTTTTTGCGGCGGGGGTAAAGGCGGAAAATGTCATCTGCGAACTCCGGGCAGGCTTGTACGCGAACATACCGCATGGTTGATAGGCGATGTGACCAAAGATATATGGTCCGATAGGCTTTTTCACATAATTTACGAGGATGTTTTGGCACAACCGCACATCGATACCCTCGATCGCAAGATCCTGACCGAATTGCAGCGCAATGCGCGGATCACTGTCGCCGAACTTGCGCGCCGGATCGGCCTGTCAAAAACGCCGGTTGCCGCGCGCATCAAGGCGCTGGAAGACAGCGGTGTCATCTCGGCCTATCGAGCAATTCTGTCGCCCATCCGTCTGGGTCTGACACATATCACGTATGTCGAGGTGAAGATGGAGGATACGCGCGAAGCTGCCCTTTCCCGCTTCAATGCCGCCGTCAAACAGATCGGCGAGGTAGAAGAATGCTACATGATCGCGGGCGGCTGCGATTATCTTCTGAAAGTGCGATCGGTGGACATGGCCGATTATCGTCGCATCATGAGCGAGCATATCTCAGGCCTTCCCTTTGTCCATTCAACCTCCAGCCATGTCTCGATGGAGGCGGTTGTGGAACAGTCGGTGATCGCGCTCTGACCAACGGCCTTGCACCTACGGGGGATTGCGCATAACCGGTCCGGTCCCACCATCCGGCAGGCCTTGGCATGAACACTGATACCCTCGCAATCGACTTTGGCACCTCGAATTCCGCAGCCGCCGTGGCTTCGCCTGAGGGGATATTCCGTATCCAGCTGGAACCGGGCCATGAAACCCTTCCGACCGCAATTTTCCTACCCAAGGGGGAGGCATTGCGGATCGGTTCTGCCGCAGGCGCGGCGCTGATCGCCGGTGACGAAGGGCGGTACATGCGTGCCCTGAAATCCGTATTGGGAACGCCGCTTCTGCATGAATCGCGATTGATCGGGGGGAAGCGCCGGACACTGGCCGACATCATCACCGACTTTCTGGTCGAAATCCGCACACGCGCCGAAACGGCGACAGGCATGACCTTTCATCATGCGCTGTCAGGGCGCCCCGCAAGGTTTCACCATGATCCAGCGCGGGATAAGCAGGCCGAAGACGACCTGCGCGCCTGCTACATCGCCGCAGGATTTCATTCGGCGGCATTCCTTCCGGAACCGGAGGCCGCGGCAATTGCCTGTGGCGCGATGGGGCAGCGCGGCGGGCTGGGACTGGTGGTCGATATTGGCGGCGGGACGTCGGACTTTTCGGTGTTCCGCACCGGTGATCATGGTGTGGAAATATTGGCAAGCCACGGCATCCGGTTGGGTGGAACGGATTTCGACCATGTCGTGTCCATGGCCCACGCCATGCCGGCTCTGGGACATGGCGGCGCCCTGAAGCGGGATATGGGGGCGGGCCTGTTGCCGGTTCCGAATGCGGTCTATGTAGAGCTATCGACATGGGCCAAGATACCCTTTGTCTATACCCCCGAAACGCGCCGGAGCGTTGCGCGGATGGTACGGCAGGCAACGCCCGAAACACGCATGGACCGCCTTGAGACGGTGCTGGCAGAAGAGCTGGGGCACGAACTCGCCTTTGCGGTGGAACGGGGCAAGATCGTTGCCAACTCCGGCCAAGATGGCGCGATAGAGATGGGCTTCGTTGAGGCGGGCCTTGCACCGGTCATATCAAGAACCAGCCTAGATGTCTCCCTATCAGGATATCGCGCCGATCTGGCCGATGCCGCGCAGGAAACAATCAACCGTGCCGGAATACGTGCCGGCGATATTGACCGCGTTGTGCTTGTAGGCGGGTCCAGCCTGATGCGTATGGTCGAAGATATCGCGACAGAACTGTGCCCGAAGGCGGAATTGCTGCGAAGCGAGGTATTTACAGCCGTTGTGGACGGGCTGGCACTGGCAGCGCAGAATACGCGGGGGTAAATGTCGACGTAGGGGAGATCGCGTGGTTATATGCCTCAAGAATGATGCGAACCGCAAAAGGATACCCTATGACCGAGATTGGCCATTTCATTGCCAACGCCCCGCTGGCTGGCACATCGGGGCGCAGCCAGCCCGTTTACAACCCTGCTACGGGGCAAAGCAATTCATCGGTCGCGCTGGCATCGGCGGCCGAGGTCGATCATGCCGTAGCCTTGGCTGTCGCCGCCTTTCCGGCATGGGGCCGGACCCCGCCGCTGCGCCGCGCCCGCATTCTGGGCAAGTTCAAGACGATGCTGGAAACGCGGGCAGATGATCTGGCCAAAGTCATTTCTGCCGAACATGGCAAGACGCATGATGATGCCTTGGGCGAAATCACCCGCGGTCTGGAAGTGGTGGAATTCGCCATCGGCGCCCCGACCTTGCTGAAGGGCGAGATCACGGAAAACGTCGGCACAGGCGTGGATAGCCATTCCATGCGGCAGGCTCTTGGCGTTGTGGCGGGTATCACCCCGTTCAACTTTCCGGCGATGGTGCCGATGTGGATGTTCCCTGTGGCATTGGCCTGCGGCAACTGCTTTGTGCTGAAACCGTCAGAGCGCACCCCGTCGGCCGCCCTGATGATGGCGGAATGGCTGGCAGAGGCTGGCTTGCCAGAGGGCGTATTCAGCGTCGTTCAGGGCGACCGGGAGGCCGTCGACCGCCTGTTGGCGCATCCTGATGTCAAGGCAATCAGCTTCGTAGGTTCCACCCCCATCGCACGGCATGTCTACACGACGGGCACGGCAAACGGAAAACGCGTGCAGGCCCTTGGCGGCGCAAAGAACCATGCGATCATCATGCCGGACGCGGATCTTGACATGGCCACAGATGCCTTGATGGGGGCGGCCTATGGTTCGGCCGGCGAGCGATGCATGGCAATTTCGGTTGCGGTGCCGGTGGGCGAAGAAACAGCCAACCGCCTGATCGAGAAGCTGGTCCCGAAAATCGAAGCGCTGAAAATTGGCCCGGCGTCAGATACTGCCACGGAAATGGGGCCTCTGGTAACGGCAGCACATCTGGAGAAGGTCCGGTCGCTGGTAGACAAGGGTGAGGCCGAAGGTGCCAAGCTGGTCGTGGACGGACGCGGGTTTGCTGCGCCACAGGGATACGAGGGCGGATATTTCATTGGCGGTACGCTGTTGGACAACGTGACCCCTGATATGACCGTATGGAAAGACGAGATTTTCGGACCGGTGCTATCCGTGGTGCGGGCTGGCGATTACAAAGAGGCCGCCGACATTGTGGCACAGCATGAATATGGGAACGGGGTCGCCATCTTCACCCGCGACGGCAATGCAGCCCGGACCTTTGCCCAGGAAGTAGAGGTCGGGATGGTTGGCATCAACGTGCCGATCCCGGTTCCGATGGCATTTCACTCATTCGGGGGGTGGAAGGCATCGCTGTTCGGAGATCATCACATGCATGGCCCTGAAGGCGTGCGGTTCTATACCCGGTTGAAAACCATCACTACGCGCTGGCCTTCCGGTGTGCCCACGGCTGCAGAATTCGTGATGCCGACGATGGGATAGAATATATCCGGCCCCGTGCAAACGGGGCCGGATATCGTATCATGCTGTGGCAGGCCGGCGGCGTGCCGCAACCTGACGCAGGAAGGGTATGGCCAGAATTGCGCACCCGATGATCGTCGGAACCAACGCAGGCGCGATCAGCAGCAGCGCTGCAATGACAAGTAGTGCACGTTCCCACGCATAAAGCGGGGCCAGCATCCAGTTTGAGATAGCTGCCGACAACGCGAAGATGCCAAGCATCGCCCCACCGGCTGCCAGAATGAATGCGGGCACGGTGAATTCGGGCGTGACCAGCAGCAATGCAGGGGAAAAGACAAATACGAAAGGCACAAGCGCCTTGCCCATCGAAAGACGGAACGCCGTATTGCCAGCCTTGAACGCATTTGCCCCCGCAATACCCGAAGCGGCATAGGCAGCCAATGCCACAGGCGGTGTCACATCTGCCAGAACCCCGTAATAGAATACGAAGAAGTGGGCAACGATAGGTTCTACCCCCAGCAGGCCGAGAATTGGTGCAGCTACAGCAACCATGATGATATAATTGGCTGTTGTCGGAATGCCGCAGCCCATCAGGATGCAGACGATTGCTGTCATGATCAGCGTGAACAGCAGCGTCAGCGATGCAACGCTCATAACCTCGAACGGGAGAACCGACAGCATGGACGAGACGTCCGTCGCCCAGCCCGTTGCAAGGCCCGTCACCATATAGGCGATCTTGAAACCTACGCCCGTCAGTGTGACCACACCGATTACGATACCGACCAATGCCGCCGCCGCCGTGACCGAAAGCGATTGCTTTGCGCCCATGACGAAACCTTCGAAAACACCGACCGCTGCATCCTTCAGGCCATCCAGAAGGCCGTGTTTCATGACCGACTGGATGACCAGCACGGCAATACAGGAGACGATTGCCCAGAAAGCCGCGAGGAAAGGCGTCCGACCGCTCATCAGCATGGCAATAAGCAGGAGGAGAGGCACGACCGACAGCCAGCCTTCACGGATGACCTTCATGGCATTCGGCAACTCCTCTTTCGTCAGGCCACGCAGTCCAAGACGGCGAGCCTCCAGATGCACCTGAAGCAGCACACCGAAGAAATGCATGAATGCGGGTACGATCGCAGCCAGAAGGATCGTTGTCAGCGGCAGGCCCAGATAGTCGATCATCAGGAAGGCAACAGCCCCCATAACCGGCGGGGTGATCTGGCCGCCGGTGGAGGAAGCCGCCTCGACCGCTGCCGCGAAGTGGCGCTGGTATCCCACACGGACCATGGCAGGGATGGTCAACGCGCCCGTGGTCACCGTATTGGCGATTGAAGAACCGGAGATAGAGCCGAGCAAGGCAGACGAGACGACTGACACCTTGGCCGGACCGCCCGCAAAGCGTCCGGTCAGGGCCGAGGCCACATCAATGAACAATTGGCCCAAACCGATCCGCGTGGCCAGCACCCCGAACAGGACGAAGTGAAACACGTAAGTAGCAATCACGCCGAGCGCGGTGCCGTAGATGCCTTGTGATGTCAGATACAGATGGTTGACGATGACCGGCCAGCTTGCGCCTGGATGCACCAGAATCCCCGGCATGGACTGCCCGAAATAGGCATAGGCCATGAACAGGATCGCGATAACGGGCAGCGGCCACCCCATGGAACGGCGAACCCCCTCCAGCAGCGTCACGATCAACGTCGTGCCCATAACCAGATCAAGGGTGGTGGGATTGCCTACGCGGAATGCCAGCTGTTCGTAGATCCATGGCACATAAAGGGCCGCGACAGCACCGGCGATCCCCAAAATCCAATCAGCCAGAGGCAAACCGAAGGGGGCTAGAATACCCGGCTTCGTATCTCGGCGCCCGAATGCGGAGAAGCTGACAAACACGAGAAACAGCGTTGTCGCCATGTGGATGCCGCGATGGGTCGCCGTACGCGGCAGGCCGAAACCGGCAGTATAGAAATGGTAACAGGACAGCAGGAAAAGGAGCAGTCCCGACAGGATCGTCAGCGCCTGCCCCAGATTCCGGAAACGGAGTTCGGGGTCGAACTTTTCTTCCAGTTCCTTAAGCTCTTCCGCACTTAACGCGCGTGTTTGTGTTGCGGTATCAGGGGGCATGACAATCTCCCATGGTCATAAAAAACGGGGCCGCGCGAAGCTGCCCCGTAACAGAAATCTATGTCGTCAATATTATTGCAGGATACCGACTTCGCGGTAGAAACGCTCAGCGCCCGGGTGGAACGGGATGCCTACACCTGCCGTTGCATTTTCCAGAACGATCTGCTTGCCTTTGGAATGGCCGGCATCGAACATCTTGCGGGTGTTGTCGTTCCACATCGCCTTTGTCACGTTGTAGATCAGCTCTTCAGGTTGTTTGGAGCTGGTGACCATCTGTGCGCCAACCGAAAGCGTGGTGACATCAGTGTCCTGACCTTCGTATGTGCCGGCGGGAACGGTATTGGCCGAGAAGAAGGGATATTCGGCACGGATCGCATCCGCACCTTCACCATCGATCGGGATTAGGCGGATATCTTCCTGGCTGGCCAGTTCGGCAATTGCACCGGCCGGGAAGCCGCCAACGAAGAAGAACGCATCCATAGCGCCGTCGCGCATCCGGTCCGACGCCTGATCGGGCTTCAGGTATTCCGCTTTGACATCGGATTCCGACAGGCCATAGCCGGCCAGAATGATCCGCGCGTCAACGAGCGTGCCTGAGCCAGGCTCATCCATCGAGACGCGTTTGCCGGCCAGATCTGCCACGGATTGGATGCCGGATTCAGCACTTGCGACAAGATGAAGGCTCTCTGGGTAGAGGTTGGCGATCATGCGCAGCTCTTCAACTGCGGGTTGGCCTTCCCACATGCCCGTACCGGTTTGCGCCCATGTGGCAACGTCTGCTTGGGTGAAGCCGCTTTCCATGGCGCCGGATTTGATGGCGTTGATATTGCCAACCGATCCGTTCGACGCAACAGCCGTGGCGATCAGGCCGGGTACACCGCAGGAGCCGCCGTCTTCGCAGGCGCGCGAACCGGGGGGATTGGACAGTGCATTCGCGATCAGGCCACCGATCGGGTAATAGGTACCCGCAGTACCGCCTGTACCGATACGGAAAAACGACATGTTCTGAGCAATTGCGCCGGTGGTCAGGACTGCTGCGGCAACAGCCACTGCAACCAGCGGTTTGAAACGGATCGCCATGAAGGTTCACTCCCCTTGAATTTTGTTCCCTTCTAAGCGATCACGCTATGGTGAGACAATGGAATAAAAGCCATCAACGATTTTGTCATAACGGGTGGTTATAGGGTTTTGCCCCGATAATCCGGCGTAAGGTGGTGAAAACACCGCCGTTCAGCATTTCACATGCCCTAAAGATCATTTTGAAAGAACGGCTCATATCCGCGACGGAAACCCAATTGATAACCGTATGGGATATAACTCATCGCGTGATAGGCTGCCGATCACAGGATAATACGAAACATTGAGGGTTCATGAAACGCCGATCATCCGCCGTGATACGTTTTGGCCGAGAGAACTGGTTACCGTTGGTCGTTTTTGTGGCCACGACCATTCTGGCGCTGTGGTTCGGAACGCATTTCCTGAAGGATCTGATCTATTTCAATGATCCGCGCAATGTCGATGTGGATCTGAAAGGCTGGATGACGCCGAAGTTCATCGTCATGACCTATGATCTGCCAAGACCGCTTGTTTTCGATTTTCTGCATCTTGAACCCGGTGCGGATGACCGCCGCCATTTGCGGCAGGTGGCGCAGGATCTTGGCATATCAATGGAGGAGTTGACGGCAGCCATTCGCGAACGCGCCGCAATCTATCGCGAGGGCCAGCCATGACCGAAACGATCCTTGCGCTGGTCCCAGAGTACGGGTTGACCCTGATTTTCGCCGTCGTTTCACTGGCGTGTCTGGCGGTTCCTGTACCGGCGTCGATCCTTGTCTTGACGGCAGGCAGCTTTGCGGCTTCCGATGATCTGTCGTTGATTGCGGTCTTCATGACAGCGTTCATGGCTTTTGTGATGGGCGACCAGCTTGCCTATGCCCTTGCCCGCACAGCAGGGCCGCGCCTCATGGCCTTTATGGGGCGATCGTCCCGTATGGCAAACGCGATGGGCCGTGGTGAGGAACTGCTGCAGCAACGCGGCACGGTTGCGGTGCTGCTGAGCCATACTATCCTGAGCCCGATTTGTCCGTATGTCAGTTATCTATGCGGGGCCGGCGGACTGGCGTGGGGTCGCTTTTCGTTCACCGCCATACCCGGAGCCGCCATCTGGACCTTTGCCTACGTTGGTCTTGGATATGTATTCGCAACCCAGCTTGAACAGCTTGCAAATATCCTTGGCCAGTTTTTCGGCGTGGTTCTGGCAGCAGCCGTGGCCATAGGGACGCTGTTACATCTGCATGGCAGATGGCGTGCAGCCGCCGATATGGAAAAACGATCATGATCTTTGCCGATTTATTGACCCGGAGAACAATCCAGATGAAAGCCAGCCTGACCGCAACCGCATTGGCAATAGGGCTGTGTCCCGCCGCAACCATGGCCGCACCCAACGTCATGCTGATCATTGCGGATGATATGGGGATCGATGCATCCAATTGCTATTCGCTAGGGGACCAGCAGGCGCCGATGCCGAATATCGAGGCGATGTGCCAAAGCGGTATGGTCTTTGACAACGCCTATTCAGCACCTGTCTGTTCACCGACACGCGCCACGATGTTGACGGGGCAATATGGCATTAAAACAGGTGTTGGCGGGGTTGTGGCGATAAGGGGAGATAACGGGCTGGACCCGGACACGCCCAGCTTGTTCGATGCGCTGGCGGGGACAGGCTATAGTGCGAACCTGATCGGAAAATGGCATCTTGCCGGCGCTGGCATGGGCTATGACCACCCACGTCAATTGGGCGTGCCTGATTATTTCGGCATATTCCGTGGCGGTGTGCCCGACTATTTCCACTGGACCGCGATAGAGGATGAGCATGAGGTAAAGGTCGACACCTATGCCACCACCGAGTTCACGGATCGCGCAATTCAATGGACCGGTGCACAGGATAAACCGTGGTTCCTGTGGCTTGCGTATAACGCCCCGCATGCGCCGTTTCATCTGCCGCCCGAAAATCTTCACAGCTTTCATGATCTGACGGATGACCATAAGGCGATCGATGCAAATCCGCTTCCCTATTACAATGCGATGCTACAGGCGCTGGATACCGAGATCGGACGGATGCTGGCGTCGATGGACGCAGAAACGCGGGACAATACTGTTTTCATCTTTGTTGGCGACAACGGAACACCTGCGCAGGTGGCCCGCAATATCTATGGCCGACACGGCGCCAAGGGCAGCATCTACGAAGGCGGTATCCATGTTCCGCTGATCATCTGGGGTAAGGATGTACAGCCCGGGCGCACGTCCGCCCTTGTGAATACCACGGATATTTTTGCCACCGTGGCCGAGATCACTGGCGCCAAAACAGATGTGGCCGACAGCATCAGCTTTCTGCCTGTCCTGCATGGGGGCCAATCCGGACGTACCTACATTTATTCCGAGCAGTTTTCCGATGACCCACCAAGGCGGGCTGACGTGTACGGCTGGATCGTGCGTCAGGGAGATCGGAAACTGGTCGTATTGCCGGATGGAACGACCGAACTTTATGACCTGGCTACCGACCCCCGAGAGCAGCAAAACCTGCTGGCAGACGGCATCAATGCATCCGAACAGCAGGAAATTGATACCCTAAGCGAAATTCATGCCAGACTGGCTACACAACAGGCCGGATAGAGGGGGCAGGAATGTTCAGGAACACCGAACACGGATACGGGCTAATCGCGATCACGCTGCACTGGATCGTCGCCTTCGCCTTTATTGCGAATTATGCGCTGATCTTCGGCCGCGAATGGTTTTTAGCGCCGAGAAGTGATCTGGGCCGCACCCTGATTTCCACGCACATGGCGATTGGCGTTTCGGTGATCGTATTTGTGGCACTGCGGATCATCTGGAAACTGGTCGATCGACAGCCGTCTCCGCCCAAGGGATCACGATTGGAGCATCTGGCCGCAAGCACGGTTCACCTGATCCTTTATGCTGTGATGATCGTTATTCCGCTGACCGGATATCTGGGTACGGGCGGCTCGGCACGACTGTTCTTCCTGTTCGACCTGCCCCCGTTCCGTGAAACCTGGATTTTCACGACAATCGTGGAGGGGTGGTTCGGCATTACATGGGAAAGTTTTGAAAGTGTGATGGACTTCATCCACAAAACGGGCGGCGCTCGTGTGGTTTGGGTCCTGATTGCCCTGCATATCAGTGCCGCCCTTTATCACCAGTTTGTTCGCCGGGATAACATCCTGCGCCGCATGACCAATCCTCGTACTTCCAGATTTGATTGAACCAACCATCAGGAGTTTATCATGTTTCGACCCTCTGCCATTGCCATGATTGGCGCCACGCTTTTGCCAATGGCCGCATTCGCGCAGGATGGCACCACAACCGACATCACCGATGCCGTACTGCATAGCCGTGCACCGGATTGCGGGGCCTACGTCGGCAATTATACCTCCAGTATGACGGATGTATCGACGGGCAACAAATTCGACGGAAAGTTTGATATCGAAGCCGACGCCGATACATGCACGATGCACGTCAACCAGATCCCCAGTCATGATGCGGGTGAAGGGGTTCATTGGCCAAACCAAATGGGCGTTTATGACGAAACGCTGACCGTGACACGGCACCCCGAAATCGCGGACGAACCAAGCAGCCTCGGGCTCGGGGCAACAGCCGTGATGTTGAACGGTGTGATGTGGGAAGCCTATCCCGCCGCGTGCTTTGGTGAGGGCCAGCAACCTGCCGGCCGGGAAATGATCGGCTGCGGTGGTGGCCCAAGTGTGATCAACCATCCATGGCGCTACAACGTCGGATCGCCGCTGAATTCGAGCTTCCGGTTCGATACGCATTACGCGCATGTTCAGGCAACAGGCGTCTACCATTACCACTCGACCCCGCGGGTTCTTTATACACCGACGGTGGATCTGGAAAAAAGCCTGGACTGCAAGGCGAATGGTGTGTCACCGGTTATCGGTTTCGCAAGCGACGGTTTTCCGCTGTACGGCCCTTGCTTTACCGATGCCGACGGCACGGTCCGCGCTGCCAAAAGCAGCTATGTGCTGCGTGAAGGCAAACGCCAAGATGTGGAGGGGTATGAGACGCCCTATAAAACCGGCAACGTATTGACCGACGATTATAATGGCCAGTTTATCGGCGATTATCGTTATGCCGAAGGATCGGGCGATCTGGATGCCTGCAACGGGATGACGATCGATGGTCAGTACGGCTACTATGTGACCGCCGATTACCCCTATGCGGTCAAATGCCTTTCGGGAACACCCAGCCCGATGTTTCCATGATATGCATGAGGGACCGGGCTGCCCGGTTCCTCATGTGCATAGCCACAGATGCATCAAGGCGGCCTCGGGTGTTTCCTTACCCCCCGAGGTCACCCCGCATTTCCATAAGGCAGCCCCCGATGCATAAGTGCCCGGCGCGATACCGCCCCCTTCGCACATGCTGACAGCCCGTATTGGTTTGCCTGCCGAGACTGCTTCTTCCAGCGCTTGATGAATGGCAGGGTCCGACATCGCGCCGCCTGCTCCGAACACACGCAATACAGCTCCGTCCAGCTCCGACAATGCAGCGCGCAATGCAGCGGCCGGGATCCCCGGGGTCAGGGTGAGAATGGCCAGACGCCGCGCATCGAAACGGGCCCGTATCGGCCGGGATAGCGGGTCCTGTTCTACCGACGCAAACGCCTCATTGGCACTGCTATGCCGTTTGACCAACCCCGCTGCAGGCCAAAGCCTACCCGCAAATGCTAGATATACACCGGGCTCGGTCTGGGCGGCGGCATTCAGCGCCAGATCCAGATTACCTTCGGCATCCCCCCCCTGCCCTAGCGGATGCATGGACCCACATAGAATGACGCGATGCCCCGTCCCCGCCAGCGCCTGAGCGATTGCAGCCGCCGTGAACGGCATCGTATCGGTGCCATGGGTGACAAGCGCAACACGATCGGGTGCGGCGGTTATGGCATCCAGAATATCGTTCCATTCGGCAGGGCCCATTTCCGCGCTATCCACCAGCGGATCGAATGTAACACGGCGCAGATCAATGCCTTGCGTGCGGTGCGCAATGGCCCGATCCAGCAAACCGGCTACGGGTGCCAGACCATCGGGACCGGGCGCCATCACTATGGTGCCCCCCGTTTCGATCAGTAGCAACTTCATATGGTCCGCCCCCGGCGTAATATGGATAGTGCCCGAAGGCGGAGCTGAATCAGATATCGAACACAACACCCTGTGCCAAGAGAAGTTCACGGGAATAGTTTATCTTGTTCGTTGCCCTGCGTATGTAGCTTCGCCACGCATCGGAGCCACTTCCCCTCCCCNGCCGGTT
This sequence comes from Falsirhodobacter sp. alg1, assembly GCF_000739715.2. GTDB lineage: Bacteria > Pseudomonadota > Alphaproteobacteria > Rhodobacterales > Rhodobacteraceae > Falsirhodobacter. Next base: position 32,471 of record NZ_BBJC02000005.1, on the reverse strand, counting down.
TCCTTTTCACCGCCAAAGGCACTGACGATTTCCGCGCCCGATGTGCCAATATTTACGTTGGCTATGCCGCAGTCGGACCCTGCCTCCGACAGGAACATCTCCATTTCGCGTAGATCTGTTGTGAAGATGGAAGACAAGAGCCGTGCACCAAAATCATTGTGCAGGGCGATGACGTCATCAAAATCCGCCCCCCCATGACATAGAGGATCGGCACAACAGTTTCCTCTTGTACCGGCCCGATCACACCCGGCATATCTACCAGCGCAAGACGGACGTAATAGGCCATATTAGCATCGGTTTCGTATCGACCGCCGCCATGAACCACCCCCCACAGCCGCTGCGGCACGAAGCGCACATTCCAACACAGCGAGCTATGCCAATGCCGTCAGCCGCGTTTTTCTAAAGGCATCCATACAACGGCATTGCCGCATACCAATGCCAAGTAGTATTCCATGCCCATACGACCACTGGAAAGCTGAATGCGGATATAACACCCACCACGCCACGCGGATGCCATATTTCCATCATCCGGTGTCCCGGCCGTTCAGGTGGGATGATCGCCTCGTACAGTTGACGGGACAGACCTACCGGTCGACTTCGGTCAATGTTATGTCTGCCCGCAGGCTACGGGCAGACGTGATAAGTCAGCTCTAGGCCCATTCGCCCTTACGCATTACGGCAACACGTTCGCCACTATGTGTAATTCCATCAATATCGATTTGATCTGATCCAATCATCCAGTCCACATGGATCAAGCTGCTATTTCCGCCCCGCCCCGCAATTTCATCAGGGCTAAGGTTTTCACGAAAACACTTCGCGTAGCATTGACCGAAGGCAATATGGGATGCCGCATTTTCATCGTAGAGCGTATTAAAGAACAACAATCCAGATTTTGAAATGGGTGAACTGTGGGCTACCAAAGCCACTTCACCCAAACGGGCAGCCCCCTCATCTGTGGCGATCATACGTTGCAGAACGGCTTCGCCCTTTGTTGCCGTTGCGCTGATGGCCCGGCCGTTCTCAAAGGTCACCTGAATGCCTTCAATCAGCGTTCCTTGGTGCGCAAGAGGCTTGGTTGCCGCGACGGTGCCGGACACGCGATGAGCATGTGGGGTCGTGAAAACCTCTTCAGTCGGGATGTTGGGGTTGCAGGTAATACCGTTTTTGGCTACCGATGCCCCGCCCTGCCAAAGATGGCCATCGGCCAAACCGACAGTAAGGTCTGTGCCCGGCCCCGTATAGTGCAACTCCCTGAAATTATGGCTATTTAGCCAATCACATCGGGCTTGAAGCGTCGAATTGTGCTCGGCCCATGCGCCAACGGGATCGGGCTGATCTACACGTGATGCCGCAAAGATGGCATCGGCAAGCCGCGTGACCGCTTCATGCTCTGGCAACTCAGGGAACATGTGTTTCGCCCAAGATGCATTTGGGTAGCTGACGATGTTCCAGTTGATATCAAAGCCCGCAATTTTTTCCAATGCTGGCTTATATGCCTGAGACTGTGACCGGTTTGCACGCGCTACTTTTTCTGCATCTTCATTTGCCAAAAGCATGGGGTTGTCCCCCGATACAGCAAGCCGGGCCGTGTTGGCATCGAATGCCTGAGCCATGCCGTCGAACAGCCAAGAAGGAGCTTTATCAAAGCTGGCATCTGACGCGTGTTCATAACGCGCAAGCATCATTTCCTCGTCCGAAAATAACGGCGTTACATTTCCGGCCCCTGCTTTATAGGCGTGTACCGCAATCCGACGCACTAATGGCAGCGCCGCAATTGGGGCGGTCAAAAGCAGATCCTGCCCCGGCTGCAGATTAAGGCCGACCTTCACTGCAACCTCAGCCAAGCGATCAAGCTTCATAGGGTCAATAGGCATTCATTTCCTCCACGGAATAGCGACGTTAATCGGTTCGGCGCCCGACATTTATTCAGGATCTTTCATCGAGTGCTTCGAGGAACGCCTCGATTGCTTGCTCCAGCCGGTGTCGGTCAATCACACTGAAATCGCGTTCCATCCTCAGTTCGACGCGGCCATGCGTTGCGACGCACCGTGCTACATCCTCACCTCGTGCGACGCGTAGCGTAGTTTTTGCACCCGGGTTTCCCGGACCCCGCGGCGTACGGGCGGGTGCCGCTTTCCCTGCCCCGGCGGCAAAATCCCGAAGAATGCGCAATTCATCTGCTTCCGTCTTTTCGACATTCTGCGTCAAAAGACGTGCGAGCATATTTGCAGCACCAGGCTCACGCTCCATCCGCTTTAGAACATCCAGGCCCAAGGCCCGCGGCATAGCGTGCGGAAACGACAGGTGCATTCCTATGCGATCAAGCAACGTTGCGAAGTTCCGGATGTAGATCCTTTTCTGCCGCCCCGCCGACTGGAACAATGTTGCAATCGCCTGATCCAGCGACGTCGCCGCAGTGCCAACATCAGTCACGTAGTTTTTTGCTAAAACTGCCATTTCCGAAAAACTGATATCCCGGCGAACAAGGTTTTCATCAACCATCCGCCGATACAGAGATTCCAATGTCTCACCCGCAGTGATGAGTCCTGCCGGGATCGTTGCGAACCGATCTTCGCCAGTATCCTCGTACAACTCGCGATAAGCCGCCAATCGCCGGAACCCTTGGACGAGTTCGTATCCACCCTTTCCATCAGCCTCCACCCGAATTGGGTTCGACAGGCCAACAGCAAGAATTGAATTCTTGAGTTCATCCAAGTCCGGGTCACGCTCGACTGCGCGATCTCTGGTCAGTTTTTCCGCATGGATAAGGTCTAGTGATATCAGATCTGTTATAAGGCCAAGCTTTTTGAGGCGCACCAATTCATGCGCCAAACGGTCGTTTTCTGCCCGGATTTTCGCTTCCGCGACCTGCCGCTCGCGCAGTGCATCTGCGTTTTCGGTAATGGCAGTTGCCATGGGGCCCCGTCGCACATCGCGATCCTTGGCCACATCTGTCCCCGCGGGGACAGACGGTTCCGGGAAATCTATGTCGAATGTGCGTCGTTTCATGCTTCATCCTCCAGTTTATCCCATGCGGTGACGAGATTATCGCGGAACTCTAGATATGCACGATCAAACGAAGCTCGTGCGCGTCGCCAGGTCTCGCGGGTCATTTCTCGGTAGTCAGTTTCATAGATTGAAGCGAGGAAACGGCCCGACTGCTCGACCGCACGGGTCATCTCAATCGGATGCTCGGCCACGCGGCCCTCGAATACCTTGCGGAATGCCTGGTGCATGGCGCGATGCAGATCGTTGTTGGGTTCGAACCGTGTGAGAAGGAAACGCAAATCAAGAAACGTTTTTGGCAAAGTCATTGTCCCCGCGGGGACAATCCCTTGGAATTGGCTCAGGTCAGCCAACGCCTCAGCTAGCTGTCCGATAAATGACGTTGTGGAATCATACTCCCAATAGCCAGGGCCTGACGGGACATAGAGAACGTCCGCCGCAAAAACGGCGTTCATGGACTGGTAGCCAATGGCAGGTGGGCAATCAAAGATGACGAGGTCATAATCATCGGCAGGGATGGTATCGAGATACCGCGAGACCGCAGCAAAAAATGACCACTCTGGGTTAAGGTTACGATACTGGGCGCTTGCAAACTCGACAAATGCAGCATTCGCACAAGAGGGGATCACATCAACCGTTGGCCAAGACGTTGGCTTGATGAAGTCCTTGGTCCTCAACTCGGTCAGGCCCATGCCAGTAATAGAGCTTGGCAATTTACGCTCGGGCAGGGCCACGCCACTTTCCGCGCCGCGCGCGGCATTATTCATACGCTCTGTTTCGCGAATGAGATCGCGCGCCATGATACCCCAGACGGTCACCTCCTCCGCGACATCCGAAAGACCCATCGAATGGGACAAGGTTGCCTGCGGATCAAAATCGACGGCCAATACACGGTATCCATCCAAGGCAGCGGCATGTGCAAAGTGAAGCGCAACGGTCGATTTGCCTGCCCCCCCTTTGAAATTGGCAATTGCCGCACGGATCGCCCGCTTGCCTTGCGGGCGAGGGGGCAGGAGCGACTTCCTGTTGATCTTTAACCGACGACGGATTTCGTTGATTTCCTCTAAGGTGTACCAACGCTGACGCCCGTCTTCTTCGACCAGACCCTGCGGCAGGCTAGGGTCCGTCGCCATGCGGCCTCGCAGCGTTGACTGGTTCACCCGCAAAATCAGTTCTGCCAACTCCCAACTCGAAAACCGCCGCAGGGTTTTTTCCATATCCGGGGAGTATGTCTGCTGCCGGATCCAGCCCTGCATTTTCAATGACTGCCCCTGCAGCCGCGCCAGATCTTCGTGAGTAAACATTCGTGCTCCTGCCAACGCTAAAATACGGTAAGTACCGATTTAAGCGTGTTTCAGAAATAACGCAAAGAATATATACATTGATATGGAAATTCTGTCCCCACGGGGACATATGGGTCCGAATATAGGACAAACATTTACATAACTAGCGCAACTGCGGGACAGTATCCGTCCTATAGGGGGACACTCATGGTGTCCCCCTATACCTATATTACCTCACTTATTGATTTTGATGACACATGTCCGCTTGCTATCAACAAAACCGCTTGATCCAACGCTAATAAATTTTGGCACAGAAAAAGCGTTGTCATCAAAGGGCGGGGTGAAGTAAGTTATTCCAAACCGGGACGAGACGATTCTGGGCGTAACGAGGGAACGGCCTTACCGATGTCATGTCGGCAGGCTTTAAGAGTGAGTGGGCATAAGGCATGGCGATGGCACGGCTTGTGGGGCAGGGGGCTTCATCAAGAAAATACGATCTCCTCACCGCGCTCGGCGCTGCCGGTCTTGCCGGTGAAACCACCGACCGACAAACTGCGCTGCGATTGATGGTACTTATCACAGCAAGATATGATTGGCGCGCTGATCGCCTTTCAACAGGACAACGGGAAATTGCTGCTCTGTGGTCTGTAGACGAACGGACTGTCAAACGCCAAATGGCGAAGCTGCGTGAAAAAGGGTGGTTGGTACTTCGCAGACAGGGTGCCAGGGGTAGGGTGAGCGAATATAGTCTGGGTATTGCAAAGTTACTCGAAGACACACGCGCCCATTGGCCTGCTGTGGGAAGCGATCTCGTAAACCGTCTCTCCGAAACGTCTGTCCCCACGGGGACGCTCAATGTTATTCCCTTTCCTGCTCCAGAGGGCAGCACCCCATGGGACCGTTTGCTGCAGGCCTTAGCCGCAGACTCGCCCCTTCTCTACACCACTTGGGCCCGGCAACTGCAGCCCATGGTGTTAGAGGCGGGTGAGATGAGGCTACTTGCACCGTCGCGTTTCCATGCATCATATGTTGAAACACATCTGTCGTTACGATTGCTCAGCCTCAGCAGGCTGGTTTCGCCGGAAATTACCAGCTTGAGGATTGAAGTCGCCGGTTGAGCCCATCTGCCAATAATACTGGTCGAATGTGGAACGCGGTATATTTCTGTACCGAGTGTATCATTAGGGAAACCAGAACATGCGCCTTCTTCATACCGCAGGCTTTGTCTTCATGCTGGGGGCCGCCCATGCTTCCGCCCAAGTTGTCGTTTCGTCAAAAATTGATACCGAAGGCGGGGTCCTTGGCAATATGATACTCGAGGTACTGGAAAATGCCGGTATCAATACGGAAAATCGTTTGCAGCTCGGGGCAACACCAGTAGTCAGGCAGGCAATCACTGCCGGAGAGATAGATATTTACCCGGAATATACCGGAAATGCCGCATATTTCTTCAATAAATCTTCAGAGCAGTATTGGAAGGATCCATCCACAGCATATGCAGCGGCACGGGATCTCGATCTTGAGGCCAACAACATTGTATGGCTCCAGCCAGCTCCGGCGAACAATACCTGGGGTATCGCATTGCATGGTGATATTGCCGGGCCGAATGCCATAATTACCCTCAGTGACTTTGCCGAATGGCTGGCACATGGCGGTGAGGTCAAACTGGCGGCGTCTTCAGAATTTGTAAATTCCGCATCTGCCTTACCTGCATTCCAAGACGCCTATGGCTTCACTCTCTCCCCATCACAGATGGTGGTTCTCTCGGGCGGGGATACGGCTGCCACGATTCAGGCTGCTGCAAACGGAACCAGCGGGGTGAATGCGGCCATGGTATATGGAACCGACGGCGCCATTCCATTCGCCGGCCTCAGCGTGCTGGAGGATGATAAAGCTGTTCAACCGGTATACCAGCCGACTCCTATCATACGGGCGGATGTCCTGACCGAACATCCAGAGATTGCAGATATCCTTGCTCCCGTGTTTCAATCACTAACGCTGGAGACACTGCAGACCCTGAACGGGCGTGTTCAGGTCGAAGGCGTTCCGGCCGCGACGGTGGCGCATGACTACCTGACCGAAAACGGGTTTGTTGAGGGGTGAGAATGCTGGATCGCCTCAGCGTGGTCCTGGCGGTTCCAATCGGGGTGGGCATGTGGCTGCCATTACTAGGGCTCCGGGCAAACCGGATTGCACCGCCCCAACCGTTCAGTACTGCTGATGTATTCGGGTTCTGGCCCCCGTTTCTGATCCTGCTTGTCCCGATTGGGCTGATCTTCATACGTCACCCTTTGATCCGAACCGTCCTGAGCATGGCGGGTTTGATTGCGGTTCTGATAAGCGTGGGGCAGGGGGCAGTGCAACTCTCGTCTAATGCGGCCTCATTTGCCCGGGTGTCTCCGGCCGTAGGGGCCTGGATTACGACGGCGGGGTTTGCGCTGTTGCTGCTGGACGCACTGACCCGTCTCCGCCCTGGTCCGATGCTGCGCCTCGGACTACTGTCCTGTGCCATACTCCTGACATCGCTTCTGATGATAGGTGGCGCATGGGACCGCATTTCGATCATGCAGGAATATGGCAACCGTAGCACGCTGTTCTGGACAGAGGGACAGCGCCATCTCGTACTGGCATTCGGATCATTCGTTGCTGCGCTACTGGCGGGAATACCGCTGGGTATAGCCTGTCATCGGATACGGAACCTCCGCGCTCCCGTTATCGACCTGCTGACGATGATACAGACCATCCCATCAATTGCGCTGTTTGGAATGCTGATCCTGCCCCTCGGCTGGTTGGCACAGAATGTCGATTTCGCCAAAGCTCTCGGGATCAGCGGAATTGGAACGGCCCCGGCCATGATCGCACTATTTCTATACGCCCTCTTGCCCGTGGTCGGAAATACGGCCGCGGGGCTGGATACAGTTTCTTCGCATGTCATCGAAGCGGCCGATGGCACCGGCTTCTCCCGCTGGGGTCGCCTGTGGAAGATAGAGCTGCCACTGGCAATGCCGGTAATCCTGACCGGTGCGCGGATCGTTCTGGTACAGAACATCGGTCTTGCTACTGTCTGTGCCCTTATCGGGGCAGGGGGCTTCGGCAGCTTCGTATTTCAGGGCCTTGGGCAAACCGCGCCCGATCTGATCCTTCTTGGGGCCTTACCTACCGTAGCCCTGGCCTTTGCCGCCTCAACGATCTTTGGCGCGCTTATCGACCTGTCAAAAAGAGGATCAGATGATTGAACTGATCGGTCTCTCCAAACACTATGACACGGTCCGCGCGGTGGACGATGTCACGCTGACGATCCCGACCGGTACGGTGACCGTCATCGTCGGCGCCTCCGGTTCGGGGAAATCAACACTTCTTCGCCTGGTCAACGGGTTGGTCACGCCCACCTCGGGGCATGTGGAAATCAATGGACGGGATACGCGGAAAATCCCTTCACATGATTTGCGCCGCCGTATCGGTTACGCCATTCAGGACCATGGGCTGTTTCCGCATTGGACTGCTGCGCGCAATATCGCGACAGTTCCTGATTTGCTCGGCTGGCCAAAGGCCCGGGTGAAACAGCGGGTACAGGAGCTGATGACGCTATTGCAGCTTGATCCGGCGGTCATAGGCGCACGTTATCCGCATCAGCTGTCAGGCGGGCAGGCGCAAAGGGTCGGGGTGGCGCGTGCGCTTGCCGCCGAGCCTGAACTGTTGCTGATGGATGAACCCTTTGGCGCCCTAGATCCCGCCATTCGTGCGCAGGCTCAATCCGACCTCAAGGCATTGCAGGTCCGGCTTGGTACCACAGTGCTGCTGATAACCCATGATATGGCCGAGGCAATTTTTCTTGCAGACCATATAGCGGTGATGCGAGCTGGCAGGATCGAGCAATATGGCACCCCCGCAGATATTCTCGCGCGTCCAGCCAATTCATTTGTAAGCGGACTCGTGGCAGTGGCTGACCGACCATTCCGTTACCTTTCGCTATTCTCAGTTGCGGATTTCGTAGAAGACGGGCCAGCCGATGGCCCTCCAATTCCTGCGGATGCCACTTTGTCCGAAGCCTTGGCCCGAATGATCTGGTCAGGGCAGGACACACTTCCGGTTGCCGGTATGGCGGACCATTGTATCCGGCGTCACTCGCTTATCGGGGTCGCTGGACCACCGCGCAGCGGGGCGGTCAGATGATACGGAGGATTTCGGTCGCGTGCCTTTGCATTGTGGTTCTCGCATTTCTGTTGATGCCAGATATGTTCAGACCGGTGCTTCAACCGCTGGTCGCAGAGGGGATGCCGCCCATTTATGATCGTGCAAACCTGTTAATGCTGACGTTGGCCCATCTCGGCTTGGTCGTCGCGGCAATCATACCATCGGCTATACTCGCCGTTTCCTTGGCAATCTTCGTCAGCCGACCAGCGGGCTCCGAGTTCCTTCCCCTTTCCCGCGCCCTCACCAATTTCGGGCAAACTTTTCCGCCGGTCGCAGTGCTTGCGCTGACGGTGCCGCTTCTGGGATTCGGATTATGGCCAACATTACTTGCCCTGTTTCTCTACGGCCTGTTGCCGATCTTTGAAAATACGCTCGCAGCTTTTGTTACATTGTCACCGTCAGTCCGCGAAGCTGCTGCTGCCATGGGTATGACCCCTCGCCAGCGTTTATGGCGTGTGGAATTGCCGTTGGCCCTGCCGCTGATCCTTGAAGGAGGGCGTATTGCTACAATCATCGCACTTTCGACGGCAACAATCGGATCAACAGTTGCTGCGCGAAGCTTGGGAGAGGTCATCATCGCGGGCCTCAACTCAAACAACCTCGCCTTCATCCTGCAGGGCGGAATACTTACAGCCGCCTTGGCCCTCCTCATATCCGAAGTTTTTTCTTTCGTGATCCGTCGTCTGCAATACACTCAGCAGGCACGATAGGCCGCCAGCATCATTGTGACCGCAGATTGCACAGTGCTGCGTATCTCGTCATCGGTCGGGGGATTTAGGCGCGCCCCGAACAACCGGCGTCGCCAGATACCTGCGGTCAACAACTCCAGAAATTGCGCGGCGGCAAGCGGGATATCCGGGACAGACATTTCTCCTTCATCCACGGCCCGCGACAGCATCTCCCCTATCTCCCGAAGGGTCGGCGCTGTGACCGTATCCAGAAAGCTTGGCCCGAAAGCCGGATTCCTTTCCATCGCACCTATCACGATGTGTTGTGCGCGCAGCGAGGCGTCTGAACAGATAGCCGACGCAACGCGACATCCATACCATTCCATGCGTTCCGGCAACGGACGATCACTGTGCAGAATGCTGCTGCTACCTTCAAGCATTTTGCTGCGCCGCTCCTGGATAAGTGTGCGGAACATTTCCTCTTTATCACTGAAATATACGTAGATTGTGCCCTTCGACACGCCGGCGGCTGCTGCGATCGCGGCCACGCTTGCCTGTTCAAACCCCTTCTCTAGAAAAACGGTCTCGGCACCCGCAAGGATCTGCGCGCGCTTCTGCGGATTGGCCCCTGCCGGATGGCGGCGGGGCGAGGGGGGCGTCTTATCACTCATGGTTATGATATAATCGAACCGGGTGGTTCGATAAAGCCTTGATGTGTCCGTCGCACTCACCTAATTGCCGGATGAACGGACCACCGGGTCCGCACCGGAAGGATTCTGTCATGGCCGAACAAACGTCTCAGGGAACACCCGAAGGCAAAGGCACTAAGAAGCGCCTTATCCTCACAATCATCATCGGGCTCGCAATCCTGTTGGGCGGTTATTTCGGATATAAATATATCACCGAAGGCCGGTTCATGGTTGAAACGGATGATGCCTATGTCCAGGGTGATGTTGCTCTGATTTCCAGCCGCGTCCAAGGATATGTCCAGGACATTCCCTTTGATGATAACCAGGCGGTAAAGGCGGGCGATGTCATCGTGCGTATTGATGACGGAGATTACCGTATCGCACTTGATACGGCCCAAAGCCGGTTCGAAACGGCCGACGCCACCCTTGCACGTATCGATGCACAAATTGACGCGGCCCGCGCGGCCATCCGGCAGGCCGAGGCTGATCGCACTTCTGCCGAAGCGCAGGCGACAACCGCGCGCACCAATGCAGAACGGACACGCAATCTTGCGGCGAACAATGTCGCGACCCAAGCGCAACTGGATACCGCGAACGAGGGTGAGGCGACTGCCGCAGCCAATCTTGCCCGGGCCGAGGCTGCGGTCACCAGCGCCAATGCCCAGGTTGCCGTCATTCAGGGCCAACGCGCCGAATCCGAAGGCCAGCGTCGCCAATTGGAACTTGCTGTCGATCAGGCGCAACGCGATCTGGACATGACGGTTCTGCGTGCTCCGATGGATGGCACGCTTGCCAATTCCGCAACCGAAGTGGGCGATCTTGTGACTGCGGGCACACGTTTGGCCGCCGTCGTTCCCGCGAACGGGCTGTATATCGAGGCCAATTTTAAGGAAACACAGATGCCCGGTGTCGTGGTGGGCGCGACGGTCCATATCACATTCGACGCAATTCCCGATCATGAATTCGAGGGCCATGTGGTATCCATCGCCCCCGCGACCGGCGCGGTTTTTTCGTTGCTGCCCGCCGAAAACGCGACCGGCAATTTTACCAAGGTGGTACAGCGCGTGCCCGTCCGCATTTCCATCCCCGATGATGCGCAGGCAATGGACCAACTGCGCGCAGGTCTATCCGCCGTCGTTTCCGTTGACAGCCGTACCGCCCCCGACCCGTCATGAGCGATGAGGATCAGCCCCTTACGACACGCCGCGTCATCGCCTTTCTGGTGATGGTGTTCGGCATGTTCATGGCCATTCTGGACATCCAGATCGTTTCGGCCTCACTGCCCGATATCCAGGCAGGGCTTGCGGCAAGCCCGGATGAAATCAGCTGGGTCCAGACTTCCTATCTGATTGCCGAGGTGATCATGATCCCGTTGTCTGGGTTTCTGGCGCGGGTCATGTCCACCCGCTACCTCTTCGCGCTGGCCGCGGCCGGTTTCACGATGGCCAGCTTCATGTGCGCCACCGCCAGTTCCATCGACCAGATGATCCTGTGGCGCGCAGTGCAGGGTTTCCTTGGGGGTGGAATGATCCCCTCGGTCTTCGCGGCAGCCTTTACCATCTTCCCTCCATCGCGCCGTGGCATGATCTCGGCAATGATCGGATTGGTCGCAACGCTGGCGCCCACCATCGGGCCAACGGTCGGCGGCTATCTGAGCCATACGTTTTCATGGCACTGGTTGTTTCTCGTCAACGTGATCCCCGGTATCTGCGTTACGGTCGGGGCCTATTTCCTTATCGACTTTGACAAGCCGAACTGGAAATTGATGCGCCTGTTCGATTGGTGGGGGTTGCTCGCACTGGCGGCATTCCTAGGGGGGCTGCAATATATCCTCGAGGAAGGCCCGACCAATGACTGGCTGGAGGACGAAGCAGTGGCCGCCCTTACCGTGGTGATGGTGGTCGGTGCGCTTATCACCTTCTGGAGGGCATTGACGCGGAATGAACCGATTGTCGATCTGACGGCCTTTCTCAATGGAAATTTCGCGCTTGGGTCGATTTTCAGCTTCGTCCTCGGCATCGGACTTTACGGGCTGACGTATCTTTACCCGCTCTATCTGTCAGAAGTCCGCGATTACGATAGTCTGATGATCGGCAAAACGGTGTTCGTTTCGGGCTTGGCGATGTTTGCCACAGCCCCCGTTGCAGGTGCGTTGTCCGGGCGTGTCGATCCACGGTTCATGCTTCTGATCGGGTTTATCGGCTTTGCAGGGTCTACCTGGATGCTGACAGGGATGACGGCCGATTGGGATTTCTGGGAACTGCTGCCTCCGCAGGTGCTGCGCGGTGTGTCGCTGATGCTCTGCATGGTGCCCATCAACAATCTCGCGCTAGGGACAATGCCGCGAGAAAAAATGAAAGGGGCGTCCGGCCTCTACAACCTGATGCGTAACCTTGGCGGTGCTGTGGGGCTGGCGTTGATCAATACCGTGCTGACGAACAGGAATGTCCTGCACTACGAGCGACTGGCGGAATCCGTAACGTGGTCCAACCCCGAAGCGTTGCGCCAGATGGACCTGCTTAGCCAATCTCTTGCGGCCAATGGTATTGTTGATCCGGCGGCGGCTACGATGCAAATGGCGGCCAGGGTCAGTCAGCAGGCTACGGTCATGTCGTTTATCGACGTCTTCTTTCTGCTGGCGGTTCTGTTTGGCGGTCTGGCGCTAAGCGCCGTTCTCATGCGGAAACCCAAGCCTGCGGCGGGGCAGAAGCCGGCGGGCGGCGGGCATTAACCGCCGTAGCTGGACCGCGCCGCAGAGCTGGATCCGAACCCGCCGCGGGATGCGACATCGGCCCTGCTCATGGCAGGGCGCCCTGCTGTGGTGGGGGCCTTCTGGAACGCTTGGGCATTCATCTTGCCCGTTCCACTGTTGGTTGCAACGGATGTGCCACCCGGGGTGGAGAAGCGACCGTTAGGGGTCTTGACCAACGGCTGGCTCATGAACCCACCCCGGCCACCCAGCATCTGTCCGATCATGAATCCGGCCAGAAGCGGCATGAATGAAAACCCGCCCCCTGATTGCGCAGCTTGCGTGCAGTTGCCTGCCCCATGCTCTTCCTCGCACACGGCCAGTGCATCGTAACGGGGAGCTGTCTCGGCATAATCCGCCTGCGCCGTGGCGAAGGCATTGTCACAATCCGCAGCAGTAAAGTTCAGGTTGCCGCGCTCTGCTTCGGCCCGGCAAGAGGCAACATCGGGAAAAGCCGCGGCGTCCGTGGTTTCTTCCTTACATCCGGCAAGGATGAATGCAGTCCCCATCAGTGTCAGGGCCACAGTGCAAGAGCGTTTCCGCATGAGGGTCACCTCGATTAAGATAGTCGTATTTATAGGGCGGCGGGGGCCGGAATGAAAGCAGCTTCCCCCTCAGCCACGAATGATGTGTGGCTTGAACCGTGACAGGTTCTGCGTAATTCGCGACCTGTCCTCGCGGATCCCGAGGCCCACGCAGGTGTGCCCGACCACCCATGCACCCATGATGGGGTGGAACCCGTCGAACAGGGGCAGGGGGGCATAGGCCTGCACGATCTTCGGATGATCGTCATAGGCACGATCATCCGAACGTTCCAAGGGCTTGCCGCCGGTCAGGATATCGACGCCGGCCCCTTCGCGGGAAAACACAGGCTTCACCACATGCCCTTCAGACAGGATATCCCGCGACCGGTCGAACAGCGCACTGCCGCCCGTTCCTTCGCGCATTGCGGCACCGATATCATCCAGAAAGAACGCCGGCAGAAGGTTCGGGTGCCCTTCGAACATATCCCATAATACGGGCAGGATTGCCTTGTTGGATACCAATGCCTTCCATGCCGGTTCAATGAACCGGCATCCTGAGGGCGCGATAGCCGCGCCGAAGTCATCAGAAAATATATCTTCCCATGGATACAGTTTGAACAATGTCCCGATCACGCGGTCTTCGGCATCGGCAAACTGGCCTTCGTCGGTCAGACCGATCTTTTCCAGATCGGTATAATGCGCGCCCATCCCCGCCTCGCGCGCGGCCCATGCCATCGCCTCGACAGTGGCATAATCCTCGGCGTTCCCTTCAACTGCGGCAAAATGGATATCGGTGGCAGGGGCAAACACTTCGGCAAAGCGCTCGACCAATGCCTCATGCACGCGGTTGAACTGGTCATCCCCTTCCTGCAACACGCCCCGCTCGACTTGTTGTTCCAGCCATTCCCATTGAAGGGAGGCCGTTTCATACAGCGAGGTCGGCGTATCGGCATTATACTCCAGCAGCTTTGCCGGGCCGTTGCCATCATAGACCAGATCCATCCGGCCATAGATCTCCGGCTCCTCATTTCGCCAGCTTTGGGCTACCAGATCCCAGCGGGCACGCGGGATGGCCATGCGTTTCATCCGCTCTTCGGAGCCCACAATCGCCGCGACGGCTTCGCGGACCATTCCGTGCAGTTCCGTCGCAGGGTCCTCAATGCCACCTTCTATCTCGGCCAGTGTGAGGGCATAGGCCGAGGTTTCGTCCCAATAGGGTTCGCCATGCATATCGGCAAAGGTGAAGCCATGGGCTTTGGCCGTTTCGGGCCAATCGGAGCGTTCGGGAAGGGCAATTTTTTCCATGACACTCTTGGGCCCGATCCCCTGCGCCACGTCAAGGCGACAGTTTGGCGCGTCGTATAATTGTCACCGCAATATTACGCCCCTGTCATGATCCGGTGCCAGACCCGCGCCAACGCATGGGGATCACAGATGAACAAAATCGCACTCACCTCCGTCCTGGCATTGGCAACAGCATTTCCCGCATTTGCCGATACGACGTTCAATCGCATTGCTTCCTTCGCCACGACCGAAAACATGGCCGAGGGGGAGGATCGGACCGTAGCCTCTTCCGCGGAAATCATATCGGTTTCCGATGATGGCATGACGCTTGTGTATTCCGATAGCCCCCACGGTGTACTCGGGTTCGTAGATATCACCGATCCGGCTGCCCCCGCTCCGCTGGGAAATGTGGCGATGGAGGGGGAGCCGACAACGGCCGTCATTATCGGTAAACGTGTATTCGTGGGGGTTGATACTACAGACGGGAATTTTACCGCTCCATCAGGTGCATTGCGGATGCTCGACCTTGATTCCGAGGAGGTCCTCGAAAGCTGCGATCTGGGCGGGCAGCCGGATTCCGTTGCCAAGGCGCCCGACGGCAGCTTCCTTGCAATCGCCATCGAAAATCAGCGGGACGAGGATCTCGGGGACGGTGGCCTGCCACAGATGCCCGCAGGTTTTGTGGTCAAGCTGCCGATAAACAATGGCGCTATCGATTGCGCCGATATGCAGCGGATCGAGATGAGCGGCCTTGCAGATATTGCACCCGAGGATCCCGAGCCGGAATATGTCGACGTGAACGAGGCGGGTGAGATTGTCGTAACGCTTCAGGAAAACAACCATATTGTCGTCATCGACGATCAGGGCGCGGTTTCGGGCCATTTCAGCGCTGGCACTGTCAGCCTGACCGCCGTCGACACGCAGGATGACGGTGCCCTGCATTTTACAGATGATGCCCGGGATCTGCCGCGTGAGCCTGACGGGGTACAGTGGCTTGGCAATGATTACATCGTCACGGCAAACGAGGGTGACTGGAAGGGCGGCTCACGCGGTTGGACGATCTTTGATCGTAACGGAGGTGTTGTTTACGATTCCGGCAACAGCTTCGAGCATGCCGTCGCGATGATCGGGCATTACCCGGACAAACGGTCCGATGCCAAGGGTTCGGAGCCGGAAACGATCGAGATCGGTACCTTCGATGGCACGCCCTACGTCTTTGTGGTGTCGGAACGCGGCTCGGTGGTCGGGGTCTATGATGTGACCGATCCGGCTGCCCCGGTTCTGACGCAGATGCTTCCCTCGGGGATCAGCCCCGAAGGGGCCGTAGCCATTCCATCGCGCAACCTTATGGTTACGGCGAATGAGGCTGATCTGGGTGAGGACGGTGGCGCACGTGCGCATGTGATGGTGTTTCAGGCAGGCGACGGGCCGGCAACCTATCCCATGCTGACCTCAGAAGGTTCGGATCCGTTGATCGGCTGGGGGGCTTTGTCCGGGATGGTTGCGGATGAGAATGTTGCAGGCCGCTTTTATGCCGTCTCCGATAGTGCTTATTATGCCGAACCTGCCATCTTCACGATCGACGCCACGGAAATGCCAGCCCGCATCATCGGCAAAACGGTCGTAAGCCGCGACGGTGCCGCCGCGCACAAGCTGGATCTTGAAGGGATCACCACGGATGGCAAAGGTGGTTTCTGGCTCGCGTCCGAAGGAGATGCGGCAAAGCTGATCCCAAACGCCTTGTATCACGTGAATGCAGACGGCGTAATCATGGAAGAGGTTGGCCTGCCCCCATCTATCGTTGCCGGAGCCACACGCTCGGGGCTGGAAGGTGTGGGGCGCGATGGTGATACCCTGTGGGTTGCCGTGCAGCGCGAATGGGCAGATGATGCCGAAGGTCATGTAAAGCTGCTGGCCTATGACACCGATGCCGAAGACTGGCTTGGAGGTGTCTCCTATCCGCTGGAAACGACAGATCAGGGATGGGTCGGATTGTCGGAAATCACCATCCACAACGGAAATGCCTACGTGTTGGAACGCGACAATCTGATTGATGAAGCTGCCAAGCTGAAGGTCATCACGCGTGTGAGCCTGGCCGATATGCAGCCCGCACCGTTGACGGAAAAGCTGCCAGTGATGCCCAAGGAAATAGTTCACGATCTGATCTCGGACCTGGGCCGCACAAATGGATACGTTGTGGATAAGGTCGAAAGCCTTGCCATTACCCCCGAAGGGGATGCGTGGATCGTGACGGACAACGACGGTGTCGATGACAGTTCCGGTGAAACGCTGTTCTTCACCATCGGCAAGCTGAACTAAGCAGGGTCCCTCAGCTCCGCTGCAGCGCGGCCAGCCCTTTGCCCAGAATGGGTCCGGTTGGCCGCCCTGTGGGGGAGCCGCCCTGTGGTTCCAGCGTGATTTCATACAACTGCTGATCGGCGGGGGGCGGCAGTTCCGGCCCCTGCAAACGGCCTGCTGCTGCATCCGCCAATAGACCCAGCGATACCGGGCCGCGTTCTGCAGAAGGTAGCGTCCACACCTGCATCACATGACCTTCGGGCACATCCACAGGGGCCACGAACCGCACCTCGGCAGTGTCATTTCCAAATCCTTCTACCACCGCTTGCGGTACGCCCTGTGCATCCAGCAGAACCGCCACAACCTGCGGATCCTGCGTTGAAAGGGTCCTGCCCACGCCAAGCCCCGCCCCAAGGCTCAGCCCGGCTGTCAGGAAAATCGCCGCGGCTGTTTTCCATCGTATCGGCGCATGCGGCAGGTTCGCTGCAAATGGTGTGGGAATTGGAGGGGGCGTATCTTCCAACACGGCGCGCCGGATCCGATCGGTCAGATCGCCCGGCAAGGGTTCAGCCGGTACACTCAGATCCAGCGCCAGCATGTGATCGCGAAAATCGTTCATACGGCCACGCAGTTTCTCATCGCGCGCCATCTCGGCTTCGAACGCCGTCTGCTCGGCAGCGTCCATCAGGCCCAGAACATATTCGCCCACAGTATCCAGTCGATCTTGGGTCATGTCAGACATCCCCGCAATGAAACCAGTCCCCGTCGTATCCATGCCTTGGCCGTTCCAAGCGGCACACCCTGAAAGGCAGCAACCTCGCCCTGACTGTATCCGGCAGCATAGGCCAGCAGGATCGCATGACGGCTGCGTGCATCCAGTTCTGCCAGACATTCGCGTAGGCGGCTTGAACCGGGCAGCAATTCCCATGCTTCTGTTTCAGCAACATGCTGGCGCGCATCCTGAAGCGTGGAAAGGTCGGTATGGCTCAGCGTACTCAACCGGCGTTCATCGCGCAAAATATTCAGGCAACGGTTCCGCAGGATAGCATAGACCCAGCCACGCGCCGATCCTCCATCACCGCGAAACGCTGCGGCCTTGCGCCACACCTGAACCATGGCGTCCTGTACCGCTTCCTCGGCCAGAGCGCCCCGTCCCAGCATCCGGCGGGCGACGCCCAGAAGACGTCCTCCCTCTTCGGCCATGATCTGGTCGATCCCTGCCGGGTCACCCGCCGCACATACCCCAAGGGCTGTTGCGACGCGGCCCTCCACAGGGTCAATGTGCTGGTCGCGACTGTCCTCTAATACTGCGGTCACGCGTTCGGTCCTCCATCAATCCCTGCCCCAAAGACAGCGCGGATTACCCTACGGATGCAAGCGCGAAAGTTTTTTTCGTTCGGCTTGCGTCCATTTGCCCGACACGCGTGTCATTGAGGTAGAGCGGGGAAGATTGCCCGCCAATATTCATCGTTGAAGAGGATATTCGCATGACACGCTTCGCACTTCTGACCGCGACATTGATGGGCACAGTCGCACCCGCTGCATTTGCCGCACCTGCCGTGGGCCTTGTGGGTGACAAGACACTGGTGATGTTCGATACGGAGACGCTGACGGTATCAGGGACAACAACCGTGTCCGGCGTGGATGCGCTGGTGGGGATCGACCTGCGTCCGGCGAACAATTCGCTGGTAGGTGTCACCCCTGACGGCGAGATCGTGACGATCGACACCGCAACGGGTGCGGCATCGAAGCTGTCGATGATGGATACGCCCCTGCCAATGGTCGAAGGGGCGCCCGTCATCGTCGATTTCAACCCGATGGCTGATCGCCTACGCTTCATGTCCGGCACCACAAATCACCGCGTGAACGTGGATACGGGCGAAGTGACGGTAGATGGTTCGCTGGCGTTCGAGGGCAACGACATGCACGCGGGTGAAGCCCCCATGATCGCCGCTGCGGCCTATATCAACAGCCACGGCAAGCCGGATACAACCGCGATGTTCGATATTGATAGCACAATCGTCGCGTTGATCCAGCAGACCTCGCCGAACGACGGGACACTGGCCGCTGTCGGAAAGCTGGGCATTGAAACCCCCGGTGCCGTCTATGGCTTCGACATCGCATCGGATGCCGAGATGAACAACAACGCATGGCTGGTCACGAACAACATCCTTTACGAAGTTGATCTGGAGACCGGCGCAGCTGAGGCTGTTGCAGAGATCGGCGGCCTGTCTGGCGAGATCCGCGATATCGCCGTCATGCCCGCAATGTGATTTCACCCGCTGCTTGTAACTTTGACCGCGCGGGTATATCGCGCGGCCATCCGGTCGCAGCCTACCCGGATCATCAAAACAAGGGTTATAAAAATGGGTACTATTGTTATCTGCTCCGGCGGGTTGGATTCCGTGTCTTTGGCGCACCGCGTTGCTGCGGACGGGCAATTGCACAGTCTGCTTTCCTTCGATTACGGACAGCGTCACCGCAAGGAGCTTTCATTCGCCGCGCGTGCAGCACAGCGGTTGAATGTCCCGCATCAGATCATCGATCTTACGGCCATTGGCGCCGCCCTCACAGGGTCGGCATTGACCGATGATCTGGACGTACCGGACGGCCATTATGCCGAAGAATCGATGCGTATCACCGTGGTGCCGAACCGCAACGCGATCATGCTGACGGTGGCCTTCGGTGTGGCCGTCTCCGCCGGGGCCGATGCTGTGGCAACGGCAGTTCATGGCGGCGATCATTTTATCTATCCCGACTGTCGTCCGGCATTTACCCAAGCTTTCTCTGCCATGCAGAACGCGGCGCTTGACGGGTATGCAGCGGTGGAATTGCGCACACCCTATGTCCATCGCACCAAGGCCGATATCGTGGTCGATGGGGCATCGGTGAACACACCCTTTGCCGATACATGGTCCTGCTACAAGGGTGGTGTGATCCATTGCGGACGGTGTGGAACCTGCGTTGAGCGGCGGGAGGCCTTCGATCTTGCTGGTGTGCCGGACCCTACCGAATACGCGGATAGGGACTTCTGGAAATCTGCCATCGCGGAGCGTGGCTGATGTTCAGGATCACCAAGGAATTCGCGTTTTCGGCCTCACACCAGCTGATGGATCTGCCGCCCGAGCATCAATGTGCGCGGTTGCACGGTCATAACTACATCGTGCTGATAGAACTGTCGGCCCGGGATCTGGATGCAAACGGGTTTGTCCGCGATTACGGGGAATTGGCCCCGCTCAAATCTTACATTGATGATCGTTTCGATCATCGCCATCTGAACGACGTTCTGGATGATCCGATGGTCACTGCGGAAAAACTTGCGCGCCATCTGTACGAATGGTCCGCTGCCCGCTGGCCCGAGGTTTCGGCCGTACGCGTCTCCGAAACACCGAAAACCTGGGCGGAGTACCGGCCATGATCCGCGTTGCCGAAATTTTCGGCCCCACCATTCAGGGAGAGGGCGTTCTCATCGGTTTGCCCACGGTATTCGTGCGTTCGGGCGGATGTGATTACCGCTGCTCGTGGTGTGACAGCCTGCACGCGGTGGACAGTGCATTTCGTGCGAATTGGGCACCGATGGATGCTGTCAGCATCATGGCGCGGATACGTGAGCTGTCCGGGAACAAACCGATCATGGTATCCCTGTCCGGGGGTAATCCGGCAATCCAGCCTTTCGGGCCGCTTATTGATATGGGGCATGCGGAAGGCTATCGTTTTGCATTGGAAACCCAAGGCTCGATCGCCAAGGACTGGTTTGCAAATCTCGATACGCTAGTGCTGTCACCCAAACCCCCCTCGTCGGGGGAGGTGACCGATTGGGCCGCTTTTGATGAATGCATCACAAAAGGGCCAGATATCGTAATGAAAATTGTAATCTTTGACGATGCCGATTACGCATATGCCCGTGACGCAGCGGCTCGATATCCGCAATTACCGCTTTATCTGCAGCCGGGAAACCCCATGACAGACGAAGCAAGGGCAGTGGACCAGAATGGCATCGTCGACCGGATGCTATGGCTCATTGACAAAACTGTATCGGACGGATGGTTTACCCCGCGCATCCTACCGCAATTGCACGTTATCCTATGGGGAAACAAAAGAGGCGTTTGATGACCAAGACGATTTATGACGGGCTGATCCAGCTGGGTGGCGCAACCATCCTGCCGGAGTCTCCCGAAGAGGCCGAACTGGAGCGGGTTCAGAACCCGCAGGATGTGCCATATATGGTGCGTTTTGCCGCGCCGGAATTCACGTCGCTGTGCCCGATGACGGGGCAGCCGGATTTCGCGCATCTGGTGATTGATTACGTGCCGGGTGAATGGCTGGTCGAAAGCAAATCGTTGAAGCTCTATCTCGGCTCTTTCCGCAATCACGGGGCATTCCACGAAGACTGCACAATTTCGATCGCGCGCCGTCTCGTCGAGTTTCTGGAGCCGCAGTGGCTGCGCATCGGTGGATACTGGTATCCCCGTGGCGGTATTCCGATAGATGTATTCTGGCAGACCGGTGCGGCGCCGACTGGTGTCTGGATTCCGGATCAGGGCGTACCACCCTACCGTGGGCGCGGGTAATCCCGTTGCCTACCTGCGCCGACGGGGCATGGCCGATCAGATGAACGATATCGTCAATCTTGCCGGTCGCATTCTGCTGGCATTGCTGTTTCTTGGGGGAGCGGCCCAGAAAATGGCGGATCCTGTTCCGGTGGAGGCGATGATCGTCACCCTCAGGCTGCCTTCAGCCATCATCTGGCCGGTGGCAATTTTCAACCTGCTTGCGGCTGTGGGGTTGGTTTTCGGTCCAGGCGTTCGGGCCTGGGCGTTAGTTCTCGCAGCTTATTGCATCTTTACCAGCTGGTTTCATTGGCAGCTGCGAGCGGACCCGTGGCAGATCACGATTTTCGTCAAGAATTGGTCCATCGCGGGTGGTCTTCTGGTACTGGCGGCTCAGGGGCCGGGGCGCTTTGCTATCGGGCAACGCCCCGGACGAATGTCTTAACGCGCCAACCCTAGGTCATTCAGATATTTGACCGAAGGTAGTATTCCTGCCTTATCCCGCAGTTCAAGGATCAGGCGGGGCTTGGACGTCAGCTCTGCCAAGGCACTGAAGACCGAAGCCCACAGGATATTGCCGTGGCCAATGGCCCAGTGGCGGTCGGCGTGGCCATCTGCGTCCTGCAGGTGAATGTGCTGTAACCTTTTGCCGGCCCGACGTACGAAGTAATCGACCGGTGGTGCGCCATTCGTTCCATGCGCGTAATGGGCGTGGCCTGTATCGACCGACAGTGCGATTTGCGCCGATCCGAAGCTGTCAGCGAGTGCGGCGCGCAGATCGGGGTTCATGTCATCGATATTCTCGATCACCATGGTTGCGCCGATCGCGGCTGCATATTCCACGGGTCCGCGCAATGTTTCATGCGCCAAGGCATGAATGCGTTCCAGCGCATCCGGCTGGTTATCCAGATTGTTGTTGTCCCAGGCAGTAAAGGGCGAATGGACGACCATCTGCGTGGCGCCCAGATGGTCGCAGACTTCCAGCCCCTGCATCAGCCGACCGGTCACGATGGTACGTATATCCGGATCGGGGTTCGATATGTTCAGCCCCCAGAACGGCCCATGGATACCCAGTCTGCCCTCATATCCTTGCAACAATGCGCGCGCCTCGTCTGCACGTTCCCGCCAGCCGCCATTGAGCAGATCGACCGTTATGAAATCCTGTAACTCAAGGTCGCGGTTCTGCTCCAGAATGAAACCTTGCAGGGTAGCAAGCGTGGAAACCGGCATTGCGGCCCCCAGAAGTGGAAGATCGGTCATCGTCAGTCCTTTTTGAGAGCAAGTGCGATTTCTGTTGCAAGAATGGGGTTGTCGGTCGTGAGATATCCGGGCTTGCGTTCCAGCCACATACGGATGCGTGTAGGATCATTCACCGTCCAGACACACAACCGATCCAGCGGCCAGCGGGCGGTAATGCGATCGAACTGCGCCTCGAACAGCCGGTCTTCGACGGCCAGATAAGTCGCCAGGCCCTCGGCGCTATCCATCACGGCGTCGAGGCCGCTCTGGTGTTCTGCCCATTGGGTGTCAACCGACAGCAGGCGCGGAATGTCAGGTGCCACATCCCGACAGGCCTGCAGAACGCTGATGTCGAAACTTGTCAGGACGGCTCTGTCCGCCAACCCGCGACGTGCTAGTGCCTCTGCGGCCAGGCGTGGCAAGGCAGGATAGGGGCGACCGCCAGCCCCTGCTTTCAGTTCCACAAACAGCTTCATGTTGTTGTGCGGCCCGAGGATCTCCAATACCTCGTCAAAGGTCGGAATGCCTTCATCAATTTTGCCGCCCGGGCCGATCAGGCGCAAGTGGCTGCGATCGTTGCCAGTAAGCGCGGATACGGGGCCGCTGCCACTGGTGCTCCGATCCAGCGTAGCATCATGGATCACCAGAATCTGGCCGTCGTCGGTGAGATGGAGATCGAATTCCACCGCATCGACCCCCAGGGCGGCGGTACGCTTGAACCCGAGTGCCGAATTTTCGGCCCATAGGTCACGGGCCCCACGATGGGACAGGATATGTGTCATCGGTCTTCCTTAACGAAGGGTAGGATCAAGGCGATCGCGCAACCAATCCCCGCAGAGCGAAATGGCGAGGGTTGTCAGCATGATGACAAAAGCCGGCGCCAGCATGATCCATGGTGCGCGCGTGAGGTAATCGCGTCCGAAACCAACCATGTTTCCGAGCGAGCTTTCCGGGGGTTGCACGCCAAGCCCCAGAAACGAAAGCCCGCTTTCCATAAGAATGACTTCGGGGAATGTCAGGGTCATGGATACGATAAGGGTGGAGGCGACATTCGGCAGAATGTGGCGCAGATAGACGCGCGATGGCCGCGCACCCAGTTGCACCACGGCCGAGGCATATCCCTGTGCGCCGGCAGAGATGGCCAATCCGCGCGCAATCCGCGCGTAGCGTTCCCAGCCGTAGAACCCCATCAGACATACAAGCAATGTCATGGAGCTGCCAAAGAAGGCAAGGACCGCCAATGCAAGGATGAGAAACGGCAGTGCCGCCTGAAAATCGGCCAGGACCAGAATCGTGTGTTCCACGCCGCCGCGAAACTGCGCAGCCAGAAACCCCAGTGTCGTACCGAAGACCGCGGAAAGAATCGTGGCGCCAAAGGCGATCAGAAGCGAGACGCGTATGGATTGCAGCAGACGTGACAGCACATCACGGCCCAGTTCGTCGGTGCCCAGCCAATGCCCGGCAGTACCGGGGGCCGACAGCCTGGCTGATAGGTCCATCTGCGTAATGTCATAGGGGCGCAGGATATCCGACCCGAATGCGATGATGATCATCGCCAGCAGCCATATGGCGGCCACCGATACAAGGATCGGCATACGGGGCATGGCACGCGGAAGGCGTATCAGTCGGGGAATTGCAGTCATGATATGCTCCTCAAGCGGCAGTGGTCCGGGCGCGCAAACGCGGGTCCAGCAGGCCATAGGCAATGTCGACACATAGATTTGCCAGCACCATGGTGGCCGCGATGACCATCAGAATGGCCTGCACCACGGCCAGATCACGGTTCGCGACCGATACGATCAGCAGCCTTCCCACGCCCGGCCAGGAAAAGATGCTTTCAACCACCACGGCCCCTGCAACAAGCGAGCCAATCATGAAACCGATGATTGTGACGATGGGTACCGATGCATTGGGCAGCGCGTGTTTCCAGACCACATCCCGCCAGCTTACGCCTTTGGCAAGGGCGGTTCGGATATAGGGCTGGCCCAGCACCTCGATCATGGCAGAGCGTGAAAACCGGGCAAGGATACCGATGCCACCGATAGAGAGCGTCAGGACCGGTAGAACCGCGTGCCGCCAGCTATCCTGGCCGCCTGAAGGAAACCAGCCAAGCTGCACGGCAAACACCAGAACCAGCAACAGCCCCAGTACGAAGGATGGCAGGGTAAAGCCCATGACCGACAGCAGGATCACACCCCTGTCCGCAATCGATTGACGGTGCAAGGCAGCATAGACACCTGCCGGAATGCCGATGGCGACTTTCAGGATCAATGCAGGAATGGTCAGGGCCAACGTCGCTGGAATGCGTTCCAGCACCAGATCCAGCGCGGGCGATCTGTCCCGCATGGAAACGCCGAAATCAAGGGTCACAATCCCATGTAGATATGACAGGTACTGGCGCCATAACGGATCATCCAGTCCCCATGCCGCACGAAAAGCCGCCACGGCTTCGGTCGGGGCGTCGGGCCCCAGCATGATCAACGCCGGATCACCCGAAAGGCGCAGAACGAAGAATGCAAAGGTCATCACCAGCAATACGGTCAGAACGGCGCGAAGCAGGCGGATCAGAACAAAGGAAATCATGGGATCATTCCGAATAGGGGTCAGGCCGCTACGACCGGACAGGCGCTGCGTCGGGTAGGTGTAGTCGGCAAAAGCCGGGGTACCGCGCCCGCGCAACCCGGCCGCATCAACGTGCAACGCGGGTGAAAGGCACAGCCCTCTGGCCGACGTGCCGGATTGGGCGGCTCCCCCTGTAGTAGCGTGCTCGGATCCAGCCGGGCCCCCGGGATCGGTACGGATGCCGCCAACGCACGGGTATAGGGATGGCGTGGGCTAGAGAATATGTCATCGGATGACGCCTCCTCTACGATGCGCCCCAGATACATGACGGCGACACGGTCGCAGATATTGCGGACTACCTTCAGGTCGTGACTGATGAAGACCATGGCAATGCCATGCCGGTCCTGTAGGTCGCGCAGCAAATTGACCACCTGCGCCTGAATGGACACATCAAGCGCCGAGACAGGTTCGTCACACACCAATAACCGGGGGCTGGTGGCCAGCGCCCGTGCAATCACCACGCGCTGGCGTTGTCCTCCAGATAGTTCGTGCGGAAATCGGCCTGCCTGATCAACCCGAAGGCCCACCTGTGCCATCAACGATCTGGCACGGTCGTTGCGCTCCGAGGCGGTGCCGATCCCGTGGATTGCCAGCGGTTCGGCAATCTGTTCGGCTATGGGCAGGCGCCTGTCCAAAGCCGCCAGCGGATCCTGAAACACCATCTGCATCTGCGCCCGCAATTTGCGCCAGCTTGCGGTACCCAATGCGGGCATGGGCGCGCCGTTGAAGCGGATTTCACCCGCGTCAGGTGGATCGATCCCTAGAAGCATTCTGCCCAAGGTCGATTTTCCCGATCCGCTTTCGCCAACCAGCCCGAGTGCTTCGCCCGGAGCGAGCACCAGATCCACGCCGTCCACCGCGCGAACGGCCTCGGGGGGGGTAAACATGCTTTTTCGTGTCAGATAGGTGCGAACCAACCCGTGCGCTTCCAGAAGCATCATGCGAACACCCCTTCGCGAGAAACGAGCGTGGCTGCGGGGACGGGGTGGAAACAGGCCAATGCCCGCCCGTCGGATTGGGGCAATAATGTTGGGCGTTCACTTGCGCAGAGGGATGTGGCACGGGCACAGCGCGGCGAAAAGGCACATCCCGCCGGGGTATTTTTTGGATCGGGCACGGTGCCCGGAATGGGGACCAATCGACTGCGGGGACCGTCAAGCCGTGGGATCGCGTCAAACAATCCGCGGGTATAGGGGTGTCGCGGTGCGGCAAACAGGGGTTCGCGCCGCGCTTCCTCTACGATGCGGCCGGCATACATCACCGCAACCCGATCGCATACCGCCCCGACCGCGCCCAGATCATGACTGATGAACACCATCGCCATGCCGGTTTCACGCTGCACTTCGGTCAGCAACGCAAGGATCTGGGCCTGAATCGTGGCGTCAAGCGCGGTGGTGGGTTCATCGGCAATCAATAGATCGGGTTGCCCTGCAAGCGCCATCGCGATCATGACACGTTGGCACTGGCCACCGGAAAATTCATGCGGATAGAGGTCCAGCCGTCGGGCCGCGTCCGGGATGCCCACACGGTCCAGCAGGCTGATGGCTTCGGCGCGGGCTGCCGCCCCACGCAGTCCGCGATGGAGGCGCAGCGCCTCCGCGATCTGCTGCCCTACACGACGCACGGGGTTCAACGCCGATGACGGGTCTTGGAATATCATTGCGATCCGACCACCGCGTATGGTTTCAAGTACGCTGCGTCCGCCGCTGACCAGATCGCTGCCTGCGGTTTCCACCGTTCCGGTAATCCGGGCCTTGGCTGGCAAAAGCCCCAGTGCGGCAAGCCAGGTCACCGATTTTCCGCATCCGGACTCCCCAACCAAACCCACCGTTTCTCCGGCGCTGATATCAAGGTTGATCCCGTGGAGTACGGGCACGCCATCAAAGGCGACGCGCAGATCGCGGATACGGACAAGGGTCATTCGGTATTCCTGCAAATTCAGGCGCGGCAGGAATACCGCCGCGCCAAGGGGGATCAGACGTTCCAGTTGCCGGAGCGGAAATCCATTGCGAAGGCGGGTGCTGCCTTCCAGTTGAGTTCGGATTTCATGCCGGTGAAAACCGCGTTCTGGTGCAGAACCTGATAGGCCGGGTCCTCGCGTTCGGTGATTTCCAGCATCCGTGCAAAGGCCCGCTTGCGTTCGGCATGGTTCGTGGAGGTTTCCATGATGACCGACATCTGGTTTACCTCGTCATTCCAGTAGTCGCGGTTCTGCTGCACCTCACCGTTCGGGCCGAACTGCACGACCATCGGTGTAATCGGGTCGTTGATGGTGTTTGAGGCGGACCAGTCGCGGACCCCTTTCACGCCGCTGTTTTCGTGGATCTGCGCCCAGTTTTCGCGCATCTCGATTTCCACGTTCAGGCCGACCTGCTTCCACATCTCCACCATGATCATCGCGGTGGGCGTCTGGTTGGTGTAGTAGTTGTTCAGCAAACGATAGGGGATTGCATCGCCCTTGTAGCCGGCCGCAGCCAAGAGTTCACGGGCGCGGGCCGGATTGAATTCGGGCACGGTCCATCCTTCGATGAACATGTCGGATGTCTTGAAGCTATCGAATTGCAGACCTGCGGGAACGACGGTCTGGTCATCCCACAGCGCCTTCGTGATGGCATTGCGATCGATTGCATGTGTCATGGCCTGACGGACACGCGCATCTGCCAGAATCTCGTTCTGCTTGTTGAAAACCGAAATCCGGTGGTTCCAGATGGTCGAGGATTGCACCTCGAGCCCCGGCGCATTGGCTACAGCGCCGATCTGGTCCGGCGGCAGGTCGCAGGCAAAATCGTATTCACCCGACAGCAGGCCGTTCACGCGGCTTGCAACCTCGGGCACCTCGACAAAGCGGATCTGCTGCAGCGGCGGTGTACCACCCCAGTAATCATCAAAGGCTTCGAGGGTCAGGGATACATCGGGGCGGAAATCGGCGACGCGGTAGGGGCCTGTGGTAACGGGCTTCGAGGCCCATTCGGCATAACTGCCCGCCTCATCCCATGCACGTTTGTTCGTGATTTGCGAACCGCTGGAATAAAGGCGGCCTTCCATCGTGACGTCGGGCGTGGCGTTGACGAAGCGGACGGTATATTTGTCCACCGCTTCCACACCGCGCAGGGCCGGCCAGATGCGACGCGCAACACCGGGGATGTTGGCCGGCAATTGTTTCGCATTATCGGGGCGGAAATTTTCGGCATAGAGCGTCTTGCCCCCGGCAGGCTCGCTGCCTCCGAACAGGCGTTCGTCGGAGAAGGAGAAAACCACATCCTCAGCGGTCAGCTCGTCACCATTGTGGAAACGCACACCTTGCCGCAGCTTCAGCTCCATGGTGCGATCGTCAATCCGCTTCCACTCTGTAGCAAGGCCGGGCAGGGGGCCTTGATCGCCCATCCAGTTGCGCAGGATCAGGCCTTCCCACAGGTTTGGCAGCATCACGCGCTCGGCGACGTTGGACTGTTCGTTCCAGATATCCAATGTGCCGTTGATCGTGATTTTCTGCACCGCGATCGTGATCGATCTGCGGCTTCCTTGCGCGCGCATGCCACGCGGCAGGATCAGTGTTCCGGCAGCTGCGCCCATCAGGCCCAGTGTATGGCGACGTGTAAAGTGCATGATTTTTCCCTCAGGCGGGGCGCTGTGGCCCAATTCTGAGGCGCACACTGCGTATCGTTCTTGAAAGTTTGACGACACGACGGCCAAGGTTTTATGTCAGCCAAGCAGGGTGGTTGTTGCGGTATCGTTATCCGGTCAATCCGTGCCGCAGTTTCGAGCCGGAAAGATCACATCTCCGTTTCGGGATGCAGCAGCTTTCGGGTCACCGTCTCCAGATGATCCCGCATCGCCTTTTCACTTTTTGCCGGATTTCTTGCTCCGATAGCGGCGACGATGCGGGCGTGTTCGGCAAAGCTGTGGTGATCCGGCGGTGGTCCGTCAGGGTTTGCTCTTTGTCTTGCCCACGCCATTGTCCGCCGTACGTTGTTCAGATTGTCGAACATCATCAGCAGAACGCGGTTGCGGGTCCCATTGGCGATTGCGCGGTGAAACCGGTTATCCCATGTTTCGTACTGTCGCCAGCTATCTGCACGCTGTCCGTTTTGCAGACTGGTGGTCATTTCCTGTATGTCCGCCACTGATGCATGAAGCGCGGCCTCTCTGGCCAGCATGGGTTCCAGCAACAATCTGGCACGCAATACCTCAATCGGGCTTGCCAGCAGTGCGATACCGGACTGTTCTGTTTCCTCTGCGGCAGATCTTGGACCGAAGAACGTTCCCTTTCCAACATGCCGCCAGATGCGACCCTGCGCCTCGGCTTGGGCCAGAGCCTTTCGCAAGGCCCCGCGCGACACCCCCAACATCTGGCAAAGGTCACGTTCGGGGGGCAGCCTGCCCTCTACACCGGCGTCGAATTGCGCCAGAAACGCCTGAAGTTGCGTATAGGCAGCATTTCCATCAGACCCGAATGATTTGCCTGCCGGGTTCGGATCATTATCCATAGGGCTTCCAAAACAGATAGCAGGGACATCCCATTCTAATGGGAAAAAGCGTATTGAATCAATCTTTCGATCTGACCATTGAACCAATGATAATATTGGTTAGCATTGGTCATAAGGTAATATTGGATAAGGAATCCGGTCTTGGCTCTTGATAGCAAACGCACTGATTATGTCCTTCCGCCGCCCCAACCGGTTCTCATTCCTGTGGCAGGCAGTGATGCACTGTTTCCCGTTCGGCGCATCTATTGCATCGGGCGCAATTTTGCCGCTCATGCCGTGGAAATGGGGCATGACCCGGACCGCGAACCGCCGTTCTTCTTTCAGAAGAACCCCGACAATATCCTGCTCGAGGGGCAGGACCTTCCTTATCCGCCAAAAACCGCTGATCTGCATTTCGAGGTGGAAATGGTTATCGCCTTGGGAAAGGGGGGCGCGAATATCGCCCCGGATGAAGCGCTTGGCCATGTATTCGGCTATGGTGTCGGGCTGGATATGACGCGCCGTGATCTGCAGGCCGAAGCCAAGGAGATGCGCCGGCCATGGGAAATTGGTAAGGCCTTCGAACATTCGGCCCCATGCTCCGCGCTTGTTCCTGCGTCTGAAATCGGCCATCCGGCTGAGGGGGATATCTGGCTGGCGGTTGATGGGGAACGGAAGCAATCCGGGGATCTGAACCAGATGATCTGGAAAACGCCAGAAATGATCTCTTATCTCTCGGAGTATTTCGTTCTTGCACCAGGAGATCTGATTTTTGCAGGTACACCGGCTGGCGTAGGCCCTGTTAGCAAAGGTCAGGTTATGGAGGCCCACGTTGCAAATGTAGGCACTTTGAAAGTGGCTGTTATCTGACGGGCTCTTCGGACATCAGGCAGCCCGGGCTTCCTGATGTCCGATGTCTTGATGATACGCATGGAAGGTCAGAATCCAGCAGCCTGTCCATCCTTGCGATGATCCGAGCCTGCTGCATATCCACCGCCCGGAAGGCGGTGAACCAGTTGCGCGCCGCCAAACCCGAAGGCGTTATCGGGCGTTTCTATAGTGATCCTGTGACCGTATGACCGCAGCCCTTCGATGACATCCGCAGGTAGCGTCGGTTCGCAGGCAACGTCCAGCCCGTCCAGCATACGCCAGCGCGGCGCGTCTGCCGCCGTTTGCACATCCTGACCCCAAAGCTGGGTACGCAAGAACAGCTGGACGTGGCCCTGCGCCTGAATCGGGCCTCCCATCATCCCGAAGGCCATAACCGGTTGCCCCTTGGACATCACAAAGCCCGGAATGATCGTATGAAAAGGCCGCTTGCCCCCCGCCACGCAGTTGGGATGGCCGATGGCGGTGTTGAACCCCGCCCCCCGGTTCTGCATGGAAATGCCACAGCCGGGGATGGTAACGCCGGACCCAAATCCAGCATAATTGGACTGGATGAAGCTGACCATCATGCCGGAAGCATCGGCTGTATTAAGCAGAACCGTACCGCCCCGTTTGGGCGCGCCAACCGCATGGTCAACGGCCCGCGCCGGATCGATCAAGGCCGCCCGCGATTTCAGGTAGGCAGGCGAAAGAAGCATGCTTTCGTCGACATCAGTCATATGCCCGGCATCGGCCACATAGGCGTGAAGATCACGGTAGGCGAGCTTGATGGCTTCGATCTGCAGATGTATGGACTGGAGATCATCAGGGCCGTATTCCCGAATACTCGTTTGCTCCAATATCCCGAGTGCCATGAGGGCGGCAATTCCCTGACCATTGGGCGGAATTTCATGCAACTCTGTCTCACCAAAGCCTTGGCTGATGGTCCCGCACCAATCGGCACGATGTGTGGCCATATCATCCAAGGTCATCGTGCCGCCGTGCTGTTGCATGAAACTGATGATTTCCCGCGCAATAGTGCCTTCGTAGAAATCCTCGCCCCCGGATTGTGCAATTGCACGTAAGGTGCGCGCAGCTCCGGGATTGCAGAAACGCTCACCCGCAAGCGGTGCGCGGCCATCCGGCAGGAATGTGTCTGCAAACCCTGGTTGATTCCCCAGTGTTCTGGCGGCATTTGCCCAGAGTTTGGCGATGACAGGGGAAACGATAAACCCGTTTTCGGCATAATGGATAGCAGGGGCCAGGACCGTAGACAGATCCAGCTTGCCGAACCGTTCCGACAGGGTGATCCATGCGCTGATCGCGCCGGGTACTGTAACGCTGTCGATGCCGTTTTTAGGCATGCCTTCGGGAAACCGCTCGGGGCTCCAAGCTGCAGGCGCGCGGCCAGAGGCATTCAATCCATGTAGCTCCTTGCCGTCCCACAGGATGCAGAATGCATCCGATCCCAGCCCGTTGCCCGTAGGCTCAACGATTGTCAGGGCCGCCGCAGTTGCGATGGCAGCATCAACCGCATTGCCGCCCTGCTGCATAATGCGCAGTCCGGCCTGTGTCGCCAACGGCTGTGAGGTGGCAACGACATTATCAGCCAGAACCGGAGAGCGGCGGGACGGATACAGCGGATCATGGCGGAAATGCATTCGAACGTCCTTATGGAATGGCAGTGATTGCGGATATCCTGCGCTGCGTGGAGCGGCCTGCCGGATTGCGGCACCGATTTTCCGGCTATGCAGTAGTGCGGTCCCACAAGTTTTACAAGGCGATGGCCAATTCACGACGCGCTGACCCAAAAGGATTGTCATAATCTGGATATGAGGGGGGCAGTCACAGCAGACCTCTGCCGCATTTTGTGTGCGAGCACTGTATACAAGCCGTGGTAATTTTCAGTCCGGTTGGACAGGTCCAACTGAGCTTTCGTATCAAGTTTCATCGGCGCGCATGCAGAGGTCTGGTGCGGTACGGGGGCTGTCCCTTATACAAATCTTACGCGCGCACGAAATAGCGTAGGCGA
>NZ_BBJC02000004.1 GCF_000739715.2 Falsirhodobacter sp. alg1 | reverse complement strand
CTCACCCGTCCGCCGCTAAGTCCGAAGACTTCGCTCGACTTGCATGTGTTAGGCCTGCCGCCAGCGTTCGTTCTGAGCCAGGATCAAACTCTCAAGTTGAAAGTCCCGAAGGACTATCCTTGACGTCGAAACCTTCGCACATCTAACCTGGTCATAAAAACCAGGTTAACCTTCTGTCCGTTAGTCAAAAACCAACAAGACAGTGAAGCTAAACTATCATCATCGCCAAAAGGCTAGATAGCCAGAATATGCAAACATCCAGACGCCGAAGCAACCAAACCGCCCGCATATCCCTTCAGAATATACATCAATGTCAAAGAGCAGGGACTAAAAATTTGCAGGAAACGCTAAACTCAGCGCTTCCAACCGCTTCCTAATCCACCCAAGCGTTCCCGCCCGCCCCGATCCGTCTCCGTTTCGGTAAGGCGGTGTCTAAGACCAACTAACAAAACACGCAAGAAGAAAATGACATGCGATGTCGTTTTTATGTCAGAAACCGCAAAACATGCCGTTTCTTCCATCTTACTATAAACACTATAGGGCACAGCCAAATCCCGCCCTACCCCGTAATGACGCCTTGACCAGATGTCATATGCAGGATTCTATCCCGCCAACCCGATAGAGGACCCTGATCATGCCCACTCCTGCCGAATCGAATCGTAATTCTGCCGCCAAATCCGTCTTGTCCTCCGATCTTCGCATTACGGGCGATGTATCTTCGGACGGTGCCGTGGAAATTCTGGGCATCGTGGAGGGGACTGTCACCGCACAATCGCTCATGGTCGGTGTGGACGGCGCACTGAACGGCACCGTTTCGGCCGAGACTGTTGAAGTGAAGGGCCGTCTGGATGGCCGCATCTCCTGTGCCACACTGACACTTCGCGGTCATTGTACGGTTGCGGCAGATATCACCTACCGCAACCTGATCATCGAAAGCGGCGCCACCATTCAGGGCCGCTTCAAGCAAGATAAAAGCTGATTACAGACGGTATATCTCGCGGAACTTCGCCTCGAGGTAACCAAGCAATGGCTCCGCATCCGGCTCGAATCCGCACGCATGGCGGATCGTGTCGCGGGGCCCGCGCAAACCGCCATGCCGCTGCAGGTTTTCCCGCAGCCAGCCAACGGCCTCTTCGGTGCGCCCCTGCGCCAGCTGTGCATCAAGATCCGGCACAGCCTCACGCATGGCCTGATTCAGACAGCCGGCATATACGTTGCCAAGGGTATATGTCGGGAAATATCCGAACAGCCCGATCGACCAGTGCACATCCTGCAACAGGCCATGTGCAGGGCGATCCACCGCCACGCCGAAATCGCGCAGGAAGCGGTCGTTCCACGCCTCCTCCAGATCTTCCACATCCAGACTGCCTCGGATCAACTCCCGCTCCAGATCGAAACGCATCATGATGTGCAGGTTGTAATGCACCTCATCCGCTTCGGTCCGGATGAAGCCGGCATTCACACGATTCACCGCGCCAAAGAATGCCTCTTCCCCGCCAAGACCCAGATCGCCAAAGCGTTCGGTCATCTCGCCATACAA
Source organism: Falsirhodobacter sp. alg1 (assembly GCF_000739715.2). Lineage (GTDB taxonomy): Bacteria > Pseudomonadota > Alphaproteobacteria > Rhodobacterales > Rhodobacteraceae > Falsirhodobacter. The sequence continues at coordinate 363,635 of NZ_BBJC02000004.1, read as the reverse complement.
ATGGCCGGTGAACGCACGGCTGCGGCCAAGCTGGTTCTCGTAGATCCGGCTCTGGCTTTCATGAACGCCCATCGACACACCGCCCCCTACCGGGGTCAGCAGGTAGTCGGAATCAATTCCCAATTCGTAACACGCATGCCCCACCTCGTGAATGGTGGAATAGATGCAATTGAACGGATCGCTTTCCACCACCCTTGTGGTGATCCGCGCATCATTGCCGGAACCGGAGCTGAAGGGGTGAACCGCCAGATCAAGACGGCCCCGGGTGAAATCATAACCGAAGGTCTGCGCCAGATCGCGGGCCAGGCGCATCTGCCCTTCCTTGCCGAAATGCCCGACCAGCGGGGCGGGCTGATGATCGGCTCCCAGAATAGCTTCCCGCAGGGCGACCAGCCTGGGCCGCATCCGGTCGAACAAGGCGCCGATGGTATCTGCCGTGGCTTCGGGCTCGTAATCATTGATCAGGGCATCATACAGATCCCCACCCCCGGCCAATGCGGCCGCCTCTTCGCGCCGCAGACGCACGACACGCGAGAGGATCGGCAGAAACGCCGACACGTCATCCTTTGCCCGGGCCTCGGCCCAGATGCCCTGGGCGACGGATGTTACCCGCGCCAGCTCCTCGGCCAGACTGCCGGGAACCTTGGTGCTGCGCTCGTAGCTGCGCCGGATCAGCCGCAGCTGTGCCGCTGCAGCGTCATCGGCAGGCTCGGCACGGGCCAGCCATTCGGCGATCCGCGGGTCGGTGCGGCGCGCATGCAAAACGCCCTCCATCGCGGCCATTTCCTCACCACGTTGCTCGGCGGCCCCGCGCGGCATCATGGTTTCCTGGTCCCAACCCAATCGGCCCGCAACCTGCGACAGCGCCTCGGTCTGGCGCTGGAACGCCATCAGATTTTCATATGCGGTCACAAGGTGCCCCCCCGGATGGATGTGGTGATCGGATATTGCGCCAGATGGCGCGCCCGCAAGATCAGTACCCAAAGCACAATCGCGCCCAGCTGGTGGGTGATTGCCGGATGCAGCGCAGCAGCGGTTACCGCAGCCGTAATCCCCAGCAAGACCTGAACCACCAGCATGCCCATCATCATGTAATAGGCACGGCGGGTGGACTTATGCGGCGAACGGCGGCCCCGCAGAAACACGACGATGCCATAGACAAACAGCAGATAGGCCGTCATCCGGTGAATGAACTGGACAAGTCCCGGATTCTCGAAAAATGCGCGCCACGAGTTCCCCTCGACTGCAGCCACGTAGAAGGCATCCGCCGGAAAGAAGGACCCGTTCATCAGCGGCCATGTCGGAAAGCTGCGCCCCGCATCGATTCCCGCAACCAATGCGCCCAACAGGATCTGCAGGAACGCCAGATGCAGCAGGCCCGTGGTCATGCCGAACAGCTTACCCTCGCGGACCCGGCGGGCCTGCAGCAGCGCACCCTCGGTGCGCCCCATCTGCAAGGCATACCACGTCAGGAAACCGAAGATGATGAATGCGATGCCCAGATGCGTGGCCAGACGGTAACTTGCGACCGTGGTCATGCCGCTTTCCAGCCCCGATGCGACCATCCACCAGCCGATTGCGCCCTGCAGGCCCCCAAGGCCACCGATCAGCAGCAGGCGGCCCTTCCATCCCGGTGGAATCTTTCCCAGCAGCCAGAACCCGACGAAACCGATCGCCCAGACAAAACCGATCATCCGGCCAAGGAACCGGTGCCCCCATTCCCACCAGTAGATCTGCTGGAATTGCGACATCGTCATGCCTTCATTGGCAATCTGGTATTGCGGGCTTTGCTGGTAAAGATCGAATTCCGCCTGCCAGTCCGCCCCGTTCAATGGTGGGATCATTCCCGTCACGGGTTTCCACTCGGTGATCGACAGGCCCGAATCCGTCAGGCGGGTCAGGCCACCGATCAGGATCATGGCGGCCACCATGACGAACATCGCGATCAGCCAGACGCGGATGGCCCGCCTTGCCCCGGCAGGCCGGTCGATGCCGCCCCGAACAGGCGGGGCGGTACTCGTGCCCTCGGTCACATCCTCGAATATGCTGCGTTTCGCCATCATCAGGGCCCTTTTCGTTTTGATGCGGAGACTAGGGCCCCTCTCCTACCCCTTCAAGGGCTGGTAAGGTCAACCGGCAGCACTGTCGTGTGCTTGATCTCCTCCATCGATAACAACGCGGTGACATTGTGGATTTTCACCTCGGTTATCAATGATTGGTAAAAGCGGTCATAGGCCCGCGCATTTTCAACCCGCACCTTCAGGATATAGTCGATGTCCCCCGCCAGCCGGTGCGCCTCCAGCACCTCCGGGCGTTCGTGCAGGGCGTGCAGAAAACGCCGCTGCCATTCTGCCTCATGTTCCGATGTCCGGATCAGCACGAAAAAGCACGCCTCCAGCCCCAGTGCCTCGGCATCCAGCAGAGCCGTCTGGCGCAGGATCACACCCGCTTCCTTCATCCGGCGGATGCGATTCCATACCGGCGTCTTCGAACTGCCGACCTTTCTGGCAATCTCATCAAGTGATTGCGCGGCATCCAGTTGCAGTTCCGCAAGGATCTTCCGATCCATCTCATCCAATCGGGCTACCATTCGCGCTCCATCCGGTTTACGGGAACGTCGTTCCCTCTCGTTCCTGTATTCGAACATCCGTTCTTATCCGCAAGAGGATATAGCCCGCAGGGGGAATTATATCCTATATAGAGAGGCAACAGCCACGCCACGACGACGGAGCGCAGAGATGAAGCCGACACCAGCACAGACCCATGCCGTGACCTTTGCCGGTGCCGGCCCCGGTGCGGCCGATATGCTGACACTCGGCGTACTGCGGGCCATCGAACAGGCGGACGTGGTCATACATGACCGTCTTGTAGGCCCCGAGGTCTTGGACCTCATCCCCGCAGGAACCCTGCGCGTGGATGCGGGCAAAGAGGGTTTCGGCCCCTCCACACCCCAGGCGGCAATTCATGCATTGATTATCGGCCATGCCGGAACGGGCGCGCGGGTGGTGCGGCTGAAAGGTGGCGATTGCGGTATCTTCGGCCGTCTTGACGAAGAGCTGGAGGCGCTGGAGGCAGAGGGCATCCCCTATCGGATCATGCCGGGCCTGACTTCCGCCGCAGCGGCTGCGGCCGCCATCGGGCAAAGCCTGACACGCCGGGGCCGGAACAAGGGCCTGCGGATCCTGACGGGCCATGACATGGATGGCTTTGCCGATCAGGACTGGGCAACTCTGGCCCGCACCGGCGAGGTTGCCGCGATCTACATGGGGAAAAAAGCGAGCCGCTTCATCCAGGGCCGCTTGATGATGCACGGAGCCGCTGCAGATACCCCCGTGACACTGGTCGAAAACGCCTCCCGCGCGGACCAGCGGATCATCAGCGCGACCCTGTCCACACTCAGCGATCGGGTCTCCGGGCTTTCCGGCCCTGCCATCCTTCTTTACGGCCTTGCACCGCGTGCAGCCGTCCAAGCATTGAACGAATTGAACGAGGCCACCGCATGAGCCGTAAATTTACCCCGAAAGTCGTCACGGCAAATGATCTGCTGGTAGGTGACGTGGTCTATCTGACGGCCACCAACGAATGGACCCGTGACCACGCCAAGGCAGAGCTGATCGAAGATGAGGCACATGCCCAGCTTCGACTGCTGGAAGGCGCAGGCCAGAAGAACATCATCGTGGGGGCATATCTTGCCGATGCGCGCCTTGGCGAAAACGGCCCCGAGCCGGTCCACTTCCGCGAAGTGTTCCGCACACGCGGGCCATCAAACTACGCCATGGGTAAGCAGGTGGGCGAATTGCCCGGCCCCCGTTCCTGATCCCTCCGACATCGAGGACGCCAAATGTATAGCTACTCAGATTTCGACGAAGCTTTTGTTCGCAGCCGTGTCGCACAGTTCAGCCAGCAGGTTTCCCGCCGCATCGACGGCAGCCTGACCGAGGATGAATTCAAGCCGCTGCGCCTGATGAACGGCCTGTATCTGCAGCTGCACGCCTATATGCTGCGGGTCGCAATTCCCTATGGCACGCTGTCGTCGCGCCAGATGCACCAGCTGGCGCATATCGCCCGGACGTGGGACAAGGGGTACGGCCATTTCACCACACGCCAGAACATCCAGTACAACTGGCCCGTTCTGGGGGATGTGCCCGCAATCCTCTCGGCCCTGGCCGATGTGGAGATGCACGCGATCCAGACATCGGGCAACTGTGTGCGCAATGTCACCTCCGACCATTTCGCAGGCGCCGCCGCGGATGAGATCGAGGATCCGCGCCCCTATGCCGAACTGCTGCGCCAATGGTCCACGGACCACCCGGAATTCCAGTTCCTGCCACGCAAGTTCAAGATTGCCATCACTGGCAGCCCGAATGATCGTGCCGTCACCAAGGCACATGACATCGGCCTGCGCATGCTGCGCAATGCCAAGGGCGAAATCGGGTTCGAGGTCATGGTCGGCGGCGGCCTTGGCCGCACCCCGATGATCGGACAGGTCGTGCGGGATTTCCTGCCGGTCGCCGATTTGCTGCCCTATACCGAGGCTGTCCTGTCGGTCTACAACCGCCTTGGCCGGCGCGACAACAAGTACAAGGCACGTATCAAGATCACCGTGCATGAAACCGGGCTGGAGGAAATCCGCAGGCTGGTCGAAGAGCGGTTTGCTGAGATCCGTCCGGATTTCCACGGGCATGACCAGGTCCTGCTGGATGATATCCGTGCAGCCTTTGCCCCACCTGCATTCCGCAATGCACCGACCGATGCGCATGACCAGTTCTATGCCGCCGATCCGGTTTATCGCGCATGGTGCGACACGAACCTGACCCGGCACCGCAACTCCGAATATGCGATCGTGACCATCAGCCTGAAGGCGCAGGGGAAAACCCCAGGCGATGCCACGGCGGACCAGATGGATCTGATGGCGGATCTCGCTGCCCGCCTGGGCCATGATGAACTGCGCATCAGCCACGAACAGAACGTCATTCTGCCGCATGTGCATAAATCGGATCTTCCTGCGCTTCATGCAGCTTTGTCGGCTGCCGGGCTGGGCACGGCGAACGTCGGTCTCATTTCCGATATCATCGCCTGCCCCGGAATGGATTATTGCGCCCTGGCCACGGCCCGCTCCATTCCCGTGGCGCAGGATATCGCACTGCGCTTTGACGAGTTGAAGCTGGAGCATGAGATCGGGCCGCTGAAGCTCAAGATTTCAGGCTGCATCAATGCCTGTGGCCACCACCATGTGGGGCATATCGGCATCCTGGGCCTCGATCGGGCCGGTGTGGAAAATTACCAGATCACGCTTGGCGGTGACGGCACGGAAACGGCCGTGATCGGCGAACGGGCAGGCCCCGGCTTTGCCTATGACGAGATCGTGCCCGCCATCGAACGTCTGGTTCAGGCCTATCTGTCCCTGCGGACCGAGGAAACGGAAACCTTCCTGCAAACCTACCGTCGTCTGGGCCTGCCTCCGTTCAAAGCCGCCCTTTATCCGGCGGAAGGGGCGCAGGATGCTAAATGACACACCAATTGCAACGCGCGCCGCACATCTGAACAACCGCTACCGCCACCATTCAGCCACGTCGGTGATGGAACTGGCATTGCGCGATCGCGATGTCGGCAGAACGGCACTGGTTTCGTCCTTCGGGGCGGAATCGGTGGTGCTGCTGCATATGGTATCGGTTCTTGCCCCGAACCTTCCGGTTCTGTTCATCGACACGCAGATGCTGTTTCCGGAAACACTGGCCTATCAGGCCGAGGTTGCAGACAAGCTGGGCCTGACGAACATCATCACCATCCGCGCCGATCAGGCTGCGGTGGAGTTCGATGACCCGGACGGTACATTGCACCAGTTCAGCACGGATTCCTGCTGCGCCCTGCGGAAGACAGTTCCGCTGGAGGCGGCGCTTTCCGGTTATGATGCGTGGATCACCGGGCGCAAACGCTTTCAATCCGGCACCCGCGCCGCCTTGGAATTCTTTGAACCGGATACCGACCACCGCATGAAGATCAACCCGCTGGCAATGTGGGGACGCGAGGATATTGCGGATTACATGGTGAACAACCGCCTGCCCCGCCATCCGCTGGTGGCGCAGGGGTATCCGTCCATCGGATGCGCCCCCTGCACCAGCCCCGTCGCCCCCGGTGAGGATCCCCGCGCCGGACGCTGGCGTGGCAGCAACAAAACCGAATGCGGCATCCATTTCATCAATGGAAAACCCGTTCGCATCAAAACGGAGGACGCTGCATGAGCGTTATTGTAACTGATCAGGGCTTCGGCCCGGACGATTTCAACGGTGTCATCGCCTCTCCCGATGAATGGGTGGCGGGGGCCGCACTAGATATGGCCAATACCGACGATCCGGCCCTTTGGGCGGACCGGCTGGCGGATGTGCCGATGATTCGTGTCGCATTCCCCTCTTCGGCTGACGGCCGCGGCTATACCGTGGCCGCCCGTTTGCGCCGCTTGGGATATCAAGGGCGCCTGCGTGCCTTCGGCCATGTGCTGTCGGATCAATACGGCATGGCCCGCCGCGTCGGTTTCGACGAGGTGGAAATCAACGACGATCTGGCTGCCCGCCAACCCGAGGACCAATGGCTGTTCCGGGCCGATTGGCGTGAACACAACTATCAGGCCCGCCTTCGATCCTGAGCCGGGGTTACGCCCGCACGCGCGATACCCTAGAAAAAGGACACCCAATGACAGAGACCGCAATGACCGTGAACCCCGTTACCGACCAAAGCCCTGCCAAACCAGATCCGAACGCGCAAACCGTAACTTCGGTGCGCCACTGGACAGATTCGCTGTTTTCGTTCCGCGTCACGCGGCCCGCATCATTGCGCTTCCGCTCGGGCGAATTCGTGATGATCGGCCTGCCGGGGGATAACGGCAAGCCGATCATGCGCGCCTATTCCATCGCTTCCCCGAATTGGGACGAGGAGCTTGAATTCTATTCGATCAAGGTGCCGGATGGTCCACTGACGTCGCGCCTGCAGAATATCCAGGTTGGTGACCAGATCATCCTGCGCCCCAAACCGGTCGGCACCCTGGTTCATGATGCGCTGATCCCCGGCAAACGCGTATGGTTCCTTGCCACCGGAACCGGGCTCGCCCCCTTCGCTAGCCTGATGCGCGACCCGGAAACCTACGAAAAGTTCGACGAGGTCATCATGATGCACACCTGCCGCACGGCAGAGGAGCTGACTTATGGCCGCGAACTGGTCGAAGCGCTGGAAAAAGACGAGCTGATCGGCGAGATGGTTGCGGGAAAACTGCGCTACTATCCAACCACGACCCGCGAAGATTCGCCTTTCATGGGCCGGATCACCGATAACCTGACCTCGGGCAAGGTGTTCACCGATCTGGGTCTGGAACCGATGGATCCGGCAACCGACCGCGCGATGGTGTGCGGCAGTCTTGCCTTCAATCAGGATGTCATGAAAGTTCTTGAAGGGTTCGGCCTGAACGAAGGTGCCAACTCCGAACCCCGCGAATATGTCGTTGAAAAAGCATTCGTAGGTGAGGGCGTTTAAAACGCCCCCCCTGTTTCTTATAGCCCCAAGGCGCTGCGGGCGGCTGTCAATGCCTGCTCCAGCGTTTCGGGCGTCTGCTCGGCTGCGGCAAGCGCGCGCTTCAGCGTCTCTTTTACCGCATCGGGAATATCCCGGCTGTCGATGTAATCGCGGGCCTGTGCGGCATCATAGTTCTCCACTGTGAACAGATCACTGGGCGAAAGCTCTGAAATCGCCTGCGTTGCAGCCTGGCTGGCAAGGGTTGCGGCCTGCTGCGCGCGCGTGGCGGCGGCGGCGGCCGTATCCGCGGCATCCTGCGCCCGGTCCGATTCCGCTGCTTTCTCCAGGGCGGCCGCAGCATCGGCCTCGGCATCCGAGGCGGCAGCAACGGCGGCATCGGCCGCAGCCGAGGCATTCGCTGCAGCGGTGGATGCATTTCCGTCGGCAGCATTCTCTGCCGCCGTCTGCGCAGCGGCGGCGGCATCCTCGGCCTCTTCCTGAGAAGCCTGTGCATCGATCGCTTTTGCCGCAGCGGCGCGGGCGTCTTCTTCTGCAGGAAGATAAACGAATTGGTAATAGGCACCGGCGGCAAGCAGGGCAGCCACCGCAACAGCCAAGATGGATTTCAGCATTTGTGTCTATCTCCTCATACCGCGTTTCGCGGTTCACATTCCGGCAATTCAACGCTTTCCCTCACTAACCGTTCCCTTCCCGCACCGCCACGTGCGATTCGGGTTGAAAAGGCAGCGCGAGAAGCCTAGTTTCTTGTTCAAATATTCAATGGCCGAAGGACGCAGACCATAGCCCGCAGACCCCATAACGCCCCGCCGCAACGCGATACCGGACCCCGCACCAATGACCGGATCCGTTCACCGGAAATCCGCCTGATTGGTGCAGACGGCGAAAATGTCGGCGTTGTCACGCCAGCCCGTGCAATGGCCATGGCCGCCGAAGCAGGATTGGATCTGGTAGAGATTTCGCCGAACGCGGAACCCCCGGTCTGCAAGATCATGGATTTCGGCAAATTCAAGTATGAGCAGCAGAAGCGCGAGGCTGAGGCCCGCAAGAAGCAGCACATCATCGAGATCAAGGAAGTCAAGTTCCGTCCCGGTACCGACACGCATGACTATGACGTCAAGATGCGGTCCGTTCTGCGGTTCCTGGGTGAGGGCGACAAGGTCAAGGTGACCCTGCGCTTCCGTGGCCGCGAAATGGCCCACCAACAGCTTGGTCTTGAACTGCTGAACCGTGTTGCGGCCGACGTTTCCGCCGAAGAGGCCGGCAAGGTTGAATCGATGCCGAAACTCGAAGGCCGCCAGATGGTCATGATGATCGGCCCGTCGAAGTAAGCCACCGCTTCGCAGAGTAACCGAACAGCGCAGGATTTCCTGCGCTGTTCTGATTTAGGGGCTGTCGATACTGGTGGCCATCTGGAGAAGGATGTCGGTCCGTGCCTCGGTTGCCGCGGCACGACATGACATTTCCACCAGTCGCTGCATGGTACCCCCCGCATAGGGCCAGGCTTCTGCAGCGCAACCCTGGTCTCGCACGATCAGCCATGCCCGCTGCGCCGTGCGTAAGGCATCCGCCGCGCCGCGGCTTTCGGTGGGCAGGGCGGAATCGATTTTGGCCATCCGCGCCATCGCGTTTTCATAGGCATCATTCAGCGCCTGATCCGCCACATCCTCTATTGTCGCCGCGCAGGCATTCATTTCGGTTTGTGTGGAGCTGCCGCGACAGGCCTCTCCGGCCAGTGCCGGTCCTGAAAGGCATAGGATTGCCACGGCTGCCCGAAAGATCATCAACGTCACTCCACATTCGGCGTAAAATTACGGGGATGTCACGGGACAGACAAGTCGGGCTGGAAAAAGTGGCAGCGATCCGCTACGCGCGATGGCATGACCCAAACGCTCACGCTTCGTCGCCCCGATGACTGGCACCTGCACTTGCGCGATGGCGCAATGCTGAGGGCCGTACTCCCCGAGACTGCCCGCCATTTCGCGCGGGCGATCATCATGCCCAACCTTGTTCCGCCGGTGGTCACCGCGGCCGATGCTGTCGCCTATCGCGACAGAATCATGGCCGCCCTGCCCGACGGTATGGCATTCGAGCCGCTGATGACGCTGTACCTGACGGAACATACGGATCCGGCGGATGTGCGCGCTGCGGCCGAAAGCGGGCTGATCCGCGCGGTGAAGCTCTATCCCGCCGGGGCCACGACCAATTCGCACGGCGGCGTGCGCGACATGGACAAGGTGCGCGGCGTGCTGGAGGTGATGGCGGAACTGGGCCTGCCCCTGTGCATCCACGGCGAGGTGACAACACCCGAAGTGGACATCTTCGATCGGGAAGCCGTCTTCATCGATACGGTGCTGGACCCGCTGCGTCGCGCCACCCCCGGGTTGCGCGTGGTCATGGAGCATATCACCACCGCCGATGGCGTGGCCTATGCCCGTTCGGCGGATGATCTGGCCGCCACGATCACGACACACCATCTGGTCATCAACCGGAACCATATCCTCGTCGGGGGTATCAAACCGCATTACTACTGCCTGCCTGTCGCCAAGCGCGAAGAGCATCGTCTGGCCCTGCGCAAGGCAGCCACGTCGGGGGATACCCGCTTCTTCCTCGGGACGGATTCCGCCCCGCATACCGATGCGCTCAAGGAACATGCCTGCGGATGTGCCGGCTGTTTCACCGCGACCAACACGATGTCCATCCTTGCCGAAGTCTTCGAGCAGGACAACGCGCTGGACCGGCTGGAGGGGTTCACCTCCCTGCACGGGCCTGCATTCTACCGCCTTCCGGTGAATGGGGACACGATAACCCTGACAAAGGGGGCACCCGTCACCTACCCTTCGAAAATCGACATTGGCGAGGGCCATGTCACCGTGTTCGACCCCGGCTTCCCCCTGCACTGGACCGTCAAATGATCCCAACATCCTTTCCCCCGCGCGAAGAAATTGCCCGCCTGACGGCGCGCATGCTCCTGGAAATCAAGGCCGTGCATTTCAACGCGGAAACGCCGTTCACGCTGGCTTCGGGGCTGCCGTCCCCCACGTATATCGATTGCCGCAAGCTGATCTCCTATCCACGCATCCGCAGCACGCTGATGGATTTCCTGACCGTCACGGTAATGCGTGACGCCGGGTTCGAGGCCTTCGACAATATCGCAGGCGGAGAAACAGCGGGCATCCCGTTTTCGGCCCTGGTGGCAGAGCGTATGGCCCTGCCGATGACCTATGTCCGCAAGAAGCCCAAGGGCTACGGCCGCAATGCGCGCATCGAGGGTGTGATGACCGAAGGGCAGCGCGTCCTGCTGGTCGAGGATCTGACCACCGACGGCGGCTCCAAGCTTTCGTTCGTGGATGCGATTCGGGAAACGGGGGCCACCTGCGCCCATACGGCTGTCATCTTCTATTACGGCATCTTCCCTGACACGACCCAGCGGCTGGCCGATCACGGCGTCTCGCTTCACCACCTGTGCACATGGTGGGACGTTCTGGCCGAGGCGCGGGAAAGCGAAGCCTTTGACGAGGCAACCCTTGTCGAGGTTGAAAGCTTCCTGCGCTCTCCGCGCGCATGGCAAGACGCCCGCAAAGGCTGATCCCCGCACGGGCGGCGCATTACCCTTTGCGCCGCCCCCCCGCTTCGCGTTATGGTCCACGCTTACCCGAAAGCGCGATGGCCCATGAACGAGATCACTCAATTCCGCCCCAACAGCCCCGATGACGGCGAGACGATGCCGCATAACATCGAAGCGGAACAACAGCTTCTGGGCGCAATCCTGACGAATAACGACGTCTATGACCGGATCAGTTCGCTCTGCAAGGCGGATCATTTCTATGATCCCGTGCACGCCCGTATCTTCGAGGTTGCATCTGCCCGCATCCAGAAGAACGCACTGGCCTCGCCTGTTACGCTGAAGGCATTTCTCGAAGATGATCCGGGTCTGCGCGAACTGGGCGGGCCCGCCTATCTGGCGCGGCTGGCCGGGGCTGCGATCTCGGCCTTTGCGGCGCGGGATTATGCCCAGATGATCTACGATCTGGCTGTCCGTCGTGAACTGATCGGCCTCGGGCGGGACATTGCGGCCCGCGCGGCCAAGGTCGATGTCGCCTCCGAACCGAAAGAGCAGATCATCGAGGCGGAACAGCGCCTGTACAAACTGGGCGAACAGGGCGTTGCCGAACGGGGCTTCCAATCCTTCCTGAAGGCCGTGACCGATGCGGTGAACGTGGCCAATGCCGCCTATCAGCGCGATGGGGGCCTGGCGGGTATCTCGACCGGGTTGATCGATCTGGACAAGAAGCTGGGCGGATTGCACCCTTCCGACCTTCTGATCCTGGCTGGCCGTCCATCCATGGGGAAAACGTCGCTTGCCACGAACATCGCCTTCAACGTGGCCAAGGCCTACAAGCGCGGGATAACGCATGAAGGCATCGAGGGCCCTGTCGAAGGCGGGGTCGTCGGGTTCTTCAGCCTCGAGATGTCGGCAGAACAGCTGGCCGCTCGTATCCTGTCCGAAGCATCCGAGGTGCCGTCCGAACAGATCCGTCGGGGGGATATGACCGAGGGGGAATTCCGCCGTTTTGTCGAAGCGGCAAAGGCGCTGGAAGCCTGCCCGCTTTATATCGACGACACCCCTGCCCTACCCATCTCGCAGGTTGCCGCGCGGTGCCGCCGCCTGAAGCGGACACATGGCCTAGATGTGCTGATCATCGACTATCTTCAGTTGCTGAAGGGGTCGTCAAAGGAAAGCCGTGTTCAGGAAGTCTCGGAAATCACGCAGGGCCTAAAGGCGATCGCCAAGGAATTGAACATTCCCGTCATCGCCCTATCACAATTGTCCCGTCAGGTCGAAAGCCGGGAAGACAAACGTCCGCAGCTTTCGGATCTGCGCGAATCCGGCTCCATCGAACAGGACGCCGATGTGGTGATGTTCGTGTACCGTGATGAATACTACAAGGAGCGGGAAAAACCGGGCGACCATGATCTGGAGGCCATGGCGAAATGGCAGCAGATCATGGAGCAGGTCCATGGCAAGGCCGAATGCATCATCGGCAAGCAGCGCCACGGACCGATCGGCACCGTGGAGCTGTCGTTCGAAGGTCGCTTCACACGGTTCGGAAACCTTGTGAAGCCTTGGCAGCAGGGTGGCGGCGACTTTTAACGCCGCACCGGTCTTGCACTGGCGGCGCGGAATGATTGCATCACCTCGCCGTCGGGATGTTCCTGCGCCAACTTCAGCAGGCCAAAGCGGACGTGGGCCAGCTCCTGATAATAGGTGATGAAGGCCAGATTGACCGTCGCCCCAGTTACGGCCCCCAGAACAGGCACTGTCTGTGCCGCCAGTTTCTGCCCCAGCACCAGTGCAAATCGTGGTGCGACAGATGCGATCAATGCCTGTGCGCCCGCCCCGCGCAGGGCGATCCGCGATGCCAGAAATGCGGTATTCACCCCGTCATCATCGGACAATGGTGTACCGGACCCGAAGACACGCAGGCATTCCAGACGGATCGCCTCGTCCTTGGGGTCAAATCCGTAACTTTCAGCCACCTTCTGGATGGCCCCGAAAAAGATCGAGACGGTCGCCGGCAATTCGACTACGGCCGATCCCAGCCCCGCCATGCCCCCCAGTCCGCCCGAGACGACCGCAGCCAGCCGATGGCCGTGACGCCCCGCCTGCGGCAGGCGGGATTTCCGTGCTGCCGATGCCACGCCATAACATTGGCGCAGACCAAAGGCCGTTGCCTCCTCTATCCGGTCACGTAGCGGCGCAGGAATACGCGACATCAGGCCCTCGGCCTGGTTACCGGCAAGGGACACAACCTTCATCAACGGACCACCCGCCCGTTCGGCACGACGGGCAAAGGCAGCGATCTCGGCCTCAGTCGAGGGGGATAGTGGCGACAGTTCGGGTATTTGCGACATGGGCACCTCCACCCTGAAACTTAGGGGGTGCAGGCGCGCAAACAAGTCACTTGTGCAGGGTAACCGAATGATCCTCGAACAGCAGCGCATTCCTGCGCACAGGGGCAAAGACCGCCCCATGGTCCAGAATATAGGCCACATCCCCGGCACTGATGGAATAAGCGGAATCCATGCTCAGGGGCGTAACCTCTCCCTTTTCCAGCATGACGCCATATGCCATGGCCTGTCCCTCATGTTCGCTGAGGAAAAGTGCCTGCGGTGCCTCCACATCGGGCATGAAATCTCCCACCACCAGAACACAGGCCGGTCTTTGGTCGGACAGGGTGTGATTGCATCCTTCACGCCATAGCGTGCGCATCTGGGGGCGCAGGCCGGCAATAAACTTGTCCCGCACCTCCTCCGCTTCGGCGGGGCGGATCTGAAGCGTTTCCTGCAGCGGTCGCGCCAATGGGGGCGCAGGCAGCAGGGCCAGTTCGCTCAGACGCTCTTTTGCGGCATGACCGGCTTTGCCCCAATCCTCGAAACGGACGCGGTACGGTTCGCTGATTTCGCTGGATTTGATCCGGGCCTCTTGGCTTCGCGCCGACAGCGCCTGCACATCCATCAAGGGGGTCTGCCACAGCGCGGCTGCGGAAATGACCAGAAGCGCCAGCCATATGTTGCCCTGCCGGATACGCGTCTGCCATCCCCTGCCCCACAGGACCGACAGAAGATAGGTCACGGCATAGATCAGCGCGATACCACTTGCCAGCATTGCCGCAGCCCGGGACGGGGTCCAACCATAATCCGAAACGCGTACCACGACCGCCCACACCGCCAGCCCTGCAGGAACCGGCATGATCACCGATATGGCCCGCGCCGACAGCGTCACCCATGGCAAGCGGGCGGCCTCCTCCTCATCCGCGTCAAGCGCAACGGTTATGAGGGTGGCCGCAGCCACCGAGACGACCAGCAGGACCGTGGCCGCCGAAAAACTGCCGAAAACCTCTGACAGGCCCTGCGTGGGCAGTGCCAGGATGAACACCGTCAGAACAACTAGCAGGACAGGGCAAAGAAGCCGCAAGAACCGCAGCATCACCCGCGGCGAGATGATGTCAGAAGCCTCATTCGCAATGGCCACCCCAAGACCCACGACAGCCCCCGTCAGGGTCAGCGATATTGCGGGAGTGTTGAAAATATCCTCAATGAACGTGATGCCGACGAGCCGGAGCAAAGCGTGCGACAGCGTCAGGACAAGCCAGAACACCGCCGAAAACGCCAATGCCGTCAGGCCACGCGTTACGATGCCCCATGCATGGAGAAACAGCGCGCCATAATCCCGCCATCCCGCCCCCGATGCCGCCAACCGGAACGGCAGGGGCAGCAGCACCAGAAGCATATAGGCAAACATCAATGATTGCGGGCCGGGCATATCGGCAACCGACTGAAAGCGCAGCGCGGCAAGGCTGAGGAATGCGGTGGCGATTGCCGCAACGCCCCCCGCCTCCATCGCGGCGCGGCGCAACGACATCGGACCGGCCATCATGAAAAGGGCCACAAAGAAGGCCGGCATGAAGGCCACGAGCGCCAGATACACCCTGTCGGGAAGCACATCGCTGCTGGACAGCCCCATCAGAAGCTTGACCCCAAGGCCAGCCAGAGCCCCGATCAGCGCCATCACGACGCGCCATTGCGTGCTATCTTTTATCATCCGTATATTTTGCGCGATGGTCCAGCCGCTCACAAGCCCCTGCCGCTTGCGAAGCGGCCCCTTGCGCGTTAAACCCCAAGTCGACCAAAACTCCCGGAGCCTCCTTATGTCGATCGACATCAAGACCGCCCGCAAGGCGGCCCATCTGGCCCGCATCCGTGTGGATGAAGGCGATCTGCCTGCCCTTGCCAGCGAACTCAGCACCATGCTTGCAATGATGGAACAGTTGAACGAGGTGGACGTAGAGGGCGTGGAGCCGATGACCTCGGTCACGCCCATGCGCCTGAAGCGCCGCGCAGATGTCGTGACGGACGGTGAAATGCCGGCCAAGATCCTGTCCAACGCTCCCGATGCCCGCGAGGGTTTCTTTGCTGTGCCGAAGGTGGTGGAATGACCGCGAACACCCTGACGATCGATGCCGCGCGCAAGGCGCTTCGTTCCCGCGAGATGACTGCGGTCGAGCTGACTGAAACCTGCATTGCCGCGATGGAAGCTGGCGCGGGCCTGAACGCCTTCGTCCACAAGACACCCGAGCTGGCGCTGGATCAGGCCAAGGCCGCGGATGCACGCCTGGCAGCGGGCGACGCGCCTTCGCTTTGCGGCATTCCACTGGGGATCAAGGATCTGTTCTGCGTAAAGGATGTGCCGACGCAGGCCGCGTCCAATATCCTCAAAGGATTCCGCCCGGAATATGATTCCACCGTAACCTCGCGCCTGTTCGAGGCCGGTGCGGTCATGCTGGGCAAACTGAACATGGACGAGTTCGCCATGGGCAGCAGCAATGAAAACAGCGCCTACGGCCCTGCGGTGAACCCGTGGAAGATTGACGAGGCCAAGCGCACCCCCGGCGGCTCTTCCGGCGGTTCCGCCTCGGCCGTGGCGGGTGATCTGTGCATCGCGGCCACGGGCACCGATACAGGCGGCTCCATCCGTCAGCCTGCTGCCTTTACCGGTATTGTCGGGATCAAGCCGACCTATGGCCGCGTATCGCGCTACGGGATCGTTGCCTACGCCTCCAGCCTTGACCAGGCAGGCCCGATGACCAAATCCGTTCGGGATGCGGCTATCTTCCTGCAGGCGATGGCGGGCCATGACGCCAAGGATTCCACCAGCGCCGACCTGCCCGTTCCGGATTTCGAAGCGGCCCTGACGGGTGATATCCGTGGCAAGACCATCGGCATTCCACGTGAATACCGGCTGGATGGCATGTCATCCGAAGTAGAGCAGCTTTGGAACCGCGGTACTGAAATGCTGCGGGACGCGGGCGCGAAGATCGTCGATATCTCCCTGCCCCATACAAAATACGCCCTGCCCGCCTATTACATCATCGCCCCGGCCGAGGCATCTTCGAACCTTGCGCGGTATGACGGCGTTCGCTACGGCCACCGCGCCGAGCTGGATGCCGGTGACGGCATTGCCGACATGTACGAAAAAACCCGCGCACAAGGTTTTGGTGCCGAGGTGCAGCGGCGCGTTATGGTTGGCGCCTATGTTCTGTCCGCGGGCTTCTACGATGCCTACTACAACAAGGCACGCAAGGTCCGCGCCCTGATCAAGCGTGATTTCGAACTGGCATTCGCTGATGGGGTGGATGCAATTCTGGCCCCTGCCACGCCATCGCCTGCCTTCGAATTGGGCGCAATGGCCAGCTCGGACCCGGTCGAGATGTATTTGAACGATGTCTTCACGGTTACGGTGAACCTTGCCGGGCTTCCGGGCGTTACTGTTCCCGTGGGCTTGGACAAATCCGGGTTGCCGATGGGGCTGCAACTGATCGGCAAACCGTGGGAAGAAGGCGAATTGCTCAATCACGCCTACGTGTTGGAGCGTGCTGCCGGGTTTGTAGCCAAACCTGCCAAATGGTGGTAACGGCGTCAGGGTAATCTTACAGATGGTCAATCGGAATATGTCTGCTGTGCGTATCAGTTTTGCGGTAATTACCTTTGCAGGCCTCGCAGCCTGCGCGCCGGCTGTGCCTGACAGCAGCTATCAGTCCTATATGCAGAGCCAGTCGGGCAGCATTCCGCAGAACCCGGTTCCGCAGGGCTATCAGACCGAAGGCACGACACAGCAGACCTTCACGACCGAAGGCGCACTGGCCGCGATCAATTCGGCCGGCACGTCACAGGCCACAACCACAGCCACATCGGCAACATCCACAACGGTCTATCCTGCGGGTGAGCGTCCGCGCGGCAACGCCCCGAACAACATCGCCCATGATACGGGAGAGATGGTGAACGTGGCTGGCCATACCAATATTTCGAACGAAAACAGCTTCGAAGCCGTCAGTGCCGAGCGGAACATCGCGGAAGACAAGGCCTTCATCGAGCAGAACAAATCGCAATACGTTCAGGTCCAGCCCACGGCCATTCCTGCGCGCCCCAATGATGACGGCCCGAATATCGTTTCCTACGCCCTGCAGACCAGCAACCCGCGCGGGCAACAGATGTACAGCCGCTCATCGTTGAAATTCAGCGATTCGCAAAAGCAATGCGCGAAATACGGCACCCCGGATCAGGCGCAGATCGCGTTTCTGGCCAGCGGTGGCCCGGATCGTGACCGTGAAAATCTTGATCCCGATGGCGATGGCTATGCCTGCGCATGGGATCCGGCGCCTTTCCGCGCCGCATCACGCTGATTCTTTCGCCAAATTACGGGCCGCGCCGCAATGGTTTGCGGCCCGAACTCGTCGTGATCCACTATACCGCCATGGCTACCGCACAGGCAGCACAGGAGCGTCTGTGTGATCCTGCGTATGAGGTATCTGCGCATTGGCTGATCGCCGAGAACGGCGAGGCCGTGGCCCTTGTGCCCGAGCATCTGCGGGCATGGCATGCCGGCGCAGGCAGCTGGCAGGGGCAGGATGATATCAATTCCCGCTCTATTGGGATCGAGCTGGCGAATAACGGCCGGTCCCCTTTCCCGAACCGCAGATGAACGCTCTGGAGAAGCTGCTGCAAGGCATCCTCCATCGCTGGTCCATTCCACCCGCAGGTGTGATTGCGCATTCGGACATGGCGCCCGGGCGCAAGATAGACCCCGGCCCCCGGTTCGACTGGCGCAGGCTGGCTTTGCAAGGGCTATCGGTCTGGCCCGAACCTGCCGTGCCTGGCAATCTGGCAACCGATCTGGCCCGCATAGGCTATCCGGATACGCCCGATACGCTGGCTGCCTTCCGGCTTCGCTTCAGGCCGAATGCCAGCGGTCCAGCTGATGATATCGACCGTTCGCTAGCGGCAGGCCTTGACGCGGCCCGCCCCATCGCATAGCGCCCATGCTTGCGCGGATGGCCGGATGACCGCGGGGGGCAACCTTCGAGGAAAGTCCGGACTCCATGAGGCAAGGGCGCCGGGTAACACCCGGCCGGGGTAACCCGAGGGAAAGCGCCACAGAGAAAAGACTGCCCCGCTTGTCGGGGTGATGGTGAAACGGTGGGGTAAGAGCCCACCGCAGGACGGGCAACCGGACTGGCATGGCAAGCCCCGCCCGGAGCAATGCCGAATAGGGACCTCGCGTCTGAAGGTCTGCTCCGGCAGAAACCGCAGACAGGGACGCCTCAGCCCAGAGGTCCGGGTTGGCAGCACGATCCCGCCGGTAACGGCGGGACCAGATGAATGGTCATCGAAGGGGAAGCCGTAAATCCGGGCCCCGGAACAAAATCCGGCTTACAGGCCATCCGCGCATTCAGATTACCCAGGTCAGCATCCAGAGGGCCATGAAAACCATCATCAGGTTTTCAATCAACGAGACAGAGCCAAGCGGCACATTGCTGTTGCCGCCAACGCAGGCACATTTCAGCTCTCGTTTTTCCACATATACGGCCTGATAGACCGAAAAGGCACCGACCAGCCCGATGAACAGGGCAACAGGGATGGATACCCACAACAGCACGCCCGTGATCATCAGCAGGCCCGCGATCGTTTCTGCAAAGGGGTAGATATAGGCATAGCCTACCCAGCGGCGGGCAAGCAGGTCGTAATTGAGAAAGCTTGTAGTAAAGGATTCGATATCCTGAAGCTTCTGCATGCCCAGCAGACACATCGAAAATCCGACGGCCCAGTGCAACCAGCCGCCAAAGCTGATGTCCCCTGCGTACCAGCGGGCCGCCAGGGCCATCAGGGCGGCCACGGCGAACAGCGCCATGACAGGGCGGTACGTCAGCTCGTCACGTGCGGGCAATGGCGTCCCAAGAAAGGCGCAAAGCTCGGAATAGCCGCCGATCCGTTCATCCCCGATCACGATCTGTGGTGTCGTCTTCACCCCGTAACGTGACTTGATGGCATCAACCTCTTTGCGATTGGTCAGGGGATGATCTTCGACCTCGTAATTGTGCCGTTCCAGCAATGCCTTCGATTTCAGCCCGAACGGACAGATGTGGCCTGGCATTATCATCCGGTAGATGATCGCCTTCCGTCGGGATTCCTCGTGCGCCATTGGAATTGTGCTCATGCCGTACCTGCCTTTCTGGGTATCAATGTAAGGAAGGATATCCTCGCAGCAAGAAGTTTTGCCTCAAAGTGTCAGTAGTAGTTGACTCTGGCCCGCGCGCGGGTAAAAGGCAGCATTCAGGATTTACCCGGAGGCGCCGTTTCCTCCGATGAAGTGGAGATGACTATGGCGAAGCCGACGACGATCAAGATCCGTCTGAACTCGACGGCGGGCACCGGGCACTTCTATGTGACCAAGAAGAACGCCCGCACCATGACCGAGAAGATGACCGTTCGCAAATACGACCCCGTAAAGCGCGAGCACGTTGAATACAAAGAAGGCAAGATCAAGTAAGATCGGCACCTCTCTTTTTCTGATCAAAGCCTCGTCCCATTTAGGTCGGGGCTTTTTTCTTGCAGGTCCCTGCCCCCGGGAAAGCAGGTATAAAAAAAACCGGCCTTTCGGCCGGTTTCCGTCATTCGGATCGGGGCGCGATTATTCGCGATTGCCCATGAACTGCAGCAGGAACATGAACATGTTGATGAAGTCGAGGTAGAGCTGCAGCGCGCCCAAGATGGCGGCCTTGCCCAGCCATTCGGTGTCACCCATCTGCGCATGCTGGATGTAGGTGTTCTTGATGTTCTGCGTGTCATAAGCTGTCAGGCCTGCAAAGATCAACACACCGATTGCCGAGATGGCAAACATCAGCGCCGGCGATTGCAGGAAGATGTTGACGATCATCGCCACGAACAGGCCGATCATCCCCATCATCAGGAATGTGCCCATGCCCGTCAGGTTGCGCTTGGTGGTGTAACCATACAGCGACAGGCCGGCAAAGGCGATCGACGTCACAAGGAACGTTTGCGCAATTGAAGCGCCGGTGAAGACCAGAAAGATCGACGACAACGAAAGGCCCATCATAGCGGCGTAGCCGTAGAAGAACAGTTGCGCCGTGGCGGTCGACATCTTGTTCAGCAGGGCGCCGAATGCGAATACCATCGCAAGCGGGGCGAACATGATCACCCATTTCAGCGGCGACAGATAAAGCGCCGAACCGATGGATGTCAGGTATTGCCCATTGCCCATCTGGGCCACAGCCAGCGACGGGTCATTGGTCGTGGCAAGGCCCGCGATCGCCCAAGCGGCTGCACCGGTAAGCAGCATGCCGATCGACATGACGCCGTAGACCTTGTTCATGTGGGCGCGCAGCCCCTGATCAATTTCGCCCGCGCGCGTACCGGCACGTATGCCAGCCGTCTGATATTGAGCCATCTAAACCTCCGTAAATCTCTGCCGGGCCGCGAGACCCGAACGGGTACGACCGGATTATGTCAGATATCGGTAAGGATGCCATGATTTTCAAGGCGCATCGGGCGTAGGCCCAGTGTCGTTTCGTCGCATGCAAAAAGCGGCAAAAGCCGGTGTAATGCCCCTCAACGGCCATATTACGACCCCAAAGACCCGCGAAATGCCGCAAACCAGCAAAACCAGCCACTTAGGCCATAAGCGCGCGTCAATTTCCGGAATATATTTTGATGGACGCTATGCGGATAACAATGTTGCATGAAGCTTGCGGCACCTTCCGATCGCACGCGTTTCGCAGCGCGGCTGGAGCCTTGCCACGAATACCCCTAACGGGAGCCCCCGAGTTCAATCCGCACCCCGCCCTTCAGGACCGGCGCGGTTCACGCCCGAAACCAGCCAAACGGAGCCAATGCGATGCATGCAGTTGACCAGCACGTCGGAAAAAGCATCCGTCATCACCGCTGCGCCGTAGGTATGACACAGCAGAAACTGGCCGAAGCCGTGGGCATAAAGCCCCAGCAGATCCAGAAGTACGAATCTGGCGCCAATCGCGTCAGCGCGTCACGGCTGTGGGATATCGCAAAGGTCCTGGATGTGCCGCTGCTGACTTTCTTTACCGGCCTCCCAGATCCCCATCCTGCGGATACGGGCGCAACCGAACTGATGCAATTGCTCGGTAGCATTCCCCAACAGAAACGGGCCAAGCTGTTCGATCTGGCCCGCAGCCTTTCCAGCGTATCTTGACGGGCGGCCGTCTGACCGGATAGCGAACAGCATGACCGATCAAGATGACATCATCGCCACCGCCCACGCCCTTGCCGATACGGCAAGACGTGTCACGCTTTCGTATTTCCGTCGCGCGGACCTGACAGCGGACAACAAATCCGCATCGGCTTTCGATCCGGTCACGGTTGCGGACCGCGAGGCAGAGCGGCAGATGCGCGAAATCCTGTCGGCCCGCCGTCCGAATGACGCGGTGCTGGGCGAGGAATGGGGCAATTCCGCAGGCACCAGCGGCATGACATGGGTGCTGGACCCCGTGGATGGCACACGTGCGTTTCTGTGCGGTGCCCCGACATGGGGTGTGCTGATCGCAGTCAGCAACGAGAACGGGCCACAATACGGCATCATAGACCAGCCTTATACCGGTGAGCGGTTCGAGGGCGGTTTTGGCCTGTCGCGCATGTCGCAGGCTGATCGGACAACGCCACTCAAAACCCGCGCGCCCCGGCCGCTGGAACAGGCGCTGCTGATGTCCACCTTCCCCGAAATCGGGACGGCGGATGAATTGCGCGCCTTCCGTGCGGTTGCAAACCGGGTGCGGCTGGTGCGTTACGGCATGGATTGCTACGCATATGCCTTGCTGGCGGCAGGCCAGATCGATCTGGTGATCGAGGCCGGGCTTCAGCCCTATGATGTCCAGGCCCCGATTGCCGTGATCCGGGCCGCAGGCGGCGTGGTAACTGACTGGCAGGGCAATGACGCGGCACAGGGCGGACAAATCCTTGCTGCAGCCAACCCCGAGGTTCACGCTGCCGCGATGGCACTGCTGAACAGCTAGGCCGCCCTTTCCTTTCGGACAGGGGTTCCTAGCTAGCAATCTGAGATTGCAAATGAGGTACCACTGATGAAGATCACCTGGCTTGGCCATGCCGGATTCCGGCTGGAAATCGAAAACGCGGTTCTGCTGATCGACCCGTGGTTCAGCGGCAACCCTTCCTTTCCGCAGGATCGCAAGGATGAGGTGACGGCAGGCGTCACCCATCTGTTGATTACGCATGGCCATGGCGACCACACAGCCGATGCCTTGGCCCTGGCCAAGGAAAAGAACCTTCCCATCGTCGGGATTGCCGATCTGGTCGGCTGGTGGTCCGAACAGGAGGGGATTGAGGGAATCGGCTTCAACAAGGGCGGCACCGTGGATCTGAACGGGGCAAAGGTCACGATGGTGAATGCCGTTCATTCATCTTCAATCGGCGGGCAGTCGCATCCGATCTATGCCGGAACCGAATCGGGTTACATGATCGCGGGCGACGGCCATGTGATCTATCTGTCCGGTGATACCGACATCATGGCCGATATGGATTGGATGGGGGATTACCATAAACCCGACATCGGCATTCTGGCCTGTGGCGGCTTCTATACCATGGACATGGAGCGTGCGGCCTATGCCGCCAAACGCTACTTCAATTTCAAGACCGTCATTCCCTGCCACTACAAGACATTCCCGGCGCTGGCCCAATCGGCACAGCCGCTGATCGATGCCTTGCCGGATGTGAATGTCATCGAACCCGAGGTGCTGGTTCCGATCACGATCTAACTGGCGCTTGCCATCAGTTCGGTGGCGATGGTCTGCACGATCGGCCGCGCTTCGGCCTCGGTCATGCCGGGGCTGAGGCGCGGATCATAAAGGATACGCAGCATCAGTTCATCCATGCCGGTCAGCAGCGCGAATTCGTCATCATCGTTGAAAATGGATGGGCGCGCCTGCGGACTGTCATTCTGCAACCCTAGTCCCTGGGCAATCTCTTCATGAAGGCAGGCCATGCTCAGCAGGGTCGGATGCTCCTCACGGATCAGGGCGAAGGCACCGGTATAGGTGCTGGCCGCATTGGAGCTGGCATAAACCAGACAATAGGTATCCCGTGGCAGATTCTCGACCGAGGCAACCTCTGATGCGGATAGATTGGGCGCGGCCTTCTGAATGGCGGTCCCCAGCCCCAGCCTCTCATCCTCGTTCACGATAAAGATGTTGAAGTTCGTATGATCCGGCGCCAATCCGATCTGATGCCCCGTCAGCCGTGACAGACGCGCAAGATAGGACCCCACCCGCGCCCGTTCGATCGCGCGGGCCTGCGCAGAGAGTGACGGGCCAAACACCAGACCGACCCGCACGGGCTTGGTCCAACGGCGCAGACGGCCCGGCGTTTCCACCTGCCGGAAACCCTGATCATCCCGGACATATTCATCATACAATGCGATACGTATGAAGTTGTCGGCCAATACCCGGTCATCAAACGGCGTATCGGCCCCGCCTCCGTCGGTCCGCAGCAGCCCGCGGCTTAGCAGATCGGACTGGATGCCCGCGTAATACTGGCTGATCGCCATCGATCTGGCCGAAGGAGCCACAGGCGCCGCAATTGCCGCAGGCCGTGATTTCGGCCGGACCGGCACCGCCTCGGGTTCTTCGACAACCTTGGCTGCGCAACCGGCAAGTGCCAGCAGAACCAGTCCGATGATATACGGGCCGCGCAGCGCCATGAATTACCAGCCCTTTGCTTCTTCGGCAGGCATGGCCACCGCTGCAAGGCCTTCGCGCAGATCAACCGCCATCTTCTTGAGGCTGTCTTCGGCACTGGCACGGCGGGCCTTCGCATCTTCGGTGATCGACATGCTTTCCTTCAACGTGTCCAGAAGCTTGCCATTGGCCTCACGCACCGCCTCCACATCAAATGCGCCGCGCTCTATTTCGGTGCGGATCTCACGGTTCGCGGATCGCATCGCATCGGCATTCTGCGTCAGCAGATCATTGGTCAGGTCATTCGCCGCCCGAATGGAGGCCGCCGCCTCGCGTCCGCGCTGGATGGTCACGGCCTGCGCAAGTTGCGTTTCCCACAGGGGGACGGTGTTCACGAGCGTGGAGTTGATCTTGAGCACCAGCGCCTTGTCATTTTCCTGCACAAGGCGGATGGAGGGCAGCGCCTGCATCGTGACCTGCCGTGTCAGCTTCAGATCGTGCACGCGCCGTTCCAGATCGTCGCGCGCGGCCCGCAGATCACGCAGCGCCTGTGCGCCGGTCATCTTGGCATCCTCGGGCATATCGACCAACGCCGCCTCCTGCGCGGGGATCGTATCCCCGTCCAGATCGGAAATCACCGCATCCCCTGCCGCGATATACAGGCACAGCTCCTGATAGAATGCCAAGGTCCGGTCATACAGCACGTCCAGTGACTTGATATCCTTGAGCAGCGTATGTTCATGCACCAGAAGCGCTTCGGTCACCTGATCCAGTTGTTGCTGGATCCGCTCGTAGCGCGCAACGAACTTGGCAAAGGGAGCGGTCCGTCCGCTCAGCCTTTCCCAGAATGTCTTGTCACGGCGTACATCCAGCGCCGACACGGAAAACCCGCGGATGGTGGTAACCATATCGCGAAGGCTGTCCCCTGCAGGGCCAAGGTTCTTGTTGCGAACGTCCGCCAGCATTTCACTGCTGATTTCCTGAAGGCCGGATTGCGCGGACGCGCCGAACCGGATGATCGATTCGGCATCCGAAATATCGACTTCGGCCATCCGCTTGCGGATTTCCTCGGCATCTTCGGCAGGTGCGGTTTCCAGTGTCAACGACTCCGCCTCGGCATCGGGCAAAGTGTTGGCCGGAAGGGCCGTGATTTCTTCGGTCTGCTCAGCAGCGGTCCGTGCCACTTCGGTCTTCATCGTTCACCTCATCGTCATTCGCGCGCAAGTCTTTCGCGCAGGACACTGATCTCGATATCCAGATCAGTGCGGTCGTTCTGCATCAGGGCCGCGGTGCGGCTGGCAAATGTCGTTTCAAGATCGGTCAGCAATGCCTCATAACTGTGACGAGCCTGCGCATCCGGATGGCGTGCATACAGGTCCGTGAATTTCTCCGTCGCGTCCCGTGCGCCCATCAGATAGATCCCGAGGTACTTGCGTGCCGGAGAAAACCCTTCGGGCGCCTCTTCGACACCGCGGAACAGATCGCGGGCAACTGCGGAAAATTCGGCCACGCGCCGCGCAAGGCGCCGATCGTCCAGACGGGCAATCGACGCTTCCATCGCGGCCAGATGGCGCTCGCCCTCGGCCACCGCACGCGAAACACGATCCAGATCGCGCCCCTCGCCCTTGTCCTGCCAAGGGTCACGGCCAAAAGCCGCGATATGCAGCCCCGCCCCGATCAGGCCAAAGATCACGCCGAATGCCGGCTGGCCATTCATCAGCCCACCAACGAACAGCGCCAGTCCGACCAGAACCGCCGCCGCCAGTTTGCGTGGCAACGGACGGCGGGCCAGTTCGCGCCCTTCGTAGTCCAGCTCGGCCCGCAGTCCCTCACGCGTCAGCCAGGATGCGCCCAACAGCAGCCCCCCGGCGGCCAGCCCTGCCAGCATCTGCCCCGACGTGCCGCCAAAGCCGTGCAGGAAAAACAGGACAGCCGGAATTGCCAACAGCCGCGCGCGTGTTCCGCCCCGCAAACGCCGGCGACCGTCATATATGTTCTTGCGGCGTGGCAGCACTATGCCCCCCCGCCAGTGGCAACGAAGATCAACACTCCCATCAACAACAGGAACGCGGGTGTGGTGAACGGGCGGTCCGGCATGTGCCCCAGCCTCATGATTGCATTGCGAGTCTCAAGGTAGTGCATGCACACCGACCTTGCCAGTGCCACCGGCGGTCAGGCGCCGCGTGCCTTGGTGACTGTGCCCGTAATGCCGTTCCATGCGCCCGCTGTCAGCGCCACGCCCAGTACCCTGTCGGGGTTTGTGGGGGGCGGCATCACCACATCCTCCAGCTTGCGGAAACCGAACCGGCGATAATAGGGGGCATCCCCCACCAGCATCACGCGGTCCCAGCCCAGATTGCGGGCCTCCCGCAGGGTTTCGGTAATCAAAAACGCCCCCAACCCCTCGCCCTGACGGGTGGGATGCACGGCGACAGGCCCCAGCAGCAGGACATCATGGCCCGCCACCTCTGCCGGCCAATAGCGGATCGCGGCGGCCACGGGCCCTTCGGGATCGCGCAGCACCGCGCTCAGCGCGGCGACCGTGGGCACCCCATCCCGCAATCGGTATGATGACAGCGCCGTCCGGCCCGGTGCAAAGCACAGATCGTACAGCGCCTCTACTTCCCACCAGTCGGCGGGCGTTTCCTGCTCCAGCTGGTACAAGGGACCTCCGCGAATCTGCTGGAAACGCGGGTAACATGAGGGCACAACCATCGCAAACGCATAAGGAGTTGCTATGTTCTATCGCCCCGAGGACGGCCATGGTTTGCCGCACAATCCCTTCAATGCAATTGTTTCTCCGCGTCCGATCGGCTGGATATCCACCCGCGGGCCGGACGGCGACAATCTGGCACCCTATTCGTTCTTCAACGCCATTGCCTATGTGCCGCCGCAGGTGATGTTCGCCACCACTGGCGAAAAGGACAGCGCAGCTGCCCTGCGAGCAACGGGTGTATTCTGCGTGAACATCGTCGAGGCCGCCTCTGGCAAGGTGATGAATGAAACCTCGGCCGCCTTTCCACGCGGCACGGATGAATTCACCCAGCTGGCGATCGAAAAGGCCGAATGCGACACCATCGATTGCCCGCGTGTCGCCAATGCCCCGGCAGCACTGGAATGCCGCGTCACGCAGATCGCCCCCCTCTTGGGCGACGGCAACTCCCTGATCATCGGTGAGGTCACGGGCGTCCACATGCGCGATGACTGCATGGTGGACGGCCGTTTCGACGTGACGCGGTTCACACCGCTGTCACGTCTGGGCTATCGCGATTTTGCCGAAATCAGCGCGGTGTTCGAGATGAACCGCCCCGGCGAACAATAGGCCCCTTGCCGCGTGGCTTGGCCTTCGGTTCCTCTTCCACCGGGTCCGACAGGCCAAGCTGGTCGCGCAGAACGCGCGGCCGCACCTCCTCCACGTCTCCGGGCTTCAACTCGTTCAGCCGGAACGGGCCGTAGCTGACGCGGATCAGGCGGTTCACAATCAGACCGATATGGTTCACCGCGCGGCGGATCTCGCGGTTCCGCCCTTCGCGCAGGCCCACCGTCAGCCATGCGTTCGCCCCCTGATGGCGATCCATCGTTACGGTCATCGGCTGGAAACGCTCTCCGTCGATCGTGATTCCCTGCCGCAGCGGTTCCAGATCCGCATCGGTCGGGTTACCCTTGATCCGCACCCGGTACTTGCGCAGCCAGCCCGTGGACGGCAGTTCCAGCTTGCGCTTCAGGCCCCCGTCATTCGTCAGCAGCAACAACCCCTCGGAATTGAGATCCAGACGCCCGACCGTCATCACACGGGGCATATCCTCGGGCAGGTGATCAAAAACAGTCTCACGCCCCTTTTCGTCGCTGTTCGACGTCACAAGACCTTCGGGCTTGTAATACAGCCACAGACGGGCCGGTTCGGGGGCGTTGATGGGCTTGCCTTCAACCGTGATCCGGTCACTGTCTGTAACATTCAGGGCGGGGCTGCTGATCATCTTGCCGTTCACCGAAACCATGCCGGCCTCGATCATCCGCTCGGCCTCGCGGCGCGAAGCAACACCGGCCCGCGACAACACCTTGGCGATGCGGTCTCCGGCGGGGGGGGATTTAGGCTCGGTCATGGTAATCCTTACGCATTGGGCGTGGCATAACAGACTAAACTATTTGCGTTGGTGCGGCGGGGCAAGGTGTTGCCTGACCGGCGTCGTCACGGCATGAGGGAATATGAGCACATTTCACAGCCATATGCAGCTTGCATTATCCGAAGCCCGCGCCGCTGCCCTGCGGGGCGAGGTTCCCGTGGGTGCGGTCCTGACCGATCCATCCGGCCGTGTGGTGGCACAGAACGGCAACCGCACCCGGGAGCTGTCGGACCCGACTGCCCATGCCGAAATTCTGGTTCTCAGAGAGGGGTGCAGGCTTGCCCGTTCCGAACGTCTGCCCGGATACCGGCTGTATGTGACGCTGGAACCCTGCCCGATCTGCGCCGCCACCATTGCCGCCGCCCGCATCGCACGCCTGTATTACGGTGCCGCCGATCCGAAATCCGGCGGTGTTGCGCAGGGCCCCCGCGTTTTCAGCCATCCCCAGTGCCACCACGCCCCCGAAGTGTATGATGGCCTCGCCGAAGCCGAGTCTGCAGAACTTTTACGCAGCTTCTTTGCAGCACGGCGTTGACTTCACAAACCGCCGGACCCATGACGACCGCAAACAGGAGGAACGCCATGACCCTCGATATGACCCGCGTGCTGCCCGAGGCCCGCATTGACGAACTGCCGAACCCCTATTTCGGCAAGGTCCGCGATTGCTACGATCTGCCCGCAGACGGGGACGAGCCTGCGCGCCGCATCCTGATTTCATCCGACCGTATTTCCGCATTCGATCGCATCCTGACCGCCATTCCGTGGAAAGGTCAGGTGCTGACGCAGATGGCGCGCTGGTGGTTCGATGAAACCGCCGACATCGCACCGAATCATGTGCTGGCCTATCCTGACCCCAATGTGGTCATCGGCCGCAAGGTTACCATCCTGCCGGTCGAGATCGTCGTGCGTGGCTATCTTGCCGGTACAACCGGCACCTCGGTGCTGACCCAGTACAAACAGGGCGTGCGCAAGATGTATGGCCACACCCTGCCCGACGGCCTGCGCGACAATCAGGTTCTGCCGAAACCGATCATTACCCCGACGTCCAAGGCCTTTGACGGTGGTCATGACGAGCCGCTGGATGCCGATGCGATCCTGACCCAGGGCCTGCTGACCGCACCGCAGTGGGAACAGATCTCGGCAATGGCGCTGGCGCTGTTTGCCCGGGGCCAAACGATCGCCAATGATCGGGGCCTGATCCTGGTCGATACCAAATACGAGTTCGGGGTGGACGAAGAGGGCCGGATCCTGCTGGCCGACGAGATCCACACCCCCGACAGTTCCCGCTATTGGCACGCTGCGTCCTACGCCGAGGCTTTCGAGGCAGGCACCCGCCCCTCAAGCTTTGACAAGGACGTCATCCGCGCTTGGGTCGCAGCCCGCTGCAACCCCTATGAGGATGATATTCCCGAAATCCCGCAAGACATGATCACGGCCACTTCGGCCGCCTATGTCGAGGCGTACGAGACGATTACCGGCACACGCTTTGTCCCCGATACGTCCGGCAGTACTCCGCTGGCGCGAATTCGCAAAAATCTGGAGCCATGGTTCGGTTGAGGCTGGACTAGGCTGCGTATTTTGCTATGCCTCGGCCAACGGATGGGTGGCCGAGTGGTTTAAGGCTCTAGTCTTGAAAACTAGCGTAGGGGGAACTCTACCGTGGGTTCGAATCCCACCCCATCCGCCACTTGCCACCGCAACCTACCGATCCGGGCTTATCACGGCCTCGAATCCATCGTCATATCCATGGCGGGGGGAGGCAAGTTCCAGCTTCAGGTTTGCCCCTTGGGCAATGGTCGCAACAATTGCCAAGCCAAGCCCGGACCCTTCGGCCCGGGAATTCGCCCGTTCAAATCGGCGGGTCAACTGTGCCAGAGTGGCCGCCGGGACAACCGCACCGCCGTTGCTTACACGAAGCGTTCCGTCCGGTGACAGGCACACCTGTACGTCCGTTCCATGACAGACCGCATTTTCGATCAGGTTACGGGCAAGGATGGCAAAGGCGTCAGGATCGATCCGCAGGTCCACGGCCCCCGCGGGAACCAGCGGACGCACCTGAAAATCATCCGCAACCAGCCTGAGGATGGGGGAAACATCGGTAACGGTGTCCTGCGGCACCAGATGTTCCGCACGGGCCAGTTGCAGCAGCTTTTCCACCAGCCGCGTCACACGCTTCAACTCCCGCTCGATCCGGCGTGCGCGATCCGCTGCTGGCCCCGAAGACACTTCCGACATCAGCAGTTGCACATGGGCCAGCGTGGCGGCGATCGGGGTCCGCAGTTCATGTGCGGCATTGGCAGAGAAGGCACGCTCGGCGTGCAGTGCCTTGGACAGATTGGCCATCAGGTGGTTCATCTCGTCCCGTATGGGCAACAACTCGGCCTGCAGGCCGGATGTCATCAAGGGGCGCAGATCATCGGGGGTACGACCCGCCACCTCGGCCGACAGCGCCCGCACCGGGCGCAAACGGTAACTGGTAAAGGCAATCACGCCAAACAGACATAGAGGCAGAAGCAGCAGAGCGGGAAACAGCAATGTCGACAGAACGCCCCAGGCCGCCTCCCGTCTTTCGTTCAGCGGGCTGGCCACATCCAGCGTCCGTCCCGCAGTACTGCGGACGAAATAGCGATGATCATCCCGCGTGCTGAACCCTTCGGGCGAAGGCACGGCAAAGATATCTGCCGATGCGCCGGTTGATTGCTGCAGGATTGTTCCGTTTTCGTCCCGAACAGCCCAGAACAGCAAGGCTTCGGCCTGCGGCGGCAGATCGACCAGATCGCGATCGGCGGCAAGGGGCAGCAGGCGGTCGGCCGTTTGCTCCATCAAACTGTCGTAAACCTCATCCAGCTCTTCGCGCACGATCAGGGTTGCCCCCAGCATCGCCAGAATCCACAACGCCGTCAGCCCTGCCCCAAGTCCAAGCGCAAGATCACGCCGAAGGCTGCGCGGTTTTTTCATCGTAGAATCCTGTACCCGAGGTTGCGCAGCGTTTCGATACTGTTGCGCCCCAGTTTCTTGCGAAGACGGCTGACATAAACCTCGATCGTATTGCTCTCCACCTCGGCATCAAAGGAATAGAAACGATCCTCCAGTCGGGATTTGGAAACCACCCCGCCCCGTGCCTGCAGCAGTGTTTCAAGAATGATCCATTCCCGCTGCCCCAGATCGACGATTCCACCCGGTCCGCGCACAACCCGTCCGGCCAGGTCCACCGAATATTCGTTGAGCATCAGATGCGGATTCGGATCACCGGCATACCGGCGGGCAACGGCGCCGATACGGGCCGTAAGCTCTGCCAGATCGAAGGGCTTCACCAGATAATCATCGGCACCGGCGTTCAGCCCGTCGATACGGTCCGTAATCCTGTCCATCGCCGTCAGGACAATGACAGGCACGTCGGACCGGTCGCGCCGCAGCCCTCGCAACAGATCCAGCCCATGGCCGTCCGGCAGCATCATATCCAGCAGAACCAGATCATAGACCACCGTGGAAAGGCATGCACGGGCATCGGCCAATGTCTGCGCCCAATCGGGCAGATGGCCATCTGCCGTGATCCGGTCCCGGACTGCCGTGCCAAGGCCGACATCATCCTCGATCAGCAATATCCGCACCGCACGCCTCCCTTTGCGCAAACATAAAGAAACGTCCCGCAGACGCCACAGCGTTCAGGCTCGTGTCAGGATCAAAACCGATGAAGGCGGCACCGATACCGAGGACCGCCATGAAAACTGCCATGATCCGCCTGACAATCCTGACCGTGCTATGCGTCGCCCTTCTGGGCGGCTATCTCGCGCATCTGCAGATCAGCGGCAATTTCCATCCGGTCGTGGCCGGCGTTGCCTATCGGTCGGCGCAGCCATCGGCCGAGGATCTTGCCCTCTGGACGGCCGAAACCGGCCTCCGCAGTGTCATCAACCTGCGGGGGGCGCATGAAGGCGCAGCATGGTACGACAGCGAAATGGCCGGTGCCGCCGCGCTCGGGCTGGTGCATTATGATTTTCAGATGTCGGCGGGCAAGCAGCTGACCCTGCAGGACGCCGCCCGATTGGTGGCCCTGCTGCGGGCCGCGCCGAAACCTGTGCTGATCCATTGCAAATCCGGCTCGGACCGGACGGGCCTCGCTTCGGCCATGCTGATGGCCGACCTCGGTGAAAACGAGGCCAGGGCCGAACGGCAGATTTCCATCCGCTACGGCCATGTCTCCCTTCCCTACACCGCCGCCTGGCCAATGGACCAAAGCTGGGAAGCTTTGGAAGGTTGGCTCGGCTATGCATCCTGAGGACATCCCCATGACCACGATTCCGGCCATCCCTTTCAACCAGAAAATCCGTATCGCCGGGTTGCGCCTTGCGTTTCTGGCGCTACTGCCGCCGATTGCCCTCTGTGCCTCGGCGTGGAATGCTCTTTCCATGACCATGATGGAAAGCGCGGGTATTCTTGCGATTGTCGCAGCCGTTCTGGGGCGGTTCTGGGCGATCCTCTACATCGGCGGGCGCAAGAATGCCGTGGTGATGCAGGACGGCCCCTATTCGATATGCCGCCACCCGTTGTATCTGTTCTCCACGATCGGGGCGGTGGGCTTTGGCCTGATGCTGGGCAGCCTTCTACTGACCGCGATGATCGGGACCGTTGCCTTTGTGATCCTGTCCCTGACCGCCCAACGTGAAGAAGATTACCTTCGTCGCACCTTCGGGCGCCAATACGATGATTATGCCGCACGCGTTCCGCGTATGCTGCCCGCGCCGCGCCGTTTCAGCACACCCAGAACGGTAACCTTCGACATCGGGACGCTATCGCGCAATGCCGCGGACGCATTGGTCTTTCTCAGCCTGATCCCCTTGGCCCAGATCCTGAATTGGCTTCATGCTTCGGGGATGCTGGGGGCGGTGCTGCTGAAATGAACTGAAGGTCCGGGCACTGCAGCCTTGTGCGCTGCAGTGCCCGAAAATGTCATTGTTTCACACGGCGCAGGAAGGCCTGCGTTCGCGGGTCCTGTGCATTTTCAAAAATCTGCGCAGGGGGCCCCTGTTCCACGATACGCCCGCCATCCATGAAAATGACCCGATCCGCTATTTCACGGGCGAACTGCATTTCGTGGGTCACGATCAGCATGGTTTGCTGCCGCTCTGCCACGCGTCGCATCAGGTCCAGCACCTCGCCCACCCATTCAGGATCCAGCGCCGAGGTCGGTTCGTCGAACAGCATCAGCTCGGCATCCAGCGCCATTGCCCGCCCGATCCCCACCCGCTGCTGCTGGCCGCCGGACAGGGCGGCAGGATAGCTGTCTGCCTTGTCCGCCAACCCGGTTTCCTGCAGGATCGTATCGGCCCGGGCCTCGGCCTCTGCGCGGGGCCGCCCCTGAACCGTTATCAGGGCTTCGGTGATATTCTGCCGCGCGGTCTTGTTCGCAAACAGCGCATAGTTCTGGAAAACGAATGCCGTTCGGCGCCGCAGCCCGAGGATTTGTGCCTTGGTGGCCCGTGCCGCATCGACAGACAGATCACCGATTCCGATCACACCCTCATCAGGACGATCCAGAAAATTGATGCAGCGCAGCAGGGTGGATTTTCCGGTGCCCGAAGGTCCGATGATCACCACCCGCTCTCCGTCCTGGATCGTCAGGTCGATACCGTTCAGCACGGTATTCGTACCGAAACGCTTGGTCAGTTTATCCAGACGGATCATCGGGTGAACGCCTTATTCAAATTCGTCTCCAGCCGCCGCTGCACAAAGGACAATGCCTCGACCAGTACCCAGTACACCAATGCGACCACGATAAAGGATTCGAAGAACAGAAAGCTGCTGGACGCCTCTTTTTGCGTGGCCCCCATCATTTCCGTCACCCCGAGGGTAAAGGCCAGAGATGTGCTTTTGATCATGTCGATGAAATAGTTCATCAGCGTGGGGGCAGCCACACGGGCCGCCTGGGGCAGGATGATCCGCCGCATCATCTGGATGCGCGTCATGCCGACGGCCTCGGATGCCTCCCACTGGCTGCGATCCACGCCCTGAATGGCCGCGCGAATGCTTTCGGCCATATAGGCGCTGAAATGCAATGTCAGCCCGATGATCGTCGCCTGCACCCCCGTCAGCCCCGACATGAACGGCATCAGCGACGGCAGCCCGAAATAGAACAGGAACAGCTGTACCAGCAGCGGCGTCCCCCGGAAAAAGCTGATGAAGACCACGACAGCCTGATCCAGCACCGGAATGCGGGCCACACGTTCAACTGCCAACAAGGCCCCGAGGATCAGCGCGCAGATCATCCCGACTGCCGCCATGAACATCGTCAGCGGCAGGTACCCCAGGATGATGGGCACCAGACCAAGCATGAAATCGAGGTCCAGCGCCCTCATGTCAGTTTGCGCCCGTCGGAACGGTCACATCCGTTTCCAGCCATTTTTCGGAAATAGCCGCAAGCGTGCCATCCTCTTTCATCGAGGTGATGGCGGCATCCACCTTTTCACGCAACTCCGTTGCATCCTTGCGGAAGGGCAAGGCGTTCTGGATCTCGCTGAAGGGCTGTCCGGCCAAGGCCAGCGGCAGCGGGCTTTCGGCAATCACCTGCCCCGACGAAACGCGGTCCATGACAAAGGCATCCACCCGGCCAAGCGCGGTATCCTGCGCGATATTGGATTCATAGGTCAGGATATTGATTTCATCCGAATAGGGCAGATCGCGCAGCAGCTGCTCGAAGTTGGAGCCGAGGTTCACGGCAACCTTCCGCCCCTTGAGCGATTCCGGGCCAGTGATTTCGGTTTCATTGCCCCGCTTCACCACAACCTGTGCCCCGTCATAGACATAGGGCTGCGTAAAATCGAAACGGGCCTCCCGCTCGGGCGTAATGGTGATCTGGTTGGCAACGGTATCGATCCGGTTCGAATCCAGCGCCCCGATCAACCCCGAAAACGACATGGTCACGAATTCCACGTCCAGATCGGTCCGTTTGCCGATCTCGTTCATGAAGTCGATCTCAAATCCCTGAAGCGTGTCGCTTTTCGTGAACGTGAACGGGAAATATCCACCCGACGTCCCCACACGCAGCGTTTCGGAAAGCGCGGGCGTGGCCAGCGCGGCGGCAGCAACCGCGGCGAATGTCAGGGCTTTGAACATGATATTCCTCGTTTTCTTTCCAGAACGCTCGACATGACGTTTTCACGCGCGCCCTGCAATATAGCACAAGAAACAAGGATGCCTTGCAATGGGTTCCGCCATGCCGTGAACGAATATTCCCACCGCAGATGGCAAATCGGAAGAACGTTCCGGTCATATGACGGTTATGGGGGTCTCCAACCAATGTTCTTCCAGATTCGGGGTGGTTCCGATGCGGTCCACCACCATGAAAAGCCCGGGCGGATGCAGGGACGTCAGCACCCCGTGCCATGTTCCGCGATGCAGGTTGACCCCCTGATGCGGTGCCGACAGAAAGGCCAGCGGCACACCCGGGCGCCCCCCGTCATCCGGTGCGACAATCACCAGAAACGGATGCTCCGACATCGGCATGAAGGCCTGGCTGCCGTGCGGATGCCGCTCCATCATCTCCAGCCGGTACGGCAGGTTGCGTGGCACAGCCCGGAAAATGGAGATACCGAGCCTTCCGCCTTCTGCCACGCAATGGGCCCGGTCATGGAAACGCTCGCACATTCCCTGATTGATCATCATATCGGCCGGGCCGGACGCCTCCAGCACATCCCCGAAGGGTGCAAAGGCCGTGGAAGTCAGGGGCTGTGTCCGTATCTCCATCCCGTCCCCCTATCAGAAGCGACGCAAGGCCGCGTGGCGGTTCACATCCTTGTACAACAGGTAGCGGAACGGCCCCGGTCCGGCAGCATAGCAGGCCTGCGGGCAGAAGGCGCGCAGCCACATGAAATCACCGCCCTCAACCTCGACCCAATCCTGGTTGAGCTTGTAGACCGCCTTACCCTCCAGAACATATAGCCCGTGTTCCATCACATGCGTTTCCTCGAACGGAATGACCGCGCCGGGCTGAAGTGTCACGATGGTGATATGCATGTCGTGGCGAAGATCCGCAGGATCGACGAAACGGGTTGTGGCCCATGCACCATCCGTGTCGGGCATCGGGCTGGGGGCAACATCGTCATCATGCAGGATCAGCGGGTCAGGACGCTCCATCCCCGCACCGTCCCACAGCTTGCGGAACCAGTGGAAGCGCGCAGGCTCCTCGGCCCGGTTGTGCAGGCACCACGCCATACCGGCAGGAATATAGACGTAGTGGCCCGCCCGCAGCGTATGATCCACGCCATCCAGCGTCAGGACCGGCGTACCGCCCGTGATAAACAGCACGGCCTGCGCAGCGGCCTCCGGCTCCGGCAGATCAGAGCCGCCTCCGGGCGCGACCTCCATCACATACTGGCTGAAGGTTTCGGAAAACCCGGTCATCGGTCGCGCAATCACCCAAAGCCGCGTCTTGTCCCAATTCGGCAGGAAGCTGGTGACGATATCCGAAAATACCCCCTTGGGCAGAAAGGCATAGGCATCGGTGAATACCGCCCGCCCCGTCATCAGTTGCGTCTGGGGCGGCAGGCCGCCTTTGGGGGTGTAATACTGGGTCATAGAAGGGCCTTCAGTCGATGTTCGATGATGCGTTCAACCTGCGCGCAGGCGGTGGTGAATTCGGTATCGCGATCATGGGCAATGCGCTGGCGGAATGCGGCAAGAATGCCGTCCTTGGTATGGTCGCGCACGGCGATGATGAAAGGAAAGCCGTGCCGGGCAACGTATTCGGAATTCAGCGCGGTGAACTCTGCCCGCTCGGCATCCGTCAGCGCATCCAGCCCCGCGCTTGCCTGTTCCGATGTGCTTTCGGCCGTCAAACGTCTGGCCGCCGCCAGCTTGCCCGCCAGATCGGGATGCGCGTTCAGCGTGGCAAGGCGGTCCGCCTCGCTTGCGGAACGGAATATCCGGCACAGGGCGTTATGCAGCCCGATCGCGCTGTCATGCGCGGGCCCCAGCTCCAGCTGCCATGCCCGCTCGGCCACCCAAGGGGAATGTTCGACGATGCCGCCGAAACGCGCCACGAACGTCTCGCGGTCCATCTGGCTGGGACGTTCGCGTCGCCTATGCGGATGGGTTGCGGCCCAATGCGCCGCAATCTGGCCGCGTGTGGCAAACCACGCACCGCCCTTCTGCGCCGCATATTCCAGAAAACGCACAAGCCCGGCAACCTTGCCCGGTCGTCCGATCAGACGGCTGTGCAGCCCGATCGACATCATCTTGGGCGATCCCGCAGCACCTTCGTCCCACAGGGTATCAAAGGCATCCCTCAGATAGGTAAAGAACTGCTGACCGTTGATATAGCCGGGCGCCGTGGCAAAGCGCATGTCGTTCGCCTCTAGCGTATAGGGAATCACCAGCTGATCGCGCGCGCCCACCTCGACCCAATGCGGCAGGTCGTCGTCATAGGTATCCGATATCCAGTCGAACACGCCGGTTTCCGCCGTCAACCGCACGGTATTGGCAGAACAGCGCCCCGTGTACCAACCGCGCGGCGGCGTACCCACCACCTCGGTATGCAGGCGGATCGCCTCGGAAATCTGGCGACGCTCCTCATCCTCGGGCATTGCCCGGTGCTCGATCCACTTGAGACCGTGAGACGCGATTTCCCAACCCGCCGCCTTCATGGCAGCCACCTGTTCGGGGCAACGCGCCAGTGCCGTGGCCACACCGAAAATGGTGACCGGGAGCCCCCGCGCGGTAAAGATATCATGCAGCCGCCAGAACCCTGCACGTGCTCCGTAATCGTAGATGGATTCCATGTTCCAGTGCCGCTCTCCCACCCAGGGGGAGGCACCGGCAATATCGGACAGAAACGCCTCTGATGCGGCATCGCCATGCAGGATGGAATTCTCTCCCCCCTCTTCATGGTTCAGCACGAGGCTGACAGCCACCTTCGCCCCGCCCGGCCAAAGGGCATCGGGGCGCGCGGCGCCATATCCCGTCATATCACGTGGATAACGGTTCACTGCTCAGCTCCCCCGATAGGTGCTATACGCGAACGGCGACAGCAGCAGCGGCACATGATGATGGCCCGCGTCCGAAATCCGGAACCCGACCGGCACCACATCCAGAAACGTATCGG
Source organism: Falsirhodobacter sp. alg1 (assembly GCF_000739715.2). Classification (GTDB taxonomy): domain Bacteria; phylum Pseudomonadota; class Alphaproteobacteria; order Rhodobacterales; family Rhodobacteraceae; genus Falsirhodobacter. The sequence continues at coordinate 325,314 of NZ_BBJC02000004.1, read as the reverse complement.
GCTGGCCCGTTGCCCGCAGATAGTCGCCGGCATGAAACCGCAGTTCGTAATTCCCCAATGCCAGATCCGCGGCCATCGGGGCATCGGTGCGGCCATCCGAATTCGTCACCGCCTCTGCCAGGGGCACATCACCCTGCCACAATGTGATCTGGACCCCCTCTGCAGGGCAGCCGCGGGCGGTATCAAGAACATGGGTCGTCAGTCGCGCCATGAAATGTCCTTTTTCAATTCGGATGTAAGGGGGGAAGCCGCTGCGGCCACCGCTGCATTCCGCAACAACTGGCTTGCCACTCCGACGGCGATTGCCTGCGGATGCTTGCCCAGAGCAGGGTCGCCGATCGGGCAGGTGATGCGCGCCGGATCATGGCCCAGCGCTGCCAGACGGCTGGAGAAGCGTGCAGCCTTGGTGGCGGATCCGATCAGCCCCGCAAAGCGGAACCCGTGCTGAAGAAGGCTGTGGCAAATCTCCAGATCCAGCGGATGCGAATAGGTCAGGACCAGATGCTCGGCCTGCGGCGGGGCACCTGTGACCATATCCGCCACGTCTGCGGACCAGCGCGCCGTCACGCCTTCGGGAATGGCGGGAAAACGGTCGGCCGCGGTATCCAGCCACGTTATCGCAAAATCCGGCAAGGGCCGTATGGTATCAATCAATGCGCGACCGACATGCCCGGCACCCCAGATCCACAGCTGCCGCGTCGGACGGGCCACGGGTTCCACCATCCAGCCCTGAACAAGCTGCGGGGCCACCGGTTGACCCCTGTCCCGCGCGCGTTTCACAAGCCGCGCCACCGCCAACGGCATCGGCCCCGCCCCGCGCGCAACCACGGGGCCCTCGGGGGCCGCGGCCAGCACCTCTGACCAGAGCGTCACCGCGCCGCCGCAACATTGCCCAAGGGACGGGCCCAGTGGATGGCGGGTAATACGATGCCCCTCGCTCATCCCGCGAGCATTCGCTATGGCCTGCCATTCCAGCGCCCCGCCACCAATGGTCCCTTCGGTTCCGGTCGCCCAGACCAGCATGGCCGCACCTATCTCCCGGGGAGAGGAGCCTTCGACCTTGGCCACCACCACGCGGACCACCGGCCCATGTTCCGCAATGGCGCGTGACAGTGCTGCAATATCAAACCCCATTTTCGACCGCCCGCAGGATGCGTTCGGGCGTGGCGGGGGCATCGATCAATCCGCCCCCTGCAGCACGAACCGCATCCTGGATTGCCAGAAATGCCGATATGCCCAGCATGAACGGCGGCTCCCCTACGGCCTTTGACCGGCCGACTGTCCCTTCGGAATTCGGCCGGGACCAGAGCGCCACATTGAACACATGCGGGCGATCCGAACAGGCGGGGATCTTGTAGGTGGAGGGTGCATGCGTTGTCAGCACGCCCTGCGCATTCCATACCAGTTCCTCGGTGGTCAGCCAGCCTGCCCCCTGCACATATCCGCCCTCTATCTGCCCGATATCCAGTGCCGGGTTCAGGCTGCTGCCGGTATCATGCAGGATATCGGCCCGCAGGATCCGGGATTCTCCTGTCAAAGTGTCGATCACCACTTCGGATACGGCAGCGCCATAGGCGAAATACAGGAACGGGCGGCCCTCACCGCGTTTTCTGTCCCAAGTGATCTTCGGAACCTTGTAGAACCCCGTGGCCGAAAGGGAGATGCGGTTCTGATAGGCGATCTGGACCGCCTCCGCGAACGGAATGCGGCTGTCGGCAATATGGACATGGCCTGCACGGAACAGGATCGTATCCGCCGCCACGCCGTGCAGCGCCGCAAGACAATCGGCAATCCGCCCGCGCAGCGTCTCGCAGGCCGACTGGGCTGCCATGCCGTTCATATCCGCCCCGGAGGAGGCCGCCGTGGCAGAGGTGTTCGGCACCTTGGAGGTATCGGTGGCCGTGATCTTCACCGTCTCCATAGGGACATCGAACACCGAGGCCGCTATCTGCGCGACCTTCTGGAACAGCCCCTGCCCCATTTCCGTCCCGCCATGGTTCAGATGGATGGAACCGTCCTGATACACATGGACCAAGGCCCCCGCCTGATTGAGCCATGTCAGCGTAAAGGATATCCCGAACTTGACCGGCGTCAGGGCAATTCCCTTTTTCAGGACAGGATTGCGGGCATTCCAATCGGCCACCGCCAAGCGGCGGGCTGCATAATCCGACGTTTCCTCCAGTTTCGCCACCAGATCATGCGCGATGAAATCCTCTACCGGCATGTGATAATGCGTGGTCTGCACCCCATCGGCCACAGGCACATGCGCCGGACGTGCTGCCCCTTCCTGCCCCTGAGAGGTCAGATCAACGCCCGTTGCCGCAGCATCGGCCCTGATCTGCGTATTCGCCTCCACCGGCACCTTGGGCGCGATGGGAGCATCCCCGCCCGTCATCGCACGGTAGAAATTGACCCGGCGGACCGCCAGAGGGTCCATCCCCAAGGTAGCTGCGATATGGTCGACAATCCGCTCGATTCCGATCATTCCCTGCGGGCCACCGAACCCGCGAAAGGCGGTGGCGCTCTGGGTATTGGTTTTCAGGCGATGGCTCTCGATCCGGATATCCGGCAGGTGATAGGTGTTATCGGCGTGCAGCATCGCCCGGTCCGCCACCGCCAACGACAGATCCTGCGCCCAGCCACACCGCAGCAAATGGCGCAATTCCAGCCCGGCGATCCGGCCATCCGCCCCGAAGCCGACACGGTATTCGATGCGAAGGTCGTGGCGTTTACCCGTGATCATCATATCATCATCACGGTCATAACGCATCTTGCACGGACGGCCCGTCAGGCGCGCGGCCAAGGCGCAGGCGATGGCCAGGGCATTTCCCTGGCTTTCCTTCCCCCCAAAGCCGCCGCCCATACGTCGCACCTCTACACGGACCGCGCTCATGGGAATGTGCAGGGCGTGCGCCACCTTGTGCTGGACCTCGGTCGGATGCTGGGTAGAGGAGTGGATTAGCATATCCCCCCCCTCTTGGGGAACAGCTGCAGCGATCTGCCCTTCCAGATAGAAATGCTCCTGCCCGCCAACAGTCAGGGCAGCCTCAATCACGTGATCGGCGGCGTCGATGGCGCGCGCGGCATCACCTTTCTGCCAGATTACCGGGCCGTCCTCGAACCGGCTGTTGGCCACCAACGCGTCCTCGATCGTCAGGACAGGCGTTTCGGCAGCATAGGTTACCCGTGCCAGACGTGCCGCGCGCCGGGCCGCCAAGTGGGTTTCGGCCACCACGATGAACAACTGCTGCCCCGCATGGTTCACCCGACCGGCCGCCAACAAAGGCTCATCATGGACCGATGCCGAACAATCGGGAATTTCGGCAAGATCATCCGGCCCGATCACCGCCACAACGCCGGGGGCAGCCCGTACCGGTGCCAGATCCAGCACCGTGATCGCCCCCCGCGCGATAGAGGAAAGCCCGAAGGCCAGATGCAACGTGCCGCGCGGCAAAGGCATATCATCCACAAAGCGGGCGGCACCTGTCACATGCAGGGGCGCTGCATCATGGGGGAGCGGTTTGCCGATGCTCATGATGCCACCTCCTGAACCGAGGTCACGTTGCCCGCCAGATCATGGATGTATCGTGTCAGCAGGTTCTGTGCGATTTTTAGACGATAGCCGGCGCTGGCACGCATGTCGCTGAGCGGGGTAAAATCCTCTGCGAACACCTCGGCCGGCAGGGTTGTTAGGGGCTTTCCAGTCAAGGCAGCCTCTACCGCGCTTGCACGTTTGGGCACAGCCGCCATTCCGCCGAAGGCGATGCGCGCGCCGGTTACCACGCCATCCGTCACGGTAATGTTGAAGCAGCCGCAAACCGCCGAAATGTCCTGATCGAACCGCTTGGATACCTTGTAGCACCGCAGCGCGGGGGATGCGGCCGGGATGCTGATGGCCTCCACGAACTCACCGGGGTGACGGTCCTGCTTGCGGTAATCAAGGAAGAAATCTTCCAGCGGCATATCCCGCCGCGCATTCCCGCGCCGTAGATGAAGCCTTGCACCCATCGCGATCAGTGCGGGCGGCGCATCCCCGATGGGAGAGCCATTTGCGATATTTCCGCCGATGGTCGCCGCGTTCCGCACGGGCGGCGAGGCAAAGCGGCGCAGCAGTTCGGCCAGCGCGGGATGGGTGTCCACCACCGCCTCTGCCAAGGCAGAGATGGTCACACCCGCGCCGATGCGCAGCATGTCCCCCTGCTGTTCGATACGCTGCATCTCGGCGATGCCGCCCAGAAATATGGCGGGCGTCACATCGCGCAGCCCCTTGGTGACCCAAAGCCCCACATCCGTGGCCCCGGCAACCAGCGTGGCATTTGGCATCTCGGCATAAAGGGTGGCAAGTTCATCCGATGTGGCGGGGCTATGTGGCAGGCCAACGCCTTCGGTGGCCATATCGGGTTCGGTCAGCCAGTCGGGTCTGGGGGCCGTCGCCGCCCGCTCTGCCGCGCGGACAATCGGGGCATAACCGGTGCAACGGCACAGGTTGCCTGCCAGCACATTGTCATGATCCGTTCGTCCCGTGGCATGCGCCGCCGCCATCGACATGACAAAACCCGGCGTGCAGAATCCGCATTGGCTGCCGTGGCATTCCACCATCGCCTGCTGCACCGGATGCAGCCGGCCATCCGGGGCGGCCAAACCCTCGACAGTGCGCACAGCCTTGCCATGCAGCTGTGGCAGAAACAGGATGCAGGAGTTCAGTGCGCGTGGTCCGCGCCCATCGGTGACCATCACGGTGCAGGCACCGCAGTCGCCCTCATTGCACCCCTCCTTGGTGCCGGTCAGCCCCCGCGTTTCACGCAGCCAGTCCAATAACGTGCTTGTGGGGGAGGCATCCGCAATGCGTACGGGCATTCCATTCAGATGAAACGCGATATCCATGGGTCAGACCTGCCGCGATACAGAAACAAGCCCGCTGCGGGCGGCCCCGCCCGAGACGGCGTAAAGCAGGGCGCTTCTCCCCAACAGGCCGATACGGCGACGCACAATCAAGAGGCGATGTGCCGCCTTGCGGGCAGATTTATAATCCACCCGCAACAATCATGCCTGATCGCCTAATTTTCGGGCCCCATGGCGAAAAAACGCACAGGTGTTATGCGATCATACGGCCAAGGGTCCGCCGTCGACGGTTTTCTGGATTCCCTGAAGGATTTCACCCGCCGCATCCGCCGTAAGGCTCCGGTACCAATCTTTGGTAAGGGCGGGATCGATACCATGCGTGATATCGCTGCGGACACGGGCGCGCAGCACCAGTTCGGCACAACGATCAACACGAGCCGCCTGATAGCTGGCCAGCGCGGCGTCCAGATCGTCCGGATACTGTGTCAGCGCCCGCTCCAGCACCACCGCATCCTCCATCGCCATGCAGGCCCCCTGCCCCAGATCCGGGGCGGTGTTATGCGCCGAATCCCCCAGCAGAACCATGCGGCCGTTCACCCATGTGCCGATCGGATCAATATCGTGGATCTCCACCCGATTGAGCGAATCGGTGCTGATCGCGTCCAGCAGGCACTGAACCGGCTGGCACCAATGGCTGAAATGCCCACGCAGTTCCGCCAGACGGTCCGCGGGGGCCTCCCCGCCCGCGGGCCGGGGAACATCGAAGAAATAATAGCATTTTCCCGCCCCGATCGGCATGATCGAGACACGCTTTCCCTCGCCCACATAGGTTGTCCAGCTGGTCACGGGGGCAATAGCCGGATCGGCAGGAACGATGCCGTTCCAATTGGTATACCCCGCAGACCTCCGCGACAGTGGCGACCCGAGGATGTGCGAGCGAATTGCCGAATGCGCGCCGTCCGCCCCGATGATCAGATCACCCTGCGCCTGCATGCCGTTCGAGAACGTCGCCGTACCATCCTGCGCTGCCGTCAGCAGTTCTGCCCCGAAATGGATCTCCTCACGGCCGAAACGATCGATCAACCTGTCCTGCAGGGCAGCCCGTGAAACCGGATAGGCCCGCGCGCCCGAGGCATCGTAAAGCGGCTGCAACGAGAAATCCGTCATACCCGCGCCGCTCAGGCCATCGACATATGCCATGGTTTCCATCTGGCCGCCCAAAGCCTCCACATCCGGCCCAAGGCCCAGATGCTGCAGACAGCGGATACCGTTCGGCCACAGGGACAGGCCCGCCCCCACCGGGCGCATCTCGCGCACCTTTTCGAAAATCTCGATATCATGGCCAAGGCGACGCAAGGCCAAACCAGCACATAGCCCGCCAATTCCCGCGCCGATGATCAGAATTTTCATATGCGCCCGCCTTTTTCCGGTTTTACGACAACCTCGAAGTCGTATGTCGCACCCCTGCCGGAGGCAAGCACCGGATGGGGCCGCCCCTCGGAACCGCCCGTTTACCGCCCGCAGCTGATTATTTTTCGGGCAGATACCGTCCGCCACTGCAAGATTGCCAAGTGGTTCCCCGCACCGGCAGACTGCATTACCCTGAACAGGTCACTTGCAAAGGTTGCCCCATATGCGGATCCACGCGCCAGCCATCCTCTATTTCGACACGGTCCGCAGGGCAGGTTCCATCCGCGAGGGGGCGCGGCAACTGAATGTGGCCTCTTCGGCTGTGAACCGTCAGATCCTCAAGCTGGAAGAGGAAATCGGCGCCCCCCTGTTCGAGCGACGCTCTACAGGCATTGTCCTGACAACCGCGGGGGAAATGCTGGCACGGCACGTCATTGTCGTTCTGCAGGATCTGGAGCGGGCAAAATCCGATATCTCCGCGCTGCGCGGCGCCCGGATCGGCCATATATCCGTGGCGGCGATCGAAGGGGTATGCGCCTCCCTGCTGCCGGCCGTCATCCTGCGGATGGGAAAGATTGCGCCGCGTATCCGGCTGACCGCGCAGATGATGGGATCGCGGGCCATTCCCGATGCACTCAACGACGGGCGCGCGGATGTCGGCATCACCTTCTCCCCCTCGCGGACGCCGCAGGTCCGGCAGGCGCATGTCGCAAAATTCAAGCTGGGCGCAATCATGGCCCCCACCCACCCCCTGGCACACCGCCAGACCGTAACACTTTCGGCCTGCTGTGATTATCCGCTGCTCTGGGCGGGTCCGAACCTGTCGATCTCGGCACTTCTGGAGCCCCATATGCAGACATTGGGCCGCACGGTAGAGCCGATGCTGGTCACCGATTCCATCGATCTGACACGGCGGCTGGCCATGACGCCCCCCCTCATCGGCTTCCAGACCCCTATCGGGCTGGAAACGATGCTGGAGGACGGCAAGCTGGTCCATGTTCCTCTGGAAACCGCGCGCGGGCCGATCTGGTCCGATCTGGGCATCTATGTTCGCGCAGGCCGGTCCCTGCCGGGGGCCGTCGATCTGTTTCTTCAGGTGCTGATTGCAGAACTGCAAGGGCAGGAATCCATCTGAACGCCGGCCCCTGTCATCAGGGTGATGCCGAAACGGCATCAGCCTGTGCGATAATCTGTTCTTCTTAGATCGCCCGATACTGGCCTATGACGACATCACAGGAAACCGGAGGTCGGGCATGGACAATCACACCAGCAGGGCAACGCAGCAAACACGCTGCCTTTGCGCCATACCGTCACCGACATCGCCCACCCTTGCAGAACGGGAGACCGCCCGTGCCGCATGATCCCGTCTGCCTGATCCACGGTGCATGGCAGGGGGCATGGGTCTGGAACAGGCTGTCCCCGCTGCTGGAACAGGCGGGCATTCCGGTACTGGCCGCAGATCTGCCCGGCAACGGGGCGGACGGCTCCGACCCGGCTGCGGTCACGCTGGAAATCTGTCTGGATTACCTTGATCGTCTGATCGCCCCCTATGACCATGTCAGTGTGGTGGGCCATTCCGGCGGGGGCATGATCGCCTCGGCCCTGGCCGAACGGAACAAGAAGGCCGTCCGCATCGCCTATATCGCAGGCATCGTGCTGCCGGCAGGTTTGGGGTTTGCCGAGGTACAGGCCCGGATGGCAGGCGACAAGGGCATCAGCCGGGGGATCACGCCATATCTGGTCTGGTCGGATGACGGGCGGGTGACATCGGTTCCGCACAGCGTGGCCCAGGCAATCCTGTTCAACGACTGCCCGCCGCAGGTTGCCCGCACCGCCAGCCTTGCCCTGACGCCGCAGGGCGAAGGTACGCGGTCGGTCCGCCTTGGCAGCGATGCAAGGTTCACGAAACTGCCCCGGCTTTACGTGGAGGCGACCGAGGATATGTCCGTCCCCCTCCCCCTCCAGCGGCATATGCAGCGCCTGCTGCCCCGGGCGCTGGTGGCGGATCTCCCGGTGGGCCATGTGCCGCATCTAGTGGCTCCGCAATTGCTTGCAGATCACCTGATCCCCTTTCTGACCGGCGGGCGTGATGATGAGGCCCTGCTGCTGCACGACGATAAATTCCATGAAATTCTTTAACGGAGACATTATGAAAACCCTGAGCACATTCCTCCTCTCGGCCGCCTTCGGGATTACCGGCGCGGCCGCCAATGCCGCCGATTCCGTCACCTTCATGATCGACTGGCTGCCGGCCGGGGATAAGGCCGCCATCTATTACGGCATCGAAAGCGGCATCTTCGATGAGGCTGATCTGGATGTATCGGTCATGGTGGGCCGTGGATCCTCGGATGTGGTCACGAAACTGGCCACCGGCACGGCGGACATAGGCTCCGGCGGGCTGTCGGCGCTGATGCAGGCCGCGGCAACGGGCGATATTCCGGTAAAGGCGGTGCAATCCGTTTATACCATGCAGCCCGATGTGATCTTCACCACCACCGATACCGGCATCTCCACACTTCAGGATCTGGTGGGCAAGAAGATCGCGACTGCCACCTTCTCCTCTTCCAACGTGGTCTGGCCCCTGCTGCTGGAGGCGAACGGCCTTTCCGCCGATGCGATCGTTCCGATCAAGGTCGATCCCGGCGCGCTTGGCCCGATGTTGGCGACCGGTCAGATCGATGCCACCATCAACTGGAACACCAAGGCCCCGGGACTGGAGGGGCCCCTGGCCGAAACCGGCAAGACGCTGGCAATGCTGCCCTGGTCCGATTTTGGCTATGAAGGGTACGGCCTGTCGATCTTCGCCTCGGAAAAGATGATTGATGACCGGCCCGAAGTTCTGTCGCGTTTCCTGACCGCCTATAGCGAGGCAACCAAGGCCGCGATTGCCGACCCCGCGGGTGCCGCCGCCGCGATGAAGGCGATGGTGCCGGAAATCGACGTGGATACTGCCCAGAAGGAATGGGAAGTCTCGATCCCGCTGATGGTCAATGACATTACCGAAAAGGACGGCATGGGCACCTTCGAAGCCGAACGCCTGGCCGTGACTTGGGATTGGGTCGCCCGCTCGCTGGACCTGGATCCTGCCTCGCTTGATCCGCAAAGCCTGATCGCCACAGCCGAATAATCACCCCCACCTCCCCAAGCGCGGCAGTCCCCACCGGCCTGCCGCCCCTTTCCAAAGGATCTGGCGCATGCGGACCCCCCCTGCCATCCATTTCAAAGACATAGAGCAGGTGTTTCCTGGCAAGAGCGGTGCGCCGATCCATGCGTTGCACGCCCTCGATTTCCGGATCGAACGGCATGAATTCGTCTCGGTTCTCGGGCCGTCCGGTTGCGGCAAATCCACCCTGCTGCGGCTGCTGTCGGGGCTGATGCTGCCAAGCGACGGCCAGGTAGAGGTTTTCGGCAGCCCGATCAAGGGACCGCGCGATGACGTGGGAATCGTTTTCCAGCGCCCGACCCTGCTGCCGTGGCTATCGGTCATCGACAATGTGACATTCCCGATGCGGCACAAATACGGCCGCGTTACCCCGGATGACCGCAAGCGCGGATTGGAAATGCTGGACCTTGTCCGGTTGGGGGATTTTGCAGACAAACGTATCGACGAGCTTTCGGGCGGAATGCAGCAACGGGTCGGGATTGCACGCGCGCTGCTTCTGGACCCCGACATCCTGCTGATGGACGAACCCTTCAGCGCACTTGACGCCCTTTCACGCGATGAAATGAGCTTCGAGCTGTTACGGATCTGGCGCGAACGGCCCAAGACGGTCCTGTTCATCACCCATTCCATCCCCGAGGCACTGCTGCTTTCCGACAGGATCATCGTGCTGAGCGAACGGCCCGGCACGGTACGCGACGAGATCATCGTTCCCTTTGCCCGCCCGCGCACGCTGGAAACGATGGCCGATCCGCGATTCACCGAAATGGCGAACAGCATCCGTCGCCGTTTGTTTTCCCACCCGGTCGACGGAGGCGAAGCATGACATCCCCCACACCCCAAACCGCCGCCCAGACCCGTCTTGCCGCCCTGATGCAGCCCGTGCGTATGACACCGCGCCGCCGCCTGCTGGATATGCTGGACCGTTTCACGCCCTTTCTGGCGTTCGTGGCCGTGCTGGTCATATGGGAGGCCGCGACCCATATCTTCGCGATCCCGTCATTCCTGCTGCCTGCCCCGACGGCAATTCTGGGTGCCGGCATCGCGGTGGACCCGATGGTCTGGCTGGATCATATCTGGGCCACCGTGCGGGTGGCGCTGACGGGATATGCCGCGTCCATCGCCATCGCCATTCCGCTGGCCGTGGCCCTGTCGGATTCGCGTTTTCTGAAACGGACGCTCTATCCGATGCTGATCGTGGTCCAATCGACCCCTGTCGTCGCCGTGGCCCCGATCATCGTGGTCACATTGGGTGCAGGTGATCTGCCGCGGGTGGTCATCACCTTCCTTATCGCCTTCTTTCCGATCGTCGTCTCCACCACCACCGGGCTGATGGCCACACCGGATGAGCTGATCGAACTGTCCCGCTCGCTCAGGGCTGGCCGCATCCGCGAGATCTACCAGATCCGCCTGCCCTATGCCCTGCCCTATGTATTCTCGGCGTTGAAGATATCGGTCACGCTGTCGATCATTGGCGCCGTGGTGGCCGAATTCGTCGCGGCCCAGTCGGGCCTCGGGTACTTCATCGGCTTTTCGACATCCTTCTTCAAAATTCCGCAGGCCTTTGCCGGGCTGATCGTTCTGGTCGTGATCAGCCTTGTGATGTTCCGCGCCGTGGCATGGGTCCAGAACCGCTTTGCCCCCTGGTCCCTGCCCAAATCCGAAAGGAAATAAGATGCCCCCACATACATTTGATGAATCTCGTGACGAAGAGTTCCTGCGTGCCGCCTTTGCCGTGGCAGCCAAGGCGCGCGACGGAGGCGACCATCCCTTCGGATCGGTTCTGATCGGGCCGGAAGGGGAATTGCTGATGGAACAGGGCAATGCCTATACCAGCGAAGGCTGCGACATGACGGCCCATGCCGAACGGGTCCTGTGCAGCCGCGCCTCAAAGACATACGCCATCGATTTTCTGAACAAATGCACCCTTTATACATCGGCTGAACCCTGCGCGATGTGTGCAGGGGCCATGTATTGGGCAGGAATCGGGCGCGTGGTCTTCGGGCAGACCGAGGCCGATCTGAAGGCCCGCACAGGGGATCATCCGGAAAATCCGACACTCGACCTGCCATGCCATATCGTTTTCGCGGCGGGTCAGCGTCAGGTGGTGATCAAGGGGCCCTTGCTGGAAGAAGAGGCCGCGAAGCTGCAGGATGGCTTCTGGCAGGCCTGAAAATCACCGGCGCGGCTTGTGCCGCGCCGGTGTACCTGATGCTTAGCGCTTCGATGCAGGGGTCCATGCGAATTTCTGCATGCCCTCATCAACCGGCGTCTCGGCAACGTGGTTGGTATAGTTGCTCATCACTTTCTGCGCGAGGCCGAGGATGATTTCCAGAACCTGCTGCTCACCATACCCGGCGGCATAGAACGCCTCCATCTGGGCATCGGTCGGGCGACCGCGGCTGTCCAGCATGGCCAGCGTGAAGGTGCGCAGGGCTTCCAGCTTCTCGCTCGGCAGCGGCGTTTCATCACGCAGCGCGTTAGAGATATCGTCGCTGACCTTCATAGCCTTGGCGATGCCGGTATGCGCCGGAACGCAGTAATGGCATTCATGCGCCACGTTGATGGTCTGCCAGACAACGGTCTTTTCATCGGCATCGAACGAGGTCTTTTCGGCGAACAGGCCGTGAAGCACCTGATAACCATCAAGCAATGCGGGCGATTGCGCCATGACGGCGTGCAGGCCCGGCAAACGACCGAATGCCGCCTTCGATTTTTCGATCAGGGGCAGTGCGGCCTCGGGGGCTGTGGTTTCATCAAGCTTTTCGAACTTTGCCATTTTTGGCTCCTTTGAGAGTTGCCTATCGTGTCTGTGCCTTAACCTGTACCCACTTGAGCGATCATTCAAGAATAAATTGAGCAATCGCTCAAAATAAATCGTGAGGGTACTTTGCCTGAGCAAAGCAAGGCTGTATGAAAGGAATATGGCACGCACAGCGACATATGACAGGGATACGGCACTGGATGCCGCCATGCAGCTTTTCTGGGTGAAGGGCTATCACGCCACATCCATGAAGGATCTGGAGGCCGTGCTGCACATGCGCCCCGGCTCGATATATGCCGCGTTCCACAGCAAGGAGGCGTTGTTTCGCGCCGCGCTGGACCGATACGCCACGCGGATGGCGGGTGATATGCAGGCACTGATCGACAACAGCCCCTCCCCCTTGGCCGCTCTGCAATCCCAACTGCTGAGCCTGGCCGACCTTACGCCCTGCGATCGCCCCTCAACGGCCTGCATGCTGGTGAAATCCCTGCTGGATGTACCGGACGAAGGGGATCTTCGCCGGTTCATCACCGATCATCTGGACCGGATAGAGCGGCTGATCGGTGGCGCCTTGCAAAAGGCCCGCGACCGTGGAGAGCTGGAAGCCGATTGTGATACGGGCCGGCTGGCCCGCCGCGTCCAGACCTATATCTTCGGGCTGAAGGTACAGGCCCAGCGCGAACGGGATCCGCAGCGGATGCAGGATCTATGTGCCGATCTGGCTGACGAATTGGGCCGGATTGCCGCCTGAAGCGGTCTTTTCACTTTCATCGCGACGGAAAATGCGCGTCCGCCCGTTCAGAACGGGATGAACGCCGCTGGCCGTGCAAAAAGAAAGTGACCCTATGGCAAATCTGAAGAACCTCGGGCTGATCGCCGCAATGGCCGCAGCGCCGTTTCCCGCCTTGGCCCATCACGGCAGCAGTGGGCAGTTCGATTTGAGCAAGACCGTTGAATTCACCGGCAGCGTCACCCGCATCCGCCTCGTGAACCCGCATGCCTATGTGTATTTCGACGTGACAGGCACCGCAGGCGATGTGACCAATGTGCGCTGCGAACTGCAGTCCGGATCGCTGCTCAAACGGAACGGCTGGTCGGCCGACATGTTTGAAAAAGGCAGCACCATTTCCGTGGTCGGGGCACCGGATCGGACGGATCCGACCACCTGCTACATGAAGCAGATCACCTTTGAAAACGGCATGACCGCCACCCGCAACAGCACCTTCGATACCGATGGCACCGTACTGGCCGAACAGCGCCCGACGGAGCAGGACGACGGCACCCCGAACATAGATGGCAACTGGGTGAAGGTCCGTGACGAAAACGCCCCTCCTGAAGGCGGCAACGAAACGCGCACCGAACTGACCGACGCCGGGAAGAAAGCCGTCGAGGGCGCCACCAGTGACGACAATCCCCGCTTCCATTGCCAGGCCACGAATATCTTCATGGACTGGTGGATGGATGAAATGGTGAACAGGATAGAGCAGACCTCGACCGAGATCACGATGGACTACGGCTTCATGGACATGGAGCGGACCATCCATCTGGATGGCCAGCCCATGCCCGAGGATTACACCCCGGGCCGCGCCGGATATTCCACCGGCGAATGGCAGGACGGCACATTGGTCGTCACCACCACAGGATTTGACGAAGGCTGGATCATGGCCCCGATCGGTGGCGGACCGGACGGGCATACACCGCCCGACGAAGGCGAACGGCCTCAGAACCGCCCCGAGGGGGGACCGGAGGGCGGCAAGGGGCGCGGCGGCCCACCTCCCACACCGATGAAGAACAGCACTGAAATGGTGGTGACCGAACGCTTCACCCTCAATGACGACGGGACCGTATTGCACCGCGAATACACCATGGTCGATCCGCTGTATCTGCAGGGGGAGATCACGGGATCCGATGATGTGACGCTGACTACCGACCCCTACGAACCCTATGACTGCGATGATCTGACCAACGAACGGTCGCATTGATTCCGACCCTATCCCGCACACCGCGCCACGCATCTGTGGCGCGGCGACGATTCAAGGAACACATGAAATGGAAACGCTGTACTGGCTGGAGGATTCGGCCCTCGGCATGATGGTTTCCAGCTCTGAATGGGGCTATCCGATCATCCTGACGCTTCATGCTATCGGCATGGGCATCCTTGTGGGGGTCGCCCTGATGCTGGCCATCAGGGTCATGGGCTTTGCTGCTGCCATTCCGGTCACGGCGATGTTCCCCTATTGGCGTGTGGCGCTTGGCGGTTTCGTTCTGAACCTGCTTTCAGGCTCCGCGCTTTTCTGCGGCAATGCATCGGAATTGTTCTTCAACTGGGCATTCCGCATTAAGATTGCCCTCGTGTTTCTGGGGCTGGGATTGAGCTGGTGGCTGGTCCGGATCTGCATCAGCCGGACCGACAACATTTCTTTCCGCCATCGCCGCCTTGCCGTTGCGGCAACCCTCACATGGGTGGCGGCAATCATCTCCGGCCGCCTGATCGGCTATATGTCCTGAAGGGAAATCCGATGGATAGCTTGCTGCCCCTGATTACCGATACACTGAATGCCACCGCGCTCAGCCGTCTGGTGATGAACAACGCCTATGTTTTTCCCGCGCTGGAAATGGCGCATTTCCTGGGTCTGTGCCTGCTGTTCGGTTCCCTGCTGATTGTGGATCTGCGGGTGATCGGGCTGGCCCCGGACGTGCCGATGCAGCGGGTCGGTCTGTTTGTACGCTTTGCCCTGATCGGCTTTGCAATCAACCTGACATCGGGATTGCTGTTCGTGGTGGGGGATTCAGACCGCTATCTGGTCAATATCGCCTTCTGGGCAAAAATGGGCACCATCATGATTGCTGGCCTGAATACCGCCTATTTCGTGTGGCGCATAAAACCGCAAATGGATGCAGGTGTCGCGACCAGATATCTGACACCGGATGCCCGCGTGGTTGCATGGCTATCGCTGATCCTGTGGACCTCTGTCATCACCCTTGGCCGCTTCATGCCCTATGTCGAGGGCATGTGACGCATTTCCCGCGGCGCGATACCCTATTTCCCGGGCCGCTCGATCCCGTATTTCTGCAGCAGTTTGCCCTGCCCCATGAAGAACAGGAACAAGGCAGCCGTCAGCCCGAATGTCTTGAAGCTGACCCATGTCTCGGTAGAGAACATCCGCCACACGATCTCATTCGCCAGCGCCAACCCGAACAGGAATGCACACATGCGGCGGGTCAGGATCATCCACCCCTGCTCCTGCATGGGAATGGCCTCATCCAGAACCACGCGCAGATAGCTGCGCCCGCGCAACAGACCCACGCCGAGGATAGAGCCGAAGATCAGATAGATCAGCGTCGGCTTCATCTTGAAGAACCGCTCATCGTTCAGCCAGACCGACAGGCCGCCGAACACGACGGCCATGACGACCGTTGCAATCTGCATCTTGGCCAGATGCCCCGTCAGCGCCCAGAGAATGCCGGTCGTGATTACCAGCAGCGGGACAAAGGCCGCGGTTGCCACGATGAAGCCGCTGTACTCGGTGCCTCCGAAGGTAAAGACCCGGTCCTTCATCATGATATAGGCGATGAAGAACAGGGCCACCGGCCCCAGTTCCAGCGCCATCTTCAGCATCGGGTGGATTTTACGTCCGGTCATCCTGCGTTCTTCCTTATCCCAGTTGAACAAGAACCGCGCCTGCCGCAATTCCGCCCATCAGCGCGATCCGCGCCGGTGTTGATTTTTCGCCCAGTACCAGCCAGCCGATCAGGGCCGCAAACAAAGTCGATGTCTCGCGCAAGGAGGACACTTCGGCAACCTTGCCGATACGGGTGCCCAGCATCACGCCGCCGAAACTAACCAGCCCGAACAGCGCGCCCATCATCCCGCGTGTCATGACGGGCCGCATCCACGCCAGCCCCTCGCTGCGCCGCCACCATCCCACCAGAAGCGGGAAATCGAACGAGGTTGCAATAAACAACCAGATCACAAAGGCGAAGGGGTTTTCCCACAGCCGGATGCTCCAGGCATCATAGGTCGTATAGACGGCCACCATGATCCCCGTCATCACCGCCCACGACAGGGCGGCCACCAGCATGGGCCGGTTCAGCGAGGTCGCGCGCAGGTTCATCCGCGCCAACCCCAGAATACATCCCGACAGAACGCCAACTCCCAGCCATTGCACAGGCCCGTAATGTTCGCTCAGGAACAGCGCGGCAAAGGTCAGCGTGGCCAATGGGCCCGTTCCGCGCACCACGGGATACACGACCGTATAGGCCCCCCGCTCGTAGGCCATCGCCATGAATGTCTTGTACATGAAATGGATGATGGTGGCCCCGCCAAGGATGATCCATTCCCCCCCCGTGGGCCAGGGCATCAGGATCAATCCGATCGGCAGGCAGATGGCCATGATCCAGGCGTCGATGCTGGCACGGCTGACCCATGGATCATGCCGCCCTTTCTGCAATGCGCCGAAACAGGCGTGGGCAAGCGCGGATGTCAGTGCCAGCCCCATGGCCACATGGCTGCCCAGCGGAGTTCCCGCAATCGCGTTCAGCCATTCGACCATCAGGATGTCACTTCACTTCGAGGCCGACAAGCGCACGGGCAAATTCATCGGGATCGAAGGCCTGCAGATCATCGATCTGCTCCCCCACCCCGATCGCATGGATGGGCAAGCCAAAACGGTCTGCCAGCGCCACAAGGACCCCGCCACGCGCGGTGCCATCCAGCTTGGTCATCACAAGGCCGGACACATCGGCCAGCTTCTGGAACACCTCAACCTGCATGACCGCGTTCTGGCCGGTCGTGGCGTCCAGCACCAGAAGGGTATTATGCGGCGCGGTCGGATCCTTCTTGCGGATCACGCGCACGATCTTGGACAGCTCTTCCATCAGGTCGGCGCGGTTCTGCAAACGTCCTGCGGTGTCGATCATCAACAGATCGGCCCCTTCTGCTTCGGCCCGCACCATCGCGTCATAGGCAAGCGATGCCGGATCCGATCCTTCCGGCGCCGTCATCACGGGAACGCCTGCGCGATCCCCCCAGACCTGCAACTGCTCCACCGCGGCGGCCCGGAAGGTATCGCCTGCGGCGATCACCACCGTCTTGCCCGCCGCCCGGAACTGGCTGGCCAGTTTGCCGATCGTCGTGGTCTTGCCCGACCCGTTCACGCCCACCACCAGCACGACCTGGGGGCGCTGCGTCCGCAAGGGCATCGGTTTTGCCACCGGGTTCATGACGCGGGCAATCTCGGAGGCCAGCGCCTCCCGGATTTCGGTCGTGCCCACACGACGGCCAAAACGCCCCTCGGCAATATTCGCAGCCACGCGCAGGGATGTATCGACGCCCATATCGGCCGAGATCAACAGCTCTTCCAGCCCTTCGAGCATCGCATCATCAAAGACCCGCTTCGGCTCTTCGCCCAGCAGGCGGCCAAGAAGCCCGGTCTTTTCGGGTTCGGCATCCGGCGGCTTGGGCGCATCCTCGACAATCGCCTCGATCCCCTCACCAAGACGGTCCGAGGATCGCGTCATCCGGTCGCGCAATTTACGGAAGAAGGACGCCATCTTGGCCTCGTTTTTTAGGTCACATTCCACCTAGTCAGTTTGCAGCCCCATGTCCACGTCTGGACCGGCGGGAAATGGATCATTCTGCCCGCAATGCTGGCAAATACCGCCCTAAACCGCCAAAATGCGCACCATTGCCCCGGAGGAAACGATGCGCGCCCTGCTTGCCATCCTGACATTGACCACCCTTGCCGGCCCAGCGCTGGCGGCGCCTCCGTTAAGCGTGGCCGAATTCGAACGATATGTGACAGGCAGGACGCTGACCTATGCCCTGAACGGCAGCGTTGCAGGCATCGAGCAATACATGTCCGACCGGCGCGTGATGTGGGTTGATGAGGAACATCAGTGCCAGACGGGAAAATGGTACCCCAAATCCTCGCAGATCTGCTTTGCCTACAAGGGCGAGGATCAACCCAAATGCTGGACGTTCTTCAAGGAAGGCGACCGGCTCAGCGCCCGCTATGAAACCGGCGGTACCGGCCAGATCATGACGGAGATCCATGCCAGCAAATCCCCCCTTGCCTGCAGCACCCCCGAGGCGGGGGCCTAGAACAGCTCTCCCTGTTGCGGAGGGGCCTTGGACTTGCCGCCGCGCGGGGGCTTCGCGCCAAGCGTCAGGCGACCGTCATGGAATTCAGCCTCCAGAACCTGGGCCTTCTGGGCGGCGGATCTAGTGGTCACCACATCACCATCCCCGCGAATCACGGCATAGCCGCGTGCAAGGGTTTCGCGGTACCCCAATGTCAGCCGCAGGCGGTCGGTGGCCTCCAATGTTGCCGCACGGGCCTTCAACGCCGCCATGGGCGCTGCGTGCAAGCGCATCTCCAGCGCGTGCAGCTTGTCCCGCTGAACTGCCAGATCCCGGCCCGCCTGCGCCACGGCCCGTGCCAATGCGGGGTCCAGCCGTGCGCCAAAGCCTGCCAGCCGCTCCTTGCCGCGCGCCGTGCCGCGATTTGTGGCAGCATCAAGCGCCCGCGTCCGGTCCGTCAGCCGTTCGCGCCCCCGTCCCGCCAGATCCGCCAACAGGCGGGGCCGCAAATGTGCCGACAGGGTATCCAGCCGGGCACGGCGTTGTGCCACACCAAGGCCGAGCGCGCCGTCCAGACGCCCCGCCCAAAGGTCATGCCGCTGCGAAGCCGTCTGCGTCAGCGTTTCGGGGCGCGGCAAGGCGCGGGCCAGATCGCGCAACCGCTGCCCCCGGTTCACAAAGCCCGTGGCCACGGATCGAGACAGACTTGCGCCCCGCTGGTCCACCGCCGCGATCAGGTCCATTCGCACCGGCACCGCCATTTCGGCCGCAGCCGTGGGTGTCGGCGCACGACGGTCGGCCGCATGATCGATCAGCGTGGTATCGGTTTCATGCCCGACGGCCGAAATCAGGGGAATCCGCGATTCGGCAGCAGCGCGCACCACGATCTCTTCGTTGAACCCCCACAAATCCTCAAGGCTGCCGCCCCCCCGCGCCACGATCAGCAGATCTGGCTTGGGAATGGGCCCACCAGCAGGCAATGCATTGAACCCACGAATGGCGGCAGCCACCTCGGGCGCGCATTTCTCTCCTTGGACCGGCACCGGCCAGATCAGCACATGGCGCGGAAACCGGTCGCGCAGCCGGTGCAGGATATCGCGGATCACGGCACCGGAGGGCGACGTTACCACCCCGATCACCTGCGGCAGCCACGGCAGCGGGCGTTTGCGGGCCTCGTCGAACAAGCCTTCGGCCGCAAGCGCCTTGCGGCGTTTCTCCAGCATGGCCATCAGCGCCCCGGCCCCGGCGGGCCGGATATCGTCAATGATCAGCTGGTATTTGGACTGGCCGGGAAAGGTCGTCATCCGCCCCGTGGCGACCACTTCCATCCCCTCTTCGGGTTTGACCGCCAGCTTGGAGGCCTGACCCTTCCAGGTGATGGCAGCCACAACGGAACGGTCGTCCTTCAGGTCGTAATACAGATGGCCGGAGGCCGGGCGGGAAACACGGCCGATCTCTCCCCGCACGCGCACCTGCCCGAATTCGCCCTCGATCACCCGTTTGACCGCCCCCGACAGCTCGGACACGGTGAAATCATGGGCATTGTCATCAGGGGCTTCGAACAGGTCCATGTGCGGCCTTCTTGCGGTTTTACGGGTCCGACCCTAAAACGCGAAGGGCAAAAGGCCAAGCGGGGGCGGCAATGAATATCCTGATACTGGGCAGTGGCGGGCGCGAACATGCGCTGGCATGGGCAATCAAGCAGAACCCGAAATGCGATCGGCTGATCGTGGCGCCGGGGAATGCGGGCATCGCGGGCGTGGCCGAATGCGCGGATCTGGACATCATGGACGGGGCCGCCGTGGCCGCATTCTGCAAGGAGCATGACATCGGCTTCCTGATCATCGGCCCCGAGGCGCCCTTGGCCGCAGGTGTGGCCGATGCCGCCCGTGCCGCGGGGATCCTGACCTTCGGGCCATCAGCCGAAGCGGCCCGGATCGAGGCGTCGAAATCGTTCACCAAGGAACTCTGCGATGCCGTGGGGGCCCCGACAGCTGCCTATGCCCGCTTTACCGAGGCGGCTCCTGCACGCGACTACATCCGCGCACAGGGCGCGCCCATCGTGGTCAAGGCCGACGGTCTTGCCGCAGGCAAGGGCGTGATCGTCGCCATGACCGAGGCCGAGGCGCTGGATGCCATCGACGACATGTTCGGCGGTGAATTCGGGGCCGCCGGTGCCGAAGTGGTGATCGAGGCCTTCATGACCGGCGAAGAGGCTTCGTTCTTCGTGCTGTCGGACGGCACCAATATCCTGCCGGTCGGTACGGCGCAGGACCACAAACGGGCCTATGACGGGGACAAGGGGCCGAACACCGGCGGCATGGGGGCCTATTCCCCCGCCCCGGTATTGACCGATGCCATCGCGCAGGATGTGCTGGACCAGATCGTTGCCCCCTGCGTGGCCGAACTGGCGCGGCGCGGAACCCCCTATCAGGGGGTGATCTTCGTTGGCCTCATGATCGAGGACGGCAAGGCCCGCCTTGTCGAATTCAACGCCCGCTTCGGCGATCCGGAATGCCAGACGCTGATGATGCGCCTTGGTGCGCAGGCTCTGGACCTGCTTCTGGCCTGTGCCGAGGGGCAGCTTGACCGGATCAGCGCCCAATGGGCCGATGACCATGCGGTAACGGTGGTCATGGCGGCCCGCGGATATCCGGGCGCCTATGAAAAGGGCTCTGTCATCCGGGGGCTGGAGGCATTGCCGGCCACCAGCCGGCAGATGGTGTTCCACGCAGGGACCACGGCGCGTGAAGGCCATATCACGGCCACCGGGGGCCGTGTTCTGGCCGTGACCGCACGCGGTGCCACATTGGCCGAGGCACAGGCAGAGGCCTATCGCATGGTGGATGCCATCGACTGGCCCGAGGGGTTTGCCCGCCGCGATATCGGGTGGCGCGCGTTGTAACATCGCTTGCCCTTGGCGAAGCGGATCGCTAAGGGGGTCCCCGTATGTCCGGCAGAGGGGGGGAACCTATGCCAACTCTTGTCATGAAATTTGGCGGCACATCAGTGGCCGACTTGTCGCGCATCAAGAACGCGGCGAACAAGGTCAAGGCAGAGGTTGCGCGCGGCTATGACGTCATCGTCATCGTCAGCGCAATGTCTGGCAAGACAAACGAACTGGTGGGATGGGTCGAACAGACCTCTCCGCTGTTCGACGCGCGGGAATACGATGCGATCGTATCCAGCGGCGAAAACGTGACGGCGGGCCTGATGGCGCTGACGTTGCAGGAAATGGATGTGCCTGCACGGTCGTGGCAGGGCTGGCAGGTGCCGATCAACACCACCTCCGCGCATTCGGCGGCACGGTTTCTGGATATTCCGCGAACCAACATCGAGGCAAAGTTTGCCGAAGGGTTCAAGGTTGCGGTTGTCGCAGGCTTTCAGGGGGTTTCACCCGAAGGCCGGATCACCACGCTGGGTCGTGGCGGATCGGATACGACCGCGGTCGCCTTTGCTGCCGCCTTCGGGGCCGAGCGGTGTGACATCTACACCGATGTCGACGGCATCTATACCACCGACCCGCGCATCACGTCCAAGGCCCGCAAGCTGGACCGGATCGCGTTCGAGGAAATGCTGGAGCTGGCAAGCCTCGGGGCAAAGGTGCTGCAGACCCGTTCGGTCGAACTGGCGATGCGCTACAAGGTGAAATTGCGCGTCCTGTCCTCCTTCGAGGATACGGACGAAACATCTGGAACCCTGGTCTGCGACGAGGATGATATCATGGAATCGAAAGTAGTTTCTGGCGTCGCCTATTCGCGCGACGAAGCCAAGGTCACGCTGGTCACGGTCGAGGACCGTCCGGGTATCGCCGCCTCCATCTTCGGGCCTCTGGCCGATGCGGGCGTGAACGTGGACATGATCGTCCAGAACATCTCGGAGCGGGATTACGAGGATTATCCCGGCTCGGTGACGGACATGACCTTCTCCTGCCCTGTCAATCAGGTGGCGCGGGCGAAACAGGCCATGGAAGATGCCAAGGCAAAGGGCCTGATAAACTACGAAGAGATGGTGGTTGATGATGATGTGGCGAAGGTGTCGGTGGTCGGCATCGGCATGCGCAGCCACGCAGGCGTCGCGGCCAAGATGTTCAAGGCGCTGTCGGCAGACAATGTGAACATCAAGGTTATCGCCACGTCCGAGATCAAGATTTCGGTTCTGATCGACCGGAAATATATGGAACTCGCTGTTCAAGCGCTCCATGATGCCTTTGATCTGGAGAAGGCCTGACGCACAAGGGGGACCACCCGTGCCGAAACGCAATGACAGCGATAGCCGCAAACTTCTGAGGCGCTTGCGTGACAGTCTGGCCCTGCCCGGTCAAGGGCAGGACCGCTTGGACCGTATCACCAACCTGATCGCGGATTCGATGCACTCGGAAGTGTGCTCGATCTATCTGTTCCGTGATCCGGAAACGCTGGAATTGTGTTCCACCGAAGGCCTGAAGGCCGAGGCCGTCCACCAGACCCGCCTGAAGCTGGGTGAAGGGCTGGTCGGCCAGGTTGCCCGCAAGGGCGAACCGATGAATACGGCAAATGCCCCGGCCGCCAAGGGCTTCCGCTACATGCCCGAAACGGGTGAGGAAGCCTATCCTGCGTTTCTGGGCGTTCCGATCCAGCGGATCGGCGAACGTCTGGGCGTGCTGGTGGTGCAATCCAAGGTCGCCCGCGTCTATGCCGAAGACGAGGTCGATGCGCTGGAAGTGGTGGCGATGGTGCTGGCCGAGATGGCCGAACTGGGCGCCTTCAACAGCGACGAGGCGATGGCGGGCAAGCATACCCACCCGCTGATGGTGCGCGGCAGCACCGGACAGGAGGGCGTGGCCGAAGGGCACGTCTGGCTGCACGAACCCCGCGTGGTCGTGACCAATCCGGTGGCCGAAGACCCTCTGACAGAGATCGAACGTATCCGCGCCGCCGTGGATCGCCTGCGGGTCTCCGTGGATGATCTGCTTTCGGTCGCCACACTGGACAAGGAACAGCGGCAGGTTCTTGAGGCCTATCGCATGTTCGCCCATTCGCGCGGCTGGCTGCGCCGGATGGAAGAGGATATCGCCCGTGGTCTGTCCGCCGAGGCCGCGGTGCAGAAAGAACAGTCGGCCACCCGCGCCCGCATGGAACAGGTGCCCGACGCCTATTTGCGGGATCGCCTGCATGATCTGGACGATCTGGCAAACCGCCTGCTGCGCATCCTGACGGGTCAGGGCACGGATACGGGGGCCGAGATGCCCGCGGATCCGGTGCTGGTGGCCCGGAATATCGGCCCTGCCGAATTGCTGGACTACGGGCGCAAGCTGAAGGGCATCGTGCTGGAAGAGGGGTCGGTCGGGTCGCATGCCGCAATCGTGGCACGTGCCCTGGCAATTCCCCTGGTCATCCATGCGGACCGCATCCTGTCCGAAGCATTGAACGGCAACGCCATCGTGGTGGACGGCGATCAGGGCATCGTGCATCTGCGCCCCGAGGAAACCATCGCACGCTCTTTCCGTGACAAGATGGCAATGCAGGCGCAGGCGCAGGAACGCTATGCCTCGCTGCGCAGCCTGCCGGCAGAATCACGCTGCGGCACGATCACGGCACTGCATATGAACGCGGGGCTGATGGCGGATCTTCCGTCGCTGGAACATTCCGGCGCAGAACGTGTGGGCCTGTTCCGGACGGAACTGCAGTTCCTGATCCGGAACCAGATGCCCCGCCGTGAGGAACTGGCAGCAATCTATGCCCGCGTGCTGGATGCAGCCAAAGGACGGGGCGTGACCTTCCGCACCCTCGACATCGGGTCGGACAAGGTTCTGCCCTACATGAAACCGCATGACGAGCCCAACCCGGCAATGGGCTGGCGTGCCATACGCGTCGGGCTGGACAAGCCCGGCATCCTGCGGATGCAGTTGCAGGCCCTGATCCGCGCGCATCGGGGCGAGCCGATGTCGCTCATGTTCCCCTTCATCGCCGAAGGGTCCGAATTCTATGACGCCCGTGCCATGCTGGACGCCCAGCTGGAGCGTGAACGGATGCTGGGTCATGTCATCCCGCGTACGATCCGCATCGGTGCCATGCTGGAAACCCCCGCGCTGGCCTTTGCCCCCGACCGCTTCTTCCGCGAGGTGGATTTCATCTCTATCGGCGGAAACGATCTGAAGCAGTTCTTCTTTGCCGCCGATCGTGAAAACGAACTGGTACGCCGCCGGTATGACACGCTCAGCCCGTCCTTTCTGGAATTCATCTGCCGCATCGTGGCGCGCTGTCAGGAATTCAACACCGATCTGTCGTTCTGCGGAGAGGATGCAGGCCGCCCGATAGAGGCGATGTGTTTTGCCGCCCTTGGCATCCGCACCCTGTCCATGCGTCCCGCCTCCATCGGCCCGGTCAAGACATTGCTGCGACGGATCGATCTGACCCAGCTGCAGGGCGTCATCAAAACCGCCATCATGGACGGCGAGAATGCCCGCCAGCCGGTAACGGACTGGCTGGCAATGCAGACATCGGACTGATCACCCAATCGGCGCTGACCAGCCTGTGAGCGAGCGAAAACCGCTTTGCCCTTGACCTTGTAGCTATGACTGTCGAAACACCCCCTATGGCCAGCGCACATCTTTCCATCGACCTCGACGCAATTGCCGCCAACTGGCGCACCCTCAGCCGTATGACAGGCCCCGACACCCAGACCGGGGCCGTGGTCAAGGCGGATGCCTATGGCCTGGGGTCGGGACGCGTTTCACATGCCCTTGCCAAGGCCGGGGCACGCCGCTTTTTCGTGGCCGCCGCCGAAGAGGGGGCCGCCATCCGCAAGGCGCTTGGCACCGGTCCCCAGATCAATGTGTTCTCGGGGCATATGGAGGGCGACGCCGCCCTTATCCGTGATCTTGACCTGACGCCGATGCTGAATTCCGTCGATCAGATCATGCGCCATGTGGAATCACTGCCCGGACATTCCTTCGGTATCCAGCTGGATACCGGAATGAACCGGCTGGGATTAGAAATGGCCGAATGGCAAGCTGTGGCCTCGATGGTGCTGGAGCTGGGGCCGGAATTGGTCATGTCGCATCTGGCCTGTTCCGACACGCCCGACGATCCGATGAACGAGGCGCAACTGGCCGAATTTCGCGCCATGACCGATGGCTGCGGTGTTCCGCGCTCGCTCTCGGCCACTGGCGGCATTCTTCTGGGCGAACGCTATCACTTCGATCTGACGCGCCCGGGAATCGGCCTTTATGGCGGTCGCCCCTATGATGCCGGACAGCCTGCCGTGCGCCTGTCGCTGCCCGTCATCCAGACGCGGGAAGTGGCCGCGGGCGAGGTTGTCGGATATTCGGGAACATGGCGTGCCGAGGCGCCTGCCTTTGTCGCCACGGTCGCCGCCGGATATGCCGACGGGCTGATGCGCACACTTTCGAACAATACCCGACTTTGGGCCGGATCAACCCCCTGCCCGCTGATCGGCCGCGTGTCGATGGATCTCGTCACGGTCGATATCTCCCATCTGAAGGAGGTGCCGACCGCGCTGGACATCCTTGGCCCGCATCAGACCGCGGACGATCTGGCGGATGCCGCCGGCACTATCGGCTATGAGGTCATGACCTCGCTTGGCGCGCGATACCAGCGCCGTTATTCAGGGGATGACCTATGATCTTGACCGCACCGCTTGCCGCGATCGGCCGTCCTGTCATGGCGATGCTGGCCGGTATCGGCCGCATTTCGATTTTCGCCGCACAGGTTGTCAGCCACATCCTGCGCCCGCCCTTCTATCCGCGCGAATTCTTTGCCGCGGTGATGCAGATCGGCTGGTTCAGCCTGCCGGTCGTCGCGATGACGGCCCTGTTCACCGGCGGTGCGCTTGCCTTGCAGATCTATGCCGGTGGCGCACGCTACGGTGCCGAGGCGGCGGTCCCCTCCATCACCGCGCTTGGCATGGTCCGTGAACTCGGGCCGGTTCTGGGCGGCCTGATGGTTGCGGCACGGGTCACTTCCTCCATTGCGGCGGAAATCGGCACGATGAAGGTGACCGAGCAGATCGATGCGCTGACCACCCTTTCGACCAACCCGATCAAGTATCTGGCCGTGCCAAGGGTGGTGGCAGCCGTTCTGGTCATGCCAGTTCTGGTGGCGGTTGGCGATGTGATCGGCATTGCCGGGGGGTGGCTGGTGGGCGTGAACCAGCTTGGCTTCAATTCGGCCACCTATATCAAGAATACCGCCGATTTCCTGCAATTCTGGGACGTAGGCTCCGGCCTGGTAAAGGGCGCGGCCTTCGGATTCATCATTGCCCTGATGGGCGTATATCACGGGATGTATTCCGGGCGCGGCGCGCAGGGCGTCGGGACCGCCACCAAATCCGCGGTGGTTGCCGCCTCGGTGCTGATCCTCGCATCGAACTTCCTGCTGACAAGGGTGTTCTTCGGGTCATGATAGAACTTACAAACGTTCACAAGGCTTTCGGGCCGAAACACGTCCTGAGCGGCGTTGACCTGAATATCGCCAAAGGCACCAGCATGGTGATCATCGGCGGTTCGGGCACCGGAAAATCGGTCCTTCTGAAATCGGTCCTCGGCCTGATCCGGCCAGACAGCGGCACGATTACGCTGGATGGCAAGGATGTGGCCAAAGGCGACCGGGATGCTTTTCTGGCCCGTTTCGGAATGCTGTTCCAAGGGGGGGCGCTGTTCGACTCCCTTCGCGTCTGGGAAAATGTGGCATTCCGCCTTCGTCACGGCAAGCAGACCCTGCCGAAGCACGAGGCCCGCGAAATCGCCATCGAGAAACTGCGCCGCGTCGGGCTGAAGCCGGATGTGGCCGACCAGTTTCCTGCCGAACTGTCAGGCGGCATGCAGAAACGCGTGGGGCTTGCCCGTGCCATTGCCGCCGAACCCGAGATCATCTTTTTCGACGAGCCGACCACGGGCCTTGATCCGATCATGTCCGGCGTCATCAACGACCTTATCCGCGAGATTGTGACCGAAATGGGGGCGACCGCGATGACGATCACTCATGACATGACCTCGGTCCGCGCGATTGCCGACAATGTGGCAATGCTGCACGGCGGCAAGGTGCGCTGGTCAGGCCCCGTTGCCGATCTGGATGCCACGGATGATCCCTACGTCCAGCAGTTCATCCACGGGCGGGCCGAGGGGCCGATCGAAAGCGTGCGCTGATGGCCAAGGCAGCCGCATTCACCTGCACCGCCTGCGGTGCGGCCCACCGCAAATGGGCCGGACGGTGTGATGCCTGCGGTGCGTGGAACTCCATCGTGGAAGAGGCGCCCCTGTCCTCGGGACCGAAAACGCTTGGCGCGGCACGCGGCAAGGGGATCGAACTGACCGATCTTGCCACTGAAGAGGCCCCGCCCCCGCGCGCCTCTTCCGGCATGGACGAACTGGACCGCGTACTGGGTGGCGGGCTGGTTTCCGCCTCGGCCATTCTGGTGGGCGGCGATCCCGGCATCGGGAAATCGACGCTGCTTCTGCAGGCTGCGGCCAGCTTTGCCCTGTCGGGGCTGAAGTGTCTCTATATTTCGGGCGAGGAATCCTCGGCGCAGGTCAGGATGCGTGCACAGCGGCTGGGATTGGCCCATGCCCCTGTTGCGCTTGGCGCGGAAACCAACCTGCGCGAGATTCTGACCACATTGGACCGGGAGCGTCCGGCGCTGGCCATCATCGATTCCATCCAGACGATGTGGATGGACAACATCGAAAGCGCCCCCGGTTCGGTCAGCCAGGTCCGGGCCGCATCCCACGAACTGGTCACATTTGCCAAGACGCGCGGCGTTGCCGTCATTCTGGTCGGGCATGTCACCAAGGAAGGGCAGATTGCCGGGCCGCGTGTCGTCGAACACATGGTCGATACGGTTCTCTATTTTGAAGGGGAGCGGGGCCACCAGTTCCGTATCCTGCGGGCCGTAAAGAACCGTTTCGGACCTGCCGATGAAATCGGGGTCTTCGAAATGACGGGGGACGGGCTGGCCCAAGTGGCCAACCCTTCGGCCCTGTTCCTGTCCGAGCGGGACAAGCCCGCCCCCGGTTCTGCCGTATTCGCGGGGATCGAAGGTACGCGCCCCGTCCTGACCGAAATTCAGGCGCTGGTTGCCCCCTCGCCGCTCGGCACCCCGCGTCGCACGGTGGTCGGGCTGGATTCCGGCAGGCTGTCCACCATTCTGGCTGTGCTGGAAGCGCGTTGCGCCATTCCCTTTGCCGGTCTTGACGTATTCTTGAACGTAGCTGGCGGGATGCGGGTGAATGAGCCGGCCGCCGATTTGGCTGTTGCAGCAGCGCTTCTTTCGGCGCGTGAAGATGTTGCAATTCCGCCCGACATGGTTCTTTTCGGTGAAATCAGCCTGTCCGGAGCGCTTCGCCCGGTCGGGCAGACCGAAAACAGGTTGAAAGAAGCCTCGAAACTTGGTTTCACACGGGCGATTGCCCCAAGCCGCTCCAAGCTCGGATCGGTAGAGGGAATGGATGTGCGGCAGATGGCCGACCTGACCGCCTTTGTTGGCGAAGTGTTCGGGGCCGGCTGACCGGAGAGGGAATACATGGACGGCTTTACAATCATCGATGCCGTAGTTGCGGTGGTCATCGTTCTGTCGGCCATTCTTGCCTATGCCCGCGGGCTGGTGCGCGAAGTGATGGCCATTGTCGGATGGATCGCCGCGGCGGTTCTGGCCTTTACCTTTGCAGGTGCGATCGAACCCCTGGTGCGTGAGATACCGGTGGTCGGCGATTTCCTGGGTGACAGCTGCGAGCTGTCGATGGTCGTGGCGTTCATGGCGATCTTTGCACTGGCGCTGGTCATCATCTCGCTGTTCACGCCGCTTCTGTCCTCGACAATTCAGGGCACTGCGGTCGGCACCGTGGATCAGGCGCTCGGGTTCCTGTTCGGTGCGGCACGTGGCATCCTGCTGGTTGCCGTCGCCTTTCTTGTCTATGACCGTGTGATCGGGGCGCAAACAGTGCCCATGGTCGATAATTCGCGCGCGGCCCATGTGTTCTCGTCGTTCCAGTCGAAGATCGACGATCAGGTGCCCGATGACGCGCCCGGTTGGATCATGAGCCGCTATGAACAATTGGTTGGCCGCTGTGGTGTGCCCGTTCAGCCAATAGCGCCTGAAGTTCCGGCAGCACCGCAAAACTGATTGTCTTTTCGTTTGCCAGAGGGTGACAGCAGACGCGTTACCCTCTAAACGGAGGGCAATCCAACGGATTCGGAGCGCGAGCATGCGGCCCTTTCTTGCCCACCCCTTTGACGATGACAAGTTGAAGGAAGAATGCGGTGTATTCGGCGTGATCGGCGTCGCTGACGCCGCGAATTTCTGCGCGCTTGGCCTGCACGCGTTGCAGCACCGCGGACAGGAAGCTGCGGGGATCGTGACACACCACCCCGAACACGGCTTCAACTCTGCACGCCGGTTCGGCTATGTCCGCGACAACTTCACCAGCGCCGACGTGATGCAGACGTTGCCCGGCGAACTGGCCATCGGTCACGTCCGCTATTCGACCGCCGGGTCCAAAGGGGCAACCGCGATCCGCGACGTGCAGCCCTTCTTTGGCGAGTTTTCGATGGGCGGGGCAGCGATTGCCCACAACGGCAACCTGACCAATGCCGCCCAGCTTCGCAAGGAACTAATCGAACGCGGTTCGATCTTCCAGTCCTCATCAGATTCCGAGTGCATCATCCATCTGATGGCGCGGTCGATCCAGCAGACCGTTCCCGAACGGATGAAGGATGCCCTCCGCCGTGTCGAAGGGGCGTTCTCGGTCATCGCCATGACCCGCACCAAACTGATCGGCGTGCGCGATCCGCTGGGCGTCCGCCCGCTGGTTCTGGGCAAGGTTGGTGAAGGTTATGCCCTTTCGTCCGAAACATGCGGTCTGGACATCATCGGGGCAAAGTTCCTGCGTGAGGTCGAACCTGGCGAGATGGTTGTGATCGAGGATGGCGAGATCGTCTCCTCCCGCCCCTTCGCGCCTGCGAAATCGCGGTTCTGCATTTTCGAGCATGTCTATTTTTCCCGCCCTGATTCCATTCTCGGCGGCCGTTCCGTCTATGAAACCCGTCGCCAGATCGGCGTGGAGCTGGCGCGAGAGGCGCCGGTGGATGCCGATCTCGTCTGCCCCGTGCCCGACAGCGGCACACCGGCGGCCATCGGTTTCAGCCAGGAATCCGGTATTCCCTATGCGATGGGGATCATCCGCAACCAGTACATGGGCCGGACCTTCATCGAACCGACCGAGCAGATCCGCAACATGGGCGTCCGGCTGAAGCTGAACGTGAACCGTGCCCTGATCCGTGGAAAACGCGTCATCCTCGTGGACGATTCGGTTGTACGGGGCACCACCAGCCGCAAGATCAAGGATATGATCCTTGATGCAGGCGCGGCCGAGGTTCACTTCCGCATCGCCTCTCCGCCCACGGCATGGCCCTGCTTCTACGGGGTGGACACCCCGGAACGGTCAAAGCTTCTGGCGGCCAATATGTCCGAAGAAGAGATGCGCGACTGGATCGGCGTCGATTCGCTGCGTTTCATCTCTCTGGACGGTCTGTATCGCGCCGCCGGAGAGGCCGAAGGCCGGAATCCCGTGGCACCGCGTTATTGTGATGCCTGCTTCTCGGGTGAATACCCTGTTGCCCCGACGGACAAACTGGCCGAAGGTTTCGAAATGAAAACTGCAGCCGAGTG
Source organism: Falsirhodobacter sp. alg1 (assembly GCF_000739715.2). Taxonomy (GTDB): domain Bacteria; phylum Pseudomonadota; class Alphaproteobacteria; order Rhodobacterales; family Rhodobacteraceae; genus Falsirhodobacter. Next base: position 294,390 of record NZ_BBJC02000004.1, on the reverse strand, counting down.
AACATCGACAGGTTGGGCATGACGACATTTCAGGCCGGTGAGAATGCGATTTCCCTGCGCGACGCCTTGGGGAAATTCGCGACGGGGGTGACCCTGGTTTCCACGATGACGGAACAGGGGCCTGTCGGCATGGTCGCCAACAGCTTCGCTTCTGTTTCTCTGGATCCGCCGCTCGTTCTCTGGTCACCGGCACGGTCGTCCTCTCGTTTCCACCATTTCGAACGAGCAAGGCATTTTGCAATTCATGTGCTGGCACAGGATCAGACGCATGTGTCTTCGGCCTTCGGGCGGAATGGCCCCGGGTTCGACGGCCTCCCGCATGAATTGAGCGAGGGGGGCGCCCCCTTGCTGGAGGGCACACTTGCCCGCTTCGAATGCGACACCCATGCCACCCATGACGGTGGGGACCACCTGATCATCGTTGGCCGTGTGGGCCGCGTGACGGTGGGAGCCGGGGAACCGCTGATCTTCAGCCAGGGGCGATTCGGGGGATTCACCGCGTGAAGCCCCTTCTATTGCTGCTTGCCCTCTCGGCTTGCACGGTGCGTCCTGATATCGGCCCGATAGAGGCTGATGACGGCCCTGCCCCCGTGCTGCTGACCCGCGACGCAATTGCCGCCCGTACGGGCAATGATCTGACCGATGTCGAAACGCAGGAATCGCTGCGCGCAAAAGGCGCAGCCCTGCGCGCCCGTGCAGACGCATTGCGCTAAGGGCTGGAAAGACTGGTCCCGACGGGATAACACGTTCACTGTTATCATCGGAGGATACATGCCCGCTCCCCTGCGTATTGGTCTTGCCGGCCTTGGAACGGTCGGCATTGGCGTCATCGAAATTATCCAGAACCACGCCGAAATGATTGCGATGCGGGCGGGCCGCCCAATTATTATTACAGCCATTTCGGCCCGTGATCCGAAACGCGACCGCGGCATCGATCTGTCCGGCTTCGCCTGGGAGGATGATCCTGTCGCCTTGGCCCGCCGGGATGATGTGGATATCCTTGTCGAGGTGATGGGCGGACACGAAGGTGCCGCGCGCGCCGCAACCGAAGCCGCACTGGAGGCGGGCAAGGATGTGGTCACTGCCAACAAGGCGCTGCTGGCCCATTACGGACAGGCATTGGCTGAAAAGGCCGAGGCAGCCGGCTGCACCATCCGCTTCGAAGCTGCCGTTGCCGGTGGCATACCGATCATCAAATCCCTGACCGAAGGCCTTGCCGGGAACAGCATCCGCCGGGTGATGGGCGTGATGAACGGCACCTGCAATTATATCCTGACACGGATGGAAGATGCGGGCCTGCCCTATGAAATGGTCTTCGAAGAGGCACGCGCCCTGGGCTACCTTGAGGCGGATCCGAATCTGGACGTGGGGGGCATCGATGCCAGCCACAAACTCAGCCTGCTGTCCTCGATCGCGTTCGGCACCAAAGTGGCTTTCGACGGGATCGAGATGGAAGGGATCGGCGCCATTTCTGTCGACGATATCCAGCGTGCAGGCGACATGGGGTACCGGATCAAGCTTCTGGGCGTCGCACAGATGACCGGACGCGGTCTGGAACAACGCATGACACCCTGCCTTGTCCCGCAAGACAGCCCGTTGGGGCAACTTTCGGGCGGCACGAACATGGTCGTGGTCGAAGGCGATGCCGTGGGCCAGATCGTTCTGCGCGGTGCAGGCGCCGGCCGCGGGCCGACCGCCAGCGCGGTCATGGGCGATGTGATCGATCTTGCGCGCGGCATCCGCACGCCGGTGTTCGGCATCCCCGCCACCAAGCTGGCTGAAACGGTCTCGGCCCATTCCGCCGCCCCTTCCGCGTGGTACCTGCGGATCCGTCTGGTGGACAAGCCCGGCGCGCTGGCCAAGGTCGCGACAAAGCTGGGCGATGCCGGCGTTTCCATCAACCGGATGCGCCAATACGGCCATTCGGACGGTGACGCGCCCGTATTGATCGTGACGCATAAGGCAACACGCGACGATATCCTGACCGCCATGGCCGCCGCACGCGCCACGAATGTCGTTGTCGGAGAGCCTGTGGCCCTCAGAATCGAAGACGTTTGAAGCGTTAGCGCCACCATACTTGCCCCTCCTCTCCCCGCGCTCTACCACTTGAAGCGTAATGAGGAGATGAGGGGCAACATGGCCGACGCAGAACAATTTCAAGACCGTATGCTATCACTCGGCTTGGCGCGGGTATCCGAGGCCGCTGCCTTGGCCTCGCACCGCCTGATCGGGCGCGGCGACGAAAAAGCCGCCGATCAAGCTGCCGTAAACGCCATGCGTGACCAGCTGAACCTGCTGGATATCGCAGGTGTCGTGGTCATCGGCGAGGGAGAGCGTGACGAGGCCCCGATGCTGTACATCGGTGAAAAGGTCGGCACCGGAAACGGCCCCGCCGTGGATATCGCGCTGGACCCGCTGGAAGGGACAACCCTGACGGCCAAGGACATGCCGAACGCGCTGACGGTCATCGCGATGGCACCGCGCGGCACCCTTCTGCACGCCCCCGACGTCTATATGGAAAAACTGGCCATTGGTCCGGGGTATCCTGTTGATACCGTCACGATGAACATGACCCCGACCGAACGCGTCCATGCCCTGTCCAAGGCCAAGGGCGGTACCGCCGAAGACATTACCGTCTGCATTCTGGAACGGGACCGCCACATCGACCTGATCGCAGAGGTTCGTGCCACGGGTGCCGCCATCCGTCTGATCACCGATGGTGATGTTGCGGGCGTCATGCATTGCGCGACACCGGGCACCGGCATCGACATGTACATGGGTTCGGGCGGCGCCCCCGAGGGCGTGCTCGCAGCCTCTGCGCTGAAATGCATGGGCGGCCAGATGTACGGCAAACTTCTGTTCCGCAACGATGATGAAATCGGCCGCGCCCGCAAGGCCGGGATCGAGGATCTGGACCGCATCTACACCAAGGATGAGCTGGTGACCGGCGACGTGATCTTTGCCGCAACGGGCGTGACGGACGGTGATCTGGTTGCCGGCATCAAGCGGGAACTGGGCTGGGTCACCACGGAAACCATCCTCATGCGCTCGCGCACCGGGTCGGTTCGCCGCATGACCTATCGCAACCCCGTCAAAGCCATCTGATGCCTGCGCGGCGGCCCTGTTCAAGGGCCGCCCGAGCGGTTAGAAAACCGCCATGACAACCCCCGCATTCCTGAACGTCGAACGCTCGCTTACCGGACGCCGCTGGATCGGCCCGGCGGCCGAGGATGAACGCATGGCCGAGGCGATGGCCCAGACCACGCGCCTGCCCCTGCCCCTTTGCCGCACATTGGCCCGACGCGGCGTGTCGCCCGAAGATGCCGCCAGCTATCTGGCGCCTGCACTGCGCGATCTTCTGCCCGATCCGATGACCTTGCGTGATATGGGCCCTGCCACCGAACGCTTCCTGCGCGCGGTGCGCCAGCGCCAGAGAATCGCGATCTTTGCCGATTACGATGTGGACGGCGGATCATCGGCGGCCTTGCTGATGATCTGGCTGCGGGGCATGGGAATGGGTGCCACCCTGTATATCCCCGACCGGATCGACGAGGGCTACGGCCCCAATCCGCCCGCAATGCGGGATCTGGCATCCAGACATGATCTGATCATCTGCGTGGATTGCGGCACCCTCAGCCATGAGGCGATTGCCGCAGCAGCGGGGACGGATGTACTGGTGCTGGATCACCACCTCGGCGCGGAAACGCTGCCGCCGGCGCTGGCTGTGGTCAACCCGAACCGTCAGGATGAAACGGGAGCGTTGGCGCATCTCTGCGCGGCCTCCGTGGTATTTCTGGTTCTGGTAGAGGCGAACCGCAGATTGCGGCTGGAGGGGTCGAAGGCGCCCGACCTCATCGCCCTGCTGGATCTGGTGGCGCTGGCCACCGTGGCCGATGTGGCACCGCTGATCGGTGTGAACCGTGCATTGGTGCGTCAGGGCCTGAAGGTGATGGCCCGGCGCGAACGGGCCGGCCTGGTGGCGCTGGCAGATGTGGCACGCATGACCGAGGCTCCGACCGCCTATGCGCTTGGCTTTGTCATGGGGCCGCGGGTGAATGCCGGCGGCAGGATCGGACAGGCCGATCTGGGCGCGCGCCTTCTGGCAACGGATGATCCACGAGAGGCCGCCACCCTTGCCGCACGACTGGACGAGCTGAACCGCGAACGCCGCGAGATAGAGGCGAATGTCCGCGCCGAAGCCTTGGCGCAGGCCGAAGCGCGGGGGCTGGAAGGTCCGCTGGTCTGGGCGGCGGGCGAAGGCTGGCACCCCGGTGTGGTCGGTATCGTGGCCGCCCGCATGAAAGAGGCGACGAATCGCCCCGCCATCGTCATCGGGCTGGAAAACGGAATCGGCAAAGGTTCCGGCAGATCCGTCTCCGGCGTGGATCTGGGCGCAGCCATCCACAGGCTGGCGGACGAGGGGCTGCTGATCAAGGGTGGCGGCCATAAAATGGCAGCAGGCCTGACGGTGGACGAGAAGAAACTGCCCGAAGCGATGGCGCGCCTGTCCGAGCTGCTAGCCCGCCAGGGGGCGGGCGATGCCGGACCTGCGGACCTGCGGCTGGACGGATTGTTGATGCCGGAAGCATGCAACCCCGAACTGGTGGAACAGATCGAAAGCGCCGGTCCTTTCGGCGCCTCGGCCCCCGCCCCGCGATTCGCCTTTGCCGCACAGGCTGTTTCCGCCCGCAAGATCGGGGAAAACCACTTGAAGCTGACATTTGGCGGATTGGGCAGCGCCCGGGTGGAGGCGATTGCCTTTGGCGCCTACGATGGCCCTCTGGGCCCTGCGCTCGAAGCCGGTGGCAACCGGCGTTTCCACCTTGCCGGACGGTTGGAACTGAACAGCTGGGGCGGCCGTAACAAGGTCCAGTTGCGTCTGGAAGATGCCGCCGAAGAAAAATGATTTTTCCTCTTGCGCGCCGATAATCCACGGACTAAACAGCGCGCAAGAAACAGTGGCCCGTTCGTCTATCGGTTAGGACGTCAGGTTTTCAACCTGAAAAGAGGGGTTCAACTCCCCTACGGGCTGCCACTTCTTCCTCCCTCAAAAAATCAAAAATACCCTGAAATAAAATCGGCTTTGCTGAATTTTTTCTCTTGCAAGTGCCGGAGCGGTTTCGTAAAAGCCCGCTACCCAAGTGGCCCGTTCGTCTATCGGTTAGGACGTCAGGTTTTCAACCTGAAAAGAGGGGTTCAACTCCCCTACGGGCTGCCAGGGTACCCTTTTATCGCTTGCGATAATGTTGCCGGACAAGTCGATATTATTATCGCGCCATCCGTGCATATTTCCAGTATCCCCCTCGCCTTTTCAGACGTATCCGCTACCTTTCCGTGAAACCGGATGAGGATTGGATGCAGACACAAATCGCCATTGCCGGGGCGGGCCTTGCCGCCGCCCTGACGGCGCTGCGGCTGCTGTCGCGTCCGGATTGCCCCTCTGTGATTCTGGCAGATCCTGCCCCGCTGACGGGGCGGACATGGTCCTTCCATGAACATGATATTTCCGCTTCCGATCGGGAATGGCTGGCACCCGCCGTTGCCTATCAATGGGCCGGGCAGGATGTACGGTTTCCGGGAAACATCCGCAGCCTGCGTGCAGGCTATGCCACCATCACCCCGACCTCCATGGCCGGGGCATTGCGGCATCCGCAGCTGACCATGATGCAGGCGCGCGTTCAAAGCCTGTCACCTGATCATATGCTGCTGGACGATGGCACACGTATAGACACCCGATGCGTGATCGATGCCCGCGGGATTGTGGCACATCCGGCAATGGATATCGCCTTTCAGAAATTCCTTGGACAAGAGGTGGAGCTGGACGCCCCCCACGGCCTGACCCGCCCCATCATCATGGATGCCACGGTGGATCAGGTCGATGGCTACCGCTTCGTCTATGTGCTGCCCTTTGGCCCGAACCGCCTGCTGATCGAGGATACGCGCTATTCCGATACGGCCACCCTTTCGGCCGAAGGGGTCCGTGCCGCCATCGGGGAATATGCGAACAGCCAGGGCTGGACGATCACCCGCATTCTGGCCGAGGAGCAGGGCGCCCTGCCCCTGATGCTCGGCTTTGATCCCAAGGCCTTCTGGGCCGATGCGCATCTGCCCCGTATCGGCATGCGGGCTGCCCAGTTCCATCCTGTCACCGGCTATTCCCTGCCTGATGCCGTGCGCACATCGGCGGTCGTAGAGGCACATTGGCACAAGGGATCGGACGCCCTCGCCCATGCCATCCGGCAGGATGCCCTGTCCCGCACCACGCGCTTCTACCGTCTGCTGAACAGGATGCTGTTCCGCGCGGCCGATCCTGCACAGCGCCGCCACGTCATGAACCGTTTCTACCGCCTGCCCGAACCGTTGATAGAGCGGTTCTATGCCGGCCGAACCACCCCTGCCGATATGGCGCGAATCCTGATCGGCAAACCGCCGGTTCCGATCCGCCGCGCCCTGCGCGCCCTGCCCGAGAGGATTTCCGATGTCTGACAGAACCGCCGCCGTGATCGGTGCAGGGCTTGGCGGCCTTGCCCTAGCCATCCGCCTGCAATCGGCGGGCATCGCCACCACCGTATTCGAAAAACGCGATATGCCGGGCGGGCGGGCCTATGTCTACAAGGATGCGGGCTTCACCTTCGATGCCGGCCCGACGGTCATCACCGATCCCGACTGCCTGAAGAAGCTGTGGGCGCTGTCCGGGCGCAGGATGGAAGATTACGTCACCCTTCTGCCCGTTGCCCCCTTCTACCAGCTGTGCTGGGAAGACGGATACCGTTTCGATTATGCCGATGATCAGGATGCCATCGACGCGCAGATCGCTGCAAAGAACCCTGCCGATGTTCAGGGGTATCGCGATTTTCTGGCCTATTCGCGCGATGTGTACCGCGAAGGCTACGAAAAGCTGGGCACCGTACCGTTTCTGCACTTCAAGTCGATGATCAAAGCGGCACCGCAACTGATGCGGCTGCAGGCATGGCGGTCGGTCTATTCGATGGTCGCCCAGTTCATCAAGGATGACAGGCTCAGGCAGGCCTTCAGCTTCCATACGCTGCTGGTGGGCGGCAACCCGTTCGAAACCTCGTCGATCTATGCCCTGATCCATGCGCTGGAACGTCAGGGCGGCGTCTGGTTCGCCAAGGGCGGAACGGGTGCGCTGGTGCAGGGCATGGTCAACCTGTTTCAGGATCTGGGCGGCACGCTGCACGTGAATGCCGAGGTCGAGGAGATCGAGACGGACGGCAACCGCGCCACCGCGCTGCGCGTCAATGGCACTCGCCATGCATTCGACATGATCGCCAGCAATGCGGATGTCGTCCACACCTACAAAAAGCTGCTTTCGGCCCCCAAGGGCGAAACGTTGGCCAGAAAACGCCATTCGATGTCCCTGTTCGTCACCTACTTCGGCCTGCGAGGAGAGCGTCCGGACCTGCGGCATCACATGGTGCTGTTCGGAAACCGCTATCGCGACCTGATCTCCGAGATTTTCCATGGCAAGGATCTGCCGGATGATTTCTCGCTGTACCTGCACGCCCCGTCCGTGACGGATGACAGCCTCGCCCCCGAAGGGTGCAGCGCCTATTACGTGCTGTCCCCCGTGCCCCACCTCGGTCAGGCGGATATCGATTGGGATGTGGTAGGGCCGCAGTACCGCGACCGCATTCTGGATTATCTGGAAGAGCATTACATCCCGGACCTGCGACGGGATCTGATGACGGTTCGCCACTTCACGCCGTTCGATTTCCGTGACGAGCTGAACGCCCACCACGGCAGCGCGTTTTCCATCGAGCCGATCCTGACGCAAAGCGCCTGGTTCCGGCCGCACAACCGAGATGAAAAGCTGACGAACATGTATATCGTGGGCGCGGGCACGCATCCGGGGGCGGGAATTCCCGGCGTCATCGGCTCGGCCGAGGCGACCGCAGGCCTGATGATATGACCGATGCCGTTGTCGCCATGGGCGAAGACACGATCGCAAAAGGCTCCAAGAGTTTTGCCGCAGCCGCCCGTATCTTCGATGCCCGCACGCGCGAGGATTGTGTCCTGCTCTATGCATGGTGCCGCCACTGCGACGATGTGATCGACGGGCAGGATCTGGGCCATGCACAACGCACCGATTTTCGCGACGGGCAGCGCCAGCGGCTGGAGACATTGCGCGCGCAGACCGCCTCGGCCCTGCGTGGAGAGACGCAGGATGATCCGGTGTTCGAATCCCTGCGGCGCGTCTCGGCGCGCAATGCAATTCCAGACCGCGATCCGCAGGCCCTGCTGACAGGCATGGCCATGGATGTGGATCAGCGCCATTATGCCACGATGGATGATCTGCTGGACTATTGCTACTACGTGGCCGGCTGCGTGGGCGTGATGATGGCCCGCGTCATGGGCGTTACGGATCCGGCTGTGCTGGACCGGGCATCCGACCTTGGCCTGGGCTTCCAGCTTACGAATATCGCACGGGATGTGGTTGAGGATCAGGCCGCAGGGCGGGTCTATCTGCCGGACGAGGTGCTGACCGGCACCGACCGCGCGGCCTTGCACCGGTCCGCGCTGCATCTGCTGGACGAAGCCGACCGTTATTATGACAGTGCGCTTGCCGGCATAGGCGTCCTGCCATTCCGGTCCGCCCTGGCCATCGCTGCCGCAAGGCGGGTGTATCGGGCCATCGGGCAGAAGCTGCGCCACGGCGGACCTGAAGCATGGGACAATCGCATCAGCACCAGCAAACCGGAAAAGGCGGCGCTATTCGTAGCCGCCATCTGGGATGTCGCGCGCAGCCGGTTCATCGGAGCAAAACCGCGCGAGGGGCTGTATCAGCGCCCCTCTTCCTGAACCTCGCGCACCAGATCACGATCGGTGCGCTTGTTTTCGTCCAATTGCTTGACCAGCTCTTTCACAGGCGGGGCATAGACAAAGCCGAAAGAGACGCATCCGTCTTTGCCTTCAACCGCATGGTGCAGCCGGTGGGCCTGATACAGGCGTTTGGCATATCCCTTGCGGGGGATGTAATGGAACGGCCAGCGTTTGTGCACCAACCCGTCATGGGCGATAAAATACAGTATACCATACAGCGTTACGCCGATTCCGAACCATGTGGCGGGGCGCCATGCCCATTGCCCCACGACAAACAACCCGATGGCGATAAAGGCGAATACGACGGCATACATGTCGTTCAGCTCGAACTTGCCATGGCGTTCTTCGTGATGGGATTTATGCCACCCCCAGCCCCAGCCGTGCATGATGTATTTATGTGCCGCCCAGGCCACGTATTCCATTGTGGACACCGTGCCTACGATGATCACAACCGGCAAAATCCAGTCCATCAGCTTGCCTCCGCATGGCAGTCCGCCTGCGCCGCCAACCGGTCGCGATCAAATATCTGATCGATCAACCACTCGAAGGGTTCGGCATCAATTCCGGCTGTATCTAGGGCCGCCTGCGCCGACCGCAACAGCTCAAGACAGCGGCGAAGGGCCATATCGGTGCCCAGTTCGGCCACGAAGGTCGTCTTGCCGGCATCCTTGCCCACATCCTTGCCCATCGTATCCGCCGTGCCCAACTGGTCCCCCAGATCATCCGCGATCTGGAATGCCTGCCCCATATCCTCGGCAAAGCGCGCCAGCGACAGGCGGCGCTCGGTGCTCTGACCGCCCAGAATTGCCCCCATCTCCACGGCCGCAACCAGCAGGATACCGGTCTTCATCCGGTTGACCCGCGCGATACGGCCCAGAGCCGATCCGTCGGTCTGATCCTCGGGGGCAAAGCCGTTGACGTCATATTCCTGCCCGCCAACCAGACCGGCCCAGCCCACGGCGCGGTTCATCGTAGCCACCAGCGCCACCCGCTGCGCATCGCTGGCCGGCAGGGCCGCCAGAATGCCGAACGCTTGTGACAAAAGGCCCACGGCGGCCAGCATCGCCGTCGCCTCGCCGTATTCCATATGCGTGGCAGGCTGGTTCCGGCGCAACTGGGCATCATCCATGCAGGGCAGATCATCCAGTATCAACGACGCCGAATGAACCATCTCCAGCGCGCATCCCGCATCCAGAATTGCCTCGGAGTTGCCCGCCCCTTCGGCCGCCAGTGCCACAAGGTAGGGCCGCATCCGCTTTCCCTGTGACAGAATGGCCGCTCCCGAGGCCGCCATGAGATGCGCCGGGGCTTCGGACGGGGCCACGAGATGCCGGCGCATCCGCAAATCCAGCGCGGCACGAAAGGCGGTGAAGCGGCCGGTCTGATCGGTAATCGCAGAAAGGTCGGGCGTAATATTCATTGCAGGGCTGATCGCTTCCGTATGCCGGGCTGTCCGATTTGACTATCTGGAGGAACCGCCCCCCATGTCAAACATCGTCCATGCAAAAGCCCGTCATGACAAGCGGGTGCAAGGCCAAAGCCCCCTATTTACCACAATCACAGGTCCTTTTATGGCATATCGGCCCATAGGAATGCGGCCTTTCTTTCGCCTTGCATGCTGAAATCACGTTGAAATTCCGCGCGCCCTGCCGGCGCGCCCGCGACGATGGACCGCAATGCAGGTCCGGCGCGGGTGGATCGGCCTTTTCGCAACGCCTGCCGCGCGATGATGCCGCTTTCCACGCGGCCCCTTCCGCGCGCGCCCATGCATCGCTATATGGGCGGCATGAGCCAGAATCCGCCCTCACTCCGCCCCGATCTTGCCCCCAAGATCGTGATTGATCCAGCCCGTCGCGCGGGCCAGCCAACCATTGGTATGGTCAGCCTTGGCTGTCCGAAGGCGCTGGTGGACAGCGAACGCATCCTGACCCGCCTGCGGGCAGAGGGATATGCGATCAGCCCCGATTACAAGGGGGCCGATGCGGTCATCGTGAATACCTGCGGTTTCCTCGATAGCGCCAAGGCCGAAAGCCTTGATGCGATCGGCGAGGCATTGCGCGAGAATGGCAAGGTTCTGGTCACCGGCTGCCTCGGGGCAGAGCCGGAATACATCACGGGGGCGCACCCCAAGGTGATGGCCGTCACCGGTCCCCACCAGTACGAGGCGGTGCTGGATGCCGTGCACAAGGCCGTGCCGCCCGTGCCCGATCCCTTCATCGATCTGCTGCCCGCCCAAAGCGTCAGCCTGACCCCGCGTCATTACAGCTATCTGAAAATCTCCGAAGGCTGCAACCACGCGTGCAAGTTCTGCATCATTCCCGACATGCGCGGCAAACTGGCCAGCCGCCCGGCCCATGCCGTATTGCGCGAAGCGGAAAAGCTGGTGGACGCCGGGGTGAAGGAACTGCTGGTCATCTCGCAGGATACCTCTGCCTATGGCGTGGACCGCAAGCATGACATGGCCCCCTGGAAAGGCGCCGAAGTGCGCGCGCATATCACCGATCTGGCCAGAGAACTGGGGAAGCTCGGGGCCTGGGTGCGCCTGCACTATGTCTATCCCTATCCGCATGTGCGCAACCTGATTCCGCTCATGGCCGAGGGGCTGGTGCTGCCGTATCTGGATATTCCGTTCCAGCACGCGCATCCCGACACCCTGCGCCGGATGGCCCGCCCTGCAGCAGCAGCCAGAACGCTGGATGAAATTGCGGCATGGCGCGCAGCCTGCCCCGATATCACCCTGCGTTCGACCTTCATCGTCGGATATCCCGGCGAAACGGAAGAAGAGTTCCAGACGCTTCTGGACTGGCTGGATGAGGCAAAGCTGGACCGTGTCGGCTGCTTCCAATACGAGAATGTGGCGGGCGCACGCTCCAACCTGCTGCCGGACCATGTTCCTGCCGAAGTGAAGCAGGACCGCTGGGACCGGTTCATGGAAAAGGCGCAGGCCATTTCCGAGGCAAAACTGGAGGCCAAGGTCGGCTCCATCCAGCAGGTCATCGTGGATGAGGTGGATGCCGAAGGGGCCACCTGCCGCACGAAGGCAGATGCGCCGGAAATCGACGGAAACCTGTTCATCGATCAGGGATTCGAGGATCTGAAGCCCGGCGATATGCTTAACATCCGGGTGGATGAGGCCAGCGAATACGACCTTTGGGGCAGCCGTATCTAAAGCTGCCCGATCCAAGCGGCGATCAGACCGGTCACCCGTTCGGTCTGATCCGGCGACAGGATATCTCCGCACAGGATATGGCGGAACGGATCATCCCTTTGCCCCAATGTTACCGGCTGGCGCGTGACCGCCCCACCCCATTTCATTGCTGCCTGTTCGACAGCGCGCGGGTCTATCACACGGTCCGCCTTTGACCACAGGAACAGCGCAGGGGCACGCGCCGCAGCGGGATCAGCCACGCGCATCAGCTCGATCATTGGCCAAAGGGCCGATGTGGGGTAGCGGGTGGTCCAATGGGCGGCATGGGCCACGCTCAGTGCAGTGAAGCCACGTTCCTTTCCGGCAATGCGCGGCCCCCATGCGCGGATGCCGGGCAAGGCAAACAACCAGTTTACATAACGGTTCAATGCATAGTTCGGTGAAACCAGCACCACCCCCGCCACGTCCTGCCGTGCCGCCGCCAGTGTAGCCAGCGTTCCACCGGTAGAGGTGCCGATAATCACGACACGCCGCCCGATCTGCCGGGCAATCGCCATCGCCTCGGCCAGATCGGCCTGCCAATCGGCCAGCTTTACCGTTCCCATCGCTGCGGCACTGCGGCCGTGCCCGGCCAGGCGTGCCAGAAACAGGTTGGCCCCCAATTTTGCGGCAACATGGCGATGAACAGGGTCGATTTCCCATTTGGTTGCCGAAAAACCGTGGAGGTAGATCAGCGCAATATCCGTAACCGCCCCCCGCTCGGCCGCCCAGACAATCTCCTTGGCATCACCGGCACGCAGATCGGGAATGCCCCCCTCCTGCGCGGCCAGCCATGCGTCCAGATCAGGCAACATCGGCCACGGTCTGCCGGATCAATGCCAGGCATTCAGGCGTGGAAAACCGGTGATCCGCCCCTTTGACCAATGTCAGACGCGCATCTGCCGCATCGGCATGGTCCAGCAGCCGCATCGCAACCGACACCGGAACATCCGCATCCGCCGTTCCCTGCAACAGGCGCACCGGAAACGGCAGGGCCAGTGGATCGCGCAAAACCAGCCGGTTCCGGCCATCCTCGATCAGGCGGCGGGTGATCGGCACCGGCTCACCATAGCCCGAGGGAAGCGGGCACATGCCTGCCATGACCTGCGCGCGCTGCGTCTCGTCAAAACTTTCCCACATCAGATCTTCGGTAAAATCCGGGGCGGCGGCGATGCCGACCAGCCCCGCAATCCGCTGCGGCATTTCCTGGGCCAGCAACAGCGCGATCCACCCCCCCATCGAGGATCCGACCAGCACCACCGGCCCCGTTACCAGTGACAGGGCCGCCCGCGCATCCGCCAGCCAATCACCGATGGCACCATTCTCGAACAGCCCTTCGGACATGCCATGCCCCGAATAATCGAAGCGCAGGAACGCCCGCCCCTGCGATACGGCCCAGTCATGCAGATCCGCCGCCTTGGTTCCCTGCATGTCGGACCTGAAGCCCCCCAGAAAGACAACCGCCGGTCCGGTACCGGGGATAAGGTCATAGGCAATACGGCGGCCTTCGGGCGTGGTCAGGTGATCGGTCATGGGCGTCTCCTTTTGGAATACAGACATAGCGCGGCGACAGGTTGACTTTCCAGCCCCACCCCATGACAACCACCCGCATATAACCCGCAATCGGGCGCTCCGTGGGCGCCAAACCGACGAGGAGGCCCTGAATGGCCCAGATCACCCTCACCTTCCCCGATGGCAACAGCCGCGAATTTCCCGCAGGCACCACGCCGGGCGAGGTGGCATCCGCCATTTCCACAAGCCTCGGGAAAAAGGCAATCTCGGCCACGGTCAATGGCGCCCATCACGATCTGCAATGGCCGATTGACGGGGATGCGACGCTGGCGATCCACACCATGCAGGATAACGATCAGGCATTGGAACTGATCCGCCATGATTTCGCGCATGTCATGGCGCGGGCGGTGCAGGAGCTGTGGCCGGATGTGAAGGTCACCATCGGTCCGGTTCGCGATCAGGGCTGGTTCTATGATTTCGACCGCGCCGAGCCGTTTACCCCCGAAGACCTCGGCCAGATCGAGGCAAAGATGAAGCATATCATCAATGCCCGTGATCCGGTCAGAACCGAGGTGTGGGAGCGTGAGCGTGTCCGCGCCCATTACGAAGCCGCGGGTGAGCCGTTCAAGGTGGAGCTGCTGGACCGTATTCCGGGCGACGAGCCGATCCGCATGTACTGGCATGGTGACTGGATGGACCTCTGCCGGGGCCCGCACTTGCAGAACACCGGACAGCTTCCGGCCGATGCGTTCAAGCTGACCACCGTTGCCGGGGCCTACTGGCTGGGCGACAGCACCCGCCCCATGCTCCAACGCATCTACGGCGTCGCCTTCAAGAACCGCGAGGATCTGAAGGCCCATCTGACCATGCTGGAAGAGGCTGCCAAACGCGACCACCGCAAGCTGGGCCGCGAGATGGAACTGTTCCACATGCAGGAGGAAGCACCGGGCATGGTGTTCTGGCATCCGAACGGCTGGCAGATCTACCGCACGCTGGAAGATTACATGCGGGGCCGGCTGACCGATGGGGGCTACAAGGAAATCCGCACTCCGCAGGTCGTTGACCGTGTTCTATGGGAACGGTCGGGCCACTGGGAAGCCTACCGCGAGAATATGTTCATCGTCGAGGTGGACGAGGAAGGTGCCAAGGAAAAGCGCATCAATGCGCTGAAGCCCATGAACTGCCCCTGCCACGTGCAGGTGTATAACCAGGGGCTGAAATCCTATCGTGATCTGCCGCTGCGTCTGGCCGAATTCGGCTCATGCCACCGTTACGAATCCTCGGGGTCCATGCACGGGCTGATGCGGGTGCGCGGCTTCGTGCAGGATGATGCCCATATCTTCTGTACCGAAGACCAGATCGAATCCGAAACGGCACGATTCCTCGAGCTTCTGTCAACGGTTTACCGTGACCTCGGCTTTGCCAAATTCGATATCAAATTGTCCACACGTCCCGATGTGCGCGTCGGCTCGGACGAGATCTGGGACAAGGCCGAAACCGCCCTTGCCAGTGCAATCGAAAAGGCGGGCTACCCCTATGAGGTGAACCCCGGCGACGGCGCCTTCTACGGCCCGAAACTGGATTTCAAGCTGACGGATGCGATCGGCCGTGAATGGCAGTGCGGTACCCTTCAGGCCGACTTCAACCTGCCCGACCGACTGGACGCGCTGTTCATCGGCGAAGACGGGGCCAAGCACATGCCCGTCATGCTGCACCGCGCCGTTCTGGGATCGTTTGAGCGGTTCATCGGTATCCTGCTGGAAAACTATGCCGGCAAGCTGCCTTTCTGGCTGGCCCCGCGGCAGGTGGTCGTCGCCTCCATCGTATCGGATGCCGATGATTACGCGCGCGAGGTTGCCGAAGCCCTGCGTGCAGCCGGGGTACGCGCCGAAACCGACCTGCGGAATGAAAAGATCAACTACAAGGTCCGCGAGCATTCGGTCGGCAAGGTGCCGGTCATCCTCGCCGTCGGCATGCAGGAGGTCGGTAATCGCAGCGTATCCGTACGCAGACTGGGCGAAACCCGCACCGAAAGTGTGGATCTGCCCGAGATCGTGAAAACGCTGACCGCGGAAGCAAAAATCCCGCGCTAGGCCCGCAGGCGCGCCCTTTCGCGTTGCAGCCAAAGCGCTGTGATCAGAAGGGGCGCGTTCTGGATTTCCCCCGTTGCGACCAGATCCATCATGCGGTCGAACGGAATCAGGTGGCCGCGGATGTCCTCGGCCTCCTCCGCCACACCGAAAACACCCGCCGCATCATCCGGCAGGTCCGTCAGGGCCACATAGGACGTGATGAATTCGGCCTTGGCCGCCGGGGACGGATAATAACCGCCCACATATTCCAGCGCACCCAAGGTCAGCCCCGCTTCTTCCACAGCCTCGCGTCTTGCCGCCTCTTCAGGCGTCTCGTCCGCGTCGATACGGCCGGCAATCGCTTCCAGTTGCCACGGCTGGGCATCATCGCGCCCATAGGGGCCGGCCCGGAACTGTTCGATCAGCAGTACCCGGTCCCGGACCGGATCATAGGGCAGAACGGTCACCGCATCACCGGACAGGAATACCGCCCGATTGATAACGGCACTCTCGCTTCCGTCAAAACGGCGGAATGTCAGGTCGTATTCCTCTACCGCGAAATAATTGGCATAGGGCTGGATGCGTCTGTGTTCGGTCACATCGCCCGGCATGGCGGCATGGCGCAATGAGACAGGGGCCGCCATGGCATTGACCCGACTGGAAGCGGCCACCCGCATCTGCCCCAGGCGTGCACGGATCTGTTCGGGAGAGCGCTGCCCCATCAGGGCCATTACGTCCCGCGCCAGTATCCGCCCCACAGCATCATCCCCGACCTCACCGCCGGTTGCTGCATCGAAAAAGGCGCGGCGCGCCGGATCATCCAGAAACAGGTCGGTCATGAACCCTCGTGGTGTTGAACAACTCATCTACCGGGCGGGCACATGGCCCAGCCCCTTTGTCATATGCGTGCCCCATCAACCGCGCAGATCGGCATAGGCTTGCAACGCCCGTTCCCGCCCTTCCTTGAGGTCGATCAGGGGCGTCGGCGGTTTATCCTTCGGGTCCAGCCCCCATGCACGGGGGGCCGCGTCATAAAAGGACAACGCCTCTTCTGCGGGGGAACGCTCCCCTTCGGCCAGCCAGCGGGACCGGTATTCCTTTTTCTTGTCGAATTTATCCGCCTGTGTCGCCGGATTGAAAACCCGGAAATACGGCGAGGCGTCCGGCCCCGATCCGGCCACCCACTGCCAGTTCAGCGCGTTGGAGGCAGGGTCCCAGTCGATCAGCGTCTCCTCGAACCACTTCAGGCCCACGCGCCAATCCACCAGCAGATGCTTGGTCAGATAACTGGCAACGATCATCCGCGCCCGGTTGTGCATGGTGCCCGTGATAAACAGCTCGCGCATGGCAGCATCCACGATAGGCTCTCCAGTGCGGCCTTGGCGCCATGCTTCGGCATCGGCATTGTCACGGCGCCACGCAAAATCATTCCACTCCTCCCGCCACGGCCGGTCGGGCAGATGCGGGGTGTGCCAGATCAAATGATGGGCAAAATCACGCCAGGCCAGCTCTTTCAGGAACAGTTCGGCCCCCTTCGTCCCGTTATGCAGCGCCTCCATCCCGGCGTGCCACAGGGTGCGGGGGCCGATTTCGCCATAGGTCAGGTTTTCCGACAGGCCGGAGGTGCCACGATGGCCCATGTCATCCCGCGCCGAGGTATAGCCCGGCAGGTGCTTCATGAAGTCGCGGAAACGATGGGCGGCAGCCGCCTCGCCAACCACCGTATAGGGGGCAACGACCGCCGCGCCACGCCGCATGGCAGCCCCCATATTCCAATCCGCCAGCTTGTCCGAGGCGGGCCATGAAGAGGGCGCGTGCAGGACCCTGTGCGAGGGGGCGGGTGCCGCCACCCCCTTACCCCGCAGCGCATTCCAGAACGGGGTATAGACCTTGTAGTATCCGCCCGTCTTTGTGGCGATTGCATCGGGATGGTGCAGGGTATGCCCGTGGTGCGCAACGGCGCGTACATCAGCATTTTTCAATGCCTTCTCCACCTTTGCGTCCCGATCGCGCGACGGTTTGTCGTGCAGGGTCGTCCAGTGCACCTCTCGTGCGCCTGTTTCTGCCGCCAGATCACAAAGCACCCTGTCCGCAGCCCCCCGACGCAAAATCAGACGGCTGTCATGCGTGGCCAGCGTCTTGGCAAAGGAGTCGATGGCCAGACCCAACCGCCATTTCGGCGCAGCAGCCAGCGCCTCCGTTTCAGGGTCCAGCACGAACACGGGGATCAGCGGCGCCCCCGTTTCCAGTGCCGCCGTCAGCGCGGGATTGTCGGAGAGCCGCAGATCCCGCCGCAACCATAGAATGACCGGAGATGCGCTCATGCATCCCCCAAACGGACGATGGTCCGGCCGCGCACCTCTCCGGACAGGATGCGGGGGGCCAGATCGGTCAGGGCATCCAGACCCACCTCGGTCACCGCATCCTTCATTTGGGCCATCGGCATATCGGTGGCGATGCGCCGCCAGATATGCGCGCGCTGCTCTGCCGGACAGGTGACCGAGTTGATCCCCAGCAGTTTCACCCCCCGCAACAGGAAGGGCATCATCGATACGGTCGCCTCGGTTCCGCCGGCCAGCCCGACCGATGCAACCGCCCCTTCATCGGCAATCGACGAAAGCACACGGGCCAGCATCTCGCCGCCCACGGTATCGATCGCCCCTGCCCACCGCTTGGGGGCCAGGGGCCGTGCACGTTCGGCCATCCAGTCCTTGCGCGCGATCACCTCGGCCGCGCCCAGATCCTGCAGGTATTTCGCATCGCGCCCGCTGATGGCCGTCACACAGTGGCCAAGGGCCGACAGCAACGCAACAGCCACGGAACCGACGCCGCCCGAGGCGCCCGTCACCACCACATCGGATTCCGGGGGCAGATCCATCGCCACAACCGCCTGCATCGCGGTAAACCCGGCCGTGCCCATCAGCATCGCATCCCGGAGCGAGAGACCGTCGGGCAAATGGACCAGCCAGTCCCCCCTGACCCGCGCGCGGCCCGCGTAGCCGCCCCAATGCCGCTCTCCCACATGCCAGCCTGTCAGGATAACGGGATCCCCGACCGCAAAGCGCGGATCGTCGGAGGCGGCCACCCGGCCCGCCAGATCCACCCCGGGCACATGCGGATAGGTCTTGGCCAGCCCGCCCTGCCCCATCAGGACCATGCCGTCCTTGTAATTCAACGAGGAATATTCCACCGCGACCGTCACATCACCTTCGGGCAGATCGGCCTCGGTCAGGGTGCACAGCTGCGCGCCTTCTGGTCCATTCATGAGCAATGCGCGGAATTCGGTCATCGGTAGCCCTTTCTTCGTTCCGTCTCCACATGTAGCCGCCCTGCCACGAAGGTCGAGGGGGCATTTCCCTGCAGCAATCGTATCTTGCGGCGACGGGGCATCCCCGCATAGCATCGGTTATCCCCGCTATTCCTGATGGAGCCGCCGCATGACCCCGATCAAGACCCTCCTGGGCGCCACGACCGCGCTGATCCTTGCCACCCCCGTCCTTGCCGCCGACCGTGACCTGATCGTGCTGGACTGGGCAGGTTTCGACATTCCCGAACTGGTGGCGGGATATGTGGAGGCCCATGGCGATGCGCCCGTCTATTCCCTGTTCGGTGATGATGACGAGGCATTCCAGAAGGTCGCCTCGGGGTTCCATGCGGATATCGGGCACCCCTGTTCGCAGATGGTTTCAAAATACCGCGATGCGGGCCTGATCGAGCCATGGGACGTCAGCCGCATTCCGGCCTATGACAAGATTGCCGACCGCTTCAAGAATTCGCCGATCTTCGCCGATGATACGGGCGTCTGGTTCATCCCGACCGATTACGCCTACACCGCGCTTGCCTATAACCCCGAAACGGTTCCGGCCGAGGATGTCCAGAGCCTCGATGTGTTCAAGAACCCGAAATATGCAGGCCGCATCTCCCTGCCCGACAATGCCGATGACATCTGGTCACTTGCCTATCTGGCGACGGGTGTTTCCGACTGGTCCGATGTCACCGAGGAACAATTCGAGGCAGCAGCCCAGTGGCTGCGCGACGTGCATCCGAATGTGGTCGCCTATTGGGCCGACCCGGCAGAGCTGACGCAGCTGATGGCAGGTGGTCAGGTGCAGGTGGCCTGGTCATGGAATGATGGTGTGGCCCTGATGCAGGCCGACAATTATCCCATCGCCTTCAATCGCCAGACGACCGAGGGCGCCGCGTCGTTCTTCTGCGGTTATGTCAATTTCAAGGACGGCCCCGGCAGCGAGGACAAGGCCTACGACTTCATGAACGCCTGGCTGGAACCGCAATCCGCGCAGGTACTGGTGGACAACATCGGCTATGCCCATACGAATGACGAAGGGATGGCGATGGTATCGGATGAGGATCTGAAGGCGGCCTACCTGGATCCGGTGGATACCACCCTTCTGGCCCAGACCCCGATCGACAACCGGATGCGGGACCGCATGGTCCAGACCTTCGAGGAGATCAAAGCCGGATTCTGATACAGGGCGGGTCTTGTCCGCCCGGCCGATCCGCCCTATATCGGGGGTGTTCGGGCTTGCCCGGACTATGGCGATAAACGCACCCGTAATAAGCGGATCGGACCCGGGGGCGGTACCCGGCGACTCCACCAATACTCCCTCGTTTGGGGCGGATGGGGTCGAAACAGGATCGACGAACGTCTAAAGGGGCCAGCTTTCGCTCGGTGAGGTACCACCGTTATCGGTCCGATTTGTACAGTTGCAAACGACAACCGTGCTCCGATGGCTGTTGCTGCGTAAGCAGTTCCAGTTGTCGAAACTTAAGTCCTTGCGCTTAGCCGCGTAAGGCGGGGTTCGCAGGCACCTGGCAACAGAAGCCTGCACTTATTCCCCTCTTTCCTTCCGTGACGTAGCCTTTATGCTACCCTGAGACCGAAGGAGAGGCGTATGGCCACCAGCATCGATTATGGAAACCTGATGCACCGCGCGATGCGGTCGCTGATCCAGAATGTCCTGACGGATGTCGGGCAGAACGGTTTGCCCGGGGCGCACCATTTCTTCATCACCTTCGATACGACGCATCCCGATGTGCAGATCGCCGATTGGCTGCGCGCACGCTACCCCGAGGAAATGACGATCGTCATCCAGCACTGGTTCGAGAACCTGACGGTAACGGACGAAGGCTTCACGATCACGCTCAACTTCGGCAACCAGCCCGAACCGATGATCATTCCGTTCGATGCCCTGCGCACCTTCGTCGATCCGTCCGTGGAATTCGGGCTGCGGTTCGAAACGCAGGAAGGCGAGGATGACGACGAGGAAGAGGAAGAAGACGACCTCCCCCCCGACGACCCCCAGCCCCCCCATAACGCGCAGGTCGTCAGCCTGGACCAGTTCCGCAAAAACTGATCGCAGACGGCGGTTGGTCCGGCCTGCCGATTGACCCCTCCCTTTCTCCGTCCTATCAACATGCGCAGATAGAAGGAGGATGGTCATGACCGCGACCCGTACCGAGACCGACAGCTTCGGCCCGCTTGAAGTTCCCGCCGACAAATACTGGGGCGCGCAGACACAGCGATCCATCCAGAACTTTCCGATCGGCTGGGAAAAACAGCCCGTCGCGATCATTCGCGCCCTTGGTGTGATCAAGAAGGCCTGCGCCCTTGTGAACAAGGCGCAGGGCGATATGGACGCCGAAATCGCGGATACCATCGCCGCTGCCGCGACCGAGGTCATCGATGGCAAGTTCGACGACAACTTTCCGCTGGTCGTCTGGCAGACGGGATCGGGTACGCAATCCAACATGAACGCGAACGAGGTCATCTCGAACCGCGCGATCGAAATGCTGGGCGGCACAATGGGTTCGAAAAAGCCCGTGCACCCGAACGATCACTGCAACATGGGCCAATCCTCGAACGATACGTTCCCCACGGCCATGCATGTCGCCATCGGCATGATGGCCCGCGACGTACTGATCCCCGGCCTTGAAAAGCTGCATGCGGCACTGGCGGCAAAATCGGATGAATTCAAGGATATCATCAAGATCGGCCGGACGCATACGCAGGATGCCACCCCGCTGACGCTTGGGCAGGAATTCTCCGGCTATGCCAAGCAGGTTGAAAAAGGCATCCAGCGGGTCAAGGCCTGCCTGCCCGACATCTACGAACTGGCACAGGGCGGTACCGCCGTCGGAACCGGCCTGAACACGCGGGTGGGCTGGGATACACGTGTTGCGGCTGAAATCGCCGCGATCACCGATCTGCCTTTCGTGACCGCGCCCAACAAGTTCGAGGCACTGGCCGCCCATGATGCGATGGTCATGTTCTCGGGTGCGCTGAAAACGGTTGCGGCATCGCTGTTCAAGATTGCCAACGATCTGCGCCTGCTCGGTTCCGGCCCCCGCTCGGGCCTTGGTGAACTGATCCTGCCGGAAAACGAGCCCGGCTCCTCGATCATGCCCGGCAAGGTGAACCCGACCCAGGCCGAAGCCCTGACCATGGTCTGCGCGCATGTCATGGGCAATGATGCGGCAATCGGCTTTGCCGGTTCGCAAGGGCACTTCGAATTGAACGTGTACAACCCGATGATGTCGTACAACGTGCTGCAATCCATGCAGCTTTTGGGCGATGCCGCAGGGTCGTTCACCGACAACATGGTTGTGGGCACAAAGGCCAACACCACGCGGATCGACCAGCTGATGCGCGAATCGTTGATGCTGGTCACGGCACTGGCTCCGACGATCGGCTATGACAACGCGACGAAAGTTGCCAAGACTGCACATAAGAACGGCACGACACTGCGCGAAGAAGCCATCGCGCTTGGTCTTGTGGATGGTGACACATTCGACCGTGTCGTCCGTCCCGAAGACATGATCGGCCCCAAAGGCTGATGACGAACATCGTCAACCTGCGCACCGCCCGCAAGGCGCGTGACACCGCCAAGGCGCGTGCGCAGGCTGACGCCAATGCGACGAAGTTCGGCCGGACCAAGGCCGAACGCCTTCGCCAGCAGGCAGAAGCCGACAAGGCCGATCGCACCCTCGATTCCCACAAGAAAGAATGAGCGGGCCGGAAAAGCATTCGCTGACGTTGCACGGCCACCGCACATCGGTGACGCTGGAACCCCAGTTCTGGCGTGCATTCCGCAGCATCGCTGGCGAACGGGGCCAGCCCGTCAACCAGCTTGCCGCGGAAATAGATGCAATCCGCGGCGATGCGGGTCTGGCATCGGCTATTCGCGTGTATGTCCTGGAATGGTATCAGGCACGCTAGGGCATCAGCCCAGACGCCCCAATACCGGCACATTTTCCAGAAGGAAGAACGACAGTGCCGAGAACAGGCCTGTCAGCAGCGCAACGCCCACGGCAATCAGCAGCACGCCCATCACCCGCTCTATCACGCCCATCCAGGGCTTCAGCCGATTCATCAGCCCCATGGCGCGGGTAATGAACAGCGCCGCCAGAAGAAACGGCAACCCCAGCCCCAAGGCATAGATCCCCAGCAGCATTGTACCACGCGCCACATTCCCCTCGGAAGCGGCGAGCGACAGGATGGTTCCCAGTTGCGGGCCGATGCACGGTGTCCAGCCGAAGGCAAAGGCCAGCCCGAGGATATAGGCCCCCATCGCCGAACCACCCCGATCCCCCGCATCAAGCCGCGTATCCCGGTCCAGCATCGAAATACGGAATACACCCAGAAAATGCAGACCGAATACGATGACGACCAGGCCCGATACCTTTGTCATGATCCCCTGGTACTGTAGCAGCGCTGCGCCGATCGCGGAGGCTGCCAGACCAAGAAACAGAAAGACCGTCGAGAGACCCAGCACGAAAAACAGGGCAGGCAAAAGAATGGCACGGCGACGCTGGGTCTGGATGTCCGCCATGCTGATCCCGCCCATATAGGCCAGATAGGGCGGCACGATCGGCAGGACGCAGGGGCTCAGAAAGCTGAGGATGCCCGCGGCAAAGGCAATCATCAGCGCAGGCAGCAGCCCGGCATCTAAAAGTTCAAATCCGGCCATGATCTCTCCTTCGGATCTCCGAATACCAGATTTATGCCTCAGGTCACCCCTCCTGCACCGTCACATTGACGTGGCCCATGAAAAAGGGCGCCCGAAGGCGCCCTTTTATCAGATCAGCTGGCCCACCAACCGCGGCGGCGCTTCGGCGCCTCCTCGGTGGCCGGTTCCGGTGTTGCAGCAGGTTCAGGGGCCGGTACGGCGGCCTCCACTGCCTTTTCCTCGACCGCGGCAGGCTCCGCTTTCGTGCGGCGCGTCCGTTTCGGCTTGGGCGCCTCTTCGGCCGCGGCCTCGGGCTCTGCCTTCTTGCGGGTCCGCGGGGCGCGCTTCGGTGCCGGAGCTTCTTCTGCCGCGGCAACCTCTTCGGTCTTCTTGGCCGATGTGCGACGGCGCTTCGGCTTCGGTGCTTCTTCGGCCATTGCGGGTTCTGCCGCAGCGGCCTCGGCCGGTGCCTCGGTTGCCGGTTTCCGGCGCGTGCGTGTCACACGTTTCGGTTTCGGCGCTTCGGCTTCGGGCTCCGGCGCAGGCTCTTCTACTGCCGGGGCGGTTTCAGCCACGGGTGCGGGCTCGGGCGTCTGCGGCTCCACCGGGGCTTCGGCGACCTCGACGGCCACACTCTCGCCACCGGCAGTATCCTCTGCCGTCACGGTTTCCGGAGTGGATTCCCCCGTGTTCGCATCATTGCCGTTTCCGCCACGACGACGACGGCGACGGCGACGCTTCTTCTTGGCCGGCGCATCGGATTCTGCCTCGGCCTCTACGGCTTCCGCTTCGGCGTCATTCTCGACCTCCGCTTCGACGTGATCCGGCTCATCCTCTTCCAGCGGAAGATCGTCTTCGTCCTCGATCAGATCCCCCATCAAGGAGGCATCACCGGACACGACCAACGGTGCTTCCGGAACGATACGGGTCGCGGTCTTGAACTTCTCGATCGAGTAATCCGGCGAAACCAGATGCGGATCGGCCTCGATCCGAACGGCCATACCGTAACGCGCCTCGATCAGGGCGATGTGCTCCCGCTTGTTGTTCAACAGGAAGTTCACAACCGCGACAGGTGCGCGCAACAGCACCTCCTTGGAACGTTTGCGCGTCCCCTCCTCTTCCAGCTGACGCAGGATTTGCAGGGCAAGGCTGTCATCCGAACGGATCAGGCCCGTACCGTGGCAGTGCGCACAGGGTTGCGTGGTTGATTCCAGCATTCCGGGGTGCAGACGCTGACGGCTCATCTCCATCAGGCCGAAACCGGAAATGCGACCAACCTGGATCCGCGCCCGATCGGTTTTCAACCGCTCTTTCATGCGCTTCTCGACGGCGATGTTGTTCCGACGCTCGTCCATGTCGATGAAGTCGATCACGATCAGCCCGGCCAGATCGCGCAGGCGCAACTGGCGAGCAACCTCTTCGGCGGCCTCAAGGTTGGTCTTCAGCGCCGTATCCTCAATGGAGCCTTCCTTGGTGGCCCGTCCGGAGTTCACGTCAATCGCCACAAGCGCCTCGGTCACGCCGATCACGATGTAACCACCCGATTTGAGCTGCACGACCGGGTTGAACATCCCGCCCAGGTAGCTTTCGACCTGATAGCGGGCGAACAGCGGCATCGTATCATTGTAGCGGATCACCTGACGCGCATGATGCGGCATGATCATCCGCATGAAGTCCTTGGCGGTCCGGAATCCTGCTTCGCCCTCGACCAGAACCTCGTCGATCTCACGGTTGAACAGGTCACGGATGGACCGTTTGATCAGGTCGCCTTCTTCATAGATCGGGGCCGGAGCGACGGATTTCATCGTCAGCTCGCGGATCTGCTCCCACAGGCGCATCAGATATTCGTAATCGCGGCGGATTTCGGCCTTCGTGCGTTTTGCACCCGCCGTACGGATGATCAGACCGGCACCTTCGGGTACCAGCATCTCGCTTGCGATCTCTTTCAGTTTCTTGCGGTCGGCCACCTGCGTGATCTTGCGGCTGATGCCGCCGCCCCGCGCCGTGTTCGGCATCAGGACGCAATAACGCCCGGCAAGGCTCAGGTAGGTGGTCAGCGCCGCACCCTTGGTGCCACGCTCTTCCTTGACGACCTGCACCAGAAGGATCTGGCGGACCTTCACGACTTCCTGAATCTTGTAGCGACGGGCACGCGGCTTGCGCGGGGCGCGAATTTCTTCGGCCATGTCCTCTTCGGCGACGGATTCGATCTCGTCGTCACTGTCGTCCTCATCCTCGTCATCCGCATTGGAGGATACGGGCGCCCGCTCCTCCTCCTCGTCACGGGCCATCGCCCGCTCTTCGTCCAGCAGCGCCTGACGGTCTGCTACGGGGATCTGGTAGTAATCGGGGTGGATTTCGGCGAATGCCAGAAAACCGTGGCGGTTGCCGCCGTAATCGACAAAGGCCGCCTGCAACGAAGGCTCGACCCGCGTCACCTTCGCCAGATAGATGTTCCCCGAGATCTGGCGTCTGTTGACCGTCTCGAAGTCGAACTCTTCAACCTTGTTTCCGTCCACCACAACGACCCGGGTTTCCTCCGGGTGCGTTGCGTCGATAAGCATTTTTTTGGCCATGGTCTTCCGATGCGCCCGGACAGACGCGGCCGATCCCATGGGGACGGGCTGCTGTCTGGCGGTGGCGTCTTGCAAAGGCAACGGGGGGAGAGCGGTGCGGATACGGGGCACTGTTCAAGCACCTCTCGCGTCCTGTCCGTTCTGCTTCGCCCATCGCGGTTCTATCCCGGGCGCGAACCGCGCCCTTGTGAAAGGCCCGGTATCGGTCAGGACAGCGGGCAAACATCTGTGGCCTTGCGGCCGAAAAATGCGCCCGTCGCGGCCTCGGGGCTTCCCCCATGGTCCGCAAGAGCGGCAAAACTTAACAATGCGGTAGGCCCTTTTCGGCGCATACATGCATTTCCCCACCTTAATGGCAGGTTTGCAGCAAATACAATGGCTGTTTTCCACAGGCTTGTCCGGAGCGTGGGGGCCACGCTCCGGAAATCCTCAGACGTAATCGGCCCGTTGCAGGCTGTATTTGGCCATTTTCTCGTTCAGAGTCCGGCGTGGCAGACACAGCTCTTCCATCACTCCGACGATGGAGCCCTTGTGGCGCCGCATCGTATTGTCAATCAGCATCCGCTCGAATGCCTCGACATAATCCTTGAGCGGCTTGCCCTCGGTTGTCAGGGCAGGACCGGAGGCCTCATTGTCCGCCATGAGCAGCGAAGCGATGGAGCCGGAGCCGCGGCGGTTCTGCAATACGGCGCGCTCGGCGATGTTCACCAGTTGGCGCACGTTTCCGGGCCAGGGGGCCTGCAAAAGCTGCGCCGCTTCCTGTGCCGTGACCTGCGGAGCCTCGCAGCCATATTCCTCGGCAAACTGTTCGGACATCCGCGTGAACAGGGTCAGAATGTCCTCTCCGCGCGTCCGCAAGGGCGGCAACAGGATCGTCATTGCTCCAAGGCGATAGAACAGATCGGGGCGCAGCACATCCTCCAGTGTGGAATCGGGGGCATGCTGGTTACAGATGGCGATGATCCGCGTTTCCGGGGGAACAGCCTGATCATTGATAAGGGTCAGAAGGCGGGATTGCAGCGGATGGCTCAGGGCCTCCACATCCTCAAGGCACAGGGTTCCGCCACGGGCCTCGTCAACGAGGGGCAGACCGCCCTCCTCGACCGGGCCGAACAATTTCGCCTGAAGCTGGTCCTCGGTCCATGCCGCGCAAGAGATCGTGACGAACTTCTTGCCCGCACGCGGCCCCACGGCATGCAGCGCATGGGCTACAAGCGTCTTGCCCGTACCTGTTTCGCCATCGATCAGAACATGGCTGTCCGCCTGCCCCAGATCCAGAATATCCTCACGCAGCCGTTCCATCGCAGGCGAGGCGCCGATCAGCTTCTTCATGATCATGCTGCCATCGGCAAGCTCGCGGCGCAGGGCACGGTTGTCCAGCGTCATGCGGCGGGCCTGCGTCGCCTTTTTGGCCAGCTCGGTCATCCGGTCGGGGTTGAACGGCTTTTCCAGAAAATCATAGGCTCCGAGGCGCATTGCCTCTACCGCCATGGGAACATCGCCATGTCCGGTGATCATGATGACAGGCAGGCCGCTATCAAGGCTCATGAAGCGTTTCAGCAGGGCCATCCCGTCCATGCCCGGCATGCGGATATCGCTGACCACGATGCCTGGATAATCCGGACCGATCGCCTTCAGCGCCTCTTCGGCAGAGGCGTAGGTTTCCGTGTCGAAGCCGGAAAGGGCCAGCCATTGACTGACGGATTGTCGCAAATCTGCCTCGTCATCGACAATCGCAACTTTCATCGCCCGAGCCATTCAGACCTCATTCCACTGTTTCTGTTCGATCGTTAAATAGGGGCAGCTGCACTTCAAAAACAGCCCCGCCCCCGTCTGCATTCGTTGCAGTCAGCCGACCACCTAGATCTTTTATGATCCCTGACGAGATGGCGAGGCCAAGGCCCACGCCCTCTCCGGGCTTTTTTGTCGTATAAAACGGCTCGAACAAATTCGAGAGATCGGCAATTCCGCTGCCGTTGTCCTGCACGGTCAGGCTGACCGTGGTGCCCTCGGTCAGGGCGATATCGATCTGCGGGGCATTCACCCCCTTTGTGGCATCCAGCGCGTTGCGCAGAAGGTTGATGATGACCTGTTCCAACCGCAGGCGGTCCGCCAGCACCATGATCGGACGCCGCGGGATCTGGCGGTTGATCCGGACGACCCGCACCTTCAGTTGCGGCTCCATCATCGACAGCGCAGCCGACACGCAATGCCGCACATCCACGGGTTCGAACGCCTCACCACCCTTGCGGGCATAGGATTTCAGCTGACGGGTGATTGCCCCCATCCGCTCGATCAGATCGTCGATCCGCTGGAAGGAAGACATCGCCTCTTCGGTCCGGCGGCGCTGCAACAACAGCCGCGCACCTGCCAGATAGGTCTTCATCGCCGCCAGAGGCTGGTTCAGCTCGTGGCTGACGGCTGCCGACATTTCTCCCAGGGCCGCCAATTTCGATGATTGCGCCAGCGTCGCCTCGGCAGAGGCAAGCTCTTTCTGCGCTTTCTCCCGCTCAGCGATTTCCCGCTGCAGACGCTGGTTCAGCAGGCGCAGTTCGGCGGATTCACGCTGGAAGGACATGCTCTGGGACCATGCGCGGCGCGACAGCATGTAGAATGTCGCGGCCAGCAGGATGGCAAATCCCATGATTTCAAGCGCCAGAACCGCGTTCACCCGTTCGCGCACGGTGTCATAGGCGGTATATGTGACCAGACGCCACCCACGGAACGGAACGCGTGCATCGGTGCGCAGCACAGCCTCTCCGCGCAGATAGGCATCGGGGGGTTCCTGTGCCCAGTCCGCCGTCACCTGAAACGCCCGCAGGATGGCCGAGGGCGGATCCTGCACCGCAAGGGCATCCTTGATGTCCAGCCCCCGCCAGCGCGGCTCGGTTGAAAGAACGACGACGCCGGAACTGTCGGTCACCAGAACCGCATCCTGCAACCCCGCCCAGGTACGTTCGTACTTCATCAGATCAACCACGACGGCCACGATGCCGATGACCTGATTGTCCTTCACCACCGCCCGGGAATAGGTGAAATCGAACGCGCCCTCGGTGCGCCGCGTGGCCGAGAACACGGTTTCATTCGTCCGCATCGCATCAACAAAAAACGGCTCCGACCGGTAGGTTGCCCCCAGCAGGTTGCGGTTCGTTGCCCCGACCACCCGCCCGCTGCGATCCAGCAACGAAATGGAGGCTGCGCCGATTTCCGTCTGGAACGAGATCAGTCGCTGCGAGGTGGAGGTATATTCATTCGATGACAACGCCCCGATCAGCGACGCGTCCCGTGCCAGCAGCAGCGGAACAACCGATGTCCGCTGCAGTTCGTTCATCATGTTGCCGGAATATAGCGCCAGACGGACTTCGGCACGATTGCGCGTCGTCTCGGTCGCCCGCTCGGTCATCAGGCGGTTCGTGATCAGGACGGTGGCCACGGCAACCGCCAGCATGATGGAGATGATGATGCGAAGCCGCCACGAAATACCCGTGCGCGCCTCCGCTTCCGATCTATCTTCCTGATCTTGCTTTATCATACGCGCAGGATATTCGCCGGGCGATCCACCCTCAAGCGGCGTACGGTCAGGCAAGCGCCATCTTGCCCAGCAGGCTGCTGAACAGCGCACGACCGTCGGAACTGCCCACCGCATCCTCCATCGCACGCTCCGGGTGCGGCATCATGCCAAGCACACGCCGGTTGGCCGACAGGACACCCGCGATGTTCTCCATGGCGCCATTCGGATTGTCGAGATAGCTGAACGCGATCCGCTCCTCGGCGGCCAAGCGGACCAGCGTTTCCAGATCCGCAGTGTAATTGCCGTCATGATGCGCGATGGGAACGGTGATTTCGGCACCTTTGGCATATTCCGATGTAAAGGCGCTATCCGATGTCTCAACCCGCAGCTTTACCTGACGGCAGATGTATTTCAGGCGGGAATTGCGCATCAGCGCGCCCGGCAGCAG
Source organism: Falsirhodobacter sp. alg1 (assembly GCF_000739715.2). Taxonomy (GTDB): domain Bacteria; phylum Pseudomonadota; class Alphaproteobacteria; order Rhodobacterales; family Rhodobacteraceae; genus Falsirhodobacter. Next base: position 264,273 of record NZ_BBJC02000004.1, on the reverse strand, counting down.
ACCGGTTTCGGTCAGAACCTGAAACCCGTTGCAGATGCCCAGCACATAACCGCCGCGTTCCGCATGCTGTGCCAGGGCCGCCGAGATGGGCGAACGTGCCGCGATCGCCCCGCAGCGCAGATAATCGCCAAAGGAAAAACCGCCCGGAACACCGACCACATCCACGCCTGCGGGCAGTTCGGTTTCCTTGTGCCAGACGCTGACAACCTCGGCCCCCGCATCGCGGAAGGCCACAGCAAGATCGCGGTCGCAGTTGGAACCGGGATAGGTGATGACGGCGGCTTTCATGGGCGCGGACTCCGACAAATGGGGAATTGGTGCCCGCGCATACCGCATATGCAAGCGCGAAGCCAGACCCAAGGCTTGACTTCCTGCCGCTTCGGGGCCATTTGGGCAACAACCGTACCGCCCGCTGCCGCGTGAGCAGCCTCCCAATGGGCTTCGGTCATCCGGTTTCCGCCATCACGCAGGGGCAACCCATCGCAAATTCAGGGGATACCCATGACCACATTCGCCGATCTCGGCCTTAGCGAGACATTGCTGAAGGCGTTGAGCCATACGAAGCTGACCACACCGACGCCGATCCAGGCGCAGGCCATTCCGCATATCATGAAGGGCTCGGACCTCATGGGGCTGGCCCAGACCGGTACGGGCAAGACGGCGGCCTTCGGCCTGCCGCTGCTGCACCGCCTGCTGGAACTGCAGCACCCGCCCGGACCGCGTCACGTCCGCGCCCTCATTCTGGCCCCGACACGGGAACTGGTGACCCAGATTTCCGACAACATCACCATTTTCACCAAGGGCACACCTACCAAGGTGACGACCGTTGTGGGCGGTGCCTCGATCTTCCGCCAGTCCGAACGTCTGGCCCGCGGGACAGATGTGCTGGTGGCAACACCCGGCCGTCTGATCGACCTGCTGGAGCGTGGCGCCGTCTCGCTGGAGAAATGCGGCTATCTGGTGCTGGACGAGGCCGACCACATGCTGGACATGGGCTTCATCCACTCGCTGCGTAAAATCGCCAAGCATATTCCGCTCAAGCGTCAGACGATGCTGTTCTCGGCCACCATGCCGAAGGATATCGAAGAGCTTGCCCAGACCTATCTGCGCGATCCGGTAAAGGTTCAGGTCTCGACGGCCAACAAGCCTGCCGACAAGGTGACCCAAGGTGTTCACTACACCCCGCAGGGTGACAAGGCGCGCCTGCTGGAAGGCTACCTCAAGGAACATCCGGGTGAGCGTTCGATCGTTTTCGGTCGCACCAAGCATGGTTCGGAAAAGCTGATGAAGCTTCTGGTCAGCTGGGGATTCTCGGCCGGCTCGATCCACGGCAACAAAAGCCAGAACCAGCGGGACCGGACCTTGCAGGAATTCCGCACGGGGGCCCTGCAGGTGCTGGTGGCAACGGATGTGGCCGCGCGCGGCATCGACATTCCGGATGTGCGCCACGTGTACAACTACGATCTGCCGAACGTGCCTGAAAACTACGTCCACCGGATCGGCCGCACGGCCCGTGCCGGTGCCGAAGGACGGGCGATGGCCTTTTGTGCGCCTGCCGAAATGGGCGAACTGCGCGACATCGAAAAGCTGCTGAAGACCACCATCCCGGTTATGGGCGGTGCGCCTTGGGCCGCTGATGCCATTGCCGCAGCCCCCAAGCCCGGCCAGAATCGTGGCGGTCGTCCGCAGGGCCGTGGTCGTGCACCGGCCAAGGCGGGTGGCGCCCCTGCCGGTGCCAAGCCCAAATCCCGGCCGGCTGCCCAGGCCAAGGTCGGCGGCGCATCGGCTCCCCGCCGTCCGCGCAGCCGCTAAGGGCCACTTCCTTCCAAGAACGGGCTGCGCTATGGGAAACCATGGCGAAGCTCTACTTCCACTACTCCACGATGAATGCGGGAAAATCGACGCTGCTTCTGCAGGCGGCGCATAATTACCGTGAACGGGGAATGCAGGTCCTGACCCTGACGGCCGCGCTGGATGACCGCGCGGGCGCAGGGCGGATCGCAAGCCGCATCGGCATTGCCGAAACGGCCAGCACATTCACCACCACCTGTGACCTGTTCGAACGGCTCCGGGCCGAACAGGTTGCCTGCGTCTTTCTGGACGAGGCGCAGTTCCTGACCCCCGAACAGGTCTGGCAGCTGGCCCGTGCCGCGGATGATCTGAACCTGCCAATCATGTGTTATGGCCTGCGGGTCGATTTTCGTGGGCAACTTTTCCCCGGTTCCGCAACATTGCTCGCGCTGGCGGATGACTTGCGTGAAATTCGCACCATCTGCCATTGTGGCCGCAAGGCGACCATGGTCGTCCGCCTTGATGCGGAGGGCCATGCAGCGCGGACCGGTGCGCAGGTGCAAATCGGCGGAAACGAAACCTATGTGTCGCTTTGTCGTCGCCACTGGCGCGAAGCGGTTGAAGAAAGGGCCAGCCTTCGTGATCCCTGCGACTGAACGGATTGCCAGATGCTGATACGGCGCAATACCTCTACCGCACTTCGGCGATATGCACGGCTGGAATGTTCCGGCCTATGGCGGGAGAGCGAAAGCGCCGAACGCCGCGAAGTGGTCGTCTTCTTTCGCGAATCATCCCTGATCCTGGCAGATCCACGCAGTGACCAGCCGCTGACCCATTGGTCCCTGCCTGCGGTGCAGCGCATGAATGACGGGGTGCCTGCCATCTACGGCCCGGGCGGCGGCGACGAAGGCGAAACTCTGGAAATCGAAGAAACCGCGATGATCGATGCCCTGGAAACCGTGCATGGCGCAATCCGCGCAGCGCGGCCCCATCCGGGCAGGCTGCGCAATGCGCTTTTAGGAACCGGGCTGATTCTCGTGGTTGTCGCGGCCTTTTTCGTGCCGGGGGCCATCCGCTCCCATACGATCGAGGTTGTTCCGCAGGCCACGCGCACCAAGCTGGGTGATCTGGCGCTGACGGAAATGCTGCATCTGACGGGGGCCCCCTGCAGTGCGCCATTGGGCCGGGCTGCCACGGAAACGCTGGCCACACGGGTATTCGGGGCGGCATCGGTCAAAATCATGGTCATGCGGAGCGGGCTGACGCATCCCGTTCATCTGCCGAACCGCCAGATCCTTGTCCCTGCATCACTGGTAGAACAGCAAGACGGCCCCGAGGCTGTGGCCGGTGCGGCCCTGACCGAAGGGATGCTCTCCACGCTGGAGGATCCGCTGCGGCCGCTTCTGGAATATGCGGGCTTCTTTGCCACCCTGCGGCTGCTGACCACAGGCGAACTGCCCGAAGGCGCGCTGGACGGATATGCGGAGTTTCTGGCCGATTCTGCGGCGAAAGGAGTCTCTGGCGATGTACTGCTCAGCCGTTTTGCCGCAGCAAGGATTCCGCTGACACCCTACTTGCGCAGCATGGGGGCCGGCAGTGACCAGACGGCCGCGCTGATGGCCGCCGATCCCTATCGCGATGGGGCCAAGCCCCCGATCCTGACGGATAACGAATGGATCAGCCTGTCGAACATCTGTCGCTGACAAGCATCCCCTGCGCCGGACAATGGCGCAGGGGAGATACGCTTATTTCGTGCCGAACATCCGGTCGCCCGCATCACCGAGCCCCGGCACGATATAGCCGTGATCGTCCAGCCGGTCATCCACCGCAGCCGTGATGATCGGCACATCCGGGTGCGCGGCCTTCATCACCGCAATCCCTTCGGGCGAGGCCAGAAGGCACAGGAAGCGGATGTTCTTCGCCCCTTTGGCCTTCAGCAGGTCGATGGCCGCCACCGATGAATTGCCTGTCGCCAGCATCGGATCGACGGCAATCGTCAGACGGTCCTCCAGCGCATCCGGCACCTTGGCGTAATATTGCACCGGCTTCAGGGTTTCCGGATCACGGTACAGACCGATGAAACCCACACGCGCGGCCGGAACCAGCTCCAGCACACCGTCAAGCAGCCCGTTCCCCGCCCGCAGGATCGAAATCAGCGCCAGCTTCTTTCCGTCCAGAATCGGCGCGTCCATCGGCATCATCGGCGTATCGATCTTGACCGTGGTCATTGCCAGATTGCGCGTCACCTCATAGCCGATCAGCAGGCTCACCTCGCGCAGCAGGCGACGGAACTCGGCGGTGGAGGCCTCACGCCTGCGCATCAGCGTCAGTTTGTGCTGCACCAGCGGGTGGCTTACAACGGTAAGGTGGTTATCCATCGACTATCTCCTTCGGGCGGTCAGGTGCGGCTTAATGCCGGTATCCCCAGGTGATCCGCAATCAGTTTTCCGACACCGACAAACGGAATCAGCCCCAGTTCTCCGGTCAGGCCCGCGACCAGTACCGGCACACGTTCGCGGGTATGGTCGTTTCCATGCCATGTCGGATCATTACCGTGGTCGGCGGTAATGACCACGATATCATCGGGGCGCAGACGCGGAAGAAGTTGCGCCACGGCCCCATCGAACCATTCCAGATGGCGGGCATACCCCGGCACATTGCGGGGATGGCCGTAAACACTGTCGAACTCTACAAAATTGGCAAAGACGAAGGCACCGTCCTCTGCCGTATCGGCCAGTTCCAGAACGTGGTCGAACAGGGCTGCATCATTCGCGCCCTTATGCAGATGTGTGATACCCCGATGCGAGAAGATGTCGCCGATCTTGCCAACCGCATGGGTGACATGGCCCGCCTCCTGCGCTCGATCAAGCAAGGTGGGGGATGGTGGCGCAATCGCGTAATCCCGCCGGTGGGGGGTGCGCTGGAAGGAACCCGGCGCCCCCACGAAGGGCCGGGCAATGACCCGCCCCACCCGGCGCGCGTGCAGCATCGGGGCCAACCGCTCACACAGGGCCAGAAGCCGGTCCAGTCCGAAGGTTTCCTCATGTGCCGCGATCTGAAAGACACTGTCGCTGGAGGTATAGCAGATAGGCCGGCCATTCCGCATATGCTCGGCGCCCAAGCGGTCGATCACCGCCAGCCCGCCGGAATGGCCACCATCCAGAATGCCGTCCACATCTGCCAGACGGCAAATCTCGGCCACCAGCTCGTCATCAAAGGGCGCGCGAGGAAAATAGGTCCAGTCCCATGGAACGGGAACGCCCGTCAGTTCCCAATGGCCCGACGGGGTATCCTTGCCCGGTGAAACCTCGGTCGCGGCCCCCCACATGCCCGCGGGTGCCGCCCCCAGACCATGCACCTTCAGCCCGCTTGCCAGATGCAACGCGGCGCCAAGGCCAAGCCTGTCCAGCGTCGGCAACTTGAGCGGGACAGTCTGCGCGATATGGCCGACCGTGTTGGACCCCTCATCGCCAAATACCGTTGCATCCGGCGCCCCCCCGATGCCCACACTGTCCATGACCAGAAGAAATGCGCGGCTCATCGGATTCTCATATGTACAAGCGGAGGTTCTTCCGGCGTTGCGGGGGATAGGCGATATGCGGCCTGCACGGCAGCCACAGCCCGAAGCGCCTCTGCCTCGGTTGCGGCATGTACCATCCCCAGCGGTACGCCTTCTTCCATATCCTCGCCAATGGCCGCCAGCTCCGAAAGGCCGACCGAGGGATTTATCCGCCCCCCGGGACGGGACCGCCCCGCCCCCAGCGCATGAACGGCGCGGCCGATTGCCTCGGCATCGATGGCTGCCACGAAACCGTCAACCGGTGCGGGAATTTCACGCGTAACGGGGGCGGCAGGCAGACGGTCAGGCCAGCGGTCGACAAAATCGGCCGGTCCACCCTGCGCGGTAATCATGCGTGCGAAATATTCGGCGGCACGACCGGATTCCAGCGCTTCGGCAATGCGACCCTCTCCTTCCTCGGCATCGGCCGCCAGACCACCCAAGGCCAGTGCCTCGCCACCAAGGGCCACGGTCACCTCCCAAAGCGCCATATTCACCGAAACCCCCGTCAGGGTTTCCATGATCTCGGCCACTTCCAGCGTATTGCCCACAGCGGTCGCAAGGGGCTGCGACATGTCCGTGATCAGTGCCGAGGTCATGCAGCCAGCCCCCTGGGCAGTGGATACAAGCGCGCGGGCCAGCGCCTCCGCCTCGGGCATGGTCTTGGCAAATGCGCCCGAGCCGACCTTGACGTCCAGCACCAGCCCTTCCAGCCCTGCCGCCAGTTTTTTCGACAGGATCGATGCCGTCATCAGATCAAGGCTCTCGACGGTGCCCGTCAGATCACGCAGCGCATACAGCCTGCGATCGGCAGGCGCGATGGTGCTGCTGGCGGCCACGATGGCACAGCGCACATCCTCTACCTGTCGGCGCAACGCGGTTTCATCCAGTTCGGTCCGGAAGCCGGGAATTGCCTCCAGCTTGTCCAGCGTACCACCTGTATGGCCCAGACTGCGGCCCGATATCATCGGAACATAGGCCCCGCAGGCCGCCAATGCCGGGGCCAGCAAAAGGGATACGCAATCCCCGACACCGCCGGTCGAATGCTTGTCGATGACAGGCCCGGGCAAATCCCACGACATGACATGCCCCGAATCGCGCATACCGCGCATCAGCGCCACGCGCCCCGCTTCGGCCAGCCCGCGCGTACAGATACCCATTGCAAAGGCCCCTGCCTGCGCATCGCTGATCCGGTCGGTTCCAAGGGCAGCGGCAAAGGCCGCAATATCTGCCGGGTCGGCATCCGTGCCCCGGCGCAGGGCAGAAAGAACCGTTCTGGGGTCCATTCTCAGGCCCGGGTCATATGATCGGCAGAAAAGCTGCCGGGCAGCATGTCCGCCACCATCATGGACCGCACAACCCCGTCGGTCGTACACAGCGTGACCATAGCCTCAGGCCCCGCGAATTCCGCGATCTTCTGGCGGCACCCTCCGCAGGGCGGCACGGGATCGGGGCTGTCGGCGATGACCAGAACGTCGGCAATGCGCGTTTCACCGGCGGCAACCATGGCCGCGATGGCCCCCGCCTCGGCGCAGGTCCCTTCTGGATAGGCCACGTTTTCCACGTTACACCCGGCATAGATGCGACCGGACACACTTCTGACGGCTGCCCCTACACGAAACTTTGAATAGGGTGCATAGGCGTTCAATCGCACCTCGGTTGCGGCAGTCAGCAGGTTCGGGTCGGGGTTGGTCATTGCACACCTCGTATGGTTCGGGGCAAGTGTGGGGCCGCGACAGTCGGGATGCAAGTACGCCATAGGCGGGTTGTGCCCTGCAACAGATGGTTTAATGTTAAACCAGTTTTCGGAGGACGCTATGGAAGACCAGCGGCAGGACAAACCCCGCCACCCCGCGCTGAACTATCACGAGTTTCCGCGCCCCGGAAAGCTTGAGGTGCGGGCAACCAAGCCCCTTGCCAATGGCCGTGATCTGGCGCTTGCCTATTCCCCCGGCGTGGCCGAGGCCTGCATGGAAATCAAGGCGAACCCGCAGGACGCGAGCCGCTACACCGCGCGTGGCAATCTGGTGGCCGTTGTCTCGAACGGGACTGCGGTTCTGGGCCTTGGCAATATCGGCGCGCTGGCATCCAAACCGGTGATGGAGGGCAAGGCCGTCCTGTTCAAGAAGTTCGCCAATATCGACTGTTTCGATATCGAGCTGAACGAATCCGATCCCCACAAACTGGCTGATATCGTCTGTGCGCTGGAGCCGACCTTTGGTGCCATCAATCTGGAAGACATCAAGGCCCCCGACTGTTTCATCGTCGAGGAGCTGTGCCGCGCACGCATGAACATTCCGGTGTTCCATGATGACCAGCACGGCACCGCCATCGTCGTGGGCGCGGCCACGACCAACGCGCTGCATGTGTCGGGCAAGAAGTTTTCCGACATCAAGGTCGTATCCACCGGGGGCGGAGCCGCGGGCATTGCCTGCCTGAACATGTTGCTGAAACTGGGCGTGAAACGCGAAAACGTATGGCTCTGTGACATTGCCGGACTGGTCTATGAGGGCCGGACCGAAGAAATGACGCCGCAGAAATCCGCCTATGCGCAGAACTCCGACCTGCGGACGCTGGATGAGGTTATCGAAGGGGCCGATCTGTTCCTTGGCCTGTCCGGCCCCGGCGTGCTGAAGCCCGGGATGGTTGCGAAGATGGCGGATAAGCCGATCATCTTCGCCCTCGCGAACCCGACGCCGGAAATCCTGCCCGAACTGGCACGCGAGGCAAGCCCCGGCGCCCTGATCGCCACGGGCCGGTCCGATTATCCGAACCAGGTCAACAACGTCCTCTGCTTTCCGTTCATTTTCCGCGGCGCGCTGGATGTGGGGGCCAGCACGATCAACGACGAAATGAAGATCGCCTGCATCGAGGGCATCGCCGCCCTTGCCCGCGCGACCACCAGTGCCGAGGCAGCCGCAGCCTATCAGGGTGAACAGCTGACCTTCGGCCCGGATTACCTGATTCCCAAACCCTTCGATCCGCGCCTGATGGGTGTGGTCGCAACCGCCGTGGCCCGTGCCGCGATGGAAAGCGGTGTTGCTGCCCGCCCGATCGAGGATCTGGACGCCTATAAACGCGGGCTGGATGCATCGATGATCCGGTCCTCGCTGATCATGCGCCCCGTTTTCGAAGCCTCCAACCAGCACGCACGTCGCATCGTATTCGCCGAGGGCGAGGACGAACGCGTACTGCGGGCCGCCAATGCCATGCTGGAAGAAACCCGCGACAAGCCGATCCTGATCGGGCGCCCGGACGTCGTGGCGATGCGCGCGGAACGCGCCGGGCTCAGCATCCGCCCCGAGGTGGATTTCGACATCGTGAATCCTGAAAGCGATACGCGGTACCGCGACTACTGGGAAACATATCTGGGCCTGATGGCGCGGCAGGGGGTTACGCCCGATGTTGCCCGTTCGGTCATGCGGACCAACACCACCGCGATTGCCGCGACCATGGTTCACCGGGGTGAAGCCGACAGCCTGATCTGCGGCACCTACGGCCAGTATCTGTGGCACCTGAAATACGTGGAACAGATCCTTGCGCGCGACGGTCTGCATCCTGTGGGTGCCCTCAGCCTGATGATCCTGGAGGACGGGCCGCTGTTCGTGGCCGATACGCACATCCATTCGGAACCCACGCCCGAGCAGATCACCGAAACGGTGATCGGGGCGGCGCGGCACGTCAAACGCTTCGGCATCGCGCCGAAGGTGGCGCTATGTTCTTCCTCGCAGTTCGGCAACCTTGATAACGGATCCGGTCGCCGGATGCGTGAGGCGCTGGCAATGCTGGACGCAAAGCATGTGGATTTCACCTATGAGGGCGAGATGCACATCGATACCGCGCTGGACCCCGCCTCCCGCGCGCGCAGTTTCCCCGGTTCACGGTTCGACGGGCCGGCGAACGTTCTGGTCTTTGCCAATTCGGACACGGCATCAGGCGTTCGCAATATCCTGAAGATCAAGTCCAACGCGCTGGAAGTCGGCCCGTTGCTGATCGGAATGGGAAACCGCGCGCATATCGTGACGCCTGCGGTAACGGCACGCGGCCTGCTGAACATGTCTGCGATCGCAGGCACGCCCGTTTCGCATTACGGCTAGACGAACTGCTCGCTGATCAACCGCTCTTCCAGCCCGTGGCCCGGATCGAACAATATTCGATGCCGGACCGCGGGTTCGGAGCGGATCTCAACGAAAGACACGTTCCGTACAGACCGGCCATCGGCATCGGCCATTACGGGCCGCTTGGCCGGATCGATCACATCCAGCCGTACCACCGCGGTCTTGGGCAGCAATGCGCCCCGCCAGCGGCGCGGACGGAATGCGGCAACCGCCGTCAACGCCAGCACCGCCGCCCCGATGGGCAGGATCGCCCCATGCGCGGAATAGTTATAGGCTGTTGACCCCGCAGGCGTGGCCAGCATGGCACCGTCACACACCAGTTCTTCCATGCGGACCTTGCCATCTACGGAAATTCGCAATCGGGCGGCTTGTGGCCCCTGACGCAGCAGGCTGACCTCATTGATTGCCAGCGCCGATCGTGCCTCTCCGTCTACGGTTTCGGCATGCATGACAAGCGGGTTGATGATCTCTTCCTCGGCGGCGGCCAAACGGGCCGGCAGATCCTCCAGCGCGAATTCGTTCATCAGAAAGCCGACCGTACCACGGTTCATGCCATAAACGGGCAGCTCGCTTTCCCGCATGTCGTGCAACGTCTGCAGCATGAAGCCGTCCCCCCCAAGGGCGACGATCACATCCGCCTCGTGAAGCTCTGCCTGACCATGGGCCGCAACCAGCCAGGCGAAGGCATCGCAGGCCGAGGGAACGTTGCTAGCGACGAAACGGATACGCTTGAAGGTTGTCATGCCGACAGTCTTGCGGCGCGCTTTCGGAAAACTCAAGCAGCGAAGTTCGGGACAAAGCGGCACTGGGACAATTCCACCCCTTCCGACCCGCGCACGCCTGCGGTAAACAACCGCCAACGACAGCGTAGGAGAGCATGATGACCGCCCCGCACATCGAAGCCGGCTATTTCACCCAACAGCTTGCCGACAGCGATCCCGCGCTGTTTGCAACCATCACTGACGAACTTGGCCGTCAGCGCGACGAAATCGAGCTGATCGCGTCCGAAAACATCGTCTCCCTTGCCGTTCTGCAGGCGCAGGGTTCGGTCCTGACCAACAAATATGCCGAAGGCTATCCGGGCAAACGCTACTACGGCGGCTGCCAGCATGTGGATGTGACCGAAACGCTGGCAATCGAACGCGCCAAGGAACTGTTCGGGGCAGAGTTCGTGAACGTCCAGCCGAACTCCGGCAGCCAGATGAACCAAGCCGTGTTTCTGGCGCTGCTGCAACCCGGTGACACGTTCATGGGTCTCGACCTCAACTCCGGCGGCCACCTGACCCATGGCAGCCCCGTCAACATGTCGGGAAAATGGTTCAACGTGGTCAGCTACGGCGTGCGTGCGCAGGACCATATGCTGGACATGGATGACATCCGTGAAAAGGCCCGGACCCATAAACCGAAGCTGATCGTGGCCGGCGGCACCGCCTACAGCCGCTTCTGGGATTGGGCCGCGTTCCGCGAGATCGCCGATGAAGTCGGTGCAATCCTGATGGTGGATATGGCGCATATCGCGGGCCTCGTGGCCGGTGGCGTACATCCCTCGCCCGTTCCGCATGCCCATGTCGTGACCACCACCACGCATAAATCCTTGCGCGGACCGCGTGGCGGCATGATCATGACCAATGATGCGGCCATGGCAAAAAAGATCAACTCTGCCGTATTCCCCGGTTTGCAGGGTGGGCCGTTGATGCACGTGATCGCAGCCAAGGCCGTTGCCTTTGGCGAGGCGCTGCGCCCCGAGTTCAAGGCCTATGCCGCACAGGTCAAGGCGAACGCCGCGGCCATGGCCGACCAACTGATGAAGGGCGGGATCGACATCGTTTCCGGCGGTACCGACAACCACCTGTGTCTGGCTGACCTGCGTCCGAAGAAAGTAACGGGCAAAGCCGCCGAGGAGGCCTTGGGCCGCGCGCATATCACCTGCAACAAGAACGGCGTTCCATTCGATCCGGAAAAGCCCTTCGTCACCTCGGGCATCCGTCTGGGGGCCCCTGCGGGCACCACTCGCGGCTTTGGCGAGGCCGAGTTCCGGCAGATTGCCGACTGGATCGTCGAAGTGGTGGATGGCCTTGCCGCCAATGGCGAAGATGCCAACCAGAGCGTCGAAGACAAGGTTGCAGCCGAAGTGAAGGCCCTTTGCGCCCGCTTCCCGCTGTACCCGAACATGTGAACAAGGAAGGGGCCGAAAGGCCCCTTTTTCATGATGCTGAACACAGTCACACACCCCGCCCGCACCCCCTCCGGAAACGTGCCGCTTGTCATCGTGCACGGGCTTTACGGTCTGGGCCGCAATTTCAATTCCATCGCGCGGACATTGTCCGAAACCCGCGACGTCATTCTGGTCGATCAGCGCAACCATGGCGACAGCCCTTGGTTCGATACGCATGATTACCCCGCAATGGCCGCTGATCTGGCCGAGATGATCGGGAACGGCCCCGTGGACCTGCTTGGCCATTCGATGGGCGGCAAGGCCGTGATGCACCTGGCACTGACGCAGCCTGCCTTGGTGCGCCGGCTGGTCGTGGCGGATATCGCCCCTGTCGCCTATGATCATGACCAGACGCAATATATCCACGCCATGCGCGGGTTGAACCTGGAAGACCTGACCACCCGGGGCGAAGCTGACCGCCGACTGGCCGAAACACTTGGAAGCCCCGGCCTGCGGGCGTTCTTTCTGCAATCGCTGGATCTGAAGGCAGAGCCACCGCGCTGGAAACTGAATCTGGACGTGCTGGAACAGGATATTCCGAAAATCATCGGCTGGACCGATGCCGAAGGCCCCTTTGCGAAACCGACCCTGTTCATTGCGGGTGGTAAATCGGATTACATCACGGAACAGGAGCATCCTGCGATCAGCAAGCTGTTCCCTGCGGCGGATATCGTGACGCTGCCCGAGGCCAGCCACTGGCTGCATGCCGAGGCACCACGGGAATTCGAAGCGGCCGTGATGGCCTTCCTCGACGCTTAATCGATATCAGGGGCGATGGTCAGAAAGGCTGTTCGCCCCTCATACCGGAAAACGTAGCGTGACCGTGGTGGCGGAATCATCTGTTCCGCCAAAGACACTTCGACGCTGATCCCCTTGGCCAGCAGGTAGTCCTGCACCGAGGCCGAGGGCGACAGATCATTCCCAAGCACACGGATACGAACGGTATCGATGGCGCGCAGATGCGTGTCCAGAAGGCTGGCGGCTGTGGCATCCAGGGGTGCGGGGCGGTTCAATTCGGGGGCCGGCTGGAACACGGTCCGGCCATCGTGCAGCACATCTTCGGGTGCCGAAGGCTCTGTCTTGGCATTGGTGGCCATGTCCGCATCTTCTCCGTGTTGAGATTCAGGCGTAACAGAAGCAGGCGGGCAATCGTACCCGGCTATGGCATCTGCGGCGGATTTCTGCCCGCCGCAGCCTTCACATTCAGGCGATCTCGACCGAATATTTCTCGATAACCGTATTCGCCAGAAGCTTTTCGCACATCGCACGAACCTCGGCCTCGGCCGCGGTCTTGTCGGTTGCGGCCAGATCCAATTCGATCACCTTGCCTTGGCGGACACCTTCCACACCGGCAAAACCAAGCGTACCCAGTGCGTGACGCACCGCTTCGCCTTGCGGGTCAAGAACGCCGTCCTTGAGCATGATATGAACGCGGGCTTTCATCGAGTCACCTCAGTTAATAAGCGTGGGTTTGATAGTATGCGTAACATTGGAAGGCAGAACCCCCAAGCGCCGTGCCAATTCCGTGGACATATCGGATACCGGCCCCGGATCGCGCAGGTTCCCCTCGCTATCCAGGCCGCGCATGTCCCACAGGGTGCAATTGTCGGGCGTAATTTCATCGGCGATGATCAGACGCATGAAATCGCCCTCCCAGATGCGGCCGATCTCGACGCGGAAATCCGCAAGGCGCACACCGACGCCCATCATGACGCCTGACAGGAAATCGTTCAGACGCAGGATAAGTGCGACAATATCATCCAGGTCCTGCTGGTTTGCCCAGTTGAACGCGGTGATATGTTCCTCGGAGACAAGCGGAGTCCCAAGCTTTTCATCCTTGAAGTAGTATTCGACCACAGGACGCGGCAGCGGCGTCCCTTCGGGAATACCCAGCCGTTCGCAAATGCCGCCAGCGGCATAGTTGCGAACCATCACCTCCAGCGGTACCATTTCCGCCATGCGGACAAGCTGCTCGCGCATGTTCATCCGGCGGATGAAATGTGTGGGAACGCCAACACTGTTCAGCCCGGTCATGAAGAATTCCGACAGACGGTTGTTCAGAACCCCCCGCCCCTCGGGACGGCTGTCATCATGTTCCTGCGCTTCATCCTTGAAGTACTGGATCAGGGTGCCGGGTTCGGGGCCTTCGAACAGGATCTTGGCCTTACCTTCGTAAACCTTTATGCGGCGCGCCATACCAACTCCGAAAACCAAATGCAGACAGGGCGGCACATCGGCCACCCTTGCTGCTCTCCTGCGATATAAGGCAAGGCAGGTGTGGCCGCAACCATCAGAACAGGGACAGTTGATCGCCGGCACGCGGGGGCGGGCGGAACAGATCCAGCCGCATAGGCGGATGATGCAGATCCAGACCATGCCGCCGCATCGCCAGATCGAACTGTGCCCGTATGGTATCGGACCAGATCCCCTGCCCCCGCATCCGCCTGCCCCATTCCGGATCATAGTCCTTGCCGCCATGTGTATCGCGTATGCGCCCCATCACCTTGGCCGCACGATCCGGGTAATGGAGCCCGAGCCATTCACGAAACAGGGGGGCCACCTCCAGCGGCAAACGCAACATTGCCCAGTTGGCGGCGGTGGCCCCAGCCTTGGCCGCTGCCCCCAGCAGTGGATCGATTTCATGATCTGTCAGGCCGGGAATGATCGGGGACATCATCACCCGCACGGGAATGCCGGCATCGGCCAACCGGCGGATCACGGCCAATCTGCGCCGGGGCGCGGCGGCGCGCGGCTCCAGCCGCCGGGCAAGTGTGTCATCCAGCGTCGTCAGGGATATGCCCACCCGCAACAGTCCCTTTGCCGCCATGGGGGCCAAGATGTCGATATCCCGTTCAATCATCGCGCCCTTCGTGACGATCGCCGTCGGGTGATTATGGACCGAAAGAACCTCGAGGATCTGCCGCATCAGCAGATGGGCGGCCTCGATGGGCTGGTACGGGTCGGTGTTGGTACCAAGCGCGATCGTCCGCGGCGCGTAGGATTTTGCCCGCAACTCTTGCTCCAGCACCGCTGCAATGCCGGGCCGGGCAATCAGCCGCGTCTCGAAATCAAGGCCCGCCGACAGGTTCAGATAGGCATGCGTCGGCCGTGCAAAGCAATAGATGCAGCCATGTTCGCACCCGCGATACGGATTGATAGACCGGTCGAACGGCAAATCGGGAGAACGGTTATAGCTTATGGCGGACCGGGGACGCTCGAAGGTAACTTCCGTACGCAGCAGCCGTTCGTCTTCGGCCATTTCCCAGCCGTCATCGAAATTCGTACGGCTGCATGTTTCATACCGCCCTGTGGCATTGCTGGTCGCCGCACGCGCGCGTGTACGAAGCCCCGAGGGCACGGTTTCGTCAGTTGGTCCCATGGCGGCATCATGGAACATTCAACGAACAGAGTCCAATCTTGAAACCGGATCCTGCAAAGGCCATCTTGGGTGGATGCCAGCCCGTATTTTCCTGAGCCTGATCCTGATTGTCATCGCAGCCGCAGCTGCGACGATTGCACTGGCTATGGCATCGGGAATGCTGGGCGTGCTGGGGTTTGCCGCCCTGATCGGGGCGGCAATCATGATGCTCAGACGTTAGATCTGGCGTTCCGGCATGTTGACGACCAGGCCGTTCAGCTCTTCGGTGACCTTGATCTGGCATGTCAGGCGCGAACGCGCAGGATCGGGCTGCCACGCAAAATCCAGCATATCCTCTTCCATCGCGTCCTTGGCAGGCAGACGGTCCGCCCATTCCGGCGCAATGTAGACGTGGCAGGTTGAACAGGCGCAGGCACCGCCGCAATCGGCCTCGATTCCAGGTACGCCGTTATCGCGCGCACCTTCCATCACTGTCAGGCCGTTCTTGACCTCCACAACATGCTTTGTACCGTCGTGTTCGATATAGGTGATTGTCGCCATGGGAGCCCTCGTCTGGATTGCCTGGCCAATCACATATGCCAATCCGGATACAGTTTCCAGAGAGCGGTCTTCCCCCGATGCGCGCTTTGGGGCAGAACGATCGAAGCCGATGTCAGAGGATATGCCATGCACCGCTTTGCCCTAGTCTTTGCCCTGCTTCTGGCCGGATGCGGCTACCCCCATGTGCCGGATCCAGTCAATCCGGACCTGCGGGGCAAACCGCGCACGACAGAGCCGAAAGGGACCTGCTGGGAAGGCGCGGATACGGCGCGCACACGGGTGTTCTGCGACGGGGATTATACGGCAGAGCGGGTACAGACGCTACAACGCGCACTGGCCGCGCGGGGGCAATACACAGGCCCTGCAGATGGGAAACTAGGGGCAAGCACCAAGGCCGCCATCAGATCCTATCAGGTGCAATTCGGCCATGACGGAGATATGCTGACATGGCAGGCGGCAGAGGCATTAGGCGTGGTATCGCCCTTTGCCCTGCCAGAAGAAAAAGCCGCCCCGTAGGGCGGCCTTTCCGGATCAGTTCGCTTCGTCAAGCGGCAGTGCGACAAAGCGGGGCGCGCCGTCACGGCGGATCAGCAACAGGATGGACTTGCGCCCGGCCTCTTTCGCGGCCTCGATCCCGTCCTTCAGGTCGGAGACAGACCGGATAGGCGCTTGGTTCGCCTCGGTAATCACATCGCCCGAACGCAGGCCCTTGCTGAATGCATCGGCCATCTCGTCCACACGTGTCACGGCCAGACCGGTTGCATCGGGGGACAGGCCAAGCTCTTGTGCCATATCGGGCGTCAGGGCGGTGACGTTCATTCCCAGCAATTCACCCTCGGTCTGGGGGGCTTGCTGGTTGTTTCCGCGGCCCGCGCTGGCGCTTTCGGCTTCCTCACGACGGCCCAGTGTCACGTTCAGCGTCTGGCTGCGGCCATCGCGCATGACGGTGATCGGAACCGATTGCCCGATGGGGGCATCCGCCACGCGATTCACAAGCGAACGGGTATCCGTTACCTCGTTACCTGCAAAGGAGGTGACGATGTCACCCGACTGGATGCCTGCATCCTTGGCGGGGCCATCGGGAACATCGGTAATCAGCGCCCCTTTGGCATTGGCCAGTCCGATCGCTTCGGCCACATCCGGCGTCACATCCTGAATCTGCACGCCCAGCCAGCCGCGGCGGGTTTCGCCGAATTCACGAAGCTGGTCGACGACCTTCTGCACGACACTGGACGCCATGGAGAAGCCGATACCGATCGAACCGCCGTTGGGCGACAGGATGGCCGTGTTCACACCGATAACCTGCCCCTGCATGTTGAACAGCGGCCCGCCCGAGTTTCCGCGGTTGATCGCGGCATCAGTCTGGATGTAATCGTCATAGGTGCCTTGCAGCGCACGGTTTCGCGCCGATACGATCCCCGACGAAACCGAGAAGCCCTGCCCCAGCGGGTTCCCCATTGCCAGAACCCAGTCACCTACGCGCATCCGGTCACTGTCGCCGAAGGGCACGAAAGGCAGTGGCTTGTCGCTATCGACCTTCAGCAGCGCAATATCGGTGCTGGTATCGGTACCGATCAGCTTGGCCGTCAGCTTTTCACCGGAAAAGAACTCGATCTGGATGTCATCGGCATTTTCGATCACGTGGTTGTTTGTGACGATATAGCCGTCCTCGGAAATGACGAAACCGGACCCGAGCGCTTCGGCGCGATGCGACTCCTGCGGTTGCTGGCCACGCGGGTCCATGAAGTCGCGGAAGAAATCCTCGAACGGCGAACCTTCGGGAATGATCGGTCGACGGTCGGTATTGGCCGCGACCGTCGTCGTCGTGGTGATATTGACCACCGACGGGCTGATTTTCTGGGCAAGGTCAGCGAAACTGGCCGGTGCATCCTGTGCAGCGGCGGGAAGCGTTGCCATTGGCAATGCGCCGAAAGCAAGCGTGCCTGCAAGACCGATGGCAGTCATCGAGCGGGTGATCTTGTTGCGGCGGGTAAGGGACATGGCGTTGGACGGCACCCCGAAACTCCTTCTTCGTTATCGTAACGCGGCCCGACAGCACGCCGGGTCTTTGCGCCTTAGACATGGCAGCTAGGTTGGGTTTCATACAATGCAAACTGCCGTCGCGATGCGTCACTTGGGTGTGAAAGATTGTAACGTGCAAAAGGGCGTCTGTAAAAGAAAAGGCCGCCCGAAGGCGGCCAGTTCATCATTGCTGCGGTGCAGGTTGCTGCGTGGGTGGCTGTGCCGGGGCCGCCGGGGCCTGACCGTTCAGGCCGGGCAACTGCGGCAGGTCCAGATAGCGGAAAAACGCACTGTCCGGTGTCATCACGATAGAGCTGCCTTCGCGGGCCAATGCGGTGCGATATGCTTCCAACGACCGGGTAAAGGCGAAGAACTCGGCATCGCGGCCATAGGCTTCGGCCAGAATACGGTTCCGTTCGGCATTGGCCTGACCGCGGATCACAGCGCCCTGGCTGTTTGCCTTGGACGTCACCTCGATCACCTCACGGTCAGCGGCAGCCCGGATGCGTTGCGCGGCCTCGTTTCCGCGGGCAATCTCGTCGGCAGCCTCACGCTCACGCTCGGCACGCATACGGGCATAGGTGGCCGAAAGGTTCTGCTGCGGCAGGTCGGTCCGTGTCAGACGCACATCGATCACCTCGATCCCGAGGCTGGCGGCCTGCTGGCGGGCAATATCGCGGATCTGCACCATCAGCGGAATACGATCCTCCGACAGGACGCGGTCGGAATTGACCCCGCCCAGCACCTGACGGATGGCTGCGGTCATGATCCGGTCCAGCCGCGATTGTGCCGCAGGAATACCGGCATTACCGACGCTTTCACGGAACTCTACCAGATCGACGATGCGCCAGCGGGCAAAGGCATCCACGATCACCCGGCGGTCATCCAGGGGCGTAACCTCCAGCGGGCGCGTCTGCAGCCCCAGGATACGCCCGTCGTAGCGGACCACCTCCTGAATGAAGGGAATCTTGAAGCCGATGCCCGGCTCCTCACGCACGGCCTTTACCTGGCCGAACTGCAGGACCAGCGCCTTTTCCCGTTCATCCACGATGTAGACAGACAGCAGGCCAAGTGCCGCGATCAGGATCACAGCGGGAAGAAGATAGATTGAACGTCCCATCAGTTTCCTCCTCCCGTCGTCGCCGATCCACGGTTCAGCTCGTTCAGCGGCAGATAGGGTACGACCCCACCTTCCCCTGTCACACCGTCAAGGATCGTGGTGTTCATCTTACCCAGTACCTGCTCCATCATTTCCAGATACATCCGCTCACGGGTGATATCCGGGGCATTGATGTATTGGTCATAGACCGAGTTGAAGCCGCTGGCCTCACCCTCGGCGGTGTTCACAGCCTGCGCACGGAAGCCTTCGGCCCCCTCCAGCACACGTGCCGCCTCACCACGCGCACCCGCAGTCACGCGGTTGCGATAGGCCTCGGCCTCATTCTCCAGCCGGACACGCTCTTGCTGCGCGGCCTGTACCTGGCGGAAGCTGTCGATAACCTCACCCGGGGGATCGGCCCGTTCGAAGTTGATACGGATAATCTGGATGCCTGCGCTATAGGTATCCAGCGTTCCCTGTACCGCGCCCAGCAATTCGTTCGCGATCGCACCACGATCACGGTTCAGAATGGGCGAGAGGTTGGAACGGGCAATAATGTCGCGCATCGCACTTTCGGCAACGGCACGGATCGTTTCGCTCGGATCTTCCAGATTGAACAGGAACTCGGCCGGATCGGCCACATTCCAGACAACCTGGAAACCGATGTCCACGATATTCTGATCCTGCGTCAGCATCAGGCCCGTGTCGTTTTCACCCGAAGAGCCCATACCGATATCGGTCGTCCGCTCTCCCGTTACTTCCACGATCTCGTGCGTGACCAGCGGCCATGGCGCGAAGTTCAGACCCGGCTGGCCGATCTCGGAGAATTCGCCAAGAAACAGCTGAACCGAACGCTGCTCGGGCCGGACGGTATAGATGGAGGCAAAGCCCCACATCACCACCAACGCCGCAACAGCCCCCAGCCCGATCAGGCGGGGCGGAATACCGCCCGTGCCGCCACCCGAACCCACAGGCCCGCGCGGACCGCCCGATCCGGTTTTCTTGCCGCCCAGAATGACCCGAAGCTGGTCCTGCCCCTTACGCATCAGATCGTCGATATCGGACCGCCCGCCGGCTTCGGGTTTACGCCCGTCATTGCGGTTATCCTGTGGATCCTGTCCACCGCCGCCTCCGCCGCCCCACGGCCCGCCATTCGACATTGATGTGTCTTCCCTCTTTGAAACTCTGGCCAAATTGGCCATTCAGCCCGTGAAATCAAGTTTTACGGACAGGTTTTCTTAGTGTGACCAGTTCTTCGGACATGGATGGATGCACCGCTACGGTGCGGTCAAAGTCCTCTTTTGTCGCGCCCATCTTGATTGCGATGCCTGCAAGCTGGATCATTTCACCCGCATGGGGTGCGACGATATGACAGCCCAGAACCACACGGGTTCCGGCACAGACCACCAGCTTCATCAGCACCCGATTCTGCCGCCCGGCAAACAGGGTCTGCATCGGGCGGAACGCGGCGGTATAGACCTCGATCGGTCCGTTCTGCGCCGCCGCCTCTTCCGACAGGCCCACGGTGCCGAACTCCGGCTGGGTGAAAACCGCCGAAGGGACAAGATCCCAATCCGCAGTCCGTTTCTGCCCGCCGAACACCGTATCCGCAAAGGCATGCCCCTCACGGATCGCGACCGGCGTCAGGGAAATGCGGTCTGTCACATCGCCCACGGCAAAGATCGACGGAACCGAGCTTTGGCTGTAGTCATCCACCGTGATTTCGGATTTTTGGCCCAGACGGACACCGGCATTCTCCAGCCCCAACCCGTCGGTATTGGGCACGCGGCCCGTCGCATACATCACCAGATCGAACCTTTCGGCAGAACCGTCGGTGGCATGGGCCACGATGGCATCGCCTTCGCGTACCAGCTTCACGATATCGGTGCCGCAGCGGATCGATACGCCATCGGCCTGCATCTGGCTGGCAATATGGTTACGACACTCTTCGTCAAAGCCGCGCAGGATCTGTCCGCCGCGGTAATACTGGTGCGTATCCACGCCCAATCCGTTCAGGATGCAGGCAAATTCCGACGCGATATATCCACCGCCCACGATCAGCGCCTTTTTCGGCAACTGCGGCATATGGAAGATTTCATTCGAGGTGATGGCAAGGTCCGATCCTTCAAAGGTCGGCACGAACGGCCGCCCCCCTACCGCGATCAGGATATGCTTGGCCGTGATCCGGGTGCCATCGGCCAGCGCCACCGTATGCGGGTCCACCACGGTGGCACGCTGGTCATAGGTGGTCACGCCTGCATTCTTCAACGTGTTGCGATAGGCACCTTCCAAACGGTCCAGCTCGGCCGCAAGCCCGGCATGGAAACGCTGCCAGTCAAAGCCGCGCACGTCCATATCCCAGCCATAGGCCTGTGCATCCTTGGCCATCTCGCCGTATTCGCTGGCGAAAACCATCAGCTTTTTCGGCACGCAGCCCCTGATGACACAGGTGCCCCCCATCCGGTATTCTTCGGCAAGGGCAACCTTTGCCCCGTGATCGCCGGCCGCAACCCGTGCCGCCCGCACGCCGCCCGAACCGCCACCGATGACGAACAGATCATAATCGAAGGGCATGGCTCAGTCTCCCAGATCGGAAAAGATATTCGATGTGGTGGCCAGATCGATCTGCGCCACCTGCCGTGCAGGGCTGCCATGCTCGGTCACCTCGACACGGCCATCGGGATGCCCCACCACAACCGTATCGCAGATGTTCAGGAACAGGCCGTTTTCCACCACGCCGGCAATCTGGTTCAGCGCCAGCGCCAGAGACTGCGGATTTCCGATCCGTTTGAGATGGAGGTCGAGGATGTAATTGTTCTCATCCGTACGCAAGGGCACGTCGCCCGCCATCCGCAGGACGACCTCATGGCCCAGCACGTCCTGCCCGGCCAGAACCTCCTCGACCAGACGGGACGTAGCGCGCCAGCCGAAGGGGATAACCTCAACCGGCAAGGGAAAGGCCCCTAGCGTTGCCACATGCTTGGCCGCATCGGCGATCACCACCATCCGGTCCGATGCGGTGGCCACGATCTTTTCCTGCAGCAGCGCCGCGCCGCCGCCCTTGATCAGGCCAAGATTTCCGTCGAATTCATCCGCGCCATCAATGGTTAGATCCAGACGCATCACCTCATCCAGCGTGCTGACCGTCAGCCCGAGGCTGCGGGCCAGCTCTGCCGTGCGGGTGGATGTGGCGACACTGGTGATCTGCAGCTTTTCATCGCGCACGCGTTCGGCCAGACACCGGACCAGCCAGGCGGCAGTGGAACCTGTTCCAAGGCCCACCTTCATTCCGTCCTGTATCAATCCGGCGGCGTGGCGGGCGGCGGTGAACTTCGCCTTTTCGATGGGGGAAAGATCGCTCGGCATCAGAACCTCTGGCGCATACGGGAATGGTGTCATGCCCCGGTTATAGGCAAACACCGCCCAAGGCACAATCAGCGCGGCACGCGCCGCCAGAAGCGGGTCATCATCAGGGCCGCCGCCACCGCCAGCCCGAAGGCCAGCCCCAACCACAGCCCATGCCCCCCGAGGCCCAAGGGAAACGCAAGGATGTACCCCGCTGGCAGCCCGATCGCCCAATAGCTGATGACGGCCAGCAGCATCGGCACCCGCGTATCACGCATCCCCCGCAACAGACCGATCGCCACCGCCTGCATTGCATCCCCGAACTGGAACAGCGCGGCCAGCGCCAGTAGCCCCGTGCCATAGGCGATGATCTGCGATGTGGCCGGATTGGCCTCGCTCAGAAACAACGAGATGATGAATTGCGGCAGGCTCAGATAGATGACGACGACGGCGCAGCCCACGACCACCGACAGGCCTATGGCCACCTTGGCCGCCCTGTGCAGATTGGGCAGATCCCCCATCCCCTGATATCGCGCTACACGCACCGTCGCCGCACTGGAGACACCGAGATGGATCATGTAGGACATTGCGGCCACCTCCAGTGCGATACCATGAGCCGCCAGTTCGATCGTGCCGATCCAGCCCATCATGACGGCGGTGGCCTGGAACATGCCGGCCTCGGCAAAGCCTGTGGCGCCGATGGGCGCCCCCAGCAGGGCCACTTGCTTGAACGCCGCCCAATCCGGCCGCCAGAACCGCTGGAACAGGTGGAACCGCCGCAATTCCGGCAGGCGCGCCGCATAGACCGCCAGAACCGTCATGTTCAGGGTCTGTACGGCAACGCTCGATATCGCCGCCCCGCGCACCCCCATTTCCGGCAGGCCGAACAACCCGAAGATCAGCGGCAGGCCGATGGCGATATTCACCAGGACAGCCGCGATCGTACTCCACAACACAACCTGGGTCCGGTCCAGTGCCGACAGATAGCTGCGCATGGCCACCACCACGAGGGCTGGCACCATGCCCAACCCCGCGATCCGCAGGAACTGCTGCGTCAATGCCGCAACCTCGGGCTGCTGGCCCAGCGCCAGAAACAGGGCACCGGAGAACCAGAACACCGGATAGACCAGCACACCGTAAAGAATGGACAGCCACAGCCCCATCCGCGCATCGCGGCGCACCTGCACCTCATCCCCGCGGCCCAGCGCCGAGGCGACCATCGGCATGACGGCCTGCCCGAAGCCGCCCCCAAGGATGAACGTCACGAAAAACGTGGAGGTGCCAAGCACCACTGCCGCGAATTCGGTCACGCCGTATCGGCCCATCATGACCGAGTCGGTGATATGCAGGAGCATCTGCGCCATATTGCTGCCGATCAGCGGCAGTCCGAGAATGAGCGTAGCGCGTAGATGTTGTGGAACGGTCAATGACATACAGGCACCTCTTACCCCGTCTTATGGGGGCAAGATTGCCGCAATGTGAACCGGCTTCGTTGCGCGCCGTTGCGGCACACCCTTTCGGAACGGTCGGAAACATGCTGATCTGACTGCTTACAAGGAGTTACCCTATGCTGACGATCTATGGTGTCTACCGGTCACGCGCCACGCGCCCCTTGTGGCTGCTGGGCGAAATCGGAATGGATTTCCACCATGTCCCCGTCATCCAGAGCTACCGGCTGGATGACCCGCTGCAGGCGGATGCGGCGTTCAACACGGCATCGGAAGAGTTTCTGACGCTCAATCCGATGGGCCAGATTCCGGTCATGGAGGATGACGGCCTGATCCTGACGGAATCCTTGGGCATTACCCAGCATATCGCCCGCAAATACGGCGGGCCGCTTGGGCCGCAAACCCCGCAGGAACAGGCGCTGATCGAACAATGGTCGTTGTTTGCGGCTACGGGGCTGGAAGCTGCCGGGCTGGAAATCCTCTATACGATCCGTCAGGGCAGACAGGACACCCCCGAAGGTCAGGCAACGATTGCGGCCGCAACCGAAAAACTCCGCCGCCCGCTGGCACGGTTGGACAAGTACACCGCTGCCCACCAATGGCTGGTCGGCGAACGCTTTACTGTGGCCGACCTGAATGTTGCCGAATGCCTGCGCTATGCCCAATCGCATTCCGCGCTGATTGCACAGTATCCGGCGCTGGATTCATGGCTGAAGCGCTGCCAGGCCCGTCCGGCCCATGGCGCGATGATGGCAAAGGTCGCACAGGAACCCGCCTGACCATCTCGGGGCGGGTTGCCCCCCCGCCCTGTTGCCTGTCTAATGGCCGGACCATCAGAAAAGAGTTCCCGCCATGTCCGACGATCTACTGTCCTCCTCCACCGTGGGTGAGACCTATGACGCGTCCTCTATCGAGGTGCTGGAAGGGCTGGAGCCTGTCCGCAAACGTCCGGGCATGTATATCGGTGGCACCGATGAACGCGCCCTGCACCACCTTGTGGCCGAGGTTCTGGACAATGCCATGGATGAGGCCGTTGCCGGCCACGCAAACCGCATCGAGGTGGAGCTGCACGCCGACCACTCGGTGACGGTACGTGACAACGGGCGCGGCATCCCCGTCGATCCGCACCCGAAGTTTCCGGATAAATCGGCGTTGGAGGTTATCCTGTGCACGCTGCATGCAGGCGGCAAATTCTCGAACAAGGCATATAGCACCTCGGGGGGTCTGAACGGCGTCGGCTCTTCGGTGGTCAACGCCCTGTCGGACCGGATGCGCGTAGAGGTTGCACGCAACCGCGAGCTTTATGTCCAGGAATTTGCCCGCGGCGTGCCACAAGGCCCCGTCACCAAGGTCGGCCCTGCGCCGAACCGTCGGGGAACGACCGTCACCTTCCACCCAGACCCTGTCATTTTCGGCCATCTGCTGCTAAAACCCGCGCGTCTGTACAAGCTGGTCCGCTCCAAGGCCTATCTGTTTTCGGGGGTGGAGATCCGGTGGAAAACCGCGATCGACGACGGGGAAACCGCGCGTGAAGCCACCTTCCAGTACCCGAACGGGCTTGCGGATTTCCTGAACGAAAACCTCGCGGGCGTGACGACCTATTCGGACAAGCCCTTTGCAGGGACTGTCAGTTTTCAGGACAAGTTCAATGTTCCCGGCCGGATCGAATGGGCCATAAACTGGACGCCCTCGCGGGATGGGTCGATACATTCCTACTGCAATACCGTGCCGACGCCCGAAGGCGGCACCCACGAACAGGGGTTCTGGGCTGCCATCCTCAAAGGTGTGAAGGCCTATGGCGAGCGGGTGAAGAACCGCAAGGCATCGGACATCACGCGTGAGGATATGCTGACGGGCGGATGCGCCCTGATTTCCATTTTCATTCGCGAACCGTCGTTTGTCGGCCAGACGAAGGATCGCCTATCCTCGGACGAGGCCGTGCGCTGGGTTGAATCCTCGGTACGGGACCATTTCGATACATGGCTGGCCTCGGACACCAAGGCAGCGGGTGCCATTCTCGATTTTCTGGTTCTGCGCGCCGAGGAACGTCTGCGCCGCCGTGCGGAAAAGGAAACGCAGCGAAAATCGGCCACGAAAAAGCTGCGCCTGCCCGGAAAGCTGACGGATTGCACCGCCAAGAACCGCTCCAACACCGAACTGTTCATCGTCGAGGGGGACTCGGCCGGTGGGTCGGCCAAAGGTGCCAGATCCCGGGAAACACAGGCGCTGCTGCCGCTCAAGGGCAAGATCCTGAACGTATTGGGCGCCGCATCAGGCAAGCTGAACGACAATGCCGAGATCCGCGATATCTGCGAGGCGCTGGGCGTCGGGATGGGATCGCGGTTCAACCTTGATGATCTGCGCTATGACAAGATCATCATCATGACCGATGCCGATGTGGACGGCGCGCATATCGCCTCCCTGTTGATGACGTTCTTCTTCACGCAGATGCGGCCCCTGATCGACAAGGGTCATCTGTATCTGGCCTGCCCGCCGCTGTACCGCCTGACGCAGGGCGCACGGCGGATGTATGTGGCGGACGATGCCGAAAAGGAGAAATGGCTGAAAAAGGGGCTGGGGGGCAAAGGCAAGATCGACGTGCAGCGCTTCAAGGGGCTGGGCGAGATGGACGCCAAGGACCTGAAGGATACGACGATGAACCCTGCCAGCCGCAAGCTGATCCGCGTTTCCATCGACGAGGACAGCGAAGCCGGGGATCTGGTGGAACGCTTGATGGGCAAGAAACCGGAGCTCCGGTTCCAGTACATTCAGGAAAACGCCCGTTTCGTCGAAGAGCTGGACGTATAACCTCTGGATTTCGGGCATATGCGGTCCCATCTACCGCATATGCCCCGCAAGACATTCCCCCGCCTTTCGCTGACCGACACCCTGGTTGAACGCACTTTGCGCGTAGTGACCGATCCCGGACCCAACCCGGAGTGGACCCCGTTGACCGATGATGATTACGCCGCGCTGGCGCATGACATCATCAAGGCACATCTCGGGCCCATCCCGATTTTCGCCTATGGTTCCCTGATCTGGAACCCCAACTTCGAAGTGGGGGATGTGCGCAAGGCTGTGGCTCATGGCTGGCACCGCTCATTCTGTCTGGATATCCGCCAGTGGCGTGGAACGCCCGAACAGCCGGGTCTGATGATGGCTCTGGCCAAGGGCGGCTCTGCCACGGGGCTGATAATGGATATTGCGAAGGGCCATGAGGCAGAGGCGCTGGATGCACTGCTCCGTCGGGAGCTGGTGGCAAAGGAGATGGTCTCCAACATCCGCTGGGTAAAGGCGCGGTCACACCGTGGGCTGGAGAATGTGCTGACCTTCTGGGCCGGTCCGCAGGGCGATATGGTCATCACCCTCCCGCCCGAGGAGCAGGCCCGACGGTTGGCGCGCGCCTGTGGCCATGGCGGATCGGGCGCGCAATATCTGCACAATACAGTTCGCAAAATGGCCGAGTTCGGCCTGCATGACCGGAACCTGAACAGGCTGGACCATCTGGTAGCTGCCGAGATCGCAAGCTGGCCCGAACAGACCGCCTGCTGCGCCTGAAGGGCCGGATTGCCGCCCTAGACCAGCTTGCCGCCTTCCAGACGGACGACACGGTCCATCCGCGCGGCAAGCGCCAGGTTATGCGTCGCGATCAGCGCCGACAGGCCCGTTTCCCGCACCAGTGACATCAGCGCCTCGAACACCCGATCCGACGTGTTCGGGTCCAGGTTTCCCGTAGGCTCATCCGCCAGCAGCAGTTTGGGGCCGTTCGCCAGCGCCCGGCAGAACGCGACACGTTGCTGTTCGCCGCCTGACATGGCTGCGGGACGGTGGTTGCTTCGGTGCCCCACACCCACGTGGCCCAACAGGGTGTCAGCACGGGCATGGGCCGCCGCCTGCGGCACACCATTGGCAAGCTGCGGCAGGATGATATTTTCCGCTGCTGTGAATTCGGGCAGCAGATGGTGGAACTGGTAGATGAACCCGATATCGCGGCGCCGCGCTGCGGTACGGGCGCGATCGTTCTTGCCCGCATAATCCACGCCATCGATCCGGACCTGCCCTTCATCAGGGGAATCCAGCAATCCGGCAATATGCAGAAGCGTGGATTTTCCTGCCCCCGAGGGTGCAACCATTGCCACGACCTCTCCCTTGCCCACGGTCAGGCTGGCGTAATCCAAGACCGTGATCTCGTTCGGCAGGCCTGTGTTGTAGCGTTTGCGCAGCCCCTCAAGCACCAGCATCTCATTCATAACGCAGGGCCTCCACAGGGTTCATCCGCGCCGCACGACGGGCCGGAAAGATCGTGATGATGAATGACAGGCCCAACGAAAGCGAAATGGCCGTCAGCACATCGTGCAATTGCAGCTTGGCCGGCAGGTGATAGATCCCCCGGATCTCGGGATCCCAGACGTTGCCGCCGGACACGTAGTTCACAAGGCTGAAGATAGGATCGATGTAGATGGCGAACAGACAGCCCAAGATCAGCCCGGCCAGCGTGCCGACAATGCCCGTTCCGGCCCCGCAGATGAAGAAGATCCGCAGGATGGATCCTTCGGTCAGCCCCATGGTCCGCAGGATGCCGATGTCGCGGCCCTTGTTCTTTACCAGCATGATCAGGCCGGACACGATATTCATCGTCGCGATCAGCACGAGGATCGAGAGGATCACGAACATCACGTTATCCTCCACGTCCAGGGCCCGCAGGAAAGAGCCTGCCCCGTCCCGCCACGTCCAGAAGAATGTTGTCGGGCTGGAGGCATTCATGAGCGCCGGCATATAGCTTTCGACCTGCTCGGGGTTTTCCACCATCACCTCGATCTCATCCGCGAAACCTTCGCGGTTGAAAAAGCTCTGGGCCTCGGCAAAGGGCATGTACAGGCGCGTCTTGTCGATGTCGTAGCGACCGGCACTGAAGATGTATTCGATGGTATATCCGTTGACGCGGGGGCTTGTACCGAAGGCCGTCCGCACCCCGTTCGCAGAGGTCAGGCGGATGACATCCCCCACCTTGAGGCCCATGTCACGGGCCATCTGCTCCCCCACGGCGACGCCGTTCTGGAAATTATCCAGTGACCCCCGCGCCTCGGCACCGTCTCCGATACGCGGAATGGCCCGCAGATCCTCCAGCCGGATGCCATAGACATCCCCAAGCCCTGACACATCGCCCGAGGTGACCATGACCTGGCCACGGATCAGGGGGGCGGCACGGGTCACACCCTCCACAGCCGCCAGATTGGCAGCCTCGGTGTCGTAATCCCTGATCCCCCGCTCTCTTACGCCGTCGGCGTTGACCGTATCCTGCGTATAGACGGTGACATGGCTGTTCGCGCCCAGGATCGTATCCACGAACTCGGCGCGAAAGCCCGCGCGAACAGACAGGGTGGCGATCAGGGCGAAAACCGCCAGCGTGATGCCGATCAGACTGATCCAGGTCATGACCGACACGCCGCCCTCGGCACGACGCGCGCGCAGATAGCGCCACGCGATCATCCATTCGAAACGTGAAAACGGTTTCGTTGCCATCTATGGCCTCATTTCTGTTCGCGAGCAGGTGTTCAGAGCACGCCGTAGATCTGGGCAACACGCTCCACTGCAGTTTCCAGCGATACTTCTTCGCTTTCCCCGGTGCGGCGCGATGTCAGTTCCACCTTGCCCGCCGCCAGACCGCGCGGACCGACCGTAATCCGCCATGGCAGACCGATCAGATCCATCGTGGCGAACTTGGCACCGGCACGTTCCTCGCGGTCATCGTACAGCGGCTCCAACCCCTTGCCGACCAGCGCGGAATAAAGCGCGTTGCAGGCACTATCGGTCGAAGAATCGCCCTGCTTCAGGTTCACGATGCCCACGTGGAACGGGGTAACACCCTCGGGCCAGATGATGCCCTTGTCATCGTGGTTCGCCTCGATGATCGCGCCCAGCAGACGGCTGACGCCGATCCCGTGGCTGCCCATTTCCACAGGCACGCGGCTGCCGTAAGAGGTCACGACATTGGCCCCCATGGCTTCGGAATACTTGGTTCCGAAGTAGAAGATCTGGCCGACCTCGATCCCGCGGGCCACGCGGCGACGCTCTTCCGGGACCTCGTTGAACAAAGCCTCGTCATGGGTTTCGTCGGTGCGCGCATAGGATGATGTGAACTCGGCGCAGATTTCTGCCACGGTTTCACGATCCTCGGCGTCGAACTCACGCGTTCCCAGACGCAGATCGGTGACGGCGCTGTCATAGAACACCTCGCTCTCGCCGGTTTCGGCCAGAACCAGGAATTCATGGGTATTGTCGCCGCCAATGGGGCCGGAGGCCGCGCGCATTGGAATGGCGGTCAGCCCCATCCGCTCATACGTCCGCAAATAGCTGACCATATGGCGGTTGTAGGCATGCAGCGCGGAATCACGGTCGATGTCGAAGGAATAGCCGTCCTTCATCAGGAACTCGCGACCACGCATTACGCCGAAACGCGGGCGCATCTCGTCACGGAATTTCCACTGCACATGATACAGCGTCAGCGGCAGCTCCTTGTAGCTGTTCACATGGCTGCGGAAGATGTCGGTGATCATCTCCTCGTTCGTGGGGCCATAGAGCATCTCGCGCCCCTGCCGGTCCTTGATGCGCAGCATTTCTTGGCCGTAGTCGTCATAACGGCCGGATTCCCGCCAAAGATCCGCAGGTTGCAGCGTCGGCATCATCAACGGAATATGGCCGACGCGGATCTGCTCCTCGTGCACGATCTGCTCGATCCGCTTCAGAACCTTGAAGCCCAACGGCAGCCAGGAATAAATCCCTGCAGCCTGTTGCTTAATCATGCCAGCGCGCAACATATAGCGGTGAGACACAATTTGCGCCTCGGACGGGTTTTCCTTCAGGACAGGCAGGAAATAACGGCTCAGGCGCATTGGGGCCTCATAGAGAAAAAGGGTCAAACTGCGGTGTACGGCCTTGGCGCACACGCTGCAAGCGCAACGCGCTTTTGCTTGCAGCATCGCGGGGTATGGGCCATTCCTTGCCATAACATTCAAGAGGGTGACAATGCGGGCAACGCAACTCGAACAGGCGAAATGGTGGGGGATCGCTGCGGTTGTCTTTCTGGGGATGCTCTGGGTCATGGGCGACGTCATCCTGCCGTTCATCGTGGGGGGGGCGGTTGCCTATTTCCTTGATCCGCTGGCGGATAAACTGGAACGTCTAGGGCTGAGCCGCACCGTCTCCACCGCCATCATCGCCATTGCCACGGTGCTGATTTTCGTGCTGCTGGTCCTTGCTGTCATTCCGACGCTTGCCAACCAGCTGACCCAGCTGATCAATGCCGCCCCCGAAATCTTCCGCCAGCTTCAGGCGTTCCTGCTGGACAGGTTTCCGCAGTTGAACGACGAAACCTCCACCATCCGCCAGACCCTCGATTCGCTGGGCCAGACGATCCAGCAACGCGGCGGGCAGATGGCGAACTCGCTGCTGGCATCGGTGTTCTCGGTCATCAACGCCGTCGTCTTCATGATCGTGGTGCCCGTCGTCGCCTTCTATCTGCTTTTGGACTGGGACAAGATGGTGGCAAAGATAGACACCCTGCTGCCCCGTGAACATGCACCCACGATCCGGGAGCTGAGCAAGGAAATCGACCGTGCGCTGGCAGGCTTTGTCCGCGGGCAAACCACGGTCTGCGTCATCCTTGGCACCTATTATGCCCTGACGCTCATGGCGGCGGGGCTGAACTTCGGGGCCGTTGTCGGGGCGATCGCCGGTTTCCTGACGTTCATCCCCTATGTCGGCGCGCTGGTGGGTGGCGGTCTGGCCATCGGACTGGCACTGTTCCAGTTCTGGGGAGACTGGTGGTCGATCATCCTGATCTGGGCCATCTTCCAGTCCGGCCAGTTCGTCGAAGGCAATATTCTGACGCCGCGGCTGGTGGGCAATTCCATCGGGCTGCACCCGGTATGGCTGCTGTTCGCCCTCTCCGCCTTCGGTGCGATGTTCGGCTTTGTCGGGATGCTGGTGGCGGTGCCCGTTGCGGCTGCATTGGGCGTCTTGATGCGCTTTGCCGTTGCCCAGTATAAATCCAGCAGGATGTATCAGGGCGTGGATGACCAGCCCTATCGTGAAGATCAGGGATGACACGACAACTGGCCTTCGATCTGCCGGCACGGCCCGCCTTGGGAAGGGAGGATCTGTTCGTCTCCCCCGCCAATGCGCTTGCCCTTGCCGCATTGGAAGGCTGGCGCAACTGGCCACAGGGCAAAATGGTGCTGTCCGGTCCGCACGGCGCGGGCAAGACCCATCTGGCCCACGTCTGGGCCGCCGAGGCGAATGCCGTACTGGTGGATTCGGGTGCCCTGCCCGGTGCCGACATCACCGCCCTGTCACGAGAGCCTGCATTGGTGCTGGAAGATGCCGACCGTCTGGCAGGCGAACCCGAAGCGGAGGCGGCGCTGTTCCACCTGCACAACTTACTGGCCGAACGAAAACGCCCGTTTCTGGTTACCGCTTCGGCCCCGCCGCGCGATTGGGGGCTGGAGCTTGCCGATATCCGCAGCCGGATGCTTGCCGCCCCGCTGGCCCGGCTGGATGCGCCGGATGATGCCTTGTTATCCGCCGTTCTGGTGAAATTGTTTGCAGACCGGCAGATTGCAGTGCAACCTGCACTGGTCCAATTCCTGGTGGCGCGCATGGATCGCGATCTTGGCACCGCACGCGCCATCGTTGCCGCACTCGACTCCCGTTCGCTT
Source organism: Falsirhodobacter sp. alg1 (assembly GCF_000739715.2). Lineage (GTDB taxonomy): Bacteria > Pseudomonadota > Alphaproteobacteria > Rhodobacterales > Rhodobacteraceae > Falsirhodobacter. The sequence goes on along the minus strand of NZ_BBJC02000004.1, from coordinate 232,040 downwards.
GCCGAGCGCCGCCCCATCACACGACAACTGGCCGGAGAAATCATCGAAGACCGTGCCGCCTGACCCTCGTCACGCCCCTGTCATGTCATACAGGATACATATTCACCCATGACTGCACGCAGCTTTGGATATATACTTTTCCCATGACCGCCGCCGATTTCCTCCGCACCCCGTTCGCCGAGCCTGTGACCCTTCCGTTGTCGGAAATCCAGGGCCCGAAGCGCTTTTTCAACCGTGAACTCAGCTGGCTCAGCTTCAACTGGCGCGTGCTGGAGGAGGCGTCGAACCCGGCCGTACCATTGCTGGAGCGGCTCCGGTTCCTGTCGATCTCCGATGCCAACCTTGATGAATTCTATACCGTCCGCGTCGCAGGTCTGCGCGCGCTGGCCCGTCGGTCCAAACCGGGCCTGTCAGAGGATGGGCGTTCCCCCAGCCAGCAGCTGGAACTGGTCCATACCGAGGCACGGCGCCTGATGCGGACGCAGCAGGTCGTCTACAACCGTATCCGCCGCCAGATGGAAAGCGAAGGCCTGCGCCTCATGACGCGCTCCAAGCTGACGCGGCGCGATCTGCAATATCTTGAACAGCACTTCCTTTCAGCTGTTTTCCCGGTTCTGTCGCCGCTGGCAATCGATCCGGCGCACCCCTTTCCCTTTATTCCGAACACCGGATTCTGTCTGGGCCTGCAACTGGAACGCACTTCGGATCAGCGTCGGCTACAGGCCCTGCTGCCCATTCCGCAGCAGATCGACCGCTTCATTCCGCTTCCGGGACGGACGGCGGATGAAACGCGCTTTCTGCCGCTGGAAGAGCTGTTGCTGCTGCATCTGGACATGCTGTTCCCCGGCTATGCCGCACGCGGTCACTGCAGCTTTCGCGTGCTTCGGGACAGCGATCTGGAGGTGGAGGAAGAAGCCGAGGATCTGGTGCGGGAGTTCGAGACCGCATTGAAACGGCGCCGCCGCGGCGACGTCATCCGCCTGACGATCAGCGCAGGTGCACCGCCCGAACTGTTTGCCCTGATCAAGAGCGAACTTGGCGTGAAGGACAGCGAGATCGTCGCCGTTCGCGGCCTGATCGGCATGGCGGACCTCAAGGAACTGGTGGTATCATCCCACCCGAACCTTCTGTGGCCCAGCTTCACGCCCCGCGTACCGGAACGGGTTCAGGATTTCGAAGGTGACATGTTCGCCGCGATCCAGCAGAAGGACATGCTGCTGCATCACCCCTATGAAACATTCGACATGGTCGTCCGCTTCTTGCAGCAGGCCGCTAGCGATCCGAATGTTCTGGCGATCAAGCAGACGCTGTACCGGACATCCACCGACAGCCCGATCGTGGGCGCGCTGTGCGAGGCGGCAGAGGCCGGAAAATCCGTCACCGCGCTGGTGGAGCTGAAGGCCCGCTTCGACGAGGCCGCCAACATCCGCCAAAGCCGCCGCCTGGAACGGTCCGGCGCGCATGTGGTTTACGGATTCATGAACTACAAGACCCATGCCAAGATCAGCACGGTGGTGCGGCGTGAGGGGGACAAGCTGGTCACCTATACCCACTACGGGACGGGCAACTACCACCCCATTACCGCACGGATCTATACCGACCTGTCGTTCTTTACCTGCGATCCTGCGCTTGGCCGCGATGCCACACGGGTCTTCAACTACCTGTCGGGCTACGTGCAACCCGAAAAGCTGGAAAATCTGGCGATCTCTCCGATCAGCCTGAAACCCCGCCTGCTGGATCTGATCGCAGCCGAGGCGGCACATGCGCGTGCCGGCAAACCGGCCGAGATCTGGGCCAAGATGAATTCGGTCATCGAACCGGAAATCATCGATGCACTTTATGATGCCAGTCAGGCGGGTGTGAAGATCAGCCTCGTGATCCGCGGAATCTGCGGCGTACGTCCCGGCATCAAGGGCCTTTCGGAGAATATCCGCGTCAAATCCATCGTCGGGCGTTTTCTGGAACACAGCCGGATCATGTGCTTCGGCAATGGGGATGCCCTCCCCTCGCCCAAGGCGCGCGTGTTCTTCTCTTCGGCCGACTGGATGGGCCGCAACCTGAACCGCCGCGTGGAAACCCTGGTCGAAGCCAAGAACCCGACGGTCAAGGCCCAGATCGTGGACCAGATCATGGCTGCCAACATGGCGGATGAAGCGCAGAGCTGGATCCTCGGCCCCGACGGAAACTACAGCCGACCCGAAGGTGAGGCGGATGACAACCTGTTCTCCTGCCATCGGTTCTTCATGGAGAATCCGTCCCTTTCGGGGCGCGGCACCGCCGGAGACAAGGATGTGTCACGCCTTTCCCACCTTTTCGGTTCGGCGGACCATGATCTAGATCTCGACAACGACTGACACGTGCGTGCCGACCCAATATCCCGCCTACCGGAGACAATGATGACGTTTGAAACCATGCTGACAAAGGCCGAGGAGGTCGCCCTGTTCGGGCGCCCGCTGTTCAACGATCCGTCGGTTCGTGCCTTGCGGCGTGTAGGTGTTGTGGATGTCGGTTCGAACTCTGTCCGGATGGTGGTGTTTGACGGGGCTGCACGCAGCCCCGCCTATTTCTTCAATGAAAAAGTGATGTGCGGTCTGGGCCTTGGCCTTGCCGAAACCAACAGGCTGAACCCGCGCGGTGCGGTCCGGGCGCTGGCCGCGCTGAAACGGTTCGCGGCACTGGCACGGGGCATGGGAATTGCCGATATGACAGTGGTGGCCACCGCCGCCGTCCGTGAGGCCGAGGACGGCCCCGCGTTTCAGGCACAGGTAGAGGCGGAAACCGGCCTGAAGCTGTGGGTCATCGACGGAGATGAGGAAGCGCGCCTTTCGGCCCAGGGTGTCCTGCTGGGTTGGCCGGGCGCACAGGGAATCGTCTGCGATATCGGCGGAAACTCCATGGAGCTGGCCCGCATTGGCGAAGGCAAGGTCAGCCTGCGGGGCACCTCCCCCCTCGGCCCTTTCCGCCTGCAGCAGATCGAAGGTGGTGCCAAGGAACGTCGCGCCCATATCCAGGGCATTCTCAAGGATCTGAAAAAGCTGATCCAGCCGGACAATGACCGCATCTTTCTGGTCGGCGGATCATGGCGGGTGATCGCAAGGCTGGACATGGAGCGGCGCAGCTACCCGCTACGGGTACTGCATGAATACCGGATGACGCCGCGCGATCTGCTGGACACGCTGGACTGGATCGCCAAATCGGATCTTTCGGCCCTGCGCTCGGCAACCGGCACCTCGACCGAGCGGATGGAGCTGGTTCCCCTTGCCTGCGAAGTGTTGCGCGAACTGGTCAGCATCTTCGAGCCTTCCGAGATCAACATTTCCTCCTACGGTATCCGTGAGGGGCTGCTGTACGAACAGATGCCCGACCAGCTTCGTGAACGGGATCCGTTGATCGAGGCGGCCCGCGCCACCGAAGCCGGATCGGCGCGCATTCCGGGCTTTGGCAAGACATTGTTCAAATTTCTGCTGCCGATTTTCGAGGATGCCCCCTCGGACCGTCTGCGGCTGATCAAGGCTGCCTGCCTGTTGCATGATACCACATGGCGTGCCCATCCGGATTACCGGGCAGAGCTGTGTTTTGACAATGCAACGCGGGCAAACCTGGGGGGGCTGGATCACCCCGGACGGGTATTCCTGGGCCTTGCGCTGCTGCACCGCTACAAGAACAACCGGTCAGGGACGCGTTTCGATGCGCTTTTCTCGCTGCTGTCAGAGGATGAGATCCGCGAAGCCGAGGTTCTGGGCAAGGCCATGCGGTTCGGCGCGATGTTTGCGATGGATGACCTTGCCGACACGGGAACGCTGAAATGGAAACCGAAAAAGCGCATCCTGACCCTGACGCTGACCGAGCGCGGGCAGCATCTGTTTGGCGAGGTGGCGCAGTCGCGCTTCAAATCGCTGGTCTCCTCGTTGCAGGCAGAGGCAGATGTCGTGTTTCCCGATCTTGCGCAGGACGCTGACGCCCGCTAACGCTGGGGAATCCCTGCGAAAGGTTGCCCGATGATACGCCCTGCCACATTGGCTGATGCCCCCCAGATCCGCGCGCTCTGGAATGCCATGATAACCGACAGCCTTGCCAATTTTTCCGAGGTGGAAAAGACACCGGCCGAGGTGGAGACCGCAATCCGCGAACGTCCGGTACAGGGATTTGCCGTTTTCGTGGCCGAAGAGGAAGGCGAGATTACCGGCTTCTCCACCTATGCGCAGTTCAGGCCCGGCCATGGCTATCGGCTGACAATGGAACATACGATTGCCACGAACCCCAGGTTCAAAGGGCGGGGCATTGGGCGTGCGCTGATGAAGGCGGTCGAGGACCATGCCAGGGCCATGGGCGCGCATTCGATGCTGGCAGCCATCACCGCCCAGAACTCCGACGGCGTTTCATTTCACGAAGCGCTCGGATATCAGCACGTTGCCCTTGTGCCGCGTGCCGGGTACAAATGGGGCCAATGGCTCGATCTGGTGCTGATGCAGAAATTTCTCTGACAAGGGACAATTTTGGCGTTACAATAAACCCATGTCCATCTGGTCCCGCATATCGGCGGCGCTTGCTGCCCTCGCCAATGGTGAACCCCTTTCGGAGGTGTTCGGCCTGCTGCGCGCCCCGCCCGACCGATCGGTCGGCTTTACCATTGCCGTCATCGGGCTGGGGGCCAAGATGGCAAAGGCAGATGGTGAGGTAACGCGCGGTGAGGTTGCGGCCTTCCGGCGCGTCTTTGCCATTCCGGCGGGCGAAGAGGCAAATGCTGCCCGCGTGTTCAATCTGGCACGGCAGGATGTGGCGGGATTTGAGGTATATGCCCGAATGATCGCCCGGATGTTCGCCGGCGACCCCGAGGTTCTGACCGATGTGCTTGAGGGGCTGTTCCAGATCGCCAGTGCGGATGGAACCTATTCGGAACCGGAGGACATCTTTCTGCGCGAAGTCGCGCGGATCTTCGGCGTCGGTGACCGCTGTTTCCGCATTCTGCGCCGCCGCTATGCCCCGGGTGAAAATTGCGACCCCTATGATGTGCTGGGCGTGTCACCGGATTCGGACATGTCGACCATCCGCATTGCATGGAAGCGGGCGGTTCGGGATAACCACCCTGACCGTCTGATCGCACGGGGCGTCCCGGCCGAGGCGGTGCAGCTGGCAGAGCAGCGTTTGGTCCATATCAATCAGGCATGGGCCGAGATTTCGGCCAAGGAAGCGGCGTGATCTGATAAAAANGGCCGMCCCAAAAGGCGGCCTTTTTTATGCGTGATCGTGGCTGTATCAGTTACAGTTCTGGCCCGGAATGGCACAGGAACCGCCACCAGCCAGCGCACCGATCAGCGCGCCTTGGGTTTTGCTGCCTTTGGTGGCGTCAGCGATCACAGCACCGGCGGCCGCGCCGCCAAGCGTACGGATAGCTGCGTTGTTTGCAGGCGAGTTGCCTGTGCCTGCGGTGCCGTAGTAGCCGCCGTTGTTTGCCGCATAGGGATCGGCACAACCTGCAACTGCCGCTGTCGCAAGAACAGCAGCTACGATCATGAATTTGTTTTTAGCCATTTGCTCGGCCTCCGTTGTTATTCTGATGTATATGTAGCCGATGCGGGTGAATTCGATAGGGGCATTCGCAGAACCGCCGGATGTTCGGCAATTCTGCGCCACCGGCCCGGAAAGGGCGGTTTATTCGTCCCAGTCATCCTCGTCATCATAGACCACAGCGGGGGCATCCGGCGCGAATACGGCAGGAAAGCTCGCTTCCGCCCTGGCCGCGTCGATCCGCAGCAATGCCTCGTAACTCTGGGGATCGAAGGGATCCTCGGCGGGCACCACCTCACGGCCGAACAGCCATGACAGGCGTGCGGCATCAAGGTTCCCCCGCTCGAAGGTTTCTTCGCCGAACTGCGCCCAGAGCGCCGCCATGAATGCCTGATCCGCAGCGCGGTCCACGTGTTTGCGGTCGCGATAGCGTTCCCGGCGGATGATCTTGGTCGGACCTTCCTTGGATGCACGGCGAATGGTGAACTGAAAATCTGTCCCGGTCAGACGACTGGGGAATCCACGGTGTTTCTGCATGATACTATTGGAAGGGGGGCAGGATTGCGGCCTGCCCCCGCCCTACTTATTTATATTTGCCGGTGTATGTCGGCTCGGTCGTCACCGGTGCGGGCTGCACGATCACGACTTCTTCTTTTTTCGGGGCACAGGCCGCTGCAAAGGCAGCAACACAAAGTGCGGTCACGATACGGGCGCGGTTGGTCATGTGTCGTCTCCTGTCTGACCGGGGAGAGGGACCGTCCCCGTCCTCCGTGGCACGGCTGTCTTCTACCAGCCTTCGTCAAAGATAATGCAGTCGGATGACATTTCACACCATAATTTAAAAGAGCTATCAGCGCTGTGCGGTCAATCTATGCGGGTTCAACCATGGCTCCAGCGGCATCTGCGGCAAAACGGCGCGGCCCAGAATATGGTCGGCGGCCTTTTCCCCGACCATCAGCGTGGGGCCGTTCAGATTGCCATTCGTGATGCGCGGGAAAATGGAGCTGTCAGCCAGTCGCAGCCCCTCAACGCCGATCACCCTGCATTCGGGATCCACCACGGCCATCGGATCTTCGGCGCGCCCCATGCGGGCGGTGCCGCAGGGGTGATAGGCGCTTTCGGCATGCTCGCGGATGAAATCATCGATCTGCTCATCCGTTTGTGCCCCGGCCCCCGGCTGGATCTCGTGCTTCACATGCGGCGCCATCGCGTCCTGGGCAAAGATTTCCCGCGTGTGGCGTATGCAGGCGCGAAACTCGGCCCAGTCATCGGGGTGCGACATGTAGTTGAACCGGATGACCGGCGCTGCATCCGGATCAGCCGAGGCGAGCCGGACCGTTCCACGGGATTTGGACCGCATCGGCCCGACATGCACCTGAAAACCGTGCCCTTCTGCCGATGCCTTGCCATCATAGCGAACGGCAAGCGGCAGAAAGTGGTACTGGATATCGGGATATTCGACGCCCGGGGCTGACCGGATGAATCCGCAGGCCTCGAACTGGTTCGAGGCGCCAAGCCCCGTCCCCGTCAGCATCCACTGCGCCCCCACCGTTCCCTTGCCAAGCAGGTTCCAGTATTTGTAAAGCGTGTTCGGCTGAAGCGCTGCGAACTGCATGTAGACCTCCAGATGGTCCTGCAGATTCGCCCCGACGCCGGGGCGATGCGCCACGACCGGAATGCCGTGGGCCGCCAGATGCGCGGCATCGCCGATGCCCGACAGCATCAACAGCTTGGGCGAATTGATCGAAGAGGCCGCAAGAATCACTTCCTTCGCCGCGCGGATCACCTCTATCGCGCCGCGCCGGGCGATCTCGACCCCCACGGCCCGGCCATCCTCGATCACCACGCGGCGCGCCATGCCGCGGATCAGCCGCACCCGACCCGTCTTCAGGGCCGGACGCAGATATGCATTGGCTGCGGACCAGCGCCGCCCCTGCCAGATGGTCGCCTCCATCGGGCCGAAGCCTTCCTGCTGCTTGCCGTTGTAATCCTCGGTCAACGGATAGCCGGCCTGTACGCCGGCCTGAATGAAGGCGTCGAACAGTGGGTTCGATCGCGGCCCCCGCGTAATATGCATCGGCCCTGCATCACCGCGCCATTCATCCCCGTCGGGATTCGGGCCGTGCCATGTTTCCATCCGCCGGAAATAGGGCAGAACATCGGCAAAGGACCACCCCTCGGCCCCCGTTTCCGCCCAATGGTCGAAATCGCGGGCATGGCCACGGACATAGACCATGCCGTTGATAGAAGAAGAGCCCCCCAGAACCTTCCCGCGCGGGGTCACAAGTTCCCGCCCGCCAAGGTGCGGTTCGGGCTGCGACTTCAATCCCCAGTCATACATCGGCATGTTCATGGGAAACGACAGTGCGCCCGGCATCTGGATCAATGGTCCGGCATCTGAACCGCCGTATTCGATCACCGTTACCGTCCGGCCCGCCTCGGCCAGCCGGTAGGCCATGACGCAGCCAGCAGAACCGGCACCGACGATAACGTAATCAGTAGGGTGCATCGACTGGCCCCATTCCGACATATACCGATTTCAGCTGTGTATAATGCTCGATCGCGGCCTTGCCGTTCTCCCGCCCGACCCCTGACAGTTTGACCCCCCCGAACGAGGATTCAACCGGTGTCAGATTATAGGCGTTGATCCAGCAGGTTCCCGCCTGCAAGGCGGCGACCACCCGGTGCGCCCGCGTCAGATCGGCCGTGAACACGCCCGCTGCAAGGCCGAATTCCGTGGCATTGGCACGTGCCACGACCTCGTCTTCATCCTCGAAATCCAGCACGGCCATGACGGGGCCGAACACCTCTTCGCACGCAAGGGTCATGCCGTCCGTCACATCGGCGAACACCGTCGGCTGCACGAATGCCCCCGAAGCCCCGCCACCGGTAATCAGGCGGGCACCATCGGCCTTGGCCTGCTCCACATAGGCCATGACCTTAGCGTGCTGTTCGGGGCTGACAAGCGGCCCCATCTGGGTGGCGGGATCCAGCGGATCGCCCATGATGATCGCCTCGGCGCGGGTTTTCAGCCGGGCCAGAAACGCCTCCTTGATGCTGCGGTGCACAAACACCCGCGTTCCGTTGGAACAGATCTGGCCCGCGGAATAGAAATTGCCCAGCATCGCCGCACCCACCGCGGAATCGATATCCGCATCCCCGAATACGATCAGCGGGGATTTCCCCCCAAGCTCCATCGTCACGTGGCGAATGCCCTCGGCAGCGGCGGCATAAACCTTGCGCCCCGTCGGGACCGATCCCGTCAGCGATACCTTGGCCACACGCGCATCGGTCACCAGTTGCGCGCCCACGCCACCCCGCCCCTGAACCACGTTGAACAGCCCCGCAGGGGCCCCGGCCTCCATCAGGATCTCTGCCAGTTTCAGCGCGCCCAAAGGGGTGACCTCTGACGGTTTGAACACCATGGCGTTGCCCATGGCCAAGGCAGGGGCCGCCTTCCAGCAGGCAATCTGGCTGGGATAGTTCCACGCACCGATCCCGACGCAAACCCCCAGAGGCTCGCGCAGCGAATAGGCGAAATCCGCCCCCAGCGGTACGGTCTCTCCTGTTACGGTCGGGGCAAGGCCCGCAAAATACTCCAGCGCATCAGCGCCCGATGGCCAATCCGCAACCTCTGTTTCCTGTATGGGTTTACCGGTATCCAACGTCTCCAGTCGGGATAGCTCGGCATTGCGGTCACGGATCATGTCCGATGCGCGACGCAGGACACGAGCACGCTCCACCGGCATCAATCGCGCCCATGCCTTCTGCGCGACAGTGGCCGCTGCAAGGGCGGCATCCACGATTGCGGGCGTTGCCTCATGCAATGTGGCGATCACCGCGCCGGTGGCCGGATTCAATACATCCAGCGGTACGCCCGCCTCGTCCTCGACATAGGCACCATTGATGAAATGGCTGGCACGGGGCTGCGTATTCATTGCAAATCTCCTTCAAGCTCGGACTGGATCAGCACAAAGACCATGTTGACGGATGCGGCCGGATTGGGGATAACGTCGCTCAACGCATGACGCAGATACACGCCGTCAATCAACGCGCCCGCACTGGCCGCAATGGCCGTCGCGCGATGGCCCGCACGGGGGCGCAGACAATCAACAAGGTTCGAATGCAGGCGCCGCTGATAAATCACGAGCAAGCGTTTTGCTTCGGGCACCGTCTGGGCCAGAACGTAGAAATTCAGCCATGCGCTGATCGTTTCATGGCTGAAATTCTCGGGCGAAAAGGATGCGTTCAGAATGGCCTGCAACCGCGCCACAGGATCAGGCCCCGCATCACGCAAGGCTATCCGGACACCGGCCCCGTAGGTCGCCAGAACATTGCGCATCGCAGCAAGGAACAGATCCTCTTTGCCCCCGAAATAGTGATGCGCCAGCGCAGAGGAAACGCCCGCGCGTTTCGCAATGCGCCCGACCGTGACATCCAGCGTTCCGGCGACTCCGATTTCCTCGATCGTCGCCCTTATCAATGCGGCCCGTCGAACAGGCTCCATTCCGGTTTTTGGCATGGTCATATCCTGTTTGCGGGGCACGCCCCGATATTACCGAACCCTTGATTGACTCATCAGTCAATAAAAANCAACCCCTCGGGAGATCACATATGCCCACTATCAAATCCGCATTTCTGGCCTCGGTAACGGCGCTCGCCCTGGCGGGTCCGGCACTGGCACAATCGCAATGCACCTCGGTTCGCATGTCGGATGTGGGCTGGACGGACATCACCGCCACCACCTCGTTGACGCGCCAGATGCTGGAGGCGTTGGGCTATGACGTGGATGTCGACGTTCTGGGCGTTCCGGTCACCTTTGCATCGGTTGCCGCAGGCGATCTGGACGTGTTTCTGGGCAACTGGATGCCATCGCAGGATTCGGCCATTTCCGGTTATCTGGCCGCAGGCACGATCGAAACGGTAAAGACCAATCTGCAAGGTACGAAGTTCAATCTTGCCGTGCCGAAATACCTGTCGGCGCAGGGCCTCAGGACATATGAGGATCTGCCGAAGTTCGCGGATCAGCTGGACAGCACGATCTACGGAATCGAACCGGGCAACGAAAGCAACGAATACATCATCAGCCTGACCCAGCCCGGAAAATTGCTGGAAGGCTGGACGCTTGTCCAATCGTCCGAACAGGGGATGCTGGCGCAGGTTTCACGGTTCTACCCACGTGAAAAACCGGTCGTGTTCATCGGTTGGGCGCCGCATCCGATGAACACCACGTTCGACATCGACTATCTTCAGGGCGGAGCAGAATTCTTTGGCGAAGAGGGCGTGGTGAACACCATCGTCCGCAAGGGTTTCCAGCAGGAATGCCCCAATGTGATCAGGCTCCTGTCCCAGCAGGAATTCACCCTGCCCATGGAAAACGAAATGATGGCCTATATCCTTGATGACGGAATGGACGCCGATGATGCCACGGTGAAATGGGTTTCCGAACATCCCGAAGTGATCGAACCATGGCTGGCCGGCGTGACCACCGTTGACGGCCAGGACGGTCTGGCGGTCGTGAAAGAGGCTTTCGGCCTTTAAACCTGACGGCCCCGCATCAGGCGGGGCCCTTCTGACCGCAACAACTCTGGATACCGGATGCTCGACTGGCTGACTGATTATAAAATCCCCGTAGGAAAATTCGCCAAGACATTGTTCGACTGGCTGACCGCGAATGGCGGCCCGGTTTTCGACGTTATTTCCGACGTGATGGATGCGCTGATCGAAGCTGTCCTGTTTGCCCTGCAATGGCCGCATCCGCTGGTCGTGATCGGAATACTGGTGGCCATCACATGGGGTATCCAGCACAACTGGAAAACCTGCCTTCTGGTATCGCTTGGATTTCTGTTCGTTCTGAACCAGGGCTATTGGGAGGCGATGACCGAAAGCCTGGCGCTGATCGTGATCGCCTGTGCGACCTGCATGCTGATCGGCGTTCCCATCGGCATCGCCGCCGCGCATCGCCCGCGGCTGCAACAAGCGCTGACACCCGTTCTGGATCTGATGCAGACCTTGCCCACCTTTGTGTACCTGATCCCGGCAATCGTCTTCTTCGGTCTGGGAATGGTGCCCGGATTGCTGGCCACGGTCATCTTCGTGCTGCCGGCCCCGATCCGGCTGACGGCTCTCGGCATCGCTTCTACTCCCGTTGCCCTGATGGAAGCGGCGGAAAGTTTCGGGGCCACCAACAGCCAGAGGCTCTGGAAAGTGGAGCTGCCGTGGGCCCTGCCCCAGATCATGGCCGGGCTGACGCAGGCAATCATGCTGTCCCTGTCGATGGTGGTGATCGCGGCACTGGTCGGGGCAGATGGCCTTGGCGTGCCGGTGGTCCGTGCGCTGAATACGGTCAATACCTCCCTCGGGTTTGAATCAGGCATCATCATTGTTGTGGTGGCCATCATTCTGGACCGCATGCTGAAGGTGACCCGCACATGACATCGGTTGTTTTCGATAACGTTTCGGTTGTTTTCGGCACGGCCCCCGAAACCGCCCTGCCCCTGATGGATGCCGGCAAATCCCGCACGGAAATAGAAGCGGCGACAGGCCAGATCCTTGGCGTCCACAACTGTTCCTTGACGGTGGAGGAGGGGGAGATCCTCGTGCTGATGGGGCTGTCCGGCTCCGGGAAATCCACTTTGCTGCGGGGGGTAAACGGTTTGAACCCCGTCGTGCGCGGAGAAGTGCGGATCAATGACGGGAACAGGATGGTTTCCGTTACCAATGCCACATCACGCGATCTGCGGCAGCTGCGCCTGTCCCGCGTGGCCATGGTCTTTCAAGGTTTCGGCCTGCTGCCATGGCGGACCGTCCGGGAAAATGTCGGGCTGGGGCTGGAACTGGCCGGCATTTCTGCCAAGGAACGCCGCAAACGGGTGGATGAACAGCTTCGGCTGGTGAACCTGACGCAATGGGCGGACCGGCGGGTTGAGGAGCTTTCGGGCGGAATGCGGCAGCGCGTGGGTCTGGCCCGCGCCTTTGTCACCGAAGCACCGATCCTGCTGATGGACGAACCCTTTTCGGCGCTGGACCCGCTGATCCGTGCGCGCCTTCAGGATGAATTGCTGGAACTGCAATCGGACCTCAAGCGCACCATCATATTCGTCAGCCATGATCTGGACGAAGCGTTCAAGATCGGCAACCGGATTGCCCTGATGGACGGCGGGCGGATCGTGCAATGCGGCACGGCCCGCGAGATCATCGCCAACCCAGTGTCGGATTATGTTGCCGATTTCGTGGCCCATATGAACCCACTGTCGGTGCTGCGGGCGCGTGATGTGATGACCGCAGGAACGGCAGAGAGCGCCCCCACGGTCGACGCCGAGCAGCCCGTTAAACAGGTCATGCAACTGCTGCGGGATGGTGTGGAAACACTTTCCGTCCTTGATCAGGGCCAGCCTATCGGCGTGATCCGTGCCAGCACGGTCATGGCGCGGCTTCTGGATCCGCGCAGCTGACGGTAACCGGAAAATGAAGACGGGGGCCTGATTGGCCCCCGTTCTTAGTCTTCGGACGGTTTTTCTGCCTTCGGCTTGGCAGGCGCCTTCTTTGCCGCGGGTTTCTTCGCGGCAGGGGCCTTTTCAGCAGCCGTTTTCGTCGTAGCCGCCTTTTTCGCGGCCGTTTTCTTGGCTGCAGGCTTCTTGGCAGCAGGCTTTTTCGCTGCCGCCTTCTTGGGTGCCGCCTTTTTCTTGCCACCCTTCGCGGCCTTCTCGTTCACCAGAACAAGCGCCTCTTCCAGAGTGATGGTCTCTGGTGCCAACTCCTTCGGCAGGGTCGCGTTCACCTTTTCCCATTTGACATAGGGGCCATAGCGACCGGCCATGACGCTAAGCGCGCCCCCGTCCGGGTGGTCCCCCAGCTGGCGCAATGGCTCTGCTGCTGCGGCGCGCCCCCGCACCACTTTCTGGGCCAGAACCTCGACTGCACGGTTCATCCCGATCTCGAACACTTCCTCCACATCAGGCAGGTTCGCATATTTGGAGCCATGCTTGACATAGGGGCCGAAGCGGCCAATCCCCGCCTCGACCAGTTCACCATCCTCGGGGTGCGGGCCGATCGGGCGCGGCAGATCCAGCAGACGAAGCGCCCTTTCCAGATCCATATTCGCGGGCGACCACCCTTTGGGCAGGCTGGCACGCGGGGGTTTCGGCACGTCCTCGGTCGCCTCGCCCTTCTGGACATAGGGGCCGAAGCGGCCCGTTTTCAGCCAGACCGGCACGCCGGCAGGGTCCTCTCCCAGCACACGTTCCCCGACCGCCTCACCATCGCCCGCCACGGAAATCGGGCGCGTGTAGCGGCATTCGGGGTAATTGCCGCAACCGATGAATGCCCCGCCACCGCGAGAGGTTTTCAGGTTCAGCCGCCCTTCGTGGCAAACGGGGCAGACACGAGGGTCCGATCCGTCTTCGCGCGCGGGGTACAGGTGCGGCGCAAGAAAATCATCGATCGTGGTCAGAACCTCACCGATCCGAAGGTCGGCTGTTTCCGCGATCGCTGCCGAGAAATCCCGCCAGAAACGTGCCAGAACCTCCTTGTAGTTCCTGTCACCGGCCGACACATCGTCCAGCTCGGCCTCAAGATCGGCGGTGAAATCATATTCCACATACCGCTTGAAGTAATTGGTCAGAAAGGCCGTGACCAACCGCCCCTTGTCCTCGGGGAACAGACGGTTCTTGTCCTTGCGAACGTATTCACGGTCCTGAATCGTGGTCAGCACGCTGGCATAGGTAGACGGACGGCCGATCCCCAGCTCTTCCATGCGCTTGACCAGGGTCGCCTCGGTATACCGGGGCGGCGGCTGGGTGAAATGCTGCTCTGGCGTAACGGATTGCTTCTTGGCCGCTTCCCCTTGGGTGATCTGCGGCAGACGGCCGTCATCCTCTCCGTCATCATCGCGTCCCTCTTCATAGATCGCGATGAAACCGTCAAACACCACAACCTGCCCGGTCGCGCGCAACACCACCTGCCCGTCATCACTGCCGACATCAACGGTCGTCCGTTCGAACCGGGCGGCCGCCATCTGGCTGGCCAATGTCCGCTTCCAGATCAGGTCATAAAGCTTGCGCTGATCCGCCTCCAGCCGCAGCTTTTCAGGAGAGGCGGCCATATCCGTGGGGCGGATACATTCATGCGCTTCCTGTGCGTTCTTGGCCTTGTTCTTGTACATGCGCGGCGAGGGTGGAACATAATCATTCCCGAAGCGGCGCTTGATCTCGTCCCGCGCCTCCATCACGGCTTCGGGGGCCATGTCGATGCCGTCGGTCCGCATATAGGTGATATGCCCCGCCTCGTACAAACGCTGGGCTGTGGACATGCAGACCTTCGCCCCCATGCCGAACTTGCGGCTGGCCTCCTGCTGCAGGGTCGACGTCATGAACGGCGCCGAGGGGTTCCGCGTGGCGGGCTTCGCCTCTACCGACTGCACCTTCAGATCGCGCGAGGTGACCGCCTGCACGGCCAGCTCTGCCGCTTCGGCTGTCGCAATATCGTAACGATCCAGCTTCTTGCCGCCCAGAACCGTCAGGCGCGCGTCGAATTCCGCCCCGCGCGGTGTCAGCAGCCCTGCCTTCACACTCCAGTATTCGCGGGCGCGAAAGGCTTCGATCTCCATCTCCCGCTCAACGATCAATCGCAGGCAGACCGACTGCACACGACCTGCGGATTTGGCCCCCGGCAGCTTGCGCCACAATACGGGTGAAAGGTTGAAACCCACCAGATAATCCAGCGCGCGGCGGGCCAAGTAGGCCTCTACCAATGGCGCGTCGATATCACGCGGGTTCGCCATGGCCTCCAGCACAGCAGCCTTGGTGATGGCGTTGAAGGTGACGCGACGAATCGTCTTGCCCTTCTTCAACGAAGACGCAAGCGCCTCCTGCAGGTGCCATGAAATCGCCTCCCCTTCCCTGTCGGGGTCGGTCGCAAGGATCAATGTGTCGTCGGTCTTGAGGGCATCGGTAATGGCACGGATATGTTTCTTGCTATCCGCGGCCACCTCCCATTTCATGGCGAATTCATCATCGGTATCCACCGATCCGTCCTTGGGCGGCAGATCGCGGACGTGACCGTAGGAGGCCAGAACCGTGTAGTCCGACCCCAGATATTTGTTGATCGTCTTGGCCTTGGCCGGTGATTCAACGACAACGACAGCCATGTATAATTCCCTTCGACAGCGGGCTTAGATGTGGGCGATTGCCCACCATTGTCAATGCATGAGCCGCGCAAGCATGCCGCCGGGCTGTCTTTCCACCCTTCCTTCCAGCTCCAGTTGCAGCAATTCCGCCGCAACCGCACTGGCAGGGGCGGCCACATCCCGGATCAGCTGATCCTCGGGGATCGGGCTGGCCCCAAGCCTGTCAAGAATACGCGCCGCAAGCCCACCGGCAGCAACCGGCATAGCCTGCGGCAGGGTGCGGGCAGGCCTGGCTGTCGCAGGTACCATCCGCCGCGGGGCGGGCACATGCTCCAGAATGTCGCGCGTCTCGGCAATCAATGTCGCGCCCTCGCGGATTAGGCGGTTGCACCCGGCCGCCCGCGCATCAAAGGGATGACCCGGAACGGCAAAGACCTCTCGCCCCTGCTCCAGCGCCATTCTGGCTGTCAGCAAGCTGCCGGACCGCGCCGCCGCCTCCACCACCACAACAGCGCGGGACAGCCCCGAGACGATCCGGTTGCGCAGCGGGAAATGGCGGGCCTGCGGCTCTACCCCCGGGGGCTGCTCGCTGATCAGGCAGCCGTGGCGGGCAATGCGCATGGCCAATTCGGCGTTTTCCGATGGATAGATCACATCGATCCCACCCGCCATGACCGCCACCGTGCCGTGATCCAGCGCTACGGAATGCGCCTCGGAATCAATCCCACGCGCCAGCCCCGACACCACCACATGGCCCGCCTCCCCCAACCCGAACGCCAGCTTCCGTGCCATCCTCACCCCGAGGCTGGAGGCATTTCGCGCCCCCACGAGGGCCACCATGGACCGCGCCAGCAGATCCGTATCCCCCATGGCCCATAGCACCGGCGGCGCATCTGGAATGGCCGACAGCCCGGCAGGGTAATCCGCATCCCCCCACACGATCAGGCGGGCGCCGGCAGCCTCTCCCTTGCGGATCTCGGCCTCGGCCACGGCAAGGGGGCAGGCCTCATAGGCCTCCACCCCCGATGAACGGGCAATCTGCGGCAAAGCGGCAAGGGCAGCCCGTGCAGAACCATGCTCTTCCATCAGCCGATGGAATGTCACGGGCCCCACCCTGCGGGACCGGATCAGGCGAAGGGCATCACGGGTTGCATCCATTCCGGCCTTTTGCCGCCAAATGGTTAATGTGTATTTAACCTGCTACGGACTAGACAATCGCGCCACACAGGGCCGGAGGAACATGAACGGCATAAAGATCACCGATGCGGAATTTGCCGTTCAGGGACGCACGATCCTGCACGGCATAAACCTGCATCTGACCGAACAGCGGATCGCCATTCTGGGCCGGAACGGCTCTGGCAAGACAACACTGCTGCGGCTGATGGCAGGGCTGATCGCACCTACTGCGGGCAAGGTCACCGTCGATGGCATCGACCCCGAGAACCGCCGCAAGATCCTGCCCCACATCGGAATCCTGTTTCAGAACCCCGAACACCAGATCATCTTCCCCACGGTAGAGGAGGAGCTGGCCTTCGGCTTGCGGCAGATGGGGCAAAGCACCGCCGAGGCAAATCGTGCCGCCCTTGCCATGCTGCAGCAAGAGGGGCGGTCCGATTGGGCAGGCAGGCTGGTCCACACCCTGTCGCAGGGGCAGAAACAATTGCTGTGCCTGATGGCCGTCACGATGATGGCCCCGCGAACATTGCTTCTGGACGAACCTTTTGCCGCGCTGGACCTGCCCACCCGCCTGCGCCTGCAACGGCGTCTGGCCACCCTGCCGCAGCGGCTGATCACGATTACCCATGATCCAGCTTCGGCCCAGGGGTGCGCCCGCGTCTTATGGCTGGAGGACGGGCAGATCCACGACGACGGCCCGCCCGAACGTGTGGTCCCTGCCTTCACCCGCGCCATGGAACAGATCGCCGAAAGGGAAGATCCGTGATTTCCCTGACCTATCCGCTGCCCACCCCCCTGCACGGCTTTCGCGCGGGGCCGAAGCTGTTGGCCCTGATGGGGCTGACGGCGGTCGTGCTGGTCATGGACCGTGCGGGGCCGCTGGCGCTGATGCTGCTGGCCGTCGGCACAGCCTATGCCTCAGGGGGGCGCGCATTCACCATTGCCGGGGTACGGGTGCTGCGGCCCCTTTGGCCGCTGATCGTTGTGGTTTGCCTGTGGCACCTGTGGCTGGGGGCACCGCGCGAAGGGCTGGTCATGGCCCTGCGGCTGACGGTGGCCATGGCGGCGGCCAATCTGGTCACCATGACAACGCGGCTGGATGCATTGATTGCCGTGCTGACGCGGGTCACCTTTCCCCTGCGCCATATCGGCATTCCGCCCCATGCGCTTGCGTTGGCGGTGGCGTTGACACTGCGGACGGTACCCGTCCTTGCCCTGCGTTATGCCCGCGCGGGCGATGCGTGGCGGGCACGGTCCCCCCGTCGTGCCGGATGGCGCACGGTCAACCCTACCCTGCTGGCTGTTCTGGATGAATCCGAGCATGTTGCAGATGCCTTGCGCGCGCGCGGCGGTCTGTCATAAGCGTGATCTTACCGGAGGAGAAACCATGGAACGCAACGTTACTCTGATTGCCCTGTTTGCCGCCTTGATCGCTGCACTCAGCACTGTCCCGCAGATCCATTTGCCACTGGGCATTCCGATCACGGCTCAGAGCCTCGGGATCATGTTGTGCGGAACCGTTCTGGGTGCCCGTCGCGGCGCGCTGGCCGTGCTGCTGTATCTGGCCGTGGCCGCAATGGGCCTGCCGATTCTTGCCGGTGGCCGGGGCGGACTGGCTCCCTTCGTCGGCCCGAGCGCGGGCTTCCTTCTGGGCTTTCCGGTTGCGGCCTTCGTGATCGGGGCCATCATGCGCGCATGGAAGGGGCAGGTTCTGCTGGTATCAGCCTTTGCTGGCGTTATCGGCGGGATCGTCGTGCTTTATGCCTGCGGAATTTTCGGCCTGTGGCTCTATTCCCCCGAAGAAACCGCGATGGCGACGATTGCCGCCTCCATGGCTGTCTTCTTGCCCGGTGATCTGATCAAGGTCGGTCTGGCCGCGTTGATCACCCAAAGCCTTGCGCGGGCGCGTCCGCACGTCCTGCTTTCCCGCAACTGAAGACGGCAGTTCCCCGCCCACAAAATTAATTGCATTACGCGCGCCCTCTCCACCCGCTACACTCAGGAAAAAACGAGGGCAGATTTTATGGGCAGGAAATTTCTGGCAGTGGCATCACTGCTGTTTCTGGCATCATGCGCGGGGAACGTCTCGCAACCAAGCAATACAGACAACGCCTGCAGCATCCTGAGCGAACGTCGCGACTACGCCCATGCCATGGAGGCATCCGAACGGAAATGGGGGGTGCCGATCTACGTCCAGATGGCCGTGATCTATCAGGAATCCGCCTTTGTCGGGGATGCCCGCCCGCCCCGTAAATGGTTTCTGGGCATCTTTCCCGCCGGGCGTGTCAGCTCGTCCTATGGCTACACGCAGGCGCTGGACGGTACGTGGGAAGAGTATCAGGCCAAAGAAGGCGGAAGCTGGTCGCGGCGTGACCGTATCTATGCATCGGCCGATTTCGTCGGCTGGTACGCGGATGGCACGACACGCGCGCTTGGCATTTCCAAAACCGACGTGAAGAACCAGTATCTTGCATATCATGAGGGGCGCACCGGCTACAGCCGGGGCACCTATCGCAACAAGGCATGGTTGATAAACGTGGCCCAGCGGGTGGCAGCGCGGGCAGACCGCTACCGCACCCAACTGGCCAGCTGCCGCTGATTACTCGGCGGCGCGGATGCGCTGCAACAGGGGCATGACATCGCCCATGTCGGGGCCATGCGCCTGCCCCGTCAGGGCCTTGCGCAGGGGCATGAACAGGCCCTTGCCCTTGCGGCCCGTTGCTTCCTTCACCTTTGCCGTCCACTCGGACCATGTGGCCGATGTATGGGGCGCAGGAGGCAGCAGGGTCAGCGCCTCGGCCACGAACTCCGCATCCTCGGGGTCGATCAGCGGCTCGGCGCCATCACGAAACAGTACCCACCACCCCTCCAGATCATCCAGAACGGTGATGTTGTCCTTCGCCACGCGCCAGAAGCCTTCGGCCAGATGGTCCGGCACACCAAGCGCTGCGATCCGCGCGGCTACGGCATCGAACGGACGCCCCTGCACCCATTGCTTGGTCAGCGGGAACAGATCCTCGGCGTCGAACTTGGTCGGTGCGGCCCCGAAGCTGCCAATGTCGAACCCGTCCATCAGCTCTGTCAGATCCTCGACCACCTCAATCGGCTTGGACGATCCCAGCCGGGCCATCAACGACAACAGCGCCATCGGCTCCACGCCCCGCGCCCGCAGATCACGCAAGGACAGCACGCCGAAACGCTTGGACAGCGCCTCGCCCTGCGGGCCGGTCAGCAGCGAGTGGTGCGCAAAATCGGGAACCTTGCCGCCCATCGCCTCCATGATCTGGATCTGCGTGGCGGTATTGGTCACATGGTCCGCACCGCGCACAATAAAGCTGACGCCCATGTCGATGTCATCGACCGAAGAGGCGAAGGTATAAAGCACCTGCCCGTCCTGCCGGATCAGGACCGGGTCCGAAACGCTGGCCGCATCAATGGAGATGTCGCCAAGGATGCCGTCTTTCCATTCGATACGCTGCTGGTCCAGCTGGAAACGCCAATAGCCCCCACGCTCTGCCCGCAGGCGATCCGCCTCCTTGGGCGAAAGGGCCAGCGCCGCACGGTCATAGACCGGCGGACGGCCCATGTTCAGCTGTTTCTTGCGCTTCAGGTCCAGTTCGGTGGGCGTTTCGAAGCATTCGTAGAACTTCCCCTTTTCGCGCAGGTCGGCGGCAGCCTCGGCATAACGCTCAAGACGCAGGGACTGGCGTTCCTCGACATCCCATGTCAGGCCCAGCCATTCCAGATCTTCTTTGAGCGCGTCCACATACTCCTGCTTGGACCTTTCCTGGTCGGTATCGTCCAGTCGCAGAATGAACTTGCCGCCCGCCTTACGGGCGATCATCCAGTTCATCAGCGCGGTACGCAGGTTGCCCACATGGATATAACCTGTGGGGGAAGGGGCAAAACGGGTGACGACGGGCATCAGGAAAACCTCCGGTTCTGTGGCGAACCTGTTTCATGAAAGCAGCACCTTGTCCATATCGTGTGGCCCGGCATTGCAAGGCACGGGGTGCCGGATATACTCCTGCAAAAGAACAAGAGAGAGCAGCATGCAACCCACAGAATGGCGCGCACATATCCTGTCGCAGCCCGAACTTGTGCTTGAAGACGCAGATGTGATGCGCGCCCTGATCGCCGCAGGTGATGCACAGCGTGGCCATAATGTCATCGATCTGCGGGGCGCCGCGATGCAGCGGCTGACGTCGGAACTGGACACGCTGCAAGACACCCACCGCCATGTGATCGCGGCCGCCTATGAAAACGTGGCAGGCACGGCCCAGATCCACAGGGCCATTCTGCAACTGCTGGACCCGCCATCCTTTCCCGCGCTGCTGACCACGCTGGAACATGACATGGCGCAGACCCTGCGGGTCGACAGCCTGCGTCTTGTACTGGAAACCAGCGAGGATGAGCCTGATCCTGCGCTGGACAAATTCGACAATGTGCTGTGCACCGCCCCCGCCGGCTTCATTGCCGATTACGCGGGTCGGGAGGGGCCGGTCATCCTGCGTCCTGCATCCGGCGGGGTCGAAACGATCTATGGTGACCGCACTCGCTGGATCAAATCCGAGGCGCTGCTGCTTCTGGATCTGGGTCAGGGCCGCCTGCCGGGTATGCTTGCCCTCGGGGCCGCGGACGAAGGGCAGTTCCATTCCGGACAGGGGTCGGAGCTGCTGACGTTCTTCACCGGCGTTTTCCAGCGTGTGATGCGCCGCTGGCTGTCATGACCCTTGCCATACCGCCGGCTGCCCGCGATGCTCTGACACGCTGGCTGTCGCATCTGTCCGCAATCGACAATGCATCTCCGGCAACGGTTACGGCCTATCGCACCGATGTGGCGTGCTGGATGAATTTTCTGGCGCGGCATCGGGCCGAAGGCTACGGGCTGGCGGATCTGGTCACCGTACCGCAGACGGATCTGCGGGCCTTCATGGCGGCCGAGCGTGGCAAGGGACTGGCGTCGCGGTCGCTGGCGCGGCGGTTATCGGCCATCAAATCCTTTACCCACTGGCTGAATGATCGTGAGGGGGGGGATGCAACCGTCATCCTCTCGGCGCGTGCCCCGCGTTACAAACGCTCCCTGCCCCGCCCGATCCCCGAAGCTCCTGCCCGGGCCATGCTGACCGAGGTCGCGGTCCACCCCGAAGCCTGGATCGCCGCCCGCGATCAGGCCGTCATCACCCTTCTGTACGGTTGCGGCCTGCGGATATCCGAAGCACTCGGGCTGACCGCCGAGGCCTCCCCCCTGCCCGATGTGTTGCGGGTAACGGGCAAGGGCGGCAAGGAACGCCTGATCCCCACGCTGCCGGTCGCACAACAGGCGGTGGCGCATTACGTCGCACTCTGCCCCCATGATCTGGCGGGTGGCGTGCTGTTTCGCGGGGCTCGCGGCGGCCCGCTCAACCCGCGGATCGTGGCAAAAACGGTCGAACTCGCACGAGAACGCCTCGGCCTGCCGTCTTCCGCCACGCCGCATGCGTTCCGCCACTCCTTTGCCACGCACTTGCTGGGCAAAGGCGGCGATCTACGTACCATCCAGACATTGCTGGGCCATGGGTCGCTTTCCTCTACCCAGGTCTATACGGGGGTGGATACAGCACGGATCATGGAGGTCTATGCCCGCGCCCACCCACGCGCATAACCGATCCCGGTTATACCACGATTGCCGAAAGGACCGATCCCGCCCATGGATCTTCGACTAAAAGCTTTATCCGTTCACCTGCTGACCGCCACGGGCGCCATCCTGTCGATGCTGGCCATGCTGGCCGCCGTCGAGGAAAAATGGGGCCTGATGTTCTCGTGGCTGGTGGTGGCCCTGATCGTGGACGGTATCGATGGACCGCTGGCCCGCCGCTATGACGTAAAAAAGAACTGGCCCACATATGACGGGGTGATGATGGATATGATCATCGACTACCTGACCTATGTGTTCATCCCGGCCTATGCCCTGTTCAAGTCGGG
The DNA here is from genome assembly GCF_000739715.2 of Falsirhodobacter sp. alg1. Taxonomy (GTDB): domain Bacteria; phylum Pseudomonadota; class Alphaproteobacteria; order Rhodobacterales; family Rhodobacteraceae; genus Falsirhodobacter. The sequence goes on along the minus strand of NZ_BBJC02000004.1, from coordinate 209,266 downwards.
GCTTCTGGATGGATGGGAAGGGTGGCTCACCCTGCTGGTGATCGTCTATGCCTCGGTCATCTATTTCGTCGATACGCGGATGAAGACGAAGGATAATTCCTTTGCGGGCTTTCCCGGATGCTGGAACATGTACATTCTGGTGGTTTTCGCCGCGCGCCCGCATGAAACCCTGATCCTGATCATGACGCTGATGCTGGCCATCGCGATGTTCACCAACCTCAAGTTCATCCATCCCGTCCGGACCGAACGTTGGCGGGTACTGTCCCTGCCCGTTGCAATCGCATGGATCGTTTTTGCCGGATGGGCGGCCATGGTGTCCTTCGATCCACAAAGTCTGGCACATTGGGGGCTGATCGCCACATCGCTATACCTTCTGCTGGCGGGCATCGCGCAGCAGCTTGTGCCGCAGCGGCGCTGACCCCATCCGCCGGAATGCAAAAAAGGCGCCCTTTGCAGGGCGCCTTTTCCGTTGGCCTTCTGGCACAATCACCCCAGTACGGAGTTGCAGCGGGCACAGGTTGCCGGATGTGCATGGGTTCCGACATCGGGCAGGATCTGCCAGCAACGGGCACATTTCTCACCCTCGGCCTCGTGGAACACGACGGCGACGCCCGGCACCTCGGGCAGAGTGAACGCACCTTCCGGAGCGGTGTCACCGCTTAGCGTCAACGCCGAGGTGATGCACAGTTCGGCAAAATCCACCGACCGGAGCGAGGCCAGCAGGGCCGCATCCGCGACATAAACCGTCGGGGCGGCCTCGAGGCTGGCACCGATGACCTTGGCCGTGCGCTGCACCTCCAGCGCTGCCGTCACCGCGCGGCGGGCCGAACGGATGCCCTGCCATTTCGCCGCCAGATCGGCATCCGCCCAGGCGGCGGGCGTTTCCGGCATGTCCTGCAGGTGCACCGAGGAATCATCCCCCGGATAGCGCGACAGCCACACATCCTCGGTCGTGAACACGAGGATAGGGGCCAGCCATGTCACCAGACGGTGGAACACGATGTCCAGCACGCTGCGCGCAGCCCGGCGGCGCAAGCTGTCGGCGGCATCGCAATACAGCGCATCCTTGCGGATGTCGAAATAGATCGCCGACAGATCGGTGGTGCAGAAGGTGAACAACTTCTGGAACACACCCTGGAAATCGAACGCGGCATAACCGCGACGGACCTCGCCATCCAGCTCCGACAGGCGGTGCAGTACCCAGCGCTCCAGCTCGGGCATTTCGGCAGGTGCCACCCGCTCGATCTCCTCGAACCCCTTCAGCGCGCCCAGAAGGAACCGCAAGGTGTTGCGCAGACGGCGATAGCTGTCGGCGGTGCCCTTCAGGATCTCTTTTCCGATCCGCTGGTCGGCGGTGTAATCGGCCTGCGCCACCCACAACCGCAGGATATCCGCGCCGTATTCCTTGACGATCTTTTCCGGCACCACGGTATTGCCGACCGATTTGGACATTTTCATGCCCTTTTCGTCCAGCGTGAAGCCGTGGGTGACGACGTTGCGATAGGGCGCGCGCCCCATCGTACCGCAGCCCTGCAACAGCGAGGAATGGAACCAGCCACGGTGCTGGTCCGTCCCTTCCATATAGACGTCCGCAATACCGTCCTCGGAGCCATCGGCCCGGTCACGCAATACGAACGCATGGGTGGATCCGGAATCGAACCAGACGTCCAGCACGTCGAACACCTGCTCGTAGCTCTCGGCCAGATCGCCCAGCATCTCGGCCTTGAAGCCGTCCTTGTACCAGACATCGGCACCTTCGGCCTCGAACGCCGCCACGATTCGGGCATTGATGGCCGCATCGCGCAGCAAGAAGTCGTCATCCTCGGGCTTTGCACCCTTCTTGACGAAACAGGTCAGCGGAACGCCCCATGCCCGCTGGCGCGACAGCACCCAGTCCGGGCGCGCCTCGATCATCGAATGCAGACGGTTGCGGCCCGATTGCGGCGTGAATTTCACCAGCCGTTCAATGGAGGCAAGCGCACGTTCCCGGATGGTATTGCCGTAATCGCCCGTGCCGTCGTTCAACGGGCGGTCGATCCCTGCGAACCATTGCGGGGTGTTGCGATAGATGACCGGGGCCTTCGACCGCCACGAGTGCGGATAGGAGTGCTTCAGCTTGCCCTTGGCCAGCAACGCCCCCGCCCCCGCAAGAGCCTTGATGTTGGAAACATTGGCCGGTCCTTCCTTGCCATCGGCAAGAATGATGTGCTGGCCTGCGAACAACGGCAGATCCGCCCGGTAGGATCCGTCCGGCTCCACGTTGTAGGTCATCTTCAGGTTGAACTTGAGGCCGACCTGATAGTCGTCATCACCATGGCTGGGTGCCGTATGGACAAAGCCCGTTCCCGCATCATCGGTCACATGGTCACCCGGCAGCAGCGGAACATCGTAATCCCATTCACCCGCCCCGCCCTCGATACCGGCATAGGGGTGCGCCAGAGTGACGCCTTCCAGCTCGGAGGCAGCCACGTCGCGCAGGCGGGTAAAGCCCTGCACCTTCGCCTGCGCCATCACGGCTTCGGCCAGCGCATCTGCCAGCAGAAGATGTTCCCCCGCCCGGGCCATCGCGTTTTCCGCAACTTCATCCACGCGGTAGAGGCCGTAGGCGACCGTGGGGTTATAGGCCACGGCACGGTTCTGCGGAATGGTCCAGGGCGTCGTGGTCCAGATGACGACGGAGGCATCGCGCAGATCCTCGGCAACATCGCCGGCCACGCTGCCGGACCGGCGCTTGAACCGCACCCAGATCGTATGGCTCGTGTGGTCGTGATATTCCACTTCGGCCTCGGCAAGGGCCGTCTTTTCAACGGGCGACCACATGACAGGCTTCGATCCGCGATACAGCGTGCCGTTCATCAGGAACTTCATGAATTCGTCGGCGATCACCGCTTCGGCATGGAAATCCATGGTCAGATAGGGATCGGCCCAATTCCCGGTAACACCAAGGCGCTTGAACTCCTCGCGTTGGATATCGACCCAGCCCTTGGCAAACGCGCGGCATTCCTGACGGAAATCGACGATATCGACATCGTCCTTGTTCAGACCCTTGGCGCGATACTGCTCCTCGATCTTCCATTCGATCGGCAGGCCGTGGCAATCCCACCCCGGAATATAGCGCGCGTCAAAGCCCATCATCTGGTGGCTGCGCACGATCATGTCCTTGATCGTCTTGTTCAGCGCGTGGCCGATATGCAAATTGCCGTTCGCATAGGGAGGGCCGTCATGCAGGGTAAAGGGCGTGCGCCCCGCCTTTTCACGCAGGCGGTCATAGATCCCGATCCGCGCCCAATGATCCAGCCAGCCCTGTTCACGCGTGGGCAGGCCACCGCGCATCGGGAAGTCTGTTTCGGGCAGGAATACGGTATCGCGGTAGTCGGGGGTCGTATCGGCGCTCATGGAGGCGCTCCTCATCTTCATCAGGGCAGGAAAAGGCCGTGCGGGGTCATCCCGGTACGCTGCGGGCAGTCAGCGCACCGGGCCGCTAATTCGACGAAGGGGGGGTATGGTATGAAACATGGCGCGGGTTATACGATTGACCGCGCCATGGGTCCAGAGCGAGTTGCACTATGCCCCTAAGGGATCAGCCACGTATTTTGCCGCTGATTTCCACCAGCCGGCGTGCCTGATGGCCGATCGCGGCCGTCACATCCGCCGTGAACTCCGCACCTTGGGTATGGGCATAGCCATAGGGATTGCCACCTGCCTTTGCCACCGATTCGTCGGTAAAGCCCGGCGCCACGATGATGCACCCCCAATGCATGAAGGTGGTATAAAGCCCGAGGGTCGTCGCCTCCTGCCCCGCATGGGGGGACTGGGATGATGTCATGACGCTGACGCCCTTGTTCGCCAGCTTGCCCGCAAACCACAATCCGCCCAGCGTATCGATGAAGGCGCGCATCTGGCTGGGGGCACCCCCGAAACGCGTGGGCGCCGAAAAGAGATAGGCATCCGCCCATTCCATATCTTCGGGCGTCGCTACGGGGATATGTGCCGTTTTCTCGACCAGGGCCTTCCAGGCATCCTGACTGTTCACGACGGCTTCGGGCGCGGTTTCCGCCACCTTCAAGAGGCGCACCTCAGCCCCCGCCGCGCGGGCGGCATCGGCTGCAATTTCGGCCATCTGGTAGTTGGTGCCATAGGTCGAATAATAAATCACGGCAAGTTTGGTCATCATCACTCCTTCACAGGTTTTGACAGACAATAGCCTGTCCGGCGGGGCGGGAAATTACGCATGATGCGCCGGATGGCTGTGCATCTGCGCACGAAATCCTTCCACGCTTGCGACAGGCTCGCCGGATTACTAAGGTTCGCGAAACGCGGAGGGATATTGCGATGGTCAAACAACTGTGGATCGGCGGAGCGATCGTGCTGGCAATGGCCGGGGCGGGGCTGGCGCAGGATGGCCGGCAAACCATGCAATATGATGACGGTTCTTCGTACGAGGGGGATTTCCGCAACGGCCTGCAGCATGGCACCGGCACATACCGGATGCCGAACGGCTATGAATACACCGGCAACTGGGTGGATGGCACGATCGAAGGGGCCGGTGTTGCCCGCTATCCCAATGGCTCGGTCTATGAAGGGATGTTCGTGGCCGGACGCCCCGATGGCGAAGGCAAGATCACCTTTGCAGATGGCTCGACCTATGTCGGGGACTGGAAGGAAGGGCAGCGCACCGGACAGGGCGAGGCAACCTATGCCAACGGTTCGCGGTATTCCGGCGGCTTCCTGAACGGCCAACCCAGCGGTGATGGCCAGATCGTGGCGGCGGATGGCTACAAATACGAAGGCCAATGGGCCAACGGGGAAAAGGAAGGCGAAGGTGTAATCACCTATGCCAACGGTTCGGAATATCGCGGAACGCTCGTTGCCGGGAAACCGTCGGGCAAAGGGACCCTGCAGACGGCCGAAGGGCTGACCTATACCGGCGAATGGGTCGAAGGCCGGATCGAAGGATCCGGGACCCTGACCCAGAGCAATGGCGATATCTATGAAGGCGGCTTCATTGCCGGGCGTCGCACCGGCGAGGGCCGCGTGACCTACGCCAGTGGCGAAGTCTATGAGGGCGGCTTTGTCGATGATCAGCGCGAAGGCCATGGCACGCTGACCCGCCCCGACGGATACCGGTACGAGGGCGAATGGAAGGCCGGCCAGATGGAGGGGGCGGGAACCGCAACCTATGCCGATGGTGCGGTCTACGAAGGCGCCTTTGCCGCCGGCCGTCCCGATGGGCAGGGAACGATCACCTATGCCGACAGCTCCACCTATCAGGGCGGCTGGTCCGCTGGCGAGATCGAAGGTCAGGGGCAGGCCCGGCAGGCCGATGGCACGACATATGAAGGTGGCTTCAAGGCAGGCCGCTATCATGGTTCGGGCACGCTGGTCCGCCCCGACGGCTACCGTTACGAAGGCGAATGGGCCGAGGGCGAACGCAACGGACGGGGCACCGCAACCTATGCCGATGGCACGGTCTATGAGGGCAGCTTCGTGAATGGCCAGCGGGAGGGCGAGGGTGAGCTGAGCCGCGCCGACGGCTATGAATACACCGGCAGTTGGGCCGCGGGCGCATTTTCCGGGCAAGGCAGCCTGACATATGCATCGGGTGACAAATACGAAGGCGGTTTCCAGAACAACCTGCCGCATGGGACCGGCACAATGACATATGCTTCCGGCCAGGTGGCCAGCGGCACGTGGGAAGAAGGGCGGCTGGTCGGCCCCGCAAACTGATCTGCGACAATTCGCGCGTTGAACCCGCGGGGGGCGCGGGGCGTTTCTTTCGGTACCCAGCACCCGGAGGACCGTCATGACACGTACCCCGCTTCGCCTCGCCACCACCACAGTTGCCGCACTTCTGCTGCCCTTGCCGTTGATGGCGCAGGATCTGCGCCCTCCGGTCCAGACCGCACCGCCGAATGCAACGGATCAGACCCCGGCGTTTGAGGGGCAGACCCGTGCGAACCAGCCCGCCACGCCAACTGCCGTGACCACTAGCGTGGTGGCCGAGGGGCTGCCGCAGCTATGGGCGATGGAATTCCTGCCGGATGGCCGAATGCTGGTCACCGCCAAAGAGGGCACCATGCATATCCTGACAGATGGCACCCCCGGCCCTGCCATTGCCGGCGTCCCCGAGGTGGATGCCAGCGGCCAGGGCGGCCTTTTGGATGTGGCCCTGGCCAATGATTTCGCAACCAGCGGCACGATCTTCTTCTCCTTTGCCGAACCACGCGCGGATGGCAACGGAACCGCCCTTGCCCGCGCCACACTGGTCGAAGACGGCGATGCCCCCCGGCTGGAAGATGTGGAAGTGATCTTCAGCCAGCGCCCCACCTATGATGGCAACAAGCACTTCGGCTCGCGCATCGTTCAGGATGCGGATGACATCATCTGGCTGACCGTGGGTGAGCGGTCCGACGATGAACCGCGGGTACAGGCTCAGGATCCGGCCAGCCATTTCGGCAAGGTGATCCGGCTGAACGCCGATGGCACCCCTCCCGATGACAACCCGTTCATCGGTATGGAAGGCGCGGCCCCCGAGGTCTGGAGCCTGGGCCACAGGAACGCGCAATCCGCAGCCCTCGGCCCCGATGGTCATGTCTGGGTCATCGAACACGGTCCCAAGGGCGGGGATGAACTGAACCGCCCCGAGGCCGGGCGGAACTATGGCTGGCCCGAGGTGACCTATGGCATCGAATACAGCGGGGACGCGGTGGGCGACGGAATCACCCAGAGCGCGCAAACGCAGCAGCCGCTGTATTACTGGGATCCCGTCATCGCCCCGTCCGGCATGGATTTCTACAGGGGCGACATGTTTCCCGAACTGGATGGCGCGATCCTTGTCGGGGGACTGGTGGTGCAAAGCGTCGTCGTGCTGACGATGGACGGGGAAAGGGTCGCAACCGAGGAACACATCCCGCTGAATGCGCGGGTCCGCGATGTTCGCGTCGGGCCGGAAGGCGCAATCTACGCCATTACCGAGGACCGGGGCGCCGGCACATCCGAGATCGTGCGGATCACACCTTCGGAAGGCTGAAGGATCATGCTTGCCTGCGGCTACGGCTGCGGGCACATCATCCTGTATGATAGAGCATCACATCCTTCGCGACGGACAGCTTCATATCGGCAATGGCGTGCCTTCTTCGTTGCAGGGGGTGCTCTGGGTCGATCTGTGCAACCCGACCACCGAGGAAGAGGGCCGGATCGAAGCCTCGCTTGGCGTCAAGGTGCCCAGCCTCGACGAGATGACGGATATCGAGGATTCGTCGCGCATGTATATCGAGGGGCAGGCCATGGTGATGACCGTGGCTGTGATCGAAGGGGCAACGGCGGGACGCCCCCGCCGCGCCCAGATCACATTCGTGCTTCTTCCTGACCGGCTGATCACCGTGCGCTATGCCAACCCCCTGCCCCTTCGGACCATTGCGCAGCGCGTGGCCCGCCATCCGGGCGAATCCGACACTGCCCCGCGCCTGATGGCCACAATGATCGAGGCAATTGTCGAACGCATCGCCGATGTGCTTGAACGCAGCGCGGCCGATCTGGGAGAGATTTCGGAAGAGGTGTTCTTTGCCCCCGATCAGGCAGCAGGGACCGCGGAACACGACCTGCAAAAACTGCTGCGCCGGCTTGGCCGCATCAACCGGACCCTGTCCATCCTGAGGGAAAGCGTGCTGAGCCTTGGCCGCATGATCCCGTTCCTGCGCGATGCCACCAGCGGCAAAGCCGCCCGGACCGAAGATGAAACCCTGCCCCCTCTCGCCCGCCTGTCGCCCAAGGGCACCGCGCGGCTAAAGGCGATCGAACGGGATCTCGGCTCGCTTTCAGCCTTTCAGGGGCAGGTGGAGCAGGAACTGTCGTTTCTGCATTCCGCAACGATCGGCCTGATCGGGATCGAGCAGAGCCAGATCATCAAGGTTCTGTCCGTGGCCACGGCGCTGTTCCTGCCGCCGACACTGGTCGGAACGATCTACGGCATGAACTTTGCCCATATGCCGGAACTGCAGTGGTTCATCGGCTATCCGCTGGCCTTGGCGGCAATGGCGGTTTCGGCCGTGCTTCCGTATCTATGGTTCCGCCGGAAAAAATGGCTTTAGGACAGCTTTTCTGCCATTTATTAGGGGTTGTCAGCGCGTTAACCGTCCTTATAGTCCGCAATATGGTACGGGAAACACATATCACATCGCAGGGCATCGCCCTGATCCGCCCCCGCGGCCTGCTTCTTCTTAGCTGCCTCTGAGCGTGCCCTAGGGCGCGACCGCTCAGAGGTGACCAGCGCCCGCCCCCAAGCAAACCGCAAAGAAGAAGCACATGGCACAAGACAAAGTATTCATTTTCGACACAACCCTGCGTGACGGCGAGCAATCGCCCGGCGCGACGATGACCCACACCGAAAAGCTGGAGATCGCCTCCATGCTGGACGAAATGGGCGTGGACATCATCGAAGCCGGTTTTCCCATCGCGTCCGAAGGGGATTTCGAGGCGGTAAGCGCCATCGCCAAGGCATCCCGCAATTCCGTGATCTGCGGTCTGTCACGCGCCAATTTCCGTGATATCGACCGCGCGTGGGAGGCCGTTAAACATGCCGCCCGCCCGCGGATCCATACCTTTATCGGCACATCGCCCCTGCACCGGGCCATTCCCAATTTGGACATGGACCAGATGGCCGAACGCATCCACGACACCGTCACGCATGCGCGCAATCTGTGCGGCGATGTGCAATGGTCCCCCATGGATGCCACGCGGACCGAGCATGATTACCTGTGCCGCGTGATCGAAATCGCGATCAAGGCCGGCGCCACGACGATCAACATTCCTGATACGGTGGGTTACACCGCCCCACGCGAATCCGCCGACCTGATCCGCATGCTGCTGGAACGCGTACCCGGCGCGGATGAGATCATTTTCGCAACGCACTGCCATAACGATCTGGGCATGGCGACGGCAAACTCGCTGGCCGCGGTGGAGGCTGGCGCCCGCCAGATCGAATGCACGATCAACGGGCTGGGCGAACGCGCAGGCAATACCGCGCTGGAAGAAGTCGTGATGGCCATGAAGGTCCGCAACGACATCATGCCCTATACGACCGGCATCGATTCCACCAAGCTGACGGCGATCAGCCGCAAGGTGGCGACCGTGTCCGGCTTTGCCGTGCAGTTCAACAAGGCCATCGTGGGCAAGAACGCCTTTGCACATGAATCCGGCATCCATCAGGACGGCATGCTGAAGAATGCCGAGACCTTCGAAATCATGCGTCCGACCGATGTGGGCCTGTCGGAAACCAGCCTCGTTCTGGGCAAACACTCGGGCCGTGCGGCCCTGCGCTCCAAGCTGAAGGATCTGGGCTTCGATGTGGCCGACAACCAGCTGGCCGATGTTTTCGTGCGGTTCAAAACGCTCGCCGACCGCAAGAAAGAGGTCTACGACGAGGATCTGCTGGCTCTGATGCAGGATGTCGATACGACAGCGGCCTATGACAAGCTGGTGATCCGCCGCCTGCGTGTGGTGTGCGGGACCGATGGCCCCCAGGAGGCACAGCTGACCCTGTCGATCGACGGCACCGACCATATGGCCGAGGCCACCGGCGACGGCCCCGTGGATGCGGCCTTCAACGCCATCAATTCGCTGGTCGAGCACAAGGCGCGTCTGGCGCTGTATCAGGTGCATGCGATCACCGAAGGTACGGATGCGCAGGCCACCGTCAGCGTCCGGCTGGAAGAGGACGGCAAGATCGCCACCGGACAGGCTGCCGATACCGATACCGTGGTCGCCTCGGCCCGCGCCTATGTGAACGCGCTGAACCGTCTGATCCTGCGCCGCGAGAAGAACGCGCCGGATCACGACAAGAAGGCCGTGAACTACCGCGACGCCAGCTGAACTCACATAATTGTGCGGGGGCAATCGGCCTGTCCCCGCGCAAGACCCCGCGCATTCTGCGGATTGATGCTTTATTGCCGTTAACCCGCACTTTCCCTTCGAATCCGGCCTTTCTATAAGAGGCCGCGCGTCCTCCATCGAATCGGGGGGCAATCAGCGGCACGGGACAGGGACGGACCAGAATGGCATTCGCGGGTATCTTTTCGTCGGACATGGCTATCGACCTCGGCACGGCGAATACACTCGTCTATGTCAAAGGGCGCGGGATCATTTTGAATGAACCCTCGGTGGTGGCCTATCATGTGAAAGACGGCAAACGGCAGGTTCTGGCCGTAGGTGAGGATGCAAAGCTGATGCTGGGCCGGACACCGGGCAGCATCGAGGCAATCCGCCCGCTGCGCGACGGCGTCATCGCCGATTTCGACACCGCCGAGGAAATGATCAAGCATTTCATCCGCAAGGTGCACAAGCGTACGACCTTCTCGAAGCCCAAGATCATCGTCTGCGTTCCCTATGGGGCGACGCCGGTTGAAAAGCGGGCCATCCGCCAATCCGTCCTTTCGGCCGGCGCACGCCGCGCGGGCCTGATCGCGGAACCGATCGCGGCGGCCATCGGTGCCGGCCTGCCCATCACCGAGCCGACCGGCAACATGGTGGTGGATATCGGGGGCGGCACCACAGAGGTGGCTGTCCTGTCCTTGGGCGATATCGTCTATGCCCGCTCCATCCGTGTGGGTGGTGACCGGATGGATGAGGCGATCGTATCCTACCTGCGCCGCCAGCAGAACCTGCTGATCGGTGAGGCGACCGCCGAACGCATCAAGACCTCCATCGGGACCGCGCGCATGCCCGACGACGGACGCGGCACCTCGATGCTGATCCGTGGGCGTGACCTGCTGAACGGCGTCCCCAAGGAGGTGGAGATCAATCAGGCACAGGTCGCCGAGGCATTGGCCGAGCCCGTGCAATCCATTTGCGATGCCGTGATGCAGGCACTGGAAACGACACCGCCCGATCTGGCCGCCGATATCGTGGACCGGGGCGTGATGCTGACCGGCGGCGGTGCATTGCTTGGCGATCTGGATCTGGCGCTGCGCGAACAGACCGGCCTTTCGATTTCGGTCGCGAACGAGCCGCTGAACTGCGTTGCCCTGGGCACCGGCAAGGCGCTGGAATACCAGAAGCAGCTGCGCCACGTTATCGATTACGACACCTGATCTACCCTGAGAGGCCATAGTGGCACGCGACCGCAACGGACCGGACCAGTTTACCCGCCCCCTGCGCCGCTTGCTGGCAGCAGGCGTGATTCTGGTGCTCATGGCGATCTTCCTGATCTGGCGGATCGACAGCGTCAGGGTCGAACAATTGCGCGCTGCGATGATGGACCGCTTTGTGCCCAGCTTCGGCTGGGCCATGGCCCCCGTCACCAAGGCTGCCGATATGATCGACAACGCCCAATCCTATGTTCGCATCTACGAACAGAACCAGGATCTGCGGCGCGAACTGCAGCAGATGCGGGCGTGGAAAGAGGCGGCAATGCAGCTGGCGCAGCAGAATGCCAAGCTGCTGGGGCTGAACCAGGTCCGGCTGGACCCGCAGCTGACCCATGTGACCGGCGTCGTTCTGGCCGACAGCGGATCGCCATTTCGCCAATCCGTGCTTTTGAACGTGGGCCGGCGCGACGGCATCCGCACGGGCTGGGCCACGATGGACGGCGTGGGTCTTGTGGGCCGCATCGCAGGAGTGGGTGAAGAGACCAGCCGTGTCATTCTGCTGAGCGATTCCAACAGCCGCATTCCCGTCATCGTGCAGCCATCGGGTCAGCGTGCCATCCTGACCGGTGACAACACCATGATGCCTACACTGGAGTTTCTGGACAAGCCGGACCTGATCCGCCCCGGTGACCGGGTCGTCACCTCAGGTGACGGCGCCGTGTTTCCCGCCGACCTGCTGGTGGGCGAGGTCGCCCAGAGCCCCGATCGCCGCCTGCGGGTGCGGCTGGCGGCCGATTACGGACGGTTGGAGTATCTGCGCGTCCTGCGGGCCACCGAGCGGCCGGTTCCCACCGATCCGGGCGATCTGATCACCCCGGCCTTGCCGCCCTCCCCCGAGATTCCGCCCCTGCCCTCACAGGCCCCGGAATGAGCCAGGCCTTGCGGGCGCGGCGCTGGATCTACCGCGCAGCCTATGTCGTTCTGGCGCTGGTCATCGTGCTGTTGCACCTGATGCCCCTTGGAGGGCAGGCAGGGGATTGGCCCGGCCCGGATGTGCTGCTGTGCATCACCCTGGCCTGGACGTTGCGCCGGCCGCAGGCCATGGCCCTCTGGCTGATCGTGATCGTCCTGTTCGCCGAAGACCTGCTGCTGATGCGCCCCCCCGGCCTGTGGACCGCCGTGGTCATTGCCGGAACGGAATTCCTGCGCACACGCATGGCATTCACACGAGAGTTGAACCTTTTCAGCGAATGGCTGATGATGGCCGGACTGATCGTGACCATGAAGCTTGTTTACCGTTTCGTGTTCGGCATAGCCCTTCTGCCGCAGGTGCCTTTGGGGTATTCCATGATCGAAGCCCTGGCCACGATCTTGTGCTATCCTGTGGTCGTGCTGGCATCGGCCATCATCATGGGGCTGCATAAGCCCGCCACCGGCGAAATCGACGCCTATGGGAGACGGATGTGAGACGGATCGTCCATCGTGACCGCGACGAAAGCACACGCAAGATCACGCGCCGCGCCCTGTTCATGGGCGGTGCGATGTCGGCTGTGGTGGCGGTACTGGGCGCGCGCCTGCGGTACATGCAGGTGGATGAGGCTGATCAGTATCGCACATTGGCCGAAGAGAACCGCATCTCCATCCGGCTGATTCCCCCGAACCGGGGCCAGATATTCGATCGGAACGGGCGGCTGATCGCGGGGAACGAACAGAACTACCGCGTCACGATCACCCGCGAGGATGCTGGCGATGTGCCCGAGATCCTGCACCGCCTACAGCGTGTCATACCCCTGACCGATGCGGAACTGGCCCGTACCGCCGAAGAAGTCCGCAAACGGTCCGCCTTCGTGTCCGTGGTCGTGGCCGACCGCATTTCCTGGGATGAAATGTCACGCGTGGCGGTCAACGCCCCGTCCCTGCCCGGTGTCACGCCCGAGGTGGGACTGTCGCGCATCTATCCGCTGGATACCGACTTTGCCCATATCGTGGGTTATGTCGGCCCCGTTTCCGAACGCGACCTTGCCGCCCAGAAAAACCCTGATCCGCTGCTTCAGATTCCGCAATTCCAGATCGGCAAGATCGGGGTCGAAACGTGGATGGAAGACGAGCTGCGCGGCCAGGCCGGCAGCAAACGGATCGAGGTGAATGCGGTCGGGCGCGTCATGCGGGAGCTGGACCGTGTCGAGGGCCAGCCCGGCGCCGACCTGCATCTGACGATCGATGCAGAGGTACAGAATTTCGCGCAGGCCCGGCTGGGCGGCGAAAGTGCATCCGTCGTCGCCATCGATGTGAATACCGGTGATATCCTCGCCGCCGCTTCGGCCCCCAGCTTCGATCCGAACCTGTTCGTCCGCGGCATTTCCTATACCGATTATGCCAAGCTGACCGAAAACGACCATCGCCCCCTGTCGAACAAGGCGGTTCAGGGCACATATCCGCCCGGATCGACCTTCAAGATCATCACCGCTCTTGCCGCCCTAGAGGCAGGGGTGATCGACAGCGAATCCACCGTCTATTGCCCCGGATATTACGAGATCGGCGGACGGCGTTTCCACTGCTGGTCCCGCTGGGGGCATGGCCACATGAACCTTGACGGGGCCATGGGCAAAAGCTGCGACGTTTATTTCTACGATGTCTCGCAGCGTGTCGGGATCGACAAGATTGCCGAGATGGGCCGCCGGATGGGCCTTGGCCAGCGGCATGATCTGCCCATGTCGGCCATTGCCGAAGGTGTGATGCCCGACAAGGACTGGAAGCGCCGCAGCTATGATCAGGAATGGCGGATCGGCGATACGATCAACGCCTCGATCGGACAGGGCTATGTTCTGGCCTCACCGTTGCAGCTTGCGCTCATGACGGCGCGGCTTGCCTCGGGCCGTGCGGTTACCCCGCGTCTCGTGAAATCGATCGGGGGTGTGGAAGATACCCCGCCCGAGCCGCCCATGATGGATGTGAACCCGGCCCTGCTACGGATGGTGCGTCATGGCATGTACACAGTGTCGAACAAGCTGGGAATGACAGGCTACAACAGCCGCATCGTGGATCCGGCAATGACGATGGCGGGGAAATCCGGCACATCGCAGGTGCGGAACATCAGCGCCGCCGAACGGGCCCGTGGTGTGATCGGCAACGATGATCTGCCCTGGAACCGGCGGGACCATGCCCTGTTCGTGGGCTTTGCCCCCTATGATGCCCCGAAGGTGGCGGTGGCCTGCGTCGTCGAACATGGCGGCGGCGGATCCACGGTGGCCGCTCCGATCGTGCGGGATCTTCTGCTGCGCATCCTGACGGGAAAGATGCCACCGCTTGCCGCCTATCCCGAAAGCCAGCGCGCGCGCATCCAGACCGCCCTTTCCGAAATGAGCCTGCGTGATTTCAGCGCGCTGGCCTCCGCAACCGGTGTACAGGGCCGCGCATGAGCTTTCTCGAATACCGCATCCAGACTGTCCCCACCGGGTTACGCAAGGCGCTTTATCTGAACTGGCCCCTGGTACTGCTGCTGACCTCGGTCTGCGCTGTGGGCTGGCTGATGCTGTATTCGGTGGCGGGCGGGGATATCACCGTCTGGGCCGAACCGCAGATGAAGCGCTTCGTGGCCGGCCTGTCCATCATGCTGGTGATGGCGTTCATTCCCATCTGGTTCTGGCGCAATATTTCGGGCGTCATCTATCTGGGGGCGGTCGGGCTTCTGGTGGCCGTGGATGTGATGGGCCATGTGGGCATGGGCGCGCAGCGCTGGCTGAACCTGGGGTTCATCATGCTGCAACCGTCCGAGGTGATGAAGATCGCCCTCGTGATGATGTTGGCCGCCTATTATGACTGGCTCCCCCCGAATAAGGTGTCCCATCCGCTTTGGGTGGCCGTACCGCTGGTCCTGATCCTGCTGCCGGTTTTTCTTGTGATGGTGCAACCGGATCTGGGCACCGCGATCCTGCTGATGGGCGGCGGGGCCGTGGTGATGTTCTGCGCCGGTGTCAGCCTGTGGTATTTCGCAGTGGTACTGGGCGCGGGCGTAGGCCTTGTAACCGTGGTGCTGGCAAGCCGCGGGAAAAGCTGGCAGTTGCTGCGCGATTACCAGTTCAAACGGATCGACACCTTTCTGGACCCGTCCACCGATCCACTGGGGGCCGGCTATCACATCACGCAGGCCAAGATCGCGCTCGGCTCGGGCGGCTGGACGGGGCGCGGCTTCATGCAGGGTACGCAAAGCCGGCTCAACTTCCTGCCCGAAAAACATACCGATTTCATCTTTACCGTCATCGCCGAAGAACTGGGCTTCATCGGGGCCTGTTCCCTGCTGATCCTCTATGTGCTGATCATCGCGTTCTGCATTGCATCGGCGGTGCAGATGAAGGACCGGTTTGCCGCCCTTGTGACCTTGGGCATTGCCGCCAGCTTCTTCTTCCTGTTCGCCGTGAACATGCTGATGGTGATGGGCCTTGCGCCGGTTGTGGGTGTTCCGCTGCCATTGGTCAGCTATGGTGGATCGGCAATGATGGTCTTGCTGACCGCATTCGGAATCGTGCAAAGCGCGCATGTCCACCGCGCAAGGGACAGATAGATGACCGTCGTATTCTTTGCCGCAGGGCCCCGCGCGTGGGAACAATACCGGGACTGTCTACCCGAGGCGCTGGCGGCCGCGGGCGTGGACGCGCGGATCGTGACCGAGGTCGAGGCTGCGGATCGGGCGGCGGTGGATTACATCGTCTTTGCCCCCGGGGGCGTGATCGAGGATTTCGGCCGCTATCCCAACGCCAAGGCCGTGCTGAACCTGTGGGCGGGCGTCGAGCGGCTGGTCGGCAATGATACCCTGACCCAACCGCTGTGCCGCATGGTCGATCCCAGCCTGACCGAAGGCATGGTCGAATGGGCCACAGGGCATGTCCTGCGCCATCACCTTGGCATGGATCGATATATCACAGCGGATGCACCGCATTGGGATCAGGCATTCGCACCACTGGCACGCGAACGGCGTGTCACGATTCTGGGAACGGGCGCATTGGGGGCGGCCTGCGGCCAGGCCCTTGCCCGGCTGAACTTTCCGGTAACGGGATGGAGCAGGACCGCCAAACAGATCGAGGGGCTGACCTGTGTTACCTCCTTGGAACAGGCGCTGGACGGGGCCGAAATTGTCGTGGCCCTGCTTCCCGATACGCCCGATACGACCAATTTGCTGGATGCACCGGCCTTGGCACGGCTGGCTTCGGGGGCGGTGGTGATCAATCCGGGCCGTGGTCCGCTGATCGATGACGAGGCGCTGCTGGATGCATTGGACAGCGGCCGGATCAGCCATGCCACGCTGGATGTCTTCCGGACCGAACCCCTGCCCCCCGAACATGCGTTCTGGGCCCATCCGCGCATTACCGTCACGCCGCATGTGGCGGCAGCCACCCGCCCCCGGACGGCCTCCGTGCAGGTTGCCGAGAATATCCGCAGGGGTGAGGCCGGTTTGCCGTTCATCAACCTTGTTGACCGGACGCGGGGCTACTGACACATGGGCAGCTTGTCTGGATACAACGGCAACGAAGGATGCTCGCCATGAAGGGATTGATCCGCGCCATTCTGGTGGCAGGGCTGCTTGCAGGCGGCATGGCCAGCGCACAGGAACTGGGGGCTGATGACAGCCCGCAGGAAACAACCGCGCAATCGGCCGACCCGAATGTCGGCGCTGTGACCCATCTGCCGCTGCCCCGTTACGTTACCCTGAAAACGCGCGAGGGGAATGCCCGGCGCGGACCCAGCCTGACCCACCGGATCGACTGGGTATTCGCGCGGGATGGAATGCCGCTGAAGATCACGGCCGAATACGGCCACTGGCGCCGGGTCGAGGATTCCGAGGGCATGGGCGGATGGATGCACTATGCCCTGCTGTCCGGCACCCGCAGCGTCATGATAACCGCCGATATCGCCGACCTTCATACAAGCCCCAGCGATGATGCCGCGATCGTTGTCCGCGCGGAAAAGGACGTGATTGCCCGTCTGATGCAATGCACCCCCAATTGGTGCCGTGTCCGCATAGGTGACCAGAACGGCTGGGTCAGCAAGACCGAAATCTGGGGGGTGGACCCCGGCGAGACGGTGGAATGAGCGGGGGCCACCCCTCTCGTGACAGGCTGACGCTTCAGGCCGGGCTGGCCTCCATAACCGTGGCCACCATTCTTGTCGCGCTGAAGCTGTGGGCCGTGGCCGCTACCAGCGCGCTGTCGGTTGCAGCCTCCCTTGCAGATAGCGCGATGGACCTGATCGTGTCGCTGGGAGCGATGGCAGCCATCGTCTATGCGCAGCGACCCGCGGATGAGGACCATGCCTTCGGCCATACCTCTGCCGAGGATATCGCAGCCCTGGGGCAATCGTTCTTCATCATGCTGTCTGCCATCATTATTGGCGGTGCCTCTGTTCTGCGGTTGCTGTCGAATGCCCCCAGCCCGCTGCGGGATGAGACGGGCGGTATGGTGGTGATGGTCATTTCCATCGTGCTGACCTTGCTCTTGGTGTGGTGGCAGGGCCGGATTGCCCGCATGACAGGCAGCCGCGTGGTTTCGGCCGACAGGTTGCACTATCTCGGGGATCTGATTCCCAATTTCGGGGCGCTGATTTCCCTGCTTGCGGCGGGTCGCCTGAATCTGCCGCAGGTGGACAGCCTTGTTGCGCTGTTCGCCGCCGCGATCATGGCGCGGGGTGCGCTGAAGATCGGGCGCGGCGCCTTCGATGCCCTGATGGACCGGCAAGCCGATCCCGAAGTACTGCGCGGCATTGCAACGCTCAGCCAGAATTGGCCGGGGGTGCAGGGGCATCACGACCTCAAGAGCCGCGTTGCCGGCAGCCGTGTATTCATCCACCTGCATATCGAACTGGATGGCGACCTTTCCCTGCGCGACGCACATGAGATCGGCGCTGGTCTGAAGCGCACAATCATGCTTGCCTATCCCCAAGTGGATATCATCATTCATAAGGACGTTGCATGATTGCCCCATCCGGTGCCTGCCCGACCGAGGCCGAGACTTTTCTTGCGGCCCATCCCCATATCAATGCCATCGATCTGGTCCTGTCGGACGTAAACGGCATTGCCCGGGGAAAGATCATCCGGCGGCACGAACTGATGGCCCTGTATCGCGACGGTCGTCTGCTTCCTGCCTCGATCCTGGGGCTGGATATCTGCGGCGAGGATGTGCACGAAACCGGACTCGTCTGGGAATGCGGCGATGGTGATGTGCGCGCGTGGCCCGTGGCAGGATCGCTGGTGCCGCTGCATGGCACCACGCGGGCCGAGGTGCTGCTGCAGGTGCATCATCTGGACGGATCGCCGATGCTGGCTGATCCTCGGCATGCATTGCAACGGCAGGTCGATCTTCTGGCAGCCGATGGCCTGCATCCCGCCGCCGCATTCGAGCTGGAGTTCTTTCTTCTGGATCCGAACCGTGGCCCGGATGGGGCCCTGCGCCCAGCCCCGGCAGTGCTGGACGGGCGCACCAGCCACCGGACCGAAGTCTATTCCGTCGATCACCTGCAAGGCATGATCCCGCTGTTCGACGACATCTATGCCGGTGCCGAACTGGCGGGGATCAAGGCTGAAACCATGATCTCGGAGTTCGCGCCGGGACAATACGAGCTGACGCTGGCCTATCGCACCTCGGTCGTGAAGGCTGCGGATGATCTGGCGCGGATGAAACGGATCGTGCGGGCACAGGCACGGGCACATGGCGTGGTCGCCTGCTTCATGGCCAAGCCCTTTGCCGGTGTCTCCGGTTCAGGCATGCACCTGCACATCTCGTTGAACGATGACGAGGGGCGCAACATGTTTGCCGAAACGGCGGAGGGCGAATGGTCTGACCGTATCCGCCATGCCATCGGGGGGTTGCAGGCAACGATGGATGAATCGATGCTGGTCTTTGCCCCGCACGCCAATTCATGGCGCAGGTTCACCGCCGAAAGCTATGCCCCTATCGCGCCGACTTGGGGGGTGAACAACCGGTCGGTTGCCTTCCGCATTCCGGCAGGGGGCAAGAACGCACGGCGGATCGAACATCGCCCCTCGGGGGTGGATGCCCAACCCACGCTGGTGGCCGCCACCGTGCTTGCGGCCATGCGTCATGGGATGACAGCGCACATCGATCCGGGGCCGGAAGTGACGGGCAACGGCTATGCCAATCCGCCATCGCCGACCATGCCCGCCGACTGGCGAGAGGCGATCGGCGCGGCGCAACGCTCCGCCTTTCTGCGCGATGCCTTGGGGCACGAGCTGCATCGCGTGTTCTGCGCAATCAAATCGGCTGAACTGGCACGGGTATCCGCGATCATTCCTGATGTCGATCTGGACCTTTACATGCACTCTGTCTGACGCAGGGCACGGGCGATCAGCGCAGGCACAGCCGGATCCAGACCGATCGGGGAAAGGCGCGGGCCTGCAAAGCCAGCAGCATCCAGTGCCTGTGGCAGATCATCTATCACATGCCCCCCGCGTGCTGCAAAGAACGGCAGGCAGGCGGCATCCGGCATGTCCTGCGCGATATCGGCGATCTGCGGCGATTGATCGATGAACCCCGCACGGCAAGGCATGCCCGTTGCCGCAACGATCCGTGCAGCCATATCATCCGCGATCTGCGCCGGAACCGGGCTTCGGAACGATCCGTGGGCTGCCAGCAGGATCGGGCGGTTCTGGGCTGCCGCGACCGCCAGTGTCAGATCGATCAGGGCCGGATCGGACCCGAACGGCGGCAGGATACGCCACCCCTCGCCCCCGGATTGGGCCAACCGTTCAGGCAGATGCACGCGGGTGAACCAGCCCTCCGCCATGAATAGCGGATAGATGACGCCCGTGCGCCCCGCCACCCCTCGGGCCAGGGCATCCTGTTCGGCCAATGTGGCGCTTTGAACATCCCAATCGGGCAAATGCGCCTGAACGCGGGCGGCAAGGGCCGCAATTTCTGCGGCGGCGGGTTCGGGGTCGGAGGGTTGGCCATGAGCCACGATCAGGGCGTGATATGTCATATACGGCAATCTGGTGCGGTTGGGCAGGATGACCACCTGTCATCAATGCGTCACAGATTATTTTTCTTTATGACAAGACGCCACGTAATTGTAACAGCAACATGTCAAATGGTCGCATAAAATCCTAGGTCAGCCCATTGCCGATTCAAAGGACTGCGTCATGCCCACCCCCAATTTCAGCGTTATCGCCCGAACCATCGCCATTCTGACGCTTGGGTATCTGGTGATCTCGGCGGCTGAGGTCTCGGATCTCCACCTGTTCTTCAAAGAGGGGCACGGCGTGGAAGAGGCATCGCTGGGCATGCTGGTAGGCTCGATCTGCCTGTGGTTCTGGCTGGCAGGTCCCTATCGCTGGTCGGAATGGCAGATCCCCGCAGTGATGCTGCTGATGCTGGCACGCGAAATGGATGCCGACAAGCGGTTCACCGAACACGGGCTGCTGAAGCTGACAACCTACACACATCCGGCCCCCCTTGCGGATAAGCTGATTGGCGGCGCAGCCATCCTGTTCGTGCTGTATGTTTCCTATCGCCTGATCCGCCGCAATGGCCCCTTGTGGTGGGCGCGCCTGCGGATGATGCGGCTGGATGCTGTGCTGATCACGATCGCCTTCATCTGCGGCGTATTTGCTAAGACATTCGATGGCCTTGGCCGCAAGCTGGCCCCCATGGGCATCGACATATCCGTGCAACTGAACGATCTGGCGGGGCAAGGCGAAGAAGTGCTGGAGCTGGCCTGCTACTGGCTGATCGCCGTGGCCATTGCCCGCCTGGCCACGCCGGAGTTCCGGCGCAATGTAGTCATGGATCACGTACCAGCCGAATAAGAGATTCAAACAATACCCGGGTGCCCCTGCGGGCACCCTTTGGTCATTCCGGCTGGCGCGCCGCGATATCGCCCAATGCCTCGATGATACGGCTTGTCGGATAGGGCTTGGGAAAGAATGCCACCCCTTCCGGCAGGTTGCGGTCATTCGCGTTCACGATACCCGATGCCACGATGATCCCGACCGCAGGCCAACGCCCCTGCACATAGGCCGCCAGTTTCAACCCATCCATCGATCCGGGCATATCCACATCCGTAAACAGGATGCCGATATCGTCATGGCTTTCCAGAATGGTGATCGCCGCATCGGCGGATTTGGCACTATAGGTGCTGAATCCGGCGTCCTCGATCATGTCCACCGCTTCCATACGGATCAGGGGTTCGTCCTCGACCACAAGAACTGCGGGAGGAGATTTGGGAATACTGGTCATTCTTGCTTCTATTCACACATAGGGTTGATAGCCTATTCGCCGGTCGTCAGGCCCGTGACCGGAGCTATCAGGTTGAATCGCAAACCCCCGACATCGTAGTCGAGTTCCGCCGACCCATCGAAATATCCTGCCAGTGCCTGTTCGATCATGCGGCTGCCGAACCCCTTGCGCGCGGGCGGGGCCACCGGCGGGCCACCCGTTTCGATCCATGAAAGGTGGAATTGTGCGTCGGCCATTTCCCATTTCAGATGCACATGCCCCCCTGCAACCGATAATGCGCCATATTTGACGGCATTGGTTGCCAATTCGTGAAGCGCCATCGTCAGGGCCAGTGCCTGCTTGGACCCGACAGGAAGGTTCGGCCCTTTCACGATGAACCGCGCCTCGCCGTTGCGATGGGGGGCCAGCGCTGCATCGATGACATCAAGAATATGCGCCTCGGTCCAGCTGGACTGCACCAGCCGATCATGTGCCTGCGACAGCATTCCGATCCGCGACTGGATTGCCGCCCGCGCATCCTCCAGATTCTCGGCCTGACGCAGGGTCTGCGAGACGATTGCATGCACCATCGCCAAGGAGTTCTTCACCCGGTGGTTCATCTCGGCCAGCATCAGCTGCCGCTGCTCTTCGGCGGTTTTCATGCGGTGGATATCGGTGCAGCTCCCATACCAGCGGATGATCCTGCCATCCACGTTCCGCACGGGCTGCGCGCGGCCCAGCACCCATCGGTAATCGCCGCTGCGGTGCTTCAGCCGATACTCAATCTCATAATGATCGCCGGTGCCGAGGCTGTGGCGCCAGCGCCGCCAAATGTTATCCTGATCGTCAGGGTGGAACAGTTCGGCCCATGCCTCCCCATCCGTGGAGCCATAGGGAACACCGGTAAATTCATACCAGCGACGGTTGAAATAGTCATGAAAGCCTGTTGGGGTGGTGGACCAGATCATCTGGTCCACGGAATCCGCAATGGCGTGAAACTGCGCTTCGCTCTCGAAAAGCTGCTTTTCCCGAAGCCGCAGCTCTTCCATCCGTTTGCGGGCATCGTGCTGACGGCCGCGGGCCGTCAGTGCAGAGCGGACGGAGCGGACCAGTTCCTCTGCATGCAGCGGACGTGACAGCAGAACGGCATTTCGCAAGGAATCCATCCGGCGGATCGCCCTGTCCGACCGGTTGCTGACCGTGCCGTTCGCCAGCACGACAAAGGGCACATCCGACCAGGCAGGCTGATCCTGCAAAACCCGCAGCAAGCGCTCTTCGTCCGGGCCTGCCAATGCTTCTTCGGTGATCAGAACCGCGCCGACACGCTGCTCGATCAGCGCGGCCAGCCGGTCCAATCCGGAAACAATGATCGTCCCGATACCTTCCTTGTGCAGAAGCTGCGCAGCCACCACCGCATCCCGCCCGCGGGGGGCCAGGATCGCGACGGCGCCGGTCGGATCGGACCCTGCCCCCGTCACCGCAGCGGGGGGCCATTCCGGCGTCATTGCGAATTACCCTCCAGCGGCAGGAGCGCGCCCTGCTCTGGATGATAGATCGGCACGCCGGACAGGATGCCCCTGAAGTTGCGCAGGGGCTGGCCCACCAGAAGGCCGCCCTGGTCGATGCGGAATTCGCGGATGCTGCGTTCATGATCCGAGGTCCGCGTCTTGATGACGGAGATGGATTTGCGAACCTCCCCTTCCGCCTCGAAAAAGCGCAGCATCATGACCGTATCAGCAAGATAGCTGATGTCGATGTCGGACCGCAGATCCCCTGTCACGCCATGCTGGCCAAGGATCATCATCGATACGACACCCTGCTGCGCCAGATAGCTGAGCAATTCGTGCATCTGCAGGACAAGGTAGTTATCGCTTGGCATGGCGTGCAGATAGGCATTCAGGCTGTCGATCACGACAATCCCGACATCCCCCTCTTCCACCGCTGACCGGACCGCGCTGGCGAACTGCCCCGGCGACAGTTCCGCCGGATCGATCTGGCGGATCTGCAGCAGGCCCGAATCCAGATAGGGCTGCAAATCCATGTTCAGGGCCCTAGACCGGATCAGTAGGGTAGACAGACGTTCGTCGAACAGGAAATACGCCGCCTTCTGCCCGCGTTGCAGCGCTGCAATCATGCATCGCACCGCCGTGGTGGTTTTTCCCACGCCCGCAGGTCCGGCCAGCAGCGTGTTCGTACCGGGGAACAGTCCCTCTCCCAGCAGGGCATCCAGTCCCTCAAGCCCCGTTGTGACAGGCAGGCTGGAGAATGTGCGATGGTGATGGGCTGCTATCAGGCGCGGGTACACACGGATACCGCCGCGCTCGATGGTCAGATCGTGGAACCCGCCATGATACTGCAACCCCCGCATCTTTATCACCCGCAGGCGGCGACGCTCGGCCCCGAAATCGCTTGCGGAATGCTCCAGAGAGATGACGCCATGCGCAATGGAGTGCAGCTGCAGATCGCCCGGCTCGGCGGTCCGGTCATCCAGCATCCAGACGGTACAGTTCCGGCGGGCGAAGAAATGCTTCAATGCCAGTATCTGGCGGCGGTACCGCAGCGGATTCTGCGCCAGAAGCCGCAGCTCCGAAAGGCTGTCCAGCACAACCCGCCGGGGATTGATCCGTTCGACCAGATCAATGATGCCGCGCACGGTTTCGCCCAGCTCCACCTCGCTGGGATGCAGCAGCGTCTGTTCATGTGCCGCGCTGAATTCATCCTCGGCCACCATCTCGAACAGGGTAACCCCGTCAAGCGACCACCCGTGGGAAAGCGCCACCGCCTGCAGTTCGTTTTCCGTTTCGGAAAGGGTGATATACAGCGCCCGATCCCCCGCCTGACGCCCCTCCAGCAAAAAGCGCAGCGCCAGCGTCGTCTTGCCCGATCCGGGCGTTCCTTCTACCAGATACAGCCGCGAAGGCGTCAGCCCACCCCGCAACACATCATCAAGGCCAGGTGTACCGGTCAGAATTCTGGTTTGGGGATCGCTCCCGGTTGTGCCGTGCATATTGTCACTTCTCCGAGCAGCAACCCAACGCGATCCAGCACGCGACAGGTGTTCTTGTATGGTTCATGCTGTAATATGACTCACGCCCCCAAGCAATTCGCTTTGATAGTTCTTCGGGTCCAAATCCCGGCGGTCATATTGATTGCACGGGGCTTTGGTCCAGTTATGGGGGATGAACGCCATTTCCCCCCTTCCCCACAGCTGGTTCGACAGGCCGGCCCCTTTGGTCGCCCATGATCTGATAGGGGCGCGGCTGATGCTGCGCGGCGCGGGGGGGACGATCGTCGAAACCGAGGCCTATACCCTCGATGATCCGGCATCGCACAGCTTTTCAGGAATAAGGCCGCGAAATCGGGCTATGTTCGGCCCTGCCGGAATGGCCTATGTCTACCGATCCTACGGGATACACTGGTGCCTGAATGTGGTGTGCCGCCCGGGTGACGCTGTTTTGTTCCGCGCGCTGGAACCCCTGTGCGGCATCGGGCAGATGGCAACCCGGCGGGGCCTTGATGATCCAAGGCGCCTATGTGCCGGTCCGGGGCGTCTGGGTCAGGCACTGGGGATCGGGCCCGCGGACGATGGAACCGACATCCTTCGCATAGAGCGTGGGGGCGATGTACAGGTCATGAGCGGCCCGCGGATCGGAATATCGCGGGCGGTGGATCAGCCATGGCGGTTCGGGTTGGCAGGATCACGCTTCCTGTCGCGGCGGTTTGCGGGAACTTGAACACGGGTTGCATGGTTGCCTTCACAGAATGAAGGAGGATGTTATGACCGACCTGACCCAGATGATTGGCGTACCGAACCCCGGCGACACCCCGCCAGACATGCCACCACCGGCCCCCGGCCCCGACACCACCCCGGATCCGATGCCGGACCCTGCCCCCATCCCGCCGGCCGAGGATCCGATCCCACCGCAGCCGGGCGAGATCACGCCGCCGATCCACAGCTGATCCCGGCGGAATGGCTGTGCGTCTAAGCCCTCAGCAGCCCCAGCATCCGGCGTTCATCCGCCCGCAGGGCGCTGTCACCCTCGGTTGGCAGCGCCTGCATCATTTCGTGGCGCACATCCGCATCCATTTCCGCCAGTTCCAGAACCTTCGGGTGGATATAGGATTTTCTGGCGATGCTTGGGGTATTTGCCAGCGTTTCGGCAGCAGCCTCGGCCATGGATCTGATAGACAGACAAGCGTCACCGGCAGCTCTTGCCTCGGTAAAGGCGGCGAGCGAACCGCCCCATGTCCGGAATGTCTTGGCCGAAGCCCCCTCAACCCCTGAAGCCTCGGCAATGTATTCATTCAGATTGTTAGAAGATACCGGATGCGAAACTCCCGCATCATCAAGCCAGGTGAACAACTGGCGACCGGGCAGATCGCCGATCACATGCATGATCTTGTGCAGCCGCTTGTCATGCAGGGTACGGTTGACGGTCTTGCCCCCCTTCGCCCGGAACTTCAGGCGTACACGTCCGTCCGACAGGCTCAGGTGGCGGGCCAGCAGGGTGGTAGCACCAAAAGTGCGGTTCTCCAGCGCGTAGGACGGATTTCCGGCCCGCAGATGTGTCCGGTCGATCAGCAGGACCATTGCGGCAAGGCTGAAGGTCATATCCCCCGCCTCGCCCTTCAGGTCGCGATCAACCCGGCGCCGTAAACGGCCAAGTCCTTCGCCGAATTCCGGAAGATGGCCATATTTCGCCTCGGACCGCCAAAGCGCCCAATCAGCGTGGTAACGGTACTGTTTCCGCCCGCGCGCATCAAAACCGGTGGCTTGCAAATGCCCATTGGGCAACGCGCAAATCCACACATTTTCGTATGCAGGAGGAACGGCGAGTTTCAGGCACCGGGCACGCATTTCCCCTTTCAGCGTCAGACCGTCGGGGCCAACGAAGCGGAACCCCCTGCCGGATTTGTGCCGCCGGATTCCCGGCATCCTGTCATCCACATAAACCAGCCCTTCGGGGACCTGTACGTCATTCGGCATTTCCAACGCTCCTTTGGCGCGGATCAACCTGTGGCAGGTCAGAGCGGTTCCGTACCGCAGTCGGGGCACCCTGCCTTGCGGGTGACAGAGATGGTGCGTGCATCCATATGCAGGGCATCAAACAGGAACAGCCGGTTCCGCAGGGGCGTGCCTGCCCCTGACAGATATTTCACTGCCTCTGCCGCCATCATGGTTCCGATAATGCCCGGTAGTGGGCCCAGAACCCCCGCCTCGGCGCAGGTAGGGGCATCGCCCGCTTTGGGGGGATTCGGAAACACGCAACGATAGCAGGCCGAGCCATCTGCATGATACAGCCCGATCTGCCCGTCCCATTGCGCGATGGAGGCTGCAAGCAATGGACGATCCGCTGCCACGCAAAGTGCATTCAGCAGGTATCGTGTAGAAACGGAATCCGTACCATCAATCACAAGATCATGCGCCGCGACCAAGGGCGCATCCGCATCCTCAAAATGGTGGGAACAGGCGGTATATGCCGGTAGCGGATTGAGGGCCGCCAGCTGCGCGATGGCGGATTCCGCCTTGTTTTGTCCGATTGCGGCAGTGGTATGAATGATCTGCCGCTGCAGATTGGACAGATCCACCACATCCCCGTCAAACACGGTAATCGCCCCGACACCTGCGGCCGCCAGATAGGGTAACAGACCCGACCCCAGCCCGCCCGCACCGATGACCAGCACCTTGGCAGCCAAGAGACGCATCTGCCCGGCCCCGCCGATATCATGCAGCAGCATGTGGCGCGAATATCGCTCCAAGGCGTCAGGTGTCATCCGGTTGATCCGAACCCACCTGCCCCGCGTTCGGTCTGCGCAGAAAATTCCGCGACCACGTGCAGGTCCGGGCGCAGAACGGGAACAAACATCAGTTGGGCCACGCGCTCCCCCGGCTCGATCACGATGGGGGGTGAACCTGCCGCATTGCGGTTCCAGACGCTCATCTGGATGCCACCGGTATAGTCGGGATCGATCAGACCGACGAGATTGCCCAGAACCAGCCCCTTCTTATGGCCAGCGCCCGAGCGAGGCAGCACAAGGGCCGCCATTTCATTCGTATTCATGAACAGCGCGATACCTGATGGAACCAGAACCGCCTTGTCTCCAGGCTCAATCGTCAGCGGGGCATCCAGGCAGGCAAACAGGTCAAGCGCGGCCGAGCCTTCGGTCTGATATGCGGGCAGCCCCCATTCATGGATACGTTCGTCAAGAATCTTTACTTCGACCGTCATGCCCATTGCCGCTTCCTTCTATATTCCACCCGCAAAGGTAACGGAGCAGACCCGCACCGGCAACTAGTTGGCAGGCAGGACAGGCGCGCCTTCGACTGCATCATTCGTAGCGGATATGACAAGGGAATATGCCGCAGCCTCGATGCCGGGGGCAGCCGCAACGGCAACGGTGTAATCGCCCGTCTCGCTCAGCATCGCGGAAAAGGATTGGCCGTTGCACCCGCCGGTAAAGGTCGGAGCGGCTTTATCTGCACTGTCAGGGGTATAAAGCGTAAAGCATGCCCCCATATCCGGCGAAACCAGATTGATATCAAGGATCTGCCCCTCACCGGCATTCACCACATAGCGGACGGCCTCGGGCGCGGCCTGCCCTTCAAGCGTCACATGGGTGGCACCTTCGGGAAAATTGACACGCTGCGGCACCGCTTGGGCGAAGGCAGCGGATCCGGCCATCAAGGCCATGCTCAGCGTCAGCAGCGTGATACGGGGCATAGGAAACCCTCCTTTACAGAACACCCTGCCAACGCCCGAACGTAAATCAAGGTTCCCCGGCCAGCGTATCCGCAATGGAGCGGGCCAGACGGCTGGCTACCATATCCTTGGTCATGCGCGGCCACACTTCGGCCCCGTCCGGCCTGATGACCGTCACCTCATTTTCCGTGCCCCCCATAATTCCGGTGGCAGGCGATACATCATTGGCCACGATCCAGTCACACCCTTTGCGAAGCCGTTTTGCGGTGGCATGGGCGATCACATCATCCGTTTCCGCAGCAAACCCGACAACCAACGCCGGCCGGTCTGCGCCTTTTGATACGGTTGCCAGAATATCCGGGTTTTCGATCAGGGACAGCACAGGCAAGGTGCCGTTCTTCTTTATCTTGTGGTCCGTTGCATCTGCGGTGCGCCAATCGGCAACCGCAGCGGCAAAGACGGCAGCATCGGCAGGAAGTGCCGATTGGACCGCATCCAGCATCTGTCGCGCCGTTTCGACACGGATCACCCTTGTCCCTTCGGGTGCCGCCACATCGGCAGGACCGGTGATGAATGTCACATCCGCGCCCAGCGCGGCCAATGCACGGCCGATCGCGCTTCCCTGTGCCCCCGAAGACCGGTTGGCGATATATCTCACCGGATCGATGGGTTCATGGGTGGGGCCGGATGTGACGATGATGTGGCGCCCCTTTAGCGGACCGTCGGCCAAGGCAGCCTCGATCGCCGCAACAATCGCAAGCGGTTCGGCCAGCCGGCCCGGCCCGAATTCACCACAAGCCATCGACCCTTCGTCCGGGCCCACGAACCGGATGCCATCCTGTTGCAGAACCGCCAGATTACGCCGCGTGGCAGGGTGATCCCACATCCGCATATTCATGGCTGGCGCAACGAGAACCGGTGTATCCGTTGCCAGCAACAGGGTAGACGCTAGATCATCCGCCCGCCCCTGCGCCATTTTCGCCATCAGATCCGCGGTGGCAGGCGCCACGACGACAAGATCGGCCGAGCGCGAGAGCTGGATATGCCCCATCTCGGCCTCATCGGTCAGATCGAACAATTCCCGATGGACCTTGTGGCCGGATAGTGCCGCTACGGACATCGGGGTCACGAATTCCGCACCCGCGCGGGTCAGGACCGGCACCACCTGTGCCCCACGTTCGCGAAGGCGCCGGATCAGATCCAGCGCCTTGTATGCGGCTATTCCGCCACCGATAATCAGAAGAAGCCGTTTTCCGTGAAGCATGGTACCCTCCTGCTCGGGGTAACCTTAACTCTACGGCAGCACCCCCTCAAGCAGATCAGAGGAAGTGATGCACTTCGCGGTTCTGCGTTTCCAGATTCCGGCGCATCTTGTTGAAGGCAGCAGCCTCCAACTGGCGAACGCGCTCTTTCGACAACCCCAGTTCTTCACCCAGGGATTCCAGCGTGCGGGGAGATTCGCGCAACTTGCGCTCCGTCACGATGAAACGCTCACGCGGGTTCAGATTTTGAATAGCTGAAATCAGCCAAGTGCGCAGATGTGCCGCATCATGCGACCCTTCGACCTGTTCGGCAGCCTGAATGGTGTCGTCTTCCAGTGCATCGATCCATTCACGACCATCTTCGTCGGCAGACTGCGTCGAATTCAACGAGAAATCGGACCCGGACAACCGGCCTTCCATCATTTCCACATCTGCCAACGGCACACCCACTTCGGTGGCGATCATGTGGCGCAGTTGATAACCGTCCAGCTTTTCGCCGCGGGCTTCGGCCTCACGCTCCAGCTTGGCTTGCACACGGCGGAGATTAAAAAACAGGGCTTTCTGCGAAGATGTCGATCCGGTGCGGACCATCGACCAGTTGCGCATGACATAATCCTGAATCGACGCCTTGATCCACCAGACGGCATAGGTGGAAAAACGGACGCCGCGATCAGGATCGAACTTCTCGGCAGCTTTCATCAGACCGAGGCTGGCCTCTTGGATCAGGTCGTTCATAGGCGCGCCATACCGGCGAAACTTGGCGGCCATCGAAATTGCCAGACGCATATATGCAGTGATCAGCCGATGCAGGGCCTGTTCGTCCCGGTTATCCCGCCAAGCATAGGCAAGGCGCAATTCCGTATCCGCATCAAGAAGTTCGGCCTTCATAGCGCGGCGCGACATCATCTGATCGCTGGACATATCAAGTGGCATGATCCGAACCCTCTCTTTTTTGTGGTCCCGATCCAAGGGCGCACCCCCTTGACCCGGGAAGTTTCCGCCACAGATTATAAATCACATGCGGCAGGACCTGTTTTCTGAGGGGTTAACGACGCGTGCGGGCTTTAGTTCCGCAAAAACTTTCGGCAAGATCTATTTTTTCAACAATTGCTTCAGGCAAGGATCTTGGTGATGGCGCCCTATACGCTAGCCATTGGCGACAAAAGCTTTTCCAGCTGGAGCCTTCGGGCATGGCTGGCCTTTGACAAGGCGGGAATTCCGGTATCCACCCTTCAGGCTCCGCTTTATCAAGACGCCTTTGCCGAAGTGCTGAAGGCTTTTGCCCCGGCCCGGACGGTTCCCGCCCTGCGCCTGCCCGACGGCACAGTGATCTGGGACAGTATCGCCATTGCCGAAGAATTGCACAGCCGCCATCCTGAGGCAGGTCTCTGGCCGACCGATGCTGCGTTGCGCGCCACAGGCCGGGCCTTGGTTGCCGAAATGCATTCAGGCTTTGCGGCATTGCGCAGCCATTGCCCCATGAACCTGCGAATTGCCTATCGCGACGTGCCGGTGCCCGATGCCGCAGCACAGGATCTGGCGCGGGTCGAACGGCTCTGGTCGCATGCGCTCGATATCTCGGGAGGGCCATGGCTGCTGGGAGAATGGTCGCTGGCCGATGCCGCCTATGCGCCGCTTGCCATGCGGGTCGCAGGCTATGACCTGCCCGTCGGCAAGGTTGCACATGCCTATGTCGCGCAACATCTGGCAGATAACAGCATTCGTCGCTGGCGGGCCATGGGATTGGTGCGGGACAGTGATCTTGTGCAATACCACAAGGATTGGCCACGCCGTACCTGGCCATTCCCCACGCCACTGGCCGCACGCGCAGTGGATGGAACCGAGGCCGAGAATGACACCTGCCCCTACTCAGGGGATCCCGTGACCCATGTTCTGGAAATGGACGGGCGGCGGTGGGGGTTCTGCAATCCCACATGCCGTGACAAGACCGTTGCCGATCCTGCCGCCTGGCCTGCCTTCATGGCGATGATCGGGCGTTAATCATCCGCTAACCATGCGCGGCTAGGGCTGGCACATCGTCAGTCGGGGAAGACCATGGTCGCGCGTGTATATACGGTTGCTTTTGACGGCATAGAGGCGCGGCTGGTAGAGGTGCAATGCGCCCTTTCCCCCGGCCTGCCCGCCTTTACGATTGTCGGCCTTCCCGACAAGGCAGTGTCCGAGGCGAAGGAACGCATTCGCGCCGCGCTTGATGCCATGTCTATTGCCCTGCCATCGCGGCGCATCGCCATCAACCTTGCGCCTGCCGATCTGCCGAAAGAGGGAGCGCATTTCGATCTGCCCATCGCGCTGGCACTGCTGACCGCCATGCAGATCCTGCCGGCCGAAGATGTGGAACGGACGGTTTCCCTCGGGGAGCTGTCGCTGGACGGGCGGTTGATGCCCGTCATAGGCGCCCTGCCCGCCGCAATGACCGCCGCCGCAGAGGATCGCGCGCTGATCTGCCCCAAGGATTGCGGCCCCGAAGCGGCTTGGGTAGGTGCAACGCAAGTTCTTGCCGCCCGTACGCTGACCGAGGTACTGCGGCATTTCACCGGCCAATCCCCCATTACCCCCGCCGAGGCCTCAATTCCGGCAAACACCACCGCAGTGCCGGACCTGCGGGACGTGCGCGGCCACGAACGCGCCAAGCGGGCGCTGGAAATTGCTGCCGCCGGTCGGCACCATCTGCTGATGGTCGGGCAACCGGGATCGGGGAAATCCATGCTGGCCGCGCGGCTGCCCGGCATTCTTCCCCCGCTCAGCCCGCTCGAGGCGCTGGAGACATCGACCATCCATTCGGTTGCAGGGTTGCTGAAGGACGGATTCTGCCGTGACCGCCCGTTCCGCACCCCGCACCATTCGGCCAGCCCGCCTGCCATCACCGGCGGAGGGCGCAGCGCCAAACCCGGTGAACTGAGCCTTGCCCATAACGGCGTGCTGTTTCTGGACGAACTGCCCGAGTTTTCACGCATCGTACTTGAAACCCTGCGCCAGCCGCTGGAAACGGGTGATATCGTCGTGGCCCGGGCCAATGCCCATGTCCGCTATCCCTGCCGCTTTCTGCTGGTTGCTGCTGCGAACCCCTGTCGTTGCGGCCATATGGCCGATGCAGCGCGGGCCTGCGCAAGGGCGCCGATATGCGGTACGGATTACATGGGTAAAATATCGGGCCCGCTTCTGGACAGGTTCGATCTGCGGATCGACATGCCCGCCGTGAACTGGACCGAACTGGACGGCGCCCCCAACGGTGAACATTCTGCCACCATCGCCGCGCGCGTGGCGGCAGCGCGGCAGGTACAGACCCGCCGGTTTGACGGCCTTCCCGTCCGCACGAATGCCGAGGCCGACGGGGCGCTGCTGGATGATATCGCAACCCCGGACGCCGAGGGGCGCGCCCTTCTGGGCCGCGTGGCCGAACGGTTCGGCCTGTCGGCGCGCGGTTATCACCGTATACGGCGCGTGGCCCGGACCATCGCCGATCTGGATGGCAGCGATCAGGTCCGCCTGCCACATATTGCCGAGGCCGTCGGCTATCGCCTGAATACCGCCTGACCCTTTTTCCCCGACCGGCAACGCCCTAGGTTGCACATGAACAAGAAAGGGCGTTCGATGTTTATCCCGCTGATCATAGGCCTGATCGCGTTCTTCATCCTGTCATGGATATGGAAACGGTCCCGCACCCTGACCCGCGATTGCCGCTGGCGCGAGGACCGGCAGCAGGCCGGTCCTGACGAATCCTTCTTTCACTGCGTTACCTGCGGGGCAGAGACCCGTCTCCCCAAGGGGGATGAACCGCGCCATTGCCTCAGAGGTCAGCAGTAACGTTCCACATTCTGCATCTGATGGTCGCCATAACGATCACCCCATGCAAAGCCGGCAGGCAGGATCGCCTCTATGGCTGCCAGATCATCCGCCTCCAGCCTTGGCGGACCCAGCCATTCCCGCAGGTGGTCGGCGGTCCGGGTTCCCGGAATGGCCACGATGTTCTCCCCCTGCGCCAGCACCCATGCCAGCGCCGTACCGGCCACGGTCCACCCGCGTTCGGCACAGAAGCTGCGGAACGGTGCAATGGCTGCAAGGTTGGCCGCAAAGTTCGGCTCGCAGAACCGCGGGTTGGTATGGCGGAAATCAATGCCCGAGCGGAAATCCTCGCGCCGCAAAGGCAGTTCACCGAACATGCCCCGCGCCAAGGGCGAAAACGCCACGAATGTCGTACCCAGCTCTGCACATGTGCGGATCAGTCCCAGTTCGGGCTGACGGGTCCAAAGCGAATATTCATTCTGCACTGCCATGACCGGATGTACGGCATGGGCGCGTCGCAGGGTGGCGGGCGCAATCTCGGACAGGCCGTAACCACCGATCTTCCCCTCTGCCACCAGTCGCGCCATGGTCTCGGCAAGCTCCTCGACCGGAACACCCGGATCGCGGCGGTGGATATAATAGAGGTCGATGTGGTCCACCTTCAGCCGCCGAAGCGATTCTTCCAGGCAGGTCCGGATATATGGTTCGGAATTATCCACGCTGCGGGGGGGACCGCTGACGATGCCGCATTTCGTGGCGATGCGCATGCCATGGCGCCCTTGCCATCCGCCGATGATCTGCTCCGATACGCCAAGGCCGTAGATATTGGCCGTATCGATGAAATTCATTCCCCCTTCGGCTGCGGCACCCAGACAGGCCAGGGATGTCGCCTCGTCCGTTGCCCCGAACATGCCGCCAAAGCTCATCGCGCCAAGGCCGATCGCGCTGATCATAGGGCCATCGGCCCCCAGTTTCCGCATTTCCATCGCGCGCTCCTTTGTTTCTGACATCTCGCCGCACCCCTACAAGAAATGCGGCGTCAGGTTCGTTCCCAGCCTGCAAGATGGCGCAATCCTTGGGTAACATCCGTGCGGATGGCAAGGCGCAAGCCCGGCTCGTCCCCCGCACGCAGGGCCGCCAGAATATGGCGGTGATGGATCGGCGGCTCGTTCCGCCGCAAATGGCTGTAAAGTGCGCGCATCGTCGGCCCCAATTGCAGCCAGACCGTTTCGGTCAGGGCCAGCATTGCAGGGGCCTGTGCCCGCAGATACAGGGTCCGGTGGAATTCGAGGTTCGTCCGGATGTAGCCGACCGCATCCCCCTTCACCACGGCCTCTGCATTCGCGGCGTTGATCGCGGTCAACCGATCGATCAGGGCGAAATGCGCACGCGGCAGGGCACGACTGGCCAGATCCGGCTCCAGCAGCGCCCGAATGGACGCCAGCTCCTCGATCCGTTCGGGCGTCAGCTCGGGGGTGGCCACCCGCCCCGAGGAGGAAAGCGTCAGCGCTCCCTCTGCCACCAAGCGGCGAACAGCCTCTCTGGCCGGGGTCATGGATACATTCTGGTCCCGCCCGATTCCGCGCAACGTCAGCGCCTGCCCAGGCGCCACCTCACCATGCATGATGCGCGTTCGCAGCGCACGGTACACGCGTTCATGCGCAGGAGTGGTATCGATACGGGGCCGGATCATGCGAATCTCCAGGATTGCAGCGCCTGCCCGTCCGGGCCGCGAAGCCATGCACGACAGGTTCTGTACTCGGGACATAACCCCTCGACAACATTCCAGAAAGCCTGCGAATGGTTCATTTCTGCGAGATGCGCCACTTCATGCGCC
Source organism: Falsirhodobacter sp. alg1 (assembly GCF_000739715.2). GTDB lineage: Bacteria > Pseudomonadota > Alphaproteobacteria > Rhodobacterales > Rhodobacteraceae > Falsirhodobacter. The sequence continues at coordinate 174,355 of NZ_BBJC02000004.1, read as the reverse complement.
GCAACGTAATCCAGAATGCGTGGCGGGGCCATGATCAGCCGCCAGCTGAACATGAGGGCCCCGTTGGCAGTGCAGCTTCCCCATCGGCTGCGGGTATCGCGCAGCGTCAGGCGGGAATAGGGCAGCCCCAATGCCGCCGAATGGCGGTCACATGCCTCGGCCAACCGCCCCCGCGCCAATGTGCGCAACCAGCCCGCCGCACGGGCCGCCGGGGCCGAGACGGGCAGGATCAACGATTCGCCTTCTATCCGTACAGGCCCCTTGCCCGGGCAAAGGGTAAGGCTTCGCCCTTCCACCGGCAGGACAGTGCCGAACCCCACCAGTGTCGGCGGTGCAATATCCGCCAGAACTTCCTGCAGCCAATCTTTGTGCCTGACGGCAAAAGCCATCCCGTCGGCCAGAGGCGCCCGCAACGGCATCGAAAGCGTCACACGCCCGTCAAGCTGCGAGACACGCAATGAAAACCGGCGGCTGCGGGCCGATCGGCGGATCACCAGCACGACATCCGGCAGCCCGGGCAGGGAAGGAACGGCAACATCCATCATCAACCGCCACTCTATTCTTGCAATTCCACGGCGTAACCCCCAATTGGGTGTATCCGAAAGCCTTTGACACCCGCACCGCCCTGTGGCAAGCGACTGCGACTCTGGACCCGCCAGCCTTTGAAGGAATTTGACATGCCCAAAGAGGATTGGGGCACGAAGCGCCTTTGCCCCACCACCGGCAAACGCTTTTACGACCTGAATCAAAACCCGATCGTCAGCCCCTACACGGGTGAGATCGTGGATATCGAATCCGCCCGCCGCAAGGCGGCCTCTGTCGTGATCTCTCGCGCCAAAGAGGAAAAGGATGACCAAACCGTGGTCGAGGATCTGGACGGCGACGATCTGCTGGATGACGACACCGGCAACGACACCGATGATGATCTGCTTGAAGACGACAACGACGACAACGTCTCGTTGGACGAACTGGCCGATGTGGCCGGCGACGACGACGAAAGCTGATTTTTTTAAAACTGGTCCCGGCGGGAATGCTTTTTTCTCTTGCACCCCGCCGCGCCCTCTTCTAGAAGGCCCAAACGAACCGGAAACGGAACGTACCCGGTGGGGTCATAGCTCAGTTGGGAGAGCGCTTGAATGGCATTCAAGAGGTCGGCGGTTCGATCCCGCCTGGCTCCACCAAATTAAACTATTGAAAAACGGTAAGTAATTCCGATCTTTTCTTTAGCTTAATTTACTCTGCCATGCAGAGATACATTCCCCCATTTGAAATTATCATGCGCTAATGCGCGATCATTGCATGCTGATCGCTGTGTGGCCTTCTCTCTCAACGCACTCGGCGGTGCATGAGCGACCATTTCTTCGCCCCAATGAGTGACCCCAGGTTCAGGTTCTGCGACTGCTACTTCATTCCGAAGCCGGGCGCGCCACCAACCGCCAAAGGGGAAGCGCGGATACCAAGGGACGGTGATAGGCACGCGACATCCGTATGCCCGGACGAATGAAGGCTGGCTGTAATCGACTATGATCCCAGCCACGCATTCTTGATGCTTGATCGGCATAAACCAATGGCATTGGCCAAAAATGCGAGCCGACATTTGCAATCAGCCTCCATACAATGGCTGCATCCATCACTCGGATGAACGCAGCCCGATATTGTTGTCCCAGCTACCCGAAAACTTGCGACAGCGATGCCAGTACATTCCCGTCGCCTGACGACAGGAATTTGCTGTCGACACGTTCATCGGCGCCTTCGGGACCGGACTGATCTTTTGGGGATTACGGGAAACGCAGACGTTGATCCCCATCTACACCACACCCCGCAAAACCTGCGCCGCGCCCCCCGGATCAACGTCAAATGGAAAATACCCTCAATCGGCGCTGATGCGCGACAGCTCGCGGCTCATTTCATTCCCGGATTACCGACATCACGGCGCTGCCGATCTGCTGAAGGGCGGCGTTGCGTGTGCTTGAATCCGCATCGACGTCCGAAATGAAGATCGTAACAATCCATGGAGAGCCGCCTTCGGGAATGACCACCGCAACGATGTTGCGCGTGTGGCTTCCACCACCCGACTTGTCCAGAATAATCCACCCTTCAGGCGCGTCGGCGCGCAGCAGGTTGCCTGTCACCCCGCCAATGCTCATCCATTCCGCAAGTTGCTTACCCGATTCCGATGACAGTGCGTTCCCTAGCAGCAGCCGACGCAGTGTTTCGGTCATGGCAGCGGGAGTTGTCGTATCGCGCGGATCCCCGGACAGAAAATTATTCAACTCCGGCTCGCGCCGGTCAAGCCGACTTAGTTCATCTCCCGTGCCTCGTAGAAAATCTGTCACCGCCTGCGGCCCGCCAATATGATCGACCAGCATGTTCGCGGCCGTATTATCGCTCATATCGATCGCGGCCAGGCAAAGGTCTGCAAGGCTCATCCCTGCCCCGACCGTTTTTTCGGTAACGGGTGCATAGGACAGGATATCCTCTTGGTTAACGCGCAGAATATCCGACAGCGACAACTTCCCCGCATCGCGACGGGCAAGCACAGTGGCACAGATCGGAACTTTCACCGTGCTGTTCATCGGAAATCGTTCGTCTTTGCGATAGGTCCACGACCGCCCCGAACCGGTTTCGATGAGTGACAGGCCGATACGGCCGTCAAGACGCGCTTCGATCTGCGCCACGGTGGGCAACAGCGTATCGGCAGATGGCTGGGCGAATGATGTCGGGGCTAATAACAGACCAAAAGCAAAAGCTGCCGCCACGCGCGACAGGATGGAGGTGTAAAACCGCACAGGATCATCCTTTTGTAACGAAAGATGCCCGAGGCACCGGATCGGCAATATCAATTCACATAACGGGCTTTGTGTAAGATGCCTTGGAGGAAAGCCTCAAACGGCAAATACCGTTCCCTGCCAGCACCCGGGCTAATGCGATGAATGCCCGGCCTGCCGCGCACCGCCCTGCGGGCCTTCGATATGGCCATGTTCAGAAACCGGATTGTGCCGGGTCGTTTGTGCAGTCTTTCAGGATCACAGCGTCGGCGGGCGCATGGGCCGAAGCGGTGCGGCGGCAGATACGGCAAAGCTGACCGAAAAAGACAACTGGCTCCGGTATGGCAAGCGATGCGTTGACAAGGATGCGCCACGAATCCCGAGGCGCAGCCGCCCTAACGCATTCCGGGCGAAAGCGCCTTGCGCATCTGCGTCCGCTCCAACCCCAGCCGCTGCTCTCGCCAGATGATGAAGCAGCCGGACCCGATCACGATGGCCGCCCCCAGCAGCATCGTATGCGTCGGCGTTTCATCAAAGATGAAATAGCCGATTCCCAGGGCGAACAGCATGGATGCATAATCGAATGGCGCAATCACGGAGGCATCCGCCTCCCGGAATGCCTGCGTCAGAAATATCTGTGCGATTCCCCCCAGAATACCGGCGATAATCAGCAGCCCCACGTACTCCCAGCCGGGCCATACCCAGCCGAAGGGAATGGTGGCCAGCGACAATACGGTAGAGGTAAGCGAGAAATAAAAGACGATGGAGGCCGTACTCTCGATCGCGACCATCTTGCGGATGAACACGGATGCCATTGCCGCGAATGTTGCCCCGATCAGGGCCAGCATCGCCCCCAGTGTGGCGGCGTTGCCGATTCCGTCGGCGCCGATGGTCATTCGCGGCCACAGGATGACCATGACACCGGTCAACCCCAGGCCGACGGCTGTCAGGCGGAAGGCGCGAACCTCCTCTCCCAGAAACATCGCGGCAAAGATGACCGTCAGCAACGGTGTGGCATAGGCCAGGGCCGTTACTTCGGGAAGCGGCAGATAGCCAAGAGCCGAAAACCCGCACCCCATGGCCATCGTCCCCACCACGCCGCGCCAGACATGGCCCATGATGTTATTGGCGCGCAACCCTGTCCGCAGTTCCTGACGCATGGCAAGCCACACCAGAATGACCGGAATTGCAAAGGCGGAACGGAAGAACACGGCCTCCCCCGCAGGCACCACATCGGAGGTGACCTTGATCAACGAGGACATAACCACGAATATAAGAACCGAGCACGTTTTTAGCGTGATACCGCGCAAAGGACGTTCAGATACCGGGGGCATAACAATAACCTTGGGAACAGGGTACGTCCCAGTCACCATTGTTTGCCCGCCAAGGCAAGGCAGAGAGGCCGAAATGAGTAAATTGACCAATCGCATCGATCAGGGGCGCGGGCTGGAACCGGCCGATCTGGTGCTGAAGAACGGCCGCATCCTCGATCTGGTCACCGGTGAACTGATCGAGGGCGACGTGGCGATCTGCGGTGATACCATCGTCGGCGTCTATGACACTTATGAAGGCAAGCGCGAGATCGACTGCACGGGCCGCATTCTCGTTCCCGGTTTCATCGACACGCATCTGCACATCGAATCCTCGCTGGTGACGCCGTTCGAATTCGACCGCTGCGTCACTCCGCGCGGCATCACCACGGCCATATGCGATCCGCACGAACTGGCGAATGTCTGCGGCACGACGGGGATCAGATACTTCCTCGATGCGTCTCCGCATCTGGTGATGGACCTGCGGGTGAACCTGTCTTCATGCGTGCCATCCACCCATATGGAAACTGCGGGGGCCGTGCTGGAGGCTGCGGATCTGGCGCCGATGGCCGATCACCCGCGCGTTCTGGGTCTGGCGGAATTCATGAATTTCCCCGGCGTTCTGTTCAAGGACCCCGGCTGCATGGCCAAGCTTGAGGCCTTCGAGGGGCGGCACATCGACGGGCATGCCCCCCTGTTGGGCGGGCGTGACCTGAACGCCTATATCGCCGCCGGTATCCGGACGGAGCATGAGGCGACTACGGCCACCGAAGCCACGGAGAAACTGCGCAAGGGGATGCGCGTGCTGATCCGCGAAGGGTCGGTTTCCCGGGACATGGCGGCCTTGGCACCGGTTCTGACCGAACGCACCTCTCCCTACATGTGTCTTTGTACGGATGACAGGAATCCGCTGGATATCCATGAGCATGGTCATCTGGATTACATGATCCGCAGCCTGATCGCCTCGGGTTGCCCCCCGCTGGCCGTGTATCGCGCTGCAAGCCTTTCCGCCGCCGAGGCGTTCGGCCTGAAGGACCGCGGCCAGATCACCCCCGGCAAACGGGCCGACATCGTCGTGCTGGACAGCCTTGAAAGATGCCACGCGCAGATCGTGCTGGCAGGCGGCGTGATCGTGGACGAAACGGCCTTTGCCGCGCGCACCACCATTCCAGCGGTAGCCCGCAATTCGGTACATGCCCGCACCGTCACCGCGGATTCTTTCCGCTGGGAGCGGGCTTCAGGGGTCGAAACACCTGTAATCGGCGTGCTGCCGGGCAAGATCATCACCGAATATTTGCGCGAAGATGTGCCCTTGGTGGCAGGGGATGCAGCCCCGGCAAACGGGTTGGCCCGCGTATCGGTGATCGAGCGTCACGGCGTAAACGGAAACATCTCCCGCGGGTTGGTGCGCGGCTTCGGCATGACATCAGGGGCCATCGCCTCGACCGTCAGCCATGACCATCACAACATCGGCGTGGTCGGCATCGATTATGACGACATGGCGTTGGCCGTGAACCGTCTGGGTGAAATCGAGGGCGGCTTTGTCGTAGTCGAAGGCGGCAAGGTTCTGGCAGAACTGGCGTTGCCATTGGGCGGCCTGATGAGTCTGGAACCCTTCGAGACGGTCCAGAGCGATCTTGTCGCCCTGCGCGCTGCCGCCCGCAGCCTCGGGGTGACGCTGGAAGAGCCATTCCTGCAACTGGCCTTCCTTGCGCTGCCCGTGATCCCGCATCTCAAGATCACCGATCACGGGCTGGTCGACGTGGATCGCTTTGCCCTTCTGGACTAGGCCCGCCCCGCCGCAGGGGACAGCAGCACCGGATCGATGCCAAGGGCGCGAAGGTGCTGCGTCCATTTCTGCCCATCCTCGGCCGCGAATATCAGATCGGCCGAGGCATTGGGCAGAACCAGCCAGTCATTCCGCGCAAGCTCGTCCTCCAGCTGCCCGGGCCCCNAACCCGAATAGCCCAGGGCCAGCAGGGCCTGCGCCGGCCCCTGCCCTTCGGCCATGGCCTGCAGGATATCGCGCGTAGCCGTCATGCCGAACCCTCCGCCGATCGGCATGGTTGACCCATCCATGTCGTAATCCGGGGAATGCAGCACGAATCCACGCCCCCGCTCTACCGGGCCGCCCATATGCACACGGATATCGCGGCCTGCCTCGCTTGCCTCTATGTCCAGCTGCTCCAACAACGACGACAGATGCAGATCATCGGCCGGCTTGTTGATGACAAGGCCCATGGCCCCCTCATCGGAATGGGAACAGATAAAGACGACCGAATGGTCGAACCTGTCATCCCCGAGGTTCGGCATGGCAATCAGCACGGCGCCGGTGAAATTCATCTCTTGATCCATAACAGGGATATGTAATCCGCAGGCGCCCCTCTCAAGGGGCAGGCTTGTTGCATAAACGCCACTGTCTCCTGAATGTGATTTTCAATCAAGGGTCCGATGCCCGTAACCTTTTCATATGTTCAGATCCCTTTTCCTCACCCTTGGCCTTGCGTGCCTGCCAGCTGTGGTCGGCGCGCAACCCATACCGGACAACCTTGTAAGAGCAGAGGTTTTGCCCGGCTGGCAGGACCGTGACGGAACACGGATGACTGCATTGCACGTCACGCTGGCTGACGGGTGGAAGACCTACTGGCGTAGTCCGGGCGATGCCGGCATCCCGCCAGAGTTCGATTGGGCAAATTCACAAAATGTTGCCTCGGTTCAGTTCATCTGGCCGACACCTGATGTTTTCAGCACCAATGGCATGCGGACGATCGGCTATCATAAAGAGCTGGTCCTGCCGATCAGGGTCACGCCGCGCGATCCCTCACGCCCCGTGGTACTGAACGCACATATCGAAATGGGCGTCTGCAGCGACATCTGCGTGCCGACCTTTGTGGATATCAACAACACCCTGCAAGGGACCGGAAGCCATGACCCCCGGATCACCGATGCCCTGGCCCATGGCCCTGTCTCTGGCCGCACCGGTGGGATAAGCCGGCTGTCCTGTTCGGTCACACCGATTGCGGACGGCATGCGCGTTACCGCCCGGTTCGACATGCCACCGCAAGGCCGCCACGAAATTGTGGTGATGGAGCCTGGAAACGCCGACATATGGGCATCCGAGGCAAGGGTGGCCCGTCATGGGCGAAGCATCATCGCAACCTCGGATATGGTCGGCCCCTCGGGTGCGCCCTTTGCCCTTGATCGCGGGGCAATCAACCTGACAGTTCTGGGCGGGCCGCGCGCGGTGGAATTGCAGGGCTGCCCCGCCGGCTGACCCTGCACCAGGGCAGGAACAGGCGGCGCGGCCTCTTAGCCGTTACCGTTCTGTCAGGCGTGGCATGATTTCAACCAGATTGCAGGGCGCGTTCCGGCTATCCAGCTGCTGGACCAGAATTTCATCCCATGCATCCTTGCACGCGCCCGAGCTGCCGGGCAGCGCGAACAGGAATGTACCGTTCCGGATTCCGCCTGTCGCACGGCTCTGGATGGCCGATGTTCCGACCGTGCGCGTGGACACCATCGCAAACACGGATGCAAAGGCCTCGATTTCCTTTTCGTACACGTCGCGATGCGCCTCAACGGTAACATCCCGCCCCGTCAGCCCCGTGCCACCGGTCGAGATGATGACCTGAACCAGCGGATCATCGCTCCAGCGGCGCAGCTGTTCCGAAATGGCTGCACGATCATCGCGCAGGATCATCCGGTCAGCCACCCCATGTCCGGCTTTGGCAATACGCTCCGCCAGAACGTCACCCGATTTGTCGGTCTCAAGGGTGCGTGTGTCCGATACCGTCAGCACGGCAATTCGGACGGGTTGAAAACTGCGTTCGGTCATTGGGAAAGCCTTGCCTGAATGTCCAATAGGTCGGCCCAAGCCTCTCGCTTGGCGGCCGGATTGCGTAAGAGATAGGCCGGATGGCACATCGGCATAACCGGCAGACCGAAACCTTGCCCCCAGGTTCCACGCAGGCGGGTGATTCCCGTCTGGCCCAGCACTGCCTTGGCCGAGGTATTGCCCATCACCACCAGAATGTCCGGGGCCACCAGTTCCACATGCCGGGTCAGGAACGGCAGCATCATCTCCACCTCCTGCGGCAGCGGATCGCGGTTCTGCGGGGGGCGCCATGGAAGCACGTTGGTGATATAGACCGCGCGGGCCGGATCGGGGGTGTCACGCGACAATCCGATGGCCGCCAGCATCCGGTCCAGAAGCGCACCCGCGCGACCGATGAACGGACGACCCGCCTGATCCTCCTCGCGGCCCGGTGCCTCACCGATCACCATGATGCGCGCACCGGCGTGCCCGTCGGAAAACACGGTATTGCGCGCGCCCCGGCGCAATTCGCAGTGGGGAAAGGCATCGACAGCCGCTCGCAGTGCTGCCAGATCGGGAGATGCCGCCGCCATAGCCGCGGCTTCGGCCACAGGATCGGGGGCCGCAGGCGCGGCGGGCGCCGATACCACGGGGGATGCGGGCCGTACAACAGCCGCCGGCAGATCATATCTGTTCAGCGGCTCGTCCCCGATCACCTCGGTCGCGCCCAGATCGACCTGCCATGCCAGCATGGCCGTCGCCGTTTCCCAATCCAGATCCGCTACATCAATGCCCATCCGGCAAAGGTATCCCCCTGCCCCCGCCTGAACAAGGGCCGAACAGTGCTTGCCCGATCCACTGCCCTTTCCTATAAGCAGCCCCAACCCCGATCCGAGAGGAGCCGCCGATGAGTTTTCGCGCACGTCACCTTCTGGGGATCGAGCATTTGGCGCCGGACGAAATCCGCACCATTCTTGATCTTGCCGATCGTTATGTCGAATTTTCCCGTCGCACGGTGAAAAAATCCGACGCATTGGCGGGGATGACCCAGATCAACATGTTCTTCGAGAATTCCACCCGCACGCAAGCCAGCTTTGAACTGGCGGGCAAACGCCTGGGCGCGGATGTGATGAACATGTCCGTCGCCCAATCCAGCGTAAAAAAGGGTGAGACGCTGATCGACACCGCCCTGACGCTGAATGCGATGCACCCGGATCTGCTGGTGGTCCGGCACCATGCCTCGGGGGCGGTGAACCTGCTGGCGGAAAAGGTGAATTGCGCCGTCCTGAACGCCGGTGACGGCCGCCACGAACATCCGACACAGGCCCTGCTGGACGCGCTAACGATCCGTCGCGCCAAAGGCCGCATCCAGGGGCTGACCGTGGCCATCTGCGGCGACATCCAGCACAGCCGGGTCGCCCGTTCGAACCTGCTGCTTCTGGGCAAGATGGACAACCGCGTGCGCCTGATCGGCCCACCCACCCTGATGCCATCGGGCGTGGCCGAATTCGGCTGCGAAGTGTTCGACGACATGAAGGCGGGCCTTGCGGGTGTGGATGTGGTGATGATGCTGCGCCTCCAGAAGGAACGCATGGATGGCGGCTTCATCCCGTCCGAACGCGAATATTTCCATCGTTTCGGTCTGGATGCCGACAAGCTGGCCCATGCCAAGGAGGATGCGATCGTCATGCACCCCGGCCCCATGAACCGGGGCGTGGAAATCGACGGGACCATCGCCGATGACATCCAGCGCTCGGTCATTCAGGAACAGGTTGAAATGGGCGTGGCCGTCCGCATGGCCTGCATCGACCTGCTGGCCCAGAACCTGCGCGCCGAACGCGGGCGTGCCGCCGTTGAGGCGGATGTATGAATGACGCCTACACCTATGCGGTGATTGCGGGCTTTGCGGGGCTGATGCTGGGCTGGCTGCTGCGCCGCCCCGATACCGCAAGGGCCGAATCATTGGCAGCCGACCTTGCGCGGGCGCAGTCCGATCTGGACCACGTCACCCGCGCGCGGGACGAAGGGTTGCAGACCCTGTCCGACGAGCGGCGGCAGGTATCGGCCCTGCGCGACCATGGCAACAAGCTGGCCGCGCAAACCGCCGCATTGGAATCCGACCTGAGGGCCGCCGAAAGGCGCGCCGGTGAGATCGATCACCGTTACCGCGCCCTCCTGGAAGACTTTGCGGATGCGCGCGACGAGGTTGCGGATGCCCGCGCCCAGCTTTCGCATCTGAACGCCACACTGGAAAACGAACGTATCGCGGCGCAGGAAAAGATCGAGCTGCTGTCGGCTGTCCGTGAGGACATGGAAACGCGGTTCAAGCAGCTTGCTGCCGAAAGCCTGCGGCTGAACGGCGAAGAGAGCAGGCAGCGCCTTGATGCCGCCCTGGCCCCGCTGAAGCAGCATGTAGAGCATTTCCAGCTGGAACTGCGCAATGTCCATGACGGGGCGCTCAAGGATCGTGCGGCACTCAAGGCCGAGATCGACACATTGACCCGCCGTTCGGAACAGGTCAGCCGCGAAGCCATCAACCTGACCCGCGCCCTGAAGGGTGACAAGCAGCGGCAAGGGGCCTGGGGCGAGATGATCCTCGAATCCCTGCTGGAGAAATCCGGCCTCCGCAAGGGAGAGGAATATCACGTCCAGCAGCACCGTGTGGATGATGACGGTGCCCGATATCGCCCGGATGTCGTGGTGCATATGCCCGATGGCAAACGGCTGGTCATCGACAGCAAGGTTTCGCTGGTGGATTATGAAACCTGCGTCAATTCCGATGATGAGACCGAAAGCGCGCTGGCCCGCGCCCGCCACGTGCGCGCCCTGAAGACCCATATCAATACCCTGTCGGACAAGGCCTATCACCGGATGGAGGATGGCTCTGTCGATTATGTGGTGATGTTCATCCCGATCGAGGGGGCCCTGTCCGAAGCCCTGCGCGAAGTGGGCGATCTGACCACGCTGGCCTTCGAGAAATCCGTCACCATCGCCACGCCCACCACGCTGATGATGGCGCTGCGCACGATCTCCAACGTCTGGACCATCGAGCGTCGCAACCAGAATGCCGAAAACATCGCCAGCCGGGCGGGCCTGCTGTATGATAAGGTGGCAGGCTTCGTGGATGATATGGAAAAGGTCGGCAAATCGCTGGACACCGCCAGCCAGACCTATGGCGAAGCGATGGGCAAACTGGCGAACGGACGCGGCAATGTTCTGTCGCAGATCGAAACGCTGAAAAACCTGGGTGCGCGAACGCAAAAGACGTTCCGCACCGACTTTGACCACGATGCGGCCCTCCCCCAACCCCAAGACGCGGCGGAATGACATGACCCTGTTCCTGACCAACGCACGGTTGATCGACCCCGAGGCGATGACTGTTACCGAAGGCTCCCTTCTCATCGAAGACGGCCGGATCACCGGGCGCGATGTTGCCCCCCCCGAAGGGGCCGAGGTGATAGATTGCGGAGGCAAATATCTTGCCCCCGGCATCGTCGATCTGGGCGTCAGCCTTGGCGAACCCGGGGCGCGCCACAAGGAAAGCTTCCGCAGCGCGGGCCTTGCAGCGGCAGCGGGCGGTGTCACCACGCTTGTGGCCCGCCCGGATACCACGCCCCCGCTCGACACCCCGGAAATGCTGGAATTCGTAACCCGCCGCGCCCGCGATGCCGCCCCCGTGCGCATCCTGCACATGGCCGCGCTCACCAAGAACAGCGACGGGCGCGAGATGACGGAAATCGGCTTTCTGCTGGATGCGGGGGCCGTCGCCTTCACCGATGCAGAGCGGGTCTGCACCGATACGAAGGTGATGAACCGTGCGCTGACCTATGCCCGCAGCCTTGGCGCACTGGTGATCGGCCACCCACAGGATCCGGGCCTGTCCAAGGGCGCCGCTGTGACCAAGGGAAAATTTGCCAGCCTTCGCGGCCTGCCCGATGTGCATGTCATGGCCGAACGGATGGCGTTCGACCGGGATATGGCCTTGGTCGAAATGACCGGCGCCCGTTATCATGCCGACCAGATCACCTGCGCGCGCACCCTGCCCGCGCTGGAACGCGCAAAATCCAACGGCCTTGATGTGACGGCGGGTGTCTCGATCCACCACCTGACATTGAACGAACTGGATGTAGGCGATTACCGCACCTTCTTCAAACTGGTGCCGCCATTGCGGTCCGAAGATGATCGCATGGCGATGATCGAAGCGGTGGCGACGGGCGTGATCGATATCATCGGCTCCATGCACCTACCGCAAGATGAGGAATCCAAGCGCCTGCCCTTCGAAGAGGCCGCTGCGGGGGCTGTCGGCCTTGAAACCCTGCTACCTGCCGCGATGCGTCTGTATCACGCCGGTATGCTGGATCTGCCGCAGCTGTTCCGCGCCATGTCGCTGAACCCGGCCAGACGCCTAGGGTTGCCGCAAGGGCGGCTGTCCGATGGCGCCCCCGCGGATCTGGTGCTATTCGATCCGGATGCGCCCTTCGTGCTGGATCGCTTTGCCCTGCGATCGAAATCCAAGAATACCCCGTTCGACGGCCAACGGATGGAGGGGCGCGTTCTGGCGACCTTTGTCGACGGGCGGAGGATCTATGATGCCGGTCTTTGAAACAGCCCTGCCCCTTCTGATCGTTGCGGCGGTATTCGGCTATCTTCTGGGTTCCGTCCCCTTCGGGCTGGTGATTACCCGCGCCATGGGGCTGGGGGATCTGCGCCAGATCGGATCCGGCAATATCGGGGCCACCAATGTCCTGCGTACGGGTAACAAGCCTGCGGCTGCTGCGACATTGATCCTGGATGCAGCCAAAGGCGGGATCGCTGTGCTGGTCATCCGGGCGCTGGTCGGACCGGATGCGGCCCAGATTGCGGGATTTGCGGCCTTTCTGGGCCATCTATTTCCCGTCTGGCTGGGCTTTCGCGGGGGCAAGGGGGTCGCGACATTTCTGGGGACGGTGCTTGCGCTGGCATGGCCTGTCGGGCTGCTTTGCTGCCTTACATGGCTGGTCACGGCAAAACTGTTCCGCATCTCCTCGCTTGCCGCCCTGGTGGCCGCTGCCAGCGCCCCGTTATGGATGCTGGCCCTGGGTCAGACACAGATGGTTTTGCTGGGCGGGCTGCTAGCGGCGCTGGTATTCATCCGGCACCGCAGCAATATTGCCCGTCTGCGGGCAGGCACCGAACCCCTGATCGGCAAGAAGGCCTAAAGCGCCGCCGCCTCGTAGACGCGGGACAAATCCCCCGCCCATTCGCCGTTATAGGCGGCAATCAGATCGTCAGCGGGTACACGACCGGTGGCGATGCTGTCTTCCAGAACATCCAGATAGCCGCCTTCATCCAGCCCCCGCGCGGCAAGCCCGCCGCGCGACAGGCGCAGCGCCTCACGCGCCAGATCATGCAGCTTCACGCCCCCGGCCTCACCCTGCAGGGCCGAGACCGACGCCGCCACGCGTAGCCCTTCGCGGGTTTCCGCATCGAAGTGTTTCACCAGATCCCAGGCCGCATCCAGGGCCGCACCATCATACATCAGCCCGACCCAGAATGCCGGCAGCGCCGTCATATGGGTTTCGGGGCCGCAATCGGCTCCGCGCATCTCGATGTATTTCTTGACCCGTGCTTCGGGGAAGACGGTTGTCATGTGATCTGCCCAATCGGACAGGGTCGGTTTCTCTCCAGGCAGGGCCGGCAGTTCACCCTTCAGAAAATCACGGAACGACTGGCCAAGCGCATCGATATACTGGCCGTCGCGGTACACGAAGTACATCGGCACATCAAGAACCCAATCGACATACCGTTCAAACCCCATACCGTCCTCGAACACGAACGGCAGCATACCCGTCCGGCTGTCATCCAGCCCGCGCCAGATGCGCGACCGCCAGCTTTTGTGGCCGTTCAGCGCACCGTCAAAGAAAGGAGAGGACGCGAACAAGGCCGTCGCCACAGGTTGCAGGGCCAGCCCCACACGCAACTTCTTCACCATGTCCGCTTCGGATGCGAAATCGAGGTTCACCTGCACGGTAGAGGTGCGATACATCATCTGCGTACCATGGGTGCCGACGCGCCCCATGTAATCCGTCATCAACCGGTACCTGCCCTTCGGCATCACCGGCATATCCTGATGGTGCCATTCCGGTGCGGCCCCGATCCCCATGAAGCGGCCCGTGCCATCCAGAACCTGCGCCACCTCGGACAGGTGCTGGTGGATTTCATCACGGGTCTGATGGAGCGTTTCCAGAGGCGCTCCCGACAGCTCGAACTGACCGCCCGGCTCCAAGGACACATTTGCGCCATCGCGGGTCAGGCCGATCAGTTTTCCGGCCTCGGTGACAGGTGTCCAGCCAAAGCGGGTCATGCCCTGCATCAGATCATGGATGGCCTGATAGGACATCGGGCGATGATCGGCCGTAAAGCCGAATTTCTCATGCTCTGTGCCAATGCGCCATTGGTCTGCAGGCTTGGACCCTTCGGCCATATAAGCGGCAAGTTGGGAATAATCTTCAATCGGGCCGCCGCCCTGTTGGGGAATGGACATATACGCCTCGGCCAAATCATCGGAGTTGGAGACGTGTCCCTTCACATCCCCCAAGTCAAGCCCGCGGGGGATATTTACCAGTCGCCCAGTGTCGATTGCCACAGTGTAAGTGCCGAAACTGCCGCAGTATCCGCCCTCAGAATGCGCGGGCCAAGGCTGATCGGCAGAACCTGCGGCATCGCCCGCAGACGCTCCCGCTCCGGTTCGGAAAAGCCCCCCTCCGGCCCGATCAGAATGGCCCAGGGCCCCGGCGCAGCGGTTTCCAGCGAGGCCCGCGCACCGACAAGGCTTTCGTCCGCCCAAAGGATACGGCGGTCGGCAGGCCAGTTCGCAAGAACCTTTTCCAGTGGGGCCAGTTCGGCCACCTCGGGCACGAAGGTTCCGCCGCATTGCTCCGCAGCCTCCAGCGCATGGGCGCACAGCTTGTCATGGCGAATACGATCGGCGTTGGTGAATCGCGTCTGCACGGGCATGATCCGCGCCGCGCCCAACTCGGTCGCCTTTTCCACGATGAAATCGGTACGCGCCTTCTTGATCGGCGCAAACAGCAGCCAGAGGTCGGGGGGCAGTTGCAGCGGACGGGTCTGCGCGGTGCAGACGAGCATCCCCGCCTTCTTGGCCGCATGCGCCACCTCGGCCCGCCATTCACCGTCCCGACCGTTGAAAAGCAGCACGGCTGCCCCCACCGTCAACCGCATGACGGCGAACAGGTAATGCGCCTGATCGGGTGTCAGTGGCACCGCGGCATCAGGGGTCAGGTGGGCATCGACGAAAAGGCGTATCTTGGCATCACTCATACCGCCCAGCCTATCGGGTTGGCGGGCGGCGCGCCATAGCCTAGAAACACCTCCAAACGGGGAGGCAGGTCTATGCAAACACCATTGTCCGGCGAAGTGGCCGATGCGGTTTCAGGCAATTGGGTGGACCGTCTGGCCCCTGCCCGCTGGCGCCCCTATCTGCGTCTGTCGCGTGCGGATCGCCCTGCCGGAACATGGCTGCTTCTGATCCCGTGCTGGTGGGCGCTGGCGATGGCCGCTGCCGCCGATCCTGCGGGGTCGGGCCTGTTCGATCTGTGGATTCTGGTGGGAAGCGCCGTCGGTGCGTTTCTGATGCGCGGCGCAGGCTGTACATGGAATGACCTGACAGACCGCAAGATCGACGCAAGCGTGGCACGTACACGGTCGCGACCACTGCCCTCGGGGCAGGTTACCCCACGGCAGGCCGTGATCTGGATGGCTGCGCAAATGGCCGTCGCGGCCCTGATACTGCTAACCCTGGGCCCGGTCGCAATTGTTCTGGGCCTCGTTTCCCTGGGGCCGGTCGCCATTTATCCCTTTGCCAAGCGCTTCACATGGTGGCCGCAGGTGTTCCTGGGAATCGCGTTCAACTGGGGGGTCTGGGTCATCTGGGCCGCCCATGGCAGTCCGCTTGGCTGGGGGACAGCCATGCTGTATCTTTCGGGCCTGGTCTGGACGTTGTTCTACGACACCATCTATGCCCATCAGGACAAGGAGGATGACGCCCTCATCGGCGTGAAATCCACGGCACGGCTGTTCGGCCGGGCAACCGCCCATTGGCTGCTCGCCTTCCTGATCCTTTCGGCAGGGCTGATGGCCGCTGCGGCATTGGCGGTCTTGTCGGGCGCCTCGCTTGTGCTGGGCCTTCTGGCCGCGGCGGTATTCGCGGGCCATATGGCCTGGCAGATGCATGCGCTGGATATCGATGATCCGGATCGCTGCCTCACGCTATTTCGATCAAATCGTGATGCCGGATTGTTGGCTGCGCTGTTTCTTGCCGGTGCGGCATTGGTGTAATTGATGCGCTGCACGCAGGGGCGTAAATCTCCCCCCTGCTCCGCGAAAGGATCCGCCTGATGCGTCTCTCACGCAAAATCGTCATCCCTGCCATGTTCGTCAGCGCTGCGGCCCTTGCCGCAGGCGGTGCCGCCCTGACGGCCGAGGTGATCGAGACACGCTCCACCGCCGCGGTCGAATCGCGGCTGGCCGAGGCGGGCATCACCTTTGCCACCGTGACCGCCGATGGCCTGAACGTCCACCTGTCGGGAACGGCCCCGGACGAAGCAACGCATTTCCGGGTCATCAATCTTGCCGGTGGTGTGATCGATCCGTCGCGGATCCGCGATGATCTGACGGTTTTGCCAACCCGCGCCATCGAGGCCCCCGCCTTCGAGATGGAGCTGCTGCGCAATGATGATGGTGTTTCGCTGATCGGGCTGATCCCGAAAAGTTCTGAGGGGATGATGGCCGATACCGCAGGGCTGGTGGGCGGCGGCGTGCAGGTATCCGATATGCTTGAAACCGCTGATTATCCCGCGCCCGATACATGGCATGCGGCCATGAACTTCGGAATAGAGGCGCTGAAGCTGCTGCCGCGTTCCAAGATCTCGGTCTCGGCGGATACGGTCACGATCAACGCCATTGCCGACAGTGCTGACGAAAAGGCCTCGCTTGAAGGGCGATTGGCCCGGTTGCAGACCGAGGGTGTGCAGGCGGATATCACCATTACCGCGCCGCGCCCTGTCCTGACGCCCTTTGTGTTCCGCGCCGTTCGGACAGATGCGGGCACGACACTGGAAGCCTGTTCGTCCACGACGGATGAGGAGCGGACCCAACTGCTGCAGGCTGCCACAGCCGTTGGCGTGCCCGATGGTGCCGAATGCACCGTGGGTCTTGGCGCGCCATCTCCAGAATGGGGTCAGGCAGCCGAAGCGGGCTTGCAGGCGCTGGCCGCATTGCCAGCAGGAAGCATTTCGATATCCGACGCCGATATCCTGCTGACAGGTGCACCGGGCATGGACAGTGCCGTCTTCGAAACCGCCGCAGGCACGTTGAAAACCGCCCTGCCGGCCGGGTTCTCGCTGACCGCGTCCCTGCCCCCTGCCCCGGTCGCCCCCGAAGAAGGCCCCCTGACCTTCACCACCGAAATCACCGATATGGGAGAGGCGCGGATCGACGGACGGGTACGGGACGCGCTTGGTCAGGATGCCATCACCTCCTTTGCCCGTGCCCAGTTTGGCGCGGATTCCGTGACCGGCAGCCCTATCGTGGACGACAGCGTTCCGACAGGCTGGACCACCCGCGTACTGACCGGCCTGCGTGGCCTGTCCCAACTGGAACAGGGCAAGCTGGAGGTTACGGCCGAGACCATCAGTATCGAGGGCCGGACCGGATCGCGTGCTGCGGAAACCGAAATTGCGCAGATGATGACCGCCGAACTTGGCGCGGATGCGGCGGTCGATCTGAACGTGACCTATGATGAGGATCTGGACCCTTATGCCGCCCTGCCCGCCCCCGAGGTCTGCACGGCGCGGATCAACAAGGCGATGGAAACGCAAAAGATCAACTTCGCCCCCGGTTCGGCCGAAATCGACGGCTCCGCTCGCGCGACACTGGACGAGCTGACGGATACACTGCTGGATTGCAGCAACCTCAGCTTCGAGATCCAGGGCTATACCGACAGCCAGGGCAGCGAAGGGGGCAACCAGGCGCTGAGCCAGGCCCGGGCCGAGGCCGTCATGGTCACCCTGCAGGGCCGCCGCGTGCCCGCCGCACGCCTGACCGCCGTTGGCTATGGTGAGGCTGACCCCATTGCGGACAACAGCACCGAGGAAGGCCGCGAGGCCAATCGCCGGATCGAATTCAAGCTGACAAACGTCGCCCCCGATCCGAATGCCCCCGTCGAACCGGAGGTAGCCACCCCCGAGGTTGCGGCCACCGCAGCCGTGGCGGACGTTCTGGGCGAGGATGACAGCTACTACGAAACGGTCGAAGTGCCCGATGATCTGCCCGAAGGTTCGGGCGATGGCGATCCGGAGGACGGCGAATATGACGAGGATGGCGACATGGACACGGAAGAGGTTGACGACAGCCCCTCTTTCGCGCCAACAGATCCTACGGTCCGGCCGGAAACACGCCCGGATGACCTGAACTAAGACCGGAGCGCCCCTTGGATCGCAGCACGCTCATCCTTGTCACGACACTGATCCTGTTCGTGGCCTTTGCCCTTGGCTGGTTTGCCCGCTGGCTGATGACGCGCCTGTCGCCCATCGAGAACGGAAACATGACCGAAGTGGACCGGCTTGCACAGGCGCTGCATGACGCCGAGGAAACCCGCGATCAGGCCATCGTCTATGGCGAGGAACGGGAGCGTCAGTTGATGAATCAGCTGACCCAGACCGATGCCGAATTGCGCGCGATCATGGAAAGTCTGGGCGAGGCCCGCGCCGAAGTGGAGATGATGCAGGCAGAGATCGAACGCCTGCAGGCCTGAGGCCCGAAATTTTCCCTCGACGTGGCGCGGTATCAAACCTACTCTTGACTGACCGCTGCAAGGCTGCGGTTCTTCGGGGTACGCCCCGATGACCACCACCCATAGGGAACACAGTGTACCTCGAAATCCTGATCGTCGCCGTTTTGATCATCATTAACGGCGCTTTGGCTATGTCGGAAATGGCCGTCGTATCTTCTCGCCCCGCGCGTCTTCGCACATTGGCAGAGGGGGGCAGCAAAGGTGCCGAAATTGCGCTGCGCCTTTCACAGGATCCCGGCCGCTTCCTGTCCACAGTCCAGATCGGCATTACCTTGGTCGGCGTTCTGTCCGGTGCCTTTTCGGGGGCAACCCTTGGTGCGCGTTTTGCCGGCTATCTGGCCGAACGCAACGTACCTGCCGCCGATACGATCGGTGTCGGTTCGGTCGTCATCCTGCTGACCTATCTGTCGCTGATCGTCGGAGAGCTGGTTCCCAAGCAGATCGCCCTGAAGAATTCCGAGGGCGTGGCGGCCAAGGTCGCCCCCGCGATGTTCATCCTGTCGCGCGTTGCGGCACCGGTGGTGTTCATCCTCGATCTGTCCGGCCGTGCGCTGCTGAAGCTGCTGCGGATGGAGAACGAGGAGAAAAGCCGCGTCACCGACGAGGAGGTTCGCACCATCCTCGCCGAGGCGCATGGAGACGGCACCATCGAAACCGGTGAGCGCCACATGCTGACCAGTGTCATGCGCCTTGCCGACCGCTCTGCGTCACAGCTGATGACCCAACGGCGTGATGTGGTTTCGATCGATCTGGGGGCCAGCGCCGAAGAGGTGATGGAGATCATCCGCACATCTGGCCGCGCCCGCCTGCCCGTCCATCGCCATGATACCGAGGAATATGTGGGCGTGCTGTATGTCACCGACGCATTTTCCGCCCTGTCGCGCGGCGAGGCGCTGGATATTACGGCGTTGATGCGCGAGGTTCCCGTGGTTTCCGATGCTGCCGATGCGCTGCAGGTCATCGAGATCCTGCGCGCCTCTCCGAACCACATGGCGCTGGTCTATGATGAATACGGCAGCTTCGAAGGGATCATCACCACCGGTGATATTCTGGAGGCCATTACTGGAACATTCCGCGAGCATGTCTCCGAAGAGCCTGCGATCGTGGAACGCGAGGATGGCTCCTATCTCGTATCGGGCTGGATGCCGGTGGATGAATTCTGCGAGATGCTGAAGATTCCGCAGGCCTTGGCAGGTGATTATGAAACCGTGGCCGGCCTGATGCTCAATCAACTGCGGCGAATGCCCGATCTGGGCGATACGTTCATGCGCGATGGCTGGGTGTTCGAGGTGATCGATCTGGACGACCGCCGGATCGACAAGATCCTTGTCAGCCGGTTGGCCGAAAAGACCGAATGATGAAAAGGGCGCGCCACCACGGCGCGCCCTTTTCAAGTCATGCAGGCTCTGCCTTCAATGCAGCCGGCTTGGCCCCGCCGATCTGGATACGGCGCGGCTTCAGCGCCTCGGGGGTTTCGCGGGTCAGATCGATATGCAGCATCCCGTTTTCATGGGTTGCACCTGTCACACGCACATGGTCGGCCAAGGCAAAGCGCCGCTCGAACGCGCGGGTGGCGATACCGCGATGAAGGAAGGTCCGTTCCTCGTCATCCGCGGCCTTGTTGGCCGAGATGTAAAGGGCGTTTTCCTTTACCTCCACGCTCAGGTCATCGGGGGCAAACCCGGCAACCGCTACCGAGATGCGATAGGACGCATCTGCGGTTTTCTCGATGTTGTAAGGGGGGTAGCCGGGCTGGGGCACATCGGCGCTCAGGACACGGTCCATAAGGTCGGCAATGCGGTCAAAGCCGACGGTTGCACGGTAAAGTGGCGCGAAATCATAACCACGCATATCATCCTCCAAGAGCGATGTTCGGGTACCTCCCAGAAAACTGGCAAGGCACAGGGGACTGCGCCGACCCGACGATGCGGCACCGGCGCCTTGGCAGATGTGGGAAGCGATGCATAGCCGTTCAAGTGGTGCTTGCCGCAGCATCCACCGCTTGGTAGCAGCATGAAAAAGCCGTCGTCCCCTGCAGCAACCGGATGCTAGATTGGTCGTCATGGAATTGATCCCACGCCTTGCCCCCCTTGGAATTTCGGATGCATTCGCGCTTGGCATCCTGATCATCGCGTTCTTTTCCATCGGCTGGCTGGTGGAAAACCCGCCCAAGGATCGGCCGTCGATGTCGATCCTCCTCGCATCCTACAGGCGTGACTGGATGCGCGAATTCGTGACGCGCCAACAGAAGATCTTCGATGCCACCGTCATCACCAGCCTGCGTCAGGCAACATCCTTCTTCATCTCGGGCACCATGCTGTCGATTGGCGGCTGTATCGCGCTGGTCGGCAATCCGGACAGGCTGGTGCTGGTGGCTGAGGATCTGACGGTCAGCGCGCAGGCCGTGGTGGTGGAGGTCAAGGTGATCCTCGTGATCCTGTTCCTTGCCAACGCGTTTTTGAAATTCATCTGGTCGCACCGCCTGTTCGGCTATTGCGCCGTCCTTATGGGATCGGTGCCGAATGACGATTCTCCGCTGGCCTTTCACCGGGCCTCGCAGGCAGCGGATGTGAACGTAACCGCAGCCCGCAGCTACAACCGCGGGCTGCGGTCGATCTATTTCGCGCTGGCGTCGCTGGGCTGGCTGCTGGGACCATGGACATTGATCATCGCCACGATCGTTACATCGATCACCCTGCTGCGGCGGGAATTCATGTCCCATTCCCGCGTGGCAGTTCTGGACCGTGAGGGCGTCTGAAACGCCCCTCGCGCAGCCATGCCAGAACGATCAACCCTGCCGCGAGGACCAACCAGAGCCATCCCGGCAGCAGCGGTGCCACAGTTACCCCTTGGGTTGAAAAAGCACCCCGCGGGGTGATCCCCAACCAGCCCCGCCCTTCGGCGGTCCGTCCTTCGCCAATGCGCCGCACATCGAAATCCGCATCGGCCGCCAGCCTCAGGACCCCACCACCCGAAGCATCGATAGCCCCTGACATGGGCTGCCCCGAGGCAATCGTCGTCTCGAATTCCCTGGGGGCCGAGGGACCGACCGCGAATACCGAGGCCAGATCGCCCTGCGCCACCCGGTACAGCCCCAATTCCGTAGCCTCGAATTCGGCGCGATACCGTCCGGGCTGCACTTCGGTCAGGGGAACGGTCGCCTCGCTTCCATCGGGGCCTGTGACAAGGGCATCGCCCGGCGGGGTTTCGGACACCGTGCGCCGTTCCAGCGTGACATGCGATCCATCAGCCTGTCCGGTCAGCGCCTCTTCTTCCAGTTCCGGCTCTTTCAGCATCCAATGTGCCAACCGGCGCGTCAATTCCAGCTGCGGGCCACCCCCTTCGTAACCACGCCCCCACAGCCAAAGCTGATCCGTACCCAATACGGCGATACGCCCTTCGCCCACGCGGTCCAGCACCAAGAGCGGCCTGCCCCCGATGCCGTTCATCAACACCTCTCCCTCGGTCGGCAACAGTTCTACCTGACGCAGAAAGCTGCCCCAACCGCCTTCGACAGGTCCGTCATCCAGACCTTCGGTAACGGGATGGCGTCGCCCCGTTTCGGTCAGCGTGGCGCGATAGGGTTCCTCCAGCACACGGCCCGTTGCAGTTACGGGCATGATTTCCCCCAAGGGGGATCGTGCAAGGCTTTCGACACCGGCAAACTCCGGCCCGGCCGCCACCAGAACCGTCCCGCCGCGCCGGACGTAATCGCGCACATTCTCCAGATACAGGCCGGGCAGAATGCCCCGCAGACGATACCGGTCAAAGATGATCAGATCGAAATCGTCGATCTTCTCCATGAACAGCTCGCGCGTGGGAAAGGCGATCAGCGACATTTCTTCAACCGGTGTGCCATCCAGCTTTTCCGGAGGGCGCAAAATGGTGAAATGCACCAGATCCACCGAAGGATCGGATTTCAGCAGGTTACGCCAGACACGTTCGCCTGCATGCGGCTCTCCGGACACCAGCAGCACCCGAAGGCGGTCGCGGACGCCGTTGATCTGCACGATCTGGGCGTTGTTCCGGTCCGTCAGCTCTCCCTCGGCGGGGGCTACGGCAATCTGTACCACGTTCATGCCGCCATGGCTCAGCTTCAGCGGCAGCTCCAGATTCTGGTTGATGGGCACCTGAACCGTCAGCGAGGTATCGGCCCCCAGTGTCAGCGTTACGGCAGCAGTGGCGCCCGCATCGGCTGGAACAGCGCCCTGATCCTCGATCCGCAGGGTCAGCCGGACTTCTTCCCCGATAATCCCGAAAGCCGGCGCGTTTTTCACGATCAGGCGTCGGTCCCAGTCCTGCGGATGCCCCGTCTGCAGCAAATGCATCGGGGCCGGCATGTCGGGGGCCGCTGCCATGTCATGCACCTGCCCATCCGAAATCACAAAAGCACCGGCAATCCGTGCCCGCGGCTCTTCGGCCATTGCCTGGGCCAAAGCCTCCATCAGGCGGGTGCCGCCGTTGTCGGGCGCATCCCCCACGCGGATCACACGCAGGTCTGTATCGGGCATGGCCGCCACCTCGGCAGTCAGACGGTCCAATGCGGCGGAGGTCTGATCGGCCCGATCCGCGATCCGCTGGCTGGCACTGGCATCCACCACCGCCAGCACGATATCCGACAACGGGGCCCGATCCTCCCGCTCGACCGAGGGGTTGGCAAGCGCCACCAGCAACACCACGAGGGACAAACCGCGCAGCCACCAGCCCCCCAACCCGCGCATCAGGGCAAACAGGATGATCAGCGCGGCCAGAACGGCCAGAACAATCAGCGCGATATCCGGCAGGAACGGATCAAACACGATAGAGCGGGTCAATTTCCCAGCCTTTCCAGCAGCGCAGGCACATGGACCTGATCGCTTTTGTAATTTCCCGTCAGCACATACATGATCAGATTGATGCCGAAGCGTGTCGCGATTTCGCGCTGGCGTTCACCGCCAAATCCCCGACCGACCGGCAGACTGGAAAAGCCCTGTTTGTCCACGGCCCAGGCGGCGGCCCAATCGTTGCTGCCGATCACCACGGGTGTCACCCCGTCATTCAGATGGCGGAATGGCTGGCCCTCAGCCAGTGCGGCATCGGGGGGGGCGGCCTCTACCCATAGGGCAGGATTGTTGTAACGGCCCGGAAAATCCTGCAGCAGATAGAATGTCCGGGTCAGCACGTGATCCGGAGGGATCCGTTCCAGCGGAGGTATATCAAGGCCGGCCGTGATGCGCTGCAAGGCACGCCCCTCGGGGGTGCCCCCCGATATGCCGGAAACGTCGCCGTCGCGCGTATCGAACAGGATCAGCCCGCCCGTACGCAGATAATCGTTCAATCGAGCAAAGGTGTCACCGGACGGTGTGGCCATATCTGCGGTCACAGGCCAATAGAGGAACGGATAGAATGCCAGCTCGTCGTTCCGGATATCGACCCCGGCGGGGGCCCCCGGTTCGATCGTCGTCCGCTCTGTCAGGCGGGCAGACAATCCCCGCAATCCGGCCTCTGACAAATCGTCTACCGCCGCATCCCCGGTCAGCACATAGGCCAGACGCAGGGTACTTGTGGCCTCTACCGCATTCTGCGCCTGCGCCTTTGGCGAGGGGACAAGCGCCAGTGCCAGAACCACGGCAACCGCAGCCCCCTTCAGCCGCCCCGACAGGGCCAGCGCCGCCAGAACATCCAGCATCAACGCCATCATGGCCAGCGCCAGCACGATCCCCCGCAGCGGGCGTTCGGGGCTTGTGTCCAACCCTTCCACCTGCAGGCCGTCCGGCCAGACGGCTGGCTGCAGCTCTGTTGCGGGGCCGATCACGTTCATCGCAACACGCGAGGCCCCTTCGGCATAAATTCCGGGCGGAACATCTGATGAAATCACCCCCGCGGCAAGATCGCTGCCAGCCACACCGGCCCGTGTTCCGGCATCTGACATACCGCCGAACGCATCCATCACCCGGTCTGGTGACCATATCCGGCCTGTCAGGTCGGTACGGTCCGCCGTGGCGCGGCTGGAAATGGCCAGCCGGTCCAGCATCTGAACGAACAGCCCCGAAAGCGGCAGGTCCGACCATTCGGCATTGGCGGTCACATGGAACAGAACCACCTGCCCCTGCCCGACCACCCTGCGTGTGACAAGGGGTGTCCCGTCTTCCAGCGCGGCAATTGTGCGCGCCGTCAGGTCGGGTCCGGGCTGTGCCAATACCTGCTCACGCACAGTTACCTCCGGTGGGATGACCAGCCCGGCAAAGGGGGACGCCTCGGGGAATGGCGCAAGCTGCTGCGGTTCCCCCCAGCTGAGCTGGCCACCGATCGCCCGTCCGCCATCCCGCAGGGGCACAGGCAGCAAGGGATCTTCAGCCGAGGGGGCCGCCGCCAGTCGTGGCCCGGCAAACCGCAGCAACAAGCCGCCGTTCTGGACCCATTCCATCAGCCCCGCCATATCCGAAGGCCCAAGGCGGGCCACATCGGCCAGAACAATCACATCGGGGTTTGCCGGCAGAACATCCCCCAGCGATCCATCGATCAGATCCACCGTAGGGGACAGGGCCTGACGCAAATAGAACAGCGGGTCCAGCAGCGTGGCCCCTTCGGCCTGCGCATCGGCCCCGATCAGCGCAACCTCCCGCCGCCGCAGGCTATCATCCGCAAGGCTGATCGCCCCGGCTGACCGGACCCCATCGATCTGGAAACGGGTGATGCGATTTCGCAATTCCGGCGGCAGATCCAGCGTCGCCTCGGCCTCGGTTCCATTTGCGGCAAAATCCAGATCGGCACGGCCCAGTTCCTGTTCGCCGCCCGAGGGGTCGGTGCCGATAGCCTGCACAGCAATGCTCCGCCCGTCAAACGCGGGCAAGCGGCTGGCATGCAGAACTATCTCCGTTCCCGTGGCGACGGGCGGGCGCAGCGCGACGACACTTCCCGCGGGCTCCACCACTGTCACCTTGCCCCGCTGTTCCAATGCGGCCACCAGATCGGCACGGCCCTCATGATCCAGACCGTCCGATACCCATAGGGTCGCGAAATCCCCCTCTGGCAGATCAGCAGCCCAATCGATGTAACGGGGGGACCATGGCGAGGGCGTCATCCCCTCTAGCCGTGGCAGAACGCCCGCTGCCGCCTGGAAGCCAAGGGGTTCAGGATCATCGGTCAGGGCGGCAAGCGCCACAGGGCGACCTGCACGGGAGGCGGCCTCCACAGCCTCGGATGCGCGGGCTATACGGCGCGGCCAATCGCGCGCATCGGCCCATGTGGCATCCAGCACCACCAGAAGCGGGCCAGTGGCCGCAGTGGGCGCGCGCGGGTTCAGAACCGGCCCCGCAAAGGCAACGATGGCCGCCGCAACCGCAGCCATGCGCAGCACCATCAGCCACCAAGGGGTCCGGTCGGTTTCAGCATCGGCATCCTTCAGCCCCAGAAGCAGGGCCACACCCGGAAATCGGCGGCGCACAGGCGCGGGCGGCACCGCCCGCAGCAAAAGCCACAGAACCGGCAGCAGAACCAGCCCCAGCAACAGCAAGGGTGCGGTGAATCCGATCGGTCCCAAGGTCCACATCATACCCCCCGCTCCAACGCCCGATAAAGCCATAACAGGGCGGATTGCGGCATGTCGCCGGTACTATGGCTATGGAATTGCCACCCCGATGCGCGGGCCAGCGCAGCAAGCTCTGCCCGTCGCTCTGCCAGCCGGGTGATGTATTGCTCGCGCAAACCGCCAGCGCGCAATGTTTCCATCTGGGTGCCCCCGCCCATGGACGTGAAGATCGTGCGCCCGTCATAGGGGAAGACTTCCTCGGCGGGATCAAGCACCTGCAACAGGACCCCCCGCGCATTCAGTTCCGATGCGCGGGTCAGGGCCGCACGCAGCGGCTCTATCGGCCCGAGCATGTCCGAAACCAGCACCGCCCGCCCGTGTCGGGGCAGATGCCCCAGATCCGGCGGGCCGTGTTCGGCAGCAACCGCCGTGTCCTCCATGGCCATGGCCAGACGAAGGATCTGCGACCGCCCCGGCCGCGGCGGCAATGTCCCGAACCCTACCCGTTCCCCCCCACGCAACAGCAGGATGCCCAAGGCCAGGGCCAGAAGCCGTGCACGATCCGATTTCGACGAACGGCTGGCGTCCCCCGAAAATTCCATCGAGGCGCCGTTATCGACCCAGATCGCTACGGTTTGCGCGGCCTGCCATTCACGCTCCCGCACATAATGCGTGTCGGACCGGGCCGAGCGGCGCCAATCCATCAGGCGTACCGGATCCCCCGGCTGGGCGGGGCGGTATTGCCAGAATTCATCCCCCGTTCCTGCCCTGCGGCGACCGTGTTCGCCCAGCATCACGGTATGGGCCATCTGCTCGGCCCCCGCCAGAAGCGGAGGGAGCGCGCGGCCCAGTGCCTCGGCACGCGGGCGTAGGGGGCCGGACAAGCTCACGCTGCGCGTACCTCGGCCGTCAACCGCTGCACGACACCATCGATTACCCCTGCCAGCGTTTCCCCCCGCGCGCGGGCCGCGAAGCCAAGCGCCATGCGGTGGATCAGGACCGGCTGCGCCATTGCAGCAACATCGGCAATCGATGGAACCAGGCGTCCGTCCAGCAGTGCCCGCGCCCGGACCATCAACATCAGTGCCTGCGCGGCCCGGGGGCCCGGCCCCCAGGCCAAGGTACCGGCAAGCGCCTCACCCTCGGGCTGATCGGGGCGACAGGCACGGACCAGATCCAGAATGGCCTCCACCACGGCATCCCCCACGGGCATGCGACGCACCAATGCCTGCGCCGCAAGCAGCCCCTCCGAGGTAAAGACGGCATGCGCCTCCCCCTCCTCGGCGCCGGTGGTGGCGATCAGGATATCGCGTTCGGTGGCGCGATCGGGATAGCCGACGTCGACCTGTACCAGAAAACGGTCCAGTTGCGCCTCGGGCAAGGGATAGGTGCCCTCCTGCTCGATCGGGTTCTGCGTGGCCAGAACATGGAACGGGCGGCCCAACGCGCGATGCTCTCCGGCGACGGTCACCTCACGCTCCTGCATTGCCTGCAACAGGGCCGATTGGGTTCGCGGGCTGGCACGGTTGATTTCATCTGCCAGCAGCAACTGGCAGAAGATCGGGCCTTCGATGAAACGGAAGGCCCGTGTGCCATCCGCCCGCACATCAAGCACTTCGGACCCCAGAATATCGGCAGGCATCAGGTCGGGTGTGAATTGGATGCGATTTCCCTGCAGCCCCATCACCGTGGCCAGCGTATCCACCAGCCGCGTCTTGCCCAGCCCCGGCAGGCCCACCAGCAACGCATGACCGCCACAGAGCATTGCCCCCATGACCAGATCGACCACCCGCTCCTGCCCCAGAAAACGGCGGTTGATGCTGGCCTTTGCGCGGGCCAGCGTTTCGCCAAGCGCCTCGATCTCCATGATCAGGGTATCCGGGTCGGCCATGACATTCCTTTCGCGGGCAACTATATTCACCGCCATACAAACGGTTTTGTGAGGCAGGCTCAAATGGCAAACGACGCGAACGGACAAAAAGCCGTGAAATCGCTGGTTTCCCATGCCAACCCGCGCGGACCTGCGCCGGTCCACCTGTGGAACCCGGAATATTGCGGGGAAATTGACATCCGCATCGCACGGGATGGCACCTGGTTTCACGAAGGCGGCCCGATCACGCGCCCGCAGATGGTGCAGCTGTTCTCCTCCGTCCTGAAACGGGAGGGGGACGCCTATTTTCTGGTTACCCCCGCAGAAAAACTGAAGATCGTCGTGGAGGATGCGCCTTTTGTCGTGACCGGCCTTGATGCGGCCGGGGGTGTCATAGTGCTGCACACCGCAACCGGAGAGATGCTGCCCCTTGGCCCGGACCATGCGCTGCGGGTCGAGGATCCGCAGGGAACCCCGGCGCCCTATGTCCATGTCCGGGGCGGGATGGAAGCCCTGATCGACCGCAAGACGTTCTATCTCCTGATCGACATGGCGGTGGACGAGGCCGGTGAACTGGTGCTGCACAGCGGCGGGCACCGGATGTCCTTGGGTTTTTATTGACGGAATTTCTCCTAGATCCTGCCGGGCCAGACTGTACGGAGCCAAGCAATGATCCCCGAACGCTATTTCTCCACGATCTATGGGCTGATCCTGTCGGGATTGATGTCATTCATCCTGTCGGCAGCCACTGTGGTCCGTCTGGACGGGATAACGAACAGCTTCGTTCCGGAATGGCTGGTCGGTTCGGTCTGTTCCTGGTCTCTCGCCTTCCCCTCGGTCCTGATGCTGGCGCCGGTGGTCCGCAGGCTGGTCAGGTGGCTGACCGCTTGAAGCTGCGGCAACAGGGGATAGAATAGGCTTCATTGCATATCAAAGGTGCGCGCCCATGACCATCGAACCACCGGAAACCCAGATCGTTACCACACGGACCATCGCGTGCGATGGCGGCGCCGGCGGCCACCCGCGCGTCTGGTTGACCATTCCGCACGACAAGGGATTTGTCGAATGCGGCTATTGCGACAAGCGCTACGTTCTGGACACCGACCATATCGACGGCGGCCACTGAACCACCGCGAACCGATCCCACACGAGCAAAAACTGAAGGGGGCATCATGTCCTTTGGCACGGGCCACCATCTGCATCTGATCGACGGATCGGCATTCATCTTTCGCGCATACCACGCGCTTCCCCCGCTGACGCGGAAATCGGACGGAACGCCCATCGGGGCCGTGGCCGGTTTCTGCAACATGCTGTTCCGCTATGTCGAAGATGCCAAGGGGGGCGATGCGCCCACCCATGTCGCCGTCATCTTCGACCATTCGTCCAAGACATTCCGCAACGAGATCTATCCGCAGTACAAGGCCAACCGCCCCGAACTGCCCGAGGATCTGCGGCCGCAATTCCCGCTGACGCGGGATGCGACGCGCGCGTTCAACATCGCCTGCATCGAAACCGAGGGATACGAGGCCGATGATATTATCGCCGCCCTGTCCTGCAAGGCGCGGGATGCCGGCGGTCGGGTCACCATCATCTCTTCCGACAAGGATCTGATGCAGCTGGTGGGCGGCGGCGTGGAAATGCTGGACCCGATGAAGAATCGCCGCATTGGCCGGGACGAGGTGATCGAGAAATTCGGCGTCGCCCCCGACCGTGTGGTGGATGTGCAGGCGCTGGCCGGTGATTCGGTGGATAACGTGCCCGGCGCACCGGGTATCGGCATCAAGACGGCAGCACTGCTTATCCAGGAATACGGTGATCTGGAAACGCTGTTGGCCCGCGCGGGAGAGATCAAGCAGCCCAAGCGCCGTCAGGTCCTGATCGAACACGCGGAGCAGATCCGTATTTCCCAGCGTCTCGTGCAGCTGGATTGCGACACTCCGCTGGATTTCACGCTCGAAAGCCTTGAGGTACGTGACCCGGACGATGCCGTTCTGCTGGATTTCCTCAACAGGATGGAATTCCGCACATTGACCCGTCGCGTGGCCGAAAAGCGTGGCGTGGAGCCGCCGGAAGCCCCCCCGGTGGCCGAGGTAGAAGCCCTTGAGGCGCCCGAGGCGGCCCCCTTTGATACGACGGCCTATCAGGCAGTTACCGATGCGGCACAGCTGGATAGCTGGATTGCCGAGATCTACGAGGCAGGCCATGTCGCTTTCGACACGGAGACAACCGGCCTTGACGAAATGCAGGCCGATCTGGTCGGCATCTCGCTTTGCATCACGGCGGGAAAAGCCTGTTATATTCCTGTAGGGCACCGCAAGGGTGGTGACGATCTGTTCGGCAGCCCCGACCTGCTGGAGGGCCAGATCCCGCTTCAGACGGTTCTGTCGGCCCTGAAGCCGGTATTGGAAGATCCGTCGATCATGAAGATCGCGCATAACGCTAAGTACGATTGCAAGATGCTGGCCCGCTACGGCATCCAGGTGGCGCCTGTCGATGATACGATGCTGATCTCCTACGCCCTGCACGCAGGGCTGCACAATCACGGCATGGACGCGCTGAGCGATCAGTACCTTGGCCACACCCCCATTCCGATCAAGGGGCTGATCGGGACGGGAAAAAGCCAGATCACCTTCGACCACGTCCCTCTTGAAACTGCCACTCCCTATGCTGCTGAGGATGCCGATGTCACGCTGCGGTTGTGGCAGCTGCTGAAACCGCGTCTGCACCGCGCACAGGTCACCACGGTTTATGAAACCCTGGAGCGCCCGCTGGTGCCTGTTCTTGCGTCTATGGAAATGGCGGGCGTACGGGTGGACCGCGATACCCTGTCGCGCATGTCAAACGCCTTTGCCCAGAAGATGGCGATGCTGGAGGAGGAGATCCACGCTCTTGCCGGTCGTCCCTTCAACGTCGGATCGCCCAAACAGCTGGGTGAGGTGATGTTCGACGAGCTGGGATTACAAGGCGGCACCAAGGGCAAGAATGGCGCCTACAGCACGGGTGCCGATATTCTTGAGGATCTGGCCGCCGAGGGGAACGACCTTCCGGCACGGGTGCTGGACTGGCGTCAGGTGTCGAAGCTGAAATCGACCTATACCGATGCGCTTCAGGATCATATCCACCCTGATACCGGCCGGGTTCACACCTCCTATTCCATTGCTGGGGCAATCACCGGGCGGCTCGCCTCGACCGATCCGAACCTGCAGAATATTCCCGTCCGCTCGGAAGAGGGGCGCCGCATCCGCGAAGCCTTCATTGCGGGCGAAGGCAAGGTTCTGGTCAGTCTGGATTACAGCCAGATCGAGTTGCGTATCCTGGCGCATATCGCTGATATACCCGCGTTGAAAGACGCCTTCCGGGAGGGGCATGACATCCACGCCATGACGGCATCCGAGATGTTCAATGTGCCACTGGAAGGTATGGACCCGATGATCCGCCGGCAGGCCAAGGCCATCAACTTCGGTGTGATCTATGGCATTTCCGGCTTCGGTCTGGCGCGCAACCTGCGCATTCCGCGGGCGGATGCGCAGGGGTTCATCGACCGGTATTTTGAGCGTTTTCCGGGAATCCGCACGTATATGGATGAAACGATCGCCTTTGCCAAAGCCAACGGCCATGTCGCCACCCTGTTCGGTCGCAAGATCAACACGCCGGAGATCAATGCAAAGGGCCCCGGTGCAGGCTTTGCCCGTCGTGCCGCGATCAACGCCCCCATTCAGGGCACGGCAGCCGACGTCATCCGCCGCGCGATGATCCGGATGCCGGAGGCCATTGCAGACCTGCCAGCAACGATGTTGCTGCAGGTGCATGACGAATTGCTGTTCGAGGTGGAAGAGGCCGCCGCCGACGAGCTGATCGCGCGCGCCCGCGATGTGATGGAAAACGCCAGCGATCCGGCTGTGAAGCTGTCCGTTCCGCTGGTCGTCGAGGCAGGACGCGGCCCGAACTGGGCCGCGGCGCATTAACGCTGGATCATCGGGCCAAGGGGGCGGCCTGCCAGCAGGTGCAGGTGGTAATGCGGCACCTCTTGGCCCCCATGCGTGCCCGAATTGGAAATGACGCGGTATCCGTCAGCCCAATCTGCGCAGAGCTTTGCCGCAACGCGATGGAAGTCCGTGATTTCCTCTGCCGTGGCATGTGCGGCGAAATCCGCAAAATCGACATATGCCCCTTTGGGAATGACCAGGATATGGTTCGGGGTATGGGGGGCTATGTCGTGAAACGCCAGCGTATGCTCGGTTTCAGCCACCGTTTTGTTCGGAATCTCTCCGCGCAGGATGCGCGCGAAGATGTTCTGGTCGTCATAGGCCTTGGTCATCATCAATCCATGAACAGATAGTGGGTCGAGGTGATTTCATGGGCCTTCCCTTCGGGAATTCCCAGGAATTCGGACAGGACGCGGGCGTTCTGCTCGGGGGAATGTTTTTGCCGGATACGGCGATACCGGGCAAAGCCGGCATCTCGGATACGGTCGCTTTCGAAACGGATGTCGTAGCGGATGGTCGGCAGGATCCGCTGCATCGTTTCGGGCGGTGTTTCCTCTCCCGCAAGTCCGACGCGCAGCGCGTGGCCGATCAGATAATCGTCGTCATACTCGCAGTCGATTTCCACGAGGCGGACCAACGCCTTGTCCGTCACGAAATCTTCCATCAGTTCTAGGTTCGAAGGGTCCATGCAGACCACCATACGGTCGGTACCCCAATAGTCGAACAGCATCCGCATCAGCGCCCGGCGGTGCCGTGTACGCTTGGCCAGCGTCGTCTCGATCCCACCCAGGGCAGGAAGCGGTGTAGACGCCTCGTTGAACAGATAATGCACACCGCGAATATCCAGAACATCCGCCATCCGGTCCACCAGCCGTTTGGCAACGTGCCATTTCTTGCAGATGATGATCGTCAGCTGCCGTTCACGTCCGATGCTGGATTCTGTTTCCCAGAAGCGTGGAGCAAACCGCCGTCCGATCCGGCCCCTTTGCCGCATGAAGGTCAGCAATGTCCGGCCTTCATTCGAAATCGGGAACTGGCGCCCCTCTTCGGCCCAGAGATCACCCAGCCGCTTTTTCAACTCCAGCGCCTGCGGAGAGATCTTGCGGGCGAACAGGTAATCCTGCGAGGCAAGAAGCTCGAAATGGTCATTGTAGAACGTCAGCGGAAGCCCGTAATCCGAGAACATCAGGAACGTCAGCGTTCGCGTCTTGATCTCCTTGTCCGGAACCAGATGGCGAACCAGCGTCTGGAACATCGTCTCGTCCGGGATCCAGGTGGTGGCAAAGAATTTCAGCACCTCGGGGTGGCTGTTGCAGTAATTCAGTACCGATTCGACGGTGCTGCGACGCAGACACCACCACTGGCTGCCGATCTGTATTTCAAGCCCGCCGGGAATGGACCGGCTCAACCCCAGTTTCTGCTGCAGGGCCAATGACGCATAGAAGAACGGCTTGTGACGACGCTCGTTGAAGTAATGGCGGTAGATCAGCCGCTCTTCCTTGATGCCGGTCTTGATCCAGTCGGATTTGAAGAAATCGAACGATTCGATATAATCGACATCATC
Source organism: Falsirhodobacter sp. alg1 (assembly GCF_000739715.2). GTDB lineage: Bacteria > Pseudomonadota > Alphaproteobacteria > Rhodobacterales > Rhodobacteraceae > Falsirhodobacter. The sequence goes on along the minus strand of NZ_BBJC02000004.1, from coordinate 140,681 downwards.
CCGATCCAGAAAATCCTTGGCATATTCCGCCGATTTGACCGGCATGCAATCGCCCGAAAGCATGTAGAAATGCGTTGCCTCGGGAAAAGCATGAAATGCGGTCCGGGTCGTCAATAGCGTGGCATCGACCAGCGAATATTCACCCCATCCGCATTTAACCCGGCGTTTGGTAAATGCCACATTGGGATTACTGGCCAATTCGGTACGAATACGGTCGAAATCGGCACTATTGGCATTGCGATCGAAATGGATCGCGATGAAATCGCCAGAGGCCGTCAGCCGTCGTGCCTGTGCGATGATCCCTGCCGGATCTTTGTGACAGAGCAGAATGAAGGCAATCTTGGCCATGCATGCGCCTTTTGGTAGCCTTGGTGCGATAGAATGATTAAATTGCTTCAACAGTGATTGAAATGTCCAGCGCCCTCTGCTTCTTCTTGCAAGGTAAGGATCTTAGCAGGAGACGGCGATGGGATTTCCCGGAACATGGATGACCGAAAGTGAGAGCGTCGTCTATCGTGTTGTGCCCAAATGCGCATGTTCGACCATCGGGCAGATCATGTTCTATTCGGATCATGGCAAGTTCTTTGACGGCGATATTCACGATTCAACAAGCGGCCTCCATAAATGGTCGCAATCAGAAAGCCAGCCGCTGATCGAGGCGAATGTCCTGCGGCATGGCAGCCCGACGTTTACCTGCGTCCGGAACCCCTATACGCGCATTCTGTCGTCCTTTTTCGACAAGATCTGCGGTATTCAGCGGAATGGACGCCGTTACCGCGGCAATATGGTGCCGCTTCTGATCCAGAAATACGGGATCGAAGTCGGTGGTCCTGACGGCACCGAGGAATTCGACCAGATCAAGAGCTTCCGCCGTTTCCTCCTGTTTGCGCGGGACACCATCCGCTGGAAAAAGCCGATGGATCCTGACATCCACTGGTCGGCAATGTCGGGGCATGTTGCCACTTTTATCGCCAATGGCGGAAAATACGACCACATCTTCTTTACCGAATCGTTCAACGACGGCATGGGCAAAGTGCTCGATTCGATGGACAGCAAACATAAGGTGGACCTGAAGAAGATCCCCCGTTTCAATGAATCGGAAGGCCATGGCCCCAAACGGGCGCATCCGGTCGAAGATTATTTTGATGATATGTCGATGCATCTGATGTGGGAAATCTACAAAAAGGATTTCCAGCTGTTCAAATACGACTTCGAAAATCCGGGCAACAAGATGCCAAAATCCGAAGTTGACCTGAAAGAGGTCCACCGGCGCCTGGGCGACTGACCACGCCCCTATCCGGATAAACGCCCCGTGACCTTCAGGTCGCGGGGCGTTCTTCGTTTCAGGCAATCAAACCTGTGCGAAAAGCTCTTTCAGGTCTACCTCGGGACGTGCGCCGATATGCGAAATGGCCTCGGATGCCGCAAGGCAGCCCATGGTGCCACATGCCTCCATCGACTTGCCTTCGATCAGCCCCCAAAGAAAGCCTGCAGCAAACAGATCACCTGCGCCGGTCGCATCGACAATCTCGGTAGGAACTGCCGGAATATGCCAGCGCTCGCCCCCGGACAGGATATGCGCGCCGTTTTCACCGTCCGTACAGGCCACGATGCTCACCTCGGCCGCTGCAGATTTCAACGCGTCATCCAGAGTGTCCGCCTCATAGAGCGAAATCATCTCAACCCGATTCGCGAACAGCAGATCCACATCCTCTGCTACCAGCTTGCGAAAGGCATCGCGGTGACGATCCACGCAGAAAGGATCCGACAGGGTCAGCGAGACGCGACCCTCGGCCTTGCGGCAGGCGCGGATTGCTTTGGCAAAGGCACTGTGGCTATCGGGGCCGTCAAAACGGTAGCCTTCCAGATAGATCCAGTCCGAATCCTCGATCTGGGCTGCGTCGATGTCGTCCGGGCCAAGGAATTCCGACACGCCCAGATAGGTGCTCATCGACCGCTCGCCGTCGGGGGTGACGCAAACCAGACAACGACCGGTTTCCTGCACGACATCGGGACCCGACATCGGTGTATCGAACACAGCCCCTTGGGCGCGCAGATCATGGGCGAAAATAGCCCCAAGCTGATCGTCCCGCACCTTCCCCACATAGGCGGTACGTGCCCCCAGACCGGCAAGGCCGGCAATGGTGTTGGCAGCCGACCCCCCCGAAATCTGACGTGCCGGCCCGAGGCCTGCATAAAGCTCCGTCGCGCGGGCCTTGTCGATCAGCTGCATGACACCTTTGCCGATGCCGTGTTCCGTCAGAAATTCGTCCGGCGTACGGGCCAGAACGTCAACCATCGCGTTGCCGATGCCGATGACCTGAAATTGCTTCATGCGGTCTTTTCCTCGTAAGAGCAGTGTTCATAAATGGGGCAGATCCCGCATCGGGGCTTCCGCGCAAGGCAGATATAACGCCCGTGGAGAATCAGCCAGTGATGGGCATGAAGCGAGAACTGGGCCGGAAGCTGGTCTTCCAGAACCCGCTCCACGGTTTCAACATCACGCCCGGGTGCGAGGCCGGTCCGGTTGCCTACGCGAAATACATGGGTATCGACCGCCATGGCCGGCTGGTGGAACCACATGTTCAGCACCACATTCGCCGTTTTGCGCCCCACCCCCGGCAGCGATTGCAGCGCAGCACGGGATGACGGAACCTCTCCGCCGAAACTGTCCACCAGAATGCGGCTCATCTTCATAACATTCTTGGCTTTCTGGCGGAACAGGCCGATCGTCTTGATCGCGTCCAGCAACCGCTCTTCGCCGAATTCAAGCATCTGGGCCGGGGTGGTCACCCGCGCGAACAGGCCCCTTGTAGCCTTGTTCACCCCCACATCCGTTGCCTGCGCCGAAAGCGCAACCGCCACCAGCAGGGTATAGGCGTTCACATAGTCCAGTTCCCCCTTCGGTTCGGGGTCAATCTCGTGGAACCGCGAGAAGATTGCGTGGACATCGGAATAGGGAAGCTGTTTTGCCATACGCCCCATATGCCAGCGCCCCCGCCCCATCGCAAGCGCGGCAGTGCTGGCGTGAACCCGCCGACCCTGCACGGGAACTGTCCATAGCCAGATGACGTTGATATATACACGACGCGGGCAATCGGCCCGTCCTTGAATTACGAGGCGACAGAATGAAATTCAAAGCACCACTCCTTCTCTCGACCGTGGCGCTTGTCGCGCTTGCGGCCTGTCAGGACCCCTACGGAACGGGCGTCGGCACCAGCGCAAGCGCCAATCAGCGTACGAACATGGGTACTGCCGTGGGCGCTGTAATCGGCGGTGCATTGGGCGCGCAATCAGGCAGCGACCGCGGCGCCAAGATTGCCGCCGGTGCAGTCGTAGGCGGAATCCTGGGCAGCGCAGTCGGCGCCCAGATGGACAAACAGGCAGCAGCCCTCCGGGCTTCCACATCATCCAACATCGGCATCACGAATAACGGCAATGAGCTGGTTGTGACGATGCCGCAGGACATCCTGTTCGCCACCGACAGCGCATCCTTGCGCCCGGATCTGCTCTCGGACCTGCGTGCGGTTTCGCAAAACCTGATGCAGTACCCCAATTCCACGATCCAGATTGTCGGTCACACCGACAATACCGGCAGCGCGTCCTACAACCAGTCCCTGTCGGAACGCCGCGCAGGTGCGGTCGCCTCCACGCTGATCAGCAATGGTGTGCCGTCGAACCGCGTCTCGTCCTATGGCGTAGGGCTGAGCCAGCCAATCGCCTCGAACGATACAGCCGCAGGCCGGGCGCAAAACCGCCGCGTGGATATCGTGATCCGCCCGATCCAGTAACAAACGAAAAAGGCCGGCCCCGAGGGACCGGCCTTTTTTAAATCATCTACAGCAATCAGTGCAGTTTTGCCTGAACCTGATCCAGCGACGTGTCGATCGAAGCCGAACGCGCATCTGGGGTCATCTGACGGGCCAGCACATCCCGTGCGGCCGCAACAGCAACCTCGATTGCCTGCTCCCGGATCTCGTTGACAGCAGATTTCTCTGCAGCAGCGATCTGGTCTTCGGCAGACTTTACACGACGTGTAATCGTCTCTTCCAAGGACACCTTGGCCTGCTCTGCGGCATAGGTCGCATCCTGGCGGGCTTTGGCAACAATCCGTTCGGATTGCTCCATAACCTCTTTCTGCTTGCGCTCATACGAAGCAAGCAGGGTCTTGGCCTCTTCGCGCAGCGCGCGCGCTTCATCCAGTTCCGAGCGGATATCACCGGCGCGCTTGTCCAGCATGCCAGCAATACGGTGCGGAACCTTGGCCCAGACCAGAATGGCCAGAAACAGCAGAAACGCGATGCCGACGATCAGGTTGGTGTTGTACAACGAGAAGAACGGATGCGGGCCCGCGGCCAGCGCCGGCGTTGCCAGAAGGGAAAGACCGATGGACAGCTTTTTCATCCTCTTACCCTTTCACATGGGCAGCGACAGCGGCCTTGACGGAGTCGTCCGCCTGCCCGCCAAGCGCTGCAACCAATGCGGATGCGGTGTCGGTCGCGACTTCTGTCACGCTTTCACGCATACCTGCATGGATCTCGTTGATACGTGCCTCGGATGCTGCGGTGCGCTTGCTGATTTCACGATCGGCTTCTGCAATCGCAGCCGCCAGATCCGCATCCATAGCACGCTTTGCCGCTGCAATGATTTCCGCTGCCTCTTCGCGCGCTTTGGCAAGCGCCGCGTTATAGGCCGCTTCGGCAGATTTTGCTTTCAGCTTCAGTTCTTCCGCGGCCAACAGGTCGTTGGTGATCGCACCGCGACGTTCGGCCAGAACCGAGGCCACACGCGGCAACGCGATACGCGTCAGGATAAGGTAGATCGCGACAAGAGCCACCAGCAACCAGAAGATCTGGTTCGGCCAGCTTTCAAAATTCAGCTGCGGCATGCCCTGCGTATAGGGGGCGTCACCAGCAGCGGCCTCTGTCACGGTTTCGACTTCGTGTTCCATGATTATCCTCCGCGGCGGCAAGGATCAGGCCGGAGGGGCACAATCACCCCTCCGGCCCAAAGATCGTATGCGTCGTGGATTAAACCGCGAACATCAGCAGCAGCGCGATAAGGAACGCGAAGATGCCCAGAGCTTCGGCAAACGCGATGCCGACGAAGAGGTTCGCCATTTGCGAAGCAGCTGCCGACGGGTTACGCAGAGCGCCCGACAGGAAGTTGCCTGCGATGTGGCCCACACCGATACCTGCTGCGCCACAGCCGATAGCGGCCAGACCAGCACCGATGTATGCGCCCATTAGTGCGATATCGCCTTCCATGATCGTTCTCCTTGAGATTTTGGAATAGGGGTTAAGAAAGGACCGGCGTTAGTGGTGGTTTTCACCCACTGCATCACGCAGATAAACACAGGTCAGAATGGTAAAGACATAGGCCTGGACAACAGCCACAAGCGTTTCAAGCCCGTAGATTGCTGTCACGGCGCCGACGGCCACGGGCGAAATGATCGCCATGGAGGCAAAGCCGGCAAACACCTTGAGAACCGCGTGGCCCGCCATCAGGTTGCCCGCCAGACGAATGGAATGGCTGACAGGGCGCACGAAGTAGGAAATCAGCTCGATCACGGCCAGAACCGGACGGACTGGCAGCGGCGCCGATTCAACCCAGAACATCTTCAGGAAGCCCGGCCCCTTGTTGACGAAACCGAGAATGGTCACGCTCAGAAACACGATCAGGGCCAGCGTTGCGGTCACGGCCACATGGCTGGTGGTGGTGAAGGACGCCGGGATCAGGCCAAGAAGGTTCGCGAACAGAACGAAGAGGAACAATGTCATGACATAGGGGAAGTACTTGATGCCTTCGCGGCCCGTCACTTCCTCAACCATGTTGTACACCATCCCATAGGCCAGTTCGGCCAGGGACTGGCTGCGGCAAGGAATCATGGCGCGGCGGTTGGTGCCGAACACCATCAGCGCCAGAACACACAAGACGGCGATCGCCAGCCACAGCGTGACGTTCGTCACCGTGTACCATTGGATCGGGGCATCGCTGAACAGCGGACGAACCACGAATTGGTCCATCGGATGAATTGCGAACCCTGTGCTCTCCGTTCCCGTCGCCACGCTTCAGTTTCCTTCCTTCGGGGCGGACGCATCCGCCGTCTGACTGGCCTGCACAGCGCTGGCAGTCCGCATCATGGTCCGCACCCCGGCAACAAAGCCAAGCAGCGTGAAGATCACCAGGAACAGCGGCAATGTACCGAACAGCACATCAAGGCCATATCCGATCCCGAACCCGATCAGCAATCCGGCGACAAGCTCTGTCACCATGCGCCAACCGACCTCACCCGCCGATAGTGCCTCACCCGTTGCACCGGATCGCTTCGGCTCTGTCGACTTCCTTACCTTCGCAAGGCGGGCCTCAAAGGCCCGCATACGCTCGGTGTCGGGTTCGTCGGCCATGAGCACGTCCCTTTCACAGTTACGAGAGTGCTACTTGCGCGCGCCTATTAAGTCAAGCAACGCGAGAAATCGTGCAAAACTATGTAAAGTATACATATTTATACATAAGCGCCCTCACGCGCCGCTTTGTCGCAGGGCATGAACAGTGGCGATGCTAAACCCCTTGGTTGACCAAGAGGGTATCCACAGCGCAAATACGGGCATGATCCCCTCGCTTGACCATGTCTTTGCCGCCCTTGCCGATCCGACACGTCGGGCGATTCTGGCGATGCTGCTGGAGGATGACATGGCCGTCACAGATGTGGCGGCGCCCTTTTCCATGTCGCTGGCGGCAATCTCGAAGCACCTTGCCGTACTGGCAGAGGCAGGTCTGATCAGCCAGGAAAAACGCGGACGTCTGCGATGGTGCAAGCTGGAGCCGGATGCGTTGCGGGCGGCCTCGGTCTGGATGCAGGGCTTCGGGCAGTTCGAGCCGGTCGATCTGGACGACTTTGAACGCTTCCTTGCCCAGGCATTGTCTAGAACGTAACGGTCACACCCGGAAGCTGCAATTCCCCGACCAGATCGCGGACCTCCTGACGGGCGGCGAGGTTGGACATATTAAGGTTCTCCACCCCCATATCCTTCAGATCCAGCAGCGTCAGACCGCGTGGAAACAGCTCGCGGAAAATTACCCGCTCGGAAAAGCCGGGGGCTACGCGAAAGCCGATGCGGCGGGCCAGATCCTCCAGCGCGGCGCCGACCTTTTTCTTGTTATGCATCTGCTGCGCCCCCAGGCGGTTGCGCAAGACGATCCAGTCGATGGGCTTCAACCCCGCCTGCGCCCGCATCTGCCGCGCATTCCACACCATCTCGGAATAGATCGACGGACCGATCACCTTACCGGTTTCCGTATCGATCCGCGCCAGAAGGTCGAAATCGACAAAACTGTCATTCAGGGGGGTAATCAGCGTATCGGCCAGCGTATGCGCCACCTGGCTCAGCCGTGTATGCGATCCGGGGCAGTCGATCAGGATGAAATCCGAAACCGGTTCCAGTTGCGCCACACCCTCGGCCAGCCGGCGATCCATGACATTCTCGCCCGGAGCCAATGCCGCCTCGTCCACTTCGGGCAGGACAAGGTAATGCGGGCTGGGCAGATCGATCTCGGCCCGCTTCAGAAAGGCGGCGCGGTTCTCGGTATAGCGGCCAAAGCTGCGCTGGCGGACATCCAGATCCAGTGCGCCGACACGATGGCCCATACGCACCAATGCGGTTGCCACATGCATGCAGGTGGTCGATTTGCCCGACCCGCCCTTTTCGTTGCCCACGACAATGATATGCGCCACGCAACCGCCCCCTCTGCCATCACATTTTCGCTAACGGCTGACGCACCATCACGCAAGAGGCATGGGAAAGAACTGTACCCGGCAATGCAAAAGGGGCGCGGTTTCCCGCGCCCCCTTCCCGATCCGGAGATCGGCAGTCTCAGAAACCGAGACCGGAGTATTTGTTTTTGAACTTCGACACACGGCCGCCGGTGTCCATCAGACGGGCGTTGCCGCCGGTCCATGCCGGGTGCGCAAGCGGGTCGATGTCCAGCGCCATCTGGTCGCCGTCTTTGCCCCAGGTGGAGTGGACCTGGTAAACGGTACCGTCGGTCATCTTCACGCTGATCATGTGGTAGTCGGGATGGGTCTCTTTTTTCATCGGTCCAATCCTCAGGCTTTGGCTTTGTAATTGGTGTCTTCGGCAATACGTGCCGATTTACCACGACGCGAGCGGAGGTAGTACAGTTTGGCGCGGCGAACACGGCCACGACGAACAACCTCGATCGTCTCGATGTTCGTCGAGTAAAGGGGGAATACACGTTCCACGCCTTCACCGAACGAAATCTTGCGTACGGTAAACGATGCAGCAACCGTAGCGCCGCCCTTGCGCGAGATGCAAACGCCTTCGTAGGCCTGCACACGCGAGCGGGTGCCCTCGGTTACCTTGTAGCCAACACGGATGGTGTCACCCGCTTTGAAATCCGGAATGGTCTTGCCGAGTTCGGCGATCTGTTCCGCCTCGATCTGCGCGATAAGGTTCATCGCATATCCTTTCTGTGCCCGTGGTTTGTTCCACGAAGTTGGTGCCGCCTCATTGCTCTCAGTCTTCGCCCGGGTCCCTACCATGCGCCGCACAGTAAGCCCGCCAGAGATCAGGCCTGCGTTCCTTTGTCAGCCTTTCGGCCGCGTCCTTCCGCCAACGGGATATATTCGCGTGATGTCCGGACAGAAGCACTTCCGGTATCTCGCGGCCCTGCCAGACCGAAGGTTTGGTATAGTGTGGAAACTCAAGAAGACCGTCCGAAAAGGACTCCTCTTCGGTCGACGCATGATTCCCGATGACGCGCGGTATAAGACGAACCGTCGCATCGATCAAGGCCTGCGCAGCAATCTCGCCACCCGTCAAGACGAAATCACCCAGCGACACCTCTTCGATGCCGTAATGGTCGATCACCCGCTGGTCCACGCCCTCGAACCGGCCGCACAGCAGGGTGATGCCCGGCCCTTCTGACCAGCGCTGTGCCATGGCCTGATCGAACCGCTTGCCGCGGGGTGACAGATAGACAAGCGGCGCGCCCTTCGGGGCCCCCTCGATCGCCGCGTCCAAAGCGCGAGAGACGACATCGGGGCGCAGAACCATCCCTGCCCCGCCCCCTGCAGGTGTGTCATCCACATTGCGGTGACGCCCCTCACCGAAGGTCCGCAGATCCACCGTGTCCAGCGCCCAAAGGCCCAGCTCCAGCGCCTTTCCGGTCAGCGAAAGGCCCAGTATTCCTGGAAACGCCTCTGGGAACAGGGTCACCAGCGTGGCACGCCAAGCCCCCACGACGCGCATGTCCGCCATCAGATCCCGCGGCTTTGCCGAGGCGCTGATGGATAAACGGCCGTGGGATTTGAGGGGGGGTGTATCGGTCACGATCAGGACTCCAGCCGTTTTTCTTCTACAGCGGCCGTCAGCGCCCGAGAGAAGATGGACGATATTTCATCCACATCATTCGTCTTGCGCAAGGCTTTGACCGCATCCTCCTGCCGGAACACGCGTGCCGCCATGGAAAGGACCGGCAGATGTTGCGCCGGGTTTTCCGTCGGCAGGATGATCATCAGAACCAGATCCACCTTCTTGCCATCGACGGCCTGAAAATCGATCGCAGGCTTCAGCCGGGCAAAAACGATTGCAGGTGTCTGCACCCCCGGACAGGGACAATGCGGCAGGGCAACACCGCCGCCGATTCCCGTGGAGCCCAGCTTCTCTCGTTTGGCCAGCTTCTTGAACAACTGTTCCGCATCCACGCCCCGCGCCTCGGCCACGCGGTCGGCAAGATGGCGCAACAAAGCGTCCTTGCTGTCCGCTGCAAAATCAAGGATCAGCCCGTCTGGTTGGATGAAGTCAGCTCGTTGCATGAAAAACCTGCTTTGAAATGAAAGCAGGACCGGTATCCCCGGTCCTGCACCACGCCCCCGAAGGTTCGTGCTTTTTACAATGCCGCAGCCAGCGCCTTTGCCAGGTCGGTCCGTTCCCAGCTGAAGCCGCCATCGGCTTCGGGGGCACGGCCGAAGTGGCCATAGGCCGCCGTACGCGCATAGATCGGACGGTTCAGTTCCAGATGCTCACGGATGCCGCGGGGCGACAGATCCATCACACGCGGAATGGCCGCCTCGATTGCCGCCGGATCGACACTGCCGGTGCCATAGGTATCCACATAGACCGAAAGCGGCTTTGCCACACCGATCGCATAGGAAATCTGGATCGTGCACCGCTCGGCCAAGCCTGCCGCAACGACGTTCTTCGCAAGATAGCGTGCCGCATAAGCGGCCGACCGGTCAACCTTGGTCGGATCCTTGCCCGAGAATGCGCCGCCGCCATGCGGTGCCGCACCGCCATAGGTATCCACGATGATCTTGCGGCCAGTCAGCCCCGCATCGCCATCCGGTCCGCCGATGACGAACGTACCCGTGGGGTTCACCCACCATTCGGTCTTGTCGGTCAGCCAGCCTGCGGGCAGCACTTCGCGGATATAGGGTTCGATGATGCCGCGAATATCGTCCGACGTCTGGTGTTCATGCAGATGCTGGGTCGAAAGCACCAGCGACGTGACCTCGACCGGTTTGCCATTCTCGTAGCGCAACGAAAGCTGCGATTTTGCATCCGGCCCCAGCGTCGGCTCGGCCCCCGATTTCCGCGCTTCGGCCAGGCGGCGAAGGATGGCATGGGAATAATGGATCGGCGCGGGCATAAGCGCGTCCGTCTCGTTGATCGCATGGCCGAACATGATGCCCTGATCGCCCGCACCGTCCCGGTCGACCCCTTGGGAGATATGGGCGGATTGCGGGTGCAGCAGGTTCAGGACATTCAGGGTGTTCCAGTGGAACTTGTCCTGTTCGTACCCGATATCCTTGACGCAGTCGCGGACAATGCCCTCGATACGGCCCATATATTCATCCAGAAGAACCGGATCGGACAGGCCGACCTCACCCCCCACGACCACCTGATTGGTGGTGGCAAAGGTTTCGCAGGCAACGCGTGCCATCGGCTCCTGCGTCAGGAAGGCATCGAGGATCGCATCGGAAATGCGGTCGCAAACCTTATCGGGGTGGCCCTCCGACACAGATTCGGATGTAAAAATGTAGTCTTTACGCGACATGGGGAAGTGCTCCGTTGGGTATCCCCGTCACGCCAGGAAGCCGTTGTGACGGTTCTATGAAGCAGCATCGCTATCCCGCCCGCCATGGGCCGTCAACAGCCCCTTTTGCGCAGACGGACCAACAGCAGCCCCAGAAGTGCTGCCAGAACCACCAGAACCGGCACCTCACCATAACGTGCATAGAGGGTCGGCGGCAGAGGGGCGGGAAGCGGCGCATCCAGATATCCGGCCTGCCCCAGCGGCAGCGCATGCAGGATCCGCCCCTTGGCATCAATCACCGCCGACACGCCGGTATTCGCCGCGCGCAGCAGCGGCAGCCCCTGTTCGATGGCCCGCAGGCGACCCTGTGCCAGATGCTGATAAGGGCCTGTCAGCGTGCCGAACCACGCATCGTTGGTGATCTGCAGCAGCCAGTCCGGCCGCGAAGGGGCCGCAGCCACATCCTGCGGAAACACCGCCTCATAGCAGATCAGCGGCAAAACATTGCCCGCAGCCCCAAGATTGACCAGCCGCGCCCCAGGCCCTGCGGAATATCCATTACCCAATTGGGAGGCAAAGGCCGTAATGCCGATCCTGGCCATCAGATCGCCCAGGGGAACATATTCTCCGAACGGCACAAGGTGATGCTTGTCGTAAACATCCGTCACGTTTCCATCGGGTGATATCACGGCCATGGAATTATACCCGCGCTCCCCCTCCAGCCGCTGGATGCCGACGGCCGAGGTTGCCCCTTTGGCTGCAATGGCAATCTCGGCCGCTACCGTGGGATCAAGCAGATACGGCACTGCCGTTTCCGGCCAGACGACCAGATCGGGCGCCTCACCGGCCGCGCTCAGATCAAGACCGTTCTGGAACAGGATCGCGGCACGATCCGGGTCCCATTTCATTTCCTGCACCGCATTCGGCTGGATCAGACGCACAATGGTCGCCGAATCCTCGGGCATCGGCTGCGCCAATCGCCACATTCCCCCGCCGAACGCTGCCCCCAGCAACAAGGCAGAAACAATCAGCCCCCGCCAGCGCGACATGACGGGCAGCATGGCGATGGCCAATGTCAGCAATGTCAGTCCGTTCGGGCCGGCCCATGCCGCAAGCTGCGCAGGTGCCCACCCCACCCAGACATGCCCGATCAGCGCCCATGGAAAACCTGTCAGCACATGGCCGCGCAGGAATTCCGCACATGTAAGGGTCACGATCAAGGCGGCTGCGCGCAATGTCGCAGGAAAAAATGCAGCCAAGGCCGCAGCCCCGGCCCAGAAAAGCGCCAGCCCGAATGACAGGAATACAACGGCGAAGGGAGCAGCCCACCCCCATGCCACAGGATCAACCAGAAACGGATCGATGATCCAGTTCATCGCCAGCGCGAAATACCCCGCGCCGGCGAAAAGCCCCGTCCAGGCGGCGGTACGAGGGCATGCCACCCGCACCACCATGACAGCAAGGGCTGCAAGCCCCAGAAGCGTCATCCACCAGAAACCCAAGGGTGCCTGACCACAGGCCGCAACGGCCCCGACACCAAAGGCCGCACCCGCTTTGGGCCAGCCGGGGAAACGCCACATACGGGGCCTCATTCGTCACTGCCGGCGGTCAGGCCGCCGCTTCTTTGGGAAGATGGACACGCAACCGTTTGATCCGGCGGGGATCGCCGTCCAGAACCTCGAAGGTGGCACCGCTTTCATGCTCGATCACCTCCCCCTTACGGGGAACGCGGCCCGCGCGGACAAACACAAGGCCGCCGATCGTATCGACATCCTCATCCTCGTTGTCCCGCCGCAGATCAAGGCCGGTCGCCCGTTCGAACGCCTCCAGCGAGGCGCGGGACTGGACAATGAAATGGCCGTCCTTGTCCTGTACCCAGAGCGCGCCGGCAACCTCGTCATGCTCGTCATCGATCTCGCCGATGATGGTTTCAATCAGATCCTCGATCGTGACCAGACCATCCACACCACCGTATTCGTCGATCACCAGCGCAAGGTGCATCCGGTCGCGCTGCATCTTGTGCAACAGCGTTCCCACAGTCATCGACGGTGGCGCGAACATGACAGGGCGCAGCAATGCGCGCAGGTCGAACGCCTCGGTGCTGTAAAAATCATGCTTGAGCGCAAGATCCTTCAGGAGAATCATCCCCAGCGGATTATCCAGCGAGCCGTCATAGACCGGCAGGCGCGAATACCCCTGATTCCGGAATACCGAGACGAGATCCGTCAGGCTGATTTCAATCGAAACGGCCGTGATTTCCGCTTTGGGAACGGCCACATCGTCCACGCGCAAACGGCGCAAATTGGCGATGCCCGTCAGATCGGCACGGTCCTGATCAGAAAGATCTTCCCGTTCGTCTGCCGCGAACGCGCTGAAAAGGCGGCCGAAAAATCCACGCCCTTCGCGTTCGGAGGTGTCGTTTTCATTTTGAAAGAGGTCAGCAAAGTTTCTTCGCTGATCATCTTCTGCGGTGTCCTGCGCGCCTTGCGCTGCGGGAGAGCCGTCGATGCTGGTTGCCATCGGTCCTTCTATCAAAAGCGACGCCTCAAAGCGGGCGCCAACGTGCAATATGAGGGAGGAGGCCCTGCCCTGACAAGGTCTTGTGTTACGAATGGCGGAAAAGTTCAGGCATAGGGATCGGAAAGCCCCATGGCGGCAAGAATGCGTGTTTCCGTCGCTTCCATCAGCTCGGCATCGGCATCCTCTATGTGATCATAGCCCAGCAGGTGCAGAATACCGTGTACAATCAGATGCGTCACATGATCCTGGGGGGCTTTGCCCTGATCCGCCGCCTCGGCCATGCAGGTTTCCCAGGCAATCGCGATGTCACCCAACTCGTCTGGATCATCGTCATCCCCACCGGACAGATCCGGCAGGCCGCCCGGTTCCCCTGCCGCCCGATCCTCGGAAGGCCATGACAGCACATTCGTGGGGGTGCCCTTCTGGCGGAACTGGGCATTCAGTTCGGCAATTTCGGCATCGTCACAGCCCATCAGGGCCAATGTCACGCCGTGTACGCCCAGATGTGCAAAGGTTGCCTCTGCAGCACGGGTCGCAAGGGCCGGAAGGCCGAAGGCCTCCCAGCGTTCATCTTCGATTACGGTATCAACCAGCTGTTCCATCGGCGGCGTCATACGCCTCGATGATGCGGGCCACAAGCGGGTGACGCACGACATCCTTGGAATTGAAGTAGTTGAACGACACGCCCCGCACATCCTTCAGGATACGTTCGGCATCCGTCAGCCCCGAAGCGGTGCCACGCGGCAGATCGACCTGTGTCCGGTCGCCCGTGATGACCATGCGGCTTCCCTCTCCCAGACGGGTCAGGAACATCTTCATCTGCATGGTCGTGGCGTTCTGCGCCTCGTCCAGCACGACAAAGGCGTTGGCCAATGTCCGGCCACGCATGAAGGCCAGCGGGGCAATCTCGATCCGCTTGTCCTCCATCAGCTTGGCAAGCTGCTTTTGCGGCAGGAAATCATTCAGCGCGTCATAAAGCGGCTGCATGTAGGGATCGATCTTTTCCTTCATATCCCCGGGCAGAAAGCCCAGACGTTCCCCGGCCTCGACCGCAGGGCGCGACAGGATGATCTTTTCCACTGCGCCGCCCAGCAGCATGGTTACCCCGACAGCCACGGCCAGATAGGTCTTGCCCGTTCCGGCAGGCCCGATGCCGAACCCCAGTTCATTATCGAACAGGTTGCGGACGTAGGCCTTCTGCGCCTCGGTCCGCGGCTCCACCGGTTTCTTGCGCGTGCGGATCTCATATTTTCCGGGCTGGAACATCTCGATCTGTTCGGCCGTATCGCCAAAGATCGGAACACTCATCCGGAGCGCTGCCTCCACATCGCCTGTTTCCACGTTACGACCGGATTCCAGACGGGCATACAGGCCGCGAAGCACTGCCGCCCCCGTATCCCTCGGTATCTTGTCACCCACCACTGCCACACGATTGCCGCGTCGCATGATATGCACGCCTAGGTGCTGCTCGATCTGCGCAAGATTGCGGTCAAACTCGCCGCACAGCTCGATCAACAAACGGTTGTCGGGGAATTCCAGAAGCGTTTCTGTCACGTCTTCGGGGCGTTTCGGGGGGGTCAGTGCGCTGATGCCCAAGGAGATCTCCCTCTGTTCAGGCGTTGCCGTACCTTGAATGTGGGTGGCGATGCCGAATGTGGCAAGTGATTTTTTTATGATCACATCTGCACGCAGGGCCTGCCCAACAACCGGGCAGACCCTGCATAATCCATCCCAAATCGAAGGCGGCCTGAAAAATTCTCAGCCCAAACGGACGCCTGACAGCGAATTCGTCGATGACGCCGTGATCCGCACCCGTACCAGCTCGCCCACCTGCCCCGCCGCATCCTCGACATGGACGGCATGAAGGTGATCGGATTTACCGACCATCTGGTTCTCGAGGCGCCCTGCCTTTTCATACAGCACGCCCACCTCGCGGCCCACCATAGCCTCTTGCGTGGCGCGCTGCTGGGTCGTGATCAGGGCCTGCAGTTCCTGCAACCGGGCATCGCCGATCTCGGGCGCCAGTTCCGGTTTTTCGGCGGCGGGCGTTCCCGGACGGGCCGAATACTTGAAGCTGTAGGCCGCGCCATAATGCACCTCCCGGATCAGATCCATCGTCGCGCGGTGATCCTCATCCGTTTCGCCGGGAAAGGCGACGATGAAATCGGATGTCAGCAGGATATCGGGGCGCGCCGTACGGAACCGCTCGATCAGTCGCAGATACTGCTCGGCGGTATGCTTGCGGTTCATCGCCTTCAGGATGCGGTCCGATCCGGATTGCACGGGCAGATGCAGATAGGGCATCAGCTTGGCCTCATCCCCATGGGCGGCGATCAGATCGTCCTCCATGTCGTTGGGATGGCTTGTGGTATAGCGAATCCGTTCCAGCCCGTCCACGCGGGCCAGTTCGCGTACCAGCCTGGCCAGCGTCCAGTCCCCCCCGTGATAGGCATTCACGTTCTGACCCAACAGGGTAATGTCCTTCACCCCGCGTTCCACCAGATCACGGGCCTCGGCAATCAGGCGTTCGGGCGGGCGGCTCACTTCGGCCCCGCGGGTATAAGGCACCACACAGAACGCGCAGAACTTGTCACACCCCTCCTGCACGGTCAGAAAGGCGGTCGGGCCGCGCAGGGCCTTGCGCTTGGGCAGGTGGTCGAATTTGTCCTCGGCAGGGAAATCCGTATCCACGACCGCGCCCTTGGATTTTACCATGTCCGGCAAACGATGATAGCTTTGCGGGCCGACCACCAGATCCACCAGCGGCATGCGGCGGATAATCTCCGCGCCCTCGGCTTGCGCCACGCAGCCTGCCACGCCGATCTTCAGATCAGGGCGCGCATTTTTCAGCGGACGCAAACGGCCCAGATCGGAATACAGCTTTTCAGAGGCCTTCTCGCGGATGTGGCAGGTGTTCAGAAGCACCATATCCGCATCCTCGGGCCGGTCGGTGGTGACGTAGCCTTCGGCGCCCATGGCCTCGGCCATACGCTCGCTGTCATAGACGTTCATCTGACAGCCATAGGTTTTGATGAAGAGTTTCTTGGCGCTGGACATGATATATTCCCCGGATCGCCGTCTTTTACAGAAAAACGACCCGATGGGCAATCGAACCTCTTGCTCTTGTGCCTTTCCTGCATTCATCTGGCAAACAAGGCGAATATGATGGATGGGGCATGCGATACCGATCACTCGACGAGGCGATTAGCGCCAATGCGGTCGGCAAAGGCCCGGTTGCCGTAGTCATGGCAGAGGATCCGGTCGAGGTAGCCTCGACCCTTCGCCATGTCCGTGGGCAGGGCTTTGCCAGTGTCCTGCTGCTGACCCATGACGAAATTGAGGTCCCTGCCGAGGATGAGGCACAGGTTCACCGGATCACCTTCAACGTACATGCCGAAAACGCGATGATGATCGCGATGAACCAGTTGATCGCCTCATCGCCGGGGCTGTGGTTCCATTACTGCTACAACGGCGAGTATCTGTTCTTTCCGTTCTGCGAATCGCGCGACGTACGTGAATTGATCAGCTTTCACGTCGAGGAACGGCGGTATGCATTCCTGACCTACGTCGTCGATCTCTACGCCGGGGATCTGGAAAAATACCCCTTGGCCGTTTCGACCGAGGAGGCGTTTCTTGACCGGTCGGGCTATTACGCGCTTGGACGGCCGGACCCGGCAAACCACGGGCATCCCAAGGACCGGCAGCTTGATTTCTATGGCGGAATCCGCTGGCGGTTCGAGGAGCATATTCCCGTAGACAAACGCCGGATTGACCGGATCGGCCTGTTCCAGGCCAAGGCCGGCCTGCAGATGCTGCCCGATTATACCTTCAACGACGAAGAGTATAACACTTACTCCTGCCCGTGGCACCATAACGCGACAACGGCGATCTGCTCTTTCCGCGCGGCCAAGGCCCTGCGGTCCAACCCCGGATCGCGTTATGACATCAATGAATTCCGCTGGCATTATTCCATGCCGTTCGAGTGGCATTCGCAGCAGTTGATGGACCTCGGACTGATCGAACCCGGCCAATGGGTGTGATCCTAGGGTAGGGCATGCGCCAGAAAGGCCTCCGCCGCGCGGCTGACGTGGCGCAATGTGGGCCGTACGGCAAAGAAATGGCGGGATGGCAGTGCGAACGGCAGCGCAACCAGCCTCCCGTCGGCCAGGGATGCATCGACCACCACATGTGACAGGGCCGTTATCCCCGCCCCCGCCTCAACAGCGGCACGCACAGCCTCGTTCGACGGCAGTTCCAATCCGACATTCAGCGCGCGACTGTCCAGCCCTGCGGCATCCAGCGCCTGCTCCAGAATGGCCCGTGTGCCTGATCCCTCTTCCCGCATGATCCAGCGCGCGCCTTGAAGGTCCGGAATATCGGCTTCGGCGGCGGCCACCAGCAACAGGTGATCCTCGGCAGCGGGAATCAGGGTAAAGGCGGCAGAGCGGACCTCATCCTCGACGAACCCGAGATCTGCCTCCCCCTCGGCCACGGCCTCGCACACCTCGCGGGTGTTCAGGATACGCAAGGTCAGATCAATTCCCGGATGCCGCGTATGGAACCTGTTCATGATGGGCGGCAACCAGTAGTGCCCCACGGTCTGGCTGGCGACCAGCCGCAACCGGCCTCGCCGCAAACCTGACGTCATGTCCAGAAAGCTTGCCGCTTCCTCCGCCCGGGCCAGCACCCCCCGCGCTTCGGCCACAAAGCTGCGGCCAAGATCGGTCAGTGCGATGCCCCGGCCCACGCGATCGAACAAGCGTACATCGTGACGTTCCTCCAATGCCGCAATTGCCGCGCTGACGGCGGATTGCGTCAGGTTCAGCGCGCGCGCCGCCTCGGTCATATGCTGGCGCTCGGCCACTGCCAGAAAGATCCGAAGCTGCTCCAATGTCATGGCAAACGTCCCTTTTTCCCTGATCCTGACCGCCCCGCAGGCATGGGCCTTGCCGCATCCGATCCCCACCGGAACATAATCAATCAATTATATCGATCATTCAAATAATTCTAATCTGTTGGATGAATGATCACGGTTTTGCTATCCCTTGTTTATCAGGAGGCGCATATGTCCGATCAGAACACCCAAGCCGTTATCACCGGCCGCCGCCCTTTATCGCGGCTGGATAGCCCACGCGAGGTTATCCGACAGTTCACCCCCAACTGGTTTGCCGCGACGATGGGCACGGGTATCCTGTCCATCGCCCTGTCGCAGATGCCCGGCCCGCTTCATATCGTTGCCGAGGCGCTGTGGATCCTGAACATGGGGCTGTTTACGCTGTTCAGCGCGCTTTATGCCGCGCGGTGGATCTTCTTTTACGAAGAGGCAAAGCGTGTTTTTGGCCATTCTGTCGTGTCGATGTTCTTCGGCTGCATTCCGATGGGCCTTGCCACGATCATCAACGGCTTCCTGATCTTCGGATTGCCCCAGATGGGTACGGTTGCAATCGAGATCGCTACGGTTCTGTGGTGGCTTGACGTGGTGATGGCCGTGGCCTGCGGAATTGCCATTCCCTACCTGATGTTCACCCGCCAGACCCACTCGATCGACCAGATGACGGCGGTCTGGCTGCTGCCGATGGTTGCCGCCGAGGTTGCTGCAGTTTCGGGTGGATTGCTGGCCCCCCATCTGGCGGATGCGCATATGCAGCTGGTGGTCCTTTGGATGTCATATGTGCTATGGGCCCTGTCCGTTCCCATCGCGATGAGCGTTATCGTGGTGCTGGTCCTGCGTCTTGCCGTACACAAGCTGCCCCATGTTTCCATGGCCGCCACAAGCTGGCTCGCACTTGGTCCGATCGGCACGGGGGCATTGGGCCTGATGACACTGGGCCAGGCCGCGCCGGACATCCTGACAGCGAATGACCTCGGACAATATGCGGCCGCAGCAGCAGCCATCGGCTTCATCGGCGGATTGCTCATGTGGGGTTACGGCCTGTGGTGGATGGCAATGGCAACGCTGATCACCTTGCGCTATGCGCGCGAAGGACTGCCGTTCAACTTGGGTTGGTGGGGTTATACCTTCCCGCTGGGTGTGTTCACCGTCGCCACCTTGAAACTGGCCTCCATTCTGCCCATCGGGGTGATCGGCGTCTTCGGCCATGTTCTGGTTGCGGCGCTGGCGGTGGTGTGGATGATCGTGGCCTTCCGCACCTGCAAAGGCGCATGGCACGGAGAGCTGTTCGTGGCCCCCTGCCTCAAATCGAATTGAGCCTTGTATTCCGCATCGACCACAAATGACCCTTCGGGGTCACTTGCAATTTCAGGGGTCCGCTCAGAATTTCCACCCTACCAGAAGCTGTGCGTAATCGGATTCAAAGCGGTTTGTCGCCTCGATATCCGTCATGTACCGCCCCGCGATCGACAGTTTTGACGACGCCGCTGCCGGCAGCCAGACGAACCCCGCCCCAAGGCCCAGCGCCGAGGATTTGAAATCCCCGAGGGTTGCCCCCTCTCCGCTGTCGGCTGAAACCTGATCGTAGTAATACCCCCGAACACCATAGGAGAATGTCGGCAGGACCATGTGGTTCACCGCGAAATCCATATGGAATTCGTTGCCGGTCCTGTAGTCGGTATCGTTGTTTTCCGTATTGATCATAAGGCCGGCCGCCACGGAAACCTCCAGCGCGGTGGCAGGGTCCAGCCATGTAACAGCGCCTGCAGTATCAAAGCTGGTATAGTTGCGGCCCAGATTGACCTTGTCATCGACATCATATTCCCCGCTGGCCACGATAACAGCCTGCGAAAGCTCAAACGCCCAACGGCCCGTTGCCCAGTTCAACTGGATCGGGGTGATGGCGGCATCACTCAATGCAAAGGAGCTTTGGCTGGCCCCGAACCGCCCGCCATTCGGGCCAAGGATATCCGCATCCAGCGAGGCACTGCCGAACGGCAGACTGGCCCCGAACGTATAGGTGGCCCCCCAGACAGGGTTTGCCAGCGTATAGGTCAACGCAAGGATATCCAGCGTGACATTCACATCCAGATCCAGATTGACGTTTCCCTGCACGACCGCCTTTTGTGCTGCACCGGATTGCGACCACAGGATATTGGCAAACTGGAAGCCCGCCGCCGGGGGCAGCGCAAAGCCGAGATCGCCCGCCGTGCCGGGCAGGTAATGGCTGGATGCCCCTTCGGCCCCGAATGCGATACCGGGCACCAGAACGGAGACAGAGGCAGCCAGAACACCGGCATAGGTCGAATTGCGTAGCATCATCGGCGGGGTATCCTTTTGCAAACCGGTCTCGCGCGCTGTGGAACAGGGCGGCTGGAACCGCCCATGATCACAGTCAATCACGTTTACGTTTACCTCGCAGAGGCGAAAAGGACGTTTCCCTATTAGAAATTCCGACTGGTGCAAAAACGGAACAATCGCGGCCATTGCCGATGGCAGGCCGGATTACGGCAAAACAGGCCGGGAAATATCACGCTTTGCGGCGTTGCCCATCAACCGTGTACCGGTCGTAATCGCGCAAAAGAAACAGCGAAATCGCCGCCCCCAGAGTCGGCACACCCGCCCACATAAGGTTATTCGGATAGGTGGTGTATTCCATCAGCGAAGGAATGGAACCGACAACGCCTGCGCAAAGCATCAAGGCAATCGCACCATAGGTATAGGTCCGCAAAAACCCGATAACGAACAGAAGAACCAGTAGCATCTGGATCAGGCCGACGACCCACGACATGTTCTGCGACGCGAATTCCAGACCGTAGACGTTCTTGAAGACATTTTCGAACCATTCGGGTCGATAGAATTTCAGCGAGCTCCACGCGGCAAAAAACGCGGCGATTGTCAGACGCATGATAAGCAGCGCCACCGGGATTCTGGTATCGGGCATCAATCCATCCAATCATTGGCAAAAGACCGCAAGGCAAGACCATGCGAAGACATTACGAGATATACAGAACCATCAGTCTTTAACGGAATGGATCGCCCGGCCATAAACAATTCCCCCGAAACCGGACAAGTTTCTGTCATGGCAAATGACCCGTGCAGTTCCGTATCCGCCTTGCCGCTTGCACCTCTGGACGGGGGCAATCCACTTCCCCCGGCACCCCGCACACCCGCCCTTTCTGGATCACGGCAGGAGTGGGCGTTGCGCTTGGGTGACGCTGCAAAATAATCCGCGGCAACCTCTTGCGAGAATTCATTTATTAGCGCTGTGCTGCGGCTGAAAGGCGCACGGCCTGCGCCCACTGAGATCTCGGAGAAACCGTCTTGCCCACCACCCGATTCACCGCCAGCGGTGTCTTCTTTTCACTTGCGATGCTTGCATCTCCGGCCCTTGCCGATGGCGAGTTCGTGCAATCGGATATTGCCAAGGACACGCGCAGCTTTGTCGGCGCGGTGTCGCGCGATGCATGGAGCTTTGGCGGCAATGCCACCCGATATGATGGCGGGCGGTCAGGGGGCGTACAGGTCACCTATGGCGTTCCGCTGGCAGGGATCGTTACGGCACATGTCGGGCCGACCATCGGCTTCGAGAACCCCGATGATGATGACACCGAATATGACATCGGTGCCCTTGCCTCTCTGGATCGCTATGTGACCACCGGATTCGGCGGCGTATACGGGCTGGCGCAGGTCAGCACGATCTATGACGCATGGTTCGTTCTGGGCCAGATCAGCTTTGCCGACAGCGGATTCGGGATCGAACTGTCCAGCGGGGGCAGCGAAAGCTACAGCGAGACCACGATCGCCCTGCAGAAGCGGTTCACCGGCACCCCTGTAAGCCTGCGCACAGGCTACAAGACGGATGCCAAAGAATACTTCATCGGTTTTTCCTTCAACACTTTCTGAGGCACCATGGAAGTCCTTCCCAAAACAACCCTGCGAAGCGCGATCCAGGCGCTTATCCTGATCGTGCTGCTGATCATCACCGCCACTTTCGGCGCATTCGCCTGGCTGAAAAGCGACCGGATCACCGACAGTACGCTGGATTATGCAGTCCGCTTCCGCACTGCAGCCATCGCGCAGGATCTGGCACGATCCCTGAACCGCGACTGGAGCAACCTTGTGGCCCTGTCCGGCAAGCTTGATGGCATGACGCAGGATGAGATGAGCTATTTCCTTAGCGGTGCCTCGGGAAATGGCCAGCGTGTATCATGGATCGGCTTTGCCGATCTGAGCGGTGAGGTTGTTGCCGCCACCGACAAGATGCTGATCGGCCAGAACGTGGGCGAACGGCCGTGGTTCAAGAATGGTCTGGCAAACGGTTATGCCGGCGATGTTCATGATGCCAAGCTGCTGGCGCAACTGCTGGCCACGGATGGCGCCCCCCCGCGCTTCTTCGATCTGGCCCGCCCTGTCACCAATGCCAAGGGTGATCTGATCGGCGTGCTTGGCATGCATATCAATGCGTCCTGGCTGAACCGCTATCTGGCCGAGGCTTCCGATACTTTCGGGATCGACCTGTTCCTGCTGAACCAGAACGGCGAAGTATCGGCCTCGACGACCGAGGACATGCCCGATCAGGCAGAGCTGAAGATCGTGCGTGCGGCACAGGCCGGGGTGCAGACCGCCGGGCGCGAGATATGGCCCGATGGTCAGGAATATTTCTCGTCGCTGGTGCCAGAAGTGACCTATGGCGAACTGCCCGATTTCGGCTGGCGCATGGTCGGCAGGCTGGATGCGGACAAGCTAACGATCGGTCTGGATCTGGCGCGGAACGGGGCGTGGTACGCATTGGCGATCTGCCTTGCGCTGATCGCGGCGGTTACCCTGCTGTTCCTGAAATTCGTGATCGACCCGCTGACACGCCTGTCGGTGCTGGCCTCACGCGTGGCCAATGGTTCGCAGGAATACCCTGAAAACTCATCAACCACCCGCGAAGCGGCACTGCTGTCGGTCGCATTGCTGCACCTCCAGCAGGACCGGGTCAGTGATGACCACCAGCCGAGAGACGACGACTGAGCCCGGCCAGAACCGACCAGAACTGCGCGCGTCCCGTTCCCGGGGCCGCGCCCTCGGCATAGAAGCGGATCATCAGCGCCTCGCGCTGTGCCGCGTTGGGCAACAGCTCCACGATATTGCCGTCAGGTGTCAGCGTCGTTACCCGTACAGGCACATCCCCCACATCCTTCAGACGCAGTGTGCCTTCGGTACCGACGGGGTAGATCTTGCCACGCAGACGGGCCTGATCGATTGACAAGGAGCTGATCCACTGCCGGCGGATATCGCCATCCGTGATGAACGCGCCGCGGTCAGGCATATCGGCGATGTGGCTTTCACGACGCGGCAGCTCGATGCAGGCCAATACCGTGATCGACAGCACAACGACGTTGTAGATCGTCCAGAAAATCACGACCCACTTGCCATCCCCTGCGTCGTTATAGGCAAAACCGTCAAGGAATATGCCCAATGACAGGCCGACGACCGTCAGGATCAGAAGTATCAGGAAGGGCGCCATCAGGCTCCATTGCACCACGACCTTGCTGCGATCCCCGCCCTTGGCCGTAACCGAGAACGGATGCCCCTTTGGCCGGAACAGGCCGGTAAAGGCCGCCCGCGTGATGGGAACCGCCCCGATCAGCTGTGTCACATCATGCAGGACCGGCATCAGCAAGCCGGGCATGATCGCCCGATAGACCATGATCGACCAGATGAAGAACATCCCGAAATAGACCAGGACATCCGTCAGCTGGGCATCCACCACCACGATGTTGAAGAACCAGTACAGCAGCGGATAGACGATGACCGCCAGACGAAAGGTGAAGCTGGTCATCCAGAACAGAACGGAATCCGCCACGCCCCAGCGATCGCGAAAGCGCAGGTTGTTCTTGCCGAATGGCCCCAGACGGGACCGTGCGATCTGCATCAGCCCCAGGCACCACCGCGCCCGCTGCGTCACGTATTCCTGCAACCCCTCGGGTGCGAGACCCTCGGTCAGCGGTTCTGCAAGATAGGCGGTTTGCAGACCCCGCTCCTGCAAGGCCAGTGTCAGCAGGAAATCCTCGGTCACGCTTTCGGTGGGCAGCCCCCCCAGTTCGCGCAGGGCGGACCAGCGCGCGATAGAGGATGTGCCGCAGCAGATGGCCATTCCCCAACCATCCCGCGAGGGCTGCATCTGATCGAAGAAGAACCGCTGTTCATCAGGATAGGACGAGGCGATGCCCAGATTGTGCTGGATCGGATCCGCATTGAAGAAATGCTGCGGTGTCTGCACCAGTCCGATCTTGGGATCGTGGAACAGCGCCAAGGTGCGGGACAGGAAGCCGCGATGCGGCACGAAATCCGCATCCAGCACAGCCACGAAATCCGGCGGCACGGCTTCTTCGGCCAGGCGGTCCAGCGCATGGTTGATGTTGCCGGCCTTGGACCCCTTGTTGTCGGGGCGCCGCATGTAACGGACGCCCTGCTCTGCGCAGTAATCGCGCAGCCAGTCACGGCGGCTGTCATCCAGAACGATGACTTCCTTGTTGGTATGCCGCAGAGAGCGGGCACCAACGATACTACGCTCCAGGATATCCAGCTCTTCGTTGTAGGTGGCAATCAAAATGGCCACCCGGGGCTCCTTGTCGCCCCACCAGCCTGCATGTTCGTCCGCCTCGGCGCTGCGCAGACGGATACGGGACATGATCATGAACGAGCTGATCGAGCCGATCATCGCCAGCACTTCCAGGGCATAGAGCGACCAGCTTGCCAGCATGTCCATGGTCAATCCGGCCGGGGCAAGCGTATCGGTGCCCCGCCACCAGATATATCTGACGGCCAGCAGGAAGGTGATCGTCAGCAGAAAGGCGCGATGGCGGTTATCTTCGGGCCGCACCCAGTATGGCAGGGTAAGGCCAACGCCGAACACCAACAAAAGGTGGACGACGCTGGACCCCAATGATCCCTGATAGAAGATATCCGGCATTCTAGTGGAACAGGTTCCGCAACCCGTCCAGCGGGCGCGTATCGAAGAAGGCGCGGCCCGTACGGCCGATCAGACAACCGTCTGTGCCCTTGTCCCGCAGACCGGGCACGATCAGCGTGACGTCATACCGCTCCAGATGCCGCTTGCTGGGGGCCACGGCCAGATTGCGATACACGGTTTCCGCGCCGCTGCCTGCCAGACGGCTGACCGTGGCGTCATAGACATCCGATGCCCCGCCCAGACGGAACTTGGCGCTCTGGCCGATGGTCAATCCGTTATACACACGCTCGGTCACCGACAGTGTCACGACCGTCGCGCTGCAATCGACCAGACGCAGCAACGGGTCGCCGCGCTGCACATTCGTGCCGCTTGCTTCCAGAATTTCCCAGTAGGTGCCGGTCACCGGAGAGCGCAACTCTCCTCCGGTCAGGGCGTTCACGCTGACACGGGCACGGTCCACACGCTCCTCCACGGCGGCGACGCGGGCATCCGCCTCGGCCTTGCGGCTCACCATATCGGCAATTTCGCCGTCCAGCTGCACCATGTGCTGTTCGGCATTCGGCGCATCATTGTAACCGTCGCCCAGAAACACGTTCTGTTCGGCGGCATCCAGAGCAATCTGCAGAACGGCCACACGCTCACGCGCATGTTCCAGCACCAGAGAGGCGATGCGCGGCTCTGCCGGCAGGGCATCCGAATCCTCGGCAACGGCATCCACAGCGCGTTGCTCCGCATCGGTCTGTGGCACGCCGCCGTTTTCCAGGATGTGCAGACGCGCTTCCGCGCGGGACAGACGCTCCCGCAGTTCGTCCAGCCGGTGGGCGCGATAGGTGTCGGTACGCTGTTGCATGCTGTCACGGATCGCACGCGTTTCGGTAAGCAAGGCATCGATCTGGTCACGGCCCGCTTTTTCCAGCTGGACCTCCATCAGAAGGTCATCCAGATGGACGCGGTCAACGATGGGATCGGCGATGGTGGCCAGCACCTCGCCCTGGCGTACATATACGCCCAACTGCCGTGTCGGCAGTTCGAGATTTCCCGCCACGGGGGCGCGGACGGTCACGACCGGAGCGTTCACAACGGCATCGGCGCTGGCGCCGGACATTTGCTCTCCGATGATGACCCATAGTGCAAAAATGACCGCGGCGATGCCGATGATCAGTCTACTGTATTTCATGATGGCCTGCTGAAAAAACGGTTCAGGTGAACGATTTTCGGACCAGTAGTTTTTTTATTTTTTTAAGCAACTTACGCTGTATTTTATTTTTCGCACTGTGCTTCCCGTGCCGCAACTTTGGCCATCAGAAGCAGGCTGTCGGCATAGTAATCACCGCAAATCGCCCCCGACACGGTTCTGCAGGATGCAAAAGACCGGATTGCCCGGAATCCGGCCCCGTCGTTCGCCTCCAGCACCCTCCCGTCAGGGGTTGATTCGACCGTGACCCGATCCGGATCGGTGCCCATCAGACGGAGCGCCACGGCGACCGCAGGATGGGCCGCCCGCCCCGACCAGCACAGATACAGCGGGATACGCAAAGCATCATATCCCCACTTCAGATCGTGATCCCGTGGTGGCTCATACCCCTCTGGCGTCACATCCACCCAGTTCGGCAAAAGACCCGTTGCTGCCAGTTCGGCCAGCATCGTCTCTCCGTGGTCTGCGGCCTGCAGCAGACGCGGTTCCCCAGCGGCCTCCCCCAGCTCTCGCAGTGCGCGGGACATGACATAGGAGGGGTTGAAGATGACTTTTGCCGGATCGCCGGCAGCCTCGGCCCCCGGCAGGATCAGCGGCTGGTCGGCTGCCCGCGGATCCGCAGCCAGGCAAAGCGCGGCGATGTCGCGGGCGATCTCGATGGCTTTCTGGCGATATCCCTGCCAGCCGGAATCACGCTCTGCCCGCAGCAGGGCCCATGCGCGGAACAGGTCGCCATCCGTTGCATTGTGCCAGTCAACCCAGACCGGATCGTCGCCAGGTGCCCACTTCCAGCTCATCAATGCATCCTGACGGGTAGCCAGATGCGTACGGGTCCATGCCTCCATCGCCTCGAAGGCGGCACGATCCCCATGGGCCTGAGCCAGCAGCAGGCCGTATCCCTGCCCCTCGGAATGGCTGATATGCCCCTGCGGCCCATCCACGACCCGCCCGCTGTCCTGCAGATGGGCCGCGCACCATGCACCCCAATCCCCATCCGTGGGCACGGCGGCATGGACTGCGCCGGGGGCAGCAGACAGGGCCGCAGCCCCTGCCAGAAAATTCCGCCGCTTGATCATGAGGCACCCCTTGCAGACATCTGACCGAGAGCAGCCTCCTGCCGAAGCAGGACAAGGTCCGCTTGTGGTTCAGATAGCCGATACCATCCGCAACGCAAGCCAGTCCTGATGGGACAAGGGCACAGGCGTCCTGCCCCCCCTCGCCGTCAGATCATCGCAGGATCGGCACGGCAGCGGTGTCCTCCGCGCTGCGCCATTCACATGTTGCATCCCGCAGGATGGTGGCCGCCCCCTGCAGGGCCAATCCGGCCATCAGGCTGGCGACGATGAAATCCGGCCAGCCCGTTCCCGTACCGAACACGCCCAGCGCCGCCAGCAGAACGGCGACATTCGCGATTACGTCATTCCGCGAACAGATCCAGACCGACCGCATATTGGCATCACCATCGCGGAACGCCATCAGCAACAACAGGCAGATCAGGTTCATGACCAGTGCAAGTGTTCCGATCATCCCCATCGTCGGCGCATCGGGAACCGAGCCATGGGCAATATGCCAGACGACCGTGGCCAGCACCCACAGCCCGAACAATCCCATGGAGGCCCCCTTGATCCATGCAGCGCCCGCCCGCCACCGCAACGTCATGCCCAGCACGAACAGGCTGATTGCATAGTTGCTGGCATCGGCAAGGAAATCGAGCGCATCGGCCTGAAGTGCCGCCGACCCCGACAGCAAGCCCGCCGCAATTTCGGCCACGAACATTCCGCCATTGATCACCAAGGCAATCCACAACACACGGCGGAACCGGCCAGATGTTCCGGCAGAGGAGGCACAGCTATCAGAAGAGCAACAGGGCATGGGGGACTCGCTTTGTATTCCAGTTGCTCCCATATCTAAGGGCTATAGCAACTATAGGGTCAACCATGTCCAAGACGATTTTTCGCATTGGCGATCTTGCCCGGCTGACAGGGACAAAGGTGGTCACCATCCGCTACTATGAAAGCATCGGCCTGATGCCCCCGCCCGAGCGGAGTGCTGCCAATTACCGTGTCTACGGGCAGGCGCAGCTGGACAGGCTCCGTTTCATCCGGCGGTGCCGCGATCTGGGCTTTGCGCTGGACCAGATTACCGAGCTGGCCGCACTGTCGTCGGACCGCCAGCGTTGCTGCGACGAGGTTGATACCCTGACCCGTACCCATCTTGCGGCCGTGGAAGAGAAGATTGCCGATCTCAACGCCCTTGCCGACGAATTGCGGCGGATCGGGGACCAGTGTCATGGCGGGACGACGATTTCCGATTGCCGGATCATAGATGCACTGAACCACCGCCCCTGATCGGCGGCACCTTTGACGTCCTATCCGTTTTTCCGGAAGACCTCGGTCGTGATGGCATGGGCAAAGGCCGCGTCCATGGGATCGTCATTCAGCAGTGCGTACCAGAAAGCTCCATGGACGAATGCCGACAGCATTCCGATATCGCGATCGGCAGCAAGCTCACCGCATTGGCGGGCACGGGCCAGAATATCCGTAATCATCTGCTCGCGTGGCCTGACGAACCGTTCCTTGAACACCTTGCGGAACGCCGGATCTTCCTGCGCGGCTGCAATCAGCGACCGTACCGGACCGCCGCCCTCGGTCAGATGGTCAAACACCTGAACCAGAAAAGCCTCAAGCTGCGCGGCAAAGGACAGACCGCACTCCGTGAGGGGCGCCGCTGCATATCGGCCCGTTTCCTCGTATAGCGCGTCCAGCACCAGATCCGCCTTTGCATTCCAACGGTTATACAGGGTCTGCCTTGCAACCCCCGCCTCGGCGGCGATTGCCGCGATGCTGACGGCTCCGTACCCATTTTCACGCAACAATTTCAATGTGGCTGCCTTGATTGCACCTGCAGCCTCTGCATCCCGCGGCCGACCGCCCATGCGCTTCTGTTCACCCATGCACATCCTCTGTCCGGGCAAAACCACCCGAACCTTCCATTAAGTCTGGACTAGGGTTCTATTCTATTGATAGACCGCAGTCTACAAACCAATCCCGAAATTTCACTGATTGCCTTTAAACAACCAAAGGTTGCGAAATGCCCCATGAACCCCTGACCGCCCGTAAGGCTGCATGTCTGACAGCCGTCCTTGGCCTGCTCTCAATATTTCCCCCTCTGGCCACGGATATGTACCTTGCAGGCTTGGGCGATATCGCGGTGTCGCTGAACGCGAGCGCCTCGGCGACCGAGCTGTCCCTCTCCATCTTCTTCTTCGGACTGTGCGTGGGGCAGCTGCTTATCGGGCCATTGCTGGACGGGCTTGGCCGCAAGGGGCCATTGCTGGCGGCAACGGCGCTGTTCGTCGTCACATCGCTTGCGCTTATTGTGGTAAAGGACATCACGACCTTCAACACGCTGCGCTTCCTGCAGGCCTTGGGCGCGTGTGGCGGCATGGTTGTGGGCCGTGCCATCGTTAATGACCTTTATGAAGGGCGAAGGGCCGCACAGGCCATGACCGTGCTTGTCATGCTGCTGACGATCGGGCCGATCATTTCCCCGACGCTGGGAAGCCTTCTGCTGGGCGCTTTCGGATGGCGCTCTATCTTTGTCGTCATGATTACCGTCGGAATCATCGCATTCATCCTGTCACTGATCATCGTCCCGGAAACCCTGCCGCGGGAAAAACGGCTTGCCTCACCTTTCCGCAGCGGGGCAAAAACCGCAGCCACGCTGCTGCAATCCACCAACTTCATCATTCCTGCGGTTATTGCAGGGCTGGTTCAGGCGGGGATGTTCGCCTTCATCACCGGATCATCCGGGGTGTTTCAGGGCGTATTCGGCCTGAGCGCAGTATCGTTCGGGCTGATGTTTGCGGGTATTGCCGTTGCGCTGATGCTGTTCGGGCAGATCAACAACCGGCTGCTGGATCACTTCACCCCGGAGCGTATCCTGAAGACCGGCCTGCCCTGCTATGTCGCCTTTGCATTTATCCTTACGCTGCTTTCCAGCACCCAAACGCTGTGGATTTTCATTGTACCGCTTTGGCTGGCAATCGGCATGGTCGGACTGCTTTCGGCCAATGCGATGCATCTGGCCATGGCCGCAGCACGGAACAGCGCGGGGATCGGCTCCGCCGTTCTGGGCGCGGTCCAGTTCGGAATTGCATTCGCCGTATCGTCCTGCGTCGCATTGGGAGGAAGCGACAGCCCCCTGCCCATGGCATTGGGAATTCTGATCCCGGCGACAGGCGCATTCCTCTTGTCACGCATTCCATCCAAAAGGGTAGTCCAATAATCCGCAACCTGCGTGTGTCCCACTGCCGTTGGGACATACCGAGATAGATAGCACGACCAGATACCGTGGCGTCGAGTTTGAACATGCGTTGGCTATCGAAACCTAAACAATTGGGCCGTCTTCACAGACGGCCCGAAGCTGCTGTTGGCATAGTTACGCATGACAGCATTGCGAACCAGCCGTTCCAAATATCGCGCCGAAATGTTCATTTCTGGAGAGTTTACATCAAGGCATCCGGCCCCCCCTTGCGGCGAATGCCCGCAAGGGGAGCGAGCCTGGACCTACAAAAGCCAGTTTGCGTCCGATTTGGGAATACTTTCCGAGAAGGACATTTCGTGGATGATGTTGCCCGTTGCGACCTCGGCACCACCCGCGAGTGGCACCGTCACCCTGATGTCGCCGCCTAGGCGGATATAGCCAGGCCGTGCGGTTTCGGCATCCGGTTGCTGGTTGGAATTGAGCGCGTCGCTTAGAAGGTGATTGTTCGAAATCTCGATTCGGACCCTGTCGCAGTTGTAGGGTGCTTCGATCAGAAAGCCGTCAGGCCAGCCGTTGCCGGACTGCGGGCCGACATGGATTTCACCAACGAAACTGTCCTCGAATTCACCCGTGCTGAGCAAGATCTCACTGCCCTTTGCCAACATGAACTTGCAGACGACCTTGTTGCCGTAATCCGCGTTGTGAAGAATATACGAGAAATTCAGCGTGAAATCTCCGCATTCCGCACGGCCCCAGTGCCACGCCTTGAGAACACCTTCGATACCGGCATTGCCCCAGTTGTGGTCATGATAACCATGACCATCCTCGATCGTGATGGTTTCGCCCGCGACCTGAATGGTGCCGTTCACAACCGCGCGCGGTGCGGGCACGACATGCGCGTTGAATATCGTCAGCGCCTCGTCGAAATACATCGCACCGGATCCGGCACGCCAGGATTCAACGGTCGCGACAAGCTCAAGGTCGACGACCACATCCCCATGCTCGGCATGAAGCTGCCAATTCGGGTAGCGGCCTTTACACCAGTTGTTGCCCAGTTTTACGTCGCAATGCTCCTCGGAGGCGATGAAATCCACACCGGGAAACGGCACTTGGAAATCGCGGTTGGTGCCATCGGGGAGTTCGACATTCAACATCATCATCGGTGGCAGATCAGGGTTGTCCAACATGATCAACGGGCGGTCCATCAGGATCACCGCGGCCTTGAGGCCTGCCTGGGTGAACAGATCGAAATACCACCACTCGTAATGGCGCGGGTTTCCATCATTGTGATAGCCGTCGTCGCGGTCTGTCACGACCTCTTGGGCGGCCTGATCGTACAGGGCCGGTGCCTCGTAGTTGCCAATGACGCGTTTGGCCGTCTGGGCACGGGCAGCAGACCGCAAGCCGGGCACAAGTAGAAGCCCCGCTCCGACCGCGGTCGACGTCAGAAGGGATCTTCGGGAGTTTTCCATGACATTTCCCCTTTTGGAAGTTTGGTTCAGCCGTGTTCCGATCAGTGTTCAGGCCTGTTCAGCAGCTTTGCGTATTTCTTGAGAAACAGGTCCGCACCCTTCATCTTGCTGGTCAAAAAGTCTCCAGCGGTGAAGAACCCAAGGAAGGAGTTTCCCTGTTTGGGGCCAAGCGGCACAAGGATTGGCGCCCTGCTGCCCCATGGCTTGTAAGGTTTCATGTCCTCGACGGTTTTGCCCTGCCCCAATCCGGACAGCGTCCCCTTGAGCCAGGGCAGTTGGCGGCTTGTGGCGACGATGGTCATGGCGTCGCCTGCATCCGCGACATCGCCGACCGCAAAAACGTTCGGCAGCGACGATGGGCGCATCCACGGATCGACCTTGATCCGGTTTGCCGTCGTTTTCTGGACACCGGCAAGCGTTTCAAGCACCTCGGAATTCGCGCGAGATCCGATGACCGGAAAGATCAGGTCGAAGTCGTGCTGTGACCCATCGGTGAGTTGTAGGGTTCCCGCATAGGGCTCGGTCAAGCTTTTCAGGTTCTCCGCCCTCTGGCCAAGAATAAGCGTGACGCCAGCCTTGCGCAGTTTCGCGGCCAAAGAGGTGCCCAGCTTTGAGGGCATCGTCGGAAACAACGCCTCGTCGCTTGAGATCAACGCCACCTTCTTGTCCGGCATGGCATAGGCAATTTCGCCCGCAAGCTCGGTGCCAACGGCACCAGCCCCGACGATACCGATGCGCCGCGCTGCTTTGAGTTGCTGGTGAATGCGCTGGTTGTCCGCCCTGAGGCCCACAATGTCGGCACCCTGCGGCTTGAAGGGCATGGCGTTGCCGGACCCGGTGGCAACAACGATTTGATCCGCTTCTACCCGAGTGCCATCCTCCAATGTGACACCCTTCGCGTCTATGGCTTTTGCCTTGGACGCGATAACCCTGCCGTTTGTAAGCAGCCGATCATACGGAATGAGAGCGCGATCCAGCAGCGAAGGGTCGACAACCGCGCGGATCATGGCCGGGGCGTGAACAAAGTGACTGCGCGGCTCGATCAATGTGACGTCCGCGGTACCGTCCAGAGACTTCGCAAGTTCGGCGCCTATGTAGCCGCCGCCGACAATGGCAATTTTCTGTGACATGATTTTAACTTTCTTGGGGCTTTGCGGCGTTCGTTCCTGATTTGTGGGCGGCGTGATCGGCGGGATAGGTGATCCGCCCGAATTCCCCTGCGCGATACGCGCGGAACGCTTGCGCCAGTTCCCCCTCGCTGTTCATGACAAACGGGCCGCGCATGGCGATGGGGTCGGTGATCGCATCCCCGCCAAACAGCAGCAGATCGAGCGGTTCAACAGCCGGGTTGGTTATCTCCAACGTCCCGCCCCGAGCGTCCAACCCGATAAGGGTATGGGCATCGATCCTGGCATTACCAACCATGGCGCCATGCGTCGGCAGGTATCCCGCGACAGGCAGACCGGCGCGCAAGGCGATATCAACCGTCGCAAGCGGCTCGATCCTGAGGTGCCAGATAAATTCGCCCGCATAGGTTGGGATAGGCGAGGATTGCCCATCATAACCGCCAAGCAGAACTTTGACCTCTCCACGCCCACCCGCGAGCATCACAACGGGCAGGTCCGAAGATGCGACGGGCATGTATTTCGCAGGCTCGACCTTGTTCGGCGCGGGCAGGTTGATCCAGAATTGAAAGGAATGCAGCACCCCGCCATCACGGCGCAGGGGCGTCGCGAGCATTTCGTCATGGATAATGCCGTTGCCCGCATTCATCCATTGTACACCTCCCCCGGTGACGGTGCTGTTGTTTCCCAGGCTGTCGAAATGGGTCATGGCGCCTTCCATGACATAGGTGAAGGTGACGATCCCCGCATGGGGATGGGCGAAGCTGCCATCGGGCTCGGGCAATTCACCGGCAGCAATTTCGCGCCTTGGCAGATGATCGAGAAGCATGAACGGGCCGATCGCAGTCACAGCCCGGTTCGGAAGGGCACGTGCGATGGTGAATGTACCGACCCGATCGGGCTGCGCCGGTTTCTGGAAAGAAACTTGTTTCATTGAAACGCTCCGGTTGCTGATCCAGTGGTAGGCGAAGCGGAACTTGATTGATATTTATACTTTCTTAGCATCTATATAAGCAATTCTTAACTTCTGGCGCCTCATGAAACTCGATCAACTGAACGTTTTGCGCGCCGTTGTTGAAACCGGCTCGGTCAAAGCGGCCGCCGAACGCCTCAACCGGACGCAGCCAGCGATCAGCCAGGCGTTGAAGGCCTTGGAATTCCAGACAGGAACCGAACTGTTTGATCGGTCGGGGTATCGGCTAGACCTCACCCCTGTCGGCAAACGGGTCTATCTTCAATCCTTGCGCGTTCTGACGGAGGCAGAGGATCTGGGTCAGTTGATTCAGCATTTCGAGAAAGGGCAGGAAGAAACGATCACGATCGCGGTGGACACCAGCACCAACCTCAACGCGCTGACCCCCGTCCTGCACAAACTGCAAACGGACTTTCCCGAGACACGCGTGGTCTTGCGGCCCGAGGTTCTGTCCGGCGCCATCGAGGCCGTGAAAACGGAAACCGCGGCAATCGCGATTTCGCCAATGTCCTCGATCATGCTCGAGGAAGAGGGCTTCGACTACATCCCCATCGGGACATCGACGTTGCGCAATGTTACGTCCCCGTCCCTCTGGGCTGAGATGGACAATCCCAAGCGGCTCTCGGACATGCGACGCTTCCATCAGGTCATCGCAAGCGACAGCGGGCAAGCCGGAGGGCTGTTCCACCGCGAAATCGGCGTCCAGAAAGGGCAGCGCCGCTGGTACGTCAGCGATCTGCACACAAAGAAGCAACTTCTGATCGCGGGCCTCGGCTGGGGCCGCCTGCCAGAACACATGATTGCCGAAGAGTTGAAGCAAGGGTGGCTGTGCGAGATAGACCTGCCACACACGCATCTTGCCTTCGACGTCACCATTTATGCGTTTCGCCAGTCCAAACCAGTCGTCCGCGCCGTAGCGGAATTGCTCTGGAGAGAGTTTGAAGCCCATGCTTCGTAAGGCATGTATCGAGAAAGTCGGCTTTGTTGGCCGATTTCCTGACGCGGTCTGCTCCTGCCCCTTTATGAAAGTAGTGCCCTAACTCTCTCCGTGGTGCCGACACATGCATATGGGAACTGACCCGCTCCCCTGAAACGTCCGCGATTTGCGGTTAGTCTGTTCCTTGCAAATGAAACAAACGATGAAGCGATCAAGGTTCACGGAAAAGCGGATCATCGGCCTTTTGAAGCGGCCCCTGACCGCCTTTTTGATCTCTGTGTCACAGAAGCTTCACTTTGCATAAACCCATTATTTTAGTATTCCGTGAAATATGGAAAAAGAGATTCCCGACCAATTGGCCATCTTGGGCCACCCGCAGCGATTGGCGATCTTCCGGCTCTTGATGCGTCGCTACCCTGACCGTGTTCCGGCAGGGGAGATCGCCTCTACGCTTGGCGTCAAGGCAAGCACCATGTCCACCTATCTGTCCGCTTTGACGCGGGAGCGGTTGGTGGACCAACAGCGGGCGGGCACGTCGCTTCTCTACTCGATCAACATGACCACGGTGCAACGGCTGTTCGGCTTCCTGTTCAGTGATTGCTGCCGAGGCCGTCCCGACATCTGCATGCCTTTCAGCACAGGAACCGTCCCCATGATGCCTGACAGCAAATACAACGTTCTTTTCATCTGCGTGGGCAATTCCGCGCGGTCCATCTTCGCCGAGTCGATCCTGCGCAAGACGGCGGGCGATCGGTTCAACGCTTTTTCAGCAGGGACACGGCCCGGATCGCAGCTCGATCCCTTCGCCGTACAGGTCCTGAAGGACAAGGGGCACGATACTTCGGTCCTGCGCTCGAAAGATGTCTCCGAGTTCTCAGGGGCGAACGCGCCGCATTTCGATTTCGTCTTCACGGTCTGTGATCAGGCGGCGAACGAGGAGTGCCCGGCATGGGAGGGCCAGCCCGTCACCGGACACTGGGGCATGCCAGATCCGGTCAAGGCTACAGGTAACGATGCTCAGAAGGCGCTCGCCTTCCAAGAAGCCTATGGCGCACTCAAGCATCGCATCGACCTCTTTACCGCGCTCAATCTCGAAACCCTGAGCCGTATCGTCATCCAGCAATCTGTCGATGACATCGGCCGTACCAACCCTGAGGTACTCGCATGACCACCTACGCACTGAATGGCCTTGGGCGCATGGGCAAGCTTGCCCTCAAGCCGCTGATCGAAAGCGGCGCCAAGATCGCCTGGATCAATGACGCGGTCGGCGATCCGGAGATGCACGCGCATCTGCTGGAATTCGACACGGTCCACGGACGCTGGGATGCCGCGTTCTCGCATGATGCTGACAGTGTCACGATCAATGGCATGCGCCTGCCGTTCATCGGCGCACGCGCGATTGCCGATCTGCCGCTGGACGGCGTCGATGTGGTGATCGACTGCACCGGCGTTTTCAAGACCGAGGCCAAGATCGCCCCCTACTTCGAGGCGGGCGTGAAGAAGGTCGTGGTCTCTGCCCCGGTCAAAGATGGCAACGCCGCCAACATCGTCTATGGCGTCAACAACGAGACCTATGATCCAGCCGAGCACCGGATCGTCACTGCGGCTTCCTGCACAACCAATTGCCTCGCGCCGGTGGTGAAGGTGGTGCACGAGACTTTCGGCATCAAGCATGGCTCCATCACCACGATCCATGACGTGACCAACACCCAGACCATCGTTGACCGCCCAGCAAAGGACCTGCGTCGTGCGCGATCTGCGCTGAACTCGCTGATCCCGACGACGACCGGCTCGGCCACCGCGATCACCCTGATCTACCCCGAACTGAAGGGCCGTCTGAACGGCCATGCCGTGCGCGTGCCGCTGCTCAATGCCTCGCTGACCGACTGCGTCTTCGAACTGGAGCGCGCGGTAACGGTGGCAGAGGTGAACGCGGCCTTCGAGGCTGCGGCCAATGGCCCACTGAAAGGCATCCTCGGCTACGAGACGCGCCCGCTGGTCTCGACCGATTACACAAACGATCCGCGCTCCTCGATCATCGACGCGCCATCGACCATGGTGATCAATGGGACACAGCTGAAGATCTACGCCTGGTATGACAACGAATGGGGCTATGCCAACCGGCTGGTCGATGTGGCGCTGATGGTCGGAGCATCGTTGTGAGCAACGCCACCCAAGCCAGACCCGAAGGGCTGTCGGCCTATATCGCCGTCACGGCGGCCTATTGGGCCTTCATGTTGACCGATGGCGCGCTCAGGATGCTGGTGCTGCTGCATTTCCACACGCTGGGCTTCAGCGCGGTGCAGCTGGCCTATCTGTTCATCCTCTACGAAGTGGCGGGGATGATCACCAACCTCGCGGCGGGCTGGATCGCCCTGCGGTTCGGCCTCACCTCGACGCTCTATGCCGGGCTCGGGTTGCAGGTGGTCGCGCTGATTGCGCTTGCGCAGCTCGATCCGGGCTGGAGCATCGCGGCCTCGGTCGCCTTCGTGATGTGCGTCCAGGGTCTTTCAGGTGTGGCCAAGGACCTCGCCAAGATGTCCTCGAAATCAGCGGTGAAACTGCTCGCCCCTTCGGGCAATGGCGGGCTGTTTCGCTGGGTCGCGGTTCTGACGGGCTCGAAGAACGCCGTGAAAGGGCTGGGCTTCCTGCTCGGCGCCGCACTGCTGGCGGTGCTTGGCTTCGACTGGGCCGTGCTGGGTATGGCCATCGTTCTCGGCCTGATCCTCGTCGCGGTGGTGCTGTTCATGCCTTCGGGCCTACCCAAAGGCAAGAAGGGCACCAAGTTTTCCGAGGTCTTCTCGAAATCGGCCAACGTCAACTGGCTGTCGGCGGCGCGCGTATTCCTGTTCGGGGCGCGCGACGTCTGGTTCGTCGTGGGCATCCCGATCTACTTCTATGCGGTGCTCTCGGACGGCACCGAGGATGGCAACCGCGCGGCCTTTTTCATGATCGGCACCTTCATGGCGGTCTGGGTCATCCTCTACGGGATGGTGCAGGCCAGCGCACCGAAGATCCTGCATGCGGCAAGCCGCCCGGAGGGCGAGCTGATCCGTGCAGCTCGCGGTTGGGCGCTTGCGCTCTTCGTCGTGCCAGCCGCGCTGACAGTGGTCGTGGCACTTGCGCCTGCGCCTCAGACCTGGCTGACGGTGACGCTGGTCGTGGGCCTGCTGGCCTTCGGCGCGCTGTTTGCCGTGAATTCCTCGCTCCACTCCTACCTGATCCTCGCCTTCTCGAAATCCGAACGGGTGACGATGGATGTGGGCTTTTACTACATGGCCAATGCGGGCGGTCGGCTGATCGGCACGCTCCTGTCGGGCCTGACTTACCAGATTGGCGGGTTGACCCTCGTCATGGGCACGGCGGCGGTCATGGTCGCCCTGGCGGCCCTGACCTCGGGACGCCTGACCGACCAGACGAACGAGGTGTCTGCATGAGTATTCCCGGACGCTACCTGACCGTCCACGTCGGGCTCGTGATGATCGCCGGTGTCCTGATCGGCCAAGGTGCACCCTAGCTTGTCAGGACATTGCGGCGACCAAGATCGCGAGCGTGAACCTTGCCGTGGCAGTGCCTATCTGGAGCCATGGTACATCCGATGATGGTGGGGGTGGATTCCGGCGCGGTTGCTGGTGTCGCGCGCCAACCCAAAGGTCTTCTGGTGACGCTGGCTTATGAAGCCGTTCACCATGGCACTTCTGTCCGTGCTGTTCTTTGCCCCTGTCTTCACGCCGCTGATTTGGCCTGAAGATGCCGCCCAATATACGGCAGGTCTGATCCTGCTCGGGGCCGCGCCCTGCACGGCGATGGTCTTCGTCTGGTCGCTGCTGACTAGAAGCGATGCCACCTACACGCCGGTGCAGGTCCCGATGAATGATCTGGTCGTGGTAGTGGCCTTTGCACCAGGTTTGGCCCTTTTTCTGGACGTGACGGAGCTGTCGGTGCCGTGGGAAACACTTGTCCTGACCACAGTGCTGTATGTCGTCCCGCCCTTGGCAGCAGGTCTGACCATCCGCCGCAAGCCGACAAAGCGGGCTCGTTCCCGCCACTCGCTGCAATTTTCATGAATGACCACTTGGCCCCTACCCCGTCCTTCGGAAGTAGCGCCATGCTTTGGGTGAGCAATATGAGACAAAAGTCGGTTTTGTCTATCAACTTACAAAAGATAATTGGTGAACCCGGAGCGATTCGAACGCCCGACCCTCAGATTCGTAGTCTGATGCTCTATCCAGCTGAGCTACGGGTCCACTGTGGGGGCCTTCTAGCCAGTGGCATCGGAGGCCGCAAGGGGAAAATTTGATTTGCGACGATTTTTTTACACTTCGCCCATATTTTCAGATTTTGGCAGCCGGATCAGGAATTCCGAACCCGTCTCGCCAGAATCCAGCAGCTCCAGATTGCCGCCATGCCCACGGATCAACTCGGAGGCGATGGCCAGCCCCAGGCCGGAGCCTCCCTTGCGGGCACCCCCCTGGAACGCCGTAAACAGATGTTCCCGCGCCTTGGGGGGCAGGCCGGGGCCGGTATCGCCCACGCGGATCCACCATTCGTCATCCGCCTCGCCACCGGCAATCTCGATATTGCCCGGCTCTCCGGTCGCCTCGATCGCCTGACGTGCATTTCGGATCAGGTTCGAAAGGACCCGGTATATCTGTTCATGGTCCGCACGGATCATGACACCGGCCGGGACATCCAGCACAGGGGTGATGGCGCTTTGATCCGGGATCTCGGCCTCCAGCACCTCATCCACCAGGGTCCGCAATGAAAAGCGCGCCAATGTGGGGGGCGGCTCTTCGGCCTTGCCGAAGGCCAGTGTCGTTTCACAAAGGCTGACGGCGCGGCTGATCGAATTCAGCAGCTTGGGCGCAGCACGCGACACCACCGGATCGGCACTGTCACCGATCCGGTCGGCAAACAACTGGGCCGATGTCAGGATATTGCGCAGATCGTGGCTGATCTTTGCCACCGCGCTTCCCAATTGCGCCAGCCGCTGCTTTTGCCGCAGGGCGCTGGTCAGCTGCGTCTGCATGGATTTGAGCGCATCCTCCGCCTCCCGTATCTCCCGGACACCCGAACGGGGAGCGATCAGGCGGCGTGCATCCTCCGGCGCCTCCGAATAGGCCGCGATATGTGAAACGACACGACGGATCGGCACGACCATCAGCTTCTGCACGGCAATGAACAGGATGGCCGCCGTAACAATGGAGATGGCGGCCGAGATCGCCAGAATCCGCCGGCTGTACTCAAGCATTTCGGCACGCAGCGGGCCGGTGGACATCGCCACCTCGATCAGGTCGCCGCCCTGCTCTACCGGGCTGCCGATGACGCGGATCACCCGCAATTCCGGATCGAAGAATTCGGCCATGGCATCACGAATCAGCCCGGCATGGCTGACGGTGCGCAAATCATAGGTGGCATCGATCGGTAGCGGAATCGGCGAAGACAGAACCAGCTGCCGGACAGCATCGCGCCGCAGCACAACGTTATACACCCCCGCATTATCCAGCAGCTCTTTTTCCAGCTGCGGAGAAATGGTGCCATCGGTTGTCAGCAGCGCCAAGGACGCGATTTGCGCCTTTTCCAGCCGCAATTGCAGGTAATCCTCACGGAAACGGGCAATGGAGGGCACGAGAATCATGATCTCGGCCAACATCACGAATATGATCGTCAGCACGAAGAATCGCCCGGAAAGCGAATTCAGAAAGCCCGCACGCCCAAATATCACCATCACACCCGTTTTAACCTACATAGGTATATGTCAGCGTTACACCTTAACAACTAAATGGTTTACTGCAAATCACAGGGCGAAACGGTTGACTCGGGCGGGGGGTACCCTTATGGAGCGGTCTTCGAATAGATGGCGTACCGATCCGCACTCTGCGTTCACGTCTGCCCGAAGTCATGGAGTTTCGCAATGAAGCGCACTTTTCAACCGTCGAACCTGGTTCGCGCCCGTCGCCACGGCTTCCGCAGCCGTATGGCCACCAAAGGTGGTCGTATCGTGCTTAGCGCGCGTCGTGCCAAGGGCCGTAAAAAGCTGTCGGCCTGATATTACAGGACGATGACGCGATGACGCCGCCGGATCGTAAGGTACCGGCGGTTTTGTCGTGTTCAGGGGCGGATATGCAGGTTTTGATCAAACGTGCCGATTTCCTGCGTGCGGCGCAGGCACGGCGGCAAGGGGCCCAAGGGTTTCTGCTGCAGGCACGTGCACGGGGCGATGATGCCCCGATGCGGGTCGGATACACCTGCTCGAAAAAACTCGGCAACGCGGTGGCGCGGAACCGGGCCAAGCGCCGTCTGCGCGAGATTGCCCGCCTGACACTGCCCGAACTCGGGCGCGACGGGTGGGATTACGTGCTGGTCGGACGCCCCAAGGTGACGGGCACGCGCGAATTCTCTGCCTTGATGAACGATCTGAAGGTTGCGCTGCGGCAGATCCACAAATGACACCGCTGGCGCATATCGTCGCTTTGCCCATACGGGCCTATCGGTTATTGCTGTCCCCCTGGGTCGGACATGGGTGCCGGTTTCAGCCAACCTGCTCTGTCTACGGGCTGGAGGCGCTGTCGCGCCATGGTGCGGTTCGTGGAACATGGCTGACCGTGCACCGGCTGTGCCGATGCCACCCGTTTGGCGGATCGGGTTATGACCCTGTGCCGGAAAGGAAACGCGATGCTTGACGAAGCTGACGACATTCACCCGCTGTTCTACGGTGCCCCCAAGACGACCGAGTTTCGCAAGCTACGCAAACGTCTGGTGCGTGAAACGCGCGAGGCGATCGAGGCGTATGGCATGGTGCGGCCCGGCGATCGCTGGCTCGTATGCCTCTCGGGCGGCAAGGACAGCTATACCCTGCTGGCCGTCCTGACCGAGCTGAAATGGCGCGGCCTGCTGCCGATCGACATTCTGGCCTGCAATCTCGATCAGGGGCAGCCGAATTTCCCCGCCACGGTCCTGCCGGAATTCCTGTCGAAAATGGGCGTGGAACACCGGATCGAATATCAGGATACCTATTCCATCATGATGGACAAGGTGCCGCAGGGCCGGACAATGTGCGCCCTCTGTTCCCGCCTGCGCCGCGGAAACCTGTACCGCATTGCCCGTGAAGAAGGTTGTTCGGCGGTTGTGCTGGGCCATCACCGCGATGACATTCTCGAAACATTCTTCATGAACCTGTTCCATGGCGGACGGCTGGCCACGATGCCGCCGCGCCTGTTGAACGAGGATGGGGATCTTTTCGTCCACCGCCCCCTCGCCTTC
Source organism: Falsirhodobacter sp. alg1 (assembly GCF_000739715.2). Classification (GTDB taxonomy): domain Bacteria; phylum Pseudomonadota; class Alphaproteobacteria; order Rhodobacterales; family Rhodobacteraceae; genus Falsirhodobacter. Next base: position 98,018 of record NZ_BBJC02000004.1, on the reverse strand, counting down.
GTATCCGAGGCGGATTGTGATGCATTTGCCCGCGCCCTGAATTACCCGATCATTCCCTGTGACCTTTGCGGATCGCAGGAAGGGCTACAGCGGCAACAGGTCAAACAAATGCTTGACGGGTGGGAGGCGAACAGCCCCGGCCGGCGTCAGGTGATGTTCCGCGCCCTGATGAATACACGTCCGTCCCATCTTCTTGACCCCGCCCTGTTCGACTTTGCAGGGCTTATGGCAGGCGAAATGCCTGCTTTGGGCGCGGCTCCGCGCCTGAACCCCGAGGGGTGACGGGGGGAAAAGGCTTGACCTTTGCGCCCCCCTTCTGTTGAACCACCCCAGACCTTGCACCCTGGAAAAGGCGCCGTCCGACGCATGGAAAATCCTAAGAACCTCCTTATAGCAATCCTACTCAGCCTCCTCGTGATGCTGGGGTGGTTCTGGGCCTTCCCGCCCGAACAACAGGCAAATAATCCTGAAGTGCCCGATCAGGTCACCTCGGCCCCGGCACAGCCCGTGACCGAGCAGACCGGCACCTCGCAGGCTGCCCCCGTCGCGGCCGAGGCCCCGCGGATCACGATCGACACACCGGAGCTTTCCGGCTCGATCTCCACCATCGGGGCACGTCTCGATGACCTGCTGCTCAAGGGTTACCACGTCACACTGGACGATGCCTCGGACAATGTCCGTCTGCTGACCCCGGTGGGTGAGGACCATGCCTACTACGCCCTTCAGGGCTGGGTTCCCGGCGGCGCGTTGGATTACACCGACGTTCCCGGACCCGATACGCAATGGACGGTTCTCGGCTCCGGCACGCTGACTGCCGATGCCCCCGTTGCACTGGAATGGCAAAGCCCCGCCGGCCTGACGTTCACCCGCACGATCTCGGTTGACCAGCAATACATGTTTACCGTTACCGATCGTGTGCAGAACAACAGCGAGGCAGAGCAGAAGCTGGCCCCCTACGGCATGATTGCACGGCACGGCACCCCGGCTGACCTGCAGGGCTTCTTTGTGCTGCACGAGGGCGTTGTGGGCCGCACGGATGGCGAGCTGCTGGAAACCAAGTACAAAGCGGTCCGCGATCTGCCTGCTGCCCCACGCGAAAACGGCCTTGTCGCCACGCATGAGGCTACGGAAAACGGCTGGATCGGTTTCACCGACCACTACTGGATGACCACCCTGATCCCGGCCGACGGGCAGCCGTTCACGGCCGTGGAAAAATACATCCCCTCGGGCGATATCTATACCACCGAAACCCGCCAGCCCCTCATGACCGTTGCCGCCGGCCAATCCATCGAGACGTCCTCGCGGATGTTCGCAGGCGCCAAGGAATGGGCGACGATCCGTCACTACCAGAACGATGCGGGCGTTGGCGGCTTCATCGACAGCATCGACTGGGGCTGGTTCTTCTTCCTGACCAAGCCGATCTTCTCGGTGCTGCACTGGCTGAACGCGCATATCGGCAACATGGGTGTGTCGATCATCGCCCTGACCTTCCTGTTGAAGGCGCTGGTTCTGCCGCTGGCCTATAAATCCTATGTCTCCATGGCCCGCATGAAAGAATTGCAGCCCGAGATGGAGGCCCTGAAGGCCCGCGCAGGCGATGATCGTCAGAAACTGCAGAAGGAAATGATGGTTCTGTACAAGGAGAAGAAGGTCAATCCGGCTGCGGGCTGTCTTCCGATCCTGATCCAGATCCCGATCTTCTTCTCGCTCTACAAGGTTATTCTGGTCACGATCGAACTTCGCCACGCCCCGTTCTTCGGCTGGTTGCAGGATCTGTCCGCGCCCGATCCGTCCTCGTTGTACAACCTGTTCGGCCTGCTCCCCTGGGATGCCCCCGAGGCGGGCACGACGATGGCCCTGGTCTTCATCGGTGTTCTGCCGATTCTTCTCGGGATCTCCATGTGGTTGCAGCAAAAGCTGAACCCGGCGCCCGCAGATGCCACGCAAAAGATGATCTTCGCCTGGATGCCATGGGTCTTCATGTTCATGCTCGGCCATTTTGCCAGCGGTCTGGTCGTCTACTGGATCACGAACAACCTGATCACCTTCAGCCAGCAATACATGATCATGTGGAGCCACGGCAAACGGCCTGAAATCTTCAGCAATATCCGCGACGGGTTCAAGCGTAAGCCAGCCCCTTCCGGCACCCCCGCGAAAGAACAGAAACCGGGGAAACCACGCAAATGATCACAGTCGCCGCTTTATACCGGCACCCGATCAAGGCACACGGACGCGAGGAACTCGCGTCCGTTCTGCTTTCCGCGGGAGCCTGCCTGCCATACGACCGCCATTGGGCTGTGGCGCATGAAGATGCGCGGCTGACCGAAGGCTGGAATCCATGCAATAATTTCTCGCGCGGGGCCAAGGCCCCTGCCCTGATGGCGATCACCGCACAGATGGACGGGGACCGCATCACCCTGTTGCACCCCGACCGCCCGGACATCACCTTCAGCCCGGATGACCCTACAGACCTGCCCCGCTTTCTTGACTGGGTCGCGCCGCTGATGCCCGCCAACCGCAGCGCCTCGGCACGGATCATTTCGGCCGGGCGGGGCATGACGGATAGTGCGTTTCCCTCCGTTTCCATCCTCTCGATGTCCACACTGGCGGATCTGTCGGCACGGATGGGGCACGATCTGTCGATCCATCGCTGGCGCGGCAACATCTGGCTGGACGGATTGCCCCCCTTGGCCGAACGTGACCTGATCGGCAAGACCCTGCGGATCGGCGATGCCCTGCTGCGGATAGAAGAACCGATTACCCGCTGCCGTGCCACCATGGCCGATCCGGCCACCGGAATGATCGATGCCGATACCTTGGCAGGGCTGTCCGCAGCCTATGGCCATCGTGATTTCGGCGTTTATGCCACTGTTGTCGAAGGGGGCCTCATTGAACGCGGCAGCCCCGTAACCCCCGCCGAGGAGCGCACCTGATGCTTACCTTCCCCCTCGCCCAGGATCCCGAATTTGCCGAACGCGAGGCAGGTCGCCTTCTGTTTGCGGGCCCTGTGGATTTTGTCAAAGGCGTGGTCGCCATGCCCGGCCTGCCCCCGGCCGACCGGGTGGAATTCTGCTTTGCCGGCCGTTCGAATGTGGGCAAATCCAGCCTCATCAACGCCCTGACAGGCCGCAAATCCCTGGCACGTGCATCGAACACACCCGGCCGGACCCAAGAGATCAACTTCTTTGCCCTGGGGCAGGAACGCTATATGGTCGACCTTCCGGGCTACGGCTATGCCGAGGCTCCCGTTGCCATCGTCCGCAAATGGCAGGCCCTGCTGAAATCCTATCTTGCCGGTCGTTCCACCCTGCGTCGTGCCTTCGTGCTGATCGATACCCGCCACGGCGTAAAGGATGTGGACGAGGAGATCATGACCCTGCTCGATAAATCCGCCGTCACGTTCCAGACCGTTCTGACCAAGGCGGACAAGGTCAGCAAGGCCGACCGCGAACGTATCACGGATCAGGTGCGTGGTGCGCTGGCGCGCCACCCCGCCGCCTATCCGGAACTGGTCGTCACCAGTTCGGAAAAAGGTGACGGAATCGAAACGCTCCGCGCCATCATTGCCGGTCTGGACTAGGCGCGATACGCCGCTAGGATCTTGTGGCAAGGAGATATCGTAATGCCAGCCGACGCCACACCCCCCGATAACAAAGGCGCCCCAGAACACCCGCAGGTGGTGACAGGCCCAAGCAGCGTGCCATTCGGACCGGGGGGTGCAGATCCTGCCCCCGACGTGAAAAAGGCGGAATCAATGTTCTCGCCCCTGCGCCACCCCGCATTCCGGATGATCTGGATCGCGACGCTGGTGGCCAATATGGGAACGCTGATCCAGAACGTCGGCGCCGGTTGGCAAATGGCAATCCTGACACCATCACATGACATGGTTGCGCTGGTTCAGGCCTCTACCACGCTGCCCGTCATGATATTGGCCATTGCAGCCGGGGCGCTGGCCGATAATTTTCCCCGCCGTCTGGTGATGCTTTCCGCCCAGAGCTTTTTGCTGGTGGTTTCCCTCGTGCTGGCAGTCGTGGCGTTCATGGGGTTGCTGACCCCCTGGCTTCTGCTGACATTCACGTTTCTTCTGGGATGCGGGAATGCGATGCACCTGCCGTCATGGCAGGCGTCCATGCGCGATATGGTTCCGCGGGAGGACCTTCCTGCTGCGGTCACCCTCAATTCCATGAGCTTCAATCTTATGCGCTCGGTCGGGCCGGCGATCGGCGGCATCATCGTTGCCTCCTCGGGGCCGGCAACGGCCTTCGCCCTGAATGCCATCAGCTATACTGCGGTGATCTACGCCCTTGCCCGCTGGAAAAGCCCGCAAGAGGCGCGCTCGCTTCCGCCGGAAAAGATCGGCGGGGCAATCGCGGCGGGGCTTCGCTATGTGGCACTCTCTCCAAAACTGGGCCGTGTGATCCTGCGCGGGCTCGTGTTTGGTGTCTCGGCCATCATCATGCTGGCGCTCCTTCCTGTTATCGCGCGGGATGTGCTGCAGGCCGAAGCCCGCACATTCGGTGTGTTGCTGGGTGCCTTCGGTCTGGGGGCCATTGGCGGCGCCTTTGCCGCGCCCCGCCTGCGCAAACAGTTCCGGATCGAAACCATCGTCGCCGGTGCATTCCTGCTTTATGCCATGGGAACGCTGGTCGTTGCCTTTTCCAGCTTCCAGCCTGTGACCATGATCGGCCTGATGATGGGCGGAGCCTCATGGGTCAGCGCCCTTTCGCTGTTCAACGTATCTGTCCAGCTATCGACCCCCCGCTGGGTGGTGGGGCGGGTACTGTCCATCTACCAGACGGCGACATTCGGCGGCATGGCCATGGGCAGCTGGCTATGGGGTGCATTATCCGAATCCTTCACAATCCAGATCACCCTGCTGATTGCAGTAGGGGTGATGCTGCTGGGCGCCCTCATGGGCCGGATCTGGCCCATGCCCGATTTCAACAATGAAAATCTGGACCCCGCCGATACGTTCAGCGCCCCTGCCCTGCGACTGGACCTGAAGCCCCAGTCGGGGCCGATCATGATCATGATCGATTGGGATATACCGCCGGAAAACACCGCGGCCTTTCTGGCCGCGATGACAGCGCGGCGGCGGGTGCGTATCCGGGACGGGGCGCGGCAGTGGGCATTGCTGCGCGATCTGGAAAACCCCGACATCTGGGTGGAAACCTATCACGTCCCTACATGGGTCGAATACATCCGCCATAACATCCGGCGCACCCGCGCAGACGTCGAAAGCTACAACGCATTGCGCGCCCTTCATCAGGGAGAGGGCGATCCCCCGGTTCACCGGATGATCGAACGGCAAACCGTCCCGCTGACAGACGATCTCGTAATACCGCCAAAGCTACCGTAACGCTTGGCAGGCCCCCGTAAAGCGGCTAGTCCTTGTGCGATCCTCAAGGACTGCCCCCCATGAAGAAACAGCTTGCCATGATGCGTGATTCCATTGCCACCGCCCGCACCCTGTCCGAAGCGCTGCCCTATCTGCAGCGCTACGCGGGTGCCGTTGTCGTCGTGAAATTCGGCGGAAACGCCATGGGCGATGATGAGGCGATGGCCGAATTCGCCCGGGACATCGTGCTGATGCGCCAGGTGGGCGTAAACCCCGTGGTCGTTCACGGCGGGGGACCGATGATCAATGATCTGCTGGGCCGGCTGGGTATCAAATCTGAATTCGTGCGCGGCAAGCGAGTGACCGACAAAGCAACCGTCGAAGTCGTGGAAATGGTTCTGTCCGGCCTTGTGAACAAGCGCATCGTACAGGCTATCAACGATCAGGGTGGCCGTGCTGTGGGAATTTCGGGCAAGGATGACGACCTGATGGTTGCCGTCGCCGATGATCCGGAACTTGGCTTCGTTGGCCGCCCTGTCGAGATGAACGTTCAGGTCATCCGTGACCTGTATCAGGCGGGTATCATTCCGGTCGTAGCCCCCGTGGCCACGGGCATGGAAGATAACGAGACGTTCAATGTGAACGGGGATACCGCCGCAGGCGCGATTGCCGGTGCATTGAAGGCGGACCGCCTGATGCTTCTGACCGATGTTTCGGGTGTGAAGAACAAGGCGGGCGATGTCATGACCCAGCTGACCCCGGACGATGTACGCTCAATGACCGAGGACGGGACCATTGCCGGCGGGATGATCCCCAAGACCGAAACGGCACTGGCCGCCATCGAGGACGGCGTGCGGGCCGTTGTCATTCTGGATGGCCGTGTTCCGAATGCGGTGCTGCTGGAACTTTTCACCGATCACGGTGCAGGCTCCATGATCCGTTCCAGCGAGGCACGCGTGAAACCGAGGGTCGACTGATGCCGCGCCTGATCCTGATCCGGCATGCAAAATCCGGATGGGATGATCCGCTTCTGACAGATCACCAGCGCCCGCTTGCCCCACGGGGAATAGAGTCATGTGCCGCCATTGCCGGATGGCTGGAGCAGCAGGGCATCGCCCCCTCCGAGATCTTGTGTTCGGATGCGCGGCGAACCCGGGAAACATCGGCGCTGGTATTTCCGGCGATCACGCCGACCCTTATTCCGGACCTCTATCATGCCAGCCCTGACTGCATGATGCGTGAATTGCGAAAGGCCACCGCAGGCACGGTGGCCATGATCGGGCATAATCCCGGGATCGGCAGTTTTGCCCAGAATATCCTGATGCGTTTTCCTTCGCACATACGCTTTGCCGATTATCCGACAGCCGCCACGCTGATTGCAGATTTTGGGGGCGACAGCTGGAAAGACGCAGGATTTGCGGGTGCGGAGCCGGTTGCCTTTACCGTGCCCCGCGACCTTTGATCAATGCCCCAGAATCTGGCTGAGGAATGTACGCGAACGTTCTGACTGCGGATTGTTGAAGAATTCGCGCGGGGTATTCTGCTCCACGATCTGACCCTGGTCCATGAACACGACACGGTTCGCGACAGCTTGGGCAAAGCCCATTTCATGGGTCACGCAGATCATGGTCATCCCCTCTTCTGCCAGGGAGATCATGGTATCCAGAACCTCCTTGATCATTTCAGGATCCAGCGCGGATGTCGGCTCGTCAAACAGCATGATGCGCGGCTTCATGCAAAGCGAACGGGCAATCGCGACCCGCTGTTGCTGCCCGCCTGAAAGCTGCCCCGGGTATTTATGCGCCTGATCGGGGATCTTCACCTTTTCAAGGAAATGCATTGCCGTGGCATCCGCCTCGGCCTTTGGCACCTTGCGCACCCAGATGGGCGCAAGGGTACAGTTTTCCAGAATCGTCAGATGCGGAAACAGGTTGAAGTGCTGGAACACCATACCAACCTCGGAGCGGACCTTGTCGATATTCTTCAGGTCCGATGTCAGCTCGGTGCCATCTACGATGATCTGACCGGCCTGATGCTCTTCCAGACGGTTGATGCAGCGGATCAGCGTCGATTTGCCCGAGCCGGACGGGCCGCAGACAACGATTCGTTCGCCCCGGTTCACGGTCATGTTGATGTCGCGCAATACGTGGAATGTGCCGTACCATTTGTTCATATCACGGATCTGGATCGCGATTTCGTCGCTGACCTGCATATGGCTCATATCGGGGGCGCGTTCGATGGTTTCCATGATGGTCTCCTTAACGGTGGTCGCGTTTCAGCCGGCGCTCCAGATACATGGAGTAGCGGGACATGCCGAAACAGAAGAGGAAGAAGATCGAGCCGACGAAGATATACGGCTCCCAATAGATGCCTTTCCAGTCGATCGAGGCACGGACGGCATCGGTGATACCCTTCAACGGGTCCAGAAGCCCGACGAAGATGACCAGCGTGGTATCCTTGAACAATCCGATGAACACCGACACGATTCCGGGGATGGAGATCTTCAGCGCCTGCGGCAGCACGATAAGGCGCTGCGCCTGGAAATAATCCAGCCCGAGGGAATCCGCGGCCTCATACTGTCCTCGTGGCAGGGCAGCCAGACCGCCGCGGATCACCTCGGCGATATAGGCGGCAGCAAACAGCGAGACCATGATGATGACGCGCAGGATGATGTCGAAATTCGTGCCCGGCGGCAGGAAGTAGTTCAGCAGCAGAGACGCCGTGAACAGCAGCGTGATCAGCGGAACCCCCCGGATGAATTCGATGAAGCCGACCGACAGTGTCTTGATCAGGAACATGTCCGACTGCCGGCCAAGCGCCAACGCAATTCCCAGCGGGAGGGAGATCGCAATGGCCGCCACGCCAATCGTCAGGGACAGAACAAACCCGCCAAACCGGTCCGAACGGACGGATTCGATTGCAAGCGGTGCGATCGAGCGGAACAGGTCGATGACCGGTCCGGCCAGCAGCAACCACCAGAGAAGCGCAATGACTACCGCCACCAGAATACCGACCAACGGACGGTTCTCCCGTAGCACTCGCCAAGCGATATAACCCAACACAAATCCTGCCATTCCACCCAGTGGCACCCAGGCCGAACCGCCCCAGAGCAGCCAGAACCCGAGGAACGGATAGATCGCCGAAAAGATCATCAGCTTGCGCGGGACACCCGGAAACAGGACCGGCGCCATGGCGACAAACATCAGGACCAGCGTCAGAACGGGCCGCCAGTACAGATGGCGCGGGTAGAAACCGAACAGCCATTGCGTCCAGCGTTCGCGCACGACGGCAAAACACGCCCCTGTCGCATCAGGTCCCCATTTTGCCGCGATGATCTGCCGGCATTCCGACAGGGTATCGGCCGTCCAGACCGAATGGGCAAACCACGGCAGCAGCCCACGCAGCAGGAAATAAAGCGCGATCAGACCGCAAATGGTCAGAATGGTATTGAACCACCCGGAAAAAAGGTTTTCGCGCAGCCACCGCACCGGGCCGGATTGCCCCGCAGGCGGCGGGACCTGCGGCAGCATCGTATCGCGCATGAAGAATACGGATTGTGCGTCGGTATCGCTCATCTTACCGCTCCTTCAGTTTTACGCGGGAGTTGTAGACGTTCATTCCGCTGGAGATCACAAGGCTGATCGCAAGATAGATCAGCATCATCAGCAAAACGCATTCCAGCTCTCGCCCGGTCTGGTTCAGGGTGATCCCGCCAAGTGTGCCACGCAGATCAAGATAGCCCACGGCAATGGCGAGGGACGAGTTCTTCATAAGGTTCAGGTATTGCGAAATGAGCGGAGGGATGATTACCCGCAGTGCCTGCGGCAGGATCACGAGGTTCATTGTCCGGCGCGGGCGCAGCCCCAAGGCAAAGGCCGCCTCGGATTGTCCCTGCGATACGGCAAGAATACCGGCCCGCACGATTTCTGCAATGAACGCTCCTGTATAAAGCGAAAGCGCCAGCCACAGGGCCATCAACGAGTTGGAAACATTGAGCCCTTCGACAAAGTTGAACCCGCGCAGCACGGGCAGATCGAAATGTGCGCCAAGGGCAATGCACAGCAGGATCGTCGGCAGGAAAACCACCAGAAGCGATTTCCACCAGGTCTGGGGCCGTTTACCCGTAGCGTGCTGCACTGCGGTGGCATGGCGAATGATGCGGCTGCGGACATAAAGCCCGATAGCCAGCAGGACGACCACAGCCGCGAACGTAAGGTTCAAAGAGAACAGGCCGAGATCCAGCGACCCGAGACCCTGCTCGAATTGCAGGTTCGGAATGGCGGTATAGCGGTTGGTGATCGCGAAAAGGCCAAGGAACAGCGTTTTCGTCACCTCACCTGTTTGCGGATCGGGGCGGAAGGCATTCGGTGCAGGAGAGGCTTCGGTAAAGACCGTGTAGATCAGCAGAATCCACAACAAGACCGGCACGTTACGGAAAATTTCCACGTAGACCGTCATCAACCGCGCAACAAGCCAGTTGGAGGACAGCCGCAGAACGCCGACCATCACGCCAACGATCGTGGCCATGATACAGCCCAGAACCGCCACCAGAAGCGTGTTCATCAGCCCGACCAGCAGCGCCATCGCATGCGTGCTGTTCTGCGAATAAGGGATCAACCGCTGCGCGATATCATAGCCTGCGCGGACACCCAGAAATCCGAAATCGAAATCCTTACCCAAAGCGGAAAGATTGCGGATGATGTTGTCGACGAGCCAGGCTGCGCCAGCCATAACAAGCAGGAAAACAATGACCTGAATGGTAAGCGACCGGTAACGTGTGTCGTAGATCAGCATGCTCAGCCGAAAGGTGTCTTTCGGCCTCTCCACGGCATGTGCCATGTGCACCCCCTGTTATGGAATGTCAGTCTTTGCGACCGGTGGCGTCTATGCGGCCTTACCTGTCGTCATGAAGCGGGCGCGGCAGTCATGCCGCCGCGCCCCGAAACCTTAGCGGAAGGGAGGCGCGTACAGCAGGCCGCCTTGTGTCCACTGGGCGTTCAGCCCGCGTGCCAGGCCGATCGGGGTCGATTCACCGATCGTGGCAGAGAAGATTTCGCCATAGTTGCCGCCGACCGAAATCGCGCGTTTTGCCCAGTCGGCATCAAGACCGATCATGGCGCCGAGGTTGTTTTCGGTTCCCAGAAGGCGCTTGACCTCGGGGTTCTGCGAATTGGTCGCCAGCTCTTCGATATTGGCCGAGGTGACGCCGTATTCCTCGGCCGCAACCAGGGCATTCAGCGTCCAGCGAACGATATCGTTCCACTGGCTGTCACCTTGGCGCGTAGCAGGCCCGAGCGGCTCTTTGGAGATGATTTCCGGCAGGATGATGTGGTCGGAAGGCGTGGCAAAGGCAGCGCGCGTCGCAGCCAGGCCGGACGCGTCCGTGGTATAGGCATCACATGCGCCTGCCAGATACTGCTGCTCGCCTTCGGCATTCGACTGGATCGCAACAGGCGTATAGCTCATGTTGTTGATCGCGAAGTAATCTGCGAGGTTCAGCTCGGTCGTGGTACCGGTCTGGATACAGATCGTCGCGCCATCCAGCTCCTTGGCCGATGTTACGCCAAGCGCCTTGTTCACCATGAAGCCCTGGCCGTCATAGTAGTTCACGCCTGCAAAATCGAGCGCAAGGTCTGTATCACGCGAGAAGGTCCAGGTGGAGTTCCGTGCGAGCATGTCGATCTCGCCCGAAGCCAGCGCGGTAAAGCGTGTCTCGGCAGTGGTCGGAACGAAACGCACCTTGGTGCCATCCCCCAGCACCGCAGCGGCAACCGCGCGGCATAGCGAGATATCGAAGCCAGTCCATGTGCCGTTGGCGTCAGGGGCCGCAAATCCGGTCAGGCCGGGGTTCACGCCGCAGACCAGCTCTCCGCGTGCCTTCACGTCATCAAGCGTTGCCGCCGATGCCAGGCCGGCAGCAAGGCCAGCCGCTGTGAGGGTGCCAAAGAATACGGTTTTTTTCATAGTTACCTCTTCCTGATTGTCCGCCCCGTTGGACGGTATGTCGGCCTCGAACACCGCAGGGAGAGTTCCCGTTAGGCGTTTTTCCGCGCGTGCCCATATTCGGGCTTATGGTTTCATCGCGTCAAGTCGCGCCACAGCCCCAGAGTATCTTTTTCAATCAGACAATCTGGAACTGCTTAATTCGCGATCCGGATGACCAAGCTATTCCGTCAGATTGTCACCGACACAATAGGAAAAACGCTTCGGCGCTTAAAAATGAAGCGCGCCGACGGGCATCAACAATGGAAGATTCTTCGTCTACACCCCAGGTCTCTGCCTGAAATGCTTCGTCTATACGGGATATTTCGAAGGCTTCGGCGCCTTTGAGCCGCTGGTTCGCAACCGCCAGCCCCAAAATCAACGAGCCGGAAATTGCTACTAAATCATGCAGCGCCGCAAGTTCGAACGATGAAAGATTAGACACATGTGCCCGCAAACGGGCAATGGACGCATCGGGCTGCTGTATGGGAATCAATCCGACAGTAACATCCAGGGGGGCATCCAGATGGGTCCGTGACCAGTCCAGCAGCGCATCCCACGCCGCCTGACGGCCGACCAGCTCGGCAGGGCCATCGGCACGGTAGCACAGAAGATCGCTGCCACCGTAATTCGCGATTTCATTCACCACGGCCTCCCTCTGGGGGGCAACCTTGTCGAGGGCTGCATTCGCGCTGCGGGTGGCGGGCATCGTGTCCGGGCGGACGGCATCGGTCTGCGCTTCCCACTCCGATGCAATCAGCTTCGCCAGCCCCTCCGTCGGCACGATCAGCGGAGTCTTTGCCGGTGTGCGTACGGGGCGACCATCAAGATGAACGGCAAAACCGTCGCCTTCAGGGGCAACGGTGGCAGCGGTCCAGAACCGTTTGGGCGACCATTCCATGTTCAGGCCCCGAAAGGATCGGCAGGAACGTCGTTTTCCTTCATGTCCAGCAGCTTGAACGTACGGAGCATATGATCGGGCAAGGGCGCAACGAAGGTCATGTCCTTTTTCAGGATCGGATGTTCGATCGTCAATTGGCGCGCGTGCAGGTTCATCTTGCGGCTGACATCGCCGCCCACCTGTGCGCCCCAGCCATCGCCAAGATTCTCCTGACCGCTGCCGCCGTATTTGCCATCCCCCAAGATCGGGTGACCCATTTCGGCCATATGCGCCCGCAACTGGTGGGTGCGGCCCGTTACAGGCTCCAGCGCCATCCACGACATACGGTTACCAAGGAACCAGAGCACGAAATAATCGGTCTGCGCCCGCTTGGCCAACGGGAAATCTGACATCTTTGCCGGATGCACGCAGACCATCTTTTCACCATCCCCACGGCCACCTGTTTTCATGAGGCCGTATTTGATCGTGCCCTTTTTCGGCGTAGGTACACCTGCCACCAATGCCCAATAGATCTTGCGCGCATTCCGGTGGCGCAAGGATTCGGACAGGGCACGGGCCACGCGATCCGTGCGGGCCAGCATCAGGACACCCGACGTATCCTTGTCCAGTCGGTGGACCAGCTTGGGCTTGTCCTTGTACCCGAACATCAGGGCTTCGGCGAGGCCGTCCACGTGGCGCATCCCCTGCCCCGAACCGCCCTGGCTGGGCAGGCCCGGAGGCTTGTTGATGACGATTATATGTTCATCCTTGTAGATGACCGCATCCTGGATCATCTTGATATCAGCCGAAGTTATGCGCGCACCTGCGGGATGCGGGGCCTGCTCTTCCGGCAAAGGTGGCACGCGGACCGACATTCCCGGCTCTACCCGGTCGGATGCCTTCACCCGGCCACCGTCCACGCGGATCTGGCCGGTGCGGCACATCTTTTCGATGGCCCCCTGCGTTACCTGCGGAAAACGGCGACGGAACCATTTGTCCAGACGCTGCTCCCCCTCATCCTCGGATACGGTCACGGTTTGAACGCTCATGCCAGCACTCCTCGGGCAAGGGCCGCGCCGGCCATCACGGCAAGGAGCGACAGGATAACGGATGCCAGCACATATGCACCGGCGGTAAGAACCTCGCCACGTTCCCAAAGGGTCAACGTATCCAGCGAGAAGGCGGAAAAGGTCGTGAAGCCGCCAAGGCAGCCTGTGAGCAGGAACGGTGCGAAACGCATGCCGCCCTTTTCCGCCAGTGTCATTGCCAGAACCCCCATCAGCAACGATCCTGCAATATTAACAGAAAGCGTAGCCCACGGCACGGCAATACCCAGACGTCCGACGGTCATATTGACCCCGAACCGCAAACAGGCGCCAATGGCGCCACCCAAACCGACTTGTAGAATTGTGAGAAACATCGACGCTGTCTCCGGTGCTGGGCTTCGAATGTCAACCGCCGTTGCGTTTGATACGCAGTTTGGCGAAATACTCGACCCGCTTTTTCAGCTCCCGCTCGTATCCGCGCTCCTCCGGTGCATACCATACCGGGCGCTTCATGCCTTCGGGGAAATAATTCTGGCCTGAAAAGCCATCCTGCTGGTCATGGTCATAGGCGTAATCGGCCCCATAGCCCATATCCTTCATCATACGGGTGGGAGCGTTGCGGATATGCAGTGGCGGGGGCTGGGATCCCGATTCACGCGCAGCGGCACGGGCCGCCTTGTAGGCGGTATAGACAGCGTTGGATTTGGGGGCCAAGGCGATGTACACGACCGCCCCTGCAAGCGCCAATTCCCCCTCGGGTGATCCCAACCGTTCATAGGTCTGCCACGCCTCAAGGCAGATGCCCATCGCCGTAGGGTCGGCAAGGCTGATATCCTCAACTGCCATCCGAACGATCCGCCGCGCCAGATAACGGGGGTCCTCGCCCCCTTCCAGCATGCGGGCGTACCAATAAAGCGCTGCATCTGGATCGGACCCGCGCACCGATTTGTGCAGGGCGGACATCAGGTTGTAATGCTCCTCCCCGGCCTTGTCATATTTGGCGGCACGGCGCATCAGCCGCTCTGACAGGGCCGTACGGTCCAGGATACGGTCCAGCTTCCACGCGCTGACCTGCTCGATCAGGTTCAACAGCGCACGACCGTCACCATCCGCCATTTCCATCAGGCTTTCCCGGGCCGGTCCATCAAGCGGAAGGGCACGGCCCATTTCCTGTTCGGCACGCTGCGCCAGACGCTCCAGATCCTTCAGCGCCAATCGTTCCAGCACAATGACCTGAGAGCGGGACATGACGGCTGGGTTCAGCTCGAACGACGGGTTTTCCGTTGTGGCCCCGACCAGAAGGATCGTCCCATCCTCCATATGCGGCAGGAAGCTGTCCTGCTGCGCCTTGTTGAAGCGGTGTATCTCATCCACGAACAGTAGCGTCCCCTGCCCGTTCTGACGCCGGACACGGGCCTGTTCGAAAACCTTGCGCAGATCGGGCACGCCGGTGAAAATGGCGCTGATCTGCACAAAGGCCAGATCTGTTTCATGGGCCAGCAAGCGGGCGATCGTTGTCTTGCCGACACCCGGCGGCCCCCAGAGAATGATCGACGAAAGGCTATGCGCCGCAAGCATCGCCCCCAGCGGCCCGTCAGCTGACAGAATACGCTCCTGCCCGATAACATCGGCCAAGGTGCGCGGCCGCAGACGGTCCGCCAAAGGGCGGTTGCCTTGCGGCGGCGGCGGGGCGGGAGTTTCGTCAAAAAGATCGGCCATGCTTGGGATGTAGGCGGAAACTCCGTGCCGGAAAAGAGCAGGCTTCAGATCAGCCCGTAATCCTGCGCCCGGCGGATGGCTTCTGGAGTGGTCTTTGCCTGCAATCGGGCCCGGGCAGAATGCAGACGAGCCTTCAGCGCGCTTTCGGAGATATTCAAGGCAGCCGCAGCCGCAGCATAGCGCGTCCCTGCTGCAATCAACCTTAGGGCTTCTATTTGCGCCGTAGTCAGATATTCGGGCGGAATAAGCCTGTCATGTGCAAGCTGGACGACATTAAAGAACATCTCCATTTCATCGTCACTGATTTCGGAATTATACCGGCATAA
This sequence comes from Falsirhodobacter sp. alg1, assembly GCF_000739715.2. GTDB lineage: Bacteria > Pseudomonadota > Alphaproteobacteria > Rhodobacterales > Rhodobacteraceae > Falsirhodobacter. Next base: position 82,727 of record NZ_BBJC02000004.1, on the reverse strand, counting down.
AAATCCATAGGTTAGCGAGGATGGCGGCCCGACAGCAGCCACAATGGCATGTTTTATTCCGAAGCGTCGCGCTTCATCGAAAATCCCATGTGGATCCAGAATTGAAGGATCAGTCCAGCGCAGAACGCCATTGGTCGTACACCCCCACCCAATTCCGGGATCGCGCAAAAGAAAGCCCATCTTTTTGTAGTAATGGGTCCAAATCGGATCAAGCGTGGTAAAATAAGTCGAAAAACGGCCGAACCGGATATGCGGTACAATTACGTAATTCGTATCAGGTAATCCTGACAGTTTTTCTATTTCCAATTCTACGGCATCATCGACCAGATCGTCATCAATCTCGTCTATTTCGTGATCTGCTGACACAGGCCGGCCTTTTAACTATAAGTTGCGCTAATACAGTGTTGTGCCTGAAACGCCTTATCGCAATAGAAAAAGCCCGCCAAACGGCGGGCTTTTGAAAGAACATTTACGTAAATGCTTATTCGGCTTCGAAAGCTTCGAGACGCGCCCGGTCGCCTGCGCCTTTGGCGGAGGTGTCGCGGTCGACAAACTCGATGATTGCCATCGGCGCCATGTCGCCATAGCGGAAGCCGGCTTTCATGATGCGGATGTAACCGCCCTGACGCTCTTTGTAGCGCGGGCCGAGGATTTCGAACAGACGCACCAGGTGCTTCTCTTCTTTCAGTGCCGATTGCGCCTGACGACGGGCATGCAGGTCGCCACGTTTTGCCAGCGTGATCAGTTTTTCAACGATCGGACGCAATTCTTTTGCTTTGGGCAGAGTCGTCTTGATCTGCTCGTGCTCGATCAGGGCACCCGACATGTTGGCAAACATTGCCTTGCGGTGCTCATGGGTACGGTTCAGGCGGCGGTATCCGCGTGCGTGACGCATGGTCATCTCCTTTTGCTTTGTCCGGCTGATCAGTCGTTGCGACCAGCTCACCTTGGGGCGGAATTGCCCTTTAATTCCCCCGCATCCGGGGCATTTCGAGGGCGCCGAAGCGCCCCCTGATTCTTAGAACTGGTCTTCGAAACGCTTGGCCAGATCCTCGATGTTCTCTGGCGGCCACTCTTCAACGTCCATGCCGAGATGCAAGCCCATGCCCGAAAGCACTTCCTTGATCTCGTTCAGGGATTTACGACCGAAGTTCGGTGTACGCAGCATCTCAGCTTCGGTTTTCTGGATCAGATCACCGATGTAGACGATATTGTCGTTCTTCAGGCAGTTCGCCGAACGGACCGACAATTCCAGCTCATCAACCTTCTTCAGCAACAGCGGGTTGAATTCCAGCCCGTCATCGGAGTCCGAACGTGTCGATGCTTCCGGCTCGTCGAAGTTGACGAAGATCGACAGTTGATCCTGCAGGATGCGGGCGGCATAGGCCACAGCATCATCCGGGGTCAACGATCCGTCGGTTTCGATACGCATCGTCAGCTTGTCGTAATCCAGCACTTGGCCTTCACGGGTCGGCTGGACATCGTAGCTGACTTTTTTGACGGGCGAATAGATGGCGTCGATCGGAATCAGACCGATCGGCGCATCTTCCGGACGGTTCTTGTCAGCCGAGACGTAACCTTTACCGGTGTTGACCGTCAGCTCCATCGAGACTTCGGCACCATCGTCAAGGTGACAAATGACATGATCCTTGTTCAGGATCTCGATTCCATTGGTTTCGGAGATATCACCAGCGGTGACAACGCCCGGACCCTTGGCATTGATCGAAAGACGCTTCGGCCCTTCGACTTCCATCTTGATCGAAACGCCCTTCAGGTTCAGCACGATGTCCGTGACATCTTCGCGAACGCCTGAAACCGAGGAGAACTCGTGCAGGACATTGTCGATCTGAACCGAAGTGATAGCAGCGCCTTGCAGCGACGACAGCAGCACACGACGAAGTGCGTTGCCCAGCGTCAGACCGAAGCCGCGTTCCAACGGCTCGGCAATGACCGTCGCGTGACGCGCGGCATCGTTACCTGCCTTAACAACAAGCTGTGTCGGCTTGATGAGTTCTTGCCAATTCTTGTGGATCATGCGTGTCGCCTCCATACCAGTCCCTTGCCCATGTCCAGAAGCGGGGACGCCCGAGGATCAGAAATGACGAAACCGGGCCACGCAAAAGCGCAGCCCGATCAGTAGTGTAATGTCGTTATACGCGACGACGTTTCGGCGGACGGCAACCGTTGTGGGCCATCGGCGTTACGTCACGGATCGACGTGATGTTCAGACCTGCTGCCGCCAAGGCGCGCAGGGCCGATTCACGGCCCGAACCAGGACCCTGAACTTCGACTTCGATCGTCTTCAGACCATGGTCCTGTGCTTTTTTGGCAGCATCTTCAGCAGCCATCTGTGCAGCATAGGGGGTCGATTTACGCGAACCTTTGAAACCCATCGTACCGGCGGACGACCAGGAGATCGCATTGCCCTGCACGTCAGAGATCAGGATTTTTGTGTTGTTGAAGGACGAGTTCACATGAGCAACGCCAGCAGCGATGTTCTTGCGCTCTTTGCGCTTCATACGGACTTTATCACGAGCCATCTGTCACGCCTCCTTATTTCTTCTTGCCGGCAATGGCCTTCGCAGGGCCTTTGCGGGTACGAGCATTGGTGTGCGTGCGCTGACCACGAACCGGCAGGTTACGACGGTGGCGCAGGCCACGGTAGCAACCCAAGTCCATCAGACGCTTCACGTTCATCGAAACTTCACGACGCAGGTCGCCTTCGACCGTGCAGTTCGCGTCGATGTATTCGCGGATCGCCAGTACTTCGGCATCCGAGAGTTCGTTCACACGGCGAGTGCGGTCGATTTTTACCGACTCACAGATCTCTTCAGCAATCTGGCTGCCGATGCCGTGGATATATGTCAGAGCGATGGGAACCCGTTTTCCCGTCGGAATGTTTACGCCAGCGATACGTGCCACGCGTTGTCCTTTTCCAAGGTTGCGGTTCCGTAGCGCCGGAACCTTTTTTCACAAACCCGCCCCGACGTATCGGAACGATCCTCGTCTCGAATAGACGAAACCACCCACGGCGATTCCATGGGACGCCGTGAGGTATTTGATTTTCAGGCCAGCGTCAAGTCGCCTGTTCGCCGTCCAGAATGGCAGAGATGCCGATGGCAACCTCATCAACCGATGCCAGCGCATCTACGTGCGCGAGGTCGCCCTTGGCGTAGTAGTAGCCGATGAGGGGTGACGTCTTCTTGTAGTATTCCATCAGACGATGGCGCAGCGCATCTTCGTTGTCGTCAGAGCGGCGCGTAAGATTGGTCGAACCGCAGGTATCGCAGACACCGGGGACCTTCGTCGGACTGGTCTCGTCGTGATAGACCGCGCCACAGTTTCCGCAGGTAAACCGGCCGGTGATCCGGCGCACCAAGGCAGCGTCGTCCACTTGCATCGAGATGACCGCGTCCAGCTTCTGCCCCAACTGCGACAGCAATTCGCCCAGAGCATCCGCCTGACCCAGTGTACGCGGGAAGCCGTCAAAGATGTAACCCTTTGCCCCGCCCTGCTCCAGTTTTTCACGGATGAGGCCGATGACGATTTCATCGGTCACAAGGCCGCCTGCATCCATGACGGCCGAGACGAGCTTGCCCATCTCGGAGCCACTGCTCCGTGCCTCACGAAGCATGTCCCCTGTTGAAAGCTGGGTCATGCCGCGCTCGGCCTCAAGCCGTTTCGCCTGCGTGCCTTTACCTGCCCCAGGTGGTCCGAGCAAAATTACGTTGGTCATAATGTCCTCAGCGCCGTGTCGGAGCACGCTTACCGGACCGTTTCCGACCGCGCAGCTGCGACTTTTCAATCAACCCTTCGTACTGATGGGCAAGAAGATGCGATTGCACCTGCTGGATCGTATCCATCGTTACAGAAACGATGATCAGAACCGATGTCCCGCCGAAATAGAACGGAACACTCAACTGTCCACGAATGATCTCGGGCAACAGACAGACGAAGGCGAGATATGCGGAACCGATTACGAGGATACGGTTCACGACATAAGTCAGATACTCTTCGGTGCGTTTCCCCGGACGGACACCCGGAATGAACCCGTTCTGGTTCTTCAGGTTGTCAGCCACGTCATCCGTCTTGAAGGCCACGTTCGACGTATAGAAATAGGCGAAGAACACGATCATCGCCGTGAAGAACAGCAGGTAAAGCGGCTGTCCCGGCCCGAAATAGGCCAGCAGCGTCGACATTACCGGACCGGTTTGCGAACCAGAGAATGTCGCGATCGTTGTCGGCAAGAGCAGAAGCGACGATGCGAAGATCGCAGGAATGACCCCCGACGGGTTAACCTTGACGGGCAGATGGCTCGATCCGCCATCATAAACCTTCATCCCGACCTGGCGCCGCGGATACTGGATATGGATCTTGCGCAGCGCCCGCTCCATGAACACCACGAAACCGATTACCGCCACGATCATGACTGCCACCCCGATGATGACAGCGGGCGAGACGGCACCCGAACGCCCCTGGCTCAGGAACTGGCCGATGTGCAGGGGCAATTCCGCAAGAATACCGACGAAGATGATCAGCGAGATGCCGTTACCGACACCGCGGGCCGTAATCTGTTCGCCTAGCCACATCAGGAACATCGTCCCACCGACCAGCGTGATGACACAGGCGGCCTGGAAAAACAGGCCGGGGTTCGTGACAAGATCACCGGCTTCAAGGCTACGCGCAATGCCATAAGCCTGGAAGGCCGCCAGAACCACGGTGAAATACCGCGTGTACTGGTTGATCTTCTTACGTCCCTGCTCACCCTCTTTCTTCAACTGCTCCAGCTGCGGCACAAGGGAGGCCAGCAGCTGAACGATGATCGAGGCGGAGATATATGGCATGATGCCGAGCGCGAAGATGCCCATCCGGCTAAGCGCACCGCCCGTGAACATCGAAAGGATGCCCCCCAGCCCGGCAGCGGCACCGTCCATAAACTGGCGCAATGCCGTCCCGTCAATCCCGGGCACCGGAATGTAGGTTCCGATCCGGTAGACGATCAACAGGCCGATGGTGAAGAAAATACGGCGACGCAGCTCAGTGGCCTTACCCAAAGACCCCCAGCTCAGGTTCGACGCCATTTGCTCTGCAGCAGATGCCATGCACGTTCTCTTTCATCGAAGCGCCGCCGAACCGGTTCGGGCTCGACGGCGCGGAAAAACCGAAAAATCAGGGAGCGGGCACAAGGCCCGCCCAGCCTTACTCGGCGCTTGCGACAGTCCGCGTCACCAGCGTAACCGACCCGCCCGCTTTTTCAACGGCTTCGATTGCCGTTTTCGAAGCACCAGCAACCGTCAGGTTCAGTTTGGCGGTGATTTCACCTTTTGCAAGGATGCGGACGCCATCGCGCAGGTGCGAGGTCAGGCCAGCAGCAACCAGGGCCGGGCCATCCAGTGCAACCGAAGCGTCCAACTTGCCGGCGTCGACAAATTTCTGGATGAGGCCGAGGTTGACTACCGCATATTCCTTGCGGTTCGGCTTCGAGAAACCGCGCTTTGGCAGGCGACGGTAGAGGGGCATCTGGCCGCCTTCATAACCGTTCAGCGCAACGCCCGAACGCGATTTCTGACCCTTGATACCGCGGCCAGCCATTTTACCTTTGCCCGAACCCGGACCACGCGCAACGCGCTTTTTCTTGCGTGCCGCGCCTTCGTTATCGTGCAATTCGTGAAGTTTCATGTCGCTCTCCTAAGCCGGAACTGCCCCGCCAGCGACGATCAGGGCAAACACGGCGTGTAAATGATTCCGAACCCGAAGCAGGGTCCAAGTGCGCGTATAGCGGCTTGACCTGACGGCTTCAAGCAGGATGGACATTTTGAATGCCGTAGAATTTCCATGCGCGATCCGGCAATGAAAAATGCCCCCGTCACCGGGGGCATCATATCAGTTCTTTTCTTCGATGATTTTCACAAGATGCGAGATCTTGTTGACCATGCCGCGGATCGAGGGAGTATCCTCAAGTTCGCGTGTACGGTTCATCTTGTTCAGCCCAAGACCCTTCAGCGTTGCTGTCTGGATCGCGGGGCGACGGGCAGCCGAAGCCACCTGTTTCACAACGATAGTTGCCATATCCCGATCTCCTTACGCTTCCGCGACTTCGGCTTCGGGCTTCTTCAGAATATCCGCAACCTTCTTGCCGCGACGATTCGCGACCATACGGGGAGAGGATTCCTGCTTCAGACCGTCCAGAGTCGCACGGATCATGTTATAGGGGTTCTGCGAACCGAGCGATTTTGCAACGACGTCCTGGACGCCCAGCATTTCGAACACGGCGCGCATCGGACCACCCGCGATGATACCAGTACCCGGAACTGCTGCGCGCATCACAACCTTGCCCGCACCGTGGCGGCCATTGGTATCATGGTGCAGAGTCCGGCCGTCGCGCAGAGCGACACGGATCATCTGACGTTTGGCTTGCTCAGTCGCCTTGCGGATCGCCTCAGGCACTTCTTTCGCTTTGCCTTTGCCGAAGCCAACACGACCGCGCTGGTCGCCGACAACCACCAAAGCAGCAAAGCCGAAGCGCTTACCACCTTTTACGGTTTTCGACACGCGGTTGATCGCCACGAGACGATCGGCGAATTCCGGGTTTTCATCGCGTTCACGACGGCCCCCACGGTTATCACGTTCTGCCATAATCGCCTCCTTAGAACTTCAGGCCGCTTTCACGGGCAGCATCGGCCAAAGCCTTGATCTTACCGTGAAAGAGGAACCCACCACGATCGAAGTAGCATTCTTCGATCCCCGCCTTTTTCGCACGCTCGGCAATAGCCTTGCCCACGGCGGCCGACGCTTCGACGTTGTTCTTGCCAACGAAACCAAGATCCTTTTCGAGGGTCGAGGCCGAAGCAAGCGTAACGCCATTGGTGTCGTCGATCAGCTGTACGCTGATGTTCTTCGCAGAGCGATGAACCGACAGACGCGCACGTCCGTTGGCCATTGCTTTCAGTTTGTTCCGCACGCGCAAGCGACGCTTCAGGAACAGCTCTCGTTTTTTCAAAGCCATTTTTGCGCCCCTTACTTCTTCTTGCCTTCCTTGCGGAACACGAACTCACCTTTGTACCGGATACCTTTGCCTTTGTAGGGCTCGGGACGTTTCCAGTCACGGATGTTCGCAGCGACCTGACCAACGTGCTGTTGGTCGATGCCTTCCACAACGATTTCAGTTTGCTTGGGCGCCGTAACGGTGACGCCCTGCGGCACTTCGAAGTTCACTTCGTGCGAATAGCCGAGCGACAGTTTCAGGACGTTGCCGTTCATCGCGGCGCGGTAACCCACACCTTGAATCTCGAGCTCTTTCTTGAAGCCTGTGGTCACGCCGATCACCAGATTTTCAACCTGGCTGCGGGTCATGCCCCACTGCTCGCGCGCCCGCTTGGATGTACCACGCGGAGTAACTTTGACCGAACCTTCGTCCAGCGTAAGCGTCACGTCGTCGGAAGCGGTGAAGCTGCGGGTCCCTTTCGGGCCCTTTACTTCGACCGTTTGACCGCTGACGGAGGCTGTAACGCCTTTGGGCAGGTCGATCGGTTTTTTGCCAATACGAGACATCTTGCCCTCCTCAGAACACGGTGCAGAGCACTTCGCCGCCAACATTGGCAGACCGTGCGCTTGCATCGGACATAACGCCTTTCGGCGTGGAGACGATCGAGACACCAAGACCGTTGCGAACCGAAGGCAGATCGTCCGACGCCATATAGACGCGGCGGCCCGGCTTCGAAACACGCCTCAGTTCACGGATAACCGGGGTGCCTTCGAAGTATTTGAGGCTGATGACCAATTCGCCCTGGCCGTTCTCAGTCTCTTTCTTCTCGTAGCTACGGATATAACCTTCCGCCAGCAACACATCGAGAACCCAGGCGCGCAGACGCGAAGCCGGAGTTGCCACGGTGGACTTGCCACGCAGCTGTGCGTTGCGGATACGTGTCAGCATATCGCCGAGAGGATCGTTTACAAACATAAGTGCTCCTCCCTTACCAGCTGGACTTAACCATGCCCGGGATCTGACCGAAGGAGGCCAGTTCACGCAGCATGATCCGCGAAAGTTTAAGCTTACGGTAGTAAGCATGTGGACGGCCCGTCAGCTGGCAACGGTTGTGCAACCGGGTCGCCGAGGAGTTACGGGGCATCTCGGCCAATTTCAGCTGCGCCTTGAAGCGCTCTTCCATCGGCAGGTCTGCGTTGGTGGTGATTTCCTTGAGGGCGGCGCGTTTTGCAGCATGCTGTTTCACCAGCTTCGCGCGCTTGACCTCACGTTCAACCATGGATTTCTTGGCCATTTGGTCTCTCTCCGCTCAGCTGATGAAGGGCATGTTGAAATGCTTCAACAGTGCCTTCGCTTCCGCGTCGGTGTGCGCGGTGGTGCAGATGATGATGTCCATGCCGAGGATCTCATCGACTTTGTCAAAGTTGATCTCGGGGAACACGATCTGTTCTTTCAGGCCCATGGCGTAGTTGCCACGACCGTCGAACGAGTTGCCTTTCACGCCGCGGAAGTCGCGGACGCGGGGCAGCGCGATCGTGATCAGACGATCCAGGAATTCGTACATCCGGTCGCCACGAAGAGTAACCTTGCAGCCAAGCGGCATTTCTTCACGAACGCGGAAGCCGGCAATCGACTTTTTCGCATGCGTGATGACAGCCTTCTGACCTGCGATGAGCGACAGCTCTTCCGCAGCGGCTTTCACCTTCTTGGTGTCTTTTACAGCTTCGCCGACACCCATGTTCAGGACGATCTTGTCCAGACGCGGGATCTGCATCTCGTTCTTGTAGCCGAAGTCCGACTTCATGGCGCCGCGGATCGTGTCCTTGTACAGCGTCTTGTAGCGGGGTGTGTATGTCGCGGTATCCAGCATCAGATCACGTCCCCTGTCGTCTTGGCGAAGCGTACCTTGTTGCCGTCTTCCATGCGGAAGCCGACACGTGTCGCTTTACCGTTCTTATCCAGCAGCGAGAGGTTCGACAGGTCGATCGGCATCTCTTTCGAGATACGGCCGCCTTGCGAGCCCTGAGTCGCCTTCGTGTGACGGATGGCCATCTTCACGCCCTCGACCACGGCTTTGTTGTCCTTGGGCGACAGAGACTGGATCGTCCCTTTCTTGCCCTTGTCCTTGCCGGTGAGAACGATGACTTCATCGCCTTTTTTGAGCTTAGCGGCCATCAGAGAACCTCCGGTGCCAGCGAGATGATCTTCATAAAGTTCTTCGCCCGCAGCTCGCGTACGACCGGCCCGAAAATACGGGTTCCGACCGGCTCACCCTGGTTGTTCAGGATAACGGCGGCATTACGGTCAAAGCGGATGGCGGTGCCATCCTCACGACGGACTTCCTTGGCGGTACGAACGACAACGGCCTTACGCACGTCACCTTTCTTCACACGACCACGCGGAATTGCTTCCTTGACCGACACCACGATGATGTCACCCACGGAGGCGTACCGGCGGTGCGAACCACCCAGGACCTTGATGCACTGCACCCGGCGAGCGCCGGAGTTGTCAGCGACATCCAGATTGGTCTGCATCTGGATCATTAAAGGTACTCCCGACCTTTGGGGACCAGCGGACCGGCCCCAGGGTTTCGTTTATCGGGACAATCAGACCGTTTCGGTCACAACCGTCCAGCGTTTGGTTTTCGACAAAGGCGCGCACTCTTCGATACGAACGCTATCACCTACCTTGTAGGTGTTCAGTTCATCATGTGCGCGGTACTTCTTCGAACTACGGACCGTTTTCTTCAGCAGCGGATGCTTGAAGCGGCGCTCAACCAGAACAGTGATCGTCTGTTCGTTCTTGTCGCTCGTGACGGTGCCTTGCAGGATACGTTTGGGCATCTATCGGCTCCTCAGTTCGCCGCCGCGGAAGCGGCTTTCTGGTTAAGAACCGTTTTGATACGTGCAACGTCACGACGGACGGTGCGCATACGTGCGGTATTCTCGAGTTGGCCTGTCGCCTGCTGGAAGCGCAGATTGAACGCTTCTTTCTTCAGCGCGATCAACTGCTCGCGCAGCTGGTCAGGCGTTTTTGCCGTAAAATCAGTGGCGGACATGCGTCCTTCCTTTCCATCTCACCAGAAGGCCCCTTTAGGGTGACCCATAACCTGGTGGGTTCCTTAAAATCCAAACCCCCGGAGTATTTCCGGGGGTTTGGCAAATTCTTACCAGTCTTCGCGGAGGATGACCCGGGTCTGTACCGGCAGTTTCATCGCTCCCAAGCGGAGCGCTTCCCTTGCCACAGATTCGGGTACGCCGTCAATCTCAAACATGATGCGGCCCGGTTTAACCTTGGCTGCCCAGAAATCGACGGAGCCTTTACCTTTACCCATCCGCACTTCGGTAGGCTTCGAGGTAACCGGCACATCCGGGAAAATCCGGATCCATACACGGCCCTGACGTTTCATGTGACGCGTGATCGCGCGGCGGGCCGCTTCGATCTGGCGCGCAGTCACACGCTCCGGCTCGGTGGCTTTGAGACCAAAGGTCCCGAAGTTCAGCAGGAAGCCGCCTTTGGCCTCCCCGTGAATCCGGCCTTTGTGCTGTTTGCGGAACTTAGTCCGTTTCGGTTGCAGCATCTGTTCTGCTCCTTACGCGCGCTCGCGGCGGGGACGCGGTGCGGCACCCTCCTGCGATTCCGCATGGCGGCGATCGTGCGCCTGCGGGTCATGCTCCAGGATCTCGCCTTTGAAGATCCACACCTTTACACCGATGATGCCGTAAGGGGTCACGGCTTCATATGTGGCATAATCGATATCCGCGCGCAGCGTGTGCAACGGAACCCGACCTTCACGGTACCATTCGGTCCGTGCGATCTCGGCACCGCCCAGACGGCCGCCAACGTTCACACGAATACCCAGGGCGCCGATGCGCATCGCGTTCTGAACGCCACGCTTCATCGCACGACGGAACGAAACACGACGCTCCATCTGTTGCGCGATAGATTCAGCAACCAGCTGTGCGTCCAGCTCGGGCTTGCGAACTTCAACGATGTTGAGGTGCAGTTCCGAGGCTGTGAACTGGGTCAGCTTCTTGCGCAGCGTCTCGATGTCCGCGCCTTTTTTCCCGATGATGACACCAGGGCGGGCAGCGTGGATCGTGACGCGGCATTTCTTGTGCGGACGCTCGATGATGACCTTCGAGATACCGGCCTGTTTTGCTTCCTTGTGAACAAAGTCACGGATCTTCAGATCCTCAAGAAGCAGATTGCCGTAATCTTTCGAGTCCGCGTACCAGCGGCTATCCCAAGTCCGGTTGACTTGGAGACGCATCCCGATTGGGTTTACCTTCTGACCCATTATGCAGTCTCCCCTTTCTGACGCACCAAGATGGTCAGTTCGCTGAACGGCTTCATGATCTTGCCGAAACGGCCACGCGCACGCGGACGACCACGCTTCAGCGTGATGTTCTTACCGCAGTAAGCTTCGGCAACAATCAACTCATCCACGTCAAGACCGTGGTTGTTTTCGGCATTGGCCACAGCGGACTGCAGGCACTTCAGCACATCCTGGCTGATACGCTTCTTGGAGAAGGTCAGATCGGCCATAGCCTTATCAACCTTCTTGCCACGGATCAGGGCCGCCACGAGGTTCAGCTTTTGCGGCGAAGTGCGCAACATGCGGGCTTTCGCCATTGCCTCGTTTTCGGCCACGCGGCGCGGATTTTTTTCCTTGCTCATGGCTTACTTCCTCTTGGCTTTCTTGTCAGCCGCATGCCCGTAATAGGTGCGTGTCGGGGAATATTCACCGAACTTCTGACCAATCATTTCCTCGGTCACGTTGACCGGGATGTGTTTCTTACCATTGTAAACGCCGAACGTCAGACCGACGAACTGCGGAAGAATGGTGGACCGACGCGACCAGATCTTGATCACTTCGTTTTTGCCCGACTCACGCGACTTTTCGGCTTTCTTCAGCACGAAGGCGTCGACGAACGGGCCTTTCCAGACGGAACGGGACATGGATTAACGCCCTTTCTTCAAGTGACGCGAGCGGACGATGTACTTGTCCGTCGTCTTGTTCGTGCGGGTACGGTTGCCCTTGGTGCCCTTGCCCCACGGAGTAACCGGGTGACGACCGCCCGAAGTCCGACCTTCACCACCGCCGTGCGGGTGATCAACCGGGTTCATGGCAACACCGCGAACCGTCGGACGAACGCCTTTATGGCGCATACGGCCGGCTTTACCGAAGTTCTGGTTCGAGTGGTCAGCGTTCGAAACGGCACCGATGGTCGCCATGCACTCCTGACGAACCATACGCAGTTCGCCCGAAGACAAACGGATCTGCGCATAGCCACCGTCACGGCCGACGAACTGGGCATAGGTACCGGCAGCACGAGCGATTTGACCGCCCTTGCCCGGCTTCATTTCGACGTTGTGCACGATCGTACCGATCGGCATGCCCGAGAACGGCATCGCGTTACCCGGCTTAACGTCGGTTTTCAGACCAGCAACAACCTTGTCACCTACGGCCAGACGCTGGGGCGCGAGGATGTAGGCAAGCTCACCGTCCTCGTACTTCACCAGCGCGATGAACGCGGTCCGGTTGGGGTCATACTCGATACGCTCGACAACAGCCGAGATATCGAACTTGCGACGTTTGAAATCGACGATACGGTAGAGACGCTTCGCGCCACCACCCTTGTGCCACATCGTAACGCGTCCGGTGTTGTTCCGGCCACCCGTCTTGGTCAAACCCTCAGTAAGAGTTTTGACCGGGCGTCCTTTCCACAGCTCCGAACGGTCGATCAGAACCAGCCCGCGCTGGCCAGGCGTCGTCGGCTTATACGACTTTAGTGCCATGTTATCTGTCTTCCGTACAGCTGGGACCCGTAGCATTGGGTCCGGTGAAGGGCTCCGAAGATCCCCGTCTTAAAAATCTGCGGCCCCGGTAAATACCGGGGCCGCGTGATTCGAGTTGCGTTCTATCAGAGGCCTGTGGAGACGTCGATAGTGTTTCCCTCTTCGAGGGTGACATACGCTTTCTTCTTGTCGCTACGCTCGCCAAGGCGACCCTTGAAGCGCTTGGTCTTGCCCTTCAGGATCGACGTGTTGACGGCTTTCACCTTCACGCCGAATACTGCTTCAACCGCTTCTTTGATCTGCGGTTTGCTGGCATCCATGGCAACCTGAAACACGACTGCATTCGCCTCGGAGGCCATGGTGGCCTTTTCGGTGATGATCGGCTTCTTGATGATGTCGTAATGTTCGGGCTTCACGCTCATTTCAGTCGAGCCTCCAGAGCTTCGACACCTGCTTTGGTGATGACCAGGGTATCACGCTTCAGAATGTCATAGACGTTGGCACCCATGGTCGGCAGGATGTCCACGCCTTCCAGGTTGCGTGCGGCCTTGGCGAAATCTTCATTCACATCGGCACCGTCGATGATCAGAACGCGCTTCCAGCCGAGTTCTTTCGCAGCCTTTGCAAGAACCGAAGTTTTCGCTTCGGAAATGTTCAGGTCTTCCAGAACGATCAGGTTGCCGGTTGCAGCTTTGGACGACAAAGCGTGCTTCAGACCCAGGGCGCGGAATTTCTTCGGCAGGTCATGGGCGTGGCTACGCGGGGTCGGGCCTTTGTAGACACCACCGTGACGGAAGATCGGCGCTTTCTTGGAACCGTGACGCGCGCCACCGGTGCCTTTTTGGCGATAGATTTTCTTGGTCGAGTAGGACACGTCCGATTTGCCGAGCGTGGAGTGCGTACCGGCCTGGGCCTTCGCACGCTGCCAGCGCACAACACGGTGCAGAATGTCGGCACGGGGCTCTAGTCCGAAGACATCGTCCGCGAGCTCGATCGAGCCTGCCTTGCCGGCATCAAGCTTGATGACGTCGAGTTTCATTTCGCTTCTCCTTCATCGGAGGCATCGGAATCGCCAGCCTTGATTTCGGCTTCGGCAGTGGCCAGAGCGGCCTCTTCTGCAGCGGCTTGCTCAGCAGCGGCAGCGGCAGCAATGCGTGCTTCTTCTTCTGCAGCAGCGGCAGCAGCTTCTTCAGCAGCACGATGTGCAGCCAAGGCAGCCGAACGCAGGGCAGCAGGAAGAATGACGTTCTCAGGAGCAGGCTTCTTCACCGCGTCCTTGACAGTCACCCAACCACCTTTGGATCCTGGGACAGCGCCCTTGATCATGATCAGGCCGCGCTCGCTGTCGGTTTTGACAACTTGCAGGTTCTGGGTCGTCACACGAACGGCACCAAGGTGGCCGGCCATTTTCTTACCCTTGAAAACCTTGCCCGGATCCTGGCACTGGCCTGTCGAACCGTGCGAACGGTGCGAAACCGACACACCGTGTGTCGCGCGCAAACCGCCGAAGTTGTGACGCTTCATCGCACCGGCAAAACCTTTACCGATCGACACACCCGCAACGTCAACGAATTGACCTGCAAAATAGTGGTCGGCAATGATTTCTTCGCCAACTTCGATCAGGTTCTCCGGGCTCACCCGGAATTCCACGATCTTACGCTTCGGCTCTACATTCGCCTTGGCAAAGTGGCCACGTTGAGCAGCCGTCGTACGCTTCACTTTGGCCGTACCGGCACCCAGCTGCACAGCCGAATAGCCATCACGGTCGGAAGTGCGTTGTGCAACAACCTGCAGCGTGTCGAGTTGAAGAACGGTTACAGGAACCTGACGGCCGTCTTCCATGAACAGCCGGGTCATGCCCAGCTTCTTTGCAATAATTCCAGAGCGCATAGGTCTGCCCCTTACACTTTGATTTCGACGTCAACGCCAGCGGCAAGATCGAGCTTCATCAGCGCGTCTACCGTTTGCGGAGTCGGATCAATGATGTCGAGAAGACGCTTGTGCGTACGGATTTCCCACTGGTCGCGCGACTTCTTGTCGATATGCGGACCACGGAGAACCGTGAATTTCTCGATTTGGTTCGGCAAAGGGATCGGGCCACGAACTTGTGCTCCCGTCCGCTTGGCTGTGCTAACGATTTCCTGCGTGCTGGCATCCAGTACGCGGTAATCGAAGGCTTTCAGCCGGATACGAATAGTTTGATTTTGCATTTTAAATGCCCTTTGGGCCCGACGGGAAAGCGGGGGCCATCATGGCCCCCACCCCTCTTCCGGTGCGGTGAATTAAGCGATAATTTTGGAAACGACGCCTGCGCCGACGGTACGGCCGCCTTCACGGATGGCGAAGCGCAGTTTTTCTTCCATGGCGATCGGGGCGATCAGTTCGACGTTGAACTTCAGGTTGTCGCCCGGCATGACCATTTCAGTGCCTTCCGGCAGCTCTACCGTGCCCGTGACGTCAGTCGTACGGAAGTAGAATTGCGGACGGTAGTTCGCGAAGAACGGCGTGTGACGGCCACCTTCCTCTTTCGTGAGGATGTAGGCTTCTGCTTCGAACTTCGTGTGCGGCTTGACCGATGCGGGTTTGCACAGAACCTGGCCGCGCTCGATGCCTTCACGATCAACACCGCGCAGCAGCAGACCGACGTTGTCGCCAGCTTCGCCCTGATCGAGCAGCTTGCGGAACATCTCTACGCCCGTGCAGACGGTTTTCTTCGTGTCGCGGATACCAACGATCTCGACTTCTTCGCCGACCTTCACAACGCCACGCTCGATACGGCCCGTTGCAACGGTACCACGACCCGAGATCGAGAACACGTCCTCGACCGGCATCAGGAACGGCTGGTCAACAGCACGTGCCGGCGTCGGGATGTATTCGTCAACGGCTGCCAGCAGCGCGCGGATCGAGTTCTCGCCGATTTCAGGATCACGGCCTTCCATCGCAGCAAGAGCCGAACCCTTGATGATCGGAATGTCGTCGCCCGGGTAGTCGTACGAGGACAGAAGCTCACGCACTTCCATCTCAACCAGTTCCAGCAGCTCTTCATCATCTACCTGGTCAACCTTGTTCAGGTACACAACCATGTAGGGGATGCCGACCTGACGGCCCAGCAGGATGTGCTCACGCGTTTGCGGCATCGGGCCGTCAGCAGCGTTAACAACCAGGATCGCGCCGTCCATCTGCGCAGCACCGGTGATCATGTTCTTAACATAGTCAGCGTGGCCGGGGCAGTCGACGTGCGCGTAGTGACGGGTTTCCGTCTCGTACTCGACGTGAGCCGTCGAGATCGTGATCCCGCGGGCTTTCTCTTCAGGTGCACCATCGATCTGGTCGTATGCACGGAAGTCACCGAAGTACTTCGTGATCGCCGCCGTCAGCGTCGTCTTGCCGTGGTCAACGTGGCCGATCGTGCCGATGTTGACGTGCGGTTTATTACGTTCAAACTTTGCCTTTGCCATCGTGGCTTCCTCTCGATTCGCTTGCGGTGCGGCGGGAAAGCCCCGCCCTACTTGATTGACCGAGCGTTTACAACACCCGGCCGGAAAGTGGTAGGGCGGGGAAGACCCCCGCCACACCGTTTACGCGTATTTCTTCTGGATTTCGTCCGAGATATTCTGAGGAACAGCTTCGTAGTGATCGAAGGTCATCGAGAACACGGCACGACCAGACGACATGGAGCGCAGGTTGTTGATGTAGCCGAACATGTTTGCCAGCGGAACCATTGCCGTAATGACGTTGGCATTTCCGCGGCTGTCCTGCCCCTGAACCATACCCCGACGCGAGGTCAGGTCGCCGATGATCGAACCGGTGTATTCTTCCGGCGTCACAACTTCGACTTTCATGATAGGCTCAAGCAGCTTGGCGCCCGCTTTTTTCATGCCTTCGCGCATCCCGGCACGTGCCGCGATTTCGAACGCAAGAACCGAGGAGTCGACATCGTGGAAAGCACCGTCGATCAGTGCAACCTTGAAGTCGATAACCGGGAAGCCTGCCAGCGGACCGGAGTCCATGACCGACTTGATGCCTTTTTCGACACCCGGGATGTATTCCTTCGGAACGGTACCACCAACGATTTTCGAATCGAACGAGTAACCTTCGCCCGGCTCTGTCGGTGTGATGACGAGTTTCACGCGCGCGAACTGGCCGGTACCACCGGTCTGTTTCTTGTGCGTGTAATCGATCTCTGCTTCACGCGAAATCGTTTCGCGATAAGCCACCTGCGGCGCACCGATGTTCGCCTCGACCTTGAATTCGCGACGCATACGGTCGACGAGAATGTCGAGGTGAAGTTCGCCCATGCCGCGCATGATCGTCTGGCCCGACTCGAAATCGGTTTCTACACGGAACGAGGGGTCTTCTGCCGACAGGCGCTGAAGGGCGAGGCCCATCTTTTCCTGGTCAGCTTTAGACTTCGGCTCGATCGCGATCTCGATCACCGGCTCGGGGAACGTCATCGTTTCCAGAACGACCGGGCTTGCCGGATCGCACAGGGTGTCACCGGTGGTCGTATCCTTCAGACCAGCCAGCGCGATGATGTCGCCTGCATAGGCTTCTTCGATCTCTTCACGGTTGATGGCGTGCATCATCATCATCCGCCCGACGCGTTCCTTGCGGTTCTTCGTCGAGTTGATCATCTGGTCACCCTTACGCAGGATGCCGGAATAGATGCGTGTGAAGGTCAAGGAACCCACGAAGGGGTCGTTCATGATTTTGAACGCCAGGCCCGAGAAGGGCATGTTGTCATCAGCCGAACGCTCGATGTTACGGGTCTCGGTTTCATCGCCGGGGGCGAAGCCGAGGTAAGCCGGAACGTCCAGCGGAGACGGCAGGAAGTCGATGACGGAGTTCAACAGCGGCTGAACGCCCTTGTTCTTGAACGCCGAACCGGCAGTAACCGGAACGAAGGTCAGGGACAGAGTGCCTTTACGGATCAGCTTGCGCAGGGTCGCCTCGTCGGGCTCGTTGCCCTCCAGGTAGGCTTCCATGGCCGCATCGTCCATGTCCACAGCCAGTTCGACCATGTTGGCGCGCCATTCGTCGGCAAGGCCCTTCAGGTCGTCACGGATGGGCTTACGGACCCAGGATGCGCCAAGGTCTTCACCTTCCCACACCCATTCTTCCATCTTGATCAGGTCGATGATGCCTTCCAGCTTGTCCTCGGCGCCGATCGGCAGTGCGATCGGGCACGGGGTCGCGCCGGTACGGTCCTTGATCATCTTCACGCAGTTGAAGAAGTCGGCACCGATCTTGTCCATCTTGTTGACGAACACGATCCGCGGAACCTTGTAGCGGTCGGCCTGACGCCAGACGGTCTCGGTCTGCGGCTCGACACCTGCGTTGGCGTCGAGCAGACAGATCGCACCGTCCAGCACCGCCAGCGAACGCTCGACTTCGATCGTGAAGTCAACGTGGCCGGGGGTGTCGATGATGTTGAAGCGGAACTTCGTATCCGACGTGCCTTCGGCAGTCGGATCTTCCTGACGTTGCCAGAAAGTGGTGGTCGCAGCCGAGGTGATCGTGATGCCACGCTCCTGCTCCTGCTCCATCCAGTCCATCGTTGCGGCGCCGTCATGCACCTCACCGATCTTGTGGGACTTTCCGGTGTAGAACAGGATCCGCTCAGTCGTCGTCGTTTTACCGGCGTCGATATGGGCCATGATCCCGAAGTTGCGGTATCTTTGCAGCGGGTAGTCGCGTGCCATTGGGTCGGTCCTCAGGCTAAGGGTTACCAGCGATAATGGCTGAATGCTTTGTTAGCATCGGCCATCTTGTGCGTGTCTTCGCGTTTTTTCACAGCGGTGCCACGGTTGTTCACGGCGTCCGAAAGCTCGGCAGCCAGACGCTCTTCCATGGTGTTCTCGTTGCGCTTGCGAGCGGCGATGATCAACCAGCGGATTGCCAGTGCTTCACGACGCTCGACACGCACCTCGACCGGCACCTGATACGTAGCACCACCAACGCGGCGCGAACGCACCTCGACGGACGGCTTCACGTTCTCAAGCGCTTCGTGGAACGCTTCGATCGGCTCGCGCTTCAGGCGGGCTTCGACCCGGTCCAATGCGTTGTACACGATCGTCTCTGCAGTCGACTTCTTGCCGTCGACCATCAGGTTATTCATGAATTTCGTTAGAACCCGATCACCAAACTTGGCATCGGGAAGGATTTCGCGCTTTTCGGCGGCGTGACGACGGGACATCTCTCAGAACCTCACTTCGGACGTTTCGCGCCGTATTTCGAACGGCGTTGACGACGGTCTTTCACGCCTTGCGTATCAAGTACGCCGCGCAGGATATGGTAACGGACGCCCGGAAGGTCTTTGACCCGGCCGCCGCGGATGAGCACGACCGAGTGCTCTTGCAGGTTGTGCTTTTCGCCCGGAATGTACGAAATCACCTCAAACCCGTTGGTGAGGCGAACCTTCGCCACTTTCCGCATAGCGGAGTTCGGTTTCTTCGGTGTCGTCGTGTAAACGCGCGTGCACACGCCGCGTTTTTGCGGGCATGATTCCAAGTGCTGCGACTTGGAACGTGTTTTCTTCGGCTCCCGCGGTTTGCGGATTAGCTGTTGGATCGTCGGCATTCGGTTCCCCGTGCTTCCTGTTTCGTTTACGCCTGCCCGGATCCTTTCGGGGGGCGCCAGCTCAGGGCATTCCATAGCTATGAAACGCCAAAACCGCATACATCCCTGAAAAGGAATGACGCGGTAGAATCTCAGAGGATCGAGGCGAGATATGCCCGGATCATGACCACTTCAAAACCGTTAGTTCCGTCGCGGCGGGGCAAAACCCGCAATTCGGTAGCGCGGCGTATACGAGGAGTCGGCGCCCTTGTCAACAAGGGCTGCGCAGCAGCACACCTTCGGCCGCAGCCAGATCGATCCCGAACCGCTCGCTCAGAATGGCCGGCAGCTCTTCGGGATTCTGGTCGATCGCGAGCCCTTCGTGACGATACATGCCCTTGGTACTGTCATTCGTCGCATGCTTGCCACGCAGGTACATGTAACTGTCCTGAAAGGTAAGTCCCGGCATGAACTGATGCACACGGTGGTGACCGAAGTCCATGACGCACGCCTCATCCTCGGGGTCAAGAACAACCGCGAGGCCTACCGACATACGCTCGGCGATCTGGGCGATGACCTCGACCCCCTCCGGTGGGGTCAGCAGCGCAAAGCCTTTGGAATAATCGATATACAAACGGCGGTACTGATCGAAGATGCCCCTGCCCTGCCCGAAATCCCCGCGCAGCCGTGCAACGAAATCCACCGCAATGGCATCGTCATCGTCCAGACGGAACTGGACGACGGCCTCAGCCGCCGGGTCGATCAGGCGCTGCATGGCATGGCGGCAGACCACCCGGTGGCGGGCAGGCTTCTCCTGCACCAGAACGATCTGCGGAATATCAGCGGTCAACGCGCGCAATCGTTCCAGCGCCGCGTCGGGCAGATCCTGGCCCGTCAGCAATACCAATGTGTAATCCGGATCGCTCTGCATCCGAAGGGCCGGCAGACATACCTGTTCGAACCAGGCAAACCGCAGCTCCAGCCGCTCCGGGTCATATAACATCGTTCGACGTGCATCGAGGCTGTCATGCATGGTCTGGAACCCGCCATCGACCAGAAGCGAAAAGCGGCAAAGCCCGAGAACTTGAACGGTCAATTTGGTCTCCGTTAGCGTTGCGCGAATGTGGCACAGCTCCCGCGCATGAAAAAGCCCCCTTGCGGGGGCTCTTCCGTAACTGTGATGGCAGATCAGTCGTTTCCGGCTGCGGATGCTTCGGGGGCAGCCAGTGCGGCAGCTTCCTCGGCAGCGCTGCGGCGAGCGTCGATGACCGTCTGGTCCCGCTTCGTCGCGATCTGCTTGACGCGGCTTGTCGCACCACCCGTCCCTGCCGGGATCAGGCGACCGACGATCACGTTCTCTTTCAGACCAACCAGCTTGTCGCGTTTGCCCTGAACCGAAGCCTCGGTCAGCACGCGGGTGGTTTCCTGGAAGGATGCCGCCGAGATGAAGCTGCGTGTCTGCAGCGACGCCTTGGTGATACCCAGCAGGATCGGTTCGCCGGAAGCCGGACGCAGGTTATGCGCGATCGCCTTCTCGTTGACCTCGTCAAGCTCCGATTTATCGACATGCTCGCCTTTGAGCAGTGTCGTTTCACCGGAATCAAGGATCTCGAACTTCTGCAGCATCTGCCGAACGATAACCTCAATGTGCTTGTCGTTGATCTTAACGCCCTGCAGTCGGTAAACCTCCTGCACTTCGTCGATCATGTAGTTGGCCAGCGCCTCGATCCCCAGAATCCGCAGGATGTCGTGCGGTGCCGGGTTGCCGTCCATGATGTAGTCACCCGTCTGCACGAAGTCGCCTTCCTGCACCGGAATGTGCTTGCCTTTCGGCACCATGTATTCGACCGCGGCAAGGCTTTCATCGACGGGCTCGATCGTGATGCGGCGCTTGTTCTTGTAGTCCTTGCCGAAGCGCACATAACCGTCATGCTCGACGATGATGGCGTGGTCCTTCGGACGACGGGCTTCGAACAGTTCCGCAACACGCGGCAGACCACCGGTAATATCCTTCGTCCGCGCGCCTTCACGCGGAATACGGGCTACTACGTCACCGGCCTTGATTTCCTGACCGTCCTCGACCGACAGAATCGCATCGACCGACATCGGATAGGAGATCGGATTGCCACCGTCACCACGCATCGGTTCACCGGTTTCCGGATCCATGATGATGATTTCCGGCTTCAGCTCGTTGCCTTTCGGCGCCGAACGCCAGTCCGTTACGATCCGCTGGCTCATGCCCGTCGCGTCATCGGTATCCTCGCGGACCGACAGACCGGGAACAAGGTCGACGAAGCGTGCTGTACCGGACCGCTCCGCGATGATCGGAAGGGTATAGGGGTCCCATTCGACCAGCTTGGTGCCGCGCTTGATGATGTCGCCATCCTTTACGTGCATTTTCGTGCCGTAAGTGATCTTGTGCGAAGCCCGCTCCTGCCCTGCGTCATCAATGATGACCAGTTGCATGTTACGGCCCATCACCACGTTCTCGCCTGCTGCGTTTTCCAGCAGGTTGGCGTTGCGCAACTCTACACGACCTTCTTGCGAGGCTTCGAGGAAGGACTGCTGGCCACCCTGGGCAACACCGCCGATGTGGAATGTCCGCATCGTCAGCTGCGTACCCGGCTCACCGATGGACTGGGCAGCGATGATACCCACTGCTTCGCCCTGGTTGACCAGCGTACCCCGTGCAAGGTCACGGCCGTAGCACATGGCGCAAACGCCCTCTTCGGCCTCACAGGTCAGCGGGCTGCGGATACGAACCGATGCCACGTTCGCCTGGTCGATTGCATCGGCCTTGCGCTCGTCGATCAGCTCACCCTGCGCAACAAGCACCTCATCGGTGCCCGGAACGAAGATATCATCCGCAGCAACACGGCCCAGTACGCGCTCGGCCAGGGCCGCGACCACTTCACCGTCGTTGATCGCAGCCGAAGCCGTGATCGCCTGATCGGTTCCGCAATCATGCGAACGCACGATGCAGTCCTGTGCCACGTCCACCAGACGGCGTGTCAGGTAACCCGAGTTCGCCGTTTTCAACGCGGTATCCGACAGACCCTTCCGGGCACCGTGGGTCGAGTTGAAGTATTCAAGAACGGTCAGACCTTCCTTGAAGTTCGAGATGATCGGCGTCTCGATGATCTCGCCGTTCGGCTTGGCCATCAGGCCGCGCATCCCGCCCAGCTGTTTCATCTGCGTAACCGAGCCACGAGCACCGGAGTGGGCCATCATGTACACCGAGTTCGGCTCCATTTCGGCGCCGTTCTCGTCATGACGCGTGGCGGAGATGGTGGTCATCATCGCCTCGGTCACCTTGTCGTTGCACTTCGACCATGCATCGACAACCTTGTTGTACTTCTCGCCCTGAGTGATCAGACCGTCCATGTACTGCTGTTCGAAATCTTTCACCTGATCCCGAACTTCGTTCACGATTTCCCACTTGGATTCAGGGATCAGCATGTCGTCCTTACCGAACGAGATACCGGCTTTGAACGCCTCGCGGAAACCCATGCCCATGATCTGGTCGCAGAAGATGACCGACTCTTTCTGACCGCAATAGCGGTAGACGGTGTCGATAACGTTCTGGACGTCCTTCTTACGCAGAAGGCGGTTTACCAGTTCGAATGGAGCCTTGGCATTCAGCGGCAACAGGTTGCCCAAACGCAGACGGCCCGGCGTGGTTTCGTAACGCTTCACGATTTCGATGCCGTCATCGTCGATCTGACGGATACGCGCCGTGATCTTGGCGTGCAGATGCACCTCACCCGCAGCAAGGGCGTGCTCCACTTCGTCAACCGAAGCAAAGATCATGCCTTCGCCCTTCATCCCGTCACGCTGCATGGTCGTGTAGTACAGACCAAGCACCATATCCTGCGACGGAACGATGATAGGCGCGCCGTTGGCTGGCGACAGAACGTTGTTCGTCGACATCATCAGAACGCGTGCCTCAAGCTGGGCTTCCAGCGACAGAGGAACGTGAACAGCCATCTGGTCACCGTCAAAGTCGGCGTTGAAGGCCGAACAGACCAGCGGGTGCAGCTGAATCGCCTTGCCTTCGATCAGGATCGGCTCGAACGCCTGAATACCAAGACGGTGCAGTGTCGGCGCGCGGTTCAGCAGAACCGGGTGTTCGCGGATCACTTCATCAAGAATGTCCCAAACTTCGGGACGCTCTTTTTCAACCAGCTTCTTCGCCTGCTTCACGGTGCTGGACAGGCCCTTGGCCTCCAGACGTGAATAGATGAAGGGCTTGAACAGCTCCAGCGCCATTTTCTTCGGCAGACCGCACTGGTGCAGCTTCAGCTCCGGCCCCGTCACAATGACCGAACGGCCCGAGAAGTCGACCCGTTTACCCAAGAGGTTCTGACGGAAACGACCCTGTTTGCCCTTCAGCATATCCGACAGCGATTTCAGCGGGCGCTTGTTGGTGCCCGTGATCACGCGGCCGCGACGGCCGTTGTCGAACAGCGCGTCCACAGCTTCCTGCAGCATCCGCTTTTCGTTCCGCACGATGATATCGGGCGCACGAAGCTCGATCAGGCGCTTCAGACGGTTGTTCCGGTTGATGACCCGGCGGTAAAGATCGTTCAGATCCGACGTTGCGAAACGGCCACCATCCAGCGGAACCAGCGGACGCAGTTCCGGCGGGATAACCGGCAGCACCGTCAGGATCATCCACTCGGGGCGGTTGCCCGATTCAAGGAAGCTTTCGACGATCTTCAGGCGCTTGATGATCTTCTTCGGCTTCAGTTCGCCGGTTGCTTCCTTCAGGTCTTCGCGCAGCTGGTCGGCTGTTGCCTGCAGATCGATCGCGGACAGCATTTCACGGATCGCTTCGGCACCGATGTTCGCGGTGAAAGCGTCTGCGCCATACTGGTCCTGCGCGTCGAGGTATTCGTCTTCCGTCAGCATTTGCGCATAGGTCAGATCGGTGAGACCCGGCTCGATGACGACGTAGTTTTCAAAGTAGAGGATACGCTCCAGATCCCGCAGCGTCATATCCAGCATCAGGCCGATGCGCGACGGCAACGACTTGAGGAACCAGATATGCGCAACCGGCGATGCCAGTTCGATATGGCCCATCCGCTCACGGCGGACCTTCTGCAGCGTAACTTCAACACCGCACTTCTCGCAGACGACGCCGCGATACTTCATGCGTTTATATTTGCCGCACAGACATTCGTAGTCCTTGATCGGCCCGAAGATCCGCGCGCAGAACAGACCGTCCCGCTCCGGCTTGAACGTACGGTAGTTGATGGTTTCCGGCTTCTTGATCTCACCATAGGACCACGACAGAATCCGCTCTGGCGAGGCCAGAGAGATCTTGATTTCGTCGAAGGTCCGGACGGGGGCCACCGGATTGAACGGATTTGTGCTCAGTTCCTGGTTCATCTTGTGTCCTTAAAACAGGGTTGGGGTGAGTGGGGCGAGACCGCCCTCACTCTTCCTCCGAATCCAGGAGTTCCATGTTGAGGCCGAGACCACGGACCTCTTTGACGAGAACGTTGAACGACTCCGGCACGCCGGCGTCGAAGTTGTCCTCACCCTTCACGATGCTTTCGTACATCTTGGTCCGGCCAGCCACGTCATCCGACTTGACCGTCAGCATCTCTTGCAGGGTGTAGGCGGCGCCATAGGCTTCCAGTGCCCAGACCTCCATCTCACCCAGACGCTGACCACCGAACTGCGCCTTACCACCAAGCGGCTGCTGCGTCACAAGGCTGTATGGGCCAGTAGAACGCGCGTGCAGCTTGTCATCCACAAGGTGGTGCAGCTTCAGCATGTACTTGACGCCGACAGTCACCGGACGCGTGAACTGCTCTCCGGAGCGGCCATCGAAGACGATCGACTGACCGGATTCGTTGAAGCCCGCGCGACGGAGCGCATCGTTCACATCCGGCTCTTTCGCGCCGTCGAATACCGGTGTCGCGATCGGAACACCTCGGGTCACCGTGCCGGCCATCTCGAGGATGTCCTCGTCCTCACGGCCTTCGAAAGCCGCTTCGAACGTCTCATCGCCATAGGCAATGCGCAGGGCATCCTTCACCGGGGTCATGTCCCCCTTCTGACGGTATTCCTGCAGGGCTTCGTCGATCTTGATCCCCAGACCGCGTGCGGCCCAACCCATGTGGGTTTCCAGAATCTGACCGACGTTCATCCGCGATGGAACGCCAAGCGGGTTCAGCACCAGATCGACCATGGTTCCGTCAGCAAGGAACGGCATATCCTCGATCGGAACGACCTTGGAGATAACACCCTTGTTGCCGTGACGCCCGGCCATCTTGTCGCCCGGCTGCAGCTTGCGCTTCACCGCCACGAACACCTTGACCATTTTCATCACGCCCGGAGGCAGATCGTCACCACGACGGACCTTTTCGACCTTATCCTCGAAACGGTGATCGAGCTGACGCTTCTGCGCCTCGTATTGCTCGTGCAGCGCTTCGACATCCTTGGCTTCGGCTTCTTCGCCGATCGCCAGTTGCCACCACTGGCCACGCGACAGCGTGTTCAGCAGCTCGGCATCGATGGTCGAGTTCGTCTTGACGCCTTTCGGACCTTTGACCGCCGTCTTGCCCAACAGCAAGGTGCGCAGACGCGAGTAGATGTTACGGTCAAGAATTGCCAGCTCGTCGTCACGGTCACGCGACAGACGTTCGACTTCTTCCCGCTCGATCTGCAGCGCACGCTCGTCCTTGTCGACGCCGTGACGGTTGAAGACCCGCACTTCGACGATCGTCCCGAAAGCACCCGGAGGCAAACGCAACGAGGTGTCACGAACGTCAGAAGCCTTTTCACCGAAGATGGCGCGGAGCAGTTTCTCCTCCGGCGTCATCGGGCTTTCACCCTTGGGCGTGATCTTGCCAACCAGAATGTCGCCAGGCTGAACTTCAGCACCGATGTACACGATCCCGGCTTCGTCCAGATTGCGCAGGGCTTCTTCACCTACGTTCGGGATGTCGCGCGTGATCTCTTCCGGCCCAAGCTTCGTATCGCGGGCAGCAACTTCATATTCCTCGATGTGGATCGAGGTGAAAACGTCATCCTTCAGGATCCGCTCGGAAATCAGGATGGAGTCTTCGTAGTTGTAGCCGTTCCAGGGCATGAACGCGACGACCACGTTCCGGCCAAGCGCCAGTTCACCCATATCGGTGTTCGGACCGTCAGCGATAACCTCACCACGGACAACCTCACTGCCAACTTTCACCAGCGGGCGTTGGTTGATGCAGGACGACTGGTTCGAACGCTTGAACTTGCGCAGACGGTAGATGTCCACGCCCGGCTCGCCCGCTTCCAGCATTTCCGTCGCACGGACAACGATCCGCGTCGCATCGACCTGATCGATGATACCGGCACGGCGCGCCATGATCGCAGCACCCGAATCGCGGGCCACGACAGCCTCGATCCCGGTTCCGACATAGGGTGCGTCGGACTGCAGCAGCGGCACGGCCTGACGTTGCATGTTCGACCCCATCAGGGCCCGGTTAGCATCGTCGTTTTCAAGGAACGGAATTAGCGAGGCAGCCACCGAAACCAGCTGTTTCGGCGAAACGTCGATCAGGTCAACCGCATCCGACGGGTTCAACATGAACTCGCCCGACTGACGGGTGGAAACCAGATCGTTCACAAAGCGGCCGTTTTCGTCCAGCTGCGCGTTCGCCTGCGCAACCGTGTGACGCATTTCCTCGGTGGCAGACATATAGACTACGTCGTCGGTCACAAAGCCGTCCACAACCTTGCGATAAGGCGTTTCGATAAAGCCGTATTTGTTCACACGGGCAAAGGTCGCCAGCGAGTTGATCAGACCGATGTTCTGACCTTCGGGCGTTTCAATCGGACACATCCGGCCATAGTGGGTCGGGTGAACGTCACGTACCTCAAAGCCGGCACGTTCGCGTGTCAGACCACCCGGGCCAAGCGCCGAAAGACGGCGTTTGTGGGTCACTTCGGACAGCGGGTTTGTCTGGTCCATGAACTGCGACAGCTGGCTGGAGCCGAAGAATTCACGAACGGCAGCCGCCGCAGGTTTCGCGTTGATCAGGTCTTGCGGCATGATCGTGTCGATTTCGACCGAAGACATCCGCTCCTTGATCGCACGCTCCATCCGCAGCAAGCCGACGCGATACTGGTTTTCCATCAATTCGCCAACCGAGCGAACCCGACGGTTACCCAAGTGATCGATATCGTCGATCTCGCCCTTGCCGTCGCGCAGATCGGTCAGGGCCTTGATGCACGACAGGATATCTTCACGGTCCAGCGTACGCTGCGTGTCCGGCTTGCCCAGATCCAAACGCATGTTCATCTTCACGCGGCCCACCGCGGAAAGGTCATAACGCTCGGAATCGAAGAACAGGGTCTGGAACAGGTTCGACGCTGCTTCGACGGTCGGCGGCTCACCCGGACGCATGACGCGATAGATATCGGTCAAAGCGCCGTCGCGGTTCATGTTCTTGTCTGCCGCCATCGTGTTGCGGATATACGGACCAACATTGACGCCATCGATGTCCAGAACAGGAATCTCGGTGATCCCCTGCTCCATCAGCACCTGAAGCGAACCGCCTTTGATTTCGCCGTCACGATCGTATTCCATCGTCAGCTCGTCACCGGCTTCGACGTAGATCTCACCGGTTTGCTCGTTGATGATGTCACGGGCAACGAAACGGCCGACGATACGATCGAACGGCAACAGCAGTTCCTTGACCTCACCAGCGTCGATCAGTTTCTTGACCATGCGAGGAGTCATCTTCTCGCCAGCCTTGCAGATCACTTCGCCGGTTGCGGCATCCACCACATCGTATGCCGGACGGGTTCCGCGCATACGATCAGGGAAGAACTTGGTTACCCAGCCCTTGTTCTTCACATAGGTGTAGTTCACCGTGTCGTAATAGGCCGACATGATGTCTTCCTGGTCCAGACCCAATGCATACAGCAGGGTCGTAACCGGAAGTTTACGGCGACGGTCGATGCGTGCGAACACCAGATCCTTGGCGTCGAATTCGAAATCGAGCCACGAACCACGATAAGGAATGATCCGGCAAGCGAACAACAGCTTACCCGAGGAGTGCGTCTTGCCTTTGTCGTGGTCGAAGAACACGCCCGGCGAGCGGTGCATCTGGGAAACGATGACACGCTCGGTCCCATTGATGACAAAGGTCCCGTTGGTCGTCATCAAGGGCATGTCGCCCATGTAGACGTCCTGTTCCTTGATGTCCTTGACCGAGCGGTTGCCCGAAGTCTCGTCGACATCAAATACGATCAGACGCAGGGTAACCTTCAACGGCGCGGCATATGTCATGTCGCGCTGCTGGCACTCGTCCACGTCGTATTTGGGCTTCTCGAGTTCGTATTTCACGAACTCCAGAACGGAGGTTTCGTTGAAGTCCTTGATCGGGAAAACCGACTGGAAAACACCCTGAATACCTTCACCATCGGTCGCCTTGGGGCCTTCACCCGACCTCAGGAACAGATCATAGGACGACTTCTGAACCTCGATAAGGTTCGGCATTTCCAGAACTTCACGGATTTTTCCGAAGTAACGGCGGATGCGCTTCTGGCCAATGTAGCTCTGAGCCATGCTCAAGGTCACCTTTCGTGTCTCGCGGGCGTGCGTCCGTCGGGGACCGGGCGCGCGCCGCTTGCGAAGCAGGGGGTTAGGTTCCATTCATGCCCGCCGTCCCACCGGCAAGCTCCCGAACCTTAAACCGCGCCTTGGGCGGAGCTTTCGCAAAAGCCCCCTCCAAGACAGGTTCGGCTGGGCCCGAAAATCTCGGACCCAGCCTTTTCGTTATGCGACGATGCCAGACAGCATCGGCCGGATTACTTCAGCTCGGCTTTAGCGCCAGCTGCTTCCAGCTTTTTCTTCATTTCTTCGGCTTCAGCTTTCGCTACGCCTTCTTTGATCTTGCCACCGGCTTCGACCAAGTCCTTGGCTTCTTTCAGGCCAAGACCGGTGATGCCGCGAACTTCCTTGATCACGTTGATCTTGTTCGCGCCAGCGTCCGTCAGGACAACGTCGAATTCGGTTTTTTCTTCTTCAGCTTCACCAGCTGCAGCCGGGCCAGCCATCATGACAGCGCCACCGGCAGCTGGCTCGATGCCGTACTCGTCTTTCAGGATGGTTTTCAGTTCTTGCGCTTCCAGCAGCGTGAGGTTCACGATTTGCTCAGCGAGTGCTTTCAGATCAGCCATGTTCTGTTCCGTTCAATAAGATGGGTTCCAACGCGGTATATTTCAACCACACAGGTCGGTTGTCGCTCAGGCGGCTTCCCGCTCCTCCAAGGTGGAGAGGATGCCGGCGATGTTCGAAGCAGGCGCGCCAATGGCACCAGCGATGTTCGAGGCGGGCGCACCGATGCAGCCGACGATCGAAGCGATAAGCTCTTCACGCGACGGCAGGGCGGCCACGGCTTTCACACCGGCCGGGTCCAGGATCATTTCACCCATGGCTCCACCAAGAATGACGAATTTCTCCGTCGTCTTAGCATAGTCTTCCGCAACCTTTGCCGCAGCAACAGGGTCATCGGAATAGGCGAAAACAGTCATACCCGTAAGCAGGTCACCCATCGCGGACGCGGGCTTTCCTTCTAGGGCGATCTTGGCGAGCTTGTTCTTGGCAACGCGTACCGAACCACCGACGGCGCGCAGGCGCCCCCGAAGATCCTGCATCTGTGCAACTGTCAGACCTGCATAGTGGGCAACGACCACTACGCCAGAGCTTTCGAAGATCTGGCCGAGTTCCTCGACCACTTGCTCTTTCTGGGCTCTATCCACAGGTTCACTCCAAGTATGGGGGTCTCCCCCCGGCTCAATTGTGTTCACTTCCATAAAAGGAAGGAACGTTCGGATCCCAACAGGGTCCCGAGGCCTAGATCACCCGAGGCAAGCCACGGAAGTTCAGTCTCGACAACCCATCTCAGGCAGGAAATTAAGCGGTTTGCGCCGCACCCACCGTCTAGGACGAATGCAGCATGACACGACGAATCGCGCAACAGCTGCAAGGTGCTGCTATAGAGCACAGGATATGGCTTGCCAACCCTTTGCCGCAAAAGAAAAGGGCCGCCGCATCCCCGATGCGACGGCCCCTTCCCCGTAATGGCCGGATCAGTTGCCCGAAGCCGAAGCCAGATCCAGTGCCACGCCCGGACCCATGGTCGAGGACAGCGACACCTTGCTCACATAGGTACCCTTGGCACCTGCCGGGCGTGCGCGCGACACGGCACCAACAAAGGCGCGAACGTTTTCAGCCAGTTTCGCCTCGTCGAAGGAAACCTTGCCAATACCTGCGTGGATAACGCCGGCTTTTTCGACCTTGAACTGGACTTCGCCACCTTTGGCTGCTTCGACGGCCGATTTCACGTCCATCGTCACAGTACCGACCTTGGGGTTCGGCATCAGGTTGCGCGGTCCGAGGATCTTACCCAAACGACCCACCAGCGGCATCATGTCCGGCGTTGCGATGCAACGGTCGAACTCGATCTTGCCCGATTGGATCGATTCCATCAGGTCTTCTGCGCCAACGATGTCGGCACCGGCAGCGGTTGCTTCGTCAGCTTTTGCGCCGCGTGCGAACACTGCAACACGGACGGTTTTGCCCGTGCCGTTCGGCAGGGTGACCACACCGCGAACCATCTGGTCTGCGTGGCGCGGATCAACACCGAGGTTCATTGCGATTTCGAGTGTTTCGTCGAATTTCGCCGACGCCGCGCCCTTGATCAGCTTTACTGCTTCCTCGACGGAAATCAGGTTTTTGCCTTCGAACGCAACACGAGCGGTTTTTGTACGTTTACCAAGTGCCATGACTTACCCCTTGACCTCGATACCGCAAGACCGGGCCGACCCCAGGATGATCTGCATAGCAGCTTCAACGCTGTTGGCGTTCAGGTCTTTCATTTTCGCTTCGGCGATCTGGCGCACCTGTGCGACGGTCACGTTACCCGCAACGTCACGACCGGGCTTCTCGGCACCCCGCGGACGGTTACGCTTGCCAACCGAAGGAAGGCCGGCAGCCTTTTTCAGCAGGTACGAAGCAGGTGCGGTCTTCAGCTCGAGGCTGAACGACTTGTCCTGGTAATAGGTGATGATGACCGGCGTCGGCGTGCCCGGCTCGACATCAGCGGTCTTCGCGTTGAATTCCTTCACGAAGGCCATGATGTTCAGACCGCGCTGACCCAGTGCAGGGCCGACGGGCGGGGACGGGTTGGCTTGGCCCGCCTTAACTTGCAGCTTCAGCTGCCCAATAATCTTCTTGGCCATCTGGCCTCTCCTTTTTCACAGTGCCCGAAGACACGGTTTAGTGGTTCGGCCCATGACAGGCCTCCCACGCGGTCGCTCAGGTGTTTTTCGACACCTGAGTGAATTCCAGTTCGACAGGCGTTGCACGCCCGAAGATCGAAACGGTGACTTTCAGACGCGAGTTCTCGTCATCGACGTCCTCGACCTGCCCGGCAAAGCCCTCGAACGGGCCGTCGGTCACATTCACCGTCTCACCAATATCGTAACGGATCAGGCTGCGCGGCTGTGCGGCCTCGCCCGCGGCGTCAGTGCGGTTCAACATGTCATTGACCTCGCTGTCACGCATGGCCATCGGACGGCCCTGCGGACCAAGGAAGCCCGTCACACGGTTGATGGAGGTGATCAGGTGATACCCCTTGTTCGTCATTTCCATGCGCACCAGAACATATCCGGGCATGAAGCGACGCTCGCTTGTGACTTTCTTGCCGCGACGAACTTCCAGCACCTCTTCGGTGGGCACCAGAACTTCTTCGATCTCGTCCTCGAGACCCGCCTCAATCACAGCTTGCTTGATTTGCTCGGCAATTTTCTTCTCGAAATTCGAGAGGACGCTCACCGAATACCAACGCTTCGCCATGCCAGCCACCTATCCTGTCGTTAGCGGGTTGTTCCGCCGATAATAAAAAACAGCACGCAACCGAATCGCTGCGTGCACGCCCTATATCGCGGGGGAAGTAACTTTCCCTACCCGCGATGACAAGGAAGAATCTGGTCTTGCCGGATCAGAATGCGCTGAGAATCGCGCTCAGTGTCATACGGATCGACACGTCGATCAGCGAAAAGAACGTTGCCGTCAGTGCCGCCAGAACAAGCACCATAACCGTTGTCAGAACGACCTCGCGGCGCGTTGGCCAAACGACCTTACCTACTTCGGTACGAACCTGCTGAACGAATTGGATCGGATTTGCCATGCGATTTCCCTCTCACGTATTCGGGCGGATACCCGTTTCATTGCCGAAGTTCAAGGCAAAGAGGAAAATGGCAGGAGTTGGGGGACTCGAACCCACGACCCTCGGTTTTGGAGACCGATGCTCTACCAACTGAGCTAAACTCCTACTGCGCGCTTACCTAGGCGAATGTATCGATGTTGGCAAGCGGCAAAATAGATAGGGCCGCCCCGAAGGACGGCCCAGCAATATATCTTGTTCGCTCGGATCACATGGTTTCGAGAATCGTGATCAGCTCGCCATCTGTCAGGCCGCCATCATCGACCTTGCGGTTGACCTCGTTGATCTGGATCGCGCTCAGGCTACCGATGTCCAGATCAGGCTTCAGCTCCATCAGTTGCTCGATGGCGCCGGAGGAAAGCTGCAAATCACCGGGTGCCGCATTCTGGGCCGAAGCAGCCGTTGCAACGGCAAAAAGAGCAGCGGCAGTCGTCATGGCAAAGGTTTTCATAATCTGTTCCAATCTGTTTCACGCCGTATTGGCGTCTTATTCAATTCGCTTCATTACGATTATGAATAGACAACGCCACTCCACATGATTTGGTTCAGATAAAAATACGATCTTCAAAACAAAAAGGCCGCTCATTCAGAGCGGCCTTCGACAAATTCATGTGAAACGTATCAATTCCGCAGAATTGTCTGCAGTTCGGAATGGTTCAGCCCCTCATCCGAAACAACTGCACGGTTCAAACGCTTTACCTGCAGTGTATCGAGCGAGTCTGTATCAAGTTCAGGTGCCAAGGTCGAAAGCGTTACCTGCGCATTGGAGCTGAGCGTCGGGGTAGCAGCATTAGCCGAAGATGCAGCAGCAAGAGCCAAGGCAGCGATGATTGCGATATGTTTCATTTTCTATTCCTTCAGTCTGTTCGTTTTGTTTTCTCTATGAGCATCAATATATACCTTCGCCTCGATTTAAGAAGCCTACGAGCGGACAACTCATCATTTCGTTTGCGTGAGAACATGAAACACAAAAAACAAATATCGTAATATCAATAGGTTACATATCGTATTTGCACTTATTTGCCCATAAAATCATCATAATTAGTGTATTAATTGTAGAGATTCACCCTGTTTTACCTCAGATCACGTACGCTCGTGATATTTGTTACAATGATCCGTCAGATTAAAGCCAAAATATATACGTTTCAAAATCCATGAATTCGCGTTTCTGCGATCATAAGATTAGGGGCAGAGCGTACTGCACAATGAGCGTAAATATGATTGAGGCAAGTTATGCCTCATATTTTGAATAGATGAAAATTTCAGAAAACGTCGCACAACAAATGAAAAAAGCCGCCTCGAAAGGCGGCTCTTTAAAAGTATTGATAGTGGATCAGTTACGAACGATGCTTTGCAAATCCGACTTATCCAGACCATTGTCCGAACCAACAGCGCGATTGATGCTTTTGATCTGAAGGCTATCCAAAGAACCTTCGTCAAGCTGCGGTGCCAGCGTTGACAATGTAACCTGCGCGTTGGAGCTCAATGTGGGCACAGCAGCATTTGCCGAAGCGGCGGCAGTAAGAGCCAAGGCAGCGATGATGGCGATGCGTTTCATAGGTCGTTTCCTTATACTATATCAGATCAAGAGTCTTTGCGTGTTCTGTTACTCAATATAAATAACTGGCGCCTTTTATGAAGACCTACGGCAAACAACTCGTGCCATCATTGCCGTGAACACCTGTAACATTATATATTTGTAATATTTTACATATACTTATAATTAAACAGGAGCGTAGCCAGTCGCATAAAGCGACATTAAACTGAACATAGAACCTGTTTTAAGAAGCCATTTTTCGGCATTTATCTGTTCACTGTGAGCATTGTTACAGCCTTGTAGTGCAATACGACCTCGGACCACTGACGGTAGCGGCACACCTACATCCACCTTGCAAAGCATGAGGCTTAAGAATTGGTTGTAGGATAGCCCCACATCGGCTGTTCATCTGCCACAGATGCGATGTACAAAAGCCGCCCTCTGGGGGCGGCTTCACTCAGTCTCTATTTGATGCGGTTCTCACATAGTTTCCAAGATATCGATCAGCTCGCTATCAGTCAGACCATCAGTCTCGACTTCACGGTTGATTTCATTAACCTGAATCGGTGTAAGGCTCTTCAGATCCAGCTCCGGCTTCAAACTGCGCAGCTGCTCTACCGCACCCGATGAAAGCGGCTTATCCCCCGGTGCAGCCGTCTGGGCAGAGGCAGCACCTGTTACAGCGAGAATAACAGCGGTGGCGGCGGTCAATGCGAACGTCTTCATAGTGTCTTCCCATCTTCTAGGGCACAAGGTTATTGCGCTGGTTTCGATCCGCTCGATGGCGGCTACGATGGGTAAACGTCGCTTTTCGCATTTTGGTTCACACAAAAGGATCAAATTATTTCGGGAACCAATACAAAAGCCGCCCGTTAAGGGCGGCTCTTTTCAAATCTTGGTCAGATCAGTTACGCAGGATGTTGCGCAGTTCCGGCTCACCTAGGCCTTCGTCCGATACGACAGCACGGTTGATACGTTTGATTTGCAATACGTCCAACGAGCTTTCTTCAAGCTGGGGCGCCAGGGTCGACAAGGTCACCTGAGCATTGGAGCTGAGGGTCGGTGCAGCAGCGTTTGCCGAAGCTGCTGTTGCAAGTGTAAGGGCGGCGATAATAGCAATGCGTTTCATCTGATATATCCTAGTAGTAATTGGGTCGGCTTCGTTGCCGTCCCAACAAATATGAACATCAGATACGAATTTAACAGGGCTTGGTGCGCACAAAAACGGTGCCGAACTTGTTATCGCTAACTAGCTTGTCAAGATTTCCCATTACTATCAGTGGCTAACGTAGACATTGGGCCTAACTTGACATACTGCAATCCTGTTATGCGCTTCGCACATAATCACAGCAGTTTAAAAAAGGGCCGCCTCCTTCCCGGAAGCGGCCCTTTATGCGTTAGAATCGCGGTGAATTAAGCGATAATTTTGGAAACGACGCCTGCGCCGACGGTACGGCCGCCTTCACGGATGGCGAAGCGCAGTTTTTCTTCCATGGCGATCGGGGCGATCAGTTCGACGTTGAACTTCAGGTTGTCGCCCGGCATGACCATTTCAGTGCCTTCCGGCAGCTCTACCGTGCCCGTAACGTCAGTCGTACGGAAGTAGAATTGCGGACGGTAGTTCGCGAAGAACGGCGTGTGACGGCCACCTTCCTCTTTCGTGAGGATGTAGGCTTCTGCTTCGAACTTCGTGTGCGGCTTGACCGATGCGGGTTTGCACAGAACCTGGCCGCGCTCGATGCCTTCACGATCAACACCGCGCAGCAGCAGACCGACGTTGTCGCCAGCTTCGCCCTGATCGAGCAGCTTGCGGAACATCTCTACGCCTGTGCAGACGGTTTTCTTCGTGTCGCGGATACCCACGATCTCGACTTCTTCGCCGACCTTGACAACGCCACGCTCGATACGGCCCGT
Source organism: Falsirhodobacter sp. alg1 (assembly GCF_000739715.2). Taxonomy (GTDB): domain Bacteria; phylum Pseudomonadota; class Alphaproteobacteria; order Rhodobacterales; family Rhodobacteraceae; genus Falsirhodobacter. Next base: position 46,696 of record NZ_BBJC02000004.1, on the reverse strand, counting down.
TGCAACGGTACCACGACCCGAGATCGAGAACACGTCCTCAACCGGCATCAGGAACGGCTGGTCAACAGCACGTGCCGGCGTCGGGATGTATTCGTCAACGGCTGCCAGCAGCGCGCGGATCGAGTTCTCGCCGATTTCAGGATCACGGCCTTCCATCGCAGCAAGAGCCGAACCCTTGATGATCGGAATGTCGTCGCCCGGGTAGTCGTACGAGGACAGAAGCTCACGCACTTCCATCTCGACCAGTTCCAGCAGCTCTTCATCATCTACCTGGTCAACCTTGTTCAGGTACACAACCATGTAGGGGATGCCGACCTGACGGCCCAGCAGGATGTGCTCACGCGTTTGCGGCATCGGGCCGTCAGCAGCGTTAACAACCAGGATCGCGCCGTCCATCTGCGCAGCACCGGTGATCATGTTCTTAACATAGTCAGCGTGGCCGGGGCAGTCGACGTGCGCGTAGTGACGGGTTTCCGTCTCGTACTCGACGTGAGCCGTCGAGATCGTGATCCCGCGGGCTTTCTCTTCAGGTGCACCATCGATCTGGTCGTATGCACGGAAGTCACCGAAGTACTTCGTGATCGCCGCCGTCAGCGTCGTCTTGCCGTGGTCAACGTGGCCGATCGTGCCGATGTTGACGTGCGGTTTATTACGTTCAAACTTTGCCTTTGCCATGACGGGGCCTCGGTTCTTGAGGGCCCGCCCATCGGGCCCTATTACACCGCGCCGAAATAGCCATCAGCAGCCTGTAAATCAAGTATCAGTTCACAACAGGCAGTGCTTGTGTGTCTGTTGTTGCCGGTCTGCCCGGAGGGGCTGCCTGTGCCGCCTCGGAGGTAGGGGCCGCACTCTTGATATCGAACCACTCCGGATGGGTCAGGAACCATTCCTCGACCTTTTTCACGGCGTTATAGGACAGAACCTCCATCTGGCGATCACGCCCGCGGGTAAGGCCAGTGCCGATTACGCTGGCCCCGCCCTCTTCCCATACGGTGATCTGGCGACCCTCGTCGTTCAGCTTCTTCTGTTCCGCATCGTCCCAGACGTTGGCGGTAATCACCAGCACGGACTTCGGGGCCAGCAGCACCGGCACACCCGGAGGGGCCAATGCATATCCGTCGACGCTGATTCCGATGTTGTACAGCCGTGATCCCGCATAGCGGCCAAAGCGATCATCCACCGCCTTGCGCATGGCTTCTTCCCATTCATCCGGCGTCGCGGTCCGTGAAATCGGAACCTTTTCGGCTTTATCCGCCACGGCAATATTCAGGCCCAACCGGAAATTCCCCATATCCACGGGGGGATCCTGAAGGTCGCTTCCCCCGCAGGCCGACAGGGTGGCCAGACCGGCACACAAAACGAAAAGGCGGATCAGCATGGGGTACTCCATTCAAGTCGGGCCGGGATTGAAAGTCTGCCCATGTCGCATGGATCAGAAACGGTTGTCACGGGGGAAGCCGCGCGGCGCCATACGACCAGCGGTCGCGCGCGCACCGGACCATTCGGACATATCGGGTTCCCGACGGGTCCGACCGCCCTCCATCTGCCATGACAGGCCGTCGGCAATATTGAAGGTGATCGCATCGGACAGGCCGCCGTCCTTGTATTTTTGTAAACGGACACCCTTGCCGCGAGGCATTTCCGGCAGTTCGGCCAGCGGAAAGACCAACACCTTGCGGTTGTCGCCCACCACGGCCACGTGGTCACCCGCCACACGACGCACCAAGGCGGTCTGCACACCATCCTTGACCGTCAGCACAGCCTTGCCCGCTTTGGTCTGGGCCAGCGCCTCGTCCGAAGGCAGAATGAAACCATCCCCTGCGGTGGAGGCAATCAGCCATTTCTCACCGGGGCGCCAGATGATCAGATCGGTAATCTCCACCTCATTCGGCAGATCCACCATCAGGCGCACAGGATCGCCCATGCCCCGACCGCCCGGCAGATTGGCCCCGATCAGCGTGTAGAACCGCCCGTTTGACCCTATGACCAGCAGCTTATCCGTCGTTTCCGCATGCAGCATGAACCGGGGGCCATCGCCGTCCTTGAACTTCACATCCGAATCCAGGGACACATGCCCCTTCATCGCACGGATCCAGCCCATCTTCGAACAGATCACGGTAATCGGTTCGCGTTCGATCATTGCCTCCAGCGGAACATCCTCGACGATCCCCGCCTCGGCAAACGTACTGCGGCGTGCCCCGAGGGCGGTGGATTTGCCGAAAGTCTTCTGGATCCCTGCCAGCTCCTTGCCGATCGCCTTCCATTGCCTTGCCGGGCTTTCCAGCAAGGCAATCAGATCCGCCCGCTCAAGCGTCAGGGCATCCCGCTCGGCCAGAAGCTCCATCTCCTCCAGCCGCCGCAGGGACCTAAGCCGAAGGTTCAGAATAGCTTCGGCCTGCACCTCGGACAAACTGCCCGGCCCTTCGCCGGGGCCGACATAATCCTCTTCGGACGTGGCTTTCGCAGGGCTGGAATTCCAATCCTCGGCCATCAGGGCCCGCTTCGGGCTTTCGTCATAGCGGATGATGTCGATCACACGATCCAAGTTCAGGAACGCGGTAATCAGGCCCTCAAGCACTTCCAGCTGATGGTCGATCTTGTCCAGCCGGTGCTGGCTCCGACGCATAAGAACTTCGCGGCGATGATCCAGAAATGCGCGTAGAACCTCTTTCAAAGAGCAGACCTTCGGCACACGGCCGTCGATCAGTACGTTCATGTTCAGGCTGAAACGCGTTTCAAGGTCGGAATTTTTGAACAGCATTCCCATCAGCATATCCGGCTCCACCGTGCGCGCACGCGGCTCCAGCACGATCCGGATATCATCTGCCGATTCATCGCGCACATCGGCCAGAATCGGTATCTTGCGCGTATGAATCAGCTCGGCCAGGCGCTCGATCAGTTTGGATTTCTGCACCTGATAGGGAATTTCGGTAACGACGATCTGCCAGTTGCCACGGCCCAGATCCTCCTTCTCCCACTTGGCGCGCAGGCGAAACGCCCCCCGCCCCGTGCGATAGGCATCGGCAATGGCGTGCCGCGGCTCCACGATCGTGCCACCGGTCGGAAAATCCGGTCCGGGCACCAGATCCACCAGCGCCTCGTCCGACAGTTCGGGATCGCGGATCATCGCCTGACAGGCATCGATCAATTCGTGCAGGTTGTGCGGCGGAATATTGGTCGCCATACCCACCGCGATACCCGATGAACCATTGGCCAGCAGGTTCGGAAAGGCCGCTGGCATCACCACAGGCTCTTCCAGCGTCCCGTCGTAATTGGCCCGGTAATCTACCGCGTTTTCCGCCAGCCCGTCCATCAAGGTCTCGGCTATCGCCGTCAGCCGGGCCTCGGTGTACCGGCTGGCCGCAGGGTTGTCCCCGTCAATATTGCCGAAATTGCCCTGACCATCGACCAACGGATAGCGGACGTTGAAATCCTGCGCCAGGCGCGCCATCGCATCATAAATCGCCGCATCGCCATGGGGGTGATAGTTCCCCATAACGTCGCCGGAAATCTTGGCCGATTTTCGAAAGCCCCCCGTGGGCGACAGCCGCAGTTCGCGCATCGCATACAGGATTCGCCTATGGACCGGCTTCAACCCGTCCCGCGCATCGGGCAATGCGCGGTTCATGATCGTCGACAGGGCATAGGTCAGATACCGCTCACCAATGGCGCGCGACAGGGGTTCAAAGGTCAGGGCGGCGGGTTCATCAACGTCATCGGTCATTCCTCTCTCCTACGGTGCGGCGAAGGCCCGGTCCAGCCCTTCGCAACAGCGCCCGGCTGATCATGGAACCTTTTCACGTTTTTGCGATTTATATGGTATACAGGCGAAATACTGCCGATACGGAGGTTCCCCCGATGATCCGCATGACCCTTTTCCTATGTGCCTGCGTGTACGGTACGCTGCTGATCGGCGGATCCGGTGACGCTCCCCTGCGTTCCGGCCTGCAGGCCGAACCTGCCAAGGCAGATGCGGCACCAGTTTTCGTGCGTGTCCCCGTAAAATCCCCGGCACCACAGGCACATAGGGTCGCTGTAGATACGAACCTTCCGGTGATGACCGCCTCGGTCACGGCCGGGAACCTCAATCTGCGTGACGGGGCTTCTCTTAGCGCGCCGGTTCTGGATCGCCTGTCCCGCAATCAGGAGGTGGGCATCATCCGGCAAAAGGGTGACTGGACGTTGGTCCGAACCGAAGGGGGCGATCTTGAGGGTTGGGTTTCTTCCAGCTATCTGACGGCCATTCCCTTGCAGATGGCCGGGAATTGACCGTTTGTCTTGGCCGCTGATCCGGCCCATAACCACCTTCATGAACGCAAATAATCCCAGAACCATCCTGATGACCGGCTGTTCCTCCGGAATTGGTCTTGATGCAGCCCGCGGAATGGCCGCACGCGGGTGGCGTGTCTTTGCCACCTGCCGCAACGCCGAAGATTGCGAACGTCTGGCTGCCGAAGGGCTGGAAAGCTTTCCGCTGGATCTGGACAGTCCCGCCAGCATCTCTGCCGCTGTCACCGAGACTCTGGCACGCACCGGCGGCACGCTGGATGCCCTTTATAACAACGGCGCCTTTGCCTGCCCCGGGGCGGTAGAGGATATTCCCCGCGATGCCCTGCGTGCGATATTCGAGACGAACCTGTTCGGCCCCCATGAATTGACCCGCCAGATCATCCCGATCATGCGGGCCCAAGGCCATGGGCGTATCGTGAACTGCTCCTCCGTTCTGGGGTTTGTCGGGGCAAAATGGCGAGGGGCCTATGCCTCCACCAAATTCGCGATGGAGGGGCTTACGGATATCCTGCGGCTGGAAATGGCGGGGACCGGCATCCATGTCGTACTGCTGCAACCCGGCCCGATCACATCCGAGCTGCGCCAGAAGGCAATCCCACATTTTGAACGCTGGATCGATTGGCGCGCCTCGGCCCGCTCGGCGGAATACAAGGATATCCTGCACCGCCTTTACGAAGATAAAGGCAATGACCGCTGGGAACTGCCCGCGTCTGCCGTTACCGCGAAACTGGTTCGCGCGCTGGAGGACGAACGCCCCCGCGCCCGTTACCGGATCACAACCCCGACCCATGCCATGGCGATCGCCCGCCGCCTATTGTCCACCCGCGCGCTTGACGCCCTACTCCGGAGAGCATGATGCCAGACATTGCCCCAAACACGATGATGATCCTTGGCGCAATCTGCGCCTTCTTTACCCTGATGACCATCGTCCTGATCCTCGGTGCCTTCATGGCCGAAAGCAAACCACGCGTCGCCTCGGCCCTGCACAAGATCCGGATCGGCGCATTGGTCGGAGCCATCGGCACGTTGGTCCTGCTGGTCTGGCTGTTCATCTCACGCTGATGGTCACGCTTTCGAAAATATACACCCGCACCGGTGATGATGGCACGACAGCGCTCGGTGATGGACAGCGCGTGGCGAAAACCGATCCGCGGGTCGAAGCATATGGCACCGTGGATGAGCTGAACGCCACCGTAGGGATTGCCCGGCTTTACGCCTCCGCCCTGATGGACAAGGCATTGGCGCGCATCTCGAATGAACTTTTCGATCTGGGCGCGGATCTGTGCCGCCCCGATCCTGACCGTGATGCTGACAGCCCCTACCCCGTTTTGCGCATGATCCCCGCACAGGTGGACCGCCTGGAACAGGAAATGGACCGGATGAATGCCACTCTGGACCCTCTTCGCAGCTTTGTGCTGCCCGGCGGATCGCAGGTGGCCGCCCATCTGCACCTGTGCCGCACCGTATGCCGCAGGGCCGAGCGGATGGCACTGGCCGTGCCCGACACCAACCCTGTCGCGATCAGATACCTCAATCGCCTGTCGGACTGGTTTTTCGTGGCCAGCCGTGCCGCCAATGCCGAAGCGGATGGCGATGTCCTCTGGCAGCCGGGTAAGACGCGAGACGCATGATCTGACGGTTTCCGTTTGAAATTTACGCCCCGCCACCCCTATCTAGGGCGGCAATAGCAGAAAACGGTCCCGATATCGGGACCAAATGGGAGGCCGCATGAAGGTTCTGGTACCTGTAAAGCGAGTGATCGATTACAACGTGAAGGCGCGCGTCAAGGCTGACGGCACCGGCGTCGATCTTACAAATGTCAAAATGTCGATGAACCCTTTTGACGAGATCGCTGTCGAGGAAGCGGTCCGCCTGAAGGAAAAAGGCATCGCAACCGAAGTTGTGGCCGTATCGATCGGTGTGAAACAGGCCGGCGATACACTCCGGACCGCCATGGCCATGGGGGCCGATCGCGCCATCCTGATCAATGTGTCTGACGACGCAGGCACCGACATCGAGCCACTGGCCGTTGCAAAGCTGCTCAAGGGCGTGATCGATGCCGAACAGCCAGGCCTTGTCATCGCGGGCAAACAGGCCATCGACAACGACATGAATGCCACGGGCCAGATGCTTGCCGCACTGCTGGGCTGGGGCCAGGCGACATTCGCATCGAAAGTCGATGTCGAGGGCGACACCCTGCGCGTGACCCGTGAAATCGACGGCGGCCTGCAGGACATTACCATGACGCTGCCGGCGATCATCACTGCGGATCTGCGGCTCAACGAACCGCGTTATGCCTCTTTGCCGAACATCATGAAGGCGAAGAAAAAGCCGCTCGAGGAAAAGACCGCCGCGGATTACGGCGTTGACATCACCCCCCGTCTGACCGTGATGAAAACGGTGGAGCCTGCTGGGCGTACCGCCGGCATCAAGGTGGCCTCGGTCGATGAACTTCTGGCAAAACTCAAAGCGGCGGAGGTCCTCTGATGGCTGTTCTTCTTCTGGCTGAATCCAATGCAAACGGGCTGAACCGCGATGCGACCGCCCGCGCCATAACCGCAGCCTCTACTCTGGGTGAGGTGACGGTACTTGTACCGGGTGCGGGTGCGGCCGAAGTTGCCGGCATCTCTGGCGTCTCGCGCGTTCTGACCGCCGAGGGTGACGGGGTGGCGCATGGTCTGGCCGAGCCTTTGGCCGCGCTGATCATCGGGATGGCTGCTGACTATAGCCACATCGTCGCCCCTTCCACCGCCATGGCAAAGAACGTGCTGCCGCGGGTTGCCGCCCTTCTGGATGTCATGGTCATTCCGGATGTGATCGCGATCATCGATGCCGATACCTTCGAACGCCCTGTCTATGCCGGAAATGCCGTCCAGACGGTGAAATCCGCAGATGCGACCAAGGTGCTGACCGTTCGCACCGCCGGGTTCGCCGCTGCGGCGGATGGCAATACGGCCCCTGTATCCCCTGCCCCCGAAGCGGCAGACCCTGCCCTTTCTGCCTGGGTTGCGGATCATATCGCCGACACCGATCGCCCTGATCTGACATCAGCGCGTATCGTCGTATCGGGCGGACGCGGGATCGGCTCCGAAGAGAACTTTGCGCTTGTAGCGAACCTGGCTGACAAGATGGGGGCTGCCGTTGGTGCATCCCGTGCCGCAGTCGATGCGGGCTTTGCCCCCAACGACTGGCAGGTTGGCCAAACGGGTAAGGTCGTTGCGCCGGACCTGTATATCGCCCTCGGCATTTCAGGCGCGATCCAGCATCTCGCCGGAATGAAGGACAGCAAGGTAATCGTCGCGATCAACCAGGACGAAGACGCACCGATTTTTCAGGTGGCCGATTTCGGACTGGTCGGCGATCTGTTCACAATCGTACCGGACCTGACCAGCAAGGTCTGATGATGACAGGGGCGGCTCCGGCCGCCCTCGTTGCCTACGCCCCTTCGCCGAAGTAATTGGCAACCAGATCCTGCAACGCATCCGCAAGCTCTTCGGCTTCGGCCCCGGAGGTAGAGATCTTGATGACACTGCCGCGCGCGGCAGCCAGCATCAGCAACCCCATGATCGAATCGCCAGACACGTCCATCCCGTCCTTCGAGACGGTCGCTTCTGCATCGAACTCCTCGACCACTTCCACGAATTTTGCCGACGCACGGGCATGCAGCCCTTTGACGTTGATAATTTCCAATGTGCGCTGGCTCATGTAGAAACGTCACCCAGATCAAGACTATTGATGTATTTGCGGCCTGCATCCAGCGCCAGCGACACGGCATCGGACACCGGTAGCCCGCGCGATTTGGTCAGCTTGATCAACATGGGCAGGTTCGCCCCGTAAACAATGCGCCGGTTGCGCCCCATGCAGGCCGGCAACGACAGGTTCGAAGGCGATCCCCCGAACATATCCGTTACCACCACTACACCGCCACCATCATCCACGGCCTCGGCAGCGGCGCAAATCTCCGCCTGCTTCTGGCTACGGTCATGCTCGTCCTCGATTGCGATGGCCGCCATTGCAAGCTGCTTGCCCACAACATGCTCCACCGCCGAGAGGTACTCGCGTGCCAATCCACCATGTGCAACGATCACGATGCCGATCACGCGTTCATCCTGCTTGTACCAAGGGCTTTTGCGTCGCCCTGCGTTCCAGTTCCCGATGCCGTTTTGACACCGGCCAGCCTTGCTGCGCAAGGAGGCCGGACAAGATTTCTACCATGGCCACGGAACGGTGCTGCCCCCCCGTGCAGCCGAACCCGATGGTCAGATGCGCCTTCCCCTCATCCAGCTGCGCGGGCAACAGGAACAGCACAAGATCCTGTATCTTATCAAGGAATTGATCAAACCTCGGGTCCTGCCGGATGTGATCCACAACCGGCGCATCGCACCCAGTCATCTCCCTCAGGGCAGGAACCCAATGCGGGTTGTTCAGAAAGCGGCAATCAAAAATCATGTCAACGCCGCGCGGCACACCCCTTTTGTAGGAAAACGACTGGATCGAGACAGACATCCGCGTGTTGTCGGCGCCGCAATACCAGCGCGCGATCTCGGCCTTCAGATCATGCGGCGTCATCTCGGTCGTATCGATCAGATTGTCGGCGCGCACGCGAACGGGGGACAGCAGATCAACCTCGCGCGTGATCCCTTCGACAAAGGCCTCACCCAGAGGGTGGCGGCGGCGGGTCTGGTTATAGCGACGCGCCAACTCCTCGGCGGAACAATCCACATAAAGCACATCCAGCGATACGTCGGGATTGCGCGTCAGCCGGTCGATCAACTCGATCAGCGCCGTGGCGTTGAAATCACGGTTGCGGATATCCAGCCCCAAGGCAAGCCGTCCGACGGGCGCCCCCTCGATCAACCGCGGCACAAGGCTCAGCGGCAGGTTGTCGATCACCTCGTATCCCAGATCCTCCAATGCGTTCACCGCAGTGGATCGCCCGGCACCCGACGGGCCGGTTACCAGAACCAGATTGTGACCAAGGCCGTCAGGGGCCGGCGGCAAGGCGTTCAATATCGTCGTCCACCTTTAAGATATTGCAGGATCGCATCTGCAAGGTGCTCGTGCTTTGCGCCCAACACAAGGGGCAAGGCAATACCGAGCACAGATCTGTGACCCGCCTGCGGCAGGCGCGCCACCTCCTCTTCGGCCATATCGACCATAAGCACGATTTTTGCAGGGGCATGTTCGGCATACAGCACACCAATGCCCCGCGCCTCGATCAGGCCGGCGAGCGCAGGCGGGGCGGCGCCGTGAAGGCATCCATCCGCGGCATGCAGCATGGTCCGGTCGTCCGATACCAGCACCGCGCCCCGTGCCATCAAGGCCAGCGCCAAGGTTGATTTCCCGCTACCCGAAGCCCCGACAATCAGCACGCCGCGTCCGTCCACAGCCACCGCAGAGGCGTGCATGATCATGCGTTCACCGGCAGGCCAACGACAAAACGCGCACCTTTGGCCGGACCCAGATCATTTCCGTTGCGGATATTCTCTGCCCAGATCGCTCCGCGATGGGCATCGACAATCTGCTTGGCAATCGAAAGGCCCAGGCCCGAATGGTCTCCGAACTCCCCCGACGGGCGCTCCGAATAAAACCGCTCGAATATCTGTTGCAGCGCCTCTTCGGGAATTCCCGGCCCCTGATCCTCTACAACCACCAATGCCCGGTGGTTGCGATGCAGAACCCATATCCGCACCGTTCCGCCCGCTTCCGAAAATGAAAGCGCATTGTCGATCAGGTTCAGTACCACCTGCGCAAGCCGCGCCTCCAGGCCTGCCACCATCACCGGCCCCTCTGGCAGGTCGGCAACCAGCTTGACCCCCTGATCCTCGGCCTTGGGCTGGCAATGCATGACCAGATTTCCAACCAGCCGCGTCAGATCGACAGGGGCCTCCTGCTCTTTCACAAGTTCCGCATCCAGCCGCGATGCATTGGCGATATCGCTCACCAATCGGTCCATACGCCGCACATCATGGTCGATGATGCTCATCAATGCTGCGCGCTGGTCGGGGCGGGCAACATGTAGGGTTTCCACCGCCGATCGCAACGATGCCAGCGGATTGCGGATTTCATGGGCCACATCGGCGGCGAACCGTTCGTTCGCATCGATGCGGTCATAAAGCGCATCCACCATGCCGCGCATCGCTTCCGACAGGCTGCCGATCTCGTCGGCGCGCTTGCTCATGTCCGGAATGGCGATCCGGTCCCCCGCCCCCAGGCCGCCGCGGTCAGATCCCGCAAAGGACGTGCGATGCGGGAAGCTACGACAAGGCTCAACCCTGCAGAAAACAGCAGGGCGGCAAGGGGCACGATGATACCGTGCTGCAGACCATGCGGCGCATCGGGGGGAATGATCCCGTCCATTTCCCGCAGGATGACCCGCTCTCCGGTCGGGGTCAGCGCCTCGACCACCCGCGTATCTTCCTTTCGGGGGCCGAACAGACGCATCCATTTCGGCGGCAGGGCCGGTTCTCCACCCGACACATGCACCAGCTCCTCGCCAGCGGCATTCCGCACGATGATCTCCTGCCCCATCTTGGGCGGCACCGCCCGGAGCATGGGGTCATTGGCATAGGCAAGAGCTGCCAGACGCACCTGCAACCGCAGGGTATCATCCCGCAGATCGCCCATCATTTCACGCGATGGGCTGAGGGCCACCATGCCGACGAGAATGACCGCCACCGTCAGAAGGTTGATCCCGACAATCCGCCGGACGAGCTGCGATGTCAGCAACCCTCCGCACCACGCAGCGCGACGGCGCCCCTTACCCGTCATTGTAGCGATAGCCGATGCCATAGAGCGTCTCGATCGCAGAAAAATCGGAATCGGCAAAACGCAGTTTCTTGCGAAGACGCTTGATATGGCTGTCGATGGTGCGGTCATCCATAGGGCCGTCATCCTGATACGCCGCCCGCATCAGCTGATCACGCGATTTCACGATGCCCGGGGCCTGCGCCAGCGTCTGCAGCAGCAGGAATTCCGTCACCGTCAGCGCGACCTCCTGCCCCCGCCAGATTACCGAATGTCGCGCCAGATCCATAAGCAGATCGCCCCGTTCCAAAATCGGGGACATGTCGGGCAGTTCGGGCAAATCGCGCATCACCTGCCGCCGCAGCAGCACGCGGATCCGTTCCACCAGCAGGCGCTGTGAAAACGGCTTGCGCATGTAATCATCCGCCCCCATCCGCAGCCCCAGAATCTCGTCGATCTCGTCATCCTTGGACGTCAGGAAGATGACGGGAATATCGGCATGACGCCGCAACCGCTGGAGGACATCCATACCGTCCATCCGGGGCATCTTGATATCCAGAACCGCCAGATCGGGCATGCGTTTGGAAAAGGCCGCCAAAGCACTGGGGCCATCGCTATGCGCATCAACCTCGAAGCCCTCTGCCTCAAGGGTCATCCCGATTGATGTAAGAATATTACGGTCATCATCCACAAGGGCGATACGCGACATCGGCTGCAATCTTTCACGTCCGCGACAATTCCGGGGTCGCCTCCTTCTCCCATCCCCCAGAATCACTTACAACTCCAAATCTCGGATGGCGCGCGGGAAACCGTTAGCGGTAAAATGCGCCCTTATGGCTGTGCAATACCACGGGACCGCCGGGCCAAACCACGGATGATTGCGCTAACGTACTGATTTACCGCTATTCTTTTCAAACCCCAACATGATATATCTCGAATTGTCACGCACGGCGTGCCGCGTGACCGACGCCCCGCATAGGGCTGTCGAAATCGGGTTATGAAATGTCGCCACGACGACATCGGGAGCTTGCAAATGACCATCGGACGAGTGAATCCGGCACAGACGCTGGACGATCAGGGCATCACCGGACTGGGTTCGGTTTATTACAACCTGATCGAACCGGCGCTTATGGAAGCGGCCGTATCGCGCGGCGAGGGAAAGATCGGCATCGGCGGCACATTCCTGGTATCGACCGGAAAATTCACGGGCCGCTCCCCCAAGGATAAACATGTCGTTCGCACCGCAGGCGTTGCCGAGCATGTCTGGTGGGAAAACAATGCCGAAATGTCCCCCGATGCCTTCGACCGTCTGTATGACGACATGCTGGCCCACATGAAGGGCAAGGACTACTTCGTTCAGGATCTCTATGCCGGGGCCGATGCCACGCACCGTCTGGATGTGCGCGTCGTGACCGAACTTGCATGGCACGGGCTGTTCATCCGTCATCTGCTGCGCCGGCCCGAGCGTGCCGAACTGGACAGCTACACCCCCGAATTTACGATCATCAACTGCCCGACGTTCAAGGCGGACCCCGCACGGCACGGCTGTGCTTCCGATACGGTTATCGCCCTGAACTTCGAACGCAGGCTGATCCTGATCGGCAATACCGAATACGCGGGTGAAAACAAGAAATCCGTATTCTCGCTGCTGAACTACATGCTGCCCGAAAAGGGCGTGATGCCGATGCACTGTTCGGCCAATCATGCCAAAGACAATCCGGACGACACCGCGGTGTTCTTCGGACTCTCCGGCACCGGAAAAACCACACTCTCGGCGGATCCGGCCCGCACCCTGATCGGGGATGACGAACATGGCTGGTCCGATGAAGGTACCTTCAATTTCGAAGGCGGCTGCTATGCGAAAACCATCTCGCTTTCCCCTGCGGCGGAGCCCGAGATATATGCCACGACCCGCAAGTTCGCCACGGTCATCGAGAACATGGTATACGATCCGGACACGCTGGAACTGGATTTCGAAGATGACAGCCTGACCGCCAACATGCGCTGCGCCTACCCGTTGGAGTACATCTCCAACGCATCTGCGACCGGGCTTGGCAGCCATCCGAAGAACATCATCATGCTGACATGTGATGCCTATGGCGTGCTGCCCCCCATTTCGCGCCTGACACCGGCGCAGGCCATGTACCACTTTTTGTCCGGCTTCACCTCAAAGGTGGCCGGCACCGAACGGGGCGTGACCGAACCCATGCCCACATTCTCCACCTGCTTCGGCGCGCCGTTCATGCCCCGCCGCCCCGAGGTCTATGGCAAATTGCTGCAGGAAAAGATCGCCCAGCACGGCGCCTCCTGCTGGTTGGTCAATACCGGGTGGACCGGCGGCGCCTATGGCACCGGCAAACGGATGCCCCTTAAGGCGACACGCGCCCTGCTGACGGCAGCACTGGACGGCACGCTGGACAAGGGCAAATTCCGCAAGGATCCGAATTTCGGATTCGAAGTACCGATCGATGCGCCCGATGTGGACACCGCCCTGCTGGACCCGCGCCGGACATGGGCCGATACGGCTGCATATGACGCGCAGGCGCAAAAGCTGGTTGGCATGTTTGCTGAGAATTTCGCCCAGTATGTGCCCTACATCGATGCCGACGTGAAGGCCGCCGCCTTGGGCTGAACAGACACAGGGGCGGTCGCAGGGTCGCCCCCACCTGATTTCACATGAATGCCTGCCGAACCAGATTGGCCCCGGTCACGACCAGCAGCAGCTGTGTCCACCACCGGAAACGTGCCTGATCCAACCGGTGATAGACCTGGAACCCCAGCAGCATCCCAACAAAGGCCGGCACGATCAAAAATGCCGAGAACATCAATCGATCCCCCGTCAGCAGCCCTGTTGTCAGATGGGCCGTCAGCAGCGCAACCGAGCCGATCAGGAAAACCACCCCCTGGATCCGCACGTTCTGTGCCTTCGGAATATCCGAGGACAGCAGGTACACCAGCAGCGGCGGCCCCCAGATACCCGAGATTCCGCCGTACAAGCCGGCCAGTGTGCCCAATATCCATTCCGCACGGCGCTGGTGGTGCAGCTTCAACGCCAGCGGAACCCCCATGAGCTGCAGGCCGGCATAAAGCGTGATCGGTATTCCCAGCAGAAGCAGAAATCCGACGTGCGGGATATATTGGGCAAAGGGAGCGGACACGCAGATGAAAATGATTGTGACCAAAATGAACCGCCGCACTTCCCATGCCGCCTCTCGGGCCGGGGCAAAGCCGTCCCGAAATGTCTGATGCAGGTTCGTGGTCAACGTAGGCAGGATCAGGCCCGCCAGCGCATATTCCGGCGGCAGGAATGTAGAAAAGAAGGAGATCATGATCAGCGGCATCGCAAACCCGATGGCCCCCTTCACGATTCCCGAAAACAACGTGATTCCCATGGCCAGCCAGAATACCCCTGCCGGCAACCCGAACACCTGATCCATTCAATCCCCCGCGCGATTCACGCTTTCATCTGCCTTTGCCTGTGGCGATGCAAGCCGTGTCAGCAGGTCGATCAGGCGGGCCCGCGCCTCGGGCAGGGCACGCCCCCCGTGGGCTGCCAATTCACGCTCCAGAAAATATGCGGTCATGCGAAAACCGTCATGGAGTTCGCCCTGCGTTGCCGGTCCCTGCCCCAACAAGGCGGGCGGCAGGGGCAGCAGCCTGTCCGCCCAGACCCCAGCCCCGCCGCGAGACACGGCACGCCCCGTGCGGGGGGAAACATAGACCAGATCATCACGTGATCCGGTTACAGCGCAGCGGGTAAGATCAAGGCCGAACCCCGTTTCCTCCAGCAGGGACATTTCCCACCGCAGATAGCGCGTCGCCCAGTCCGCGGCCCCCAATGTGTCCAGCACCTGCATCGACAGATGCCAAAGGGCTGGATAGGCTTCACGCTCCGGCAGGGCCACACGGATCATGGCACACACGGCATTCAGACCCGCCAGCCCCAGCCGGTCATCCAGAACCATGCGCGGGCGGATCGGCTCCACCGCAAAGGTACCCAGCTGGTCATCCAGCCGGGCGCGCCATGTCACATCCACCTGATGCCCCGGCTGCAGTGTGGCCGCCATTTTCCGAGAGGCGCCCCCATGGACCAGCCCCGCATGGCGGCCGTGCGCCGCCGTGAACACTTCGATGATCGCGGCTGTTTCGCCGTGCCGCCGCACGGACAAAAGCGCGCCTTCGTCCCGCCATTCCATAGCCTATTAGCTATCTGAAAGTCCGGGTTCGTCCAGTAAGGTTCGCCCTTTGCGGTCCTCTATTTCGACGACCCATAGGTCGGGATCGAAACCGCGCTGGCGGGCAATTGTCGCATCTACCTCCGGCTCCGGCCCTTCGACTAGCAGAACCCATGCGCGCGCACCTGTCATAAGATCGAAACTGCGGTGGTACGCACGGGCAGATCCGTCCAGCGTAGCAAGCTTTACCAGCACTGCCCCCGCCGTCGGATCGCCCTTGGCCGTGATAAAGGCGGGAATGTCCGCCAGCCGCAACCGTGTCAGATAGGCGCGGACCCAGAAGTCCGCGGTCAGTCTGCTCAAGCGTTGCCGTCCTTGAAATCAAGGCCCATCTCGGTATAGCGCTCCGGCTCTTCCAGCCAGTTCGGGCGTACCTTCACCTGAAGGAACAGGTGCGCGGGGCGGCCCAGAAATTCGGTGATATCGATGCGGGCCGCCTGCCCGACGGATTTGATCGTCTCGCCCTTGTTGCCCAGAACGATCCCCTTGTGACCATCGCGCGCAACATAGACGATCTGATCGATACGGGTGGAGCCATCGGGGCGATCCTCCCATTTTTCCGTCTCGACGGTCAGCTGGTAGGGCAGCTCCTCGTGCAGACGAAGCGTCAGTTTTTCACGGGTGATCTCGGCGGCAATGACCCGCATGGGCAGATCGGCAATCTGGTCCTCAGGGTAGAACCATGTTCCTTCGGGCATTTCGCCTGCGAGCCACTTTTTCAAGCGGTCCACGCCATGGCCTTTTTCAGCCGAGATCATGAAGGTTTCCATGAAGGGGAACGCTTCGTTCATCTTCTGGGTCAGCGCCAGCAGAACCTCGGCCTTGACCCGGTCGATCTTGTTGATTGCCAGCGCCACCCGAACACCCTGCGGAACCCGATCCTTGAGCGAGTCGATGATTGCAGCCGTCCCATCCGTCAGACCGCGATGCGCCTCGATCAGCAGAACGATCAGATCGGCATCGGCGGCACCACCCCATGCAGCCGCCACCATCGCACGATCCAGCCGGCGACGCGGGCGAAACAGGCCGGGCGTGTCCACGAACACGATCTGCGATTCACCTTCCATCGCCACGCCGCGGATACGCGCGCGGGTGGTTTGCACCTTATGGGTGACGATGGACACCTTTGCCCCGACCATGCGGTTCAAAAGGGTGGATTTGCCTGCATTCGGCTCTCCGATCAGGGCGACGAAACCGGCGCGGGTCATTTCATTTCTCCATCCGCGCCAGAAGCGCCTTTGCCGCCGCCTGTTCAGCGGCGCGTTTGGTGCGGGCACTGGCCCGCTCGGTCTCACCGGTGTCGAGATGAGCCTCGACGATAAAGACAGGTTCATGGTCCGGACCGGACCGGTCAAGTTCCGTGTAACGTGGCGGCTGCTGTCCGCGGGCCTGTGCCCATTCCTGCAGCGCCGTCTTGGCATCCCGGGCGTGGGTTGCGGCAAGGGCGATACGGTCGCCCCATAGCCGCAGGATCGTATCACGCGCCACCTCGAAGCCGGCATCCAGATAGATGGCTGCGATCACCGCCTCCATCGCATCTCCCAGCAACGCCTCCTTGCGGCGCCCCCCCGACATCATTTCCGAACGGCCCAGCTTCAATGCCTCACCCACACCGGTGGCGCGGGCCACATCGGCGCAGGTTTCCTTGCGCACCAGCGCGTTGAAACGCGGCGCCAGCTGACCTTCGGCGGCGGTCCGGTCGGCACGGAACAAAGCCTCGGCAATGGTCAGGCCAAGTACCCTATCGCCCACGAATTCCAGACGTTCGTTCGACGGACGCGTTCCGGATGAAATGGAGGCATGCGTCAAGGCCCGAAGCAGATACTCCGGATTCTTGAACTCATACCCCAGACGATCCTGAAGCGCGCGAAGATCAGCTGAAAGTTTCACTCAACCGCCTTGAAGAAACGATCCGGACGCCATGTCCAGAAATAGAGAAGCGAACGACCTGCCGAGGAGAAGATGATCCGGTCGGCACGACCGATCAGATATTCGGCCGGCACAAATCCGACCCCGCCCACGGCTTGGCTGAAGCGGCTGTCCTCGGAATTGTCGCGATTGTCGCCCATGAAGAAATATTCGCCATCGGGAACCTGATACACATCGGTATTGTCGGCATAGCCGTTGCTGTCGATGTTCAGAATCTCATGCGTCACGCCATTCGGCAACGTTTCCGTCAGCCGTTCGGTTTCGCAGACACCGCCGTCGCCAACCGGCGAGTTGGAGCAGCGCGGATATTCCCCCATCGGGCCCTGGCGCTCGTATGTTTCCGTAAAGGTGCCGGCAGGCGTCTGCGGCACTTCCTGACCGTTGATGAAAACGACACCATTGCGCAACTGGACGGTATCACCCGGCAGGCCGATCAACCGCTTGATGAAATCGGCACCGGTCACGGGATGGCGGAATACCACAACATCGCCACGCTCGGGTGCCCGCTCGAAGATACGCCCCGTGATCGGGCAGAAGGCGAAAGGACAGGAGAACCGGGAATAGCCATAGGCCATCTTGTTCACGAACAGGAAATCACCGATCAGCAGGGTATCCTTCATGGATCCTGACGGGATCCAGAACGGCTGGAAAAACAGCGTTCGGAAAATGCCCGCGATCAGCAACGCATAGACGACAGTTTTCACTGTTTCGGCGATACCGCCTTTGGTCTCGGTCTTTTTCTTGCGTGCGAACATGCGGGGCGCCCTCTGGATGTTCTCGGCTTCATGCGCGGGAGACGCCCATAAGTCAAGTTATGCGAACCGGACGCGCCTCTATCACGACAAAGGCCTGCGCCCAAGGGTGGTCATCGGTCAGGGTGACATGCACCACCGCCTCATGTCCGGGCGGGGTCATCGTGGCCAGCCGGTCCGCAGCCCAGCCGGTCAGATGCATGACGGGCTGACCGGTCGGCAAATTTGTCACCACCATGTCTTTCCACGAAATCCCCATACGCAGCCCTGTACCAAGTGCCTTGGAGCAGGCTTCCTTCGCGGCCCACCGTTTGGCATAGGTTGCGGGCGGATCGGGGCGGCGTTCGGCCCGCGCCTGTTCGGACGGGGTGAATACACGATTGCGGAACCTGTCGCCAAAGCGGGCCAAAGTCCGCTCGACACGTTCGATATTCGCCAGATCGGTGCCGATACCCAAGATCACGGGCGGGCCGCATCCATGCGGCGGCGCATCTCTTCGATCGCACCACCCAGGCCACGGAAAATGGCCTCACCGATCAGGAAATGACCGATGTTCAGCTCCACCACCTCGGGAATGAGGGCGATCGGGGTCACGGTATCATAGGCGATGCCGTGGCCCGCATGCACCTCCAGCCCTAGTTGCGCGGCAAGGCTGGCCGCGCGCTTCAGGGCCGCCAGCTCCACCTCGGCGCCCGCATCATTGCCCGCGCTGACCATATCGCAATAATGGCCGGTGTGCAGTTCGACCACGGCCGCGCCGATTTCGGCACAGGCCTCGATCTGCCGTGCCTCATGGCCGACAAACATCGACACCCGCGCCCCCGCCTCTCGCATGGGCGCAATGAAATCGGCAAGACGTGCGATATCGCCTGCAACATCAAGGCCGCCTTCCGTCGTACGTTCCTCACGACGCTCCGGAACAAGGCAGACGGCATGGGGGCGATGGCGCAGGGCAATCGCCTGCATTTCCGCAGTGGCAGCCATCTCGAAATTCAGCGGAATGGCGATTCCCGCCATCAGCGCATCAATATCGGCATCGCGGATATGGCGGCGATCCTCGCGCAGATGTGCGGTGATCCCGTCCGCACCCGCCGCCTCGGCAAGGATGGCCGCGCGCAAGGGATCAGGCCAGGTACCACCGCGTGCATTCCGCACCGTTGCCACATGGTCGATGTTCACGCCCAATCGCAAAGCCATTCTAGCCTCCGTTGTCTTTTTGCGCGGCGGCCCGCGCCAATGTTTCGCTTCTGGCCCGCAGCCGCGTAATGCGCAAGCCGCGATAGGCCCGCACCAGCGACAGTACCAAGGTATAGGCCCCGATTGCCGCAGCCAGCCCGAGAATGGACCCGCCCAACAGATAGGGCAGATATATCCGTTGGAAAAACAATTGCAGGCTCAGCCATCGCATATCCGCGTCGGTGAAAATTGCAAAGAAATTATGAAGCAGCTCACCCGCGGCCTTGGCAAAAAACGCCACGATCTGCCATGAAGGCAGCCCTTCGCCCATCCCGAGCAGATATTGCCCCAGCCCCACGCCCGATACCGCCAGAAACGGCAGTGTCAGCGGGTTCTGGACGAAGGCTGCAATAATCGCCGCAAAGATATTGCCCCGAATGACCCAGGCCAGCGCGGCGGCAATAATGTAGTCATGAAAAAGATAGGGGCCGAATGCCGCGAATACGCCACAGGCAACCCCGCGGGCCACACGCCGCGGGTCATCCGGCAGCCGCACCACCCGATGCCACAGGTATTGCACTGCCCGCCGCCAGCCACTGCGAGGCCACAGCGTCCGGCCCAGTTTCTGCCAAAACGTGAATGTCTCGCGCCGCTTGAACACAGATCAGGGCCCCCTTCAGTCAAGGGATAGGCGTCACGGACCGATCACACAAGCAAAACGGCACTAATCCTGACCGATGTCCCGAGATGAGGCATGGGCGCGACGCTTCTGAACGCGCTCTTCGGCTTTGGCCGCCCGTAATTTCTGATATGCCCTGACCAGGGGCAACGTCAGATAATAGAAGATCCCGCTGACAACGATTCCCGGAAACAGGCCGCCGATCATATAGGGGAAATAGATTTCCCAGAAAAACTCCCGCAGGCGGTTCCAGTGCATGACATCGGGGGTGAACAGCGCACAGGCATTGAACCACAGCTGCGTACCGGCGTTCGCAAATGCATCGCCAATCTCTCGCAGATCCAGCGCACCGGGCATTCCCAGCAACCAATGACCCAAACCGACGGATGTGATGGCGACGATGGGTGTGGTCAGCGGATTGCCGACGAATGTTCCCAGAAGCGCTGCAAGGAAATTGCCCCGCATCACCCATGCCAGAACCAGGGACCCCATAAGGTGGAAACCGAAGAACGGCGTAAAACTGATGAAGACACCCGCCGCGAACCCGCGGGCCACACGCTCCGGCTCGTCCGGCAGGCGACGCATCCTGTGCATCACATATTGGATCGCACGCCGGAAACCGCCCTTGGGATACACAAGCTCCCGCCCCCATTCGGTGAGCGTCCTTGGCTTGCGCCGTCTGAATACCATGGGACGCGCCCTTTCACGGCTTGCGGGTCAGATCCCGCACACGGGCGATTTGCGCCACTTGGCTCTCGGCTTCAAGGGCCGTCATCACGAGATGCAGATGCTCTACGTCACGGATGTCGATGTCCACCAGCAAACGATAGAAATCCGGCTTGCGGTCCATCAGGGTCAGATCGATGATATTGGCCTTCTGTTCGCCGATCAGCGAACAGACCCGCCCCAGAACGCCTGCATCATTGGCGATGGTCAGATCAAGAGAGGCATTGTTGACCGGCGCATGGCGACCCGGTTCCCAATGCAGATCGACCCACCTCTGGGACTGATCCTCGAACTCTTCCAGCGCGGGGCAATCGATCGTATGGATCACGACACCCAGCCCACGATAGGAAATGCCGACGATCCGTTCCCCCGGAAGCGGCTGGCAGCATTGTGCCCGGCGGAACGACTGGTCCAGCGCCAGCCCGACGACCGGCCGCTGCATCACATCTTCGGCACCATGCGGCGCAACCTCGGGATACAGCACCTCGATGACCCGGCGGGCCGGCAACTCGGCAGCACCGATTCGCGACAGAAGCTCTACCTCATCGGCGGTGGCCAGCATCCTTGCAGCGGTCCGAAGGGCCTTGTCGGTCATCTTGCGGCCAACCTGATCGAAGGTCGCACGCACCAGTTCCTGCCCCAGACGTACAAAGCGGCTGCGGTCGTCTTCACGCAAGGATCGCCGGATCGCGCTTTTGGCGCGTCCCGTGGTCACGATATCGATCCAGCTTGCCTGCGGGCGCTGCCCTTCGGCGGTGATGATCTCCACCGACTGGCCATTGCGCAGGCGGGTCCACAGAGGCACGCGGATCCCGTCCACCTTGGCCGAGACACAGGAATTGCCGATGCGCGTGTGGATGGCAAAGGCGAAATCCAGCGGTGTCGCCCCTTTGGCAAGCTGAATGACATCCCCTTTCGGGGTGAAGCAGAACACCTGATCGGTGTACATCTCCAGCTTCACCGTCTCCATGAAGGCGACGTGATCCTCATCATCCAGACGCTCGGTCAGGCTCGCGATCCACTTTTGCGGATCGACGGCAAAGGGGTTCTTGACCCGCTGCCCCTCACGATAGGCCCAATGCGCGGCAACGCCGGCTTCGGCGACCTCGTTCATCTGGCGGGTCCGGATCTGCACCTCCACGCGCTTGCCGTCGCGGCCCGCAACCGTGGTGTGAATGGAGCGATAGCCGTTCTGCTTGGGCTGGCTGATGTAATCCTTGAACCGGCCCGGAACTGCCCGCCAGCGATGATGGATGACACCCAGAATGCGATAGCAATCGGCCTCGGTCTCGCAGATCACGCGAAAGCCGTAGATGTCCGACAGGCGCGAGAAGCTGAGGTTCTTCTCCTGCATCTTGCGCCAGATGCTATAGGGCTTTTTCGCACGACCATAAACAGTTGCATCGATATCGGTCTTGTCCAGCTCACCCCGGATATCGGCCGTGATGTTGTGAACCATATCGCCCGCTTCACGCTGCAGCGTGATAAAGCGCCGGATGATCGAATTGCGCGCTTCGGGATTTATGACGCGAAAGGCCAGATCCTCCAGCTCCTCACGCATCCACTGCATCCCCATACGACCGGCAAGGGGGGCAAAGATCTCCATGGTCTCGCGCGCTTTTTGCGCCTGCTTTTCCGGGCGCATCGACTTGATCGTGCGCATATTGTGCAGACGGTCGGCAAGCTTCACCAGAATGACACGCAAATCGCGCGACATCGCCATGAACAGCTTGCGGAAGTTATCGGCCTGCTTGGACTGGGCGGACGAAAGCTCCAGATTGGTCAGCTTGGTGACACCATCCACCAGCTCGGCAATCTCGGTAGAAAACAGGCGCTCCACCTCAAGAAAGGTGGATTTGGTATCCTCGATCGTATCATGCAGCAGTGCGGTGACGATGGTTGCATCGTCCAGCTGCTGCTCTGTCAGGATCGCGGCAACGGCCACGGGGTGCGTGAAATACGGCTCCCCCGACTGGCGCATCTGTCCTTCATGCATCTGCGCGCCATAGGCATAGGCGCGCGAGATCAGGTCTGCATTGGTTCGCGGATTGTAATTGCGAACAAGGGCAAGAAGGTCGTCAAGATCGATCATTCCCGCCTTGCCGCCAATCAGTTCTGACCTTGCGCTTCCATAAGGGCACGCAGCAGTTTTTCTTCGGACATATCGTCTTGTGCAGGACGGTCGGCTTCGCCGCCCATCAGTGCAGCCATCTTGTCTTCTTCCGGCTCGTCAACTTCGATCTGGGTCTGGTACCCTTCGATCATCCGTTCACGCAGCGCGTCGGCTGCCTGTGTTTCGTCAGCGATCTCGCGCAGCGAAACAACGGGATTCTTGTCATTGTCACGGTCTACCGTCAGCGGCGACCCTGTCGCAATCTCACGTGCGCGGTGCGCAGCAAGCAGCACCAGCTCGAACCGGTTCGGAACCTTGTCAACGCAATCTTCGACCGTTACGCGGGCCATGGGACACTCCTCGGGTGGGGAACACGGAACGGCCCTCTTACGCGCTTCGCACAGGCTTGGCAAGGGCTACGCCCGCAACATCCCCTGCCGGAAGCGCGTCGCGCATCTGCGCCACGGTCAGCTTCAGGACCGGATGGCACCAGTCGGGGGCCACATCGGCCCATGGCACCAGAACGAAGCTGCGATCCTGCAACCGCGGATGCGGTAGCACCAGGCATTCCGGGGCCACGGACATCTGCAGATCGGGGGCCAGGCCGTGCCAACGCCGCCATTCCGGGACCGACGGCACCACCTGATCACCAACTGCCAGCAGGTCCAGGTCCAATGTGCGCGGCCCCCACCTTCGGGCGCGTATCCGCGCGGCACCCCGTTCTATCCGGTGCAACGCGGCCAGCAGATCCTGCGGCGCACCCGGCCAGCCAATTTCCGCAACCGCATTGATGTAATCAGGGCCGGAGCCTGCGGGAAACGCGGGTGTCTGATAGAACGGGCTGACAGCGATCAGGGTGATTCCCTCTGCCGTCATGGCACCAATTCCCGCCTGCAGCACCGCATCGGGGCCGGCATCCCCCAACGGCTGGTTGCTTCCAAGCGCTACAAACATGCGTTCCATCGCCTGCCTCTCCTGTCGGGGGCTGGACCTCGCGCCCCCCAGACCTTACCTCTTGCATGATCCTGAAGAAGGCAAGTCGCATGTCCCTGCCCCCGCTGAACCTTTACCTCGCCGCTCCGCGCGGATTTTGCGCCGGCGTTGATCGCGCGATCAAGATCGTGGAGCTGGCCCTGCAGAAATGGGGTTCCCCCGTCTATGTCCGGCATGAGATCGTCCACAACAAATATGTCGTGGATGCCCTGCGGGAACAGGGGGCGATCTTCGTCGAGGAACTGGATGATGTGCCCGATGACCGGCCTGTCATCTTTTCGGCGCATGGCGTCCCGAAGGCAGTTCCAGCCGAGGCAGCCCGGCGCGAGATGGTGTATGTCGATGCCACATGCCCGCTGGTCTCAAAGGTCCATATCGAGGCCGAACGCCATCATCAGGATGGCCTCCAGATGGTGATGATCGGCCATGCAGGCCATCCTGAAACCATCGGAACCATGGGCCAGCTCCCCGAGGGAGAGGTCCTGCTGGTCGAAACCCCCGAGGATGTGGCACATCTGCAGGTGCGTGATCCGCAGCGTCTGGCGTTCATCACACAGACCACGCTGTCGGTAGATGATACCGCAGGGATCGTGCTGGCGCTGCAGCAGCGCTTTCCCGCGATCGTGGGGCCGCACAAGGAAGACATCTGCTATGCCACCACCAACCGGCAGATGTCGGTCAAGGCCATTGCCGACAAGATCGATGCATTGCTGGTGATCGGTGCGCCCAATTCCTCGAACTCCCGTCGCCTGGTAGAAGTGGGGCGTGCTTCGGGTTGCGCCTATGCCCAGCTGGTACAACGGGCAGATGATATCGATTGGCGTGCGCTGGACGGCATCCGCAGCATCGGAATCACCGCGGGGGCGAGTGCCCCCGAAATCCTGGTAAACGAGGTGATCGACGCCTTTCGCGCCCGCTTCGATACAACTGTGGAAATTGTCGAAACCGCACAGGAGCGTGTGGAATTCAAGGTTCCCCGCGTATTGAGAGAGCCTGTCCAAGACACTATTTGACATTTGTGCGACAGGGTGAAACGCTGGCTTCGAGTGGGGAGTTTAACGAATGATTACTTCGATCGTGACGATGACTGTTCTGGCCGGCCTTGCTATCGCAATGCGCCCGCAACCTGCACCTGTACGCAGCACGGCACGCCGCCGCTAAGGCACTTGTGTGGCGTGCATCCCTAGGATAGCCCGCCACCATGCCAGAACTTTATGCTTATACCGATGGTGCTTGCAGTGGAAATCCCG
This sequence comes from Falsirhodobacter sp. alg1, assembly GCF_000739715.2. Taxonomy (GTDB): domain Bacteria; phylum Pseudomonadota; class Alphaproteobacteria; order Rhodobacterales; family Rhodobacteraceae; genus Falsirhodobacter. The sequence goes on along the minus strand of NZ_BBJC02000004.1, from coordinate 21,806 downwards.
GCCCGGGCGGCTGGGGCGTTCTCATGCTTGCCAAGGACGGTGAAACCGTCATCAAACAGCGCACCCTGAACGGCGGGGAGGCGCATACCACCAACAACCGGATGGAACTTCTGGCAGCGATTTCTGCGCTGGAAGCGCTGAGCCGGCCATCCACCCTGATCATCGTTACCGATTCGGCCTATGTCAAAAACGGCGTGACCACATGGATCCACGGCTGGAAGCGCAACGGCTGGAAAACAGCCGATCGCAAACCCGTCAAGAACGCCGATCTATGGCAGAGGCTGGACGGGGCACAGGCCCGTCACAAGGTCGAATGGCGCTGGATCAAGGGCCATGCGGGCCACGCCGAAAACGAACGTGCCGATGAACTGGCGCGCGAAGGCATGGCCCCCTTCAAGACAAGGCCCGCCGGTTAGGGCGGGCCTTGAACGTTCAGCTGATCAGCTTCCAAAGCTCGTTGATGCAAAGGATGATGAACAGGGCAGCGGCAACCCCCAGCAGCCCGTTCGAAACCCAGCTGCTACGCCATTCCTTCGGCAGACGCTTGGAGTTCAGCATCCAGATCAGGGTCAGGGCGAGGAACGGCATGAAGAATGCCCCGAGCGCCCCGTAGAGAACCACAAGCGCGAACGGCCGGCCAAAGGCTAGAAGCGCCATAGGCGGAATCGTCAGCCAGNAAACGAAAAAGCGGAAGGCCGGGGTCTTATCCAGACCTTCACGGGTATCCGCGGTCTGGTTCTTCACATGGTTGCGCCAAAAATCCGCGAACAGCATCGAAACGCCATGCCATACGCCCAGCATCGATGAGATGGAGGTCGCACAGAACCCGATCAGGAACAGGGTGGATACAAGCGAGCCGAACCGTTCGGTCAGAACTTCATCCAGATCCAGAAGGCCACGATCACCGGAAGACAGCGTGATTTGCGCCGTGTAAAGCATCTCTGCCCCGATAACCAACATCGCGATCACGAAAATGCCGGTGATGGCATAGGACACGCGGTTGTCCAGCCGCATGATGCCCATCCACTTGGTAGACCGCCAGCCTTTGGCATTCACCCAGTAACCATAGGAGGCCATGGTGATCGTTCCGCCGACCCCCCCGATCAGACCAAGGGTATAGATCGTCGACCCCTCGGGAATGGTGGGGATCATGCCCGTCAGCGCATTGCCCATATCCGGGGCCACAAGAATTGCCACGCCGACCACGATGATGAACATCAGGCCAATCAGGAACTTCATGACCGCCTCGAAGATCTCGTACTGGTTGGCCAGAACGAATGCGGCCCCTGCAAGCCCCGAGATAACGGCCCAGGCCCAAAGCGGCAGGAACGGGAACAGCGCCGCCAATGGCAAGGCGGTCGCGCTCATGGCAGTGGCGCCATAGACGAAGCCCCAGATCAGGATGTAGATCCCGAAATACCAGCTGGTCCAGCGGCCAAGCGATTTCCACCCATCCAGAATGGTCGTTCCCGTGGCAAGGTGGTACCGCGCAGACCCTTCGGCCAGCGAGATTTTCACGATACAGCCAACAACCGCCGCCCACAAAAGTGCATAGCCGAACAGCGACCCCGCGATCAGGGTCGCCACCAGATCGCCTGCGCCCACACCCGTGGCCGCCGCGACAATTCCTGGCCCGATCAATTTCCAGCGGCCCGATGTGGGGGGCTCCCCCGCATCCGGCACGCCATGGGCCTCGACATCAACCTTCGACATATATCCTCCCCGCTCAGAAGCCCGCGCATCCGAACCCGTGCCCGGTTGATCGCCAGCTGTTATTATAAGTCCGCGTCCTTTCCCCGAAAGGAAAAGACCCTGATAGACCAGCACGTAACGGGTTTTTCGTCTGTCAGTCCAGACGTTTCGGGAATGTCATTCCCCGCAGCAGCTCATCGGGCGTCATTGGCCGTTTGCCCTCGCGCTGCGCAAGCATTACCTGAACCGCGCCCGTACCGCAGGCGATGGTCAGATCATGCAGGACCTGCCCCGGTTCTCCCTCTCCATCGGCAAGCTGGCTGGCAAGGAGTTTCAGACGCTCCCCCCTAGCTTCGCACCACGTGCCGGGAAATGGCGAAAGGGCACGGATCTGGCGGTCTACCTCGGTTGCGGGGCGCGTCCAGTCAATCCGGGCTTCGGACTTGTCGATCTTGGCGGCATAGGTCACATCCGCGTCGGATTGGGTGACGGGCGTCTGCGGGGCTGCGATGGCCTGCCCGATCATGCGCGCCCCCATGGCGGCCAGCCTGTCATGCAGATCGGCAGTCGTATCCGTAGGGCCGATCGGCAGCGCCTCCCGCAGGATAACGGGTCCGGTGTCCAGCCCCGCCTCCATTTGCATGATGCAAATGCCTGTTTCCGCATCCCCCGCCAGAATTGCACGATGGATCGGCGCAGCCCCGCGCCAGCGCGGCAACAAAGAGGCGTGGATATTCAGGCACCCCATTCTTGGCGCATCAAGCACCGCCTGCGGCAGGATCAGGCCATAGGCTACAACCACCGCCACATCGGCGCCCAGTGCCGCAAATTCGGCCTGTTCGCCGGCGTCCTTCAGGCTGCGCGGATGGCGAACCTGCAATCCCAGTTCCAGCGCACGGGCATGAACGGGTGTCGGACGCTCTTTCTTGCCACGCCCCGCCGGACGCGGAGGCTGGGTATAAACGCAGACAATACGGTGTTCGGCGTGCAATGCTTCCAGCGCCGGAACAGAAAATGCGGGCGTGCCCATAAAGATTACGTCCATGCCCGCCTCTCCCTTACCGCCGTGCCGTTTTCTGCGCCCGCGCAACCAGCATCCGCCGTTTCAACGGGGACAGCCGGTCAAAGAACATCTTGCCGTTCAGGTGGTCTATCTGATGCTGGACCGATGTTGCCCACAGGCCCACGAAATCACGATCCTCGCTTTGCCCTTCGGCATTCAGAAAGCGTACGGTCACCGCCCGCGGGCGGGAAATCGTCGCATGAACCCCCGGCAGGTTCGGACTGGCCTCGTCATGCTCGCGCATATGGATGGAGGCGTGCAGAACCTCGGGATTGGCCAGCAAAACAGCCTGTCCCCGCACTTCGGAACAATCGACCACGGCGACACGCCGCATCACGCCGATCTGCGGTGCGGCCAGCCCGTAACCGGGCATCGCATCCATCGTTTCAACCATATCGGCCCAAAGGGCGCGGATTTCATCCGTCACCTCGGCCACGGGCTCGGCAACGCGGCGCAGCCGCTGGTCGGGCCACGGAATGAAGGGGCGGATCATGCCTTGTCCCGCGCCCGTTCACGCTTCAGCTTTTCCATGCGGCGGGTAATCATCTGCCGCTTCAACGCGCCCAGATGGTCGATGAACAGCTTGCCGTCCAGATGGTCGATCTCGTGCTGGACGCAGGTCGCCCACAGATCCTCGAAATCATCCTCGACTGTCTGGCCGTCCAGATCCGTCCAGCGCACGCGCACACGGGCCGGGCGCGACACCTCGGCATATTGCTCGGGAATTGAAAGACAGCCTTCCTCATACACGCTCTGCTCTTCGGACGCGCCGATGATGGAAGGGTTGATCAGAACCATCGGACGGGGCGCAGCCTCGGCATCCTTGGTGCAATCCATGACCAGTACACGCAGCATGACGCCGATCTGCGGGGCTGCCAGGCCGACCCCCGGCGCATCGTACATCGTCTCCAGCATGTCACGCGCCAGATTGCGGATATCCTCCGTAACCTCTGGCACGGCGGGGCAAACCTTTTTCAGGCGCGGATCGGGATGTATCAGGATCGGGCGTATCATACCGGATGATTTAGGCCATGCGCCTGTCTGGTGCAATCCTTCCCGCATACCTTCCCCTCTCGGAAAACCGCCGCTAGGGTTCCCCCGATGCGACAGGAGACGGGCATGACATTCGACGAACAGATCGACCGCACGGACACCCATTCACAGAAATGGGACATGATGGAAAAGATTTACAACGTCCCGCAGGGCAAAGGCTTGCCGATGTGGGTGGCGGACATGGAATTCCGGCCACCGGCCTGCGTGCAGAACGAAATCCAGAAAATGGCCGATCACGGCATCTACGGATATTTCGGGGATGATCGTGCCTATCTGCAGGCCATCTGCTGGTGGATGAAGAACCGCCATGGATGGGACGTCGCCCCCGAGGCCATCTTCACCACCCACGGCCTCGTCAATGGCACCGCAATGTGCATCGATACCTTCACGACACCGGATCAGGGCGTCGTCCTGATGACCCCGGCCTATCACGGCTTTGCCAAGGTTGCCCGTGCATCCGGCCGGCGGATCGTGGAATGTGAACTGGCCTTGGTGAATGGCCGTTACGAATTCGACATCGCCAAATGGGACACCCAGATGACGGGGACCGAGCGGTTGATGGTTCTCTGTTCGCCCCACAACCCCGGCGGACGCGTCTGGTCAAAGGATGAACTGCAAGCCATTGCCGATTTCTGCGTGCGCCATGACCTGATCCTTGTGTCGGACGAGATCCACCATGATCTGGTGTACCCGGGCCAAAAGCATATCCCGATGACGCTGGCCGCTCCGGGCATCATGGACCGTCTGGTCATGATGACCGCGACAACCAAGACGTTCAACATTGCAGGCTGCCACAGTGGCAATGTCATCATTCCCGATGAAGCTCTGCGCGCGAAATTCGCGGCCCGCATTCTTGCACTTGGAATTTCGCCCAACAGCTTTGGTGTGCGCATGGCCACCGCGGCCTATTCCCCCGAAGGGGCAGAATGGGTCGATGCCCTGATGGCCTACCTGGATGAGAACCGCCGGATTTTCGATGCGACTATCGCCGAGATCCCCGGGCTGGTCTCCATGCCGCTGGAAGGAACCTATCTGGCTTGGGTCGATTTTTCAGGCACCGGCATGAGTGCCGATGAAATGCGGACACGGGTAGAACATCAGGCAGGAATTGCCACAAACTACGGGGCAACGTTCGGCGCAGGGGGAGAGCCCTTCATGCGGTTCAACATCGCGATGACACGCGCGCAGATCATGGATGCCTGCGCGCGCCTTCGCAGTGTATTCGCCGATCTTCAATAATGATCAGGCGTGGGTCAGATATCCCGAGATTTCTGGCCCGCTCCGCTCAAAATCCACGGGCGCACGATCACCGACGGTCTGGAATGTCTTGAACTCACAGAGCAATTCGCCGTCTTCCAGTGACGACGCCACGATCAGGCAGCGGCCGACATGATGCGGGCCGTCATAGATGTCGACGAGCCCCCGCAGATGCGTCAGGCGCGACGCCTCCACGGCCATTCCGGTTTCCCACAAACGCAGAACCGGAAAAGCCGCGTCATCCAGCACGACATGCATGCGCGACGCGCGGCGGCGTTTGCGCTGGCTGGCTGCACGCAACCCGTCACGCAGATCATCGGTCAGAAATTCCAGCATGAGAAGCCCCCTAGAATCATGTTCGACAGATCCATTCTGTCCGTAAATTGCAAACTTCGCATGACGTTTTTTCCGTCACCGAATAGATATTGGTGCAACCTGAACGGGACTGCTAAGGTTCCTGCGAATTTACGCGGAGAGCATTAAATGGCCGAATGGGGCATCTGTACGACAGCCAAGGCCCCCCTGCCCAAGCTGAAGGCGTTTTTGGTGCATCATCTTTCGCTTGGCGCGGCCCATATATGGCTGCATCTGGACGATCCCGAAGACCCGGCCCTGGCCGCCCTGAGCGGCCTTGACCGGGTGACGGCCATTTCCTGTGATGCGGCATATTGGGGCCGCCATCGCCCTGCCCGCCACCAGAACCGCCAATCGCGGAACATGCAGCGGGTTTATGCCATGACATCCCTGCCGTGGATCGCACATATCGACGTTGATGAATTCATTCTTCCCAGCCGCCCCATTACGGAACAACTGGACGGATGCACCGAAATCCTGCTGCGGATGCGCCCGTGGGAGGCCCTTCACGATAGCGTTTCCCCGCCGGATATCTACACGGCCCGCCACTTTCGCGCGCCGATACGGGATGCGGACGATCGCACATGGGCCTTCGGTGATTTTGCCGAGGCGTTGCCCAACGGATCCTTGAGCCATTCCGTGGGCAAGGCCTTTTTCCGCACCGGGGTCGATGGCATGGAGCCTCGTCTGCATGGCGGATTCGTGCATGGTGAGCGTATAACGGGCATCTCCTTTGCCGATGACATGCCCCTTCTTCACTTCCACGCCGAAGATCCGGCGGAATGGCACAGTCGTCTGGCCTTCCGTCAGGAAAAAGGGGCCTATCTGTCCAACCCCGTGCTTTCCGGCTTTCTGGCCGAAGCAACCGATGACGAGATCGAAGCCTTCTATAAAACCATCCAGAATCCCGACCCCGATATTCGCGCCCGCCTGAAATCGGCAGGCCTGCTGATCGAGGCGGATCTGGCCCTTGCCGACAGGATACGGACCTTTCCATGATAACCACCGATGCGCTGAATGCCGCCCTGCCGCATGTTCTTGCGGCCCCCAAGGACAATACTCCGGTCACCATGCTGTGCTTTCGTCCAGCGACCGGAGAGCGTGATTTCCGGGATCATCTGCGCCTGACGCGCGCCGAGGGCATCCCCGGTGAACGCTGGCTGACGCGACCGTGGATGCGCCTGCCCGACGGGTCCCCCCACCCCGCCATCCAGGTTTCGATCCTGCCCAAACGGGTGCTGGATCTTGTCTGGACGGACCACAGCGTTCCCCATCCGGGGGATCCGATCATCGCCGACCTTGATACATCGCTGGCGAACCTGCCCACCGGCAGTCTGATCCGTGTCGGCACCGCGGTATTGCGCGTCTCAGGCGAATTCAATGATGCCTGTGTCAAATGGAAGGTCCGTTACGGCAAGGATGCCAAGGACTGGATCACCGCCCCCGGCCACCCCGAATTGCGCCTGCGCGGAATCCTCTGCTCGGTAGAGGAGGATGGCGATGTGCACCTCGGAGATCTGATCGTGAAGCTCTAGGCGATCAGCGCCTCGGCCTTTTTCAGATCCACGCTGACCAGCTGACTGACACCCTGCTCTACCATCGTGACTCCGAACAACCGGTCCATGCGCGACATCGTCACCGCATGGTGGGTGATGATCAGGAACCGCGTGTCGGTCCGGCGGGTCATCTCGTCCAGCAGATCACAGAACCGGGTAACGTTGGCATCATCCAGCGGCGCGTCCACCTCGTCCAGAACGCAGATCGGCGCAGGGTTGGCCAGAAATACCGCAAAGATCAGGGCCATGGCCGTCAACGTCTGCTCCCCCCCCGACAGAAGGGACAGGGTGGACAGGCGTTTACCCGGCGGCTGGCACAGTATCTCCAGACCGGCATCCAGCGGATCATCGGATTCGACCATGACCAGCCGCGCCTCGCCCCCCCCGAACAAATGGCTGAACAATGTGGCAAAACTGGCGTTCACCTCTTCATAGGCTGCCAGCAAACGTTCCCGCCCCTCACGGTTCAGGCTGGCGATACCGGCACGCAGGGTCTTTATTGCCTCTTCCAGATCCGCCTTTTCGGCAGCAAGGGTGCCGTGCTCCTCATTGATCGCCTTCGCATCCTCTTCGGCACGCAGATTCACTGCGCCCAGGCTTTCACGTTGATGCTTCAGCCGCGCCACATCTGATTCCAGTGTTGCGGAATCAGGCAGGGTCTTCGGATCATCCAGCGTGGCCAACAATGCGGCAGGGGTCTTGTCCGTATCCTCATGGATGCGGGCGGCGGCGGCATTACGGGCGGTTGCAGCAGCTTCTTCCAATGCCTCGGCACGGGCACGGGCCTCCCGCGCTTCGCCTGCGTGGCGCGCGGCGTCGCGTTCGGCATCCTGCGCGGCACGGGCCACAGCATCCCCCGCAGCCAAGGCAGAGCGTGCCGCCGCAGCCCGCATTTCCGCCTCTTCAATGCTATGGGTCAGATCTTCGCGGGCAATCGCAATTTCCTCGGGCAGAGCCAATGCCTCTTCCAGATCGGCTTCGGCAGCGGCCCGGCGTTCGGCAAGCTCCGCAGCGCGGCGCCCTGCGGTTTCCAGCCTGATGCGCCAGCTTGCCGCTTCGCGTGCCACCACCTCCTGTCGACGGGCGCGGGCCTCCCCCTCCCGCCGCAATTCATCATGCGCAGACCGTCGGGACATCAGGACGATGCGCGCCCCTTCCACGCCGATGCGACCTTCTTCGATCAGGGCCCGCGCCGCCTCAAGATCCGGCAATGCCGCGATTTGCGCCTCGGCCTCGGCCAGACGGCTGCGGGCGGATTGCGCCTCATCGGCATGGCGGGACATGGCCATCTGTGCGGTTTCAAGCCGCCCCGCCATGATGGAACGATCGGCCTCGGCACGGGAGGCTGCGCGGCTGGCCTCGGCAACAGCGCTATCTGCGGCGCGCCGGGCCTCCCGCGCATCCTGATCGGCACGGGCCGCATTCGCCAGTACCTGCTGCGCTGCTTCATGGGCAGCACGGGCAGTGGCGGCGTTCGCCTCGGCGACCTCCAGATCGGCACGCAGACATTCCAGCTTGTTGATCTGCGCCAGCCGCAGGGCTGCGGCGGACGGCGCATCCTCTGCCCCCGCACAGAACCCGTCCCAACGCCACAAATCGCCCTCGATGCTGACAATACGCTGGCCGGGGCGCAAACCTGCCTGTAATGTGGCGCCCCTGTCTCGCGGCACGATCCCGGTGCGACCTAGGCGACGCGCCAGAACCGCAGGTCCATCCACATGCACCGCCAGGGGTGCGGCCCCATCCGGCAGATCCGGCGCCGGATAGTCCGGCAAGGAACGCCACCCCGAAGGGCCATCCCCCTCTTCGGCCCGCAAATCATCAGCAAGCGCCGCGCCCAGCGCAGCCTCATAGCCTGCGGCCACGCGCAAACGGTCCAGTATCTGCTGTCCGTCCGAACGGTCGCGGTTCACCAGCCGGCCCAGCGCTGCAACTTCGGCTCCCAAGGCGCTGGCTTCGGAGTCCGCGGCCGAGCGGACGGCACGGGCGGATGCCTCATGCCTTTGCGCGTCGCCATACGCATCCTCGGCAGCGGCCAGAACCTCTTCTGCGGCCTCGGTCCGCTCACGCGCCTCGGCAAGATTTTCCTCGGACAGGGCATAGGCGGCGGCGGCGGCATCCTGTGCCGCACGGGCGGCATCGGCATCCGCCTGCGCCCGCGCAGCCTCGGTTTCCGCGCGAACCATCGCGTTGCGTGTATCGGCCAGCAGGCGCTGGGCGGATTGATGGCGTGCCGACAGGCGGGCCACATCCTCTGCCTGTTCGGTCTGTTCCTCTTCACGCTCTGCCAGCCCGGAGGCGGCTTCACGTGCGGCATCGGCAGCCTCGGCAAGGGCGGCATCATGCCCGTCATGGGCAATGGCAAGCTCTTCGGCCTCTGCCTCCAGACGCTCCAGACTGTCGCTGGCGTCCCGGTTCAGGGCCCCTTCACGCTCCGCATCATGTACCAGCTGCTCGATCCGCTGACGCAGGCTGTCGATGGCGGTACGTGCCCTGCGTTCGCGATCTTCTAGCGTGGCACGTTCGGCTATCATGCGCTGCAACAGAGCCGAGGCAATGATGTCTTCATCGCGCAGCGGAGGCAGGGCAGCATCGGCAGCCTCGCGCGCATCCGCAGCGGCCACTGCGGCACGATCCCCTTCGGTTGCCGCAGTGATACGGGCACGCAGATCGGCGGCAGCCGCCCCATGGGCGGCTTCGGCCTCGGACCAGCGGCGCCACAACAGGGCCCCTTCGGCGCGTCGCAGCGCTGCACCGATCTCCCGGTACTTCTGGGCTTGCCGCACCTGCCGCGCCAAGGACGCCATCTGTGCTGCCAGCCCATCCACCACATCCGCCACACGGGCCAGATTGGCCTCGGTCGCATTCAGGCGCAATTCGGCATCGTGACGGCGGGCATAGAGACCGGAAATTCCCGCAGCCTCCTCCAGAATGCGGCGGCGGGCCTTCGGCTTTGCGTTGATCAGCTCCGAGATCTGGCCCTGCCGGACAAGGGCCGGACTGTGCGCCCCGGTTGAGGCATCGGCAAACAGCATCTGCACGTCGCGCGCCCGCACATCGCGGGTATTGGCCTTATAGGCAGAGCCTGCATCCCGGGTGATCCGCCGGATGATCTCTATCTGGTCCTGATCGTTGAACCCCGCGGGGGCCAGACGGTCTTCGTTGTCGATGACCAGCGCCACCTCGGCAAAGTTGCGCGCCCCGCGACTGGCGGTGCCGGCAAAGATCACATCCTCCATCCCGCCGCCCCGCATGGCCGTGGGGCGGTTTTCCCCCATCACCCAGCGCAGCGCCTCCAGCAGGTTCGATTTTCCGCAGCCGTTGGGACCGACCACGCCCGTCAGACCCCCCTGGATGACCAGGTCGGTTGGGTCCACAAAGCTCTTGAAGCCATTCAGGCGCAGACGGGTGAACCGCAAGCCACAACTCCGTTGTTTCAGCCATGTTCCGCGCCCATGGGCACGAGTCAATCGGGCGCCCCTCATATGAGGGAACGGCACGTTAGTCACGCCCGATATTGAAAAGGGGGCGTTTGCCGCCTTTTCCTTGGCCCCGCAGGTGACTACGATCCCCCGATTCGGAGTTTATATGATTATCCAGACCATATTTATCCTGCTGGGCTGCCAGACCATGGGTGAGGTTTTGGCCCGCTTGCTACATCTGCCGGTGCCGGGCGCCGTGATGGGCATGGTATTGATGTTCGGATTGCTGGTCGCGTTTCCGGCCCTCGCCCAGATGACCCGCGCGGTGATTGTCGTTATCCTTGCAAACCTGTCGATCATGTTCGTACCTGCCGGTGCGGGCATCATAGGATATCTGGCAGAACTGCGGACAGAGGGGCTGGCTCTGGCCGTGACGCTGATCGCATCCACCGTGGCCGCCTTGGCCGTAGGGGCCTGGGCCTTCGTTCTTACGGCCCGGCTGACCGGCAACCACGGGGTGGAATGATGGCGGCGTCGCTCTGGGCAGCCGTCGGCGGATCGGCACCCTTCTGGATCTGCGTGACACTGGGCTGCTACATGGTCGCCACCACGCTGTCGAATGCGGCGGGCAGGCACCCTCTGGTCAACCCGGTCCTGATTACGGTTCTCATGGTCATGGGTAGCCTTCTGGCCACGGGAACGGATTACCAGACCTATGCCGACGGCACGCATATCATCACCTTCCTGCTCGGGCCGGCAACGGTGGCCCTTGCCCTCCCTATCAGGGACAACCTGCATCATGTGCGGGCCGCTCTGTTGCCCTTGGCTGCCGCCCTGATCGCAGGCTCCTGCACCGCTGCTGTCACTGCGGTGGGTTTTGCATATATGTTCGGACTGGATGGAACGGTTCTGGCCTCATTGGCCCCGAAATCCGCCACCGCCCCGGTGGCCATTGCCGTTTCCCAGACATTGGGTGGCATTCCGACGCTCACCGCCGGTATGGTGATCGTGACAGGCGTGACGGGGGCGATTGTCGTCACACCCCTGATGACGCTGCTGCGCATTACCGACTGGCGCGCGCATGGCTTTGCCACCGGGGTGGCGGCCCACGGGGTCGGAACGGCGCGCGCACTTCAGATCAATCCCATCGCCGGGGCCTTTGCTGGCTTGGGTATGGGGTTGAACGCCATCGCAACGGGGTTTGTGGCCCCATGGGCATTAGGATTGTTCCAATGAAACAAGGACCACGCAACCTTATCACCGATGTTGCAGGGCTGCGCGTCGGGCATGCCCATGACAAGGGCCTCCGGTCCGGCACCACGGTCCTGACGGCGGACGCCCCCTTTGTTGCGGCGGTCAGCGTCATGGGTGGGGCCCCCGGCACGCGGGAAACGGACCTGCTGGCCCCACACAACATGGTTCAGGCGGTGGATGCGCTGGTCCTGTCAGGCGGATCGGCTTTCGGGCTGGGGGCCTGCGGCGGGGTGGCCGACGGACTTCGGGCCATGGGACGGGGCTTTGCCGTAGGGGACGTCCGTGTGCCGATCGTGCCAGGTGCAATCCTGTTCGATCTGCGGAACGGCGGCGACAAAGGCTGGACCACCAACCCCTACCCCGCACTTGGCCGGGCCGCCCTGAAGGCCGCGAAGCCGTCATTTGATCTGGGCAGCGTCGGGGCGGGCTATGGCGCCACCACATCCTACTGGAAAGGCGGGCTCGGCTCTGCCTCGGCGGTGCTTTCCAACAAGATCACCGTGGGCGCATTGGTCGCCGTGAACGCCGTCGGGTCCGTCACTGCCGGAAAAAGCCGCCGGTTCTGGGCCGCCCCATGGGAGATCGATGCCGAATTCGGGGCTGTAGGCCTACCGGCCGTTCTGGTGGCCGAAGACGAGCCACTGCTGACCAAACAGCAGGGAGAGGCGACGACGCTGGCCATCGTAGCCACCGATGCCGCGCTGACACAGGCGCAGGCGAAACGGATCGCCATTGCGGCACAGGACGGGATTGCTCGGGCCATCGTGCCATCCCATACCCCGTTTGACGGAGATCTGGTCTTTGGCGTATCAACCGGCCAACGCCCCGTGACGGATGAGGATCTGTTCCTTCTGGGGCATGCGGCGGCCTCTACCCTGGCCCGCGCCATCGCGCGTGCGGTCTATGAGGCGACACCCCAGCCCGGGGATCTGCAGCATGTCTGGCGCAACGGATTGGCCTGATCTACCAGCGGGCCAGCGCCTTTTCGTCGCTGGCCTTTGCATCTACCCAGGACGTGCCAGCCTCTCCAATTTCCTTTTTCCAGAAGGGCGCGCGGGATTTGAGGTAATCCATCAGGAAATCGGCCGCCTGAAACGCCTCGGCGCGGTGCCGGGCTGCTGTAGCCACCATCATGATCGTCTCTCCCACCTCCAGCAGTCCGTAGCGATGGATGACGAGGGCGCATTCCAGAGACCAGCGGCGTGACGCCTCCTCGGCAATGGCGGTCAGCGCGCGTTCGGTCATGCCGGGGTAATGTTCTATTTCCATTGCCGTCATACCGCCACCGCCGCGGACAATCCCCGTAAAGCTGACGACCGCCCCCGCAGCCAGCCCTTTGGAAAAGCCGTTCAATTCGGCACCGGCATCAAAGGCTGCGGTTTGTACACGGACAGGCATTGTCAGCCCCCGGTCATCGGTGGGAAAAACGCCACTTCGCGGGCATTGCCGAGGGGCGCATCCAGCTCTACCAGATCCTGATCGACTGCGGCACGGATGGTCGAAAGATCGGCAAAGGCAAGGGCATGCCCCCCACTCCGGGACTGCAATTCCTCGATCAAGGCCGCGACGGTGGGCGCCGATGTTTCCAGACGCTCGCGTCCGATGCCGATCCGTTCACGCAGCCATGCGAAATAGAGAATGTCGATCATTTGTCATCCCGCAAATAGGGCAGCGCCTTGATGAAATAATCGATTCCGGTGATCGCCGTCAGGATCGCGGCAATCCAGATCAGCAGCAGGCCGATCAGCGTAGCCGTGGTGGCACAGCCCAAGGAGCCGCAGGGGCGCAGGGGCTGGGCAAGGCCCGCCTCTACCGCTGCCACATAACTTTCGGCCGTCATCCCCTGAAGCGACAGCCCTTCAAGATATTCCAGCCCGGTCCCGAGAAAAAGCACGGCTATGGCCACCATCTGCGCGGTGGTTTTCAGCTTGGCCAGCTTGGTCACCCGCAGCAGACCTGCCCGCGCCCCCAGAAACTCCCGCAGCCCCGAGACGAACACCTCCCTGAACAGGATCACGGTCGTCGGCAGGATCAGCCAGGGGTTCATGCCGGAATAGCCGGTGATGATCACAAGGGCGATGACGACCATGGCCTTGTCGGCAATGGGATCCAGCATCCGCCCGAAATTGCTTTCCTGTTTCCACAGCCGCGCAAGATAGCCATCGAACCAATCGGTGACGGCCGCCCCTACGAAAAGGGTCAGCGCAGCCCAATCCGCCCACGGGCGGTGGAAATACAAGAACATGATCGCCACGCCGGGCGCCGCAATCAACCGCAGAACGGTCAGGATGTTGGGCAGATTCCAATTCATACTCTGGGCGTATCCTAAGGCGGGCCATCATGGAAAGAGGCGTGTCGTGTTAGATAGATAACAAGGACGGCAAGTCAGCTTTGCGTGTGAAAGAAATCGTGCAGTTTTTGGGCCATCTGTGCCGAAATACCCTCGACAGCCTGCAAATCGTTAATCCCGGCCCGCGCCACGGCCTTGGCTGACCCGAAATGCGCCAGAAGGGCGCGCTTGCGGGCGGCGCCGATGCCCGGCACCTCGTCCAGCGGGGTGGTGCTGACCGCCTTGGCACGTTTGGCACGATGCGCGCCAATAGCCCAACGGTGGGCCTCGTCGCGCAGACGCTGCACAAAATACAGAACCGGATCATTGCGGCGCAAGGCAAATGCGGGTTTGCCTACGCGGTGGAATTCCTCTTTCCCGGCATCCCGGTCGATCCCCTTTGCCACACCGATCATGGCAATATCCTCGACACCCAAACCGACCATCACCTCATGCACGGCGCTGACCTGCCCCGCGCCGCCGTCGATCAGCAGCAGGTCCGGCCAGGCCTCGGTCTCACGATCGGGGTCCTCCTTCAGCAGACGCTCGAACCGGCGGGTCAGCACCTCGCGCATCATGCCGAAGTCGTCGCTGTTGGCTCCCGCCTCTCCCTTGATGTTGAACTTGCGGTATTGCCCTTTCAGGAACCCCTCGGCCCCCGCCACGATCATCCCGCCCACGGCATTGGTGCCCTGAATATGCGAGTTGTCGTAAACTTCTATGCGGCGCGGCGGCACATCCAGCGCAAAGGCTTCGGCCAGGCCTTCCAGCAGCCGGATCTGCGTGGCGCTCTCGGACATGCGGCGCGCCAGGCTTTCGCGGGCATTGCGGGCGGCATTCTCCACCAGCGTCGCCTTCTCGCCACGTTGCGGCACGCCCACCGCAACACGGCGCCCTGCCCGCCCTGACAGCATATCGGCCACCAGATCCGGGTTTTCCAACTCGTGAGACAGCAGAACCAGACGGGCCGGCTCCTTGTCGTCATAGAACTGGGTCAGAAAGGCCTCCAGAATTTCGGCCTCTCCGGCCCCAGCCCCCGTCTTGGGATAGAAATCGCGGTTGCCCCAGCTCTGGTTCGCCCGGATGAAAAAGACCTGCACGCAGGCCTGCCCGCCTTCGACATGCAGCGCGATCACATCGGCCTCGGTCACCCCCTGCGGGTTGATGGACTGCCCCTGCTGCACCTGCGTCAACGCCTTGATCCGGTCCCGCAGGGCTGCGGCACGCTCGAATTCCATCGCATCGGAGGCCGCTGCCATTTCGCGTGCAAGATCGGCCTGCACACGTGTGGTGCGCCCCTTCAGAAACTGTTCCGCATCCGCGATCAGGCCGTTGTATTCCTCGGCATCGACCTTTCCCACACAGGGGGCCGAACACCGCTTGATCTGGTACAGCAGGCAGGGGCGCGACCGGCTTTCGAAAACGGAATCGGAACAGGTACGCAGCAGGAACACGCGCTGCAGCTGCGTCAAAGTCCGGTTCACCGCCCCCGCACTGGCAAACGGACCGAAATAGGCACCCTCCTTGCCACGCTTGCCCCGATGCTTGCGGATCATCGGAAACGGATGGTCCTTGGCGATCAGGATGTCGGGAAAGGATTTGTCATCCCGCAACAGCACATTGTACCGCGGCTTCAGTTGCTTGATGAGGTTCTGCTCCAGCAGCAGCGCCTCGGTTTCCGTCCGCGTGGTCAGGAACATCATCGAGGCCGTATCGCGGATCATCCGCGCAATCCGCCCGGAATGCCCGCTCGGGCGCGCATAATTGGAAACGCGCATCCGGAGGTTCCGCGCCTTGCCGACGTAGAGCACCTGACTTTGCGCATCCAGCATCCGGTACACACCGGGCGACCCATCAAGCGTTTTCAGATAGGCCTGAATGACTTCATGGCCCGTAGGTACCGGAGGGGAGGCAGTTTCTGTCATCTTGGCGATTCCCGACGCGGGCTGCAATGATCCCATATGAGGGGCAAGAGCAAAGGCATCCACCGTTTCTGTGGATAACACTGGGCACAACCTTGGACCAAATGCGATTCACCCTTGTTTTATGGGCATCTCGTTGATTTGCCCATTTTTTAGTCACTTATTCAAGTTGTTGATCTTGAACATAAATATAATTTTAACCCCAGAAAACCTTTGTTTTTCAAGCCAAAAGCCCCTGTTACATGACGGTAGGGTGACACGGGGGACAAGTGGTCAGGGTTTCCGGCGCAAAAGTCCGAGGAAACCCAGAACAACCACGACCGCGAGAAAGAGTACGGCGACTTTTATCAACATCCTACAACCCCAGACGCGACCATGAGGCCCGCTCTTCTATTGCGGACAATGCCGCCTCTCCGGCCCGCAGCCCGACGCGCTGCAGCAAACCTCGCTTCGGGGCATGGGGCACAAGCCGCACATCCTTGCCGTAGAGCTCCTTCAGCTTCGGAACCAGATGGCCGACCCCATCCGCCAGCCCCAGATCCACAGCCTGCTGGCCCACCCAGATATCGGCATTGAACAGATCCGCATCCGCCAGACGCGCACCGCGCCGCGATTTCACATGGGCGATGAATGCCTCATGGATCGGGGCCTGAATGGCTTTCAGGCGGGCCACATCTTCGGGCCGTTCCGGCAGGAAGGGATCGGCAAGGCTCTTGGATTTACCGGCCGTATGCACGCGCCGCTCAATCCCGTAGCGGGACATGAAATCAGGAAAGCCGAAGCTGGAAAAGATGACACCGATGGAGCCGATCAAAGAGCTTTGGTCCACCCAGATGTCATCCCCGGCGCAGGCCAGCCAGTATCCGCCCGAAGCGGCGGCATCCTCGACGAATACATGCACACGCAGGGATTTTTCGTCCGCCAGACGTCGGATACGCGCGGCGATCAGGCTGGATTGCGCGGGCGAGCCGCCGGGTGAATTGATGACCACCGCCACGGCCACGGGTTTGCCTTTGGCAAAGGCACGTTCGATCATCGGAGCAAGGCCCGCGTCCGACAGCCCGCGCCCACCGGCCGAGATGGTCCCATGCAGGCGGATGACGGGAACCGTGGGCCGGTTCAACAGGAAGGGGATAAAGCGTTTCATAATTGGGAATGTAGAGTGTGCATTGCCCCGTCACAAGGCCGCAACGCCCCGCGCTTGACCGTTGGGGCCGGGGCCGCTACGCCAACGCTGTACGTAAAATCAGGAGGCGTCCTTGGCCAACCCATCCCTTCTTATCCTCGCCGGTGACGGTATCGGCCCCGAAGTCATGGCCGAGGTCCGCAAGATCATCGACTGGTTCGGCACCAAAGGCACCCCCTTCGATGTGGAAGAAGGGCTGATCGGTGGCTGTTCCTATGACGTGCACGGCGTACCTCTGTCCGATGCCACGCTGGAGCGGGCACAGGCGGTGGACGCCGTTCTGCTGGGTGCCGTTGGCGGGCCGAAGTATGATGGTGTGGAATATGCCCTGCGCCCCGAAGCCGGCTTGCTGCGCATCCGCAAGGAAATGGACCTTTACGCCAATCTGCGCCCCGCGCAGTGCTTCGAGGCCCTCGCAGATTTTTCCAGCCTGAAGCATGAGATCGTTTCGGGTCTTGATATCATGATCGTGCGCGAACTGACCTCGGGCATCTACTTTGGGGAACCGCGCGGCATTCAGACCGATAACGAAGGCGGCCGCGTCGGGATCAACACCCAACGCTACACCACCAACGAGATCCGCCGCGTTGCCCGCTCTGCCTTCGAGATGGCACGCCGGCGCGGCAATCGCGTCTGCTCCATGGAAAAGGCGAACGTCATGGAATCCGGCGTATTGTGGCGTGAAGAGGTCACCTGGATCCATCAGAACGAATACCCCGATGTGGCCCTCAGCCATATGTATGCCGACAACGGGGCAATGCAGCTGGTGCGCAACCCAAAGCAGTTCGATGTGATCGTCACCGACAACCTGTTCGGCGACCTGCTGTCGGATGCCGCCGCGATGCTGACCGGCAGCCTCGGTATGCTGCCATCCGCCAGCTTGGGTGCCCCCATGGAAAATGGCCGACCCAAGGCGCTCTATGAACCCGTTCACGGCTCTGCCCCCGACATTGCCGGTCAGGGCAAGGCCAATCCCATCGCCTGTATCCTGAGCTTTGCGATGGCCCTGCGCTATTCCTTCGATATGGGTGAGGCCGCCACCAAACTGGAACGCGCAGTTGAAACCGTTCTGGCCGACGGCCACCGCACGGCGGACCTGATGGGCGAAGCAGGCGGCACGCCGATCAGCACATCGGAAATGGGCGACGCCATTCTCAAGGCCCTGGCTGCATAATCCAGAAAGCTGCAATCCCCCGACACTCGGGGGGTTGCATTCGAAAACCGTTGCGCCACCATAAGTACGTAATTGCCAGTACCACAAAGCGCACATTCATGTCCGACAAATCAAACCTGCGCGCCGCATTGTCGGCGCTGCTAGCGTTCCTGATCTATTCTACACACGACACGGTCGTGAAATTCCTTGGTGGTTCCTATAATCCTGTCCAGATCGTGTTCTTTTCGGTCTGTCTGGGCATGCCGGTGGTAACCGTCATGCTGATGCGTGACCGGACCGATGGAAACCTGATCCCCCGCCACCCGTGGTGGAGCCTTGCACGCACGGTCGCGGCCGTTGTGTCAGGGCTGTCGGCCTTCTACGCGTTTACCGTGCTGCCACTGGCCCAGACCTATGCGATCCTGTTTGCCACCCCGCTGCTGATTACCCTGCTGGCCATCCCGGTGCTGGGGGAAAAGGTGGGCCTGCACCGCGGCAGCGCCATTCTGGCAGGTCTGATCGGGGTGATGATCGTGATCCAACCGGGCAGTGCCCCTTTGACATGGGGGCATGCGGCGGCGCTTCTATCGGCAATTTCCGGCTCTCTCGCATCGATCATCGTCCGCAAGGTTGGCCGTGACGAACGCAGCGTGGTGCTGATCCTTTACCCCATGATGGCCAACTTTGTGACAATGGCCTGCATCCTGCCCTTCGTGTACAAGCCCATGCCCGTGGAACACTTGGGCCTGCTGGGCTTGATGTCTGTTCTGGCCTTTTGCGGAATGCTTCTGACAATCGTGGCCTACCGCGCGGGTGAGGCCGTCCTCGTGGCCCCGATGCAATACAGCCAGATCATCTGGGCTGCACTGTTCGGCTTCCTGATCTTTGGCGAGTCCTTGAAGCTGAACACCATTTTGGGGGCTGCCGTCATCATCATGTCGGGTCTGTATATCGTCATGCGGGAAGATCGCACCGACGGCACCATGCCCGTCACCCGATCCCGCTGGCGCCCAGAGGGGATCATGCCACGGGTCGGCCCTGTGATGCGGTGGCAAAAACAGCAGAAACGATAAAGCTCGTCTCTTGCAAAGCTGTATCGAAAGGTTTAATCCCCGCCACACGGTCGGAGCGTAGCGCAGCCTGGTAGCGCACCTGCTTCGGGAGCAGGGGGTCGGAGGTTCGAATCCTCTCGCTCCGACCAGTATCCCGGTGAACAGCACCAGATAGTTCTGCCTTTCTCGTCAGAGGATTTGCCTCTGATCGGGCGATCTACGCCGAAGCGGTCATTCCCTGCGGCTGACGCGAGCGTCGGCAGTGCGGACTTTCCTGCCGCTCGTTACAGAAGCTTCACTTGTCCAAATACGGCTCCCCGGGTAAGCGATGGTCATGATGGGTCGCGATAAAACATCTCTTTTTGGCCATGATGACGGCCTCGGTATGAACGGCGCCGGGTAAATCAGTCGCCGCCCGGCGTCGCGAGGTCTGGACTGCGACGACCACCATCATGAGTACCCGCCCTGTTCCACCATCTAGCCTCGCAGCGTGCTTTTGCATGTGTGTGGATTAGGTCCGGGAAAGACCACGCCTAAGGCGTTGGCCATGCAATGATCATGACCATGAACAATACTCGCACTCTTCTTCGATCCTACGACGAGGCCGAAATTGATGACCTGTGCCAACTGGAGCGTGCAGCGCATCGGCGCTACCTTTCACTGAAAGGCTACGAAAAATTTGCGGCAGCTCCAGCGATTAACCCCGAACGTTTCAGAACCGGGACTACAATGGTGGCCGAGCACGCCGGACGCCGAGCAGGCTATATCATCGTGCAGCCGCTTGATGACATGCTCTACATTGCAAGCCTTATGGTCGATGACGGGATGTCAGGCAAAGGCATCGGGCAGCGGTTGCTTGGATGGGCAGAGGACTACGCTTATGCCGCTGGCGTTTCGGGGACATGTTTAGCTACCTTCCGTATCCCGAGGTGGAACGCCCCTTGGTATAGGAAGCTCGGTTATGCAGAGATGCATGAAAGTCGGATTGGGCCGAGCCTACAGGCCATCCTTGATCGCCATGCAACGTTCCTAGACATGACAACTCGGATCGCCATGTGGAAGCCAACACACGCTCCCCTCGAGTGACGGCTTAGGGCTCTCTCCGGGCCTTCGCCGCGCGCTGCGTGAACGGCAGCTTCGGGCGCTGACGAACGCCACGCGGGCCGTGAGAGGCAAACCTTTCTGACGAGAGAGGCAATCTCGTTGCGGAGCCGAGCCTCCGCATTTCTGTTCTCAAACGATTTTCCCCCGTCCGAGAGGCAGGACTTTGTGACTCCTGCCACCCGGTGTTCATTGACACATAGTTCTGCCTCTTCTGTCAGGCAGTCTGCCTCTTAGGCTTGCCACCTTGACGAAAGCGGACGGTCAGCGATCGACGCAGCATCGACGCGAAGAGTCCAATGTAACCGATACTGCATGGTCC
Source organism: Falsirhodobacter sp. alg1 (assembly GCF_000739715.2). Classification (GTDB taxonomy): domain Bacteria; phylum Pseudomonadota; class Alphaproteobacteria; order Rhodobacterales; family Rhodobacteraceae; genus Falsirhodobacter. Next base: position 1,090 of record NZ_BBJC02000004.1, on the reverse strand, counting down.
ATGGATGTCCGCTGTTGCGAGATGCCCGAAAACCTTCAACAACTGCTTATGTTTTGAACGGGGTTATTGGCTGCCGAAAATCGACCGTTTGTCAGCTATGCCACAAGGGAGGGTTTGTTGAGCGCTCAAGAGTGGCCAATAGAATGACTACTCTTTAGTACAGTGATCGAGTGATAGATAGGGGTGGTTGTGGAAGATAATGATGTTGACCGCTTGGCGGTTCTTGGTGAAATGGCTGAAAACTTACCTGCCCCAGTTAGTACAGGCCTCTTGAAAGCAATAGGTGGTTTGCTCGGTGGGCTGACGTTGCTTCCTACAGCGTGGTTAAGAAGACCAGCACAGGCCATAGACGACACAACTGCAGGAAGATCTGCTGTGGCTGCTATTTTAGCTAAGGGTGTTGCTGAGAACGCGCTCCAAGACCCAGTGGTCATGCAAGCTGCTGCCGAGATTTACATGCCAAACATAATTCGCAAAGCGAGAAATAAGGTACAGGTTGCGCAGCTCGCGATAGAGCATATGTCTGAAAACGATACCGATGGTGCTGATGCTGTCGCACCGGATGATGACTGGATGAATACTGACCTGCCCCCCACTGGTCCCTCATTCATAACGAGAGTCTGCAGTTTGGATTTCGGTATTCGGCTTGGTCATCTTTCGCAAGCGCGCCGGGCGCGAAGCCCTCAAATTGCTCAAGCGTCCGGCGCGCTTGCTGCGGCGTCTGGTTGGCCAGGGACGAGTGTGGCCTGATCGTGTTGTAGTCGTAGCGCCAGAGCGCCAGCTTTCGCCGTGCGTCGTCCAAGCTGTCGAAGATTTCTTCGTTGAGTAGCTCGTCCCGCAGGCTGCCGTTGAAGCTTTCGACGAAGGCATTCTGCTGGGGCTTGCCTGGGTCGATGTAGTGCCACGGCACCTCGTTCTCGTCGGCCCATTTGAGGATGGCCCGACTGGTGAACTCGGTGCCATTGTCACTGACGATGCAACCCGGCTTGCCGTAAATCCGGATCAGGGAGCTGAGTTCCCGGGCGACACGCCGCCCCTGACAGGCTGGTGTCCGCGACGAGGCACAGGCATTCCCGGGTGCAGTCATCAA
>NZ_BBJC02000003.1 GCF_000739715.2 Falsirhodobacter sp. alg1 | reverse complement strand
GTGCCTCGTCGCCGGACACCAGCCTGTCGGGGGCGNCGTGTCGCCCGGGNAACTCAGCTCCCTGATCCNGGATTTACGGCAAGCCGGGTTGCATCGTCAGTGACAATGGCACCGAGTTCACCAGTCGGGCCATCCTCAAATGGGCCGACGAGAACGAGGTGCCGTGGCACTACATCGACCCAGGCAAGCCCCAGCAGAATGCCTTCGTCGAAAGCTTCAACGGCAGCCTGCGGGACGAGCTACTCAACGAAGAAATCTTCGACAGCTTGGACGACGCACGGCGAAAGCTGGCGCTCTGGCGCTACGACTACAACACGATCAGGCCACACTCGTCCCTGGCCAACCAGACGCCGCAGCAAGCGCGCCGGACGCTTGAGCAATTTGAGGGCTTCGCGCCCGGCGCGCTTGCGAAAGATGACCAAGCCGAATACCGAAATCCAAACTGCAGACTCTCGTTATGAATGAGGGACCAGTGGGGGGCAGGTCACGGCGAAGTTGATTTTTGCGCTACCAATATTGCTGGTGTCTGACTTCCAAGTCATCGCTTTGCCTCGGGGTATGTTGCGAACCTAACCCTGCCACCCACGGACCTGATGGTGAATGGCTAGCCCTCAGCCATGCGTCAAAACTCTATTAAACTGGGCTAGTGCGAACGACGGCTTTGGGGCTTTCGCGTCGCTGGTGTGCATCGGTGTTTCGCCTTCCGCACCGCTCAGATCAAGCCGCCAACTATAGCGCCGAGCACCTAAACGTCCGCGAAGTAGTCCTCGTCGATCGAGGAAATAATGTATCGGCTTCTAGGACGAACCCCCACGCCATACTGGATCATCAGCCCGGCCAGCTTCTGCCCGTTAATCAAGCGGATTCTATGCTGAACCCGGTCGACGTAGTTTACGGCCTCCCGAGAGAAGTCTGATGTCGTGACGAAGACCCCTTTGCTCGCGCCTTCCCCTGTCAGCGAACCGACAAAACGCTGCAGATCTGGTCTGCCGACCTTATAGGTTGCATCGTATCTCTTCGCCTGGATGTAGACCGCGTCGAGGCCGATAGCGTCCTCGTCTATGATGCCATCGATACCGCCATCGCCTGTCACCTTGGTCGTGCACCCGTTCTCAAGGTTACCTCCACCGTATCCCATAGCCGTCAGAAGGTCGACGATGAGCTGCTCGAAACGCAGAGGATCCATGACCTGTAGAAGCCCCAGAAGCTCGTCACGCAGGGCGGCATTCAGGATTTGATGGGCATGCGCCATTGCATCTTCAGGGGTCTGCGTCGGCTCGACCTTCGCACGCGGTATGGGGTTTTCAGCGGGGGTGACGGTAGTGCCGAGCTCGCCTGTCACATCCGTTGCCGTGCGGGCGCGCCATTCCTTGAAGCCCTCAAATCCTTCCAGAAAGCCTAGGTCCAACTGGGTCGGTGGCGAGGCAAGAACCTCGCGCCCCCGAGGCGTTATGACGTGCAGGTTGCGCTTGGGACTTTCCAGCAGACCTGCTTTGCCAAGGTATGTCCGGGCCCAATGTGCCCGGCTTTGCAGGACGGTGAGGCGGCCGCTGGGGATAAGCTGGGCCGCTTCCTCATCGGTGATGCCGAACTCGGCTTTTAGGCGCGGCAAGCACTCCTTGAGGTTCTGGGCACCCTCGCCGAACAGTCGGAGGACGGGCAGCATGAAGATTTCATAGCTGGGGATCGGCATATGTTCAGATCTCCAGCGGCGGCAAAGCGCGAACGATCTTCATCGTCTCGAGGCTGACGGTGATGACGCGGCGGAGGAGGTCAAACGGGTAGCGCGGATCGCCGATCGTTTCGTTGGCATAGTCGTTGGCGTCATTGACGATGCCGCTGTCTTTGTCCGGGCGGATGGCTTGGCGTTCCATCACCCAGTCGATGGCAGGTTTGCCGTTGACCACATAGTCGTAGGCCGCAAGGGGCACGTCGATCAGGGTGATATTTGCGTTGTAGTGAATGACCGAGCGATCCTTGCCCTTGCCGAACGCCATCTTCTCGACCCGGAAGAATTTCTTCGGGTCGTCGATGCTGGCCAGCGACAGGTCGCCTTGTTTGATGGTCACCGGATAGGGCGCGACGGTTTCATAGCCGACATGCAGATCACCAAGGATGCGACCGGCCTGAACCAAGGCCCAAAAATCGGCGGGCTTCTTCACGCAGGGAATGCGGGGCAGTTCCTTGGTCAGGTTGTCTGCGAAGCGGCGGCGGTAATCCTCGGAATGCAGCAGGCCATAGGTGTAATAGAAGATATCGTCCTTGGTGATCGCCTCACCCGGATAGGCCGTCTGGAAATGCGTCAACCCCGCATCGGTGATGCCATGGCGGGTGCGCCCAAGCATCACGCTCAGGCGTTTGGATCGGGGGCGGATGACCGCACTCAATCCGGGTCTTTCGGGTATGACAGGGGCTGCACCGCGTAGCGCAATTTGCAGGGTCAAAGGCCAGATCGGGGCGGTTCCGCACGGGCTGGATATGGTCGATTTCCAACCTGCCGCGTGTCTGCCCGCAATCCACGCAGGCCCATCCGTCACGCTCCAGGATCAGGTGCCGCAGCACTTGCCAGCGCTTGGTCGCGGTTACGCGTTTGCTGTGGCGATGATGTTCGCGGTTCAGAGCCATGCCACTTTCGCCCTGCGCTTGGGAGCCGCCTTCATCCGCTGACCGTGTGCCACTGCTAGAATAGACGCCGATATTGCATCGATCCGGCCAAGCGAGCGTGCTTTGGTCAGTTTGGAGTTCATGGCATCATCGACCACGACAAGCGCGTCAGCAGCCGCCGAGCGCATGAGTAGCGACGGGACTGTGCGTACCTCGCCGTCAAAGACAGCCTTGCGGAACCCTTCCACGTCCTGCCCGCCATCCCGAAAGCCTGCCCACGTCTGAAATTCGTTGATTGAGGCTGTAGAGCCTAAATCCCGTCAGCGCCTGCCCGCCCCGCTGGATGGCAACGCGGGCTTGTTCCTGAAGCCATTGCAGCGACGGGCCAATGCCATACTCCGAACCGGGGTTTGCCGCCTTGATGCCGTCCAGATCGTCCGCCGGCATCCCCAGAGGGGCACGGCATTCGATTATGAAACTGTGCGGGGGCGGGGAATCCATTAGCTGCGACAGAGGATGGCTGTCATCACTGGCGCTTGTGCTAATAATGATGGTCTTAGCTTGTCGCTTGCCTGCCGAGGTTTCCAGGGCTGCGTGCAGTTGCATCCCCTTTTCAGGGTGCCAGTGACCAAATTCATCCTCGCAGATTAGCGTAGGGGAAAGCCCCAACAGGTTCTTTGCATCCGCCGCCACAGCGCGGATCATGCCACCGCCGTTGCCCTCATAGCTGATTTCCAACCGAGGGGCCTGCCGGAATGTGAACAACGCCTGTTCTTCCTCGGGCAATAGCTGCACGATTGCCTGGACGTACTCCCACCCGTCATTGCTGTGGATCCCGACGAACGCTGGGCCCGGACGGTGTCGCGCTGGTATCAACTCCGGCTTTATCATGCCCGGGAGGTAGATGCGCATCGCGCCCACCCCTACCTCGCCCCGTTACTGCCGCCCGACCGCGCGCAGATCGACCGTAGGTTGGAGGTCTATATCGAGTGGCTCAGGGAGATGGACGCGCGGGATCGTCAGGCTCGGAGCCCCCATGATAAGGACGGCCATCGATGACAGCCCTCCTTAGACCATGCACGTCGTAATCCTTGCCAACTCTGCGGTCTATGGCATAGCCGGTGAAGTCGATCATGGGACCAATGTATGTGCCGGCTGCTGTTCGCAATCGAGATTTTCAGCGTGGCTTGCGGAAGTCGCTCATATGTATGCGGCCTGTTTCTCGGCACGCGGGCCGTGGCCATTTTGGGGTTACGCACGCGCCTTGGTCTACATAGCGGACAGGTCGGTCATGACCCATTGTCCCATCAGGCTCTGGGGGCGTATTTTCTCCGTTCCATGCTGTTCTCTCCTTTGCGAACTCCGTGATGGCCGTGGCGCGCCTAGATCGCGTCCGCGGCCGTGTCTCTATCGTGCGGGGCGTCGAAGCGGGTGCCATGTCGCAGGATGCTCCATGCGGTTCGGGCCAGTTTGTTCGCCAGCGCAATGGCCGCCTTGTTGTGGGGCATTCGGGAAACTGCAGCGCTCAACCAGGCGCCAAAGCGGAATGCAGGCCATCGGTGCGGGCGCATCATGATGCCCTTCGCCGCCTGAACGAACAGCGTTCGCAGATATCTGCTACCCCGTTTGCTGATCCTTCCAAGGATGGTTCGACCGCCGGTGCTGAACTGGCGTGGCACCAGTCCAACCCATGCGGCGAAGTCCCGGCCATGGGCAAAGGCTTCGCCCTTGCCGATCGCGGCGACCAGCGCGGTCGAGATCATTGGGCCGATGCCGGGGATCGTCATGATGTTCGCGCAATTCTCCTCGGCTTTGCTGACTTCCACGATCTCTGCCGAGATCGCGTCGATCCGCTGGTCTAGCCATTGCCAGTCCGCCCGCAGGCCCGTCAGGATCATCCGCATTCTGGGTGACATCTCCGCCCGACGCTGTTCGAGGATCGCATCGAAGGAGTTGTTCAGCGCCCGTGGCCAGAGCGGACGGTGATGTTCTGCTCGACCAGAAAGGCGCGGATCTGGTTGATCGTGGCAGTGCGGCGCGAAACCAGCCGGGCCCGCACCCGATGCAGAGCCTGAAGATCGAGCTGGTCCTGGCTCTTCTCCGACACGGTCCGCAGGTTTGGTCGCAAGGCCGCCTCGGCGATGGCTTCGGCATCGTTGTAATCGTTCTTTTGGCCCTTGTTGAACGGCTTAACGTAGATCGCCGGAATGATCCGCGGCTCAAACCCCATCGCACGCAGGGTCCGGCTGACAAAGTGGGCGCTGAGGCAAGCCTCCATGCCAACGATGCAGCGCGGAAGACCGTCAAAGGCCGCTGTCAGCGCCTGTCGTCGGATTTGCTGACGCAACACAAGTTGGCCGTGTCGGTCGAAGCCGACCAGATGGAATGTGTCTTTGCCGATGTCGACGCCGACAACAGCGAGGCCTTCAAGCTGTCCTGCTTTCTTCACTCGCATGGCTGCTACTCCTTTCGATGCGGTGATCCTCGCAAGGATAACACGACGGTTGGGGGAGCAGCCGGCACATCCCATTAGCTGACATTCGCGGGGCCGTCGAAAGCGGCGCCGTCCACATTCATGGGTGCTTAATTGAGGTGAACTTGACCCTCGGGCTGGTCATAACGATACTGCGTCAGCGCCTTCTAGCGATGTCACTGGACGAACGAGCTTGGACCGCTCGATGTAGAAGAGAAATAAATGACAGTTACTTACATCCCGACCGCCAGTAAAATAGAAAACAACTTTCATATCGGGCAAATCACGAGAAGGCTGCGGTCAGGCGAGTTGCATGAGCCTGAAGAAAATGTGATTGTATATGCTGGATGGCCGCAGGTAAAAGATTACAACGGCAGAACTCACATCTCCGATCTGACGGTTATGGGAAGTGATCATGGCATTAAAATGATCAAATTCTCCAACTCTGAGAATCTCACAGATTTAAAAAAAGATGCCTTGAGCATTATGCAGGCTGCTGCAACAACAGAATCTCTCTTGGGCAAAAGCTTAGACCTCAAGCGTAAGCGCAGGCTGATATTTGATGTTGTCCCAGTTCTTTTTGCACCAAACGCATCTGGAGCAGATATTGGAACTGAAGAGGTTGAGGTAGCTGAAACTGAAGCTGAGTTGATTCGCATCCTGAGTGAGGCGGATAGTTCCCTAACTCCCGCGCAGCAGGCTGAGGTTCAAGCGATCGTTGAAGGTGCCAAGGCTCTTGGCCAGATCACTGAGACGGAGAATGATGGGGATATCGACCCGATTGCAAGGGCGTTCTTTGACCTTGAGTCCATCATCTATAACTTTGACGCTACTCAACGCGCCGTAGCGTTGACAAGTGTAAACGGGCCACAGAGGATTAGAGGGCTTGCTGGAACAGGCAAAACCGTTATCCTAGCCATGAAAGCCGCACTTACCCATATCGAAAATCCGAATGGGAAAATACTGATCACATATTATACGCGCAGTCTGAGAGATGTAATCGAGCGCCTGATTACACGCTTTCACCGACATTTTGCAGAGACTGATCCGAATTGGGATAACATTCATGTTCGGCATGGATGGGGTCGGAGTAATCTCCCAGGGGTTTATCGAGACACCTGCATAAGAGAAGGGAAATCCCCAAGAAGTTTCGCTGACGTCCGCGGTCAGAAAGATCCCTTCGGCGCAGTCTGCCAAGAAATTGTTGATAGCCAGATTATATCAGAGTTCTATGATGTTATTCTGATCGATGAAGGCCAAGACTTTCCTGATAGCTTTTATCAAATGTGTTTTTACCTTGCAAAAGGAACGCGCGATGAAAAGCAGATCATATGGGCGTATGATGAATTGCAGAATGTCTTTGATGTGCAAGTTCGAGAGCCAGAATTGCTTTTCGGCACTGACCGAGATGGGAACCCGCGGATTTCATTGGTCAGAAGTTTGCCGGCAGGCACGGACACGAACGATTTTGTGTTGCAGCGCTCCTATCGGAATCAACGTGACGTGCTTGTCCTGGCCCATTCAATCGGGTTTGGTGTTTACAGCAACACCGTTCAGATGCTGGAGAACGCTAAGCACTGGGAAGATGTAGGCTATGAAGTAGTTTCTGGAACTTTTGAGACGGCGAGCGTCAATGTCGTCGAGCGACCAGTCAGAAACAGCCCTAGCATCCTTCATTCTCCAGCTGAGGTCCCTATCGTGTCTACGCATCCGGCGACCGATTTCGACCAGGAAGTAGAATTCGCGGCTGCCGAGGTTAAGTTCTTTATTAACCATGGGATAGCACCACATCAGATTATGATCATCAGTTTGGATGATAGAGTTGCGAGATCATACTTCAGGCATATTTCCGACAGCCTTATTTCAGAGGGTATTGCCTGTAATAATATTATTAAAGATACATACAGTGAGCCTCCTTTCCGCATAGATGGTATGGTTACCATGAGCACGGTGTATCGCGCTAAGGGTAATGAGGCTGCAGTGGTAATCGTCGTTGGTGCTGATGCTGCTACCTTGAGCACGCGTAACGGCAGAAACAAACTGTTCGTCGCATTGACGAGGTCCAAGGCATGGCTTCGAGTGATGGGTGTAAAGAGCAAAGTATTTGCTCAGATTCAGCAGGAATTTAAATTAGCCCTTGATAATAGCCCGCGCATAACTTTCACCATGCCTGACATGACCACTCTCAACACGATTCAACGCGGGCTTGAAGAAAAGCACGCGAGGATCATCGAAGCTAAACGCAGGATGGATAAGATAAAGAGCGAGCTGAAACTTTCAGACGATGACCTCAATAGTCTTATTGAGGAGTAAAAAGTGCAATCTATTAAGTTCGACCAAAGCATCAGGGCGGTGGAAGGCCTTCTGAAGAAGGTGAGTTTACTAGAAGGGACAGTATATAATTTTTCTCTCCCACGTTCAGCGGCGTTCAATGAGATAAGCCTCGCCAGTCAAGACTATAACGAAGTATATGAAGCTGGTCTGCGATTGTCTCACTATAACTTTCTTTTGACTGATCTTGCCTACTTTCAATTTTCGAGGGCGACAGACACGGAATGGGCCTTGGCCTATTATCCGAATCCACGCATAACCGGTTCGCCGAGTGCGAAAGAGACGTTTCAGGAGTTGATAGAGGCTAGGGATAACGGTGAAATATCAGAGGAAGATTTTGCCGAACTTGCCTCCGATATACCATCGAAGGTTTATGTTCCCCGCTTCAGATTCGAGTATAGTCAAAAGCAATTTAAGCCAGTGCGTCACCCTGGAGCCCATTTTCATATTGGCATGTCTGGCGAAGATCGATGGAGCTCAGCTCGAAGATTGTCTCCGCTTTCGTTTGCGCATCTAATGCTGAAGTATTTCTATCCAGATGAATGGTGGCCAGAGTCCCGTTTTTCTGGTCCAGAAGAAAACTGGAAAGATCCCGTGCATATGGCTAATTGTCTCGATGACGGACTTTCTCGGTCTTTAAGAAGCGACGGATTGTCCCATCTTTTTTGCGACGAAGAGCGGAGCGGGCTCCATTTTTCTTCTACTTGAAAGATACCATGAAAACTGCTGAGCGTCTGGTAAGGGGCCGAGCGTTCCGTCACCACAAACCAGACGCACCTGCGAATGTCCGGTAAGGAACTTTTCGCATCAAATGTCGGCCTTTGCGCGAATCTCTTGACGCTGAGCATCATAGTAAAACTGATGCAACGTCCCTTCACCGATCAGCTGGGCAGCTTGCCCCACGTGGTCGGGCAGGACATAGAACCATTCCTTCGGATGAACCTTGCGGCCGAAACGATCCACTACGCGCAGTTCGGCCGGTCTTGCGGACGCGAAAAACCGATGCAGAAGCTGCTCAACACGGCGCCGAGGAAGGTTCTTCAATGAATAGGTTGCGACGATCTCGACTGGAGCAAGCAGGAAGGTCGGGTCGTTGCGGGCATCGGCCACGCGGCGCTGGACGTCTTGGCTGGTGACGCCGATCTTGTGCAAGATCATGCGTTGTTCTCGAATGGTAGGATCGTTCGAGCCGGAACGTGCAACATAGATTGTGCCGGTCATTTCCAGTTGGTCTGCTTCCCAGTCAGGATCCAACGGGCCAAGGCCCACCTTTTGCACCATACGGGCCGTCTTATCGTCATTCAGGGATTTGCGGAACGATGACATTAGGGGGTCGCTTTCGGTCCCGTTCGAAAAGATCACCCGCAGACGGTGGTCGCGTGATCCGCCCCGCGTCGTCATTTCCGACTTTTCCGCAATAAGCGCCAGCAAACCGTTGCGGATGAAAAAGTCACCCTCAAGTGGCTCGATAACCGCCCACTTCTTGACAGGCGTCGCCTCGCGATCGCCCTCTTCCAACAAGGCATGCATCTGTTCGAAACGGGAACGGTATCGCTCGAAGTCGCGGCAGGGCATAAAATCAGCACGATGATCAGGCTGATGCCGATCTGCAGCTGCCGTCGTGTGCGTCAGCGTGACCAGGGAAGGATCGACATCCAGATCATCGTCATCGAAGATATCGTCTAGACTATCTGGAACCGCCTCTGCCGATGGTTCGTCTCGCCACGATGGTGACGGCGGCGAAACTGGCGATAGCAGACCATGCACATCCGCCTCGATCACCTGCGCTGACAGATCTTTTGCTACTGCAGCCCAGATGATTGCCAGCCGCATTTCATCATGTTCAGCTGCCTCGACACTAGGCGTGCGGCCATGGGCGGCAAAAAACGCATTCACCTGGCCGATGACCTGCAGTCCCTTATCGGTCCCTGCCGCAGCACGACCCGAACGCAACTTGACGTCCAGCAAGCCGAACTCGTCAGGCTCGTCGAAAATTTCATCCAAGGTCGGACGCATCAAATAGCACTCTCACGCATCCGGCGCGCCTTTTCGGTCTTGAGCCAAGCCAAGGCCTCGGCCATGCGCCTTTCCAGCGGGTCCGCGGCATGGACATTCGGCTCGCGGCCCATCTGCGCGCGGAAGGCCTTGATGCGGGGCCAGAGCGTTCTGGCTTCATCCCCGCTCATGTTGACGCGCAGCGCGACCATGGCCGACTGCACCTGCGACAACAGCGCCGAATCCAGAGATTTCGACGCGACCTCGAGGCGTTCCTGGAACGTGTTGACGCTGTCGATCAGCTCCATGTCGATCTCGCGCACGTTGATGAACTTCTTGACCATCTCCATCAGGGTATTCGGCATGGCGTCAGGCGTATCATTATCGTCCGGCTTCGCCCCAGTGAACGTCTCCTGAGCCTCGGCAAAGCCCTTCTCGGCCTCTTTGCGGGCCAAAGTCAGGATGTTCATATGTGCGGCCAGATGCTGGCGCACGGACTCGCGTTCCTCCGGCTCAAGGCTCTCATACCGGCGTTCGACGATGTCGGTCAGCACCATCTGCGTCGCGACCTCGGGCGCTGTATCGGTCATCAGGACGCGACGGTCCATTTCCTGATAGGCGCTGGCCAGTAGGTCCTGCATATCCTGTTCGCAGATGTCGCGGGCACGGTTGGTGGGCGGCTCGATCAGGCCTTTGATGCCGATCATGACATTTCCTTGACCGTCGGTTTCGACGGGCGCACGCACGTCGCGATCCTCGCAGCGGTAGAACTTGAAGTTCGGCGCCAGCACCTGCTCCATCAGCAGCGAACCGGAAATCGCCTTTAACATGTCGTTGACGGCATCAGCCACCGCACCAGTCTCCACGCCCGGTTCCGCCACAAGGTTCGTGAACAGCGCACGCGGCTTGCCCGGCGCATCGCGGGTGGCGCGGCCAATGATCTGCACAATCTCGGTTAGTGAGGAACGATAGCCGATGGTCAATGCATGTTCGCACCAGACCCAGTCGAACCCTTCCTTCGCCATGCCAAGGGCGATGATGATGTCCACCCTGGCGCGATCGGCGGTATCGTCGCGCTTGCCGTCGGGGCCGCGGATTTCGCGCGAAAGCGCCGCCTTTACGATGTCGCGCCCCGGCCCGTCATCGACCAGATCGGCTACCTGCACGACGCGACCATTGGGACGTTCCACCAGATCGAAGCCCGTAGCAGGATCGCGGCCCTTGTGCGTGCCGATCATATCCATGATCCGGCCTACCTCATTGAACTTGTCGTCGAAGGCCTCGGCCGATCCGCGATGCGGGATGTGGATGATCGTCTTCTGATCGGGGTTCAGGACACCCGGCAGGCCGTTGGTATAGTTGCCCCTGTAGAAGGCATAGTTGATGCCAAGCGCCTTCAGGTGCTCATACCCTTCCAGTTGCTCGTAATAGCTGTAGGTGACCTTGGTGAAGCGGTCCTCGTCCTCGGTCCGCAGGACAGGATCACTGTCGCCGCGGAAATAGCTGCCGGTCATCGCCATTATGTGGCATTCGGCGCGGGTGATCAGACTGCGAAGGATCACGCCCAGACGGTTGTTGTCGGACGCCGAAACGTGGTGAAACTCGTCGATGGCGATGAAGCAGCTGTCGAACGCCTCGATCCCCTTTTCCAAGGCCACCTTGTCGAAGCCGAAGCGAAAGGTCGCGTGGGTGCAGACCAGCACTGGCGCATCGCTAGCCATGAACGCCTCGAAGGCCTTGACCTTCTGCGCCTCGGCCCCGTCGCTGGTCAGGCACAGGTTCCAGCGGTCATCGACCTGCCAATCGGCCCAGAACCCATAGCTTGTCAGGTCGGTCGAACGGAACGACCCGCCGATCGAGGTTTCGGGCACGCAGACGATGGTCTTGGCCAGCCCCTGATGCCGCATCTTGTCCAGCGCCACAAACATCAGCGCGCGGCTTTTTCCGGCGGCGGGCGGGGCCTTCAGCAGCAGGAACTGCGCCGCGCGGGCGTCATAGGCGCGGGCCTGCATCTCGCGCTGGCCAAGCGCGTTGGTCGAGGCCTTGGACCGTCCGAAGGTGATATCGACCATCAGCGGCCCCCTTTCGCGCCAAGGGCTTTGACCCGTGACGCATACAGCTTGAACAGTTTTTCCAGCCGCTCGGTATCGTTGCGGAAGGGGCGACCGATATACATTGTTTCGAGCAGCTCATCGTTTTCGCGGTGAACGGCCCGCAGATCGTCGGGCATCTTTTCGGGATCGTAAAGGTCGGCGATGGTTTTAGGATAATGCGACCAGCGGCATTTCAGGATGTTCATGGCCGAAGCCGACAGCGCCTCGAGCTGCGCATCGGTGAATTTAGGCACTGGGAAGGTGTTCCAACCCAGCGTGTTGGAATAGCGGAAATCGGATTTCAGTTTGCCGCAGACCGTGGCGATCCAGACCAGATGCAGGCGCGAAGCGATCAGTGCGATGCACCAATCCGGCGCATCGTAAAGCACTTGGTTCAGGTCCGAGGAAATAACATCGGCGCCGACCTTTTCGACCGGCAGGTAGGGACGGCGCTCCGAGGTGACGCGGGGGACAAGGATGGCGTGTTCTTTCGGGGATAGTATATCCCTGAACTGATGTGGGCGGGACGCAAGTTTCTGCCCACCCGCATCTTTCATGGCCAGCCGGATTTGCCGCGAACGTTCGATCCGGTCCTCAATATCGGAAATCTGGCTGGCCTCGGCCAAACCTTCATCCATGATCCAAAGGCAATAGCGATCAAGGCCGCGAACAACCTCCATCGACCCCATGAAGCGTCGAATGTATTTCTCTGCGCGAGGGACGCGGCCTACAAGGTCGTCGCGTTCCTCAGGCGAGAGGATAAGGGCGCCGCCTTCGGTTGGCTGGTTCCCACGCGGCATATGTGGAAGTTCAAATATGCTTCGATTGCTTCCAGCGACGAACGCGTCCGGCGCGCCCACCAGATACGCATTTATATTCTCAACGGCACTATCCAGTCCGTTTGAAACCAATCGCTTCGTCTCCTTCGACACATTCCGCAGCCCGACAATCGAACAAATCACCGCCGCATTGGCCGAGGCATTGTTGCGCCATTTGAAGTCCTTATGCGCGAAGCCGATTTCGAGATCATCGCCCAGAATATGCGGCCACAGTGCCGCCACGGAATAGCCTTGGCAGATTGAGTTCGTGGACACCAGCGCGGCCCGCGCCTGCCGCCCATGAATATACTGCGATGCCTTGAAGAACCACGCCGCGACGAAATCGAACGCGGCAAAGCTGGAGACGTGGCCCGCGAACACACGCGCAAGATCGGCCTTCTGTTCCTTGCTCTGATAGGTCGATCCCAGAAACGGCGGATTGCCCGCGATGAACACCTCCTGCCCATCCACGGGCGGAGGGCAAACCTGTTCCCAATCCTCGCGCAAGGCATTGCCGGTGCGGATGTTCGCGGCATCCTTCAAGGGAAGTGCCGCGGGGCGGCGGCCAAAGACCTCGGCAAAGGCGGCATTGGCTTGATATTCGGCGATGAACAGCGCCAGCTTGGCGGTCTCGGCGGCAAAATCCGCGATCTCGATGCCATAGAAATGCGTGATCGGAATGGCCGAGAACAGCGGCGCCTGCGTGTTTGCTGTCACGTCCTGCAACCGCTCCAGGACCCGCGTCTCTCGCGCCCGCAGCTCACGATAGGACACGACGAGAAAGTTGCCCGACCCGCAGGCCGGATCGAACACCCGGATACCCGACAGCCGGTCCAGCACCTGCTGCAATCCCTTGGGCTTGTCCCATGCGTTGTGGATCTGCGCGTCCAGATCATCCAGGAACAGGGGGCCGATCACCTTCATGATGTTCGGAACCGAGGTGTAGTGCATCCCCAGTTCCGCACGCTGCTTCGGATCGGCCACCGACTGGATCATCGACCCGAAGATGTCTGGGTTGATCTCGCGCCAGTTCAGGCCACTGGCCTCGCGCAAATAGCGGAAGGCGACGACATCGAAGCTCGGCGCGTCTATTTCGCCCGCGAACAGTCCGCCGTTGACGTATTCCAATTCCGCCGTCCAGAAGGGCAGCCCGTCACGCGCACCCTTGGGCAAGTTCATGGCGCGGAAGGCCGCGATGATGGTGGCCTGCGCCTCCTCCCCCCGGTTACCAGCATGGGTGAAGATCAGGCGCGAGAACTGCTTGTCGGGAAAGATGCCGACATCCTCGGCGAACATGCAGAAGATGAGCCGCATCATCAGCTGGTTCATCTCATGCCGCCGCGCCTCGGTCGCCCAGTCGGGGTTCGCCTTGATCAGCGCGTCGTAAAGGCGGGCCAGCCTGCCGGTGGCCTTGACGTCGATCGGATTTTCCTCGACTGCGCGATAGCGTTCCTTGCCGGCGGCCGGCAGGAAGAAGCCGAAGTTGTCGCCGATCTCATCAAACCGGCAATGCAGGGTATCGCCCGAGGTAGGATGCTCTGCGGCGACCGTCTCGCCATCTGTGGCGATCAGGATGGCAGGCTTCGAGGCTTGGGTTTTCTTCGAGGCGCGCAGCTGCTCCAGCGTGACATTCGTCAACCCCGCAAGAGCCGGCGCATAGTGAAACTTCCGGTTGAACAGCACGCCGCCCGGCAGGTCGGATTTGTTCGTGCTGCCGCGCAGCTTCGATATTGCCGCCTTTGCGGCATCCGTTGCCTCGGCGAAGGTGAAGGGAAACTCATTCGGATCGAAGGGCGCGGCGGCGATTTCCGCCAAGGCGTCGTAAATTTCTGTCGGGTTCATCAATGGCCTCGGTGGTGTTCTGCCATTGGTAGACGAGCAAAAGGCGCGCGGCTATCGAATTCATCCCTATGCGCTGCGTCCGATAAAGTAGTTTATCCCACGCTGGAGCAACCATGACAGCTGCCGCGAGGCGGGGCTGCTTATCTGATTTAGTTGATTGCGAAGCTATCAGACCCCAGCTAAAAGTGTTCCATACGGATGTGGCATACGGCTACGGACCGGCACGTTAAGTTGTATAAAGATCAACGACTTACACATTGATATCTGTGGCTCCGTCCCCTACCGCCGGAGCCAGATTTACTCAGTAAATCAGCTACATACAAAGAAGCCCCTAGCGGGGTTTTTTTTNATTTTTGTGCTATAGGAACGCCACCGAAGATCAAGAATATATTGCCTTCGAGATGCAAGGTTCCGGCAGTTGTGCGGAACAGCGATCACGTAAACGCAGAACTAGGCCACAAGTGGCCGTGAGGGATGAGATTGCCTTAAATCAAAGGTTATTTACCGTTCATTCCTTCGGCGATACAGCAAAACAGGTTGCAGCCGATCATGCCCTGCAACCTGTCTGCCGTGACGTTGTTTCGCCTGATTACTTTGCCAGTGCCCGCCCTGCGGATTGCCGGACCAGATGGTGCACCAAAGCCAGAACCGCCAGAGCAAGACCGAACAGGACCATCCCGTGCCAGCCGGCAATGCTCATCATCTTCACCCCGGCAGCCGAACCCAAGGCCGCAGCGATGTAATAGCCAAGCATGTAAACCGCGTTCATCCGGCTTTGGGCCTTCGGATCAATCGCGAACACGCGTACCTGGTTCGGGATCTGCGCACCGAAAACGCCCAGATCCAGCAGGATGATACCTACAACAAGACCGGCAAGGCTGTTTCCCCAAATGGCAAGCACGCCAAAGGCTGCAACGACAAAGCTTAGCGCGACCGTAATGATCACGGCAGGCCCGAAGCGGTCAACAAGCCGCCCGGCAAGCTTGGCCCCGAAGATGCCGGCCATTCCCACCAGCCCGAACATACCGGCCTGCTGCACGGTATAGAAGAACGGCGCAGCCGTAACGTGGATGGCAAGCGTCGCCCAAAGTGCATTGAACGCAGCGAACCACAAGGCGCCCGTCAGAACACTCTCGCGCAACAGACGATGCTTTTTGATCAAGCCCAGCATCGATGCAATCAGCGCGGGGTAGGATAAGGTGACATTGGGCTTGTTGTCCGGAAGGTTTGCCCGCAGCAGAATTCCGAATAGCGCCGCCAGAAGGGCCGCGACCAAAAATACCGCACGCCAATCGAAATATTCCGCGACAGAGCCGCTGACCGTGCGTGACAACAGGATACCCACCGTCAGACCGGTCATCAGCGTACCCATCGTCGCGCCCTTGGTGGCAGGCGTGGCGAGGGATGCGCCCAACGGCAACAGCTGTTGCGTGATGTTTGCGCCCAGACCCACAGCAAAGAATGCCACCAGCAAGACACCGAAATTTGGAGCCACAAAGACCGCCAGCAATGCAACCGTCAGCAATACGGACAGGTATCCGATCAGGCTCCGCCGGTTCATCGTATCCCCCAGAGGGGAGATGAACAGGATTGCCGCAGCATAGCCCAGCTGCGATGCCGAAGGGATCAACCCGACGGCACCACCGTCAAGGCCGAATGCCTCCTGAATAGAGGGCAGCAGGGGTTGGTTGTAATAAAGGTTGGCAGCCGTGGCCGCGATGGCCGTGCTCATAAGCAGGAGCAAGGGCCGGGAAATCGGGGGGCGTTCTATCGGGTCAGCCATGAGGCATCCTTTGAAAATGGTCAGGCCGCGCGTTCAGCCGCGTCGGATGAAGTACAGGCCAGACCCTATGTCGGATCAAGGGGCGAAGCAGGCAGGCCCTCGAGGCATGCCGGTGTCATTGAAGAGACAGATAGGGCAGCCGAACCTATAACAGAAATATTCATTGTTGATTTAAGTAATACCAAATCCGTATAACTGAAGAATGGAAATCCGGACCCTCAGGACATTCGTCACCGTTGCCCGCCTCAAAGGGTTTTCGGCTGCTGCCCGCGAATTGAATACGGTGCAACCTGCCATCAGTCGTCAGATCCATGATCTGGAGGCGGAGCTGGGCGTGTCCTTGTTCTGGCGCTCTACGCGGGATGTGCGCATCACCACGGCCGGAGAGACGCTGCTGCAGGAAGCCATCGAAATTCTGGCCCATGAGGATCGCGCGCGAAAGCTGGTTCAACGTGCCGGTCAGGGTCAGATCGGGCGCCTGAGGATCGGCTTTCTCAGCTCTGCGGCGCAGGGCTTCCTTCCTGCAATCGTTCGTTCGTTCAGTACGGATTTTCCACAGGTGCAGGTGTCATTGTTCGAGATGACCGCCGCAGAGCAGTTTACCGCTCTGGAAACCGGTCAGCTGGACATAGCGCTGTCACGCCCCCTTCCAGCCGGGGCGGCAGAGCATTTCGGCAGTATCGAGATCTATACAGATCGGCTGTTCGTATTCCTTCCCGAAGGGCATCCTTTGGCGGCGCAGGCCCGTATTGCCATTGCTGCATTGGCCGCCCACCCCTTCGTGTTGTTTCAGCGCCCCGGCGCGCCCGGTCTGTTCGACCAGATCATCACGGCTTGCCGCAGGGCCGGCTTTTCGCCTGAAATTGTGGCGCAGCCAAACTCCATGCAGGCGGTGCTGACCAGTGTTGCATCCGGAATAGGCCTTTCGGTCGCCCCCGGCTGTATCAGGCAACTTGATATCAAAGGATGTGTGATCCGCCCCCTTCAGGCCGATGCCGGATCAATTCCGTTCGAACTGCACCACCGCACCGACCGGACAGAGCCGTCAACGCAGGCATTCATCGACCTGATGATCAATTCGAGGGAAGACATACGCAGCAGAATGGGCCTCTGAAGGCGCGGGCGGGTATGGATGACTGCTGCCGGGCATTTTGCAGACGCCGTGGCAGCAGCAATGTGCGTTACAGGCGCACCCCTGCGGTTCGTCAGTTTGTCAGCGTGCTCAACAGGCCAAGCACGGTCACAACGGTCAGGGTCTTTTCATCGACCAGAACAAGGTTGTCATTCACGACGCGGTATTGCTGACCTTTGGGCGGTGCTGCAAAACGGCTGTTTTCGGCGCGTTGGTACACACGGCCATTACGACCGCTATCCCCGACCTTGGGCGCGTGCTGCTGGTTCTGTGCAACCTGCCGCGTTGGTGTCGCTGCATGGCTGTTGTTGCTCTGAACCTCGGGCCGTTTGACGGTGTTTTGCGCGGGCGTGCTATCCTGATGTGGTGCGCTGCTTTGACCCTGCGATGAAGTCCGCTGCTGGGTGCTGTTGCTTTGCGTTTGTGTCGAATGTCCGGACTGGTTGCTGTTCTGCTCGTGCGACGCTGTCCCGGACTGGGTCCGGTTGCTTTGCGTATTGCCCTGCGGCTGGGGCGTCCCCTGCTGGTTTGTGCCCTGAATCGCTTTTTCACAATTCTGGCTGCCGGTTTGACAGGTCGTCGCATTCTGATGCTGCTGTTGAGCGTGAGCCATCGGCGCGACAAAGGCCAGTGATACGGCAATCGCGGAAAAAGCTTTGGTATACATGCATGCCTCCAAGGGTATTTGCAGCTCTTATACGTAAACGGCCTTATTCTCCGTCGCGGGATTCCGGAAATTTACGCAGATTTTCGAATTTTTGTTCAACGTGTGAATATTTGCCCGCACTTTGTGGTTCGGGATAGATAGCCCTCGCAAACTCAGATCAACCATTCATCTTCCGAATGCGGCTGATCTGAGGGCCTTGTCACAAATCCGTGCAGGCCCGATGATCGGATCGAAAGTTATTGAGCATGCACTCAATAACCCCTAGGATTCTCGCAATCGTAGCGTCGAAGGATTGCCCGCATGAGCCGCCCTGCCCGATATGACCGCGAAAAGGCGCTCGATGCCGCGATGGGCGTGTTCTGGAGCAAAGGCTATCACGCGACATCACTCAAAGACCTTGAAGGCGCGTTGGGGATGAAGCCCGGCAGTATTTACGGGGCCTTCTCCAGCAAGGAAAACCTGTGCCTGCTGAGCCTGCAACGATATTTCGAAGCCTCTATTGCCCGCTTCCACGCCCATATGGCAAAGGCAGCCACCCCACTGACCGGTCTTGCCGAATACCTGTGCGGATTTGCCGAACTGGAGCCTGATGATCGTGCGCGGCAGATGTGCATGCTGGCGAGAACACTTATGGACACCAATACCACCGAAGCAGGAATTGCAGCGCAATCCCGTCTGTACCTTGAAACGATCCGCGAGGCCTTTACGTCGGTGTTCGAGCGCGCAAAAGCCGGGGGCGAACTGCCCGCTCACGCCGATTGCGGGCGGTTGGCCCGTCGGTTTCAGGCCAATATTTCCGCAATCCGGTTCGAGATGCATCTTGGAACCCCCCAAAACGAAATCACCGCACTGGCCAGGGATATGGCTGGTGAGCTGAAGGCATTGCGAACGCTGAACGCCTGATCACCTCTTTTCACACACCCGATACGGCCGGTGGCCTGCCACCGGATCGCATGCAGCAAAAGGATACCTCGCTATGGCCGAATATACTCCCCCGAAGGTCTGGACCTGGGATGCCGAAAGCGGAGGCGATTGGGCCAAGACCAACCGCCCCATTGCAGGTGCAACCCATGAGGGCACTCTGCCGGTCGGCAAGCATCCGCTCCAGCTTTATTCCATGGGCACGCCGAACGGGCAAAAGGTTACGATCATGCTGGAAGAGCTGCTGGCTCTTGGCAAAACCGGCGCCGAATATGATGCCCACCTGATCCGCATCGGAAATGGCGATCAATTCTCCTCCGGTTTTGTCGCCATCAACCCGAATTCGAAAATTCCGGCATTGGTCGATACCGAAACCAACAGACGAGTTTTCGAAAGCGGCGCGATTCTCCTGTATCTGGCTGAAAAGTTCGGTGCCTTCCTTCCCGCGGATCCGGCTGCGCGCACCGAGGTCATGAACTGGGTATTCTGGCTTCAGGGCTCGGCCCCCTATCTGGGCGGCGGATTTGGGCATTTCTATGCCTATGCACCCGAGAAATTCGAATATCCGATCAACCGGTTCACGATGGAAGTGAAACGCCAGATGGACGTGCTGGATCGTGAACTGGCCGAGCATCGCTACCTTGGCGGGGACGAATATACCATCGCGGATATCCTGACATTCCCGTGGTTCGGCAACCTTGTTCTGGGCCAGGCCTATAACGCAGGTGAGTTTCTTGACGTTGCCAGCTACAAGAACCTGCGGCGGTGGGCGGACGAAATCCTTGCACGCCCTGCCGTTCAACGTGGCCGCATCGTGAACCGCACCTTCGGCCCCCTGAACGAGCAGCTGCACGAACGCCATGACGCGTCGGATTTCGACACCAAAACGCAGGACAAGATCGCGCCTGCGACCGAGTAATCCCGAAGCCTTTCTTCAAACAGGACATTCCAGATGTTGAAATTCTACTACCACCCCACGCCGAACCCTATGAAGGTCGCGCTGTTTCTGACGGAAACCGGTCTACCGTTCGAGCTGGTCAGCGTCGACACCGCCAAGGGCCAGCAGCACACGGTCGAATTCCGCGCCATCAACCCCAACGGCAAGGTGCCTGCGATCGACGACGATGGCACCAAGGTTTTCGACAGCACAGCCATCCTGCTGTACCTCTCGGATAAAACCGGCAAACTGGGTGTCGCTGCGGAAAACCGTGGTGATTTGCTGTCTTGGCTGATGTTCATCGGAACCGGTCTCGGTCCCTTTTCCGGCCAGTCGGTCCATTTTCACTACGCCGCGCCCGAAGACCTTCCCTATGCGAAAAACCGCTACCTGCGTGAGGCCAAACGCCATTATCAGGTACTGAACGACCACCTGAAAGGGCGAGAGTTCCTTGTCGGGGATGCGTATTCCATTGCGGACATCGCCCTGTGGGGCTGGGCGATCCGCGCACCGCGCGTATTGGGTGGCGAAGGTCTGGCCGAATTCCCCGAGGTGGAGCGCTGGTTCAACGCCATCAATGCGCGACCGGCCGTCGAAAAGGCGCAGAACATCGCCGAAGGTGAAACCTTCAAGACACCGGGCGACGAGGAATCGCTGCGCGCCCTGTACCCGAGCAACTACTGATCCGAGACTTCAGCCCCTGTATCAAGCAGGGGCTGATTTCCTACCCAACCTATGCGGATCAAGTAGATAAGAATTACCGGAAATATTATTGGTGCACCCAGCACGATTCGAACGTGCGACCTCTGCCTTCGGAGGGCAGAGACAGGCGGTTTGTTCACTATATACCCCGATAACGTTCATGATTCTGGCCTGTATATACTGCCACGTTCAGGGCGGTTTTAGGGGCCGCCCCAGAAACCCGAGTTATCTGGCAAATGGGCTGCTCCACCCCATTGCCGGGGCGACTGGCCGTACATGCGCTTAAACTCGCGACTGAACTGAGATGAGCTTTGATAGCCAACGGCCCATGCAGCCTCGGACACGGCCTTTCCTTTGACGATTTTCATCGCGGCAGCGTTTAACCGCATCGATTTCATGAACTGTATCGGAGACAATGTCGTCGCCTCTTTGAACCGTCGATGAAATACGGCACGGCTCATTCCCACGTGGTCGGCCATGTCATTGATGCTGACCTGTTCATTCAGGTGGTTCGAAAGATAGTCGATGGTACGCGCTATCTCGTTACCGATGCCGAAGGCGCGTTTTGCTGCTGCGCCGGCTTCCCCCATAAGCACCGCGTAACAAAGCTCGCGCCGGCGGCCGGGCCCTAACACCTCCAGATCAATTGGATTGTCGAGCAGCATAAGAAGCCGAAGCAAAGCCTCCGTGAACCTTGTGTCCCAAGCTGCCAAGGCCAAGGCCGCCGGCGCGCTATCTCGAGGCTGTCTGTTGTCACGAGCAGCAGCCGCAATATCCATTGTCAGCTCGCGCATCATTCGAGGATCCAAAGTAATTACCACACCAAGCAGAGGATCGGCTTCGGACGCCTGTGGCGCCCCCGCCTCCACCGGTAGGGTCATTGGACACAGTAAATATCTATCACTGCCATAGACGTGATGGTTACAGTCCAGCACAGCTTCCTTCCTGCCGCTGAGAATAGCGACCACCGTGGGCTCGTACACGGCAGGCATACAAGGCATGGCCTTGGTCACCCGAAAAAGCTGGACGCCCTTCAGCGCGGTATTGATGAGGCCCGCCTCAGGCAAGCGACGCTTGATCAGGTCTGTAATCTGCTCTTTGCTCATATGCTCTAGCTTGCAGAGAGTTTTCATCCTCGCAATACGATTGAGACGATTGGGCAAGTAATCGAGAGTATATATCCTGTTTCACTGACCGGTCAGCTTCTATCTGTCTTTTCAGCAAAACGCCTCAGACCCCATTTCGGGCCGGCAGGAGACAGAAAATGGCAGATACGACATTCGGGCCCAAAGGCTGGACACCCGAGCGCCTAGGCGACCAATCGGGCAAGACCTACCTCATCACCGGCGCCAATGCTGGCGCAGGCTTTCAGGCCGCGCGTACTCTTCTGAACAAGAACGCCAAGCTGGTGATGCTGAACCGCTCAAAGGCGAAATCCGAGGCGGCAATCACGAAGCTGAAACAAGAATTTGGCATAAATGCAGATGTGAGCTTTATCCGCATGGACCTGTCCGTTTTGGACAGCGTGCGCAAGGCTGCCGATGAGGTTTTAAAATTTGTGCCACGCATCGACGCCTTGATCAATAACGCCGCTATCGCACAGGTTCCAACACGCAAACTGACTGTCGACGGGTTCGAAAGCCAGCTTGGCACCAACCACTACGGACATTTTCTGCTTAATGGCCTGCTTTTTGATCGCATTGCAGAAAGCAAGGGTCGGATCGTGGTTGTCGCCAGCCTCGGCTACAATATGGGCCTAAAGACGATCAAATTTGATGACATGAACTGGGATCAGGGCTACGGCGCAAATACGGCCTATTCGCAAAGCAAGTTGGCGCAGATGATGTTTGCATACGAACTGCAGGATCGCTTGGCCGCGGCGGGACGCGGAGATGTCCAGGTCTTCGTCTATCATCCTGGCTCGTCGGCTACATCCCTGATTACCACCAGCGGAAGCCGCACAATGCGTTTCATCTGGTGGCTGATGACCAAGACACCAATGGTCCAGACCGCAGAACAGGGTTCCTACCCTGAAGTTATGTGCGCCACCGAAGAAACTCTGACCAAGCAGCGCGCTCTTTATGGGCCGACGGGCCGCATGGAAATGGTTGGCCCGGTTGGCAGAGGTACGCTGAACACTCATGCCCATGACAAACCTGTGATGACGCGGCTTTGGGATGAGTCTGAAAAAGCTGTCGGGTTCAACTGGAACCTATGACCGATTGATAAAAGCATCTGACAGTTTTTTGTCTGTCAGATGCTCTCAGCACGTCATCTCCCCTTGCGGGATTTATTCGGGCGCTTCAAATCCGAGACGATCGAGCATCGCCTTCATTCCAGTAATTTCGTCTTGCTGAGCGGAAATGATCTTCTCAGCCATTTCCCGCGTTTCCGGGTCCTCGCCCTGCTCCAACTCTACCTTTGCCATATCGATGGCTGACTGATGGTGCGGGATCATCATCAATAGGAAATCTGCATCCGCGTTACCCGTGGAAGGCAGATGGTCCATAGAATGCATCATGGTTTGCATGACATCCATGTGATCTGCCATGGATCCCTGCATATGCCCGGAATGCTCCATGCTGGATTGGGCGACCACTGGTGAAGCTACCAGAACAGTCATAACGGCGGCCAGGGTCGTTTTCTTGATCAGCATCCTGCGTGATCTCCAATTTGATGTATTGATACCTATGGGGCGTCGCTGCTCATCGCAGATGCATTCACTCTCAACCGAATATCGGTAAATAGCGCTTGCTCATCCAAAGCTGTATGGCCCGGCCAGACCGGGCAGCGCGTATATTCATGGACTGGAGGTGATGGGCATCTGGCTCTCGTTCACAGCAACGAGGCAACATATAGGGTCTGTACCATAGTACGGAGTCAATGCGTGAATCTAACAATCAAGCAATTTGCAGATACTGCAGAAGTGAGCGTTGAAACCATCCGGTTTTACCAACGAAAAAATTTGCTTAACACGCCCCAACCTCAGACGGGGATCAGGCGATACGACGAAGAGGCTGTGAAACGCCTGCGATTTATCCGATCAGCTCAGCGCACGGGATTTACTCTGGAGGAAATCAGGAAGCTGATCGAGCTCGATACGTGTCAGGATCGCGCTCAGGCTCGGGAAATGGCGTACCGGCGGTTACATGCATTGGACCGCCAAATCGCTGAGATGAACGAAGCCAGGAAAATGCTGCTGACCCTCGCCGAACGGTGCACCCATGAAGCTCCGCGGGCTTGTCCTATCCTGCAGGCTTTTGGGCATTGAGATGACTGACCACCCACGCCCCCACACCATATACCCCTAGCGGTCACCCCGTTGATGATCGGCGTTTTGCAATGCCTGCCGGATGGTCGCGTCAAGCACTCCCGACAGTATCTACGACCCAAGCTTGACCTGTCCTGCGGCACGCACGCGAGGCCGCCACCACAACGAAGCGACCGTTGCTTTTGATTGCGTAGATGCTCCTCCGTCGAATGACGGTCAAACGATTGGCAAATTCTCCGCGTTCAATCAGCGACGCAGAACCAATAGCCCTGCCACCACGACCAAGATCATACCTGTAATCGACGCGACGGTCGGTGCGATGCCAAAAAACAGGATATCCCACACTGCGACAAAAACGAGATAGCTATACTCGAACGTAGCAACGGTGGATGGCGGGGCTGCTTGATAGGCCCCTGCCAGCATCATGCCAACGGCGACGGCAAAAGCCGCAAGCAGCAGAAGGACAAGCCAGTCCTTGGGAGTAACTGTTGACCATTCACCAAAGATATACGGATAGGCCGCAAGCATCTCACCCTGCGGCTTTATAGCGACCAGAAGAAGGCTTACCGCAACACCCGCCAACATCATGACAGTATTCTGTGCCAATGAAAGGGCGGCAAGGGGAACACCTTGGCAGCGGGTGCGTGTCGTGATGTGCGTAAGAGCATAGAAGGCCGCACCTATGATTGGCAGCAATGCCCAAGGCGAGAACGCATCCGTGCCTGGCTGCAGCAAGACGACGACACCCACAAAGCCAAGCAGCACACCCATCCAACCGAGAGGTCCGACAGCCTCCTTGATGACGTAGGCGGAAAGCAATGTCACAAAGATAGGAGCGCTGTAGTTTGCAGCGCCAACTGTGGACAAGCTCAGGAACGGGATGGCTGCATAGAACGCTAGAAACGTGGTAGTGATACAGAACGCGCGCACCAGTGGCCATTTCCCAAAGGCGGCTCGCAGAATGCCTTTATGTGCGCCACGCATCCAACTCACAGTCAGCAGAAGGGGTACGGCCAGGACGCCACGCAGCGCAAAAATCTGCCAGAGAGTCAGATTGCTGCTGAACAGTTTGAAGATGACATCTTGAACTGAAATTGTGAGTGCTGCCATGACAATCATCATGACCCCCCGGGTGATATTCTGGGGGCGGTCTTCGGCCTCAATGCTCAAGACTGGTATCTCCGTTAACATCGGCACATTGGGCATCGCGGGGAATATTCATGCCCTCAATGCTCATTTCGCCTGTACGCTTTTCACTCATGTTCTTGGTGGCGGCGACATTCGTATACGCCGCAGCATTTGTCAAAGTGGGCTGTTGGCGGTCGTTCGCTGCGTTAGGCGCAAACGGGCGTTTTCCCTCGACGCAGGCGATCTTAGTTAATCCAATTTCGTCAGCCCAAGCAGCAGGAATTTTTTCTAGAAGACGCCATGAATCGCGCAAGCATATACCCTTCTTCCTATCTGATCGGGATATCCAGCGCGTTGCGACCACCGTGGCGTGGCAGATATGGGGATCTATCCGCCGAAACACGCTGTCGAAGCACACCCGCAAGAGAAACCAGATAGCCTCAACCGCCCTCGCGATGGGGTTCGGTGCAAAGCAAGCCGCCAAACATCTAGGCGTTCCTGCCGCACCACTTGAACGCGCCGCCCATATTCACGGATACATCGTGCAGATCGGCAGCGCCAAACGCCTGAAACCCGAAGAACTAGGGGAGTTGATCGATAAATGTCGCGTCCATCAAAGGGAGCCCGGCTCTACGCACGTAAAAGAACAGGATGCGATCCGGTCTGGGTCATCAGGGATGAAGGCGGCATCGAATTCTCGACCGGCACGTCAGACCGCATCCAAGCTAAAAGCGCTCTCGCGCGGTACATCGCAACCAGAGGCATGCCGCGTAATGTCCTTTCCCCAGACACGATGACAGTCGGACAGGCACTTGCGATCTATGGCGAGGGCCATGCGCCAACCACAAGCGATCCTGCCCGAATCGGATATGCGATTGACGCGCTGGATCCGTTCTGGGGGGATCTGTCTGTTTCCTCCATCAAAGGGGAAACATGCCGCCGCTATGTTGCCTATCGCAATCGGGTCCCAGGAACAGTGCGACGAGAGCTGGGAACCCTTCAGGCGGCATTGAACTACTGCATGAAGGAAGGGCATATGACGACGGCACCCTTGGTCAGCCTGCCAGAAAAGCCCAACCCGAAAGAGCGGTGGCTAACGCGCGAGGAAATGTTCTGGCTCATGCGGGCATCCCGCCATCTCCGGATCGATGGCCGGCATCTGCTGCGCTTCATCCTGGTCGGGCGATATACCGGCACTCGCAAATCGGCTAGCCTGGCGCTTGGAATCAATCGCCCCTCGGTCAATGACGGCTGGATCGATACCGAACGCGGTGTGATGTATCGGGTCGGCACCGGAACCCGCCGTACGAAAAAGCGCCAGCCTTCCACCCGCCTGCCGGCGGCATTCCTCGCCCATGTCCGCCGATGGGCGGCGCACGGCGACCGATGGGTGGTGCAGAACCACGCAGGCTACCGCGTGGCCGAGATCAAGAAAGGATGGGCAAACGCCTGTATCATCGCAGGCGAACTGGCTGCGGCCAAAGGGCGACACGTCGATCTGACAGATGTGACGCCCCACGTTCTTCGGCACACCGCCATCACTTGGGCGATGCAAGCGGGCGCCGAAAAATGGGATGTTGCAGGGTTCTTCGGGGTCAGCCTGCAAACGCTGGAATCGGTTTACGGGCATCATCATCCGGACCACCAGCAATCGGCTGTAAATGCTATGCAAAGGAGGGTTTCAGGGGCCAGCCCCAGAAACAAAAACAACCGCACCGGGTGAGGCGCTGAAATTTCCGAATAATAATAAGAGATTGTTGGTGCACCCAGCACGATTCGAACGTGCGACCTCTGCCTTCGGAGGGCAGCGCTCTATCCAGCTGAGCTATGGGTGCCTTACGCGCTCATTATCAGCGCCTGCGGACCGGCGCAAGTACAGTTCTAACCAAACAGTTCATGACATAGCTCCAACCCCGAAATCAGGGCATCGACTTCCTCTACCGTGTTGTACATGGCAAAGCTGGCACGGCATGTCGCGCCCACGCCAAGGTGTTGCATCAACGGCAAGGCGCAATGCGTCCCTGCCCTGACGGCAATGCCGCGTTGGTCCAGAACGGTGGAGATGTCATGCGGATGCGCCCCGCCCGCCATGGTGAAGGAGAATATTGCGCCCTTGGTGGCCGAATTTCCCTGAATGGAAAGCCAGTTCAAGCCACGCAAACGCTCTTGCGCGGCGTCTCGCAGGGCCTGCTCATGCTTGGCAATATTTTCCATACCCAATGACATCAGATATTCGAGTGCAACGCCGAAACCGATCTGCTGGACAATGCCTGGCGTTCCCGCCTCAAACCGCAAAGGCGGCTTGGCATAGGTCACGGTATCGCGGGTCACAACGTCGATCATATCGCCGCCACCAAGGAACGGGCGCATTTCAGCCATCCGCTCGGCGCTGATATAGATCGCGCCGGAGCCGGTCGGCCCATAGAGTTTATGTCCAGTGATCGCATAGAAATCGCAGCCGATCGCCGGAATATCAACCGGCATATGGACGGCAGCCTGCGACCCATCCACCAGCACCGGCACGCCTTTGGCATGGGCACCACGGGTAATGGCTGCCACATCCAGTACCGTACCTGTCACATTGGACATATGCGTGATGGCAACCAGCTTGGTGCGGGCACCAATGGCATCGATCACGGCCTGCGGATCAATGTCACCGTTCTCGTCACATTCGACCCATTTCAGCACAACACCCTGGCGTTCACGCAGGAAATGCCACGGAACGATGTTGGCATGATGCTCGGCAATGGACAAAACGATTTCATCCCCCGCCTGCAGGCGGGGTGCCGCCCAAGCGTAGGAGACCATGTTGATCGCCTCGGTAGAGCCGGTTGTGAAGACGATGTTATCCGGGTCCGGCACGTTCAGAAACCGGGCAATGGTCCCGCGCACCCCTTCATATTTCTCGGTCGCCACCGTTGACAGATAATGGAGGCCACGATGCACATTGGCATATTCGTTCGAATAGGCCTCGGTCATCGCGTCGATCACGACCTTCGGCTTCTGCGCCGAAGCACCGTTATCCAGATAGACGAGAGGTTTGCCATTAACTTTACGCGAAAGGATCGGGAAATCGTTTCGAACCGCATTAACGTCAAACATACAGCAATCCTACCAGAAGCGTTGATATCAATGTCAGGAACAGCCAGACACCGATCAGTGTCAGCACCACAGCGCCCAGTACCTTTGGCAGCGATGTGAAGCTGTGGACCTCGGCAATGAAGCCGATTAGCATCCACATGAAAAATATGATGACGGCCACGGCAACTACGGCCGCGACAGATGGCAGCGCCAATTCCAGCAGCAACAGTCCTGCCTGCAGGAACGACATGACCACCTGCAACCAGGCCGCCGCCGCAAGGCATTCGGAAAACGAGCCGCGCCCGCCCCGTGCCCGCCCTACAAAATAAACAAGCCCCGACAGGACAAGAAGCGCAAAGGCCTGGACACCGGCCAGCAGGAACGGGCTGCTGGGGAAGAATACCATTTCCGGATCTGCCGGCGCGATGATCAGGCCAAGCGAGATCAGAAGCGCCGGCAGTATGGTTGCAAGCAAGAAAAGTTGCCGACGGCCGGATTCGCCCAAAGGTGCATCCAGAACGTAACGAACCCCTTTCCGGGGTTCGCGCACAGACATCACGATAAGAGGGTAAATATCACCCACCGGCAGCTTCCTTGTATTTAGCGCGCATCAGCCTTCGTGGCGATCCAGCCAGTCTTCCAGACGCAGGCGCAGATCTTCGGCCAAGGCTTCGTCCTCGATCTCGGACAAGGCTTCGGCCAAGAACGCCAGCACCAGCAGCGACTGTGCCCGACGAAGCGGCACACCGCGCGACCGCAGGTAGAACAGCGCCGTATCGTCGATCGCCCCCGAAGTCGATCCATGCGAACACTTTACGTCATCGGCATAGATTTCCAGTTCCGGCTTTGCCAGAAACTGGCTGTCGCCGTCCAGCAGAAGGCTCTGGCTGATCTGGTAGCCGTCGGTTTTCTGCGCACCGGGTTTTACGAGAATTTTCCCTTGGAACACGCCGGTGGCGCCGTTCTTCAGAACTTTCTTGTAAACCTGCCGGCTTTCGCACCGCTCTGCCGCATGGGTGATGAAGACCGTATCGTCATTGTGGAAATCACGGCCGTCGCCGACCGTGGCCCCTGCAACGTGTGCGATCGCATCATCGCCGACGATGTCCAGCACAGCCTCGTTCCGTGTCATCGTACCGTTGATCGACGCGGTGAACGACTTGAACGTGGATTGCTCGGCAATGCGGGCAAAGATGTGCGTGTTGACCCGGCGGTCGGCGTTGCGCCCCTGCAGGCGAACGTGATGGAAACGTGCCTCTTCGGCCACATCAACCTCAAGGTTGCTCGTGAACCGCGCTGCCGCGTCACCGCTTTCAAGAAGAGTCATCTCTGCCCCTTTTTCCAGCATCACGCAATGGTGCAGGATCGCGTCCGAAGTATCTGATTTACCAATGTAAACCACATGAACCGGGCGGGTTGCCTTGCCCGTCACCCGGATCAGCAGGCCATCTGTTGCAAAGGCTGTCGCCAATGTGGCCAGCGGACGAACAACAGGCGTTTGCCCCTTGGTTTCCAGCTGCCCGTAAATCTCGGCAGCCCAGTGGATATCCGTCACCGCATCGGCAAGCCGCACGATTTCCAGACCGTCCATTGCCAGATCATCCGAAGCCGCCGCGTCGAAGACACCATCGACAAAGACAACGCGCAACGCGTCTGTCTCGTCAAAAGCCACTTCGCCCTTTGACACGTCAGCCTTTACTTCGGCAGCGGTCAGTTTGGCCGGCGCGGTGTAGCGCCAGTATTCGTCACGGGCGGCGGGCAAGCCCACCTCGCCCAGACGGCTCAGCGCGTCACCACGCGCCTTGCCTTGCCAGCCGGTCGAAGGAAAATGCAGTCCGGCAATGCGCGCGGACAGCTGATCCAGCCGCGTTTGCGCCAAAGCCATCATTCCACCCCCGCCAGAATGTCGGTGTAGCCGTTCTTCTCGACTTCCAGTGCCAGCTCGGGGCCACCGGTCAGAACGATGCGGCCATTCGCCATGATGTGGACGACATCCGGTTTGATATGGTCCAGAAGGCGCTGGTAGTGGGTAATGACCAGAAATCCGCGGCCCTCGCTGCGAAGCGCGTTCACGCCGTCTGCAACCAGCTTCATAGCATCGACGTCCAGACCGGAATCTGTCTCGTCCAGAATGCACATCTTCGGCTCCAGCAGCGCCATCTGCAGGATCTCGTTCCGCTTTTTCTCACCACCCGAAAAACCGACGTTGACCGGACGCTTCATCATGTCGGCATCGATCTTCAGCGAAGCTGCTTTCTCGCGAACGAGCTTCAGGAAATCGCCTGCCGAAACTTCTTCCTCGCCACGTGCCTTGCGCTGTGCGTTCAACGCCGTACGCAGAAAGGTCATGTTGCCCACACCCGGAATTTCCACCGGATACTGGAATGCAAGGAACAGGCCCGCTGCCGCGCGCTCTTCCGGATCCATGTCCAGCAGCTCTTCGCCTTCCAGCTCTGCGGAACCGTCGGTGACCTCATAGCCATCACGACCCGAAAGGACATAGGACAATGTCGATTTGCCCGAACCGTTCGGGCCCATGATCGCATGGACCTTTCCGGCTTCGACGGTCAGATCCACCCCGCGCAGGATGACCTTATCCTCGTCTTCGAGTTTGACATGCAAGTTTTTGATATTCAGCATAATATTAGCCCACAGACCCTTCGAGGCTGATCGCGACAAGCGCCTGCGCCTCCATAGCAAATTCCATCGGAAGCGCTTGCAGCACTTCCTT
This sequence comes from Falsirhodobacter sp. alg1, assembly GCF_000739715.2. Taxonomy (GTDB): domain Bacteria; phylum Pseudomonadota; class Alphaproteobacteria; order Rhodobacterales; family Rhodobacteraceae; genus Falsirhodobacter. Next base: position 355,054 of record NZ_BBJC02000003.1, on the reverse strand, counting down.
GCAGAAGCCGTTCACGACCAGCGCGACTGCTTCCTCCTCATCCATCCCACGCGAGCGGCAGTAGAACAGCTGATCGTCATCCACCTTGGATGTCGTTGCTTCATGTTCCACACGGCTCGAGTTGTTCTTCACCTCGATGTAGGGCACGGTATGTGCGCCACATTGATCACCGATCAGCAAGCTGTCGCATTGGGTGTAGTTCCGGCTGTTCTGCGCCTTGGGGTGCATCGTAACCTGACCACGATAGGTATTTTGCGCCTTACCGGCCGAAATCCCTTTGGAAACAATGCGTGAGCGGGTGTTCTTGCCAAGATGGATCATCTTGGTTCCGGTGTCCGCCTGCTGTGCGTTGTTCGCAATAGCGATCGAATAGAACTCACCCTGGCTTTCGTTCCCGCGCAGAATGCAGGACGGGTATTTCCAAGTGATTGCCGAGCCGGTTTCAACCTGTGTCCACATCACCTTTGCCCGGTCACCCCGGCAATCGGCACGTTTGGTCACGAAGTTGTAGATGCCGCCCTTACCGTTCTCATCGCCCGGGAACCAGTTCTGAACGGTCGAGTACTTGATCTCGGCATCTTCCAGAATGACCAGTTCCACAACCGCGGCATGCAGCTGGTTCGTATCACGCTTCGGCGCGGTACACCCTTCGAGGTAGCTGACATAGGACCCTTTTTCGGCCACGATCAACGTCCGCTCAAACTGTCCTGTGTTCTCCGCGTTGATACGGAAATAGGTCGACAGCTCCATCGGGCATTTCACGCCTTCCGGAATGTAGACGAACGATCCGTCCGAAAAGACTGCCGCGTTCAGCGTGGCAAAGAAGTTATCCGACTGCGGAACAACCGAACCGAGATATTTCTTCACCAGCTCCGGATGCTCGCGCACCGCCTCGGAGATGGAGCAGAAGATAACGCCCGCCTTGGCCAGCTCTGCCTGGAATGTCGTCCCCACCGAAACGGAGTCGAACACCGCATCCACGGCGACGGGCCGCGCAGGCTCCGCCCCCTCAACACCGGCCAGCAAAGCCTGCTCTTTCAGCGGGATACCCAGCTTGGCATAGGTGGCCAGCAGCTTCGGGTCCACCTCGTCCAAGGATTTCGGCTTTACTTCCATGCTCTTGGGTTTGGCATAGTAGTAGATATCCTGATAATCGATTTCAGGATAATCCACCATCGCCCACGTCGGCTCGGTCATTTCAACCCAACGACGATAGGCCGCCAAACGCCATTCGGTCAGCCACTCGGGCTCGTCATTCTTGGCCGAGATCAGACGAACGATATCTTCGTTCAGGCCCTTCGGCGCGAACTCCATCTCGATCTCTGTTTCCCAGCCATGCTTGTACTTGCCGGACATCGCATGCACGGTCTCGATCGTTTCACGATCGACGCCTTCGCGCACCTCAAGTTCCGAAAGGTTTTCTTCCAAAGCCATCCTTGTCTCCTTCACGCGGCGCGCGCCATATGCCGCTTCCGCGCCTTGGTCCAAACGTCGGCAAATCGCAACGCCTGCTCTTCTGTAACATCGGGGCTGATCGAAACACGCATCGCCGAAGATGCGGCCTCGTCATCGAACCCCATGGCCCGCAGCACAAGGCTGGGCCGGACCTTTCCGCTTGAACATGCAGAACCCGCCGACACGGCAAATCCCGCAAGATCCATTTGCATCACCTGCGTTTCCCCCTTCCAACCGGGGGTCACGAGGCTGATCGTGTTGGGTAGACGCAATCCACCCTTCCCGACCGAGATAGTAACATCGGCATCCGCAAGCAATGCATCTTCCAGAACGTTTCTAATTTCTTCGACCCGGTCCCAGCACCCGTCGGCCAGATCACGCGCAGCCGCCTCGGCAGCCGCACCAAAACCGGCAATACCGGACAGGTTCTCGGTTCCCGCGCGCCAGCCCATTTCCTGCCCGCCGCCGCGCAATTGCGCCACAACATCGGTTCCGCGACGCATGACCAGCGCCCCGATCCCTTTGGGACCCCCGATCTTATGGGCAGATACCAACGCCATGCCACACCCCAGCCAGTTGAAGGCCAGGGGGATCTTGCCAAAGCCCTGTGTCAGATCGCTGACAGCCAGTCCTTCGGGCAGGCTTTGCAGAATGCCGGTTTCGGAGTTGGCAATCTGCAACGATGTGGCAGCCGGATCGACCACCTGCACTTTACCAGCCGCATCCGTCTGCAATTCGGAGCGGCACCAGGCCGAAACGGCCTCATGCTCCACCGCAGCGCATGCCAACCCGCGCCCTGCACAGGCCAGCGCCGCAGCCTCCGTGGCGCTGGACACGAAAATGATATCCGCCCCTTCGGCACCAAGGGCTGCGGCAACCTGCGCGCGCGCACGTTCCACCAATGCCTTGGCCTTGCGCCCTTCGGCATGGACCGAGGACGGGTTTCCCTGAATGTCGAATGACGCAACCATCGCCGCACGCGCCTCGGGGCGGATCGGCGTCGTCGCATTATAATCCAGATAGACCCGTTCCATGGCCATCAATCCTCGACCACGACACGGAAAAGGGCCGGAACGGCGGGGCAAGGCGTCATCTCGTTGCGCACGACATCCGACAGGCGGGTCTGATGCAGAAACACGTAGACCTGCGCCGACAGCCCTTCCCACAAGCGGTTCGTCATCGATTGCGCCCGGCTGCCGGAAATGCCGCCAGAGGCCCCCGCACCCATATGCATCGCGTTCACATGCTCATCTACCGCTTCCATGATCTCGCTAACGCGGATAGAGTCGGGGCTGCGGGCAAGCTTGTAACCACCGCCCGGCCCACGCACCGCCTCGACCAGCCCTGCACGGCGCAGCTTTACGAACAGCTGCTCCAGATAGGGCAATGATACATCTTGCCGTTTTGACACTTCGGCAAGGGATACCAGCTTTTCCCCGCTGTGAAGCGCGAGATCCACCAGCGCCACCATAGCATAACGGCCTTTGGTCGAGAGTTTCATTGGTATCCGCCCCGGATAGATTGACGTGCGGCCCTTGGCCGCTTACTTGCTTTCCAGCCCGAAGGTAACTGAATGTCAAGCCCTTTGGAATAGTTCTAAGTTATCCGAGCGTTTACGTCAACATTCGCCGGACCATAAAAAGGCGCCTAAATGCCCGAAGTAATTTTCGCCGGTCCCGAAGGACGGCTCGAAGGCCGGTATCACCCTCAGAAAGAGCGTGACGCCCCTATCGCCATCGTCTTGCACCCGCATCCGCAATTCGGCGGGTCGATGAACAACCGTGTCGTCTACAATCTGCATTATACGTTCTACAAACTGGGCTTCACCGTGCTTCGGTTCAATTTCCGTGGCGTGGGGCGTAGCCAGGGAGAGTATGATCAGGGCGTGGGCGAACTTTCGGATGCCGCCTCGGCGCTGGATTATCTTCAGTCGATGAACCAGAATGCAAAGCACTGCTGGGTTGCAGGGTTCTCGTTTGGCGCATGGATCGGGATGCAGCTTCTGATGCGTCGCCCTGAAATCACGGGATTCGTATCGGTGTCGCCGCCTGCCAACATGTACGACTTTTCTTTCCTGGCGCCCTGCCCGTCGTCCGGCCTGATCATCAACGGATCAGCCGACCGCGTGGCGCCGCCTGCCGATACCGTCAATCTGGTCAACAAACTGCACGAGCAGAAGGGGATCACCATCACCCATGATGTCGTGGAAGGTGCCGACCACTTCTTCAAGGATGACGAGGCCCATATGAACCCGATGATCGATACTGTCAGCGGCTATGTGAAGCGCCGCCTCGGGGAAACGAGCCGCTGATGACCGACCGCCTTTCGCAGCAGTTCACCTTTCTGCAAGAGGCGGATCGCCTGAAAACTGTGCTGCGGGCCAGCCGGCTTGCCGATGGCTCGCGGCGCGAGAATTCTGCCGAACACAGCTGGCACGTGGCGCTCTACGCCATGGTGCTGGCAGATCAGGCCCCCGCGGGCGTGGCACTGGACCGTGTGATCCGGATGCTGATCCTGCATGACATTGTCGAAATCGATACGGGCGACGTTCCGCTGCATGCCGGCGATGGCACGGCACATGACGCCGCAAGCCATGCCGAGGCCAAAGCCGCGGAACGGCTGTTCGGGCTTTTGCCCGCCGATCAGGCCGATGCATTCCGCGCGCTCTGGTCCGAATTCGAGGCGAACGAAACCCCCGACGCCCGTTTCGCCAAGGCGCTGGACCGCGTCCCCCCTGTCATGCTGAATATTGCCAATGGTGGCGGCTCATGGACCGAGTACGATGTCACGCTGGAACAATTCGACCAGCGGGTTGGCAGGAAAATCACCGGCGCGGCCCCCGGAATATGGAGCTGGATACGCCCGCGCGTGCTACAGTTCTTCACCGCCCGAGCCTGAGCTTTGTCTGTATACAGCCGCATACCGCGCTTCCCTTCCACCTAAACCTGCGTTAAACACGCATCGAAATTGCAACCAGCGAGGACCGCATGTCGAAGATCAAGGTAGCCAACCCCGTCGTGGAGCTCGACGGCGATGAGATGACCCGGATCATCTGGGATTTCATCAAGCAGAAGCTGATCCTGCCCTACTTGGACATTGATCTGAAGTACTACGATCTGGGTATCGAAGAGCGGGACCGCACGGACGACCAGATCACCATCGATGCTGCACATGCCATCAAGAAATACGGCGTAGGCGTCAAATGTGCGACGATCACGCCTGACGAACAGCGCGTCGAGGAGTTCGGCCTGAAGCAGATGTGGCGTTCGCCGAACGGCACGATCCGCAACATTCTGGGCGGTGTCATCTTCCGTGAGCCTATCCTGTGCCAGAACGTGCCGCGTCTTGTTCCGGGCTGGACCCAGCCGATCGTTGTCGGACGTCACGCATTCGGCGACCAGTACCGCGCAACGGACTTCCGCTTCCCCGGCAAAGGCAAGCTGACGATCAAGTTCGTCGGTGAAGACGGCGAAACGATCGAACGCGAAGTCTTTGATGCACCGAGCGCCGGTGTAACCATGGCGATGTACAACCTGGATGAATCGATCATCGATTTCGCCCGTGCATCGATGAACTACGGCCTTGTCAAAGGCTGGCCGGTTTACCTGTCCACCAAGAACACGATCCTCAAGGCCTATGACGGCCGCTTCAAGGACCTGTTCCAGAAGGTCTATGAAGAAGAGTTCGAAGAACAGTTCAAGAAGGCCGGTATCCATTACGAGCACCGCCTGATCGACGACATGGTTGCTTCGGCAATGAAATGGTCCGGTGGCTACGTCTGGGCGTGCAAGAACTACGATGGTGACGTGCAGTCCGATACGGTTGCGCAAGGCTTCGGTTCGCTTGGCCTGATGACCTCTGTTCTGATGACGCCCGATGGTCAGACCGTTGAAGCGGAAGCGGCCCACGGTACGGTGACCCGTCACTACCGTCAGCACCAGCAGGGCAAGGAAACTTCGACCAACTCCATCGCATCGATCTTTGCGTGGACCGGTGGTCTGAAGCACCGCGCCAAGCTGGACGACAACTCCGAGCTGTTGAACTTTGCCAACACGCTGGAAAAAGTCACGGTTCAGGCGGTCGAAGACGGCTTCATGACCAAGGATCTGGCGCTGCTCGTCGGTCCGGACCAGCAATGGCTGACCACGATGGGCTACCTTGAAAAGGTGGACGAGTACCTGAACAAGGCACTTTCCTGATAACAAAGGCCCGGAGGAAACTCCGGGCCTTTTTCTTCGTCACGTAACCGATACGCATCATGCCTATTCTACAGTCTCATGGGAGACGGGTATGGCAACGGCACTTTGGGTACGCAGCGACGGTTCCGGGCATGATGCCGCCGTATTGAGCGATAACGGTTCGGCATTGCACCTTGAGGGAATGGCCCTCTACCGGAAGCCGTGCCAGGCGAATGTGACCGTATCCTACGAATTGCAATCCCATCACTGCGGTCGGGTCCATGCGCGCATTGATGCCGAGGTAGACGGCCACCGCCAAGCCACTGTGATTGAACGTAGATCAGATGGCTGGTGGCTGGACGGGCGGCCCATGGGGCTTGCACACCTCCGGCACCTCCATCTCGGGTTCACTCCGGCAACACGGGTTGTCGAAATTCGGCGCAATGGCCCCGCCGTACAGCAACGCGTAGGCATCAGCGCCGTTTTCTTCGATCTGGAACACACGATCCTGACGGACATGTCGCAAAGCTACTGGCGACAGGATCCGTTGCACTACGACTATCACGCCCCCCTGCTGAACTGGTCAGGCCCCGTGCAGATTTCCGAGGACGGTTTCCTGCAGGCCCAGCCAAATCACTGGCAACGCGTGGCTTGAGGGAACCAGTCCCTCTCGGTTTCGTTATGATCCCGCAAAGCCGGAAATAAGGAGCCCCATCATGAACAGCATCATTTACATCGTCGGCCTCGTCGTGATCGTAGTCGCAATCCTTTCGTTCATCGGCATCGGCTGATCTGCTGGATGATCGCTGCGGGCATCGTGGCGTCCGAGAAGAAAAGAGCGGGCCATATAGGCACCGCTCTTTTTTCTTTTCCGGTCGTTTTGCCACAAGGTCTAGCCATCTGCGGCTCTTCGTTGTATCGGACACGCACAGCACACAGGGGAAACTCCGGATGGAACTCCGCAATATCGCGATCATCGCGCACGTCGACCATGGCAAAACCACATTGGTGGACGAGCTTCTAAAACAGTCCGGAGCCTTCCGCGACAACCAGGCCGTAGCCGAACGGGCTATGGACTCCAACGACATCGAACGGGAACGTGGTATCACGATCCTTGCAAAATGTACGTCCCTTGAATGGAACGGCACGCGCATCAACATCGTCGACACCCCGGGCCACGCCGATTTCGGTGGCGAGGTGGAGCGCATTCTCAGCATGGTTGATGGCGTTGTCCTTCTTGTGGACGCCGCTGAAGGCCCGATGCCTCAGACGAAATTCGTTACCTCCAAGGCTCTTGCCCTTGGTCTGCGCCCGATCGTGGTGCTGAACAAGGTCGACAAGGCCGACGCCGAGCCGGATCGCGCCCTGGATGAGGTTTTCGATCTGTTCGCCAACCTTGGCGCAGACGATAACCAGTTGGATTTCCCGACCATGTACGCTTCTGGCCGTTCGGGCTGGGCTGACATGGAACTGGACGGTCCGCGCAAGGATCTGTCGGCCCTGTTCGACCTGATCCTGAAGCACGTTCCCCAGCCCAAGCAGATTGCACGCCGGAGCGAGCCGTTCCAGATGCTGGCAACCACGCTGTCGGCCGACCCGTTCATCGGGCGCGTTCTGACCGGTCGCGTCGAAGCAGGCACCCTGCGCGCCGGCGACACGATCAAAGCCATGACCCGTGCGGGTGAGCGTATCGAACAGTTCCGCGTTTCCAAGGTTCTGGCCTACCGCGGTCTGGTCCAGACGCCGATCGACGCTGCCGAGGCAGGTGACATCGTTACGCTGGCCGGCATGACCAAGGCCACCGTTGCCGACACACTTTGCGATCTGTCTATCGACGTTCCGATCCCGGCACAGCCGATCGACCCGCCGACCATCTCGGTAACCTTCGGTATCAACGATTCGCCCCTCGCCGGCAAAGACGGCAGCAAGGTGCAATCGCGGGTAATCCGTGAGCGTCTGATGAAAGAAGCCGAAGTCAACGTTGCCATCAAGGTAACGGATACGACCGGTGGCGATGCATTCGACGTTGCCGGCCGCGGCGAACTGCAGATGGGCGTTCTGATCGAGAACATGCGCCGTGAAGGGTTCGAACTGTCGATCTCCCGCCCGCGCGTTCTGTTCACCGAAGAAGACGGTGTGCGCAAGGAGCCGATCGAAGAAGTCACCATCGACGTCGACGACGAATATACCGGTGCTGTCATCGAGAAACTGACAGGTCCGCGTAAGGGCGATCTGGTCGAGATGAAGCCTGCCGGTGCTGGCAAGACCCGCATCATCGCGCATGTTCCTTCGCGCGGTCTGATCGGCTACCACGGCCAGTTCATGACCGATACACGCGGAACGGGCGTGCTGAACCGTGTGTTCCTTGAATGGGCACCGCACAAGGGCCCGATCGAAGGCCGTCGCGCAGGCGTTCTGATCTCCATGGAAAGCGGCGTGTCCGTTGCCTATGCCATGTGGAAACTGGAAGACCGCGGCCACTTCTTCATCGGCGTTCAGGAGCCTGTCTACACGGGCATGATCATCGGTGAACATAACCGTGAAAACGATCTGGAAGTGAACCCGTTGAAGGGTAAGCAGCTGACCAACGTTCGCGCCTCGGGTACGGACGAAGCTGTTCGTCTGACAACCCCGGTGACGCTGTCGCTGGAACAGGCAATCGCCTATATCGATGATGACGAACTGGTAGAAGTGACGCCGAAGGCCATCCGCCTGCGCAAGCGTCACCTTGACCCGCATGAGCGCAAGCGTCACTCGCGCGCAGCCAGCTAATCGAAAAGCCGCCCCGAGGGGCGGCTTTTTTCATTCCAGTTCTTCAACAACCACAAGATCGCGGATCGAGGCGTTCTTTGCATGCTCCAAGGCCGCCTGATATTCGGCCGAGTTGTAGCACGCCATCGCCGCCTCGATTGACGGGAAGCGGATCACGACGTTCCGCTTCCTTTCCCGCCCTTCAAGCTGCACATAATTGCCGCTGCGATGCAAAAAGACCCCACCATGTGCCGCAATGGGCGCCCCTGCTGCGGATGCGTATTTCGCGTAGCTTTCGGCATCCGTCACTTCGATGTTGGTAATCCACAAGGCCGACATTCATTCCCCCAGTGCGGCTTCCACCGCTTTGACTGCTTCTTCGGCATTTGCCGCAGATCCGGCCCCGGCCTGCGCCATATCGGGCCGGCCGCCACCGCCTTTGCCACCAAGAGCCTCGGCAGCTGCCTTTACCAAGGTGACCGCTGACAGCCGATCCGTCAAATCCGCTGTCACCCCGGCTGCGAGTGCTGCCTTGCCACCGGTATCGGAAATCAGAAGCACGGCACCCGAACCGATCTGGGATTTCATCTCGTCGATCAACCCGGGAAGCTCTTTGCCCGATACACCCGACACGATGCGCGACATGAACTTCACGCCCGCGATCTCACGTGCCTCACCGGCTGCGCCGACCATGGCAGCTTCGCGTTTCACCTGTGCCAGTTCGTTCGTAAGGGCGCGACGTTCCTCGACCAAGGCGCGCGTCCGGTCAACGATGTCTGCGGGCGATGCCTTCAACAGGGCAGCCACATCCGTCACACGTTGCGCCTGTTCCTTCAGATAGGTCAGCGCACCCTCACCCGTCAGGGCCTCGATCCGGCGCACACCTGAGGAAGACGCGGAATCCCCGAGCAGCACAAACAGGCCGATCTCGCCCAAACGCGCCACATGGGTGCCGCCACAAAGCTCGAGACTATAGGTTTTTCCGTCCGTGCCTTTGCCTGATCCGATCCGCTGCCCCATGGAAACAACGCGAACCTCATCGCCATATTTTTCGCCGAACAGCGCCTGCGCGCCAAGTTCACGGGCATCGTCCGGTGCCATAACACGGGTCACGACTTCGCCATTCTGGCGAATCATCGCGTTCACCTCGGCTTCGACCGTGGCCATTTCATCGGCTGTAAGGCCCTTGCTATGGCTGAAATCAAACCGCAGACGATCAGGCGCATTCAAACTCCCACGTTGGGCGACATGATCCCCCAGCGTGCGCCGCAACGCCTCGTTCAGCAGGTGGGTCGCGGAGTGATTGGCCTCGATTGCGGCACGACGCGAATGATCGACAACCAGTTCGGCCCCCTGTCCCGTGCGGATTTCCCCTTCAGAGACCTCGGCACTGTGCAGGAACAGGCCGCGGCTGCGGCGTGTATCCGTGATCCGGGCGCGGCCCGTGGTGGTGCTGATGAAGCCCGCATCGCCGACCTGACCGCCACTCTCACCATAGAACGGGGTCTGGTTCAGAATGATCTGCACAGTCTGGCCCGGAATGGCCGCTTCAATTTCGGCACCTTCGGCAACGATGGCAAGAACCTGGCCTTCCGCAGCCTCGGTATCATAGCCCAGGAATTCGGTCGCCTCATGCTTGTCGGCCAGTTCGAACCAGATCGCGGCGTCTTTCGTTTCGCCGGAACCGGCCCAGGAACCGCCTGCCAGCGCCTTCTGCTCGGCCATTGCCGTGGCGAAGCCATCCGTATCGACCGTCCGCCCCTTTTCACGCAGGGCATCCTGCGTCAGGTCCAGCGGAAATCCATAGGTATCGTAGAGTTTGAAGGCTGTTGCCCCCGGCAAAACGGCGCCATCAGGCAGTCCGGCCAATTCTTCATCCAGAAGCTTCAGGCCACGATCCAGCGTCTGCCGGAATTTCGTTTCTTCCTGACGCAGTGTTTCCTCGATCAATGGCTGCGCGCGTGACAGTTCGGGATACGCCTCGCCCATCTGGCGAACCAATGCCGGAACCAGACGGTACATCAGCGGATCACGCGCGCCCAGCTGATGCGCATGACGCATGGCGCGGCGCATGATACGACGCAGAACATAGCCGCGACCCTCGCTGGATGGCATGACGCCGTCGGCCATAAGGAAAGAGGATGACCGCAAGTGGTCCGCGATCACGCGGTGATGCATCTTGCCCGAGCCGTCGGGATCGGTCGATGTGGCATTGGCGCTTGCCTCGATCAGGCTGCGCATCAAATCGGTGTCGTAGTTATCGTGCTTGCCCTGCAACAAGGCGCCGATCCGTTCCAGCCCCATGCCGGTGTCGATCGATTGCATATCCAGCGCGCGCATCGATCCGTCGGCAAATTGCTCGTTCTGCATGAAAACGAGGTTCCAGATCTCGATGAAACGATCACCGTCCTCATCCTTGGAGCCGGGGGGACCACCCCAGATCTTGTCGCCGTGGTCGAAAAAGATCTCCGAGCACGGACCACAAGGACCGGTCGGCCCCATAGACCAGAAATTGTCGTTTGTGGGAATGCGGATGATCCGGTCATCGCCCAGACCGGCGATTTTCTTCCAGAGACCCGCAGCTTCGTCATCGGTGTGATAGACAGTCACCAGAAGCTTGTCTTTGGGAATATCGAAATCGGTCGTCAGCAATTCCCATGCATTCGCGATCGCCTGCTCCTTGAAGTAATCGCCAAAGCTGAAATTGCCCATCATTTCAAAGAATGTATGGTGCCGTGCGGTATACCCCACATTGTCCAGATCGTTATGCTTGCCACCGGCCCGCACGCATTTCTGCGACGATGTCGCGCGAACATAATCGCGCTGTTCATTTCCGGTGAAGCAATCCTTGAACTGGACCATACCCGAGTTCGCGAACATCAAGGTTGGATCGTTGCGCGGCACCAATGGGCTGCTGGGAACGACCGTGTGGCCGTTCCGCGCAAAGAAATCTAGGAATGTGGATCGGATTTCGTTCAACGACGGCATGCGTGGGGCCCCTGTCTTGCGGTTACGATCCGTTTACCCGCCAGAGGCCCGCGCAACAAGGGGGCGTCAGTCTTCCGTCAGATCGTCGGCAGAAGGTTTGAAGCTGAGATCAAGGCCATGGGCGGCCCGGACCTTGTCCTCGATGCTGCGCGCACTGGCCGGATTGGCCCGCAGGAACTGCTTTGCGTTCTCACGTCCCTGCCCGATACGCTCGTCGCCAAAGGAGTACCACGAACCCGATTTCTCGACCACGCCAGCCTTGACCCCAAGATCCACCAGCTCACCCAGCTTGGAGATGCCTTCGCCATACATGATATCGAACTCCACCTCCTTGAATGGCGGGGCGACCTTGTTCTTGACGACCTTCACACGGGTAGAGTTTCCAACGACCTCGTCACGATCCTTGATCGCACCGGTACGGCGGATATCCAGACGGACGGAAGCATAGAACTTGAGCGCATTGCCCCCTGTCGTTGTTTCGGGGCTGCCGAACATGACGCCGATTTTCATGCGGATCTGGTTGATGAAGATGACCATGCAGTTGGAGCGGCCGATCGATGCGGTCAGCTTGCGCATTGCCTGGCTCATCAGACGGGCCTGGCTGCCCATCTGCATGTCACCCATATCACCTTCGATTTCAGCCTTCGGCGTCAGCGCCGCAACCGAATCGACGACGATCAGGTTCACCGCACCGGACCGGACCAGCGTGTCCACAATCTCCAGCGCCTGTTCACCTGTATCGGGCTGCGAGATAAGCAGTTCATCCAGATTCACGCCCAGCTTTTTCGCATAAGCGGGATCAAGGGCATGTTCCGCGTCCACAAAGGCGCAGACACCACCGGACTTCTGCTCTTCAGCCACGACATGCAGCGTCAGCGTTGTCTTGCCCGAGCTTTCCGGGCCGTAGATTTCGATGATCCGTCCCTTGGGCAGGCCGCCAATTCCAAGCGCGATATCAAGACCCAGCGATCCGGTCGAGGTTGCCTCAACATCCATCACGGCATTATCTTGCCCTAGCTTCATGATCGAGCCCTTGCCGAACTGCCGTTCGATCTGAGCCAATGCGCTTTCCAACGCCTTTGCCTTATCCATTTCGCGCTTTCCGTTCGATTCAAAGAGGTTCGCAGTTGCCATCGAAATCCCTTTTCGCACAGGCTACAAGCACCGGCAATCGGGCTTGATATTCTCTTTTTGTTCCTATGCTATATGGGCAAGCGGACCCGAGATAGCAAGGGTTTTCATCAAATTGATCTTTTTGCCAAAATGCTTAAGCAATACTTAAATGACGATGCGCTTCACGAAGGAATCAGACGATGTTAGTTTTTTGGGAACAGCGGCTTGTTTTCCTCTCGACGCCGAAAACAGGGTCAACAGCCATCGAAAGCGCGCTTGAATCGCTTTCCGCGATTGCGGTCACGCGGCCGCCGGTGCTGAAACATACCACCGTCCATCGCTACCGCCGGTTTATCGGCCCCTATCTGCGCGCAACCTCGGGTGCCGATTTCGAAACCGTGGCCCTGATGCGAGAACCGCGCGACTGGCTGGGAAGCTGGTTCCGCTATCGCACACGCAATTCCGTCAGTGCGGAAAAGGGAACCCAGGGGCTAACGTTTGAACAGTTCGTTACGGCCTACGCCTCGGAGGACAAGCCTGCCTTTGCCGATGTCGGATCGCAGGAGCGTTTTCTCCGCCCCCGCAATGGCGAAGGGATCGATCATCTGTTCCGCTACGAGGATATCGACAGCTTCGTCGCCTTTCTCGAAGACCGGCTGGATTGCGCGATCACCCTGCCCCGCTTGAACGTTTCGCCCCCCGGTGCCCTAGATCTTTCGCCCGAAGGCGAAGCCCTTTTGCAGCAGGCCTGCGTGAAGGATTACGAGATGTATGCCTCGATCAACTCAATTGGCGCTGCACCGTCATCGTCAGATCATTGAGAGAGAAGGGTTTTGGCAGGAATACCGAATTGGTGAACTGCGCCTGTTCGTCGGCAAAGGCCTCTTCGGCATAGCCGGATACGAAGATGATATGTGCATCGGGACGGTCCTGCAGCGCCCGGCGCACCCATGACGGGCCATCAAGGCCCGGCATGACCACGTCGGTAACGAACAGATCGACATGCAGCGACGTGTCGGCCAGCAAAGCCAGCGCTTCCTCCCCGCTCCCCGCCTCCAACACGGTATAGCCGCGCAGTCGCAGGGCGCGGGACGCGAATGCACGCACCGGGGCTTCATCTTCCACCAGAAGCACGACGCCATCACCAGGGCGGAACTTGGGCGTGACAACGGCAAGCGGCTCGGTCGTCTCGGGCATGTCGTAACTGCGCGGCAACAGGATGTGGAACGTACTGCCGATCCCGAGAATACTGTCGACAAAGATGAAGCCACCCGTCTGCTTGACGATCCCGTAAACGGTGGAAAGCCCGAGGCCGGTCCCTTCCCCCTGACGTTTGGTAGTAAAGAACGGCTCGAATATCTTTTCCAGCTGATCGGCAGGAATACCCACCCCTTTGTCGATCACACGAATGACAGAATAATCACCCGGCGGCACCACCGCACGATTGCGGCGCAATTCCTGCGTCAGCGCCATGCTGTCGGTTTCGATCAGGATTTCCCCGCCCGACATCATCGCATCGCGGGCGTTGACGACAAGGTTCATGATCACCTGTTCCAGCTGACGCCGGTCGGCATTGACGCGCCCCGCCCCCGAGGCATTCGACAGGCACAGCCGAACACGCTCTCCAACCAGGCGGTTCAGAAGGTGCGTCAGGTCCGACAGCACATCCGTCAGATCCAGCGTTTCCAGCTTTTGCGTCTGCTTGCGCGAAAATGCCAGCAGCTGCCCCACAAGGCTGGCTGCCCGATTGGCGTTCTGGTGGATCTGCATAAGATCCGAATATTCAGGATCATCCTGGTCGTGCCGCAACAACAAAAGATCGCAGTGCCCGGAAATAGCTGTCAGCAGATTGTTGAAATCATGCGCAATTCCCCCGGCAAGCTGCCCGATGGCCTGCATTTTCTGGCTCTGATTGAACTGCGCCTCCAGCGTCTTGACGGCTGTTGCATCAATCAGAACGGCCATCACCATCGGATTGCCGTTCGACGTCATGCGTCGTAGCGTCACCTGCAGGAAGCTGTCGGCCGTGGCCCGTTTGACACGCAAGACCTCGCTTGCAGGCGGAATACGACCAACCACCACGTCATGCAGCCAGGTGCTGACCGAACGCCCCAACCCCTCCAGCAGATCGGCAATCCCCGCAGGTTCACCGGATGGAATTAGAAGCTGTTCCCGCGCCAAAGCGTTCGCGCTCAGAAGCGTCCCGTCCATGGCGAAAGTAACGATCGAGAGCGGAATATCCTCGAAGAACCGTTCCAGCAGGGGCGCTTCGGCAGTTCCGTCCCCGGTGACCGCCAATGTGGAATCGGCGCAGCTCAACCGCTCTTCGATCCGCCAGAAATAGCGATCCACCCCGGCGGCATGAACGGACAGGCGAGCCTGCCGGGTATGCATCACCACATCTTCATAGGCGGAACCGACGCGGCTGGCCTGCGCCTGCAACCGGTACAGCACCGATGCCGGTGCGGCAAACAATGTGGACAATGCGGGCACGGGACCGCGATCCTCGACCTTGCCGACGCGGGCACGGGCCGCTGCGTTGACCCAGACGATCCGGCCATCCCCTGCCGTGGAAAAGCACATCGAGGGATCCCCCTCGGCCATCCGCTGCAAGGCAAGGCGCAACGTCCGCTCTCGCATCATGCGGACAGTGTACAGACAGGCGGCACCGAACGACAGCGTCCATAGCGTCAGCGTTACGGCAAGCGCCGCCTCGATCAGGCGAAAACTGCCTGCCGTGACGGTGACGACCAACGCCACCGCCCCACCCGCCAGCATGGCGACAATCCAGAAACCATAGATCCGCGAGAATGGCATTGTACGTCCGGGATATCTCATGCCAGTGGCGTCGCAGGAATTGATTAACTGTCGGTTAATCCTGTTTCTACGCAGAGTTATGCCTGCCGCTGCAACAGTGAAACAAAGAAACCGTCACCACCGTCCAGCGGTGTAAGCGTTCGGGTCGAAACGACCTTCCAATCGGGATTGCCTGATAGAAACGCCTCGATACGATCCTTGTTTTCCACATCCAGCAGCGAGCATGTCGCATAGGCCAGATAGCCACCCGGCTGGACCGCCCCGCGAACCTGCTTCAGGATGGCATCCTGTATCCCCGTCAACTCGTTCAGACGCTCCGGTGTCAGGGCCCACTTCCCCTCAGGAGAGCGCCGCCAGCTCCCCGAACCGGAACATGGCGCATCTACCAGCACCAGATCGTAGGTTTCGCTCAGCGCGGCAGCCGTATCCAGATAGCCGACACGAACGCCCGCACGTTCGGCCCGCACCCGGAAATCGGCCATGCGCCGCGGCACGGAATCATGGGCCACCAGCTTCAACCGTGCCCGTGTCGCCATGGCCAGGGTCTTGCCGCCGCCGCCCGCGCAGAAATCCAGAACGCGGTCATTGTCAGCCAGCGGCAAAAGCTCCACCACCGCCTGCGAGGCCGCATCCTGCAGCTCGACCTTGCCCGAGGCATAGGCCTTGGACTGGAGGATCTTGCGCGCGCCTTCTTTCACTTCCAGCGCCTTGGCAGCCAGCGGGTGCGGTTCGGTCATGATCCCTTCGGCAGCTAGGGCCTTGCGAACAGCCTCGACATTGCCGACTGCGCGCAGAAACACCGGCGCGCGATGGCGCAGTGCCTCCATGACGGGCGCAAAATCACCTCCCAGCGAGGATTCAAGCTGTGCGGCCAGCCATTCAGGACAATCCAGAGCTGCCCCGCCCTCGGGGGTATGGCCGGTCTCATCTTCGGCCACAGGGGCCGGGGCGTGGCCCTCACCGGTAAACATCCCGACCGGATCCTCCCCCCGCGCCCGCAGACCACCAAGGATCAGCCCGCGCCCCGTTTCCGAACCGCCAAGGGCCGCAAAACTGCGACGGCAGCGAATGGCGTCGAACACAAGATCACGTACGGCATTACGGTCACCAGACCCTGCAAAACGGCTGGCGCGAGCCCAGTTCACAAGGGCCTTTTCAGCGGGAACTCCGGCCAGCCAGCGGTCAAGGATCTCGATTGATGCAGATAGACGGGCGGCGGGGGTCATCATGGCCTCATGCGTTATAAGGCCCTGCCCATATCCCACCTCGCCCCTGCTGTCACGTCTGGCTACGGATTTGCCTTGGTTCTGCGGCAAAAAGGCTTCCCGTATGCGGATGTCCGGTTAACCTGTTCAACCGAATTAAAATCGCTTATGCGGACGCCGCGAAGGGATATCTGCCATGGATGAAGAAATTATCGCCCGCTGCGAAGCCAAGGGCCTGCGTATGACAGAGCAACGCCGCACCATTGCGCGCGTGATCGGCACGTCGAACGATCATCCTGATGTGGAGGAGCTTTATGCCCGTGCGCTGGCCCTTGATCCGCGCATTTCCCTGGCGACCGTCTATCGCACGGTTAAGCTGTTCGAGGAATCCGGGATATTGGACCGGCTGGAGTTCCAGGACGGCCGCGCGCGTTACGAGGATGCGGAACGTGACCATCACGACCATCTGATCGACCTCTATTCCGGCAAGGTCATCGAATTCGTCGATCCTGAAATTGAGGCATTGCAGGAAAAAATCGCACAGAAGCTGGGCTATACCCTGAAGGGCCATCGGCTGGAACTCTACGGCGTTCCGCTGAAGAAGACCTGAAACAGGCTTTCCAGACGTTCATTGGCGGGCTAGACAACTTCCAGACCTAATAGGAGGACTGTCATGAGCACGATTATTGATATTCACGCGCGTGAAATTCTGGACAGCCGCGGTAACCCGACGATCGAGGTTGACGTGACGCTGGAAAGCGGCGCGATGGGCCGTGCGGCAGTGCCATCGGGCGCCTCGACCGGCGCGCATGAGGCGGTGGAACGTCGCGACGGCGACAAATCCCGCTACATGGGCAAGGGCGTTCTGGAAGCCGTCGCAGCCGTCAACGGCGAGCTGGCCGAAGAGCTGATCGGCTTCGACGCGACAGACCAGATCGGCATCGACCGCACGATGATCGAGATGGACGGCACGCCGAACAAGGCGCGCCTGGGCGCGAACGCGATCCTCGGCGTATCGCTGGCGGTTGCAAAGGCTGCGGCCGAGGTTACCGGTCAGCCGCTGTTCCGTTATGTCGGCGGCACATCCGCCCGCATGCTGCCGGTTCCGATGATGAACATCATCAATGGCGGCGAGCATGCCGACAACCCGATCGACATTCAGGAATTCATGATCATGCCGGTTTCGGCTGAGAATATCCGCGATGCCGTACGCATGGGCTCCGAGGTGTTCCACACACTGAAGAAAGAGCTTTCGGCAGCTGGCCTGTCCACAGGTATCGGGGATGAGGGCGGCTTTGCACCCAACATTAGCTCTACCCGAGACGCGCTTGATTTCATTCTGAAATCGATCGAGAAGGCCGGATATAAACCGGGTGAGGATATCTACCTTGCACTGGATTGCGCCTCGACCGAATACTTCAAGGACGGTCGCTACAACATGAAGGGCGAAGGCAAGGTTCTGACTTCGGCCGAGAATGTCGATTACCTTGCAGAACTCTGCGCAGACTATCCCATCATTTCCATCGAGGACGGCTGCGCCGAAGACGACTGGGAAGGCTGGAAATTGTTGACGGACCGTTTGGGCAGCAAGATCCAGCTGGTCGGGGACGATCTGTTCGTCACCAACCCCAAGCGTCTTGCCGAAGGTATCGCCAAAGGCTGCGGCAACTCGATGCTGGTCAAGGTCAACCAGATCGGCACGCTGACCGAAACACTGGCAGCCGTCGATATGGCGCACCGCGCAGGCTACACCAATGTCATGTCCCACCGCTCGGGCGAGACTGAAGACAGCACGATCGCCGATCTTGCTGTTGCCACGAACTGCGGCCAGATCAAGACAGGCTCCCTGGCCCGTTCGGACCGGTTGGCAAAGTACAACCAGTTGATCCGGATCGAGGAAATGCTGGGCGCGGTGGCGGAATACGCCGGCCGTTCCATCCTGAAGTCTTAAGACCTCTGCCCGCCGCCCGCACCCCTGATGCGGGCGGCGGCATCACATGCTGATCCGCCCCCCTGTGACCGCCACAGGAACCCCCGTGGTCAGCGGTGCCGACAGCGGCATGCCCCGTGCAGATCGAACTGCCAGATAGGCAAAGGCCTGCGCCTCCAGCATATCGCCATCAAGACCCATCGCCTCGACAGGATGCACATCCAGCCCCGTCCGCTGGGCAATCATCTGCATCAACGTCGCATTATGCCGCCCGCCCCCTGTTACCAGCAGTCTGGCCACAGGCACCGGAAAATGCGGGAGCGCCGCCGCCACGGCCACGGCAATACCGGCGGTCAATGTCGCGCAGACATCCGCATCAGATCCCGTCACTGCCGCAAGGCTGTGCCTGAAATCATCCCGGTCCAGCGATTTGGGGGGCACCCTATCGAAGTAGTCATGCCGGACGAATTGCGCCAGAAATGCCTCATCCGCGTGCCCCTCCGCCGCCAGCTTTCCGCCTTCGTCGTAATCAAGCCCGCGCCGGGCCCGCATCATATCGTTGACCGGGGCATTCGCGGGGCCGGTATCAAAGGCAAGAATGGCCCCTGCGCTTTCGGGGGCAGCATGCCGTGGATCCAGCCATGTGACATTGCCCACACCGCCCAGATTCAGGATGGCAACAGGCGCTGCCTCATTGGCCCATTGAGCGCAGGCAAAGTGGAAAAACGGCGCAAGCGGGGCCCCTTGCCCCCCCGCTGCCACATCCGCACTGCGGAAATCCCAGACGACGGGCCGGCCAAGCGCCGCAGATAGCACCTGCCCCGAACCTGTCTGCAGGGTGCCGCGGCCTGCCGGATCATGCGCCAATGTCTGCCCGTGAAAACCGATGATATCCGCCTGCGGAAACTTCGCCAGAACCTCGATATGCGCGGCCTCCACCACCTGTGCCGCGGCAAGCACGGCATCGCCGTCCCACTGGCCCAGGGCGGCGCGGATCACCTCGCGTTCGGCATCGGTATAGGCGCGATATGCCGTGGCTCCGAATTCGTAGATCCGCTCTCCATCGGTCAGCACCATGGCGGCATCGACCCCGTCCAGCGACGTACCGGACATCGCCCCAAGCGCCCAGACAGGTCCGGAATTCAACATGGCCAATCCCCATTATCACCGTTATACGAAAGACCTGCACGATATAACGCAAGAGAACAACCATGACCTACCATGCGAAATCAGACTTCCTCCGGGTGATGATGGAACGCGGTTACCTTGCCGATTGCACTGATTATCAGGCACTCGACGAGGCATGCTGCAAAGGCACGGTCTCTGCTTATATCGGCTATGACGCGACGGCGGCTTCGCTGCACGTCGGGCATCTGTTGAACATCATGATGCTGCGCTGGCTGCAAAAAACCGGGCATAAGCCGATCACCCTGATGGGCGGCGGCACGACCAAGGTCGGAGACCCTTCGTTCAGGGCGGACGAACGCCCCCTGCTGACCAGCGACCAGATCGATGCCAATATTTCCGGCATGCAACGGGTATTCGCCAAATACCTGTCCTATGGCGATGGTGCCACGGATGCCATAATGCTCAACAATGCCGAGTGGCTGGACAATCTGAACTACCTTGAATTCCTGCGCGACATCGGCCGCCATTTCTCGGTAAACCGGATGCTGGCCTTTGAATCGGTCAAATCGCGCCTGGACCGCGAGCAGAGTCTGTCGTTCCTCGAATTCAACTACATGATCCTGCAAGCTTATGATTTCATGGAACTGAACCGCCGTTACGGCTGTGTCCTGCAGATGGGCGGTTCGGATCAGTGGGGCAATATCATCAACGGGATCGACCTGACCCGTCGTACGCTGGACACGCAACTGTTCGGATTGACCTCTCCCCTGCTGACCACCTCCGACGGCCGCAAGATGGGCAAATCGGCGGGTGGTGCCATGTGGCTGGATGGCGATATGCTGTCGCCCTATGATTTCTGGCAGTTCTGGCGCAATACCACCGATGCGGACGTGGGCCGTTTCCTGAAGCTCTATACCGAACTGCCGGTTGAGGAATGCGAGCGTCTTGGCGCCCTGCAGGGATCGGAAATCAACGAAGGCAAGGTCATTCTGGCCAATGAAGTTACCACCCTTCTGCATGGTGCGGCAGCAGCGGCAGCGGCGGCGGAAACCGCGCGGGCCGTGTTCGAACAGGGCGGCGTGGGCGGCGAACTGGAAGTGGTCACACTGCCCGCGGATACACTGCGTGCTGGCCTTGCCGTTACCCGCTTTCTGGTGGAGTCCGGCCTCGTTTCCTCGGGTAAGGAAGCGAAACGTCTGGTTGCCGAAAGCGGTCTGCGGTTCAACAACGACCTTGTCACCGACCCGAACATGGTAGTGACGGCGGAAACGGTTGGTGCCGAAATGAAAGTGTCCATCGGGAAGAAAAAGCACAGGTTGCTAAGACTTTCCTGATGGGGGTTGCCGCAGCGTTCCGGCGCTGCATTATAGAACATAAGCGAACAACAGGCACACGGAACATGACAATCAAGGCAACTCTGGCAGCGACGGCAATGCTTGCGGCATTGGCTGGCTGTGCGCAGATGACGGCATTGACGGGGGTGGGCCAAGAGACGGCCGCAACCGATACAGTGCCACAAGAACCCGAATTCTTCGAAAACGCATATGTGGCGAAGGACGCGGGCCGTTATGACCTTCCGGCGGTACCGGAAGACCAGATCCCGGTCGCCTATCGCCGC
Organism: Falsirhodobacter sp. alg1; assembly: GCF_000739715.2. Taxonomy (GTDB): domain Bacteria; phylum Pseudomonadota; class Alphaproteobacteria; order Rhodobacterales; family Rhodobacteraceae; genus Falsirhodobacter. The sequence continues at coordinate 333,871 of NZ_BBJC02000003.1, read as the reverse complement.
CAGATCGTCCCCTATACGACCACCGAAGTTCCCGGCACGCTCGTGATCGATCCGACACATGCCGTGCTGTATTTCGTGCTCGAGGGCGGACGCGCGATCCGCTACGGCATCTCTGTCGGTCGTGACGGTTTCGGATGGTCCGGTATCGCAAAGGTTTCCCGCAAGGGAAGCTGGCCGACCTGGACCCCCCCGTCGGAAATGATCGACCGCCAACCCAGCCTTGAGAAATGGCGGGGCGGGATGCCCGGTGGACCGGAAAACCCCTTGGGCGCACGTGCGATCTATCTGACCGTGAACGGTATCGATTACGGCTGGCGCGTGCATGGAACCCCCGAATGGCGGACAATCGGCAAACGGGCATCCTCGGGTTGTTTCCGCATGATCCAGCAGGATGTACTGGACTTGTACGAGCGTGTTCAGGTTGATGCGCGCGTGGTGGTGCTGACGGCCGATGGTGAAACACCCACGACGCTGACAATGCCGCCGCCTGCCCCGAAACCGGCAGCAAAGCCCAAGGCCAAACCTGCGCCCGTTGCGGAAACTGCCGCGGCAGGTGTGGTGGAAACCAAACCGCTGGCGGATACTGCAGCCAACACGACCGTGCCCGACGTGGCTGAAACGACGGATACGCCCGATCCGGCCCCGGCAGAACCTGCGACCGAGACACCGAGCGAACCGGAGCCTGCCCCCGAGGCCGCCCCGGTACAGCCCGACGCGCAGGCTGCGCCGGAAAGCCCAGCAGCAACCGATGAACCGGCACAGACCGAAGACCCCTCTTCGGAAACGCCACCCTCGGTTTACATCACGCCACTCCGCTGATCTTCAAAGGGCCGTGCAGATGCGCGGCCCTTTGCATTTATTTTAGGCATTCTGCCATCGTGCAGCACCCTTCACCTTCGCCTCATCACAATCTATGTTCGGGCCCAAGTACGGGAGATTTCTTCATGCGTGGCACCTCGCACCGCCCTGTCATCGGGATCATCGGCAACAACCAGCATCTGAACGAGGGATATGCGGCGCATACCAGTGGCAGCATGTGTACCGAAGCCATTGCCCGTGCCGCCGGTTGCATGCCGATCATCATTCCATCCGACCCACGCCTGGTATCCACGGATGAACTGCTGGATCTTTGCGACGGTTTTTTGCTGACCGGTGGGCGCCCCAACGTCCATCCAGAGGAATATGGCGAAGAGGAAACCCCCGCGCATGGTGCGTTCGACCGGCTGCGTGATGCGGTGACTCTGCCGTTGGTACGGGCTTGCGTAGATCGGGGACAGCCATTTTTCGGCATATGCCGTGGCTTTCAAGAGGTGAATGTCGCCATGGGTGGCACGCTCTACCCTGAAATCCGCGATTTGCCGGGCCGCATGAACCACCGCATGCCCCCGGATGGCACGCAGGAAGAAAAATTTGCGATGCGCCACATCGTCCGGTTTTCCGAAGATGGGCCCTTTGCAAAATTGATGGGCAGTTCCGAGGTGCTGACGAACTCGCTTCATGGGCAAGGGATCAAGACCGCCGGGAAACGTGTGGTCATCGATGGTTACGCACCCGACGGTACGCCCGAGGCCATCTATATCGCCGATGCGCCCGGCTTCACCTATTCGGTACAATGGCACCCGGAATGGAATGCGGCGGGCGATCCGGTTTCCCGCCCGCTGTTCGAGGCATTCGGTGCCGCCGCGGGCGAGTGGTCGGCAGAAAAACGCGGGTTCCGGCGGAGCGCTTAAGCGCTCTCACCGATCACACGGGCAGCCGCTTCGACGCCGCCTTTGCCGTGCGGAATACCGAGCGCGACCATGGCCGCCTCGATCACAGCAATCGCACCCAGCGTCATGTGTGCGTTCACATGGCCCATATGGGCAACGCGAAGAAATCCGTGATATTCCGGTGACGCCGGATCAGCCATGCCCAGCCCGATCCCGAGCGTGACGCCGGCCTTGTGTTCGGTCCATCGACGGATCTCCGTGGCATGGGGGGCTCCGAAACGCGCTGCCGTCACGGCATAGGCACGAAAGGCCGGTTCGGGGACATTCAGCCCGATTTCCGGATTATCGGTGCCCCACGCATCGAAAGCCGCCCAAACGGCACGGGCCAGGGCTTCGTGGCGCTTCCAGACGGCCTCCAACCCCTCCTCCCGCAGCATTTTCAGCGCTTCGGCAAGGCCGAACAGGTGATGCGTGGGCGCGGTGCCTGCGAATTGTTCGTAGAACATTTTGAAATCGTTGCGCGGCGTCCAATTCCAGATCGGCGTGCACAAATCGGTTTTCGGAAGATCCCGCGCCTTGTCCGAGAACCACACAAAGGCCAGCCCCGGCGGTGTCATCAGCCCCTTCTGGCTGGCCGAGATCATGACGTCCACGCCCCATTGGTCCATCAGGAACGGATCGCACCCCAGCGATGCGACGCAATCCACCGCCAGCAACGCATCGCTTCCGGCGGCATCGATGGCCGCACGAACCTCGGAAATGTTGTTGCGGATGGTGGTGGCGGTATCGACATGCGTGACCAGAACAGCCTTGATCGCGGGATCCGCCCGCAAAGCCTCGGTCACGCGTGCGGGGTCCACCGGAGAATGACGGCCAAAATCCAGTTCCTGCACATCGACGCACATACCACGGGCCGTTTGTGCCCAGGTCTTGCCGAAATGTCCTGTCTGCAGAACCAGTGCCCGATCCCCGCGCGAAAAGATATTCGCATTGGCCGCTTCCCACCCGGCATGGCCATTGCCCATATAAATGGCAACATTCTGCGTTGTGCCTGCCAACCACTTCAGATCGGAGCGGATCTCCTTGACGAGGTCGTAAAGCTCACCTTCGTAGATGTTCGGCGCAGCACGGTGCATGGCGTTGAGAACACGGTCCGGCATTACCGAAGGTCCTGGAATTGCAAGGTAATGTCGACCGTTGGCTAGGCTCATCGTCTATTCCCCAAAACTTGTGTAGCAATTGCGTACGCCCCGCAAATACTCGCGTCAATGCCACGCGCTTGTCAGCCCCCGCGCGTCGGGGTAGACCCTTCCGCAAAGGCGGAGATGGCCATTGTCCGAGACAGACCCGAACGACAGCACCGATCCCCGTTACTCATCCGGCCGCCTTTTTGGCCGGTTGTGGTCGGGCTATCTGCATAAGCATAAAGGGATGATGGCCTTCGCCTTCGCCCTGATGGTGATTGAAGGCTCCACGTTGGGGACGCTTTCATGGATGATAAAACCGTTATTCGACAAGGTGTTCGCCCCGGGCGGTGAAAGCGCGCTGGTCTGGGTCGGATTTGCGATCCTTGGTCTGTTTGTAGTCCGTGCCATCACGTCGATCCTGTCGAAGGCGATTCTGACACGCATTTCGCAGCGCAGTTCCACCGCGATGCAGGCGGATCTGCTGCGCCACCTGATGACGCTGGATCAGGCGTTCTTTCAGCGCAACTCTCCGGGGCAGCTCATCGAGCGGGTCCAAGGCGACACGATGGCGGTTCAGGGAGTATGGACATCGGTCATTACCGGCGTGGGGCGGGATACGATCGCACTGGTCGGTCTGTTCACCGTGGCATTGACAATCGATGTGAAGTGGACGCTGGCCGCCATGATCGGCACGCCCTTGCTGCTGCTGCCGGCCATCATCGTGCAGCGCTATATCCGCCGCAAGGTTGGGCAGACCCGTGCACAGGCAGGGTTGCGCGCCACACGGCTGGACGAGATTTTTCATGGAATCCAGGCAATCAAGCTGAACGGCATGGAAGATTATCAGGCAGGCCGCTTCCGCTCTATCGTCGGGCGGATTGTCAGCGCCGAGGTAAAGACAGCGACGGGGCGGGCATCCATGCCCGCGCTGATAGATATCGTCACGGGACTGGGCTTTTTTACCGTGCTGATGCTTGCTGGAGGACAGATCACTTCGGGTGATCGGACCGTGGGTGAATTCATGTCCTTCTTCACGGCCATGGCCCTGACGTTCCAGCCTATGCGCCGTCTGGGGGATATGGCCGGATTTTGGCAGGTGGCTGCCACCAGCCTGACCCGCATTTTCCGCCTGTTCGACATGACTCCGTCTGAACGCCCCCCCGCCACGGCCAAACCGTCGGGAAAACCGCCCCGGATAGAGCTGCGTGATGTGCATTTCGGATATGGCGATATGCCGGTTCTGAACGGTACGTCATTTGTTGCCGCAGCCGGCAAGATGACCGCCCTTGTCGGGGCTTCCGGCGCGGGGAAAAGCACGATCTTCCATCTGCTGACCGGCCTTGCCCAGCCTGCCTCCGGCGCAATCCTCATGGATGACACCGATACCGAGGCGTTTGCGCTACGGGATCTGCGATCGCAGTTTGCGGTTGTCTCACAGGACTCGGCCCTGTTCGACGAAACCATCAGGGAGAATGTGGTTCTTGGCCGCAATCTGCCCGAAGACCGTCTACGCAAGGCTCTGGATGCGGCGCATGTGACCGAGTTCGTGAGCAATCTGCCCAACGATGTGGATACGGCAGCCGGGCCGAGGGGCTCCGCGCTATCGGGTGGCCAGCGGCAGCGCGTGGCGATTGCCCGGGCCTTGATCTCGGACGCCCCTGTCCTTCTGATGGATGAGGCCACTTCGGCACTGGATGCCCAGTCCGAGGCCATGGTTGCCGCCGCATTGGCAACACATGGAAACGGGCGCACGATGCTGGTCATTGCCCACCGGCTGTCCACAATCCGTGAGGCGGACAGCATCGTGGTGATGGACGAAGGTCGTGTTGTCGACCAAGGCACGCATGACGAGCTTTTGGCCCGGGGCGGACTATATGCCGACTTGTACCGCCTGCAATTCAGGGACCAGACATGACCCAACGTATCCTGTGGACAATCAATGGCACCGACCGCTTGGACTTTCTGCAGAACCTTGTCACCAACGATGTGATGGTTTTGCGTCAGGATGGCATCATCTGGACGGGTCTTCTGACACCACAGGGAAAATACCTCGCGGATTTCTTTGTCCTGCGCAGGGGAGATGACCTGTTGATCGATATTGCCGAACCTCTGGCAGAAAGCACGCTCCGGCGCCTTTCGATGTACAGGTTGCGCGCTGATGTGCAGATCGTGCCGTCAGATCTGAAGGTCGCACGGGGCCTTGGCCCGATGCCCGACGGGGCATTTGCGGATCCTCGACACTCCGGGATGGGCTGGCGCCTTTACGATACGGATGCAATTGAGGCACCCGAGGATTGGGATGCCCTGCGCGTTCGACATACAATTCCCGAAAGCGGGATCGAGCTGACGCCTGATACATTCATTCTGGAGGCCGGCTTCGAGCGCCTGAATGGTGTGGATTTCCGCAAGGGATGCTACGTCGGGCAGGAAGTTACCGCCCGCATGAAACACAAGACCGAGTTGAAAAAGGGCTTGCGCCGCGTCGCGATCAGCAAGCCGGTTCCGGTCGGAACAGAAATAACAGCCAATGAAAAACCGGCAGGAACGATTTTTACGACTGCCGGAAACGAGGCAATTGCATATCTGCGATTTGACCGGATCAATTCCGGAATGATGGCAAATAACGCCACCGTCTCTATTATTGACTGATCGAAATCGTTAAAATATCTGATTAACGCGCAGCAGAAATTAACCATACATTTTCCACATTTAACGGAACATGTATAGGAATGACCTTCTGATGCAGGAAGGTCACAGTCTTTGATTTACATAAAGCTGTATCTGACAAAAGAATTAACAATTCCCTAACAAGGGTGCATAGAGTCGAAGATAGACGAATAATTCTCCCAACCCTCCCGAGGAGTACCCCATGTTCAAAACCAGCTACGCATTCGCTACCGCTGCCGTTGCAGCCATCGCTTCGCCCGCACTGGCCGGTGGCCCTGTTGTTCCGGTAGCAGAACCGGTTGTTGCCGCTCCGGTGGCTGTTGTGCCCGCTGCTCCGACATTTGCAGGCGGCTATGTTGGTGGTGGCATCGGCTACGCCTTCGGTAGCGATGATGGCGTTGGCGTACGTCGCGCAAACAACACCTCCTTCCGCAACTTCACCATCGGTGACGTCGCTCCTTCCGGTGTTGAAGTGAACGCGCACGCCGGTTACCGCTGGCAGCAACCGGGCAGCAACTTCGTCTACGGCGTCGAAGGCATGATCTCGACCGGCGAAGTAGAAGATTCCATTGAATCAGGCGATTATGCTGCCGCTGCGAAAATGCAGTACAGCGTGACACTGCGCGGTACGCTGGGTTACACCGTACGTCCTGACACGCTGCTGTACGGCTTTGCCGGTTACACCGCTGGCCGCTCGGAATACACCGTTGTCGGCCCGCTGGGCATCATCGACGAAACGGATGATGTTGACGGCTACGTCCTCGGCTTCGGCGCAGAAAAGTTCATCAACGACAAATGGTCGGTTCGTGGCGAGTACGAGTACTCCAACTACGGCAGCACCGACATCACCTCGAAAAACGGCGCTTACTACACAAAGAACACGCCGGAATTCAACACCATCCGCGTCGGCGTGAACTACAACTTCTGATAAGAAATCATCTTGCATGATTTGACGGTGGCTTTTGCAAAATAGCCACCGTTTCGCTTGCTTAAATAAGATATTAGGATAATGATCGCCTAGTTATCAAAAAGCGAGTATGGTCGTTTCTATGCAAATGGCCCCGAACCCCCAAATTCCAACTGCTTTTCCATCCTGTATTGGACGTGGAACGCTTGTGGATACATATCACGGGCCAATTCCGGTTGAAGATCTTGTAATCGGCGACAAGATCATGACCAAAGACGACGGCTTCCAACCCGTTAAATGGCTTGGAAATATCGCCGCCGAAGCACGGGGCCGTCATGCCCCCGTTCGCATTGCCCCCGGAACCCTTGGCAACAGCCGCAGCCTTATCGTATCGCAATACCAGCCCCTGCTTGTCAGCGACTGGCGCGCCGAACTTCTGTTTGGGGAACGAGAGGTTCTGATCCCGGCCCACCACCTGGTGAACAACGAAACGATCTGGGTGCAGGAAGGTGGGTTGATCGATTACTTCATGATTCTCTTTCCCCGGCATCAGGTTTTCTACACGCAGGATTCATTTGCCAGCAGCTTTCACCCTGCATCCCCGGGGTTGGAGATGATCGGCAATGACGGGCAGAACCGCCTGCGCCGCGCCCTGCCCGCCCTGGCAAACAACTGGGAGGCATATGGCGCCCCCGCACGGCCCATCCTGAAATCCTTTGAGGTTCGCGCGATGCGCGCCTTCGGATCGTGAACACAGCATTGCCGCTTCTATTCAAATATGTAAGGAAGACGGCATCGCGCAACCGAACACGAGCTTGCCATGACTGATTTCGCTACACGCCGCACTGTAATGGTTGATACGCAGGTGCGCCCATCCGATGTAACGACCTATAGCATCATTGATGCGATGCTGAAGGTTGCCCGCGAACGCTATGTTCCCGATTCCATGCGCGAAGCGGCCTATGCCGGGGAAAACATCGAAATCGGGGGGCAGCGCGTGGTGCTGGAGGCGCGGACCTTCGCCAAGATGCTTGATGCCCTTGATATCCGCAGCACGGAACTTGTTCTCGATATCGGCTGTGCGCTTGGCTATTCCGCAGCTGTCATGGCGCGTTTGGCCGATGCCGTCATCGCGGTGGAGGAAAGCGCCCTCGCCGAGGAAGCTGAGCGCAACCTTTCGGAGGATGCGGTTGATAACGCCGTCATCGTGGCAGGCGACATCACCCAGGGCGCGGCAAAACACGGGCCATATGACGTGATCCTGATCGAGGGCGGCGTGGAAGAAATTCCACCGGCCATTCTGGATCAGTTGAAAGAAAGCGGCCGTATCGCTGCTGTTTTCATGGAGCGTAATCTGGGCGTGGTGCGCATCGGGTACAAGGTAGATGGCATCGTCAACTGGCGCCCGCTGTTCAATGCCTCTGCCCCGATCCTGCCCGGTTTTGAAAAAGTCCGCGATTTCGTTCTGTAAGGCGTCTTGCCGCATCGGCCTCCCCTGCCTAGACTGAACCTGCAGCTACAAGGGGAAAACGATGCGCGATCCGATGGCTGAACCGCAGGTTGATGATGTCCTATCGTCCATCCGGCGACTGACGACGAGTGCCCCCGTGTCCGATACCGCCCCGCTTGGCAAACTGCTTCTGACGCCCGCATTGCGCGTCGATCCGGATCAATCGGCTGCATCACAGCTGCCCGTATCGGGGGATGTGCATGACCGAATGGCCCCTATCGATGAAGAAGTGCTTCACGATCTGATACGCGACCTGCTGACGGAAGAGCTGCAAGGCCCCTTCGGTGAAAAGATCACCCACAACATCCGCAAGATGGTGCGTGCCGAAATAAGTCGTGCCTTGGCACAGCACACTCAGAAATAAAAAAGCGCCCCCGCAAGGGAGCGCTGAATTCAGAAAGACCGGTAGGTTCAGGCAGCTTCTGCCTGATCCAGTTCCGCCGCATTGCGGCGTTCGCTTTCCTCGCGCGATAGCGCAACGGATGTCCGTACACCTTTGGCAACGAACTCCATCAAGCCCTTCACAACGCGCTCGTTCGGGTCGATCCCCGAGCAGGACAATACCTCACGGCCATCACGCGACCGCGCCCAACGGGCAATCTGGTCGGGGCCATTTCCATATTTCTTGTCATCCGCAATCGCATCATCCAACGCGGCGAGCACAACTGCGGCAAAGAGCTTGCGGGCACGTTGCCCCTGCTCAAAGTTGAACGCAGTGCTGTCAACAAAATCGGCCATCGCTTTTTTTCCTGTTCTTGCTCTTGCGGTTTCTGGCGTCTCGTGGGCTTAATCCCATTAACGTCTCATTAGGACTTCCAATTTGGAACGCCTGCCATGCGTATACTGCATGACGGGCCGCATCGCATACACAATTCAGTCATAATCGCTTTAATCACGGTTGGCATATAAGGCCGGTGTCCGAGCGATCAAGGTTTGCGCGCCATCGTCCTTAGCACTTTCTTAATCTGCAAAGCCTGTGTGTGTTGGGGCTTCCCTTGTAACTGCGGCTTGATTACGGTTTCGTGAATGTTTGATCGGAGAGATTGATGACGCGTTTTCTGACAGCCACAGCGATGGCAGCTTTGATTGCCGGCTCTGCACAAGCAGAGGATATCAAACTGGGAATCATCTTCGGATTCACAGGCCCTCTGGAATCGATCACGCCCGCCATGGCCGCAGGGGCCGAAATGGCGATGACCGAAGTGACCGAATCCGGCGCACTTTTGGACAATTCCACCGTCACTGCGGTCCGCGCCGATTCCACATGTGTGGATGCCACGGCGGCGGCTGCTGCTGCAGAGCGTCTGGTAACATCGGACAAGGTAAAGGCAATCGTCGGCGCGGATTGCTCCGGTGTGTCATCGGCCATCCTGCAAAACGTGGCACGCCCGAACGGCATCGTCATGATCTCCCCCTCGTCAACCTCACCCGGTTTGTCGCATACCGAGGATGACGGCCTCTTCTTCCGCACGGCGCCCTCGGATGCGCGCCAGGGCGAAATCATGGCCGACATCATCAGTGAGCGCGGCATCAAGAGCGCGGCTGTCACCTACACCAACAGCGATTACGGCAATGGCCTTGCCAACAGCTTTGCGACCGCCTTTGAGGCAAAGGGGGGCGAGGTCACCATCCAGTCGTCGCATGATGACGGCAAGGCGGACTACTCGGCTGAAATTGCGGCCCTCGCCTCGGCGGGTGGTGAAATTCTGGTCGTGGCAGGCTATGTCGATCAGGGTGGCCGTGGCATCGTGCAGGGCGCATTGGATACCGGCGCCTTCGATACATTCTATTTCCCCGATGGCATGTACGGAGACTCTCTGCTGGAGACATTCGGTGATGATCTGGACGGATCCTTTGGCGACGTTCCTTCCGCCGATGGTGACAATGCGACCGCGTTCCAGACCCTCGCATCGGATGCCGGACTGGACGGCACCGCGGTTTACGCCGGCGAAAGCTACGATGCGGCGGCCCTGATCCTTCTGGCGATGCAGGCTGCAAAATCCTCCGACCCGCAAGCGTTCAAGTCGCATGTGTTCGATGTGGCCAATGCCCCCGGCGAAAAAATCAATCCGGGTGAACTGGGAAAGGCGCTGAAGCTTCTGGCTGATGGCGTGGACATCGATTATGTGGGCGCGACAAACGTCGAATTCGTGGAGCCGGGCGAAAGCCGCGGGACATTCCGCGAGTACGACATCGAGGATGGCGAAGCCAAGACAGTCGGCTTCCGCTGATACTGCCGGCACGGAACAAGGGAACCGGATGATACGGGTCGAAAATCTGCACCGTCATTTCGGTTCGTTCCGGGCGGTTGATGGCGTTTCCCTGACCATTCGCCAAGGGTCGATCACAGGTCTGATCGGCCCGAATGGCGCGGGGAAATCCACTTTATTCAATGTTCTGGCGGGCAGATTGCCCCCGACATCGGGCAAGGTCATGCTGGCGGGGGAGGATGTTACCGGCCTTCCGCCCCATGCGCTTTATGCCAAGGGTCTGCTTCGGACCTTCCAGATCGCACATGAATTCGGGTCCATGACCGTGCGCGAGAACCTGATGATGGTGCCGCCGCAAGCGGGGGAATCGCTTTGGGCCACGTGGTTCCAGCGGGGGCGCATCGCCAAGGATGAGCGCCGCCTGCGCGACAAGGCCGATGAGGTTCTGGAATTCCTGACCATCAGCCATATTGCCGATGAAAAGGCCGCAAATATTTCGGGCGGTCAGAAAAAGCTGGTGGAACTGGGCCGCACCATGATGGCCGATGCCCGTATCGTGTTTCTCGACGAGGTCGGCGCGGGTGTGAACCGCACCCTGCTGAACACCATTGCCGATGCGATCCAGCGTTTGAACCGCGAACGCGGCTACACCTTTTGTGTGATCGAGCATGATATGGATTTCATTGGTCGCATCTGCGATCCGGTTATCGTGATGGCCGCAGGCCGGGTTCTGGCTGAAGACACACCTGACAATATCCTGCAGAACGAGGCCGTGATCGAAGCCTATCTTGGAACAGGTCGCAAGGCAGGTACCGTCAATGTCTGAACCCCTGTTGATTGGTCAATCCATGGTCGGCGGCTATGGCGCCGCCAATATCCTGAACGGCTGCACCATTTCCGTCCAGCGCGGAGAGATTGCGGTGATTGTCGGTCCCAATGGAGCCGGAAAATCCACCGCAATGAAGGCGATGTTCGGCATGATGTCGCTGCGCAGCGGCTCGGTCATGCTCAACGGGCAGGATATCACCGCCCTGTCGCCGCAGGACCGTGTGCCACTGGGGATGGCCTTCGTGCCGCAGACCCATAATATCTTCACCTCCATGACGGTGCAGGAAAATCTGGAAATGGGTGCATTCCTGCGACGGGATAATATCCATGCCACATTGGAAATGGTGTATTACCTGTTTCCAGTTCTTGCGACCAAGCGCCATCAACCGGCGGGCGAGCTGTCGGGTGGGCAGCGTCAGCAGGTTGCCGTCGGGCGCGCCCTGATGACCGAGCCACGCGTGCTGATGCTGGACGAACCGACTGCCGGTGTTTCCCCCATCGTGATGGATGAATTGTTCGACCGCATCGTGGAAATTGCCCGCACAGGCATTTCGATCATGATGGTCGAACAGAACGCACGGCAGGCGCTGGAAATCGCGCACCGTGGGTACGTGCTGGTGCAGGGCGAGAACCGTTTCACCGATACCGGCGCGGCCCTTATGGCCGATCCCGATGTCCGCCGCAGCTTTTTGGGAGGCTGAGCGATGGATTTCCTCAATGCCATGGTCGTTCTCGCAAACTTCGTCGTCATCCCGGCGCTTGCCTACGGGGCGCAGCTGGCGCTTGGCGCGCTTGGGGTAACGCTTGTTTACGGGCTGCTGCGTTTTTCGAACTTTGCGCATGGTGATACGATGGCCTTCGGGACCATGGTGACCATTCTGGCCACATGGGGGCTTCAGGCGGCAGGCATCGGCTTTGGCCCCCTGCCCACCGCGCTTCTGGCCCTGCCGGTCGGGATTGCCGGAACCGCGCTGTTCGCTTTGGCGACGGACCGTGCCGTTTACCGTTTTTACCGCAAGAATCGTGCCGCGCCGATCATCATGACCATGGCCTCGCTCGGGGTGATGTTTGTGATGAATGGCGTGGTCCGTTTCGTGATCGGTGTGGACGACATCTCCTTTGCGGATGGAGAGCGCTTTCTGGTGACGGCGCGCGATTTCCGTGATGCGACCGGCCTTGACGAAGGGCTGGCAATCCGGATGACGCAGATCATCACGCTTGTGGTGGCCGGCGTGGCCATGGCCTTGCTGTTCTGGTTCCTGAACCGCACGCGTACCGGAAAATCCATGCGGGCCTTTGCCGATAATGAGGATCTGGCCCGTCTGTCCGGGATCAATCCCGAACGGGTCGTCCGGCTGACATGGATCATCGTTGCGGCATTGGCCACAACGGCGGGCGTGCTGTACGGGTTGGACAAAAGCTTCAAGGCGTTCACCTATTTCCAGCTGTTGCTGCCGATTTTCGCAGCCGCGGTGGTTGGTGGCCTCGGCAGCCCGCTTGGCGCGGTGGCCGGCGGGTTCCTGATCGCGTTCAGCGAGGTCGGGATCACCTATGCGTGGAAAAAGGTCGCAACCTACGTCCTCCCAGAAGCGCTGGCCCCCGATGGATTGGCCCAGCTTCTTTCCACAGATTATAAATTCGCCGTCAGCTTTGCCCTACTGGTTCTGGTGCTTCTGGTGCGTCCGACAGGCCTATTCCGCGGGAAATCGGTATGATGCGAAATGTTCTTCTGTTTGCACTGGTCGCGGCCCTGTTCATTCTGACCGGCGCCCTGCAAAGCTGGAACTCTGCTCTGGGTATCCTCAACATGGCCGTGATCTCTGCGATCATGGCCATCGGGCTCAATATGCAGTGGGGCTATGCGGGCCTGTTCAACGTCGGGGTCATGGGTTTTGCTGCCCTGGGCGGATTGGGCGTCGTGCTGACGTCGACATCCCCGGTACAGGGTGCGATGGCCGCAGGGGGCTGGCGCATTCTGGGCGCATTGATCTTTGCGGTGGCGGTAATCGTTCTGGCGCGCATCCTGTGGCTCCGCACCACGGGCAAGATCCGTTACTGGCTGCTGGCGGCCTGCCTGATTGTCGGCGCCATCATCTTCCGCATCATTTTCGATGCAGGTGTCGAAGGTGTCGAATCCATCCGCCCGACGCTGGAGGGGAACATCGGCGGTCTGGGGTTGCCGGTGCTGCTGGCCTGGCCCGTCGGGGCAATCCTTGCGGCCGGGGCTGCATGGGCTATCGGCAAAACCGCCCTCGGCCTGCGTTCGGATTATCTTGCGATTGCCACGCTCGGGATTGCAGAAATCATCCTGTCGGTCATGCGGAACGAAGAATGGATGTCACGGGGCGTGAAGAACGTGATCGGCCTGCCCCGCCCCGTCCCCTACGAAGTGAATTTGCAACAGGATCCGGATTTCGTAGCCTGGGTGGTAAGGCATGGCTTCGATCCCGTCACGGCCTCCTCCATCGTGGTGAAGCTGTGCTATCTAGGCCTTTTCGGCCTCGTACTGGCCGGGATCATGCTGCTGGCGGAACTGGCGCTCCGCTCCCCCTGGGGGCGTATGATGCGGGCAATCCGCGACAACGAGATTGCGGCCTCAGCCATGGGCAAGGACGTAAAGGCACGTCACCTCCAGATCTTCATCATCGGATCTGCGGTTATCGGCCTTGCCGGTGCAATGATGACCACGCTTGATGCGCAACTCACGCCATCAAGCTATCAACCGCTGCGGTATACCTTCCTGATCTGGGTCATGGTCATTGTCGGCGGGTCCGGCAACAACTGGGGCGCCATGCTGGGCGGTTTCATCATCTGGTGGCTTTGGGTCATGGTAGAGCCGATTGGCACGGCCGCCCTGTCAACGCTGACCGATGCCCTGTCGGATGGCTGGCTCAAGGCACACCTGCAGGATGGCGTCGCCCATATCCGGCTTCTGACCATGGGCGTCATCCTGCTGCTGGTGTTGCGGTTCAACCCGCGCGGTCTGCTTCCCGAACGCTGATCCGCGCGGGTTTCCGCACCTTCAGCGGTTTCCGGACCGCTGGAAACCGCCGACGCCTGCCCCCTGACCTTGTGGCCCTCCACGCATGTTTTTAGCGTTCGGGGTGTTACGGAAGACCACAAGGAACATTCCTATGAAAAAGACATTCGCCACAACGATGATCGCTTCGGCCCTATTGGCCGGCGCGGCTGCGGCGCAGACCGAAACGCCGCAACTTTCGATGGATGATGCCTATGCCGCAGCGCGCAACCAGCTGGGCGTTCTGGAATACTGCCAGTCCAAGGATGCGGCAGATGCCTCGGTGCTTGATGTCCAGAACCGCCTTCTGGGAATGATCCCGACGCCCGAGGATACCTCTGCCGCAGACACCGCCTATGAAAAGGGGAAAGCTGGCACGGTTTCCGCAATGGGTCAGGAAACCACGCTCGCATCCGTTGCGGAAACACGGTCTACCACGGAAACAGCGCTTTGCCAGCAGATGGCACAACTGGTTACCCAGGCGGGTGAACAGATGCCCCCGGGCTGAGCGAATTCCGGGGCGGGCCTAGCGTCCGTCCCGACCCTCCTGCCGCCGTTGGCGTAATGCGCTGAAGATAACCCAGAGCATGAAGAATGCGGCAGCGCAGCACACGATCCCGACAAACCAGAATCCGAAGAAATACAAATACCCCAGCAGCGTGTCCGTCTCGCCCATCGGTAACCCCCTTGCAATACGCATCATGTTTACGCTTTGGCACCGCCAAAGGCAAACAAGCGGCCGCGGGATGTTTCAAAATATGCCTTGCCCGGTCTAGGCCACTTTGAAATCCCATGTTATGCGGTGGTTATGGTACGCACTCCGTGCCTTCCGGTTTCCATATTCGGACCCTTCAATGATCGATTTTCTTCGCCGCAGCGGCCAATGGCTCCTCTCTGCTGAATATACCGTTTATCTTGGCGCAATCTGGATGGGTCCGCTTCCTATACCAATGTTCCGGTTGGCGGCAAATGACGCCTGCAAGACGATGCTGCTGGTCCTGTTGTGGGGGGCCACGGTCACCTTGACGGTTCTCCATCTCGCATTCGGCCCGTTGCCGGGTCCGGCTGCGGTCGGACACTGGATGCTTCAACAGAATTGATACCGCACCGATGATCGCACAACGTGTTATTTCGCCGCGTGCGTGGATCGGCCTGATCCTGATCGCGGTATTCTGGGGCGGCTCTTTTTTGGCTATCCGTCTGGCGCTTGACGGTATGGGGCCGCATTGGATCGTGGCCACCCGCTGCCTCGGGGCATTTGCGATCCTTGCCGTATATATCCGCTGGCGCGGCCTGCCTCTGCCACAGTCACTACGCATATGGCTGGCATTTGCAGCCCTTGGTGTCTTCAACAATGTCGTTCCCTTTACCCTGATCACCTGGGCGGAACAGACGGTCCCAAGCGGGCTCGCATCTATCATCAACGCCTCGACCGCGCTGTTCGGCGTGACATTCGCTGCAATTGCCTTTGCCGATGAACGGCTGAGCGCACGGAGGCTGACGGGCGTTCTGATCGGATTTGCCGGGGTGGTCATAGTGATCGGCCCCGATCTTCTGGGCGAGTTCGACCTGACGTCCTTGGGCCAGCTGGCGCTGATCGGCGCCGCGATCTCCTACGCGGCATCGGGATTGATCGGGCGGATCGCCCTTGGCGGTGAACGCACCGCCCCGCAGGTTGTTGCGACGGGTATGTTGGGGGCATCGGCGGCGGTCAGCGTCGTTCTCGCCTTTCTGACCGAAGGCGCACCCCATCTGCCCGGTTTTGTACCGGCCCTGTCCATCCTGTATCTGGCCGCGCCGTCGACGGCATTGGCCTATCTTATGTATTACAGATTGATGGCGACCGCCGGCGCAGGAAATACCAGCCTAGTCACCCTGCTTGTGGCCCCCATTGCCGTGCTTCTGGGGGCGCTGGTTCTGAACGAGGTGCTGCCCCTTCGCGCATTTGCAGGCTTTGCAGGGATCGTTCTGGGCCTTCTGATATTGGACGGGCGCATTCTGGCGCGTATAACCCGCCGAAAGGCTCCCTGATTGAGGCATCGCATGATCTATACCACCGCCCGGGAATGGACCGACGCCCCGCGTAAACGGGCCCTGCTGTTCGGCATGTCCGGCCTGGGGAAAACCCACGCCTCTACCCTGCTGCGTAGCAGCGGCAAGTGGTTCCACTATTCCATCGATTACCGCATCGGCACCCGGTACATGGGCGAACACATCGCCGACAACTTCAAGCGCGAGGCGATGAAGATCCCGTTTCTGCGCGAGTTGCTGATGAGCGATTCCGTAAGCATCGCGTCGAATATTACCTTCGACAATCTTTCCCCCCTGTCGACCTACCTAGGCAAACCCGGCAATCCGGATAAGGGCGGCCTGCCGTTTGACGAATATCAGAACCGCCAGAACCAGCACACAAAGGCCGAGATCGCTTCGTTGATGGACAGCACCAGCTTCATCAACCGCGCCGAGGAAATCTACGGCTATCCGAACTTCATCTGCGATACCGGCGGCTCGATCTGTGAGGTGGTGGATGCAGAGAACCCCTCGGATCCCGTCATGACAGAGCTGTCGTCGAACATGCTGATGGTCTGGATAAAGGGCTCCGAGGCGCATACCGAAGAGCTTGTCCGCCGGTTCGACCGCGCCCCCAAACCGATGTGCTATCAGCCACAGTTCCTGCTGTCCTGCTGGACCGCCTATCTGGAGGAAAAGGGCAAGACACCCGCACAGGTGGACCCGGATGACTTCATCCGTTGGACCTATGCCCGCGCCCTGGCCCACCGCCAGCCGCGTTATGCCGCCATGTCCAGATGGGGCGTCACCGTGCTGGCCGAGGATGTGTATGATCTGAAGGATGACGCAGGCTTTATTGCCCTGATTGCGCAGGCTCTGGAAAACCGCGGTTCAGGGGCGTAAATAGGCCGTCTGCGAAAGGTCACAACATGCCCATCACCCTGCCCGAAACACTGCCCGCCTATAACATCCTGTCCCGCGAAGGCGTGATGGTCATGTCGCCGGGCCGTGCGGAGATGCAGGACATCCGCCCGCTGCGGATCGGGCTGCTGAACCTGATGCCGAAAAAGATCCAGACTGAAAACCAGTTTGCCCGTCTGATCGGAGCCACGCCGCTGCAGATCGATTTCCAGCTGATCCGCATGACGGAACATCAGGCGCGCAACACGGCTGCCGAACACATGGAAGAATTCTACCGACCCTTTCAGGACGTGAAACATGAAAAGTTCGATGGCCTGATCATCACGGGGGCCCCGATAGAACATCTCCCGTTCGAGGAGGTGACGTATTGGGACGAACTGCGCGAGGTCTTTGACTGGACCCAGACCAATGTGCATTCCACCTTTGGCGTTTGCTGGGGTGGAATGGCGATGATCCATTACCTGAACGGCATAGCCAAGCTTCCCTTGGCGGCCAAGGCATTCGGCTGCTATCCGCATGACAACCTGCAACCCACCTCTCCCTATCTGCGCGGGTTTTCGGATGAAATGGTCATTCCGGTCAGCCGCTGGACCGAAATGGACGAAACCCAGATCAAGGCGCATCCCGGCCTTACCACCCTTATCGGCTCGGATGAGGTTGGCCCCTGTCTGGTCGAAGATCCGGCGCACCGCGCGCTCTATGTCTTCAACCACCTCGAATATGACAGCGACACGCTGAAGCAGGAATACGACCGTGACGTGGAAAGCGGCACACCCATTGCGGTGCCGGTGAACTATTACCCGGATGATGATCCGACCAAGAAGCCGCGCAATCACTGGAGAAGTCACGCCCACCTGCTATATGGCAACTGGATCAACGAGATTTACCAGACAACGCCATATGATCCGCTTAATATCGGCAATTAGCCTTATCGCGCTGCTTTCGGGCTGCAATGCCCTTGCGGATGCACGGGCCAAACGGATCGATGGGCGCTTTCCTCCGCTTGGCCAGTTCGTGCAGGTGGATGATGCGACGATCCACGCCGAAATCACCGGCTCGGGCCCCGATCTGATCCTGATCCATGGTGCCAGTGGCAGCACACGCGATATGGCGGATCTGGCGGCACGCCTGTCCACGCGCTACCGGGTGATCCGCTTCGACCGCCCCGGCCTCGGTTATTCCAGCAATCCCGGCGACAAGACCAACAGCCCCCTTGTGCAGGCAGAATACCTGCGCAAGGCGGCAGAGCAGCTTGGGGTCCATCACCCGGTCGTTCTGGGCCACAGCTATGGCGGCGCCGTTGCCATGGCCTGGGCATTGGAAGAACCGGATACACGCGCCCTGGTCATCCTTGCCGGCGCCGTCTTGCCGTGGGAGGGGGGCAACGACGATCTGTACAGCCGCGCCGCCACCCCGTTGGGCGAGGCGACGCTGGAACCGCTCGCCTCGGCGTTCCTGCCGGATTGGGCGCTGCACCGTGTCATAACCAATCTGTTCAAACCGAATGCCGCACCGGATGATTATGCCGAAACCGCCGGTGCGGCATTGGCAATCCGGCCGGACACCCTGCGCGCCAACCTGCGGCAACTGCGTGAACTGAAGGGCTATGTCCGCCTGATGGCCCCCAATTACCGCAAGCTGACCCTGCCGATCGAAATCGTGCATGGCACCGATGATCCGGTTGTATCCTATGAGGTTCAATCGGTTCCGATGCAAAAACTGCCGAATGTGCACCTGACCCCCCTGCCGGGCGTTGGACATATGGTGCATCATGTCGCACCCGATGCCGTTGTCTCTGCAGTGGATCGGGCCTTTGCGCGCTCCAACTGAACCGCTTGACCGGAAAGGACGTTCCGATGCCACATCCATTTGACGGGCTGATCACGCAATATCTTCAGGAATCCGCCCCTGAAGAGATCAGGCACGCGATCAAACACGGCAAAGAGGATGATATCCTGTCGGAAAGCTATCCCTATCGGGAACGGATTTCGAAAAAGCAGTACAAAAAGAAGATGGCTGCTCTGCAATGCCAGATTGTACGCATGCAAGCTGATCTGCGCAAAACCGGCAAGCGTGTCGTGGTCGTGTTCGAAGGGCGCGATGCGGCGGGCAAAGGCGGCACCATCGACGCGATGCGGGAAAATCTGAATCCGCGCGTGGCCAATGTTGTCGCTCTTGCCGCGCCGAATGACCGCGAACAGGGGGAATGGTATTTCCAGCGGTACATCCGCAGATTGCCCGCAGGGGGTGAAATGGCCCTGTTCGACCGCAGTTGGTACAATCGAGGTGTGGTGGAAAAGGTATTCGGCTTTTGCCACGATACCGAGCGCGAGCGTTTTTTCCATCAGGTTCCGCAGTTGGAAAAGATGTTGGTCGATGATGGCATCACGCTGGTCAAATTATGGCTGAATGTGGGGCGTGCGGAACAGTTGCGGCGGTTTCTTGCACGCGAATCCGACCCGCTGAAACAATGGAAGCTGAGCCAGATCGATGTCGAGGGCCTGCGGCGGTGGGATGAATATACCAAGGCCATAGACGAAACCCTGTCCCGGACACATAGTCCGGAAGCTCCGTGGACCATCATACGGTCCGACGACAAACGGCGGGCACGGATTGCAGCCATGCAGACCCTGCTGAACCGCGTGGATTTTGATGGCAAGGATATCGGCAAGATCGGCACCCCGGACCCGGAGATTTGTGGAGGCCCCGAACTTCGTGACTAGGCGCGGCTATCATCACGGCAATCTGCGTCAGGCACTGGTCGAGGCAGCCCTGACGCTGATCGCGGAGAAAGGGCCGCAGGGGTTTACCCTGTCCGAAGCGGCAAAACATGCGGATGTAACACCCGCGGCTGTCTACCGGCACTTTGCCGGCCGTGATGACCTGATCATCGAAGTTGCGCGCCAAGGCTACGATATATTCGGCGCACTGATGGAATTCGCCTTTGACGAAGGCCGCCCGACGGCCCTTGCCGCCTTCGAGGCAGTGGGTCGTGCCTATCTTGCCTTTGCCCAGAAATATCCGGGGCATTATCAGGCGATGTTCGAAAGCGGGCTGTCGGCGCAGCGCCATCCCGATCTGGCACTTGCTTCCCGCACGGCATCGGATGTGCTGGAAAAGGCGGCGGCGCGGCTTTCGGAACATCTGCCACCGGCAAAGCGCCCCCCCGCCGCAATGTTTTCGGCCCATATATGGGCCATGAGCCACGGCGTCGTCGAGCTGTTCACGAGGGGCGATACCCGATCCCCCTTTGCCGCCAGTGATTTGCTGGAGGCGGGTATCGGCATCTACCTTCGCGGCCTCGGCCTTCTTCCACAGGATACCTGACCATGCAGACCAAGCTTCGCTGGGGACTGAAAAAGCTGATGCGGAAGCTTTGGGTGCGGGCCTCGGCAATCGGCGCATTGGGGATCGCTGCGGCAACGCTGGCGCTGGCAGCCGACCGCCTTGTACCGCTGACGATACCTGCGCTGCCCAGCAATGCGGTTGGAACAATCCTGACGATCATTGCCTCCAGCATGCTCAGCGTAACGACATTTTCCTTGTCGGTGGTTACGGCGGCCTATTCCTCGGCAACCAGTAATGTCACGCCCCGCGCCACCCAGCTGATCATGGAAGACCGGGTCACGCAGAACACGCTGGCAACCTTTCTCGGGTCGTTCCTGTTCAGTCTGGTCGGGCTGATCGTGTTGCAGACCGGGGCCTATGGCGAACAGGGGCGCGCGGTCCTGTTTCTCTTTACGCTGGGGGTGGTGGCGCTGATCGTGGCCATGCTGCTGCGCTGGATCGGCCATCTGAACGGTCTGGGGCGCGTGGCCGATACAACCTCGCGAGTAGAGGCTGCGACATGGCGGGCGATGGAGGGGCGCCTGAAATCACCCTGGCTCGGGGGCGTTCCGCTGACCGCGCAGAACGAGATCCGCAACGGTTTGGCCCTGCGGTCGGGGCGGACCGGATATATCCAGCATGTGGACGTCTCGGCTCTGCAACGGCTGGCGGAAAAGCATGATCTGCATATCCAGCTGGCGGATCTACCCGGCTCATTCGTGCATAAGGGTGAGGCCGTTGCCCATATCCGGGGTGGCGCCGATGCCGAAATCTGCGAAGACCTGTTCAAGGCCTTCATCGTCGATCACCAGCGCTCGTTTGAACAGGACCCGCGTTTTGGCTTGATCGTTCTAGGAGAAATCGCATCCCGCGCCCTCTCGCCCGGTATCAATGATCCGGGAACTGCCATTGATGTGACTGGTCGCGTTGTCCGCCTGCTGCTGGATTGGGCCATCAAGCAGCAGGAAATGGAAGAGGCAGCGCCGATCCATGACCGGCTGTACATTCCATCCCTGCTGGCCGAGGATATGTTTGACGATGTTTTCACCTCCATCTCGCGCGATGGGGGAAATACCCTGTCCGTGCAGATCCGGCTGCAAAAGGCGCTTGCCGCTCTGGCAACGGCACCCCATCCGGATTACCGCGCGCTGGCCACCCGCCATTCACGCGAAGCCCTGGCCCGTGCCGAGTCCGCCATGAGCTTTGAGGGTGACATCAAACGGCTGCGCGACATGGCGCTGTAAGAGGTTACCGGAAAAGGATCAGGGCTGCAGGGCTCCAGGCAATGCGGACGGCGGCCCCCCGATCCAGTACGGCACGGTTGAAGGTGTTTCGCATCGACAGCCGGGCGGCACGTTCCGTCCCTTCGATCCGCACATCGTAGTAGGTCATATCACCATAATACACGACCTCTTCGATGATGGCGGGCACCTCTCGCCCACCGGCAATCGGGGCATCCTGAATGATCGTCAGCGTTTCCGGGCGAAACCCTACGCTGGTTCCATGCCCCGCGTCAGCGCCAACTTGGTCCGCAGCCAATGTCATCCGGCCAAACCCCTGGGCGTCCACCTCCACGACATCATCGCTTTCGGCAATGACCGTGGCCGGCAGGAAATTCATCGTGCCGATGAATTCCGCAACGCGGCGGGATTTGGGCCGACGATACAAGGTTTCCGCATCGGAAAGCTGCGCAATCTCTCCGTCGAACATAACGGCGATCCGGTCCGACATGACCAGCGCCTCTTCCTGATCATGGGTTACAAGGATGAATGTGATGCCGACTTGCCGCTGCAGCTTGATCAACTCTACCTGCATCTGTTCACGCATCTTCTTGTCCAGCGCGGACAGCGGTTCATCCAGAAGCAAAACCTTCGGCTTCAGGATCAGCGCACGGGCAAGCGCCACACGCTGCCGTTGCCCCCCTGAAAGCGCATGGGCCGCCCTTGCGCCATATCCCTCCAGGCCGACCATTTCCAAGGCTTCACCTACCCGGCGGGCCATTTCATCCTTGCTCAACCGCTGTTTGCGCAGGCCGAAACCGACATTCTGCGCCACGGTCAGATGCGGAAAAATTGCGTAACTCTGGAACATCATGTTCGTTGGACGCTTGTTGGCGGGAACGTCCGCCATATCCTTGCCATCCACCAGAACGACGCCATCCGAAATGCCCTCGAACCCCGCAATGGTTCGCAGCAGCGTAGTCTTTCCACAGCCGGATGGGCCGAGAAGTGAAAAGAACTCCCCCGCACGGATCTTGGCACTGATCCCGCGCAATGCGTGATAGTCGCCATACCACTTCTGCACATCACGAAACTCGATCATCGTCTGATCGGCGATCGGCGCCTTGGGGATCATAGAAAGCCTCCGGTATCGGTGCCGCCCGAACGCGTAATGCCGCGGCGGCGGAAATATTCGGCAATGGTCAGCAATAGCACCGACAAGGCCACGAGAATGGTCCCCAGAGCCATGATAACAGGCACAGAGGCCGGAAAGCGGAACTGTGCGAAAATATAGACAGGCAATGTCACCTGCGTTCCCCCTAGGAAGAAGGCAATGATGAATTCATCAAGGCTGAGGGTGAACGAGATCAACAACGACGAAATGATGCCCGGCATCACCAGCGGCAGGATCACAAGGCGAAAGGCCGAAAGCCGTGTTTCCCCCAGATCATAGGCGGCTTCTTCCAACGAGCGGTCAAGGCTCTGGAAGGAAGAGGACAGGATGGCGATGGCAAAGGGAGTCGTCATCAGCACATGGCCCAGAATGATCGTCAGGATCGACAAGGGAACGCCGATGCCCAGAAGAACGACCAGCAAGGAAACGGCGACGATGATCTCGGGCAGGACCAGCGGCAGCATGATCAGGCCCATTAACGGCCCCTTTGCCGGAAATGCGTAACGGGTGGACGCGCGTGCCGCGAAAACCCCCAGCATCGTTGCGAGGACGGCCGTGGATACCGCGATGATCAGCGAATTGCGAACCGCCTGCCCCAACCCCGGCTCGGTCCACATCTGCGCAAACCAGCGCAGCGTAAACCCTTGCAGCGGAAATGCTATGACCGTGCCGTTATTGAATGCAAAGATCGGCAGCAGCACGATGGGCGCATAGAGGAACAGAAGATAGGCCAACGCATAGGCCCTGAAAATGGCGACGCCCTTCATTTCGGACCCCGCAGATATTTACGCGTCATGAACAGGAATACCGCGCTGAGCAATGCCACAATCCCCATCGCGGAAATGGCGATCGCGGACCCCAATGGATAATTATCAAGTCTTAGATACTGAAGCTGGATCAGGTTCGCCACCATGCGCCCCTCGGGGCCGCCGACCAGTTGCGGGGTGACGTAATCCCCGATGGTTGGAATGAAGACGATCAACACAGCCCCGACCAGTCCGGGCATCGCCAATGGCAACGTTACACGGAAAAACGTCATGAGCTTCGATTCACCCAGGTCCTGCCCTGCCTCCAGCAGGGAACGATCGATCCGTTCCAGTGCGACAAAGATCGGCAGAATGGCGAACGGGGCATAGGCATGTGCCAGCGTGATGACCACCGAATTGGTATTATACAGCAGGAAGGTCAGTGGCTCCGAGATGATGCCGGTCTTCAGCAGGCCGGCATTCAGCACCCCGTTGTATCCAAGAATGACCTTCCACAGGAAAACGCGGATCAGATAGCTGGTCCAGAAGGGAATCGTGATCAGGAACAGCCAGGTCGATTTCCGGTTCGGGGCAACGTGAAAGCTGACGAAATAGGCAACGGGAAAAGCCAGCAGCACAGTAGAAACCGTGACCAGCAGGGACACCATCAAGGAGCGCATCATCACGCCGCGATACAGCGGGTTCGTCCACGTTTCGTGATAGTTTGCAAAGGTGAAATCACGGATGATTTCAAGATAGCCATCGGTCCAGAAACTATAAACTAACAGCAGCAAAAGCGGGGCCGCCAGCAACAGCAATGCATAAACCGCGGGCGGGGCAATCATCAGCAGACCGCCCAATGCCTCGGGGTTGGCGCCTCGGACGCGTCGTGCCATGTATCCTCCGCGTCAAAACCTTTGCGGTCCGAGTCTTGCCCAAGCACTTTGCCGACGGCAAGCGGTTTTTGCGCGACTAGACCGCCAGATCGCCTGGTGGACTGAGCAGCAGATCACGCAAGCGCAGCAAGGCCTGTTCATAGGCATCACGCGGCACAGCCCCCGCAGTTGCCAGACGCACTGCATTCGGGGCGTTTCCATGCATCAGCGCATATTCGTCGGCGGACCGGATCAGAACTCCGGCGGCCTGCGCCGCACGCGCGAACGTCGAGGCACGCCACCCGTTCGGCAGGCGCAACCATGCGATGGCCAGGCCGGGCTGCCATGTCAGATCCTGGCCTTCCAGCGTTTCGACCATCAGGCGCATCCGCTCGTTCAACTCGGCCTGCACCATGATGCGCATGTCCTCGGCCGCCCCGCTTTGCATCAACTCGAGGCTTAGATCCGCCACAGGGCGCGGCAGGGCAAAGCTCATATGCTGCGCTGTCAGGCGCCCCGCATTGCCCATGCCGGTGGGGCATACGAGATAGCCGAAACGCAGTGCAGCGGAAATCGATTTGGAGAAGCTGCCGATGTACCACGTCCGTTCAGGAATATGCGCGCGGATCATGGGGCGGGAACTGTCGCTGACCGAATAGCAGTCATCCTCGATCACCTGCAGATTGTAGGCACGGGCGATCAGCGAAATTTCGGACCGGCGGCTTTCGGGCATCCGTACGGCTGTCGGGTTCTGCGCTTCGGTGGTGACACAAAGGATCTGCGCTTTGAGCCGCCGGCACGCGGCCTCCAGGGCATCGGGCCGCAATCCATGCTGATCAAGCTCGATGCCCACCACCTCGGCACGGGACAGGCGCGCCGCATGGCGAAAGCCGGGATATGACAATTCCTCGGTCAGAACCACGGGGCGATCCCCCCTTAGACAGCAGCTCATCACCAGATTGATCGCGGCCTGCCCGCCGTAGGTCAGTGCGATATCATCCTCGGACACCGGCCCCATCTTGCGATCCGAAACCCAATCGACCACGGCATGGCGCAGGTCCGTCTCGGATACCTGCGATGGATATTCGACAAAATCATCGGTGACGCGCGCGGTGACACGCTCCATGGCCGCCCGGAAGGTTTTGCCCTGCCCCAGAAACGGCAATGTCGGGGATCGCAGATCGACCACCCCCTGCGTGACAAGGCTATGATCAACATACAGTGGTTGGGTCGGTCCCAATTGTGGTGTGCTGGCCGCGACAAATGTCCCGCGGCCTACCGTTGCGGCAAGCAGGCCCTCTTGTGTGGCCAGCTGATAGGCGCGTGAAACTGTTCCGGGTGTAATTTCCAGACGCCATGCCAGATCCCGCACAGTGGGCAGCTTTGTATCGGGGGCCAAAGTTCCATCCCGAACGGCGTCCCGCAGGGCGCGTGACAGCGCAAGATACTTCGGGCCGGGGTATTGTGCCAAATCCGGCTGCCACTTTGTATCAGTCACAATAAAATACTCGCCGCGAATAGTGGAACAATCTATATATCAGGTAATCCAAATTCATAATTGTATCAATACAGAAAAGGTACACAACGTGTTTGCTTCAACTTCGAACAGCGCCCCAAGATCCATGCCGGCACTCGCATCGGCTGTCTTCAACCTTAGAAACACCCTGCGCACATGGGAAGCGCGTCGCTCGTCGCGTCGTCGCCTGGCAAAACTGGATCAATATATTCTGGCCGATATCGGCATGGATGCCACTGCTGCAAATGCCGAAATTCGCAAACCGTTCTGGCGCGCCTGAGCTTTTTGTCAGGTTACAATGCAAAAGGCCCGCCATATTGGCGGGCCTTTGTTTTGATATATGGAATATCAGCGCTTCGAGAACTGGAAGCTACGACGAGCCTTGGCTTTACCGTATTTCTTACGCTCTACAACACGGCTGTCGCGTGTCAGGAAGCCGGCAGCTTTCAGAGCGCCACGCAGCGAGGGATCGTAGAGTTGCAGCGCCTTGGACACGCCATGCTTTACAGCACCGGCCTGGCCGGACAGACCGCCACCAGCAACCGTCGCAACAACGTCGAACTGGTTTTCGACATTGGTGATCTGGAAAGGCTGACGCAGGATCATCTGCAGCACGGGACGGGCAAAATAAACTGCCATTTCCTTGCCGTTGACAATGACCTTACCCGAACCCGGCTTGATCCAGACGCGGGCAACCGCATCCTTACGCTTACCGGTTGCATAGGCGCGGCCCTGTGCGTCGCGAACAGCTTCGCGCACTGGCGCTTCGGCTTGAACCGGAGCAGTCTCCGACACGGCCGATTTCAGATCGTCGAGGGATTTGATGTCAGCCATGATCAGGCGCTCCGCGTGTTTTTCTTGTTCAGCGACGCAAGGTCGAGAACGGTGGGCTGCTGTGCCTCATGCGGATGCTCAGCGCTGGCGTAAACGCGCAGGTTGGTCATCTGCTGACGACCCAGCGAGTTACGGGTGATCATACGCTCTACGGCTTTGGTCACAACACGCTCGGGGTGCGCACCATCCAGGATCTGCTGAGCAGTACGGAACTTGATCCCGCCCGGGTGGCCTGTGTGCCAGTAGTAACGCTTGTCAGCGCGCTTGTTGCCCGTCATCTGCACCTTGTCGGCGTTGATGACGATCACGTTGTCACCCATATCCATATGGGGCGTGAAGGAAGGCTTGTTCTTGCCACGCAAGATGTTGGCGACGATCGTAGCGAGGCGACCCAGAACGATGCCTTCGGCATCAATCAAGATCCACTTCTTCTCGATGTCCGCCGGAGTAGCGGTAAAGGTTTTCATATTGAACCCTAATGAGTGGAGCGGGGTGGTCCCCGCGTAATCGTTGGGGGTGTATCGTCCATGTTGCCACGCAGGTCAAGCCGCAAGGCAATCATTAAATTATACAAAAACAGTGACTTATAAGAAAGGTATTATAATACCCCAATTCAACGGAGGCGTGGCGGCTTGTCGGGGTCGCTTCCCGGCGCCTTGGGGGCCGGCGCTTCGGGCGCAACAGGGGCAGGCATATCCAGGCGCATGCCGATTTCAGCCATGCGCCTTGCGGCCGGCCCGTCGGGCAAACAGACTACATCCATCTCTCCGGCATCGATCCCCGAGAACGTCAGCGCCTCGCTTGCGGCACGGGCCAGTGCCTCCTCGGCCCCCTCACGCGCGCCGATGAATGCAAGCAGGTGGCCGTTGCGGCCATCCGAATAGGAAACACCGGCAATCAGCGCATGTGAGGCCAGCCCCCCTGCCCGCGCCAGCTTCTGCCCCAGGCCGTCCAGCAGCCGCTGCGGAACCTGTGGCGCCTGAAACCCGGTGGGCTGCGCCTCGGCAGCCTCGGGGCCGTGCGACAATGTCCCTGCCAGCCAGTCCACGGCATCTGGCGGCAGCAGCATCGCGCTGTCTGCCCCCAGATTGATCCCGAGGCCGATCTGCTGCCCTGCCAATTGCTGCGCGATCACCCTGCCGGGCAAAGCCGCATAGGCATTGATGGAGCCTGTGAACGCCGACAGCTTCTCCTCGCTATCGAAAGCCAGCACATAGGGGCCGCCTTCCAGCGGAAAGACCCGCGGCGTGATCGTGCCACCCTGGGCTTCTTCCTCGACCAGCAATACCAGTTCGTCATCCGCAAGCCGCCCGTAATAGGTCAACCGTGCATTGTCATCTTTGGTATCGGCAGCCATTGCGGCATATGCTTGATCAAGTGGGGTCATCTGGCACTCCTTCGCCCTTGCAGGTAACGCCCCGCAGTGCGGCAGGCAAGGCAGCGCGCTTGTCAATTGTGTCGTAGGCGGACATGACATAGAAACAGCCAGATGCTTTGAAAGAAGCGGGACATGCCTACAACCATCGTGTAACAACGTCCTGTGAATTGGAGGGGACTCGATGATCGAGTTCGACAACGTAAGCAAGTCGTTCTGGACCGGAACACAGCGCAAGGTCATTCTCGACCGCGCCTCGTTCCGCGTGGAGCTTGGGAATTCGCTTGGCATCCTTGCACCGAACGGAACAGGGAAAACCACGCTCATCAACATGATGGCTGGGCTTGAACAGCCGGATGAGGGTACGATCACCCGCAGATCGCGGATCTCGTTTCCGCTCGGGTTCATGGGCGGGATTGTCGGCAAGCATACGGCGAATGAGAATGCCCGCTATGTTGCGCGGCTCTACAACCTCGACCCCGATTATGTCGAAAGCTTCTGCCGCTGGCTGGCCGATATCGGTGAGTATTTCGACCGCCCCATGTCCACCTATTCCGCCGGAATGAAATCGCGGTTCATGTTCGCGCTGATGCTGTCGCTGGAATTCGACATCTATCTGGTGGATGAGGGGATGCCCAGCACCACCGATGTCGCCTTCAACGAAAAGGCGGGGGCGATCTTGCAGGATCGCCTGATGAAGGGAACGATGGTCATCGTATCGCACCTGCCTGCCACACTGGAAAAATTCTGCCGGAGTGCGGCCGTTCTGATGAATGGTCAGCTTTACATGTTTGATTCTCTCGAGGAGGCGCGCCGCCTGTATGACTACCAAGCTCACAGCTAAGCGGTTCAATACGCGCACAACCGAAAACGGGGATCACCCCCTGTCGAACCAGCGGCCCGAGAATATGTTCGAGGCGCAGGATGACGGCATGGGCCCCGGCCTCAATCCGCAAAAGCCGGCTGGCGATGCCGATCATGCGATCACCGAAGAAGAACTGGCGGCCCTTGCCCAAGAGCATCTGACCGGTCGGCAGCTGCGTCTGGCACGGCGGATCGCGGCCAAACACAACATCGAGGCCCCGACGGACGAGGCGGCGGTGATCCTGCTGCGCCGCGCCGGTATCGACCCGCTGCAGCGTTCGTCGCTGATGGAACTGGTGACCGCCGGGCGCGATGACAGCAAGATCCAGCTGCCGCAGCGCATCCAGCCGGTCCAGGTCCCCTCTACCGAGCAGCGCGCGCAGGACAGCCATCTGTCCGATCTGCGCGAGATCCAGCGGGATATTGCCCGCCGCCGTCAACGCAAACTGGCGCTGCTGGGCGCACGCCTCGGGTTTTTCGTGGTACTGCCGACAATTGTCGCCGGCTACTATTTCTATGCTGTCGCCACACCCCTGTATTCGACCGAATCCGAATTCGTCATCCAGCAGGCACAAAACCCGACCGAATCCAGTGGCCTAGGGGGCACCGTTTCCACGGCGTCGCTTTCCTCCATTCAGGATTCCGTTGCCGTTCAGGGATATCTGCAGTCGCGTGAAGCGATGGAGCGTCTTGATGCGGATCAGGGCTTCCGCAAGGCGTTCTCCGGCCCCGAGATCGATAGCCTTCAGCGTCTGCCCGAAAACGCGACGATGAACGAAGCCTATTCGACCTACGAGAAAAACGTCAAAATCTCGTTCGATCCCACCGAAGGTATCGTAAAGCTGGAGGTCATTGCCCCCAAGCCCGAAGAAACCATGGCCTTTTCGCAGGCCTTGATCAGCTATGCCGAACAGCAGGTCGATCAGTTGACCCAACGGATGCGCGAAGACCAGATGGCTGGGGCGCGTCAGGGATATGACGACGCCGAGGCGAAGATGCGCCAGGCACAACAGACATTGGTCAACCTGCAGGAACAGTTCCGCGTCATTTCCTCGGATGTCGAAGTGTCGCTTGTCACCCAACAGCTCAGCGCGCTGGACAGCCAGTTGCTGCAGGAACGCCTGTCATTGGCGCAGATGCAGGCCAACAGCCAGCCGAACGAGGCGCGGATGCAGCCCGTTCGCGCCCGGATCGAACGGCTTGAGCAACAAATCACCGATCTGCGGGCGCGCCTGACGGAAACCACCGACGGCGGAGATTCCATTGCCCGACTGCAGGCAGAGCTGGCGGTCGCCCAGGCAGACGTCGAAACACGCCAGTCGATCATGGCGGATTCGCTGCGTGCCATGGAAACCGCCCGCGTGGAAGCAAGCCGCCAGACGCGGTACCTCTCGCGCTCGGTAAACCCGGTCATGCCTGACGAACCCGCCTACCCCCGTGCGTTTGAAAACACGGCCGTATCGTTTATCGTGTTCCTCGGCATCTACCTGATGATTTCCATGACAGTCGCCATTCTGCGCGAACAAGTTTCATCCTAAGGACGACTTATGAAAACCGTTTCTATCGGCTCCTTGACCGTTTCCAATGACTTGCCACTTCTGGTGATTGCAGGCCCATGCCAGTTGGAAAGCCTTGATCATGCGCAGATGATCGCCGGGAAAATGGCCGAAGTCTGCGCCGCAGCAGGTGCCCAGTTCGTGTTCAAGGCCAGTTACGACAAGGCCAACCGCACCTCTCTGAACGGACGGCGCGGCGTAGGGATCGAGGCTGGTCTGGGTATTCTGGAAACGATCCGGGCAACGGGCCTGCCGGTTCTGACCGATGTTCATGATGCAGCGCAGGCACGTGAGGCCGCAAAAGTGGTGGATATCATCCAGATCCCCGCATTCCTGTGCCGTCAGACAGACCTTCTGCTGGCTGCCGGCGAAAGCGGTGCGGTGGTTAACATCAAGAAAGGCCAGTTTCTGGCACCGGGCGATATGGGCAACGTTGCCGAAAAGGTTGCCTCTACCGGGAACGAGAACATTCTTCTGACCGAACGTGGCGTCTCGTTCGGCTACAATACACTGGTGGCCGACATGCGTAGCCTGCCCACCATGGCGCGCACCGGATATCCGGTGATCATGGATGCGACGCATTCCGTCCAGCAGCCCGGCGGCCTTGGCGGATCAAGCGGTGGGCAGCGCGAATTCGCACCAGTCATGGCACGCTGCGCGGTCAGCCTTGGGGTGGCCGGCGTGTTCATCGAAACGCATGAAGCACCGGACACCGCGCCATCGGACGGGCCGAACATGATCCCGCTGGATCGTATGGGTGCGCTGATCGACAGTCTGATGCAATTCGATCGCCTGGCCAAGGCAGACCCGATCCGCGTTTGACGGTCATCGCCGCCCGAACCGGGCGGCGATTGTTTTTCATCAGGCTGCCACGGTCGGGGCAGCCTGACGATATGGGTGGCTGGACGGAAGTTTTTGCTCCAGCCCGTAGCTCCAGGCAACACTGCCCTGAATGCGCGCCAGAAGGTCATCCTTCGGCTCCACCCCAAGTGCCAGCGCCATCCACATGGGGCCGCGCCAGCCACGCCCCGTTGCATTGTTTGTACGCCCCAATGACCATTGCGCGCTTTGGGCCGAACCGCGCAACTCGACCATTCCCATGGGCAGCGGCAGAACCGTGGCCGAAGAAGCCGCAGCATTCACCGAGGCCGTCGATGCCCAGACACCGCTTGATAGCAGGACTGCGCTACTGTCATCCCCCATAACACGCGCCGTCGCATTGCTGGTGGCACCATCTGAAATCAGAGTCGGATAACTCTTTTTCGGCCAGAGCGAGGTCTTTCCATCCGAAAACTGCATGACGATCAGCCACCAGACCGGGGCAAATGATGCAGTGGGCGCAAGGAAAAGATCATTGCTTGCATCGGGCCAGACCGCGGCAGGATAACCGGAAACCGTTTCATACGCAGGCTGGTAGGTTGATGTGGCCTGCATCATCGGCCGCACTCCCCAAGCATCTGGCACCGAGGAAATCTGCCCGCCAGAGGTCTGCGCAGCAGACATACGCCACAGCCCCCCATTGGTCCGATAGGAGGCCGGAATGTCATCGAGTGTCCACGCCTTCGTGAGACCTGTCGTCAGCGGGGGTTGGGTCAGGGACAA
This sequence comes from Falsirhodobacter sp. alg1, assembly GCF_000739715.2. Lineage (GTDB taxonomy): Bacteria > Pseudomonadota > Alphaproteobacteria > Rhodobacterales > Rhodobacteraceae > Falsirhodobacter. The sequence goes on along the minus strand of NZ_BBJC02000003.1, from coordinate 301,814 downwards.
TCCGATCCGTGGATACATCAGATCCAACCCGTGATTTTTCCAGCCGTCGTACCGGTCGCCATGATGCGAGTCGCAAACATCGCATAGGTTCCGATCGGAAGCTCGGCAGTAACATAGGTTGTTCCATCCTGCGCCACATAGCGAACGATACCTGCAGTGCCGATCGTGATGCTGCGAATGTCTTCTGCCAGATCGACCGTATCCGAAGGGGTCACTGCAAACGCACCCACAGCGGCCGAAGTTACGCCCTTATGAAAATTGGAAAACCGGTTGGCCATGACCACACTCCTTCATACCTGCCGCAAAAGCACGGCGTCTGATCGATGGCATGAATGTGGTGCGGGGTAGCTTAACGTATCCGGTATGCTGCGGCTGGCAGGTTAACGGGCTGTTCATAGCTGACCGATGTATGGCCCCCTGCGCCGGGGGCCATTGCAGATCAATGAACAAGCAGATGTTCATTCTTCATATGCCGGGAAACCAGCGCGCGGGATTTGCGCCCGCGCACCAATGGCCGCGCTGGCACGGCAATATAATCCGGGTCGGCCAGCATCGGAAACAGGGCTAGGATTTCATCCTGCGCCGCCTTGCTGACGGATCGGAGCGCAACCGGCCCGGTGAACATCGTCTCACTCTCGGCGCCGTTCGCGAACACGATTTCATGCGCTGCACACAAGAAATGGCAATAGGTGACGGTTTGCACGTCCGACGCGATTTCGACACCCTCAAGGCCCAGCAGGTGCTTAGCCGCAACCAGAACCTCATCGCTGTCGAACATCTTGCGCGCAATGCGCGAACGTACAAGCACACGGTGCTGCGGTGATACCAGCAGATCGGCCGCGGGGGTATTGCGACCCAATGCGCCTGCCCGAATCCGAATCGGTTGCAGTTTTGGATTGCGTGACAGGGAGCTGCCCGACACGTGAATGGAACCGACCCAGCAAACAGGTTGCAGGCCATGATCACGCGTTGCAACAAGATCCCCGACCCTCAGCTGCTCTACGGCAACAAGCCCGCTGTTGGTTTCGATCAACGTCCCCGCAACAAAGCAGATCACCGAATCGACCGGCAGAATGGTGTCCTCTGTCGTATCGACATCCATCGTGACCGCAGCCGCATTGAGCGTATTTTCCAGAAGCGTCTGCGAGCTTGCAACGGTCGCGGCAACAATTGTTCCTGCAAACCCGAGATTGGCATCCGTAATCGTATCGGAAATGCTGGAGGCAAGTTCGGATATCGGCGCTGTAACGGTGAGATCCTGACCCAGAACGCTGATCGTTGCGGTTACGAGCAAGTCGGCGTCGGTAACCGAACTGTCACTAACGAAATAGACATCACCGGTTTCAGACTCGATCAATGATCCTGTTACGGGGTTCACCTGCAGCGTGATGCCTGCAATACCGATATCCAGACCAACTTCTGCCGTCGAAATCGATGCGGTACCGACATAACTGCTATCGCCGGTAATATTGTCCGTACCATCAAGCAGCGCAACGCTATCGCCACTGCTTAGCGTCGTGTCGTTACCTGCACCCACGTCATACGTATCGAATTCCTGAGACGAATCGAAGAAGTTTCCGAGGGTTGTATTGGGAATGGTAACAACACCAAGATCAAGACCGATTGATGTGAGACTCGTTGGAAGATCGGTTGCGAAGGGCATGATCAATTCTCCTGACAAAGCTGAAATGGCCACTAAGCTCATTCATCGCAGCAGGCTGCGCTGTGAAATTTGCCGTGCGCTTCATGGTTAATCCACGCTTAATCAATGATCATTTAATTAACATACTATGCAATGCTAAAATAAAGCATTCACATATTTTATTTAAGAATGCCAAATAGAATCGGCGCTTCATTAAAATAACCGATATGATAATTTATTAATATTAAGTTAACAAATTCTAAAAACATCATGGCAAGATGTGTATTACGGTCATGCGTGCATCCCTTGCCCAATATTCCGGCACACCAAGATACAATACAGACAATGCGCTTGCGCCAGATCGGGCAAACCTGAACAGCCAGATCAAACCAACACCCGCGAAATTGCGATATGTTCGGCACAGCCGTCTATATTTCTTGGAATCTGGGAAAATTTCGCGCAACATTGTCGCGAGAATATGGTACCCAAGGTCGGACTCGAACCGACAAGCCGTGAAGCGGGGGATTTTGAATCCCCTGTGTCTACCATTCCACCACTCGGGCACTGGACCGTCATTTAGGCGATCATTTCCATGTCGTCAATGGCTGATCACGGGGGCTGTACACAACTTGGTGCCTTTCCCTGAAAGATTGTTCCGCTATGGTCCGGCGGACAAAAACATGGGGAATGGCATGGCAAGGGTTCTGGCAGGTTTAGCAGCGGCAGGCTCGGGGGCGTTACTGCTGGGGGCGCTGGCATTTCAATATATTGGCGGCCTCGCACCCTGCCATCTGTGCATGTACCAGCGTTATCCGCATGTCGTGGCGGTCGTCATCGGAATTGTCGTTCTCGCATTGCCGAAACGCGCCCTCATGTATCTGGGGGCGCTCGCCCCCCTGGTCAGCGCAGCCGTAGGCATCTTCCATACGGGGGTAGAGCGTAAATGGTGGGCAGGCCCGGCAAATTGCACAGGGTCTTCCAGCAGCCTTAGCGGCATGTCCGGCGGGGATCTGCTCTCGCTTGATACGCCGGTGAACCTTGTGATGTGCGATCAGGTCGCCTGGTCACTGGGGGGCTTGTCGATGGCGTCCTGGAACGCCATCGCATCTGTCATTCTGGTCGCAATCTGGATTGCCGCAGCCAGATCACCCCAAAAGCCGCGCATGCTCCTGTAAAGCATAACGGTCGGTCATGCCCGCTACGTAATCGGCTACGTGGCGGGCATATTGCACATCGTCATTTTCCGGCAGGCCTTGGCGCCACTCATCCGGTAGCAGCGCAGGCTTTGCCATAAATGCGCGGAACAGCCCGTCCACAGCTTCGGTCACCCTTGCCCGTTCGATCATGACCGAAGGGGCGCGGTACATCCGGTTGAACAGGAACGACCGGATCGCCTTCAGATCCTGATACATCGGCTTGGAAAAACGGATGACCGTCTGCTCCATTGCGCGAATTTCCTCGACCGATTTCGGCTGCGCCGCATCCAGCCGGATCTGTGCCACATGGATCACATCCTCCACCAAGGCACCGAATACGCGGCGAAGGGCCTCGTGGCGGCGACGTGTCGGATCAAGGTTGGGATAAAGCTTGTCGACCGCGGCAAATGCCGGGCCGGTAATGGGCAGTTCCATCAGGTCATTTTCGTCGAACAACCCGGACCGGAGCCCGTCATGCAAATCATGATGTGAATAGGCAACGTCATCCGCGATCGCCGCAACCTGCGCTTCGGCACTTGCAAAGGTATGCAGCTCCAGATCCCATTCCGCATTGGCCTCTGCCAGCGCATAGGGCAGCTCTCCGGTTACGGGACCGTTATGCTTTGCGATCCCCTCCAGCGATTCCCACGTCAGGTTCAACCCGTCGAATTCGGCATAATGCCGCTCCAACCGCGTCACGATCCGCAGCGCCTGCGCATTATGGTCAAACCCGCCATAATCCGCCATCAGCCGCTCCATCGCGTCCTCGCCTGTATGGCCGAACGGGGTATGCCCCAGATCATGGGCCAGCGCGATCGCCTCGGCCAGGTCGGTATTCAATCCCAGCACACCGGATATCGTGCGCGCCACCTGCGCCACTTCCAGCGTATGGGTCAGACGGGTGCGATAATAATCGCCCTCATGCTCCACAAAGACCTGCGTCTTGTGCTTCAGCCGGCGGAATGCAGAGGAGTGGATGATACGGTCACGATCCCGCTGAAAGGGCGACCGGAAGGAAGACAGATCTTCACCATAAAGACGCCCGCGCGATTCTGCGGGCTGGCAGGCATAAGGGGCCAACATGTTTTCGCCTGTTCTTGTTCGTCGTTTTACGGCATCCTATATGGGAAATATGAATTAAATGACATGGGGTATCGCAATGGAACTAAACCTTCCACCACGCGTGACCGACCGCGCTTTTGCCCGTTTGGCCGAAATTGCTGAAGATAGCGGAACCCCGCGCGCCCTGCGCGTTGCGGTAGAAGGCGGCGGCTGCTCCGGTTTTCAGTACGACATCAAGCTGGACGACGCCACCGACGACGATCTGATTCTGGAGAAGGACGGTCAGAAGGTGCTGGTGGATAGCGTCTCCCTGCCATTCCTTGCCAATGCCGTCATCGATTATTCCGAAGAGTTGATCGGCGCACGCTTTGTCATCCAGAATCCCAATGCTGCATCGTCCTGCGGCTGCGGCATCAGCTTTGCGATGTAACGAATGAAGATTGCCACATTCAACATCAATGGCGTCAAGGCGCGGATCGAAGCGCTATTGACGTGGCTTGATGAAGCAAAGCCGGACGTTGCCCTGCTGCAGGAAATCAAATCGGTCGATAAGGGGTTTCCCCGCGAACTGATTGAGGAAAAGGGCTACCGTGTCGAAACGCATGGCCAGAAAAGCTTCAATGGCGTTGCAATCCTGTCGCGCCTGCCGCTGGAAGATGTGACACGCGGCCTGCCCGGTGATGATACCGATGAACAGGCGCGCTGGATTGAGGCGACCGTTATCGGAGACCAGGGTGCCGTGCGCGTTTGCGGCCTGTATCTGCCCAATGGCAACCCTGCCCCCGGCCCCAAATACGATTACAAGCTGGCGTGGATGGCGCGTATGGAGGCGCGGGTTCGTGACATTCTCGCAACCGAAGAACCTGCGGTCTTTGCCGGTGATTACAACGTCATCCCGCAACCCGAAGACGCCGCAAAACCCGATGCATGGCGCGATGACGCGCTGTTCCTGCCGCAAACCCGCGCCGCATTTCGCCGGATTGTGAATTTGGGCCTGACTGAGGCTTTTCGGGCTCGCAACCAGATGGCCGGGCAGTATTCGTTCTGGGATTATCAGGCAAATTCATGGGGCCGAAACAACGGCATTCGCATCGACCACCTGCTGCTGACACCCCAAGCCGCCGACCTGATGCTGGATGTTCAGATCGACCGCGAGGTTCGTGGCCGGGAAAAACCCTCGGATCACGTGCCTGTCTGGATCGAGCTTGCCGCCTGAACCGGATCATAGCGATAAAGCCAATCGTATTTTTTCAGCGGCAGCTGGGGCGCAACCCGATCTGCCGCTGCCATTGCAGCCTGCATGATACGGCGCTTCAGCCCTTCTGCATGATATGTGTCCGCATTTGATGCAGCTGCGGCTACGATGCGGCGGCAGCGGGTCTGGCGCGCTGCCTGATATTCGCGCAGGGCAATATCCTGGGGCATCCGGTCAAGGCAATCAGCCAATATCCACGCATCCTCCAGTGCCATATTTGCACCTTGGGCCATGAAGGGAAGCGTGGGATGCGCCGCATCCCCCACCAGACACATTCCTTGCCCGTACCAATGTGTGGCTACGGGATGCAGAAACAGCCCCCAGACCCATGGACGCTCTACCTGTGCCAGCCAGCTCCGGACTGAGGGACCGAAAGTTGCAAAAGCGCGCTGCAAATCATCGCTCTCGTCGCGTGAAGACCAGCTTTCCTCGGCCCAGACTGTCCGCTCTTCGACCGCGACGATGTTGCGCAGCTGCCCCCCGCGGAGTGGATAGCTGACAAGATGCCGCTTTGGCCCCATATGAACCTGTGCAACCGGGTTGTCTGTATCGCCTGAAATCACGGCCCGCCACGCGACATGCCCACTGAACTGCGGCGCCGTGATGCCGTTCAGGGCATGGCGGATCTGCGAATGAACCCCGTCCGCCCCGATCAGAAGACCACCAGCGGCCAGTTCCGGCCCGCCGCGCTGGCCCAATCTGATCGTTACGCCCGCCTCGCGGGCGCCGTCGGCCAGCAGCCCGATCAGATCGGCACGGTGCAGCATGTGCCAATCACGATTTCCCAAGGGCATGCGCAGAATTCTACGGCCGCTTGGGCCGTCATGCAGCTCCACAGCCTGCCCCTGAACGGATATGGAATGCGGGTCCAGCCCGAGGGCGGCCAGAACGCGCGCGCCATTGGGCCCGATCTGCAGGCCTGCGCCGATATCCGTCAGCGCAGGCGCTTGTTCGTAAACCTGCACATCCCAGCCACGCAGCGCCAATGCACGCGCCGTGGCAAGGCCGGCGATCCCCGCACCAAGGATGATCGCCTTGTGCATGGGATCAGTCCTCGCGGTGAACCCGCTCGCGACGCTCGTGCTTTTCCTGAGCCTCAAGGGTCATTGTCGCAATCGGACGGGCATCCAGACGGCGCAGCGAAATCGGCTCACCCGTAACGTCGCAATATCCGTATTCACCATTTTCGATCCGGCGCAGGGCCGCGTCGATCTTGGATACCAGTTTGCGTTGACGATCCCGGGTGCGCAATTCCAGCGCGCGGTCGGTTTCCTCGCTGGCGCGATCCGCAATGTCCGGAACGTTCCGGCCCGATTCCTGCAGGCCTTCGATCGTCTCGGCACTTTGCGACAGAAGTTCGGATTTCCAGCTCAGCAGCTTGCGGCGGAAATATTCCAGCTGCCGGGCATTCATGAAGGGTTCCGACTCGGCGGGGCGATAGTCGTCTTCTAGAAAGTTCTCTGCTCTCATGTCTGCTTTTCCGCAGGCCGTGGCCCATAGGACTGGGGAGGTGGGCCCGGCACTCCCTTTCTCGCGTTCAAATACCTCTTTGAACCTGTCTTGTCACTATAAGACCACACGTCAACGCCACAATCTCAGGTAGACTGCGTCCCCCTGCCCGCAGGTGGCACCAAATGGGGTGGCAAGATTGCGATCATATCACGTTTCGGCCCCTTGGCGCGCCCGCGCTTCCATGATTATCGTCGCCCTACGGACCGGCATGTCGCCCTTACCCGTCTTCTCCGCCCAAGGGTGCCCATATGCGTCTCCGCCCCCTCCTGATTCCCGTTGTATTGTGTCTTGGAGTTGCCGCCTGCGCACCCGCGCCGCAACCTGCCCGGCCGACACCGCAAGTTCCGCCCCTGACCGACCGTCTGCCCCCCATGAAGCAGTTCGGCACTCCGAATCCCCTTGCCGCCCGCCGCAGCAATGATGAGATGTCGCGTGATTTTCTGGACCTGTCCTTCATGATGGAAAATGGCGAGGCCCTGCCCGTCATGAGCCGCTTTGAAGGCCCGATCACGGTTGCGATCCGCGGCCCCTCGCCGCCAACCGCGGAACATGATCTTGACCGCGTGATCAGGCGGTTGCGGAACGAGGCAAAGCTGGACATCAGCCGCACCACTCGCGACACGGCCTCTGTCGCGGTAGAGTTTGTGCCCGTTTCCCAGCTGCGCGAAGTGGCCCCGACGGCTGCGTGCTTCGTTGTGCCCCGCGTTACGTCCTTTGCCGATTATCGCGCCCACCTGCGTGGACCGGAGCCGGACTGGACAACCCTGACGCAGCGCAAGAATGTGGCCGTGTTCATCCCCGCCGATGAAAGTCCGCAAGAGATCCGTGATTGCCTGAACGAGGAACTGGCGCAGGCCGTGGGTCCGCTGAACGATCTGTACCGTATTCCCGATACGGTCTTCAACGATGACAACTTCCACAACATCCTGACGGGCTTCGACATGCTGATGCTGCGCGCCTATTATGCACCCGAGCTGCATAGCGGCACGACGCGCGAACAGGCCGCAGCAATCGTGCCAACCCTCCTGCAACGGTATAATCCCAAGGGGTCCTATTCGGCAGCCCTGCCCGATCCCGAAACCCCGCGCGCATGGATCAGGGCGATCGAGACATCCTTTGGCCCCGGCACCGCTGACAGCCGTCGCATCACTGCAGCCAAACATGCCCTGCAGATCGCCACCAAGAACGGCTGGACCGATACGCGCATGGGCTTCAGCCAGTTCGCGGTGGCCCGGCTCAGCCTTGATGGCGATGTCGGCCAGGCGCTTGACGCCTATCTGAATGCGGCTCGGATCTTCAGAACCCTGCCCGATGCAGACATCCATGCGTCGCATGTCGATATGCAAATGGCGGCCTTTGCCTTGTCATCCGGTCAGGCGGATGCGGCACTCATGTTGACGGACGTAGCCATTCCTGCCGCACGCAAATCCGAAAATGCCAGCCTGCTGGCGACACTTCTGATGATCCGCTCCGAAGCATTGCGTCTCAGCGGTGATAAATCGGGGGCTGCTGCAGCCCGTCGTGAAAGCCTTGGCTGGGGCCGTTATGGCTATAAGAATGATGCTGAATTGCGCAGCCGCTTGGCCGAAGTTCAGGCCCTGTCACCGGATCGGGGGCTTTAGGCGGTAACAGCCTTGGCCAGACGCGGCAACCGTGCGCGCTTCCACAGGGCGCGTGCGGATACGGGGGCGGCGGCCATCTCTTCCGCGCGCGCGTGCACCCGGGTAAGCACGGAATTCACTTTGTCAGGATGGTGGGACCAGATTTCCCATAGAAAACCATCGGGGTCACGGCGTTCCACCCCTTCGGCCCGCAGGGTATGCTGAGGAAAATCCGACGCATTCAATGTGACGATCACATCCGCACTGCCGCCAATTGCGGTTGCCAATACATGGATGTCATCCGGATCCGGCAGATGAAGGCGCGCCTCCAGCCCCGTCTGCAATCTGACGCGTGCAGCCGGAAATTGCGCGTTCATTGCAACTGCAACCGCCCGCGCCTCATCTTCGGAGCCGTGGCGGCGGGCGGCACGTGCCCATTCCTCAAGTATGCGGTCCGACCACAACGGTGCATAAAGCCCCGCTGCGGCCACCCCCAGCAGAACATCCCGCATGACAGGCGGAAAGATCACGCAGGTATCGAGGACTGCCCTCAACCGTCCAACCGGAAGAACAGCGCCTTGAGGTAGCCCCCCTCGGCCAACTGCGGCAGAACCGGGTGGTCCGCACCCGCAAAACCGGTGTGGATCAACTGCGCACGACGACCGCCGCGCCCGATCCCACGTGCACTGGCATTGCGAAACGCCGAAAGATCCGCCGCATGAGAGCAGGAGCACAAGACAAGGTAACCACCCGGCGCAACCAGCGGAGCTGCCAGACGGGCGACACGCTCGTATGCGCGCAGCCCGGCCTCCAGTGCAGGCTTGGCCGGGGCAAATGCCGGAGGGTCGCAGATCACCAGATCGAATTGCGCCGCTTCGGTGTTCAGCTCTTCCAGCACGGCAAAGGCATCGCCCTGCCGCGTGGTAAAGCGATCCCCCGCGCCGCCTGCCTCTGCACCGGCCTCGGCCAATGCCAAAGCAGCGGCCGAGGCATCGACCGCCAATGTGCTTTGGGCACCAGCAGCCAGTGCTGCAAGTCCGAATCCGCCGACATGTGTGAAAACATCCAGAACACGAGCATCCCTGGCCAGACGTGACGCAAAGGCGTGGTTCGGACGCTGGTCATAGAACAGGCCGGTTTTCTGTCCGCCTGTCAGATCAGCCATATACGTGGCGCCGTTCATCATGACAGGAACCGGACCATCAAGGTTACCGCGCAGAAGCACCGTTTCCTCGCCCAGCCCTTCAAGAGTACGGGAACGACCCGAGGCATTTTTGACAATTGCTGTAACGCCGGTCACATTCGCAAGTGCCGTGGCAAGCATATCGAGATGCGTTTCCGCCCAAGCGGCGTTCGGCTGGATTACGGCCGCATCGCCGAACCGGTCGATCACGATGCCCGGCAGCCCGTCCGCTTCGGCGTGGACAAGGCGGTAGAACGGAGTTTCGAACAAACGGGCGCGCATTGAAAGCGCACGCTCCAGCCGCGCCTCAAACCATGCAGCATCGATCTGCGCTTCCGGATCGCGATCCAGCATCCGCGCGATGATCTTGGATTTGGTGTTCACAGTCACCAGACCCATTGGGCGGCGATCCGCATCTTCCAGCACCGCAAGCGCACCGGGGGCCAGGGCCTGTGTGCGCCTGTCTGTTACCAACTCATCGGCATATACCCACGGAAAGCCATGGCGGATTGCACGTGCTTCGGCTTTCGGCTTCAGGCGTACGGTGGGACGGGTGTGTGATGCTTCGCTCATCCCCGCGCATTACCGCTTCGAAGGGGTTTTGGGAAGCCCCTCAGGCAGAAACAGGGCGCGTCGGCATGTTGCGGATACGGCCAAGCATACGGAAGAAGCTTTTTCCCAGTTTGCGCAGGTAGGCTGCACGGTCGGCTTCGGCTTGACGCAGGATGCGGGTATAGTCTTCGTGTGTCATGTTCTGTCCTATCAACAAGTGTTGTTATTGCTGTCGAGAACGAAGTTATGGCCTTTGCCGGGGGATGAGCAGGTATTTAACGCGAAACCCCGCCATGCATTTCGCGCAACGCTCTTTAATCTGATGAATGTTATCGCTACCATCATGGCAATCGTCGCGTCCGGCACCATCTAGGACGCATAATCCAGAGGTGGAGGTGGCCCGACCCATGAAACTCAATAGCACAATCGCCCGCGTAACCGATCGTATCCGCGAACGTTCCGCACCAACGCGCAGCGCCTATCTGGCCCGCATGGCCGAGGCGGCAGGCAACGGCCCGAACCGCGCACATCTTACCTGTGGCAACCAGGCGCATGCCTATGCCGCCATGGGGGATGACAAGGATGCGCTTGCCGAAGGACGTGCCCCCAATATCGGCATCGTCACGGCATATAACGACATGCTCTCGGCGCACCGCGTCTACGAGAATTACCCCGAACATATCCGCGAGGTGGCCCGCAAGGTCGGCGCCACGGCACAGGTGGCTGGCGGAGTCCCCGCGATGTGTGACGGGGTGACCCAGGGGCAGACCGGGATGGAGCTTTCGCTTTTCTCCCGTGATGTCATCGCATTGGCCGCAGGCGTTGCCATGTCGCACAATGTCTTCGATACCTCGTTGTATCTTGGCATCTGCGACAAGATCGTTCCGGGGCTGATCATTGCTGCTTCTACCTTCGGGCATATTCCCGCAGTTTTCGTACCGGGCGGCCCGATGACCTCGGGCCTGCCGAATGATGAAAAGGCAAAGGTCCGCACCCGTTTTGCCGCCGGTGAAATCGGGCGGGACGAACTGATGGCCGCTGAAATGGCCTCCTACCACGGTCCGGGGACCTGCACGTTCTACGGGACGGCCAATACCAACCAGATGCTGATGGAATTCATGGGCTTGCACCTGCCCGGTTCCAGCTTTGTCAACCCGCATACCCCCCTGCGCGATGCCCTGACTGCGGCGGCTGTTGAACGCGCCGTTTCGATCACCGCGCTCGGCAACAGCTATACCCCGGTTTCGGAAATTCTGGACGAACGTGCCTATGTCAACGGGCTTGTCGGCCTTATGGCCACGGGCGGCTCCACGAACCTTGTCCTGCACCTTCCGGCAATGGCTCGTGCCTCGGGCGTGATTCTCGACCTTCAGGACTTCGAGGATATTTCCAATTCCGTGCCGATGATGGCCAAGGTCTATCCGAACGGTCTGGCAGACGTGAACCATTTCCACGCCGCCGGCGGTCTGGGTTACATGATCGGCCAGCTTCTGGACAACGGCCTGCTGCACCCGGATGTGAAAACAGTAATGGGCGACGGGCTTGCCCCCTACCGTGACGAGCCGAAGCTGATCAATGGCGAGCTGACATGGGTCGAAGGCCCGAAGGACAGCTCCAACGACCGCATCCTGCGCCCCGCCAGTGACCCGTTCCAGAACACAGGCGGCCTCAAGCAGCTGAACGGCAATCTGGGCCGCGGCGTGATGAAGGTGTCCGCCGTTTCTCCCGAGCGGCATATGGTCGAGGCCAAGGCCCGCGTGTTCAAGGATCAGCTGGACGTTCGTACGGCATTCAAGAACAACGAGTTCACTGAGGATACGATCGTCGTGGTCCGTTTCCAGGGGCCAAGCGCTAACGGGATGCCCGAACTGCACTCGCTGACGCCGATCCTCTCGGTGCTTCAGGATCGCGGGTTGAAAGTGGCGCTGGTCACGGATGGCCGGATGTCCGGCGCGTCGGGCAAGGTGCCGTCCGCGATCCACGTCTCGCCCGAAGCGGCGCAGGGTGGACCGTTGGCTCGTGTCCGAGATGGTGACCGTTTGCGCGTAGATGCGGTTGCAGGCACGCTCGATGTACTGGAAGATGGGTTCGACGCCCGCACGCCGGTTACCGAAGATCTTACGGCAAACCGTTTTGGTCTGGGGCGTGAATTGTTCGAAAACTTCCGCCAGTCGGTCGGCAATGCGACCGAAGGTGCCGCCGTCGTCATTTGAAAGAGGATATCATGACTCCTGCCGAACAAAGCGCACGCAGCGCTGAAATCTGCCGCAAGGCCCCCGTCATTCCCGTTCTGGTGGTGGAGAACGTGGACCATGCGCGCCCGCTGGCCGAGGCGCTGGTCGCAGGCGGCACGCCCGCGCTGGAGGTGACATTGCGCACCCCCGCCGCTTTGGACGTGATCCGTGCGATGGCAGATGTCGAAGGCGGCATTGTCGGTGCCGGCACACTGCTGACCCCGGCCGATGTCAAAGCGGCTGTAAAGGCGGGCGCTACTTTCGGCGTTTCGCCGGGCGCAAGCGACCGTGTCATCGGTGCCTGTGAAGACGAAGGTTTGCCATTGCTGCCGGGCGCCGTGACGGCATCCGAAGTCATGGCCTTGCTGGAGCGTGGCTACACTACTGCCAAGTTCTTTCCGGCGGAAAGCTCGGGTGGTGCAGCGGCCCTCAAAGGGATCGGCGCCCCTATTCCGCAGGTAAGTTTCTGCCCGACAGGCGGGATCACCGTCGCCTCGGCAAAAACCTATCTGAGCTTGCCGAACGTCTTGTGCGTGGGCGGAAGCTGGCTGGCCCCGAAGGCTATGGTAGAAGCAGGCGATTGGGCAGGCATCACCGCCCTCGCCCGTGAGGCATGTTCACTCCGCGCTTAAAGAGCGGCTGACAACGCCCTGTTCGGCAAGTATTTTATCGAACAGGGCATCTACGTTTGCGGCATGTACCGCCAGAATATCGGGAATATCCATATCTCCCGTTTCCCGCGCCAGAAACGCCCGGCCTCCGGCTGCCAGTCTGGAAACATCCGCCGGCTTTATCCCCAGAAGATTGAAGGCCATCAGGACGGTCCGTCCAAAATGAAACGCCTTTTCCGCCATGTCCGCCTCGGCACTGTTCAGCAAACCGGCGCGCAATTGTTCTGGGATCGCCCGAGCAGACGAGCCTGCCCGCAGCGCACAGAATTCGGCAAGCAACTCCAGATCTTTCAACTGCCCCGCACCATCCCGAGGATCGAACGGCCCTGATTTCGGTTTGGCCTCGGCCAATCTGCGACGCATGTCCGCAAGATCCCCAGCGGCACGCGGATCCTGCCCGCAGTCACGCAGAATGGAGCAACGCAGATCCTCCACCTCGCGGCATAATTCCAGCGCGCCGGTCAACACTTCCGCACGGGTCAGGGCAAGGTGCTCCCACGTCCAGGCTTCGGTGCGCTGGTACTGGGAAAAGGCTGCGAGCGATGTAGCCAATGGCCCCTGACGGCCCGAGGGGCGAAGGCGCATATCGGCCTCGTACAGGTTGCCCTGTGCGGTGTGAACGGTCAGCGCCGTCAGTAAAGCCTGCGTCAGCCTTGCATAATAGATGCGGGATTCCAGCGGTTTGCCCCCGGAGCTTTGTGCAATGCCCGCCTCGTCATAGATCACCAGCAGGTCGAGGTCTGACCGCGCATGCAGTCGTCCCGCACCAAGGCTGCCCATTCCAACGACAACAGCCCCCCTGCCGGGCGGCTCGCCATGCCTTTGGGCAAAATTACGAACCACCGCCGGCCATAGCGCCACCACAACCGCGCGGGCCAGTCGCGCATAGGCCTGCCCTGCCTCATCCGCCGTCATCAGGCCGCGCAGATGATGAACGCCGATCCGGAAATGCCGCTCTTTCATCCAGCGGCGTGTCTGGTCAAGCTGCTCTTCATAGTCCCCGGCCTGATCCAGAACCGCACCCAGGCTTTGCGTCAATTGCCGGACATCGGGGAGCGGTTCGAAAAAGCTGCCGCCCAGAACCGCGTCCAGCACCGACGAATGGCGTGACAGATAGGCGGCAAGATCAGGCGCCACCGATGCGATTTCTACAATCAGGTCGACCAATGGCGGATTGGCCTCGAACAGTGAAAATATCTGAACGCCGGCAGGCAGGCCGCGCATGAACCCGTCCAGGGCCAGCAATGTGGCGTCCGCATCCCCCGCCTCCTGTATCCGCGCCAGAAGCTGTGGGCGAAGACGATCAAAGATACGGCGCGCCCGTACCGAGCGTAGGGCGGGATAGGACGGCCAGCGTGCAACGATCCCTTGTGCACGTTCGGAAATTTCCGGCTCGGCCGGTGTTTCATTCGGGGCAAAAAATGTTTCCGTCTGAGCTGCCGTGCGTTTGAGGCGGTCCATCACGTCCGAACAGAATGCCTCTGCCTCCTGCCCGGCCAGATGGGCCACACGGGCCAATGCCTCTGGTTCGACCGGCATTTTATGGGTTTGCTGGTCACCGATCATCTGCAACCGGTGCTCCACCTCCCGATGGGCACGGTACAGGCATGTCAATTCAGCAGCCACATCGGCGGCAATCCACCCTGCGTCGGCCAGAGCAGCCACCCCGCCGACCGTGGTACGGTCCCGCAACCCCGGATCGCGGCCACCGGCGATCAACTGCAGGGTCTGCGTAAAGAACTCGATATCGCGAATTCCCCCGCGCCCCAGCTTCATATCATGCCCTGCAACCTGCAGCGGACCGTGCAAGGCCCGGTGGTCGCGAATACGCAGCCGCATGTCATACGTGTCTTCGATAGTTGCGAAATCGAGGTGTCGACGCCAGACAAAGGGTGAGATCGCCTTCAGAAACCGCTCCCCTACGGCAAGGTCCCCCGCGCAGGGTCGCGCCTTGATGAAGGCAGCGCGTTCCCATGTGCGTCCCTCGCTTTCGTAATAGCTCTCTGCAGCGGAGACCGACAGGCACACCGGTGTCACCGCAGCATCCGGGCGCAGGCGCAGGTCGGTCCGGAAAACATACCCCTCGTCCGTAATATCCGACAGGATCGCCGTCATCCGCCGTGTCACGCGGATGAACGCGGCCCGCGCCTCATGCGGGTCATCATAGCGCTGATCGTCAAACAGGCAGATCAGGTCGATATCCGACGAATAGTTCAGCTCTGCAGCGCCGGTCTTGCCCATTGCCAGAACGACCATTCCGCCCGCATCCGGCCCTTCGGGCAATCGCCCCCGCCGCATCTCGGCCTGCACGAGATGCCGCACGCAAAGATCGATGGCCCGATCCGAAAGATCCGTCAGCGCACCCGTCACCTTTTCCAGGGGCCATACACCAGCCAGATCGGCCAGCCCTGTCAGCAGCGCCACACGCCGCTTCATCCCCCGCAGCAACGATGGCAGCGCAGCGACATCCCCATCCCGCGCCAATTCGGTCGCCAGCGCGGCATCAGGATCGGCAAGGGCATCCGGCAGCCAGTCCCGCTCCTTGCGCATCAAATCGCGCAAATAAGGGCTGCAGCTTGCCGTATTTGCCAACAGATCGGGCAATTGGCCGGGCAGATGCGCCCATTCCCCCCGCACCTCCGCAGCAAGTCGGGCATCATGGATCAGTGGCAGGCGAACAGGCTGGAACTTTATCATGGCCTATTCTGGAAGGTTTCGAACTACGGGGCAATCCTCTGTGTCGATATGTAAATAACATTAACATCGCCCCTTGAAGTCAGGCCACCCAATCCCGAAATCAGTAATGTGAAAGATATTTACATTTTCGAACCTCGGGAGACAGACCCTATGAACCAATCGTCCGTTTCCGCCCCCGGCGGCATTCTAAACTTGCCGCGGCAAGCGCAGGACTGGCTCGATGCACGCGGCAAGGCCGCCTGGATCGCGGCCACCGTTCTTGCAACCATCTTCGCCTGGCCCGTGGGGCTGGCTCTTCTTGCCTATGTGATCTGGAGCAAACGCATGTTCAACCGTTCTTCCTGTGGCCGTCGCGCCGCATCCGCCTTCTCCACTACCAAGTCCAGCGGCAACAGTGCCTTCGACAGCTACAAGGAGGATACCCTGCGCCGCCTGCAAGAAGAGCAGACCGCATTCGAGGGCTTCCTTGAGCGCCTGCGTCAGGCAAAGGACAAACAGGAGTTCGACGCCTTCATGGAAGACCGTGCCCGCACCCGCGACACGGCCCCTAACGACGCCAACTGACCGACGGGCGGCCATGTGCCGCCCCCTTCAGCGGAGAGATTGATGACCGATACGACCCTCATGGATCATTTGCCAGACCCTGACCGACACGCCGAATTCTACGAAGGTGTGGCCAGCCGCCGCGCGTTCGCATGGCTGGTGGATGTGACCGTGATCTTTCTGATCACATTGGTCATCGTGCCCTTCACGGCCTTTGTCGCCTTGTTTTTCTATCCGCTGCTGTTCGTGACGGTCGGCTTCATCTACCGCTGGTGGACCTTGGCCCGATCATCGGCCACGCCGGGCATGCGACTGTTCGGGATCCATTTCCTGAACCGTCATGGTAACCGGTTTGATACGGGGGAGGCTCTGCTGCATGTGATCGGATACGCCCTGTCGATGACGACCTTGCTGGTCCAGCTTCTTTCGGTTGTTCTGATGCTGACAACCGCCCGCGGTCAGGGCCTGACCGATCTTGTTCTGGGCACCGTCGCCGTCAATCGGGCGGCCTGACAAGAAATTGTCGCAAAACGTCTTGGCGCAAAGGGGGTGGAGGGTTACGTTACGCCCAATCACCCCAATTCCGGTACGTGTCCATGCGCCATACACTCCCTATCGCGCCCCAGTTCTATGTGACAGCGCCCCAGCCCTGCCCGTATCTGGATGACCGGATGGAGCGTAAGCTATTCACGGCACTTCAGGGGGATCAGGCGCAAACACTGAACGACGCGCTGTCGAAACAGGGGTTCCGGCGGTCGCAGAATGTCCTTTATCGTCCGGCTTGCGCGGAGTGTTCGGCCTGCATGTCCGCCCGTATCCGTGTGGCCGATTTTGAGCCGTCACGCACCCAGCGCAAGGTTATGCGCCGTAACAGCTATTTGCAGCGGAACCCGACCTCGGCATGGGCGACCGAAGACCAATATGCGCTGTTCCGCCGATATCTGGACGCGCGTCACGCCGATGGCGGCATGTCCGACATGGATATTTTCGAATTCGCCGCGATGATCGAGGAAACACCGATCCGTTCGCGTGTCGTGGAATACGCAGATGACGATGGCCTTGCCGCGGTCTGCCTGACCGATGTGTTCGATGACGGGCTGAGCATGGTCTATTCATTCTACGATCCGGACCGGGCCTCGGACAGCCTCGGGGCCTATCTGATTCTGGACCATATCGCCATCGCACGTGAGGCGGGCCTGCCGTACGTATATTTGGGGTATTGGGTGCCGGGCAGCCGCAAAATGGGCTATAAGGCAGGATATTCCGGGCTCGACATCTATAAGGACGGTATCTGGCAGAAAATGGGCAACCCCGAGGACCACCTCGATACACAACGCCCTGCCCTTGTCGATCCGATCGCAGAGCAAGTCTCGCGCATCACCCTTCCCGAGGCTCGGCGCGTCTGACACGAGGGGTTGCCGTAATCGTTACGCGTCGCTAGGTGTAATCCACCCCCTGAAAGGGGATACGAACGGTGACCGGGCCCCTCTGGCGTCAGTATGCGGCAACTACGTGATGTCGGCACCGCAACGTTCCTGCCGCATGGACGTTCGATTTATGAAAAATCATGATTTCCGGACCGGAGGCCTGTCATGACCCCGGCCCCCGCAAGCAAAAGCACCCTTTCCTATCTGACCTGGGCCTTCGTTGTCACCGTTGTCGGCCTCGGGCTCGGGATCTGGCTGGGGTGGGAAACCACGGGCACCTTCGAAGGCACGGCTTCGGTCTTCTTCATCGTTGCCGTTCTGGCGGTGCTTGAGATTTCCTTGTCCTTCGACAATGCCATCGTCAATGCAAACAAGCTGAAAACAATGGACCCCGTCTGGCAGCACCGCTTCCTGACATGGGGCATCATCATTGCCGTCTTCGGCATGCGGATCGTGTTCCCGCTGTTGATCGTGGTCATCGCAGCACAGGTCGGTCCGTGGACCGCTATCGTGATGGCCGCCGCCGAACCGGAGCAATATGCCGCCATCATGCATGATGCACATATGCCCATTGCGGCCTTTGGTGGCACATTCCTGATGATGGTTGCGTTGTCGTTCTTCTTCAATAGCGACAAGGACGTGCACTGGATGCCCGGCATTGAGGCATGGGCGCAGCGTTATTCCTCCATCAAGGGTATGGAAATTGCCTTTGTTCTGATCGTCTCCCTGCTCATCTCGCGCCTCATTCCCGAAGGGGCCGATCGTTCCACATTCATCCTGTGCTGCATCTATGGCTTGCTGACCTTTCTTCTGGTCGAAGTCCTTGGCGCATTCCTGGACAAATCGCAGGAAACGACCGGTGCGGCCATCAAGGGTGGCCTGGGTGCATTCCTTTATCTGGAGGTACTGGATGCGTCATTCTCGTTCGATGGTGTCATCGGGGCATTCGCCCTGTCCCAGAACCTGTTCGTGATTGCCATCGGCCTAGGCATCGGTGCCATGTATGTTCGTTCAATGACCATCATGCTGGTGGAGCGTGGGACACTGGCCCAATACCGGTATCTGGAACATGGAGCCTTCTATGCCATCCTGATCCTGTCGGTCATCATGTACGTTCAGGCCATTCCCGGGGTCCATATTCCCGAAGTCATCACCGGTCTGGGCGGCGCCTGTCTGATCGGGATCGCGCTATGGTCCTCCATCAGGTGGAACCGTGCCAATCCGGATGCGGAACCGATGGAACACTGAATGAAAAAGGCCCGCATGATGCGGGCCTTTTTCTTATTCCTCGACGGTCACCTTGACCATGCGGTCCGGGTTTGCCGGCGGCTCGCCCTTCGTGATCTGATCCACCACATCCATGCCGGCGATGACCTGCCCGACGACCGTGTACTGGCCGTTCAGGAAATCACCCGGTGCGAACATGATGAAGAACTGGCTGTTCGCGGAATTGGGATCCTGCGAGCGTGCCATACCGACCGTTCCACGCTGGAACGGACGATCGGAGAACTCCGCAGGCAGGTCCGGAAGCTCCGACCCGCCCATGCCCGACTGACGGGTCACAGCACCCTTGCCGAATTGCACATCGCCCGTCTGCGCCATGAAGCCGTCAATGACGCGGTGGAAAACCACATCGTCATATTCGCCGGTCTCGGCCAGTTTGACGATTTGCGCCACATGCTTGGGGGCCACATCCGGCAGCAGGTCGATCACGACCTGACCATTGGCGCCGGGGCCAGCAATGTCGATCACCAGATTGGGGCCCGGCCCGTCAGATGTCTGTGCCAATGCAGCACCGGCCAGCAACGAGAATGCTGTCGCCAGAATTGCCTTAGACATCCGCAGCCACCCGAACCTTGATCATGCGATCAGGGTTTGCCGGCGGCTCACCGCGGACGATCTTGTCCACATGTTCCATCCCTTTGATGACCTGCCCGTAAACGGTGTATTGCCCGTTGAGGAAACTGTTGTCATTGAAGTTGATGAAGAACTGGCTGTTGGCCGAATTCGGGTTTGCCGAACGTGCCGCGCCGATGCTTCCGCGGGCATGCGGTACCTTGGAGAATTCTGCAGGAAGGTCGGGCATGTCGGAACCACCGGTTCCTGCGCGGCGCAGATCGAAATCCTTTTCGGCATTACCGTTGGCCACATCGCCCGTCTGGGCCATGAAACCGTCGATGACGCGGTGGAAAACGACGTTGTCATAGGAACCCGCGCGTGCCAGCTCTTTCATGCGCGCAACATGCTGCGGTGCCACGTCGGGCAAAAGCTGAATCGTAACGTCCCCATCCTTGAGGGTGATGATGATCGTGTTTTCGGGATCGGTGATCTCGGCCATGAAAGGCGCTCCTTCTTCGCAGTTACGCAGCGGAACCTAATGCGCCCGCACTGCCATGAAAAGGAGCAACAGTCGTAGTGGCGCAATGCCGCCCGTTGACCTGACACGAAACGGGTGCGACTTCTGCTGCAACCGTAAGGAGGATCTGATGGCCTATAAGACGCTGGACGACATTGAAATGCAGGACAAGGTTGTTCTGGTGCGCGTGGATGTGAACGTCCCGATGGAAGGGGGTGTCGTGACCGATGCCACCCGCATCGAAAAAATCGTGCCCACTGTTCGCGATATCGTACAATCGGGTGGCAAGCCTGTATTGTTGGCCCACTTCGGCCGCCCCAAGGGAACTCCGGTTCCGGACATGAGCCTGCAACACATTCTGCCAGCCCTGGAAAAGGCACTGGGCATGCGCGTGATCTTCGGTGCCGATTGCGTGGGTGATGCTGCCCGTGATGCGATCGGTCAAGCTGGCGAGGGCGATGTGGTCCTTCTGGAAAACACCCGCTTCCACGCCGGTGAGGAAAAGAATGATCCCGCGCTGGCCCGCCAGCTGGCTGACCTGGGTGACATCTATGTGAACGACGCCTTCTCGGCAGCCCATCGCGCCCATGCCTCTACCGAGGGCGTTGCGCGCCTCCTGCCCTCTGCGGCGGGCCGATTGATGGCCGAGGAGCTGCGTGCCCTTGATGCCGCCCTGGGGTCGCCCAAACGTCCGGTGGTCGCTGTTGTCGGCGGCGCCAAGGTTTCGACCAAGCTGGACCTTCTGGGCAACCTCGTGACCAAGGTGGACCATCTGGTCATCGGTGGTGGCATGGCCAACACGTTCCTTGTCGCCCAGGGTATCGAAGTGGGCAAAAGCCTGGCCGAACGTGACATGGCCGGCACCGCTCAGGACATTTTGAAAAAGGCCGAAGCTGCGGGCTGCACGATCCACCTGCCCGTCGATGTGGTTGTCGCACGTGAGTTCAAGGCAAATGCCGCCTCCGAAACCGTTGCAGCCGACGCCTGCCCTGCGGATGCGATGATCCTCGATGCGGGCCCGGAAACCGTAGCCGCATTGTCCAAGGTCTTCACGGATTCCTCCACCCTTGTCTGGAACGGCCCGCTGGGTGCGTTCGAGATTGAGCCCTTCGATGCCGCAACAAATGCCGCCGCGCTGAAGGCCGCAGCCCTGACCGAGGCAGGAACGCTCGTTTCGGTTGCCGGGGGTGGCGATACGGTAGCAGCGTTGAACAAGGCGGACGCCGCCGCGCGCTTCAGCTATATCTCCACGGCTGGCGGTGCGTTTCTTGAATGGATGGAAGGCAAGGTCCTTCCCGGGGTCGCAGCCCTCGGCTAACCGCGGCTTCTGACCAAATGGAATGTGACACGGCTGATACACGCCTGTCACATTCCGACATTTCCCCTCCGAAACTAAGCGATTTCCGGCCCGAAATACGATTTTTCGTATTACGTTTAATATGTTAGCGCCACCACAGTTGCCGAGCCCAAAATCAGTCCCTAACACAGTTCGGGAGTAGGTATTTTAGGGAGATAAAGATGCGTGCATCCAGAACTGTCCAACGTATTCTGGCCAACTACGAGGGAGAGAATGCCGGCGTGAAAGGCAACCTTTGCCGCATGCTGATGGAGGGCAAACTGGGCGGAACCGGCAAGATGATCATCCTGCCGGTTGATCAGGGGTTCGAGCACGGCCCTGCCCGTAGCTTTGCACAGAACCCTGCCGGTTATGATCCGCACTATCACTACAAACTGGCGATCGATGCCGGCATGTCGGCCTATGCGGCGCCGCTTGGCCCGCTGGAAGCCGGGGCGGATACATTCGCAGGTCAGATCCCGACCATTCTGAAGGCGAACTCTGCCAATTCGCTGATGTCCGACACAGCTGGCAAGAACCAGGCCGTCACGGCATCGGTGGATGATGCGCTCCGCCTTGGCTGTTCGGCCATCGGCTTCACGATCTATCCGGGTTCCGACATGGCCCTCGATATGTTCGAGGAAATCGTCGAGATGCGCAAAGAGGCCGCGTCCAAGGGGATCGCAACGGTCATCTGGTCCTATCCGCGGGGTGAGGCGATCAGCAAGGACGGCGAGACGGCGATCGATGTTGCCGCCTATGCCGCCCATATCGCGGCTTTGCTTGGCGCCCATATTATCAAGATCAAACTGTCCACCGACCATCTGATGCTGCCCGAGGCGAAAAAGGTCTACGAAGCGCAAAACATCAACGTGGCAGATATGGCCGCCCGCGTGAAGCATTGCGTGGATGCCTCCTTCGCCGGCCGCCGGATCATCGTTTTCTCCGGTGGTGCGGCCAAGGGTGAGGACGCGGTGTACGACGATGCACGCGCCATTCTGGCCGGTGGGGGCAACGGCTCCATCATCGGGCGGAACTCGTTCCAACGCTCGCGTGAGGATGCGCTGGCCATGCTGGCAAAGCTGGTCGCGATCTACAAAGGTCAGGCCTGATCCCGCAGGGTTTCCCGGGAAATCGGGAAACCCTTTGCCTGATGCCGCGGGGCGTGGCATTATTCGGCCACCGTCGGCAAAAGAGGCGGGTGTTGAGGGCAGCAATGAATACGAACAACCGTCCGGCGCTTGGCGCCCTGATCTATTTCTTGCTGCTGGCCACCCTGGGGCTATATTTCACATTTGCAGCTGTGCAGGGGGACTATGGCGTATTCCGTCAGGTCCAGATCCGTGCCGAAATCGATCAGCTGGAAACCGACCGGGGGCGCCTTCAGGCGCAGCTCGACGATATTGAAAACAAGACGCATCGCCTGTCCGATGATTACCTCGACATGGACCTTCTGGACCAACAAGCACGTGACATCCTTGGCTATTTGCGTCCGGATGAGATCATGATCCGGTGAGCAGATTTTTTATGCTACACCTTCCGAACCTTATCGGATACAGATAGTTTAAGGCTAAACTATTTCCTTTTTCCGTGGAGGAGGACCCTATGGCCACCACCAAACCGGCCGACATTCCCAATGTCTCCAAGGACGAGCTCCTTGGCTATTACCGCGACATGCTGCTGATCCGCCGATTCGAAGAAAAGGCCGGACAGCTATACGGCATGGGCCTGATCGGTGGCTTCTGCCACCTTTACATCGGTCAGGAGGCGGTTGTCGTCGGCCTCGAAGCCGCCGCCAAAGAGGGTGACAAGCGCGTCACCTCCTACCGCGATCACGGGCACATGCTTGCCTGTGGCATGGATGCCAAGGGCGTCATGGCAGAACTGACCGGCCGCGAGGGGGGCTACTCCAAGGGCAAGGGCGGTTCGATGCACATGTTCAGCCGCGAGAAACACTTCTACGGCGGTCACGGAATCGTCGGCGCTCAGGTGCCGATCGGTGCCGGCCTGTCGTTCGCTGATAAATACCTTGGCAATGACAACGTCACCTTCTCCTACTTCGGGGATGGCGCTGCAAACCAGGGTCAGGTGTACGAAACCTACAACATGGCGCAGCTATGGGACCTGCCGGTCGTTTTCGTGATCGAGAACAACCAGTACGCCATGGGCATGAGCGTCAAGCGCTCGACCAAATCGCCTTCCTACTGGGAGCGTGGCGTCGCCTATGGTATCGCGGGCGAGGCTGTGGACGGCATGGACGTTCTGGCAGTGAAAGCCGCTGGTGAAAAGGCTGTGGCGCATTGCCGTGCAGGCAAAGGCCCGTACATCCTCGAGGTGAACACCTACCGCTACCGTGGACACTCCATGTCTGACCCTGCGAAATACCGCACCCGGGACGAAGTGGAAAAGATGCGCTCCGAAAAGGACGCAATCGAGCACGTCCGCGAATTGCTGGTTCAGGGCGGCCACGCCACGGATGATGACCTGAAGGCCATCGACAAAGAAATCAAAGCTGTCGTGAACGAATCTGCCGAGTTCGCGAAAGAAAGCCCGGAGCCGGATGTATCCGAGCTTTGGACAGACATTTACGCGTAAGGGGGCGATATTATGGCAACGCAAGTTCTGATGCCGGCCCTGTCGCCGACGATGGAAGAAGGTACGCTGGCCAAATGGCTGGTCAAGGAAGGCGATACCGTGACTTCGGGCATGGTCATGGCCGAAATCGAGACCGACAAGGCCACGATGGAATTCGAGGCTGTTGACGAAGGTATCATGGGCAAGATCCTGATCGCCGAGGGAACCTCGGGCGTAAAGGTCAACACGCCGATTGCCGTTCTGGTCGAAGAAGGCGAAAGCGCCGATGACGTAGAAGCCCCCGCCGAGGAGAAAGCTCCCGAAGGCGAAAAGGCCGAAGCGAAATCCGACGCGGCCCATATGGACAAACCTGCAGTGACATCACCGGCTGCCCCTGTGGCAGGCAAACGTGACGTGTCGCCGGATTGGCCTGAAGGCACGAAAATGAAGACCATGACCGTGCGGGAAGCCCTGCGCGAAGCCATGGCCGAAGAGATGCGCGGAAACGACAAGGTTTTCGTGATGGGCGAGGAAGTGGGTGAATACGAAGGCGCCTACAAGATCACCCAGGGTCTTCTGGACGAATTCGGCCCGAAGCGTGTCGTTGATACGCCCATTACCGAACATGGCTTTGCCGGTCTTGCCGTCGGTGCTGCTTTTGGCGGCCTGAACCCGGTCGTGGAATTCATGACGTTCAACTTCGCCATGCAGGCGATGGACCAGATCGTCAACTCGGCAGCCAAGACGCTGTACATGTCCGGCGGCCAGATGGGATGCCCGATCGTGTTTCGCGGTCCGAACGGTGCGGCTGCCCGCGTGGGCGCACAGCACAGCCAGGATTACTCGGCCTGGTATGCGCATATCCCGGGCCTGAAGGTGGTCATCCCCTATTCGGCGGCTGATGCAAAAGGCTTGCTGAAACAGGCGATCCGCGATCCAAACCCCGTAATCTTCCTTGAAAACGAGATCATGTACGGTCGCTCGTTCGAGGTTCCGGACGTGGATGACTTCACCATCCCGTTCGGCAAGGCCCGGATCTGGCGCGAAGGCAAGGATGTTACCATCGTTTCGTTCGGCATCGGCATGACCTATGCGCTGGAAGCAGCTGACAAGCTGGCCGAGGAAGGTATCGAAGCCGAAGTCATCGACCTGCGCACCTTGCGTCCGATCGATTACGAAACCGTGCTGGAGTCGGTTCGCAAGACGAACCGTTGCGTCACGGTCGAAGAAGGCTTCCCCGTCGGCTCGATCGGGAACCATATTTCGGCCACGATCATGCAACAGGCGTTCGACTACCTTGATGCTCCGGTGATCAACCTGACGGGCAAGGACGTTCCGATGCCCTATGCTGCCAACCTGGAAAAGCTGGCATTGGTTACGACGGCCGAGGTTATCGAAGCTGTTAAATCAGTCTGCTACCGCTGAAGGGGGAAACCATGGCGACCGAAATCCTGATGCCGGCCCTATCCCCTACGATGGAAGAGGGCACGCTGGCCAAATGGCTGGTCAAAGAAGGCGACACGATCACCTCCGGTATGGTGATTGCAGAAATCGAAACCGACAAGGCGACGATGGAATTCGAAGCTGTCGATGAAGGCGTGATGGGTAAGATCATCGTCTCCGAAGGCACCTCGGGCGTGAAGGTGAACCAGCCCATCGCCGTCATCGTCGAAGAAGGCGAAGAGGTGCCCGCAGATGCGGGTGCCGCGCAAAAAGCCGACACCGCCGAAGAAAAAGCCGGACGCGAGGAAAAGCCCGAGCCGAAGGCTGAAAAGACCCAGCCGGCCCCTGCAGGCGCAGTTGCGTCTAGCGCAGCACCCGCCGCCCCGAAAGCGAACGGAAAGCGCGTGTTCGCATCGCCCTTGGCGCGCCGTATCGCTGCAGACAAAGGTGTTGACCTTGCATCGATCAGAGGGTCCGGCCCGCATGGCCGGATCGTGAAGGCCGATGTCGAGAACGCCAAGGCCGGAGCAGCGCCGAAAGCCGATACTGCCTCTGCCGAAGCACCAAAAGCGGCTGCTCCCGTGGCTGCGGCAACAAATGGTGCGGATGCTGTCAAGAAGATGTACGATGGCCGGAAGTACGAGGAGATCACCCTCGACGGCATGCGTAAAACCATCGCGGCACGCCTGACAGAAGCCAAGCAGACTGTTCCGCACTTCTATCTGCGCCGGAATGTGAATCTCGATGCCTTGATGAAGTTCCGCAGCCAGTTGAATGCCCAGCTTGAAGGCCGTGGTGTGAAACTGTCGATCAACGATTTCATCATCAAGGCATGCGCATTGGCTCTGCAACAGGTTGGCACTGCCAATGCTGTCTGGGCTGGAGATCGCGTTCTGAAGATGAAGGCATCTGATGTCGCTGTGGCCGTCTCTGTCGAGGGCGGGTTGTTCACTCCGGTTCTCAAGGATGCGGACCAGAAATCCCTTTCGGCCCTGTCAGCCGAAATGAAGGATCTGGCAAAACGTGCGCGGGACAAGAAACTTGCTCCTCATGAATATCAGGGCGGAAGCTTTGCGATTTCAAACCTGGGAATGATGGGGATCGAAAACTTCGACGCGATCATCAATCCGCCGCAATCTGCAATTCTTGCAGTAGGTGCCGGACTGAAAAAGCCGGTTGTCGGCAAGGATGGCGAACTGACCGTGGCCACCGTGATGTCGATGACCCTGTCGGTCGATCACCGTGTAATCGACGGTGCCTTGGGTGCCGAACTGATGGCGGCGATTGTCGATAATCTGGAAAATCCGATGACGATGCTCGCCTGAGGTCACATTGGCGTAAAACCAGAAGGTCCGGAGGAAACCTCCGGACCTTTTTCATTAGTCGTTGACCAGTTGGTCCATACTGATGGATGGGCTGTCGCATCCGGCCGCCCCCACGACACGGGCCGGAACCCCNGCCACCGTGGTACAGGGGGGAACATCACGCAAAACGACGGAGCCAGCTGCAATCCGGCTGCAGTGCCCGATTAGGATATTGCCCAGAACCTTGGCACCTGCCCCGATCATCACGCCATCTTCGATCTTCGGATGCCGATCGCCGTCCTGCTTGCCCGTTCCGCCAAGTGTCACCGAATGCAGCATGGACACATTGTTTCCTACCACGGCCGTTTCACCGATCACGATGGAATGGGCATGGTCGATCATCACACCGCAACCGATCCGTGCAGCAGGGTGTATATCCACGCCAAACACCTCGGAAACCCGCGTCTGAATGAAATAGGACAGATCGTGCCGCCCCTGATGCCACAACCAGTGGCCGATCCGGTACGCCTGAATGGCCTGATAGCCTTTGAAATACAGGATCGGCTGCAGATAGCTGTGGCATGCCGGGTCACGTTCGAACACGGCGGTCAGATCCGCGCGCGCCATCTGCACAATCTGCCGTTCGGTCGCATGGGCTTCCTCTGCGATTTCCCGCAGGATCTGCTCTCCCATGTCATTCGATGCAAGCTTGGATGCGAAACGATAGGCCAGCGCCCGCTCCATGGTCGGATGGTGCAACAGGCTGGAATGGACAAATCCGCCGATCAGCGGCTCATCCCGGATGGCTTGCTCGGCTTCATTGCAGATACGCTGCCAAACAGGATCTAGGGTGGATAAATGGGCGTGTATCTCTGCCATCGTGCAACCTCCGTTCCGGAACGGGAATGTTAGCACCCCCATTCCGGAATGGCGACACCCGCCATCACTGGTCAGCCAAGGGCGTATCCCGCCCCGCGGACCGTGCGCAGCGGATCATCTCCGCCGCCGACCGAAAGTGCCTTTCGCAGCCGCCCGATATGCACATCCACAGTGCGGGTATCGACATAGATATCCCGCCCCCAGACACGATCCAGCAACTGCTCACGGCTGAAGACGCGCCCCGGCTTTTCCATGAATGTTGTCAGCAGGCGGAATTCGGTCGGGCCGAGTTTCAGCGCCTTATCCGCCCGGAATACCCGATGGCTTTCGGAATCGAGGCGAATATCCCCCCATTCCAGCAGCACACCCATCGTCGCCGGGCGGGACCGACGAAGCTGCGTACGCACACGCGCCATCAGCTCGACAACGGAATAGGGTTTGATGACATAATCATCAGCACCCGTTTCCAGGCCACGAACCCGGTCCACCTCTTCAGAGCGGGCCGAGAGCATGATGACTGGCAGATTGCGTGTGTCGGGGCGTGTCTTAAGCTGGCGGCAAACCTCGATCCCCGAAACGTTGGGCATCATCCAGTCCAGCACCACCACATCGGGCATCACCTCATCGACCAGCAGCAAGGCCTCTTCGCCGTTGCTGGCCTGAACCACCCTGAATCCCTCGGCCTCCAGGTTGTAGGAAAGAACCTCACGCTGAGCCGGCTCATCCTCCACCAAAAGAACTGTCGGACAATCTGCAGCGTTCATTTCGTCACACCCACATACGATGTGTCATCGCCCTTTACCCGTGTTTCATCCGGCAGCGCGCCGGTGACCAGATAGATGACCTGTTCGGCAATCGTCGTTGCATGGTCCCCCACGCGCTCGATATTCTTCGCGATGAAGTGCAGATGCATGCAGGCCGTGATATTGCGCGGATCTTCCATCATATGCGTCAGGAATTCGCGGAACAGCGCATTATACATCTGATCGACTTCGCTATCACGCTGCCGGACGTCGCTTGCCAGATGAACGTCACGCTGGATATAGGCGTCCAGGGCATCTTTCAGCTGCAGTTCAACCGTCTTGGCCATGCGGCGAATGGCAAGGCCGGCACCCGGTACAGGCGCCATCTGTGATAGAACGGTCGACCGCTTTGCAAGGTTCTTTGCAAAATCGCCGCAACGCTCAAGGCTGGATGCGATCTTTATAACCGTCAGGACCGTCCGCAAATCACCCGCGATCGGCGCGCGCAATGCGATAAGACGGGCGCATTCGACATTCACCTGCTCTTCAAGTGCATCAATGCCCTTGTCGGCCTTGCGTACGGCATCAGCCAGTTCTTCGTCGCGTGATTCCAGTGCCTGGGCGGCATCAAGGATGGCAGCCTCGACCAGACCGCCCATCTTCATGATCATTGCCTGAACCGCTTCCAGATCACGGTCGAAGGCAGAAAGGATGTGGGAATCGTTGTTCATCAGATCACCCGATTTTTCCGCTGATGTAGCTTTCGGTCCGCGGATCATGCGGATTGGTAAAGATTTGGCCCGTCTCACCGAATTCCACCAGATTTCCCATATGGAAAAAGGCGGTCTTCTGGCTGACGCGGGCTGCCTGCTGCATGGAGTGGGTCACGATCACCACGGCAAATTGCGTCCGCAGTTCATCGATCAACTCTTCCACCTGGGCGGTCGCAATCGGATCCAGCGCTGAACAGGGTTCGTCCATCAGCAGCACTTCGGGCGATGTTGCAACGGCACGGGCAATACACAGCCGTTGTTGCTGGCCCCCGGAAAGCCCGGTACCCGGTGCATGAAGGCGGTCCTTCACCTCGTTCCAAAGGGCTGCCTTCTTCAACGATGTCTCAACGACTTCGTCCAGCTCGGCCCGCGACCGCGTAAGGCCGTGGATCTTCGGGCCGTATGCAACATTGTCATAGATCGATTTCGGAAAGGGGTTCGGCTTCTGGAACACCATCCCGACCTTGGCGCGCAGGCGAACCGGATCGACCTTCGGATCGTAGATATCCTCATCATCCAGCAGGATGCTGCCCGTTACCTTGGCCGAGGGAATCGTATCGTTCATCCGGTTCAGACAGCGCAGAAACGTCGATTTACCACAGCCCGAAGGACCGATGAACGCAGTCACATGACCGTTCAGGATATCAACGTCCACACCCTTCAGCGCGTGACTGCTGCCGTAATGGACATTCACGTCCCGCGCCGCGATCTTGATTTCGTTGGTGGACACAAGTCTCTCCACAATTCGCATGTCGTTCATAAAATCTCTCCCGTTACCAGCGACGCTCGAAGCGGCGGCGAAGGATGATGGCGATTGCGTTCATCACCAGAAGGAAGGCCAGAAGGACAATGATAGCCCCAGAAGCACGTTCCACAAAAGCAGGGTCGGCACGCTGTGTCCAATTGTAGATCTGCACAGGAAGGGCAGAGGCGGGATCGAACAGGCCGGCAGGCGGCGCATCAGGATAGTCGCGGACAAAGGCAACCATGCCGATCAGCAGCAGCGGTGCCGTTTCGCCAAGCGCCTGCGCCAGGCCCAGAATGGTCCCCGTCAGAATGCCGGGCATAGCCAGTGGCAGCACGTGGTGGAAAACCGACTGCATGCGGCTGGCCCCGATACCGAGGGCCGCATCGCGGATCGAGGGCGGCACGGCCTTCAGCGCAGCACGGGTAGAGATGATGATTGTCGGCACCGTCATCAGCGTCAGCACCAGCCCTCCGACAATCGGTGCAGATTGCGGCAGATGGGCAAAGTTGATGAAGATGGCCAGCCCGAGAATACCGAAGACGATCGACGGCACCGCCGCGAGGTTGGAAATATTCACCTCGATCACATCGACCCAGCGGTTCTTCGGTGCAAATTCCTCAAGATAGATCGATGCGGCGACCCCGATCGGCACGGCCAACACCAGAACTACCAGCATCATGTACAATGATCCCAGAATTGCCACACCAAGGCCGGCCGCCTCGGGGCGCTGGTCCGATGCATCGGGTTTGGTCACAAAGCCCCAGTTGAACCGGATGGCCATAAGCCCGTTGTCGGTCATGGCTTGGGCCAGCTGCAGGCGTTGCGGCGTGATGTTTCCATCCCGCTCGGCACTTTGCATGGTAACGCGGCCCTTGAAGTATCCGTCGATCCGGCCATGGGCCAGCGCGTCGATATCTACGACCGTTCCCACCAGCTCCGGATTTGCCAGAACACGATTGCGCAAATCGGCAGCCGCCTCGGGCGAAAGGATCCCTGTGATATCGCTGTCAGCAACACCGTCCGGCACGATTCCCGCGCTGCGCACTGCCTCGATCAGGCCGCCACGCAGGACATTCTGGTACCCGATGGTCGTGACCTTGGCCATTTCCGCGGGATCACGGTTGCCCTTGGGATCGAGGGTTTCCGCCGGCAGCATCATCTCGAATGTCGCATAGGTTTGGCGGAACGCCGAACTGCCCGTGGAAAAGATCGAGAACATCAGCATTGCCAACGCGAGCAATGCAATCGTGATCGCGCCCAGACCATATGCCTTGAAACGCGCCTCGGCTGCATTGCGCGATTTGGTCCGCGCATCCAGTTGCATCAACGAGGTCCGGCGCGGTGTTGCGCCTGCAGTACGCTCGGTCATTCGTATTGCTCCCGATAGGTGCGGACGATGTAAAGGGCCACGATATTCAGGCCGAGGGTAATGACGAACAGCGTCAGCCCAAGGGCAAAGGCCACCAATGTCTCGGGTGAGTTGAAGTCGGTATCGCCTGTCAGCTGCGACACGATCTTTACAGTGATTGTCGTCATTGCTTCAAAGGGGTTCAGGCCGATCTGGGCGGCAGCCCCTGCCCCAAGAACAACGATCATGGTTTCCCCGATGGCACGCGATGCAGCCAGAAGGATTGCACCGACGATGCCCGGCAGCGCGGCCGGCACGATGACCTGACGGATGGTTTCCGACGGCGTCGCGCCCAGCCCCAAAGAGGCATCGCGCATCGATTGCGGAACTGCGTTGATGATATCATCCGAAAGCGATGACACGAACGGGATCAGCATGATCCCCATCACCAGCCCCGCCGTCATGACCGAAGACCCGGACGTGCCAAGTCCGAGCGGTTGGGCGAAGTAATCACGCAGCAGCGGCCCCACGGTAATCAGTGCGAAAAGGCCGTAAACGATGGTCGGAATACCGGCAAGAATTTCGATCAACGGCTTCACGATCGAGCGCATCCGCCGCGTTGCATATTCCGAAAGATAGATCGCGGTGAACAGGCCGACCGGCACAGCCACCAGCAGCGCAATGAAGCTGATATAGAGCGTGCCCCAAAGCAGCGGCAACAGCCCGAGCTGGCTTTGCCCCTGAAACGCAGGCGACCACGTCGTTCCGAAGAAGAAATCGATCCAGGAATGCTGGCTGAAGAAATTCGTTGTTTCGAAGACCATCGAAACCACGATTGCCACAGTGGTAAAGATGGCGATGACCGAGGCCATCACCAGAATGCTCATCGTGACCTTTTCCACGGCATTGCGGGCCCGGAAATCCGGGCGACACCGGCTGATGGCTACGAAAACTCCTGCCAGCGAAAGCCCGATGATCACAACGGTCATGATCCAGGCAAGCATGTTGCTGGTGCCGAGATAGACGTCGACGGCATTATAGAGGGTCGGCGTGACCGTCACCAGCATCGAGGAGCCAGCATCGCGCAGCGCCTGCCCCATGGGTGCAGGGTCCGTGGCAAAGGCGGCCAGCTGGTCCTTGGTCATGGCACCGGATGCCAGCGCGTCCTGTACGGCCATGGCGACGGTGCGTACCTGGCGCATGGCCGCGTTCTGATCGGCGGTGGAAACAGCTTCAGGCAGATCAAGTGCCGATACCGTCCGCATCTCGACGACGATCGGCTGCACGAAGATCCACATGATCATCACAACCAACGCCGGAACAGCGGCAAGGATGAAGCTGTACCATCCGTAATAGGAAGGCAGAGAATGCAATTGCCGGGAATCACCCGCGGTTCTGGCAACGGCACCGCGCCGCCCCAGAACAAAGGCGAGTGCCGCAATGGCAAGAACAATCAGGAAGGTCCAGAAAAGAGGCATGAACACTCTCGTCAATAAGGCAGGCTGAAGGATGACAACGGGGGTGGAAACCCACCCCNGCCAAAGCCGTCTTACATTGTTTCTTCAGCTTCGACAGCCGCTTGCGTTGCTGCAAGCTCGGGGTCCGAAACCAGACCGTAGGCTGCCAGCGGGCCGTTCGGGCCAGCCATGTCATCAGACACGAAGAATTCGACGAATTCCTTCAGGCCCGGGATAACGCCGATATGCGCCTTCTTGACGTAGAATTGCAGCGGGCGCGAAACAGGATATTCTCCCGATGCGATGGTCTCCGTCGACGGAACGACACCCGACATCGTTGCAACTTGCAGCGTGTTCATGTTGTTTTCGTAGAACGACAGGCCGAATACGCCGATACCGTTGCTGTCCGACTGGATACGTGCCAGCGTTTCGGTGTAATCGCCGTCGATGTCGACCGAGCGGCCGTCAGTGCGGGTCGCAACGCAAGCGGCTTCGGCAGTATCCTCATCGCTCATGGCGGTGATTTCTTCCATCGCGCCGGATTCTTCACAGCCTGCGGCCAGAACCTTCTCTTCGAACACTTCGCGGGTGCCGTGCTTGGTGCCCGGAATGAACGCGATGATCGGCTGCTCCGGCAGGTCGGGGTTCACTTCGTTCCAGGTCGTGTTGGGGTTCGCAACCAGCTCACCGTCAACGACCAGCTGTGCAGCCAGGCCCTTGTAGATGTCCGCCGGGGTAAAGGCGAACTCGGGACCGTTGATGTCCGAAGCAAAGACGATGCCGTCATAGCCGATCTGGACGTGCATGATGTCGGTCACGCCGTTTTCGGCACAGGTCGCAATCTCGCTTTCGCGGATAAGGCGCGAAGAGTTCGCGATGTCAGGAGTGTTCTCACCGATGCCCTGACAGAACTGCTGCAGGCCGGCCGACGAACCGCCCGATTGAACGACAGGTGTCGGGAAATCGAAATTCTCACCGAAAGACTCTGCAACGATCGTTGCATAGGGCAATACCGTTGACGAGCCGGCAACCTGAACCTGATCGCGGCTTTGGGCCGAAGCGGCGGCGGCACATGCAACAGTAATGGCAAGGCCGGATGCGGTGATTTTCATGAAGGACATCTCTGTCTCCTATGGATTGCGACATTCGGATGCCTCAGCAGGCTCCGTCGCCGCATGGGGTATCGGCGAATTGCGACTACAATGTAAAACCAAGGTGACAGTTTTATGACACCGCAGGCCGCGCCTGATCATTCTGTCACATCCCGCGCATAGGAAACAGGCGGTGAACCATGTCATATTTGGCAAATTTGCGCCCAAATGAGGCAGTTATGGCGCTCGTTCCTTGCCACTCCTGTTTCCCGCGCAATATACGCAACATAAGATAATTTGTTCATCGGCTGGAATCTGACTTGCTCAAACAACGTGTGACACATTCGGCGACCGGCCTTACCCGCCGCAGCCTGCTTGCAAGCGGTGCCGCAATAACGGCATTCGGCGCGCTCCCTGCCCTTGCACAAGAAGCGGCCCCGCCGCCGCAGGAACCGCTACCGGCACCGACTCCGCCAACGGAGCCTGTGGCCCCGACCCCGCCGGTCTCGACCAGTTTCAGCTTCGATCTGCTGACGGATGAAATGCGTCAGAATGCGTCCCAGCCCTACAAGGCGCCGGCCAAGCCGACCGGGGCGCTCGGCAATCTGCAATATGACGATTATCGCAGTATCAATTTCCGTACAGACCGCACACGTTGGGCGGATAATACCGGCAGTCTGTTCCGCGTCGCAGCCTTTCACATGGGCTGGCTGTACAGCGAACCCGTTCAGATGTTTGAAGTGCGGGACGGCAACTCGACCGAGATGCAGTTCTCGACCGATGATTTCGAATACCGCAACAACCTTGCCGAGCGGTTCCGGCCACATCTGGAGCTGCCGGGTGTTGCCGGTTTCCGCCTGTCCACGCCGATCAACCGCCCGGATACCTATGACGAGCTGGTGGCATTCCTCGGCGCGTCCTATTTCCGGGCCTTGGGTCGGGGCAACAGCTACGGGCTCTCGGCCCGTGGGCTGGCCATCAACACCGCGGCCAACGCACAGGAAGAGTTTCCGCGTTTCTCCCGATTCTATCTGGAAAAGCCCGCGGACGGATCGCAGACCGTGGTTGTCTACGCTGCCTTGGAAAGTCCCTCCGTCACCGGGGCCTATCGCTTTGTCATCACGCCGGGCGACGAGACGGTGATGATCGTCACCGCCCGCATTTTTGCCCGCAACGATGTCACCCAGCTAGGTGTGGCACCGCTTACATCGATGTATCTGTTCTCGGAAACCAACCGTTCCGATTTTGATGACTTCCGCCCGAATGTGCATGATTCGGATGGCCTGAGGATCGAACGCCCGAATGGCGAGATTCTGTGGCGCCCATTGAACAACCCGCCGCGCCTGGGTGGATCGTATTTTGGCGAAAAGTCTCCGCGGTCCTTCGGCCTGTACCAACGCGACCGGGAATTCGAAAGCTTTCAGGATCTTGAGGCGCATTACGAGCGTCGCCCCTCTGCCTTGGTCGAGCCGATTGGCGATTGGGGCAATGGCGCCGTGCGGCTGGTCGAGATCCCGACGGATTCCGAGGTCAACGACAATATCGTCGCCTTCTGGGTTCCGGAGGGAGAGTTCAAGGCGGGTGATTCCCGCGAATACGCCTATTCATTGCGCTGGGGTGGCATGTCGGCCAACCCGCGGGATTCGCTTGCCTATATTTACGAAACGCGGTCCGGTGTCGGCGGTGTATCGGGCCTGCAGAACGGTGAGAACTTGCGGAAATTCGTTATCGATTTCCGTGGCGGCGTAATCGCAAACCTGCCGCTTGAGGCGAAGCTGGAGCCTGTCATAAACATCCAGAACGGCCAGCTTGAAAACAGCACGCTTGAACGGATTTCCGGTACTGATATGTGGCGTCTGGTCTTGGATATTTCGGGAAATGCCGATGCGATTGTGGAACTGGGCGCGCATCTGGCGGGTTATGGACGGAAACTTTCAGAGACGTGGCTTTATCAATGGATCAACGCATGACGTCGGTTACCCCTTCTGAAACCCAGACGCCGGACACCCCGCCCCGTGGCAGCCTGCCCGAGGCCCCTTTGGCCATGCCCAAGCAGGTGCTGACAAGGGAATCGGGTTTCTCGCTCCGCAAGCTGTTTCTTCCTCTTATGTCGCGCGCAGGTAACTAGAATATGGCGAAAGCCAACGGCCCTTCGGAGGCAAGCGCAGCGCGCCTGCTCGGTCTCGTCTTCAGCTTGGTGGCTGCAGGCGGGGCTTTTCTTTTGTTCCTGCAGTTTGGATGGTCCGACGGGCTGGACGCCATGGATATCGTGCGCGCAGCCTTTATCCTCGTCTCCACCTTCTGGCTTGCGTGGGGGGCCATGCAGGCTGTCCTTGGCATGATGTCGCGCGCCAAACCTCCTGCACTGCCGCCGTTTGAAGGCCTGTCAACCAGGACCGCAATCCTCGTTCCCGTTTATAACGAAGATCCGGTAACCGTTTATTCCCGCATTGCCGCCATGGATGCCTCATTGAAGGCTACGGGCTATTCGGACCATTTCCATTTCGCGATCCTGTCGGACACTCGCAAGGATGACATCGCAGCGCTGGAAATGGAGTGGTACGACCGGCTTCTGGCGGAATGCGACGGTGAGGGCCGCATGTTCTATCGTCGGCGGGAATCCAATGCAGGGCGCAAAGCCGGCAATATCGAGGATTTCTTCCAACGTTCTGGTGCTGCCTATGATTTTGCACTGATCCTTGATGCCGACAGCCTGATGGAAGGCGACACCATCGTCGAAATGGCGCGTCGGATGGAGGCGGACACCACCCTTGGCCTTCTGCAAACCCTTCCGAAGGTAACACGCTCAACTGCGCGCTTCGGACGCGCGATGCAATTCTCTGCCAGCTTCCATTCACCGATCTTTGCCCGCGGGCTGGCAATGATGCAGGGGCGGACGGGTCCGTTCTGGGGCCATAATGCAATCGTGCGCTGCCGCGCCTTTGCCGAGAGCTGCGGCTTGCCGGAACTTCCGGGAAAACCGCCGTTCGGCGGGCATATCATGAGCCATGATTACGTCGAGGCCGCCCTTCTGGCCCGCGCTGGTTGGGTTGTCCGGTTGGACGATGATCTGGCCGGCAGCTTCGAGGAAGGCCCCGAAAACATTGTTGACCATGCCAAGCGTGATCGCCGCTGGTGTCAGGGCAACCTTCAGCATTCAAAGATTGTCGGCGCTCCGGGCCTGCGGATGTGGAACCGTTTCGTTTTCATTCAGGGCATCCTGAGCTATATCTCCCCCTTGTTCTGGCTGGGCTTCCTGATGGCGTCAATTGCGGCACCATGGTTTGCA
The DNA here is from genome assembly GCF_000739715.2 of Falsirhodobacter sp. alg1. Taxonomy (GTDB): domain Bacteria; phylum Pseudomonadota; class Alphaproteobacteria; order Rhodobacterales; family Rhodobacteraceae; genus Falsirhodobacter. Next base: position 264,898 of record NZ_BBJC02000003.1, on the reverse strand, counting down.
CCGCCCCTCAACTACTTTCCTGTCGAAGGCTGGCCTTTCCCGGTATTTCCTTCGGACGAAACGTGGAAAGCTATCGGTCTGGCCATCGGCATTTTCGGCCTTCTGTTCCTTCCAAAGCTGCTGGTGGCTGCGGATGCGATGACGTCCGGCAGGGCACGGCGTTTCGGCGGCTCCGGGCTGGTCTTCGGCTCGACACTGGCAGAACTGGTCCTGTCATCGATCAATGCCCCCATCCTGATGATGTTCCAAACACGTTCGGTGATGCAGGTCGTGCTGGGGGCCGATGGCGGCTGGCCCACGAACAATCGTGGCGATGGAACGCTGGCCTTGGGCGAATCCTGGGCTGCAACATGGTGGATCGTATTGACCGGTGTCTGCGGTCTGGCGGCCACATGGTATCTGGCACCCGGCCTTGTGCCGTGGCTGTTGCCAATTGCCGTCCCCATGATCGTGGCGCCCTATGTCGTATCATGGACATCCAAGGCCAGCACCACACGCACATTTCTGACGCCCCTGGAAATCAATCCTTCGCCCGTCATGTTGCTACAGGACCGCTATCTGGCGCGCTGGCAGGACAACCCCGAGGTGCCATCCGATCCGGCAGTCGGGCAGCCCGCACACATCTAGATATATGAGGGCAAGAATGCTTCGGATACTCCTGACGGTTTTCATGCTGTCGCCCCTGCCCGTCATGGCAGATAATGTAACGGTCTTTGCCGCCGCCAGCATGAAAACCGCTCTGGATGAAATCACGCCAAAATGGGAGGCCGAAAGCGGGGACGACATAACTGTGTCCTATGCCGGCTCCTCGGTTCTTGCCAAACAGATCATTGCCGGGGCACCGGCAGATATCTTCATCTCTGCCTCGACCGAATGGATGGACGCGGTGGAGGAAGAAGGGCTGGTCATACCCGGCTCGCGTAAGGATTTTCTAGGCAATTCGCTTGTGTTCGTCGGTTCTCCCGATGCAGCACCAATGGCCCCCGATGTGCTGTCCTCGTTGAATGGCGGCAAATTGGCGATGGCCTTCGTTGATTCCGTGCCTGCAGGGATTTATGGCAAGCAGGCTCTGACATCCTTGGGTATCTGGAATGGCGTTGCCCCACAGGTCGCGCAGGCCGACAATGTACGATCTGCCCTTGCCCTTGTCGCAACAGGTGAGGCGCCATACGGCGTCGTCTATGCAACCGATGCAATTGCCGAACCGCGCGTGAAGGTGGTGGGCACCATCAGCGACACGGCCCATGATCCGATCATCTACCCGATCGCCCTGATTGACGGTGCTGATGAAAAAGCAGCCACGGGCTTTTTGGCCTATCTGCAGGGCGATGAGGCAGCTACCATCTTCAAGTCTCAGGGGTTCAAGGTTCCGGACTGATATGGATATTTTCACCGCAGAGGAATGGCAGGCAATCTTCCTGTCCCTTCGCGTGTCTGCGGTGGCCACGATCGCCAGCCTCCCCTTGGGTATTTTTATCGCCTATATTCTGGCAAGATGCCGGTTCCCGGGGCGGGATCTGTTGAATGCCATCGTGCATCTTCCCCTGATCCTGCCCCCTGTGGTTACCGGCTATTTGCTGCTGATAACATTCGGGCGACGCGGTCCGGTGGGATCCGCCCTTGCAGAAATCGGCATCGTGTTTTCCTTCAACTGGACCGGAGCGGCACTGGCGGCCGCCATCATGGCGTTTCCGTTGATGGTCAGGGCCATCCGCCTGTCGATAGAAATGATTGATCAGGGGATAGAGGCCGCCGCCTCCACCTTGGGTGCAAGCCCGCTGCGCGTATTCGCCACGATCACACTGCCTTTGGCGCTGCCCGGCATAATCGCAGGAACGATACTCGCCTTTGCCAAGGCAATGGGCGAATTCGGGGCAACGATAACCTTTGTTTCTAGCATACCGGGGGTAACGCAGACGGTCCCCTCAGCCATCTATGCGCTGCTGCAGGCCCCGGGCGGGGAAGCACGGGCACTGCGACTGGTCGGCATATCGGTGATGATCTCGATGGGAGCAATTCTTGTTTCGGAAATCCTTGCCCGCAGATTGGCCCGAAGGATGGGGTCCTGATGCTGCAGGTTGAAGTGCACCACAGGTTTCCGGGGCTGGCACTGGACATTTCGTTCGAAGCGGCAGGCGGCGTTACCGCCCTGTTCGGCCGCTCGGGCGCAGGCAAGACCACTGTTGCCAATGCCGTGGCAGGGCTGGTTCGGCCCGATAGTGGCCAGATAGCGCTGAACGGGCGCATATTGTCCGCCCCCGGTATATGGACCCCTCCTTACCGCAGACGTATCGGTTATGTATTCCAGAACACGCGGCTGTTCCCTCATATGTCGGTTCGGAAAAACCTTCTGTATGGTGCCGCGGATGACCGGCACCTACCGCGCGTCATGGATATGCTGGGCATAGACCATCTTCTGGCGCGGCATCCGCAATCCCTCTCGGGGGGGGAGCAGCAGCGTGTCGCCATCGGGCGTGCACTGCTGATGAACCCCGAACTGCTGATCATGGATGAGCCGCTTTCGGCACTGGATCCCGCCCGCAAGGCAGAAATCCTGCCGTGGCTGGAGCGGCTGCGCGATGAGGCGGGCCTTCCGATCCTCTATGTCAGCCATTCCGTCGCCGAGGTTGCACGCCTTGCGGATCGTGTTGTGCTGATCGACGCAGGGCGCGTCGCCAGGATCGGAACGCCGGACCTGTTGCTGTCGGATCCGGCCCTCGCCCCGCGCCTTGGCCCCCGAGAGGCAGGGGGTGTTTTGACGGGTCAGGTCACCGAACACGCCGATGACGGTCTGACCGCCATCGAAACACCTGCAGGCACCCTGCATCTGGCTGCCGATGTTGCAGTAGGCCGAACAGTGCGGCTACGCATAAGTGCAGAAGATATCGTTCTGTCAACACGTTATCCCCAAGGGCTTTCGGCGCTGAATATACTGCCTGCGCAAATCGATGCCCTGCATACCGAAGGCGCGCAGATGCTTGTACACCTGCGGCTGAAAGGTGAGGCGGCCCTGGTGGCCCGGATCACCACACGATCCGCATCCGCAATGGGTCTGGCCGAAAACGTCCGCGTATTCGCGATTCTGAAATCGGTGGCCCTGATCCATCATTCCTGACGGCGGCGCACCGTCAGTGGATCGCTGGGTGCGACAACCGGCCTGTTTTCCGCCCTGTCACGGTACAATGCCGCACGCCCCAACAGCATCAGCGTGACAGGCGTTGTCGCAATAATAAACAGCGCGATCAGGACTTCATGCAGAACAATCTTGCCGCCCCCGACGGAAAAATAGAGCGCCGAGGCCAGGGAAATTGCGATTGTCCCCCCGCTGGTTGCCAGTGCAGGCGCATGAAGCCGACGATAGAACGTTGAAAGCCGAAGCATTCCGATCGTGCCGATCAATGCCAATCCGCCGCCGACCAGCAGCAGCAGGCTGACCACACAGGCAAGCCACAACGGAAGCTCTATCATTCGATCACCTCCCCCCGCATCAGGAATTTCGCCAACGCCACGGTGGCGATGAAACCAAGCACGCCGATCACCAAGGCAGCCTCGTAGAAAAAGACAGTGCCCGTGCGGATACCCAGCGTGATGAGCAGCAGCATCGCACAGACATAGGCGGTATCCAGCGCCAGAACCCGATCCTGTGCCCGTGGCCCCCGCAGCATGCGGATGCCGGCCAGCAAGACAGCAACGCTCAGCATCCCTTGCGTTATCAGGACAGAGATCGTCAGGATCGTCACGCTCATCCGAAAATCTCCATCAGGGTTCTTTCGTATCTGTTCTGCATCAGTTCGCGCCACATCTCCTCTTCCTCCAGATCCAGCACATGCACCAGAAGAACGCCGTTCCGCGGGTTCCATCCCAGCCATGCGGTCCCCGGCGTTGCCGTGATGAAGATGGCCAGAATAGCCAGCGAGGCTCTGTTCCGTGTTTGAAGCGGCACCTCGATCACGGCAGAGCGTGGGGGCTTCCGACGCAGGATGACACAAGCCACGGCATAATTGGACCAGAGCATATCGCCAATAAACACTGCCAGCAGCTTCGGGATTGGCCGCCAGCTCAGGATGCGGGTCCGTTGCGGCTCCAATGATTTCAACGCACCCGCTGCAACGCAGGCCACGATGGACCCAAGGATAAGCTGCCCGACAGAAAACCGTGTCAGGATCAACCAGACCAGCAGCAGGAACACGGCCAGGGCGGGATGGGGGAACAAGCGTTTCACGATCCACCCTCTCCGCGCTGGTCGAACGTCCGCTCGGCGGTGATGACACCGTTGATATAGACATCCGGGCTGTGCAGGGCGGCGGCTGTCGCCTCCATGTAGCGCATTACCGGCCGCGCCTGCCATGTCATCAGCAATGCCATCAGAACGAACGCCACAACAGGCCCGGCCTCGGCAATCGTGACGCGCGGGCCTTCATCGTCCGCCCCGGCCCAGAATGTCTGTACCCCCACCCGGACAAGGGCGATCAGTGTCGCCAACCCCGAAAGGATCAGCAACGCGAGGAAGACCCATGACATCGCGTTTCCGCCCTGATCCCCCTCCATCATCGCTGAAAGGATCATCACCTTACCCAAAAACCCCGGCAAGGGCGGCAGCCCTGCCAGCAGAACGGCCAGTGCGGCAAAACACAGGCTGAGGATTGTCATGGTGGCCGGAACGACGATACCCGAAGGTTCGTATTCGTCCTCATCTTCGGGTGTGCCGTAAAGGTCGGAGGAAAGCGCCAGCATGGCAGCCACCGCTCCATGCCCCCGCTCCGCCAGTTCAGCCAGCAGAAAGAACGCGGCCAACCCGAGCGTAGAAACCGTCATGTAATACAGGGCCCCTGCGAGCATCGAAATCCCGCCGCCGTTCATCGCAAGGCCGATCACGGCAAGCATCGTTCCCGACGAAATCAGCACCGCATGCCCCGCCATGCGGGACATGGCCTGTGCCCCCAGCACACCGATGCTGCCATATGTCATCGTGGCAAGGCCGCCGAACAGCAGCACCTCGGCCCCGAACCCCGCCGATGGCCCGCTGCCGGGTGCGAAGGTCAGGAAGCACAGCCGCAGCAGAACATAGATACCGACCTTGGTCAGAATTGCGAACATTGCGGCCGCAGGGGCCGACGCTGCCTGATAGGTCGGAGGCAACCAGAAACACAGGGGCCACATTCCCGCCTTTACCAGAAATGCGATGCCCAGAATGGCCAGCGCCGCATGCACCAATGGCCGCTCACGATCGGAAATTGTCGGCATCTGCTGTGCCAGATCTGCCATGTTCAGCGTTCCGACCACGCCGTAGATCAGAGATACCCCGATCAGGAAAAACAGCGAGGCCATCAGGTTGATCGCGATGTAATGCAGACCGGATTTCACCCGCTCCGCCCCCGACCCGTGCAGCAGAAGGCCGTAGGAACCTGCCAGCATGATCTCGAAGAATACGAACAGGTTGAACAGATCCCCGGTCAGGAATGCCCCATTCACCCCCATCATCAGAAACATGAACAACGAATGGAAATGCTGCCCTCGCGCCTGCCATTCGGCCGAGGCATAGACCAGGGCCGGAATGGCCATCAGACCCGCAATCACCAGCATCAGGGCCGACAGCCTGTCCAGCACCAGATTGATCCCGAAGGGCGTTGGCCAATCCCCCAGAAGATAGAGGCCGATCTCATTGCCGCCGGACGGCCCTGCCCCCTTGGCCCCCAACAGCAACTGTACCGCGATGACCAGCATCGCGACGCAGGCAATCATGCTGATGACGAACTTGGCGCGCCGCTGCCGGTCCTCATAGAACAGCATGACAGCGCCCGCGATCAGCGGGATCAGGATCGGGGCAATCATCAGATGGTTCGGGCTGTCGGTGCCCATGATGGCCTCTGCCCCGTTCACAGATCACGCTCCCGTCCATCGACGTGATCCGTGCCGGAAAAACCGCGTGCGGCCAGCAGGACCACCAGAAACAAGGCGGTCGTGGCAAAGCTGATCACGATTGCCGTCAGCACCAGTGCCTGTGGAATTGGGTCGGTATAAGCGGCGGGATCAACCTCTGCGCCCTTGGACAGAATGGGCGGCGCCGCCATGCGCAGCCGCCCCATGGAGAAGATGAACAGGTTGACCCCGTAGGACAGCAGGCAAAGACCCACGATCACCTGAAAGCTGCGCGGGCGCAGAACAAGCCATGTTCCCGAGGCAACAAGGGCACCGATGGCCAATGACAGGATCAATTCCATCAGTTTTCCTCCTCGGCGGCTTTTTCACGTGCCCTGCTCCACCGTAGGGACTGGTGGGCGATGGCGATCAGCATGATGACCACGGCCCCGACGACCAGCATGAACACCCCCGCATCAAACAGCAGTGCCGTGGCAGCCGGCACCTGCCCCACCAGAGGCAGCGTCACATATTGCGAATGGGCCGTCAGGAACGGATATCCGAATATCCAGGACCCCATTCCAGTCGTGGCGGAGACGAGCAACCCCGTCCCGATCCACCGTACCGGCAGAATGCGCAGACGGTCCTCCACCCATGTCACATCGGCAGCGAGGTATTGCAGCAGGAAGGCAATCGCCAGCGTCACCCCCGCGGCAAAGCCGCCACCCGGCAGATCGTGACCACGAAAGAACAGCTCGGCCGCCAAAAGGATGATGACGGGGAACATCCAGTGCATGATGACTGATGGTACCATGAGGTAATCGCGCACGGTATCACCCCGGCTTCGCCCATCCGCCGCGTCGTCATATTCGTTCTGGATGCGCTGCTGGGTCGTTAGTTCGTTGCTTTCCATGGCAGGACGAAAACGGCGCAGCAGCGCAAAGACGGTCAGGCCCACGATCGCCAGAACCGAAATTTCGCCGAATGTATCGAACCCGCGGAAATCCACGAGGATGACGTTGACCACATTCGTGCCGCCCCCCTCGGAATAGGCGTGCTGCAGGAACCAGTCGGATGCAAGATTGCCCGCAGGCATCATCATCACGGTATAGGAAATGGCGGCGACACCGGCCCCGCACACCAGCGCGATGATAAGATCCCCCCTGCGGCGCACACGGACGCGCAACGAGAAATTATCGACCATATCCGCACGCCGGCGCGGCAGCCACCGCAGACCCAACAGCAGCAGCACCGTGGTGACAATCTCCACCAGCAGCTGTGTCAGGCCCAGATCGGGGGCAGAGAACCAGACGAAGGTGACACAGGTCATCACGCCCGCCCCGCCCAGCAGGATCAAGGCCGCAAAACGATGGTATTTCGCCTTGTAGGCCGCCCCGATGGCACAGCCCGCACCGACGATCCAGATGAGCGCGAAGACGGGGTTCGCCCCGGTCAGACGCGGTTTGTACAGTTCTGCCCCCCCGGACCAGAGCGCGTAGATCGCCCCCATGACCCCCATCAGGATCATGACACGGATCTGCACCTGCAACCGTGTAGTTCCCAGCACATGCAGAAGGCGCCGCGGTTGCCGCCATGTCGCGTAGATCATGAACAGCTCGAACACACGGGCCGCGCGAAGGCGGTGGATGAACGGCGGACCTTCGGGGCCGCGCGCGATGAAGCCATGAAACGGCGCGTAGATCAGGATACCTGCACCCACGGCCAGAACGCTCATGATCAGTGCGGCGTTGACCCCATGCCACAGGGCCAGCGAGTATTCCGGCAGATCATCCCCCAGCACCGCCAACGCCCCGACGTGCAGGATCGGCCCCACGGTGATTGCGGGCAGCACACCGATCAGCAGACACAAGGCCCCGAGAAGTTCCGCAGGACGGCGCATCCATGGCGTAGGCTCGTGCGGTTCCTTGGGCAGATCCGTGGCGGGTGGCCCGAAGAATACGGAAAAGAACAGACGCAGCGCATAGGCCACCGAAAAGGCCGATCCGAGAACCGCGATATAGGGCAAGGCATCATCGAAATGCGAGCCGCCATGCCACGCATAGGATTCAGCGAAAAACATTTCCTTGGACAGAAAACCGTTGAACAGCGGCACACCTGCCATCGACGCCGCAGCAAAGGCGGCAAGCGTCGCGGTGAATGGCATCGCCCGTGCCAGCCCCGACAGTTTGCGGATATCCCGGGTTCCGGTTTCATGGTCGATGATCCCGGCGGCCATGAACAGCGCCGCCTTGAAAACGGCATGGTTCATGACATGGAAAATCGCGGCAACGATCGCCTCGGGGCTGCCGATTCCGGCCAAAGCGGTGATCAGGCCCAGATGGCTGATCGTCGAATAGGCCAGAAGCCCCTTCAGATCATGCCGGAACAGCGCCACCATCGCCCCCACAACCAGCGTGACCATGCCGACGCCTGCCACGATATTGAACCATTCCGCCGTACCCCCGAAAATCGGCGAAAAGCGGATCAGCAGGAAAACCCCCATCTTCACCATCGTGGCGGAATGGAGATAGGCCGATACCGGCGTCGGTGCCGCCATGGCATTGGGCAACCAGAAATGGAACGGAAACTGGGCGGATTTGGTAAAGGCACCGATCAGGAAAAGGATCAGCGCAGGCATGTACAGCGGATGGGCCCGCAGCGCGGGACCCGAGGCCAGAACTCGGTCAAGGTCATAACTGCCCGCGACATAGCCCACGATCAGCATGGCCACCAACAGGCACAGCCCGCCGGCCCCCGTAATGACCAGGGCCATCCGCGCACCATCCCGCGCCGCCGCGTTGCTGCGCCAGAAGCCGATCAGCAGAAATGAGATCAGGCTGGTCATCTCCCAGAAGATCACCATCACGATGATATTTCCGGATAACAGCATTCCGTTCATGGCCCCCGCAAAAAACAGGAGCAAGGCAAAGAACCGAGGAGCGCTATCCTTGGGTGACAGATAATACCGCGCATAGATCACCACGAGCAAACCGATGCCCATGACCATCATTGCGAATATCCACGCAAGGCCATCCAGCCGCAGCGTCAGGTTGATGCCTTGTCGGGGCAACCACGCATTATAATCACGCAGGGCATCGCCACTGGCCACCACCGGCCAGCAGACCGCCACCAGCAACGCACAGGCAGCCATTACCCCCCCGGCCACAACGGCCGAGGCATTGCGGGACGGGCGCTGCATCGTTGCCACGATCACACCCCCGAAAAAGGGGAATGTCAGCAGCAGAAGCAGGAGCGATGTTGGAAGCATGCGTATTGAAGCCGCTTTCACGAAATGTGGTGGGGATATCGAGACTTCGTGAAGTATCGGACAGGCAGCGCAGAGCTTCAACCACGCTTCTGCCACATTTCATATTACAACAAAGAATTTATTCCGATTTGCGCAGAAGCTGACGCAGCATTCCATGGAAAGTCTGCACTTCGGCCCGTGTCAGATGCAGCCGGCTCCACATGTTCCGCAGGGCAAGCCGCATTCCCGGAGATTTCGCAGGCGGATAGAAGAAGCCAGCCTCGTCCAGACGCTCTTCGAAATGGTCACCCAGTTTTTCGACCTCGACGGCAGTTGCCAGATCGGTCCGGCCCATCGCCAGCACTTCGGCCGGGACCTCGGTCGTCTGGCGACGGTATTCATATGCTGTCAGCAGCACGCATTGCCCAAGGTTCAATGACGGGAAATCCGGATTGACCGGCACGGTGATGATGGCATTCGCCAGTGCCACATCGTCGTTTTCCAGCCCGGCCCGTTCCGGCCCGAACAGAATGCCGACACGTTTGCCCTGTGCGGACATTTCACGCGCATATTCCATTGCGCGTTCCGGCGTCATCACCGGTTTTGTCAGTTCCCGCCCCCGCGCCGTGGTCGCAAAGACGAAATCGCAATCGCTGATCGCCGCCGGCAGATCATCATACAGACCCGCCGCATCCAGAACCCGCCCTGCGCCGGATGCCATCGCATTCGCCTTCGGGTTGGGCCAGCCATCCCGCGGGGCAACGATGCGCATACGCTCCTGCCCGAAGTTCAGCATCGCACGTGCTGCTGCGCCGATGTTTTCGCCCATTTGCGGGCGGACAAGGATAAATGCTGGGGGGATCATGGGGGCCTCATCTCGTTATGTGCTGATTAAGCCGCGCGGGCTGTAATGACAACCTTTGCGAACTGCGTTAGGGACAACGCCAGCCCTTTCAACCGGAGCCGGATATGGCCGATACCGAACGCCCGCAAATTTACCTTTCCACCCCAGCCGATTTCGATGCCGAGGTTTTTCCCGATCGTCTAGCCCGCGTGCTTGACGGGGCCGAGATCGGTTGCCTGCGTCTTGCGCTGGCAACCCGCGACGAAAGCCGTTTGTCGCAGGCTGCGGATACGCTGCGCGAGCTGTGCCATGCACGTGACATCGCCCTGGTGATCGAGAACCACGTACTGCTGGTTGACCGCCTTGGTCTGGACGGTGTCCATCTGACGGATGGCGCACGTTCCATCCGCAAGGTTCGCAAGGAAATGGGGCCGGATGCGATCATCGGTGCCTTCTGCGGCGTGACACGCCATGAAGGCATCTCCGCCGCCGAGGCTGGTGCCGATTATGTAGCCTTCGGCCCTGTCGGGGAAACTCCGCTCGGTGACGGCAGCCGTGCCGAGGCCGAGCTGTTTGCTTGGTGGTCCGAAATGATCGAGGTTCCTGTCGTAGCCGAGGGCGCGCTGACACCAGCCCTGATCGAGGCCTTGGCCCCCCAAACGGATTTCTTCGGCATCGGTGAGGAAATCTGGTTGGCGAATGATCCGCTGGCCGCGTTGAAAACCCTTATTGCTCCGCTGGGTTAAACCACTGCTCCGGCCGGGTGGGCGGCGCGCACCGCAGCCTCCACCTGCCGGGTCAGAACCTTCCGGTCCCCGGCTTCGGCGACCCCGACGGGTGCGTGGAACGTGATATCGACCGCGCCACCAAACGGGGCTGCCAGAACGCGTTTCATATGCGGCCCGAATGACATGCCGCCATACCAGCCATGGAACCCGGCCTCTGCACCCTTTGGCGGAGTATAGACGGTCGTGACAGGCTGGATCGACATCCTGTTTTTAAGATCCTCTGCAAAGAACGCTGCGAAAAGCGTTGACTTGAAAGGAAGAACCCGCAAACCGTCGGTGCTTGTTCCCTCGGGAAAAAACAGCAGATGGTGCCCTGCCCGCAAGCGCGCTTCGAATACCTGCTGCTGTGCCCGCGCCTCGGCGCCACGGCGATTGATGAATACGGTTCCCGTCGCCCGCGCCAACCAACCGATCCCCGGCCATTTGGCCACTTCGGATTTCGAGACGAAGTAGATCCGCGCACAGGCGTTCAGGGCATAGATATCCAGCCAGCTTGTGTGGTTCGCAACAATCGCGCCCCGCTGTTTCATCACCTTGCCATGACGTGTTAGGCGAATGCCCAGCACCCATAGCGACGTGACGCAGACGAACTGGGTGATATAGGGCGTCAATGGTCGGCGCATCCCGAAGACCGGACGTTCTATCAGACGGACAAGCAGCAGCAGAAGCAGGCAGCCGAAATTGATTGCCACCAGCACGGGTGCGCGCAAGACAATCCGCACCCATCCGGCAGCCCCGATGGGGCTGTCCGGTTCACGTTCCTGCATGCTCATGCTGCATCACCTTACGAGAGTAAAAATTACGATGCCGGTCGGACATCTTGGTCGTATCCATGACAAGACAGACATCTGTCGTGTTGAAGGTACGATCCACCCATGCCCCATCCCCGACGCATCCGCCCATACGGAGATAGGCACGGATCAGTGGCGGAATGGCCCGCATGGCCGCCCGGCTGTCAACGGCCTCTGCCGCGATGAGATCCATGCGCTGCCGCCCGCCGCCATGTGCCGCAACGCGCAATTCGGGCGGTGCCAGATGGGTGTGATGCAGAAAGGACAAAGGTAATGCCAGTTTGCGCACATCAAGTCCCGGAAAACTGGCTGTTCCGAACAGGATCTCGATCCTGCGGGACAGGATGTAATCCGCCAGCCCGTTCCATAGAAGCATCATCGCAGGCCCACCCCGCAGATCCGGCATGACACATGACCGGCCCAGCTCCAGCAGCGAACGACGCGACCGGATCAACGGCCCCAGATCATATTCCCCTGCCGAGTAGAAACCACCGGCCTTGCGCGCGCCTTCCATCGACAGAAGGCGATAAACGCCGACGACATCCTCCAGCAGCGACGGATCACGCCGTTTGTCGATCAGCAGAAGGTGGTCGCAGAACGGATCGTATCGGTCTTTCTCCAGCCGCAGATCATGATCGACAAGATCACCGCCTTCTGCGCCCAGTTCCTCAATGAAAATTCTGTAACGCAGGCGCTGCGCGGCCATAAGGTCGCGTTCTGTCGTTGCAAGGCGCAGGGTCAGGTAGCTTTCCTGGATCGTCATGGGCGAACGCCTAGCCAAAGCAGAATCGTTTTGCAATCACGCTTGAGTTTTACAGTCATCGATATTACCCCCGATTCATGGGTTGAAGACGAGGGTCAGGTCTATTTCGACACCGTTGACGACAACCTTTCCCGCATGTTCGAAGTTCACAGTTATTTTGTGACCAATTTTTGACTGTACCTGACCAAGCCCCCATTCCGGGCAGGCCGGATGCCTGACAAACATGCCCGGTTCAAGAATATCATTCATCTCGGAGCCTTTCATGCCAGACCAAACCCACCTTGCCGCCCTGATCGGTTCGCGAATTTGTCATGATCTTATCAGCCCGATTGGCGCGATCGGCAATGGGCTAGAGCTTATGACAATGACTGGCAGTGCCCAAACGCCGGAAATGCAACTGATTGCAGATAGTGTCGCACAGGCAAATGCACGTATCAGGCTGTTCCGGATCGCTTTCGGACTGGGCGGCGAGGAAACGACCGTCAGTAAATCCGAAGCTGTGTCAATTTTATCGGATATGACGCATGGAAGCCGCCTGCAAATAGACTGGCTGCCGGCAGAAGGGCTGACCCGCGAAGCAACGAGAATCGCTTTCCTGCTGATCCTGTGCCTGGAAACCGCAATGCCCTACGGCGGGCGCATTACCGTGACTGCCGCGAATGATATCCGGGCCGAGGCCGCGCGGCTGCGTCCCCTTCCCGAACTCTGGGCTGTGCTGCGGGGGGCGGACACCCCGGTCAAGGCCGCCCATGTGCAGTTCAGGCTGGCAGCACTGGCGATCGGATCGCAGATCTCCGTGGATGAACAGGAGACCGCGATCCATCTTGCCTATTAGGCGCGGGTCGCCCCGTTTCCACGCACCAGATATTTGAAGCTGGTCAACTGCTCGGCCCCGACAGGGCCGCGCGCGTGCATCTTGCCGGTGGCGATACCGATTTCCGCACCCATCCCGAATTCACCACCATCCGCGAATTGGGTGGACGCGTTATGCAGCAGGATGGCGCTGTCCAGACGCTGGAAAAAGCGGGCAGCAACAGCGTCATCTTCTGTAATGACGGCTTCGGTATGCTGGCTGCCGAATTTACGGATATGGGCAATCGCCCCGTCAACGCCATCCACCAGACGCACGGCGATGACCATATCCAGAAACTCCTTGCCGAAATCCGCTTCTGTTGCAGGGACGGTTCCATCAATTGCGGCCAGTTCACCTTCGACGCGCACCTCGACACCCTTTGCAAGCAGGGCGCGGATCAGCGCTTCCGGTTTACCAAAGGCGCGATCGATCAGCAGGCATTCAGCGGCACCGCAAATCCCAGTCCGGCGGGTCTTGGCATTCACGATGATGCGTTCGGCCATATCCGCATCGGCAGCGCCGTCCACATAGACGTGGCAAATACCTTCCAGATGGGCGAATACGGGTACGCGCGCCTCGCGCTGGACCAGACCGACCAGCCCCTTACCCCCGCGCGGCACGATGACGTCGATGAAATCAACAGCCCGCAGCATTTCGGTAACCACGGCCCGATCGCGAGAGGGGACCAGCTGGATCGCGTCCTCGGGCAGGCCGGCATGACGCAATCCATCGACCAGAGCCGCATGAATGGCGCGACTGCTGTGCAGACTTTCCGATCCGCCGCGCAAGATCACCGCGTTGCCGGATTTGAGGCACAGTGCCCCTGCATCCGCCGTTACATTCGGACGGCTTTCATAAATGACGCCGATCACGCCCAAAGGTGTCCGGACGCGGCTGATGTTCAACCCGGTTGGGCGATCCCATTGGGTAATCACCTCGCCGACCGGATCGACCTGCCCTGCAATATCGCGCAGACTTGTCGCGATGGCCCGGACCCGGCCTTCGTCCAGCGTCAGACGGTCGCGGAGTGCGGCTGTCAGATCCTTGGCCTCGGCCAGATCGCGGGCGTTGGCGTCAAGGATATCTGGCAGGCTGTCTTCGATGCGGGATGCAGCATGGATCAGGGCGGCGTTCTTTGTATCCGTGGGGGCAAAAGCGAGTTCGGCTGCAGCAGCCCGTGCTTTCATTCCCATTTCCCGCATCAATCCTGCGCCGTCATCCATGTCACGTTCCTTTGTTCAGATCACCATATCGTCGCGATGCACCAGCGCAGCACGTCCGGCATAGCCAAGTATTTCCTCGATCTCCCCCGAGCGGTGACCGGCAATGGCCCGCGCTTCGGTAGAAGTGTAGCGTGTAAGGCCGCGGCCCAGAACCTCACCATCCGGGGCGCAAATCTCGACCGGATCACCCCGACCGAATGCACCGGCAATGGACAAGACCCCGGCAGGCAATAGCGAGCGGCCTGCGGCCAATGCGGCCACTGCCCCGATGTCCACGATGATCTGGCCACGGGGCTTCATGGCATTGATCCACCCCTTGCGGGCAGTTTGCGGGTCATCCTGCGCAACAAACCATGTACAAGGTGCGCCGTCGATCAATGATTTCAACGGACGCTCGGCCGATCCTTCCATGATCGCCATGGCGCAACCCGCTGCTACCGCCGTCTTGGCCGCCAGAAGCTTGGTCTTCATCCCACCCTTGGACAAACCGGAAATCGGATCGCCCGCCATCGCCTCGATCGCGGGAGTGATGGTTTCCACGATATCGAAACGCTTGGCCGTCGGATCTTCCTTGGGGTTGGCAGAATAGAAGCCGTCCACATCCGAAAGCAGGATCAGCTGGTCAGCGGCCACGGTCACGGCGACCTGTGCGGCAAGCCGGTCATTATCGCCGAACCTGATCTCGTCGTTGGCGATCGTGTCGTTCTCGTTCACGATCGGCACAACGCCAAGCCCCAGCAGGGTTTCAAGAGTGGCCCGGCTGTTCAGATAGCGACGGCGGTCCTTGCTGTCTTCCAGCGTCACAAGCACCTGCGCCGCAGTGATGTCATGCGCCGCCAGCACCTCTGAATAGGCCCGTGCAAGTTCGATCTGCCCCACGGCGGCAGCCGCCTGCGACTGTTCCAGCGGCAAGGAGCCATATCCCAGATGCAGCACGCCACGTCCAAGCGCGATAGAGCCGGAGGATACGAGGATCACATCCGTTCCCCTCGCCTTGGCCTCGGCGACATCCATCGCAAGGGCTTCGAGCCATGCGCGGCACAGCCCTTTGTCCCGGTCCACCAGCAACGCAGAGCCGATCTTGATGACCAGCCGCGTCGCATTCCTGATATCGGGGCTTATGGATGCCATGGTGCAGGCTCCTCCTCCACAACACGCGCGGCGTCGATTTCCGTGAAGATGCCGCGCAATACGTCATTCACGCCCATTTTGGCCACGCCGGAAATTGCCAGAACCGGCCCGCCGGATGCAGCCTCTAGGGAGGCCTTCAGCTCGGCCACCGTTTCGTCGTCCAGCGCATCGCATTTGTTGAGCGCGACGATCCGAGGCTTGTTCCCCAGCGTTTCGGCATAGGCCTCCAGCTCGGTTACGATGGTATTGTAATCCTCGACAACGGTGTCCGAAGTGCCATCCACCAGATGCAGCAAGACAGAACACCGTTCAACATGCGCCAGAAACTGCGTGCCAAGGCCCCGCCCCTCGCTTGCGCCTTCGATCAGACCGGGAATATCGGCCATCACGAATTCGCGGCCATCAACACCCACCACACCGAGGTTCGGCACCAATGTGGTGAACGGATAATCCGCGATCTTTGGGCGGGCGTTGGAGACGGCCGCAAGGAAAGTGGATTTTCCGGCATTCGGCAGGCCGACAAGACCAGCATCCGCGATCAGTTTCAGGCGCAGCCAGATCGTCCGCTCCACCCCTTCCAGCCCCGGATTGGCACGGGCGGGTGCACGGTTCGTAGAAGATTTGAAATGCAGGTTCCCCCAGCCACCGTTGCCGCCCTTGGCAAGCAGGACACGCTCGCCAACCTTGGTCAGATCGGCGATGACAGTTTCTTCGTCCTCGTCGATGATCTCGGTTCCGACAGGAACCCGCAGGACAATATCGTCGCCGGTTTTGCCGGTGCATTGGCTGCCCATGCCCTGCTGGCCCGTCTTGGCAAAGAAATGCTGCTGATACCGGAAATCGATCAGCGTGTTCAGGCCATCGACTGCTTCGGCCCAGACAGAACCGCCATTGCCGCCATCACCGCCATCCGGACCGCCGAATTCGATGAACTTCTCCCGACGGAAGCTGACGCAACCGGCACCGCCCCCACCAGAACGAATATAGACCTTGCAGAGATCAAGAAATTTCATGGTTCGGCCTTTATGGTAGGATCAGGACAATTTGCGGATATACGTCCAGGTTGCAACATGGGCGTTACGCGCAACCGAAAAAGTTTCGGCTTCGCCCAGATACTGGAAACCTCCGTTCGTCAGGACACGTGCCGAAGCAGGGTTGTCCTGAAAAACCGAGGCAAAAATAGCGGTGTTCTGGAGCGGGTTCGCATCGACAAGCGCGAGAACCGCCTCGGATGCAAGGCCGGTTTTCCAGAATGCGGGCGCGACCCAATAGCCGATCTCGGATTGGTCACGATCCATCTGCTTCAGCGAGATGACTCCCATCACCTCCCCCAGATTATGCGCCGTGCCATCCATGATCCACACGATTTCATCACGCCCGGCCATCGCGCGGGCAATATATGCCTCTATCGCGCCGGGGGGCATGGGGTGCGGGATCGATGATGTCATTTCGGCCACGCGGCGATCACCTGCGTACATCGCAACCAGCCCCGCATCCGAACGGCGGGCCGGGCGCAGCAGCAGACGCGGTGTCTCGATCGTCCGGAGATCCGGTGTCAGATCAAGCGTCATAATCATAACATCCTTGAAAAACGCAGAAGGGACCGGCCCTTAAAGCCGATCCCCTTGTTGCATGCAACTTGCGCGATCCGGCTTACTCAGCGGCCTCCGCCACTGGCAGAACCGAAATGAACGTGCGGCCCTTGAGGCCTTTCTTGAAGGTTACCTTACCTTCACGCACAGCAAAGATCGTGTGATCCACGCCCATGCCAACGCCTTCACCCGGGAACCAGGTGGTGCCGCGCTGACGTACGATGATGTTGCCCGGATTGACCGCCTGGCCACCGTAGAGCTTCACGCCAAGACGGCGTCCGGCCGAGTCGCGACCGTTGCGGGATGAACCGCCTGCTTTTTTGTGTGCCATGGGGGATTACTCCTTCGATTCGTGGGCGCTACGGCGCGCATCGGCAGTACCGACAGCAGCCTTGACGTCCGATTTATCTGCGCCCGAACCCAGCACGTTGGTAACGCGCAGCAAAGTCAGATGCTGACGGTGGCCTTTGGTACGCTGCGAAGAGTGCTTACGACGGCGCTTCACGTAGTGAATTACCTTCTCGCCTTTGATCTGGGCGATAACTTCGGCTTGCACGGCAGCACCAGCAACGAAAGGAACGCCAACGGTCAGGTTTTCACCACCAACCATCAGGATGTCGTTGAACTGGATCGTTTCGCCAGCTTCAGCTGCAAGCTTCTCGACGCGCAGGATATCGCCTGTACGTACTGTATACTGCTTGCCGCCTGTCTTGAGGACCGCGAACATGGTCTTTCCTTTATCGTTCCGCGCCCTGTGGTCCCGGAATGCCGGTGTTAAACCTCGGGCGGCGCGCCTTTGGGGCGTACATAAAAATAGTCTGCCCACCGGAATCGGTGTCAGAAGCGGGACGTATCGTCGAAAAAGCCCTTTCTGTCAACCGTCAGATATCCTGCCCCGCCATATGGCGCGCAGTTTCACGGCCCAGAATTTCCGAGATGCGGGCAAAGACCTGATCATAGGATTCGAAAAGCCACTGGTTCATCGCCTGCCCCGCCCCGGATTGCGAAAACTGGACGTAACTGCGCAAATCGGCATCGCTGAGATCGGAATAGGCAGTAACCAGATATGGGTAAACCCATGTTTCCGTATCGGCCCGAATCGCGGGCTCCTGCGACCAGACATCATCCAGTATCTCACCTTCGGCAATGCCGTCGGGAAAGGCACCACCGCTGATCATGCCACGATAGAAGGCCAGGCTGGAATTCATCGCGCCGGAGATATTCATCTCCACCAGATCATTCGCCGTAACCAGTTCCTGCAACAACGCGAAACGGTCGGGGTCGGACTGCTGCAGATCACTGGCCGCAAGCCGGGCAAGATCCTCCTGCGCGTCATCCAAGAGCCTGTGGCGTGCTTCAAGCTCAAGCCTCACGACACGCTGCCCCAGCTCGGAAGAGAAAAACTCCAGCGCCTCTTGCGCAGCGTCGTCCGGCAGAGCGGCATCTGCAAGTGCCGCATCCAGCATGTGCTGCATGGAGGCATCATCGTACACCCGCGCCAGCGTTGCATCCCAGCGACGCCCTGATGTGGCGGGGAACATCTCCTGCCGGAGCTCCTGACCGCTTTGCGTTCCCTCTTCCCGCATGATTGCCAGAACGTCGGACAGCCTCAATGCGTCCTGCAACCGGACCGCGGCAGATTCCCCTGTTGCGGCCTGCGCAAAGCCAGCAGAAGGCACGAAGGGCACCAGCAGTGAAAGGCTGACGACAATTGCCCGAAACATCGCGTTCTCCTCGTTGGTTCATGGTGCGAATTAGGCTTCTTCCCGCACTCTGCCAAGCAGCACGACAGACAATACCGTAAAAATTGCAAAGACCTCTTGCAGAGGCGCATACACCTCGCTAAACGACCCGAACGACGACCCCTGATACGGAGAGGTGGCAGAGTGGTCGAATGCGGCGGTCTCGAAAACCGTTGTCGGTTTGCGCCGACCCAGGGTTCGAATCCCTGTCTCTCCGCCATTCACCATCATGGTTGACGGCCATCAGGGTTCAGATTGATAAATCTGACAGTCCTTCCCCATACAATCACGACAATGCCGTATTCCCATTGATGCCTGAGGAATGCGCTGTGCCATGCCTAAAATGCAAAAAAGGGCCCTTCAGGCCCTTTTCCACAAAATACATCATGTGCTGCACAAGGAAACCCTGCGCAGCACAGCAGATCAGCTGAACAGCATACCGCCATTGATGTCGAAGTTTGCACCGGTCACAAAAGCCGATTGGTCGCTGGCAAGGAAGTAAACCATATTGGCCACATCCATCGGCAGACCCTGACGTTTCAACGGTGCCGCTGCTTCGACGTTCTTGCGCACCTCGGGCTTTGTGAAGATGTTGTGGAAATCGGTATCGATCATGCCCGGGCACAACGCATTCACACGGATATCCGGGCCCAATTCCTTGGCCAGGCCGCGTGTCAGCGTCATGATTGCACCTTTGGATGCGGCATAGGCCGAAGAACCGGGGCCACCGCCGTCACGACCAGCCTGGCTGGCCAGGTTGATGATCGTACCGGATTTCATGTGATCCAGAACAGCACGGGTCATCATGACGGTGCTGGTCACGTTCAGATCCATCACTGCCAGCCAATGCTCGACAGTCATCTCACGGAACGATTTACGCGCGATCAGACCGCCCGAGTTGTTCACCAGAATATCAATTCCGCCGAACTTCTCGACCGTGGCCGAAACCAGTGCTGCCACGCCTTCGGGTTTGGAAAGGTCACCTTGAATGGCAATTGCCTTGCCACCGGCTGCCTCAACGTCAGCAACCGTCTGGTTCGCGCCTTCGGCGCTGGCAAAGTAGTTGATGACGACGTTTGCGCCCTCTTGGGCCAGACGTACTGCGCATGCACGGCCAATGTCACGTCCACCGCCAGTAACGATCGCTGTTTTGCCTTGGAGTGTCATAGTGTTTCCTTTTCAGTTATTTTTGATGCCAGGTGTTCCCACGTCGAACGTCTTGGGAACAATCACCCTGAAACTATTGTCATTGGCATCGGTGAAATAGAGATCGCAGTCGTAACCCTGATCATCAAGGAAGCTGAAAATGCGGCGCGGCGCATCCAGAGCATACGGGACGATCAAGGTCGCGATACGATGACGGGTGGATTTGGGGAAACGGGCGGTCAGGCAGGTGCTGACCGGCAGTCCCTCGATTTCGCTCGGATCGACATCCGGAAAGCCGGTTTCCTGCGTCAGTTCGGCAGGACCCGCCTCGGACCACAGGATCTGGCCATAGAAACCGGCCTTTTCACCGGTATAGCGGAAGCTGCTATCACCCAGATTGAACGGAGCATTCGCGTGCAGACGCCAGTCGATGCTGACGGGCGTATCCGCATCGATGGCATCCACGATCACGAAATATTCGCGATTCACGAAATACACATCACGGACAACCGAGCGGACCTCGGGTGACAATGTGCGATAGGCTTCGGTCGCATCCCCCTGCAGGAAGATATGATCGCCACGATCCTCGGCAATATTGACCTTACCGGTCGATTGCATGGCAATCGCCTTGTCCTTGCCGGCGTACTGGCCTTTTCCGTCGATCAGGATGGCGTTCTTCGACAGGGTCTGGCGACGCCAGTTCTGGTGCATTGTCGAGTTGAAGGCGACATAATGGCCGGACTGGATTGCAAGATCCTCACCGAATGCCGACAGACAGAACGCGTTCTGATCCCCATGGCTGTGGCTGATCGAGCCGTAGGGAGAGGATTTGAACACGAATTGAACATGCTCGTCCGGTGCCTGCATACGGTGCTGGATCGCGACCCAACCGATGCCCTTGAACCAGCGCAGTGCATCCTCATCCGCGGGCGGAACTGCCTCTACGATCGGGAAGTCCGTGCGGTAGAGCATTTCGTCAAACCGGAAATCCCACCAGCCCCAGTTGTAGAAGGCCATTTCCGTGCCGGGGTTGGTGCGCAGGATTTCGTCGTAGTACCATTGGTAGGCACCGTTGCCGGTCACCCCTGCGTATTGACGCAGGTTATATCCGACCTTGATCGCGGGCAGATCGCCCATGGTGCTATCATCGCCGAATGTGGCCCGACGTGTGTCCGGCGCCTTGGTATAAAGCGGGAAGTCCCCGGTTTTCTGGAAGAACGGGCGTTGGTACAGGTCGATTCCGCTCCAGCCGCGCAGCAGGTTTGCCGCGTCGATCAGATAGGCCATACCCGTCATCCAGTAGTGCGGACCCTCGGCCCAGCCACCGTCATGATCGCCCCACGGCGAATAGACGGTGAACAGGAATTCCACCGCATAGTTCAGCCAGTCCTCGGCCTCGGGTTCATCATCCAGCAAGGCAATACAGGCGGGGATCAGAACCGCAGACACCGCGCGGACAGCGTGGCTGTCAAACGGAAACAGGTGGATGCTGGCGTGGCGCATCAGGTGATCCGCCGTCTGGCGCGTACGCTCCAGCAAGGCGGTGCGGACCAGCGTACGCTCATCCTCGTCCAGCTGGTCATAGAGCCAGTCATAACCCCATGCGAGTGCGAGGTTCACACGGAAAGCCCATTCATCGGTATAGGCGCGCGAGGTGGTGCCTGCCGGATTCCAGCGTGCGGCGCTGAGCAGCCATTCCTTGGCGCGTGCCAGCATTGCCGCGTCCTGGGTAACCTGACCGCCCACAGCAAGGTGGCGGATCGCATACATCAGTTCCTGACACTCGATGTAGACCTTGCGCCAGATCTTCGCGACACGCTTGTGATCCGGATAGCCCACAGGCTCTTCGATGATGTCGCGGTCCATCCACGGCAGAACCGAACCCTCGAAAAAGGTAGACCATGTGCAATGCGTCGGGTCGGCGGCAACATCCTTGCGGAACTGTTCCAGCCGGCCGCCGTCCATCCACAGGCGCGGGTGCGCACGGGTCGCCGCGTCAAAACGCGTCTTGCGTGGTGCCAGCGGTGTCTGTGGCAGACCCTCGTCGAGAGTGATGCGACGGCTCGTGCTCCATTCGGTAACGGGCTTTCCCGAGGCATCGCATTGTGCATAGGACCAGTACCAAGTGCCTGCCGCCAAAGGTGCATCAGGCGTGAAGAAGTTCAGCTGGATGCCCGAAAACAGGAGGGTGTTTGCCGCGGAATATTCGGGATCGGTCGAGATGCGCAGCGCATAGGTTGCGCCATCCTCGATGACCGGCAGCCATGAGAAGCGTGGCGGGTTTTCAATCAGCGTCGTCGTTTCGAGCGGGCCATATTGGATCGTCAGCCGTCCCGCTTTGGGCTCATCAAGTGGAAACAGGTTTGAACGGGATTTGTTTTCCGTCGACATGGCAGAACTTTCTTGCAGTACGTCTGGTTCAAATAGCGAAGGAGCGCCGGATGCGCTCCTCCACGGGATTATGGGCCGTTATTCGTATTGGCGCTGATAGGCCTCGTTCATGACTTCGATAACCTTATCGTAGCCCATGCGGTTCAACGCGCTCATGTAGCCGTCCCAATCCGCCTCGACGTCGCCTGTTCCGAGGATCCAGGCCTGTTGACGTTCCAGCATGTAGGTCAGGATCGACGGCCAGTAGCGGTCGTAAACGGCCTGCTCTTCCTCGTTGAACGCCACACCCAGGAATTGGTCGATCAACAGGTCGTTCGCCTCGTAAAGGGCGATCCCCTTCAGGGCTTCCGGCGAGGTCCACTGCTCTTCATAGCTGTAGTCCATCCAGTAACCACGCGGGATTTGCGCACCTTCCAGATACATCTGGCTGTTCACCGGGCTGGTGCTGTTCAGCACTTCGGGTTTGAACGTGGGCTTTCCATCGACCATATCCCAGGTCTTGCCCTCGACACCGAAGTTGGACAGGTTGCGGCCTTCCTCGGTGAACCAGAAATCGAAGTACTTCACAGTCTCTTCGACATGCTGGTTCTGATAAGAGATCGCCCAGCCATCCGGCTTGATCGGCGTACGACGGTGCTCTTCCATCCGGACACCGCTGACGGAAGCCGGCGGCAGGAACGGGATGAAGTTGAAGCCCGGAATCTTGTCCTTCAGCGCCGCATTGTAGCCCGAAGTGGAGGCAAACCAGTCATGCGTGACGCCACCCAGGTTTTCAGACAGCAGATAGTCACGCGAAGACGAGCCACGGGTGAAGATTTCGGGATCGATCAGCCCTTCGGCATACCATTGCGCGATATTCTTGATGCCCGTCTTATATGCCTCTTGGGCATAAGGATGGACCACCTTGTCATCCGCGTTGACATAGAAATCATGGTAGGCGTCAGAGCCGGACGACCGCGCATCCCAAAGCGTCAGAAGGCGGTTAACCTCTTCCCAATCACGGGCGAAGTAAGGGATTTCATCCTTGCGGCCGTTGCCGTTCGGATCGTCGTTTCTGAACGCCGTCAGGACGGTATGCAGCTCTTCGACGTTCTGCGGCTGCTCCAGACCCAGCTTGTCCAGCCAGTCCTGACGGATGTACCATGCACGGCCGAATTTGCCGTCGGGCAGATACGGAATGTAATAGTAGTTACCATCAGCAGCCGAAATCGCCTTCAGCAGGTCGGGATGCGCATCCCAGAATGCCTGGATATGCGGCGCATATTCCTTGACAAGATCGTTCAACGGGACGAACGCGCCCTCGGGGCCATACTGGTTCACCGGCTGCTGGATACGGTTGCCGCCGACGATATCGGGCAGCTTGCCTTGGGCCAGCAGCAGGTTCATCGCCTCGTAGCTATCGGTGGAGTTCCGCCCGGCCGTCGCATCCTTCAAGGAGATGCCGGTCATTTCGCGTGCGGCCTGCTCTACCGGATAGACGTCGTTCGGCGACCCGCCGACGCCATAGCCCTGTGCACGTGGCCAGTGCATATGGATCGTCAGTTCCAGAGGCTTGTCGACGATCCGGAGATCGTCTTGGGCGTATACGGGCGCGGTCATGACTGTGCCGGCCAGCAGAGCTAGAAACAAAGTAGATTTACGCATAATTTCCTCCCTTTTGTGCAGAACGTTCCACTTACTCCTTCACCCCCCCCAAAAGGATTCCCTTGGTGAAGTATTTCTGTAGGAACGGATAGATAATCAGGATCGGGATTATCGAGCAGACGATGATAGCCGCGCTGACCGTTTCGAACGAATAGGCAGAGGTCAGCAGCGTGTTGGCAAATTCTTCATCGTCGGAAAGTTCGACAATCACGTGACGTAGATAGACCTGAAGCGGGATCTTGTCCTCATCCTGCAACAGGACCATGGCCCAGAAGAACCCGTTCCAGCGTGCAACCACACAGAACAATGCCACCGTAGCGATAGCGGGCTTGCTCAGGGGCATGTACACCTTCCAGAGAACCTGGAATTCATTGGCGCCGTCCATCCGGGCCGCTTCTTCGAATGACTGTGGAATAGCTTCGAAGAAGTTACGCAGAAGGATGATGTTGAAGCCGTTTACAGCAAACCCGATGATGATCCCGAAGTAGCTGTCCAGAAGCCCCAGATCCCGCATGTTCAGGAAGAACGGGATCAGACCGGCGTTGAACCACATGGTGAACGCCACCATCAGGTTCCAGAACCGGCGCCCGTAAAGCTGCGGGCGCGACAGGGCGTAGGCACCGGGAATGATCAGCACAAGGCTCATCAATGTCCCGAGGATCGTGTAGATGAAGGTGTTGGCGTAGGACTTCCAGAACATCGGCTCGCTCAGGACCTGCTTGTAGGCCTCCAGCGTAAAGCCGACCGGTGTCAGGATGACGTTGCCGGCACGCGCCTCGAACCCTGTGCTGAGCGACAGGGAAGCGATGTAGATGAACGGGTACAGCGTCGAGATCGTGAACAGCGCAATCAGCACCATGTTCATGATCACGAAGATCTTGTCGCCGCGCGAATAGAGTTTCATTTTGCTCATGGCCCCGGCCTCCTTACCAAAGCGACGTGCGCGAATAGCGACGCGACAGGGTGTTGGCGGTCATCACCAGGACGAATGCGACAACGGCGTTGAACAGACCGGCGGCAGCGGCAAGATCATATTGCCCGCCCTGCAAGCCCTGACGATAGATGAAGGTATTGACCACATCGGCCGTCTCGTAGGTCGAAGGCTGGTACAGCAGGATGATCATCTCGAAGGAAACCTCGAGCATGTTGCCGATACGGATGATCAGCATGATGATGATCGTGCTCATGATCGATGGAACGGTGATCTTCCACATCATCTGCCAACGCGACGCACCATCCACCACAGCACTTTCATAAAGCGTGGGCGAGATACCGGCCATGGCGGCAAGATAGACGATGGACTGGAAACCCGCCTCCTGCCAGATCGAGGTACCGACGAAGATGGGGCGGAACCATTCCGGCTTTGTCAGGAAGTAGATCGGATCGATCCCGATCCAGCCCAGAACGGTGTTCACGATCCCTGCCGAAGGTGAAAATCCGGTAATGACGATCCCCGCGATGATCACGGACGATATGAAGTGCGGCAGGTAAACGATTGTCTGCGCTGTCTTTTTAAAGGTCTGATGCAGAACTTCGTTGAACATCAGCGCCAGAAGGATCGGAACCGGAAAGCCGAAGATCAGGCTGAGCATGCTGATGTAGATCGTGTTGCGCAGGGCACGCACGAACTGGTCACTACCGAACAAGGTATAGAAGTGCTCCAAACCCACCCAGGGGCTACCGGCAACGCCGCGGAAAACGCTGTAGTCTTTGAACGCGATCTGAAGGCCGTACATCGGCTTGTACAGGAAAACGACAAGCCAGATGATCGTCGGCAGCAGCAGCACGTACAGCTGCCACTCCCGTTTCAAGTGGTCCCCTACGCGCTGGATGCGCGAAGGAGGGGTGTAATGGACCGCAACCTTTGCCTCTGCCACCAGCGTCTCGGTCGAACCACCGGTCTTATTGTCGACCCCCATCATGCGACACGCGTCTGGCCTGCAAGCGCGGCCCCTGTCTTGGCGTCGAAGATACGGATCAGTTCAGGCTTTACGGTAAATCCCGTAACATCGTTGAGGCTGGACATGTTGCCCAACGTCTCGGCACGGATGACGAACGGATGCTCTCCAAGCGTCGTATGCAGAAGCGCTTCGGACCCGAGTGTTTCGACCAGATCGAGGTGCGTCTCGATACGGCCCGGTGTCCCTGCCGGCGCGATTTCAGCGTATTCGGGACGGATGCCCACGATGATTTCACGACCTTCGGCATTTTGCAGGTCCGCAAGAGCGGGAAGCGGCAGGATCTGGCCCGCAATCTCGGCCACAGGCGCATCGGTTCCACGACCGACCAGAGCCTTGATCTGGTTCATGGGCGGCGCGCCGAGGAAGCCTGCAACGAAGGAGTTCTTCGGATTCAGGAACAGCTCCATCGGTGTGCCGATCTGCTCGATCCGGCCGTCGTGCATGACCACGATGCGGTCCGCCAGCGTCATCGCCTCTACCTGGTCGTGGGTCACGTAAACGGATGTGACACCCAGGCGGTTATGAAGGCGCTTGATCTCGGCACGCATCTGCGTCCGCAACTTGGCATCAAGGTTGGACAGCGGCTCGTCGAACAGGAACACCTTTGGGCGGCGGACGATCGCACGCCCCATGGCAACCCGCTGACGCTGACCGCCGGACAGATCCGCCGGACGACGATCAAGATAAGGCGTCAGGCCCAGAATGGCCGCAACCTCATCCACGGATTCGGCGATGACCTTCTTGCTCTCCTTGCGGATACGCAGGCCGAACGCGATATTGTCTGCCACGTTAAGGTGCGGATAAAGCGCGTAGTTCTGGAACACCATCGCAACATCGCGATCCTTGGGCGCAACCCGGTTCACGACCCGATCATCGATCGTCAGCGTGCCGCCCGAGATTTCCTCGAGACCGGCCATCATCCGCAATGTCGTGGATTTACCGCAGCCCGATGGCCCCACCAGAACAACAAACTCTTTGTCGGCAATTTCCAGATCAATTCCATGGACGACTTGTACCGCACCATAGGCCTTGACGATGGATTCTAGCTTGACCCCCGACATACCTCTCCCTCCCTCAACTTTGCGTCCCCGGTGGCCTCCTGCCAACGGAAATGCGATTCGCTTCTCCAATTAGAATTGATTACACAGACTCAATCTGGGATACTAGTCTTGTGATTGGCTTTGGTGATGATTGCGCAAACACATGGGTGCGCCGTAATATTCAGCAAAACCAGTTTATTACGGCGTGTTTTATGCGCTGATGAAACCGGCGCCGCGCAAAGGTTACCTTACGCCACGCCTGCCTATGGAATTTGCCTGCCTGCAGGCGCAGCAGCACACGTGGTCTGACACTTTCGTTTGTGCTATTGGCCGCGCCACCCAATCGGACGTATAGACGCCGCAGATCGGAGTGAAGAACATGGTTGAGACCGCACAGACATGGGATCGGCGCAGTGGCGTGGATCTTGTGACAAACCACCTCTACGAGGAAATCGTTTCGCTGCGGCTGCTGCCCGGCGCAAAGATTTCCGAAGCGGAGATTGCTGCGCGGTTCGGAATATCCCGACAACCGGTGCGGGATGCGTTTACGCGGCTTGCCAATCTCGATCTGCTCCAGATCCGCCCGCAAAAGGCTACGGAGGTCCGGCGGTTCTCCATCAAGGCGATCGAGACCTCGCGGTTCGTGCGCGCGTCAATCGAGGCCGAAGTGCTGCGGCGCGCCGCCGGCCTGTGTGATGCGAAGGGTGCCCAGGCACTGGATGAGGCACTGGAGCAACAGCAGGCGCTTCTGACCAATGGTGATTACTGCGATTTCGGCGAGCATGATTACGCCTTTCACAAGCTGCTTTGTGAAATTGCGGGCGTACCGAATGTGTTCGATGTGATTCAGACCGAAAAAGCGAAAGTTGACCGCCTCTGCATGCTCGGCCTTTCAAAGGAAGACCGCATGCCGCTGCTGATCGATGATCACACGGCCATCGCCACGCACATCAAGGCAGGCGAACCGGAAAAGGCGGTGGAGGCAGGAAAGCTCCATCTGTCACGGCTCGATTATACCATTGAATCCATTCGCGAACGGAACGCTGCCTATTTCGACGACGAGGAAGAATAGGCAAGACCCACCTCTCGATCCCGTGACCTGTCCGACCGCCGATACCGGCGGTCGTTTGCTTTTGTCAGACAGGTTTATAACAATTTTATGGATACTCTGCAAATTCCTCTTCTCATACCAATCCATGACTAGTATACCAGATTGTGTTGCGATGTTTCGGTCAGGCTCGGGAGCGCCGGATCGACACTGAAGGTGAGGACCTTCGCGACATCAGGAGGATCAGGGAGGAACCATGACCATTCTAAAATCAATGAATTGCCTTGCTGCCGCTGCAACCGTTGCAGGACTGGCCTTTTCGGCAAATATCGCCAGCGCAAACAATCTGCGCGGATGGAATATTCACGTAGACGACTACCCCGTTTCGATCGCCATGAAGAGCTTCGCGGATGATATCGCGGAAAAGACGAACGGCGAGATTACTGCACGCGTGTACAACAACGGCGTGCTGGGCGATCAGCCCGATGCGATCGAGCAGGTTCGCCTTGGCGTCATCGATTTCGGTGAATTCAACCTTGGTCCGATGGGCCAATCCGTGCCCGAAGCCAGCGTGACGTCCCTGCCCTTCATCTTCAAGGACGTGCCGCAGATGTATCGTCTGATGGACGGTGAAGTTGGCGATGCCATCGGTGAAGGCATGGAAGCCAAGGGTATCGTTCCTTTGGGCTGGTATGCTGCCGGGGCACGCAGCTTCTACAACTCGGTGCATCCGATCAACACCCCTGCGGATGTCGAAGGGCTGAAAGTCCGCGTGATGTCCAATGACCTGTTCGTCAAGATGATCGAGGCGATGGATGGCAACGCAACGCCGATGGCGTTTGGCGAAGTATACCAGTCGATCCGGACAGGTGTCGTGGACGGGGCGGAAAACAACACGCCATCCTATGAATCTACCAACCACTACGAAGTTGCGAAATACTTCTCGCTGACCGAACACCTGATCATCCCCGAGTGTCTGTGCATGAGCAAGCGTTCGTGGGACAAGATGACACCGGAGCAGCAGGAAATCGTGATGCAGGCCGGTCGCGACAGTGCGATCCTGCAACGCCAACTGTGGGACGAGCGTGAAAAGCAGAGCCTCGAGAAAATCGAAGCAGCAGGCACAATCGTGAACACGGTAGAGGACAAGGCCGCATTCCAGGCTGCGATGGAACCGGTGTACGAATCCTTTCTGCAACAGAACCCGAACCTGACGGATCTGGTGACCATGATCCGCGAAGCCGACTGATCGGTGCGCCCTACCTTCCGGTTCGCCTTAATGGGCGGGCCGGAACTTCCTTCACGGTGATGGAACCCCCAACATGTCAAATTCTTCGTTCCTGCGAGCTGTCGAGCGGGCGCTCGAATTTGTGAGCGGCTTATGCATCGCGATTGCCTCGGTGGCGGTTGCTGTCTTGGTTCTCACATTCGGTTGGCTTGTGTTCGGACGTTATGTCCTGAACGCGACCCCCACTTGGGTAGAGCAGCTGGCGCTGCTGCTGATCTGCTACATCGCGTTCCTGGGCGCTGCCGCCGGCGTGCGTGAGGATACGCATATCGGTGTGACACTGTTCCGCGACATGGTTCCTGTAACCGGGCGCAAGGTCATGATCATTCTTGTGGATATTGTACTCTGCGGCTTCGGAGCCATCATGCTGACCGCAGGTATCACATTGATGCGGTTCGGCTGGGCGACCGACCTGCCGATGCTGAACATCCCGGAATCATTCCGCACGCTGGCCATCACATCCTGTGGCGGCCTTGTCATGCTCTTTGCCGGCCTGCGCGCCATCCAACGTTGCCTGTCGTTTGCCGACTGGTCGCCCGAACCCGAATTTAAGGACGTCTGAGTATGGGACTTCTGATACTTCTCGGCATCTTTGCCGGCGGCGTGGTCATCGGCGCGCCCGTTGCATTCGCCATGGGCATCGCAGCCGCCGCGACCTTCATGTACGAAGGTTTTCCGATGCTGATCACCTTCCAGCGCGCCACGGCAGGCGTTGGGGTGTTTTCGCTGCTTGCAATTCCCTTCTTCATCTTTGCGGGGGAGCTGATGCTTCACGGCGGCATTGCAAGCCGCCTTGTTCGCCTGGCTTCGGCCTTGGTCGGGCATTTCCGTGGCGGTCTGGCCATGGTCAACATCTTCTCCTCCATGCTGTTCGGCGGCATTTCGGGATCGGCCGTTGCCGATATTTCGGCGCTCGGATCGCTTCTGGTGCCGGTGATGAAAGAACGCGGGTACCGCCCGGATTTCGCGGTCAACGTCACGGTGACTTCGTCCATTGCAGGGATCGTCATTCCGCCCAGCCACAACATGATCATCTTTGCTGTGGCCGCCGGCGGCGGCATTTCCGTGTCGAAGCTGTTCCTTGCAGGGGTGATACCCGGCGTCCTGATGTGCGTCTGCCTCGCCATTGCCGCCTATGCGATCTCGATCCGCGATCGCTATCCGGCAGAGCCCTTCCCCGGCTGGCGCGTAGTAGGCAAGACTGCCATCGATGCCCTGCCCGGCTTCTTCACCGCGGTTATCATCGTGGGCGGCACATTGTCCGGTGTATTCACGGTAACGGAATCCGGCGCATTCGGAGCCCTTTATGCTCTGTTCCTGACGGCATTCTACTATCGCAGCCTGACGCTCAAATCGCTGATCATCTCGCTCAAGGGTACCGTGCGCACCACGGCGATGGTCATGATCCTGATCGCATTCGCCAGCTCGTTCGCCTATCTTTTGGCGCTGTACGAGGTGCCGGCGCTGCTCAGCAGCCTGCTGCTGTCCGTATCCGACAATCCGATCATCATTCTGCTGATGATCAACGTGATCCTGCTGCTTCTGGGCATGATCATGGATATGGCCGCGCTGATCCTGATCTGTACCCCGATCTTCCTGCCGATCGCAGTCAGCCTGGGTATGGACCCGATCCAGTTCGGCATCATGTTGCTGGTAAACCTCGGTCTTGGTCTTTGCACCCCACCGGTTGGAACCTGTCTGTTCGTCGGCTGTGCCGTGGGCGGGATCAAGCTGGAGGACGCACTACGCACCATCTGGCCGTTCTACTTGGCAATATTCGCGGCACTGATGTTGGTCACCTATGTCCCAGCAGTCTCCCTGTGGCTTCCGGAAGTACTCAGTAATTAAAAAATGATCGCGCGCAGTAGAACTATTCCCGCCATTTTCCAAATGGCATGGCCCATGACACTGCGCGCGATGATGCTTTACGGGACGGTCGTCATCGATGCCTGGCTTGTTGCAGGTCTGGGTGAGGAGGCCTTGGCGGCAATGGGCGTTGCCGCTGCCATCGGGGGATTGCTGCTAGGTATCCTTCTGGCGTTTTCCAATGCCACGCAAATCCTTGTCGCGCAGAGTTATGGAACAGGGCGCGCGGAAACGCTGAAAACCGCCCTGATCTGCGGTTTGTGGATCAACCTCGGTGCGGCTGTGCTTGGCTTGATATGCGTCGGGATATTTGCCGGACCCGTTATCGACAGCTCTGCCCATACACCATGGATTGCCAGCGAAGCGCGCCATTACCTCATCGCATTCTCGGTCGTGGTTCTGGCCGAGGCTGTTGCCCAAAGCGTTTCCGCACATCTGAACGGATGCGGTGAAACGCGACAGCCCTTTTACAGCTATGTGGTCGCGGTACCGGTCAACATCATCGTCAGCGTCATCTTTATCTACGGCTATGCCGGAATGCCCGAAATGGGCGTCACGGGTGCGGCCATCGGCAGCGCGGTTTCGGCGATCGTCCGTGCCGGCTATCTGGTCCGCTACATAAAACGAAGCACGGATTTCCGGCTGGAGGGCACTGGCTGGACCCGCCGGACCATATGGCAGCCCTTGCGGCGCCATCTGGCGTTTTCCCTGCCCGTTGCAGCGACGTTCATCAGTGCAACATTCTCGAACAGCGTCTGCACGCTGATCTACGCGCGGATGGACGTAAACGACTTTGCCGCGATGACCCTGATAAACCCGTGGGTGCAAGTGGCCGGTACGGTAGGAATGTCCTGGGCCCAAGCGACGGGCATCATGGTGGCCCAGCACCTCGGCCGCGGCGTGCGTGACGAGGGGCTGGATGATTTCATGCGGCAGGCCTGGATTGGTGCAATTGCTGCAGCCGGGGCCGTCGCGCTGTTCTATTTCGGCATATGTGCTGCCTCCAGCTACATCTACGATGATCTGCAACCCCAGACCCGTGCGGCGCTGTGGTCATTCCTGCCGATCCTGCTGATCTTGCCCTTCCCCAAAGGCTCGAACGCCATATGCGGCAACACACTGCGCGCAGCTGGGGAAACGGTCTATGTGATGCATATCTTCGTATGGTCGCAATGGCTGTTTCGTGTACCGGCCACCGCAATCATGGTGCTATGGCTCGATCTGCCAGTCGCATGGGTTTTTGCCTTGGCACTTGGAGAGGAACTTGTGAAGTTTCCTTCATTCCATCTGCGCATTCGCAAAGGGAAATGGAAGCAAGGCTCCATTCCCCAATAAAAATACGTGCAGGGACACCGTCCCTGCACGCCATCACATCGTCAGTAATTCCACAGGGTTCCATCCTGAAGGCGTACAACCGGGTGGCTGCCCGCCTTGTATTCATAACGCGCAGCCTCGGCCTCATCGAAGTCGACGCCCAGACCCGGTGCATCGCTGACATAGACCATGCCATTTTCCATCCTGTGCGCTGACGGGAACAACGCGTCACATTCAAGCGTGCCCAGGACAAGATATTCCTGCACCCCGAAATTTGGCGCCCATGCGTTCAGATGCGCATGGGCAGCCATGCACAAGGGCGAATGGCTGGGGGCGCCGTGGAACCCTGTCCGAACATGGTGCAGTGCTGCCAGATCCACGATCCGCTTCACATGGGTGATTCCGCCGGCATAGGTGGCTGCAACGCGAATGAAATCAATGAGTTCGTTTTCAATCAGCTTGTTGCAATCCCAGATCGAGTTGAAAACCTCACCGATGGCGACCGGTACCGTCGAATGCTGACGCAAAAGCTTCAGCGCGTCCTGATCGTCGGCGGGTGTCGGATCTTCAAGCCAATACAGGCGCGCAGGTTCTACCGCCTTGGCAAATTCGGCAGCCTCACGCGGCAGCAGGCGGTGATGGACGTCGTGCAGCAGATGCAGCTCCGGGCCGAACCGTTCCCGGATTTTCATCAGCGCATCGGGCATATAGCGCATATAGAGATCGGTATCCCATATCTCGGTTTTCGGGCGAATACCTGTGTAATCGGTGATGTAATGCTTGGCATCACCCTTTTTCTCCGGCACCGCATAACCGGCGGTTGGCATTCCGGGAATACCGCATTGAACCCGCACCGCCTTGTAGCCCTGCTCTACGTAATGCGCGATGGAATCCATCAGGTCTTCCAGATCGGCACCCGTCGCATGGGCATAGACCATCGCGCCCTCACGGCTCTTGCCACCGAAGAGCTGATACACCGGCATGTTTGCCAATTTGCCCTTGATATCCCACAAGGCCATATCGATAGCACCATATGCCGCCATCGCGATGGGGCCGCGGCGGAAATAGGCACCGCGGTAAAAGAACTGCCAGATATCCTCGCTATTGCGCGGGTCCATTCCGATCAGGTTGGGAATCAGATAATCCTGCAGATATGCCGCCGGCAGGGTTTCGCGATTGTTCAGTGTGGCATCACCAAGCCCATAGACACCCTGATCCGTCATGATTTTCAGCGTGACGTAATTCTTTGCAGGCCCACCCACAAAGACTTTGGCATCGGTAATTTTCATAAAACAACTCCCATTAAAACAGCCCGCCGATCAGTCAGTCCGTCCGTTCAAACAACAGAGTATCTATACGGCCAGAATGATCAGGCTTTCCCCTAGGTGGCACAAGCAACATCGCCAGCCATGCCACAAAGGCACAGCCACCCTCTCCTGCAAAATCTTATATATCAACCGATTGATCATACAATTATTTATCGGGGCAATACGTCCGCTGCGCATGAAGACGCTTATGGCCGGATTGCCCCTGTTCCATAAGGGCAACGGAACGATGCTCGTCTCCTTGGAACAGCCATAAAATATCCCGGCGTTCCATCAACGCCCTATAAAATGCAAAGGCTTCGATCAGTCATAACACATGTGCATGAACGACACGCAACCTGCGTCGGAAAATGCAAAAACCGGACAAATGTATTGACCCGTATAAGCGCTCCGCAACATAAACGGCGATTGGCAATTTTCGGTGAGACCTCTGATGTTAGAGAAACAATTCGACCTGAGCAAACACGGCACCACCGTCAGACGCGAGGTTATTGCCGGCGTTACGACGTTCCTGACGATGGCGTATATTATTTTCGTGAACCCCGATATTCTGTCGACCACGGGCATGGATCGGGATGCCGTATTTGTCGCGACCTGTCTTGCCGCAGCCTTGGGTTCGGCAATCATGGCGCTTTGGGCGAATTGGCCGATCGGCATGGCCCCCGGAATGGGGCTCAACGCTTTCTTCGCCTTCACGGTCGTGGGTGCAATGGGCTTCACATGGCAGCAGGCACTTGGGGCCGTATTCATTTCGGGCGTGATCTTCCTGATCCTGAGCGCGACCGGAATTCGGCGCTGGCTGATTTCAGGTATTCCCGCATCGATGCGCAGCGCAATTGCGGCTGGTATCGGAATGTTTCTGGGCCTGATCGCACTGCAAAGTGCTGGCGTCGTTGTGGCAAATCCAGCCACCCTTATCGCGATGGGCGATCTGACAACGGCAGGAACGCTGCTGGCAATTCTGGGTTTCTTCATCATCGTGGCGCTTGATGCATTGAAAGTGCGGGGCGCCATTCTGATCGGTATCCTGTTGATCACGGTCATCTCGATCCTTGTCGGCGCAAGCGATTTTGGCGGCGTGATGTCGATGCCCCCGTCGTTGATGCCGACATTGCTGCAGCTGGACATTGCCGGCGCGCTGACCGTTGGGATCTTCCATGTCATCCTCGTGATGGTTCTGGTCGAGGTTTTTGATGCAACGGGTACACTGATCGGCGTAGCAAAACGTGCAGGTCTGCTCCCTGACACAAGCACCGAGACGAACAAAGGCCTTGGTCGTGCGTTGATGGCAGACTCGACGGCTATTGTCGGCGGCGCCCTTCTAGGAACAAGCTCGACAACCGCCTATGTTGAAAGCGCATCAGGTGTTCAGGCTGGGGGCCGTACGGGATTGACCGCGCTGGTCGTCGCGATCCTGTTCCTGCTGGCGATGTTCTTCGCCCCCTTGGCAGGCTCTGTTCCGGCCTATGCCACAGCCCCCGCCCTGCTGTTTGTTGCCTGCCTGATGGCGCGGGAATTCGAGAACATCGTTTGGGATGATGTGACCGAAAGCGCCCCTGCCGTGCTGACCGCCCTCGTCATGCCCTTTACCTATTCGATCGCGAACGGTCTTGCGGTGGGCTTCATCAGCTATGCGCTGATCAAGTTGATGACGGGCCGTGCCAAGGAGGTTCATGCAGCAACCTGGGTGGTTGCAGCACTGTTCGTCATCCGCTTTGCGTTCTTTGTAGAATGACATTCGCCCGGGCAACCGGGCGCAATGGTGTAAAATGAATAATGGCTCGGAAATTCCGAGCCATTGTTTTTAGAAAATCAGGGTAGGATCAAGGCCCGCATTGCAGCACCCACACATCATAACGTGGATGCTCCAGCGCATTGAGGGCGGGACTGGATGCGATCATCCAACCTGAAAACACCGGCGTAGACGTCCGGGTGTCCTGAATGGTCAGATGCGCATAGGCGTCAGATGACGGATCTTCTGCAGGATACCGGCAGTCGTCCATCTGGATCGTAAGAAAGCCGAAGGTGACAGATTGGCCGCGTGAGAGGGAAACATCGTCCGTTGCCCCTGTGACCTTATCCAACCAGCGCAGCGTACCACCCTGCGCCGATGCTGCCTGCGGTATATTCTGTGCCACCGCCGGAGATCCGATCAGGAACGCTGCGGCGCAAAGCCCATACAGGATTTTCATGGCGCAGCAGGATCGATATCTGACGAACCCGAGCTGGCGTCATCGCCACCTTTGCCGCCGACAAAGGCCATCAGCAAGGAGATCAGGCTAACCGAACCTTGCGTATCCTCGATCTCTTCGCCGGGTTGGAGATTGTCGATTGCACCGCCCGGCTGGATCTCGACGAAGTTGCCGCCAAGCAGACCTTCCGACGAAATGAGCAAGGATGAATCGGTCGGAACCTGAATGTTGTTCGGAACACTGATCGTCGCATCGGCAAAGAATGTGGTCGGGTTCAGCGACAATGCCGTGACCGTTCCGATCTTTACCCCTGCAAGACGCACATCGGTGCCGACACCCACGCCATCGGCAGTCCGAAAACTGCCCTGAAGGGTGTAGCTATCGCCGGTTCCGCCAAAACCGGCCACTTGGCCAGCATAGATCAGAAATGCCGCCGCTGCTGCAAGGACAGCTCCGCCAACGACAACTTCGGTTGTGTTCTGGGTCATTCGGGTCGCCATGCCTCGTAATCTTGCCGAACAGCGGGTTGTGGGCGCCGCAAGGAACCTGCCGGCGCATAGGCCGCCGAGGTTCCGGTCATATTTTCCTGATGCGGTTTTTCCCAAGCCTTATGAACCAGCGGGCGCTCGGACGGCGTCTCGTTCCATGTGTGGTGCAACCAGCCATGCCAGTCAGGCGATACGCGGCTTGCCTCGGACTCACCATTGAAGATGACCCAACGACGCTTCCCGTCCTTGCTCTGGTAGAAAGTGTTACCCTGCGCGTCCTCACCAGCCTTCTGGCCATGCCGCCATGTCCAGAACTGAGTGTTCAGTGTCTGCCCATTCCACCACGTCAACAATCGCGTAAGCGTCCGTATCATACCCATCTCCAGCGCTTGGGTGTCTATCGCAAAACAAACGCCCCGGGTACAGACCCGAGGCATCTGACTGGCATTAACTGGCCGAAGCGGATTCCTGTTTCGCTTCCGTATGAACGATCAACGGCTTGGCACCCTTGTTGACCGAGTCATCATTCACCACAACCTCATCCACGCCCGACAGGCCAGGCAGATCGAACATGGTATCCAGCAGGATATCTTCCATGATCGACCGAAGCCCGCGAGCACCTGTCTTGCGCTTGATCGCGCGCTTGGCAATGGCAGTCAAAGCATCCGGCGTGAATGTCAGGGTAACCCCTTCGATATCGAACAGGCGCTGGTACTGCTTGACCAGAGCATTCTTCGGCTCGGTCAGGATGGTGATCAATGCCGCTTCATCCAGATCAGTCAGTGTCGCAATCACCGGCAAACGCCCGACAAACTCCGGAATAAGGCCAAACTTCAGCAGATCTTCCGGCTCAAGCTGCGAGAACAGCTCACCAATGTTGCCCGCATCCGGATCCTTCACGTCGGCACCGAAACCGATCCCCGACCCCTTGCCGCGCTGTGCAATGATCCGGTCCAACCCGGCAAAGGCGCCGCCGCAGACGAAGAGGATATTGGTCGTATCCACCTGCAGGAATTCCTGCTGCGGATGTTTGCGTCCACCCTGCGGTGGAACACTTGCGACCGTTCCTTCCATGATCTTCAGCAAAGCCTGCTGGACACCCTCACCCGATACATCACGGGTGATCGACGGGTTGTCGGACTTCCGCGTGATCTTGTCGACCTCGTCGATATAGACGATGCCGCGCTGCGCACGCTCCACGTTATATTCGCTGGCCTGCAACAGCTTCAGGATGATGTTTTCGACATCTTCCCCGACATAACCCGCCTCGGTCAGCGTGGTCGCATCAGCCATCGTGAACGGCACGTCCAGAATGCGCGCCAGCGTCTGCGCCAGCAGCGTCTTGCCGCAGCCGGTAGGGCCGATCAGCAGGATGTTCGATTTGGCCAGTTCGATATCGG
Source organism: Falsirhodobacter sp. alg1 (assembly GCF_000739715.2). Taxonomy (GTDB): domain Bacteria; phylum Pseudomonadota; class Alphaproteobacteria; order Rhodobacterales; family Rhodobacteraceae; genus Falsirhodobacter. Next base: position 226,962 of record NZ_BBJC02000003.1, on the reverse strand, counting down.
TCTTCGTCGAATGGTTCAGACGCTTGTAGTGGTTATGAACCGCAACAGACAGAACGCGCTTCGCATGGACCTGACCGATAACGTAATCGTCCAGTACCTTGCAGATTTCTGCAGGTGTCGGAACGCCGCCGGTTGTCTTCAGTCCGCTGGATTTCGTTTCCTCGCGGATGATGTCCATGCACAGTTCAACGCATTCATCACAGATAAACACGGTTGGGCCTGCGATTAGTTTGCGCACCTCATGCTGGCTCTTTCCGCAGAACGAGCAATAAAGAGTGTTCTTGCTGTCGCCGCTGGTCGTAGTCGCCATGCTTATCCTCTGGGGAAGTCTCCGATCGTGAAATCGGTCCATTAAAAGTAAAGTTTAGGCCAGCTTCCCGGCCTTCACAATCGCAAATCCGGCAGCGGGGCTGCCGTCAGGTGGCTGGCGCATCCGCCTTGCCGCGGCTCTCGACGATCTGGTCGATCAAGCCCCATTCCTTGGCATCCTCGGCGGACATGAAATTGTCACGCTCCAGGGCTGCCTCAACCGTTTCGTAGTCATTGCCGGTGTGGCGCACGTAGATCTCGTTCAGACGGCGCTTCAGCTTTTCGGTTTCGCGGGCATGGATCATGATGTCCGTCGCCTGCCCCTGATAGCCGCCGGAGGGTTGGTGAACCATCACGCGGCTGTTGGGCAGCGAGAAGCGCATTCCCTTTTCACCGGCTGTCAGCAGAAGCGATCCCATGGATGCCGCCTGACCGATAACCAGGGTCGAAACCTTCGGCTTGATATACTGCATCGTGTCGTAGATCGACAGTCCCGATGTTACAACGCCGCCCGGGCTGTTGATGTACATCGAGATTTCCTTGGACGGGTTTTCAGCTTCAAGGAAAAGAAGCTGCGCACAGATCAGGCTCGACATGCCGTCATGAACCGGTCCGGACAGAAAGATGATCCGCTCTTTCAGCATGCGCGAGAAGATATCATACGCCCGCTCACCACGGCTGGTCTGCTCGACCACCATCGGGACGAGCGTGTTCATGTAGGTATCAATCGGATCTTTCATCGGCCCTGCCCCTCGTATTCCACCTTCAGAGGTCCCCTCCAAAGCGCTATGTGAGTCTTAGTCATGCGGTCAGGAAGCCGCAAGGGTCCGAACCCACCTCTATCCTGCTCAATTTCCGTGGAACGGGAAGTTTCGCCCTATTCCCGCCGATTTTCGTGATGAGAACATCCCGTGAATAGACCGGCACCCCTCTACGGCGAAAAATATGAAAAACGACGTAGGTAGAACTGCATGCTCGCAGCACCCCGGTAAAAGCCATTCCCTATTTTGGCAGGCCTGCTTCCAGATAGGTCCGCAGGCGGCGCTTGCCCCGACGGCTGTAATGCTGGCGGGTAAACAGTTCCAGCGGAACCAATGTGCAGCCCCCCGTGCCACATTTGAACAGACGCGAGGCGCCGGCAATACCACCTGCCGAGGAGGTCGTTGCGACAACCGTCACCTCCACGGTCTCGAATTCCGCTTCGGGATCGATTTCGTCATTCTCATCCGCAGCGCGACGGATCAGTGTCGAGAACCGCCCGACATCCCGCATGGAGCCGCCAGCCATCGGCCCCTGGTTTGTCGGCAGATTATCGTCATCGCCTTCGGTCTTCATCATTTCATTCCGTTCGGAAACGATCGCACGATGGGAACTGTTACCGATACGCAGCTCAATGATGACGCTGAGCAGATAGATCGGTTCCAGCCCGAGGTTTGTCACCATGCAGTGCGTATTGGCCCCTTTTCCCCCACCGGAGGTAATCAGGATCACCGGACGCTGCTGGCGCAGGTACTGGCTTAGGAATATCCGCAGGTAGAAGATCCAGACCACTGCCGTGATCGTACTTACCGCAGCCTGCACCAGCCCGCTATGTTCAAGAAACCAGTTCATCGCACGCCCTTCTGCCCAGTCCCCCTCATCTAGGGCGGACGGATACAAAACAACCCCGCGCGGCAAAGTCGCAAGCAAAGGTCAGCCTAAAGCCAATCCGGCCGTCCAGCCGGGAGCGGGTATAAACACGATTGCGCGATTGGAAGAATGGTGGCCCGCAACAGATTTGAACTGCTGACATTTCCGATGTGAACGGAACGCTCTACCCCTGAGCTAGCGGGCCTTTGGTTCTACCGAACCATGGGTAGGCGCCGAAAACGCCGCCCCCATCATGCGCATGGCGCGTGATGGGGGCGGTTTAGCTTCAGTCCTCGTCATCCGCAAGCGAGTCATTGCCGGAATTCGCATCTTTGTTGCCACCGGTATGTGGCCGCAGCTTCAGCGTGATGGGACCGTTGTCGTCCTTCTGTTTCACAACACGGATCTTGCCCAACGGAGGCAGCATCATGTCCTGGCCATCACCCAGCTTTTCGCCCATCAATTTCAGGAATGCCTCGAGAATGGGCTTCACGGTCGAGCGTTTTTCGCCGGTCTGTTCCACAACGGCATCCAGCAGCTCCGGCATTTTCACGACCAAAGGTGCTTCTCCCCCTGCGACAGAGGTTTCGGGCAGAGCAGTTTCAACAGCGGCAGCAGGCTTTTCGGCTGCAGCGGCTTTGGTCGTTTTCGAAGTTGTGCGGGTTGCCATATAGAATCATCCTTACCGTTTGATCTGCGCCAACGATACGCGCCACAGGGCGATGTTCCATCAGCCAAATGAAAAAACGCGCCCGGAGGCGCGTCTTTTTTATCAATGCGCGCGGATTGCGGGCGATTGCTGCTGCTCGGACAGACGTTGGGCAGCGGCGGCTTCTTCTGCAGCCTCATCCCATTCCACAGGCTCCGGCATACGGATCAGCGCCTCACGCAGAACCTCACGGACGTTGCTGACAGGAATGATCTTCAACCCTTCCTTCACGTTGTCCGGGATTTCGGTCAGATCCCTCTCGTTTTCCTGCGGAATAAGAACCGTCTTGATCCCGCCGCGCAGGGCCGCCAGCAGTTTTTCCTTCAACCCACCGATCGGCAGCGCATTGCCGCGCAAGGTGACCTCCCCCGTCATCGCGATGTCCTTGCGTACGGGAATTCCCGTCAGGACCGACACGATGGAGGTTACCATAGCCAGACCGGCGCTTGGCCCATCTTTGGGAATGGCGCCTTCGGGGACGTGGACGTGGATGTCCATCGTCTCGAACCGCGGCGGTTTGACACCCAGTTCGGGTGCAACCGACCGGACGAAGCTGGATGCCGCATCAATGGATTCCTTCATCACATCGCCCAGCTTGCCCGTCGTCTTCATCCGCCCCTTGCCGGGCAGACGCAGCGCTTCGATCTGGAGCAGCTCTCCACCGACAGAGGTATAGGCCAATCCGGTAACTACACCGACCTGATCTTCCTTTTCCGCAAGGCCGTAACGGTGCCGCTTCACGCCCAGATAATCGGTAATATTATCTGCGGTGATCGCAACGCTGGTGCTTTGCTTGCGCACAATCTCGGTTACGGCTTTGCGGGCCAGCTTCGCGATCTCACGCTCAAGGTTACGCACCCCGGCCTCACGGGTGTAGGAGCGGATGACTTCGGTCAGCCCATCATCGCTGATGGAGAATTCGCCCTTTTTCAGACCATGGTTCTCGACCTGTTTTGCCACCAGATGCGACTTTGCAATCTCGCGCTTCTCGTCCTCGGTATATCCCGACAACGGAATGATCTCCATCCGGTCCAGAAGCGGGCCCGGCATGTTGTAGGAGTTTGCCGTGGTCAGGAACATCACGTTCGACAGATCATATTCTACCTCAAGGTAGTGATCCGCAAAGGTCGCATTCTGTTCCGGATCCAGAACTTCCAGCATGGCAGACGCCGGATCCCCGCGGAAATCCTGGCCCATCTTGTCGATTTCATCCAGCAGGATCAGCGGATTGGTCGTCTTAGCTTTCTTCAATGCCTGAATGATCTTGCCGGGCATGGAGCCGATGTAGGTCCGGCGGTGGCCGCGAATTTCGGATTCGTCGCGCACGCCACCAAGGCTGATCCGGATGAACTCACGCCCAGTTGCCTTGGCAACCGAACGCCCAAGCGAGGTTTTCCCCACACCGGGCGGTCCGACGAGGCACATGATCGGCCCCTTCAGTTTCGTTGCACGGGCCTGCACGGCCAGATATTCGACGATCCGTTCCTTCACCTTCTCAAGGCCGTGGTGGTCACCGTCCAGCACCTCTTGTGCCTTGGCCAGATCCTTCTTGACCTTGGATTTCACGCCCCATGGAATACCCAGCAGCCAGTCAAGATAGTTCCGCACGACAGTCGCCTCGGCGCTCATCGGGGACATCGACTTCAATTTCTTGATTTCGGCATCGGCCTTTTCACGGGCTTCCTTGGACAGCTTCGTTGCAGCCACCTTGGCTTCCAGCTCGGCAATCTCGTTTTGGCCTTCGTCGCCGTCACCAAGTTCCTTCTGGATCGCCTTCATCTGTTCGTTCAGATAGTATTCGCGCTGCGTCTTTTCCATCTGGTTCTTGACGCGGGACTTGATGCGCTTCTCGACCTGAAGAACGCTCATCTCACCCTGCATATGGCCGTAAACGCCTTCCAGACGCTGACCGATGTCCAGCGTTTCCAGAAGCGCCTGTTTCTTGCCGACGTCGATACCCAGATGGCCGGCAACCAGATCGGCCAGACGTGCAGGATCCTGCGTGTCCGACACGGCAGCCAGTGCCTCTTCGGGAATGTTCTTCTTGATCTTGGCGTAACGCTCGAACTCGTTGGCGACCGCACGCACCATGGCTGTGACGGTTTCTTCCTCACCAGGTTCTTCGGTCAGGGTTTCCGCGTGCGCCTCGAAGAAATGGTCATTTTCCAGAAATTCGGTGATCCGAACACGTTCCTTGCCTTCGACCAGCACCTTCACGGTGCCATCGGGCAACTTCAGCAGCTGAAGCACGTTGGCCAGAACGCCGGTACGGTAGATGCCGTCCTCGCCCGGATCATCCACGGAGGGGTCCATCTGCGACGACAGCAGGATCTGGCGATCCTCGGGCATGACCTCTTCCAATGCGCGAACCGATTTTTCACGGCCGACAAACAGCGGAACGATCATGTGCGGGAACACGACGATGTCCCGCAACGGCAGGACAGGATAGCTTTGAGGAAGGGTCTGGTTCATCTTTGGTCCTTTCGCAGGAAGGCTCTGGCCCCGTTCGTCGGCAGCACTCGGCCTTCCCCGGATCTGATTAATTTATTTGGGATTGCCCCCGCCCCGTGTCAACCTTGCTATAGCGGGTCGATATCACCGGCAGCCCGCTGCGCATGGAAATCGGCAACAAAGGCGGCAAGCCGCTGACCCGCAATCGCATCGCGCAACCCCTGCATCAATTCCTGATAATAATGCAGGTTATGCCATGTCATCAGCATGGAGCTGATAATCTCCTGCGCGCGCATGACGTGGTGCAGATACCCCCGTGAATAGTTGCGGCAGGCGGGGCAGCTGCAATTTTCATCCAAGGGACGCGGATCATCCATATGGCGCGCGTTCTTGATGTTCACGACGCCGCGCCGGGTGAATGCCTGGCCTGTCCGCCCCGAGCGGGAGGGCAGAACGCAGTCCATCATGTCGATGCCACGCTCGACGGCACCGACGATATCATCCGGCTTTCCGACACCCATAAGATAGCGGGGTTTGTGTTCGGGCAGCATTCCCGGTGCATAATCCAGCACCTCGAACATGGTCTTCTGCCCCTCGCCCACCGCAAGCCCGCCCACGGCATAGCCATCAAAATCAATGGCCCGCAGTTTCTCGGCGCTTTCGGCACGCTGATCGGGGAAAACACTGCCCTGCTGGATACCGAACAGGGCATGCCCCGGACGGTCGCCAAAGGCGTCGCGCGACCGCTGTGCCCAACGCATCGACAGCTCCATCGACTTGCGCGCTGTCTTTTCATCCGCGGGGAACGGCGTGCATTCGTCAAAGGCCATCACGATATCCGAGCCGAGCAGTGCCTGAATCTCCATGCTCCGCTCCGGCGTAAGATGGTGCGTGCTGCCATCGATATGGGATTTGAAGCGGACACCTTCCTCGGACATCTTCCGCAGCGCGGTCAGGCTCATCACCTGGAAACCGCCGGAATCCGTCAGAATCGGACGTTCCCAGTTCATGAACTTATGAAGCCCCCCCAGACCGGCAATCCGCTCGGCCGTGGGGCGCAGCATAAGGTGATATGTGTTGCCCAGCAGGATATCGGCACCGGTTGCGCGCACGTTTTCTGGCATCATCGCCTTTACCGTCGCCGCAGTTCCGACCGGCATGAACGCCGGTGTCCGGATTTCGCCGCGTGGCGTGTTGATGACACCGGTTCGCGCCCGCCCATCCGTGGCACCGATCTGGAATTCGAATTTGGTCATAGCATTGCCCCTTCGCGCGCCTGATGCGGCAGATCATCCGCGGTTGAAAGCAAAAAACGGCGGGGAAGGCGAATAACACACAATTGCGTCAAAGGTCACGAGAGAATATGAAGCGTCATTACGCCGCACCCGAAGGGGAGCGGGCCAATCCGGCACCTGAGGAGGAGACCGATGGAAATCGATTACGCGCAGGGGACCGAACCCCCGAAATTGCGCCCGTTCTATACCCACTTGTACTTTCAGGTGATCGTCGCGATCATTCTGGGTATCTTGCTCGGTCACTTTTATCCCGCTTTCGGGGCAAGTCTCAAGCCGCTTGGGGATGCGTTCATCAAGCTGGTGAAGATGATCATCGCACCCGTCATCTTTCTGACCGTGACAACCGGCATCGCCGGGATGAGCGATATGAAAAAGGTGGGCCGCGTTGCCGGCAAGGCGATGCTGTACTTCTTCACGTTCTCCACGCTTGCCCTTGTCCTCGGGCTGGTGGTGGCCAATGTGGTCCAGCCCGGCGCGGGCCTGAACATCGACCCGGCCACGCTCGATGCCGGAGCCATTTCCGATTATCAGGTCAAGGCACACGAAACATCCGTCGTCGGCTTCTTGATGAATATCATCCCCAGCACGCTGGTCGGTGCATTCGCAACGGGTGATATCCTTCAGGTCCTGTTCATCGCCGTGCTGTTCGGGATTTCGCTGGCGCTGGTAGGCGAACGTGCCGAACCGATCACCCGCTTCCTGACATCGCTGACCTATCCGGTTTTCAAACTGGTCTCGATCCTGATGAAAGCCGCACCGATCGGTGCCTTCGGCGCAATGGCCTTCACCATCGGCCGTTACGGGATCGGTTCGGTTGTGAACCTCGCATTCCTGGTTCTGTGCTTCTACGCGACAGCGCTGTTCTTCGTGCTGGTCATTCTGGGGGCTGTTGCCCGCTACAACGGTTTTTCCATCTTCAAACTGATCCGCTACATCAAGGAAGAACTGCTGCTGGTTCTCGGCACATCCTCTTCCGAAGCGGCCCTGCCCTCCCTGTTGCAGAAAATGGAACGGGCCGGCGCTTCGCGTTCGGTTGTGGGTCTGGTCGTACCGACCGGGTATTCGTTCAACCTTGACGGCACGAACATCTACATGACGATGGCCGCGCTGTTCATCGCACAGGCCACGAATACGGATCTGACCCTTGGGCAGGAAATCCTGCTGCTGGCGGTTGCAATGCTGTCGTCCAAGGGGGCAGCCGGGATCACCGGTGCGGGCTTCATCACTCTGGCCGCAACCTTGTCGGTTGTGCCGACGGTTCCGATCGCGGGTATGGCGCTGATCCTCGGGGTCGATCGCTTCATGTCGGAGTGCCGCGCGCTGACCAATTTCGTCGGCAATGCTGTCGCCACGATCGTCGTCGCCCGTTGGGAGGGAGAGCTTGATGAAAAAGCCCTTCATGCCGCATTGAACGGTGAGCCGCAGCCCATTGCAGCGACAGATGTTTCCGAACGGATGCCTTCGGCGTTCAAGGACGACGTTATCGCCGCCGACTGATCCCGCATTGGGGAAATCCGGAATGAAAAAGCCGCCCCAAGGGGCGGCTTTTGTTTTGCGATCAACCGGATCAGAGGCCCAGCTTGGCCGCGACGATCTCGTTCACCATCTGCGGAGAGGCTTTCCCCCCCGTCGCCTTGATAACCTGACCGACGAACCAGCCTGCCAGCTTCGGGTTCGCCTTGGCCTTTTCAACCTGTGCAGGGTTTGCCGCGATGATGTCATCAACAGCCGCTTCGATCGCCCCGGTGTCGGTCACCTGCTTCATGCCGCGTGCGGCTGCAACTTCGGCAGGGTCCCCGCCCTCGGTCCAGATGATCTCGAACAGGTCCTTGGCCATTTTGCCCGACAGATCCCCGCTGGCGATCAGATCGATGATACCGCCCAGCTGTGCGCCTGTCATCGGCGAAGCATCAATTGACAGCCCCTCCTTGTTCAGGCGGCCGAACAGTTCGTTGATGACCCAGTTCGCCACCTGCTTGCCATCACGCCCCTTGGCGACCTGCTCGAAAAATCCGGCTGCATCCAGCTCTGCGGTCAGAACATTGGCATCGTAATCCGTCAGACCGAAGTCACGCATGAAGCGGGCTTTCTTGTCATCCGGCAGTTCGGGCATGGTCGCGGCAATATCATCCACCCACCCCTGTTCGATTTCCAGCGGCAGCAGATCCGGATCGGGGAAATAGCGGTAATCCTGCGCCTCTTCCTTGGAGCGCATGGATCGTGTCTCGTTCTTGTCGGGATCATACAGGCGGGTTTCCTGCGTGACCGTGCCTCCATCCTCCAGAATGGCGATCTGGCGACGCGCCTCGACATCGATCGCCGCTTGAATGAACCGCATGGAGTTCATGTTCTTGATTTCACAACGCGTCCCGAGATGGCTGAAATCACCACTTTCGCGGAACCGCTCGTAATCTCCGGGGCGGCAGACAGATACGTTCACATCCGCGCGCAGGTTCCCGTTCTGCATGTTACCATCGCAGGTCCCCAGATAACGCAGGATCTGGCGCAGTTTCAGCACATAGGCAGCCGCCTCTTCGGGGCTGCGAATATCGGGACGGCTGACAATTTCCATCAGCGCAACACCGGTGCGGTTGAAATCCACAAAGCTGTTGGCAGGGTCCATATCATGGATCGACTTGCCGGCGTCCTGCTCAAGGTGGATACGTTCCACCCGCACCAGACGGGCAACGCCCGCCCCCAGCTCGACCAGAACCTCTCCCTCACCGACGATGGGGTGATAGAGCTGGCTGATCTGATAGCCCTGAGGCAGATCGGGGTAGAAATAGTTCTTGCGGTCAAAGGCCGACCGGAGATTGATTTCAGCCTTCAGCCCCAGCCCCGTGCGAACAGCCTGTTCGACACAGAATTCGTTGATGACCGGCAGCATGCCCGGCATTGCCGCATCGACAAAGGAAACATGGCTGTTCGGCTCGGCACCAAAGCCGGTTGATGCACCCGAAAACAGCTTCGATTCGGATGAAACCTGCGCATGGATCTCCATGCCGATCACCAGTTCCCAGTCCTCGCGCGCACCGGCAATGATTTTTGGTTTCGGGGCTTCATAGGTCAGGTCAAGCATCGTCATCCCTCTTGATTACCGTTGTTTTACGCGCCGGAACGCATGGCGGCAAGCCCCCGACCAAAGCGGCGGCATAGGCCGGAACGGGCAAGATCCCGCCGATACGCCCCCAAAAAGGTTGATCCCTTGGAACATCACAAGGCACAACGCGCGAGCCGCCTGCTGAGGGGCGGTGCCACTCGTGTCAAGAATATGAAGATCAAAACGTACCTTTTCGGCGCGATTCTTGCGTTGCCAATCTCGTGTGGCGCAACCGCTCAGGCCCCTTCCGAACCGGCTGCCCTGCCGGCCATGCGGTGGGACTTTCGCCCCGAAGGTGCGGTCTGGACACAGCAAACCCTTGCCGCTGTAAGCCAGAACGAAACCGATCTTACTTCCGTTATTCCGACCGACATCCAGACCTGGTGCCCCGGTTATCCAACCGCCACTACCGACGAACGTCGTGCATTCTGGGCGGCCATGCTGTCGGCCCTTGCCAAGCATGAAAGCACATGGAACCCGCAGGCATCGGGCGGCGGCGGTCGCTGGATCGGCCTCGTGCAGATCTCTCCCGGCACAGCCGAAGCGTACAACTGCGATGCCACTACCACTGCCGCATTGAAAAACGGATCTGCCAATCTGGCCTGCGCCGTCAACATCGCTGCGGAACAGGTCGTGCGGGACAACATGGTTTCGGGGGTTGCAGGCCGCAAAGGCATGGGGCGCGACTGGGCGCCCTTCCGTTCGGCCAGCAAACGGGCCGAGATGGCATCATGGACCCGCAAACAATCCTACTGCAAAGCCTGATTGGCAAAACGGCGCCCGGATGGGGCGCCGTTGTCAATTCATGGGCTTGTCAGCCGTGTGGAGGTCCGCCCCCCCGGAAAACGCGTGGCCTGGACAAGGCTGACCGCAGGGGCATGGATCCCCCCGAGCGATAGCGTCTCGGCGCGGAGCATTTCGATCCCCTCATCCGATTTGACAGGAACACGCTCCGGCAGGATGGGCTTGCCCACCGTAACCCGATATGGCTGGCGATGCTTGTTCAGCACCTCATGGAACAACGTTATGTCGCGCAATGTCGGGTGCATCACGTCGAACAGATAGAACAGCGTGGAATTTCTGGCACGGATATTCAGCGGCACGACCGGCAGATCGAACTTGCGTGCGATCATGGCGGCGGATGCCATCCACGGGCGTTCCATCAGTTTCAACCCGGTGCGCTTGGCCAGACGGCCCGATGGAAAGATTACCCCCAGACGTCCGGCCTCGATTGCCTTGCGGGTATAATCCATCGTTTCGCGCGTTTTCTGCATGGACCGTTTTTCCGGCCGCCATTCGACAGGACAGATCAGATCCGCCATCTGCGGCATGATCCGCAAAATGTCGCTATTGGCATAGAAGAACAGATCGGGCCGCAGCGGGGCAATCAGATGGTGCAGGATGACACCATCTGCAATTCCCGTCGGATGGTTGGCCACAATCAGCGCAGGTCCGTTGCGCGGAATATTCTCCAACCCTGTGATATCGATATCTTTGGCAATAAGGGCTGCCACACGCGCCATCAATTCGGGCGTGGGCAGATGTTCATATTCCTCTGCAAGCGCCAGCGTCCGCGGATAACCGAGTATCTGCGTCAGCGCGGAGTAGAGCAGCCGGTGGTGTGGGCGCCCCGAAAACAGCCAAGGTGCACGCTCGGCAATAAGGGGGTCGATACGGTCTCTCATGATCTCTCACCTAACGGAGGCGTGATAGAGTCATGCCGTGAACGCCCCCCAAAGGCAAGGGCAGAGGCACCAACCAGCGAAAATCTACCGTCTTTCTGTTGCCATCCGCCCGGCCATCTCGGCCAGATCAGGGGATAGACCGGCCTTTGATAGAATGCGGTCCAGCGCGGCCAGCATGTGTTTCTGGCGGCCTGCATCATATCGCAGCCGGTTGCTGAACGCCGCGGACATGCGGGCAGCCGTTTGCGGATTTGCGTCATCCAGCCTGATCAGCCAGTCTGCCAGCAGGGCATATCCGGCACCATCCGCCCGGTGGAAACCAGCGTGATTTGCCGGAAGGGCGCCGAAAACAGCACGGAAACGGTTCGGGTTGCGCCAGTCGAACTGGGGGTGACGGGTCATCGCCTCCACCGCCGCGACGGGATCCTCGGCATAAAGCACCCCGAGCGTGAACCATTTGTCCATCACCAGGCGGTCATCCCCCCAGCGTTCGGCAAAGCTATCCAGCGCCTTTTGCCCCTGCCCCACGGCCAGAAGTGCCACCAGCGCCCCCACCTCTTCGGTCATATTGGTGGCACCGGCAAAAGCGGTCCGTGCAGCCGCGCCGCCATCGATCCGCGACAGCAGCGCAAGGGCCTGCATCCGCAATGCCCGCGCCCCGGCCTGTGCCGGGTCCGGTGACCATGCCTCATCCAGCGGGGCTGCCATGGCCGGCAGATCATCCGCCAGCCGTCCGGCCAGCGCGGTGGCCATGGCGCGTCTGGCCTGCCGGATGACGTCCGGGTCCGGCGTCACCCCCCGCTCGAAGATCACCTGCGCCATATCTTCCTCGGACGGCAGGCGCAGGGCGATTGCGCGGAACGCGTGGTCTAGATCTGCATCCACCGCCAGCGCCGCCAAGGCCTCCAGCCATTCGGCGGAAACCTCGGCACCATCCATCACCATTGCGGCCATGACATCACTTGCAAGGGTCCGGCCTGCCTCCCACCTTGTGAACAGGTCTGTATCATGGGCCAGAATGAAGGCATGTTCGCCGGCAAGCGGCGTGCGTTCCAGAATTACGGGCGCAGAGAACCCGCGCAGCAGCGATGGAACGGGGCGCGATGCCAGTCCGTCGTAGCTGACGGATTGCCTTTCATCCGTCAGCTCGACGATATGCGTCGCCACAACTTCCGCCCCCGCCTCATCCAGCAGGCCCATGGCAATCGGTATCACCTTGGGCGGCTGCGGCTGCCCCGTCAGCGGATCGGTTAGCTTTTGCGTAAAGGTCAGGGTATACCGGCCATCATCCCAGTGTTCCGATACGGCAACGCGGGGCGTTCCCGCGTCGGTGTACCAGCGTGCGAATTGCGACAGATCGCGCCCCGTGGTATCCTCGAATACCCGCAGCCAATCCTCGATCGTGCAGGCCTGCCCATCATGGCGCGCGAAATACAGATCCAGCGCCTTGGCGTAATCCGCATCCCCCACCAACAGTTTCAGCATGCCGATGATTTCGGCCCCTTTTTCATAGACCGTGCGGGTATAGAAGTTGTTGATCTCGATATAGCTGTCGGGCCGGACCGGATGTGCCAACGGGCCGCCATCTTCGGGAAACTGCTGTGTGCGCAGTTTTACAACATCCTCGATCCGCTTTACCGCATGGCTTCGCATATCACCTGAAAACTGCTGGTCGCGGAAAACCGTCAACCCTTCCTTCAAGCACAGCTGGAACCAGTCCCGGCAAGTGATGCGGTTGCCGGTCCAGTTGTGGAAATATTCATGCGCGATAATTGTCTCGATCCGGGCAAAATCCTCGTCGGTGGCCGTCTCGGGCAAGGCCAGGACATATTTGGAGTTGAAGATGTTTAGCCCCTTGTTCTCCATCGCGCCCATGTTGAAATCATCCACCGCAACGATATTGAAAACCGACAGGTCGTATTCACGGCCATAGGTTTCCTCGTCCCATTTCATGGAGCGGACCAGACTGTCCATCGCATAGGCGCAGCGCCCTTCATCGCCCGGCCGCACCCAGATGTTCAGATCCACCTCCGCCCCCGACCGGGTGACGAACCGGTCCGGATGAGCCACCAGATCACCTGCGACCATTGCGAACAGATAGGCGGGCTTCGGCCACGGATCATCCCATTCCGCCCAGCCCGGCCCCGCCGCAACGGGATTGCCGTTCGACAAAAGGACCGGCAGATCGCTCTCGATCCGGACGTGGAACGGCGCCATCACATCGGGACGGTCGGGGTAATAGGTGATCTTGCGGAATCCTTCGGCCTCACATTGCGTGCAATACATGCCCCCCGACATGTAAAGGCCTTCCAGCGCGGTATTTCCGTCCGGTGAAATCTCTACCTCGGCGGAAAACGTGAAGGGCGCTTCGGGCACCGTCAGCGTCAGACCCGTCTCATCGGGCTGCGCCGCGACAGGGGCACCATTGATGCTGACCGAGATCAGCCGCAACTTCTCTCCGTCCAGCCGCAGCGTCGTCTGTGCCGGCACCGCAGGGTTCGGGTAAAACCGGATTTCCGACAGCACGCGCGTTGCTTTCGGTGCCAGGCGGAATGTCAGCGATACACGCTCGATCAGGTGGGAGGGGGGCGTGTAATCGGCAAGACGGATCGGTTGGGTCATGAATAGGCTCCGGTGATTTGCCCGAAGCCTATTCCCCTGATCCGTAGGCGCAAGACAGCTTACGCAGCGTCCAGTGCGAGCGCATGGATGCGCGTCATGATGGGGCCAAGTGCTGCATGAACCGCACGGTGGCGGGCAATCCGCCCCATTGCTGCCAGCTCCGGCGCGCGGATCAGCACGCGAAAATGGCTTTCCCCGCCCTCCTGAAAGCCGGAATGCCCGCGGTGGGCCTCGCTTTCATCCTCCACCTCCAGCTCGGTTGGTGAAAATTGCGCGGTCAGTCGCTGGGTAATCTCGTCTGTAATGCTCATTGTGATGGGTCCCCCCTTCTCCTTGCTGCTCAAATCACTAAACTCACGCCTCCGACTCGGAAAGGCCCTGATAATGTCCAAAGCTCCCTTCGAATTCGACCTACGGGTTTCAACCGACAAGAAACGCCGCAAAACCGGCCGACGGGGGATGTCCGGCGCACAGGAAGCGTCCACACGGCAGTGCGAATATCCGGGATGCTCCGAAGCGGGCCTGTACCGGGCACCGCGCTCTCCTGACCATCTGGATGAATTCGTATGGTTCTGCAAAGAGCATGTTCGTGAATACAACCTGAAATGGAACTTCTTCCAAGGCAAGACCGAGGATGATTTCCAGGAATTCCTTGATAAGGACCGCTTCGGGGGAAGCGAGGCGCGGCCGTTCACCAAACGCCCTGATGAGGGGCATGTCTGGTCCCGTGTCGGGATCGACGATCCGATGGGAATATTGGGCGACCGTTCCTCCCCCGCGCCGCAGCGCGTCAACAATGGTGCCACGCGCAAGCTGCCGCCTACCGAACGCAAGGCGCTGGAGATCCTTGAGGCACGGGACACTTGGGGCCGCCTGGAAATTCGCAAGCAGTACAAAAGCCTCGTCAAGGATCTGCACCCTGACATGAACGGCGGCAACCGCGCCGATGAGGAACGGTTGCAGGAAGTTGTCTGGGCGTGGGACCAGATCAAGGAAAGCCGCTTCTTCCGCGATTGACCTGTCAGGCGGGCTGGCCATTGGAGGCCATGAGCCCGCCATCCACCGGCAGATTCACCCCGGTGACAAAGCGGGCATCCTCAGACGCCAGAAAGGCAATGACGGCCGCGATCGCCGCCGGATCTGCCGGAGCCCCGAGCGGCATGCGTTCACTGAACTTGCGGATCGTCTCCTCGTTGCCCACCATTTTCGTGGTCATTCCACTTGCGGTGAAGGACGGATTGACCGCATTCACCCGGACGCCGTCTTTTGCACCATCCAGCGCCAGCGCACGGGTCATATTGCTGACCCCGCCCTTGGAGGCGTTATAGGCAAACATCTCCCAATCGCCGCCCAGCCCGGATACCGAGGAGACATTGACAATATTTCCCCGGCGCGCCTTCAGGGCGGGCCACGCGGCCTTGGTCATCCGGAATGTGCCGGTGAGATTGACATCGATCTGGCGCTGCCAGTTTCCCACCGTCACATTTTCGATCGTACCGCCGACCGCAATGCCCGCATTGTTCACCAGCACATCAATTCCGCCAAGATCATCGGCGGCGGTCACGATCCGCTCCGCATCGCCCTCTGCCGCAATATCCGCCACGATGATATGGGTACGATCCGCATCCATCTCCCGTGCGGTTTCCTCCAGCTTGCTCTCGGTACGCCCGACCAGCAACAGGATGGCCCCCTCCTCGGAAAACCTGCGGGCTGTTGCGGCACCAATTCCGGACCCTGCCCCGGTGACGACGACGATCTTGTCGGAAAACCTCATTTCACATGCTCTGCTATTGTTTGCACAAGCTATTTGAACCGGCTGCATGCGCCGTAGGTTCCGGTCTTGCGTGTCCTGCATGAATGTTCCATGAACGACACATCCCTAAGCAAAGAGGACGTCATGTCGGATATGCCTGCGAAACCCACCGAGGAAATCTCTGTCCGCGAAGTTTTCGGCATCGACACTGATATGAAGGTCAAAGGCTTTGCCGAACGCACCGATCGCGTTCCGACCGAAGACCCGACATACAAGTTCGACCCCGATACCACGCTGGCCATTCTTGCCGGATTTGCCTTCAACCGCCGTGTGATGGTCCAGGGTTATCACGGCACGGGAAAATCGACGCATATCGAACAGGTCGCCAGCCGACTGAACTGGCCCTGCGTGCGGATCAACCTTGATAGCCATGTCAGCCGGATCGATCTGATCGGTAAGGACGCCATCAAGCTGGTGGACGGCAAACAGGTCACCAGCTTTCAGGAAGGCATTCTGCCTTGGGCGCTGCGGAACCCCTGCGCCATCGTGTTCGATGAATATGACGCAGGTCGTGCGGATGTCATGTTCGTTATCCAGCGCGTGCTGGAAACCGACGGCAAGCTGACCCTGCTGGACCAGAACGAGGTCATCACCCCCCACCCGTCATTCCGCATGTTCGCCACCGCGAACACGGTCGGTCTGGGCGACACGACCGGCCTTTACCACGGCACCCAGCAGATCAACCAGGGCCAGATGGACCGGTGGAGCCTTGTGGCCACGCTGAACTATCTGAGCCATGACGCCGAGGTGAACATCATCCTGTCCAAGGCCCCGCATTACAACACCGAGAAGGGCCGCAAGACGATCGGACAGATGGTGACGGTCGCGGATATGAGCCGGACCGCGTTCATGAACGGTGATCTTTCCACCGTCATGTCACCACGGACCGTGATCGCATGGGCCCAGAATGCCGAGATCTTCCAGAATGTCGGTTATGCCTTCCGCCTGACCTTTCTGAACAAGTGCGATGAGCTGGAGCGCCAGACGGTTGCTGAGTTCTATCAGCGCTGCTTTGGCGAAGAGCTTCCAGAAAGCGCCGCCTCGACCGCAATGAAATAAGGGGGCGCTCTCTTCCCCCGGAGACGCGAATGAGCAAACCCTCCGACAACCCCGCCGATCCGTTCAAAAAAGCGCTGGCCGAAGCGACGAAGACCATGGCGCGGGATAGCGAGATGACAATCTCCTATTCCGTCGATCCACCGGGGATGACCCGTGAGGGCATGCGTCTGCCACAGGTCACCCGCCGCATGACCCGGGACGAGGTGCTACTGGCCCGCGGCACCGCCGATGCCTTTGCCCTGCGCCGCCGCTATCACAACGAGGCGACGGCAAGCCGCTATACCCCGTCGGGGCCTTTGGCGCGTGACATCTTCGACGCCATGGAAACCGCGCGCTGCGAGGCGATGGGCGCAAGGGATATGCCCGGCACCGCCACGAATATCGATGCCAAGATCGGCCATGAGGCGGATCGCAAGGGATACGGGCAGATCCGTCAGGCGCAGGATGCGCCATTGGCCACGGCTGCGGGATATCTGGTGCGCCATCTGGCGACCGGCCGCCCGCTGCCCGCCGGGGCCAACAACGTCATGGAACTATGGCGCGGCTTTATCGAGGATCAGGCCGGCGGCACATTGGAAACGCTGGACGATGTGCTGGCCGATCAGGCTGCTTTTGCCCGCTTTGCCCGCCAGATGATTTCCGACATGGGGTATGGCGACCAGTTGGGCGATGACCCCGATATGGAAGATCCCGCCGACGAGGCACCGGACGAGGCGGAGGAGGACGAGCAGGAGCCGGAATCCAACGCTGATCAGGACGGCGCCGATGACGAGGATGATGCCGCCTCCGAGCGCAGCCAGGAAGAGCAGCAGGACAGCTCTCAAGCGCAGGTATCCAGCGATGAAAGCGCCGAGCAGCAAGAGGGCGAAGAGGCCGAGATGCCCGAGGGCGATGCCCCGAACGAGCCTCCGCCCCCTGCCGCACATTCGGATGCAGATCCGAACTACAAGGTATACAGCCCTCGCTTCGACGAGGAGATCCGCGCCGAGGATCTGGCCGAGCCCGTGGAACTGGAACGGTTGCGCGCCTATCTCGACCAGCAGCTTGAGCCGCTGAAAGGCGCGGTCAGCCGCCTTGCAAACAAATTGCAGCGCAGGTTGCAGGCGCAGCAAAGCCGGTCGTGGGAATTCGATCTGGAAGAAGGCACGCTGGACGCGGGCCGTCTGGCGCGCGTGGTCGCCAATCCGACCATGCCGCTGTCTTTCAAGATAGAGCATGATACCGAATTCCGTGATACCTGCGTGACGTTGCTTCTGGATAATTCCGGCTCCATGCGCGGGCGCCCGATCTCCATTGCCGCGATCTGTGCCGATGTGCTGGCCCGCACGCTGGAGCGCTGCCAGGTGAAGGTTGAAATCCTCGGTTTCACCACCCGCGCCTGGAAGGGCGGACAAAGCCGCGAGGCATGGCTGGCCGAAGGGCGGCCACAGCAGCCCGGGCGGCTGAACGATCTGCGGCACATCATCTACAAGGGCGGCGATACGCCGTGGCGGCGCGCGCGCCCCAACCTCGGGCTGATGATGAAAGAGGGGCTGCTGAAGGAAAACATCGACGGTGAGGCGCTTGAATGGGCACATCGGCGGATCACGGCCCGCCCTGAATCCCGCAAGATCCTGATGGTCATTTCCGATGGCGCCCCCGTGGATGACAGTACGCTTTCCGTCAATCCGGCCAATTATCTGGAAAAGCACCTGCGCGATGTGATCGCCATGGTTGAACGCCGTCGCGCGGTCGAACTGTTGGCCATCGGTATCGGCCATGATGTGACCCGTTACTACGACCGAGCCGTAACAATTACGGATGTTGAGCAGCTGGCCGGCGCGATGACCGAACAGCTGGCCGCCCTGTTCGATGCTGACCCGAGAAAGCGTGCCCGCGTTCTTGGAATGAGGAATATGCGCTGATGTTTCAGAACTTCACCACCACCGCCCGCCCTGACCTTGGTGCCACCCGCCTGGCGGAATTGCGACAAGAGCTGCGGGCCGAAGGGCTGGATGGTTTCATCGTGCCGCGTGCCGATGCCCATCAGGGTGAATACGTCGCACCGCGGGACGACCGGCTGGCATGGTTGACGGGGTTCACAGGCTCTGCCGGATTCTGCGTGGTTCTGGCAGACAAAGCCGGAGTGTTCATTGACGGACGTTACCGTACACAGGTCAAACACCAGGTCGATCTGGCCCATTTCACGCCGGTTCCCTGGCCGGATGTGACACTGGGGAAATGGATTGCCGAAAACTGCAAGGGGACGATCGGATTTGATCCGTGGCTGCACACGCATGCAGAAATTACGGCAATGCGGGCTGCCGGCGTCACGCTGAAACCGGTTAAGAACTTGGTTGATCGCATCTGGGCGGATCAACCTGCCCCGCCTGCCGGCGCCGTGTTCCTCCAGCCGGACGAACTCGCCGGTAAGACTTCCGCTGAAAAAAGGGCTGAAGTAGGGGCATCCCTCGCGGCCGAGGTTGCCATCCTGACGCTGCCCGACAGCATCTGCTGGCTGCTGAACATCCGTGGCACGGATGTAGCGCGCAATCCGGTAACACATGCCTTTGCCCTGCTGCACCGTGACGGCAAGGTCGACCTGTTTGCCGATGCCGCCAAATATTCCGATGACGTTCTGGCGGCTCTCGGGCCTGACGTCAGGTTGCACCCCGTGGCCGAGCTGGAATCTGCAGTGCGCGGCCTCAGCGGCCCCGTGCAGCTTGATGCCGCCTCTGCCCCGGTGGCATTGCGACTGATGCTGATCGAGAATGTGAAAATCGTGGAGGCGGACGATCCCTGCCGGTTGCCCAAGGCACTGAAGACCGAAGCCGAAATCACCGGAGCACGCGAGGCGCATCTGCGGGATGGCGCGGCCATGGTCGAATTTCTTGCCTGGCTGGACGAAACGGCACCGAAGGGCGGGCTGACCGAAATCGATGTGGTCACCAAGCTGGAGAACTTTCGTCGTGCCACGAATGCACTGCGCGAGATCAGCTTTGAAACCATCTGCGGTTCGGGTCCGAATGGCGCGATGATGCACTACCGGGTCACCGAAGACAGCAATCGCGCAATCGGCATGGATGAATTGCTTCTGGTCGATTCCGGAGGTCAATATGTCGATGGGACGACAGATATCACCCGCACGATCGCCATAGGGGATCCGGGGGATGAGGCCCGCAATTGCTACACCCGTGTGCTGCAGGGGCTGATCGCATTGACCCGCGCGCGCTGGCCTGTCGGCCTGTCGGGCCGTGATCTGGACCCGCTGGCCCGCTTTCCGCTGTGGCTGGACGGTCGTGATTTCAATCACGGCACAGGGCATGGTGTCGGGGCGTTCCTGTCGGTCCACGAGGGCCCGCAGCGCATTGCCCGCATTTCCGAGGTGCCGCTTGAAGCGGGGATGATCCTCTCGAACGAACCGGGGTATTACCGCGAGGGTGCCTTCGGGATCCGGCTCGAAAACCTGATGGTGACGGAAAAGGCGCCCAGGATCACCGATGATCGTGACCAGCTTTGCTTTGACACGATCACCTTCGTTCCCTTCGATCTGCGCCTTGTGCTGGTGGATGCCCTGTCACGGGATGAACGTGACTGGCTGAACGCCTATCACGCCAAGGTGGTGGAGCTTCTGCTGCCGCGTATTTCGAAGAAGGCAGCCGCATGGCTGCATTCCGCGACCCGCGCCATCTGATCTCAGGCAGCGGCGGCAACTTCCTGGATGCGGGTCACCATGGCCCGCACCCCGTTAGAGCGTTGGGCAGACAGGTGGCTGTCCAACCCCAGCCGGGCCAGTTCGGCCGAGGCATCGATTTTCGCGATATCCCCCACCTGCACCCCTGAATAGAGCGCATGCAGAATGGCGATCAGACCGCGCACGATCATCGCATCACTGTCGCCATCGAAATCGAACGTACCATTTTCAATACGCGGGTGGATCCAGACCTGGCTGGCACAGCCATCTACCTTGGTCGCAGGTGCCTTCAGCGCGTCGTTCATTTCGGGCATTGCCTTGCCCAGATCGATGACGTGGCGATACCTGTCTTCCCAGTCATCAAGAAATTCGAATGTATCCGCGATGTCTTCAAATGCCTGTGTGGCCATGGTCGCCCTCCGGTTCTTCGGAGTGAGAGGTAAGACGCCCAAGCCCAAAGGTCCAGCCTGTCACGCTTTTCAACCGCAGCCGGTTACGCTAGCACTATTGCAAACGAGGGGGACATGATGACCAAACCGCTATTCTACATTCTGGCCGTGGGCCTTGCGCTGGCTGGTTGCAACCGGATGAACCCGGGGACATGGCTGAACGGCGGCGCGGATTCGCCGCGGCCCGAAGATGCACCACCTGCCGCCGCCGTTGTCGTGGATACCCGCCCGCTTATCGCGCAGGTGCAATCGGTATCGATCGCCCCTACCCCGACCGGTGCCATCGTTCGCGCATCCGGCATCGCCGCAGCACCGGGCTGGTATGGATCGTCGCTGGTGGCAACGCCGGTTCAGGACGGCACCCTGACGCTGGAGTTCCGCAGCACCCCCCCCGAAAGCACGAAAAGCACGGTGATCCAGCCGATCATCGCAGCCACCGCAATCAAACGGGATGTCTTGCAGGGTGTACGCCACATCGTTGTGCGCGGCGCAACCAATTCGGTGACCGCAACGCCTTAAAGCGTTACGATCTTTACGGAGTTGCCCTTGGCGGAAAGGGCAATTTCCCCCCTGCACAAACGCAATGCATCGGCACCGAAGGCCTCCATCCGCCACCCTTTGAGCGGCAGCAGATCGCGGTCGCCCGTGGCCAGCGCATCCAGATCGGCAGAGGAGGCGATCAGCTTCGAGGCAACGCCCAGATCTTCGGATTTGGCCTTCAGCAGAACACGCAACAAATCGGCCAGCGCCGGATTGACCTGCGCATTATCCTTCAGGACCGGCACCTTGGGCAGATCGGATGCCTTCATCTCCTGCCCTGCCTTTACCGCAGCCAGAATGCCGTCGGCAATGGCACCACGGCGCGCCTCACGCAGCAGCAACCGTGACTTGTTCAGATCCTCGATACTTGCCGGACGGGTAGAGGCGACCTCCAGCAGCGCATCATCCTTCATGACACGCGACCGGGGGACGTTATTGGATTGCGCATAGGTTTCCCGGAACCGGGCAAGCTCCTTGACGATTCCCAGAAAGCGCGCCGACGTGGTACGTGTCTTCACACGCATCCAGGCATCCTCGGGGTGGACGGTATAGGTGGCAGGATCCAGCAGGATCGCCAGTTCCTCGGTTACCCACCGTTCACGCCCCGCCTTGGCAATCTGCGCCTGCAATGACTCATAGATCTGGCGAAGATGCGTCACATCGGCCAGCGCATAAACCGATTGCGCCTCGGTCAGCGGGCGGCGGGACCAATCGGTAAAGCGCGAGGTTTTATCAAGCGACTCTCGGGCAATCTTGCGGACCAGCGTTTCATAGCCGACCTGCTCACCAAAACCGCAGACCATTGCCGCAACCTGCGTATCGAACAGCGGTTTCGGAATGACGCCGCCTTCAACAAAGAATATCTCCAGATCCTGACGTGCGGCGTGAAAGACCTTTACCGTCTGCTCCCACCGGAACAGGTCATACAAAGGCGCCAGATCCATATCCTCGCCCACGATCGGGTCGATAAGGACCGCCTCCCCGCCCGGCAATGCCATCTGGATCAGGCACAGCTTGGACCAATACGTCCGCTCTCGCAGGAATTCGGTATCAAGGGTGACATAGGGCTTCGTCTTGGCTTCCGCACAAATTGCAGCCAGGTCGGAGGTCGTCGTGATCGTGCGCATACATGGCCTTTCGCCGCCGGTTCATCCGGCCCGTCACGATTCTAACGCGCGGAAACGAGAAGTTGAAGGGACAAGATGCGGCGCATCATGTGGTATGGATTGAAACATTTCACTGCATGGCGCTATAAGCCCGCCATCATTCCGGCAATTAGATTTCACTGAAGCGGTTGCTGCAGATACTTTCATATAAATATATACCTGAAAAAGCCAGATTACGTTAATAAAGCGTAAATTGTGCCTTTATGGCCGGTTCACCTACATTTTGATTATCAAAATTGCCGTATCGGCGTAATGTCTCCTTAATAAGTATATTGTTAATGCAGGGGACAAGCTTGATGGCTGACCAAACTTATTACGTCACTGGCGATCAGATCGCATCTTATTCCGGACTGACCTCGTCGGGAAATGGCAGTGAAGCAACTGTTACACTCACCGGTGTCACACCGCTTGGAACGGCTTCGGATGTGTACACCGTTGTCATCAGCCAAACGAATGACCGGAATTATTTCTCGAATGGTCAACAGGTCTCGGTTTACGATTCCGAAGGCACATTGATCTATTCGAACGCGAACCCGCAGAACCAGGAGTTCCAGGGTGTCGCTGCAGCCGATAACTACCAGATCTTCTCGAATGCGAATTTCGTAATTGATGTTGACGGTTTTGACAGCAGCGAAGTGACGTATACCGCCACCTCCGATGCTTACAATGACTACCTTTCCTTCTCGTCGCTCTACGCAACGGCCGAAGCGGCACAGGCCAGCTTCTGCTTTACCGCCGGAACGTCCATCCTGACGCAGGACGGCCTGCGTTCGGTCGAGGATCTGAAAGTTGGCGACATGGTCATGACCCGCGACCACGGCGCACAGCCGCTGATCTGGGTCGGCAAGACCGAGACGATCGGCGTTGGCCCCTTTGCCCCCGTCGTGATCGAGGCCGGTGCATATGGCAACACCAAAGACCTGACGGTTTCGCAACAGCACCGCATGCTGATCGAGGGTGAAACCGCTGAAATGCTGTACGGTGAGGCAACCGTTCTGGTTGCGGCAGCGCACCTCGTGAACGGCACGACCGTCCGTATCGCACCGCGTGGCAAGATCTCCTACTACCACATCGCATGTGCGGCACATGAGGTGATCTTTGCCGAAGGCGCCGCAACCGAGACCATGTTCTTCGGTGACTCGCTCTATGCCGACAACAACTCGGCAGTCCGCGACGAGCTGGAGGCCCTGTTCCCCGATCTGGCAGGCATGCATCCGACAACGGCGCACCGTTGCCTGCGCAAATTCGAAGCGCGCCTGCTGGCCTAACGGCTGGCGAAAGCGCGGAGGCAGGCCGGGTAAAGCTTATGCTCCTCGGCCAGCACCCGCGCCGACAGCGTTTCTGCGGTGTCCGTCGGCAGCACGGGCACCGTCGCCTGACCCAGAATCGGCCCGTTGTCCAGAATGGCCGTCACCTCATGCACAGTGCAGCCGGCCTCGGCATCGCCGGCATCGATCGCACGCTGATGCGTATGCAACCCCGGATATTTCGGCAGAAGCGACGGATGGATATTCAGCATCCGCCCCTCGAACCGTTCCACAAAGGACGGCGTCAGCACCCGCATGAAGCCTGCAAGGCACAGAATATCCGGACGTGATTGCAGGATCGGTTCCAACAGGGCAGCCTCGAATGCGGCGCGATCCCCTTTGAACAGCCGGTGATCCACCGCCGCAGTGGCAACCCCCATGTCCGCCGCCGTGCGCAATCCCCCCGCTGCGGGATCATTCGAGGCGACCAGAACCGGGCGCGCCGGATGATCACCGGTCATGCTTTTGACGAGGGCCACCATATTGGAGCCCCCGCCCGAGATCAGGATCGCGACGCGTTTCACAGCAGGCTGCCAGAGTAACGCACGCCTTCACCGGCGGTGATGGTGCCCAGACGGGAAACGGTTTCACCTTCGGCGGCCAGCAGCTCGGCAATCGCCTCGGCCCGGTCGGCTGCCACGACGATGATCATGCCGATCCCGGAGTTGAAGGTCTTGAGCAGTTCGCTCTCGGCCATGTCGGCTGTCTTTGCCAACCAGTCAAAGACCGGCGGAAGGATCCATGCGTCCAGCGACACATCGGCCCCCAGCCCCTCGGGCAGCACACGCGGCAGGTTCTCGGTCAGGCCCCCACCCGTGATATGGGCCAGCGCATGCACGCCCCCTTCGCGAATGGCTGCCAGCGCAGGCTTTACATACAACCGTGTCGGCGTCAGCAAGGCGGCACCCAACGATCCATCGGCAAAGGGCGCATCCGCATCCCAGCCAAGGCCGGACATCTCGACCACCTTGCGGACGAACGAATACCCGTTGGAATGTACCCCGTCCGAGGCCAGCCCCAGAAGAACGTCCCCTTCGACCACGCCGTCCGGCAATGCCGTGCCACGCTCCATCGCGCCGACGGCAAAGCCCGCAAGATCGAAATCGCCACGGTGATACATGCCCGGCATCTCAGCCGTCTCACCACCGACCAGCGCGCAGCCGGAGGCTTCGCAGCCCGCGGCAATCCCCTCGACGATCGTAGCCGCCTGATCGACGTCCAATTTGCCCGTCGCAAAGTAGTCGAGGAAGAACAGCGGCTCTGCCCCCTGGCACACCAGGTCGTTGACACACATCGCGACCAGATCGATCCCGATCGTATCCACGACACCTGTATCGATTGCGATCCGCAGTTTGGTGCCGACCCCGTCAGTGGCCGCGACAAGGATCGGATCCTTGTAGCCGGCGGCCTTCAGGTCGAACAAAGCGCCAAAGCCGCCCAGCCCCGACATCGTTCCCGCACGATCCGTGCGCTTTGCCGCCGGCTTGATCCGGTCAACAAGCGCATTGCCTGCATCGATATCTACACCGGCATCGGCATAGGTCAGTCCGTTCTTGTTGGTCATGGCACCAGTCCCCACAGATCTTTAGCCCGCATTAGACGATCCCGGTTCCCTGCGCAACGCAGCTTGACCAACCCGCGCCTTCGCATTAGGCAATCATTGCCGGGCCTGTAGCTCAATGGTTAGAGCAGGGCGCTCATAACGCCTTGGTTGGGGGTTCGAGTCCCTCCGGGCCTACCAAACTGCAATAGGCAGCACGTCGGACAATATGGCTGACGGCAGAACGGAAAAGCAGTTTGCAGGAACCCTTCTCCCGCGATCAACGCTACCCTGCTTCCCTGACCACACTTGCATGACCTGCCCTCGGTGTTGCCGCCCATTGCGGCACCGCTGCCGTTTCGATAATGTTAGCGGTAAAATAACGGTTAAAGGAATGGCGCAATGATCCTGTGCTGCGGCGAAGCGTTGATCGACATGCTGCCCCGAGAGGGCGCTTTCATGCCCTACCCCGGTGGCGCGGTGTTTAACACTGCCATCGCGCTTGGTCGGCTCGGGGCGGATGTCGGGTTCTTTTCCGGCATCTCGAACGATCTGTTCGGCACCATGCTGGATGCGTCGCTGACGGAATCGCGGGTGAACACCGAGAATGCCGCGCGCAGCAACCGCCCCACGACGCTGGCATTTGTCACGCTGCGCGACGGTCAGGCCAGCTATGCCTTCTATGATGAGAATACAGCCGGCCGTCTGTTGGAACCCAAGGATCTGCCGGATCTTGGCCCCGAGGTGGATGCGCTGTTCTTTGGCGGCATCTCCTTGGTCAGCGAACCTGCGGCAGACACCTATGCCGCGCTGATCGCGCGGGAGGCGGCAACACGCGTCACCATGATCGATCCGAACATCCGCCCCGGTTTCATCACCGATCCCGATCGTTACCGCGCGCGGATCAACCACATGATCGAGGTGTCCGATATCGTGAAGATCTCGGACGAGGACCTTCATTGGCTGGAGGGTGAAGGCGAACTGGCGGATCTGGTCAAGGCCCTGCTGGCCCGCGGCCCCAAGATCGTGCTGCTGACCGAAGGGGCCAAGGGGGCGCATGCCTTTACCGCCAACGGCCATTGCTTTGCCGCCGCGCAAAAGGTGACCGTGGCCGACACGGTAGGTGCGGGCGATACTTTCAACGCGGGGTTCCTGGCCGCACTCCAGCGCGCCGGTGCGTTGAACAAGGCCGCCGTGGCCAACCTTTCCGAGGACGTGCTGCAAAGCGGTCTGGAACTGGGCGTACGGGCAGCAGCCGTTACCGTTTCCCGTGCCGGTGCAAACCCGCCGTGGGAGCATGAGGTGTGAAAGCCCTTCTGCAGCGCGTGACAGAAGCCTCCGTTCGCGTTGCGGATACGGAAATCGGCCGTATCGGGCCCGGTTTGCTTGTGCTGGTCTGTGCCATGCGCGGCGACACTGCCGAGCAGGCCGATGCCCTCGCTGCACGTATCGCCAAGCAGCGCATCTTTCGGGATGAACAGGACAAGATGAACCTGTCATTGAAGGATGTGGGCGGTTCGGTTCTGGTGGTCAGCCAGTTCACACTGGCGGCCGATACCAGCCGGGGAACACGCCCCGGCTTTTCGGCAGCTGCCCCCGTCGACGAGGGGCGCGCCCTTTATGAACGGTTCTGTACCGCGATGGCAGAACACGCCCCTGTTGAAACCGGCCGCTTCGGTGCCGACATGCAGGTATCGCTGGTCAACTCCGGCCCTGTCACGATCTGGGTTGAGGCCTGACCTCCCCATCCCTATATTCCTATCCAAAGAGGATCGTTCCATGACCGATATGCAAACCGAAGGTGACCCGCTTATCAAGCCGTCCACCACCGAACACCCCCTGTACGATCAGGTCGTCGATGCCTGCCGCAGCGTCTATGATCCGGAAATTCCGGTAAACATATTCGATCTGGGGCTGATCTACACGATCGAGATCAACGACCTGAACGAGGTCGAGATCCTGATGACGCTGACCGCCCCGGGCTGCCCCGTTGCAGGTGAAATGCCCGGCTGGGTCGCCGACTCGGTCGAACCCATTCCGGGCGTGAAGCAGGTCAATGTCGGAATGACCTTCGATCCCCCATGGGGAATGGAAATGATGTCGGACGAAGCCCGCCTCGAACTGGGCTTCATGTAAACCCCGCGTTCAATGCGGAAAGGAAATGCCATGTTCTCAATTCCCGGAAAACAGGCCGTCAGCATCACGCCCTCGGCGGCCAAACAGATTGCACGCCTGATGGCCAAGCAATCCTCTGCAGGGTTGCGCATCGGCGTGAAAAAGGGCGGCTGCGCGGGCATGGAATACACCATGGACTATGTGGCCGACATCAACCCGATGGATGAAACGGTGGAGCAGGACGGCGCACGCGTCATGATTGCCCCCATGGCGCAGATGTTCCTGTTCGGCACCGAAATCGATTACGAAACCTCGCTGCTGGAATCGGGCTTCAAGTTCCGAAACCCGAATGTGGTCGATGCCTGCGGCTGCGGAGAATCCGTCAAGTTCCGCGAGTAAGCTGTTTTCCTTTGGCGATCCCCGTCCTAGATTTACGCGGGTATCACCAAGGGGATTGATTATGCGCGGACTTGCTGCTGGCAACTGGAAGATGAACGGCACAAAGGCGGACCTTGCCGAGGTTGCCGACCTGCTGAAGGCGCATTCCGCACCCGCATGTGATGTTCTGCTATGCCCCCCTGCCACGCTGCTGTCACGGATGGCAGAGGCTGCAAAGGGAACATCCCTTGCTGTTGGCGGGCAGGATTGCCATGCCAAGGCATCGGGTGCGCATACGGGCGATGTATCGGCGGATATGCTAGCCGACGCGGGTGCTACCCATGTCATTCTTGGCCATTCGGAACGGCGCGCGGATCATGGTGAATCCGATGTCATGGTGGCCGATAAGGTCACCGCCGCACAGGCGGCAGGGCTGACAACGATCGTCTGTATCGGGGAAACCGAAGGTGATCGTGACGCTGGCCGCACTCTGGACATCATCGGCAGCCAGATCGATGGCTCGTTGCCCGCCACCTGCGAAGCGGGAAAGCTGGTCGTCGCCTATGAACCGATCTGGGCCATCGGCACCGGCCGCACCCCCTCCCTCGATGAAATTGCCGAAGTCCATGCGTTTTTGCGCAACCAGCTGTCCCCCCGCTTCGGGGATGGTATCCGGCTTCTCTATGGCGGTTCGGTCAAGCCCGGCAACGCGGCCGAAATATTCGCCCTTCCGAATGTCAATGGAGCACTGGTAGGCGGGGCCAGCCTGAAGGCCGCAGACTTTGGCGGGATTATTGCCGCCCTATCCGCCGCCTGAGCACTTCGATCCGCGCAACTACTTCGGGGCGGATGATCCCCTCCCGGCGAGGATCACGTAGGGTGGTCAGAATGTGGGGCTGCGGGGCCGGACGCGCCCCGCCACCCCAGCTCAGCTCAGCCAGCACTGCCTGCGCCGCTACGGGCAGCTGATCGGGAATATCCCGCCCGGCCAATGTGCCCCACAGCGCCGTCCAGCAGCGCCCCACGGTCCACGGATTGTAACCGCCGCCCCCGGTCAGGATGAACCTTGGCGCCAGATGCCGCAGGGCGCGCAGCACGCCGATATGGGCGTTGTTGGATAACCCCATCCGCGATAGCGGATCCTCTTCCACAGCATCAGCGCCGCATTGCAGAACGATCGCATCCGGGCGAAACGCGGCCACCGCCGGAACGATCAAGGCCTCACGGGCCAGACGCATCTCGCTGTCATTGAAACCGCGGGGTACGGGCAGGTTCATGGCAGCGCCGCCTCCGTCATCGTCCAGCGCCCCTGTGAATGGCCACCGCCCCTCTTCATGGGTGGATACCATCAAGATGTCCGGATCACCGGCAAAGGCGGCCGCCACGCCGTCACAATGATGCGCGTCGATATCGACATAGGCGATCCGCCGTGCACCGAAATGGCGCAATGCCAGCATACCCAGAACACAGTCGTTCAGATAGCAGAATCCGTTTGCACGATCCGGCAGGCCGTGATGCGTACCAGCCCCCGGAACATGCACGACCCCGCCATTCTGTACCAATTCCGCCGCCAGCATCATGCCCCCTACTCCGGTTGCCGGACGCCGGAACATTTCGGGGAACAGCGGATTCGACAAGGTTCCCAGATGATGCTGGCGCAACATTGTGTCCGTAGGCGCGTCCAGTGTCTCTGCCTGCTGCAATGCGGCGATATAGGCGGGGTCGTGCCATGCCATCAATGCGTTCGGCAAAGCGCGGGGACTGGTGCGATAGCGGGACCGGGGAAGCCACCCCAAGGCACGTGACAGATCCAGGACGGTAGAGACCCGGGGCACCCGTAATGGATGCCTAGGGCCGTAACTTGACCCGCGATAGATTTCGGCGCCGATCAAAATCGGGTGTTCAGGAAAAATCGGACTGCTCCATGGCAATTTATCATGCAAATGTAGAAATTATTAACCGTAGTCCATTCATTATGCTTCAGCCTCTTGATAGCGGCTGTAGGATACTAACTATTAGACTTCCGATGCGCAAAGACGTCGGGGAAACATGATAAGCAGACAGAAACAGGGTCGGATTGAAACAGGATCGAAAAATCGTCAGCGCCACACGGGAGCAATTGGCAGCATTATGCTGGCGAAAGAAAGATGGGGAACCGCAAGTTCTTCTGATTACAAGCCGCGAAACCGGCAGATGGGTCTTGCCCAAGGGATGGCCCATGCGCGGGCTGAGCAATACCAAAGCCGCCCAGCAGGAAGCGTGGGAAGAGGCCGGGGTCACCGGTGATCCCGGAAAGACCGTCGGGTATTATCTGTACGAAAAAATCCTGTACCGTGATCTGAAGAATGAAAGCACGGTACCCTGCCGCGTAGAGGTCATTGCCCTAAAGGTTACGGGCCTTGCTAAAAGATACCCCGAGTCGAAACAACGTCAACGCAAGTGGTTCTCACTTGAAACCGCGGCGACCAAGGTGCATGAACCGGAGCTCATCGACATTTTCAAGGGGTTGAGGGTCAAAGACCTTACATGACCCCTCGGTATCTCACGGGACGTTTGGAATGATCCGCTTTACCTTGCGTTGTTCGGATGGGCATAGCTTTGAAAGTTGGTTTGCATCGGGCGATACCTTCGAGACACTGCGGAAGGCAGGTCATGTTCCCTGCCCCGAGTGCGGGAACCCTGATGTAGAAAAAGCACTGATGGCACCGGCCGTCAGTATAACCAAAAAAACCGAAGCGCTGGCCGCTTTGAAAAAAATGGTTGAGGCCAATTCGGAATATGTCGGTACCGGATTTGTCGGCGAAGCGCGCAAGATGCATGCCGGAGACGCACCGAAACGGTCAATCCATGGCGAGGCGCGTCTGGATGAAGCCCGCAAGCTGATAGAGGAAGGCGTGCCCGTCCTTCCCCTTCCGTTCATTCCGAAGCGCCAGACCAACTGATCACACCCAATAGGGTGCAACGCCGTAATAACCGTAAAACGTAGTTGCCCATTGGCGGTTATCATCGGTTTCTTCGGGCTGGCGCGGTGCTTTCTGCAACTGTTCTTCGGTAATGTCCGTGACATAGCCATTCAGCGATGTGTCATAGCGCAGTTTCTTCCACGGTACGGGGTGATGGCCTTCGCCAACCCCCAGAAAACCGCCGAACCCCATAACCGCATAGGCGACATAGCCCAGCTCCTTATCGATCCTCAGATGATCGATATGGCCAAGCCGGTCGCCCGAGGGGCTGTAGACTGCGGTGCCATCAACGTCTTTGCTGGAAATTGTGGTACTGGCCATATTCTATCCTCTCTATCGATTTGCAGCGGCACGGGGCATATGGGCCATGCCAATTATGGACGGATCATTCCTTGATGACAGGCAGTGCCTTCAGTTCATCAAGCGACAGGCGCGTTACATAGGCATATTTCCCGTCATTCCCCGACAGCAGATGGACTGCATCCGACGGAAGCATCACCTCATGCTCCCCCATTCCAAGAAAGCCGCCAACTTCAGCGACGATGCCGATCATTTCACCTTCGGGTGACAGAACGATGTCTTCGATTTCACCGATGTTGTCCCATTCGGTGCTGATATCTGTGTATTTGGTTGTGCCGAAGGTCGCCTCTTCGATGCCGGTCTGGATGCTATAGACCTCGCCGCCCTCGATGGTGCTGGCGCGTACGCCGTCCATCGGAACGACGACCTCCTGGGCCATTGCCCCCGCTGTGCCAAGCGTCAGGATCATTGCCGAGGTTGCAAGAAGTTTCATAGCGTCATTCTCCGTATTCATTCTACGGAAACAACGGCACACTGCAGATGTGGTTCCTGTCAGCGCCTGAGATCGCTGAGCCGCGCGCGGAATGCCGCCTGCAAACCTTCGGGGCGGTAATCCAGCATGGCGTTGCCATTCCCCAGGCCCGCCTGCATCAGCCGGGATCCGAAGCCCCTTCGGGTAGGGTTTACCACCTCGGGCCCGCCGCTTTCCTGCCAAGCCATCACCAACTCATCCTCGGCGACGGACCAATCCAGCGACACCCGCCCCTCCGAAACCGAAAGTGCTCCGTACTTCATGGAATTCGTGACCAGTTCGTGGACCAGCAAGGCGACGGACAATGCACTTTCGGAACCCAGATCCACCGCCGGGCCGGAAAGATGGATGTTATCCGCCCCCGCCACCACCGCGACGGACCCTGCAACCACGGCTTCCAGCTTGGCCGCCTCCCACCGTTCATGGGCCAGCAGATCATAGGCGGCCCCCATGGCAATCAGACGGTTCGAAAAACCGCGCACAGCCTCACGATCCGCGCCATTGAAGGTCTGACGGGCAATGGCCGTGATCATGGCAAAGGTATTCTTGAGCCGATGGCTCATCTCCCGCCCGGCCGTACGCCGCTCTTCTATTGCGCGCAGGCTTACGATTGCGGCCTGAATACGGTCGGCCACAGCGCGGACAAAGCTGATGTCCACATCCGCCAGCGGACGTTCCCAGTCAAAATGGACAAAGCCGACCAGCGAAAACACACCATTCTGGAAGATCGGCACGTTGATCAGTACCCGGATGCCCATTTCTGCCAGCATCTTGCCGCTTTTGGCTGTGCGGGGATCCTTTTCGACATCCAGAACGATCACCAGCTCTCCGCGGTTCAGGTCATCCACAAAAGAGCCGTAGTCGCGAAAGTGGTGCAACCCCGCCAATGACTGAACGCCGGGCATCCGCCAATCCGGCTGCATCATCACGGTTTCATTGACGGCATCCACAATCCCGAACCCCGCGCGCGTGGCACGCAGCGTTTCGGCCATCGTCGTGGATCCCAGCGATACGACCTCGGGCACATTCTCGGTCTTGCGCAATACATCGCCCAGACGGACCAGCGCCTCGGCATGTTCGGCCGCCACACGCAGATTGGCGTTCCGACGCTCCACCTCGGCACGCCAAAGGTTACGGCGGTCGCGCTGCTGGATATGGTTCACCACCTCCAGCGCGATTGCCTTCAGTATCCGGATTTCCTCCGTGCTTAACCCCTGAGGCCGGGCGACAAGGTCGATGACGCAAAGCGAGCCGATCGTGACCCCTTCGACGCGCAGAGGCACCCCGGCATAGAACCGGATATTCGGATCCCGCAGAACCAGCGGGTTTTCGCGGGTGCGCGGGTCCTGTGTAAGATCCGGAATGACCAGGATTTCAGGTTCACCCAGAACATGGGTGCAGACGGATTCATCCAGCGGCGTTTCATGACGTTCGAACCCGACATGCGCCTTGAACCATTGGCGGTCACGATCAACAAGGCTGATCAGCGCAATGGGAGCGCGGCAAACCGCGCGTGCTATACCAACCAGATTGTCGAACTCCGGCTCATCCGGAGTATCGAGAATATTCAGCCGGTCCAGCATATCGTAACGGGCTTGCGCGTCGGGCAAGGTCGAACTCCAACAAGAAACCGGAACATTTTATTTCCCTTTTTCGTTCGACCATCACAAGTGGAAAAGGTGCTTTGATGAAACTCGATGGAAAAACCGTGGCCTTGCTGATCGCGCCAGAGGGAACCGAAGATGTCGAATTCGCGCGTCCCAAGGCTGCATTGGAAGCAGCCGGTGCCCGCGTCACCGTGATCAGCCTGACAACAGACGATGCCAAGACCGTTTCGGGCGATCTGCAGCCGGCCGGCACCCATAAGGTCGATGCCAAGGTTGCGGATGTGCATGCCGACCAGTTCGATGCGCTGGTCATCCCGGGCGGTACCGTCGGCGCCGACAGGCTGCGGGCATACAAGGATGTTGTCAGCTTCGTACGCACGATCGTGGAACAGCAAAAACCTGTTGCCGCGATCTGCCACGGTCCATGGGTTCTGGTAGAGGCCGATGTGCTGAAGGGGCGAACCGTTGCCTCCTTCCCCTCACTCCAGACCGACATCCGAAATGCGGGCGGCACATGGCAGGATCGTGAAGTCGTTGTCGATTCCGGCCTTGTAACCAGCCGCAATCCGAACGACCTTGATGCATTCTGTGCCAAAGTTGTCGAGGAAATCAGCGAAGGCCGTCATCGCGCCATGTCGCGCAGCCTGTGAGGAAAACATGAATCGTCCAGTACTTCTGATTGGAGCTGCCGCGGTCATCGTTCTTATTATTGTCTTTATTCGATAACAAAGGCGCGGGGTCTCCTCGCGCTTTTTCAATTCCGGCGCTATCCTTGGCCGACCAAGGACGTCAATACCGGAATATACCATGCCCCGCCTGCGCGATATCGGCCTGTCTGTCGGACCCTATCCGACAGGCCCCCTGAACTCTATTACCGATGTCGCGGGCGTATCGGTGGGGCATGTCACGCTTCACGAAGGGGCGCGGATCCGTACCGGTGCCACGGCAATCCTGCCGCACGCCGGAAATCTGTTTCAGGACAAAGTTCCGGCGGCCCTGGCTATTTTCAACGGGTACGGCAAACTGGCTGGTGCAACCCAGATACAGGAACTGGGTGAGATAGAGACCCCGATCCTGCTGACCAACACCCTTGCCACAGGCCGCGCCATAGAAGCCTCGGTCCAATGGACCTTGGAGCAGGCGGGGAACGAGCACGTCACTTCCATCAATGCGGTAGTAGGTGAAACCAATGACTCCCGATTGAATGACATACGGGCGGGCAGGCCCACGGTCGAAGAAATCACCCGTGCGATTACCGCAGCGACCGATGGCCCCATAGCCGAAGGCGCAGTCGGGGCCGGCACCGGAACAGTTGCATTCGGAATGAAGGGCGGAATCGGCACATCGTCCCGCGTTGTGACGGCCAGCGGCGAATGGCGTGTCGGTGTGCTGGTGCAATCCAACTACGGCGGCACCCTTCGCGTGGCTGGCAAGGAGGTCACCACCCCTGTGGCACATGACCGGGATGGCTCCATCATGATCATCCTTGCCACGGATGCGCCCCTTTCGGATCGCAATCTGCGGCGCCTGGCCGAACGGGCCTTTGGCGGACTGGCACGCACAGGGGCCGCGTTGAGCAACGGATCGGGCGATTATGCCCTGGCGTTTTCGACCCACCCTGCCCTGCGGCGCACGTCCGAACGCCGCGCGGCCGTTACCGCCTACCCCGAACTGT
Organism: Falsirhodobacter sp. alg1; assembly: GCF_000739715.2. Taxonomy (GTDB): domain Bacteria; phylum Pseudomonadota; class Alphaproteobacteria; order Rhodobacterales; family Rhodobacteraceae; genus Falsirhodobacter. Next base: position 192,045 of record NZ_BBJC02000003.1, on the reverse strand, counting down.
CGAATGATGCCGTATCCCCGCTGTTCGATGCGGTGATCGATGCCACCGAGGAGGCGATCCTCAATTCGATGCTTCAGGCCACAACCACCGAGGGGTGGAATACGGCATTGGCGCGCCCCGAACGTATCGAGGCGTTGCCCATCGCAGCGGTTCAGGAGGTCTTGGCCACCTGAAGCCCGGCATTGGATTGTGAGGTGGGCATCACTTCCAGCGTGTTGATGTTCATATGGGGCGGCAGGGTGGCGATCCACCAGATCGTTTCCGCCATATCTTCGGCCGTCAGCGGGTTGGCCCCTTCATACAGGGCATCGAACGCCTCCTGATTGCCGCCCGTACGGACCAGAGTGAATTCGCTCGTCGCCATGCCAGGTTCCAGCGATGTGACACGTACGCCCGTGCCATGCAGGTCGGCCCGCAGGTTGAGGCTGAACTGCTTCACAAACGCCTTGGTCGCACCATAGACGTTACCGCCCGCATAGGGCCAATTCGCGGCGATGGAGGCCAGATTGACGATCCCGCCCTTCTGCCGGATCAGCGTGGGCAACAGCTTCAGCGTGATTGCGGTCAGCCCCTTCACGTTGGTGTCGATCATGGTCATCCAGTTCGCCAGTTCAACATTCGGGGCGGGCGTTGTGCCCAGGGCCAATCCCGCGTTGTTCACCAGCAGATCCACATCGGCAAAAGCCGCAGGCAGCCCCTCAATCGCGGAATCCATTGCGGCGATATCCTGCATGTCGAACACCATCGGGCAGAAGTTCTCGCCCAGTTCCGCACCCAGCTCCTCCAGCCGCTCGGCCCGGCGGCCGGTGCCGATCACCTTCCAGCCCCCTTTTACAAATCGGCGGGCGGTTTCACGGCCAAATCCGGCCGTGGCACCGGTAATCAAAACGGTTTTCATAACTCTATCCTATACCAGAACGTCAATTTCAGGCGGCTCTTCGCCGCGATGGACACAGGCGATATTGCCGATCATCCGCGTGACCGAGGCCGGGAATGAATCTGCGGAAATGGCGCCGACATGCGGCGTTACGATGATCCGGTCCTGCCCCACCAGCGGATTGCCGGCCTCCACCGGTTCCTGTGCGAATACATCCACGGCGGCCCCCCGCAACGGGCCATTCCGTACAGCCGCCGCCAGATCGGCCTCGACAACCACACCGCCGCGGGCAAGGTTCACCAGCAGTGATCCTTCCTTCATCTGCGCCAGCGTCTTTGCATTCATCAGCCCGCGGGTCTGGTCGTTCAGCTCGCAGTTCAGGGTGACGACATCGGATTGGGCCAGCAGCTCTTCCAATGTGACGAACCGGACATCCAGCGCCGCTTCTTCCTCGGCCGGCAGCGGGCTGCGTTTGGTGTAAAGCACTGTGCAGCCGAACCCCTGCAACAGCTTTACCAGCGCCTTCCCGACATAGCCCAACCCGATGATCCCCACCGTTTTGCCCGACAGCTTCATGCTGGTCGGCGCCAGTTCAGATTTGGGCCATTCGCCAGCGGTCACCCCCATATGACCGCGCACCAGATTGCGCTGCATCGCAAGGATCATCCCCAATGTGGTTTCCGCCACCGCAACGGCGTTGGAGCCGGTCGTGCGCATCACCCGCACCCCGACGCGCCGCGCCGCCTCCAGATCGATGGCATCATAGCCGACGCCCCATTTCTGCACCGCCTTCAGCCCCGAGGCCGCGCCAGCCTCCAGCATGGCCGCCGTGACGGGCACATCCGATACGATCACGAAATCAGCTGCCTTCATTGCGGCCAGCTGGTCCTGCTCCGACCGGCTGGCAGCCCCCTCGATGGTGAACCCTTCGGGCAGATAACCTTCCATACGGGTCAGGCGGTCCGCACCGACTGGATCCAGAATTATGATACGTGGCATATTCAGTCTTTCTTTTGTTCCGGTGCGCGGTCGGGCCAGAACCGGACACCCGGTTTGGCAAGGCCACCACCCAATGCGGCAACAGTTCCGTCGGCGCGCCAACAGGCAGCACCTGTCATGCGGCCATTCCCCTCGAATGCGATGGCATTCATTCCGCCACCGATATGCGGCATGACCTTAACCCTGTGGCCAAGCGCCTCAAGTGCTTCTTTTTGCGGAAGGAACGGTTTCTCGACCTCCAGTTCCTGCCCCTGCGTCCAGATGCGTGGGGCTTCTACCGCCTCTTGCAAGGTCAGCCCATGATCCAGCAAGTTCACGATCCCCTGAAGGATGCTTGGAAAGATGCGCAGCCCCCCCGGCATTCCCAATGCATAAACGGGGGCACCGTCCTTCATCACGATCATCGGTGCCATGGATGTCGGCACCCGCTTGCCCGGAACGACCGACAGCGCCTTGCCCGGACGGGGATCGAAATTCATCATGTAGTTATTGGGGATGATGCCCGTTTCCGGCACGACAAAGCGCGCCCCGAACAGCCCGTTGATCGTATGCGTCGCGGTCACGATATTGCCGTCCTTATCCGCAACGGTCAGATGCGTGGTATCGGCACTTTCATAGCCCTGCGCCGCAGCCGCCTGCAAAGACGCGGCATTGCGAATCCCGGATGCACATTCGGCAGCATAGGCCTTGGAGGTCAGTCGCTCTACCGGCACATCGACAAAGGCGGGATCGCCGGAATGGGCACGACGATCCACAAAGGCCAGCCGGATAACCTCGGCCATCAGATGCAGGCTTTCAGCCGTACCGAACCCCATCGCGCGGACATCATACCGCTCCAGCATGTTCAGCATCTGGGTGATATGCACCCCCGAAGAGGCGGGCGGCGGTGGGCCGATCACCTGATAGCCGCGATAGGTGCCCGTGATCGGCGTACGTTCCACCGCACGGTAATCCGTCAGATCCGCCTCTGTCAGAAAGCCCGCATGATCATCCCCGGTGGCCATGCGCGCCACCAAGGCCTTGCCAAGGGCACCACCATAAAGCGCGGCCGCCCCCTCGCGCTGGATCAGACGCAGTGTTTCGGCGTAATCCCCCATGACCATACGTTCACCGGGGGACATCAGGGCCCCCTTGGGGGCCACCAGTGCGGCCATGGCCGGATCTGCCAGCAGATCCCCTGCAAATTCATTCATTGCCCCGGCCAGATAATGCGTCACGGTAAACCCGCGCGATGCGGCCCGGATCGCGGGTTCGACCACATCGGCAAAGGGCAGCTTTCCGAAGCGGCGATGCATGTCGCACCAACCGCGCAGGTTGCCGGGTACGGCCACCGCCGATGCGCCCAGCATACTGCACCGCCCTTCGGTTTCCATATACCGCGCCGGTTCATCCGACACCGGCCGATACATATCGGGCTGCATCTGCCCCCCGGCCGAGGAAAGCGCATCGAAGACGACATTCGTGCTATCGGCCATCCGCACATGCGACAGGCCGCCCCCCGCAATCCCGACCATCATCGGTTCCACCACCGTCAGCGTCAGCAGCGCCGCCACCGTCGCATCCACCGCATTGCCCCCGGCCGCAAGCATTTCAGAACCCGCCGCCGTTCCAAGGGGATGGTTGGTCACCACAACCCCGCCAGAGCCGCTTGCCGGCGCTTTGTCACAGGTGAACGGCAATGTTCGGGTCATGTCAGATATCCTCGGTTGCGAATACGGGGTGGGATGGATCGGGGCATGCATCCGGATGCTGCAGACATTCGCGCAGCAGGCTCAGCGGGTGACGAAGGGTTCTGCCAGCCTGCACATCGGCCTGACAACGGCAGGAAAAGCCGGTGGCCAATACCGGCATCACATCGCTCATCTGCGCGGCCCATGATTGTGCGAATATGCGGGACGAGGTTTCGGCATTCTCCACCTCATGCCCCCATGTTCCGGCCATGCCGCAGCATCCGGTGGCAGGCGTTTCCAGTGCAACCCCGACGTGCGCGAAGATCCTGGCCCAGACCTCTGCGGTATTGGAACGCAGGGTTCTTTCCGTGCAATGCGGCAGCAGGCGCGCCGTCTGTGTCATTGCCCTGACCGGCAGATCCGCAATCCGCCCTGCCAGCCATTCCTGTGGCAACATCACGGGGGCCACAGCCGTGCGCATCGCATCAGGATATTCATCGCCATAGGCCAGCGTCACCGCAGGTTCGATTCCGATCAACGGCAGGCCCGCCTTGTGCAGGCGGTCCAGCATTGCGGCTTGTCGCCTTGCCACTCGGGCAAAGGCGGTCAACCGCCCGGAAACATGCAAGGGCTTCCCCGAGGGGCGAAAAGGCGCGACCCAGGGGGTTACCCCGACCGCACGCAGGACATCCACCAGATCGATCACCAGATCAGGCTCAAAAAAATGGGTGAAGGCATCGGGAACAATGACCACCGCCGATGCGGGATCGGGCAACGTCTTTCCCACCATCCGCACGCCCCGCAACCGCAATTCCCGCATAAGATCGAATGCCGGTATCTGCGGCAGGTGGTGTAGCCCGATCCGTCGCAAGATCCCCGAGCGGATAATGCCGTTGAAGACCGGACGCAGCCCTGCGGCATAGGGCAAGGCAGGCTCCAGCATAGCAAGGGCGTGATCGCGCAACGGGCGCCGATGCCGCATGTACCACGCCTGCATGAACTTTACCCGAAAAGAGGGAACATCCACATGCACCGGACAGGCCCGTGAACAGGCCCTGCAAGACAGGCAGCCGTCCAGAGCTTCCTTGACCTCGGCCTCGAACCGGGGATCGGCACCACCATCAGGTCCGCCCTGACGCAACCATTCCCGCACCAGTCCGGCACGCCCCTTGGGGGAATGCCGCCGGTCCAGCGTGGCCTTGTATGACGGGCACATCACCTCTGCCGCGCTTTGGGCAAAACAGGCGCCGTTGCCGTTGCATGACAAGGCGGGGGCGTAATCCGCGCGGACCTGCGGCGCGATCTGGCGGTCGTTCTGGCCGCGCAGGGGGACGCCATCAATCTTCATCAACGGCTCCGGCCCGGCGATCTTGCCCGGGTTCATGCGATTGTCCGGATCGAAGGCCCGCTTCACTTCCTGCAGCGCAGGGTAGAGCAGGCCGAATACCGCCGGTACAAATTCGGAGCGGACGCCCTTGCCATGTTCACCCCACAGCAGGCCGCCATATTGCCGGGCCAATTCCTCCACCGCCTCGGTGATGCGGCGGATCAGGGGTTCCTGCCCAGGATCAGTCAGATCCAGCGCAGGGCGAACATGCAGAACACCGGCATCTACATGGCCAAACATGCCGTATTCCAGCCCCTCCGCATCCAGTATTGCCCGAAAGCCCGCGATGAAAGGCTCGAGGTTCTCGGGCGGAACGGCGCAATCCTCCACGAACGGCAGGGGGCGCTTCGCCCCTTCGGCACGGCCCAACAGCCCCACCGATTTCTTGCGCATAGTCCAGATGCGGGACACGTCGGCCCCCTGCACCTGCGAAAAGCCGCGTCTGCCGTTGATCTGGCGGGCAAGCTCCGACGTCAGTCGCCCGACTGCGGATTGTACCTGAAGCAGATCATCACCGGTGAATTCAACGATATTGACCCCCTGCGCCCCGGCATCGGGGAAATAGGCGGCAACATCGGCCCATATGATATCTGCCCGGGCCAGGCCCAGCACACGGCTGTCTATCGTCTCGACCGAAGTGGCCCCCATGCCTGCAAGTATACGGGCATCCCGCAGGGCAGACTGGAAATCATCGTAGAAAATATTGACCAGCACCGCGATTTTCGGGATCGGCAGCACATTCAGCCGTGCCTCGGCAATCAACCCCAATGTTCCTTCGGATCCGCAAAGGACAGATCGCACCCCCCGCTCGGGAATATGCGCCAGATCGTAGCCGGTCAGTGACCTGTTCATCTTGGGAAACCGTGCCTTGATCAGCGCGGCGTTGTCGGCAGCCAATCGTGCCATCCGGTCTGCCAAGGGGTGCGGCAGGTCGGTATCCAGCACCTCACCCCCCGTTAGAACGGCACGCAGCCCCAGCACATGGTCCGAGGTCTTGCCATAGGCGCAGGACCCCTGCCCGCAGGCATCGGTTGAAATCATCCCCCCGATCGTGGCCCGTGAGGAAGTCGAAAGTTCTGGTGCAAAGAACAATCCGTGTTCGGCAAGCACGGCATTCAGATGGTCCTTGATCACGCCGGGCTGCACCCGCACCCAGCCTTCAGCAGCGTTTACCTCAAGGATGCCCGTCATATGACGCGAACAATCCACCACCACCCCGTTGCCCAGGGATTGGCCATTGGTTCCGGTGCCGCCCCCGCGCGGACGCAGCACAATTCCCGGATGCTGCGGCAACAACCCCGCGATACGGACCAGATCCTGTTCGTTGCGTGGATGGACCACGGAATCGGGCAGCACCTGATAGATCGAATTATCTGTCGCCAGAACCACCCGCTCCGAGGTCGAGGAGCCGATATCCCCCTCGAACCCCGTTGCCGAAAGCGCTGCCAGAAACGCCGCGTAATCCGCCAATTCCAATTCCCGTGTGTCCATTGGCACCGGATCAGGCGCTGGCGAAAACGCGTGTGAGGGCGATATCGATTGCCGCTGTGATCGCGTCTATGTCCGCCGCCGTGGCAATCAGCGCTGGTGATAGACACAGCGTATTGTTGAACCCCGGCAGGGAGCGGTTTGTAACCCCGATCATGACACCCTCGGCTGCGGCTTCGGCCACCACGCGCTGGGCAAGCTTTTCATCCACGGGCTGTTTGGTATCGCGATCCGCCACAAGTTCTGCCCCGCAGAACAGCCCCGCACCGCGCACGTCCCCGATAACCGCATGCTTTTCCTGCAGGGCGCGCAGGTTCGCCAGAAGCCGTGCGCCCATTGCCTTGGTATTCTCCAGAAGCCCCTCATCCTCGATGATACGCATGTTTTCCAACGCGGCGGCAGGGCCGGCCGTACATCCGCCAAAGGTAGAAATGTCGCGGAAATGGTTCATCGTATCGGTCGGATCGCTTTTGAACAGATCGAACACTTTTTCGGTGGTCACCGCGCAGGAAATCGCGGCATAGCCGGAGGCGAGCCCCTTTGCCATCGTCACGAAATCCGGCTTGATGCCGTAATTTTGGTAACCGAACCATTCACCCGTACGTCCGATGCCGCAGACAACTTCATCGATATGCAGCAGGACATCGTATTTCGTGCAGATTTCCTGCACCCGCTCCCAATAGCCGGCGGGTGGAACGATGACGCCGCCGCCCGCGGTGATCGGCTCCAGGCACAGCAGACCGACCGTATCGGGGCCTTCGCGCAGGATCACCTCTTCGATGGCATCGGCAGCGCGCCGGCCATAATCCTCGACATCCCATTGCTTGCGGTATTCCAGACAATGGGGCACCTGCACGAAACCTTCGGGATAGGGGCCGTAATGTGCCGCCCGCTCGGGCTGGCCGGATGCGGCCAGCGTGCCGATGGTGGTGCCATGGTAATCCCGCTCCCGGTACAGGATCTTCGATTTCCCGCCGTTGCGATGCAGCGCCGAGATCTGGCGCACCATCTTGAACACCTTCTCGTTCGCCTCAGATCCCGAGTTGGCATAATAGACCCGGGACAGGCCCGGCATCTTCGACAACAGCTTTTCCGCGAAGCGTGCGGCGGGAATGGAGCCTGCGGCCTGCGCAAAGTAGTTCATCGTAACCAGCTGGTCGCGCACCGCATCGGCAATGCTCTCACGGCCGTATCCGACATTGACCGTCCAGACACCGCCCGAGAGGGCATCCAGATACTTGCGGCCCGCCGCATCCCAGACATGCATCCCCTTACCTTCGACGATGATGCGCGGATCGGTGGTTTCATAGGGTTTGTGCTGGCTCAGGTGATGCCAGACATGGGCACGGTCCGCCTCGATGACGGCGCTGATATCATTTACGGGAATGTTCATGCCACTTCTCCGCTCAGGAACGGGGCAAGACCTTCGGTCATCGCCATGTCGAAGCGGTGCAGCAGCTCGTCGACCTGCTCTTCGGTCATGATCAATGGCGGACAGAAGCAGATGCACTCACCGATCGCGCGCAGGATCAGCCCATGACGCTGTGCGGCCGCAGATACGGCCTGCGCGACCTTGCCCGGGGTCGAGAACCCGGCTTTGGTCGTCTTGTCGGAAACAAATTCCACCGCAGCGATGAATCCTTCGCCGCGCACTTCTCCCACCAAAGGATGGTCAGCATGGCGGGCAAGACCGGCCCGCATCCGCTCTCCCATCCATGCGGCGTTCGAAACCAGATCACGCTCTTCGATGATTGTCAGGTTCTCCAACCCTACAGCGGTCGCAACAGGGTGCCCCGAGGTGGTATAGCCATGCCCGAAGGTGCCAAGCGCCTCTGATCCATCCGCCATCCCCTGATAGAGTGCATCCGTGAAGACAATCGCGGCCAGCGGCAGATAGCTGGAAGTGATCTGTTTGGACACAACCAGCATGTCCGGTTTGATGCCATAGGTTTCACAGGCAAACATATGGCCTGTCCGGCCAAATCCGTTGATGACCTCATCCGCCACGATCAGGATATCGTATTTGCGGCAGACGGCCTGGATCTTTTCCCAATACCCCGCAGGCGGCACGATCACGCCCCCCGCCCCCATCAATGGTTCACCGATAAAGGCAGCGACGGTGTCGGGATCCTCGGCCAGAATCATCTCTTCCAACTCGGCGGCCAGACGGTCGGAATATTGTTCCTCGGTCTCCCCCTCATGGGCGTCGCGCCAGTAATGCGGGGTGCTGACATGGCGGGTGAAATCCAGCGGCAGATCAAAGCCCTTATGATTGGCCGGAATGCCCGTCAGGCTGCCCGAGGCAATGGTGATCCCGTGATACGCCTTGATCCGCGAGATGAACTTCTTCTTCTTCGGGCGCCCGATCGCGTTGTTGTAGAACCATACCATTTTCACCACGGTATCATTCGCCTCGGACCCGGAGTTGGTAAAGAAGACCCGATCCAGCCCTTCTGGCGCCATCTGCACCAGCTTTTCCGCCAGCAGGATCGAAGGCTCCTGCCCGCGGCTGCCGAACAGGTGCATATAGGGCAAGGACTGCATCTGCTTGTGCGATGCATCGATCAGACGCTGTTCGGAAAACCCGAGCGCCACGCTCCAGAGACCGGCCATGCCTTCGATATATTCCTTGCCGGCATCATCATAGACATAGATCCCCTCGCCCCGCGCGATCACCAGCGGGCCGGTCCGTTCATGCGCGCGCGCATTGGTGGTCGGGTGCATCAGATATTGCAGATCACGTCCGTGCAGGGAATTGGGGATGACGTTCATGGTGTATCCTGTTGGCAAAAACGGCCCGGTGGTGGTGCAATGCACCCCCGGTTACCCGCATCAGAATACCCGACACATTCCTTGGCAAGAAAAACCACATATTTTCCACACCGCGATGACCGAACGGTACAATCCTGCGGAAAATTCCGCGCCAGAATGCCCGATCGATCATGTTTGCGTATATTTTCCGCATTCCTGTAACGAGGCGGATTCGCCGCTCAGACGTGCTGGCCGCCGTTGATGTGGATTTCGGCGCCGTTGATATAGGCAGACTCACCCGAACAGAGGAAATGGATGGTCTTCGCCACCTCTTCGGTGGTGCCAAGGCGGCGCAGGGGGACATATTTCTTGACCATGTCATCCGTCCCCGGAGACAGGATGGAGGTCGAGATCTCTCCAGGTGATATCGCATTGGCACGCACACCCAAGGGGCCGAATTCATGCGCGAATTCGCGTGTCAGCGCAGCCAGTCCGGCCTTGGAGGCGGCATAGGCGACACCGGCAAAGGGATGAACCCGCGATCCGGCAATGGACGTGACATTGACGATGGAGCCGCCCGCAGCCTTCAGCTCGGGCAGCAGCTCCCGTACCAGCAGCGACACCGACACGAGGTTGACGTTCAGCACCTGCGACCATGCATCCGCATCCGTCATCGACACGCCCATCCGCGCACCGTTCGGCCCCTTGGGAGAGATTCCAGCGTTATTGACCAGTGCCGCCAGCTGCCCCTCGGGCAGGCGGCTCCGCACCTCATCCGCCAGCGCCTTGATGGATGACAGATCCGAAAGATCCGCCTGAATGTGGCTTTCGCGCGCCATTGGCCACCGGCATTCATCCGAAAACGGCTGGCGCGAAACGGTCAGGACCCGCCACCCCTCGCGTTGCAGAACCTTGACCGTGGCGTGCCCGATACCTCTGCTTGCACCGGTAAGAAGGCAAAAATTTGTCACGTGCAAAAGTCCTGTCATATTGGGGGATGGCATCCATCGCTGGCGATAGGCATGGCCGACTGGCGGGACGCACGGGCTATTTATGGTTTCAATCCACCCGCATTACAAGAGCGGCGGATCATCCTGCGCCACGATGACCTGAACGGAGGCATTTGCCAGCGCCCGCGCCATCGCAGGGTCCGGCGCCCGATCTGTCACCAACCGGTCCACCCGGGCCAGATCGGCAATCGCAAAGACGGCAGGGCGGCGGAACTTGGCATGATCCGCCAGAACCGTGACCTTTCGCGCCTGTGCGATCATGGCCCGGGACAAGGAGGCCTCGCGCAGATCGAAATCTAGCACCGCATCTTCCTGAACGGCCCCCACCGTCAGCACCACGTGCTCCGGCCGATACCGGCGCAGGTCGGCCTCGGTGATCGCGCCAAGCGTCTCCTGGGCTGCGGCCTCATATTCGCCACCCAGAAGGAACACACGGTTGCCACCACCGCCCAGATGCCGCAGCGCCCCGGCGGCATTGGTGATGACCGTCAGATTACTGAGCGCCGCGAGCCGTTCGGCAAAGAACATGCTGGTCGATCCGGCATCCAGAAACAGCGCATCGCCGTTGACGAACAATCGTGCCGCCGCCTGTGCGATCCGCCGCTTTTCCGGCACATTGGCAAACATGCGATTATCGAAACTTGCCTCTTCGGGGATCTGCGCCGCCCGACGTGCGCCCCCGTGGATCTTGCGCACCAGTCCGCGATCATCCAGCACCGCCAGATCGCGCCTGATCGTTTCGCGGGATGATCCGAGCGCCTCGGCCAGAACCTCCACGCTGACCGACCCGTGCCGGTCCAGATATTCGACTATGCGCGTATGGCGATCACGCGGATGCATCGGGCCACCTGTTGGTTATGTCCGGCATGGGGGTATCAGCCAAGCAGATGGCTGTCATCCTTCAGTGCGGTTCCGGTCAGGGAACGGTGCATTGCCTGCCTGACCAGCCATGCAATCTTGTGTGCCGCCGCCGCATGATCCAATCCGCCCTTATCGTGGATGTTCGATACACAATTCCGCAGGCTATCCGGTGTACCCGCTCTGGGCGCAAAGGTCAGATAGGCCCCGAGGCTATCGGAAACGCTCAGCCCCGGTCGCTCGCCAATCAGCATGATCGTCAGCCGGGCGCCCATCCGATCCCCGATCTCATCGGCAATGGCCACGCGCCCGCCTTCGACCAGAGCGATGGGCCCGATCGTCATTCCCTTCAGCGCGGACATCAGAAGGTTGCACATTGCGGGCGCATGATGCGCGATGGCCGTCGCCGACAGCCCGTCGGCGACAACCAGTGCCACATCGCATTGCACCTTCGGAACAATGGCCGAAGGGTCCAGCATGCGGCCCAGATCAGGCCGCCGCAGATAGTCGGCCCGCGCAGTGGCCCTGCTGGCCACGCGAAACGACGAACCGTCCAGTGCGGCGGCAATACTGTCCCAGTCCACCTGACCATGAATGGCCGCGCGGGCCGCAGCGTGGCAAGCCTGAAAATCCAGCACCGCTGCCAAAGGGGCCGCACCCCCGGCAGGATCCAGCCGCACCCGCGAGGGGGTCAGCGCATGCAGCCGCTCGATCAGGTCCTTGCTCATGCCACGATCCCCAAACGGCGGGTCATTTCTGCCATGTCCGGCAGCGCCCCTTCACCCGCCAGATCCATACGCTGCAACCACGCCTGGAACTCGGGCGCCGGACCTGCGCCGGTTACGGCGCGCAGATAATCGATATCCTCGAACGCAAGGCTTTGGTACGACAGCATCACATCATCCGATCCGGGTACGGTGATGACGAAATTGACACCTGCCGTGCCCAGAACGGTCATCAGCGTATCCATATCATCCTGATCCGCCTCAACGTGATTGGTGTAACAGACATCCACCCCCATCGGCAGGCCCAGAAGCTTGCCGCAGAAATGGTCCTCCAGCCCTGCGCGGATGATCTGCTTGCCGTCGTACAGATATTCCGGCCCGATGAATCCGACGACGGTATTGACCAGAAGCGGGCGGAATGCACGGGCAACACCATAGGCACGTGTCTCCAGCGTCTGTTGGTCGACCCCGTGATGCGCGCCTGCCGAAAGGGCCGCACCCTGCCCCGTCTCGAAATACATCACATCCTGTCCGACGGTCCCGCGGTTCAATGACAGGGCCGCCGCCTCGGCCTCGGCCAGCAGGGCCAGATCGATGCCGAACCCGCGATTGGCCCCCTCGGTCCCGGCGATGGACTGGAACACCAGATCGACAGGGCCGCCCCGCCGGATGATTTCCAGCGTGGTGGTCACATGGGTCAGCACGCAGCTTTGGGCAGGCATATCGAACCGCTCCCGCAGCCCGTCCAATGCCTGCATCATCGCCAGGCAATTCTCCACGCTGTCCGAAGCCGGGTTGATACCGATGACGGCATCCCCCGCCCCCCGCAACAACCCGTCCAGCACCGCCACGGCGATGCCCCGCAGATCATCGGCAGGATGGTTCGGTTGCAGCCGCGTCGACAGATGTCCCCGCAAACCCAGCGTGTTGCGAAAGCGGGTTACGACCTCGCACTTGCGTGCCACGCGGATCAGATCCTGATTCCGCATCAATTTCGACACTGCCGCGACCATCTCCGGTGTCAGCCCGCGTGCCACCGCATGCAACATTTCGGGCGTGGTCGTACGCGCCAGAAGCCAGTCCCTCAGCCCCCCGACCGTCATTGCCGCCACGGGGGCAAATGCGGCCGCATCATGTGTATCAATGATCAGGCGGGTAACTTCATCCGTCTCATAGGGAACGACAACCTCGGTCAGGAAACTGCGCAATGGCAAATCGGCCAGCGCATATCGCGCGGCCACACGTTGCGGGGCGGATCCTGCCGCAATACCGGCCAGTTGATCCCCCGACCGTTCAGCCGTGGCCGCCGCCAGAAGCGCTGCAAGGCCGTCAAAGCGGAACCGTTCACCTCCAACCGTGGCATGATAAACCGGCATCGCACATCTCCCGTATTCCGAAGACCTGCTTAGGGTCACCATCACAAACAGGCCAGTCCCAAGACGGCGGAGAACGGGCCCGCCGCTCTTTTCAGGTTACGGCCCGGCAAGGATGCGCAATTATTGTGCAGGCCGTGAATGATCGACGTCTGCCTGTACCTGGGCATGGCTGATCAGCGCGAATATGAAGGCGCCGCCCACGACATTGCCCAGCAAGGTGGGAATACCGAACCGGAAGATCGCCGGCGCAATTTCAAGCTGCCCAAGGAAGATGAGGTACAGAACCTCGATCGTTCCCACGATGATATGTGTGAAATCCCCAAGCGCCACCAGATAGGTCACCAGAAATATCATCACGAATGCCCAGGATTCGAAACTGCGAAGCGTCCAGACCAGCGTCGCGATCAACCAGCCGGCAACGATCCCCTTGGAGAACATCTCGAAAGCCGTATTCTCCATCAGGCCCTCGCCGATCTCTATCATCGCCGCGTCCACATTTGCCGAGAACATCGGCAAAAAGGCGAAAACCGCCGCCGCAATCGCACCGCCGATGATATTGCCCGCCAGCACCACCCCCCAGAGGCGGCCAACCTTGCCCAGATTGCGCCATGTCGGGGACGTCATCAGCGGCAGTACGGGGGTGACGGTGTTTTCGGTAAACAGCTGCTGGCCTGTCGCGATCACGAGGATGAAGCCGACGGTATACCCTGCAGATTCGATCAGAAACGCAGGGTCTGTATCTGGCAGATGCGCCGCCAGAATGGCCCGTGCCAGCATCGACGTACTCATGGTGATGCCACCTGCAATGGCAGACCACAAAAGGGCGCGGAACTTGCGCCGCATTTCTTTTTCGCCGTCTTCGCGGATCAGTTGGTGAACCGCCGCTGCCGCGGATGGCAGGTTTTCCTCCAGGGCTTCCACTTCGGATTTGGGCGCTTCCTTGACGACCTCGGTTTCCTTGACGACTTCAGGTGCCACCCAACGCTCCAATTCATGCTGATGGCAGGAAACGCGGTGGCTGTTGCGAGGGTTCCGTCAGATGCGGGTCAGGGCCAGAAGGATCGCAAGTTCGCCCAGAAGTTGGGCAGCGCCCAGCACATCCCCCGTTACACCGCCCACCTGATACCGTGCCAGAATGACGACCCCGGCCTGCACCGCAGCCACGGCCAGTATCGCCCCGACCCCGCCATGCAGGGCCAGCAGCGCCAACAGGCCAAGCGCCAGCGCCACATAGGCAGGCGCAGGCCGGGCGTCCTTGCCAGCCAAGGCGCCCAGCCCTTCGGTCCGGGCCTGCGGGGCATACATCTGGATCAACGGCAGCCCCGCCCTGCTGCCTATGCCCGCCGCAACCAGGGGCAGGATCATATCTGTCAGATCCGCCAACAAAAGGATGCGTAGCACCAGGGCCAGAACAAGGGCGGCGGCCCCATAGGTTCCCAGACGGCTGTCGCGCATGATGGCAAGCTTCGCCGCCCTGTCACGCCCGCCCCCGAAGCCATCCGCCAGATCCGACAACCCGTCTTCATGCATCGCCCCGGTGATCAGCAGCCCTGCGGCCACTGCCAGCACCGCAGCAGGGGCCGCGCCGAACCCGAGCGCATTTCCCATCCACAAGACAAGGCCGGAGACAAGGCCCACGCCCGCCCCCACCAATGGCCAGGCCCAGCCGGTGGATGCCAGTGGCACGATGCGTGCCACATGCCCCATCGGCAGCCGCGTAAGCAGCATCGCGGCAACCCGCATTTCATCCGTGCGGGCTGCGATGCTCATGCGCTGGCCACTCCCGCCTCGGCAAATGTGGCCATACCGTTGTGCGCCTCGAGGGCCGCGCGCAGCACCATCAGGGCCACAGCCGCACCGGACCCTTCGCCCAGCCGCATGCCCAGATCCAGAATGGCCCTGCGTCCCATTGCCGCCAGCAGCCGTGCATGCCCCGGTTCGGCACTGGCGTGACCGATCAGGCAATGATCCAGCGCGCCCGGTATTGTAGCCAGCGGCGCAACCGAGGCTGTCCCGATAAAACCGTCCAGCATTACCGGAATGCCTGCGGCACGCGCGCCCAGAACGGCCCCCGCCATAGCCGCCTGCTCCCGTCCGCCAAAGGCGCAAAAGGCACCTAACGGCGTATCCAGCAAGGCAGCGTGCAGGGCCATGCCCGCCTCGATCACCGCCGCCTTGCGTGCCTGCCCGGATGAATCGATACCCGTACCGGGGCCGACCCAATCCGTTGCCACGCCGCCAAACGCCGCCCGCGCCAAAGCGGCCGCGATGGTGGAATTGCCGATCCCCATTTCACCCAGAAGGACGATATCGGCCTGTGGATCAACTGCGTCCGCCCCTTTCGCCATGGCGTCCAGCACCTCGGCCTCGGTCATTGCGGCACCGCGCGTGAAATCCTGCGTCGGCAGGTGCAGGTCCAACGACACCACCGACAGATCGGCCCCCGCGGCGCGGGCCAGCTGGTTGATCGCCGCCCCGCCGGCGGAAAAATTCGCAACCATCTGCACTGTCACCTCGGGCGGAAACGAGCTGACGGATTGCGCGCAGATCCCGTGGTTGCCCGCAAAGACCAGCGCTTGGGCCCGATCGATGCGCGGCCGGTCCTGCCCCTGCCAGCCCGCCATGAAAACGGCCATATCCTCCAGCTGCCCCAAGCTGCCTGCGGGTTTGGTCAATTGTGCCTGACGGGCCTGCGCAGCCGCGCGCGCGGCCTCATCGGCGGCAGGCAGATCGGCCAGGGCATTCATCAGATCGGCCAGCGAAGTGGCAGGGAACAGTGCAGTCATTTCACCCTCATCGGTAATCCGGACACGACAAAGGTCACCTCGTCGGCCATTTCGGCAATCATCTGGTTCAGGCCACCCTGCGCATCCCGGAACGCACGGGCCATGGCGTTATCGGGCACGATGCCCATCCCCACCTCATTCGTGACAAGCACGACCGGGGCGCGTTGTGCCACCAGCGTATCCATCAGCGCCCGCGCCTCGGTCCGCCAGTCGCGGCCGTGATGCATCAGGTTTCCCAGCCACAAGGTCAGGCAGTCCACCAGCCGCGGACCCGCCCCGTCGGTCGCGTTCAGGGCGGCGCATAATTCCAGCGGTGCCTCGTGCAGTATCCATTCCGGCCCGCGACGTTGCTGGTGCAATTCGACCCTGGATGACATCTCGTCATCCCAAACCTCTGAGGTTGCGATATAAACCGGGTCCGGGCCAAGTGTGGCCACATGGCGTTCGGCGCAGAGGCTCTTGCCTGATCTGGCCCCACCTGTAAAGAGTATCACCGCCATATGCGCCCCCTTGATGGGCGTTGTAAAACCATGAAACCGCGCCGTTGCAAAGGGGCAGCCTATCCGTGCCCACCCAGTTCCTCCTGATCCGCCACGCGCCTGTCGCACCTCCGGCCCGCCTTGCGGGACGCAGCAATGTGCCTTGCATTCTGCCGGCGCGTATCCCTTCGGCCCCTGCGGCGGACCGGGTCCTCTCCAGTCCGGCCACACGCTGCACTGCAACAGCCCGCGCCCTGTATCCCGATGCAACCATCCCCACCGACCCCCGATTGTGGGAACAGGACTTCGGCGCATGGGAGGGATTGGATTTCAGCGCCATGCCCGATCTGGGTCGCCTTGAGCGTGAGCAGTTGGCCGCTCATCGCCCCCCCGGGGGCGAAAGCCATGCCGACATGGCGGGTCGGGTTGCCCCCGCGTTGCAGGATCTGGCGACAGGTGGAACTGTCGCGGTGGTTGCCCATGCAGGCACGATCCGGGTCGCGCTCGGGCTGGCACTGGGCCAGATGTCGCAGGGACTGGCCTTTGCGATTGCACCCCTGTCGTTAACGCGATTGTCGGTAATGGATGGGGAATGGGCGATCCTTAGCGTGAACGAGCCCTTGCGATGACCCATATCACCGGACATTTCGGCGAGTTTATGCAGGGTCGTCTTGGCCCCGATGGACCCGTGGTGCTGATCACGCTGCCCTGCCCGAACGTGGGTGTCACACTCGTCCGCCGCGCAGGTCCGTTCGCACTGCATGGCAGCCGCATCATCGCGCCCCGCACGGCACGGACGGTATTGAACGCCACGGGCCAGCCGCTCGGGCAGTTGCATCTGCGGGCCACCATGCCCGTCGGTGGCGGCGCGGGCAGTTCAACGGCGGCCATCCTTGCGCTGGCAGGCAAACAAACCCCGGAATTTCTGGCAGCACTCTGTCTGTCGCTGGAGGGGGCGGTCGACCCCTTGATGTATGCGGCCCCCGAGCAACTGCTGTGGGCCTCGCGCCATGGAGCCATCATGGCCCGTCTGCCGCAATTGCCCCGCATGCAGATCGTTGGTGGCTTTCTGCCGGGGGCCGAACGGACGGATCCTGCCGACACGCGGTTTCCGGATATCTCCGATCTGGTACAGGAATGGGCCGAGGCCTGCTCCAGTGCCGGACAGATTGCCCGCCTTGCCAGTTCATCCGCCGCGCGAACGCAGGCCCTGCGCGGACCAAAACAGGACCCGACGCCCGAAATCGCCCGAAGAACCGGCGCATTGGGGTGGCTTCGGGCGCATACGGGAACGGCGCGTGCCGTGATCCTGCCCCCCGCAGCCCCGGTCGGGCCGGCGCGGAATGCATTGCTGGCCGCAGGGCTGCGCGGCGTAACCTCATTCAAGGTGGGCACCTGATGGCAGCCATGCTTCTGGCCATGCTGATCGAAGGGGCGATGGGTTGGCCCTCTGCGCTCCATTCCCGCATCGGCCATCCCGTCACATGGATTGGCGCACTGATCTCGGCCCTGGACAGCCGGTGGAACGGCGGGGACCATCGCCGTGCCAAAGGCGTGGCCGCGGCCCTGCTTGTCATCGGCGTGACCGTGGGGCTTTCGGCACTGGTTACGGCGGTCCTGCCGGATGGCATCGCCGGTATCCTGCTGACGGGTCTGCTGGCCGCGCCCTTCATCGCCACGCGGTCGTTGCGCGATCATGTGGTGGCGGTTGCCCGCCCCCTGTCTGCCGGCGATCTGGTGGGGGCACGCGGGGCGGTGGCCATGATCGTCGGTCGGGACCCTGCGCGGCTGGATACCGCAGGGGTGGCGCGTGCCGCAATCGAGAGCCTGTCGGAAAACGCCTCGGACGGCATCGTTGCCCCCCTGTTCTGGGCTGTGCTGTTCGGTCTGCCGGGCATTGCGGGATACAAGGCAATCAATACGCTGGACAGCATGATCGGACACCGTACGCCACGACACGAGGATTTCGGCTGGGCCGCCGCGCGCATCGATGATCTGGCGAACCTGATCCCGGCGCGGCTGACGGGGGCGTTGTTCGCCCTGATCGGCGGGGGCGGCTGGCGGGTGATGTGGCGGGATGCCGGGCTGCACCGCTCTCCGAATGCAGGGTGGCCCGAAGCGGCCATGGCGGCAGCGCTCGGCATCCGCCTTTCAGGCCCGCGCGTCTATGCCGGCAGGATGACCGAGGAGCCATGGGTCAACCCCGAAGGCCGCGATCCTCTTGCCTCCGACCTGTGGAATGCATTGCGGCTTTATATCCGCGCGATGGTTGCATTGGGGCTGATCCTGCTGGCGGGGGCGGTAATATGAGGGATCATGGCGGCGATCTGGACCGGGCCATGACCCGATATGGCGGCACGGACTGGATCGACCTTTCGACAGGGATCAACCGTGTGCCCTATCCCGTGCCCCCCCTTCCGGCCTCGGCATGGACCAACCTGCCAACCCGCACGGCACAAACGGCCCTTGCCACCGCAGCGCAAAAGGCATGGAACGCGGCAATGCCCCTCTTGCCCTTGGCCGGGGCACAGGCGGCAATCCAGACACTCCCACGTCTGGGGCGCATCGGTACGGCGCGTGTGTTGGGGCCGACCTATAACGAACATGCCGCCAACCTGCGGGCTGCCGGATGGGCCGTCACCGAGGTTGGCGCGCTTGGCGCCCTGAACGGGGCCGATCTGGCGGTCGTCGTCAATCCCAACAATCCGGACGGGCGATCATGGTCGCCCGACGCATTGCGCGCGCTGGATGTGGGGCGGCTGATCGTGGACGAAAGCTTTGCCGATCCGTTTCCGGGGCTCTCTCTTCTGGCCCTGCCGCCCGAACGCGGACGGATCATTCTGCGCTCATTCGGGAAATTCTACGGGCTGGCCGGATTGCGTCTGGGGTTCGCGGCCGGGCATCCCGAGGATCTGGCACAAATCTCGGCGGTGGCAGGCCCATGGCCTGTATCGGGTGCCGCACTGGAAATAGGCCGCATCGCCCTGGCAGACCGGTCATGGGCAGAGGAAACCACCGCACGTCTGCATGCGGATGCCACCCGCATGGATGCAGCGGTCCCTTGGCCGCTGGTGGGTGGCACACCCCTGTTCCGTTTGTACGACACCCCTGATGCGACCGCCGCACAGCACCATCTGGCCCGTCATGGCATCTGGAGCCGGATTTTCCCTTATTCCAGCCGGTGGATACGCCTGGGGCTGCCCGCACCCCTTGAATGGCCGCGGGTGGAGGCTGCCCTATCTGGCCAGTGACAGCAGGCCCGGAATATCCATATGATCCTCGAGGTGGTCGGCCAGCGCGTTCAACGCATCCTCCACCCCCGCACCATAGCGGGCGGTGCCTGTCGCCCCGAACCCCGAGAGCCATGCGGCACGGAACGTGTCATGGGCGAACATCCCGTGCAGATAGCTGCCGCTGATCCGGCCATCGACCGAGGTCGCCCCCTCCGGGCGCCCGTCCACCCGGGCAAAGGGGCGCAGCCGGTCGGGGCCTTCGGTCATGCCGATGTGGATTTCGTATCCCGCAAAGGGAATGCCGTTCCGCACCCCCGTCACCCGCGCCAACCTCTTGTCTGCCGTCATGATCGTGGCTACATCCAGATGGCCCAAACCGTCGCTTGTTCCTGCCGGCCCTTCGATCCCGTCCGGGTCGGCAATGGTGCGCCCCAGCATCTGGAAACCGCCGCAGATGCCGAACACATGCCCGCCCCGCCGGACATGGGCGGCCAGATCGATATCCCACCCCTGCGCACGCAGATAGGCCAGATCACCGCGCGTGGATTTGGTGCCCGGAATGATCACCACATCCGCATCGCCCGGAATGGCCTGCCCCGCCCGCAGTAGGACAAGATCCACCGATGGTTCTGCCGCAAGCGGATCCAGATCATCGAAATTGGCGATCCGCGACAGGATCAGGCACACCACCTTGAGCGCGCCCCCCCGCGATGCGTGGCGCAGGTCCAGCGCATCCTCGGCGGGCAGCGCGTGGGCATGGGCAAACCAAGGGATGACGCCGAACCCCCGCCACCCGGTCCGTTGTTCGATAAGCGCATAACCTTCATCGAACAGGCGCGGATCGCCACGGAACTTGTTGATCGCAAAGCCGGCAATCATGGCCGCATCCCCTGCCTCCAGCACCGCCTGCGTCCCCACGATCTGCGCGATCACCCCGCCGCGATCGATATCGCCCACCAGAAGAACGGGCACATCGGCGGCACGGGCGAACCCCATGTTCGCGATATCCCCGGCCCGCAGATTGACCTCGGCCGGGCTACCCGCCCCTTCGATCAGAACCAGATCGACCTGCGATTTCAGGCGGGCAAAGCTCTGCATTACGGGGGCCATCAGCGACGGTTTCAGCGCGGCATAGTCGCGCGCCCGCACGGTGGCGACGCGGCGGCCCTGCACGATCACCTGGCTGCCGGTTTCGGTTTCGGGTTTCAGCAATACCGGGTTCATGTCCACCACGGGATCGCGGCCTGAGGCCAGCGCCTGCAATGCCTGCGCCCGCCCGATCTCCCCGCCGTCCACCGTCACCGCCGCATTATTGGACATGTTCTGCGGCTTGAACGGGGCCACCGACAGCCCGCGCCGCAGGGCGGCCCGGCACAGCCCCGCCACAAGCATGGATTTACCGACGTTCGATCCCGCGCCCTGCACCATCAGCGCGGGCATATCAGTATTCCACCCCCGCCTGCGCCTTGATCCCTGCGCGGAACGGATGTTTCACCACGGCCATCTCGGTCACAAGATCGGCCACTTCGATCAGTTCGGGTTTTGCATTCCGCCCCGTCAGCACGACATGGGTCATGGGCGGCTTGTTCGAAAGCACCTCCACCACCTCGGCCACGTCCAGATAGTCGTAGCGCAGGGCGATGTTGATCTCGTCCAGCACGACCATACGGATCGAGGGGTCGGCAATCAAAGATTTCGCCTTTTCCCATCCGGCACGGGCGGCGGCAATGTCCCGCGCCTTGTCCTGCGTTTCCCAGGTGAACCCTTCACCCATCGCGTGGAACTGTACCAGATCGGCGAAATGCGTGGTCAGCAGACGACGTTCACCGGTGTCCCATGCGCCCTTGATGAATTGCACCACGGCCGAAGGCATGCCATGCGCCACACAGCGCAGCACCATCCCGAATGCAGAAGAGCTTTTGCCTTTGCCCGGCCCCGTATGGATGATCACAAGGCCCTTCTCGCCTTCCTTCATCTCCATCATCCGGTCGCGGGCGGCCTTGATTTTCGCCATCTTGGCGGCGTGGCGTTCAGCGTCGTCCATGGTCCCCCTCGGGTTGACATTGGCGGGCAAGGCGCGCCATTTAGGCACGCGCTGGTTCCTGTTCCTAAAACAGGCGAAGAGGGAATGCGACACCAATCGCAGCCGCCCCCGCGACCGTGACCGGAAAGGTCCGCCCGATGCCACTGGGAAACCGGGAAGGCGGGCGAACCATTGGGATCCTCCCTGAATCCGTAAGCCGGGAGACCTGCCAGCGCCGATTGAGACGGGCGAACGGGGTGTTTCGCAACCGGGATGGACAGGGCCACGGGCGCTGGCCGTTTCGCTGCGCGCATCCGGAAAGGACTGACGTGACGGTAACGCTACTTGTGTGCACCACCTGCCGTGGAAACGACCCGACCGAGGATCCGAGGCCCGGTACGAAGCTGCTTGCGGCGCTTCGGGATGCCGAGGTCCGCACGGTCGGGGTGGAATGCCTGTCGGCCTGCAAGACCGGCTGCGCGATCGCCCTGTCGGGGCCGGGCCGCTGGTCCTACGTCTATGGTCACATGACGCCCGAGGATGCCCCCGAAATTGCCCGAGGTGCCGCGCTTTATGCCGCCAGTGCCGACGGAATCGTGCCATGGCGCGAACGCCCCGAAATCCTGCGCAAACGCTCTGTCGCGCGCCTTCCCCCAACCGAGGTTTGACATGTCCGATCTGGCAAAAATCCCCGTAACCGTCATCACCGGATTTCTGGGCAGTGGCAAAACGACCCTTGTGCGCCACCTGCTGGCCAATCCACAGGGCAAGCGTCTGGCCGTTCTGGTCAACGAATTCGGAACCGTCGGCGTAGACGGCGATATCCTGCGCGCCTGCGCCGACAAGAATTGCCCCGCCGAAAATATCGTGGAACTGGCAAACGGATGTATCTGCTGTACCGTGGCCGATGATTTCATCCCCACGATCGAGGCGCTTCTGGCGCGCGGCACCCGCCCGGACCACATCCTCATCGAAACTTCGGGGCTGGCCTTGCCGAAGCCTTTGCTAAAAGCCTTTGACTGGCCTGCGATCCGCTCTCGTATCACCGTCGACGGGGTGATTGCATTGGCCGATGCCGAAGCGGTGGCCGCAGGGCGCTTTGCCCCCGATGTCGCAGCCGTGGAGGCCCAACGTGCAGCCGATGACAGCCTTGACCACGAAACCCCGCTGGCCGAGGTTTTCGAGGACCAGATCTCTTGCGCCGATATCATTCTGCTGACCAAGTCCGATCTGGTCGATGAGGCCGGTCTGGCTGCCGCCCGCGCCGCGATTACGGCCGAGGCGCCGCGCCCCATTCCGATGATCGCCGTTACCGAAGGTGTGCTGGACCCCGCCCTGATACTGGGCCTGAACGCCGCCGCCGAGGATGATCTGGCGGCGCGCCCCAGCCATCATGACGGGGCCGATGATCATGAGCATGAGGATTTCGATACGGTCGTGATCGACCTTCCCGAGATTTCCGACCCCGAGGATCTGGTGGCCCGCATCCGGACGCTGGCGCATGAACAGAACATCCTGCGCGTCAAGGGTCATGTGGCGGTGGCCGGCAAGCCGATGCGCCTGCTGGTGCAGGCCGTGGGTGCGCGCGTTCGCTACCAGTATGACCGGCCATGGGGCGCCGCGCGTCGCTCGGCGCTCGTGGTGATCGCCGAACATGACCATATCGACGAAGCCGCCATCCGTCGGGTTCTGGTGGGCTGATCCATGCATGTCGTCTTTCGCGAAAGCCACGGGCTGGACGAGGTCGCCACCCCCTTCGATCCGGGCCAGACGGCGGCGGATCTGGTGGTGCTGTCATTCTCGGACAGTGATCTGGGCGCTTTCGCGGCGGGATGGCACCGGGGGCGGGATGGCCTGCCCTCTCTCAGGCTGTGCAACCTGATTGCGCTGAAACATCCCGTCTCGGTAGATCAATACGCTGAAACGGTGCTTTCGGGCGCCAAGGCGGTTCTGGTTCGCCTGATCGGGGGCGAGGGATATTGGCCCTACGGGCTGGCCACCTTGCAGGACATGGCACGCAGGCAGGGGCTGGCCCTTGCGATCCTGCCCGCGGATGGCAGGCCGGACCCCCGACTGGATGAACTTTCGACCGTGCCTGTCAGCACTCTGCGGCGGCTCCAGGCATTGTGCGATGCAGGGGGCGAGGTTGCGGCCCATGCGGCGCTGGCACAACTCACCCTGTCTGCGGGCCTGTATGCAGGGCCGGTAAGCGGCCTCAAGGAACTGCCGCAGATGGGCCTATGGTGCCCCGATGCAGGCATCCTGCCCATGGCGCCCGAGGGAACGGCGGTTCCGGTGATCTTCTATCGCAGTTACCTGACGGCTGCCGATACCGATACGGTGGCGGCCCTGATACGGTCATTGCGGGGGGCCGGGTTCACCTCCTACGGGGTGTTCGCCCCCTCTCTCAAGGCCGAGGGTGTTTCGGAATGGATGGCGGGCACCTTGGGCGCACCTGCGGCAATCCTGAACCTGACGGCGTTTTCGGCGCGCGACGGCAATGGCACCACGCCCTTTGACCATATCGACGCCCCTGTGTTTCAGGCGGCCCTATCCACGGCGCGACGGCGTGATTGGGCCGGCTCGGATCGCGGGCTGTCCCCGTCCGATCTGGCGATGCATGTGGTGCTGCCAGAGGTAGATGGCCGTATCTTTGCAGGCGTTGCCAGTTTCAAGCAGCCGCTGCGCCGTGATCCTGATCTGCAATGGTCACGCTTTGCGCATCGGGCGGACTCTGAACGTATTGCGGCCATTACAGCGCGCATCAAGGCATGGCACGGTCTGCGCCGGCCCCCAGCGGAAAAGCGGGTGGCCATGGTGCTGTCAACCTATCCGGGGCGCACGCATCAGGCGGCCCATGCCGTGGGGCTGGATGCCCTTGCCTCTGCCGAGGCAATGCTGGCGGATCTGGCCTCTGCAGGATACCGGATCACCGGCACGGGCCTGACCGGTGACACCTACACCTGGCCTCTGGAAAGCTATCTGGCGGCGCTGCAAACCCTGCCGCAGGGCTTGCAGGATGATCTGGCCGAGGCATGGGGACCCCCGAAGGGGGATTTCACATTTACCGTCACGCGGCGCGGGGCCGCGCTTGTGGCCCTGCAGCCCGACCGTGACGATCCGGCCACCCGCGCCGACAGCTACCATGATCTGACACGCACACCCTGCCATGCCTATGTCGCCTTCTATCTCTGGGTACAGGGCCAGGCAGATGCGCTGGTGCATGTCGGCGCACATGGCACGCTGGAATGGCTTCCCGGAAAATCGGTGGCCTTGTCGGGCACCTGCTGGCCCGAGGCGCTTACAGGGGCTCTGCCCGTCATCTATCCGTTCATCGTCAACGACCCGGGTGAGGCAGCCCAGGCCCGACGCCGTATCGGCGCGGTAACGCTGGGTCATATGCCGCCGCCCCTGACCACAGCCTCCCTGCCTGAAAATCTTGCAGCACTGGAGCGGCTGCTGGACGAATATTCCACCGCTGACGGCCTTGATCCCTCGCGACGTACCCGGCTGATTGCCGATATCCGCGACCTTGCCCGCGCGGCCGGGGTGGAGGAGGATCTTGCCATTCCCTTGGATGCCAGCGCAGCCGAGGCCATTCCGCAGATCGACCGCTTTGTTTGCGACCTGAAGGAAAGCCGCTTTGGCGAAGGGTTGCATATCTACGGGCGGGGTCAATGCGGGACGGCCGAGCGGGACGGGCTGATCACCGCCCTTGCCGGACGCAAGGTGGCTGCGGGTCCCTCCGGCTCTCCCGCGCGGGGGCGCCATGATGTACTGCCTACGGGCAGGAACATGTATGCCACCGACCCGCGCGCCGTTCCGTCCCCCGCCGCGCATGCACAGGGCATACGGCTGGCCGAAGAACTGCTGCGCCGCCATCTGCAGGACTACGGCGATTGGCCTTCGGGCCTTGTAATCGACCTGTGGGGCAGTGCCACGATGCGCACCGCCGGTGAGGATTTTGCCATGGCCCTGCATCTGGCCGGTTTGGCACCACTGTGGGATGGCGGTCGGGTATCCGGATACGAGGTGATCCCCCCGGCCCTTCTGGACCGGCCACGCATTGATGTGACGCTGCGTGTGTCCGGCCTGTTCCGTGACATATTCCCCGGATTGGCGCAGATGTTCGAGGCGGGCGCCGAGGCCTTGGCCCAGCGCGAGGATGGCGGTCCCTATTGCAACCGCGCGCCCCGCGTCTTCGGCCCACGACCGTCGCAATACGGGCTGGGCATGGACCCGAACCCCGAGTTCACCGATGCTGCACGCGATGCGGCCGGTGCCGCATGGTTGGCCGCATCGGAATGGGCAATCGGTGCAGATGGAGAAAGCCGCCCTGACCGCGCCGGGCTGGAGGCGAGGCTGAAAACCGCGGATGCATTCGTCCACACGCAGGATCTGGCTGAAAGCGATCTTCTGCTGGCCGCAGACTATGCGGGCCATGAGGCGGGTATCGCCGCAGCCAAGCGTTATCTGGGAATGGCCACGCCAGCCCTGTATCATCTGGATAACACCAACCCCGAAACGCCCAGCGCCCGCCCCCTGACCGAGGAAATAGCCCGCATCGTCCGCGCGCGCGCCAGCAACCCTGTATGGATTGATGGCATGTGCGCCCACGGATTTCGCGGGGCCGCGGAAATCACGGCCACGGCTGAAAACATGGCCGCCTTTGCCCATATGGCAGGGGTCGTCCCCCCGCATCTGTTCGATCTGTACCACGAGGCCACCCTTGGCCGACGGGACGTCGTCGCCTTCATGGAAGCTGCCAACCCGGCGGCGCTTTCGGCGCTGCAGGATCTGTTCCGGCGGTTGGCTGCAGCAGGATTGTGGCAAACCCGAAGCAACTCCATCGCGGTGACGCTATGAAACGCGGATGGTGCCCCTCTACCCTGCGGCCCATGCAATCGGGGGATGGCCTGATCGTACGGCTGCGTCCGGTCGCGGGGCGCCTGTCCGCCGACCAGGCGCAGGCCGTGGCGGATATGGCGCTGCGGTTCGGGAACGGACGCATGGACCTCTCTTCCCGCGCCGGGCTGCAGATCCGCGGTGTTTCCGCAGCGACGCATCCGCCACTGGTGCGCGCGCTGCAGAATGCGGGACTGGCGGTGGACAGCCCGCCCGTCTTGTCCGCCCCCTTTACCACCGATCCGCTGGAAACACGGATCAACGGGCTTCCAGCCCTCCCGTCCAAATTCGGTATCGTGCTGGATCGCGGCGAGGCACGGGTCATGGCACATGTCTCCGGCGATATCCGGCTGGAGCGGGGCATTGACGGAAGCACCATCATCCGTGCCGATGGCCGGCCGCTGGGCAGATCCGTAACCGATGCCGTGGCCGCCGTGCATGACATGGCCGAATGGTTCGTGGCGACAGGAGGCGCCGGGCGGATGGCAGCCCATGATGTACCGCTGCCAGATCACCTGACGGGGAACATTGCCCCTGTCCATGCCGTCACCCCCGCTTTGGGGATGCACACCCATGGGGCGCTGGTGGGGCTGCCCTTCGGTGAACTGGATGCCCCCACGCTGAGGGCTCTTGGCACCGTCGTGCTGACGCCATGGCGCGCGCTGTTTCTGCCGGGCGTGGCAATACCCCCGGTGGACGGCCTGATCCTGCGGGAAGATGATCCGTTGCGCCGTGTCGTTGCCTGCCCCGGCGCGCCCGCCTGCAGCCAAGGGTTGCAGGCGACCCGGCCCCTTGCCCGCCGTCTGGCAGCGCAGGGAATGGGCGTTCTGCACATATCCGGCTGTGCCAAGGGTTGCGCGCGGCCCCATGATCCTGCACCCACCTTGGTGGGCATGGCAGACGGGTTCGGGTTGATTCCCTTCGGTCTGGCAGCGGACCCGCCACAGCGAACCGGGCTTTACCCCCCTACCCGACCCGAGGATGACAATGCCGCATCACTATGAAACCGACGGTGCGGCAATCTATGCCCAAAGCTTTGCCGCCATCCGGGCCGAGGCCGATCTGGCCCGCTTCACCTCGGAAGAGGAGCCTGTTGCCGTTCGCATGATCCATGCCGCAGGTCTGGTGGGGCTCGAGGCGCATATCCGCTTTACCCCCGGCATGGCCCTGGCCGCACGGAAGGCGCTTGCCGCAGGCGCGCCCATCCTTTGCGATGCGCGGATGGTCAGCGAGGGGATTACCCGACCGCGCCTTCCGGCAGACAATGCGGTGATCTGCACACTGCATGATCCGCTGGTGCCGGACCTGGCCCGCAAGATGGGCAACACCCGTTCGGCTGCCGCGTTGGAACTGTGGCGGCCACATCTGGCAGGGGCCGTGGTGGCCATCGGCAATGCGCCGACCGCGCTGTTCCATCTGCTCAACATGCTGGAAGATCCGGCCTGCCCGCGCCCTGCCGCCATCATCGGCTGCCCCGTGGGTTTTGTCGGGGCTGCGGAATCCAAGGCTGCCCTCATGGCTGCGCCGCCCTGCCCCGCGGTTGTGGTGGATGGGCGGCTCGGGGGATCCGCCATCACCGTGGCGGCGGTAAATGCCTTGGCGAGCCGCGCAGAATGACGGGCCGCATCATCTGCACGGGGCTTGGCCCTGGGGACCCGGACCTGATTTCGGTTCGTGCCGACCGCACCATTCGCGCGGCCAGACATGTCGCCTATTTCCGCAAGGCGGGCCGTGCTGGTCAGGCCCGCCGGATCGTCGACGGGATGCTGGCCGAAGGTGTTGTCGAATATCCGATGGAGTATCCGGTCACCACCGAGATTGCGTTCGACCACCCTGACTATATCGCGGCACTGGCGGCATTCTATGACCATTGGGCCGACAGGCTGGCCACATTGGCCCGGACAGAAACCATCGTGGTGCTCTGCGAGGGGGACCCCTTCTTCTACGGCAGTTTCATGCATCTGCATTCGCGCGTGCAGGGCATTGCGAAGGTCGAGGTCATTCCCGGCATTCCCGGCATGGCAGGATGCTGGACGGCAACGGGCGTCCCCATCACATGGGGGGATGATGTGCTGACCGTTCTGGCCGGCACCCTGCCCGAAGACGATCTGATCCGTCGTGCGCGGGATGCCGATGCCCTTGTGATCATGAAGACGGGCCGCAACCTGCCGAAAGTCCGCCGGGCGTTGGCCGCTGCCGGCAGGCTGGAGGCGGCATGGCTGGTCGAGCGGGGCACGATGCCCGGTCAGCGGATTGCCCGCCTTGCCGATGTGGACGCCGCGGATTGCCCCTATTTCGCAATCGTTCTGGTTCACGGCCACGGGCGTCGCCCCGAGGCGCTGGAATGACCGGCTGGCTACGGATCGTGGGCCTTGGCCCGGGTGCGGAGGGCATGGTCACCCCCGAGGTGACAGGGGTTCTGGCACAGGCGACCGATGTGGTCGGCTATATTCCCTATGTTGCACGCATTGCCCCCCGGAATGGCCTGACCCTGTACCCCAGCGATAACCGTGTAGAAGCGGATCGCGCCCTTCACGCCCTGACGCTTGCCGCGGCAGGGCGGCGGGTAGTTGTGGTATCATCGGGTGATCCGGGGGTGTTTGCGATGGCCTCTGCCGTGTTCGAGGTGGTGGAACCGCACCCTGCGTTTCATGCGCTGGACATTGCAGTCCTGCCCGGAATTACGGCCATGCTGGCCGCCGCCGCTGCGGCAGGGGCGCCTTTGGGCCATGATTTCTGCACGATCAATCTTTCCGATAACCTGAAGCCATGGGCCACCATAGAACGGCGGTTGCTGGCGGCAGTGGCGGGCGATTTTGCGATGGCCTTCTACAACCCGCGATCCCGCGCCCGCCCCGAGGGGTTCGGCCGCGTGCTGGACCTTCTGACGCGCACCTGTGAACCGGGTCGGCTGATAACATTTGCCCGTGCCGTATCCACCCCCGATCAAAGCCTGCGGACGGTAACACTGGCCGAGGCGCGCCCGGAAATGGCCGATATGCGTACTGTCGTCCTGATTGGCAGTTCTGCAACCCGACGTGCGGGTCCGTGGATCTATACCCCCCGGGGTGTGGCATGAAGCCAGTCCATCACATCCCGAACCCTGTGCAAGGTTCTGCGCGGCGGAATATATGGCCGGGCAATCAGGATGACTGGAATGCCCAGCACGCGGGCAGCGTCCAATTTCGCCCGTGCTCCGCTTCCGCCGGCATTCTTGGCCACTACGATCTGTATGTTCCGCGACTGCATCAGGGCCGTATCATCCTCGGTCGTGAAGGGGCCTCGCGACACGATCACCTCTGCGCCGGCCAGCGGCTGGGGTGCGGGATCGATCAGTCGCAGCACCCAATGATGCGGCAATCCTGCAAAGGCATCCAGATTCTGCCGCCCGATGGCCAGAAACACCCGCGTCGGTCTGTCCGGCAGGGCTGCAACGGCCCCCTTGATATCTGGCACATGGATGCATCCCGTACCGTCCCACGCAGCCCGTTCCAGCGCGATCAGCGGCGTCCCGGTGGCTGCACAGGCCGCTACCGCATTTGCGCTGATCCGTGCGGCAAAGGGATGGGTGGCATCCACCACATGGCTGATGTTTTCCGTCCGGATAAAATCGGCCAAGCCCGTTGCACCGCCAAAACCACCGATCCGCAGCGGCAGGGGCACCGGGATCGAAGCTTCCGTCCGCCCGGCAATGCTGTAGACGGCATCCAGCGCACCCTCGGTCAGCGCGGCGGCAAGGCGGCGCGCGTCAAGCGTGCCCCCCAGCAAAAGGATGCGTGTCATGGCTGACCCCTGGCTTGTCATCATCGGTGTGGGCGAAGATGGACTGGACGGCCTGCCCGCTGCAAGCAGATCCGCACTGGACCGTGCCGAAACGGTGTTCGGTGCCCCACGACATCTGGCGCTTTTGGGTATTGCGGGGCAGGCATGGCCTGTGCCGTTCGACATAACGCCCGTATTGGCACACCGGGGGCGACCCGTCGTGGTTCTGGCCTCGGGCGATCCGTTCTGGCACGGAGTTGGCGGAACATTGGCCGCACATCTGGCACCGGATGAATGGCGCGCGCTGCCTGCCCCTTCCACGCCGTCGCTTTTGGCGGCGCGCCTCGGATGGCGGCTGGAGGATGTGATCTGCCTTGGCCTGCATGCCACGCCGTTCGCACGCCTGCGGTCTGTTCTGCATCTAGGGGCAAGGGTTATCGTGACCCTGCGGGACGGTGCCGCGGCCACTGAATTGGCCGCCTGGCTGACGTCACAAGGACTGGGCGCATCGCGGCTGTGGCTGGGTGAAGCGATTGGTGGCCCGCGGGAAAGGTTGCGGCACAGCACGGCGGAAACCTTCGAGCTGATTGCCAGCGCCCCCTGCATCATGGCGATCGAAGCCATGGGCACCGGCTTTCTGCCCCGCAGCGGCGGCCTGCCCGACAGCCTGTTCGCGCATGATGGCCAGATCACGAAGGCCCCCGTTCGTGCCATGACTCTGTCCGCCCTTGCCCCACGGCGGGGGGAGCATCTGTGGGATATCGGTGCGGGATCAGGCTCTGTCGCGGTCGAATGGTGTCTGGCTGGAGGTACGGCAACCGCAGTTGAGGCGCGGGCCGAGCGCGCCGATAACATCCGGCGCAATGCCCAGGGTTTCGGCGTGGATATAGATGTGATGACGGCTACCGCCCCCGAATGCCTGCCCGGACGGGCACCGGATGCGATCTTTGTCGGTGGTGGGTTCAGTGCCCGGCTGTTCGCAGCCCTGCCCCCGGCACGATTGGTGGTAAATGCGGTGACGCTGGAAACCGAAAGCCTGCTGATCGATCTGCATGCCCGCCACGGGGGGCGTCTGCTGCGGCTGGACATTGCCGAGGTGCAGCCCCTAGGTCGGCTGCGCGGCTGGACCCCGTCCCGCCCTATCACGCAATGGAGCCTGCCATGATCGTTGCCGGTTTCGGATTTCGCAATGGCGTGACGGAGGCATCGCTGCGTGCCGCGCTGGCCGCCACGGGTGGTGTGCCGGATGCGGTTGCCACTGTTGCGGCCAAGGCCCCTGCGCTGGCCTGCCTGGACCTGCCCGTCATTGCCGTGCCGCTGCACCTGCTGCACAAGCAGCAGACCCTGACCGAAGGTGCAGCAAGCCGGGCCGCCTATGGCACCGGATCTGTCGCCGAGGCGTCAGCCCTCGCGGCCCTAGGGCCCGGCGCCCATCTGCTGGCACCACGATCTGTTTCCCCCGACGGGATGGCCACTGCCGCCCTTGCCAAAGGACACCCCCTATGACCGTCCATTTCATCGGTGCAGGCCCCGGCGCCCCCGACCTGATCACCCTGCGCGGCCGTGATCTGATCGCGGCCTCCCCCGTCTGTCTTTATGCAGGATCGCTGGTCCCCGAAGGGGTGTTGGCCCATTGCCCCAAGGGCGCGCGGATCGTGAATACCGCCCCGATGAGTCTGGATGAGATCATGGCCGAAATAGAGGCTGCCCATGCTGCGGGCCTTGACGTGGCCCGCCTGCACTCCGGGGATCTGTCGGTATGGTCGGCCATGGGTGAACAGCTTCGGCGGCTACGGGCGCTGGACATCCCCTACGATATCACGCCGGGTGTACCCTCCTTTGCGGCGGCGGCGGCCACGCTCGGGGCAGAGCTGACATTGCCCGGTCAGGCGCAGTCGGTGGTGCTGACGCGCACCTCCGGTCGGGCCACGGCCATGCCTGATGGTGAAACACTGGCCGCCTTTGCCGCAACGGGCGCTGTGCTGGCCGTCCATCTGTCGATCCACGTCCTGCCGAAGGTCGTGGCGGAATGCCTGCCGTACTACGGGGCGGATTGCCCCGTCGCGATTGTATGGCGTGCAAGCTGGCCGGATGAGCTGGTTGTGCGCGGCACCCTTGCCACGATCGAAGGTCTGGCTGCCGAAGGCCCGTCACGTACGGCCCTGATACTGGTTGGCAAGACACTGGCTGCCGAAGGGTTCGGGGAAAGCCGCCTGTATGCCGGAGATTATGACCGCCGCTTTCGCCCCACCGGCCCCGAACCCCGGTTTCCCGAATGAACGGGCTGATCATATCTGCCGCAGCCTCGGGCAGCGGGAAAACCACCGTCATGCTGGGGCTGGCACGGGCCTTCAGCCGCAGCGGGCTGTCAGTGCAGGCCTTCAAAAGCGGGCCGGATTATATCGACCCCGCCTTTCATACCGCCGCGACGGGGCGGGCTTCTGTCAATCTTGACAGCTGGGCCATGGGGCGTGACCGGATCGCAGGGCTGATTACCGGCCATGGCGGGGATCTGGTGCTGGCCGAAGGGTCCATGGGGCTGTTCGACGGTGTGGCAAGGGCCGGCGCCTGCGGCAACGGGGCAACGGCGGATCTGGCCGAAATGACCGGCTGGCCGGTGGTGCTGGTGGTCGATGCATCTGGTGCGGCACAGACGGCGGCGGCGGCGGCCTTGGGTCTGGCCCGTTTCCGACCCAATGTGCGGGTGGCCGGTGTCATCCTGAACCGCGTGGCAAGCCCCCGCCACGAGGCGCTTTTGCGCGTGGGCATGCAGGAGGCGGGGTTGCAGGTATTCGGCTGTCTGCCCCGCAATGCCGGAACCGTGCTGCCCGAACGGCATCTGGGCCTGATCCAGGCCGAGGAAACCGCCGATCTTCAGTCCCGTCTGGATACACTGGCAGATCTGGCCGAGGCGCATCTGGACCTGCCACGCCTACGAAATGCCGCGCGCCCCTCGTCGCTGGTCGGGGCATCGCGCACGGTACCTGCCCCGGCGGGCCGGATCGCATTGGCGCGGGATGCGGCCTTTTCATTCGTCTACCCCCATCTGATTGCGGGCTGGCGCGCGGCTGGTGTCACGATCCTGCCGTTCTCGCCTTTGGCCGACGAAGGGCCTGATGACAGTGCCGACCTTTGCTGGTTGCCAGGCGGATATCCCGAACTGCATGCCCCGCGGCTGGCCGCCTGCAGCGGGTTCCGAACGGCACTTCGCCAATTTGCCGAAACGCGGCCCGTTCATGGCGAATGCGGCGGATATATGGCGATGGGGGCCGGGCTGGTTGCGGCAGATGGCGTACGATATGAAATGGCGGGGCTGCTGGGATTGGAAACCAGCTTTGCCAAGCGGCGCATGAATCTGGGCTATCGCCATGCAACGCTGGATGTGCCGCACCTGCCGCGGGGCGTTCGGGGGCATGAATTCCATTACGCCACCATTCTGGACCGCCCCGATGCGCCACTGGCCCATGTGACCGATGCGAATGGGGATACCGTTTCCGAAACCGGATCACGCCGTGATTTTGCGGGCGGCGGAATCGCGACCGGCACCTTCTTTCACATGATCGCCGAGGACGCATGACAGTCTCGTTCGTTTCCGCCGGTCCGGGTGATCCGGAATTGTTGACGCTGAAGGCTGTTGCGCGGTTGCAGGCCGCCGATGTGGTGCTGTTTGACGATCTGGCCTCGGGGCCGGTGCTGGGCCACGTGCGCCAGGGGGCCGACTTGGTGGCTGTGGGTAAACGCGCGGGCCGCCTGTCCATGAAGCAGGATCACATCTGTCGCCTGCTGGTGGAACATGCCCGAAGCGGGCAACGGGTGGTGCGCCTGAAATCCGGTGATTCCGGCCTGTTCGGTCGGTTGGAAGAGGAGCTGATCGCCCTTCGCGCCGCTGGCATCGACTATGAGATCATTCCCGGGGTGCCCTCGGCACTGGCCGCCGCCGCCGTGGCGGGCATTCCGCTGACCCGGCGGGAAACGGCGCGACGTGTGCAATTCGTAACGGGGGCCGGACTGGATGGCGGGTTGCCCGAAGGGTTGAACTGGCCCGCACTGGCGGATCCGCATGCGGTGACCGTGCTGTTCATGGCGCGCCGTACCTTTGCCGGATTTGCCGCCCGGCTGATGGATCTGGGCCTGCCGGCAGAAACCTCGGCCCTGATGGCCGAAGGCGTCGGGCACCCGGATCAGAAGATCACGCGGGATACGGTTGACGGTCTGGCACGGTTTCTGGGCGCAACGCCCCCCGGCCCCCTACCTGCCCTGATCATGTATGGGGCGCTGGCATGATCCGCCTGTCCCTGATCGGCATCGGCACGGGCAACCCGGAACACCTGACGCTTCAGGCCATCCGTACGATCGGGGCGGCGGATCTGCTGCTGATCCCTGAAAAAGGGGCAGGCAAAAAGGATCTGGCCGATCTGCGCCGCATGATGCTGGATACGCTGGTTCCTGCCCCCCATCCAATGATCGCCCCCCTGACCCTGCCTGTCCGCGATCCAGCCATCCGTAATTACCACGCGCGGGTGGAGGCGTGGCATGATGCCATCGCCGCATTATGGGAACGAACGATCCGCAATGCATTGCCCTCTGGCAACGGCCATGTGGCGCTGATGATCTGGGGGGATCCCTCACTCTATGACAGCAGCCTGCGGATTGCGGCGCGGCTGGCCGCCCATCTTCCCCTGCAGGTAGAGGTGGTTCCGGGCATCACCTCCATTCAGGCGCTATGCGCGGCCCATGCGATCCCCATGAACACGCTTGGCGGGCCGGTGACGATTACCACCGGCCGACAGTTGCGCGATCACGGATGGCCGCCCGGTGCCCAGACGCTGGTCGTCATGCTGGACGGGAATTGCGCGTTCCAGATGCTGGATCCGGCTGGTCTGCATATTGCGTGGACGGCCTTTGCCGGCATGCCGCAGGAGATATCACTGGCCGGCCCCCTGGGCAGCACAGGGCCGCAAATCATATCGGCCCGCGCTGCTGCGCGGGCCGATCATGGATGGATCATGGACATCTACCGTCTGACAAGATCGGGCAGCGCCCTAGCCTAGCTTACCCGAAAGCTGGCCGTGGAATGCCGCGCTGCGGGTATCCAGTCCGGTAAACGTCACCTCGTGCCCGCGATCGTGGTAGCGGGTGGCGATGGAATCCAGCGAGGCCACCGTCGATGCATCCCAGATCTGCGCGCCAGCGAAATCGATCGTGACATGCTGCGGATCATCGGCATAGCGGAACCGCTCGAACAGATCGTTGCTGCTGCCAAAGAACAGCGGGCCGGAAACCTCGTAACGGACCTTGCCGTCCGCCTCGAACCGGCGCACGTCGATCACATGGGCCACGCGGCGGGCGAACATCAGCGCGGCAAAGATCACGCCCCCGCCCACACCGATGGCAAGGTTGTGCGTCAGCAGGGTCAGCACGACAGTGGTCACCATCACGAATGTTTCCGGCAGCGGCATCAGGCGAAGTGTGGACAGGCGGACAGAGTGCCAGTTCACCGTATCGACAGCCACGATCATCATCACGGCAGCCAGCGCCGCCATCGGAATCTGGGCCATGACACCGCTGAGAACGGTAACCAGAAGCAGCAGCACGATCCCCGCGGCAAAGGTGGAGACACGGCTGCGGCCACGACCGATCCGCACGTTCACCACCGTCTGGCCGATCATCGCGCAGCCCCCCACGCCACCATAGAACCCTGCAAGGATGTTGGACACGCCGAGACCCCAGCTTTCGCGCCCCTTATGCGACCGGGTATCCGTCATCTCGTCCACCAGCTTGGCGGTCAGCAGCGTCTCCAGCAGGCCGACCAGCGCCACGCTGAGCGCCGGGGCCCAGATGATCGACAGGGTCTGCATGGACAGCGGCACCAGAAGCTGCGTCAATCCGGGAAGGCCCGGCGCCATATCACCCTCGGCCCCCACATTCGGCACGGACATGCCACCGAAGATGACGATGCTGGTCACCACCACGATCGCGACCAGCGCCGATGGAACGATCTTGGTCAGCCGCGGCAGGAACAGCACGATGGCAAGCGTCAGTACGAACAGCGGGTACACCGCAGCCGGAACCCCCAGAATATGCGGCACCTGTGCTGCGAAGATCAGGATCCCCAGTGCATTCACAAATCCGATCATCACGGATCGCGGCACGAACCGCATCAGACGCGCCATGCCCGACACGCCAAAGCCGATCTGCATGATCCCCGCCAGAACCACCGTCGGCAGCAGATATTCGACGCCATACTCCTTGACCATCGGGCCGACCACCAGCGCGATCGATCCCGCAGCGGCGGTGACCATGGCCGGACGACCGCCCAGCACCGACATCGACAGACAAAGGACGATGGATGCGATCAGGGCCGTTTTCGGATCAACGCCCGAGATGAACGAAAACGAAATCACTTCCGGGACCAGTGCCAGCGCGGTTACGATGCCGGCCATCGTTTCGCGCGTCAGCGCACGCGGCGAGGTGACGATTTCCATAATGGAGGGGGAATCGTCACCCTCATGGCGAAAGGTGTCGGGCTGTGCGGTCATTGCAATTCCTTGGCAGCTTTTGTGCGAGACCTTGCCCCAACTCCCCCCTAAGGTCGAGGGGGTGGAGCCACGGATGAAGGACCTTGCCACACGATCACGCATCCGTGATACAAAATGATACGTATTAACCGACGGAACCTGCGTATCACCACGTAACATCATTCAACGGGCGTTTTCTCGACACGAGGCATATATGACACATACCCAACGCACAGGCGCAGGCCGATGGATACGGTACGGGGTCGCGCTTGCAGCGTTTCTTTGTGTCGGCGGATTCGCCGAGGCGCAGGGAAGACCTGGCGGCGCCCCGACAGGACCGGCACGTGCCGGGTTCGTGACATTGACCCGCGAGACGGTTCCCCTGACCGTTCCCCTGACAGGGCAGGCCACCGCGCAAAGCGATGCCGATATCCGCCCGTTGGTGAACGGCATCATCACCAGCATCGATTACGAACCCGGCTCGGAGGTAGAGGCCGGAGCCCCCCTGTTCAGCATCGACGACCGCAGCTATCGCGCCGAACTGGCCTCGGCCGAAGCCCAGCTTGCCAGCGCACAGGCCGCCCTTCCCGCAGCAGAAGCTACCGTTGAGCGGTACAAGCGCCTTGCCGGTACCGGCGTGACACAGGCCGATGTGGACAGCGCGAACGTCAGCCTGCTGCAGGTGCGCGCCGCCATCAGCCAGGCCGAGGCTTCGACCGAAGCCGCCAGGATCAACCTTGACCGCGCCACGATCGTCAGCCCTATCAGGGGTGTGGCGGGCATTCCCGATGTCTCTATCGGGGACCTTGTCACCTCGGGGCAAAGCGCCACGCTCACGACCGTTACCGAACTGGATCCGATCTATGTGGATCTGGCCCAGTCCAGCGCCCGCATGCTGCAGTTCCGCGCCCGGATCGCCAATGGGGATGTGGATGAAGGCGATCAGCTTCATATCGCGCTCAGCCTTGAAAACGGTGAGGTCTATGACGGCACGGGAACCGTGCGCACCATATCCTCGACCGTATCCACCACCACGGGAACGGTGCGTATCCGGGTGGAGTTTGCAAACCCCGATCACGTCATCCTGCCCGGCATGTTCGTGCGGGCCTCGGTCACGCTGGGAACGGCCAATGCCTTCCTGATCCCGCAGCTGGCCGCCGGACTGGAGCCGGACGGCACCATTTCGGTCTGGACGCTGGATGCGGAGAACATGGCCCGCAAGATCATGCTCAACACCGTGGGCAGCACCGACAAGGCGTGGATCGTAACCCAAGGGCTGGAGGACGGTGCCCGCCTGATGGTCGACAATATCGAAACCATGCGCGAAGGCACCAAGATCGAGCCTGTTCCCGTGACAATCAGCGCCAATGGCGTGATCGAAAACGGGAACGGTTGATCGAATGGCAAGATTTTTCATTCACCGCCCGATCTTTGCATGGGTTCTGGCGATAGTTACCATGTTGTTCGGGGCCTATGCCCTGACCACATTGCCGATTTCGCAATATCCCGAAGTTTCCCCACCCACAGTCCGCATCACCGCAAGCTATACGGGGGCCTCTGCCCAGGCCGTCGAGAACTCGGTGACCACCGTGATCGAGGATGCGATGACCGGCCTTGACGGCCTGCTGTACATGACCGGATCATCGGGCGCGGGCAGCTCCTCCATCACCATGGTCTTTGATGACAGCGTCGACGGTGATGATGCGCAGGTGGATGTCCAGAACGAACTGTCGCGTGTGTTGAGCCAGCTGCCCGACAAGGTGCAGGATTCGGGCGTGAGGGTGCGTCAATCGACCACCTCGATCCTGATGGTCGGCGCCCTGGTCAGCGAGGATAACAAATACGATGCCATCCAGCTGGCAGACATGCTGGAGGAAACCGTACAGGGGCCAATCGAACGGACGCCCGGCGTGGGGGGCATCAATGTCTTCGGCTCCGGCTATGCAATGCGGATCTGGCTGGATCCGGACAAGCTGGCACAATACCAGCTGACCCCGAACGATGTGACCAGCGCGGTTGCGGCCCAGAACAGCACCGTCACCGTCGGCTCGCTGGGGGACCAGCCCACCACGGAGGCACAGCAGTTCACCGCGCAGATCACCGCGCAGAGCCAGCTGACCACCGCCGATGAATTCCGCCTGATCCTGCTGAAAACCGGTGAGGACGGGGCCGCAGTCCATCTTGGGGATGTTGCGCGCGTAGAGATCGGCCAGGAAGATTACGGCCGGAACTCGCGCTTTTCGGGCAAGAATGCCGCAGGCTTCGGGGTCAACCTTCAGACTGGCGCAAATGCTGTGGAAACGGCAGCGAATGTGCGTGCCGTTCTGGACGGAATGGCCAATGCCTTTCCCGAAGGTGTCAGCATTGCCTATGCCTATGACACTTCCCCCTTTGTAAAGCTGTCCATCGAGAAGGTCGAACACACGCTGCTGGAAGCGATCGTTCTCGTGTTTATCGTAATGCTCGTCTTCCTGCAGAACTGGCGCGCGACCCTGATCCCGACGCTGGCCGTTCCCGTGGTTCTGCTGGGGACATTCGGTGTATTGTCAGTCCTCGGATACTCCATTAACACACTAACTATGTTTGCGGTCGTTCTGGCCATCGGCCTTCTGGTGGATGATGCCATTGTCGTGGTCGAGAACGTCGAGCGTGTGATGGAGGAAGAAGGTCTGGGTCCGGTCGAGGCAACCGAGAAAAGCATGGGGCAGATCACCGGTGCACTGATCGGCATCGGCATGATCCTGTCGGTGGTATTTCTGCCCATGGCCTTTTTCGGGGGATCGACCGGTATCATCTACCGGCAATTCTCGGTCACGATCATATCGGCGATGGTCCTGTCGGTACTCGTGGCCCTGATCCTGACACCTGCGCTGTGCGCGACCATGTTGAAGCCGCGCAACCATGCGGGCGGTAATGCCGCGGCGCGCTGGTTCAACCGTAATTTCGACCGGTTCACCACCCGCTATGTCTCGACCAACCGCACCATCCTCAAACGTCCCTTCGTGGCGCTTGTCGCGCTTGCGGCGGCGATCGGGCTGATCTGGGTGCTGTTCGTGAACATCCCCTCCTCGTTCCTGCCGACCGAGGATCAGGGATCGTTGATGGTGCAGGTGCGCCTGCCCGAAGGCTCCACCAGCATCCAGACCGACGCCGTGGTCCGCCAGGTTGAAAACTATTTCCTGACCAAGGAACCGGATGCAGTCAAAAGCACCTTTGCCGCGCTTGGCTTCGGGTTCAGCGGCAACTCTCAGAATGCCGCCATGGTCTTTGTCCAGCTGAAGGATTTTGACGAGCGTGCGGGCAATCCCGAACTGGGGGCCACCGCAGTGGCGCAGCGTGCGAACAGAGCAATGGCGCGGATCAACCGACTGGGCCGGGTGAACGTTCTGCAGCCGCCGGCCATTCCGGGCATGGGCGACACCTCGGGCTTCTCCATGTCCTTGCTGGACCAGAGCGGTCAGGGGCAGGATGCCCTGCGGACCGCCGCAGCCGATCTGGTGGAAGTTGCCACGGCAGACGGCAAGGTCATGAACCTGCGCGGGGCCGAAGATCGTGACCAGACGGCGTTGCGGATCAATATCGATGCGCAAAAGGCCGAGAGCTTCGGCCTGTCCCTCACCGAGGTGAATGCGATGCTCAGCACCATTTTCTCGGGCGATGACGTGAACGATTTTGAAATGGGGTCGGAATTGCGCCCTGTGATCGTGCAGTCCGATGCGCCGTTCCGGATGCAGCCTGATGATGTGCTGCGCTGGTCCGCCCGCAATACCGGCGGGGAAATGGTGCCCTTCCCGTCCTTCACGACCCTGGATTGGGAAAAGGTTCCCGCCTCCTTGAAGCGTTATGGCGGTGCTTCCTCGATCGAGCTGTCGGGCACACCGGCGCCGGGCGTTTCGTCGGGTGAGGCGATGGCCCGCATGGAAGAGCTGGTTGCGCAGATGCCGGGTGGCTACGGTGCGGCCTGGACGGGGCTGTCCTATCAGGAACGGCTGTCAGGCGATCAGGCACCCTATCTCTATGCGATCTCGGTTCTGGTGGTATTCCTCTGCCTTGCCGCGCTTTATGAAAGCTGGTCGATCCCGTTTGCCGTGATGCTGGCCGTGCCGGTCGGGATCATCGGTGCCCTTTCGGCGGCCATGCTGGCGGGACAGGCCAATGACGTCTACTTCAAGGTCGGCCTTCTGACCACCATCGGCCTTGCCGCCAAGAACGCCATCCTGATTGTCGAATTCGCCGTCGATCTGCAAAAACAGGGGCGCGGTCTGGTAGAGGCCACATTGGAGGCTGCACGTCAGCGGCTTCGCCCCATCCTGATGACCTCTTTCGCGTTCATCCTCGGGGTCGTGCCATTGGCCACCGCCACGGGGGCCGGTGCAGGGGCGCAGAATGCTATCGGGATCGGGGTGCTCGGGGGGATGACCACGGCGACGCTTCTCGGCATCTTTCTTGTACCGGCCTTTTTTGTCATCATTCGTAAAATCTTCCGCACAAAGGAAAAAGCGACCTCATGAAATTTTATCCATTTGTGTTGATGTTGGGTGTAGCCGGTTGTGCAGTTGGCCCGAACTATACGATGCCTGACATGAAGGTCTCGTCGACCTTCAACGAAAGCAGCGCTGCGGCCATTGGCGAGGTTGCCTCGCGCAAATGGTGGACTGCCTATAACGACGACATGCTGAACACGCTGGTATCGCGCGGTCTGAAGCAGAACCTCGACATTGCCGCTTCCTATGAACGGATTACTGCGGCAAAGGCTGCCCTGCGGCAAACCGGTCTGTCGGCCTCGGTGGATGGAGACATCACCGGCAGTTCCACCCGCAGCGGCAGCGATACCATCAGCGCAGGCACCAACAGTTCCACCACATTGGATGCGGATTTCGTGATCGACCTGTTCGGCGGCATCCGCCGTGAACGGGAGGCGGCTGTGGCCGATCTGGGGGCGGCACAGGCAAACGAGGGCGTGACCCGACTGGCCTATCTGACCTCGATCGTCGGGGCCTACCTCAATGCGCGCTATGCCCAGAACGCCATCGAGCTGACGCGCCAGACCATCGCCAGCCGTCAGCGCACGCTGGATATTACCGTGGCGCAGCGGGCATCAGGTGCCGCAACCGAGTTGGAAGAAGCACAGGTGCAGGCATTGCTGGACAGTGCGCGCGCCTCCCTGCCGGAACTGGAAACCACCTTCCTGACCAACGTCTATGCCATCGCCACCCTTCTGGCAGAACCGGCACAACCGCTGGTCACCCAGATGCAGCGCGGCGCGCCACAGCCCCGTGCGCGGGGCGGCGTTTCCACGGGCGTTCCTGCGGATCTGGTCCGCAACCGTCCCGATGTCCGCGAAAGCGAGCGTGATTTCGCCTCGGCCGTGGCCGATCTGGGCGCAGCCACTGCCGATCTTTATCCTTCGGTCACCCTTTCAGGGTCCGTCACCGAAGGGGGCAGCAACGCGTGGAGCTTCGGGCCATCCATCTCGTTGGCGCTGCTGAACCAGCCGCAATTGCGGGCAGTCCGCGACGAAACGGCGTCCGAGGCGCGGCAAGCCGAAATCGAATGGCGCAGCACCGTGCTTGACGCGATCGAGGATGTGCAATCGGCCAACAGCACATGGCGGCGCGATCAGCAGACCGTAGATGCGTATGCCCGATCGGCAGCCTCCTATGAACGTGCGCTGAACCTGTCGCAGCAGAACTTCGAGGCGGGCGCCC
Source organism: Falsirhodobacter sp. alg1 (assembly GCF_000739715.2). Classification (GTDB taxonomy): domain Bacteria; phylum Pseudomonadota; class Alphaproteobacteria; order Rhodobacterales; family Rhodobacteraceae; genus Falsirhodobacter. Next base: position 149,490 of record NZ_BBJC02000003.1, on the reverse strand, counting down.
TGTCATTGCTGGATCTGCTGGATACCGACCGGTCCCTGGCATCGGCGCGCCTGTCGCTGGTCGACTCGATCCGTGACATGGCTGTGGATTATGCCACGCTGCAAATCGCGCTTGGTGCGGGGGCCTACCCCGCCCCCTAATTCGGCAACGCGCCGCAAAAGCCGCCACTTGCCGCAACCCCTGACCCAAGCGCCAGCATTGGCGGCGCCTGGTAGGGGTTCGGCGGGGCCCCTGCCACATCCAGCGCCACCATTGCAGCCAATCCGGCAACGGCAAGAAATGCTGTCATACGGCGTGTCATCGGCGCGCCTCCAGTCCCAGTATCGGTCGTAGCCACACGCCCAGCGCAGCGCCCGGAAACGCCATCGCGAACCACACCCATCCATGCAGGCTTCCGGTGGAAATACCGGAGAAGAACGCGCCCACATTGCACCCGAATGCAAGGCGCGAGGAATACCCCAACAGAAATCCGGCCACGACCGTTGCGGCCCACGCCCGTGCCGGCAGCTTCGGGATGGGTTGCGACAGTCCACCCACACGCCACGCGGCCACCCCGAACGCGCCTGCCACAATCCCCAGATTGGTCAATGAGGTCACATCCGTCAGCACGCTTTGCCCCAATCGCGCGGCGTTGTTCGGCGCCGCCCAGAAGCCCGAGGCAGACAGATCCATGCCCAATGTCGATGCAGCCTTGGCCGCCCATAGGCCCAATCCGTATACCACCCCCCAAGGCTGGCCGCCCACGACCAGATTGGCCAGCGCAAGCGCTGCAACCGCCACTGCGGCAACCAGCAGCCGACCGGACGGCATGCGTGTGCCGGGGGCGGCCAGCAGCATCAGGACTGCCGCAACGGCCAGCAGCAATACGACCGTGATCGCCAGCCCTCGCCCGCCTTCCAGCACCAGAATGGGAAGGGATCCCAGATCGGTCCACCACAAAAGGTTGTAGGACCCGGCAAAACTGCCGACTGCAAAGAAGGGCAATGCCAACAGGCTGACGGGATTGCCGCTGCCCGCATTGACCAGGGTGCCGGACCCGCACCCCAGAACGATCTGCATGCACATGCCGAACACGAACGCGCCGCCGGCCATGGCCCAGCCGATCGGCGCGGCTGCCCCCGAAAGTTCTGCGCCATGTGTGGCCAGCAGGGGAAAGGCGACGATAGCCACCAACCCGATAGCCAGAAGCTGTGCCAGAATACCCGCAGGATCACGGCGCAGGATCATCGCACGCCACGGGCCGGCAAAGCCAAAGCGCAATCCCTCCAGCGCCACGCCGAACCCCAGCCCGATGGCCAGCAGCAGCCCGTAGCGCGCGCCGACAAACAGGGCTACGATCGCAACGATTGCCAAAGCTGCGGCGATCAGGCCGCCCCGCCCCAAGGCACCGCCGGTTTGTGCCGCAGCCATCAGTTCGCCCCCCGCACCTGACGCAGCAGGTTCTGGAACAGGTTCGGCGTATTTTCCATCTCTCCACCTGACTGAGAGTATCCGACGATGGATTCAGGATAGAGCTTTACATTGGGCATCCCTGCCAGTTCCGACAGCGCAAACCATTCGGTGGCTGCCCAATGCCCGGTATTGCAGAAGGACACGACCTCTGCCTCGGCGCCCAAGCCCAAACGTGCTGCGACAGATTGCGCCAGCGTCGTATCCCCAATTTGCGCTGAGCCGCCAAAGAATTCACTGTGCGGCAAATTCTGCGCACCGGGCAAGGTGCCGGGCCGATCGGCAGCCGGATGCGCCATGCTTCCCTCGTAATAGGCAGGTGGACGGGCATCGACCAGAGCCGCGTTCTGCCTGCCCGCCACGATGTCCTGTACATCCGCGCGGGAGGCCAGCCACTGGTCCGAAAAGATGATATCCACATCCGAAGGCACGGGAACGACCGGATCGTCATCCACGGGCAAGCCGGCATTACGCCAGGCGTCCATGCCGCCATTCAGGATTGCAAGATCGGTGACGCCTGATGATTTCAACGTCCAATATACCCGGGCCGCGGCGCCAAAGTCGGTATCATCACTGCCTTGGTGTACGACAACAACCGGCCGATCCAGAGTGACGCCAAGGGCGCGCAGACGCTGCTCCAACTCCTCTTCGGGCACCAACTGACCCGGGTTTTCCGCAGGGCCACGAAACAGCGGATAAGGAGCCGAAACGGCCCCTTCGATATGCCCGCTGTCATAGGCCGCGCCGCGAATGTCCAGAATAAGGGGCGCTGCCTTATCCTCGGCCAATGACATCGGGGTCATCAACGGACCCGCATTCACCAGACTGCCCAACCCCATGGCCGTCAGCGCGCCAAGAACAATCGTCTTCATGGCCTGTCACCCTTCTATGAACATGCCCGCTATTTCGGACTGCCAGACGGTCGGGGCAAGATAAATATTTCACCTTCTGGATTGGAAAAAGTACCGGAAATCCAATCAAGGCATTCGTTATGGAACCCCATTTCCCTCGCGCCACCCACGCAGAACACTTGGACAGATAATCCAAAAAACTCGGAATATTCGTCCTGCTGCAAAATCCGGTTGTAAGTCTGCCCTCCCGCTCGTAGCGTAATGGACAACAACTCGTTGGGGGGTCCCGTTACCGGGGCTGAGAGGTGCTTGGCACTGACCCATCGAACCTGATCCGGGTCATGCCGGCGTAGGGAACGAGTGTGCCACAACTGTTCGCGGGGCAATCCATCCGCGATAGGCCAAGGCAGAATCCCGTTCACCCGTACGTCATGCCCCCTAGAACCGGAGGCGTATGTGACGATTACGGCCATGACCATCGCAGGGTCCGACAGTGGCGGCGGCGCGGGCATTCAGGCGGACCTGAAGGCGTTCTCCGCGCTCGGGGTGTATGGCACCAGCGCGATCACCGCCATTACCGCACAGAACACCCGTGGCGTCATGGCGGTTGCCCCCGTCGCCCCTGATATGATCGCGGCCCAGATCCGCGCGGTTGCGACAGACATACCGCCCGATGCGATAAAGATCGGCATGGTCGGCGATGAGGCGGCCATCCTTGCCGTTGCCGATGCATTGCCCGACTGCCCCGTCGTTCTGGACCCGGTGATGATCGCGAAATCCGGTGATGCGCTGCTGCCCGAAGGTGCAATTGCGGCGCTGATCGAATTGCTGCTGCCCCGTGCCGATCTGCTGACCCCGAACCTGCCCGAAGCGGCCCGGCTTCTGGGCACCACCCCGGCCCTGACCGAAGCTGAGCGGATTGAACAGGGCCGCGCGCTTCGGGCCCTGGGCCCGCGTTTCGTGCTGATGAAGGGGGGACACGCGGCAGGGGATATCTGCACGGACCTGCTGATCGGGGATAAGGTGACGCGATACACCGCCCCGCGCATCGCCACCCGCAACACGCACGGTACGGGATGTTCGCTGTCGGCCGCAATTGCGGCGGGTCTGGCACGGGGCATGCCCGTAGAGGCCGCATTGGCCCGCGCCCACGAATGGCTGCACGGTGCGATCCGCGCGGCGGATCGGTTGGCCATCGGTCAGGGGCATGGGCCGGTCCACCATTTCCACGAACTCTGGAGTCAGGAATGATTACCGTGCTTGGTGCAGGGGTGATGGGACTGTCCATCGCCAGCGAATTACACGCACGTGGCGTTCCCGTCCGCATTGCAGGCCGCCCGGCCGGACCGGAGGCGTGTTCATGGTATGCGGGCGGAATGCTGGCCCCCTTTTGCGAGGGTGCCTCGGCCGAGGAGCCCGTGGTGCGTCTTGGCCGTCTGGCGGCGGCATGGTGGGCCGGACGCGGCGTGCCTGTGACCCATGCCGGAACGCTGGTCATCAGCCCGGCACGTGATCGCAGCGAACTGTCGCGCTTTGCCCGCCGCACCACCGATTACGAAACGCTGGATGCCGACGGGATCTCGGCGTTGGAACCCGATCTGGCAGGCAGGTTCGCCCAAGGGCTGTATTTCCCGACCGAGGCGCACCTGTCCCCCCGCACGGCCCTGGCACGACTGACGGCAGGCCTGTCGGAGGTGGAATTCGGAGCGCCCGCAACGGGCCGGATCATCGATGCGCGGGGCCTTGCCGCGCGGGACCGGCTGACGGATCTGCGTGGCGTACGGGGGGAGATGCTGGTTCTGCGCTGCCCGGACCTGAATCTGACCCGACCCGTGCGCCTGCTGCATTCGCGCATCCCCCTGTACATCGTCCCCCGTGGCAACGGGCTGTACATGCTGGGCGCCACGATGATCGAGAGCGACAATCGCGGCCCTGTCACCGTGCGGGCCATGCTTGAAATGCTGTCGGCGGCCTATGCCCTGCATCCGGCACTGGCCGAGGCCGAGGTCATCGAAACGGGGGCGGATGCGCGCCCGGCCTTTGCCGACAACCTGCCCCGCATCCGCCGCCATGGCGATACGCTTTATGCCAACGGCCTGTACCGACACGGCTTTCTGTTGGCCCCTGCCGTCGCGCAGATGGTGGCCGACCACATCACAACAGGTCAACGACCGGAGTTCATGGATGAAGATCACGATTAACGGCACTCAGCGAACGCTGGCCGCCACCACGGTGGAAGAAGCCCTGACCGAGGCCGGCTTTACCGGCACCGTTGCCACCGCGCTGAACGGAACATTCGTTCCCGCTGCCGCACGCGGCACCACCGCATTGACCGAGGGCGCGCTGCTTGAAGTGCTTGCGCCCATGCAGGGGGGATAAAGGATGCCAAGGTTCTATGGCACACAGGTCGACAGTTGCCTGATGCTCGGCACGGCGGGATACCCCTCCCCCGCCATTCTGGCCGAGGCGTTCCGCACTTCGGGCGCGGGAATTGCCACCGTTTCCCTTCGGCGCGAGGGTGGCGGCGGTCAGGCATTCCGCGAATTGATACAGGGGCTGGATGTCCACCTGCTGCCCAATACCGCAGGCTGCCACACCGCACGTGAGGCGATCACGACCGCCCAGATGGCGCGCGAACTGTTCGGAACCAGCTGGATCAAGCTGGAGGTGATCGGCCATGCCGACACGCTGCAGCCCGATCCGTTCGCGCTGGTCGAAGCCGCGACTGCCCTGTGCCGCGACGGGTTTCAGGTGTTTCCCTATTGCACCGAGGATCTGATCCTGTGCGAACGGCTTCTGGAGGCGGGATGCGAAGTGCTCATGCCATGGGGGGCACCTATCGGTTCGGGGCGCGGGCTGAACAATCCATACGGTCTGGCCACCTTGCGCGCGCATCTGCCGGATGTGCCGATGGTGATCGACGCGGGCATCGGCCTGCCCAGCCATGCCGCCCAGGCGATGGAAATGGGGTTCGACGCGATCCTGACCAATACCGCCGTAGCGCAGGCGGGCGATCCTGCCGCAATGGCCCATGCCCTGTCTTTGGCCATCGAGGCCGGTCGCCTTGCCCGTGCGGCCGATCCGATGGGGCCACGCGACATGGCCTCCCCCTCCACCCCCCTGATCGGAAAGGCATTCCTGTGACATTGCCACGGTTCTACCCGATTTTCGACAGTGCGGACTGGATTGCCCGCGCCCTGCCCCTTGGCGTGCGGATGGTGCAGATCCGGCTGAAAGATCACCCCGACACAAAGGCCGAGATTGCCCGCGCACAGGAAATGTGCCGCGCCGCAGGGGCAATTCTGGTGGTGAACGATCACTGGAAGATCGCGCTGGATCTGGGGTGTGACTGGCTGCATCTGGGACAGGAAGATCTGGATACCGCCGATCTGTCGGCCATCCGTGCCGGTGGTCTGAAACTGGGCATTTCCACCCATGACCATGCGGAACTGGATCGCGCGTTGACCCTGACCCCGGATTATATCGCACTTGGCCCCGTATGGCCCACCATTCTGAAAAAGATGAAGTGGGAACAGCAGGGCGTTGAAAAACTGGGGGAATGGAAACGGCTGATCGGAGATATCCCGCTGGTAGCGATTGGCGGGCTGACGCCGGAACGCGGAAAACTGGCACTGGCCGCAGGCGCGGATATCGCATCGGCCGTGACCGATATCACGCTGAACCCGAACCCCGAGGCCCGCATGGCAGAGTGGCTGTCATGATGCGCTATGCCCGCCAGATGCAGGTGGCCGCCGTCGGCACGGAGGGGCAATCCCGTATCGGCCATGCGCATGTGCTGATCGTGGGGGCTGGCGGGCTGGGCGTGCCTGCCTTGCAATATCTGACGGGGGCCGGCATTGGGCATATCACCCTGATAGATCCCGACCGGGTCGAGGAATCGAACCTGCATCGCCAGCCGATCTATGGCCGTCATCTTGGCGCGCCCAAGGCCCTTGCCGCACAGATGGAAATGGCGGCACTGAATGCCGACACCGTGGTGACGCCCGTGGTCAGCCTGCTGGATCCGGCCAATGCCCCGCCCCGGATCGCCGCAGCCGATATTGTGCTGGATTGTGCCGACAGTTTTGCCGCCAGCTATACCCTGTCGGACCTGTGTCTGGCTGCAGGTGTCCCACTAATCTCGGCTTCGGCATTGGAAACGGGTGGATATGTGGGCGGATTCTGTGGCGGTGCGCCTTCGCTGCGGGCGGTGTTTCCCGATCTGCCGGACAGGGCAGCCCGATGCGAAACTGCAGGCGTGATGGGGCCGATGGTGGGAATGCTGGGGGCGGCACAGGCCCAGATGGCACTGGCCGTTCTGATCGGCATACACCCCTCGCCCCTGGGCCAAATATTGCGGTTTGACGGATTACGGCCTTCCACCTTCCGCTTTGACGGGGTCGCCGAACCGCAAAGCGGCCCCCGCTTTGTTGCCCGCACCGATCTGACACCGCAGGATCTGGTCATCGAACTGCGGGATGCCACCGAAGCCCCCGTTCCTGCCGTTCCCTGGGCCGTACGCAACGGCACGCCCGATCCGGCACGCCGTACTGTATTCGCCTGCCGCAGCGGCCTGCGCGCATGGCACGCCGCTGCCACCCTTTCCCCCAACTGGCCGGGCGAGATCGCCCTTCTGGCCGCCGGAGATTCAGAATGAGCCGTTTGGTCCTTGCAGCCGCCCTTGTGGCGCTTCCCACCGTCGCACCGGCAAAGCCGGTCCGGCTGATGCTCGATTGGTTCGTTAACCCCGACCATGCCCCGATCATCATCGCCGCAGAGAAAGGTTTCTTCGCCGATGAGGGGCTGGAGGTCGAGATCATTCCCCCCGCCGATCCGTCGGACCCGCCAAAGATGGTTGCCTCCGGCCAGGTGGATATCGCCGTCACCTATCAGCCCCATCTGCATCTGCAGGTCCATGAAGGGCTGCCCGTAATCCGTATCGGCACGCTGGTTGCAACCCCGCTGAACTGCGTGACAGTATTGGCCGACAGCGGGATCGAAAGCGTCGCCGATCTGGCGGGAAAAACCGTGGGCTATTCCGTGCCGGGCGTGGAAACAGCCCTGATGGGGGCCATGTTGCGCCACGCGGGCCTGCCCGAGGATGCCGCGACAATGGTCAATGTTTCATGGTCGTTGACCCCCGCCCTTCTGACGGGGCAGGTCGATGCGACCCTTGGGGGGTATCGCAACTTCGAACTGACCCAGATGGCACTGGAAGGGGCCGAGGGGCGGTGCCTGTTCGTGGAGGAACAGGGGATCCCCAGCTACGACGAGCTGGTATTCATCGCCCGAAAGGACGGCCTGGATAAGGAAATGGCCCGCCATTTCATGGCTGCCATCGAACGGGGCGCGCAATGGACCATCAACCACCCGACCGAGGCATGGCAAACCTTTGTCAGCGCCTATCCCGATCTGGATGACGAGCTGAACCATGCCGCATGGGACGCGACACTGCCGCGGTTCTCTCAAAGCCCGGCAGCGCTGGATCATGGCCGCTATGCGGGGTTCGAGGCATTCCTGATCGAAGCGGGGCTGATTGACAGCGCCCTGCCCGTTTCCGATTACGCGATGGATCCCGGCCAATGACATATGGACACAACTTTGAATCATGGCGCGCGGCATCACCGGATTGGGACGCCTATACCCGCGCGCCATTTCTGGCGGCACTGGCGGATGGAACCCTGCCGCAGGCCACGTTCCTGCATTATCTGGCGCAGGATTACCTGTTTCTGGGGCACTTCTCGCGCGCATGGGGGCTGGCCATTGCCAAATCCGGGGATCCCTCCGAAATGCGGGCCTGCGCCACGATGGTCCATGCCCTGCTGCATGACGAAATGGCCCTGCATATCGGCATCTGCGCCCAAGCGGGCCTCTCCAGGGCGGATCTGCTGGCCACGGCCGAAACGCCTGCAACGCTTGGCTATACGCGGTATGTGATGGATGCCGGATATACGGGCGGTTTTCTTGATCTGCTGGCCGCGCTGGCCCCCTGCGTTCTGGGATATGGCGAGATTGGGGCGCGGCTGGTGCAGGGCACCACGGATACCCCCTATCGTGCATGGATCGAAACCTATGGCGGTGCGGATTATCAGGCACTTTGCCATGAAACCGGGGCGCTGATCGACGGGGCCATTGCGTCACGCCTTGGCGAAAGCCCCAGGTCAGTGCCGTACTGGCAGGATCTGACAAACCGTTTCGCCACCGCCACGCAATTGGAGGCGCAATTCTGGCCCGCTTTGCGCTGATCCTTGTTCTATTCCTGCTGGGGTGGAAAGCCGCCGTCGTTCTGACAGGCCTGCCCCCTTACCTCCTTCCCCCGCCCGAGCGTGTGGCAAGTGCCCTTTGGGAGGGGCGCACCACCTTGGCACGCGCGGCAGGGTTCACGCTGGCCGAAGTATGCATCGGCTTCATCCTTGGGGCGCTGCTGGGAATGGCGCTGGCCCTGATGATGACGGTATCCGGCGCGCTCCGTGCCGCCGGCATGCCCCTGCTGACATTCAGCCAGACCGTCCCCGTCTTCGCCTTGGCACCGCTGCTGACACTATGGCTGGGGTATGGCATGGCCCCAAAGGTGGCGGTGGTCATGCTGCTGACCCTGTTTCCAGTGGCAGCCGCCTGGCTGGACGGATTGATGAATCCGCCCGAAGACCAACGAGAGGTGATGCAAAGCTTTGGGGCCACGCCCCGGCAGATGCTGTTGCAGCTGCGCATTCCCGCAGCAAAGCCCTCCTTGGCAACGGGGCTGCGGCTGGCGGCCGTCTATGCGCCGGTAGGTGCCATCATCGGTGAATGGGTGGGCGGTTCGCGCGGATTGGGGGCGGTGATGATCGCCTCGAACGCCCGGATGAAAACCGACATGCTGTTCGCGGCCCTTTTCGCCACCGTCGCCCTGTCGTTGGTTTTCAGGGCCATCATCGGTGCGCTGGCCCACCGGATCGCCCGCTGAACCATTCATGAAAAAGGGGCAGCCGAAGCCGCCCCTTATGTAGTGCCCTTTATTGCGACCTAGTCCGCATCCCGTACGGCTTTGACATCCGCTGCGGTAACGGGGGCCGCGTCATTACCCCATCCACTGCGGACAAAGCTTGCAAGCTCTGCAATCTCCTGATCCGACAGGCGGTCGGCATAGCCCTGCATCACCAGATGCATCGGCCGCTTTTGCGTGGATGGAACATCCGCGCCATGCAGGATGATGGAAATGAGGGGTTCGGTCTGATCGGCCGTTACCAACGTATTTCCCGCCAGCGAAGGGAAAATCTGCGGCGCGCCATTTCCCGTTACGAAGTGACAGGCAGAGCAGTTATCAAGATACAGCCGCGCCCCTTCGGACAGATCCGTAGCTTCTGAAAGCATCTTTTCCGTCTCGGTCGGAACGGCGTCCGGGGCATCTTCTTCCAAGGCCAGCGGTGCATCCGCAAGCGATGCGAAATCCTCGGGCACCGTCACATCCGCGCCGTCGATCCCCTTGAGAAAGGCCGCAATCGCCAGATTGTCCTGATCTGTCAGGTGCTGCAACGAATGCTCCACCACCAAGCCCATTTCACCGTTCGCGGTCGAATGGTTGTTGCGCCCCGTGGCCAGATAGGTGGCCGTATCCTCTACCGACCATTTTTGCGGGGCTGAATCCTCACCACGCAAGGTGGGGGCAAGCCATCCGTCGATCTCACCGCCGGCAAGGAAGTTCTTGTCCCCCGCGGTCGTGCCGTCCTGCGTCATGAAGGCGGTACGGGGCGAGTGGCAGGCGGCACAGTGCCCCGGCCCTTCGACCAGATACTGCCCGCGGTTCTGGATGTCCGCCGCCTGCGTGGGATCGAAACCTGCGTCCCCCGTCAATGCCAGCCAATTCCACGCGCGGATACCGAAACGCAAATTGAACGGGAACGAAAGTTCGGTCTTCTGAACCTCGTTATGCACGGGTGCCACATCATTCATGAAGTAGTCATAGAGCGCGCGCACGTCCTGCTCGCTCAACTTGCGAAAGTTCTCGTAGGGCATGGCGGGATAGAGGTGCGCCCCCTCGTCATCAATCCCGTCATAAAGCGCCGCCCGGAACTGGTCGAGCGTCCAGTTTCCGATGCCGGTTTCCTTGTCAGGGGTGATATTGCTGGCCCAGATCGCGCCCATCGGGCTGTCAATCGCGACACCACCGGCAAAATCACCGTCCTTGCCCGTATGGCATGCCGCGCAATCCGAGGCATACATCACGTATTCGCCCTGCCCCTCGGCAGGTTTCCAGTCGTCGGCCAGATCCTCGGTCGGTTTGGTTGTCTGGACCGGCACGAAGATGAACGCCAACAGAGCCACTACGCCAAGAACGACCAACCCTGCGACAATACGGAGAAAGGTTTTCATGTTATCCTGCTCCTCAAACCAGCGGCCGCGGATTGGACAGGTACTGCGTACGGATCGCATGCGCTGTCCAATATGCCAGCCCGCCAACCAGCCCTGTCGGGTTGTACTGCGTGTTCTGCACGAAGTTGCCTGCACCCATTACGAAAACATTGTGCTGGGTCCACGCTTGGGAATAGCGGTTCAACGGCCCTTCGGTCGCATTTTCCCCCATGATGGTGCCACCGACGTTATGCGTCGTCTGATAGGGCCGCACGTCATATTGCGCGCCGTCCTTCTTGAAGCTGGGATTTGACAGATCCGGGGCCATCTGTTCCACGACCTCACCGATCTTGCGTTCCATGAATGCGTTCATCCGCAGTTCGTTCGGCTGCCAGTTGAATGTCATGCGCATCAGCGGCCGACCGTGCCGGTCCTTGTAGGTCGGGTCCAGATCCAGGTAATTGGTCTTGTAGGCCATATGCGAGCCATGGGCACTGATACCCATCGCGTGGCCGTACCATTCTCCCACCGCTTCCTTCCATCCGGCGCCCCAGCTGGGTGTTCCCGCCGGGAGGGACATCGACCGGATGGGCTGGCCATTGGTCTGTCCCGCACGCCAATAGGCCCCGCCGATGAAACCCTCGCGTTCGAAATCGATCTGGCTGATAGAGAAATCATCCAGCGTGATGCCGTTCGCACCACTACCGACGAACGGATTGAATGATTCATCCTTGAAATGCAGCGAGTAGCCGCCGGTGATCTGGTAGGCGTAATTCTTGCCCGTCACCCCTTCACCCGTCACCGCGTCATAGGGTTGGCCAATGCCCGAAACCAGCATCAGATGGGCGTTGTGCAGCGAATAGGCGGCCAGAATGACCAGATCGGCGGGTTGGAACACCTCTTCCTGCGCCGCCTCGTCAAAATAGGTGACGCCGGTCGCCGTCTTGCCATCTGCTGCCATTTCCACCCGAAGCGCCTCGGCACCGGTGCGGTAGCTGAAGTTCGGCATTCTGCGCAAGGCATCCAGAATGGAGGTTTGGGGGGATGATTTGGAATACTGGTAGCAGCCGTACCGCTCACAGAAACCGCAGTGGTTGCACGGCCCCATCTGCATTCCGTATTCGTTTACATAGGAGGTGGATGCGATCCCGCCCGGGGACGGGAATGGATGGTAGCCCATCGCCTTGGTGGTGTTGAGGAATTTTTCGCCGTCCCATGTATGCGGCATCGGGGGCATCGGATAATCCCGCGACCGGGGCGCTTCAAACGGGTTTCCACCCTCGATGATATCGCCGTTGATATTGCCCGCCTTGCCCGAAATCCCGGCGACACGCTCGAACCGGTCAAAGAAGGGTTCCATCTCGTCATAGCTGAAGGGATAATCCATCAGGGTCATGTTTTCGGGAATGATCCCTGCGCCCCAGCGCTCCTCGACATAGCTGCGCAACTTGTATTCGGGCAGTTGCGGCCGCCAGTTCTGGCCGTTCCAGTGCGTCCCAGCCCCGCCCACACCGTCGCCCGGCAAAAACGACCCGAGGCTGCGATACGGCAATGCCGTCTCGGCCTGCGTCCGACGAATGGTAAGGGTGGAATTCCTGGGCTTCTGCATCAGCCCGAACCGGACGCCGTACTTCAGCTCGTCGATCATCTGCGGATATTTGAACGTGGGAACGGTGTTCTGTTCCGGTCCGCGTTCCAGCGCGACAATCTCCAGCCCTTCCTGCGCCAGCTCCATCCCGATGATCGAACCGGTCCAGCCGAGGCCCACAATCACGACGTCTTTCTTCTTTTCCTGACGTGCCATTGCTATGCCCTCTCGCCTTTGATGGAAACGGGGCCGAGGGGATATTCGACGTTATACCGCTCCACCCATTCCTTGTAGTTTGCCCGCGCGCCCGGAAAGCCGATATAAAGCCATGCCTGCATGCCGTGATTGCCGCCATACATCGGATCGGCAAAATAGCCTTCTTTGGTATTGGACAGCAGGATGGTGAAGAAATCGCGCAGTTCGGCCCGAAGCCCGACCTCGCCCTTCTGAAGCGACGTAAGGGCGGCATCCTGATCGTCATCACCCAGATCGGCGAATTCCGCATCATAGGTGTCCTTGCACCATGCATTGAACACCGGAATGGCCTGACGATAGATTTCCGCAGGCGTCAGCGGCGATTGCCAGCCGAGCAGCGGGTCCGCAGCCGGATCATGCGGCCCTTCCATGTACCAGTCCGAGGCGGTTCCGTAGGTATCCAGCATCTGACGGTCGATGAACACCGGCACCCGCGCATCGATCGCGCCCGGCCCTTCCCCTTCGGACGGGATCAGCCGCGATACCGCCGCAAGGATGAACTGCCATTCTTCGGGCTGGAAATACTCGGGCTCGTATTCATGCAGCGGAACAGGCGGGGGGGTGGATTGCGCCTTGGCGGATACCGCAAGGCCGCTAAGCGCTGCCCCTGCCGCCGTGGCTTTCAGGAAACTGCGCCGACTTGGCAGGCCTGGAAGATCGGTCATGTAATTGCTCCCTGCCGGAGAAACCCCGGCGTTGGTGGCTATCGTCAGGATAGGGTGCTCCGCGACGCTTGGTCGCACCTAAAGCCTAACGCACTCATTTCCAAAGTCCATCCCGCAAGGGGAATAATTCAATTGGTTTCACGATTGGGTATTAAAACATGTCCGCCACCCGACCTTGCAAGGCACGTTTCCGGGCAGACTCCGCATAAGGCGAAGGCGGTCTAGAAATGGGAAATCATGTATGGCAGGGAACGTGCAAAGTGATTGCGCCCGCTGCGCAGACACAATGCCTTGGATCGTTCGGAGATATTGTAAGGTGGTGGGCCGTGACGGGTTCGAACCGCCGACATTTTCGGTGTAAACGAAACGCTCTACCAACTGAGCTAACGGCCCCACGAGGTGCTCTTTAGCGATAATGGTTTCTGCCCGCAAGCGATATTTACAAAATTATTGCAATGCGCTGCATAAACCTGCGCCTGCCCCGTTGGTTGGCAACATTCAGCGGATGGGGTCTGCATTCCCGGCACGTTGCCGTTACGTGTTTTCAATTTGGCGGCATGACCGTTAGGGTTGCGCCGGGGAATATGCCCCATCCTAGCAACAAGGACCGATCCTGTGATTAAAACTCTTGGGGCCTCCGCTTCTGTTATTGCTCTTTCCTGCCTGCCTGCATTGGCACAGTCCGAGTCTGGCGTTTGCGGACAACCTTCCATCCTGACGCAACCGATTGGCGAAACCATCGCACCCGGCTTCGATGATCTGACGGTGATGATGCAGCCGGAGCGGTCGGAACCGAGCTATGTCGAGTTCGAAGTTACTGAACCTACCGACATCACACTGGAAACCCTTGCGCGGGATAACGATGCCTTGCTGACGCTGTTTGACAGCAATGGCGACATGATCATGTATGACGATGACGGAACGGGGTCACTGGACGCGCGTCTAAGCGCGACCTTGCAACCCGGAAACTATTGCGCCCAAGTGCGCCTGATCGCGACCTCCGTACCTGTGGCCAGCCCCCGCATCATTCTTCTGGGGTACGAAGGTCTGCCACCCGACCCCAATGCAGCCGACAATCGGGCCGTTGCGGCCATGTGCGAAACCGCTCCTGTGCTGAGCGATGATATGACGGGGGCCGGTACGCAAACCGCCCGTGGTATGGTTACCCGCCAATCCGCCGCAGGTGCGCCGTTCCGCTTCAGCGTCAGCGACCAGACAGACTTGCAGATCGATGCCACAAGCGACGCGATCGATACCGTCCTCAAGGTGGTGAATTCCGAAGGCGCCACGCTTTATGAAAATGACGATAGCGATGAAATGCGCGGGACCGACAGCCGCGTGCGCTCCACCTTCGCACCGGGGGATTATTGCGTCATCGTAAGTCCGTTCGATTCCGATGAGGGCGCGTTCCAGATATCGGCCACCGCGCTTGGCGGTGAAACGGATACCACATCCAATGAGGGCACGGCCCCTGTCGATCCGTCAAACCTGTCGGTTCCGCAGGACGGCGATGGCACCCAGATCGAAGCACTTGGCGCCCTGGCCGATGAAGAACTGGGCACGCAGACGTTCAGCGATGATGAAACGCTTTGGGCAACCTTCGAGGTGGAAGAAGATCGCGGCGTAACCGTCGAGGGGTTGAGTGTCACCAGCGGGTTCAACCTTGCCCTGTTTGCCGAAGACGGAACGCAGATCCAGACAGTGCCAAGCAGCGGGTCCGTATCCTCTGCCACGATCGAAACCGAGCTTCCCGCAGGTCGGTATTTCGTGGCCATGACCGACGCGGAAACCACGTCGGGCATGAAGATGCGTCAGGTGAAGGTCCGCCCGAACTGACCGGTCAAAGGCGCGTGAAGCGCGCCTTCTGCCGCCCTGTCCAACGGACGGTCATGTGGTGGGCGGTTTCATCCGCCCGCTCCGCCTCCACGACACCTTCCTCGTGCAGCCATGCCCGGCGCCGGCCGTCAGCCAGATCCAGCGTCAGCTCTTCCAGCTCACGTGGTTCATCCAATGTGCTGGTAATCGCCTGGATCAGCGCATCGATCCCCTCACCCGTGACGGCGGATACGGGGAATACCTCACCCGAGGTGGCACCACGCTTCTGGATCGCCTCACGCGCGGTGGCATCCACCAGATCCAGCTTGTTCCATGCCTCGAACATGGGAACCGAAGGATCGACCCCAAGGCTGGCAAGGATATCCCCGACATCCGCAGCCTGTTCGGCCGTTTCGGGGTGCGAGATGTCCCGCACATGAACGATGAGATCGGCTTCCAGCACCTCTTCCAATGTGGCGCGAAAGGCCGCGACCAGTTGGGTCGGCAATTCGGAAATGAACCCCACCGTATCGGACAGGATCACCGTAAACCCGGTCGGAAGCTCGACCGAGCGCATGGTCGGATCCAGCGTGGCAAAAAGCATATCTTTCGCCATCACATCGGCACCGGTCATGCGGTTGAACAGGCTGGATTTGCCCGCATTGGTATATCCCACCAGCGCCACAATCGGAAACGGCACTTTGCGCCGTGCGGCACGGTGCAATTCACGGGTGCGAACGACCTTTTCCAGCTGACGCCGGATGCGGATCATCTGTTCATCGATCGCACGGCGGTCCGCCTCGATCTGCGTTTCGCCCGGGCCACCGACAAACCCGAGGCCGCCCCTTTGCCGTTCAAGGTGGGTCCACGCCCGTACCAGCCGCGTCCGTTGATAGGACAGTGCTGCAAGTTCGACCTGTAGCACACCTTCGCGCGTTCCGGCACGATCGGCAAAGATCTCGAGGATCAGGCCGGTCCGGTCCAGCAGTTTGACCCCCCATGCCTTTTCCAGATTGCGTTGCTGCACGGGCGTGACGGGTCCATCCACCAGCACCAATGCCACATCCTCGGCCTTGAAGCGTGCCGCCAGTTCCTCAACCTTGCCCGAACCGAACAGCATGCCCGGCGTCGCCTTTGGCACGGGCACGACATCGGCCCCCACCACTTCCAGGCCGGGCAAGGCAGCAGCCAGCGCCACAGCCTCTGCCAGACCATGCTCCGGCAGGCGCCGCGATGATTTCGCACGCAGATCGGGGTGAAGAACAAAAGCCCGTGTCAGCGCAGCTTCGGTTGAATATGAGGCGACAGGGCCGCGCGTATCATCAGTATCGGAAATCAGTCTTCACCTTCATAAAGGTTGATCGGCGCACCCGGCATGATGGTCGAGATCGCATGTTTGTACACTAGCTGCGACTGTCCGTCGCGACGCAACAGCACACAGAAATTGTCGAACCAGCTGATCACGCCCTGAAGCTTTACGCCATTGATCAGAAAAATTGTGACAGGCACTTTCGCCTTGCGAACGTGGTTGAGGAAAGCGTCCTGAAGGTTTTGTTTGTCAGTGGCCATTTATGCATGCCTTATCGTTTTTATGCGGTGTCCCTACCCTGCCTTACTATATAAGCGGGGCCTAGCAACTATGAAGTGCCGCCGCGACAGTTTCCAGACCAGAAATCACCCTATCGCCGCCAGCTTGAGGGGGCGAGCAGCGCCAGCACCACAAGCGTTTCGACCCGGCCGAATATCATTGTAATGCCCAGAATGAACTTGGCCACATCTGTCTGGGCGGACCAGAAGATCGGCACTTCGCCCGCCACACTGGCCAGGGGACCGGCGGTGGTCAGCGCCGACATGGTCAGAATGACCGCAGGTTCGAACCGCATTCCCACCAGCCCCAGCAGCAGCATTGCCACCACAGCCGTCACGCCGAACAGCATGATGAATATCCATGCCACATAGGCCCCGTCACGACGAAGACGGCGGGCAACCGGACTGCCCCCGCCAATGGACGAAGGGTGGATGATCCGCTGCATCTCACGGTGGGAATGCCGCGACAGGGCATAGACCCGCAGCAGCGTCACCCCGCCCGCCGCGGTGCCCACGCCACCGCCGACGACCGCCAGCCCTAGCAGGATCAGGCCCGAACTGTCCAACCCCGACCAGCCCCGCGCCACATCCCAGCCCCCCGAGACATAGCCTGTGGTGGTCATGAAGCTGAGCGTGGTGAACAGGCTGCCCCACATTGCCTGCGAGAACTCCCCGATCCCGCCGATATAATCGACCTGCCCCAACCAGTGGCGCAATACCAGCACCGTGGGGGCCGTCAGCATCAACATGGCTGCGAACCTGACCTCGGGGTTGTCGCGCAATCGGGCAGAGCGGTCGATCAGGACGCGCCCGGGCAACATGCGCCGGGTGATTGCAACCGTCAGAAACGCAAAAACCGCAATTTCACTGACATGCAGTCCGGGCATATGGGAATAATCGACGCCCGGATAGATTCCCGATGTCGACAGTGTACCCATTGCATAGGACAGCGCGAAAAGCCCGTTTTCACCCATGGCCAGCAGGATTACCCAAAGCACAAGCGTCAGTCCGCCATAGGCTGGCAACAGGCGGATCGCATGATGGAACATGCGCTCTGCCGGTTCGGCCACCTCGATCAGGGCCTTCAGGTTCTGCCGGCCCGGTGCCCGCCCCGACAAGACCTCGATCCCGCCGAGGTTCAGGGGCGCAAGCACTGCAACGGCATTCAGGATAACGAAAAACCCGCCCAGCCACCCGACCAGCGCGCGCCATAGATGCAGCGTATCGCTCAACCGATCAGGTCGATCATAAAGCGTTGCCCCCGTCGTGGTGAACGAGGACAGCATTTCGAACCATGCGTTGAAAAACGACGTATCTCCGACCGCCCATTGGAACGGCACCGCCAGCATCACCGGCACGATCAGATAGGCCCCGACCAGAGAGGCCAGATGGTTGCGCGCAAGGTTCGTGGGGCGGTAGTTGGCTGTTGCCAGCGCCATCATGCCCGCAAATATCAGAAACAGGGTGCCCGAATAGAAAAACGCGCGTGACACCTCCATATGGCCGCGCACCAATCCATGCGCGGCAGGCAGGAACATGGCAAGCGCACCTACCCCCAATACCCAGATCAGCATAGGGACCGTACGGACGGAGGCCATCAAAAGAAATCGATCGAAACTTGCAGCAGACGTTCCACTTCGGGAACATCCTTGGTCATGGCAAAGATCGCGACGATATCCCCCTCCTCGATCCGCAGGTCGGCGGTCGGCTTCATCACCCGGTCCCCCTTGAGGATACCGCCCACCAGCACGCCTTCGGGAAAGGCGATATCCCGAACGGCCTTTCCAGCCATGGACGAGGTGGAAAGCACCTGCGCCTCGATCATTTCCGCCTCGGAATCACCGATGGAATAGATCTGACGCACGCGACCGTGCCGGATGTACCGCAGGATCGACGATACGGTCGTGGCCCGCGGGTTGATGTAGGCATCGATATCCAGCGGCCCCATCAGCGGAACCAGTGTCGGATCATTGACCAGCGCGATGGTCAACGGGCAGCCGGCCTGCTTGGCCCGCACCGCTGCCAGCAGGTTCGTCTTGTCATCATCCGTCAGGGCCAGAACCGCATCCGCGCCGGTGATATCCGCCTCGGCCAGCAGCTCGTTATCCATCGCATCGCCGTTCAGCACGATGGTATGGCTCAGCGCCTCGGCCGCAAATTCGGCGCGGGAACGGTTCCGTTCGATGATTTTCGTGCGGATACGGCGGCTGTGGGTTTCAAGGCGCTGTGCCACGGTCAAGCCGACGGCACCGCCCCCCAGAATGATGATACGTTCCTGACGGCGGCTCGCCTTGCCGAAAATCTCCAGCGCGCGCGGAACGTCTTCATGATGGGTGAACACATAGATCGAATCCCCGGCGAACAACTGGTCCTTCGCCTCGGGGACAAACAGCTTTCCGTCGCGACGGATACCGACGACGATCGCCCGCAGAGTGGAGAACAGTTCGTTCAACTGGCGCAAGGGCGTGTTCAGAACGGGGCAGTCATCTTCCAGTGCAATCCCCAGCAACTGGGCACGCCCGTCCATGAAGCTTTCGGTATCGAAGGCAGATGGTGCTGCCAACCTTTGCAGCGCCGCCTCGGCCACCTCTTTCTCGGGGGAGATCACGACGTCGATCGGCATATGCCCCGACCGGTACAGATCGGCATAGATCGCATCGAGATAGCTTTGCGCTCGCAGACGTGCCACCTTGCGCGGCACCTCGAAAATCGAATGCGCCACCTGGCAGATGACCATGTTCACTTCATCCGAACGGGTCGCCGCGATGACCATATCGGCATCCTTGGCACCTGCACGGTGCAGCACGTCGGGATAGCTTGCAAAGCCGATCACCCCCTGCACATCCAGTGTTTCGGTCGCCCGTCGCACCAGATCATCGGACATATCGATAACGGTCACATCGTTCCGTTCACCCGAAAGCTGCCGGGCAATCTGCCACCCGACCTGTCCGATGCCGCAAATGATGACTTTCATTATTCGTCCTCGGAATCCCGACCCTTGACCACGCCAAGGGATTTCAGTTTGCGGTGCAATGCGGAACGTTCCATCCCGACAAAGCTGGCTGTGCGGCTGATATTACCACCGAAGCGGTTGATCTGCGTCAACAGATATTCGCGTTCAAACAATTCCCGCGCCTCCCGCAGGGCCATCGTTGCCAAAGCTCCGCCGATCAGCATCTTGCCGTCGCCGCTCTCGATGACCGGGGTCATGCCCGGCAGTTCCGACGGCTCGATCGGCCCGCTGCCATCCCCGAGGATCAGCACCCGCTCGATCACATTGCGCAGCTGCCGCACGTTGCCGGGCCAGTGCATGGTCTGCAATGTCGCCTCCGCATCCGGCGAAAGCTGGCGTTGCGGCAACCCCTGAATACGGTGCAGGCCGGCAATGAAATGGCGCACCAGCATCGGAATATCCTCACGCCGGTCTTCCAGCGAGGGAACCGAAATGGGCACGACATTCAGCCGGTCATACAGTTCCTGCCTGAAACGGCCTGCCGCAATTTCGGCCCGCAGATCACGCGAGGTGGAGGAGATTACCCGCAGGTCCACCCGCACCTTTTCCACGCCCCCGACCCGCGTGAACTGCTGTTCGACCAGCACCCGCAGCATCTTGGACTGGGTTCCAAGCGGCATGTCCGCCACCTCGTCGAAATAGACGACGCCGCCATGTGCCTGTTCCAGCAAACCCTTTTCCAACCCCCGCTCGGAGGTTTCCCGACCGAACAGAACCTCTTCCATTCGCTCCGGCTCTATGCCTGCCGAGGATACAGATACGAAGGCGGCATCCGCACGGTTCGAATTGGCATGGATATAGCGGGCGGCAATTTCCTTGCCCGACCCTGCGGGACCGGACAGCATGACCCGACCGTTGGATTTCGTGACCTTGTCCAGCTGCGCACGCATCGCCTTGAACGCAAGCGATTGGCCAAGCATCTCCGACGATGTGGTATCCTTGCGCCGCAATTCGTTGTTTTCATGGCGCAGGCGCGATGCTTCCATCGCCCGCGTCACGACCACCATCAACTGATCGATGTTGAAGGGCTTCTCGATGAAATCATAAGCCCCCTGCTTGATCGCGGCGACAGCGATCTCGATGTTGCCATGCCCTGAAATGATCACCACCGGCACATCGGGATTGTTGCGCTTGACGGTCTTCAGAATGTCGATGCCATCCATCCGGCTGTCTTTCAGCCAGATATCCAGAATGATCAGCGACGGTGCCTCTGCCTCGATTGCGGCCATGCAATCATCGGAATTACCGGCAAGACGTACGGTAAACCCCTCGTCCTGAAGAATATCGCCGATCAGTTCGCGGATATCGCGTTCATCATCCACGATCAGGATGCTGCTCATCGGTTTTCTCCGTCTTTCTTTCCTTTACGGTGGCTGCGCGGCAAACGAATTTCCGCAAGCGCCCCCGCATGGGACATTCCTTCAAACACAGGTGCATCAGTCAAAGCCAGCGTTCCGCCATGCTCTTCAACAATTTTTTTCACAATTGCCAAGCCCAACCCCGTGCCTTTCTCTCGGGTTGTCACATAGGGCTCGAACAGCCGTGTTCTATCCGGCGGCAGACCAACACCGTTGTCGGCTACGCGGATAACCGCTGCCTCCGCTTCGGTCCTGACAGATACGCGGATCTCCGGCACGTAATGTTCGTCTCCCTTTAGCGCTTCATCTTCAACAGCTTCGCCCGCATTCTTCAACAGGTTTGTGAATATCTGGGACATCATGGTGGAATCGACATCCACCATCAATGTGCCTTCGGGCAAATCCGTAGAAATCCGCAATCCGGCCTGCAAAAGGACAGCTTCGCGGATCAGGCGCAGCAAATCATGCTCGGCGCGGTCAGGTTCCGGCATGCGGGCAAATCGCGAAAATTCATCGATGATCCGTCGCAGATCGTTTGTTTGGCGCACGATGACATCTGTATATTGCTCCAGGTCACCGCCCAGATCACCGACCATGGGACGGAACTTGCGTTTGATCCGCTCGGCCGACAGCTGGATCGGGGTCAGCGGATTCTTGATCTCATGGGCGATCCGGCGGGCAACATCCCCCCATGCTGCCATCCGTTGTGCGCTGACCAGTTCGGTTACATCATCAAAGGCGACAACATAGCCCTCAAGCCCTTCCGGCGTTTCCCGTACGGACATCCGCACAAGCAGGCTTTCGATCTTGCCCTTGCGAACCAGCCGCACCTCTTCCTGCACGGTGCCGCCCATTTCCCGCAACCGCCGGAACAGATGTGCGAATTCGGGGACGGCAACATCCAGCGGCAGCTCGGTCGACCCCATATCCAGCAGCCTGCGCCCCGACCGGTTCACGAAATCGACCCGCCCCGAGGCATCCAGCCCGATCACCCCCGCCGTAATCGAATACAGGACGGAATCAAACAGGCGGCGCCGGCTCTCGACATGGGCATGGCTGCTTTCCAGATCATCGCGCTGCCCTTTCAGCTGGCGGGTCATCTGGTTGAACAGACGGCCCAGAATGGCAATTTCATCATCGCCATCTTCTTCGACCACCTGCACCTCCAGATCACCGGAGCCGACACGCTGCGCCGCCCCCGCCAATCTGCCTACCGGCCCTGCCAGCCGTTCCGCAAACCAAAGCCCCAGCCACACTGCCGCAAGGATCAGGATAACCGCAAACCCAAGATACAGAAGCGCAAATTCGAACAGCATCCGGCCACGATCCGCCTCCAGCTGATGGTACAGCCGCACGGTTTCACGGGTATCGTCCAACAGGCTCAGGATCTGGCCGTCCACCTCGCGGCTGACATACAGAAACCTGTCGGGAAAGGCATCCAGCCGCACGATGGCGCGGAATTCGTTGTTGCTCCAATCCTGGATCAACGAGATTCCGTTCTGGCGCGCCTCGTCGATCTGGGCCAGCGTCGGCTGCTCGAAGTCGAACAGATAGCTCCGCTCTCCCCGCGTCCGAAGTTCGCCGCCACCGTCGATCAGAAAGGCTTCGCGCAATCCCCGCTGAACCAGCTCCTGCCCCTGGCTCAGGATCGGGCGCAGCTGATCATCCTGCAGGAAGAAACTGCTGCGTTTTGCCGTGTCGAGATAGGCGGCCAGCGCATTGGCGTCAGAGGTCAGATCCTCACGGTGTTCATTGTCATAGGCTTGTGCCGCGGCCAATGAATTGCCGACCACCCGCTGCACCCGGTCCGAAAACCATCCCTCCAACCCAATATTCAGGGTCACGACAGCGAATACGGCCACCAGAATTGTGGGTATCAGCGCAACAAGCCCGAACACGCCCGACAACCGCAGGTGCAGGCGCGAACCGGCCGATTTGCTGCGACGGTCCGACAGGATCTGCGCCACGCGCGAGGTGACCAATGCCGCCACGACCAGCACATAGACCAGATCCGACAGCAGCACCAAACGAAAGATCGGAGAGCTGCTGGAAAGCTTCATCGGCCCCAGAAACAGCAGCGTCGCCGCTGTCAGGATCGGCCCGAGCGCCACCAGAAACAATGTCGCCGCCGTCTGCGCCCGCGGATGCCTGCGGAGCCGCGACAACCAGAGAAAGATCGAGTTACGTGTCGTAGATCGCAAAAAGGCGTCCCCTTGCCCAACGGGGCTGAACCTTCGGGCACATGATTATACCCTCATTGCGGTGCTACATCAGCTTGCGCCGCCGTGTCACGCGAATATCCAGATCCGTTATCTTCTTGCGCAGGGTATTGCGGTTGATCCCCAGAAGATCAGCACATTTGGCCTGATTGCCCGCAGTGGCATCAAGGGCGATCTCGATCAGCGGGCCTTCCACCTCGCGCAGGATGCGTTGATAGACGCCGGGGGGCGGCAGTGCCCCGCCATGCAGATCGAAATACCGCTTCAGGTGGCGGGCAACCGAAGCCGACAGCTTCTCGCTCTCGCCCCCGCCCTTGAGCGGCTCCATCGCGGGCTGGGCGCCCAGCACGGCCTCTACCTCGGATTTCGTGATCTCTGCCTCGCCCGAGGTCACGATCAGGCGGCGCAGGGTATTTTCCAGCTGCCGCACATTGCCCGGCCAGCTATAGGCGCGGACCAGTTCACGCGCGTCGCTGTTCAGCCGACGGACGGTGCCCATATCCCGCTCTCCGCGGGCCAAGAAATGTTCGGCCAGCAGCGGAATATCATCCACCCGTTCGCGCAGGGCCGGCACATGCAGCGTCACGCCCCCCAGACGGTAGAACAGATCCTGACGGAAGGATCCCTGCTCCATCCGGGCCTGCAGATCGCTTTGCGAGGTCGCCATGATCCGTGGCGCGTGTTCGCCCATCTGGTCCAGCAGGCGTACGATGCGGGCCTGCGTATCCTCATCGTAATCGGCCACCTCGTCGAACACGAGGCTGCCCCCCTTTGCCCGCGACATCAGCGCCGAAGGCCCGTCGGCCCCTTGCAGATCGCCGGATTGGGCCACCACGAAGGGCTGCGTCCGACGGTCCGAGAAATCGTGGATCGCGCGGGCAATCAGCGATTTCCCCGTTCCGGATTCCCCGGTGATCAGAACAGCCAGATCGGTGTTCATCACACGCGCCACCAGCCGGTAAAGGGCCTGCATTGCAGGCGTGCGTCCGACCAGCGGCAGATCATCGGCACCTTCACGCGGTGCGGCCGTACGGGGTGGCACGCGGCGCTTCATGTCAAGCGCGCGCGCCGAACGCTTCATCAGATCCGGCAGGTCGAAAGGTTTGGGCAGGTAGTCATAGGCCTCGGCCTCGGCGGCCTGAATGGCGGTCATGATGGTGTTCTGCGCCGAGATGACTATGACCGGCAGCCCCGGACGCAGCTTGGAGATGCGCGGCAGCGCCTCCAGTCCGTTCCCGTCGGGCATGACCACATCGGAAATGACCAGATCGCCCTTTCCCTCCTCCACCCAACGCATCAGCGTCATCAGCGACGAGGTCGCATGCACCTTGCATCCCGCGCGTGTCAGCGCCTGCGTCAACACGGTACGAATGGTGCGGTCGTCGTCTGCAACAAGAATGGTGCCGTCCATTTAAATCTCCATCGCAGGCTGCGCTGCCTCTCGCGGGGCAACTGGAAGGGAAACCCGGAATACGGTCCGTCCGGGCACGGAATCGACGGAAATGATACCGCCATGATCCGAAATGATCTTGGATACGAGCGCGAGGCCCAGGCCTGTCCCGTTCTCACGACCCGAAACGAACGGATCGAAAATGGATTCCGCGATCTCGGGCTTGATGCCCGGACCGTCGTCGATGATCTCTACCTGCAGCGGAAGGGCGCTGCCCTGCCCGTCCTTGCGACGCAACCGCAGGGCAAGATCGTAGAAGGTGCGCAACCGGATCGTTCCGCCGGTCTTGCCCGACGCCTCTGCCGCATTCTTGATCAGGTTCAGGAAAACCTGCATCAACTGGTCGGCGTCGGCAAAGGTGGCGGGCAAGGACGGGTCATAATCCTCGATGATCTGCATTTTTGCGGCAAATCCGACGACCGCCGAGCGGCGGGCGCGGTCCAGCGCATCATGGATGTTCACAGCGCGGCATTCCGGCGGGCGGATATTGCCGAATTGCTCCACCTGCTCCAGCAGTTTCACGATCCGGCGGGTTTCCTCGACGATCAGATCCGCCAGTTCCCGATCCTCGGCATTGAGGTTTTCGGAAATCAGCTGCGCCGCCCCCGAAATACCGGCCAGAGGGTTCTTGATCTCATGCGCGAGCATCTCGGCCATTCCGATGGCGGAGCGGGCCGCCGACCGGACCGCATCCACACGCCCCAGCCTGTCCGCAAGTTCACGCGGCGAGATCAGCAGCAGCAGCAGGCCGCGCACATCCCCCAAAGGCGCTATCTGCACGTTGCACTGGACGGGCGGGCGTTCGCCGGTGGTTACATCCACATCATTGATGAACAGGGCCGACTGGTTGCGCCGAACCCGGTCCAGCGCCTCATCCATCGGCGCATCAATCGAAAGACGGTCCAGAACCGGTTGCTGAAGCAGGCTTTTCTGCGAAGCATTCAAAAAATTCTCGGCAACCGGATTGATGGCGGCAATCAGGTTTGCCGTATCGATCAGCAGGGCGGGCACAGGCAGGCTGGCCCAGATTGCTCCGGCGGGCAGGTGATCGATGCTGCCGCTCATGCTGCACACCGCGCAGGTTCGGACAATGCCGCCCGAACCGCCTTTTCTACGGCTGCGGGGTCGGTTTCGGTCAGGGCATTGCCCTTGACCGCCCCTGCCGCCTCCAGATACCAACCGAGATGCTTACGCGCCACTTTCACCCCCAGCTCGATACCGTAAAATCCCAGCATCGCTTGATAATGCCCGATAACCATGTCGGCGAGCGCAGCCCCCTGCGGCACCACCGGCGCCGGCGTTCCGTAAAGCGCCGCCGCAATCTGGGCCAGAATCCAAGGCCGCCCCTGCGCGCCCCGCCCCACCATCACGCCATCCGCGCCCGATTGGCGCAGAGCCTCGGCGGCGGTATCGGCATCCGTGATGTCACCATTGGCGATCACGGGAACATTTACGGCCTCGGTCACCGGACGGATTGCGGCCCAATTGGCGCGGCCCTTGTAGAACTGGCACCGGGTACGCCCGTGGATGGTGATCATCCGCACACCGGCCGCCTCGGCCCGCGCGGCGATTTCCGGCGCGTTATGGCTGTCATCATCCCACCCCAGACGCATCTTCAGCGTCACCGGAACCTGCACGGCCTGCACCACCGCCTCGATCAGGGTCAGCGCCAGATCCGGCTCGCGCATCAGGGCCGAACCGCAGGCACCGGCACCACCGGCCGAGGTTACCCGCTTGGCGGGGCAGCCCATGTTGATGTCGATGATCCGTGCGCCCTGCGCCTCGACATATCGCGCGGCCTCTGCCAGCCAATAGGCATCACGCCCTGCAAGCTGTACCGATGTCGCCCCTTCGCCAAAGCCGAGTTCCGCCTTCGCACGGGCCGCGGGCTTTGCCTGCACCACCTCCTGGCTTGCGACCATTTCCGACACCACCAGCCCAGCGCCGAAACGGCCGACAAGCTGACGGAACGGCAAATCGGTGATCCCTGCCAGAGGGGCAAGCAGGACCGGGGGGTCGATGGAGACAGAGGCGATGTTGATGGGCAAGTGCCTAAACCTTAAGCGTCAGCCTCGGATTAGGCCGAAAGTTGATCTTATACAATTTCATCAATTGAAAACAGGCTTCTAAACAAAGCAAACGCCTTATTTTTATTCGTTTTGCATATATTTGTGGCGAAGACATGACTTTCCAGAATGAAAACCGCGTGTCATATCGCCAGTATGAGCACCGTAGCCATCATCGTGGCCGCCGGACGCGGAACCCGCGCAGGTGGCGAAATGCCGAAGCAATGGCAGTCCCTGCTGGGCCGCCCCCTGCTGGCCCATACGCTGGATGCCTTTGCCGGAATGCAGCGGATTCTGGTGATCCACCCCGACGATCGCCCCCTTGCCCAAGGCTTGGGCGTGGAGCTGGTAGAAGGCGGCAGCAGTCGCACGGAATCAGTACATAACGCCCTGAAAGCGCTGACCGGGCGCGGGGTTGCCCGTGTCCTGATTCACGATGCTGCCCGACCGCTGGTTTCGCCCGACGTGATTGGCCGCGTGATTGCAGCACTGGACACCGCAGCCGGTGCGGCCCCCGCCCTTCCGGTCACGGATGCATTATGGCGTGGCGAGACGCATGTGACTGGTACGGAATCACGCGAACATCTGTGGCGCGCGCAGACCCCTCAGGGGTTCGATTATGCCGCCCTCTGCGACGCCTATGACCGGCATAGCGGCCCCGCCGCCGATGATGTGGCCGTGGCCCGCGCCGCGGGACTCGAGGTTGCCATCGTCGAGGGGGAGGACGATAATATCAAGGTAACCTGGCCGCAGGATTTCCAACGGGCCGAGGGTTTGCTGAAAGGGCGCGCAATGGATCTACGTTTGGGCAATGGCTATGATGTCCACCGCTTCGGGGAGGGGGACCACGTCTGGCTGTGCGGCATCAAGGTGCCACACGGTCGTGGTCTGGTCGGCCATTCCGATGCCGATGTGGGTATGCATGCGCTGACCGATGCAATCTATGGCGCCTTGGCCGAGGGCGATATCGGTCGTCACTTCCCCCCTTCCGACCCGCAATGGAAAGGGGCTGCCAGCCACATCTTTCTGGAACACGCCGTCGGGCTGATGCGGGATCGCGGATACCGTCTGGCGAATTGCGACATAACGCTGGTGTGTGAATACCCCAAGGTGGGCCCCCATGCCGCCGCGATGCAGGCCGAACTGGCCCGGATCATGGCGGTGGACCTTGGTCGCGTCTCGGTAAAGGCAACCACCTCCGAACGCCTGGGCTTTACCGGGCGCGAGGAAGGGATTGCCGCCATTGCCACTGCCGCCCTGGTATCGGAATGACACGCTGGATCTGCCTCGGTTTCGGATTGGGGCTGCTGCGCCCCGCCCCCGGCACATGGGGCTCCTTGGGGGCGCTAATAATCGGGCTGCTGATCGACCGCGCTTTCGGTTTTCCGGGGTTGCTCGTCGCCACGCTGCTGGTCACCCTGCTGGCCTATTTTACCCTGCGTGCCGAGCTGGGTACCGGACATGAGGACCCGTCGGAATTCGTGATCGACGAGGTTGCGGGCCAGTGGCTTGCGCTGCTGTTTCCCTCTGCCGCATTCTGGTGGCACGGCCTTAGCGATTGGGCAATCGTGGCCTATCCGGGGTGGATTGCGGCATTCCTGTTCTTCCGTCTGTTCGACATATGGAAGCCATGGCTCGTGGGCAGGGCCGACCGCATGGGCGGCCCGTGGGGGGTGCTGTCCGATGACCTTTGGGCCGGGGTGTTTGCAGGCGTTGCCACGATGCTGGCTGCGGGTTTTGCCCATGGGGTGCTGATGTGAATACCGCCGACCTGATCGCACGGGCAAGCGCGCTCGGCCTGACCATCACCACCGCCGAAAGCTGCACCGCAGGCATGACGGCAGCGGCCCTGACCGATCCGGCCGGTGCATCCCGCGTATTCGAACGCGGGTTTGTGACCTATTCCAATGCGGCCAAGATCGACATGCTTGGTGTACGCCCCGAAACGCTGGAAAGAACCGGCGCCGTTTCCGAGGAGACGGCCCGCGAAATGGCCGAAGGGGCACGTCATCGCGCTGCTGCGGATATTGCCGTCAGCATCACGGGCATTGCAGGACCGGGCGGGTCCGAATTCAAACCTGAAGGGCGGGTATGCTTTGCCCTTGCCCGTTCAAACGCACCGACCATTTCGGAAACCTGTGAATTCGGGGCATTGGGACGAGGGGCCGTCAGGCTGGCTGCCCGCGACCATGCCCTTGGGCTGATCGCAAAGGCGCTGGATCAGCCGTAAAGCACGGCCGCACGTTTCTCAAAGGCGCGCACGATCCGCTGCATCGCTTCATTGAAGACGACACCGATGATCCTTTGAAGGATCACGTTCTTGAATTCGAAATCCACAAAAAATTCCACTTCGCATCCGCCTTCGGGCAGATCGCTGAAGGACCATGTCGATTTCAGATATTTGAACGGGCCATCCAGATATTCTGTATCGATTTTCTTGGGTTCAGGCCACAATGTGACCCGGCTACCGAACCGTTCGCGAAACACCTTGAAGGAGATCACGAGATCCGCTTCCATCACCTCACCCCCGCCATCGATCGGGGTCCGCGACCGGATGCGCGCGGCAGAGTTCCAGGGCAAGAACTTGGGGTAAGACCCGACATCGGCCACCAGATCATACATCTGCTGGGCACTGTAGGGTAGTTTCCGGGCTTCCTGATGGGTCGGCATAGCGTTCTCCGTATCACGCGCGGCGGTTTTCGCGGCTCTATCTGCCAAGCGCAAGGGGTCCTGTGCAAATACCCCGAGGCGCGCTAGGTTCAGCACCATAGACGCTAGCTGAAAGACACCTGCATGAATTTGATCTGGTTTGTTCGAATGGCGCGTTGGGCGCGTCACCCCCCACCGATGTGGAAGGTGCTGCTGGTCTTCGGTGTCATTGCCGCCTGCGGGGCAATGGTGCTGTTCGAACGGCAGGTCGGTTGGCCCGACTGGCTGACCGTGAACAGCGGCGGCAGCATGCGCATCCGTTAGGCCCGCCGTGCAAGGCAGAAGCCGAACGGACCCAGCTTGACCGTTTTGGCCGGTGCCGCAGTGCCCGTATCAGGGCCGATCGCCTCCCATTTGCCATCAGGCATATGGGCGGTGACATCCCCTGCCCCGAGGTTGAAGGCACAGAAGATCGTCTCGGTCCCGAGGCGCATGAATTGCGCCAGATCTCCGTCGGTCCACATCGCATCCATCGCACCGTGGCGCAGGGTCGGATGATCCTTGCGCAGGCGAATGGCCGCCCGATAATGCTCCAGCATCGATCCGGCGGTTCCTTCCTGCTCGCTTACGGCAAGGGGCAGGTGGGATTGGCCTACGGGCAGCCACGGCTTTTCCGAAGTCGAGAACCCGCCATCGGGGCGGTTTTCCCAGACCATCGGGGTACGGGCCCCGTCCCGGCCCTTGAACTCGGGCCAGAACTCCTTGCCATAGGGATCGCGGATGTCCTCAAAGGCCACCTCCGCCTCGGGCAGACCCAGTTCCTCCCCTTGATAGATACAGGCCGAACCGCGCAGGCACATCAACAGCACCGCATAATTCTTCAGCGCCGCATCACAGGCTTTCCACCGGGTCGGCAGGCGTACCGTATCGTGGTTGGAATAGGCCCAGCAGGGCCATGCATCCGGGGCCGCCCGGTTCATCCGGTGGAATGTATCCTCCAGGCTGTCGGCGGTCAGCCGTTTTGGCTGAAGCAGCTCGAAAGGATAGCACATATGCACCTTGTCATTGCCCGAGGTGTATTCGGCCATCAGCTCCAACCCCTTCTGGGCATCGCCAACCTCGCCCACGGCGGCCGCGCCATATGGCTCCATCTCCGCCCGCAAACGGCGCAGGAAATCGATGTTCTCGGGCTGGTTCTTGTCGAACAGGTGCAACTGGTGGTTATAGGGGTTCACCGAAGGCGCGATGCTGTCATTGCGCAGCTCCCGCGGCAGGGGCGGATTGCTTCGCAGATAGCGGTCGCAGAAGTAAAAGTTGATGACATCCAGCCGGAACCCGCCAACACCCTTTTTCAACCAATAGCGCAACACATCGAGCAGCGCCTCCTGCACCTCGGGGTTGTGCAGGTTCAGGTCAGGCTGAGAGCTGAGGAAGTTGTGCAGGTAATACTGCTCCCGCCGCGAATCCCAATGCCATGCCGACCCGCCGAACATCGACAGCCAGTTGTTTGGAACGGTGCCATCGGGTGACGGATCTGCCCAGACGTACCAATCCGCCTTCGGGTTGTCGCGGCTTTGGCGGCTTTCCTGAAACCATGCGTGCGTGGAGGCGGTGTGCGAGAACACCAGATCGATCATGACGCGCAGACCCAGTTCGTCGGCGCGGGCGATCACCTCGTCGAAGTCCTCATCCGCGCCGAACATCGGATCCACGGCGCAGTAATCTTCGACATCATAGCCGAAATCCAGCATCGGCGATTTGAAGAACGGGCTGACCCAGACCGCATCCGCCCCAAGCCTCGCGATATGCTCCAACCGTCGCGTGATGCCTCTGAGATCCCCGACACCATCGCCGCTGCTATCCTGATAGCTGCGGGGGTAGATCTGGTAGATCGTGGCACCACGCCACCAGTTGCGGTCATTCCGGTCGACCGGGCGCATCGCTGAGTCCATGCCGTTTCCTCTTCGTTACCTGAACATCAACATAACGCATACAAAACACTTTTCGACCCCCCGCTTGCGGGCAACCATAAGCGTGCTAAACCCGAGGGAAGAGGGAGGCGTCTGATGTCCGATTTGTTTCTGGTGGCCGATGTTGGCGGCACAAATACCCGCGTGGCCTTGGCCGATGGCCTGAATATCGATCCCGAAAGCGTCCGACGCTATTCGAATGCCGAACATCCCAGCCTGACCGTCATTCTGGACAGGTACCTGCAAGAGGTGAAAACAAAGGTCCGTGGCGCCTGTCTGGCTGTTGCGGGGCCTGTGGCGAACGGTGTGGCACGGCTGACCAATCTGGATTGGGTTATCGATCCCGATATGCTGCGCACCGCCACGGGCGCCGGATCGGTCGCGGTGCTGAATGACTTGCAGGCGCAGGGCTGGGCATTGGGCCACATCACAAAACTGCGACCGCTGGTTCAGGGTGAAGAAGCTCCGGCAGACGCCAGCCGTCTGGTGGTAGGGATCGGGACCGGCTTTAACGCGGCCCCCGTGCATATGGTCAATGGCGGCCGAATCGTTCCCGCCGCCGAGAGCGGGCATGTGACCCTGCCGATGCGCAGCGAAGAAGATCTGCAACTGGGGAACTACCTGTCACAGACCCACGGTTTTCCGGGTGTCGAAGAGGCGCTTTCAGGACGCGGACTGGCGGCTATCCACGGTTTCGTCGCCGGTGCGCCCCGCCCCTCGTCCGAAATCATCCCGCTGATCGGCTCCGATCCCGAAGCGACCCGCACCGCGCGTATTTTCTGCCGGCTGCTGGGGAATGTTGTCGGGGACCTGGCACTGCACAACCTGCCCTTTGGCGGCATCGCATTGTGTGGCGGCATGGCCCGCGCAATGGGGCCGCATCTGGTCGAACTGGGGTTTGTCGATGCGATGCATGACAAGGGCCGCTTTTCGGCCCTTGTGCAATCGATCTCGGTTCAGGTGATCGAGAATGATTACGCAGCCCTGATCGGCTGCGCAAACTCGCTCAGGTAATCACGTCGGGCGTAACGCGACCGGTATAGCCCTGAATGTCCGCCAGCCCTTGGGCCGCGCGGATGACCGGGGCCAATGCTTCTTGCGGGTCCTGATCGAAACCGCTTTCGGCATAACGCTCCAGATATAGCCGCAGGGTCGCGCCCTGGGTTCCCGTGCCTGACAGACGCATCACGATACGGCTGCCATCCTCGAACAGGATGCGTACGCCCTGCTTGGCCGAGGTGGAACCATCGACCGGATCGGTATAGGCAAAATCGTCGGCATTCGCGATCTTCAGTCCCTCGATCTCACGCCCGGGCAGATCTGCCAGCGAACCGCGCAGCGCGGCCATCATGGCATCCGCCTTGTCCTTGTCCACCGCTTCGAAATCATGGCGCGAGTAGTAGTTGCGACCGTATTTCGCCCAATGCGCCTCAAGAATTTCCGAGACCGACTGGCCGCGAACCGCAAGAATGTTCAGCCATAGCAATACGGCCCAAAGACCATCCTTCTCACGGACGTGGTCCGATCCGGTGCCGAAACTTTCTTCGCCGCACAGCGTCACGCGGCCCGCATCCAGAAGATTGCCGAAGAATTTCCAGCCCGTCGGCGTCTCAAAGGCCTCGATCCCCAGATCGGCGGCAACACGGTCCACCGCTGCGGATGTCGGCATCGAGCGGGCCACACCGGCAATCCCCTTGGCATAGCCTTTGGCCAGATGCGCGTTTGCCGCCAGTACAGCCAGGCTGTCCGAGGGGGAGACATAGATGCCCCGACCCACCACCATGTTCCGGTCCCCGTCCCCATCAGAGGCGGCGCCGAAATTCGGTGCATCATCACCCATCATCTCGGCCATAAGCTCATGCGCCCAGGTCGGGTTCGGATCGGGGTGCATTCCGCCGAAATCCGGCAGCGGGGTGCCATGGGTCACCGTACCGGCAGGGGCGCCAAGGCGGTTTTCCAGAATTTCGGTCGCATAGGGACCTGTCACGGCGCACATCGCATCAAAACGCATGCGGAAGCCATTGGCGAACATTGCACGGATCTTGTCGAAATCGAACAGCGTTTCCATCAGCGCGGCGTAATCGGCCACACAATCGACCACCTCGACGGCCATCCCGCCGATGGTGGTCTCACCGATTGCGCCCAGATCCACATCCTGCGCCTCGACGATGTTGTAGCTGACCAGTACGCTCGCTTCGCGGAACATGGCATCGGTGATGTTTTCCGGCGCGGGGCCACCGTTGGGCATGTTGAACTTGATGCCGAAATCCTCATCCTCGCCGCCGGGGTTGTGGCTGGCCGAAAGGATGATGCCGCCGTCGGTTTTCCGGCTGCGGATAAGATGGGATGCAGCGGGCGTGGACAGGATACCGCCCTGCCCCACGATCACCTTTGCCGCGCCATTGGCTGCCGCGATCCGCAGGATGACCTGCACAGCGCGGTCATTGAAGAACCGCCCGTCGCCGCCGACGATGAACGTCTTGCCCTTGGCACCGCCGATCGCGTTGAAGATCGCCTGTACGAAGTTTTCCAAGTAGTGCGCTTGCATGAACACACGGGTTTTCTTGCGCAAGCCAGAGGTTCCGGGTTTCTGATCGTCGAAGGCAACAGTCTGGATGGTCGTCATTCTTGGTTCCTAATCGATGTGCCGGAAGACCAACACGGAATGGGCGGGGGCTTCAATCCCCCAATTCGGCTGGTCCGCATCCGGCTGCGTCGTATCAAGCACCAGTTGCCAGTTGCGGCCATAAGGCAGGGTCAGCGGATGGGCAGCTCCTTGGTTGAATACCGCCAGCAGACTTTCCCTGCTATCATTCAGCTCCATTGTCAGAAGCGATAGGTCCGCCCAATCATCCGGTTTGAGCGGTCGGGCATCTGCATCGAGCCATGCGATATCGGGGCGTCCGTTCGCCCCCACCGTACCATGGCGGTATCGGGGGTATCCCAGCAACGGGCAATCCGACCGCAGAATCGCGAGTTTGGACAGGAACGCACGCATTGGATCGGCAGACCAGTCCACCCACCCCAGTTCGTTATCCTGTGAATAGGTATTGTTATTGCCGTATTGGGTATTTCCCATTTCATCACCGGCCATGACCATTGGCGTTCCCTGGGCCAACATCAGCGTGGCCAGCAGATTCCTGCGGCGCAGGGCGCGAACCTCTTTCAGCCCTTTGTCCGGCCCTTCCATCCCCATGTTGTCAGAGATATTCTCGGGGTGGCCGTCCCGGCCTTCCTCACCGTTCGCCTCATTGTGGCGATGGGCATAGCTGACCACATCGGTCAGCGTGAAGCCGTCATGGCAGGTCAGATAGTTGATGCTGCGTGTTGCAGGCCGATTGTCCCGATCGAACACCTCTGCCGAACCGGACAGACGCGCGGCAAGTGCCCCGTAAGAGCCATCTCCCCGCCAGAAATGACGGATATCGTCACGGAACTTGTCGTTCCATTCGGCGAACGGCGGCGGGAACGACCCGAGTTGATAACCGTCCGGCCCCATGTCCCACGGCTCGGCAATCATCTTCAGATCACGCAGTAACGGGTCCTGCCGGATGGCATCGAACAAGGGGGCTCGTGCGGAAAACCCGTCCGGCCTGCGCCCCAGCACTGTTGCCAGATCAAAGCGGAAGCCATCCACCCCCATTTCCCCGGCCCAGAACCGGAGGGCATCCATGGCCATGCGAACCACCATCGGATTGTCGAAATCCAGCGTATTGCCCGTGCAGGCCTCGTTGCACAGCCGCCCGTCCGACATGCGGTAATAGCTGGGGGCATCCAGACCGCGGAACGCGAGCGAGGGTCCGTGTTCATCCCCCTCACCTGTATGGTTCAGCACGATATCGAGGATCAGCTCGATTCCGGCCTTGTGCAGCTGCCGGACCATGGCCCGGAATTGTTCCGGAGTTCCGTAGCGCGGATCGGGCGCGAAATAGCCAAGCGTCTGATAGCCCCAGTAATTGCTCAACCCGCGTTCGACGATAAAGCGGTCATCAATGAAGGCCTGCACGGGAAGCAGTTGCAGCGTGGTCACCCCAAGCCGTTTCAGATGCCGGATCACCGGGGTAGATCCTATCCCTTCGAATGTGCCGCGATAGGCCCTTGGCACCTTCGGGTTCTTCATCGTCAGGCCGCGGACATGCGCCTCGTAAATGATGGTCTGGTTCCATGGCACATTCGGCCTGCCACGCGGGGGGGCATGCGGTGCCCGCACCACACAGCGCGGCATGTCCACCTCGGGATGATGCGGGGCGTCGGGCTGAAAGGCCGGTTGCCAGCGCAGCGGACCCGTCAGTTCCCGGGCATAGGGGTCCAGCAGCAGCCGGTCGGAATTGAACCAATAGCCACGATCCGGTGCATAGAGCCCATGCGCCCGAAAGGCATAGGTATCCCCCGCCCCGACATCCGGCGCTGTGACCGACCAGATATCCCCCTCACGCGTCATTGGCAGGATACGATCAGGGTTGAACAGGCACAGATCCATATGCTCGGCATGGGCAGAGAAGACAGCGAACTGTGTGCCGTCAGCGGTGATCGTCGCGCCCAGATTCATCGGACCAACTCGGCATAAAGCTTGGCATAGGCATTCCCCGATGCCTCCCATCCCACAGGATGGCGCATCGCATTCCGCTGGACCTGAGCCCAGGCCTGCTTGTCCTCCCACAGCTTTATCACCCGCCGCAGCGCCCCTGAAAAGGCGTCCGCCTCGGTGGGGGAGAATGTGAACCCTGTGGCAACGCCCGCGATCATCGAAGCGGGGTTCACGTTGATCACGCTATCAGCCAGCCCCCCGACCTGCGCCACGACCGGCAATGTCCCGTACCGCAGGCCGTACATCTGCGTCAGCCCGCAGGGTTCGAACCGGGATGGCACCAGCACGGCATCGGCGCCCGAAAACATCAGATGGCTCAGCCCTTCGTCATATCCGACCCGGACACCGATCCGTTCGGGATAGCGAACTTCCAGCGAACGCATGGCACCTTCCAGTTGCGGGTCCCCCGCACCCAGAATGGCAATGCCACCTCCTGCCTCGATAAACTCCGGCAGCACCTGCGGTAGCAGATCGATTCCCTTCTGATGGGTCATCCGGCTGACGACGATTGCCAGCGGCCCGGGCACCTCCAGATCGAACGCGGCGCATAGCGTCTTGCGGTTCTCCATCTTCCCGCGCAGCTTGTCCACGCTATAGGGCTTATCCTCGTTTTCCGGATTCCACACTTGCGTATCCACGCCATTCAGGATGCCGGTCACAATGCTCGCCCGCTCGCTCAGCACGCCCTGCAGGCCCATTCCGAATTCGGCACGCATCAGCTCGATCGCGTAATTCGGGGAAACGGTCGTAATGCGATCCGCTGTGACCAGGCCTGCCTTCAGGCTGGACAGGCCACCGTAATATTCCAGGGAATGGGCATGGAATTCATGGGCCGGAAGGCGCAGTTCCCGCAGCATATGCGCCTCGGACCATCCCTGAAACGCGATGTTATGGATCGTCATGATACTGCTGACATCCCGCGGCCCGCCCCATTCCAGATAGGCGGGCGCATATCCGGCCTGCCAGTCATGGGCATGCAATACCTGCGGACGCCAACCATCGATCAGCCCCTCGCGGGCGATGCGCGCGCCGATCCATGACAGGGCGGCAAAGCGACGGGGGTTATCCTCCCAGTCCCCGTGCGGACCCGCGTAAGGGCCACCATCCCGATCATACAGATGCGGCGCATCCAGCAACAGAAAATCGATACCGCCCACACGCCCCGCGTAGACCGTACCCGGCCCGCCGAACAGATCCTCCTCACCGAAAAGCGGCACCATTCCGTCCAACCGCCAACGCAACGACCGGTACGCGGGCATCAGAACCCGCATTTCCGCCCCATTTGCCGCCATTGCAGCCGGCAACGCCCCCGCGACATCCGCAAGCCCGCCCGTTTTCAACAGCGGAACGCACTCCGACACCACCGAAAGTACTCTTATCGTCTTGCTCATCCGCCTCTCCCCGCCCCGCCCTTGCGCTCTACCAACCCTGCAGAGGCAACGTTCCCATTATGGCTGACAGTTCCCAGAAACCGGAAGAAACCATCACCCCTGTCGAAAAAATATCGTTGCCAGCGGCGGAAGCGTGATTTCCGCCGATTGCTGTTGTCCATGCCATGCCACATCCTCGGCGGTGACACCGCCAAGGTTGCCACGGTCACCGCCGCCATAGATTGCGGCATCTGTATTGAGGGCCTCTGTCCAATATCCCGCCGCCGGAAGCCCGATGCGATAGCGCCGTTCCACCGGGGTCATGTTTGCCACCACAACCACCATGGGTTCATCCGGATTGCCCATGCGAACCCAGGCAAAGACCGATGCATCCGCATCGCCCGCCTCCAGCCACCGGAAACCGTCGGGCCGCGTATCGTGGCGGTAAAGCGCGGGTGTATCACGGTAAAGATGGTTCAGATCACGCACCAGCATCTGCACGCCGCGATGCGGGGCCAGATCCGTCTGGTGCCAATCAAGGCTCTGCTGATGCGACCACTCCCGTCCCTGGGCAAATTCGCAGCCCATGAACAGTAGCTTCTTACCCGGATGCCCCCACATGAA
Source organism: Falsirhodobacter sp. alg1 (assembly GCF_000739715.2). Classification (GTDB taxonomy): domain Bacteria; phylum Pseudomonadota; class Alphaproteobacteria; order Rhodobacterales; family Rhodobacteraceae; genus Falsirhodobacter. The sequence continues at coordinate 111,642 of NZ_BBJC02000003.1, read as the reverse complement.
CCCGTAATAGGCCCGCAGATTGGCAAATTTCTGGTCGCCGCCGCCGGGCATCTTTTCGATCATGCTGCCCTTGCCATGAACCACCTCGTCGTGGCTGATCGGCAGAATGAAATTTTCCGACCAGGCATAATGCAGCCCGAACGTCATTTTATGATGTTCGTATTTGCGGTGGATCGGATCCTTGGCAATGTAGGATAGGGTGTCATTCATCCACCCCATGTTCCATTTGAAGCCGAACCCCAGCCCGCCGTAATTCACGGGGCGGGACACACCGGGATAGGAAGTGCTTTCCTCGGCCGCCGTCATGATGCCCGGATGGCGGCCATAGGCGGTCGCATTCATATCCCGCAGCATGGCGATCGCCTCAAAATTCTCGCGGCCGCCATAGGCATTGGGAACCCATTCCCCCTCACGACGCGAATAATCACGATAGAGCATGGAAGCCACGGCATCGACACGCAGCCCGTCCACATGGAATTCTTCCAGCCAATAAAGCGCATTGGCCGTCAGGTAATTCGTGACCTCACGTCGGCCGTAATTGTAGATCAGCGTGTTCCAGTCCTGATGGAACCCTTCGCGCGGATCGGCGTGTTCATAAAGCGGGGTACCGTCAAACCGTCCCAACCCGTGCGGATCGGTCGGGAAATGCCCCGGAACCCAATCCAGGATCACCCCGATACCCCGCTTGTGTGCTGCATCGATCAGCGACCGGAACTCGTCCGGTGTGCCATGGCGGATCGTGGGCGCGAACATTCCGACAGGCTGGTACCCCCAGCTTCCATCGAAGGGAAACTCCGAGACCGGCATGAATTCCAGATGGGTGAACCCCATCCATTCGGCATAATCCACCAATTGCGTCGCAAGCTCGGCATATGACAGCATCCGGCCGTTCTCTGCCCGCCGCCAGCTGCCCAGATGCACCTCGTAGATGGAAATGGGTGCGTCGACACTGTGACGGGCCGCCCGGCCCTCCATCCATTCTGCATCCGTCCACTGCGGGTGGGCAATATCGCGCACCACGGATGCAGTGGACGGGGGGTGTTCAGCACCGAAACCGACAGGATCGGCCTTATGGGGCAATATCTCCCCCCAGGCCGTGCGTATCTCGTATTTGTAGGGGGCACCTTCGGTTACGCCGGGAATGAAGATTTCCCATACACCCGTCGCCCCGCGGGACCGCATCGGATGCCGCGTGCCGTCCCAGATGTTGAAATCCCCTACGACCGAGACACGCTGTGCGTTCGGCGCCCAAACGGCAAAATGGGTGCCATCCACCCCCTGATGCACCATGCGATGCGCGCCCAGCACCTTCCACAAGGCACGGTGAGTCCCCTCGCCCAGCAGATATTCATCAATTTCCCCCAGAACGGGGCCGAACCGATAGGGATCGTCATATTGCCATTCGGTGCCGTCATTCGTTGCCCGAACGCGGTAATCGGTGGTAGCGGTCAGGCCACGGAACAGGCCGGGGTGATCGGGCACGGGCTGCGCCTCTCCGCCCGGTTCCAGATACAGGCGGGTGGCACCCGGCTGCCAGACCGTGACGACGAATGCCTTGTCCAGCGGATGCGGACCCAGAACGGCAAATGGATTGCCGTGCCGGCCCTCGCGAAGTGCAGCCGCTTCGTGGTGGTCAATCACGGGAACCGTATGGGAAGCTGGCATGCAAATCCTCAGATAGCGGGCGAAACACCCCAAATTTCGGTCATATAACTGCGGATCGTCCTGTCAGAGCTGAAAAAGCCTGATCGGGCCGTATTGCGCGCCGCCATTTCCAGCCAGCGATCCCGGTCCGAGAAGGCACGATCCGCCTGTCCCTGAGCGATAATGTAGGAGTCAAAGTCAGGTGCGACCAGAAAATAATCGTGGTGCCACACGCGATTGACAAGCGCATGGTAGCGCGAAGGGTCGGAGGGCGAAAAACGCCCCTCGGCGATCATCTGCAATACATCGCGCAGCGCCTGGCTGGCCTCGATCGCCTTGCGGGACACATCGGGGTCGGCGCGCGCGGTCAGCACCTCTTCGGCGGTCAGGCCGAACAGGAAGAAGTTTTCCGGCCCCACCTCCTGCAGGATCTCCACATTGGCACCGTCCAGCGTGCCGATCGTGGGCGCACCGTTCATCATGAACTTCATATTGCCGGTGCCCGACGCCTCTTTGCCGGCGGTGGAGATCTGCTGGGACAAATCCGCCGCCGGGACAAGCCGTTCGGCCATGGAGACGTTGTAGTTCGGCGGATAGACAACCTTCAGCAGATCGCCCGTGACGGGATCGGAATTCACGACCGCCGCCACATCGTTGATCAGATGGATGATCTCCTTTGCCACGGCATAACCCGGTGCGGATTTTCCGCCGAAAATCGTGACACGCGGCACCCAACCGGCAGTCGGATTGTCCCGGATCGCCTTCCAGCGGGCGATCGTTTCCAGAATGTTCAGAAGCTGGCGCTTGTATTCATGGATACGCTTCACCTGCACGTCGAACAGCGCGTCGGGATCGATCTGCAGCCCCTGCGTCTCTTTCAGCCAGTTCGAGAGGCGCACCTTGTTCGCACGTTTGGCGGCACCGAACGCCGTTCGGAACGACCGCTCCTCGATATGCGGCTCAAGGTCTTGCAGCCGGTCCAGATCGGCCTCCCACCCCTGCCCGATGGTTTCCGTGATCAGCCCGGCCAGCGGCGGGTTGCACATCTTCAGCCATCGGCGGGGCGTGACACCGTTGGTCTGGTTGATGATGCGATCGGGATGCAGTGCATGGAGTTCGGGAAACAGCGTCTGCTTTACCAGTTCGGTATGCAAGGCCGAAACCCCGTTCACCTTATGGGAGGTGATGAACGCCAGCTCTCCCATCCGCACCTCGTGATGCTTCACGATGCCGACGTAATGCGGGCGGCGGGGATGTTGCTGCTGGTGCCACGCGTCGATCTGCTCCACGATCTGCATGTGGCGGGGCAGCACGGTGCCGAAGGTATAGGTCGCCCACCGCTCCAGCGCCTCGGGCAGCAGGGTGTGGTTGGTATAGCCAAGGCAGCCCTGCGCGATCGTGATCGCATCGGCGAACGGCATGCCGTGTTCATCCATCAGCAGGCGGATCAGTTCCGGCCCTGCGATGGCAGGATGGGTGTCGTTCATCTGGATAGCGACATGATCGTGCAGGCGGCGCAGATCCACACCTTCGGCAACGGCGCGCGCCAGAATATCCTGCAATGCGGCAGAGGTCAGGAAGAACTCCTGCTTCAGGCGCAGCTCCTTGCCCTGATAGGTGCTGTCATCGGGATAAAGCACGCGGGACAACGTATGTGCCAGCACTTTGGCAGAGGCTGCATTCGCATATTCCCCCTGATTGAAGCTGGCCAGATCGAAGGGCGTTGCAGGTTCCGCAGCCCACAGGCGCAAGGTATTTGCCCATTTCCCCTGCCAGCCGATCACCGGAGTGTCATGGGCGACCGCATAAACCGTTTCACCCGGATGCCAGACGGAAACCCCGTCCTTCGTTGAGACCTTTCCCATGAACGGAATGGCATAGCGGTGCATCGGGCGGGCAATATCCCACGGGTTGCCGCACGCAAGCCAGTCATCCGGCGCCTCCATCTGCCGGCCCTCATCAAAGCTTTGGCGAAACAGCCCGAATTCATAGCGGATGCCATAGCCGAATGCGGGGCAGCCAAGCGTGGCCATGGATTCCATGAAGCAGGCCGCCAACCGCCCCAGTCCGCCGTTGCCCAATGCGGCATCCGGCTCATCCTCGATGATGGCAGACAGATCCTGACCAAGGGCGCCCATCGCCTCGCGCACCTCGTCATGCAGGCCCATGTTGATCAGCGCATCTTCCAGCAACCGGCCGATCAGGAATTCCATCGACAGGTAATAGACCCGTTTGCGCCCCTCGGACCGGCTACGGGCCTGCGCCTCCAGCCATGGCGTCAGGAGGCGGTCACGGATGGCATGGGAAAGTGCCATACGCCAATCGGTGACCGATGCGGCATCCGGTGTCTGCCCCAGCGTCAGGGTCAGGTGGCGCATGATATCGGTCTGCAGAAGGGATGAGGTCACGTTCGGGATCTCGCACTGATGGGAAGCCTGTCCCCGGATGATGAAGGGCGTTCTTCCGATCCGTCAAGCGACGTGATGCGTCAATCCCCCCAAGTCCGGCGCAACGCCCCGACCCAGTTGCGCCAGCACAACTTTTCAAGCAGCGCATCATCATAACCGTGCCGGCGCAGGGCATCTTGCAAAGTCGGCAGGCCCGTCACATCCCCGATCCCTTCGGGGATGGTTGCCCCGTCAAAATCCGACCCGAATCCGACGTGATCCTCTCCGAGACGTTCGATCAGATGGTCAAGGTGGCGAAACACGGGCTCCCATCCGATTTCGGGGGCACGCCGACCGTCCTCGCGCAGAAAGACCGTGCCGAAGTTAAGCCCGACCATCCCCTTGCTGTCGCGTATCATCTCCAACTGGCTGTCCGTCAGGTTGCGGGCAGAAGGTGTGACGGCATGGGCATTGGAGTGCGTGGCGATCAATGGCGCATCCGTCAGGCTGGCCACATCATCAAACCCCTTCTGATTGAGGTGGGACAGATCGACCAGTATTTTCAGGGCGTTACACTCGCGGATCAGCCGCTTGCCGCTGTTTGTCAGGCCAGGACCGATATCCGGGTCCGCCGGAAAACGGAACGGAACACCATGGCCGAAGGCTGTCGGCCGGCTCCAGACAGGCCCCAGGGATTTCAGGCCCAATGCGTGAAAAACATGCAGCGCATCCAGATCCGGAGCAATCGCTTCGGCCCCTTCCATGTGCATCACACCAGCAATGACGCCATCATCCATGGCCTGCTCGATTTCGCGCGCCGAGCGTACCAGACGGAACGCCCCGTCCGACGACCGCTCCATCCACATCAGATGGCCTGCCATGGCCAGTGCCACGGGCTGCGCCGCAGTGGCCGGAATGGGCGCGGGAAGCGGCATGTCATAGGGCGGGTTGTTCATGATCCCGTCCACACCGGTTTTGTCGCGGCGCGGCGAGGGCACGTAAATGGCGAACAGTCCGCCTGCAAAACCGCCCCGCTTCATGCGCGGCAGGTCGAGATGCCCCTGTGTTCCCCCTTGCAACCACGTCTTTTCCCGTTGGTCCGGCCCGAAATAAAGGCGGAGAAGGAAATCATTGTGTCCATCGAAAACGGGGATCAGATTGGCATTGGGCATTGGCGGTCCGTCCTGTGTTACAAGCAGGTTGCCACGCTGATGCGGGATTGACCAGAGACCGGATTTCCAAAATTGCCCGGCCGCCGCCCCTTGTCAGACCGCTTTTTAACGCGCGATAACAATGCCGCCTTTGGGAGGAGGGTATGATGACAGGTTTCAGCCAAATGACTATCAATCGCGGCCCGGTCACATGACCCCCGCAGATCCGCGTGATGCCGCAGCCCGCGCCGGATGGCTCTATTATGCCGGCGGACGGACACAGGACCAGATTGCCACCGAAATGGGCATCTCGCGGCAACGCGCCCAAAGGTTGGTCAGTCGCGCAATGTCCGAAGGCTTGATCCGCGTCCGGTTGGAGCATCCGATTGCGGCCTGCATGTCGCTGGAATCAGCTTTGCGGGACCGTTTCGGGCTGAAGGAGGTCCGCGTGGCCCCCTCGCTTGGGGCGGATGATCCGCGGGCCATCGCCGGTGCGGCAGCCGATCTGTTCGAGACGGTTCTGATGCGCCCCGAAGCACAGGTGATCGGTCTGGGAACGGGTCGCGCGCTATCGGCCATGGCCGCCGAAATTCCCCGAACCGAATATGCGCGCCATACGCTGGTTTCCCTGATCGGGAATATCGCGAACGACGGTCTGGCAAGCTACTTCGAGGTGATCATGCGGATCGCGACCCGCATCAACGCCCCGCATTACCTGATGTCCGCACCGGTGCTGACCGAGACGGTGGCCGAATGCGAAACCTTTCTGGGGCTGCGGGCCCTGCGCGGCGTGCGGGATATGGGATGCAGTGCCGATATCGCCTTTGTCGGCGTGGGGCAGATGGGACCGGATGCCCCCCTGCGCCAAGAAGGCTTCCTAACAGAATCCGAATTGCTGGCCCTTCAGAAGACCGGCGCCGTGGGTGAGCTTCTGGGTCACGTTTATGATGAAAACGGCAACTATATAAAGAATTCTTTGACCGAGCGCATGACGGCCGTCCGGCTGGAGCGGGACATGACCAGACTGACCATCGGCGTTGCCTCCGGCATGAAAAAAATCCCTGCATTACGAGGGGCTTTGGCCGGAGAGCTGCTGAGCGGACTGGTCACCGACGAGGCTACGGCCACGGCCCTGCTGGGCTGAGAGCTGGTTAAAAAGTTATAAAATTATCCATCAGGCGCACCCTTTTTATGATATAACAAGCTTGACGCGGCGTCAGCAATTGTGAACATCTGACGCCGATCTGGGCAGATGCTCAGGTCGAAAAGGGAGGACGACCATGACCATTACGATGCGCGGTCTGCTTGGGGCCACATGTCTTGCAGCGCTGGCCATTCCGGCCGGAGCCGAGACGATTACCGTGGCCACAGTGAACAACGGCGACATGATCCGCATGCAGCGGCTGATGCCCGAATTCAATGCGGAACATCCGGATATTCAGGTTGAGTGGGTAACACTGGAGGAGAATATTCTTCGCCAGCGCGTGACGACCGATATCGCCACACGCGGCGGCCAATACGACGTTCTGACCATCGGCAACTACGAGGTTCCGATCTGGGCCAAGCAGAACTGGCTGGCCCCGCTGGACGACATGGGCGACGATTACGACGCCGACGATTTCCTGCCCCGCGTTGCCGATGCACTGACGGTTGACGGCACGATGTATGCCGCCCCGTTCTATGCCGAAAGCGCAATGCTGATGTATCGTACGGACCTGCTGGAAAAAGCCGGCCTGACGATGCCCGAAAATCCCGACTGGGATTTCATTGCCGAAGCTGCCGAAAAAATGACCGATAAATCGGCGGGCGTTTATGGTATCTGTCTGCGCGGCAAGGCCGGCTGGGGTGAGAACATCGCCCTGCTGACCGCAATGTCCAACTCGATGGGCGCGCGCTGGTTCGACACCGACTGGAAGCCCCAGTTTGACAGCCCCGAGTGGAAGGCCACTCTGGACAACTACCTGAACCTGATGACGAACTACGGACCTCCGGGTGCGTCGTCGAACGGCTTCAACGAAAACCTCGCACTGTTCCAGACCGGAAAATGCGGGATGTGGATGGATGCCACCGTGGCAGCCGCCTTTGTCAGCAACCCTGACGAATCCACTGTTTCGGATCACGTAAGCTATGCGCCCTTCCCCGTAATGGCGGGTCATGAAAACCACGGCAACTGGCTGTGGTCGTGGAACCTTGCCATCCCGGCAACCTCGACCAAGCAGGAAGCTGCAAAGACCTTCGTCGCCTGGGCTACCTCCAAGGAGTATAGCGCCCTGGTCGCCGAGAAGGACGGGATCATGAATGTTCCTCCGGGAACGCGCAGCTCGCTCTATGCAAATCAGGAATATCTGGACGCGGCAGCCTTTGCCACGCCGACCCTGAATGCGATCGAATCTGCGGATACCCAAAGCCCCTCCATGCAGGAAGTGCCGTATACGGGTGGCCAATTCGTCTCCATCCCTGAATTCCAGGCCATCGGCACTGCCGTAGGTCAGGTGTTCTCGGCGGCACTTGCCGGATCGACAACCTCGGATCAGGCGCTTTCCGCGGCCCAGTCCCTGGTCTCGCGCGAAATGTCGCGTGCCGGTTATCCGAAGAACTGAACCGACGATTTCCATCGTCATATGGGGGGTGGCGACTTTCGCCACCCTTTTCTGAACTGCTAGCCCTGAAGGACCGCACGCATGGCCACGCAAGCCTCTCGCGCCGCTGGACGCCTGATGATCTCTCCCGCCGTCATCCTCCTGCTTATGTGGATGATCGTGCCTTTGGGGATGACGATCTATTTTTCGTTCCTGCGTTACAATCTGCTGATCCCCGGTGAGAATCCGTTCGTGGGTCTGGAGAACTACAGCTATTTCTTCACCGACCCGAATTTCTGGCCGTCGCTGGTCAACACATTGTTCCTGGTGGGTGGCGTTCTGCTGATCACCACGGTGGGTGGTGTGCTGCTGGCGCTGCTGCTGGACCAGCCGATGTGGGGCCAGGGCATTGTCCGGATTCTGGTCATCGCGCCGTTCTTCGTGATGCCAACCGTTTCTGCGCTGGTATGGAAAAACATGTTCATGAACCCGGTGAACGGGGTCTTTGCATGGATCGCAAACGTCTTCGGGCTGCCCGCGTTCGACTTTCTGGCGCATGCGCCGCTGCTGTCGATCATCCTGATCGTTTCCTGGCAGTGGCTGCCCTTTGCAACGCTGATCCTGCTGACCGCCCTGCAGTCGCTGGATAGCGAACAGCTCGAAGCCTCCGAGATGGACGGTGCGGGTCCGCTGGCACGCTTCTTCTACATCATGGTGCCCCACCTCTCGCGTGCGGCAACCGTTGTCATCCTGATCCAGACGATCTTCCTGCTGTCGGTTTTCGCCGAAATCCTGGTCACCACCAATGGCGGTCCGGGTAACGCGTCGACCAACCTCACCTACCTCGTCTATTCGCAGTCGCTGCTGCAGTATGACGTGGGCCTCGGTTCGGCAGGCGGCATTGTTGCGGTCATCCTTGCCAATATCGTTGCGATCTTCCTGATGCGGATGATCGGCAAGAATCTGGAGACCTGATATGGCACGAGCAAGCACGACGCAGCGCAAGGCCGTAGTCACGGTCTGCGCATGGGCTGTGGGATTGGTGATCTTTTTCCCGATCCTGTGGACGATCCTGACCAGCTTCAAATCCGAGGTGGACGCCATTGCGATCCCGCCGAAGTTCCTGAACTTCAACTGGACGCTGGACAACTATCATGACGTGCAGGAGCGTTCGCGCTACTTCCTGCACTTCATGAACTCGGTCATCATCTCGCTGGGATCGACGATTCTGGCGCTGATCATCGCAATTCCGGCAGCATGGTCGATGGCATTCGTGCCCGGCCGCCGCACGAAAGACATCCTGATGTGGATGCTTTCGACGAAAATGCTGCCTGCGGTCGGTGTTCTGGTTCCGATCTACCTGATCTTCCGTGACTTCGGCCTTCTGGATACGCGCACCGGGCTGATCATCGTCCTGACGATGATGAACCTGCCGATCGTGGTCTGGATGCTGTACACCTACTTCAAGGAAATCCCGGGCGAGATCCTTGAGGCGGCCCGTATGGATGGCGCCACCCTGTCGAAGGAAATCATCTACATCCTGACGCCGATGGCCGTTCCCGGCATCGCATCCACCCTTCTGCTGAACGTCATCCTTTCGTGGAACGAAGCATTCTGGACCCTGAACCTGACGGCGGCCAATTCGGCACCTCTGTCGGCGTTCATCGCCAGCTACTCCTCGCCCGAAGGGCTGTTCTACGCAAAACTCTCTGCCGCATCGACGATGGCTATTGCACCGATCCTGATTCTTGGCTGGTTCAGCCAGAAGCAGTTGGTACGTGGCCTGACCTTCGGCGCCGTGAAATAAGGAAAAGAAACCATGGGTCAGATCGAACTCAAAGGCGTTGCGAAACGATTCGGCGATGCAGAAGTCATTCCTCCGCTGGACCTGAAGATTGAGGATGGCGAGTTTGTGGTATTCGTCGGGCCGTCGGGCTGCGGCAAATCCACACTGCTGCGCCTGATTGCCGGTCTCGAAGACGTGTCGGGCGGGAAGATCGAGATTGACGGTCGCGATGCGACCGCCGAGCGTCCCGCACAGCGCGGGCTGGCGATGGTGTTCCAGAGCTATGCACTTTACCCGCATATGTCGGTCCGCAAGAACATCGCTTTCCCGCTGAAGATGGCAAAGGTTCCGCAGGCGGAAATCGACGCGAAGGTGAACAACGCGGCCGAGATCCTGAACCTTGCCAGCTACATCGACCGTCGTCCGGGGCAGCTTTCGGGTGGTCAGCGCCAGCGTGTGGCCATCGGCCGCGCCATCGTGCGGAACCCCCAGGCGTTCCTGTTCGACGAACCGCTGTCGAACCTCGATGCCGCCCTTCGCGTGAACATGCGTCTGGAAATCACGGAGCTGCACAACACGCTGAAGACCACCATGATCTACGTGACCCACGACCAGGTGGAAGCGATGACCATGGCCGACAAGATCGTGGTTCTGCAGGCCGGCAAGATCGAACAGGTCGGCAGCCCGCTGGATCTGTACAACCACCCGAAGAACCGCTTCGTGGCGGGGTTCATCGGCAGCCCGAAAATGAACTTCATGACCGGGGCCGAAGCGGCCAAGCATGATGCGCATGAGATCGGCTTCCGTCCCGAACATATCGCGGTGGGTGAAACCGGTGACTGGAAGGGAAAGGTGACCGTCAGCGAGCATCTCGGCTCCGACACCTTCCTCCATGTCGATACCGAATTCGGTATCATCAACGTTCGTGCGAACGGCAACGTGGATGTCCACCACGGTGATACGATCTGGATGACGCCCGACCGGTCAAAGGTTCACCGCTTCGACGCGGCTGGCAACACGCTTTGACATTGGGGGTTCCGGCGTCCGCAGGACGGACGCCGGAACCTTCGTCGTTGACACGGTCGCCCGAACGCATGGCGTCGATGGCGGCAACTGGATGAGATGACATGAAACTTTCCAACGCCACTCTTCGCGACCTCCCCTCCCACATCGTTACCCCGACCTATGACCGTTCCGCACTGAAGGCCGGAATCGTGCACATCGGTTGCGGCAACTTCCATCGCGCGCATATGGCCGTCTATCTGGATGACCTTTTCGGGATGGGTCTGGACCACGACTGGGCCATCATCGGCGCGGGCGTTCGGGCACCGGACGGCAAGATGCGGGATGTGCTGGCCGCGCAGGACTATCTTTCCACCGTATCCGAACTGAACCCCGACCGATCAGAAACACGGGTCATCGGATCGATGATCGACTTCATCCCCGTGGAGCAGACCAATGGTCCGCTGATTGCGGCCATGACCGATCCGGCAATCCGTATCGTTTCGCTGACGGTTACCGAAGGCGGATACTTCATTGATCCGAAAACGAACACCTTCAGCCCGTCGCACCCAGCTATCCAGGCGGATGCTGCACATCCCGATGCTCCGGAAACGGCATTCGGGGCCATCATCGCCGCGCTGAAGGCGCGTCGTGCGGCAGGAACACCGGCATTCACCGTGATGTGCTGCGACAATGTTCCCCATAACGGGCATGTCACACGCGATGCCGTGACCGGCCTGTGCCGTCTGTTCGATGCCGAACTGGCGGATTGGATTGCCGCGAATGTGGCCTTCCCGAATTCGATGGTAGACCGGATCACCCCGGCGACCGGCCCCCGCGAACGCCAGATGGTCGCGGACATGGGCATCGACGATGCGGCCCCCGTCACATCGGAATCCTTCCGCCAGTGGGTTCTGGAAGACAACTTCCCGAATGGCCGCCCCGCGCTGGAAAAGGTCGGCGTGACATTCACCGACGCGGTGGATGCCTATGAAACGATGAAGATCCGGATTCTGAACGGCGGTCATGCCATCCTCGCTTATCCGGGCGGTTTGCGCGACATCCATTTCGTGCACGAAGCGATGCAGGATCCGCAGATCCGCGCCTTTCTGGATAAAGTGGAAACGACCGAGATCCTGCCGATCGTACCGCCTGTGCCGCAGACCGACCTGCTGGAATACAAGGAACTGATCCTTGAGCGGTGCTCCAACCCCGAGGTTGCGGACACTGTCCGTCGCCTGTGTCTGGACGGATCGAACCGCCAGCCGAAATTCATCGTTCCGTCCATCCGTGACGTGGTGGCCAAGGGCAATGATGCAACGGGCCTGATCCTGCTCTCGGCTCTCTGGTGCCGCTATTGCTTCGGGACCAGCGAAAAAGGCGTGGTGATCGAGCCGAACGATCCGAACTGGGATGTGCTGACGGCGGTGTCGGCAAAGGCCAAGACGGACCCGTCCGCCTGGCTTGCCATGCATGAAGTCTATGGCGATCTGGGCGAGAATGCGGTCGTTTCCGCACGCTTCGACCAGATCCTTCGGGCGGTCTGGGCCGACGGCAGCGAAGCCGTCATTGCCCGCTATCTCGACGGCACTCTCTGATCCCCTGCGGGAAGGCTGTTTTCAGCCTTCCCGAACCGGCTGCGCGGCCTCGACCAGCCGGGCAAAGAAAGCAGCCCCCAAGGGCGCAATCTCGTCCTTGAAATCATAGTTCGCGCTGTGCAGGCCTGCCCCCGGCCCCGTACCTAGGAACATATACGCACCGGGCCGCGCCTCCAGCATATACGAGAAATCCTCTGCCCCCATCTCGCGTGGCACATCCGCATCCACCTCGGTCAGGGTTGCGGCCACATCTGCGGCAAAGCGCGCCTGATCGGCATGGTTGATCGTGGGCGGATAGCCCAGATCGTAATCGATATCCGCCTCGACCCCGAAGGATGCCGCCTGCCCTGCAACAATGGCCCGAAAACGCTCTTCGGCCAGCTTGCGGATTTCGGGGGTGAAAGAGCGGATCGTCGCGGTCATCCACGCTTCACCCGGAATGACATTCGATGCGCTGCCCGCATGGATCTGGGTGACGGACACGACCAGCTGGTCCAGAGCCGACGTATTGCGGCTGACGATCGTCTGGAGCGCCTGAACCAGGCTGACCATCGCGGTGACCGGATCGACCGTCGTATGGGGCATGGCACCATGTCCGCCCTTGCCGCGAAGGGTTACCGTTGCCGTATCTACCGAAGCCATGATCGGCCCGGGATTGGTCATCATGAGGCCCAAGGGCTTGTTCGGCCAGTTGTGGATACCAAACACGCGGGAAATGTCGAAACGGTCCATGATACCTTCCTCGACCATCGTCCTGGCACCACCGTCGCCCTCCTCGGCTGGTTGGAAAATCAGCGCGACACGCCCGGTGAAGGCCCGCGTTTCGGCCAGATATTTCGCGGCCCCCAACAGCATCGTCACATGCCCGTCATGCCCGCAGGCATGCATCTTGCCCGTAACGGTCGAGGCATGGGGAACGCCCGTCTGTTCGATGATCGGCAGGGCATCCATATCCGCCCGCAGCCCGATCGTCGGGCCGTTGCCCTGCCCGTTGATGATCGCCACAATGCCGGAGGTGGCAATCCCTTCATGGATCTCGTCCACGCCGAACTCCCTCAGCCGCGCGGCGATGAAGGCCGCCGTCTCGTGGCAATCATAGGCCAGCTCGGGATGGGCGTGCAGATGCTGGCGCCATCCCTTCATCTGCTCGGCTGAGGCGGCGATGCTGTTCGGGATGGACATGGTGGACTCCGGATTTGAAGGGATAGTAGGAAACCATGAACCGGAAATGGAGGGCCGACGCAATGCGTGCCGAAACAGAAATCCGCCGCCTGATCGATATCATGGCCCGATTGCGTGATCCACAGACCGGCTGCCCATGGGACGTGGCGCAGGATTTCGCATCAATCGCGCCCTATACCATCGAAGAGGCCTATGAGGTGGCGGATGCCATCACCCGCGAGGCATGGGATGAACTGCCGGGCGAATTGGGCGATCTGCTGCTGCAGACCGTGTTCCACGCCCGCATGGCAGAAGAGGCTGGCCATTTTGATTTTGCCGATGTGGCGGCCTCCATCTCGGACAAGATGATCCGCCGTCATCCGCATGTATTTGGCGACGATGGCCCCCGCGATACCGAAGGGCAGACCCGTGCATGGGAAGAAACCAAAGCGGCAGAGCGGGCCACCCGCAACGAAAGCGGTGTACTGGACGGCGTGGCGCTTGGGCTACCTGCCCTGACACGCGCGGTAAAACTGCAGAACAGGGCGGCCCGGGTCGGGTTCGATTGGCCCGACATCGGTCCCGTGCTGGACAAACTGCGCGAGGAGATGGATGAACTGGCAGAAGCCCGTGACACCCTGACCCAAACCGAGGTGGAGGAGGAATTCGGCGACATGCTCTTTGTCATGGCCAATCTTGCCCGCCATATGAAGATCGATCCCGAAGCCGCCCTGCGCCGCACGAACGATAAATTCACACGCCGTTTCGGCCATATCGAACGTGCCTTGCAGCAGGCCGGGAAAAGCCCCGCCGAAAGCAATCTGTTGGAAATGGATCGGCTGTGGGATCAGGCAAAGGCGGCGGAAAAACAGGCCAAAGCGGCGGGATGATCCCGCCGCGTGGCCCCGCAGATCAGGATTGCGGCAGGATTACCGTAAAGGTGCTGCCCTCTCCCTTGCGGCTTTCGATGCGGAAGCGCCCGCGGTGGCGATTGATGATGTGCTTGACGATTGCCAGCCCCAGCCCCGTCCCGCCCATCTCGCGGGACCGGTGGTTGTCCACACGGTAGAACCGTTCTGTCAGGCGCGGAATGTGGATCGGATCAATTCCGTCACCTTCATCCTTTACCGCGATGGACACGGTCGGGCCAAGACGCTGGGTATTGCTGTTATCGCGCGTGACGGAAATGGTCACGCAACTGCCGGCGGCCCCGTATTTTATCGCATTCTCGATCAGGTTCTGGAAAACCTGCATCATCTGGTCGGAATCGGCGGGCACATTCAGGGGGCCCTCCTCCCCGACCACTTCCAGTACGACGCGGGATTGTTCGGCCGTGGGCCGCAGGGCCGTGGCGGCCGTATTCACCAATGCGACAATATCCGTGGAGGTGCGCGGGCGCACGCGTTCCTCGCTCTCAACCCGGCTGAGCGACAGAAGATCCCGCACAAGGCGGTTCATCCGCTCTGCCTCCCGCGCCATGATCTCCAGAAAGCGGCCGCGGGCCACGGCATCATCGCGTGCGGCCCCCTGCAATGTCTCGATGAACCCGAGCAGCGAGGTCAAGGGCGTCCGCAGCTCGTGGCTGACATTGGCCACGAAATCACGGCGCATCAGGCCCGCCTGCTCCTGCTCGGTGATATCCTCGAACACGCAAAGCACGCTGGTATTGGCAATCGGGGAAACGGTCACGCGATAGGTCACCTCCCCCGAGGCGCGGGTGGCAATGTACCGCGTGCGGGAGGTCTGGCGGTGCCGGCGGGTCCCCTCGATCGCATCCAGCAAGCCGGGATGGCGCATCGAAATGATGTAATGGCGACCAACAAGCCCTTCGCCGAACAGCATCCGCGCGGCGGCATTGGCATTGGTGATCCGATCCTCATCGCCGATGAACAGCGCGGCAACAGGAATACCGTCCACGATTTCGGAAAACAGCGTGCTTTCCAGCCCGCGCTGAATATCCAGACCATCAGGGGTTTTCATATGGATCGACCCTTTTGAGCCTTGTTTTGATGACAGGGCCGTTCGCAGTCCGCCCATTTGAGTTCACCCTACCTTTGCACCGCCATATTCAAAAGTTTTATGACAACGGCAGCGCCGCGATGATCCCCCGAAGCCGGAAAAACGGTGCATGGCCCCGGATATAACCAAGCCGGCATGGTTATTTTGCCGGATTCACCGGCTGCAGGCCATCGCGGAAACGTGTCATATTCCGGCGGTAGCCAAGCGCGGAAGCATGGGATCGTGCGATTTCATCCGCGGTCAACGGGCGGATGACCCTTGCAGGGCTGCCGATGACCAGCGATCCATCCGGGATCTCCTTGCCTTCGGTTACCAGGGCATTGGCACCGATCAGACAGTTTCGACCGATCTTTGCACCGTTCATGACAACGGCACCCATGCCGACCAGTGTACCGTCACCTATGGCGCACCCGTGCAAAAGCGCCCGATGCCCGACGGTGCAGCCCTCTCCCACACTCAGGGGGAAATTCATGTCGGTATGCAGCACAGCATTGTCCTGGATGTTCGACCCGGCCCCGATACGGATTTCCTCGTTGTCGCCGCGCAGCACGGCACCAAACCAGATCCCCACACCTTCTGACAGCACCACATTCCCCATCACATGGGCTCCGGGGGCAATCCACACCTCTCCGGAGGCAGGCAGACTGGGCGCAATATCATCCAGCGAATAGATCATCGGCCCTCGAACTCCGTATTCATGTCACGCACAAGGTCGGTCAGATCGGGTTGCCGGTCCCGACGCAGCCGCTCTGCCTGCAGGATCATGCGCAAATCCTGCTCGGTCCGGTCAAGGTCGGAATTCACCAGAACGTAATCGTATTCGGCCCAATGGCTGATCTCATCCCGGCTTTTGGCCATACGATGGGCGATCACCTCGTCACTGTCCTGACCGCGCCCTCGCAGCCGCGTTTCAAGCTCTGCGATCGAGGGCGGGAGGATGAAAATGGAAACAGCATCCCGGCCCAATGGCGAATTGCGTATCTGCTGCCCACCCTGCCAATCCACATCGAACAGCGTATCCCGGCCCTCGGCCATTGCCAGTTCGACCGGGCCGCGGGGGCTGCCATAAAAATTGCCGAAAACTTCGGCATGTTCCAGCATCTGGCCATTCGCGACCATATCCTGAAAGCTTTCACGACTGCGGAAATCGTAATCCTTGCCATGCACCTCTCCGGTGCGGGGAGCGCGGGTTGTGGCCGAAATGGAAAACCGGATTGTCGGATCCCATGCCATCAACCGCTTGGACAACGTGGATTTTCCCGCGCCCGAAGGTGATGAAAGAATAAGCAGAAGCCCGCGTCGCATCGGATTACCCCCATTGGCCATTTGATGCGCGTCTGCGGCAAAGGCAGCGCCACGTCAAGCACATCGGAAAATACCCGCCGAAATTAACTATTTATTTATCTTTGGCGGGACTTCGATAAAATTTGCACCTATTTCAAATCAACTTCGCGGATTTGGCCGTAAGCGCCTATAACAGCTTATGACAGTGAACGGTTTTATCGCACGAACAGCTTGAATTTGTTATATCTGGCCTGCGGTCCCATCGTCGCAGGAAATGTTGGAGCCTTCTATGACGACACAATACCCCATCATTACGCAGGTGCGCCGCTACTGGGAAGCGCAGCGCGAGGATGGCGAGGTGCCGCATCGATCGCGGATCGATCCACGTTCCTTGCCCCATGCATTGCCGAACGTATTCCTGATCGAACGTATCGCACCGGGTGTCACCAGGTTTCGTGTGGCGGGGGGCGTATTGTCCGATTTGATGGGAATGGACGTCAGGGGCATGCCCTTTCTATCCCTTATCGAACCGACCGAGCGCGAGAGCCTTGCTCCTCGCATCGATGCGCTTTTCGATCAGGCGGGCCAGTTGAACATCTGTCTTGAAAGCACCCGTGCGCAGGGCACGCCGCAAACCCATGGGCGGATCCTGCTGCTGCCACTCCAATCCAGCCGCAATGTGGATCAGGCGCTTGGATGCATCGAACTGCATGGCGAACACGGCCCTGCCCCTGTACGTTTCAGCCCTGTGCGCGCCCAATACGACCGGCTTCTGCTGCCGCCAGCCTCTCTTGCCCACATGGGCATGGCCGAGGATGCATCCCCCTTCGCATCCGCGCGTCCGCATTTGCGCTTGGTCCACTCCAGCGATGCACCGTATAAAGTTTCAAACGGAAACCACAGGTAATAACAATAATACGCACATTTGATCTTTTAGGTTCTTTTATGTGTTGACCTTGGATCCTGCCGAACATAGTTTGCCCCTTGTAATGACGGGGGCCGTTATGGCTATGAACACTGTATCCAGGGGTTCGGGGCGCAAGGACCGGTAACGGTTGACCGGAAGGTTTCCATGCGCCCTCGATGCTTCGGGGGCTTTTTTCATTGTACGGCAAGGATTTGGAGACGGCGATGACGCAGATGACCGGCGCGAACATGGTGGTGCAAGCCCTGAAGGATCAGGGGGTCGAGGTCGTATTCGGCTATCCGGGCGGCTCGGTCCTGCCAATCTATGACGCGCTTTTCCAGCAGAACGACATCAAGCATGTTCTGGTCCGCCATGAACAGGGTGCGGTCCACATGGCCGAAGGCTATGCCCGTTCCACCGGCAAGCCGGGTGTCGTTCTGGTAACCTCCGGCCCCGGTGCAACGAATGCGGTGACCGGCATGACGGATGCCCTGCTGGATTCGATTCCGCTGGTGGTTCTGTCAGGTCAGGTCCCGACATTCCTGATCGGCACGGACGGCTTCCAGGAGGCGGATACCGTCGGCATCACGCGCCCCTGCACCAAGCACAACTGGCTGGTCAAGGAAACATCCAGGCTGTCGGCCACCATCCACGAGGCGTTTCATGTGGCCACCAGCGGCCGCCCCGGCCCCGTGCTGATCGACATTCCCAAGGATGTGCAGTTTGCCGAAGCGGATTACATCCCGCGTGAAAAGATCAAGGTGCCGCACTACCAGCCGCGCACCCAGCCCGATCCGCAGGCCATCGAACAGCTGGTGGAATGGATCGAAACCGCTGAACGCCCGGTATTCTATACCGGCGGCGGCATCGTGAATTCCGGCCCTGAGGCCAGCCGCCTGCTGCGCGAACTGGCCGATGCCACAGGCATCCATGTCACTTCCACGCTGATGGGCCTCGGCTCCTATCCGGCCAGTGGCAAGCTGTGGCTGGGCATGCTGGGTATGCACGGCCTGTACGAGGCCAATATGGCCATGCACGGCTGCGATCTGATGGTCTGCCTCGGCGCGCGGTTTGACGACCGGATTACCGGGCGCGTGGCAGATTTCTCGCCGAACTCCACCAAGGTGCATGCCGACATCGATCCGTCCTCGATCAACAAGATCGTGCGCGTCGATCTGGGCATCGTCGGCGATATGACGGCCACCCTGCAGGCCACGCTGGATCTGTGGAACGAACGCGGACGCAAACTGAACCATGAGGCGATTGCCCGCTGGACCGACCAGATCAACGAATGGCGTGCCGTTCGCTGCCTGCGCTACGCGCCCTCTACCACCACGATCAAACCGCAATATGCGCTGGAGCGGTTGGAAGCCCTGACCAAGGACCGGGACCGCTACATCACCACCGAGGTGGGCCAGCACCAGATGTGGGCCGCGCAATATCTGGGGTTCGAAGCCCCGAACCGCTGGATGACCAGCGGCGGCCTCGGCACGATGGGCTATGGCCTGCCCGCCTCCATCGGGGTGCAGGTCGCGCATCCCGATGCGCTTGTGATCAACGTCGCGGGTGAGGCGTCCTGGTTGATGAACATGCAGGAAATGGGGACCGCCATGCAGTTCCGCGCGCCGGTCAAGCAGTTCATCATGAACAACGAACGTCTGGGCATGGTCCGCCAGTGGCAAGAGCTGTTGCACGGTGAACGCTACAGCCATTCCTGGTCCGAGAGCCTGCCCGATTTCGTAAAGCTGGCCGAGGCCTTCGGTTGCAAGGGTATCCGCTGCAGCGATCCTGCCGAACTGGATGATGCGATCATGGAAATGCTGGACTATGACGGCCCCGTGATTTTCGACTGCCGGGTGGAAAAGCACGAGAACTGCTTTCCGATGATTCCCTCGGGCAAACCGCACAACGAGATGATGATGGGCGAGGCCGATGTGCAGGGCGCGATCGGTGAAAAGGGCGGCGCGCTGGTTTAACCGGCCCCGACGCAAATCAGGATAAGGGACAGTCATGGCGCTCAATATCAAACACGGATCCTCCAGCCATTCGGCCTATGATCTGCGTGACCCGAACGGCGAAATCATCGAAAGCCACACGCTGGCCATCATGGTCGACAACGAAAGCGGTGTTCTGGCGCGGGTCATCGGCCTGTTCGCCGGCCGCGGCTACAACATCGAAAGCCTGACCGTGGCCGAAGTGGATCACGCGGGGCATCGTTCGCGGATCACCATCGTCACCACGGGAACCGCGCGGGTGATCGAACAGATCAAAGCCCAGCTTGGCCGCCTTGTTCCCGTGCACGAGGTGCGGGATCTGACCATCGAAGGCCCGTCCGTCCAGCGCGAATTGGCCCTGTTCAAGGTGGCAGGCAAAGGTGACGCCCGCATCGAGGCATTGCGCCTGGCCGAGATTTTCCGTGCGAATGTCGTGGATTCCACGCTGGAAAGCTTTGTCTTCGAGATGACCGGCACTGCCGAGAAGATCGATGCTTTCGCCGATCTGATGCGCCCGCTGGGTCTGGCCGAGATCGCGCGAACGGGCGTTGCGGGCCTAGCCCGAGGCGCGTAGAAGTGCGGGATGATCAGTAAGTTGCCACGCCCCGCCTCGATGTTCCGTGATTTCCTCAACTCTTCCACGGCAGGGGGGGTTGTGCTGATCGTGGCATCGGCTGCGGCCCTGATCGTGGCGAATTCCGCGCTTGGCGAGGATTACGTCGCGGCGCTGCATTACCATCTGGGGCCGCTTCCGGTTCTGGAATGGATCAATGATGCGCTGATGGCGATCTTCTTTCTGAACGTCGGGCTGGAAATCAAACGCGAAATGCTGGACGGGCAGCTTGCCTCCTGGCCGCGTCGCATTCTGCCGGGGGCTGCGGCATTGGGCGGGATGATCGTGCCCGCCCTGATTTTCGTAGGCGTCAATCTGGCGGCCGGGGATTTGGGGCATCCAAGGGGATGGGCCATTCCCTCTGCCACTGATATCGCCTTCGCTCTCGGGGTGCTCGCCCTTCTGGGGCCGCGTGTTCCGGTGTCATTGCGGGTGTTTCTGGCCGCGTTGGCGATCATCGACGATCTGGGTGCCGTGGCCATCATCGCGATCTTCTATACATCCGACATGGATTTTACGATGCTTGGCGCAGCGGCGCTCTGCTTTGCGGGGTTGATGGCGCTGAACAGGATCGGCGTCATGAAGCTTGGCCCTTATCTGGTGCTGGGCGCTCTGCTCTGGTTCTTCACGTTGCAATCGGGGGTCCATGCAACCGTGGCCGGTGTGCTGCTGGCGATGACGATCCCGCTGTCGCTATCCCCCGCGGCACCCGATGACATGACAGCCCCGCTGAACCGCCTGGAACATGCGATTTCACCCTGGACCACGTTTCTGATCGTGCCGATCTTCGGGTTTGCCAATGCAGGCGTCTCGTTCGAGGGGATGAGCTTTGGCAACCTTCTGGATCCCCTGCCCCTTGGTATCGCGGCGGGTCTGTTCATCGGCAAGCAGGTCGGCGTTTTCTCGACCGTCTGGGTTGTCATCAAGGCCGGATGGGCCGATGTCCCCCGCGATGCCACATGGCGTCAGGTGTATGGCGTGACCGTGCTGTGCGGCATCGGCTTCACCATGAGCCTGTTCATCGGCCTGCTGTCGTATTCCGAGGTGGCGCTGCAGAATGAACTGAAGATAGGTGTTCTGGCCGGTTCGGGCCTATCCGCCTTGCTGGGGGCCTTGATCCTGCTGCGGTCCAAGCGCGAGGCAACTCCGACACCATCGCGTTAATCGCGCGCCGTCAGCTCTGCGAGGCGGCGGCGTTCTTCCTCGGTCAGGGGGGCATCTGGCGCAGCTGTCCGCCGACGGCGAAGATAGATGCCTGCCCCCAGAAGCCCGACCAGAAAAAGCCCCGGCCCTGCTGCCCACAGCACGATCGTGGTGCCCTGCGCGGGGGGGCGCAGCAGTACATATTCGCCATAGCGTTCCACGATATAGTCCACGGCGGCCTCATCCGTGTCGCCGGCCACCAACCGCTCCCGCAGCAGCAATCGCAAGTCCCGGGCAATGCCGGCATTGCTGTCATCAATGTTTTCATTGCGGCATACGGGGCAGCGAAGCCCCTGGCTGATCTGCCGGGCGCGCGCCTCCAACGCCGGATCGGCCAGAATTTCATCCGGCTGCACTGCAAATACGGGCCATGCAAGCAGGGACAGGGCCACGGCACAGAAAATACCTTTCATCCTGCCGCCCTCACGGCGCCAGCGGCCATACGGTACCGCCGGTCGGTCAGGCTGACCACTCCGCCCAGCGCCATCAGGATGGCCCCGCCCCAGATCCAGTTTGCAAAGGGCTTGATATAGCTGCGCACGGCGTAACCGCCATCATCCTGCGGATCGCCGATGACCAGATAGAGATCGCGGGTGATACCATAGTCGATCGCGGCCTCGGTCGTGGGCATCCTTGCCACCGGATAGAAGCGTTTTTCAGGGTGCAGAACGGCAATCTGCTTTCCCGCCTTTGCAACGCGCATATCCGCAATGGTGGTCAGGTAGTTCTGCCCCTGCCCCTCATGCACCGCATCCAGCGTTATGGAATAAGGACCGATGTCATAGCTCTCGCCGGTGCGCAGCACACGGATATCTTCGGATTGCCAGGCAAGAACCGCACAGACACCGAAAATGGTCACCCCGAATCCTGCGTGCGCCACCGCTTTGCCCCAATCTCCACGCGGCAGATGGCCTATCCGGCCAAGGCGCGCGCGCAGCGTTCCACGCCCTCCGCGCTGCCACAGCTCTACCAGCACACCGGCCACGATCCAGGCGGCCAGCGCGCACCCGAGGGGACCCAATATCGACCGGCCGGTCTGCATGGCCCAGACAAGGGCGGCTATGCTGATCGCCAACGTCAGCGCGCCGCGAAGCATCCAGATCGCGCGACCCAGTTTGGCACGTTTCCACGGGATCAGCCCTCCGACAGGCAGCGCAATGGCAACCGCGATCATGAATGGCGTAAAGGCCGCGTTGAAGAACGGGGCACCAACGGACAAGGTGCGCCCCCAAAGGATTTCGGCCAGCAAGGGCCAGATCGTTCCCAGAAACACGACAAAGCAGGACACCGTCAGCAGCAGATTGTTCAGAACGAGGCCACTCTCGCGGCTGATGGCCGCGAATATGCCCCTCGCTTCCAGGGCACTGGCGCGCAGGGCGAACAGGCTCAGCGATCCACCCATGAACACCCCGAGGATCAGCAGGATGAATACCCCCCGCTCCGGATCGTTCGCAAAGGCATGGACCGAGGTTATCACCCCTGAACGGACGATGAATGTACCGATCAGCGAAAACCCGAAGGCAAGGATGGCAAGAAGCACGGTCCAGGCCTTCAGCGCCTCCCTCTTTTCAACGACAATGGCGGAATGCAGCAGGGCAGCGCCGATCAGCCACGGCATGAAGGACGCGTTTTCGACCGGGTCCCAGAACCAGAACCCGCCCCAGCCCAGCTCGTAATACGCCCACCACGAACCAAGGGCGATACCGATGGTCAGGAACAGCCAAGCCGCCAGCGTCCACGGACGCACCCAGCGCGCCCATGCCGCATCTACACGCCCCTCTATGAGCGCGGCGACGGCAAAGCAGAACGACATGCTCATTCCGACATAGCCGAGGTACAGGAACGGCGGGTGGAATGCGAGGCCCGGGTCCTGCAGCAGCGGGTTCAGATCGGCCCCGTTGAACGGCGGATCCCCCAGCCGCAGAAACGGATTGGAGGTCAGCAGCATGAACAGCATGAAGGCCACCCCGATCATGCCCTGAAGGGACAAGACCCGCGCCCGCAGCCGGACCGGCAGATTGCCCCCGAACCATGCAACCATTGCCCCGTATAGGGACAGGATCAGCACCCAGAGCAGCAACGATCCTTCATGGTTTCCCCAGACGCCCGATATCTTGTACAGCAGCGGCTTTGCCGTATGCGAATTCTCGACCACCAGACGGACAGAAAAATCCGATGTCACAAAGGCGTGCATCAGGGCGGCAAAGGCAAAACCGACCAGAACCAGCTGGATTTTGGCCGCGGGTTCGGCCACCGCCATCCATCCTGACCAGCCTTTGTGGGCCCCGACCATTGGCAGGATGGATTGCACCACGGCCACGAATAACGCCAATATCAACGTGAAATGGCCGAGTTCCGTAATCATAGCGTGGCCCTTTACAGCTGCGTTGCCCGGACCATAGGCCCGTTGAGGACGAGTTTGAAGCGTCTTGGGCTGGCCATGGCCGTCTGGCCTGCTAGGCTGGCGCCGCAAAGCAACGAGGGACGCCATGACAATATCCTGCACCCTGATCGGCGCACCGATCGATAGCGGCCAGCAGCGCCAAGGCTGCCTCATGGGGCCTGCCGCCTATCGTGTGGCGGGGATCGGCAGCGCCCTGACTGCCCTTGGGCACACCGTAGAGGATCGGGGCGATGTGGCCCTTCCCGCCCTGCGTGATGCGACCTCCTCGAACCCTGCCGTCCACCATCTGGCCGAAACGATCGGCTGGACCGAGGCCCTGTCCGCCTCGGTGCAGACCACGCTTGCCGATGGCCGGTTTCCGATCGTGATGGGGGGTGACCATTCGTTGGCGCTTGGCAGCGTGGCCGGGGCGGCCTCGCACGCCCGGGGGGCCGGACGGCCGCTGTTCCTGCTGTGGCTGGATGCCCATTCCGATTTCCACACACCGGATACGACCGTTTCCGGCAACCTGCATGGCACGCCGGTGGCCTATATCGTCGGGCGCGACGGGTTTGAGGCTTTCCCCCCCTTTCCNGCCCCCCTGCCGCCGCAGAACATCTGCATGTTCGGCATCCGGTCGGTCGATCCGGCGGAACATGCTGCGCTTCTGGATCATGAGATCGAGATCAACGATATGCGCGTGCTGGATGAATACGGCATCGCGGCCCCCCTGCGTGCGTTTCTGGACCGGGTGAAATCCGCGAACGGGATGCTGCATGTCTCGCTGGATGTGGATTTCCTGGACCCTTCGGTAGCCCCCGCCGTGGGCACCACCGTTCCGGGCGGCGCCACGTTCCGCGAGGCCCATCTGGTCATGGAGCTGCTGCACGAATCCCGTCTGGTGACCTCTCTGGATCTGGTCGAGTTGAACCCGTTTCTGGATGAACGCGGGCGTACGGCCAAGGTGATGGTCGATCTTGTCGCCTCGTTGATGGGCCGCAAGGTATTTGACCGCCCGACCCGCAGCTTCTGATGCCCCACTCCATTGCCCCGACGGGACCGTGCGGTTATAGTCGGGGTCAAGAACTGACCAGAAGGCGCGCCTCGTGACCGATATCCCCGATAGTGACAACGAAACCCCGAACAGCGCACCGATCCAGTCGCAGGTTTCCATCACCGAAGAGATGCGTACCTCCTATCTCGATTACGCGATGAGCGTGATCGTCAGCCGGGCAATTCCCGACCTGCGGGACGGTCTGAAGCCTGTTCACCGCCGCATCCTGCATGCGATGAACGAATCCGGCAACACCTCGGACAAATCCTATCGCAAGTCGGCGCGTCCGGTCGGGGATACCATGGGGAAATACCACCCCCATGGCGACAGCGCGATCTATGATGCGCTGGTGCGGATGGCACAGCCCTTCTCAATGTCGCTCAAGCTGCTGGACGGTCAGGGCAACTTCGGCTCCATGGACGGCGATAATGCGGCCGCGATGCGTTATACCGAAGTGCGGATGGACAAGGCCGCAGCCTTCCTTCTGGCCGACATCGACAAGGATACCGTCGATTTTCAGGATAACTACGACGGCAAGGACCGTGAGCCCACGGTTCTGCCCGCTCGGTTCCCGAACATGCTGGTCAACGGG
The DNA here is from genome assembly GCF_000739715.2 of Falsirhodobacter sp. alg1. GTDB lineage: Bacteria > Pseudomonadota > Alphaproteobacteria > Rhodobacterales > Rhodobacteraceae > Falsirhodobacter. The sequence continues at coordinate 86,285 of NZ_BBJC02000003.1, read as the reverse complement.
GCCGGTGGTATCGCGGTCGGCATGGCCACCAATATTCCGCCCCACAATCTGGGTGAGGTGATCGATGGCACGCTGGCGCTGATCGAGAACCCCGATATGTCCACCGAGGCGCTGATGGAAATCATTCCTGCGCCGGATTTCCCGACAGGGGCGCAGATCCTCGGTCGGTCCGGTGCGCGCAAGGCCTATCTGGAAGGCCGCGGTTCGGTCATCATCCGCAGCAAGACGCGGGTCGAAGAGGTCCGCAAGGACCGTTATGCCATCGTCATCGACGAGATTCCCTATCAGGTGAACAAATCGTCGATGATCGAGAAGATTGCCGAAATGGTTCGTGAGAAACGGATCGAGGGGATTTCCGGTGTTGCCGACGAATCCGACCGGGTCGGCGTTCGTGTGGTGATCGAGCTGAAGCGCGATGCCACTCCCGAAGTCGTCCTGAACCAGCTGTACCGCTTCACGCCGATGCAGACCTCGTTCGGCTGCAACATGCTGGCATTGAACGGGGGTCGCCCCGAACAGCTGATGCTGCGCGATTTCCTGACCCACTTCATCACCTTCCGTGAGGATGTGGTTGCCCGCCGCACCGCGTTCGAACTGAACAAGGCCCGCGAGCGGAGCCATGTTCTCTGCGGCCTGGCCGTGGCCGTATCCAATGTGGACGAGATTGTCGCCACGATCCGCGCGTCCAACGATCCGGCAGAAGCGCGTGAAAAGCTGATGACGCGGCGCTGGCCGGCCAAGGATATCGCGCCCTATATCCGCCTGATCGACGATCCATCACACAAGATGAATGACGACGGCACATACAACCTGTCGGAAACGCAGGCTCGTGCAATCCTTGAACTCCGCCTTCAGCGCCTGACGGCGATGGGCGTCAAGGAAGTGACGGACGAACTGCAGGAACTGGCAGCCAAGATCCGCGACTATCTGGAGATCCTTGGCTCCCGTGAACGGATCATGGCAATCATCTCTGATGAATTGCGCGAAGTGAAGGCGCTGTTCGCCGTTCCGCGTCGCACCGAGATCCTCGACTGGTCCGGCGACATGGAAGACGAGGATCTGATCGAGCGGGAGGATATGGTTGTGACCATCACCTCTGGCGGATATATCAAACGGACCCCGTTGAACGATTTCCGCAGCCAGCGTCGCGGCGGCAAGGGGCTGTCCTCAATGGCCACCAAGGAAGACGATGTCGTGACCACGCTGTTCGTGGCCAATACGCACGCGCAGCTGCTGTTCTTCACGACCGACGGCATGGTCTACAAGCTGAAGACATGGCGCCTGCCCCTTGCCAGCCGTCAGGCGCGCGGCAAGGCGATGGTGAATATCCTGCCAATCCAGCCCGGCATTTCCATAGCGGCCCTGTTGAAGATCGACGAGCCGGAGGAAGAGTGGGAATCGCTGCAGCTTGTCTTCGCGACCAGCGAAGGCGAAGTGCGCCGCAATGCCCTGTCGGATTTCACCAATGTCATGCGCAACGGTAAGATCGCGATGAAGCTGCCCGAAGGCACCAGCCTTGTGAACGTTCGCGTCACGAGCGAGCTGGATGACGTGATGATGTTCACGGCCAGCGGGCGGGCGATCCGCTTCCCGACCACCGATGTCCGCGTGTTCAAGGGGCGCGATTCCACCGGTGTGCGGGGTATCCGCCTCAATGACGATGACAGCGTGGTTTCCATGTCCGTCATTCGCCACTTCGAGGCCGATCCCGCCGAACGCGCTGCCTATCTGAAAATGCGCCGCGCGGCCCTGGGGGCTGTTGATGACGGCGAGACCGATGATGAGGAAGCGGCCGAAGGCAGCCTCAGCAACGAGCGTTACGAAGAGATGAAGGCGGCCGAGGAACTGCTGCTGACCATCACGGCCAATGGATCGGGCAAGCTGTCGTCCAGCCATGCCTATCCTGTGCGCGGCCGTGGCGGTATCGGTGTGCGGGCGGTGGACAATGCCATGCGCGGCGGTGCGCTGGTCGCCTCCTTCCCCGTGGCGCTGGATGACCAGATCATGCTGGCGACATCGACCGGCCAATCCATCCGTGTTCCGGTTGACGGCATCAGCTTCCGCTCGCGCTCGGCCGGTGGTGTGCGCGTGTTCAACACGGCGGCGGGGGAACATGTCGTCTCGGTTGCACGCATTGCAGATCAGGGCGATGACGCCATTGACGAAGGGACGGAGGAGGCCTGAACGGCCCCTCCGGCATTACCATGACAGAAAAACTACATATCGTTGGCGGCGGAATGGCCGGGTCCGAGGCTGCATGGCAGGCCGCGCAGATGGGCGTGGATGTGGTGCTGCACGAAATGCGCCCGCAGATCGGCACCTTCGCCCACCGGACGGCCAGCTTTGCCGAAATGGTCTGCTCGAACTCGTTCAGGTCGGATGACAGCGAGCATAATGCCGTCGGCCTGCTGCATTGGGAAATGCAGGCAGCGGGGGGCCTTATCATGGAGATGGCCAAGGCCCACCGCATTCCGGCGGGCGGTGCCCTGGCCGTGGACAGGGATCCCTTTGCCGAGGCGGTAACCGCGCGGCTTCGCGCCCATCCGCGCATTCGTGTGGAAGAGGGGGAGGTCGTGGGCCTGCCCGACAGCGGCAAATGGATTTTCGCGACAGGCCCGCTGACCTCTCCGGCGCTGGCCGAGGCCATTCGTGGCGTGACGGGTGCCGAAAGCCTCGCGTTCTTCGACGCGATCGCCCCCATTGTCTATGCCGACAGTATCGACATGAACATCGCGTGGCGGCAATCCCGCTACGACAAGGGCGAAACCGAAGACGAGCGGACAGCCTATGTGAACTGCCCGATGGACAAGGACCAGTATATGGCCTTCATCGAGGCGATGATGGCTGCGGATAAGGCCGAATTCCATGAGGGTGAAACAGCGGGCTATTTCGATGGCTGCCTGCCGATCGAGGTAATGGCGGAACGCGGCCCCGAGACTCCCCGGTTCGGCCCGATGAAGCCCATCGGCCTGACCAATCCGCATAACCCCAATGTGAAACCCTATGCCGTGGTACAGCTGCGCCGCGACAACAAGTTGGGTACGCTTTATAATATCGTGGGCTTTCAGACCAAGATGAAGCACGGTGCGCAGACCGAAGTGTTCCGCATGATTCCGGGGCTGGAAAACGCAAGCTTTGCCCGTCTGGGCGGCATTCACCGGAACACCTTCCTGAATTCCCCTACCTTTCTGGATGACCGGATGCGGCTGCGCGCCCGGCCCAACCTGCGCTTTGCCGGTCAGGTCACGGGCGTGGAGGGATATGTGGAGAGTGCGGCAATGGGTCTGCTGGCGGGCCGCATGGCTGCTGCCGAAATTCTTGGCCGTGATCTGCCGCCCCCTTCGCCCGATACCGCGACCGGCGCGCTGATCACGCATATCACCGGCGGGGCCGAGGCAAAAACCTTCCAGCCGATGAACGTGAATTTCGGGCTGTTTCCCCCGATCGATGCCAAGGGTGGGCGTCGCGGCCGCAAGGACCGCTACAAGGCCTATACCGACCGCGCCAAGGACTCGTTCAGGGCATGGCTGGATATGTAACGCGCTTTGCCCCGTCCCCGACGGGGCCGCTGCATCTGGGCCATGCCTTTTCCGCCCTGACCGCCTGGGACCGCGCCGCCAAGGCTGGCGGCACCGCACTGTTGCGGATAGAGGATCTTGACCAATCCCGCGCCCGCCCCGAATGGGAAGCGCAGATCTACGACGATCTGGCATGGTTGGGCCTGTCATGGCCGGAACCCGTCATGCGCCAGTCGGACCGCCTGCCGGCCTATGATGCTGCACTGGAAAAACTGGCGGCAATGGGGCTGACGTACCCCTGCAAATGCAGTCGGGCCGATATCCGGGCCGCACTGTCCGCCCCGCAGGAAGGCGCGATGGGGCCGGATGGCATCATCTATCCCGGAACCTGTCGCGGGCGCCCATGGGCCGATGCAGGCCCGCAGGACACGACCCGACTGGATATTGCCAAAGCAGTGGCGATTGCCGGGTCGGAACTGGCAATCGCTACGGATGAAATCGGGGACGTGATCCTTGCCCGGCGTGGAATGGGGGCGGCCTATCATCTGGCGGTGGTGGTAGATGATGCCGCACAGCGCGTGACAGAGGCCGTACGCGGCGCGGATCTGGCAGCGGCAACCCCGATCCACCACTTGCTCGGACGGCTTCTGGGCCTGCCTCCCGTGACATATTTCCACCACCGCCTGATCCGTGACGATCATGGCAAACGGCTGGCAAAGCGGGATGATGCGCGTGCCATCGCGACCTATCGTGCCGAAGGGGCGACACCGGCCGATATCCGCCGGATGGTCGGGCTCTAATTCGCGATGGCCCGCAGCAGTTGCGCGCGGGCGGGCGGAATGGCCGCAATTTCCAGCCCGGTAAAAACATGCAGCGTGTTCATGTGCGAATCCACGACCGCATGGTCGGACACCCACCCCCCCATCAACAGATAGCTGCGCAACAGTGGCGGCATGCCCCGCATGGCCTTTTGCAGGTTCGGGTCGCGGTCTGTCTCGGCATAGCGGAAGACATCGGGGGCCTTTACCGTCGGCTGCCATTCCGCGGGGGCCAGATGGGCCTGCCGCAGCAGGGCAAAGGCATCCTCGTAGGGGGCAGGCTCTGTCCCGTAGAACGAAGAACAGCCAAAGAGCATTGCGGCCCCTGCCTCATCCACCGCAGCGGCAACCCCGCCCCAGGCAACACGCACGATATTCGGATCCCGCCGCGCCGGATGGATGCAGAAGCGGCCCATTTCGATCATCGGGCCATGAAACCGCCGCAAGGCCGAAAGATCGTAGAACTGCGCGGAATAGCTCTGCTCGATCTCGTCAGGGGTCAGCAGCAGCAGCCGGTAGCAGGCGACCAGATCATCGGCATCCTCCACCAGCACGTGCAGGCAACTGTCGTCAAATGCATCGCCGTCCTGCACGTTCAGGCGGAAGGCCAGCGTCCTCAGGGCACGGGCACGCGCCAAATCTGCCGCTCCGGCAGCCAGTCTGACCCTGTAGCGCCCCCGTGTCAGCGTCCGCATCCCGCAACTCCTTGGCGATTCCCGCCTCCGTTCCTAAATATTGCCGTGATACGCCGCACGAACAACCCGCGGTGCGACCCTACACCCTGAAGGAGAGTGTTATGGCTGATAAAATCGTCAAATCCGACGCAGAATGGCGCGAACAGCTTACGGATGAGCAATATCGAGTCACCCGCCAGCACGGAACCGAACGTCCCGGCAGCCATGAAAACCTGCCGACCGAACCCGGGACATTCACCTGTGTGTGCTGTGGGGCCCCCCTGTTCGAACAGGAAATGAAATACGAAAGCCATTGCGGCTGGCCTGCCTTCTACACCGGCAATGACGAATCGATCGGCATGTCTCGCGACCATTCCCATGGAATGGAACGCATCGAGGTGCATTGCGAAGCCTGTCAGGCCCACCTTGGCCATGTATTCCCCGACGGTCCGCAGCCGACAGGGCTTCGTTACTGCATCAATGGCGTTGCGCTTGCATTCCAGCCGAAGGAGTGACCGCGGATCAGTTGTCGATCACCTGATCGGTCCGAATACGGCCGACGGAGCCGAACAGCTGCCGCAGGAAGGTGCTGCCTTCCACGCCGCTTTCGGTCACACGGCGGGACAGGGGTACGATACGCCCCTTGTCCATGCCGAACCGTTCGACGTTGGTCACATGATCCTGACCATCGAAGCTGATGGCCACGACTTCACGCCCGATCTCGCGGTTGTACAGCCCGAAGGACTTGAAACGGCTCTGGACATAGTACCACTCACGGTCGGTCAGCAGGGCCGTGGCCGAAGGGCGACCGACCGCCTTGGCGACCGTGTCGCGGCTTGCACCGATCTGGACCTGCTCCAGATCATGCTCCATCGGAACGTAACCGTGGTTGCGGTAAATTGGCCCACAGGCCACGACAGTGGTGAGTAACAGGGCCATACCCGCTCCACGCATCACCAAAGCTGTCTTTTGTCCTGCCCAGGCCATGCATACCCCTTGCCATGCGGGCCATGGGCCCATATCGACCCATGGCTTAACAGAAGGTCATGCTCCTGTTCAAGAAAGGATCACACGATGACCAATGAACCGATGACCCTTAAGTACCGCACAGGTGCTTTGCCGACCCGGAAACCGCAACGCTTCCGGCTGGAGACAACCCCCGAGCAGCGCAAGGCTCTTGCCGTCGAACTGGGGCTTATTTCCCTGTCCGCATTGACGATGGAGGGGGAGATCAAGGCCGAAGGTCGGGGTGATTTCCGGCTGAATGCGCGGCTCGTTGCACGGGCCGATCAATCTTGCGTGGTCACGCTTGCGCCGGTGCCTGCCCAGATCGACCAGCAGATCACCCGCCGCTACACCCCCGACATGGCCAAACCCAGCGAAGAAGAGGTCGAGATCCCCGAAGACGACTCACTCGAGCCGCTGGAGGATGAAATCGACGTCGCAGCCGTTGCAGTCGAGGAGCTGGTCCTGGCCCTTCCACCCTATCCAAGGGCCCCCGGAGCGGTGCTGGGAGAGGCAATTCATGCAGAAGATGGCGTCGAAGCGCTGTCGGATGCAGATCTTCGTCCATTCTCCGGCCTTCAGGCCTTGAAAGACAAGATGAACGGTGGCACTTAGGCCCCCTTGAGGAAGGGACTTGCGCAGCCGCAAAATTCGGCTATGTTCCGCGCCTCATTGAATAGTGCGATCCGGGCACCCGATCGGTTCGGGGCGTGCCGGATTCGAAGTAGCAACAGGGGCCCCGTCCCCTCATCAGATTGAGGTCGAGACCATGGCTGTCCCGCAGAATCGCGTTACCAAATCCCGTCGCAACATGCGTCGCTCGCATGACGCCCTTGTTGCGTCGAACCCGGGCGAATGCTCGAACTGTGGCGAACTGAAGCGCCCTCACCACGTTTGTGGCGCATGTGGCCACTATGACGCGCGTGAAGTCATTGCCACGACCTCCGAGGTCGATCTGGACGACGACGCGGCATAAGCCCGCGCGCCGATTTTATCCGCCATGTCATCCGAACTGAATACTCCGGTTTCTGTAACAGGGCGTAAAATCGTCATTTCGGTCGACGCTATGGGCGGCGATCAGGGACCGGCTGCTGTTGTAGCCGGTCTTGTCGCGTCTGCGGACCGCAATCCCGATATCGGGTTCATCCTGCACGGGGATGAGGACGCATTGGCGAAGCTGGTCCTGCAGCACAAGATTCTGCAGGGTCGCTGCGTCATCCGGCACGCGCCGCGCGTCGTGACGATGAACGACAAACCCAGCCAGGTTATGCGGAACGGTCAGGGCACATCCATGTGGTCAGCCATAGATTCGGTCCGTGAGGGTGAGGCGAGCGCCGCCGTATCCTGTGGCAATACCGGTGCGCTGATGGCGGTTTCAATGCTGCGTCTGCGCAAGATTCCCGGCGTGAACCGACCGGCAATCGGCTGTCTGTGGCCGTCGCGGAATCCCGGCGGCTTCAACGTCATGCTCGATGTCGGGGCCGATGTGCGCGCCGATGCCGAGGATCTGCTGCAATACGCCCTGATGGGCGCCTCCTATGCCCGCAACGGCATGGACCTGCAAAGCCCCCGCGTCGGCCTGCTGAACGTCGGCACCGAAGAGCACAAGGGCCGCACGGAAATTCGCGAAGCCTACGAGATGATGGCCGCCAATGCCGAAACCGGCGGCTATAAATTCGTGGGCTTTGTCGAGGGTGGCGACATTCCGGGCAACCGTTGCGATGTGATCGTGACCGATGGCTTTACCGGGAATATCGCCCTGAAAACCGGCGAAGGAACGGCCAAGCTCGTTTCCGATTTCCTGAATGATTCGTTCCGCTCTTCCCTTCTGTCGAAAGTCGGGGCGCTGCTGGCATTGGCTTCGTTGCGCAAGCTGCAGAAACGGATTGATCCGCGCCGGGTCAATGGCGGTGTCTTTCTGGGCCTGAATGGAACAATCGTGAAATCCCACGGCTCTGCGGATGCCACCGGGGTTTCCGCCGCAATCAAGCTGGCGTTCCAGCTCGCACAATCCGACTTTGCCGAGCGTCTGGCCCTTCGGGTTGCCTCTGCCATCGGAACGGGGCAGGATACGCTACAACCAACAAAAGACGGAACCGCTGAATGACATTGCGCGCCGTTGTGAAGGGCGTCGGGCATTATCTGCCTGATCGTGTCGTTCCCAATTCTGAATTCGAAGCCCGCATAGAAACAACGGATGAATGGATTCGTACCCGCTCGGGCATCGAACGCCGCCATTTCGTGGCCGAGGGGCAGACGACCTGTGATATCGGCACACTTGCAGCACAGGCCGCACTGGCCGATGCGGGCCTGACACCCGGCGATATCGACGCGGTGATCGTCGCCACCTCCACCCCCGATTTCACGTTTCCTTCGGCTGCCACCACCATTCAGGCAGCCTTGGGCATGGAACGCGGGTTTGCCTTTGATGTGCAGGCGGTCTGTGCGGGATTCGTATATGCGCTGACCAATGCCGATGCGCTGATCCGTTCTGGTCAGGCAAATCGTGTGCTGGTCATCGGCGCAGAAACCTTCTCCCGCCTGATGGACTGGGATGACCGCGCTACTTCGGTTCTGTTCGGCGATGGCGCTGGTGCCTTGGTGCTGGAGGCCGAGGAAGGTGAGCGTGGTATCCTTGCCAGCGATCTGAACAGCGACGGGCGTTTTCGCGATCTGCTGTATGTCGATGGCGGCACCGCCACGGGCATGACCGGCCACCTGCGGATGCAGGGGCGCGAGGTTTTCCGTCATGCTGTAGAAAAGTTGGCCAAGACTGCACATGCCGCTTTGGAAAAGGCGGGCCTCAGTGCGGCCGATGTCGATTGGGTCGTCCCCCATCAGGCAAATTTGCGTATCATAAGTGCAACAGCCCAGAAGATGGGACTGTCGATGGATAAGGTCGTGGTCACGGTTCAGGACCACGGCAACACCTCGGCTGCATCAATTCCATTGGCTTTGTCGGTGGGCAAGGCCCGCGGACAGATCAAAACCGGTGATCTGGTGGTGACCGAGGCAATCGGAGGCGGGCTCGCATGGGGCTCGGTCGTGATTCGGTGGTAAAAGGATATTCTATCAGGAATATTGACTTGGCCATGATGCGACCCCATCCTTTCAGGGATCAGGGGGTGGCAAATGACCGGTAATACACTGACACGTATGGATCTTGGTGAAGCGGTATTCCGCGAGGTGGGCTTGTCCCGCGCAGAATCCTCACAGCTGGTCGAAAGCGTTCTGCAGCATGTGTCGGATGCGCTTGTTGCTGGCGATCAGGTGAAGATTTCGAGCTTCGGCACCTTTTCCATCCGCGACAAATCCGCTCGTATGGGGCGCAACCCCAAGACCGGCGACGAAGTCCCGATCACACCCCGCCGGGTGTTGACCTTTCGGCCATCGCATCTGATGAAGGATCGCGTTGCCGCAGGGACAAAAAAGTAACGCGAGGATTCTATGGATAAATCGGCCGATGCCTTCCGCACCATCAGCGAGGTGGCCGACATCCTTCAGACGCCAGCTCATGTGTTGCGCTTCTGGGAAAGCCGGTTTCTACAGATCAAACCCGTAAAACGTGCCGGCGGGCGCCGGTATTATCGCCCGTCCGACGTAGCCCTGCTAAGCGGAATTCGCCGCCTTTTGCATGAGGACGGGATGACAATCCGCGGCGTGCAGAAGATCCTCAAGGAACAGGGCGTGCGCCATGTGGCCGAACATGGCCGCCGCGAAGAGGCCGGCTATATCGAGCTGGAGCCCGAGGATGAGGTTCACACTGCCGAAGTGCATGCCTTTCCCCGCCGCCCGGCCACACATGTCGATCCGGCGCTTGTGGGCTGGACATTTACCCCCAGTACAGATGATGCGCCTTCTGATGCGGAATTTTTTGCGGCGACGCCGACGGATATCGACACCACCGCGGATGAGGCCCCTCCGCCCCCGCTGGGGGTTCAGGATGCGAATCTGGCCCGTCTGCGGGCCGAACGCCTGAAAGAGCCTGCCCCGCAGGCCGAAACGCCTGCCCTGCTGACCCGACTTCAGCAGATTGACCCTGCCCAAATCGATCCTGAAATGCTGCGGCCGTTGGTCCTGCAACTGGTCGAATTGCGTCAACGCATGAATTCCTGAACTTAGTCCGCAAATTGATGTGGTTTCGGCTTGCTCCTGCCGCGAATATCATTATGTATCGCGCCTGTGTCGGGCCGTGGCGCAGCCTGGTTAGCGCGTCCGTCTGGGGGACGGAAGGCCGCGAGTTCGAATCTCGCCGGCCCGACCATCACCGAAAGCCGTCCGTAATTGCGGGCGGCTTTCGTGCTAACAGGGGTATGGGATCGTGACCGGGGTACTTCCTTCACAGGCGCTGCGGGACTTTGCCGATCGTGGCATTCTTTCCGCAAATCCACCCATCCTGCCCGATCAGGTACAACCAGCCAGCCTTGATCTGCGTCTTGGATCGGTCGCCTATCGCGTACGGGCCAGCTTTCTGGCAGGCAGCGGCCGTGCCGTTACCGACCGGATTACCGAGTTCGAGATGCACCGGATCGATCTGGCAGAAGGCGCCGTGCTGGAAAAGGGCTGCGTCTATGTGATTCCCCTGATGGAAACGCTGGCCCTGCCCGATGATGTTACAGGGGTGGCCAATGCCAAAAGTTCGACCGGTCGTCTTGATCTGCTGACCCGCACAATCACCGATGGCGGTGTGGAGTTCGACCGGATTCCGGCAGGCTACCACGGACCGCTGTTTGCCGAGGTGTGCCCCCGCAGCTTTTCCGTTCTGGTCCGCCCCGGAATGCGCCTGAACCAGCTTCGGTTACGGCGTGGTCAGGCGGTACTGGATGATACGACGCTGAAGGCCCTGCACAGGGCCGAGCCGCTGGTGGATGGCCCTGCGGTCATCTCGGATGGCCTTGGCTTCTCTGTTGATCTGCGGCTGCCGCAGGGCCACGTGGGATACCGCGCCAAGCCACATACCGGCGTGATCGATCTGGCCCGTCTCGGGCATTATCCGGCTGCCGACTTCTGGGAAGATGTTCACGCAAGCGATGGACGCATCATCCTCGATCCCGGCGCATTCTACATTCTGGTCAGCCGCGAAGCGGTTTCCATTCCACCGGACCATGCCGCAGAAATGGCGCCCTATCTGGCGATGGTGGGTGAATTCCGCGTCCATTACGCAGGGTTCTTCGATCCGGGTTTCGGCTATGGTGCGGCACGCGGATCGCGGGGCGTGCTGGAGGTGCGCTGCCACGAAGCCCCCTTTGTACTGGAGCATGGCCAGATTGTCGGGCGCCTTGTCTATGAACGCATGGCGGCTCCGCCCGACGTTCTATACGGGCAGGAGCTGGCTTCGAATTACCAGGGCCAAGGCCTCAAGCTATCAAAGCATTTCCGTTAACGGAACTTGCGGCTGATGCGTGCAGCCTGACGGGCACGTTTGACTGTGGCCCGCGTCTTTGCAGCCTTGGCCCGCTCGGCAGGGGTCATTTCGCTGTTGGATTTGCCGCCGGTGGACACGTGATTGATCCCCTTGTTGATCAATTTACCCAGCCCGATGGCCATCAATAGCCTGAATATCATGCGCATCATGCCGTCACTCCTCAAAAAGTTCTGCCTGACCGGCGTCTTCTTCGTCCGGTCCGATCTGATCCGCGGCATCGGGCGCGGGCCGGTTCTCCAGCAGGCCAGCCGCCCGCAGTTCGTTCAATCCGGGAAGATCCCGCGCATTCTCAAGTCCGAAGTGGTCCAGAAACACATCCGTTACCACAAATGTCACCGGCCGTCCCGGAGTCATACGCCGCCGCCCCAGCCGTATCCACTCCAATTCCATCAACTGGTCAATAGTTCCACGGCTGACGGCCACGCCCCTGATCTCCTCGATCTCGGCCCGGGTTGCTGGCTGGTGATAGGCGATGATCGCCAGCGTCTCGATGGCCGCCCGTGACAGCTTTCGGGTTTCAACAACCTCGCGCTGCATCAGAAAGGCCAGATCCGGCGCGGTTCTGAACGCCCAGGCATCCCCTACCCGCACCACGGCCACCCCGCGCCCGGCATAGGTGCGACGTACGGCAGCCAGTGCCTCGGCAGGGTCCGATCCCTGGGGCATCCGCGCGCCCATCTCGGCAACCGACAGCGGCGCGGCCGCCGCAAACAGCATCGCTTCGACCATCCGCTCCTGCTCGGCCATCGTCGGGGGGGCAAAATGGGTCATCCGCGTTTCCGTATCTGGATGGGCGCAAAGGTTTCCCCCTGCCTCAGTTCAATCTGCCCGCGCTTGGCCATTTCCAGCACGGCCGCAAAATGTGCAGCAGTGGCCGAACGGCGACGCGCCGGGTGCAGCCCCCACCCTTCGGGCAGATGTTCGTTCAGATCGGTCCATGCCCCGAAATAGTTCAACATGCCCCGCATCCGCTCCAGCGCTTCTTCCATCGTGAAGATATTCTTGCGGTCCATCACGAACGGGCGGAATTCGTCGCGGGTCCGGGTTCGCGCATAGGCCCGCATCAGATCGATCAGGCTGGCCGTATGGGTCACCCTCCTGTTGGCGACCAGATGCTCCGGCTCTCCCCGGGCAAAGATATCGCGCCCTAGCTGGTCACGTGCCATCAGCTGCGCGGCGGCATCGCGCATGGCCTGCAAACGCTCCAGCTGAAATGCCAGATGGGCGGCCATATCCTCGGCAGAAGGGCCGTGATCCTCAGGGTCAACGGGCAGCAGCAGACGTGATTTGAGATAGGCGAGCCATGCCGCCATCACGAGATAATCTGCCGCCAGTTCAATCCGCAGCTCGGCGGCACGTTCCACGAACATCAGGTATTGATTGGCCAGCTCGCTGATGGAAATGCGGCGCAGATCCACCTTTTGCGTTCGCGAAAGGGACAGAAGCATATCAAGCGGCCCCTCGAATCCCTCCACGTCCACAATCAGCGCCTCGGCTGCGAGGCGGTTCTGCGTATGCTGCTCCATCCACCGGGCCTATGCGTTCAGCAGCGCCGCAAGTTCCGAATGCAGCAGGGCCACATCGATCGGCGCAGGCGCACGGCGGGCATCCAATGCGACCCTTGCGCGGCGCAGCGCATCGGGCGTCATCGTCCCTGCCGATGTGGCAACCGCGATTCGCGCCTCATGCGGGCCATTGCAGTGCAGGACCACATCGCATCCCGACAGGATCGAGGCAGCAGCCCGCTCGGCGACGGACCCCGAAAGCGCCTCCATTTCGATATCGTCGGTCATCAGCAGACCGTCAAAGCCGATCTGGTTGCGGATGATATCGATCATAACGATAGAGCATGTGGCGGGGCGATCATCCAGCGCTTCGTACACGATATGGGCGGTCATCGCCATCGGCACATCGGCCAGCGCCTTGAAGGGCGCAAAATCATTCTGCGCCAATTCGTCGGCTGCGGCGGTTACCCGTGGCAGATGCTTGTGGCTGTCGGCTGTAGCACGACCGTGCCCGGGCATATGTTTGATGACCGGCAGAACACCCTGCGCCAGATGCGCATCGGCGGCAACACGGGCCAGCGCAGCCACGCCCGCTGCATCCGTGCCATAGCAACGGTTGCGCAGAAACGGGTGGGTGTCGGGGCCCGCGATATCGGCCACCGGCGCGCAATTGGCATCGATCCCCACCGCCCGCAGTTCTGCAGCAATGAGGGTAGAGCGCAATTCCATCGCGCGCAGCGGATTTACGGCACGGGCGACCATATCCAGCGCAGGCAGATGTTCGTGCCAATGCGGGCTGCGAAGACGCTGGACGCGTCCGCCTTCCTGATCCACCAGAACAGGGGCGTCCCGTCCGACAGCCTCACGCAATTGCGCCGTCAGGCGGCGCAGTTGATCCGGGGTTTCCACATTGCGGCCGAACAGGATGAAGCCGAACGGATCGGCATCCCGAAAGAACGCCCGCTCCCACTCTCCCAGTTCCGGCCCGTCGCATCCGAAGATGGTCGCGCCGCGCCCCACCGTCATGGGTTCACGGTTGGAATGCAGGCCGCGTTTTCAGCCAGCATTGCCGAACAGAAACGACGCGAATCAGATGCGTCCTCGAAACCAGCCGCACGAAGGCGGTAGAAGGTACGACCATTGCTGACCGCTTTCTGCACGACCAGCGTCTTGTCCGTGATCAGGCTGCCGAATTTCGCGGACAGGCGAGCCCATTCGGTACGGACCTGATCTTCGTTGTCAAAGGCACCCAGCTGCACAAGGTTTGCCCCCTTGGGCAGGGTGGAGGAGGCAGCCTCATGTGTGACGGGGGCCGGCGCGCTGGCAGCGGCGGGTGTTGCGGACGCCAGACGGCCCGACCGAAGCGGCGGACGGGGCGACCGCGTTACGGCACCTGCGGGCGCTGGTGGCACCACCTCGGCATGCATCAATTCCGGCGGAATCAGCGTGGGGTCGATCGACGGTGCCGGCACAGAGATCTCGTCGATCGGATCACCGGTAACGGTCTGGGCAAGCCCCTCCTCATCCGTATCCGGCCCTGCCGAAAGCGGGTCGGATGACGGCAATTTCGCAGGTAGGGTTACCGAACCCGCCACACCGGAGGCTTCGGCAATCGCAGCCATAACCTCGGGAGAGGCCTCGACACCGTCAAGGCCGGGGCCATCGCCCAGATCAAGCTCGGCAGCGCCCGGGGCCAGGCGCAATTCGTCGGGAAAATCACCGGAGGTGCCGGTCGCCGCAATTTCATTGACCGACAGACCCTGATTTGCAGCAATCACACCGCCCGGATCATCGGGGGCGACACGCATCGGGCCTTCCAGCGCCTTGACGACAGGAATGCCACGCACATCACGAACGGTGGTGTGATAGCCCCACCACGCCAGCGTTGCCACCAGTGCGACCGAACTGACCGCACCCGCAACATTGATGATGCGCTGCATATGCACACCACGCCGCGTATTATAATCCGCAGCTCCGAATTCGTCGAAGTCCACCTCAGCCATGCCTACACTGCCCCATAGCGACGTTGATCCGCCGCGCTCTTGCCCGTATTTCGCCGGTTGTGGCCTTGTCAGCGCATTTCTTGGACCGGCGTAACCCCAAGGATACCCAATCCGTTGGAAATCACAACGCCCGTTGCCCGTGCCAGACCGATTTTCGCCTGTGCCTGCGTCTGATCCGCCTGAACAAACCGCAATGACGGCTCATCATTGCCGCGATTCCACAGCCCGTGGAACTCGGAGGCCAGCTCGTACAAGTAGAACGCGATCCGGTGCGGCTCGTTCGCGCGGGCCGCAATCTCGACCAGGCGTGGCCATTCGCCCAGTTTCTTGATCAATGCCAGCTCTGCCGGATGGTTCAGCCCGTCGAAATCGATCGCGGCCAGTGTCAGATCGTCCACCGCCACGCCGGCTTCCACGGATTTGCGCAGGACGGAATTGATCCGGGCATTCGCGTATTGGACATAGAATACCGGATTGTCCTTCGACTGCTCCAGCACCTTGTCGAAATCGAAATCGAGCGGCGCATCGTTCTTGCGCGTCAGCATGACAAAGCGGGTCACATCCGCCCCCACCAGATCGACCACATCACGCAGGGTAACGAACGTCCCTGCCCGCTTGGACATCTTGAAAGGTTCGCCATTCTTGAACAGCTTGACCAGCTGCACCAGCTTGATGTCCAGCGGCACGCGCCCTTCGGACAGGGCCGAGACGGCCGCCTTCATCCGTTTGACATAGCCGCCGTGGTCCGCGCCGAAGATGTCGATCAGCAGATCGAAGCCGCGCTCCACCTTGTCGTAGTGATAGGCGATATCCGGGGCGAAATAGGTCCATGCCCCATCGGATTTCTGTACGGGGCGATCCATGTCGTCGCCATGCGCCGTAGAGCGGAACAGCATCTGTTCGCGCGGCTCCCAGTCTTCCAGCAGCTTGCCTTTTGGCGGCTCCAGCACGCCTTCATAGATCAGGTCCAGATCGCGCAGACGCTGCAGGGCGCCTTCGATCAGGCCGGTACCGTAAAGGGCCTTTTCACTGGAATAGACATCCATCTTCACGTTCAGGGCGGCCAGGTCGGTGCGGATCATTTCCATCATCCGCGTCATGGAGAAGTCGCGGAAAATCTCCAGCCATTCGGCCTCCGGCTTATCAAGAAAGCGGTCGCCGTATTGCGACTTCAGGGCTTCCCCCACCTCGATCAGGTAATCACCGGGATACAGCCCTTCGGCGATCTCCGGTTCCTGCCCGTTCGCCTCACGGTACCGCTCATAGGCCGAGCGTGCTAGGACATCGACCTGCGCACCGCCGTCGTTGATGTAGTATTCGCGCGTCACGTCCCAGCCCGCGAAATCCAGAAGGCTTGCGATGGCATCACCCACGACCGCGCCACGCGTATGGCCCACATGCATCGGCCCGGTCGGGTTGGCCGACACGAACTCCACGTTCACACGTTTGCCCTGCCCCATGGGGCTGCGACCGAAATCATCACCCTGCGAAAGGATTGCCCCGACCATCTGCTGCCAGACGCCGTCAGCCAGACGCAGGTTCAGGAACCCGGGGCCAGCAACCTCGACCGAGGCGATACGCGTATCATCCTGCAAACGGGCAGCAAGGCCTTCGGCAATCTTGCGGGGGGGGAGTTTCGCGGGTTTGGCCAGCACCATCGCGGCATTTGTGGCCATATCGCCATGCGCGGGATCACGTGGCGGCTCCACCGCGACATTGCCAAGGTCAAGGCCATGCGGAAGATCGCCCGATGCCTGCATCGCGGCAATAGCCTCGGTCACAACGGTGTGCAGTTCGGAAAAGAGGTTCATATGCGTTGTCCTGTCTGTCGCCCCCGAAGTGCCAGAGGCGACAGTCAGCGTCAATGCACGCCTGTCAAAGCTTCAGCGACAGAACCGTAGCCATGGACAGTTCGCCAAAGCCGTTGAAGCGCGTGTTGGTCACGGTCGAATAGGCTCCCATCCCCTCGAACAGGACGAAATCACCCTCCTCGACGGAAACGGACAGCGGCAACTCTCCCGGCAGGCGATCAACGGAATCGCAGGTCGGTCCGAAGATGATACGGTCCGTCCGCTCATCCTCGCGCAGGGCCCCTGCCGGTGTCATGACCTCGACCCGGTCGATCACCCCGATCAACGGGATCTCGGCCAAGGCGCCATAGATGCCGTCGTTCAGAAATACATGCTGCCCGTCACGAACCGCCTTGACCCGCGCCGCCAATGTAAAGGCATCGCCACAAAGGCCGCGCCCTGGCTCGCAGACCAGTTGCGGGCGGTTCGCACCGAAGGCCTCGCTGGCGGTGCGGTCGATCAGATCGAAGATCGCCTCAAGGTCAGGCAACACTGCATTCAGGCGATGGTTCGGGAACCCGCCCCCGACGTTCAGGCGCGAGATGGTCACACCGGCGTCGGCCGCAATCTGTGCCGCCGTGCTGATATATGTCTCCCAGGCCGACGGATCGGTGCATTGCGTGCCGGGGTGGAAGGTAATGGAAGGAACAAAGCCCGCCGCCGCCGCACGCGCCAGCAACACCGTCGCCAATTCGACAGTCGCTCCGAATTTGGCCCCGAAGTTATAGGCAGCCCCCGCGACCGGCAGCTTGAAGCGTACCGAAATCTCGCATCCCTCGGACGGGACATG
The DNA here is from genome assembly GCF_000739715.2 of Falsirhodobacter sp. alg1. Taxonomy (GTDB): domain Bacteria; phylum Pseudomonadota; class Alphaproteobacteria; order Rhodobacterales; family Rhodobacteraceae; genus Falsirhodobacter. The sequence goes on along the minus strand of NZ_BBJC02000003.1, from coordinate 68,697 downwards.
GGCGATCAGCTTTGCAAGCTCCGATTCCGAATCAACGGAATAGCTTTTCACACCCAGTTCCACTGCCGTCCGGATTTCCGAAACGGCGCGAACGGGGTTGTTGTAATGCAGGGCTGCATCGGGCACGAGACGGCGGATCATCCGCATCTCGAACGGAGAGGCCACGTCGAAGCCACGCACACCAGCGGCGGCGAGGTTCTCCACCACGACCTCTTCGGGGTTCGATTTCACCGCATAGGTTACCATTCCCGGAAAACCGTCGATGAAGCGACGTGCTGTCGCCTGCAAAACGGAGGGGGAAAAGAACAAAACGGGGGCCTCGGGCTGCAACGTCCGAATATACTCGGCCGGTGTCGTCCAGATCGTCTTCGAAAGTCCCATCGGCGTATCCTTTCTGCCAACAAGACGCAGAACCTGCCCGGGTTGTTCCCGATAACCGTTCTGCGAGCGCCTCTTGGAGGTGCGGCGATCCCGCCCTTTCCTGAAAAATCGTGGAAGCCGCATATGGGGCATATTCACACGCTTGGCTAGTACTTTTATGACGCGTCGGCGGTTAATTTCGCACCCCTGTTTTTACGCATCCTTGCTGCGGTCTTGGCCTTTGCCGCATCAGACTGTATTCCATGCGCAACTAGATACGGGAATGTCCAAAGATGCCGATGGAAAAGACGTTTAACGCCGCCGAGGCCGAAGCCCGCCTTGCCGCAATGTGGGAGGCGATGGGGGCCTTCAAGGCCGGTGCCAATGCCTCGCGTGAGGAAACCTTTTGCATCATGATCCCGCCGCCCAACGTCACGGGCAGCCTGCACATGGGCCATGCATTCAACAACACGTTGCAGGACATTCTGGTGCGCTGGCACCGGATGCGCGGGTTCGACACGCTGTGGCAGCCGGGCACCGACCATGCGGGCATCGCTACGCAGATGGTGGTGGAACGCGAACTGGCCCGTACCAACCAGCCAACGCGCCGCGAATTGGGCCGTGAGGCATTTCTGGACAAGGTCTGGGAATGGAAGGACAAATCCGGCGGGACCATCGTCAACCAGCTCAAACGCCTCGGCGCATCCTGTGATTGGGAGCGGGAAGCCTTCACCATGTCGGGCAACTTCCCCGAGGCCGTGACGAAGGTCTTTGTGGAAATGTTCCGCAAGGGCCTGATCTATCGCGGCAAGCGGCTGGTGAACTGGGACCCTCATTTCGAAACCGCCATTTCGGATCTGGAGGTCGAGAACATCGAGACCCCCGGCCATATGTGGCATTTCAAATATCGCCTCGCGGGCGGTGAAACCTATGAATACGTGGAAAAGGACGAGGATGGCACCGTCACCTTCCGCGAAACACGCGACTATATCTCCATCGCAACGACCCGGCCCGAAACCATGCTGGGCGATGGCGCTGTCGCGGTCCATCCGTCCGATGCCCGCTACGCGCCGATCGTGGGCAAGATGGTGCATCTGCCGCTGTGCGACCGGCTGATCCCGATCATTTCCGACGAATATCCCGATCCGGCCTTCGGCTCGGGCGCGGTGAAGATTACCGGCGCGCATGATTTCAACGATTATCAGGTGGCAAAGCGCGCCAACCTGCCGATGTACCGGCTGATGGACACCAAAGGCACAATGCGGGCCGATGGCGCATCCTATGAGGATTGCGTGGCCCGGGCCCGTGAGATTGCGGAAGGTTCCCCGACGAACGAGGTAGAGGTCGATGCCCTCAACCTCGTGCCCGCCAAATACCGCGGCATGGATCGGGAAACCGCCCGCGCCGCCGTCGTGGCCGACATCACCGCCGCCGGCCTTGCCGTAACCGAACTGGTCAAATCCATTGACGAGGATACCGGCTCGGAACATCTGACACGCGTACCGGTGGTTGAATCCAAGCCGATCATGCAGCCTTTCGGAGATCGCTCCAAGGTTGTCATCGAACCCATGCTGACCGACCAATGGTTCGTTGCCACTGACAAGATCGTGAGCCCTGCCCTTGATGCCGTACGCAACGGTGATACGCAGATCCTGCCCGAGCGGGATGCCAAGGTCTATTTCCACTGGCTGGAGAACATCGAACCCTGGTGCATCTCCCGGCAGCTGTGGTGGGGCCACCAGATCCCGGTCTGGTACGGCCCGCGCAAGGTTCCGGCCGAGGAGGCAGGCACCATGCCCTTCGACTGGTCCGAAACCGTGTCCTTCTGCGCCGCCTCCGAGGACGAGGCCCGCGCCCAGATGCGCGACTATTATGGCGAATATGCCCTGATCCCCGCCGAGAACCGTGATGCCGCAATCGCAGGCAACGGCGCACAATCGCCCGACGTGGCGGGTGTGGGGTACTGGCGTGACCCTGACGTTCTGGATACGTGGTTCTCTTCAGGGCTCTGGCCGATCGGAACGCTTGGCTGGCCCGAACAGACGCCGGAACTGCAGAAGTATTTCCCGACCAATGTTCTGGTTACAGGGTTCGACATCATCTTCTTCTGGGTGGCCCGGATGATGATGATGCAGCTTGCCGTCGTGGATCAGGTGCCGTTCAAGACGGTCTATGTCCACGCCCTTGTCCGTGACGAAAAGGGCAAGAAAATGTCCAAGTCGCTGGGCAATGTGCTCGATCCGCTGGAACTGATCGACGAATACGGCGCCGATGCCGTCCGCTTTACCGTGACAGCCATGGCTGCGATGGGCCGTGACCTGAAACTGTCGACGGCACGCATCGCAGGCTACCGCAATTTCGGCACCAAGCTGTGGAATGCCTGCCGCTTTGCCGAGATGAACGGCGTATGGGAAAACCACACCACCACCGCCACCCCGCCCGAGGCAACGGCACAGGTCAACCGCTGGATTATCGGGGAAACCGCCGCCGTTCTGGCCGAGGTGAATACGGCACTGGAAACCTATCGTTTCGATGCTGCGGCCAATGCGCTCTATGCCTTTGTATGGGGCAAGGTCTGTGACTGGTACGTGGAATTTGCCAAGCCGCTGTTCGACGGTGAGGTTGCCGATGAAACCCGCCGGACGATGGCATGGGTTCTGGATCAGTGCATGATCCTGCTGCATCCGATCATGCCCTTCGTCACCGAAGAACTGTGGGGCACGACAGGTACGCGTGCCAAACCGCTGGTCCATACCGATTGGCCCGAATACGGCGATCTGGCCGATCCGCAGGCAATGCGCGAAATGACCTGGGTCATCTCGGTCATCGAGGGCATCCGTTCAGCGCGCGCGCAGGTACGTGTTCCCGTCGGGATGAAACTGGACGCACAGGCCATCGGCATGGACGCTGCGGCCCGCGCTGCGTGGGACCGGAACGAGGCCCTGATTGCACGTCTGGCCCGCATCGCCTCGTTGACCGAGGCGGATGCGATCCCCTCTGCCGCCATCACCATCGCCGTCGAGGGGGCAACCTTTGCCATTCCGCTGGAAGGCGTCATCGACATCGCCGCAGAAAAGGCGCGGCTGGAAAAGACGATGCAGAAGCTGGAAAAGGACATGGGGGGCATCAAGGGACGGCTGAACAACCCCAAGTTCATCGCATCCGCGCCCGAAGAGGTGGTGGTCGAGGCGCGCGAGAACCTTGCCATCCAGCAGGCCGAGGCTGAAAAGCTGCAAGCCGCCCTGCGTCAGCTAGGATAACGGACCATGCCCCGCTACACACCGCTGGTGCAAAGTCTGCCCTCCACCGTGCCCTTCGTCGGCCCCGAAACCCAGGAACGGGCGCGGGGCAAGCCGTTCAAGGCCCGGCTGGGGGCGAATGAAAGTGTCTTCGGCCCCTCCCCCCATGCGGTAAAGGCAATGGAGCGGGCGGTTGGCGATGTCTGGATGTATGGCGATTCCGAATCCCGTGAATTGCGCGATGCCTTGGCAGCCCGGCACGGGGTCGCGCCTGAAAACATTGTTGTCGGAGAGGGGATCGACGGCCTGCTGGGGTTGTTGGTCCGTCTGACCATCGGCGCAGGCGATGCGGTGGTAACATCGGACGGGGCCTATCCCACTTTCAACTTCCACGTGGCGGGGTTCGGCGGGGTGCTGCACAAGGTGCCCTATGCCGGCAACTTCGAGGACCCCGAAGCCCTCGCAAGACGTGCGGCCGAGGTCGATGCCAAGCTGGTCTATATCGCAAACCCCGACAATCCGATGGGCAGCCATCATCCGGCAAGGGCCATTCTGCGCCTACTTGATGCCCTGCCCGCCGGGGCGCTGCTGATTCTGGATGAGGCCTATGTCGAGCTTGCGCCTGATGGAACGGCACCGCAAATCGCGGCAAACGATCCGCGGGTCATTCGGATGCGCACCTTTTCCAAGGCCTATGGTCTTGCCGGAGCACGGATCGGATATGCCATCGGGGCCGAAGATCTGATCCGGTCATTCAACAAGGTCCGCAATCATTTCGGCGTCAACCGGATCGCGCAGGCCGGTGCCCTTGCCTCGATTGCCGATGTGGATTGGCTCGATAACATCCGCACGGAAATAGGGGCTGCGCGTGAGACATTGGCGCAGATTGCCGCAGAAAACGGGCTGGTTGCCCTGCCCTCGGCCACCAATTTTGTGACGATGGATTGTGGTGCGGACGGCGAATTCGCACGCCGGGTGATGGAGGAACTTCTGGCCCGCGACATCTTTGTCCGCATGCCGTTTGTTCCACCCCATAACCGCTGCATCCGCGTCAGTGCGGGAACACCCGAGGATCTGGGCCGCTTTGCAGCAGCCCTTCCCTTGGCATTGGCGGCAGCGCGGGCCTAGGCCCCGCGCGCAGCCGGGCCGATCGGCTTTGATACACCCTCGGCATTGGCGACAGGCGGACGTGCGGGATTATCCTGCACAGGCACCGTGCTGGACCCGACACGAACTGTGTCATCGCCCATCGACCGGCGGAAAACCAGAATATGCTGCACAACCGTGGCACGACGCGTCCAGCCCGAACGCTCTTCCGCCGGAAGGCTCTCGGCGCGGACATATTCCCAACCATCGCGCCCCATGGTGTTCATGACCCCGGACAAGGCAAGGGCAAACCGCTCGGACGCCGAACGGACACCTCGCGCCTTTTCACCCTTGGTCGGGGCCGGAATGACTTTGTATTCGTAGCGCGTCATGGCTCGCTCCTGCGTTTTTCCTTGCGGGACATAGCCTTGTACGGCGCGGATTCCAACCGCGCCGTACAGGATATGATCATTGTGCAGCGCGCAGACGCTCGTTACGCAGCGACGACAGTTCTTCCGACACAAGGAATGCCAGTTCCAGCGCCTGGTTGGCGTTCAGCCGCGGATCACAGGCGGTATGGTAGCGCGCCGACAGATCCTCATCCGTGACATCGCGAAGGCCACCGGTACATTCGGTGACATCCTGCCCCGTCATCTCGAAATGCACGCCGCCGGGGATCGTCCCTTCGGCACGGTGGATGCCAAAGAATTCATGCACCTCACGCAGGACACTATCGAACGGGCGGGTCTTGTAGCCCGAGGATGACTTGATGGTATTTCCATGCATCGGATCACAGGACCAGACGACATTCGCCCCCTCTTCCTGCACCGCCTTGATCAACCGTGGCAGATGGTCACCGACCTGCCCCGCGCCGAACCGGGCGATCAGCGTCAGACGGCCTGCCTCGTTTTCAGGGTTCAGCTTGGCCATCAGGACCTTCAGATCCTCCGCCGTGGTGGAGGGGCCGCATTTCAGCCCGATCGGGTTCAATACACCCTGGCAGAATTCCACATGCGCCCCGTCGGGCTGACGCGTGCGATCTCCGATCCAGATCATATGGCCGGATCCGGCCACCGGCTGGTCCGAGATGGAATCGATGCGGCACAGTGCCTCTTCGTATTCCAACAACAGTGCTTCGTGGCTGGTGTAGAAATCGACCGAGGACAGCGAATGGGCGGTACAGGCATTCACGCCGGCCGCCGTCATGAAGTCGAGCGCATCGGAAATGCGGTTCGACAGTTCACGGTATTTCTGCGCCTTGTCATGCTCGGCAAAGCCGAGTGTCCATGCGTGAACGCGGTGGATATCGGCAAATCCGCCGGTAGAGAACGCGCGCACAAGATTCAGGGATGCCGCGGCCTGCGTATAGGCCTGCAACATGCGCTGCGGATCCGGAATGCGCGCCTCGGGCGTGAAATCGAACCCGTTGATGATGTCACCGCGGTAGCTCGGCAGTTCCGTTCCGTCCACGACCTCGGTGGCGGAGGATCGTGGCTTGGCGAACTGGCCTGCCATGCGCCCGACCTTTACCACCGGCACCTTGGCGCCATAGGTCAGCACAACGGCCATCTGGAGCATGACCTTGAACGTGTCACGGATGTTCACCGCGCCGAATTCGGCAAAGCTTTCGGCACAATCGCCGCCCTGCAGCAGGAATGCATTCCCCTTGGCAACATCCGCCAGCTGGGCACGCAGTTTGCGGGCCTCTCCGGCAAAGACCAGCGGTGGATATTGGGTCAGCTGCGCTTCGACTGCATTCAACGCAGCCTGATCGGGATAATCCGGCATCTGGATGCGCGGCTTCGCGCGCCAATCAGATTTTGTCCAGCCCTTGGTCATAACACTCTTTCCCCGCAGCAGTCATTCGGGCGGCTATAGTCTCAATACCGCCTGAAATCCATTTCAATCGTCGTCCTGTACACCCCAAAGCCGCCATGGGCCGCCGCAGCGCGTAGCTGTACCACATTGACGTTTACGCACGCTTAGGGCAAGCGGGACGGATGCTTCGCATTTCAGATATCACATATTCGATCGAAGGCCGCCCGCTCTTCGAGAACGCTTCGGCAACCATCCCCACCGGCCACAAGGTCGGGCTCGTGGGTCGGAACGGGGCGGGTAAAACCACGCTGTTCCGCCTTATCAAGAGCGAACTGGCGCTGGAAGGGGGTGAGATCAGCCTCCCCTCCCGCGCAAGGATCGGTGGCGTGGCACAGGAGGTACCTTCCTCCTCGACCTCGCTTCTGGATACGGTGCTTGCCGCCGATACCGAACGGGCCGAATTGCTGGCCGAGGCCGAAACCGCCACCGATCCCGCACGTATTGCCGAGGTGCAGACACGGCTGAGCGATATCGATGCCTGGTCCGCCGAAGGGCGCGCCTCGCAGATCCTGAAGGGTCTGGGCTTCGATGCCGAGGCGCAGCTGCGCCCCTGCTCCGATTTCTCGGGGGGCTGGCGGATGCGCGTGGCGCTGGCGGGCGTGCTTTTTGCCCAGCCGGACCTGCTGCTGCTGGACGAGCCGACCAACTATCTGGATCTTGAAGGGGCGCTGTGGCTGGAAAGCTATCTCCAGAAATATCCGCATACCGTTCTGATCATTTCGCATGATCGGGGCCTGCTGAACCGGGCAGTTCAAGGCATCCTGCATCTGGACAGCAAGAAGCTGACCTACTGGACCGGGCCCTACGACCAGTTTGCCCGCCAGATGGCCGAACGCCGTGCCGTACAGGCCGCCGAGGCCAAGAAGCAGGACGCACGCCGGGCCCACCTGCAAAGCTTTGTCGACAGGTTCAAGGCCAAGGCCTCCAAGGCCGTTCAGGCGCAATCGCGCGTGAAGATGCTGGAGAAGATGGAAACCATCACCCCGCCCGAAGAGGCGCGGAAACAGGTGTTCACCTTCCCCGAACCCGAAGAACTGTCACCGCCCATCATCAATATGGATGGCGCCTCCGTGGGCTATGACGGCAAACCGGTGCTGCGGCGGCTGTCGCTGCGGGTGGATCAGGATGACCGGATCGCCCTTCTGGGCCGCAACGGTGAGGGGAAATCCACCCTTTCCAAGATGCTGGCGGGCAAACTGCCGGTGATCGATGGCAATGTGACGCGATCTTCCAAATTGCGTATCGGCTATTTTGCGCAGCATCAGGTTGATGAGCTGCATGTCGATGAAACGCCATTGCAACACCTTCAGGCCATGCGCCCTGCCGAAGGGCAACCGCGCCTGCGCGCAAGGCTTGCCGGATTCGGGCTTGGCGCGGATCAGGCGGAAACGGCCGTGGGGCGCCTTTCGGGCGGGCAAAAGGCACGGCTGTCGCTGCTGCTGGCCACGCTGGATGCGCCGCATCTGCTGATCCTTGACGAACCGACCAACCACCTCGACATGGAGAGCCGCGAGGCCCTGACCGAGGCGCTGAACGGATACTCCGGCGCGGTCATCCTTGTCAGCCACGACATGCACCTGCTGTCGCTGGTGGCGGACAGGCTCTGGCTGGTAAAGGACGGGGCCGTAAACCCCTTCGATCAGGATCTGGAAGCCTATCGCAAGATGCTGCTTTCCGGGGATGAACCCGAGAAACCCAAAGCGGCACCCAAGAAGAAAGCCGTCAGTCGCGAAGATACCCAAGCCATGAAGGCCGAGGTTCGCAAATGCGAAGAGCGGGTCGGCAAGCTGACCGATATGCGTGAGAAGCTGGCAACCAAACTGGCCAACCCCGAGCTGTACGAACGGCCGGCCGAAGCCGAAGTCTGGCAGAAGAAATACGCCGAGGTGATGGAGGCGCTGGACCGGGCGGAAGACATGTGGCTGCGCGCCCAGAGCAAGCTCGAAGCGGCAGGCTGAGCCGATGGACGGCTACGATCTGGGGCGCCTGGGATACCTTGCGTTGCTGCTGGTCTTTGTCGGCAGCTGGATCGTCGTCGAATATCGCGGACGGATGGGGGCAGCGCTGCGGACGCTGGTCGCATGGGGCCTGATCTTTCTGGCTGTGGCCGCAGGCTATGGCCTGTGGACAGAGATGGGCCCCACCCTGACCCCGACCCGCCAGATCGCCAAGGCGGATTCGCTTGAAATTCCCCGCGCCGCCGACGGGCATTACTATCTGACCGTGAATGTGAACGGTACGAACATCCGCTTTCTGGTGGATACCGGCGCTTCGGGTATCGTGCTGTCGGAACGGGATGCCGAACGTGCCGGCCTTGAGCCGGGTAATCTGCACTATCTGGGCACGGCCAATACGGCCAATGGTGTCGTGGCCACGGCCCGGGTCAAACTGGCCTCCGTCACTCTGGGGCAATTCATGGACCGCAATGTCGTGGCTTACGTCAACGGCGGAGAGCTGAATGAATCCCTCCTGGGGATGAGTTATCTCGGCCAGTTCCATATGGAGATTTCCGGCGACCGGATGGTTCTGCGCCGCTAGGCAAGCGCGGCAAAGGCCTGCGGATAGAACAGTTGCCCCGTCGGCGGAACATCATCCGCCGCACGCACCAGCAAGGAGGGTCCGGCAAAGGCGCAGGCATATCCCGCAGCTTTGGCCGACGAAAACCCGAACCGCCCGAAATACTCCTCCGCGCCGCGAACGAAAACGGCATTGCAGGGATGGGCCTCAAGCGCTGCCATCACCAGCGCCGTTCCGATGCCCTGATCCTGCCACAACGGGGCAACGGCAAGCGGAGCCATCGCACAGGCTGAAAACGGCGCATCAAGGGTCGCCAGCAGCACATGACCAACAATCTCCTGCTGCCATTCGGCCACCAGTGCCAGCTGCACCGCCCCGTCCGATCGCAATGCATCGATCAGCGCAGCCTCTGCAACGCGCCCATAGGCCGCACGGACGATATTGTCGATTTCAGGATAATCCTCGGGGGTTTCAGCACGAATCCTTACGCGCTGGCGGTACCGCGCTCGGCCTTCTTCTCCCATCGCCCCCCCTCTTCGGACCAGTATTGGGCTGCAACGCCTGCACCGACCACGGCCCGCCACTGATCGCGGGCATGGGCCAGCGCCGCATCATCCATTCCGTCAAACAGCACCCACAGCCGGTCCAGCGCCCCGGCCTCGGCCGGGTCAAAGGCCGCCCCATCCACCACCATCAGGCAGTTTGCATTATTCGTGCCCTTTCCTGTGCCCAACAGCACGGGTTGCAGGGCATCATGTGCGCCCCCTTCCCGACCATGGGGAAGGAAACTGTCGTCACTGGCAGTCCACAGGGCCCGATCCAGATGATCCAGACCTTCGGGATTGCTGCCGCGCACCATCACCCGCCATCCCGCGCCCAGCGCACGGGACAGCAGGGTGAACACGGTATCCTCCTGCTTTGAATGCGTCAGGTGATAGAACATCACCGGCATCGCTTACCCCTCAAAACGGTCGCGGATCAGGCGGTTCAATGCCAGAACCCCCCAGCCGGTTGCGCCTGCGGGGGCAAAGGCACTGCTTCCCTTCAGTGAGGCCGTGCCCGCAATATCCAGATGGATCCACGGCGTATCGCTTTTGACAAAGCGCTTCAGGAATTGCGCGGCCACGATGGAACCACCGTCACGCCCCGTGCCCACATTGCGCATATCGGCCACGCGGGATTTGAGACGCGCATCATAGGCATCGCCCATCGGCAGGCGCCATGCGCCCTCTCCCTCGGTGCGGGCTGCCGCAAGAAACGCCTCGCACAGCGAATCATCATTGGAGAATACGCCCGCATTCTCGTGGCCCAGCGCCACGATGATCGCGCCGGTCAAGGTAGCCAGATCAACCATTCCGACCGGTTTGAAACGTTCCTGCGCGTACCACATCACGTCCGCCAGCACCAAACGGCCCTCGGCATCGGTATTGATCACCTCGATGGTGTCGCCCTTCATGGATTTGACAACGTCACCTGGACGCTGCGCCAACCCGTCGGGCATATTCTCGACCAGGCCGACCAGGGCAACGACATTCGCCTTTGCCTTGCGCAGGGCCAGGGCACGCATCACACCGGCCACGGTTCCGGCACCCCCCATGTCCATGGTCATATCCTCCATCCCGCCCGCAGGCTTGATGGAGATGCCGCCCGTATCGAATACGACGCCCTTGCCGATCAGCGCGAAGGGCGGCTCTTCGCCACCGCCATTCCACTGCATGACCACGATCTTGGTCGGCGTCGGCGAACCGAGGCCAACGCCCAGAAGTGCGCCCATGCCCAGTTCGGCCAGCTGCGCCTCTTCCAGCACCTCAACCTCCAGCCCCAGATCGCGCATCGCCAGCAGACGATCGGCAAATTCGGTGGTGGTCAGGATATTCGCCGGTTCGTTCACCAGATCACGGGTAAAGCACACCCCCTCGGCCAATGCCGCCAGCGGAGCGGCCTCGGCAGCGACAGCCTCACAGCCGTTCACCATCAGGGTCACCGCGCCGAACTTATCGGAGCTGACCGATTTGCGGGCTTCGAAACGGTAGGCGCGCAGCGAGATGCCGAAGGCGACCTCTGCCGCGCGACCCACACCATCCGCAAGCACCAGCGCATCCTCGGCGCTAATGGCCTGGCCGATCGCGGCCCCGGCCTTGCGGGCGGCATCGGCGTCATCCTTGCTGTCCAGCCGCAGAACCTGCAGGCGGTCGGCCATCAGCCCTGTCGGAAAGGCCAGATCGATCCCCTCTCCCGCGCCCAGCTTGGCAAATGCGTCGGATTTTGCCACACGCTCCAACAGGCCGCCCGTCAGCACATCCACATGTCGTGCCGCCGTCCCCATCTTGCCGCCCTCGCCAAGAAACACGACGATGCGGCCCGTGCTGCCGGCAATCCGTTCGATGTCGGTTTCCACGAATTTGGGGGATACATGCAGGGTCATCGGCGTCTCCGTCAGGCGAAACAGGTTAAGAGCAAGGCAAACTTCCGCGTGAGCCTAGTCTTTGCCCCCCGGAATAACCAGATAGCAGTTTTCCCCGCCACGCGTTTCGGCTAGTTTCGGGAAAACAGATAAGAACGAGGGATGAAGTGGCAAGATTCGACAGATACATGCTGTCGCAACTCTTGCAGTTGTTCGGTTTCTTCTCGCTCGTGCTTGTGGCGATCTACTGGATCAACACGGCCGTCAGCCTGTTCGAACAGCTGATCGGTGACGGCCAGTCCGCCCTTGTCTTTCTCGAGTTTTCGTTGCTGACCCTTCCGAATGTGATCCGGCTGGTGCTGCCTATCTCGGCCTTTGTCGCCACGGTCTACGCGGTCAACCGGCTGGTATCGGAATCCGAACTGGTGGTCATGCAGGCCACAGGCTTCTCCTCGTTCCGGCTGGCACGGCCTGTCGTCTATTTCGGCATGATCGTGGCCGTGATGATGCTGATCCTGATGAACCTGCTGGTCCCCCTCAGCCGCAATATCCTTGCCGACCGCACGGTCGAGGTCAGCGATAGCCTTGCTGCGCAATTCGTGAAGGACGGCACCTTTCTGCATCCGGCCGATGGCATCACGCTCTACATCCGGGAAATCTCCCCGAACGGAGAGCTGGAGGGCCTGTTTCTTCAGGATGATCGTGGTGCCGAGCAGGTGCTTTATACCGCCGCCAGTTCGCTGCTGGTCCGGAGCGATACAGGCCCCAAGCTGATCATGCTGAACGGGATGGCCCAGACACTGGCAAGCGGGCGGCTGTCCGTGACCCGCTTTGCCGATTTCACCTATGATATCGGCGCGATGCTTGACACCCCCGTCCGCGGACCACGCCGCATGAACGAGCTTTCCACACTCGAACTGCTGCAACCGACCGATTCGCTAATGGAGGAAACGCGGAGTGAGCGGGCAGAGATGGTCTTCGAGGGGCATGATCGTCTGGCCCAGCCCCTGCTGGGCCTGGCAGCCACGTTGATCGGGTTTGCGGCGCTGATTCTGGGGTCGTTCAGCCGGTTCGGGCTATGGCGGCAGATCGCGGGCGGCGTGTTGCTGCTGATCGTGGTGCAGCTGATCAATACCATCTCGGCGTCCATCGGGCCCCAGATCGCGATGGGCTGGATTCTGGCCTATGCCGCGCCGGTGTTCGGCTGCCTGATCGCCGCAGCACTGCTGTGGTGGTCGCAACGCCCCAAGCGGAGGCGGAGCGCATGATCCTCAGCTTTTACGTTGCCCGCAGATTTGCGCGCATGGTCCTGCGGGTAACGGCGATTTTCTTCGGAATTCTGCTGCTCATCGATCTGCTGGACCAGCTTCGCCGCTTTTCGGGCCGGGTCAGCTTCGGTCAGGCGATGGAGCTTGCGCTGCTGCATGTCCCCTCCAGCCTGTACACCATCCTGCCGTTGATCTTCATTCTGGCGGCCATCGCCCTGTTCATGGGTCTGTCCCGCTCTTCCGAACTGGTGGTGATGCGGGCCGCGGGCCGCGCGGGATTGCGAATTCTGGCCGCCCCCGCGATCACGGCCTTTCTTCTGGGGGTGGGCGTCGTTGCGGTGCTGAACCCGCTGGTTGCGGCAACATCGAACAAATACGCCTCGGTCGTGGCCCGGATGGAGCAGGACAGTTCCCGCACGCTTTCCGTCTCGGGTGAGGGGTTGTGGCTGCGTCAGGGCAGCGCGACGGGCCAGACCGTCATCAGGGCGCAGCGTGCAAACGCCAACGGCACCTTCCTGAGCGGCGTGACCATCCTCAACTTCAACCGCGACGGCCAGCTGACAGGTCGCACCGAAGCAGAAGAAGCCACGCTGACGCCCGGCCAATGGACCTTGAAGGACGCCAAACGCTGGAAGCTGGACGATGACAACCCCGAAGCGACGGCTACCTTCGCCGTCGAGGTCAAGATCCCCTCGGATCTGACGCCGGACGGCATCCGCGCCGGTTTCCGCGATCCTGCCGATATCGCGATCTGGAAACTGCCGCAGTACATCAAGGGGCTGGAAGTGGCAGGCTTTCAGGCGCGCGAGCATATCGTCTGGTTCCAGAGCGAACTGTCCCTGCCGATCTTTCTTGCGGCAATGGTCCTGATCGCAGCCGGTTTCACCATGCGTCACGCCCGCGCGGGCCGCACCGGCAGCAAGGTGCTATTCGCGCTTCTGGTCGGTTTTTCCGTATTCTTTTTGCGCAATTTTGCCCAAGTTCTGGGTGAAAGCGGGCAAATACCTGTCATACTGGCGGCATGGATTCCGTCTGTCGCTGCCGTTCTTGCCTCGCTTGGCCTTCTTTTGCATCTGGAGGATGGCTGATGCGTCTTCGCGCCGCCCTGTTCGCCCTCGCCGTTACCATGCCCGCTGCGCCGGCCTTGGCGCAGGATCAGGCCACGCTGGTGGCCGATGACCTGCGGATTCAGGGCAATAACGTCCTGAACGCCGACGGCAACGTAGAGATATTCTATCAGGGCCAACGGCTTCGTGCGTCTTCGGTCCAATATGACCGGGCCAAGGACAGCCTTCTGATTTCCGGCCCGATCACGCTGGATGATGGGCAGGGTGCGATCCTGCTTGCTGATCAGGCAGAGCTTTCGGGCGACATGACCAACGGCATCCTTCGCAGTGCCCGCGTCGTACTGAACAACCAGCTGCAACTAGCCGCAAGCGAGGTGAACCGCATCGGGGACCGCTACACCCGGCTGGGCAGATCCGTCGCCTCCTCGTGCCAGATCTGCGCCACGAACCCGACCCCGCTGTGGGAAATCCGTGCAAAGGAAATCATCCACGACCAGCAGGAACGGCAGATCTATTTCGAGAACGCCCAGCTTCGCGTCTATGGCGTGCCGATTGCCTATATCCCGCGCCTGCGGATGCCCGACCCGACCGTAACCCGTTCCAGTGGTGTATTGCAGCCCTCGGTGCGGACAACCTCGGATTTCGGAACCGGCATCAAGATCCCCTACTTCTTTGCCCTGGGGGAAAGCCGCGATCTGACGATCACGCCCTATTACACCACGAAGAACACCCGTTCCGTCGATATCAAATACCGTCAGGCCTTCAACAGCGGCTGGATCGAATTCAACGGCGCCTCCTCGACCGACGAGCTGGTGGACGGGCAGCGCGGCTATATCCTGGCGACAGGCGAATTCAAACTGCCCGATGATTACGTGCTCAAACTGCGTGTGGATACCGTCAGCGACGACACATACATGGACGATTACGGGCTGGAAGAACGGGACCGTCTTGAAAGCAGTGCCGAAGCCACGCGGACACGGCGCAACGAATATATCTCGGGGCGGATCATCAATTTCCAATCGCTCCGCGATGGAGAGCCGACATCGACCATCCCGTCGCAGGTGGCCGATGCCACGCTGCACCGCCGTTTCACCGGCGGCCCCCTGGGCGGTGAGGCCGGGCTGGAATTCCAGGTGCATAGCGCCACGCGCACATCTCATCTGGATTATGACACCGATGACGATGACGATGATATTGCGGACGGCCGCGACACGCAGCGGGCATCGGTCCGGCTGGACTGGCGGCGCAACTATGTTCTGCCCGCCGGTATTCTCGGCACCACGATGGGAGAGCTGGCCGGAGACATCTACAATATCGACGAGGATGCCGAATACGAGGGCACATACGGAGAGCTGAACGGCTCGGTCGGTGTGGAATTCCGCTGGCCCTGGGTGCGCAACGATTCCAACGGGACAAGCCAGATCCTCAGCCCGATCGCGCAGCTTGTCTGGAGCCCGAGCGATTCCAACGATGTCCCGAATGAAGACAGTACGCTGGTCGAATTCGACGAAACCAACCTGTTCTCCTTGAACCGCTATTCTGGCTATGATGCCTATGAACGCGGCGCGCGGATGAATCTGGGCCTGCAATACACCCGTGTTGCCGCCTCGGGCTGGAGCTTTGGCACCATCGTCGGGCGGACATTCCGTGACAGCGATCTGGATCAGTTCACCGCCGCCTCAGGGCTTGATGGCAAGACCAGCGACTGGATGACGCAATTCCAGATCATCATGGGAGAGGGTCTGGTCCTGACCAACCGGACATTATTCGACGACACCTTCGATGTGACCAAATCCGAAATGCGCATGGACAGCGAGATCGACCTGTTCACCCTTTCGGCCTCCTACGTCTACATCATGGCCGACGCGACCGAGGATCGCGACGATGACCTGTCGGAAATGAACTTTTCAGGCAGCTACAAGATAAACGACGCATGGAAGGCAAATGCCTCGACACGCTATGATTTCGTGCTGGATCGCGCGGCCAGCGCATCGGTCGGCGCGGAGTTCAGTAACGAGTGTTTGTCGGTCGATCTTTACCTCTCGCGTCACTACTCATCCTCGTCTAGTGTTGACCCAACCACTGAATTCGGCCTGTCGGTCGATCTTCTGGGCTTTGGCAGCAAATCGAAACCCGGTCCTACCGGCACCTGTAGAAGCTGATCCCCGGACTGAGACAAGAGAAGACAGCATGAACCGCCTCCATACCATACTCCTTGCAACGGCGATTGCCCTGGCCCCCATCGCAAGCGGTGCGCAAAGCCTTTTCGCGCCGCATGTCATCGTGAACGGGGATGCCGTCACCAATTGGGAGCTTTCGCAGCGCCAGCAGTTCCTGACGCTTCTGCGTGCCCCCGGTGATCTGGCACAGCAGGCCGAGGATGGCCTGATAGAAGACCGTCTGAAGCTGAGCGCGGCCAAACAGGCAGGAATTACCGTTTCAGATGAGGCGATCCAGAACGGAATGGTCGAATTTGCCCGCCGGGCGAACCTCGGGGTGGACGAATTCATCGCACAGATCGAAGCCGCCGGCGTGGACCGCACCACGTTCCGGGATTTCGTGCGGGCCGGTCTGCTATGGCGCAGCGTCGTGCGGGACACATTCTCTTCCCGGGTCGTGATCAGCCAGGCCGATGTCGATCGCGCGATCGAGGCACAGGGGCGGGCTTCGAACTACCGCATTCTTCTGTCGGAACTGATCCTCCCGGCCCCTCCGGGCCAGGAAAGCCAGACACTGGAGGCGGCGCGCGAAATTGCGGGCCGCGTGGCGAACGGGGATGATTTCGCGGAATTTGCCCGCCGTTATTCCGCAACGCCTTCTGCCGCGAACGGGGGCGCGCTGGAATGGCTGCCGCTTTCGGACCTGCCCGCAGGGTTGCAGCCAATCTTCATGGCGTTGAAGCCCGGTGGTGTGACCGAACCGCTGCCGATTCCGAACGCGGTTGCCCTGTTCCAGTTGCGCGCGCTTGAGGAAACGGCCCCGACCGTCCGGCCAACCGAGGTGGAGCTTGCCTTCTACCCCCTGCCCGCCGGTAGCGATCCTGCCGCAAAACGCATCGCCATCACCAGCGATGCCGACACCTGCACCGATCTGTACCGCGTTGCCCGCGAGGATGGTGTGGCCGTTCAGCGACAGACCCTGCAAACGGCAGCACTGCCTGCCAACATGTCACAGACCGTTTCGGGTCTGGACCAGAATGAAACGGCAATCATCACCCAGAATGGTACCCCGACGCTGGTCATGCTTTGCGCCCGGCGCCCCGTATCGGACACGCCGGTGGACCGGAGCGCCATTGAGAACCAGTTGACCAACCAGCAGCTGACATCGATGGCAGAGGTGTATCTGAGCCAGCTGCGCGACAACGCAATCATCCGCACGCCGTGAAGCCTGTTGCCCTGACATGTGGGGAGCCTTCCGGCATTGGTCCGGAAATCGCTGCCAAAGCGCGGGCTCTGCTGGGGGCGGATCTGCCGTTCTTTCTTATCGGGGATGAACGGCATCTGCCTTTGGAAACCCGTTTCCAGCTGATCGAGCATCCAGCCCAGGCCACGGATGTTCCGGCCGATTGCCTGCCGGTGCTGCACCATGCCTTTCCGGAACCGGCCCTTGCCGGCAAACCGGCCGCGGCCAATGCATCCGAAGTGATTGCCGTTATCGCGAAGGCTGTGGATCTGGCGCAGCGGAATGAGGTTTCGGCCATCTGTACCGCGCCGATCAGCAAGAAGGCCCTGATTGACGGGGCTGCTTTCGCCTATCCCGGGCATACCGAATACCTCGCTGCCTTGGCGGGGGTTGATCGCGTCGTGATGATGCTGGCCTCCGACGCATTGCGCGTTGTTCCTACAACCATCCACATTCCGCTGGCCGAGGTGCCTGCCGCCCTGACCCCCGCCCTGCTGGACGAAACGATCCGCATCACCCACGCGGCCCTGATCCGCGATTTCGGCGTCGCTTCCCCGCGTCTGGCCATATCGGGCCTGAATCCGCATGCGGGGGAAGGCGGCGCGATGGGTACGGATGAGGCGCGGATGGTCCCCGTACTTGACCGGCTGCGCGCCGAGGGGTTTGACCTGTCCGGCCCCCTGCCCGCCGATACCATGTTTCACGCAGCCGCGCGTACCCGCTATGATGCGGCCATCTGCATGTACCATGATCAGGCCCTGATCCCGATAAAGACGATTGCCTTTGACAGCGGCGTGAACGTCACACTCGGCCTGCCCTTTGTCCGCACCTCTCCGGACCATGGTACTGCCTTCGATATCGCGGGGCGCGGCATCGCCGATCCCTCCAGTCTGATTGCCGCGCTGCGAATGGCAGCAGAAATGGGAGCCCGCCGTGGCAATGATTGATGGCCTGCCGCCCCTGCGCGATGTCATTCGCGACCATGATCTGGTCGCGAAAAAACAGCTGGGACAGAACTTTCTGCTGGACCTGAACCTGACCGCGAAAATCGCGCGTATGGCCGGCGACCTGAAGGGCTGCGACGTGATCGAGGTCGGCCCCGGACCCGGCGGCCTGACCCGTGGCCTTCTGGCCGAAGGGGCACGGCGTGTCCTGGCCATTGAGAAAGATCCGCGATGCCTGCCTGCATTGGCCGAGATATCCGCCGCCTATCCCGGTCGGCTTGACGTCATAAACGCCGATGCGCTGAGCATCGATCCGACAGACAGGCTGACCGCACCGATCCGTATCGTTTCCAACCTTCCCTATAATGTCGGAACCGAACTGTTGATCCGCTGGCTGACCCCCGCGCAATGGCCGCCTTTCTGGGACAGCCTGACCCTGATGTTCCAGAAAGAGGTCGCAGAACGTATCGTCGCCAAACCGGGGAACAAGGCCTATGGCCGACTGGCCCTGCTGGCACAATGGCGTACCGAACCGCGCATCGTTCTGACCCTGCCACCCGAGGCCTTTACACCGCCGCCCAAGATCCATTCCTCTGTGGTGCACCTGAAGCGTCTGGAAGAACCGCGCTATCCCGCTGATGGCACCATCCTGTCGCGCATTACGGCCATGGCCTTCAACCAGCGGCGCAAGATGCTGCGCTCCAGCCTCAAAGGTCTGGCGCCCGATATCGAGGATCGGCTGGTTGCCGCGGGGATCAAACCCACGGACCGTGCCGAGGACATTCCGCTTGAAGGATTTTGCGCCCTCGCCCGTGAAATTGCCCGGAAATAAAAAACCGCCCCAAGGGGCGGTCTTTTTATTCTGTAGCCTCGGATGATGACGGGCCGTCGGGCGCGGCATTCTCGGTCGGCTTGTTGCGCGGACGGCGTGTATTCGTCCGGCGCGGAGCCTCACCCTCGGCGGCCGGTTCACGCGGAGCGCGGGGGGCGCGTGGGGCACGGGGCTGACGCGGGGCACGCTGCGGTTCCGGTGCTGCGGCGGCCTCGGGGGCAGGACGCTCCTCGGCTGCGGGCTGCATCTCGGGCATCGGCGGCATCATCTGCGCCGTTGCATCAACTGTTTCCGGCTGATGCTGGGGCTGATCGCGGCGGTCGTCGGCCTGATGCTCCCGACGTTCTTCCTGCGGCTGGTCGCGGCGGTCGTCGGATTGGTGATCCCGGCGGTCATCGCGGCGGTCACGGTCACGATTCTGCTGGTTGTTATTATTGTTATGGTTCTGCTGGTTGTTGTGATTGTGCTGCTGCTGGCGCGCCTCCTGTTCGGCGGCCATTTCGCGCTGCGCTTCACTCAGCATACGGGTGTAATGCTCGGCATGCTGCAGGAATGCCTCGGCCGCCACACGATCATGAGACAACTGTGCATCGCGCGCCAGAAGCTGATATTTCTCAATGATCTGCTGGGGCGTGCCACGCACCTTGCCGTCAGGGCCGGAGCTGTCGAACACACGGTTGATGATATTGCCGATTGGGCGCGGGCGGTTCGATTTCGAACGCGAGCGAGACTTTGAGGATCGCATGTTATCCTTGTATCCGACCATCTGGCCTTACCTTACAGGTGTTTGGTGGTGGCTCTGCCATAAACGGCGAGCTTCCAGAATGCCGGGCTGTTGCGGCTAGGGTATGCGGGACCGTGGCGCAGAATGCGTCGTTCCCGTCACAGGTTTTAATAAGCACCTCAAATCCCGTCTGGCAAGGGCTTTCGTATAATTTAATTGATGTTTTCATGTCCGGCGGGCGGAAACGACGCGATCCCGCCCATCGAAATCGGCATGTACCGCAACGCCTGCCAATCCTGCCTCCTGAAACAGCGCCACGACGACTGCGGCCTGTGTCGTGCCGATCTCCACCAGCAGCCGCCCCCCCGCTACCAGATGCCTTGGCGCATGGCGCGCAATGATGCGGTAAGGTTCCAGTCCGTCCCCGCCGGGCGTCAGGGCCAGATGCGGCTCCCACAACCGCACGTCCGGCGAAAGGGCGGGCATTTCCTCTGCCGCAATGTAGGGCGGGTTCGAGACGATCAGATCGAACGTCCCGTCCACGTTGGAAAACCAGTCCGAAACACGAAGGTCCGGCATCAGCCCCATGCTTTGGGCATTGGCCCGCGCAACCTTCAGGGCCACTTCTGAAATATCCACCGCCATGCCTGCAGCGCCGGTTTCCGCCATCAGTGTCAGAAGGATGATGCCCGTTCCCGTACCCAGATCCAGCACCCGTGAAAAAGGTTCCTGCAAGGCCTGTGCGATCAGGATTTCCGTTTCGGGCCGGGGGTCCAGGGTATCGGAGGTCACGCGGAACTGCCGCCCCCAGAACGTCCGCTCTCCGACAATCTGCGCCACGGGCCGATGGGCAAGCCTCTGCTGGATCGCCTCCTCGAACCGAACGGTGCATTCGGTCGTCATCGCGTCCGGAAGGTGCATGAACAACCTGTCGGGGGCGATGCCTGCGGCAAATGCCAGCAGGCGTCGTGCATCCTTGGCAGGTTCCGGGCAATTACCCGCTGCCAGACGCTGGCTGGCCGTGCGAAGCGCCTCGGCCAGTGTCATGATTGCAGCTCGGCCAACCGCTCTGCCTGATCGTGGGTGATCAGGGCGCTGATCACATCATCCAGATCCCCTGCCATGATCTGTGACAAGGCATAAAGGGTCAGGTTGATGCGGTGATCGGTCAGCCGCCCCTGCGGAAAGTTGTAGGTGCGGATACGTTCGCTACGATCACCGGACCCGACCTGCGCCTTGCGGGTGGCCGCACGCTCGTTGTCGGCACGGTCCCGCTCTGCCTCATACAGCCGCGCGCGCAGCACCTGCATAGCGATCGCACGGTTCTGGTGCTGCGATTTTTCCGAGCTGGTCACGACGATACCGGTCGGAATATGCGTGATGCGGACTGCGGAATCCGTGGTGTTCACGTGCTGCCCCCCCGCGCCGGACGCGCGCATCGTATCGATCCGGATATCGGAAGCAGGAATGTCGATCTCCACCTCCTCGGCCTCGGGCAGCACGGCAACTGTCGCGGCAGAGGTATGAACACGCCCGCCACCCTCGGTCTCCGGCACACGCTGCACCCGATGCACACCGGATTCGTATTTGAGGCGGGCAAAGACGCCCTCGCCCTGCACCAGAGCCGTGAGTTCGCGCACACCGCCAAGGTCGCTTTCGGTCAGGTCGATGATCTGGAACCGCCACCCCTTGCTCTCGCAATACCGCTGGTACATCCGCAGCAGGTCACCTGCGAAAAGCGCAGCCTCTTCCCCGCCGGTGCCGGGGCGTATTTCCAGAATTGCGGGGCGTGCATCCGCCGCATCCTTCGGCAACAGGGCAAGACGCAACGCCTGCTCCATCTCGGGGATGCGGGCCTGTAGCCTGGGGATTTCATCCTCGGCCAATGCGCGCATTTCCGGATCGGCCAGCAGCGCCTGTGCCTCGGCCAGATCGTCAAGGGCACGGCGATAGGCGTCGATCTCCGCCGCAATCGGCTTCAACTCGGAATATTCCTGGCTGAGCGCCACAATCTCTGATGCGGGTGCCCCATGAGACAGCTTCGCTTCGAGATATTCGAAGCGTTGCGTGATCTGGGCAAGTTTATCCATTGGAACCATGCGTCGGGAATGGCGCAAGCCGCATGGGTGGTCAAGAGGTGACGGGAATCAGCGCTGCCGCAATGCGCCGCCCTTCGGACAGCAGGACGTTATAGGTCCGGCAGGCGGCAGGTGAATTCATCACCTCCACCCCGATACCGGCCTGTTCCAGTTCATTGCGGAACGCACGGGGCGCATGGGCGATCTCGCTGCCCATGCCGACGAACAGCACGTCGATCCGGCCCTTCAGCGCCAGAATGGCTGCCGCGTCATCAAAGCCGCCCCAACCCATGACACTCCATGGGGAAACCAGAAGCGGGCCTTCCAGCACGCGCCCGGCAATCCTGAAGAACCCCGGGCCATAGCCGTCGATCGGCTGGGCCTCGGGGTAGGAGATTTCTTCAAGCAATGACATCAGGCATCAATATCCGCGAATTTGGTACCAGCCTTGGGCTTTGCCTTCGGCTCTCGGTTCACACCGGTCCACAGTACGAGGTTCTTCGCCATATAGACCGATGAATATGTCCCCAGAATGACGCCCAGGGTAATCGCGGCCACAAAGCCCCGCAGAACATCACCACCGAACACCAGCAGGGCCACAAGCGCCAGCAATGTGGTCAGCACGGTCATGACCGTACGGCTCAGCGTTTCGTTGACCGACAGGTTCATCACGTCGCGCAGCGGCATGGTCTTGTACTTACGCAGGTTCTCCCGCAGGCGGTCGAACACGACGACCGTGTCGTTCACGGAATAGCCCAGAATGGTCAGCAGTGCCGCCACTGTGGTCAGATCGAAGCGGATCTGGAACAGCGCAAAGATACCGACCGTCACCAGCACATCATGCAGCGAGGCAAGGATCGTTCCGACGGCGAACTGCCATTCGAAGCGCAGCCAGATGTAGACGCCGATCCCCAGGGATGCCAGCATGACCGCCATTACGGCAGACCAGATCAACTCTCCGGACACCTTGGGGCCAACCGATTCCACCGAAGGAAAGGTGATGGACGGTGCGACGGTCTTCAGCGCCGCCTCTACCTCGTTCAGCACCTCGGGTGAGGTCGCCTCGGCCCCGTCCTGCACCGACAGGCGGACGCTGGCCACATGTTGGTCGGGGCGGAACGACGGATCGAAGACCTCGGTGATCACGACATCGCCCAGATTCAGCGGCGCCAATGCCTGCCGGTAGGCACCGACGTCCACCGGCTCGGCCGCTTCGGTCCGGATGGTGGTGCCGCCGCGGAAATCGATACCGAAGTTGAGCCCCATGAAAAGGATCACCACGATGGATAGAACCATCGCAACGATCGAGGCACCGAAGGTCAGCCATTGCCACCGGAAAAAGTTGATGGTCGTGACATCAGGGACGAGCTTCAGACGAAGGGCCATGCGCGCCTCTCCTTACACGGTAATGGTTTTGGGGCGGCGCCACGCGTACCACGTGGCAACGAGAGAGCGTGTCACGAAGATCGAGGTGAACATCGACGTGATGATCCCAATCCCTAGCGTCACGGCAAACCCGCGCACCGAACCCGAACCGAAAGCGAACATGATCACGGCGGTCAGCAGCGTGGTGACGTTGGCATCCACGATGGCCGACAGCGCCTTCTGGAACCCTTCGTCCAGCGCACGTACCGGATTGCGCCCGGCGCGAAGTTCTTCGCGCACCCGCTCGTAGATCAGCACGTTCGCATCGACGGCCATCCCCATGGTCAGCACGATCCCGGCAATCCCCGGCAGGGTCAGCGTGGCACCGATGACCGACAGCAGCGCTAGAATCCCCAGCACGTTCACCGCCAGCGCCACATTCGCCATCACGCCGAACCAGCCATAGCAAAGCACCATGAAGACGACCACGGCCGCCATGGCGACCAAGGAGGCCATGCGGCCCGCATCGATGCTGTCCTGCCCCAGTTCCGGCCCGATTGTCCGCTCTTCCAGGAACGACAGTTCCGCCGGCAGCGCACCGGAGCGCAGCAGCACGGCAAGCTCGGTAGATTCCTCTACCGTGAAATTGCCGGTGATGATGCCGGACCCGCCCGGAATGGCAGAGTTGATCACGGGG
Source organism: Falsirhodobacter sp. alg1 (assembly GCF_000739715.2). GTDB lineage: Bacteria > Pseudomonadota > Alphaproteobacteria > Rhodobacterales > Rhodobacteraceae > Falsirhodobacter. Next base: position 44,836 of record NZ_BBJC02000003.1, on the reverse strand, counting down.
GCGGAAATCACCTGATCATCAAGCACGATGGCAAATGGCCGGCCGATGTTGCGGGCGGTATAATCGCCGAATACGCGGCCACCGGCCCCGTTGAAGCGGAAATTCACGGCAGGATTGTTTGACTGGTCGAATGCCGGTTGTGCATCGGTCAGATCCTCACCCGAAACAACGGGCGTGGTCTGCACCAGATAATAGGTGCCCGGCTCGCTTTCGGACGGATACAACGCCTGCCCTGCTTCGACCGGTGTGTCCGGATCCGTAGTGCGGTTCAGAACGGTATTGAAGGTCAGCTGCGCCGTGGTCCCGATCAGGGATTTCAGCTCCTCGGCCGATCCGATGCCCGGCACCTCGATCAGGACGCGATCATCGCCCTGCCGCTGGATCGTCGGTTCACGCGTACCGACCTCGTCGATCCGGCGACGGATGATTTCCAGTGTCTGCTGCATCGTGCGCAGGTCCGTCGCCGAGCGTTCGGCCTCGGACAGCTGGATCGTGACGGTATCGCCGGCACCGCTGATATCCAGATCGGATTGTCCGGCCCCGGTCAGCGTCGTGACCGGCTGGGCAAGCGTGCGGGCAATGGCGACCGCACGCTCAAGCCCGGCCGCGTTGGAAATCTGGATTGCCAGAACGCCGGGTTCGGATTGGGTACGGCGAATGCCGCCCACTTCGTCGCGGGCATCCCGCAGGGCATCGCGCATCTGCGGCCACAGGGCATCGATACGGTCGGCATAAACATCGGCCAACTGCACTTCGGCCAGCAGGTGTGCCCCGCCCCGAAGGTCGAGGCCAAGGTTTACCAATGACGAAGGCAGGTAATCAGGCCACATGCCCAATGCCGCGGTCTGTTCGGGCGTCGGGGCGATCGCACTGGCGGCAACCGCCTCGCTCGCATCATTGTGGGTTTCGACCCGGTCATAAAACGCGTTTGGAAGGGCAAACAGGAACGCAGCAAGGCATAGCGCCCAGATGACGATCCGCTTCCACAGGGGAATCTGCAACATTGCTCAGGTCCGGGTCGGGAAAGGGAAAAGGATCAGGCGACGGGTTCGGTTTTGGAAATCACTTGCGCGATCGTGCTGCGCAGGACCTTGACCTTGACGCCCTCGGCGATTTCCACCGTGACTTCATTGCCTTCGCCCACATGGGTCACTTTTCCAAGGATCCCGCCCTGGGTCAGAACCTGATCACCACGGCGCAACGCTTCGACCATGGCACGGTGCTGTTTGACCTTTTTCTGCTGCGGACGGATCAGCAGGAAATACATGATGGCGAAAATCAGGATCAGCGGGACAAAGCTGCTGATGGCGCCCATGGCTCCACCGGCGGTGGCTGATTGGGCGAAAGCGGGGGTTGCGAACATGGGCTATCCTCGGCTCAGACAGGGGCTGCGCCCCGATAATTACGGTGGCGCACCCTAGCCCCGCCCCCCATGGAACGCAAGCGCGTGCCAACACGGCAGGATGCACCGGATCAAACCGGTGCATATGACGTTTTATTCGATAACGGCGCAGGCAATGCGATTGCCCGCATTTCCGGCAGGATCGCTCACGTAATCGTCAGGGCCATCATGGACCACCAGCGCCTTGCCGGACATATCATCGAACGGGATCATGGTGTTCAGCACTTCTGCCACCATCTCGCCATCCTCGTTCACCGACTGGTTGGGCATGTCACCGGCGTGGGGGCCCGTATCACTGAAGAACCCGTGGGTGACGCCGGTCGGGTTGTAATGTCCGCCCGCCGATTTGAAATCGCCTTCGCAACTGCCCGTTTCATGGACGTGAAGGCTCAGCGGTCCTTCGGGCAGATCCTTGATGTCGACAGATATCAGCACACCCTCCCCGACGGGCCGTATTTCGGCGGTACCGATGTTTTCCCCATCCGTATTCACGAAAGTGGCCTCTTTCGGGGTCGGCATATCCTGGGCATAGGTGGGCAGCGCCAGAAGCGGGACACAGGTTGCCACAAGGGCAGCGATGCGTTTCATCGTCGATCCTCCTCGGATTGTCTGGGGGGATAACCGGCCCGGCCCGCCAAGGTTCCCGCATTTCACGGTTCCATGGTGGCGCGGGATGGGGCATAGAACCTGCATAACTTTGCACCTGAGGAGTCAGCCATGCACGACATTCGCGCCATTCGCGAAAACCCCGCCGCTTTTGATGCGGACCTGTCCCGCCGCGGGTTGGACGGGCTGTCGTCACGCGTGCTGGCTCTGGATGAGGCACGGCGCAGCAAGATCCTGGCGGCAGAAACCGCACAGGCGGAACAGAACCGCGCCAGCAAGGACGTGGGCGCCGCCAAAGCTTCAGGCAATGAGGCGGAGTTCGAACGGCTGCGCGCTTTGGTCGCACAGAAAAAGGCCGATATCGCCCGCCTGAACACCGAGGCCGCCGCCGAGGATGCCGCCCTGCGCGATCTGCTGATGACATTGCCGAACCGCCCTGCCCCCGAGGTGCCGATGGGCGCCGATGAAAACGAAAACGTGGAACTGCGCCGCTGGGGCCAGCCGCGCGAATTCTCCTTCACCCCGAAGGAGCATTTTGAGATCACGGGTGCGGCGGACGGCCTGGATTTTGCGACCGCCGGCAAGCTGTCCGGCAGCCGCTTTGTTGTGCTGCGCGGTGCCGTGGTGCGGCTGCACCGGGCCCTTGGCCAGATGATGCTGGACCTGCACGTGAACGAACACGGCCTGTCCGAAACATGGACCCCGGTTCTGGTGCGGGATGAGGCAATGGTCGGCACGGGCCAGCTGCCGAAATTCTCCGAAGACAGCTATCGGACCACCAACGGCTGGTGGCTGATCCCCACGTCCGAGGTGACGCTGACCAATACCGTCGCCGGTGAGGTGCTGGAGGAGGAGCGTTTGCCGATCCGCCTGACAGCCCTGTCCCAATGCTTCCGTTCCGAGGCGGGCAGCGCGGGCAAGGATACGTCGGGCATGCTGCGGCAGCACCAGTTCGAGAAGGTGGAAATGGTGTCGATCACCACCCCCGAACAATCTGCCGCCGAGCATGAACGCATGACGGGCTGCGCCGAGGCCGTGCTGCAGAAGCTGGGCCTTCCCTATCGCGTGCTGTTGCTCTGCACCGGGGATACTGGATTCGGCGCCACCAAGACCCATGATCTGGAAGTGTGGCTGCCCGGCCAAAATACCTATCGCGAAATCTCGTCCGTATCGGTGTGCGGTGATTTCCAGGCCCGCCGCATGAACGCCCGCTTCCGCCCGCAGGGTGGCAAGCCGGAATATGTCCACACGCTGAACGGCTCGGGGCTGGCGGTTGGCCGCTGCCTGATCGCCGTACTGGAAAACGGCCAGCAAGAGGATGGATCCGTTGATCTGCCCGAAGCACTTTGGCCCTATCTGGGCGGCAAGACACGGATCACAGCAGAAGGGGCGCTGGCTTAACGGCCAGCGATCACGCGCACGTAGTTTTGCGTTTCTTCGTAAGGTGGAATGCCGCCAAAGCGTTCCACCGCCACCGGCCCCGCGTTATAGGCCGCAAGCGCATGCGTCCAGTTGCCGAAACGGTCGTACATCATCCGCAGATATTTGGCGCCACCATCCAGATTGGAAACCGGATCATCGATCCGCGCCCCGATCAATGCCGCCGTGCCAGGCATCAATTGCGCCAGTCCCCGTGCGCCCTTCGATGAAACCGCATTCGGGTTCCAGCCGGATTCCTGCTGGATCAACCGCAGAAACAGATCTTCGGGCACGTTGTACTTACGCGCGGCACTGCGCGCCGTTTCCAGATATTGCCCGCGGTACTGGCCGGAATAGCGTGGCGTTGCCGTTGTCACGGACATTGCCGCCTTCGGCTCTTCCTTTTCGGAGGCGGGGCGAAGGCGTGTCGATCCGGAATACTGGCTGGATGCCCGGCTATCGAGAACCTGGAACTGCGATGCCTGCCGCGAAACGCCGGGCGTGGCACCGAAAATCCCTTCGGCCTGCGCACTTCCCGCCATCAATACGGCCATTGCCGCAAACCTGATTGCCTTCATGGCCCTGCCCCGTCTTATTCGCGCGCAGAATACATGAAACCCGCGACGTGGAAAGAGTGCAGGCCGCGATCGGCGGAAACCGTTCGCTTGCGGCACGGCGACGGGCCGTGTAATCCCAGTGTTCAAACCGATTACGGGAGGTTCGCGCATGGCGGGTTCGGTCAACAAGGTTATCATCGTCGGCAATCTGGGCCGCGATCCGGAAGTGCGCAGCTTCCAGAATGGCGGTCGCGTCGTAAACCTGCGCATTGCCACATCGGAAAACTGGCGCGACAAGGCATCGGGAGAGCGGAAGGAGCGGACCGAATGGCATTCGGTTGCCATTTTCTCCGAACCGCTGGGTAAGATTGCGGAGCAATACCTGCGCAAAGGGTCGAAAGTTTATATCGAAGGCCAGTTGGAAACCCGCAAATGGCAGGACCAATCCGGCGCCGACCGCTATTCGACCGAAGTCGTCCTGCGCCCCTTCCGCAGCGAATTGACCCTGCTGGATGGCCGTGACGGTGGCGGCTCCTCGGGTGGTGGCGGTTACGATGATCGCGGCGGCTCGTCGGGCGGCTATGATTACGATGATGGCGGACGCAGCGGCGGTGGCTCGCGTCACGGTGGCGGCCAATCCTCGGGCGGCGGACGCGGAGCAGATTTCGACGACGAAATCCCGTTCTGATCGAAAAAGGGCGGCCCCGCGGGGCCGCCCTTTTTGTTTACCTGCCGAACCCCTTGAGCGCGTCGGCAAAGGCATTGCCCGAAGCCGCTTCCTTCGGGGCCGCTTTGGATGGGCCGCGCACACGATCCTTCGGCGGGCGCGGGGCCTCGATCGGGGCGCCATCCTTGCGCATGGTCAGGCCGATGCGCTTGCGAGGGGCATCCACCTCGGTCACCCGCACCTTCACGACATCGCCGGCCTTCACCACCTCATGCGGGTCCTTGACGAAGCGGTCCGCCAACTGGCTGACGTGGACCAGCCCGTCCTGATGCACGCCGATATCCACAAAGGCACCAAAGGCCGCCACATTCGTGACCGTCCCCTCCAGCAGCATGCCGGGCTTCAGATCCCCGATGGTATCGACACCCTCGGCAAAGGTCGCGGTCCGGAACTCGGGGCGTGGATCGCGGCCGGGCTTTTCCAGCTCTGCCAGAATATCCCTCACCGTCGGCAGACCGAACCGGTCATCAATGAAATCGCGCGGGTTCAGGGCCTGCAGCGCACCGGCATCCCCCATGACCGACCGCAGGTCGCGCCCGCAGGCGGCCACGATCCGCCGCGCGACATCATAGGCCTCGGGGTGGACCGACGAGGCATCCAGCGGCTCCTTGCCATCGGCAATCCGCAGGAACCCGGCCGCCTGCTCATAGGCTTTCGGGCCAAGGCGCGGCACCTTCAGCAACTCTCGGCGTGACCGGAAAGCCCCCGCAGAATCGCGGTGCAGCACGATCGCATCCGCCAGCGATGCGCCCAGCCCCGAAACCCGTGCCAGCAAGGCAGACGATGCGGTGTTGAGATCGACCCCCACCGCGTTCACCGCATCCTCGACCACGGCATCCAGCTGCCGGGACAGGCGGTTCTGATCCACGTCGTGCTGATACTGCCCGACGCCGATGCTTTTCGGCTCAATCTTCACCAGCTCCGCCAGCGGGTCCTGCAAGCGGCGCGCGATGGATACGGCCCCCCGCAACGACACATCAAGATCGGGAAATTCCTTTGCAGCCAGCTCAGAGGCGGAATAGACCGACGCGCCCGCCTCTGACACGATCACCTTCGTGGGCTTTGCCCCGGGCAGGCCCGAAATCACATCCGCCACAAGCCGTTCGGATTCGCGGCTGGCCGTGCCGTTGCCGATCGCAACCAGCGCAACACCATGGGCGCGGATCAGGCGGGCAATTTCGGCCGAGGCCCCGCGCAGATCGTTTTTGGGCTGGAACGGATAGATCGTCGATGTTTCCAGCACCTTGCCCGTCGCATCCACAACAGCCAGCTTGCAGCCCGTGCGGATGCCCGGATCAAGGCCCAGGGTGGCCTTGCCGCCCGCAGGTGCGGCCAGCAGCAGATCCTTCAGGTTGCGGGCAAAGACATTGATCGCCTCGGCCTCGGCCCGCGCGCGCAGATCCCCCATCAGATCTAGTGTCAGCGAGGTCCGCAGTTTCACCCGCCATGCCCAGGCCGCCGCCTCGCGCAGCCAGCGGTCCCCCGCGCCGGCTCCCTTGGCCTCCAGTGCGGCAGCAGCCATGCCCTCGGCACGGCTCTGCCCCCTTGCGGCCTCCGGCTCCACCGAAAGATCAAGGCTTAGGATACCTTCGTTGCGGCCTCGCATCATGGCCAGAACACGGTGGCCCGCCGCTTTGCCGAAGGGTTCATCATGCGCGAAATAGTCGGAGAACTTGGCTCCTTCGGCTTCCTTCCCCGCCACCACGCGGGCGGTCACGCGGCCCTCTTCGGCCATATGGCTGCGCAGGCGCCCCAGAAGGGTGGCATTCTCGGCCAGACCCTCGGCCACGATATCGCGCGCACCCTCCAGTGCCGATTTTATGTCGGCAACCGCTTCGGTCAGATATCCGGCCGCGAGCGCCTCGGGATCGGCGCTGCGATCGGCCAGAATACCCTCGGCCAGCGGTCCAAGGCCGTTTTCCCGCGCGATCATCGCACGGGTCCGTCGCTTCGGTTTGTAGGGAAGATAGATATCTTCCAGCTCTGCCTTGGTCATAACGGCAGCGATCCGCCCCTCAAGCGCGGCATCCAGCTTGCCCTGATCGCGGATGGATCCGAGAATGGCGGTACGGCGTGCCTCCAGCTCTCGCAGATATCCCAGACGCTCCGACAGAAGGCGCAACTGCGAATCGTCAAGCCCGCCCGTCATTTCCTTACGGTAGCGGGCAACGAAAGGGACCGTGGCACCTCCGTCCAGCAGGTCGATGGCAGCAAGCGCCTGCCGCGGTTCTGCGCCGATCTCGGCCGCGATGATATGGGGAATGCGACGGGTTGTTTCAGATGTCATCAAAGGCTCCGTTTCCGGCCTGTATCTTAGCCCCTCAATCAATGGAACGGCAAGGATACGCCTTGACGCGACGTTTACCTTGCGATGACACCTCTCGCACGATTGACTTGGAGCGTGAAATTGCCAAAAACCGCAATTTCCGACCATCAGGGAGACTACAAAAAAATGAAAAAACGCGATTTGCTTACCGCGTCAGCCTTGGCGCTTGTGCTAAGCGTGGCTGCGGCTTCGGCGGAAACGGTGATGAACCGTGGCAATGACACCGATCCCGCCTCGCTTGATCCGCACCAGACCCAGACCGTCTCCGAAAGCCGGGTCCTGAATGACCTGCTTGAAGGCCTGGCAACCGTCGATGCCGATGGCAAAGTCATCCCCGGCATGGCCGAAAGCTGGGACATCAGCGAGGATGGTACGGTCTACACCTTCCATATGCGCGATGCGAAATGGTCGAACGGCGACCCCGTCACCGCGAATGATTTCGATTACTCCCTGCACCGGATCATGGATCCGGCAACCGCGGCGGGCTATGCCTCCATCCTGTTCCCGATCAAGAACGGTGAAGCGGTTGCCGGTGGCAACATGCCGCTGGACCAGCTCGGCGTTCGCGCGATCGACGACAAGACGCTCGAAATCACGCTTGAAAACCCGACCCCCTATTTCATCCAGCTGCTGACCCACCAATCCGCCCTGCCCGTCCACAAGGCATCGGTTGACGAATTCGGCAACCAGTTCACCCGCGCGGGCAACATGGTCACCAACGGGGCCTACATGCTGGACTCCTTCACCCCGAATGACAAACTGGTCATGGTGAAGAACCCGAATTACTACAACGCGGACAAGGTGGCCATCGATCGGGTCAACTGGATCCCCTTCGACGATATCTCGGCCTGTATGCGCCGCTTCCAGGCCAGCGAAGTCTCGATCTGTTCCGACGTACCGGGCGAACAGATGGATTACGTCAAGGCGAACCTGGCTGATGCGCTGCACGTCTCTCCCTATCTGGGCACATTCTACCTGCCCATCAAAGGCGCCGAAGGTAGCCCGCTGAAGGATGCCCGCGTCCGCAAGGCGCTGTCGATGGCGATCGACCGTGATTTCATCGCAGAGCAGGTCTGGGCCGGCACGATGCTGCCAAGCTACACGTTGGTTCCGCCCGGAATCTCCAACTATGTCGATGGTGGCATCACTGTCGATTATGCCGACACCGACCTGTTCGACCGTGAGGACGAAGCCAAGGAACTGCTGGAAGAAGCAGGCGTGGCACCGGGCAGCCTGACAATCGAGCTGCGCTACAACACCTCCGAGAACAACAAGAACACCATGGCAGCCGTTGCCGACATGCTGAAGAACATCGGCGTGAACGCCACGCTGAACGAAGTCGAAGGCACGACCTACTTCAACTACCTGCGGGAAGGCGGGCAGTTTGACGTCGCCCGTGCCGGCTGGATCGGTGATTACGACGATCCGCAGAACTTCCTGATGCTGTACACCAGCGATACGCCCTTCAACTATCCCCGCTGGAAAAACCCCGATTACGATGCGCTGATGGCCAAGGCTGCAGCCACCACCGACCTGACCGAACGTGCGAACGTTCTGTCCGACGCCGAAAAGCTCCTGCTGGATCAACAGCCGATCATCCCGATCCTTTCGTACTCCTCGCGCGCCCTTGTGGCGTCGAACGTCGAAGGGTACCACGATAACCTGCTGAACGATCACCTGACCCAGTGGCTTTCGCTTAACTGATCTTACAAGGGCGGATCACCAGGTTCGCCCTTCTTCCTTATTTGAGTAGGTATTCGATGCTTGGTTACACCTTGCGACGGATGGCCAGTGCAATCCCGACGATCTTTATCATCGTGACGCTGACCTTCTTCGCGATCCGCATCGCGCCGGGGGGGCCGTTCGATCTGGAACGCCCTCTCGATCCGCTGATTCTTGCAAACTTGCAGCGCGCGTACAATCTGGACGCCCCGTTGTGGCAACAGTATCTGATCTATCTGGGCAATCTCGTGCAGGGGGATCTCGGGCCAAGCTTCACGCGGCGTGACTTTTCGGTGAACGATCTGTTTGCCCAGGGGTTGCCCGTGTCGATCCTGCTTGGCAGCCTGGCCCTGCTGGCCGCGGCCATCATGGGGACATTCCTTGGTGCGGTTGCGGCACTTCGCCAGAACTCGTGGCTGGACAATGCGATCGTCGCGATTGCGACGCTCGGGATCACCACCCCGAATTTCGTCATCGCTCCGCTGCTCAGCCTGCTGTTCGGTGTCGTTCTGGGAATTCTGCCGGCAGGCGGCTGGTCGGATTCGAACCCCGCCTACTGGATCCTGCCGATCGTGACGCTGGCCCTGCCCCAGGTGGCCGTGATTGCCCGTCTGGTACGGGGCGCCACGGTGGAGGCCCTGCGTGCCAACCACGTGCGGACTGCCCGAGCCTATGGTCTGCCGGGTCGCGTAGTCGTGGGGGTCCATGCCCTGCGCGCCGCGATGCTGCCGACCGTTTCCTACCTCGGGCCAACCGCCGCCGCACTGCTGACGGGGTCGGTCGTTGTGGAGACGATTTTCGGACTGCCCGGTATCGGGCGATATTTCGTGCAAGGTGCGCTTGGGCGCGATTACACGCTGGTGATGGGAACGGTTGTCGTGATCGCGGTCTTCGTGGTCCTGTTCAACCTGCTCGTCGACCTTGCCTATGCGTGGCTGGACCCGAGGGTACGTTATGACTGATGCAACAACAAACGCGGCGCCCAGCCGCTCTCTGTGGCAGGATGCCTGGCGCCGTCTGCGCGCCAACCGGGCCGCTGTCACCAGCCTGATCGTGCTGATCGTACTGGGCCTTGCCGGTATTTTCGGGCCGATGATCTCTCCCCACCCCTACGGGCAGATCTATCAGCAATATGTGCGCGTGCCGCCCAGCCTCGAGGCCTATCCCCGCGCAGAAGAGATCGAACCGGCCATCGAGAGCCTGATCCGCCGCGCCCGTGTAGAGGCCGTGGGGGCCGAGGTTGAAGGCCAGACGGCCACCGTCGCCGTCCGCTCCGACCAGCCCATCGATACGCGGATCACCCGCTATTTCGAGCGTTCGGACCAGTTCACAAATCCGCAGCTGGAGCTGGCCGATGACGGGATGACCGGCACGCTGACGGTGACGGTCGATCGCAACTATTTCCTGCTGGGCACGGACAACCTCGGTCGTGACATGCTCTCGCGCATCCTGATCGGCGTCCGCATCTCGCTGGCAATCGGCCTTCTGGCGTCGGCCATGGCGCTGGTGCTGGGCGTGGCCTATGGCGCGATCTCGGGCTATCTGGGCGGGCGCGTGGATAACGTCATGATGCGGATCGTGGATATCCTCTATTCGCTGCCCTTCATCTTCTTCGTCATTCTGCTGCTGGTGTTTTTCGGGCGAAGCCTGTTCATCATCTTCATCGCCATCGGCGCCACAGAATGGCTGGATATGGCGCGCATCGTCCGCGGCCAGACGCTCAGCCTCAAACGGCGCGAGTTCGTTCAGGCGGCCGAGGCTATGGGGGCCACACGTTCGGGGATTCTGCGTCGGCACATCATCCCGAACGCACTGGGTCCGGTGATCGTCTTTGTCACGCTGCTGGTGCCCAAGGCCATTCTGGCCGAAAGCCTGCTGTCGTTCCTCGGCCTTGGGGTCCAGGATCCGATGACATCGCTTGGCCTTCTGATTTCCGAGGGCGCGCAGAACATGCGCGGGGCCCCGTGGCTGCTGTTCGGACCGGCCGCGACACTGACCGTGATCCTGTTCGCGCTGAACTTCCTTGGCGATGGCCTGCGCGACAGCCTTGACCCGAAGGAGCGCTGATATGACCGAGACGATCCTATCCGTCCGCGATCTGCGCGTGACATTCGAAACCCCGGACGGCCCTGTTTCCGCCGTTCGGGGGGTAAATCTCGATCTCAAGTCGGGTGAAACCCTGGCCATCGTCGGCGAGAGCGGTTCCGGCAAAAGCCAGACCACGATGGCGATGATGGGCCTTTTGGCCGCGAACGGCCGGGCCGACGGCAGCGTGACCTATCGTGGCCGCGAGATCCTGAACATCGGAGAGCGGGCGCTGAACGGCATCCGCGGCAAGAAGATCACCATGATCTTTCAGGAACCGATGACCTCGCTCGATCCGCTGTACCGGATCGGCCGGCAACTGGCCGAACCCCTGCGCTACCATGCGGGCCTGTCGGCACGGGCTGCGCGCCCGCGCATTCTGGAGTTGCTGCGCCTGGTCGGCATTCCCGACCCCGAGCGGCGGATCAACAGCTATCCGCACGAGCTGTCGGGCGGGCAACGTCAGCGCGTGATGATCGCGATGGCGCTGGCCAATGATCCGGACATCCTGATTGCGGATGAACCGACCACGGCGCTGGACGTGACCATTCAGGCGCAGATTCTGGAACTCCTTGCAGATCTGCAGAAGCGGCTGGGAATGGCGATCGTGTTCATCACCCATGACCTTGGCATCGTGCGCCGTTTTGCGGACCATGTGGCTGTCATGCGGTATGGCGAGGTGGTCGAGGATGGTGCGGCAGAGGCGCTGTTCGCAGCCCCCAAGCATCCCTATACGCAGATGTTGCTGGATGCCGAGCCAGAGGGCCGCAAGGAGCCTCCGGCCGAAGATGCGCCTGCCCTGCTGACCGGCGACGATGTGCGCGTCACCTTCCATCTTGGCGGGGGCCTTCTGGCCAAACCGACGCCGTTGCACGCGGTAAAGGGCATTTCGGTGTCCCTGCACGAAGGCCAGACGATCGGCGTGGTCGGCGAATCCGGTTCGGGCAAATCCACCCTGGGCCGCGCCCTGCTGCGGCTGACGGAATCCACGGGCCGCGTCGCATGGCTGGGCAAAGAGCTGCCCGAAGGGATTGACGCGATGCGCCCGTACCGGCGCGAATTGCAGCTGGTGTTTCAGGACCCCTTCGGCAGTCTGTCGCCCCGGATGACGGTGGGGCAGATCATCACCGAAGGGCTGCTGATCCACGAACCCACCCTGTCGCGCAAGGACCGCGCCAGACGCGCGGATGAGGCCTTGGCCGAAGTGGGCCTCGATCCTTCCATGCGCAACCGCTATCCGCACGAGTTTTCGGGCGGCCAGCGGCAGCGCATCGCGATTGCCCGCACTATGATCCTGCGCCCGCGGGTGATCGTGCTGGACGAACCCACCAGCGCGCTGGATCGTTCGGTGCAAAAGCAGATTGTCACGCTGCTGCGCGATCTGCAGGCCAAGCACAGCCTGTCCTATGTGTTCATCAGCCATGATCTGAGCGTGGTCCGCGCACTTTCGGACCATATCATCGTGATGAAGGCCGGCGAAATCGTGGAGCAAGGCCCCACCGATGCGGTATTCGACGCCCCGCGCCAAGACTACACCCGTGCCCTGATGGCTGCGGCCCTGTCCACGACCCGGTTCCGCACCGCCTCCTGATCTGCCGTGCGCCCCCCTTGTTTCGGGGGGCGCACAACCGGCCTGCGCCACGCAGGCGCAATTCGCTTGAATAGGGTCGCCGCCCCGCCACATTATGCCGGTATCCTATATACCGAGGTCCCATGCTGCGCCGCGCCTGCCTCTGCCTAGCCCTGTTCTTTCCCGGCAGCGTGTTTGCACAGGATGAAAATCTGCCTGCAATTACCGTCGTTCCGGCGACCATCGAACATATCACCAGCCATGTTCTGGCCTCGGGGTTCGTGGCGCCGGTGGAGCGGGTGGCCGTGCAGCCGCTGATCACGGGCCAACCAATAGATTCCCTTGAGGCCGACGTCGGGGATACTGTCGTGCAGGGGCAGGTTCTGGCACGTCTTTCCACCTCGACGCTGGAACTGGAAAAAAGCAGGCTGACGGCGCAGCTTGCCTCGGCCATCGCCTCGGTCGCACAGGCACAGGCCGGACAGGCCGAGGCCGCCGCAACCCAGACCGAAGCCCAGGCGAACGCCGAGCGTGCCGGCCAGTTGCAAGCGCAGCGCGCCACATCGCAGGCCGCCGTGGATCAGGCCCGCGCCGCCGCCGCCAGTGCCGATGCCCGCCTGCAGTCCGCCCGCCAATCCGTCGCGGCAGCCGAGGCGCAGCGCAAGGTGGCCGAGGCGCAGATCGACGACATCAACCTGCAGATCCGCCGTGCCGAGGTGACTGCCCCTGTTTCTGGCGATGTCGTGGCGCGGAATGCCGTTCGCGGGTCCATTGCCGCCTCGGGCGGGGAGCCGATGTTCGAACTGATCCGCGACGGGGCCCTGGAACTGCGCGCCGACGTGGCAGAGGAGGATCTGCTTTCGCTGGCACGGGGCCAGTCGGCCATCATGCAGACCGTAACGGGGGTGCCGCTGCTGGGGCTGGTCAGGCTGGTAGAACCGGGGATCGATGAAACCACGCGGCTGGGGCGGGTCCGTATCCGCGTCGAAGATCCCTCCCGGTTGCGGACAGGCATGTTTGCCGAGGCGGATATTCTGGTTGCCGAACGCGATACGCTGGTTCTGCCCGATACGGCCGTAGGCCGCGACGCGGACGGCCCCTTCGTGCTGCGCGTGATCGATGGTGTGGTGCATCGGACAGATGTGGAAACCGGCATCCGCAATGCGGGCCTGATCGAGATTTTTACCGGTCTGGGCGAAGGAGACGAGGTGGTTGCCAAGGCCGGTGCCTTTGTGCGCGAGGGCGATCGTGTGAACCCGGTCCGGATACCGTCCGAATGAACTTTTCCGCATGGTCCATCCGCAACCCGATTGCACCGATCCTTGCCTTTGTCCTTCTGGTCGTTCTGGGCCTGCAGGCATTCTCCACCCTGCCCGTCACCCGGTTTCCCAATATCGATGTACCGCTGGTTTCCGTATCGGTCGTGCAGCAGGGCGCCGCCCCGGTAGAGCTGGAAAGCCAGGTCACCAAGGAGGTGGAGGATGCCGTGGCCGGGGTCGCAGGCGTCAAACGCGTCACATCCACGATCAATGACAGCCAAAGCACCACCGTTGTGGAATTCCAGATGGAGGTGCCGACCGACCGCGCCGTGCAGGATGTCAAGGATGCCATCGACCAGATACAGGCCGACCTGCCCGCAGATATCGAACCGCCCATCGTCTCGCGCATTGATGTGGAGGGGCAGGCCATTCTGTCCTATGCCGTCACCGCCCCTTCCATGACCATCGAAGAACTATCGTGGTTTGTGGATGATACCGTCGTGCGTGCGCTGCAGGGCCGGCAGGGGGTGGGCAAGGTAGACCGTTATGGCGGGGCCAATCGCGAAGTGCGGGTGACATTGGACCCTGTCCGCCTGAACAGCCTCGGGATCACGGCAGATGAGGTCAGCACCCAGATCGGCGCGACCAATGTCGATATTGGCGGCGGCAGGGCCGACCTTTCCGATACCGAGCAATCCATCCGCACACTTGGCGGGGCCGATGATGTGGCGGGACTGGCAGCCATGACTATCGCCCTGCCGAACGGCAACCGCGTTCGCCTGTCCGAACTGGGTGCGGTAACCGATACCTATGAGGAAATCCGCTCTTTCTCCCGTTTTGCGGGCAATCCTGTAGTGACCTTCGCCATTTTCCGGGCGCAAAAGGCATCCGAAGTCTCGGTCAACGATACGGTTCAGGAAGCGCTGGCCGAACTGCGCGCGGCCCATCCCGAAATCGCGATCACCAAGGTCGACGACATGGTCGGCTATACCATCGGCAATTACGAGACTGCCCTGCACACGCTGATCGAAGGGGCCATTCTGGCCATCCTTGTGGTATTGGCGTTTCTGAAGAACTGGCGCGCCACGATGATTGCAGCGGTGGCGCTGCCCCTATCGGCCATACCGACGTTCTGGGTCATGGACATGCTCGGCTTCTCGTTGAACCTTGTGTCCCTGCTGGCCATCACGCTGGCCACCGGTATTCTGGTAGATGACGCGATCGTGGAGGTGGAAAATATTGCCCGCCATATCCGGATGAGAAAGTCCCCCTATCGCGCCGCCATAGAGGCCGCGGATGAGATCGGGCTGGCAGTGATCGCCACGACGCTGACCATCGTTGCGGTATTCGTTCCGGTTTCCTTCATGCCCGGCATTCCGGGGCAGTATTTCTCGCAGTTCGGCCTGACGGTGGCCATATCCGTGCTGTTTTCGCTGATGGTGGCGCGGCTGATAACGCCGATGATGGCCGCCTATCTGATGCGTAGCAGCGACGCTGTTGAACATGAGGCGGGGGATGGCCGGATCATGCGCGGCTATCTTCGTCTGGTCGGTGTCACGCTGCGGTGGCGGTACCTGACGATGCTGTTCGCGATTGTCATTCTTGTAATTTCTCTGGTCTTCATGCTGCGGATTCCCGGCAGTTTCATTCCGGCCGAGGATGTGAGCCGCATCCCGCTCAGCGTGGAATTGCCGCCGGGCAGCACGTTGGAAGATACCGATGCCGCAACCCGTGAGATAGAGAACCGCATAATGGCCGTGGACGGGGTGGACCGGATCTTTACCCTGGGCGGGTCCTCTCCGACGGGGGATCTCGAGGTGCGGCGGGCCTCTGTCACGGTTCTGCTGGATGATCCCGCGAACGGATTTGCGGGCCGGCTCTGGAGGTTGTTCCACAGGATACCGTTGATCGGGGATCTGCTGCCGACCCCGACGAAACGGACCCGTCCCCAGTCGGATATCGAGACGGAAATTTTCGGTGCGCTTGCCCCCCTGCCCGACATGCGGGTTTACAAACTGAATGACCGCGGGCAGCGCGATATCCAGTTTTCGTTGCTGTCCGCAGATCAGGATGCCCTGAACGAGGCCACGGCCCGTTTGGAAACGGCCCTGCGTGCCGAACCTTTGCTGGCGAATGTAGCGTCCGAAGGCGCTCTGCCCCGCCCCGAGGTCCATGTGATCCCACGGCCCGAAGATGCCGCCCGCTTGGGCATCTCCACTGATACGATCGCCCGCACCGTACGGGTTGCAACCCAGGGCGATCTGGATGCCGCACTGGCAAAGATCTCGCTCGATGATCGGCAAATTCCGATCCGCGTGCGCCTTGCCGATAGTGCCCGGCAGGATCTGGCGCGCCTTGCTGCGCTGAAGGTGAAAACCGCTTCCGGCTCCCTTGTGCCCCTGACAACGGTCGCGGATGTGACCCGTTCATCCGGTCCCAGCATGATCGACCGCTATGATCGGGAACGGCGAACGACCATCGGGGCAAACCTGCCACCCGGTATCGCGCTTGGAACAGCCACCGCAGCCTTTCAGCGTGTGGCACAAAGCGTCGAACTTCCGCCCTCGGTCCGGCTGGAAGAACTGGGCGATGCCGAGGTTCAGGCAGAAATGCAACAGAGCTTTGGCAATGCCATGATTTTCGGCCTTTTGCTGGTATTGGCAGTCCTGATCCTGCTGTTCCGGTCTGCCGTGCAGCCCTTCACAATCCTGCTGTCGCTGCCTTTGGCGCTTGGCGGGGTGGCAGCTGCGCTGATCCTGACCAATCAGGCGCTGTCCATGCCGGTGCTGATCGGTATCCTGATGCTGATGGGCATCGTGACCAAGAACGCCATTCTGCTGATCGATTTTGCCATCGAGATGAAGGCACAGGGTATGGAGCGCGTCGCAGCCGTGGTGGAGGCCGGCCATAAACGCGCCCGCCCGATTGTCATGACCTCCATCGCCATGTCGGCGGGAATGTTGCCATCCGCGCTTGGAATTGGCGCAGGGGGAGAATTCCGCGCCCCCATGGCGATTGCGGTGATTGGCGGCATCATCGTCAGTACCGTGCTGAGCCTTGTGATCGTCCCGTCATTTTTCCTGATCATGGATGATCTGTCAGGGATTATGGCACGGTTTATCGGGCGGTTCATCGGGCCGCGGGACGAGGATGGTGATGAACCGCCGGCGGGAAATGACGAGCTTCGCGCGCTCAGAGAGCGTGTGGCGGAATTGGAGCGGCTGCGCCCTGCTCCATAGGTTGCAAGGTTGTCCGCAGGGTATCGATCCACGCCTCGACCCGGTCCCGCTCTGCGGCGGGAAGCCCGGGCAAATAGCGCGCCCGGGCATATACGGAAACCCGCGTTCCCCCGTTTTCCGGCAAAAGATGGATGGAGGTGAATGTCGGCAGCCCCATGACCGGAGAACGGGTGATCCATGTGCGATGAAATCCTTCGCCCGCAAAAAACTCCGTGCGCGGGGTATGGTTTGCAACCGCTTCCAGCCGCGCCGCGATCTGGTCAGGCGGCAAAGGTAGAAACGGACCATCCTCCTTGATCAGCAGGTGGTTGGGGCGGTGCGGCTTTCGCACCGTCAGAGGGTCAACATGCCAATCCTGCGAATCCGAAGGCGTGTAGCGCAGGAATGCCCAGACGACGATCAGGGCCACGGCCAGAAGGATCAGAATATCGAAGACGCTCATAGCCTTGGTTCCACCAATCGAGATTATCCACAGTTCAACGTCAGTTAGGAACGGTTTGATCCATAAACAACCAAGACTGGCGGCGGTTTGCCGATCAGGCAACCCGAGCTGCGTCAACCATATCCGGCATGACACATTCCAGAATGCCCGGGCGGCCAAGGTAATATCCCTGCGCCTGATCGCAGCCCTCGTTCCGCAGCAGATGCAACTGCTCGATGGTTTCCACACCTTCGGCCAGAACCGGCACCTCCAGACTGCGGCCCAATGCGAGAATGGCGCGGATGATCGCCTTTGCCTGCCGGTTCGTATCAACTTCATGGACAAAGCTGCGGTCCAGCTTGATCTTGTCGAAGGCAAAGGATCGCAGGGTTTCCAGCGAAGAATACCCTGTTCCGAAATCATCAATTGCGATCGTGACACCCAATGCCTTGATCTGTGCCAGCATGTTCAACGTACGCTCCTTGTTGGCGATGATGCTGGTTTCCGTCACTTCCAGCTCCAGCCGGTCGGGTTCCAGCCCTGTCTCTTCCAGAATGGCCTGAAGGGTCGCCACGAAATGCCGGTTCCCAAGCTGCACGGGTGACAGGTTTACGGCAATGCGGCTTTTCTGCACGAACCTTGCGGCCTGTTGGCATGCCGTGCGCAGCACCCATTCCCCTATCGGCAGGATGGCACCGCATTCCTCGGCCACCGGAATGAAATCAGCCGGAGAGACATTGCCCCGTTCGGGATGGTTCCAGCGCAGCAGCACCTCGAACCCCGTCGTTTCACCGGTGCTGACCGATTTCTGGATCTGATAGTGCAGGAACATCTCGTTCCGGTCCAGCGCCGTCCATAGATCCCGCGCCAATTGGCGGCGGCTGCGATATGCCTCGTCCATATCCGCCTGATAATAGCAGATCTTCTCCGTGATGCTGCGTTTTGCCCGGTACATGGCCATATCGGAATTGCTCAGCAGTTTTTCCGCCGTGTGACCATCTTCGGGGTAAAGGGCAATGCCGATGCTGGCCCCCACCGATACCTTGTGTTGTTGGATATTCACCGGGCTGCAGATCACGGCCATCAGGCGGTCCGCAAACTCCTGCACCTCGGATGGATGCCGATAGGGTTTGAAGGCGGCAAATTCGTCACCGCCGAAGCGGGCGGCAAACTCATCCCCGACCATGGCCGAGGTGACACGCTGTGCCAGAATGGTCAGCACTTCATCGCCGACAGCATGGCCCAGATGGTCATTGATTTCCTTAAAGCGATCCAGATCGATCCCCAGAACGGCGATACCGATGACGCCTTCGCGCTGGCTGTCGAGTGACCAACCGATATTTTCCTGAAAGCTGGCCCGGTTCGGCAGGCCAGTCAGCACATCATGGCGCGCCATATGCACGATCTGCCGTTCGGAGCGGGTGCGCTCGGTCACATCCTCGAACGTAGAGACCCAGCCCCCTTCGGGAATGGCGCGGTGGACCACCAGCAAAATCCGACCATCCTTGAGATCCAGCATCAGCTGATCGTCACATTGCGGACCGTGACGGTCCCTGCCGCGGCAATATAACGTCTGCAATGCATCACTGCCCGTATGCGCATTCCGCATCAGCCGCTGCGCGAAATCCTCGATCGAGATGCCATCGGGATCGGCACCGCCAAGCAGCTGCACCAGTCGGGCATTCGACAGGACCAGCCTGCCCGTGGCATCGAACAGGGCAATCCCCTGGATCATATTTTCGGTTGCGACATGCAGGTTGCGGCTGATGCGGGCAATTGTTCCGGCATCCTCGCGCTTGCGCGTTATGTCATGCGTGACATTGACGAAACCGATATGCTGGCCGTCATCGTCATGCATGGGTTCCAGCAGGATCTGCGCCCGGTACCTGTGGCCATCCTTGCGGAATTGCCACCCCTCCCCTTCATACTTTCCGGTACTCATGGCGCAATGAAGCATCCGCGAGGGGGGAACCGCCCGCTCCTCTGCGCTGTCAAAGAAGATGGAGAAATGCCTGCCAACAATTTCTGCCGCCAGATACCCCTTGTTGCGTTGGGCACCTACGTTCCAGTTGGCAATATGGCCGTCCGGCGTCAGCATGTAGATCGTGTAATCCGTCAGGCTCTGGACCAGAAAGCGAAAACGGCGTTCGGCCGCCAGCGCATCCTTGGCGGCACCCTCGGCCTTGGCCTGAACCGCCAGATCGTCGCGCAGATCCCGCAGGGAAATCACCTCGACCATGTCGTGCCCCAGTGACAGGGGCCGCAATGTGGCAGCAACCGCAATGACCGTTCCGTCATGCGCCGTGATATCGCAACGTACCGGCCTGCTATGGGAATTGCGCAGGATGGCCAAGGTGGAGGCAGACATCACATCCGCCAGCACCGTGCCCGTATCGAAGGCGGTCAGAATGCGAAACGCGATGTTGCAATTGGTGATGATGCCGTCACGAACCGTCAGAAGCCCCTCCTGGGTGGCATTCGCCAATTCGCGCAGCCGCTGCTTTTCCTGAATATCGCGGTGATTGTCCCGGGCCACGAAGAACAGCGCAATCAGGGGAAGCGACAGAAGAAACAGCGTGCCAAGCCCGACAGCAAGCGCCAGAACCGCCGCACTTCCCCCCGTCAGCCCGGAGACCGCAACACAGGCGGTCATATCCGCAGCCGACATAGCCGTGAAATGCATCAGGCAGACCGTGCCGGCCAACCCCGGAACGGCCATTTTCCGTAGCCGCGTGCTACCCCGCCGAGCCAGCATGAAACAGCCCGACCCCAGAACCGTGGGTAGAACAACGGATACCAGAATGCGTGTCGAATCCCAATCGATGCTGCCATCATATATCATGGCGCCCATGCCGGCATAATGCATCGACACCGCGCCCAATCCGAATATGGCCCCGCCCACCGGCGCACGCCATACCCCCAGCCGGAACGCCAGAATCGTGCCGAGGATCGAGATGACCAAGGACCACACAGTGGGCCAGAAGACATATCCGACCCGGAACCCCGGATCGAAAGACAGGGCCGCCACGAAATGTGTGGCCCATACCCCGAGGCCAAGGGCGCAACCGGCCAGAATGATCCATCGCCCCTGTGCTGCCCCGCTGGAACGCCACGCCCTTTGCCCCAGGGCCAGCCCCGACGCCGCCGCGAACAGGCTGATCAGAACCGCTCCGGCCAGAATGACGGTATCGTGCCGCATGGCGAATATCAGCAGCGTTTCAGGCATGGGACCCTCGGGTGTTGTTCGGGGCCAATTTTGCCTTTATGCGTGAAGCAATCCTTTATCCGCGGGCAATGGTCCGCAGGCAAATCGTTACAATTTTATGAGGTTGCAATGGGTCTGACCGTTTATGGCATCAAAACCTGTGATACCTGCCGCAAGGCCGTAAAGGCACTGTCCGACCAGAATGCCGTTCTGCACGATATCCGGGCCGAACCGCTAAGCGCCGCGGAATGGCAGGGTTTGCTGGATAAATTCGGCGATTCGCTTGTGAACCGCAAATCCACTACATGGCGGAGTTTGTCCGAAACAGACCGCGCGGCCCCCGCACTGGATCTGTTGATGGCGCATCCGTCGCTGATGAAACGCCCGGTCATCAAACAGGGGGACAAGCTGTATATGGGCTGGTCCGAGGAAACCCGGACCGCCCTGTCGGTTTGATTACAGCAGGCGCAAATCCCCTGCGGAGGACCGGCCGTCCCGTCCGGATTGAAGCTCGTATCCGATTTTCTGGTTGTCATTCAAGGCAGTAAGCCCTGCACGCTCCACCGCAGAGATATGTACGAATACATCACTGCCGCCATCATCGGGAGCGATGAAGCCAAAACCCTTAGTGCTGTTAAACCATTTTACGGTACCCGTCGGCATCACGCCCTCCTTCTAGACCCGGCACGAGCGGTCATTTTCCGCCTTGCCCGGACCAAGGATGCCGCAAGTTCACGCAAAATCAAGTGTGCATGACGGCCACCGCAAAATAATCATCAATTCTGCTGGTTTATCCTACGAAATGTCCTTGAACATTCCCCGGCACACGGGATATGGACACCGCTACGGAGAGGTGGCCGAGTGGTCGAAGGCGCACGCCTGGAAAGTGTGTAGGCGGGGAACCGTCTCCAGGGTTCGAATCCCTGTCTCTCCGCCATTACCCCAGCATTCAGCATGACCAGCAGCGCATGAATTCGGCTGTCTCTATAGGGCGCAATCTTGCGGATCGCGTGGCATGGCTATGCGCAACAGGGCAGATTCCGTAGCATCCTATGCAGACATGACCATGTCTGCCCCTGCCCCGACGATAGCACCATGGCAGGTGGCAAGAAAAACAACTCTGGATTATTTTCTGCGCAAATCCGGATATATGCAGGCTGCTGTCATAAAATATTTGCTATAATTTGTGCAGTACGTGCACGGTTAACGCTGCCTACGTAACGACATTTGCCACTTGTGGCCTTCGCAGTTGCGATCCGGAGCGGCTTGTCCCTAATTTTGCCAAAACCATATCGTCCAGAGGATCCGCCATGCCCATGATTCTAAGCCGCCGCGCCCTTCTTTTGACTGGGGCTGCAGGTGCGGTTACCCTGCTACACCCCTTTACAGCGCGGGCTGCGGCGGGTCAGGCCCATTTGCGCATCCTTGCCACGACCGATCTGCACTGCAACGTCCAACCCTATGACTATTATGCCGACAAGGCCGCCGATACCCTTGGTCTTGCCCGTACCGCCACTATTCTGGAAGGGCTGCGGGCCGAGGCGGCAAACAGCCTGACGGTTGATAATGGTGATTACCTTCAGGGTAACCCGATGGGCGATTGGGCGGCACATGGCGGCATGGCCGACGGGGATCTGCACCCGGTTATCGCCGGAATGAATGCGGTCGGCTATGATGCAGGCACATTGGGCAACCATGAATTCAACTACGGCATGCCGTTTCTGGAGCGTGTGAATGCCGGCGCGGCATTTCCCATTGTCTGCGCCAACTTTGCCCGCACGTTGGGTGATACGCCCCTGCAGGATGATCTGTGGGCCAAGCCCTATGTGATGCTGGAACGCGATCTGGTGGATGGCGATGGCAAATCCTATCCGGCGAAAATCGGGATCATCGGGTTCGTGCCGCCGCAGATCATGCAATGGGATCGTGCAAACCTGGAAGGGCAATACGCCACCCGCGACATCATCGAGGCTGCGGAAGCATGGATTCCCGCCATGCGGTCCGAAGGGGCCGATATCGTGATCGCCCTTTGCCATTCGGGTATCGACACTGCCCCCTACGGGGCGCGCATGGAAAATGCGGCCTATCATCTGGCCAAGGTTGACGGCATCGATGCCATGATTACCGGCCATGCCCATTCCACCTGGCCTTCGGACAAATACGAAGGTGAAGGGATGGACATGTCCAACGGTCGCATCCACGGGGTACCTGCCGTCATGGCCGGGTTCTGGGGTTCGCACCTTGGTGTGGTGGACCTGATGCTGACCCATGATGGAAACCGCTGGAAGGTACAGGAGGGCGAATCCGCCCTGCACCCGATTTCGGAGCGCGTTGATAGCAAGAATGTGGCGCTGGTGTCCGATTATGCCCCCGCGATAGATGCGACAGCCACCGCCCATGCCGCAACGCTGGATTATATCCGCGCCGAGGTCGGACGCACCGATGCGCCGTTGCACAGCTATTTTGCCCTGGTCGCCGATGATCCGTCCGTCCAGATCGTCAGCCTTGCGCAAAGCTGGTACGTGACCAAGATGATGCAGGGGACCGAGCATGAGGGTCTGCCGATCCTGTCGGCAGCCGCCCCGTTCAAGGCTGGTGGCCGCAACGGCCCCGATTACTATACCGACGTTCCCGTTGGCCCTGTTGCAATCAAGAACGTCTCCGACCTCTATCTGTATCCCAATACGCTATGCGCGGTTCGGATCAACGGGGCCCAGCTCAAGGATTGGCTGGAGCGTTCGGCCGGGGCCTTCAACCAGATCACCGCAGGCGCCGCCGATCAACCGCTTCTCAACATCGAATTCCGGTCCTATAATTTCGATGTCATCGATGGTGTGACCTATCGCATCGATCTGACACAGCCGTCGCGTTTCGACATGGACGGAGCAATGGCCGATGAAACGGCAAATCGGATCACCGACCTGAAGTGGAATGGCCAGCCGGTTGCGGCAGACCAGGAATTCATTGTGGCCACGAACAACTATCGTGCGGCGGGTGGTGGCAGCTTTACCGGCGCGGACGGCAGCACGATCATTCTGCAGGCGCCCGATGCAAACCGGGACATCGTTGTCCGCTACATTGAGGAGCAGGGTACGATCAGCCCTTCGGCAGATGCAAACTGGACATTCGACAGTGCCGATGGTGCGACCGTCCTGTTCGAGACAGGCCCGAAGGCCGTCACCTATCTGGAGGATATCCGGGCCCGCGGCATTACGCTGGATCATGTCGGTCCGGCCGAAGGCGGGTTTGAGACATTCCGCATCACGCTGTAACCACGGCACACGACAAAAAGGCTCGCGTTCAGGACGCGAGCCTTTCCTTTTCACGGATCAGGCAAAATCCAGCACGATACGGCCATCGATCTTGCCCGCCTGCATTTTGTCGAAAACATCGTTGATATCATCCAGCCGGGCCGTGGCGGTATGCGCCTTGACCAGCCCGCGCGCTGCAAAATCAAGGGATTCAGCCAGATCGAGCCGTGTCCCCACGATAGAGCCACGGACCGTGATCCCGTCCAGAACCATGTCGAAAATCGGCAGGGGAAACTCTCCCGGTGGAAGGCCGTTCAGCGCAATGGTGCCACCCCGCCGCGCGAATTTCAGCGACTGGCCGAACGCCTTGGGCGAAACCGCAGTCACCAGAACGCCATGCGTGCCGCCCCCGGTTTCCCGGCGGATCGCCTCGACCGGATCAACCTCGCTTGCATTGACAGTCACTTCGGCCCCCAGCTCTTTGGCCAGGGCCAGCTTTGACGGGTCGATATCCACCGCGGCCACATGCAGGCCCATCGCCTTGGCGTATTGCACCGCCATATGGCCCAGCCCCCCGACACCGGAAATGGTCACCCATTCACCGGGCTTGGCATCGGTCACCTTCAGGCCTTTGTACACGGTCACACCGGCGCACAGGACAGGGGCGATATCGACAAAGTCGATGCCTTCGGGCAGGTGGCCGACATAGTTCGGATCCGCAAGCACGTATTCCGCAAAGGCCCCGTTGATGGAATAGCCCGAGTTGAGCTGCGCCTCGCACAGGGTTTCCCAGCCGCCCAGACAATGCGAACAATGCCCGCAGGCGGAATAGAGCCACGGCACGCCGACCCGGTCCCCTTCGCGCACATTGGTGACACCGGCACCCACGGCCACCACATGCCCCACGCCTTCGTGGCCCGGAATGAACGGCGGCTTCGGCTTTACCGGCCAGTCGCCGCGCATGGCGTGCAGATCGGTGTGGCACACCCCGCAGGCCTCGACCTTCACAAGAATTGTTCCCGGTGCAATTTCGGGAATATTGGCCTCTTCGATCACAAGAGGCTGTCCGAACTCCCGCACGACGGCGGCCTTCATGGTCTTACTCATTCCTGTCTCCTGAAGCTGATGTGATAAGGGCCGTCTTACGGGCCGGGCCGATGTCTCAACGTGGCTGCGATGCCTGTTCCTTTCGTTTGTCCTCACGGATTTCATACCAGATCGCGTTCAAAATTGCGAAGGTGCAGGCAAGGCCGAGGCCGAGGACCCAGGAAAAATACCACATGGAAAACTCCGTCAGTATGCGTTCGGATTGCGGGCGATCGTGTCAGACGTGACGGTGCCGCGCATGACCCAGAACACCCAACTGGTGTAGACAAGAATAAGTGGCAGGAAGATGACCGTCGCCCCCAGCATGATGAACAGGGTCAGATGGCTGGAGGAGGCATCCCACACCGTCAGGCTGGCCTCCGGGATCAAGGATGACGGCAGCAGGAACGGAAAGAGCGAGAGGCCAGCCGTGGCGATGATCCCGAAGATCGCGGTCGCCGATGACAGGATTGCAATCCGCCCCCGTCGCTGGCCAAGGGCGATCCATGCAACCAGTAGCCCCGCCAACGCCAGAACCGGTGCAATCATCATCCATGGATGGGCAGAGTAATTGGCAACCCATGCCCCCGTTTCCCGGGTCACGGTTTTTGCCAGCGGGTTCGACGGCCCCATATGGTCCTGCACGCTGGTGACACGGTATCCCTGCAAGGCATAGGTCACCCATACACCCCCGATGATGAACAACAGGGCCGCGGCCCCTGCGCCCATGCGGGCGAACATGCGGCCACGTTCAGCCATGGGCCCGCTTGTTCGCATCGCGATCAGCCCCCCACCGTGGGCCACCAGCATCGAAACGCTCAGCAGGCCGCACAGCAGCGCAAAGGGGCGCAAAAGGCCGAAGAATGTCCCCTCGTAATAAGGGCGCAATGTGCCATCCAGTCCGAAGGGTGCCCCCAGCAGCACATTGCCAACCGCCACACCAAAGATCAGCGCGGGAACAAATCCGCCAATGAACAGCGCCCAGTCCCAGACCGCCCTCCAGACGGGATGAGTGATCTTGCCGCGGAACTTGAATCCGACAGGTCGAAGGATCAGCGCAAACAGGATGGCGATCATCGCCAGATAGAAGCCCGAGAAGGATACCGCATATAGCGCGGGCCAGGCGGCAAAGATCGCACCACCGCCCAGCACCAGCCACACCTGATTGCCCTCCCATGTCGGGCCCATCAGGTTCAGCAGAACGCGGCGTTCGTCATCCGTGCGGGCCGCAAATGGCAGCAGCGTTCCCACCCCCATATCCAGACCGCCCATGATGGCAAATCCGATCAGCAAGCTGCCCAGAAGCAGCCACCAGATGACCCGCATCGTTTCATAATCAAGAGGAAGATTCATGGTTTCAGCCCTTTGCGGTGACAGGCAGAATGCCGTCCGGCGTATGTGTGACAAGATCCAGCGGAGATGTGGTGCCCGGCCCTTTCCTGATCGCGCGGACCATCAGGATGACCATGACGATCGCCAGCAGGGTATAAAGCACGATGAAAAAGGTGAGCGAGATGACCAGATCCCAGAATGTAAGGCCCGATGCCGCATAGAACGTGGGCAGCACCCCTTCGATCGCCCAGGGCTGGCGGCCGTATTCGGCCACGACCCAACCCGCCTCGATCGCGACCCAGGGTAGCGGCAGGCTGAACAGCGCAATCTTCAACAGCAGGCGACTCTCGCCCAGCCGATGGCGCGTGGCCACGACAAAGGCCACTCCGAAAAACAGGATGAAGAACAGCCCCAGCGCCACCATCACGCGAAAGCTGATGAACAGCACCGGCACATCCGGAACCGTATCCAGGGCCGCCTTGGCAATATCCTCGGGCGTCGCATTCTCCACATCGGTCCGATATTGCTTTAGCAGCAGCGCATATCCCAGATCACGCCAATGGTCATCGAATGTGGCCCGTGCAGCCTGATCATCGGGGTTGGCGCGAATGGTTTGCAGCGCGGAATAGGCCGTGATCCCGCTGACGATCCGTTCGCCCGCCCGCTCTACCAGATCCAGAATGCCCGGAACCTCGGTATCAAGGGATCGGGTTGTCATCAGTCCCAGAATATAAGGGATCTTGATCTCATAGCTGTTGCCCCCGTCCCCCGGCAGCGCGATCACCGTCAGGCCGGCTGGGGCCTCTTCGGTTTCCCACATCGCCTCCATCGCGGCAATTTTCATCTGCTGGTGTTCGGTTGCGACATAGCCGCTCTCATCCCCCAGGATGACCACAGACAGGGCGGAGGCAAGGCCGAAGCTGGCCGCAACCGCCATCGACCGTTTTGCCAGATCGATATGACGGCCCCGCAGCAGGAAAAAAGCGCTGATGGCCATGACGAACATCGCCCCCGCCACATAGCCCGCACTGACGGTATGCACGAATTTGGCCTGCGCGACGGGGTTGAACAGGACGGCCATGAAATCCGTCACCTCCATCCGCATCGTATCGGGGTTGAAACGGCTTCCGACGGGGTTCTGCATCCACCCGTTCGCGATCAGGATCCACAATGCCGAAAAATTGGCGCCTAGCGCCGTCAGCCATGTAACCATCAGGTGCCCGCGGCGGGACAAGCGATCCCATCCGAAGAAGAACAGCCCGATGAAGGTCGCCTCCAGGAAAAACGCCATCAACCCCTCGATAGCCAGAGGCGCCCCGAATACGTCGCCTACGTAGTGGCTGTAATAGCTCCAGTTCATTCCGAACTGGAATTCCATGACGATGCCGGTCGCCACCCCCATGGCAAAGTTGATGCCGAACAGGGTTCCCCAGAAAAAGGTCATCCGCCGCCAGATCTCGCGCCCCGTCATGACATAGACGCTTTCCATGATCGCCATGAGAACCGAAAGCCCCAGCGTCAGGGGTACGAACAGAAAGTGGTAAAGAGCTGTCGCTGCGAACTGCAGCCGGGACAGGTCGACGATTGTCATGTCGATCATGGGGGCATCCTGCGATTGCGCCGGAACGTCCGGCTGTGGTGCCCTCCTATCGCCAGAATGCGCGGCGCGGTTTGATCCAGATCAAGGTCGGGGAGGCAAATGCCCCATAGATCAACCTGATGATGGAAAAACCCCTCCCCCNGCCCGCTGATGCTGCCCGCTGGATGATGCGCCTGCGCACCGATGGCGGGGCGGCATTATGGATCTCGCTGATACTGCCGGTACTGTCTGGCTGCGCGCTGGTCGTGCAGGCCTCCCTGTTGGCACAGGTGCTGGGTCGTGCCATTGCCGATCATGCCCCCCCTGCCGAACTTGTGGCCCCCATCGGCATGATCGGTCTGCTGGTCGTGTTTCGCGGTATTCTGGGGGCCATGGGCGAACAGGCGGGAAGTATCGCGGGCGCAAGGATCACGACGCTTTTGCGGTCATCGTTGTGCAGCCGGATGCTGGCCCAGCGCCCCGAATGGACCGCATCACGCGCCTCGGGTGCATTGAACGCCACCATCGTCGATCAGGTGGAGGCTCTTGACCCGTTTTTCGCCCGTTTCCTGCCCGCGATGATACAGGCCACGCTGCTGCCCCTTGCCTTTGCTGTTGTCGTACTGCCGGTTGACTGGATTGCCGGCCTGCTACTTCTGATCACCGCCCCCCTGATCCCCTTGTTCATGGCGCTGGCGGGCTGGGGCGCCGAGGCGGCCAAGAAAACCGAGGCGCAGGCCTTTGCCCGGCTGTCTGCCCATTTTGCAGACAGATTGCGCGGTTTGCTGACGTTGAAGTTGTTCGGTCGCGAGGATGCCGAGACCGCCGCCGTTCATTCCGCAAGCGACGCTTTGCGGGAACGCACGATGAAGGTGCTGCGTATTGCGTTCCTATCCTCGGCCACGCTGGAGTTCTTTGCCGCGCTGGGCGTGGCGGGCGTGGCCCTTTATGTGGGGCTCAGCTTTCTGGGCATGGTTGATCTGCGGGCCGGAATGCTGCCCCTTCAGGCGGGCCTGTTCTGCCTGCTGATGGCGCCGGAGGTTTATAACCCCCTTCGTACCTTGGCCGCGCATTACCACGATCGTGCCGGGGCCAAGGCCGCTGCGGAACTGATCCTGACAGAGTTCGCGACCGTCGACCGGAGCGCCGCAGCGCGCACCCCGCAACGCCGCCATACGGGGCCGACGCTGGTCCTGCCGCTCGCCCTGCGGGATGTTTCTCTGGTTCTGCCGGATGGCAGCTTCATCCTGCAGAATGCCTGGTGCGACGTTCCGCGGGGCACACATGCTGCCTTGGTAGGGGCCAGCGGATGCGGAAAATCCAGCCTGCTCAATGCCATTGCCGGGCTGCGCATATCCGGCGGCGAAATTGCCCTGAACGGTATCTCCATCGCCGAACTGCGGGCCGAGACCATCCGTTCGCAGGTGACCCTGATCGGGGCGCGTCCACATCTGTTCGAGGGCACGATTGCCGACAATATTCGCCTTGCACGGCGGGAGGCATCTGATGCCGAAGTTCTGGCCGCCGCACAACGGGCACAGGTCATGGCGTTTGCCTCGGCCCTGCCCGCGGGGCTGGATACGCGCATCGGCGATGGTGGCCTTGGCCTGTCAGGAGGTGAAGTGCAACGTATCGCGCTCGCCCGCGCATATCTGCTCGATACGCCAGTCCTGCTTCTGGACGAACCCACCGCGCATCTGGACCGCGCTACCGAGGCACGCGTGCTGGATGGCCTGATGGAATATGCCGCGAACCGTACGTTGATCGTGGCCACCCATTCGACGGCACTTACAGAGCGGATGAGCCATGTCATGCAGTTGCATGATGGTCATCTGTATTTCACCCCCCGCCTTGCACCGGCACTGGAGGCCGCGTCATGATCGCCTTGCTGGAATTTGGCGGGTTTCTTCGGCCGTATCTGGGGCGGCTTGCCCTGTCATTGGGGCTGGCGGTGGTGACGGTTCTGGCCGGGGTTGCGCTCCTGGGGGTATCCGGGTGGTTCATTACGGCTGCCGCCTTGGCCGGAGGTGGCGCCGCGTTCAACCTGTTCGTGCCGTCATCCCTTGTGCGGGGGCTGTCAATGCTCCGCATCGGGGCGCGCTATGGTGAAAAGCTGACGGGGCATGATGCGGTCCTGCGGCTGCTGTCCGACCAGCGGGCATGGCTGACATCGGTTCTGTTTCCCCGGTTGCCCCTGTCCCGTCAAAGCCCGCGCCATGGCGATCTGGTGGCCCGCCTGACGGGGGATCTGGATGCGCTGAGCATGGTCTTGCCGGTCATGGTCGGGCCGTTGATCGCATCCCTTGCCGCAGGCCTTTCGGTCACGGGCCTTCTGTGGATGTTCCTGCCCGAGGCAATGCTTCCGTTTGCGCTTTGCTATTTCGTTGCCGCCGCCGGAATACCGCTGGTTCTGATACAGGCGGTGCGCGGACCCGGGCGTGAGGTGGCCCAGCTGACCGCCGATCTGCGGATGCTGGTGTTCGATGGCATCCGTGGCCATGCCGATCTTCTGGCATTCGGGGCCTGCAGCAGCCATCAGGACATGTTCGATCATGCCAACAACTGCCTGCAACATGCCAAACGCAGGCTGGCGGCACGCAACGCCTGCGCGGCGGGGGCAATCCATATCCTTGCAGGGGCCGCGATGCTCATCGTGCTCTGGTCGGGGCTGCAGGCTTTGCAGCAGGATGCTATCGGTGGCGCGGCGATGGCAGGTATGGTCCTTGCCACTCTTGCCGGATTCGAGGCCCCGCAGGCGTTGGTACGCGGATTGGGCCGCTTCGGGCAGGCCGTTGCAGGGGCCGAACGGCTGGCTGCCCTTGCCCGAACCCGGCCTGCCGTTACCGATGTGCTGCTGCCGCAACTGGCGCCTGCGCAATCCGATCTGCATCTGCATGACGTAGGTTTCCTGCAGGACGGGCGGGTCGTGCTGAACGGCATCACCCTGCATGTTCCACAGGGGCAGCATGTGGCCATTTCCGGCCCCAGTGGCGCGGGAAAAACTGCGCTGCTGCAACTGTTGCTGCGTTTGGCAGACCCTTCGGCCGGAAAAATCACCCTTGGCGGGGTAGATATCTGCCAGCTGCGTCAGGCCGATCTGCACAGCCGCCTATCCTGTCTGGAGCAGAATGCGCCCGTGTTTCTCGATACCATTCGCGGAAACCTTCTGATTGCGGCACCTGATGCCACCGATCAGGATCTATGGCAGGCGCTGGCCGATGCGCAAATTGCCGATTGGGTGAAAACGCTGCCGGCAGGCCTGGATACCATGATGGGAGAGGCGGGCAGCAGCCTGTCCACGGGTCAGGCACGGCGTCTGTGTCTTGCCCGCTCTCTCCTCTCTCCGGCACCGGTGCTGCTGCTGGATGAACCGACTAGCGGGCTGGATCGCCCCACCCAGATGGCCTTTTTACGGGATCTGACACGCGCTGCCACCGGCCGCACGGTCATCATGATCACCCATGCAGATCTGCCTGCCGACCTCTGCCTGCGCCGCCTTCATCTGGCGAACGGCCATCTGATCGAAGGATGACGGAGAATGATGCCACACCCTCAGCCGCAGCGCGCCAGCAGGGCAGCAAGATCGGGGACCGTAACACGGCGTACCCCTTCGATGCTGATGACACGGTCGGCCCGCAACTGGGAGATCTGCCGCGACACCGTCTCGATCGTAAGCCCCAGAAAATCGGCAATATCGCCGCGGGTCAGCGGCAGGTCGAACACGCTCAGTCCCTGCCCTTCGGTTGTAGGGTCGATATGCGTGGCGATCAGATACAGAAAGCTGGAAACCTTCTCGGCGGCAGTCTTGCGCCCCAAAGTGACCATCCAGTCCCGAGCCTCGTCCAGTTCCCGCAGCGTCTGCTGCATCAGCCGATGCTCCAGCGCGGGATTTTCCGCGATCATCCGTTCCAGCGCCCCCTTGCTGACACGGCACAGCTCCACATCGGAGGCCGCCTCCATGGAAACCACACTTTCACGGCTGAACAGGCGCCCCATGAAATCCGGGGCAAACTGCAGGCCCACAATCTGCTGGCGGCCATCCTCAAGGATTTTGGTCAATTTCACCACGCCACGCATGACATTGGCATAGCTTTCAACGGGCATCGCCTCGGCTGCAAGTTCCGCACCTGCGGCATGATGCACGATGCGGGTCTGGCGGGCCAAGGTGACGAGTTCGCTTTCCGTCAGCGCGCCGCACATTCCCTTGTGCCGCGCCTCGCAGCTGCGACACACCAGCGGCACCCCCGCCGTGTGGATATCAAGACGCTTTTCTTCCATGGACCCGTTCTGCATGCATTGACTTTACGGGTAACAGGCAAGGTGGCTTGCACGCAAGTTTTGCAGTCACCACCCTCATCGCAGAACCGCCCCGCGCCGGGCGGCCGTCAGGGCGGGCAATCCACCCGCCCCATTCGTTTCCGTCAGTCCTGCGCCTACTTGCGGCGCATCGTACCGGTTTCGGCGCGGCGGACATGCCATGCAAAGGCCTCGGCCAGCAGATGCGGGGTCTGTCCACCCGCCTGTTTGCAGGCACGTTCGAAATAATCCATAGCCTCCTCGCGGAATGCCGGGTCCATGCAGTTCGCGATCATCAGGGGCGCCCGCTCTCGCGGGGTGAGGCCGCGCAGGTCGGCCAGACCATGTTCGGTGACGATGACATCCACGTCGTGCTCCGTATGATCCACATGCGAAACCATCGGCACAACGGTGGAAATCGCGCCGTCCTTGGCTGTGGAACGGGCGACGAATACCGACATATAGGCGTTCCGTGCAAAATCGCCCGATCCGCCCAGACCGTTCATCATATGCGTCCCGCTGACATGGGTAGAGTTGATGTTGCCGTAAATATCGCATTCCAGCGCGGTATTGATGCCGATGATCCCCAGCCGCCGGATAACCTCGGGGTGGTTGCTGATTTCCTGCGGACGCAGAACGATCTTGTCCTTGTATTCGGACAGCCGCTCTCTGAACCGCTCGGCGAACGGGGCGCTGAGGGTGATGGAAGAGGCCGAAGCAAAGGTCATCTTGCCCGCGTCGATCAGCTCGATCGTGGAATCCTGCAGCACCTCGCTATACATCGTCAGGCCGTGGAAGGGGCTGTCGATCATGCCCTGCAGCACCGAATTGGCGATGGAGCCGATGCCCGCCTGCAGGGGCGCCAAACTGCGCCCGAGGCGCCCCGCCTCCACCTCCGCTTCGAAAAACTTGATGAGATGGGTGGCAATGGCCTTGGTCGCATGATCCCCCGGCTCGTTCGAGGACGGGCTGTCAGTTTGCCCGGTGATCACGATCGCCGCAATCCGCGAGGGTTCTATCGGGATGGATTTCAGGCCGATCCGGTCATCGCATTTCATCACCCCGATCGGTTCGCGGTGGGGGCGGCGCGAAGGGATATAGATATCGTGCAACCCCTCCAGCTCCAGCGGCTGGTTCAGGTTGATTTCCACGATCACCTTTTCCGCAAGGATCGCAAAGGTCGCCGAATTCCCGACCGAGGTCGTGGGCACGATACTGCCGTCCTCAAGGATTGCGGTCGCCTCGACGATGGCCACGTCGATCGGCCCCATCTGACGCGAACGCAGCATCTCCACCGTTTCGGAAAGGTGCTGGTCAATGAATGAAATCTCACCACGGTTGATGGCGGCACGCAGCACCGGGTCCACCTGAAAGGGCAGACGGCGCTTGATCACCTTGGCTTCGGTCAACAGCTTGTCGATATCATTCCCGAGCGAGGCCCCCGTCATCAGGGTGATGCCGAACGGATGGCTTTGCGCCCGCTCTGCCATGGCCAGGGGGACGGCCTTTGCCTCGCCTGCGCGGGTAAAGCCGCTCATCCCGACGGTCATACCGTCCGTGACAAGACGCGCTGCCTGATCGGCCGACATAACTGCGTTCATCAATGACGGGCGGCGGATGCGGTGTTGATACATTCGATTTGACCTTTTTCCTCGACAGAGTCCTCCGACTCTGATGGCACTAGATCAAACCGGGCCGGTTGATAGAAGTCAAATATCGGAAAATGCTGGAATAAACAGCGCCCCAAGCGTAGGGATTCCGGCAGATACGGGGGCATTTTCGTAACGGAATGAAGCGGATAGGCCAGCCTCGGGGCTGCCACCCCTGGCCCGATCAGTGGATTTCATTGATATACACGTCATCCCTGGTAAAGGCGCGGTGGCGGTTCAGCAGCAAGGGGCGTGCCATTTCGTCATATGCGATTTCGTTCAGCACCAGAATGGCCGAAGGGTCCGGAAGCTCCAGTACCTCACGATCAACCTCATCGGCCAAGGAAGCCTCCACCTGCTCACGGATCGCGGATATCTTGAGCCCGTATTCATTCCACAGCATGAAATAGATCCGGTCGGGAATATCGGCGGGGTTCGACGGAAAATTGGGCACAAGATGCGCGGGAATGATGATCCGTTCGTGCATTACCGGCCTGCCCTCCACCACACGCAGACGGTGAATCTCGTGCACATCACCGGCCTCCTTCAATTCCAGCCGCGTCATCTCGGCAGGCGTTGCCGGGCGCAGGCTATGGCCCAGCATCCGCACGACCGACGTCTGCAATGCCCCGCCCCGGGAATGCAGCCGAAAGTAGTTGTAGACGAAATGCAGGGAATGATCCGGCGTCCGGCCCGTGACGACCGTACCGGTCTTGCGCCGCCGGACCAGCATTCCACCGGCGGTCAGATCGCCCAATGCCCGGCGCAGCGTGCCGACGGATACCCCGAATTCCTGCGCCAAGGCGATCTCGGCGGGCAGGATTGTTCCTGTGGGCCAAACACCTGTCTGGATGCGCTCGGTTATCTTATTCGCCACCGCCTGATAAATAGGCAGGTGTAGGTTGGTGCTGCCGTTAATCTGATCTCTCCGAGTATGAACCGCCTCAGGCGCCGGTTTTTCCTGAATCTGTACGCTTTACCGTTGACGTCAAGAT
Source organism: Falsirhodobacter sp. alg1 (assembly GCF_000739715.2). Classification (GTDB taxonomy): domain Bacteria; phylum Pseudomonadota; class Alphaproteobacteria; order Rhodobacterales; family Rhodobacteraceae; genus Falsirhodobacter. Next base: position 10,110 of record NZ_BBJC02000003.1, on the reverse strand, counting down.
CAATAGGCGGCCTTTTGCTATAAACTTTATAGTAATACAGAAATAGCCGGAGGTGGAATGGCAGTGCGGGACGCACATATCGAGGCGATGGAGCTGATTGACGCCCAACTGGATCTGGCCGTGGCAGACCTTGCCGGCATGATCGAAACAGATACGCAGTTTCCTCCCGGCGCCGGTTATGATGCGTTTGCAACCGTAATGGATGCTGTCGTTCGCCCTTTGGGCATGGATACCTGCCGTGTCACCGTTCCCGAAAACCTGTGGCATGTTCCGCGTGGCCCTGCCCGGGGGCAGCGGGTCAACCTGATCGCCGATTGGCCCGGGGCGGCCGACCTGCCCGTGTGCAGCCTGTATTTCCACGTGGATACGGTTTGCGCAGCCAATGGCTGGACCAGATCGCCATTGGCGCTGACCGAAGAGGACGGCGTGCTTTACGGGCTGGGAACCGCAGACATGAAAGGGGCCATTGCTGCGGCTGCGCATGCGCTGCGCGTGGCACGTCAGGCCGAGGTGCCGCTGGCCTACCGCCCGCAGTTGCTGCTCTGCACCGATGAAGAGGGCGGGCTGTACCCCGGCATCCGCTATCTGGCCGAACAGGGGCTGATCGATGGGCATCTGGTGAATTTCAACGGCTCTGCCGGGCCGCGGATCTGGGGGGGCTGCTTTGGCAGTTTCAATTTGCAGATCACCGTGACGGGCGTTGCCGCCCATGCTGCCGACCGTACGAAAGCCAGCGTGAACGCGATAGAGGCGGCCCTGCCGATGATGCAGGCCATTCAGGATCTGCGCCCTGCCATTGCGGCACGGGTTTCGGCGCTGCCGGCACCCCCGGGCGCCCCGCCCCTTGCCCCGCAGATTGCCCTGACCGTGGCAGGTGGAGGGACCTGTGGCGGGCAGGTTCCCGACAGGTTCACCTTCGTGGTTTCCCGCCGCTACGCCCCCGAGGAAGATTTCGCATCTGCCCGAACCGAGATCGAAGATGCGCTGCGGGCCGCCTGCCCCGCCGGCGCGCGGATGGACATCGACCTGATCGGGCACCTGATTCCCACCGCCGATCCCGAAGGGCCGCATTACCCCCGCTGGATGCGCGCGATGCAGGCAGGCTTTGGCTATGCGGCCACGGATTTTGTCAAATACGGGGCCGCAAGCGCCTCTGACAGCGGATATGTCCAGCAGGCAGGCGTGGCGCAGGAAGTGATCCTGAGCGGCCTGATCCGCCCGACATCCAACGGTCATGGCCCCGAGGAACATACGACACGGGCCGACCTTGCCGCGCTGGCGAAAACGATCCTCTGCTATCTGTCGGCCGATTTCGCGCCTGACCTCAATCCAGACACATAACGTCCAACAACGGAGCCGAACATGCCCTTCAACCGCCGTGCCTTCCTTGGATCCACTGTTGCCGCAACCGCCCTGGCTGCCGTATTTCCACGCGTCAGCCTTGCCCAGCCCACGCCCGAGGCGGGCGGCACGCTGCGGGTTGCCGTCGATCAGGCCGTCAGTGTCCTGCATCCGCTGCTGACGCGGGTAAACCCCGAATACCTGACGGCAGAGCTGCTGTATTCCGGGCTGACCCGCCTGGGCCGCGACATGCTGGCCGAGCCGGATCTTGCCCTGTCGTGGGAAGGAAACGAAGATCTGTCGGTCTGGACGTTCAACATCCGCCCTGATGTCACCTTTCATGACGGCACCCCCTGCACCGCCGATGACGTGGTCGCCAGCTTTCAGGCCATCCTGAACCCCGACCTGTCCTCCCCTGCGCGCAACAACGTGGGCCCGATCGACAAGGTAGAGGCGGTCGATGCGACCACCGTCCGCTTTACCTTGACATCGCCCTATGCCGATCTGCCCGTGGCGCTGGCCTACAACAACGCACGGATCATTCCCGCGTCGGTCATTGCGGGGGATTTTGACAGCCTGCGCAGCACGGCCAACGGTACGGGGCCGTTCCGTCTGGTATCCTACGAACCCGACCGCATGGTCGTGGTAGAAAAGAACCCCGACTATTACGATCCCGCACGTCCCTATCTTGATCGGGTAGAGCTGCATGTCTTTCCGGATTTCGGGGCACAGGTCTCGTCGTTGATGGCGGGTGATATCGACATGATCTCCACCCTTGGTCCGAACGATTTCCTGCGGCTGGACGGGCAGGACGGGATCGACGTTCTGCGGTCTGAATCGGGGCAGTTCTGCAACGTGAACTTCGGCACGGATATTGCCCCGTTCGATGATCCGCGCGTGCGGCGTGCGCTGGCCCTGACCGTGGACCGCGATGCCATGGTCGATTTCATGACCGAAGGCTTTGGCACCAAGGGCAACGATACCCCGCTGAACAGCTCCTACCCCTTCTTCAAGCCGTTGACGCAACGCGAACAGAACATTGCCGAAGCGAAGGCGCTTCTGGCCGAGGCTGGGCTGCCCGACGGGTTCGAGGCGGAACTGGTCGCCTCCGACCGGCCGGCAATCCGGACCCAATTGGCCGTCGCGCTGCGGGAAATGGCCAAAGAGGCGGGGATCACCATCAATGTCATTACGATGCCCCATGCCACCTATCTGGATCAGGTCTGGACCAAGGGTGCGTTCTATGTCGGCTTCTACAACATGCAGCCTACGCCGGACGGCATCCTGAAATTGCTGTTCACCTCGGACGCGGCCTGGAACGAGACGCGCTGGAACAACTCGGATTTCGATGCACTGGTGAACCGCGCGCGCAGCACGCTCGATACGGCCGAACGGACGGACCTCTATACCCAAGCACAGGCGATGATGAATGACGAGGTACCCTCGATCATTCCCGCATTCTTTGATGTGCTGGGCGCGAAACGCACGTGGATGCAGGGGTATGACATCCATCCCCGCGCCTCGGTCTTCCGTCTGGACCATGCATGGCTGGATGCATCGGCACCGACCAAAGGCTGATCCCAACCCACAACGGCCTGCCCCGATACGGGCGGGCCAAACGACAGGATTTCCTCCGTGTCAGCGAGCTATATTCTCAAGCGCGTCGCGCTTACGTTCTACACGCTATTCGTCGTGTCCGTTCTCGTGTTCGGGATCACGCAGATCCTGCCCGCGGATGCGGCGGTGATGATGCTGGGCGAAAATGCCACCCCCGAGGCGCTGGAGGCATTGCGCCAGCAGATGGGCCTGAACGATCCGGTCTGGCTGCAATATCTGCATTGGGCCGGCGGCGTGATCCGATGGGATTTCGGCATATCCATGCGGACCGGCCAGCCTGTCGGCCCGGCGCTGTTCTCGGCGCTTGGCACATCATTGACGCTGGCGGTTCTGGCGCTGGCGCTGATGCTGGTGCTGGCCGTTCCCATGGGCATCATCGCGGCGGTGCGGCGGGGCAAGCTGGCCGATCTGGCGGTCGGGTTCCTGTCCTATGTCGGGGTGTCCCTGCCCGAATTCGTGACGGCCACGCTGGCGGTGCTGCTGATCGCGGATTTCTGGGGATGGCTGCCGCCTGCCGGATACATTCCGCTGACGCAGGATTTCGTGGGGGGCATCGAGCGGCTGATCCTGCCGGTTACCGTCGTATCCGTGATGATGATCGCCCATGTCTCGCGCATGGTGCGGTCCGAGCTGGTGGACGTGATGCACACCGATTACGTGCGCGCGGCCCGTCTGAAAGGGCTCCACCCCCGGCGCGTGCTGTTTCGCCATGGGCTACGGAATGCGCTGCTGCCCACCATCACCATCGTTGCGCTGGATGTCGGATATCTGCTGGGCGGCGTCATCGTGGTGGAGGAAATCTTTTCCATCCCCGGCATCGGCCGTTCGCTGATGTCGGCAATCCAAGCCCGCGACCTGCCTGTTATCCAGGCTGGCGTGATGATCATGGCCGCCACCTATTCGATCGTGAACTTTGCCGCAGACCTTATGTATGCTTGGCTCGACAAAAGGATCCAGTATGACTGATTTTCTGGGCCGCCTTCTGCGGACACCACAAGGGTTTCTGGGATGTCTGATTGTCGGGTTGATATTCGTGGCCGTGCTGGGCGGTCATTGGCTGACCCCCTTCGGCCCCGAGGATATGCAGGCGCTGGCGCGCTATAAGGCACCCTCTGCGGAACATTGGCTGGGCACGGATCAATACGGCCGCGATATCCTGAGCCGCCTTCTGGATGGCGCCAGATCAACCGTTGTGATGGCCGTTGCCGCCACCGTTATCGGAACGCTGGGGGGCGCCATTCTGGGCACCGGTTCAGCCTATCTGGGCGGGCGTGCGGACGAGTTCATCATGCGAACGGTGGATGCCGTCATGGCCATTCCCTCGTTGCTGCTGGCGTTGCTGGTCGTATCGCTGCTGGGATCGAATTCGGCGAATGCGCTGCTGGCAATCGCGATCGCCTTCATGCCCAGCATGGCCCGTATCAGCCGTTCGGTCGCACTGACGGTGCGCAAGCAGGAATACGTCAGCGCCGCAATCGCGCGGGGCGAAGGCTCCGGCTATATCGTTCTGCGGGAAATGCTGCCCAATGTCATTGCCCCCATCGTGGTGGAAATGACGATCCGCGTATCCTTTGCCGTCATGCTGTTCGCTACACTGTCCTTTCTCGGCCTTGGCGCACAACCCCCCGCCACCGACTGGGGCCTGATGGTGTCCGAGGCACGGCAGTATCTGCACCGCTCCTACTGGATCCTGCTGTGGCCAAGCGCCGCGATCGCCCTGACCGCCATCGGCTTCAACCTTCTGGGCGACGGATTGCGCGACGCCCTGAACCCCCGCACCTGAAGGGCATGACCATGACCACATCATTGACCCCCGTGCTTCAGGTCAGCGACTATTCTCTGGCCTATCGTGCACCGCGCGGAAAAATTCCCGTCATCAACAATATCGATCTTACGATTGCCCGTGGTGAGATCCTCGGCCTTGTCGGCGAAAGCGGATCCGGAAAATCCAGCATGGCCAGTGCCATCATGCGCCATCTTCCCGGCAACGCCGAGGAAAACGCGGGGAGCATCCGCCTCGGCACTACGGATCTGCGGGCGCAGAACGAACGCGCCATGTCGGACATCCGGGGCCGCCGCATGTCCATGGTGTTTCAGGATCCGGCGACATCGCTGAACCCGACCCTGCGGTTGGGCGAACAACTGGCCGAGGTGCTGATACGCCATCAGGGCATGACCACCGCACAGGCATGGCGCGAGGGAGAGGCGCGACTGGCACAGGTGGGCCTCAAGACCCCCGCCGAGATGATGCGCCGCCTGCCCCATGAGGTATCCGGCGGAGAGAAACAGCGCGTGGTGATTGCCACCGCCTTTGCCTGCAACCCCGAACTGATCATCTTCGATGAACCGACGACCGCGCTGGACGTGATCACCGCGCGCCAGATTCTGGATCTTTTTGCCGAATTGCAGGCCCAGACCGGAGTGGCCTCCCTCTATATCTCGCATGATCTGGCACTGCTGTCCCAGACGGCGAACCGTGTGGCGGTGCTGCAAAAAGGTACGGTGGTGGAGCAGGAGGAGACGGTCAGACTGTTTCGCGCGCCCAACCACAGCTACACCAAGGCCCTGATCGCCGCCGCCCCCGACCCCGACAAACGTCTGGTCCAACCGCTGGAAGAATCCGGCACACCGCTCGTATCGGTGCAGGACCTGTCGGTCAAATTCGGGCGCAAATCATGGGTGGACAGCTTGCTGCGCCGGGATTTCCAGCCCGTGGTAGGTAATCAGGCCATAACGCTGGACCTGCAGCCCGGCGAGGTTCTGGGAATTGTCGGGGAAAGCGGTTCCGGCAAATCGACGCTTGCCAAAGCCATGACCGGGCTGAACCGTTTTGACGGGCTGATCGAATTCGATGGAAAGCCCGTGCGCGGCCTGTCCGATATGGACCGCGGTTATCGTCGCGATGTGCAGATCATATTTCAGCACCCGGATGCATCGCTCAATCCGCGCCAGCGCATCTCGGAAATTCTGGGCCGGCCGGTCCGGCTTTATGGCGGCAGCGGCAACCCGCGCGAACGGATCAAGAGCATGCTGGAGCGGGTACGCCTGCCCGCGCATTATATCGACCGCTTTCCGCATGAGCTTTCGGGCGGAGAGAAACAGAGGATTGCCATCGCGCGGGCCTTTCTGTCGAACCCCCGGCTGGTGATCTGCGATGAAATCACCTCGGCGCTGGACGTGTCGGTACAGGCATCGGTCATTGATCTGCTGATGGAACTGCACCGCGATACCGGCGCCGCCTATGTGTTCATTACCCATGACATCAATCTGGTGCGCCAGATCGCCCACCGGATTGCCGTAATGTACCGCGGTGATCTGGTGGAGATTTCGGATGCCGAACGTATCACCGATCCCGACCGTGCGGATTACACCCGCGCGCTGCTGGCGGCTGTTACCCCGCCTGCCTTTACCCACAGCTTGTAATACCCCAAGGACGCCAAGATGGACCGCAAAGCCCTGCTCGACAGTATCGACGAAAAAGCATGCCTCGATCTGATTTCGATGATGGTGCAGCATAAGACCTATTCCGAAACCGAAGGCGAAACCGTGCTGGTCAAGCGCATGGTCGAGGAAATGGATGCAATCGGCGTCAACGCCCATGTACACGCCTTTGGAGAAAAGGGCCGCTGCAATGCGATCGGCACGCTGAAGGGCACCGGTGGCGGGAAAAGCCTGATGTTCAACGGGCATCTGGACACCAACCCCGTGACCGAGGGCTGGACTGTCGATCCCTGGGGCGGACTGGTCGATGACAAATTCATCTACGGAATTGGTGTGTCGAACATGAAATCATCCGATGCGGCGTTCTTCTGCGCCGTCCGGGCGATACAGCAGGCCGGCATTCGCCTGAAGGGGGATGTCGTCCTGACCTATGTGGTGGGCGAACTGCAAGGCGGGGTCGGCACCGAAGCCGTGCTGCGCGACGGGCTGCGCGCAGATTATTTCATCAATGGCGAACCCAGTGATCTGGTGGCTGTCACGATGCATTCCGCGGCGCTGAAATTCCAGATTGAATTGACCGGCCATACGCGCCACCTGTCAAAGCGCGAAGAGGCAGTAGATGCTCTTGTCGCAGGTTGCGATCTGGTTGGCCGATTGAATGCGATGACCTTTACAGGTGCAGCAAGCGACGAACATGCCTCGGTAAACCGCTGCCACGTCGGGGTGTTCAAGGCCGCCCTTGGCCGTGATCTGGAAGAATGGCGCCCGCCGCAGGTGGCCGATGTCTGTATCCTGAAGGGATCGTCGCGTTACGCGCCCGGCCAGACCCGCGAGGGTGTTCTGGCGGACATGGAGGTGGAGCTGTCCCGTTTGCGGGACCGCTTCCCCGGCCTGCAGACGAAGCTGATTTCCATGGACACGATGCAGGAAAAAGGCCTTGCACTGATGCCCCCCTTCGAGGTGAAGAAAGACAGCAGGATCGTGGCCGCCATCAATGCAGCCTACAAAGAAGTCCTGGGCACCGAGCAGCCGACCGGAGCGATCACCCCGACGCGGTTTTATGGTTCGGATGCCGGGCATCTGTACGAGCTTGGCGGGATGGAAGGGATCGTCTGTGGAAGCGGGGGACGCTACAACACCATGCCCGACGAACGCGTTGATATCGTCGACTACATTGCCCTGATAAAGGTCTACATGCTGACAATCCTGAATATCTGCGAGATATCGGAAGAAGCTTGAGGTTATTTGCCTCTAACGTTGCCCCCAACTTTTATCCAGCATGAGCGAGGCTCCGGGTTTGAGTTTTGCCGATTTGGGAGGGGTGGGCAACGGGGGCTAGCGCGGAGCTTTGCGGATTACGCAGCGTCAGGCCCCGTTGCGAGGCGAAGGTTTGGGCAAACTCGGCTGGGGTCTGCCAGTTGAGGCGGGAGTGGGGGCGTTCGGTATTATAGTCCTTGCGCCAAGCGGCCAGCGTCATGCTGGCATGATGCACGACGGAGCAGGGTCTCGTTCAGCAACTCATCGCGCAAGCGGCCGTGGAAGCTTTCGATGAAGGCAAGTCTCGGGTCGGCTTGCCGGGCGCGATATAGTGCCAGTCAGACTTGCGATCATCCACGAACTTCAGGATCGCGTTCGAGGTGAACTCAGTTCCGTTATCGCTGACAATCGTTTGGGGCTTGCTGAGGGCATTGAACAGCGTCGCCAGCTCACGCGCCACCCTTGCGCCTGAGAACGAAGTATCCGCGATCAGGGCCAGGCACTCGCGCGTGCAGTTATCGACCACGGTCATGATCCGGAACCGACGGCCATCCGTCAGCTGATCGGGCACAAAGTCCAACGACCAACGTTGATTCGGCATCAGCGGCAGTACCATCGGGGCCCGCGTGCCGATCGCCCGCTTGCGCCCGCCCCGGCGCCGCACATGCAACTGCTCCTCGCGGTAGATGCGGAACAGGCGTTTGTGGTTCACCTCATGACCCTCACACCGCAAAAACACATGCGCCGCCGGTAGCCGAACCTGCGGCGCACCTTGGCCAGTTCGTTCAGCCGCTCCCGCAACACAGAATCATCCTGTCGGACCACCTCATAGCGCATGGTCATCCTGCAACAGCCAATCACCCGGCACGCCCGCCGTTCGCTCATCCAGTGACCCTGCACAAGATGAGCGACGCTTGCCGCTTCGTGGCAGGCGTCACCATTTTTCCGAGCAGGTCTTTCAGAGCCGGAATTGTCCAACATGGCGTCGGCGAGGAGCTTTTTCAGCCTGCCGTTTTCGTTCTCAAGCGCCTTCAGCCGCTTCGCCTCGCTGACATCCATTCTACCATACTTGGCTTTCCATTTATAGACAGCTGCATCGCTGACCTGTGCTTGCGGCATAGATCGGCCACGGAAATCCCGGCCTCGTGCTCCTTCAAAATGCCAATAATCTAGTCTTTGGTAAATCTGCTGCACTTCATCTCTAGTCTTTTCGCTTGGGCCAGAGTCTATCTCAAACTGGATTAGCTGCAGGGGGCGACGTCACCTCGTCTGCATCGTGCTAAGGACGGAGCGATGCAGATCAATGATCTAACTCAGCCCTTGTGCATTTCACTTTGCAGAGTGTGAACCTGCATGCGCTGTCAGGCCCGCGTTCACGAGCTGACGCTTTACGGCGCCCTCGTAGGGATCCTGTCCTTGAGCCTTGGTTCGGATCTGTTGTCCGAACATCAAAAAACCTCCCAATGACGGGAGGTTTCGGGAAGTGTATATTTTGGTTGCGGGAGTAGGATTTGAACCTACGACCTTCAGGTTATGAGCCTGACGAGCTACCGGGCTGCTCCATCCCGCGCTGATTGCGCTACATTTGTATTTTTTGTGCGCTTTTTTGATTTCGTTTTGAGAGAAGGGGTTCTTACTAGGTCTGGCGGTGACCTACTCTCCCACGTCTTGAGACGCAGTACCATTGGCGCGACGGCACTTAACTGCCGAGTTCGGGATGGGATCGGGTGTTTTGCTCGTGCTATGACCACCAAACCAAGGAAGAACCCCACCTGTATTTTTGCGATACAGGGGGKTTTNACAACATCAGGAACGCTTTGTTCTCTGTTCAAGTCGGTGCTTTTGATTGATCTTGCTTTTTTCTGGATCAAATCAAGCCTATCGGGCAATTAGTACCGGTCAACTGAATGCATTGCTGCACTTACATCTCCGGCCTATCGACGTGGTGGTCTTCCACGGCCCTCAAGGGAGACCTTGTTTTGAAGGGGGCTTCCCGCTTAGATGCCTTCAGCGGTTATCCTGTCCGAACATAGCTACCCAGCACTACCGTTGGCACGATAACTGGTCCACCAGTGGTTCGTTCACCCCGGTCCTCTCGTACTAGGGGCAACTCTTCTCAAGTCTCCTACACCCACGGCAGATAGGGACCGAACTGTCTCACGACGTTCTAAACCCAGCTGATTACACCGAGGTGCGCGCCCCCATCAGCGGCACGATCGGCCGCGCCACGATCACCGAGGGGGCCTTGGTGTCGGCGCAGACCGACGTGATGGCCACGATCAATCAGCTTGATCCCATCTATGTCGATTTCACCCAATCCACGTCCGAAGTGCTTAACCTGCGCAGGGCAATGGACGCGGGGCAGCTTGCGGCCACCGCCTCGGGTCAGGCGTCCGTTTCCCTGGTCTATGATGACGGCAGTGATTACGACCATTCCGGCCGGCTGCTGTTTTC
>NZ_BBJC02000002.1 GCF_000739715.2 Falsirhodobacter sp. alg1 | reverse complement strand
GCATCTCTTGGCGGATATCGGCACTGTCCGGCGGGCGTTCACGCCGAACGGTCTTGGGATCGACACCAACCAGCCTACAGGCCCGGCGCTGCGAGATGTCATGATCCCGCATCACCCGGAGCGCCGCATCTCGCCGCTTCGTCAATGTCGTCAGTTCTTTCCCAGCAGGTCTTTCAACACGACATTGTCCAGCATGGTGTCCGCAAGCAGGCGCTTCAGCTTGGCATTCTCGTCCTCAAGGGCCTTTAGCCTGGCAGCCTCGGACACCTCCATGCCGCCATACTTGGCCTTCAGCTTGTAGAACGTCGCAGTGCTCAGCCCATGCCTACGGCACACTTCCGCAGTCGGCATCCCGGCCTCCTGCTCCTTGATCATTCCGATGATTTGCGCCTCGGTGAAACGGCTCTTTCGCATGTGTCTGCTCCTTCAGAGTTGGCGCAGACTCTACATTACGGTGAGGGATTTCGCGGGGGGCAGGTCAACGACTGCAAGGTAAACGAACCCCTCTTGCGTCCGGATATAGGTGATATCGGTCACCCAGACCTTGTCCGGAGCTTCGACATCGAACTGCCGGTCGAGGGTGTTGTCGACCACGACCGACGGCTTGCCGCCATAACTGCCGGGGCGGCGCTTGTAGCCGATATGTGCCTTGATCCCCGCCAGTTGCGCCAGTCGGGAAACGCGGTTCGGACAGATGCTTTCACCCCGTTCGATCAGATCGTCATGCAGCTTGCGGTAGCCGTAGACCTTGCCGCTCTCAGCCCAAGCATTCTGCAGCAATTCGGTCTGGCGTCTATCTTCCTGCGCCCGCTGGCTCAGGGGTGTCTGTAGCCAAGCATAGAACCCGCTCGGCTGGATGCGCAGGCACCGGCACATCGCCCGTACCGAAAACTGACCCCGATGCTCCGCTATAAACGCGTATCTTACTTTGCATTTCTGGCGAGATACGCGGTGGCCTTTTTTAGGGTATCACGCTCCTCCGACCCCCGGGCCAGCTCGCGCTTCAACCGGCGGATCTCAGCGTCCTTCTCTGTGTCACCCGACACCGCCTTCGCGAATTTGCGCTTCCAAGCATAGAGCGAATGCGTGCTCACACCCAGCCGAGCTGAAACCTCCTTCGCCGGGTAACCCCGTTACGTGATCTGCGCGACAGCATCGCGCTTGAAGTCGTCAGTGAAATTGCCCGTGCCCATCATGGCCTTCTTGCCTCAAAGTTAGCGAAGAAGGCGTCCACGAAACATGGGGCTATTCAGTCCTTTTTGATTACGGCCGGAAGTACTAATTCAATTCTGCCAATGGGTAGGAGGATTGACAATGGTGGGACCACGGCAGGAGGCGCAACCGGCGCTGTTCTACGAATTCTCTTTTGAGGATTATTTCCCGCAGAACAACCTACTTCGCTCAATATACCGGTTCGTGGATTTTTCCGGTATCCGCACCTATTTGGCGGATTTCTACAGCCACACGGGCCGCCCTTCCGTCAATCCTGATTCGAATGCTGTTGGTCGGGTACATCCCCGGACGAAAGCAACGCAAGACGCCGGTCAAATATGACAAACGCCGCAACCGCATTGAGATCATGTTCGGCTGGCTCAAGGACTGGAGGCGCGTGGCGACCCGCTATAACAGATGCCCCAAAGTCTTCCCGTCAGCCATCGTCCTCGCGGCTCTCGTCATCTATTGATTATGAACCCTGACCGTGGGTCAAATCGGTTGTCACCGTGTCAAACAGTCTATCGTCGCCCATGGTGCGGGCCAAAATCATCGCCCCTTCGAGTGTCGCAATCATATGCGCGGCGCGTTGAAACGCCTCTTCTTCGTTAAAGCCATCCGCAACATAAACACGTTTCAACCAAGCCATGTTGCGTTCGAAAAAGGCGCGCGTTTTGCGTGCGACGCCGTCGGGCAGTTGGGCAATTTCCGCGCCGAACATGCCGCATAGACACATCAATCCATCATCTTTCAGCGCTATGCCATATAGGGCCACATAGCGCCGCATCATGTCTTGTGGCGTCTGCGCATCAGGTGCCCCTAATGCATTGAGAAATCGCTCTGTATAGCGTTCGGCCAGAGCCTCTCCAAGCGCTTCTTTGGTGGGGAAGTGGTAATGCACACTGGCGGATTTAATACCGATCTCAGCAGCGATATCGCGAAAGCTAAAACTATTGAAACCGCCCTGCCGTGCTGTGCGCTCAGCACTATCAAGAATACGATTCGCGGTGTCTGACATGGGGCTCACGGCTCTGTGATTATCTATCTACAGATAGGCATTGACTTGCGGGAATGCAAATCCATGATAGCTACCTATCAGTAGATAGGGAAAATGAAATGACACAGAAAACTGCACTTATCGTTGGTGGCTCAAGTGGCATGGGGCTGGAAACGGCGCGGCAATTGGTGGCCAATGGCGAACACGTCACTTTGCTTGGCTTAACTGCGGCAAAGCTTGAGGCCGCCAAGGCGGGGCTAGGGGACTTGGCCGAGACACGTCAGGTTGATCTTGGGGATGCAACGGCGGTAGATCGCCTCTCACAGGATTTGCGCAGGGACGACCGTCACATTGCCAAGCTGGTGAACGCCGCGGGGATTTTCGCCCCCAAACCATTCCTTGAACACACAGCAGCCGACTATGACAGCTATATGGATATTAACCGCGCAAGCTTTTTCATCACGCAGGCTGTGGCGGAAAACATGATTAAAAATGGCGGTGGCGCGATCGTCAATATCGGATCCATGTGGGCCAAGCAGGCGATTAAGGCCACGCCATCTTCTGCCTATTCTATGGCCAAAGCCGGTTTGCACTCATTGACGCAACACCTTGCCATGGAGCTGGGCGAAAAAGGAATTCGCGTGAATGCAGTTTCTCCTGCGGTCGTAGTTACGCCTATCTATGGTGCATTCATAAACCCTGATGAAATCGAAGCTACGTTGACTGGCGCATTCGATGCCTTTCATCCGGTCGGGCGCGTAGGGCGGTCCGCCGATATTGCCTCTACGGTCGTGCATCTATTGTCAGAGCATACAGCTTGGGTCACAGGGGCGATCTGGGATGTGGATGGTGGCGTCATGGCGGGTCGCAACTAAAATCTTTGGTAGCTGGCAGGGATAAGGTGCGCCTGACTATGAATGGTACGCGCATTCCCTGATCCCCGCCAGCTTTAAGGCAGTACTTCGCCTATCTAACCGTCGACAGATGTTTGCGCGATACAATGACCAACTGCCGCGAAGGGCAGCTAAGTTCGTGGTGCGGATATTGCTCGGTTGGACAATGCTGCGCGATGCCTTGGATGGCGGCTTCAGGGAAGCTGCCCTGCAGCGATAACCTGCCCGGCGAATGTCCGGAGAGGGCCGAGAGCACCGGAAAGCCAAGTCACGGGCACAGCTGCCGCCATTTACGCTTCCGAGGTTTGGTGTCGTTCGGGCCGGTGCTAAGCGGATCTCTCTCGTTAAGGTGTGTCGCGCGGATCTGCGGACGTTACCGCCTCTACGCAATCGTCAGATTCCTTCTCGTCGCTGCGTGCGAAAAGAATAGTCATACGGCGCAGACAAGGTCAGGTAGGAAGCGGCGGCTGCAAGCTCCCGCAACCAAATTATACACTTCCCGAAACCTCCCGTCATTGGGAGGTTTTTTGATGGCCGTAAAATAGATCCGAACCAAGGCTCAAGGACAGGATCCCTACGAGGGCGCCGTGAAGCGTCAGCTCGTGAACGCGGGCCTGACAGCGCATGCAGGTTCACCACCCTGCAAAGTGAAATGCACAAGGGCCAAGGCGGCGCCGAGGCCAACCAGCTCCAGCGGAGAACAACCATCCTCCGATAAACTCGCGCGGGGATCATCCTAGCCCCTCTGCTGCCGCCATGATGATCCGCTGAACCGATGCAACCCGGGCAAACTCCGTACGACCCGTGCGGTAGACCAACCACAACTCCTGATGCCGCTTGTGCGCAAGCGGAACGATCGACAAAGCTTCCTGATGCGGAAACATGATCTCGGACGGCCCGAACTTGTGGATAGCCTTTTTCAACGCTTCGACGCAGAAGTTGGCCTCTAGAGTGTTCGTATCCGCTAGGACAGAACCTTGCGGGTGTGCCAGTTCATGATCGCCCCGAGGTAGCGGAACCCACGCGGCATGGGCAGGTAGGTTATATCCGAGCACCAGACTTGTTTCGGCCGGTCTACCCGCCGATCTCGCAACAGGTAGGGACGGGTCTTATGCCCCTTCGCCGCCCTGCTGGTGTTGGGCTTCTGGTAGATCGGCATGAGCCCCATGAGGCGCATCAGTCGCCAGATGCGCTTCTCGTTCATCAAGTGGCTGTTTCCGAGCTTACGCGGCCCCATTAGGGGCCACGGTCCCTGCAACTGCGCAAGTGCCAGGCCATTTGCCGGACACTGAAGAACGGCATCTCCAGAAATTGCTCGTCGATCCGCCCCATCAGGCCGAGGTTCTGTTCGGTCTCGCTCTTGGGCGTGTAGTAGAAGGACGAGCGCGATCGACAGCAGCTTTGCTGCTGGCCGATGGACAGATCCGGGTGGTCCGGCTCGATGATACCCGCCTCACTTCTTGCCCCAGGGCTTCAGCTTTCGTTCCAAAAAAGAGTTAGCCACCGCCAGCTTCCCGACTTTGGCGTTAAGATCCTTCACCTGCTCGTCGTCAATCTCGGGCGTCTTGCGCCCTCCGCGTTCGAATACGCCGGACGCACCGTCGAGCAGGGCTCGCTTCCATTGGTGGATCATCGTCGAATGCACTCCGAATCGGCTCGCCAGTTCGGCAGCCGTCTCCTCGCCTTTCAGAGCTTTCAGCGAGACCTTGGCCTTGAACACAGGCGCGTGCTGCTCGCGTTTCGACATCTCTGATCTCCTTCTCGTCGAAGATTAGCAGACTTCAAATCGTAGCTTATGTCAGTGTCCGAAGTTCGGGGGGGGGGGGCAGATCAACGTCATTGTCCCGGCGACGATCTTGCATAAACCTCGAATGTCATCCTGGTCTCATGTTTTTGCGTATTGGATACTCAGCGCCAGATCGTAGCTTCTATCACCGTCCCACCCGCCAAGACAGATCATCTTGGATTGCATGCAGAAGTCGGCGCAGGTATTCATCCAATCCCGATTACGCGGGGCACGAACCTCGGCTCACCAGCCGCCTCCACCGCCACCACCTCCACCGCCGCCAGAGAATCCTGACACACCCGGGCTGGAAGTGGTGCAGGCGTTGACGCCCGTGGTCATCGACTGGCAGGCCGCCGATATTGTTCCGCCGATTGGACCGCCGCCGACCGGAGTTCCATGCAGCCAGACGGGCATCCAGACATAGGCCGGACCGCCTGGCTGTGCCGTTGCACGTGTCAGGGCGTCTTCGTATTCCTTCGCGAACTCCTTTTCCACACCAAGGGCGATGGCATAGGGCAGGAAGGTCTCGAACCGGCGGCGGGCACTGTCGCGGGAACGGCTCTTGCTGCGGGCAGTTGACAGATGGCGACGGAAGCCCTCGATATCTCTCTTGAGGGCACGTCCGGCAGGGGTCGTCAGGCCGATGCGCGCGGCAAAGATGCCGAATATTGCTGGCACGGCGATCATCCCGGCTGCCGGGATCAGGCCAAGCGCGCCTATCCGCACGCCGAAAACCAACCACATGAGGCAAGAGATGGTCAATGCGATCCCGGCCGTCAGCGCAAGCATCCGCAACGTACGCTCGAACAGCAGGAGGCCAAGCGGCAGCACCGGTATGATGTACAAACCCAATGGCAGCCCGGCCAATGCCTGCCACATGATCGCCAGGGCCAGACCATAGGATGCGGCCGCTGCCAGCAGCGTCCAGCCCGCGTTCCCGATGTGGAACCGTTCGCCATGTTCCTTTCGTATCGCCGTCTTGAAGACCTTCAGCAGTGCGCCGACTGCCTTGCGGTTGTCTGGTGAAATTACAAGCGGACCGTCCAGCCCGTCCAGATGCTTCAGGATTGCGACCTCGCCCACGGGCAGGGTGCCGTCATCGGCTTTTTCGGTTCGGGCAATCGACCATGTGGTGTCATGCTGCGTGATGGTGGCAAAGCCCTTTACGCCCAGATCGACCGCCGCCGCCACCATCGCCGAATTGCCGATCCCGCCATTGGCGTGAATATAATGGGCCAGCGCGGGTGAAATCCCCTCGGGCGGGACGCTGCGTTCGCGGATATGGCCCAATGGCGCTTCCTTGCCTTTCCACCGCCAGATCAGCCACAGCGTAGCCCCCAGCAGCAGGTTGCCGAACAGGGCGATCGCATCGGCCGGACGCTCGCGGAGCGCGTACAGGATGCGATCCAGAAACGTGGGGCGTGCCACGGTGCCCTTGGGAAAGGCGATGGCCGTGGTTATCCCTTCGTGCCAGTCAAGTGCACCGTCGGTCATGACATAGACAGTGCGGCCCCCCTCCTCGAACTGTTCGACGGCGTTCTTCTGTTGCGAGCCCGAGGGACCGGTGAATGCTTCCACATCGGTGGCCACAGCCCCTTCGGGCAGGCGAATGCGGGCGGCGGCCATGTCGATACGAAACTCCCACGCATTGCCGGTGATGTTCCAGTAAAGCTCGTCATGATCGGCAAGGAACCGGACCTGCCGGTCCACATCGTAGCGCAGGCGAAAGCGATGCTCGCCGGGGCTGAGGACCGTATCCTGATCGCCCAGATAGATGCGGATCACCCCGTTTCCGCGCTGGATACGGGTATCCACCGGCGCGCCGTCTATCGTGGCATCAACCAGATCGAACCCGCCCCGGTGGATGCCATCCTCTGTCAGTGGCAGATCGCGGAAGATACCGTGGCGGATACGCTGCCCTTCTGCCTGCACATCCAGTGTTTCGGTGATCTGCAGCCCGCCTGTCCGGTCTATCGTGATCTCGCTGATAAAGCTGCGGATGCGTTCATCGGCATGGATCGGTGCGGCAGGCACAAGGGTCAGGCACAGGGCGAAAAGGATACGAAGCAGAAAAGGCATGCCGGCACCCTATGCCCGGCAGTATTCCGAGCACAACCCGCGCGCAGGCCCGACACCTTGGCCTGGCTAATTCGTTCCTTGGCTGACGTACGGTGTTATGCGGCCTGAAAACCGGCCCGTTTGCGACTGTAGTTTCCGGCTCATGTTTCTTTGACTGGGAGCGGATAAGAAAAAGAGGAAAGCCGCACAAATGACGAAAGCGCGGCAAAGCGTTCATCCGGAAGCGGGAGGGGGAGTGTGCATTCGGCCTATCTCAATCATGTTACGCGGAAAGGACACACGCTTCGAAGTCACCCTGAAGGATCTGACTTATGAATGCAAATATTGTGGGGTATTATACGGCAGAAGATATGAAGCCTGTTGGTGGGGTGACGGGCCAATTGCGATGCAGGATCTATAAGGCAGGCTTGGATGTTATCCATGGCCAACCTGCTTGGGGCAAAATTGGAGGGTATGAAGACCGTCCAAGCCAATTCTGTCTGCTGTCGGGCAATAGAAGGGCGGGGCAGGGCCAGAGCGGGGATGTGGACTGATCTCCACACAGTTCGTGCCGATTGGAGGCGATCCGGGTCAACAACAGCAGTACTGCAATGTTGGGCTATATTGGCATTATCGAAACCGATCAGCCGGTACGGAAGGGGCCTTCAATATCCTACGAAACTGTACGCAAATCGAAATGCCACATATCACCCATGGCCGCACCAACAAGAATGCCTGTACCTCTTATGGTTTCCTCGCCCCGATATTGGCAAAAACGGTGCCACAAAACAGCCGGGTATTATGATGGACAGGCTGCACGCTTTCGGACTGCGCGAATATCCATCCACCGTTGAAAATGACTCTGTGCCTTTATTCCCAGCCATCCGGTACAGGGGGCCATGCTTGATCAGACATCGGCATCCCCGTCATCCGGTGTCGTGTTCAGGTAAATTCGCCCGATCCTTTTCACCACGGGAATGTTGAAAAAGGCAGTGATACCTGCCGCGATGAGCAGTCTGTTGAAAATACTGATCGGCATGGGATCGACATCATCTGCGTACATCAGAATGATTACCGTAATCACGATAAACCAGATGGCGATTGCACGCAGGGTGCGCAGGATGAACAGCTTCGGAATTGTCGGCACCCTGTATCCGTGCAATAGGTGAATTCAAGGGATCACTATTCAGAGGCTGTGGCGATCTGCAAGCACCAAGCATTGTTCGTATGTGAGAGGCTGCATCCTGACAGCATGCCAACCGCCCGTTCGAACCACCGGTCTGCGCCTCTTTGACCGAGGGCCTGGATGTCTGGGATATTCCGCGGCAGCATCCTTACGACGGCTTCAGGCGCTCACAAGCACCTGCATCTCCATTTCGATCAGCAGGCCCGGTCCGGCCAGGGCTGCAACCCCCACACCGGTCAGGGATGGCGTGGCCCCATTGCAGAAGGTTTTGAATGCGGTGATCGTTTGGCCCAGCCGGGCCTCATCCAGATCAACCACATAGATCCGTGCGATCAGAATATCCTCGGGGTTTGCCTGTAAAGCCTCCAGGGCAGCTGCCGCCCTTGTCATCACGTCGGCAACCTGCGCGTCGAAACCCTTTTCGACCGCTTCTGCCCCTGCAACCTGTCCTGAAACGAAGGCGATGCGACCGGACCCTGCGATAGAGATCTGCGCATAGCCGATGCTGCTGCTGTCCGGCAGGGCAGGTGGGTTGAGGCGGGTGATCGTAGGGGGCACGGGCATGATCCTTCATCCGGAGTTGGGGCGACCTTTACGTGGCATGCCGCTGCATCACAGATACGGATCTATCTATCGTGCCAGAAGAGCGGTATTTTCATCGGGCTGATGAACCGGAGTCATGAATGGCACGCGACCGTCTCGATACCCTTGCGGCGCTGCGGGTCGTGGCCGAACAAGGCAGCTTTACCCGGGCAGCAGCAGAACTGGGCACGACCCAATCGGCATTGAGCCATGCAATACGGCGCCTGGAGGCGGATCTCGGACAAAGGCTTCTGGCGCGTACCACGCGCTCGGTCGCGCCGACGGCTGCGGGGGCTGCACTGCTTGCACGGCTTGGCCCCGCGCTGGATGAGATATCGGCCGCCCTGTCGCAACTTGGGGCCAGTGCCGAGAGCCCTGCTGGCACGGTTCGGCTTACCATGGGACGTGATGCGGCAGAGGTGCTGGTGCTGCCGATGCTTTCCGCCTTTCACGCCGATTATCCGGGTATCAGGGTCGAAATTGCAGCAACAGATACGCTTGACGATCTGGTTCAGGGGCGGTTCGACGGCGGTATCCGTCTGGGTGATCAGCTTGAGCAGGATATGATTGCCCGCCTGCTTACCCTTGAAACCCGTCCCGTCGTCGCGGCGGCCCCGGATTACCTGACGCGGGTAGGAGCGCCCCGGACGCCCGCTGATCTGGCGCAGCATATATGCCTTGGTTACCGCATGCAGTCCGGTCGTCGGGTAATGCCGTGGCGCTTTCACGGGGGATCGGGCAAGGAGGATCACGTCATTCCCTCCGGCCCCGTCTTCAATGATGGTGCTCTGCTACGGCAGGCGGCGGTTCTGGGGCTGGGGCTTGTATACCTCTGGCGTCATATGGTGGAGGATGATCTTCGTACGGGCCGGCTGTCGGAGGTTCTGGCAGAGCATCTTGCGCCGGTTCAGGGGTTCTTTCTCTATTATCCGTCCCGCGAGGTGTCTCCGGCGATGTCCATTTTCTCGGATGCCCTTGTGGCACATTGTCGGCGCAGGTTCCGGTCTGAATGATTGCTGCAGGGCAACCCCGGTGGCAACGTCTGACGGGGCGTTCTGCAATCCCCGCCGCCCGATCATTCTTCGGTTTGCCAATCCGCCATCAGGGCTAGATTACCGGAAAGATGATCGCATGAAACGGATACGCAAAATGCCCTTGAACCTGCTCGTCTTTCTTGGATCCACACGTGATACGACACCGCCCCGGCCAGCGCGTCTGGGGATGCGCGTTGCACAGGCCTGCACCGCGCGCTTGCTGGAGGGGGGGCATTCGGCGGTCCTGATCGACCCTCTGGATTTCGATCTGTCAGGGCCCTTCAAGCCGCATTTTTCCTACGCTCCGGGCAAGGCACCGGAGGATCTGGAGGCCTTGGCGCAAAAGATCGAGGCTGCGGATGGCTATGTCATGGTCAGCCCCGAATATAACCATTCCATGAGCCCGGCATTGTCGCATCTGCTGAACCATTTCGGCAGCTCGCTCTATTCCTACAAGCCAAGCGCGATCGTGACCTATTCCGCTGGCCAATGGGGCGGAGCCCGGGCCGCGGTCAACATGCGGACCTATCTGTCCGAACTGGGATGTCTACCCGTTTCCGCAATGATCCATATTCCTGCCGCGCAGGAGGTCTTCGATGAAAGCGGTGAATATCAGACCGGCGTCGATGGTGCCCGTTGGGACGGTTATTTTGAACGGACATTGGCGCAGCTAGCCTGGTGGGCCGAGGCGGCAGGGCATCAGCGCAGCCAGCCCGGCGATACCCGCCCCGATGCCTTCCAGCGTGATCCTTCGCAGCGGAATGCCCCCTAGGGCATCAGCAACGTGTGGTCAGGCGATAGCCCCGGCGGTGGCTCAGCCTGACAAGGGTGATCGCCGTATCCTGGCACCATGCGGCGCGCTCGATGCAGAAAACCGGCGTTCTGGTTTTGTGGCCAAGATATGTGTTTGCCAGCGCATCCGCAGGCTCGGCAGAAAAACTGACCTCCACCTCTGAATAGGGCATGGCCGAGACAAGCCATTCGTTGGGGCCGGTTTTGCTGAAATCCTGATGCTCCACCTCGGGAAGTTCGGCAATATTGATCCAGCGGTTTTCCAGCTGGAATGCCTCTCCATTCGCGAAATGCAGCGATACGACATGCAGGACCAGCGCCTCTGCCGACAGGTTCATGCGGGCACGTAACCAGCTGGGCGCGGCCACGATTTCGCGCTGCAGCAATGAATAGCGATAGGTGGCGCCGGTCTGTTCGATTTCGGTGCGGATCAGCGGCATGGCGAACCGTGCCTGACGCAGGGGAAACTCACGCACCCGCGTACCGGCCTTGCGTTTTCGTTCCAGCAATCCCTGTTCGCTCACCTCGCGCAGGGCGCGGTTCATGGTGGTACGGGAGCATCCGAATTCAAAGGCCAGATCGATTTCGCTTGGCAGCAATGTGCCGGGCCCCCAAGGCCCGTTGGTGATCCGTTGGATGATATCCTGTTTCACGTCCCTGAACGTCATGCGTTCGGACGATGAAATCTGTCCCATACAAAATTCTCCTTCGGCCTTAGGAATGGCCCAACAGAATTAAGTATAGATTTAATTCTGAAAATTCATCTTTCGTATCTTGCGCAACCTAGTATTGGGTGGATCTTTGCCAACCCCGTGCCGAAGATGTGTACCGTATCCGTTCTGCGGGGCCTGTCTGGACAACAAATGTGCTCTTTCCCCCTCCGGTTGACAATCCGGAGCGCTAAACCCATGTTTTTTGCGTAATTTGAAACGTGCCTGCGGAATATATGCAGGCCTTCGATGGTTAGGGTAACGATATGGCTGTCCAACTTCCTTTGCGGATCGATATCGTTTCCGATGTCATGTGCCCTTGGTGCGCGATCGGCTACAACCAGCTTGCACAGGCGCTGAAGGCAACCGGCATTGCGCATGAGATCCATTGGCAACCGTTCGAGCTTAATCCGGACATGCCGCCCGAGGGGCGGGACCGGTTCTCCTATCTGGAAGAAAAATATGGTTCGGATCGTGCAAAATCCGACGATACCCATGCGCGAATGACGGCCCTAGGGGCCGACCTGGGATTCACATTCAATTTCGGTGAAGAATTCCGCGTTCATAATACGTTCAACAGCCATCAGTTGCTGCACTGGGCCGGAACGCATGGCAGGCAGCATGATCTGAAGCTGGCCTTGCTTGCGGCTCATTTCACAGACCGGCGCAATCTGTCGGACACGGATGTTCTGGCTGATGTCGCAGGCGAAATCGGGCTTGACCGGACCGAGGCGCTGGCGGTTCTGGCCGATCAGCGTCATGCGAATGATGTGCGTACGGCACAGGCATTCTGGGCCAAGCAGGGCATTCAGGGTGTGCCGGCCATGATCTTTGACCGCAAGTATCTGGTGACCGGCGCCCAGGGCGTGGAAAACTATACCAGCATCCTGAAGCAGATTGTCGAAGAACCGGCCTGAGGCAGCGCCGGCCTGTCAGCCCATCCTGTTCGTATAACCGATCAGGCAGGCAGCGGGGCAATCCGCTGCCTGTTCTGCATCCGGGCGGGCAAAAAGGTCTGCCGCGTTACAGGATGATTCAGTGACATGGCAAATCTGTCGCACTGATTTTTCTCGCGCGGTGGGCGTTGCACGCTTATTGATAAGGCATGAGGATCCTGCTTGTCGAAGATACCGCCGAACTTGCGCGCTCCGTGGGGGATTACCTGCGGGGGCAGGGACATGCGGTGGATATTGCTGTAACGTTGACCGAGGCGGCCGATACCTGGGCCGTGGGGGATTACGCCTGTGTGATCCTTGATCTGGGGTTGCCGGACGGGTCCGGGCTGGAGCTGCTGCGCGCCCGCCGTAGGGCAAAGGACCGGACGCCCGTAATCATCGCAACGGCTTTTGACCAGATCACGGACCGGATTGCTGGTCTGGATGCCGGCGCGGATGATTACGTCACCAAACCCTTCGATATGGGTGAACTGGCAGCCCGCCTTCGTGCCCACACCCGCCGATCCGAGGGGCAGCCGAACGCCGATATCGAAATCGGGCCTTGGCATATCAACCGCGCTGCCGCCCGTGTGCAGCAGGACGGGGCAGAGATCCGCCTGACCTCGCGTGAATGGTCGGTGCTGGATGCCCTGCTGGCAGCGCGGGGTCGTGTGCTGTCAAAGGCTGCGCTGGAAGAGGCGCTTTATGCATTCGACGATGCGATCGAGGGGAACGCGGTGGAGGTCTATATTTCTCGCTTGCGGTCGAAGCTCGGGGCGGGCCTGATCCGGACCAAGCGCGGTCTGGGATATCTGATAGAATGAAGCGCCCGGTCAGGCTTCGCAGGTGGACGCTGCGTGGACGGCTGCTGCGCAATGTACTTCTGACGGTTGCGGGGGGCTGGATCATCACCGCTGCTGCCGGCGTCTATGCGCTGAATTACGAAATGCGCGAGATGCTGGACGACACGATGGAGATCGATGCCAGCCTCGTGCTTCATCTTCTGGAAAGCAATAATGTCGGTACGATCCGGCAGTGGGTGGATACGCACCCTGGCACTGACAAGCAAATGGTCCGCGTCTATGATGCGGATCAAGCTGTGACGGATGTTCCTTGGCCTGCGCTGGAGGAGGATGGTTTCTCGCGCTTTGAAGGGTGGCTGGTGCTGCGTCGCAGTTCCGATGTCGGGGTGGTGGAGCTGGGGCAGAGCCTTGGGTGGCGGCATGAAGAGCTTGTGGAAGCGGGCCGTGCGTTTCTATGGCTGATCCTGCCGCTCATGTTGCTGGTAACCTTGGGGGTGACGGCATCCCTGCGTGCCAGCCTGCGTGGCCTGTCGGGCTTCACAGCCGAGATATTCGCGCGGCAGCCCGATGATCTGTCACCGCTGGTCATAAAGAACCTGCCGCAGGAGTTGCGGATCATGGCGAAGGGGTTGAACCGCTATCTGGAGCGTATTCGCGACCTGCGTAAGGCCGAGCGGAGTTTCGTGGCCAATGCGGCCCATGAACTGCGCACTCCTTTGGCTGTGATCCGGACGCGATTGCAGCTGATTGCCGAAAAATCGGTGAACGCCCCCGATCCGCAGGATGTGATCGCCTCGGTCGATCAGCTTTCACGCCGGGTGGAACGTCTGCTACAGCTTTCCCGGGCAGAGGCTCGTCTGGGGCTGGCGCGGCAACAGGTCGATCTGGTGGCCTTGGTCAGGATGCTGTGCGCCGAACAGCGCATCGACAGCCGGTCGATTGTGTTCGACGATGCCGATATCGAAACCAGTGTCGTCACCAGCGATCCCGATGCGCTGGCAATCATCCTGCGGAACCTGCTGGACAACGCGGTGGAGCATGGCTGCGGGCGCATTCACCTGAGGCTGGGAGAGGGGCCATCGCTGACGATTGCGAATACGGTCCGGCCCGATGCGGCCATCAGTCTGGACCGTTTCGCCAAATCCAGAAATTCGTCGGGGACGGGGCTTGGGCTGAATATCGTTTCTGCCCTATGCGCGGATTTGAAGATCTCGCTGAACTTCAGGCAAAAGGACGGGCTGATCGAGGCGGTTCTGGTTTTTGCCGGACCCCGCAATATGGGGGCTGAGGGTGATATCACCCGTAATACGCCCGCACATTCCTGACGGGATGATCGCCCGGATCGTGGCGGGTGGATAGGCAAAGCTGGCAGGTACGGTCCCGTTCAACGTGCCGACTGGCCTGCCGTAATAAAGCCATGCCCCGCGCGAAAATTCGCCGGGGCATGATTGCAATTTACAGGGTCGGTCAATTCGGCAAAAGGCTGTCCGGCCAATTTGCGTACAGATTATGACCACGTTTCTTGGCCTGGAATTCCCGCTTCATCGTGTTCACGACGCTGAAGCGTTTCTGCTCCTCGGGCGTTCTTTCCTTGATCGCCTTCAGCTTGTGAAACTCGGCCATGACCTCACCTTTGGTGATCGATTTTCCGACCATATCCTCACGCAATGTCTGGACACTGTCGTAGCAGGTGAATTCCGCGATCAGATCCTTGGCAATGGCACCATACCGCAGGCTGTTGAGCGCGCCATGATTGTGGTAGTGCGCGATCACCGGATCAGCGGCGTTCAACCCGTCGATGATCGTCTGGTATTGACGGTTTTTGTAATCGGGCAGCGTGGGTTTCGTTGCGCTATGGGTCAGCGACAGGTTCCACTTCTTTTCGAGCAGATTGGTTTTAAGACCGGCCCGTGCCATCGCGATGGGAAGAGAGATCTGGTCCAGCCAGGGGCGACGTCCGATCACGGCAGGGTTGTTGTCAATCTCCTTGGCTGTGCGCAGCCACAGCTCCGAGAAATCCTCGCCTGAGGGTGTGCGGTTTTCATAAGCCACGACGCCCGCGTTGAAATAGGGCGGGGAAAGAGCGTTGGATTTCGCAAGATTGATCCGCTCTTCCGGAACTTCCATTCCGAATGTGGCATAGGCCGAGGGCCACATGTCCGGCGCCTTGCCCCAGGTATACCGTCCCTCGGGGGCAGCCGAGAGGCAGCCGGATGCGATCACCTCATCCGGCCGGAAGGGCTGGGTGATGATGATATCTGTATCAAGGAAAATAGTGGCGTCGGTATCCCGCGGAGTTGCCGCGGCCAGCAGCTTGTTGCCCTGCTTGTAAGCCGGTGAGAACTGCCCCTTCGTTTCCATGAACTGGATGGGGGCATTGTAGTGGTTGAAGAACTCAACGACCTGCGGAGGCAGAAGCTCTTTCTTTTCCGCAGGGCAATACGGCACGATATCAATATCGGGCATATGCTTGCGGAGAGAGGACAGAAGAAGAAGCCCGTCCACAACCAGGCCGGGGGGATCCACGACGAAAATAATCGAAGTTTTGTCAGACATTCTATTCCCGATCCAAGATATCGCCCCCCCATTAATGACGGGGATGAAATCTCGGATCAACCACAAACCTAAGTAAGGTTAATTTAACAAAAATTTTCGCAAATATGTAATGCCGACTGCCGCATGTATCATAAATGATCATATTTTGGGCATATTTGAAATTAATCAGAATAATACATCTGGTAACATACTGATTTTGTAGGATATTAGGATTGATTGAATACTATCTTTTGTATAGGTACGTTTTAGTATCGGGTGGAAAACTATACTAAAGTATAGGTTCTAGAAGTAAGTATACAGCTTGTATTCATAGGGCGGAGATTAGAATCGCGGTGCCATAGTTAATAAATGGTTACTTGAGCTCGCGACCCGCTGATTGCCTGTGTTGCCAGTAGGGCAGATAACGGATTGGATTGGGGGAATAATCGGAGAATGTGACTGCCTACATTCCCGATGCCCGCATGGATGACGCCGGTTCCGGCAAGCAGAAATCGGCTGTTCGTGATGCGGTTGATTATGGATGGCATGAAATCCCGGATTTCGCCTGCAGATACGGCCCGTTCCTCGGGTCATATGCATCACGCATCGTATGAAATTTGAGTAAAAATACGTGCTGCGCCCGTGGCCCCAACGCTCGCGCCGGTCTTGAAAAATATCACGCGGGAGTATTGCGGTGGAGTAATCCGATCACTGCACCATCTGGGTAACAGGCTTGCTCTTTGGCGCGCAGGATGGCCCGTGTTTCCGGTCACCGTTCCGGATAGAACACTGTGCTTGCGTGTCGCGTCGCGTGGGTTGTCATCCGATCCGTGGACGAGAATACCCGCCCATGTGCCCTTCAGGGCGCTTCAGGCCGCTATTGCATGCGGCCCGCGCCATCCGGTTTCTAAACGTTCTGCCCCAGCAAAACGGGCGCACCGAGTGATTCACGCAGCAGCGCTGCCAGTGCCGCCTCGGCATCACCCTTGCCGGCCAATTCGTCCAGCTTGCTCTCCACCTCTGCCGGATCATCAAGGTTCAGGATGATCGTATAGGGGCGGTCCGCCACAAAGGCCGCAAGCCGCGCAAAGGGGTCAGAGATGGTTTTGGCCTTGATCATCTCTTCGATATCGTCGCCGGTCTCATCGCCCTTGACCGTTTTTCCTAGAGGACGAAATTTTCCATTTTTTTNGCTAAGATATTCAGGTCGCATGTTCACTACGAAGGTACCGTAGCCCTCCATAACTGTGTCCCTGTTCCGTGTAAGTATAACAGTGATTTCCTTGTCTAAGGGCCATTCGTCTTGGCACTCTGAAACGATAAGGTTCTCAAAGTATCGGCAACCTATCTGGTATCGTCTTTTTCCCTTCACGGCACGTTTTAGGCCATTCAGAAGATTGTTTACAGGACGGCGATCAAAATCTCTCCGCTGCCAAAACATAGCAGCATGATTTCGACAACTTGCAGCCAACCGCTTTTCAAAATCTTGGGCATTTCGCAAACCAATCGTGCCAATGCTCAGTAATACGGAATGTGGCATTGGCCCTTCAAAGACGAAAGCTGGTGGTTTCTTGGGCGACAGAGTGGAGACCAGTTCACGCGATTTGACGATCTCCTCGTCGGTGATTTTCCCCTCGGTGCTGCGCATGAGGATATTGCGAAGCTGGACGGCGGTATCATTTTCCAGAATGGTTGCCAGCCGCTGGATGCTTTTCTCCACCGCAGTCTGATGCAATGCGGCCAGCGCGGGGTCCTTCTGGTATTTCTGCAGCTGCTTCTTGAACTTCGGCGCCAGTTTGGAAACGAGCAGGTCGGATGTTTCATTCTTGTCCGCCGTGCTCCAGTAATCGATCCCGTGGCGGCTGGAATTCATCAGCCCGTCGCCGCGAAAGATCTTCAACATGTATTCATCAAGACTTTTGATCATGAAATGCGCGACTTCGGCATTCTGACGGGAGATGACGTTCTTTCCGCCATTCCATGTCAGGGTATCGGCATTCAGCCTGTTGCCGTCAGGATCGATCCACTTGAAGTCCTTGCCGCTGATGCTTTTGCCATTCTTCATGATCTGCTTGGGAAAGTGGATCGCGATGCGCAGGTCGGGATGCTGCCTGAACAGGGTCTTCACCCCGGATTTCGGGTTCTGCGAGGCATCCATGGACAGGGTGAAGCGGTCCACTACGGATCTATCCTCGAAGGTGAACAGCTTGGACGATCCGAACATGCGCCATGGAATGACCATCAGGTCGGCGTCATGCGCCTCCATCGATTTGATCAGGGCCTTGATGTCATGCGGTTCGGACTTCAACGCCAGAAATTCGTCCGCATCCAGAACCATCACGTAATCGGCGGTCTGCACTTCGGGCAGGGAGTTCGCCTTCTTCAGCGCCAGCGAATGGGGCTTGGCCCCCACAGGAACCTCGTTCAACTGATAGGTGATCTCGCCCAGATCGTGCAGATGCTGCAGCATTTCATGGGTGCCGTCAGTGCAGTCATTGGCCAGAACAACGACGCGGTCGAACCCCAGGGACCGATGATACGCCACCCATTCCAGAATGTACGGCGCTTCGTTTTTCATCGAAGTAACCACGGTGGCGATCGTCATATAGCGTCCCTCATTCGTTCTGCGGCCCCGGTGCGAATATCGCAGCGTTTGTGTGCAGACCTTTCGTATCACAAGAAGAGGGTGCGGCCCCAAAGGTCAAGAAGTTTAGGGGGTATTCCCCTGTGATTGCAGGGAATCCGTGCAATGGCGGCGTAAGGCAGGGCAGCGGCGTGCCTTTCCACGCGCAAGGTTGTTGCCAGCCTGCCACGGCGCGCGGCGATCAGGCTCCGTTCCCAGCCTGTGCTTGACGGCCCAGCCATTCCGCATTGAACATCACATCATCATATTTCCGTGAAAAGGCATGTCTATGGCGATCAGAACGACCGGTGGTCCGGCAGCATCTCCGACGGCGCTGGGCTTGTCTGCTGCCCTGTTTCTGTGGTCTGCCGAACGTGCCGGGGCCGTGGATCTCGAGAATATCCTGAGCTATTCGCTGGAGGGGCAGGCCTCCGGGGTCATGTCGATGCTGGGACTGGCGGCGGTGCCGGATTCCACTTCCAGCGGGTTGCAGTTCCGCAGTGATCTTTCCGAGGATTCCCGCTCAAGATTCGATTCCTGGCAAACAAGCGGCGGATTCACCCTGAGCAAAAGCGTGCCGATCTATCTTGAGGGGTCTATCGGATACAATCGCTACAACCCCGACCTGTTGGTAACGGACGGGGTGGAGAATGCGCGTCTGCGCCCCAAATGGACCGGCATTGCCGCAACCGGCGGGATAGGCTGGGATTTCGCGCTGTCGGATGCCTGGACATTCCGGCCAATCCTGAATTTTACGCTGGGGCAGGTGTTTACCGACACGCAATATGTGGCGCGCTTCATTTCCAACGCCCTTGGAAATGACGAGACGGCTTTTATCCGGGACGGTGGCCTGACGGTTGGCGGCTATGGCGGATCATTGGCGCTGGTTTACAACCGGCAATGGGACAGTGGGGTCGAGGCGGATGCGATGCTGCGCTATACCGACATCTATCTGCAGCCGATCGGCGGCGACAAGGAGGTTGTGGGCGATGCCTCGGCGCGCACATTGGCACTCTGGTCCCGTATGCGGACGCCCAATTCCTGGCGGGCCTTCGGCAGCCCCATGCGCACGGTCTATGAATTCTCGGCCTCTTATCTGGGGGGCGATCAGGGGCAGATCCTGAATACGGACTGGCTGGCGCAACTTGGCCTGGGGCTGGAGGTGAATACCACCAAGACGCATATCCCCTGGGTCGATGAAGGCCGCATCGTCTTCCGCTATACCGTGGGTGAGAATCTGGTCGGCTGGGGAATAGGATTGGCTGTCAGCTTCTGATTTACAGCAGGATGATTCCCTTCAGCACCTTCAACACGTCCTTGAGAGGCACCTGCGTGGCGGCAAAGAAGCCGAAGGGCACGGCCATGGCCACCACCACCGGCACCACTGCCGCGCGGTTGATCAGAACCATCCCCATCTTGCTGGCAGCGTCGTACAGCTTTGCGGGATCGACGGTGGGCTCCTCTGTAACGGCATCCATATCGGCGGCCATGTTGCGGCCCAGCACCGAACGTTCGGCCTGACGGCGCTGATGGGTGGCCTGCGCCGAACAGGCCAGCATCGTCCGCTCTTTCAGCTGCCCCAAGGGTGTCCCGAAGGCGAGAACGGGCAGGGCGAAGATCACGATGCTGATGACAGCCATCCCCTGCACCGCCACAAGATAGGTGTGCATCCCGATCTGCCCGCCATGCAGCGGCAGGATCAACGCTGCCGAGATCCCGGCGCTCAACGCCAGCACGAAGGGCCAATGCGCGCTGGCATAATCCGATACGACCGCCAGACCCGCCTTGCCATCCGGGTGATCGACCACAAGCCGCAACGGCAGGCGCGACAGCACGAACAGCAGTTTCGACCAGACGATATGCAGCCAAAGCGAGCGGAACAGCAGAAAGTTCAAAAGGGGCAGGCTGACCAGATTGGCCCAGCGCCCTGCCGCAGTGATACGCATTTCCTCGGCTGTCTGCACGACGGCCCAGTTCGGGCTGCCATGTGCCAGATGGTACCGGGCGATGGACCATGCCGCCAGATAGGCCAGAAACAGGCAGATCCCGTTTGCCAGCAGGGAATTGCGCTGCGAAACGGCATCATTCCGCGCCGCAATGAAGCGGGGCATCTCGTTTGCCGCGATCAGGGGCGCCCGGAGGAAATAGGTCAGGATGCGGCGCATCGTTTGCAGCACGATCTGCCCGCAGGCCAGCAGGGCAATGATGCCGATCACATATTTGCACCAGACCGCCGGATCATGCAGATAGGTCCGTGCGGTCCCGGACAGCAGCGTCAGCAGCAATGGCCCGCCCCAGGCGACGGCGATACAGGCCAGTGTCAAGATCAGGGCAGGCGGCCCTTTGCGATCGGGCAGGGATGTTGCGGTGTCGGTTTCCTGCATCGTCATTTCCGTCTGCATGGCCATCCCTCCGCCGCCGGTCGATCCGTTGCGGACAGCTTAGAAAGGGGCGGGAGGTTTGTCGCCAGAAATCATTCGTAGAACAGGCTTATCCGCTTGCCGTCGATTTCCTGCACCCGGATGTCCATGTCATAGATCGAGGAAAGAACCCCGGCCTGCATGATGTCGACACAGGGGCCGGAATGCACGACACGGCCTGCCCGCATGGCCACGATATGGTCGGAATACCATGAGGCGAAATTGATGTCATGCAGCACCAGCACCACGGTCTTTCCCAGTTCATCGGCGGCGCGCCGGATCAACTGCATCATTCCGCGGGCGTGCTTCATATCAAGGTTGTTCAGTGGTTCATCCAGCAGCAGGTAATCGGTGTCCTGGCAAAGCACCATCGCGATATGGGCACGCTGGCGTTGGCCGCCCGACAGTTCGTCCAGAAACCGTTCGGCCAGATCCTCCAGATGCAGGAAACCGATGGCCTCGGCCACCTTTGCCTGATCAGCCGCCGTCAGTCGGCCACGTGAATAGGGGTACCGGCCGAAACTGACCAGATCGCGTACCGTCAGGCGTGATGCGATATGGTTGTCCTGCCGCAGGATCGACAGGCGTTGCGCCAGAACCTCGCTTCTGGTGGTGTCGATGTTCAATCCGTCAATCGTGACGGTTCCTGCATCCTTGTCGATCAGACGCGCCACTAGGGACAGAAGTGTGGATTTCCCCGCGCCGTTGGGGCCGATGATCGACGTCACGCCCCGCTCTGCGATGGTCAGGCTGACGTCATCCACCGAAGGGTGCGACCCATAGGTCTTGTGCAGATTCCGAAGCACGATCATCGTGCTGCCCCCCTTACCAGCAATAGGATGAAGATGATGCCGCCCAGGAATTCGATGATGATCGACAGGGCGGTGTCGAAGGCAAAGACACGTTCAAGGATCGTCTGCCCGCCCACGAGGCAGATGATTCCCAGTAGAACCGAGGCAGGCAGGATATGGCGGTGACGCCCGTCGCCGCACAGCACATGTGCAAGGCTGACCACCAGCAAGCCGAAGAACGTGATCGGACCGACCAGCGCAGTGGAAACCGACACCAGCACGGCGATGATCCCCAGGATCGTTACCATCCGCCGTTTGTAAGGCACGCCGAGGCTGGTGGCCGTTTCTCGCCCCAGCATCAGCACGTCAAAGCTGTGGGCAATCCGCAGGGCAAGAATGCTCGCCACCGCCACGATGGCAAAGGAAACGCCCAGAAGCGTGGGGTCGATCCGGCTGAAGCTGGCAAAGAATGTGTCCTGCAGGCTCTGGAACTCCACCGGGTCCATCATCCGCTGCATGAACAGCGACAGGTTGCGAAACAGCACCCCGAAGACGATGCCCACCAGCACCATCAGATGCAGGCTGCGCTGCCCCCGCAGAAAAAGCCATTTGAACAGCAGCGCGGCAAAGCCGGTCATCACCAGCACCTCGGCCCCGAACTGCAATTGCACCGAAGTTTGCGCCAGCACCCCGAACCCGAAGAAAAAGGCGATTGTGGTCCGGATCAGGACGAACAGCGCATCGAACCCCATGATGGAGGGGGTGAGGATACGGTTGCCCGTGACCGTCTGGAACAGCACCGTGGATACCGCCACGGAATAGGCCACAAGGCATAGGCCCAGCACCTTGCGCCCGCGGTATTCCAGCACGAATCCCCAGTTTCCCTTGACCCCCAGCGTCATGAACGCAGCAATGGACAGGATGGCGAGCGTGGCAAGAACCGCTATCGCAAGACGGGCGCGGCGGTCAGGCTGGGGCATGATGTCGTTTACGCAAAAGAAGATACAGGAACGCGATGCTGCCAATCAGGCCAAGCATCGTCGAGATCGGAATTTCATAGGGTGCGCGCAGGGTACGGCCAAGGATATCGCAGGCTAGCACCAGCCCGGCGCCCGAAATTGCAACCCAAGGCACCGCCCGGCGCAGGTTGTCCCCGATCATCATCGTGACGATATTCGGCACTATTAGCCCGAGGAACGGGATGGTGCCGATCGTCACAAGCACGACGGCACTGACAAGCGAGACGATGACCAGCCCCAACCAGACTGTCGTGCGGTAGTTCAGCCCCAGGTTCGTGGTAAAATCCCGCCCCATCGCGGCCAGCGTCAGCCGGTCCGCCGCAAGATAGGCCGCGATGGCCAGAATGCCCGCAATCCACAGCAGTTCGTATCTGCCGCGCAGCACACCGGAAAAATCCCCCATGGACCATGCGCCAAGCGATGCCATCAGTCCGTAGCGATAGGCGATGAAGGTGCTGACCGCCCCGATCACGCCGCCCAGCATGATCCCGACCAGAGGCACCAGCAGCACATCGCGCAGGGGCACCATCCGCAGAATGCGCAGGAACAGAGCTGTCCCAGCGAGGGCAAAAAGGGCGGCCACCAGCATCTTGGCCATTACGGGCCAACCCGGCGCCAGCAACGTGACCGTCAGCAGCCCGAGAGCTGCGGATTCCATTGTGCCGGCGGTAGAAGGTTCGACGAAGCGGTTCCGCACGATCATCTGCATCACAAGGCCGGCCACTGCCGTGGCCGACCCTGCAAGAACCAGTGCTGAGGTGCGTGGAATACGGCTGGCCATGATCACCTGAAGCTGCTGCGCGCTGAAATCCCCGCGCAGCATATCCAGTGGCGATATGTCGGTCACCCCGACGAACAGGCTGACCAATACCAGAACGGCTGTTATCCCAAGTCCGATCGCCAGCCGTATCACATGCGTTCCTTAACCTTTGGAAACCGCGTCATATACCTGATCCAGCAGGTCGCTGATGGCCTGATAGCCGTTCATGACGATATAGGCTTCTTGCGGGTTCAGATAGACGATGTTGCCGTTCTTCCATGCAGTGGTCTGATGAACCAGCTCGTTGTCCAGCAGCGTTTCGGCAGGGGATGCCCCTTCGCTGCCGATTGCGGCATCACGGTCCACGACGAACATCCAGTCGGGGTTCGCCTCGAGGATGAGTTCGTAGCTGGCGGCATCGCCACGGTCCGAACGGTCATCCACATCATCCATGACGGCGGGGAAGCCGATTTCGTTGTGCAGCCAGCCTGTGCGCGAATCCGGGCCGTAAACACCCAGTTTTCCGCCGCTGGCAACCAGTGTCAGCGCGCGGCCCTGGCCCTCGGCAGCCTCGCGCAGGCGGGCAACCTTGCCATCGAGCTCGGCAACCATTTCGGCGGCGCGATCTTCCTTGCCGAATACGGCCCCCAGCTCGGTGATGTTGGCCTTCACGCTCTCGATGAAATCACCGTTGTCGATGGAAAGATCGACCGTCGGCAGGATCTCGTTAAGCTGGGGCTGCACCTTGCGGGACCGCGCACCCACGATCATCAGGTCTGCATCCGCCGCAGCGATCATTTCAACATCGGGTTCGACCAACGAGCCGATCTTCAGGTAATCGTCGCCCTCGTATTTCTTCAGGTAGGTCGGTGCGTTGCTGCCGGGAACACCGCTGACCTGAACGCCCATCGCATCCAGCGTGTCAACGGCCGCCCAATCCATGACCAGCACCTTCTGCGGCGTGGCGGTCAGCGTAACCTCTCCCTGACGGTGGGGGATACGGATATCCTGGGCAACGGCCGAGACGGCCATGACCGAAGCAAAGCAAACCCCGGTCAGCAGATTTTTGACGACATTGCGCATTTCAACCCCTTGGTGTGACATGTGCCACGCCCTTGTGTGCATGGCTGTATGAAGGTGAAACAGCATATCCGAGTATTATTGTAAACATATGGGGCGGGGATATCGCCGCCCCGAGACGTATGGTCGCAGGCTGCGGCATCAGCGCAAAATCCACAGGATCAGCCGCCGCAATGTCAGCCCCTGTACGATCAGCGTGAACAGCACCACGGCATAGGTCGCGGCAAGGATGGGCGATTTCTCGGACACTTCGGGGATCGACATTGCCAGCGCCACGGAAATGCCGCCACGCAGTCCGGCCCATGTCAGGACCGGAACCGTCCCCCGGGCAAAAGACTGGAACCGCTGGATGATCGCCACCGGCAGCCCGATGGCGCAGACACGCGCCAGCAGGGCCAGCGGAATGGCCATCGCCCCCAGCAGCGCATATTCCGGCGCATAGCGCAGGATAAGCACCTCCAGCCCGATCATGAGGAACAGCAGCGAATTGAGGATCTGGTCCACTAGTGTCCAGAAACCGAACAGATATTGCTGTGTCTGGTCGCTCAATGCGTCATGCGGGCCGCGCGTGCCGATCAGGATCCCCGCAATCACCACGGCGATCGGCCCGCTCAATCCCAGATGGCTGGCTACGGCATAGGTGCCTGTCACCAGTGCCAGCGAAATCATCACTTCGATCGGATAATCATCGATCGCCCGCATCGCACGATAGGCGATATACCCTGTTATGCCGCCCAGAATCGCGCCGCCGATCGCCTCGACCACAAACATCTCGGCCACCTCGAGGGGTTCGATCCCGCCTCCGACGGCCGCTGTCAGCAATACGCTGAACAGAACCACCCCGACGCCATCGTTGAACAGGGTTTCACCTGTCATGATGCTTTCCAGATCGCGCGGGATCTTCACCTCTTTCAATGTGGCCAGAACGGCCACCGGATCGGTCGGGCTGATCAGCGCCCCGAACACAAGGGCCCATGCCAGCGAGACGTCCATGCCCACCAGCCTGGTGGCGCCCCAGAAACCGACCCCTACAATCAGCGTTGAAAGAATGACCCCGACGGTGGCCATTGTTCCGATGGACCATGCATGCCCCCGCAGGCCGCTGGGGTCCACATGAAGCGCGCCGGCAAACAGAAGGAACGCCAGCATTCCGTTCAGGACCGTATCCTGAAAGTGCAACTGGCGCACGACATCCGAGATATCGTCGAAGTTCAGCACCTCTGGAAAGGCCACCTCCACCCCGATCAGCAGAAATGACGCCCCAAGCGTCATGACCAGCAACCCGATGGTATGCGGAAGCCAGCCCAGCCGGTGGTTGATCCAGGAAAAGACCGCCGTCAACGCAAGCAGGATGGCCATCAGATCGAAAAGAGACATATCCGTGGGCCTTTATGTTCGTGGTATCTTCAGGGGCTGATATGGGGCTTTTTTGACGCTTGGGCAGGGTATTCCCATCAATTCAGCATGATAACGGCGCTGAGTAGTGCAAATGTCCATCGCGCACTGGCAGATCAGGCCCGATCTGCCAGTGCGCACAGCTCAGAGCCGGTCAGTCCCGAAGGTGTCGCACGAATTGATCTGCCCGCTGTCATATCCCGTCTGGAACCAGCGAGAGCGTTGCTCGGATGTGCCGTGGGTAAAGGTATGGGGGGAGGGGACGCGCCCTGCATTGCGCTGCAACGTATCATCACCGATCTGGCGTGCGGCATTCACGGCCTCTTCCAGATCGCCGGGTTCGATAGAGCCGAACTGCGCCTCGGCATGTCTGGCCCAGATCCCCGACAGGCAATCGGCCTGCAGTTCGATCCGTACCGAAATCGCATTGGAATCCGCGGTGCTGCTTTGGCCGCGCACCTCGTTCGCACGGGACAGGATGCCGAGTTCATCCTGAACGTGATGGCCGATCTCATGCGCCACGACATAGGCCGAGGCGAAATCGCCCCTCGCGCCCAGTTCCTGCTCCATCGTCACGAAAAAGGCCGTGTCGAGATAGACCTTCTGGTCACCGGGGCAGTAGAAGGGGCCTGTCGCCCCGCTTGCGCCACCGCAGGGGGATTGCGTGACACCCTTGTAAAGCACCAGCGTGGCGGGGGCGTAGGTCGCGCCCAGTTGTTCCTGAAATACGGTCGTCCAGACATCTTCGGTATCGGCAAGGGTGACGGATACGAATTCGGCCGCTTCCTGATCGGCGGCTGTCACCTCACCGCCGCCCTGTTGGCTTTGCTGGCCGTCCAGCAGGGGCGTCAGATCGACGCCAAGGAAATATCCGACCACGACGATTGCCAGAATGCCGACACTTCCCCCGCCGACCGCAATCCCGCGACCCCCACTGGAGCGCCGATCCTCGATGTTCCGACTGGTCCGTCTTCCGCGCCACTGCATCCTGTCTCATCCCGCCTGTGCTGTAAACTTTATCGGGTTTGCCAAATTTTGTTGCCCGATCACGGATTAATTAGGCTAATAACGCCCATGGGCGAGGGGCCAAAATAGTTCCAAAGGCCGATTTATAGGATATTGCGCAAAATATGGCGATTTTATAAATTAGTTTCTGAGGTTTGGCGCATTCGCGCCTGAGGGGGAGGGGAAACGTATGTCCTTGTGGTTAGCGCTATCACGCGTGATCGACAGGCTGAATACGGTGATCGGCAAGGCGGCATCATGGCTGCTGCTGGTGGCCATTTTCATCAGTGCGATCAATGCGGTTATGCGGAAAGTATTCTCCATCAGTTCGAATGCGTGGCTTGAATCGCAGTGGTACCTGTTTTCGGCTGCATTCCTGCTGGCTGCGGCCTATACGTTGCAGCGAAGCGAGCATGTCCGCGTGGATCTGATGTACGGGGCGCTGTCCCGGCGTAAACAGCTGATCATCGACATTTTCGGCACGATCTTTTTCCTGATGCCCTTCTGCTTGATCACCATCTGGCTTTCATGGCCGGTCGTCATGGCAAAATTCGCGTCAGGAGAGGTGTCGAACAATACCGGTGGTCTGATCCAGTGGCCGGTCTGGGCGATGATCCCGCTGGGGTTCGCGCTTCTGGCGCTTCAGGGCATTTCCGAACTCATCAAGCGTATCGCCATCCTGCGCGGCGATATTCCCGACCCCGTGCTTGAGGCTGATGCCGAAGCCGCGAAGATCTGAGGGCGCATATGACCGCTTTTATCGCTGAAAATCTTGCGCCCATCATGTTCGCCTCGCTTATCGGGGTGCTTCTGCTGGGCTATCCGGTTGCATTCGCACTGGCCTTCGTGGGCTTCATCTTCGGTCTGGTCGGGATCGAGCTGGGAATGCTGCCCATCAACCTGTTCCAGGCCATCCCCGACCGGTTTTTCGGGCAGATGTCCAACGAGACGCTGCTGGCTATTCCCTTCTTTACGTTCATGGGGCTGATCCTGCAGCGAAGCGGCATGGCCGAGGCGCTGCTGGACACGATCG
Source organism: Falsirhodobacter sp. alg1 (assembly GCF_000739715.2). Taxonomy (GTDB): domain Bacteria; phylum Pseudomonadota; class Alphaproteobacteria; order Rhodobacterales; family Rhodobacteraceae; genus Falsirhodobacter. The sequence goes on along the minus strand of NZ_BBJC02000002.1, from coordinate 450,567 downwards.
GGCAACTGTTCGGACCCATACGGGGCGGCATCGCCTATGCCGTGATCTTTGTGGGGGCGATCCTTGCGGCCACCACGGGTGTCGTTGCGGCTTCCGTTATCTCGATGGGGCTGATCTCGCTGCCGATCATGCTGCGCTACGGGTATGATCGCCGGATCGCGTCGGGGGCAATTGCGGCCTCCGGCACGCTGGCACAGATCCTGCCGCCCAGCCTCGTGCTCATCATCCTTGCGGACCAGCTGGGCCGCTCGGTGGGGGACATGTACCGTGGGGCGATGGTGCCGGCCCTGATGCTGGTGGCCGCCTATACGCTGTTCATCATGGTCGTCTCCATCATCTGGCCGCAGAAAGTGCCAGCCCTGCCGCTGGAGGCGCGCACGCTGCGCGGCTGGAAGCTGGTCCTGCGGGTCATCACGTCGCTGGTCCCGCCGCTGGTCCTGATCTTTCTGGTGTTGGGCACGATCTTTTTCGGTATCGCCACACCGACCGAGGGCGGGGCAATGGGTGCCGTGGGCGCGCTTATCCTGGCTGCCGTCAACCGCAAGCTGGATTACGAGCTGATCCGTGAATCGTTGTATTCCACGGTACGCCTGTCTGCCTTCGTCATGTTCATCCTGCTTGGTGCGCGGGTCTTCTCGCTGACATTCTACGGGGTGAACGGCCATCTGTGGGTCGAACATCTGCTGACGTCGGTACCGGGGGGCGTGATCGGGTTTCTGATCATCGCGAACCTGCTGGTGTTCTTCCTTGCGTTCTTTCTGGATTACTTCGAGCTGGCGTTCATCATCATTCCGCTGCTGGCCCCTGTGGCCGACGCCCTCGGGATCGATCTGATCTGGTTCGGCGTGATGCTGGCGATCAACATGCAGACCAGCTTCATGCATCCGCCCTTCGGCTTCTCGCTGTTCTTCCTGCGGTCTGTCGCACCGACGCGGCCCTATCGCGACAGGCTGACGAATGAAACGATCCAGCCGGTCACCTCGGGGCAGATCTACATGGGGGCAATTCCGTTCCTGTTCATCCAGCTGGCCATGGTCGCCATCGTGATCGCATTCCCGGGGGTGGTAACCCACTATAAATCCGGCGCTGTCACGGTGGATCCGTCGACCATCCAGTTGAATGTGCCGATGCCGGGTGCAGGAGGGGCATCGCCCTTCGGTGCGCCCGCCGCCCCGACCTTCGGCCAACCATCCGCAGCACCCAGCTTCGGTGGCCCGACAATCCCCGCCGCGCCCAGCTTTGGCGCACCATAAGTCCAATCGTTTTGTGGAGGAGACGACCATGACCATCGACCGCCGTAACTTTCTGACCCGGGGCGCGCTTGCCGGCGCAGCCTCGGTCACACTGGCCGCCCCCGCCGTGGCGCAAAGCCAGGAAACCGTGCGCTGGCGCCTGACTTCGGGTTTCCCGAACAACCTCGATACGATCTACGGCGGTGCCGTCGTCATGTCCGAGATGCTGTCTGCCATGACAGGTGGCCGGTTCCAGATCCAGGTCTTCCAGGCGGGGGAACTTGTTCCCGGCGCGCAGGCCCTTGATGCCGTACAGGCGAATACCGTGGAAATCGCGCATACCTGCGGATATTACTTCACGGGCAAGAACCCCACGTTCGCCATCGGCTCGGCCATTCCCTTCGGTCTGAACTCCCGTCTGCAGAACGCCTGGCTTTATCATGGCGGCGGGAATGAGGCTTATGACAACTTCCTTGCCCCCTACGGCATCGTTGCAAAACCGGGCGGTGCCAGCGGCACGCAGATGGGCGGCTGGTATCGCAAGGAAATCAACAGCCTTGCAGATCTGCGCGGCCTGAAGATGCGGATTGCCGGCGTCGCGGGTGAGGTGATGTCCCGCCTAGGCGTGGTGCCGCAGCAGCTTCCGGGGGGCGATATCTATCCTGCGCTGGAACGCGGGACGATCGACGCGGCCGAATGGGTCGGGCCCTATGATGACGAACGTCTGGGCTTCTACCAGATCGCGCCCTACTACTACTATCCCGCGTTCTGGGAAGGTGCACTGACCATGCACTTCTTCATCAACAAGGCGCAGTACGACGCGCTGTCGGACGAGTTCAAGGCCGCGCTGGATACAGCCTGCAAGGCTGCCAACATCAACATGCAGGCCATGTACGATGTGAAGAACAAGGATGCGATCCGTTCGCTGGTCGGCAAGGGGGCACAGCTGCGCCCGATGCCGCAGGATGTGATGCAGGCAGCCTACAAGACTACCTTCGAACTCTATTCCGAATATTCGGAGCGGTTCCCTGAATGGGCGGCAATCTATCCGGGCTGGAAAACCTTCCGCGATCAGGGCTTCGAATGGTTCCGCGTGGCTGAATATTCCTACGACAGCTATGTCTACGCGGCACAGGCTGCGGGGCAGTAATTTGTTCGGCTGAATGGCCATGGGCGGTCCGGTTCATTCCGGGCTGCTTTTTACATTGGGGGCCAAGCTTCTGCCGACAATGAAGTTGGACAAAGCAGTCTTTTGTTCTTGCTGGATATTGATCTGGGAATTACCGTCTGCGGATTGGCCCGATGGCAGATTTCTGTCCGGCTAAGAAGGCAGATACCGATATGATTGTTCCCCAAGCCAATTCCGACCGCTTTCTGCTGGCCCGCCAGCCAACCCTATGGCTGCTGTTGATCTCACAGGGGCTGGCCGGATCAATTCCCCCCATCATGATTTCGCTAGGCGGCATGGTCGGCAAGATGATCAGCCCGAGCGAGGCCTTGGTGACGCTGCCGGTGAGTACCTTCATGGTGGGTACCTGCGTGGCGACCATTCCTGTGGCGATGCTGATACATCGGTTGGGCCGTGTGCCCGTCTATGTGCTGGGGGCACTGGTGGCGATGTGCGGTGCGTTGATCTGCACCTATGGTATCCTGTCAGGGTCGTTTTTGCTGTTCTGCGTCGGGGCGTTTCTGTTCGGACTGAACATCGCCTGTGTTCAGAGCTACCGGTTCGCGGCCACGCTGATCGTTGCCCCGGAACATCGGGGCAGGGCCATTTCCTTTGTGCTGGCCGGGGGGCTGATCTCTGCGGTGGTGGGGCCGCAGATCGTGGTCTGGACGGGGAACATGTCCATTGGCGCGCCCTATTCTGTCAGCTTTCTTGCGCAGGCGGTGCTAGCGCTCGTGACAATACCGTTTCTGCTGTTCGCGCGTTTTCCTGCAAAAGGGGCGCCGCCCGTACGGACTGCCGTAAAACCGGAAGCCGCCCCATCCCGCCGCAGCTATGTCGTATCGGTCCTGTCCGGTGCCGTCACCTATGCCGCAATGAGCCTGACGATGACAGCTGCGCCCCTAGCCATCATCGCCTGCGGTTTTGGCGTTGAAAGTGCGGCCCTTGGCATCCAGTGGCACATCATCGGAATGTTCGCCCCCAGCTTCATTACCGGGCGACTGATCGAGAAGTTCGGCCAGTTCCGCATCACCCTGGCAGGTATGGCTCTGATTGCGATCAGCTCTGTTGTGGCGCTGTCTGGGCAGCAGATCGGCAATTTCTGGATCATGCTTGCACTTCTGGGGATCGGCTGGAATTTCGGATTTACCGGTGCCTCGGTGATGATTGCGCGGGCTGCGGTCGGCCCCAAAAGCACGGTTCTGCAGGGCGGGGCCGATTTCACCATTTTCGGCAGTGTCGCGCTGGCGTCCCTGTCATCCGGCGCGATCATCGGCACGCTTGGGTGGGAGGTGATCAATATGGCTGTTCTTGGGCTGCTGGCCGTAACTGCCTGCATCATGGTGATCGATAACCTGCAATCAAGGCCCGCAGCGCAACCGGCGGAGTAAGGGCGGCGGGCCGGATGCCCGCCTGTATCGTTCAATCAAGCCAGCGGGGCAGGGTACGGGGGGCATGCCCCGTGGTTGCCGCCGCGGCACAATCGGCAAGGCTGCCGAAGCGCACGGCCCGGCCCGACAGGCCCGGCCCGTAATGGGCATATTTCCCTGAATTGGTCATCAGGGCCCGAGTTGCCGGGGGAAACACTGGCTCGGAAATGGAGCACCAGCAGATATCCGACAGCACCTGTACCCCCGCCGCCTCCAGCCGCGCGATCGTGCCGTCGGTGCGGGCATTCTGCATGACCTGACGGCCGGTTGTCACGATGGTCGGCACCGATACCTTCCGGTCCGCCAGAACATCGGCAAGGGTCTGGCATTCTTCCAGCGAGGCGTGGGGGCTGCCCACCGCCACCAGTTCCACAGTCTCGGGGCCGGCATTCAGAAGCCGCCAGCCTGCGGCCATATCCGCGCGGGTGATCTGTACGGTATCGGCCTCGGGGGCGACAAGGTGCGCCTCGGGGGTGACGCCGTCCACATGCAGCATCGGAGAGGCCGATGTGGTCCCGAATGCCGCGCAAACGGCCTTGAGATTTTCGGGTGAGGGGTGCCCGCCTGCAAGCCCGCGCAGCACAGGAATGCAATCCGGCGCGGCTTTCCCTGCCAGATAGCCGATCAGCGGCCAGAAGGCATCATCCACGGCGGGTGGCATATCCACCTCGATGATCCGCGTCGCATGACGGTTTCTGGTCAGGTAAACGCCCGAATGCGGTGCCCGTCCGGTCAGGGCGATGCACAGATCAAGAAAGTCGGGGTGTTTGGTCGTGCGCGCCCCCAGCACCGAATTGGCATAGATCACGGCATTGGATTCAGCCCATGCAATCGTTTCCCCCTCGGTCGGTGCGGTATCGAGCAGATAGGGAGAGCATGTGAATGTCGGCTGGCACCCCATACGGACATAGGCATCCGCCAGACGTTGGGCGGGACGACCGAAATTGGGGGGCACACCCTGCGCCTGCCAGTTGGAATGATCCACGGAGATCGCGTTCATCGTGGTGCGGACCCGGACTTGTGCGCCCATGTCGGCCATCTTTTCCGCAAAGGTCAGATTGGCGGGGCTTGCATAGATGCAGCCGTCGATATGGGCCTGTGTCACATCGATCAGGGTATCCGCCCCCTGATTTCCGGCCATGGCGCGGATGATCCGCATTGCCTGTTGGGCGGCAATGCCCTCGTTTCCGTCCAGCATGGCCTGGTCGGCGGCGCTCAGGGTGACGGCACTGCTGATCGGCGGCGTGACGGGAATATCCATCCCCTCTGCCGTGATCGATGTGGGCGTGATGCTGGCGGTCGCGGCCGTGGAAAGTGCGGCAAAAGCATCGGGCGAAAGACGCAGGACGGGCAGCTGTTTGTCAAACATCTCAACCGCGATCAGCGCGCCGAGTGTCACGACATCCTCTGCCTCACAGAAGACCAGCGCCGCAGGGCCGCGTCCTGTCAGCGCCAGATCAAGGATGACACCCGAGCCGGTGCAGGATCCACGGGTTGTCGGCATCATCAGGATTGCGCCGGTGATGCATTTTCCGTTCAGCGGGTGGTGGACGTCGATCACGCATCCCGTTGCCGGATCAACCCCACCCCAGAAGCTGAGGGGTTCCCGTGTGGCAAGGACCGGCCCGTTTGCCTGCCCTCCGAGGATGCTTTGTGCCGTATTGGTCATTTTACTACAAATCCATGAGCATAGGGGTCGCGCGTGTCGATGAAGATGGTGTTGATGCCGGTCTGCCGCGCCCACCCGCCGATCGACGGAATGATCGCAGGCTTGTCCGCCACCGTGGTGGCCGCCTCTACCCGACCCTTGAAGATGGAGCCGATGATGGATTCATGCCAGAAATCATCACCGACCTTCAGTTTGCCGCGGGCGGCCAGTTGTGCCATGCGCGCCGAGGTGCCGGTGCCGCAGGGTGAACGGTCGATCGCCTTGTCACCGTAGAACACCGCATTGCGGGCATGGGCACCCTCAACTGTTGGTTGCCCGGTCCACAGAATATGGCTCAGGCCGTTGATGGCCGGATGTTCGGGGTGGATGAATTCGTATTTGGCGTTCAACGCGGCGCGCAGCCTTGGCGAGAGGCCAATCAGCTCTGCCGCGGTGAAATCCGCCATGTCGCGGAAATTCGTCTGCGGTTCGACGATGGCATAGAAATTGCCCCCATAGGCAACATCCACGACAACCTCGCCCAAGCCGTCGATTTCGGCGGTCAGCCCTTCGGAATGCAGAAAGCCGGGCACATTGGTCAGGCGCACCTCTTCAACAAAGCGGCCTTCCTGACGGTAGGCGATATCGACCTTGCCTGCCGGCGTCTCGATCGACAGTTTGCCCGGCGTGCGCGGCTGGATCAGTCCGTTCTCGATGCCCATCGTGATGGTGCCAATGGTGCCATGCCCGCACATGGGCAGGCACCCCGAGGTTTCGATGAACAGAACGGCCACATCGCAATCCGCCCGCGTTGGCGGATACAGGATGGAACCGGACATCATGTCATGGCCGCGTGGCTCGAACATCAGGCCCGTCCTGATCCAGTCGAACTCTTTCAGAAAATGGGCGCGCTTTTCCAGCATGTCCGCCCCGACCAGAAGCGGCCCGCCGCCGGACACAAGACGGACAGGATTCCCGCATGTATGCCCGTCGATGCAGGAGAAGGTATAACTCGACATAGAATGAACTCCGTAGACAGTAGGCTGCCTAGAACCGCTGGGGAGAGAAAGGGTTGAGATCGATTGCAGAAGGGCGCTGCAGGACCAGATCGGCCACAAGCCGTGCCGTGCCCGGGGATTGCGTCAGGCCAAGGTGGCCATGACCGAAGGCATAGATGATCCTGTCACCGGCGCTGGACCGGCCGATGACGGGCAGGGTATCGGGTAGCGAGGGGCGAAAGCCCATCCACTGCGTTCCACCTTCGGTGTTCAGGGCGGGCAGGAATGATTTGGCCTTTTTCAGCATCGCATCGGCCCGTTTGAAGTTTGGCGGCAGATCCAGTCCGCCAAGTTCCACGGCACCGCCGACCCGGACGCCGGTGGACAGCGGTGACACGACAAACCCGTGCCCGCCGAACGTGATTTGCGTGCGCAGATCCAGGGCGCCGACTGGTAGGGTGGTATTGTAGCCCCGTTCCGTTTCCAGCGGGATCCTGTCCCCCAGCGTGCGGACAAGACCGTGGGAGAACGCGCCTGCGGCAACCACGACCTTGCCTGTGTGCAGGATGCCCGCCTCCGTCTTCACCTCGACGCCGGTATCGTGATGACGGATGGATTTGACATCAGCCACCATGATCCGGCCGCCGGTCGTGCAGAACCGGTCGCCCAGGGCGATGGTGTATAGCTTGGGGTCGGCAATCGAATACCAGCCGGGGGTGAAGGTGCCACGGGTGAATTGCGGTGACAGTCCGGGCTGGAGCGCCGCCATTCCGGCGGCATCCATGTGGGTAAACTCTATGCCATGTTCGGCGCGTGCGGCCCATCCGGGCTGCGAGGCCTCAAATTCCGCGGATGTTTCATAGACCTGAAGATTTCCGCCCTTGCGCAGCATATGGGCGGTGCCTGTCGCGGCAAGAAACGGCTCCAGCTCGGCCTTCGAAAGATCCATCATCGCGGTTTGCGCTTTGGTGGAATGGGCCACATGAGCGGCCGAGCAGGCCCGCCAGAAGCGGAACATCCAGGGTGCGATCTTCAGGGAATAGGCGGGGGGAATGGACAGCGGACCCAGCGGGTCAAGCAGCCATTTCGGTGCCTTCTTCAGGATGCCCGGCGATGCAAGCGGCAGGATATCGGTGAAGGCAAAGGCCCCCGCATTCCCGGCAGAGGCCCCGGCTGCGGGGCCGGTACGGTCCAGCACGGTAACCGAAAGCCCGCGTGCCAGAAGCGCCAGCGCAGCAGAAAGACCGACGACGCCTGCGCCGATCACAATCACATCTGGCTTCTTGTTCATTACCGGCTCAATGTGTCGCAGCGAGGAATTTCTGCAGTTCGGGGTCCTCGGGGGCACCGAACAGTTTTTCCGGCGGGGCGATCTCTGCCATGACGCCCTTGTGGAAGAATGCAACGCGATCAGACACTTCGCGGGCGAACTTCATCTCGTGGGTGACGCAGATCATCGTCATGCCTTCGGATGCCAGAAGGCGGAGCGTGTCCAGAACCTCTCCGACAAGCTGCGGGTCCAGAGCCGACGTCACCTCGTCGAACAGCATGTACCCCGGAGACATCGCCAGCGCGCGGGCAATTGCCATCCGCTGCTGCTGCCCACCGGACAGGCGCGAGGGATAGACATCGACCTTATCCCCCAGTCCCACATGGCCCAGTTGCTTGATGGCCATCGCCTCTGCTTCGGCCCTGGATTGCTTCAGGACCTTGCGCGGGGCCAGCATCACGTTTTCCAGCACGGTCAGATGCGGGAAGGCATTGAACTGCTGGAAAACGATGCCCAGTTTGCGGCGCAGCTTGTTCAGGTCGGTGGATTTGTCGTGAACGACAGTGCCATCAACGGTGATGCGGCCCGCATCGATAGGCTCCAACCCGTTGATGCAGGTCAGCAGTGTGGATTTTCCCGATCCCGATCCGCCGATGATCGTCAGCACTTCGCCCTTTTCTACGGTCAGGTCGATACCTTTCAGCACCTCCAGCTGGCCAAAGGATTTGCGGACATTTTCGATCTTAATCATTGGACCACCGTTTTTCGAGGTAACCACCAAAGCGTGCGATAGGGAAGCTGATGAGGAAGTAGAAGGCGCCGCAGATCATCAGCAGGAACAGGGGTTCTTGCAGGCGCGTGATAAGGATCTGTGTGGATTTCAGAAGCTCGGTCACCTGAACAACATAGACCAGTGCGGAATCCTTCATGACGCCAAGCGCAAGGCCGATCCAGGACGGCAGGGCAACGCGCGTTGCCAGCGGCAGCACGATATACCGCATGTCCTGAAACCATGTCATACCAAGCGAGCGTCCGGCCCGGCGCGTCGTGCCGGGAACGGACCCGATGCTGCCGCGCACGATTTCCGCGCAATAGGCGGCGGTATAAAGGGTCAGCACACCGCAGGCGATCGTGAAGCCGGACATCCGCAGTTTCAGGACCATGCCCAGAAACGCATTGGCCAGAACCAGCTGGATCAGCAACGGGATGGAGCGGAAGATATCTAGGATGAAGGTAACCGGACTGGCCCAATAAGGACCGACCTGAAACCGGAATACGCCGCAGAGGATCCCCAGAATTGTGCCAAAGGCGACGGAGATTGCAGTCACCAGCAGGGTGACACCCGCGCCTTTGGCCAGAAAGAGCAGATCGTGTGCAGAGAGGGCGGTATCGAACATGTCTCGTCTCCCTCTTAATACCGGAACAGGCGGGTCGCGAGCAGCCGCGCCCCCAGTCCGATGACTTTGGTGATGACGTAGAAGATCACGGCAGCGATCGCGAAAAGCTCAAACGTGCGGAAGGTCAGCGCATTCAGATCCTGCGTGACACCGTAAAGATCCGAGTTCATGCCGACGGTCACACCCAGTGACGTCATGAGAATGGCCCAGACCATCTGGTTCGTCATCGGGAGATAGGCGATGCGCAGCATTTGCGGCAGAACGATATAGCGGAACGCCTGCACGGGTGTCATGCCCAGCGACCGGCCCGCACGCGATTGCGTATCGGAAATGGCCTTGAGCGCACCACGGAAATTCTCGGCCAGATAACCGGCGTTATTGAAGGTGATCCCGATCAGCAGCGATGTGAACGGGCTGAAGTGGATCCCGAAACTGGCGACACCGAAATGTGCCATGTAGATCTGGAACAGGGCGGGCGTATTGCGGGCGATTTCCACCCATGTGACCGCGAAGCCCTGCAGCACGCGGATACCCGAAAGACGGCAACCCGTCAGCAGGATTGCCAGCAGAACGCCGATTGCCATCGACAGGATCGCGATCTGCATCGTGACCAGCGCGCCATCCAGCATCTGGGGAAGGCGCGCCAAGGCCTGATTCCATTGGAACGTGTAATTGAACATCGCCGTATGCCTCAATGATCGAGGTGGGGTGCCGCCTGCCTACAGGCCTGCGGCACCATTTGGACGGATCAAATCAGCGAGTAACGCCGGCAGCGCTCAGGTCGGGAAGTTCGCCACCGACCCATTTTGCATAAAGCTCTTCGTAGCGGCCGGTGCGGACCTGCTGGCTTACGAACAGGTTCAGATAGTTGATGAAGCCGTATTCTTCACGATTGGTGAACAGGGCAACATAGTCAATATCGAAGGGGGCCTTGCCCACGACGGAGATGCCGGGGAAATTGCCCGACTTCACATTGGCCTGCGCCACGGTGGACGTGGAAACGGTCGCATCGATCTGGCCCTGGCTCAGCGCAAGGAATACGTCGGCCTGGCTCTGGTACGGACGGAATTCGCCCTCACCCCATTCCTCGACCTGCGCCTGAAGGGCAATGGCCTCGAAGGTGCCTGCCGTTGCACCGACGGTCTTGCCCTTCATATCGTCAAAGCTGTTGATGCCGGACTCTTCGTTGGAGGTGACCACGTTCTCGAACGCGAAGTAGGGTACCGAGAAGCCCACGGTCTTCGCACGTTCCAGCGTGTCCGAGGTGGAGGCGACGCCGACATCGACACGGCCGGACATCAGCGCAGGAATACGCTCGGGGAAGGGGGTTTCGACGATTTCGGCATCAACACCCAAGGCGGCGGCCAGATCGTTGCAATAATCAACGTCGAAACCGACCGGGTTGTTGCTTTCATCGCGCGATCCCATGGGCGGGAAATCCAGCACGACGGCACAACGCAGGGTCCCGGAGGAGATGATGTCATCCAGTTTGTCGGCATGCGCGCTGGTTGCGAACAGGCCTGCGGCAACCATCAGTCCGCCAAGAGTCATGGGAAGTTTCATAGATCTCTCCAGTTGGATACGTCCGAAGTCGATTCGGATCATTGTTATGGAACCAGCTTATCGCGGCTGGCTGCAATTGCAAAATACAATTAATATACAGTTCGTATGCGAAGGCTTCGCGTAATGGTCATCGCCCTTGTTTCTCTGTCGATTACCGCCGCCGGGCGATAACGAAATCGGATGACCTGCCGGAATGTATACAGTATATATACAAAATATTCAGCAGCAAAACCAACGAAGGGGGCCACGGTCATGAACAGCCCGACGGTTCTGAGCATCGCGGAATTGACCGAGATGACAACACAGATTTTTCGCAACGCCGGCGTCTCCGATGCCCAGGCAACCGCGGTCGCCCGCACCATCGTAGCCGGAGAAAGGGATGCATGCAAATCGCATGGCGTTTACCGCATCGAAGGGTGTTTCCGGACGCTGAAGGCAGGCAAGGTGATGCCGCAGGCTGTGCCCGAGTTGCTGGATGACGGAAGCGGTGTCATCCGCGTGGACGCCAAGGGCGCGTTTTCCCCCGCCGCTTTCGAGCTTGGGGCGCCGGTTCTGGCGGCCAGGGCCAAGGAACTGGGTGTAGCGGCACTTGCCATCAATTCCTGCCTGCATTTCTCGGCGTTATGGCCCGAGGTCGAGGCCCTGACAGATCAGGGGTGCGCGGTTCTGGCAATGTGCCCCAGCTATTCCAGTGTGGCCCCGACCGGCGGAACCGAGGCCCTGCTGGGCACCAATCCGGTCGCATTCGGGTGGCCGCGCAAGGACAACACACCCTATGTATTCGACTTCGCCACGAGTGTTGCCGCGCGCGGAGAGATCGAGTTGCATCGCCGTGCCGGAACACCCCTGCCGGAGGGGTGGGCAATCGATGCAGAAGGGCGGCCCACGACCGATCCGGCAGCTGCCCTTGACGGGGCCATGCTGCCCTTCGGCGGGCATAAGGGGTCTGCCATTTCCACCATGGTCGAACTGCTGGCCGGGGTGATGATTGGCGATCTGACCAGCCCCGAGGCGCTGGAGTATCTGGGTTCGATGTCGCTGTTGCCGCATCATGGCGAGCTGGTCATCGCCTTCTGCCCCAAGCGGTTTGCCGCAGGGCGCAGCGATCCCTTTGCCCGCGCAGAGGTTCTGTTCGAGGCAATTGCAGGGCAGGGCGCACGCCTGCCATCCCAGCGTCGCTATGCCGCCCGTATCAAGTCCGAAGCCGTGGGGATCACCCTGACCGCCGAGGAGATGGCATTGCTGGAGAAACTCCGCACCCAAGGGTTGGATGCCGTCTGACACATGCAGAAGGCCCCCCGAATACGGAGGGCCTTTCGCTGTTCACGCGTACCGGTTCAGACTACGATATCGAGGGCGCCGGTTTCCTTGGTCCAGTTCGCATACCACGTATCGAACAGCGCCAGTTGCGCCTCGATGAAGCCTTGCTGGCTGGCCGAAAGCTGGTCGGTCTCGATGAAGTTGAGCGCGTATTCGGCGTTCCCTTTCAGAACCATCATGTGCTTGAAGAACAGCACCAGATCGGGGCCCGCATCCACGGTGGCAAGTGTCAGCAGCGCTTCGTCCAGTTCTTTGGCCAGACGGCGGGCGGTGGAATTGCCCTTTGCCGCAGCCATGCAGAGCGCGGTCAGGTGCAGAACCTCCTTGGGCAGAACGCAACCGATGCCGGTGATGGCGCCTTTTGCACCGCAGTTGACGAAACCGTGGAATACGGCGGTATCCACGCCGATCATCAGGGTCACCCCCTCGTCCTTGGAGGTGATGTGTTCGGCTGCATAGGAAAGATCCTTGTTGCCGCCGAATTCCTTGAACCCGATCAGGTTCGGATGTTCGGCCCGCAGCGCGAAGAACAGATCGGCGCGGGTGGCAAAGCCGTAGTAGGGGCTGTTGTAGATGACTGCAGGAAGTTCCGGTGCGGCGGCAAGGATTGCCTTGAAATGCTCTTTCTGCGCTGCAATCACGCTACCGCGCGACAGAACCCGCGGGATCAGCATCAGACCCTTGGCGCCGACCTTCTGTGCATGAACCGCATGGTCCACGGCAGTTGCCGAATTGACGGCGCCTGTTCCCACGATGACGGGCACGCCGGCAGCAGCCAGACGCTCCACGCCTTCCATCCGCTGGGCGTCGGTCAGCAGGGGCCAGTCCCCCATGGAGCCGCAATACACGACTGCCGACATGCCAAGCGCAATCAGTTCTTTGCCCTTGCGGACCAATGCGTCAAAGTCTGGGGTGCGATCTGCCTTGCAGGGCGTCATCAGGGCCGGAATCGTGCCGGTAAAAATTTCGGAATTCATCTGGGTCATCTCCACATGGCCACCGGTGGTACCGGCAACGAGTCTGTTCTTCCCGTGTTACAATACAGTTTGTATTTTAATTGTCGACATATTTGTGGCGATGTGTTTCTGCTGTTTCATGACGAGCAAGGATGGCCCCGATCCGCTCGGCGCGAAAGGAACGAGAGGTAAAAGCAATGCGCAGTTCCAGAACGGTACATGTCATTTCCGCCCATGCCGAAGGCGAGGTGGGCGACGTAATCGTCGGTGGCGTTCTACCCCCGCCCGGACAAACGATCTGGGAGCAGAGTCGCTGGATCGCGCAGGACCAGACCTTGCGGAACTTTGTGCTGAATGAACCGCGCGGTGGTGTTTTTCGCCATGTGAACCTTCTAGTGCCGCCAAAGCATCCCGAGGCGGATGCCGCCTTCATCATCATGGAGCCGGAAGACACGCCGCCCATGTCAGGCTCCAATTCTATCTGCGTGGCGACGGTACTGCTGGATGGCGGGCTGATCCCGATGCAGGAACCTGTTACCGATCTGGTACTGGAGGCGCCGGGCGGATTGGTGCGGGTGCGCGCGGAATGCAGGAACGGCAAGGCAGAGCGGATATTCGTACAGAACCTGCCCAGTTTCGCGGGGCCACTGGATCAGACCATCGAGGTGGAGGGGATCGGAACCCTGACGGTAGATACGGCCTTTGGCGGTGACAGTTTTGTCATTGTCGATGCCGCCAGCATGGGATTTGCGATGGAGGCGACCGAGGCGCATGACATTGCCCGCCTGGGCGTGCGGATCACCAATGCCGCAAATGAACAGATGTGGTTTCACCATCCTGAAATGCCCGATTGGCGGCATTTCTCCTTTTGCCTGTTTGCAGGGGCGTTGCAGCAGGTGGGCGGCGATCTGCAAGCGGGGGCGGCGGTGGCGATCCAGCCGGGCAAGGTTGACCGCTCTCCGACCGGGACGGCCCTGTCGGCGCGTATGGCTGTCTTGCATGCGCGGGGGCAGATGACCCGGGATCAGAGCCTGACGGCGGTGTCGCTGATCGGCTCCACATTCACGGGGCGCATCCTTGGCACCACAGATGTCGGCGGGATAGCTGCCATCCTGCCGGAAATTTCGGGGCGTGGCTGGATTACCGGAATCCACCAGCACATGCTGGACCCATCGGACCCCTGGCCGGCAGGATATCGCGTATCCGACAGCTGGGGCGCACGCTAAGCGCGTTGAAGCGGCGGTACCGTTCCCATATGCGTGTATCAAGTGAAGGGTGAATGATATGAACAAAGGTCTCGCAGTGCCACAGCCCGAACGTAAACGCGGCGAAGGCGTCAAATTCGTCTATGAGATCATGCGGGACGATATCCTGAATCTGGTTCTGCCGCCCGGCAGCCCGATCGATGAGATCCAGCTGGCCGAGCGTTTGGCCATGTCGCGCACCCCCATCCGCGAGGCCTTGGTCCGGCTGGCGGCCGAGGGATTGGTGACGACGTTGCCCAATCGCTCCACCGTGGTATCGAACATTGATTTCCTGAACCTGCATACCTTCTTCGATGCGATGAGCCTGATGTACCGCGTGACAACGCGGCTGGCCGCCGAAAACCGCACGGATGGGGATATGGAGGTGATCCGCCAGCATCAGGCTGATTTTGCTGCGGCCGTAAAGGGCCGCGATGCGCTGGGCATGATCGCCACGAACCGCAATTTCCATGCGGCCATCGCCGAGGCGGGGCGGAACCCCTACTATACCAGCCTGTTCTGCCGGTTGCTGGATGAGGGGCGGCGGATTCTACGGCTCTATTATTCCTCGTTCGATGACAAGCTGCCCGCGCAATATGTGACGGAGCATGAAGATATGATCGCAGCTATCGAAGCGGGGGATATTGCCGCCGCCGATACGCTTGCCAGCCAGCATGCCGATCAGATCGTGCGCCAGATCCAGCAGATGATTGCGGGTGACCGCCGGCAAAGCATCAAGCTGTAGAATACCTCTGCCAGTTCATACCCCGAGGGCGCCGTAGAATAATTTTCTGCGGCGCCCTGTGCATTCGCCATAAACGTGCTTTTGCAAAACACGACAAATCCTGTCGTTATTAACGCAGCGCGGCCCCTGTGGCCGGTGTGGATAACGGAGATGGCGATGAAACTGGCAAAGAACATTCTTTACATGGCACTTCCACTGGCCATGGCAGCAGTGCCAAGCCTTGCATCGGCGCAAAGCCTGCTGAACGTATCCTATGATCCGACCCGCGAATTCTACCGCGAGTACAATGCAGCCTTCGAAGCGCACTGGAAGGCCGAGGGGCATGGGCCTGTCCGGCTTGAAAGCTCTCACGGGGGGTCCGGGTCGCAGGCGCGGGCAGTGATCGACGGTCTGGATGCGCAGGTGGTGACACTGGCACTGGCTGGCGACATCGACGCGATTGCAAACGCCACGGACAAGATTCCCGCGGATTGGCAATCGAGGCTGCCGCATGGGTCCGCGCCCTATACTTCCACCATCGTGTTCCTTGTACGCGAGGGGAACCCCAAGGGGATCAGGGATTGGGGCGATCTGGTGCAGGACGGGGTGGAGGTGATCACCCCGAACCCGAAAACCTCGGGCGCCGCCCGTTGGAGCTATCTGGCCGCATGGGCGTGGGCCGAACGGAACGGGCAGGATCCGGCTGGCTTTGTCGGCAACCTGTACAAACATGTGCCGGTTCTGGACAGCGGGGCACGCGGTTCCACGACGACCTTCACGCAGCGCGGTATCGGCGATGTGCTTCTGGCATGGGAAAACGAGGCGTGGTTGGCACTGGACGAACTTGGCGATGACCAGTTCGACATTGTTGTCCCGTCCATGTCCATTTTGGCCGAACCGTCAGTGGCCTTGGTCGAGGGCAATGCCGATGACGAGGCGCAGCACGCGCTGGCTGCCGAATACCTTCAGTATCTTTACAGCCCCGAGGCGCAGGCGCTTGCGATGAAGAACTACTATCGCGCCTGGGATGCGTCGGCCGCCGACCCCGAGGATGTGGCCCGGCTTCCCGCGCTGGATCTGGTGACGATTGCCGACTTCGGGGGTTGGGCCAAGGCACAGCCCGAGCATTTCGGCGATGGGGGCACCTTCGACCAGATCTATACGGCGAGGTGACGGAATGCCGAGCATGCTCATACGCCGGTCCGCCATGCCGGGATTCAATCTGGCCATGGGAATCACGGTCACGATGCTGTCGGTCATCGTTATCCTGCCGATCATGGCCCTGCTGATGCGGGGGCTGGTATGGGGGCCAGCCGAAATCTGGGCCACAGTCAGCAGCGAAAGGGTACGCGGCGCGCTGTTCCTTTCGTTCCGCCTGTCGGTCTTGGCGGCCCTGTTCAATCTGGTGTTCGGTGTGATGCTGGCCTGGATATTGGTACGCTACCGCTTTCCGGGTAAAAGGCTGATCGATGCCGCAGTCGATCTGCCCTTTGCGCTGCCGACGGCAGTGGCGGGTATCGCATTGACCACGCTTTATGCGCCGAACGGATTGTTCGGCGGGATTGCGGCGGATATGGGCCTGCGCATCGCCTATACGCAGGCGGGTATTTTCGTGGCGCTGGTCTTTGTCGGGCTGCCGTTCGTCACCCGGACGGTACAGCCTGTGATCGCGGAAATAGAGCATGAGGTGGAAGAAGCCTCGGCCAGTCTGGGGGCCTCACGGCTGACGACGCTGCGCCGGGTGATCCTGCCGATGCTGATGCCTGCGGCCCTGACGGGGTTCGCCTTGGCCCTGGCACGCTCGGTCGGTGAATACGGCTCGGTCATCTTCATTGCGGGCAATATTCCGAACCGGACCGAGATCGCCCCCTTGCTGATCGTGATCCGGTTGGAGGAGTTCAATTACAACGCCGCCGCAGCCATCGGGATCGCGATGCTGCTGATCTCCTTTCTCATGCTGTTTGCCATCAACCTCATCCAGATCTGGAGCAGACGGAGGATCGGATATGTCTGACTTGATTGCCTTTCGGAACCCGACCGAGGAATCGCCCTGGGCGCGCCGCTTGCTGATCGGCACGGTCGTCTCCATCCTGTCCTTGCTGCTGTTCGCGCCATTGTTCGTCGTGTTCTCCGAGGCGCTGTCGCGTGGGTGGATGACGGCGGTAGAATCCCTTGGCCAGCGGGATGCGTGGCAGGCCATTCGCCTGACGCTGACGGTGGCGGCAATTTCGGTTCCGATGAATGCGGTATTTGGCCTTGCGGCGGCCTGGGCGATTACCAAGTTCGATTTTCGCGGCAAGGCCTTTCTGATCACCCTGATCGACCTGCCGTTTTCGGTGTCACCGGTGGTGGCGGGCTTGTGCCTTGTGCTGCTGTTGGGCGCCAATTCCACTTTGGGCGGGATGCTGGTGGGGGCAGGGGTGCCGATCATCTTTGCGCTGCCCGGCGTGGTTCTGGCGACGGTCTTCGTCTCCTTTCCCTTTGTCGCGCGGGAATTGATTCCGGTGATGATCGAACAGGGCCGGGCCGAGGAAGAGGCCGCGCTGACGCTGGGGGCTTCCGGCTGGCGCGTGTTCCGTACCGTTACCCTGCCGAACATCCGTTGGGCGCTGCTGTACGGCGTACTGCTGTGCAACGCCCGCGCAATGGGTGAATTCGGCGCCGTGGCGGTGGTTTCGGGCCGTATCCGCGGTGAGACGGCTACGATGCCGATCACCATCGAAATGATGTACAACGAATATCTTTCGGTTGCCGCCTTTACGCTTGCGGCCGTGCTGGCGCTGTTGGCGCTGATGACCCTCGCCCTGAAATCCATCTTGGAATGGTACCATGCCGACGCGCTGGCCGCCACCCGTCGCCATTGAGAAGGAGCTTTAAGATGCATATCCAGATCGAAGAAATTGCCAAAGCTTATGGCACCACCGCGGCGCTTCATCCGGTCAGCCTTGCGATCCCTTCGGGGGCACTTGTGGCGTTGCTGGGGCCGTCGGGATCGGGGAAGACTACATTGCTGCGTATTCTGGGCGGGTTGGAGTTTCCCAGTTCGGGCAGGGTGCTGCTGGAAGGCGCCGACGCCGCCGGCCTGACGGTACAGGAGCGGCGCGCCGGCTTCGTGTTCCAGTCCTACGCGCTGTTCCGCCATATGACGGTGTTCGAGAATATTGCCTATGGGTTGCGCGCGCGGTCCCGCCTTAGCCGTCCGCCGGCAGGGGAGATCACGCGCCGTGTGACGAACCTACTGGAGCTGATCCAGCTGCCGGAAATCGGGGGGCGCTATCCATCGCAATTATCGGGGGGCCAACGGCAGCGCGTGGCATTGGCGCGGGCGCTGGCGATCGAGCCGCGGATGTTGCTGCTGGATGAACCCTTTGGTGCATTGGATGCCCGCGTGCGGCGTGAATTGCGCGCGGGCCTTCGCGAGATCCATGATGCGACCGGCCTGACATCCATCTTCGTGACCCATGATCAGGAAGAGGCGATGGAGCTGGCGGATCTGGTGGTTGTCATGTCGATGGGGCGGATCGAACAGATCGGCCGCCCCATCGATATCCGGTCCAACCCTGCCACCGAATTCGTCCGCGAATTCGTCAGCTAGGGCAAAATGCCTAGCGCTTGCGCGCCCGCAGATCCATTGCGTCGCGCAGGCCATCACCGATGTAGTTGACCGACAGCACCGTCAGGGCAATGGCAACACCGGGCAGGATGACGCGGATCGGGAACAGCTGGATCTGGTCCACGGCATCATAGAGCAGGCGCCCCCAGGTCGGGAAATCGGGCGGAAAGCCCAGCCCGAGAAAGGACAGCGAGGATTCGGTGATGATGGCCGTGGCAATACCCAGTGTTGCCGATACGAGGATCGGGCTGAGGACGTTGGGCAGGATATGGCGCCGGATCATGGCCGAGGGTTCGGTCCCGATCGATTTTGCCGCCATGATGAATTCCCGGTTCTTGATCGCCAGAACATCGCCGCGCACGATACGCGCGGTGTTCATCCAGCTTGTCAGCCCGATGGCCGTCACCATCAGCAGGAAAATGCCGTTTTCCGGCCCGAAGCTGCGCGAGAGCGGTTCGCGGAACAGCATGACCATCACCAGCAGCAGGGGCAGCAGGGGCAGGGCAAGAAACAGATCGGTGAGCCGCATCAGCGCCCCATCCAGACGCTCGAAGAACCCGGCGACCACGCCCACGAATGTGCCCAGAGCCAGCGACAGCAACATGGCCGTCAGCCCGACGGCCAATGACACGCGCCCGCCCGACAGGATCCGGGCCAGCAGATCGCGCCCGAGCTGGTCCGTTCCGAAGGGATGTGCCAGCGACGGCCCCAGATTGCGCGAACGGATGTCGACCAGGGTGGCATCCAGCCCCCATAGCCACGGACCGATCGTGACGCCCAGCAGGATGACGACGAAGATCACCAGCCCCGCCATGGCCCCCTTGTGGCTGCGGAACTGGCGCCAGACCTCTTGTCGTTGCGATCTGTGGCGCGGCGGGGCGGAGGCTGTTGCATCAGTCATAGCGGATCCTCGGGTCAAGCAGTCCATAAAGGATGTCGGCGATCAGGTTCGCCAGCACGATCAGCACGGCGAAAATGAAGGTCAGGGTTTGTACCATCGGAATGTCGTTTGACTGGATGGAGGTGATCATCAGCTGGCCGATGCCGTTTACCTTGAAGACCTGTTCGGTGATGATCGCACCGCCGAAGATCGACGGGACACCAAGGGCGATGACGGTTACGACCGGGATCATGGAGTTGCGTGCGACATGGGCCATCAGCACCGTGCGTTCCCGCAGGCCCTTTGCCCGCGCCGTGCGCACGTAATCCTGCCGGAGGTTGTCCAGCATGGAGGCGCGCATGAAACGGCTGATCTGTGCCGTGGTCTGCAATGCCAGCACCATGACGGGCATCACCATCTGGATCAGCTGCTGTTTGAACGTTGCCCAGCTGTTCACCTGCAGGGTGGTGTCATAGATCGAGGGAAACCAGCCCAGATTGACCGAAAAGATGATGATGACCAGCACGCCGGTAAAGAAGGGCGGAACGGAATAGCCGATCATCGATACGAAGGTTCCGGCCTGATCGAACACGGAATACTGTTTGTAGGCCGAGATGATGCCGATCGGGATGGCGATCAGAACACCCACAACATAGGCAAGGCCCACAACCCAAAGCGTCTGGGGCATCCGTTGTGCGATGATGTCGGCCACGGGGGAACGTGTCTGCCATGACAGAACGCGCTGTCCGTCACCGGCAAGGCTGGTTCCCAGAATGGAATCGAGGATGTTGAGTGGCTCTACCCAGAAGAACTGCTTCAACCACAGGGCGTAGCGGATCCAGACAGGCTGGTCGAGGCCAAGCGCCGCGCGCATGTTTTCACGGACATCAGGCGGAATCGTCAGTGGCATGTTTGCCAATGGATCCCCCGGAGCCAGGTCCAGCAGCAAGAAGATGATAAGGCTGATGAAGAGGAGTGTCGGGATCGCGACCAGTAGTCGGCGTATAGTAAAGGTGAGCATCGGCACCTTCCGTCAGGAAGAGAAAAGGAAAGGCGCGCCCGAAGGCGCGCCGGGGCATTATTTTACGCGGTACCAGTCAGCGACATTCCAGAGGCCGCTGTCCCACGCGTTGATGTTGACCCCGCCCAACGTGTTGGACCGGGCAGAGGATGTGCCGCGATAGACCAGCGGCAGTACTGTCATCGAATCCTTGGTCAGCATGTCGTTCAGGGCGATGCTCAGGCGGCCACGTTCTTCCAGATCCGCAGTGGCCCCCAGTTCGGCCAGCATTTCATCATAGGCGGGATCGCAATACCGGTTGGTGTTCGAACCCTGCCATGCGTTGCCCGGATCGGGGGCTTTTTCACAGGTGTACTGGGCCAGATACTGCTCGGGGTCCGTACCGGGGAAGGTGTTGGCGTACATTTCCACGTCGGCATAGAATTTGTGCATCGTATCGGGCGACCCCGGATCCGAACCGAAGAAGACCGAGCCGTCCACATTCTTCAGTTCGGTTTCCACGCCGATTTCCTGCCACCACTGCTTGATGATCGACTGGAAATCCTGCCGTACGGCATTGGTGGAGGTCTGGAACAGTAGGCTCAGCCGCATGCCATCCTTTTCACGCACACCATCTGATCCCGGAACCCAGCCTGCTTCGTCCAGCAGGGCCTTTGCCCCTTCGATATCCTGTGTCAGGCATTCCGTATTGGGCGAGGCATAGGCAGCCGGTGCCGGCACCAGGTTGCAGGTGGGTTTGCCCGCTTCGCCGTAACCGATATCGGACAGCAACTGGCGGTCGATCGCCATCGACAAGGCCCGGCGCACACGCACATCGCTCAGGAACGGATGGGGGTGCGCGTCGGTGGAGCGTTCGCCCTCGGGCAGCGAGGAGGACGGATCGGTCAGGTTCACTTCGATCCGTTCGACCTGAGTGCCAAAGGTTTTTATCGCCTCACCCTTGCCGGCGGAAATCATCTGCGCCAGCACTTCGGGTGCCAGCTGAATGTTCCAGGCGTAATCGTATTCGCCGGTTTCCAGCACCGAACGTGCTGCGGCCGCCGCATCGCCGCCGCCCTTCAGCGTCATGGTGGCGAAATGGGGCAGGGCCGGGTCACGGTAGTTTTCGTTGGCCGACAGCGAGATCACGTCATTCGGGCGGAATTCGTCCACCTTGAATGCGCCTGTGCCGATGGGGTTGAAGTTTTCCTCGCTGCAGCTTGGGCCGGCGGTGCCGGTGCAATTCTGGAATTGCGCCTTTTGCAGGATCGGCGATTCGTAGGTGACGAACGGCATGTAGGGATAGGGTTTCGGTCCGGTAAACGTGATCTTGACCGTTTGCGGATCAAGCGCCTCGATCTCCTTCACACCCTCAAATCGTGCCAGCTGGGCGCAGGCCCCTTCGGGATGCATGCAGTATTGCCCGGTAAAGACCACGTCATCTGCTGTGAAATCGGTGCCGTCGGACCATTTCAGGCCGGGTTTCAGCTTGTAGGTGATCGAGGTCATATCCTCGGCCACGCCGCCGTTTTCGATCGTGGGAATCTCTTCGACCAGCCAGGGAACCATCTCTCCTGTGGGGTTGAAACGCACAAGCGGCTCGATCACGAGGCTGGAGGCCTCAAGGTCTTTCGTGCCGCCGGAAAGATAGGGGTTCATGATCGATGGAGCCTGATAATAGATCAGGTTCACATGTCCGTCCGCGCCACGTTCGGCAAAGGCTGCGGGTGCCAGAAGGGCAGAAAGACCAGCCCCGAGCAGCAGATGTCTTAGGGTCATTCGGTTCTCCATGTTGGGTCGGTTCAATAACCACGCCGGGGCATTTCGGGAGGGTAAATGCCCCGGCGTGGTGGCGGGGTCTTTTGCCCCTTGTTCGGGCAGTGTTCATCAGAAACCACTAATCTTGCAAGGTTTTTTAATAATCACACATGCATAAAATTTAATCGGAAAAAGATTTTTTGGCGGTTTGACTTTTGGTATCCCATCTGACTTCGTTAGGGCAGTGAGGCCGTATTTCGTGGCCCGTACCCTTCGACAAGGCTCATCACCATGCTCGATCACCTGCCTGATCCCGCGCCATTGGTGCGCATCCGGAATTTGCGCGTTGCATTCCAGACGAACGACGGTCCCGTACTGGGGGTGGAGGATCTGAGCTTTGACATAAACGCAGGGGAATGCGTTTGCGTCGTGGGTGAATCCGGTTCGGGAAAGTCGGTATCCTCCCTGTCGCTGATGCGGCTGGTGGAATTCGGCGGTGGCGAGATTGCGGGCGGCCAGCTTGAGTTTCAGCGCAAGGACGGCATGATCGATCTGGCACAGGCCGACAGCCCCACGATGCGTACGATCCGCGGCAACGAAATCGGCATGATCTTTCAGGAGCCGATGACCAGCCTGAACCCGGTGTTCACCATCGAACGCCAGTTGACCGAGGGCATCCGCATCCACCGCGCCATGTCCGCCGCCGACGCGCGGCAGCGTGCGCTGGAACTGTTGAAGATGGTTCGGATCAACGAACCGGAGCGTCGGCTGACACAGTACCCGCACGAGCTTTCAGGCGGAATGCGCCAGCGTGTCGTCATCGCGATGGCCATGGCCTGCGAGCCGAAGCTGCTGATCTGCGACGAGCCGACAACTGCGCTGGATGTGACCATCCAGGCCGAGATCCTGACCCTGATCGACCGGCTGAAGCGCGAGCAGGGCATGGCCGTGATGTTCATCACTCACGATATGTCGGTGGTGGCGCAACTTGCCGATCGTGTCGTCGTCATGTTCCGGGGCAACAAGGTCGAGGAGGGGCCTGTCGGGCAGATATTCGAGGCCCCGAAACATCCCTATACCCGTGCCTTGCTGGCTGCCGTTCCCCGTCTGGGAGAGATGGAGGGAAAAGCCGCCCCCGAGCCGATGCAGCTATATACCCGCGATGGTCAGGTCATTCCCGCCCCCGTCTATCCGCCGCGTCCGCAAGGAGAGGTGCTGCTTGATGTGCGCCATCTGACCACGCGGTTCCCGGTAAAGGGCGGGCTGCTGCGCCGGACGATTGCGAATGTGCATGCGGTGGAAGATGTCTCGTTGCAGATCCGCACGGGCGAAACGCTGTCCCTTGTCGGGGAATCCGGCTGCGGCAAATCCACATGCGGTCGATCCATCCTGCGGCTGATCGAACCGACCAGCGGGCAGGTGTGGCTGGGTGGCAAAAACCTGATCCAGCCCCAGTCCACGATGGAACGGCGCCAGATGCGCCGCGATATCCAGATGATCTTTCAGGATCCCTATGCCAGCCTGAACCCCACGATGCGCCTGTTCGACCAGGTGGCCGAGCCGATGCGGAACTACAACATCGCCACCGGGGCGGAGCTGGAGGATCGGGTCGCCACCCTGTTCGATCGTGTGCAGCTGCCCCGCGCCTTCATGCGCCGCTATCCGCACGAATTGTCGGGCGGGCAGCGCCAGCGTGTGGCGATTGCCCGCGCGTTGGCACTTGGCCCGAAGCTGGTCATCGCCGATGAGGCCGTTTCCGCGCTGGATGTGTCGGTGCAGGCGCAGGTGTTGAACCTGATGATGGAACTTCAGGCCGATCTGGATCTGTCGTTCCTGTTCATCAGCCACGATATGGCCGTGGTGGAACGTGTAAGCCACCATGTCGGTGTCATGTACATGGGGCGGATCGTCGAGATAGGCCCGCGCGCGGCCGTATTCTCCAACCCGCGTCACGCCTATACCCGTGCGCTGCTGTCCGCCGTGCCGCAGGCGGATCCCAATTCACGCGGTCTGCAGCGTGAGGTGCGATACAACCCCATCCCGTCGCCCATCTTTCCGGTGGGCCATGACAGCAAGGCCTCCGATTACGAAATCGTGGGACCGGATCACCGCGTTCTCAAGGACTGACATATGCCGACCGAACTGAGCCCCCGCGAGATACTAGCCAAACTGGTCTCGTTCCCTTCCGTCAGCAGTACGACCAATCTGCCATTGATCGATTGGGTGCAGGAGTATCTGGAGGGCTGGGGGGCCGAATGTGTCCGCATCCTGTCACCCGATGGGACGAAGGCCAATCTCTATGTCCATTGCGGGCCGAAGGTCGAAGGGGGTGTCGTGCTGTCCGGTCATACGGATGTCGTTCCGGTTGATGGGCAGCCGTGGACCGATGATCCATGGGAGCTGACGGAACGGGATGGCCGGTTCTATGGCCGCGGGACTGCCGACATGAAAGGGTTCGACGCGCTGGCGATCGCCGCTGTGCCGCTGGCAATCAAGGCCGGGGTCAAGCGTCCGTTGCAGCTTGCCCTGAGCTATGATGAGGAGGTGGGCTGCACGGGCTGCGTATCGATGGTCGAGGCGATGGCCCGCGATCTGCCCCGCGCCGCCGCCGTCATCGTGGGAGAGCCGAGCAGTATGCGGGTGGTCACGGGACACAAGGGCAGCCGTTCGATCGATACAAAGATCATCGGCGTGCCCGTGCATTCGTCACGTCAGCATCTGGGGGTTTCGGCGGTGCATGAGGCTGGCCGCATCCTGAACTGGCTGAACGAAACCAATGATGCGCTGATGTCGGCCAAGCCGACGGAAACCGCTGCCTTGTTCGATCCGCCGTTCACCACCGTCAGCGTGGGTGTCATCCACGGGGGGGAGGCGAATAATATCACCGCGGGTGAATGCACCTTCAAGCTGGGGTACCGGGTTGTTCCAGACGAGAATGTGGATGATTGGGGGGCCCGCTACCGCGAGGTCGTCGATCAGGTGGAACGTCGGATGAAGGCAGTCGGTCCTGCGGCCCGCATCGAGTTGTCGCACAGCTTTACCGTGCCGCCCCTTGTGCCGGAAGCCGACGGGGCTGCCGAAGAGCTGGCCCGTGGCTTGACGGGAGATAATTCGGTGAATGTCGTGAGCTATGGCACCGAGGCGGGGCATTTTCAGGCCAACGGATATTCCACGGTGGTTTGTGGGCCGGGGGATATCGCCCAGGCACATACACCCGATGAATTCATTGAAATCAGCCAGTTCGAGGCGGGCTGGGACTTCATGCAGCGCCTTGTGACCCGCCTAAGCCAATAAGGACCCGATATGCCGTTTCCCAACCGTTTTGCCGAGCTTCTGCCAGAAATTACCGCATGGCGCCGTGATTTCCATGAGCACCCCGAACTGATGTACCAGGAGCATCGGACTGCCGCGCGCGTGGCAGAACTGTTGCGCAGCTTTGGCGTGGATGAGGTGCAGGAGGGAATTGGCAGAACCGGGGTTGTCGGGGTGATCCGTGGCAAGGGGCCGGGCACCAAGGTAATCGGGCTGCGTGCAGATATGGATGCGCTGCCGATTACCGAACTGACGGGGCATCCGCATGCCTCCAAGAACCCGGGCGTCATGCACGCCTGCGGCCATGACGGGCATACCGCCATGCTGCTTGGGGCTGCGAAATATCTGGCGGAAACGCGCAACTTCAGCGGGACGGCGGTATTGGTCTTCCAGCCTGCAGAAGAAGGGGGCGCCGGAGCCAAGGCAATGATCGATGACGGCCTGATTTCCAGGTGGGGGGTGCAGGAGATGTATGGTCTGCACACCAATCCGGGCACCCCGATCGGCAAGTACAAGACGCGCAGCGGCCCCATGATGGCATCGGCGGATACGTTCCAGATCACGGTCACGGGGCGCGGGGGGCATGCGGCCCGGCCGCATGAATGTATCGATACCATGCTGACTGCGGCGCAGATCGTTGTCGGCTTGCAGGGTATCGTGGCCCGTAACGTGAACCCGCTGCAATCGGCGGTTCTGTCGGTCTGCGCCTGCAAGACCGACAGCCCTGCGACCAATGTGATTCCGCAGGTCGTAACCCTTGGCGGTACCGTTCGCACGATGGACCCCGGTGTGCGCGACCTGATCGAGGCACGGCTGATCAAGACTGCCACCGCCATTGCCGAGGCACAGGGCGCAACCGCCGAGGTTCTTTATGAACGCGGCTATCCTGTCACCATCAACGATGCGGATGCGACAAGCCATGCGATCGCGGTGGCTGAGGCCATCGGCGGCGACAATGCCGTTGATTCCACGATCGACCCGGTGATGGGGGCAGAGGATTTTGCGTATTACGCGGAAAAGATCCCGTCGGCCTTCGTGTTTCTGGGCAATGGCGATACCGCCGGTGTCCATACGCCGGATTTCGACTTTGATGATGAATCCATTCCCTTCGGATCAAGCTGGCTGGCAGGTATGGTGGAGGCCCGCGCCGTCGCCTGACCCCTTGCACCCATAGGCCCGCCCCGGGGTGGGGCGGGCTGCTGCCGGATCAGCGCCTGTTGGTGTTCTTGATCCGCTTGTTCCCGCGCGCGCCGGTGATGACCGGCGTGTTGCTGGCGTTTTCCTCGTGCAGTTTGCGCCAGCGATCCAGGCGTGCCGGATCCAGGGTTCCGGCGTCCACTGCAGCCCGGACGGCACAGCCCGGTTCATGGGCATGGGTGCAATCCCGAAACCGGCAGGAAGGCGCAAGTTCGGAGATTTCGGCAAACAGCACATCCAGCCCAACCGACAGATCACTGACATGCAGGGTACGGATACCCGGCGTATCGATGACCCAGCCGCCACCCGAAATGGCATGCAGGGACCGGGATGTGGTGGTGTGGCGCCCCTTTGCGTCATCCTCACGGATGCTGCCCGTAAGCTGGGCGTCATCACCCGTTTTCTGCGCCAATGTGTTCAGCAGCGATGATTTTCCCACGCCGGAAGATCCGACAAGTGCCACCGTCTGACCCGGCCCGCACCAGGGGGCCAGTACATCGGCGGCCTCGGGCACCTGACCGTTCAGGGCAACCACGGCCAGCCCGCGCTGAAGGCCGACCACCTGATCGCGGTAGGGGGCGGTATCCGCGACCTGATCGGCCTTGGTCAGGACGATCACGGGTGTGGTGCCCGCCTCGTTCGCAAGGGCGATATAGCGTTCGAGCCGCGCGGGATTCAGGTCGTCATTGCAGGAGGTGACGATGAACAGCGTATCCACGTTTGCAGCGATCAGCTGGGGCAGGCGCCCCCCTTCGGTGCGGCGTTGCAGCAGGGTCCTGCGCTCCAGCCTGCGGACAAGCAGATTGTCCTCGGGGGTGGCCAGTACCCAGTCCCCGACCGCATAATGGGCGGTATTCGTCAGCGGCGGAATTTGCAGCCGTGCCGGACCTGCCGCGGATTCCGCACCCATACGGGAGCGGTGTACGGTTGCGATGCGCATGGGCACGAGATGCGTTTCATCGGGCGCAAGCTGCACCTCGAAGAATTCCGACCAGCCAAGGGTCCTGTCGGCATCGCGGGTATGGTCTGGGGGTATAATCATATTCACCTGAATGCGCGGAACAGGCCCCTGACGCAAGTCCCGCGATGGGGGGAGCCAGCCTCAGGTGGACGGGCGGACGATGACGGGGTACATAGCGCCAACCTCCATGAAAAGGAATTGCCGAATGCTCTGGGAAATTCAGGCACGCATGAAGCCTGCTTTGGCAATCATCGATCTTATTCCGAATGTTCACCGCACGGCAGCCCTGGCCGCGTTGCGGCGCGCCGTGCTGGAGGGGCGACCGTCAACCATGCGCCTGTCAGCCGAGGACCGTGAAATGGCGTTTCATGATGCGGCGGTGCAGCTGACCTCTCCCATCGGGGCGCGCGTTCTGAAGGCGCTGTATTTTGACGGTTATATCAAGCTGAAAAAACCGGCCATGCGCAAACTGCCTGCGCTGGATGATTATATCGCGACCGAGATGGAGTTTCGTGCGGATGTGGCCCGCATTCTGGAGGCAGAGGATGCCAAGCGTCTGCGGATTGCCGAGATCATTGCCGACCCGGATTGTGCAAGGCCGGATGAACTCAGCCCGTTTCTGATAGACAAGGTCATGTCGGCCCGTTTGGGGCATAACACTTACGGTGAAATCCGGATTGGCGGGGTGACCTGCCACAAGGACTTCATCCAGCCCGAACCGTCGGAAGATGACAAGCTGCGCCCGGAGGGCAAGGTGCTGTGCTGGTGGCTGGATGCTGACGGCAACCGGATGGGCGATGCCTGATAATCCGGGGTGAATGCCGCACCGCGTTGATGCGGCATTCAAGGTTCCATTCAGGCGTCGCACAAGGGGCGGGCGTTCTGCTGATGGCGCTGCGCCAGCTTTTTCATCAGCTTGCCCTTTTCCGGAATGTAGCGAGCGGCCTTGCCGATAAAGTCGGGCGCCATGATTCCCGGGAAAAGATGCAGGATTTCGGCACGCGCCTCTGGCGAGACCGCGCGCATTGCTTCAGGGCCCGTGAACAGGCTTTCGGCGGCGGCGCCATTCGCAAAGACCACCTGATGCTTATCAAACAGGATATGGAAATATTCGACGGGGGAGGTATCATTGACAATATCGATCCCGTCGATCGCCAGCAGTTTATTGGCCGCGATCAACACTTCCGAAGTGCCGAACATTCTTTCCGCGATTGCCGAACGGACCAGAATTCTGTGCTGGGGTGAAACAACCAGATCGGTAGCGGGGGTGTTGAGCCCCAATGCGCCGGCACGAATACGGATCGGCTGCAAATTGGGGAATGCGAGCAATTCTGTGGTGTTGACCTTGCGGGAGCCGATCCACCGGATGGGTTGCGGACCATGATCCGCCGTATTGACCATATCGCCGATCTTCAGATCCTGGACCGGACGAAGGCCGTCGCTGGTCAGAATTTGTGTACCACCTGCAAAGCAGTAGGTGCTGATGTTGTACGCAATTGCCGTGCTTGTGAAATCAAGCTGGCTATCATTGTCGCCAACAGCAAGTTCACCGTTCTGATCGATTTCAAGGTAAGTCAGATCCGTTGGCGATTGGCTTAGACCACCGCCAAGATCATAAACGAGCCAGCCACCGGACATGGTATCGAAAACGATATAATCATCGCCCGCACCGACGCCTGATACCAGATCATTTCGGGGGCTCATATTCGCGAAAACCGTTGTCCAGCCTTCGTCGCCGGTTATGGGCCTGCCGTCGGAATCAAGGGATTGGGTATAGACATCCAGCGTCCATCCCTGACCGTTGGAAAACTCATCCGTTGTTGCTTCGTTACTGACATTACCTGTCCAGGTAAGCCGGTAGAGGGAAGTATTGTCGCCAAGAGCAGCAGCAGAACTTATGACCATTCCAAATCCCGGATCGCCGGGGTTTGTACCTATGGGTTGTGTCGGTTGTGTTGGTGAAAGTGCAACCATGTCACCAGAAAGATAAATCGGACCCGTATATGGCATGAACCACTCCTTAAAGATCGATATTATACTGTGTGAGGATATGCTGCCGCTATTTGCGTAGCCGGCTCCTTATTAATAACACATTTTTCTATCTGATAAGGTTGGTTTATTCGGGTTCTGAATTATTCAGGGCGCAGGCTGGATATGTGATGTAATTACAATTTAATTTATATGACGGATTTTATCCGTCCGGCCATGCATGAAATATATGTATATACCTATTAAATGAGACATGTGTGTTTTGGCGTTTTTCGTTTCGTTACGCGGGTAGATTTCGTTAATTATTATATAATTGATACGGCCTGATCTATATGATGGCCGAATCCGCCGGGGATCATTGCGAGATGCCTGTCAAGAATTTTATCGCTGGATGAGCGGTAGTATCGAAGCCGATACCAAGAAATTCTTGCTACATAGACTGCATCGCAAAAATACGATTTTGCACGACTCGGCCCCCCGATGAGCCTGCCCGTCAGGTGTTGGCAATACTGCGAAAGCCCTCGCATGCAGAAAACGATTTCCATACCGACGGAGCGGGCTTTGCGATCTGCAATGAGATGATCATCTACGGTGATCCACCAAGTAAATTTGGAAAAATCCAATTCTTTTAGGTTGTTGAGGGGGCGAACCTGCGACTTGACGTCGCACCTTATTGCGATAGATCGTGCAGCGATGAGGGAACCGCTGCTGCAATTTGACTACATGTGCAGCATGGCGGTCATATTGGAGAATATAATGAAATTTCTGGCTGCTTTTGAAAATGCGGAAGGGTGGACGCCCTACGGCATATTCTTCATGCGCATCGTCCTTGCCGTCTATTGGGGAGTGCATTGGGGGTACAAGGTCCTGCACACCGGCATGCCCGCAACCGAAGAGCTGTTTGTTCGACTTGGCTATCCAACATGGTTCGCCTGGGGGGATGTTACGCTTGAGGTAGTGGCCGTGATCGGGCTGGTTCTGGGGCTGTATGTCCGGACGCTATCGCTGTTGCTGCTGGTAATCCTTATTCCGGCGCTGGAGATCTGGATTCCGAACGGGCTGTGGGCGCTTCATGGCGGATATGAGTTCCCGGTGTTCTGGATTCTGATGCAGATTGTTCTCGTGATCCTGGGTCCCGGTGCCTGGGCGATGCGGACGCTTGGCCGGTAAAGTATTTCCCTCCTGCACCAATGTTCGGTGCAGGAGGGAGGTGTTGCGCCTGATGATGCGGATATGCATCTGATATTGGAGTGGTAAAATAAAACCACTCTCAACAGAATAGCAGACGCTTCCCGGTAAAACGGTTGGCGCGACGTGACCGAAACTAATTCCAACGCGATGTTGGGTAATAATGTTTATCTGCTCCACCAAGATCGCGGTGTAAACGGCGGTTAAAGATCACAATAAAATTGTGATATCCGGCTGGCTATTGTGCGCGGACCGCAATGAAATGGTCATATGCTTTTTTATCTACGACCGAGCCTTTATCGCCACGTTTTTTTACCTCTCTCGCGATAGCCTCTGTTCTTGATCTATAAGATCGAACGTCGAATATTGAAGAGAAGTTATCGAGCAGGTTGAGGGCATCGAGCGTGAGCATGGTGCGAAAACATTTGGTGCAGTTGGAGCAATTCATGCTTTGAGACGCGAATCCGATCTTACGTGCTGCCGGTGCGACACATACATCCAGTAGCTTCATGGCATCGGCATGCGAGGCGATAAGCGCCGTTTTCTCTATTCGGTCCACACCGGGATTTGCGGACATGAGCCGCATGCGCAGCGGAGAAAGAAGCGGGATCAGGATGGGATCAATGTAGGCCATGCTGGGTGCGCCTGTAACCACGACATCGTCGTAGCTGACGCCGGATGCATACAGATAGATATCAATGTCTTTATGGAACAGCGATGCGGCCGAAAAATTCCGCAGCGTATGTGTTTTCAGGAAGGACAGATCGGAGTGGTTGTATAGCTGCTGCATATTGCTATCAATAGCGTAGCCATTTCGGTCCGATCCTTGGGCGTATGTAAACATACGGTCGACACTCTTCTCGAACGCCTTTCTGATACCGTTACCTGAACCGGCCCCGAAAGCCCCTACGTTCATTACGAAAAGATCACTGACCTCCGTGGACATCTCCATTCCGACATTGCTGAAGCTGGCAAGGGCTGCAAAACTATCTACGCCCGCACTGAATCCGGTCGCAATTCTGGGCTGATTTCGAGACGTTTCAGGAAGAGTCCAGACCGGGGTTGCCGAAATTGATATGCGGGAAAGCGATGGATCATATGCAATGAGCAATCGTTGTATGTCTTCCTTGGCAGAAAACAGGAGGGGGCCGCTGACCAATCCCTCGATATGGAGATCCTTCCCCATTTTCATTGCCGGATAGATCAGGGCAATCAGCGCAAAATCCTGCACCTCGGGGGGCTGGAAGCTCCGCCTCAGGCTTCTGATCCTGAACCAGAGTGATCTGATGTTATCGATGCCGCTAATATCGGAAGACAGAAGGTGACCGTCTTCACTCTGCGAATAGCTTATAGAAGTAACCTTGATTGCTTCGTTCATGGACAGCCCAAATTAAAAACTTTATTTCACGAAGGCCTAATTGCTGTTTCTTTATCGATCTATACCGGCGCTGCCTCAAATAATGAATATCTGGATGCTTCGCTGTGAATAATTATTATTATCGTTTTTTTTCAATATATTAATATTTTCATATGTTGAAAAGTTGTTGCGGTTCGGCAACTATCGGCAATATTAATATTTTATTATTCATAGTTAACTTAGAGAATTCAGGACAATTTGTCGCGGTCTATTTTGAGAAAATATCGGGAAATATCATTTTCTATACTAAAGTATAGGTGCGTGATCCTGTTGTGATTCTTGATTTTAATAAAGAAAGCAAGTTTACTAAATATTGTAAAAGTTATGTAAACTTTTATTCGACTTCGTTTATGATGGTTGTTTATCGTTAATTTGGTAGTCGAATAGGAATGCACCGAGTATTTCCATGGAAGGCGACGTGCTGTTGCCTGTTGGCTGTCGTGCCAGTTAAGCGTCGTACATTTTCCTCACTGGACCACATATTCCTGTCCGCGAGCCCGGTGATAAACCTATTAACTATTACAATGCTAACATTCTGGCTTTTTTCAGGGCTGGAGCACCTCACTATCCAGAAGCATAAATGTGGGGATTGTTTCCCATCTGCATCGTCGCATACCGTATTCCATTCGGCCAAGTCTAATACATCGCGCCTTATATCATTGAATTTACATTGATAATAAGGGATGGGCCCATGCCGGCGATTCACCGTCGAGAATGTCAGTCAAATTTAGTAATCACATGTATTTGATGTTTGCGTGATAGCGCGTTAGTTCTTGGGCCAAGTGCACCTGCGGAACCCGAGTATGATCTCTGAATTGCCTAAATTCGACTTTTCAATTGTCTATGATGACACGGTCAAAAATGCCTTTGAGAAATACCGCTTCTTCCAACGTCGTTCCGGCATGCGAAAGTCAGAAGATGCGCAAAGCCGTTTTCGCCATGGCGACACGCTTACTGCCAATAGCGCCGCCGAAATTGAAGAATATTCGACTGTGGCCCAAGGAAATTCTTTGTTCACGATAGGGGCATTCGCATCCGTTGCCAGCGCACTTCCTTCATATGCAAAGGTAGGCAGATATTCGAGTATCGCGCCGGGGCTTTCGTTGATGGGCTACAAGCACCCCATATTCGCGGTGTCGCAAAGTTCGGCGATATTCAATCATCGTCGTGAATTCATGCAGGCTTACATCGCTGATAACATCGACCGTCTTGGCGATGGAGTGGTGCCTCCCCAGATCAGCAATCCGCAGCTGCCCCGGACATTGCAGATCGGCAACGATGTGTGGATAGGGGCGGATTGCCTTATCGCACCCAACGTAAAGATTGGTGACGGGGCGGTAATTGCATCCCGTTCCGTCGTTGTGAAGGATGTACCGCCCTATACGATCGTTGGCGGATCCCCTGCGCGCCCCATTCGCCTGCGTTTCGATGAGAATGTGGTCGCTCGCTTGATTGAAACGGAATGGTGGAAATACGAAATCCGCGATATCTGGGCGGCCGGTATCGATTTCGAATGCCCTGAACGGTTCCTTGCGGCGTTCACGACCGAATACTCACGTTTGAGAAAGGCGTCATTCCGCCGTTTCAGCCCTATCCATCTCGATGAGATAGGAACCAAGCCTTTAAGGCTTTTTACCGTGCATGGTCATGTGCTCCGGTTGAAAGAGAGATCCTTGTCAACCGATAGGGAGTATCTGGTGGATGAAAGCATGGTCCTCGCGTCTCAGGATATCCCGGGTTACGAGAAAATCGTCAACGCAGATGGCACTGTCTCTTTCAGTAAAGAGGGGCGCTTCGTATCCATCACGCGTGGCGGACGTGTGGTCATGGCCGAAAAGAAGGGGGCATGGGAGAAGTTCATTCCGCTCTGATTTCGGACATCCGGCCCTGGCACCCATCCCCGAAGCAGGCGGTTACCGCACACGCCGGCTACTCGGCAAAGGCCAATCTACGTCCTTTACCTGACCGATTGTTTGGGTGCTTCTATAACGGAATGGCCACGACCCGTGGTGCTTGTCCATCAACGACAGCCTACCAACATCGGATTGATCATCAGGTAGCCTGAAGGAGACGCGTCAAAATGGAGGCCCGAGGGTAACCATAAGGTGCCCGCCGAATGGCGACCCCGCCAGGAATCGAACCCGGAACCTAGCGCTTAGAAGGCGCTTGCTCTATCCAGTTGAGCTACGGGGCCACGGGTTTTCTTTAACGGGTGCGCCCCGTCATGTGCAAGCGGTTCAAAGCGCTGATGTCATGAATTGGCTGTAGGGGCTTTCCTGATAGCTGCCAAAGGGCGGGCAATCTGCAAATCCGGCAGCGGCATAAAGGGCGCGTGCGGCAACGAAGCTGTCTTGCGTGCCGGTTTCCAGGCTGACGTTGCTGCAACCGGCTTCACGGGCCTTGTCCATCAGGTGCAGCAGGATCTGGCGGGCATATCCACGGCCGCGCGCCTCTGACAGGACGTGCATCGATTTGATCTCTGCGTGGTCCCCGTCAAATATCCTGATTGCCCCCATGGCGCACGGCACTCCATCCTCACGCAGCACGAAAAACGAAATGTCGGGGGCAGCCAGCGCTTTGGAATCCAGCATGAAATTATATTCGGGTGGGGTATCCGCATTCATCGCAAATGCATGACGCTCCAGCAGAAGCGCGACATCGGGGTTCAACGGGGATTCGGGGTCGATGCTGACTGTCATGCGGAATTAATGCGTCGGCCAAAGGGCCGACGCAAGAGTTATCGCCGCGCGATAATCCAGACTGCATGCACGATACCGGGGATATATCCCAGAAGGGTCAGCAGGATATTCAGCCAGAAGGCCCCACGCAGACCCACCTGCAGAAACACACCGAGCGGCGGAAGCAAGATGGCGATTATGATACGGATGAAATCTGTCATACCCATCAGGTAGTGGCGTTCGGATGCCGGTCAATGCCCGGTCTTGTGCAGGAATGCGATAATTTCATCCGCATAGGCGTCGGGCGCGTCCAATGCGCTGGCATGGCCGCTGTTCCGCAACATCGTATAGCTTGCGCCCCGGATCAGATCGGTGGTTTCCTGGGCAAGATCGGGGGGCACCAGGGCGTCATGCATCCCCGCGATGATATGCGTGGGCAGGGTAAGGGTGGCTGTGGTCGTATAAAGGTCTGCGCTGGCTTGTGCCGCAAGACACGCACTGCCGGCGGTGGCATCTGTCCGGGCAAGCATGGCTGCATAGTTTTGCGCCGCTTGTGTCGTTCTGTCCTTGCGGGCAAAGGCGCGGGGCAGCAGGGTGTCGGCCAGGGGAGCTGTGCCTTCGGCCACCTGCCGCAAATCCGCTGCAAGGGGCAGACGGGCCGCAGTATGGGACAGGATCAACCCTCGTACCAGATCCAGCCGCTTGACTGCCAATGCCTGTGCAACCAGCCCGCCAAGGCCATGGCCCAACACCACAGCATCCCGCACGCCAAGCGCATCCAGAACCGCCTCCACATCCCGGACAAGGGCGCCGAGGCCGAACGTCCCGTCTGGCAGGCCCGACGCCCCATGGCCGCGCATTTCAGGGCGGATCACCCGCCATGCGGACAGCCGGTGCAGAATGGGGTCCCAGTAATCCGCCGCCATTCCGATGCCGTGCAGCAGAACGACAGGGGCGGCAGACGGATCGCCGCCCTGTTCATAAGACAGGGCAAGCTCGGGTAGTAGCAGCAGGCTCATAGGGTATCCAGGGCGCGTGCAAACATCTCCGGATCAACGTTCCCGCCCGAGGCGACGCAGATCACGGTATCACCCTCTATATCATCCCCGTTGAACAGGGCCGCCGCCAGCGCCACGGCACCGCCCGGTTCGATCACGATCTTCAGGTGCAGAAAGGCAAGCGCCATTGCGCGAAGCGCTTGTTCGTCGGTGACAACCAGCCCAGGTCCGGCCAGCCGCTTCAGGATCGGAAATGTCAGCTGTCCCGGCTCGGGCGTGACAATCGCATCGCAGATGGATCGCCCGGCGTCGTTGCTCAGGATCCGGCCCGCAGCCAGCGAACGGGCGGTGTCGTCAAAACCGGCGGGTTCGGCCGGACGGACCCGCAGGGCAGACCCCTCTAGCGCCAGGGCTGTGCCAGAGGTCAAGCCGCCGCCACCGCAGCAGACGATGACATCGGCCTTCGATATGCCGGCCTCATGCGCCTGTTCCGCAATTTCCAGACCCATGGTGCCCTGACCGGCAATTACCTGCGGTTCGTCATAGGGGCGCACCAGTGTCAGCCCGCGTTCGGCGGCCAGGGCCTCGCCGATTGCCTCGCGGCTTTGTGTGTAGCGGTCATACAGCACCACTTCGGCCCCATAGGCCCGCGTGTTCGCGATCTTTTGAGCGGGGGCGTCGGCGGGCATGATGATCACCGCCGGCACCTCGTGCATCTGCGCCGCTCGCGCCACGCCCTGCGCGTGATTGCCTGAGGAAAATGCGATGATCCCGCGCGCGCGCACATCCGGCGCCAGCGCGGAGATGGCCGACCATGCCCCGCGAAACTTGAAGGATCCGGTCACCTGCAGGCATTCCGCCTTTACGAAGACGCGACGTCCGGCCACGGCGTCCAGCAGGGGGGAGTTCAGCAACGGCGTCCGGCGGATATACCCGCGCCCCCGTCCGGCGGCGGCTTCGATCATCTCGATATTCATGGACGCACTCCTTCATTATCATCGGGTTGGTGGTGCCATGCCAAAGCCCCCGACGGCAAGAGGCTTGCCGATCCGCAGTCACCGGCCTACACCCCCACCGTAGCGTGACGAAGGACAGATCATGGCCAGAAGCAGCAATACCGACCGCGCACCTTCCCGCAAAATGGGGGCGCTTCGGGCGCTGGTCCCGTTCTTGCGCCCCTATCGATGGATGGTTGCAGGGGTTCTGTTTGCGCTGGTTTCAACGGCCGGGGCAAGTCTGACGCTGCCCATCGCCACACGGCGGGTCGTGGATGCCTTCGGCACCAGCACGGAACAGTTGCTGGACGATTATTTTCTGGCGTTTCTGGGAATTGCGGCGCTGCTGGCCGTGGGGACGGGTGCGCGGTACTATCTGGTAACCCGGCTGGGAGAGAGGGTGGTGGCCGACATCCGTCGTGCGTTGTTCGACCGTGTGACAGGGATGAGCCCGGCCTTCTTCGAGAATATCATGACGGGAGAGGTCATTTCCCGCCTGACGACCGATACCACGCTGATCCTGTCGGTCATCGGATCTTCCGTTTCCATTGCGCTGCGGAACCTGCTGATGCTGATCGGCGGTCTGGTCCTGATGGTCTTTACCGCGCCCAAGCTGACGGGCCTTGTGCTGTTGCTGGTCCCGGCGGTCGTGGTGCCGATCGTGGTGATGGGGCGCAGGCTGCGGGTGTATGGCCGGGACAATCAGGAGTGGATTGCCAAATCCTCGGGCAATGCGGCGGAAATGCTGCAATCCAGCGCCACCGTTCAGGCCTTCACCCAGGAAGGGGCGGTTCGCGCCCGGTTTTCCGATCTGAACGAACGGGCCTTTGCATCTGCCCGCAAACGTATCGCCACGCGGGCCATCATGACGATGATCGTGATTTTTTTGGTCTTCGCCGGCGTGGTGGGCGTCCTGTGGGTCGGTGCCCGCGATGTGCGCGCCGAAGGGATGACCACGGGGGAACTGGTTCAATTCGTCATCTATTCGGTGCTTGTTGCCGGAGCAGTAGGGGCGCTGTCCGAAATCTGGGGTGAATTGCAGCGTGCGGCCGGGGCCACGGAGCGGCTGAGCGAGCTGTTGCAGGCCGAGGATACCGTAATCGATCCTGCCGATCCGGTTGCCATGTCGCGGCCGGTCCGCGGACAAATCTCGTTCGAGCATGTGGACTTCAGATATCCTCAGCGTCCGACACAGGCGGCGCTGGAGGATATGGTGCTGACCGTCAATCCCGGAGAGACCGTCGCGCTGGTCGGCCCTTCGGGGGCCGGTAAGACGACGGTGCTGCAGCTGTTGATGCGGTTCTATGATCCGCAGGGCGGTCGCATCTGCATCGATGGCGTGGCGCTGACCGATATGGCCCGTGCCGATTTCCGCCGAGATGTGGCGCTGGTTCCTCAGGATCCGGTGATCTTTGCCGCTTCGGCCCGTGACAACATCCGGTTCGGACGCCCCGAAGCGACCGATGCCGAGGTGGAGGACGCTGCCCGCGCTGCGGCTGCCCATGATTTCCTGACGGCATTGCCTGATGAATATGACACATGGGTCGGAGAGCGCGGGGTGATGCTGTCCGGGGGGCAGAAACAGCGTATCGCCATTGCCCGCGCCATCCTGCGCGATGCGAAGATCCTGCTGCTGGATGAGGCGACATCTGCACTGGATGCGGAATCCGAGGCGGCCGTGCAGCAGGCGATGGAGCGGCTGGCCGCAGGGCGCACCGTGATCGTGATCGCCCACCGTCTTGCCACGGTGAAGAAGGCGGATCGGATCGTCGTGATGGAACAGGGGCGGATTGTTGCCCAAGGCACGCATGAAAGCCTGATCGCCGAAGGCGCGCTTTACGCACGGCTTGCACGATTGCAGTTCAACACCGACAGTTGATCGGGTTCCCACAGCGCGGAGGATGCGCCCATGGCCTTTGCAACACGTGACGACCGTATCCGGATAGAGGCGGAGGGGACGTGGGACGAGCAGCCGCGCCCCGCCACCATCCGTGCGGCGCTGGATGAGGTCGTGGCGGCACATGGCGACCGCCCTGCGCTAAGCTTCCAGCTGCTGGCGGATCCTGCCTCCCGCTGTGTGACGCTGACGTGGACCGATCTGCGGCAACGGGCGGGGCAGGCGGCAAACCTGTTCCGGGCGCTGGGCGTGGGGCCGGAGGACAGCGTGGCACTGGTGATGCCCAACGCGGTCGAAACGGTTGTTGCCCATCTGGGCGCGGTCATGGCGGGGGTGGTTGTTCCGATCAATCCGCTGCAATCCTCGGCGCAGATCGCGGCGATCCTGCGGGACACGGGGGCCAAGGTCGTGGTGACGCTGAAGGCGTTTCCCAAATCCGATATCGCGGCACGTGTGGCAAAGGCCCTGGAACATGCGCCACAGGTGCGCACGGTGCTGGAGGTGGATCTGCGACCCTATCTGGCGCCGCCCCGGTCATGGATCGTGCCGTTGATCCGGCCCCGCCACAGGGTGCGCCACCGGGCAAGGATTATGGCCTTCAGCACCGCCATCGCCCAACAGCCTGTAATGCCCGCATTTCCTGATGACCGGGGGGACCGTATTGCCGCCATTTTCCATACGGGCGGCACCACAGGCACACCGAAGCTGGTGCGGCACTGGATGTCGGGAATGATCTATAACGGTTGGGTCGGACGAAGGCTGCTGTTCACGGCGCAGGATACGATCCTCTGCCCCTTGCCGCTTTTTCACGTATTTGCCTCCTATCCCGTAATGATGTGTGCG
This sequence comes from Falsirhodobacter sp. alg1, assembly GCF_000739715.2. Lineage (GTDB taxonomy): Bacteria > Pseudomonadota > Alphaproteobacteria > Rhodobacterales > Rhodobacteraceae > Falsirhodobacter. The sequence goes on along the minus strand of NZ_BBJC02000002.1, from coordinate 410,891 downwards.
TTGTCGACCGGGGCGCATGTGGTGCTGCCGACGCCTGCGGGATATCGCGGCGAGGGGGTTTTCGATGCCTTGTGGCAGCTGATCGAACGTTATCGCGCCACCTATCTGTTTGCCGTCCCGACAGCCCTGTCGGTGCTGATGCAGCGCAAGGTGGATGCGGATCTTTCCTCGCTGCGCGTGGTGTTTTCGGGGTCGGCCCCGTTGCCCATGGAACTGTTCAACCGCTTTCGCAAGGTTGCGGGGGTAGAGGTAATCGAGGGGTATGGCCTGACGGAAGCGACATGCCTGGTGGCGGCCAACCCGCCCGACGGGGAAAAGAAGGTCGGTTCCGTCGGTCTGGCCATGCCCTATACCGATGTGCGGTTCGAGGCGGGTGAAATCCATGTGGCCAACCCCGGAACACGGGGGGAGTGGCTGGCGACCGGGGATCTGGGGCGGATGGATGATGACGGGTATATCTTCATCACCGGGCGGGCCAAGGATCTGATCATCAGGGGCGGCCACAACATCGATCCTGCCGAAATCGAGGAGGCGTTGATGGCCCACCCCGATGTGGCGATGGTCGGGGCCATCGGCCAGCCCGATGACCATGCGGGCGAGGTGCCGTGCGCCTATGTGGAACTGGTTTCGGGCGGGCAGGCGACGGAGGCCGAGCTTCGCGATTTCGCCCATAGTCGCATCGGAGAGCGTGTGGCACGTCCGCGGGTGGTCGAGATCCTGCCCGAAATGCCCAAGACGGCGGTGGGCAAGGTCTTCAAACCCGACCTGCGACGCCGTGCGATCGTGCGCGTTCTGGGTGCGGCACTGGAGGGAACCGGGGCGCAGGTTCTGCGTGTAGATGAAACGCCGGATCGCGGGCTGGTGGCGCGGGTCGGCGGGGCGGACCGGGATGCCGCGCAGAAGGTGCTGGACCGTTTCGCCCTGGATTGGACGTGGGACGCCGCGCCCCGCTGATATCCGGGGCACGGCGGGGCAGGGTCAGACAGGTCAGGTGGCAGAGCCGCCAATCGTCAGCCCGCCGATCATCAGGGTAGGTTGCCCTACACCCACGGGCACCCATTGCCCCGATTTGCCGCAATTGCCGATGCCCGGATCAAGTGCCATGTCATTGCCGATGGCCCGGATATGGCGAAGCGCGGTTGCGCCGTCACCGATCAGCGTGGCCCCCTTTACAGGTTCCTGCACGACGCCGTTGCGGACGCGGTAGGCCTCGGTGCAGGAAAACACGAACTTGCCGTTGGTGATATCGACCTGACCGCCACCGAACCCGACGGCATAGATGCCATCCTTCAAGCCGGAGAGGATCGCCTTCGGATCCTCGGTTCCGCCCGTCATATAGGTGTTGGTCATCCGTGGCATGGGAATATGGGCATAGCTTTCGCGGCGCCCGTTGCCGGTTGGCTCCACGCCCATCAGGCGGGCATTCTGGCGATCCTGCATGTACCCGACGAGCACCCCGTCATCGATGAGCACGTTGCGCGCACTGGGCGTGCCTTCGTCATCCACAGTCAGCGATCCGCGCCGGTCCGGCAAAGTTCCGTCATCCAGCACGGTGACGCCCGGTGCGGCGACACGCTGGCCCATCAGCCCGGCAAAGGCCGAGGTCTTCTTGCGGTTGAAGTCCCCCTCCAGCCCGTGGCCTACCGCCTCATGCAGCAGAATGCCGGGCCAGCCTGCCCCCAGTACCACATCCAGAACGCCGGCGGGGGCGGGAACGGCATCGAGATTCAGGGTGGCGATGCGGACAGCCTCCTGCACGAGCGGCTTCCAATGGGTGGGGTCCATCAGGGACAGAAGGCCATGACGCCCGCCGCCACCCATGCCGCCGGATTCGCGGCGGCCGTTGCGCTCCACGATGACGGATACATTCATCCGTGCCATCGGACGCATGTCGGTCAGGCGCAGCCCTTCGGGGCGCAGGATTTCCACTTCCTGAACGCTGGCCGAAAGCGTGGCCGAGACCTGGATCACGCTGGGATCAAGCTGCCGGGCATAGGCGTCGATTTCGCGCAGCGTATCGATCTTTACAGCAAAGGCGGCATCGGCGATCGGATCGATTGCGGCATACAGATGGCGATTGGTGCCGACAGGGGGCGGGGCGAGGGTGCCGCCCCCTGCGCCCACGGCAAGCCGTGCGGTTTCGGCAGCGCGACGCAGCGATTGTTCCGACACTTCCGTGGAATGGGCATATCCTGCAACCTCGCCCCGCACGGCGCGCAGTCCGAACCCCTCGGCGGCGTCATAGCTGGCGGTCTTGATCCGGCCATCATCCAGCACCAGGGCCTCCGATCGGCGCCGTTCCAGAAAAATCTCGCCATCATCGGCGCCCGCAACGGCGTCACGCAGGATCGACAGCGCCTGCCCTTCGTCCAGAAGAGTTTCGAAGGGGCGGAAGGGGCTGTCAGTCATCATATCCTCGCAGAATGGTTTCCGAACCAATATGTGTGTTGCGGCGGTGGTCACAACGGCTAAGTTTGCCTTGCTTGGGCGATATGTCCCATTGCACAACAGGCGGGGCCGGGTCAGAAGTGCTGCCCAGCCTGACCGAGGCGCCGATCTTCAAGGACCGCCAGTATGAGTGATATCCGCAGTTTCGACGGCGCACCCGAGGCCGGCATCCGCGATTACTTCGCGTTGCTGAAGCCGCGGGTGATGTCATTGGTGGTGTTTACCGCTTTTGTCGGGCTGCTGGTTGCACCCCAATCGGTCAATCCGGTGGTCGGGCTTGCCTCCATCTTCTTTATCGCACTGGGAGGCGGGGCCTCGGGTGCGCTGAACATGTGGTGGGACGCCGATATCGATGCGGTGATGACCCGGACGCAAAGCCGGCCGATTCCCGCAGGCAGGGTCACCCCGGGTGAGGCGATGTGGTTCGGCCTTACGCTGTCGGTCCTGTCGGTGGTGATGCTGGGCGTGACCGCGAACTGGTTCGCGGGCGCATTCCTGGCCTTTACGATCTTTTTCTACGTCGTGATCTATTCGATGTGGCTGAAACGCTCCACGCCGCAGAACATCGTGATCGGTGGGGCCGCCGGGGCCTTTCCGCCCATGATCGGCTGGGCGGTCGCTACGGGTGGAGTCTCGATCGAGAGCATTCTGATGTTCGCGATCGTGTTCATGTGGACGCCACCGCATTTCTGGGCGCTCGCGCTGTTCATGAAAAGCGATTATTCAAAGGCCAAGGTGCCCATGCTGACGGTGACGCATGGGCGGCGTGTGACGCGGGCGCATGTGCTGGTGTATACGCTGCTACTGGCGCCGCTGGCTGTCGGGGCTGCCTTCACCTCCATCGGTGGGCCGATCTATCTGACAGTGGCGGTGGTGCTGAACGCCTTGTTCATCTGGGGCGGCTGGTGCATCTGGCGGCGTGACGAAACGGCAGCCGAGGCCGATAGCTACAAGATCGAGAAAAAGGTCTTCGGGTTTTCGCTGATGTATCTTTTCCTGCATTTCGGGGCGTTTTTGGCCGAAGCCGCGCTGAAACCCTGGGGCTTTGGAGGCTGGTAATGCGGCGTAATCGCGGGCTGGCCCTGGTTCTGGCAGCATTCGCGGCACTGGTGTTCACCATCGCCATTGCCAAGATGATCGAACCCGCCCCTGTGCCTGTGGAGGCGCGGTGAAGCGGCTTCTGGTGGTGCTTGGCGTGGTGGGGCTGCTTCTTGGCCTGACATTGGTCATGCTGGATGTCCGCGACGAAGAACGGGCGCGGGCGCAGATCGCACTGGCCGAGGTGGCGCTGCAAGGACTGCCCGAGACGATTCCCGATACCCCAGATCCGCAGCAGGATGCCTTCCGGGCCGTACGGGTGCAGGGCGTGCTGCTGGATCATGTGGATCTGTTATCCGTGACAGACCCTGTCATGGGGGCGGGGTACAGGGTGCGCCAAACTCTGGACATGGGCGATCGCCGGATCATCCTTGATCGCGGGTTCATCTATGAGGCGTGGCGGGATGATGCACTGACCGCCACGAACGTCGAGATGAACGGCACGCTGGTCTGGCCCGCCGGGCTGACGGCATTGAGCGAAAAGCTGGATGCAGGCCCCGTGATGGTCATAGCTGCCACGCCGACGGGGGATGGCATCATGCCGGTGCCGGTCGATCCTGCGGCGTTTGTTCCGCGCCATGCACGGCCTTTGTGGTGGTTCGTGTTGGCGGGCCTATGGGCGGGCGTGACTCTGGTTGTTCTGTGGCGTATCAAGCGGCGTGGCGAAGGAAGTTTGACGCAATGAAATATGTATCGACCCGTGGTAAAGCCCCCGCTCTGACGTTCGGTGAGGCGATGATGACCGGCCTTGCCCGTGATGGCGGCCTGTATTTGCCCGAAACCATTCCGACCTTCACGGCAGAGGAAATTGCCGGTCTGGCAGGTCTGCCCTATGAGGAGGTGGTGCTGCGTGTGATCCGCCCGTTCGTGGCCGAAACATTCTCGGACGACGAACTGGTGCCGTTGATCGCTGCGGCCTACGCCGGTTTCGCGCATGAGGCGCGCGCGCCATTGGTGCAACTGGCGCAGAACCATTTCCTGCTGGAGCTGTTCCACGGGCCGACGCTGGCGTTCAAGGATTTCGCCATGCAGCTGATCGGTCAGCTGATGCAGGCCGCGCTGGCAAAGTCGGGAGAGCGGATCACGATCGTGGGGGCCACCTCGGGGGATACCGGATCGGCCGCGATCGAGGCGTTCAAGGGCCTGCCGAATGTGGATGTGGTGATCCTGTTCCCGAAGGGCCGCGTGTCCGAAGTGCAGCGCCGCCAGATGACGACACCGGCCGAACCCAACGTTCACGCCTTTGCGCTGGAAGGGGATTTCGACGATTGTCAGGCCCGCGTGAAGGATATGTTCAACGATTTCGCATTCCGGGACGATGTCCGTCTGGCGGGGGTGAATTCGATCAACTGGGCGCGCGTTCTGGCGCAGGTCGTCTATTACTTTACCGCGGCAACCGCGCTTGGTGCGCCACACCGTCCTGTCAGCTTTACCGTGCCGACTGGAAACTTCGGTGACATCTTTGCCGGATACATCGCGCGCCGCATGGGGCTTCCGATCGAGAAGCTGGTGGTTGCGACCAACCAGAACGACATTCTGCACCGCGCCCTGTCCACCGGTGAATACCGGCCCACAGGAGTTGTCCCGTCGATGAGCCCGTCGATGGACATTCAGGTTTCGTCCAACTTCGAACGGGCCCTGTTCTACGCCTATGACGGCGAGGGCAGCGCCGTGTCGCAACTGATGGACGAGATGAAGACTGGCGGCTTTGCCATCAGCCAAGGCGCGCTTGCCGCCTTGCAGGACACCTTTGCATCGGGCCGTGTTTCCGAGGAGGAAACGGCAGAAACCATTCGCCAGACGCTTTCTGCCACCGGAGAGCTGCTTTGTCCGCATTCGGCTATTGGCGTTGCGGTGGCGCAACACCATCTTGGCCCTGTGCCCATGATCACGCTGGCAACCGCACATCCGGCCAAGTTCCCCGATGCCGTTGAGGCAGCAGGGGGCGTCCGGTGTGAATTGCCGCCGCATATGGCAGATTTGTTCACCCGCGCCGAACGGATGACCGAGGTTCCGAATGACCTAGGCGCGCTTCAGACCCTCGTTCGCGAAAGGATCGCTCTTTGACGACCCGCCTGACCACACTTCCCAACGGATTCCGCATTGTCACCGAACAGATGCCGGGGCTTTTGTCCTCTTCCATCGGCATCTGGGTGCAGGCGGGCGGGCGGCACGAGCGGGCCGAGCAGAACGGCATTGCCCATTTTCTGGAGCATATGGCCTTCAAGGGGACCAAGCGCCGGACGTCGCTGCAGATCGCCGAAGAGATCGAGGATGTCGGCGGCTACATCAACGCCTATACCAGCCGCGAGATGACCGCCTATTATGCGCGGGTTCTGCAGGCCGACGTGCCGCTGGCGCTGGATGTGATTTCGGACATCGTGCTGAACCCGGTTTTCGACCAGCGGGAGATCGAGGTGGAGCGGGGCGTGATCCTGCAGGAAATCGGGCAGGCGATCGATACCCCCGATGACATCATCTTTGACTGGCTGCACGAGGCATCCTATCCCGATCAGGCGTTCGGGCGCACCATTCTGGGACCCGAGGCGCGGGTGGAATCCTTTACACGTGAGGATCTGCGCCGGTTTGTGGACGAGCATTACGGCCCGGACCAAATGATCCTGTCGGCGGCGGGGGCGGTCGATCACGATGCCATCGTGGCCCAGGCCACCGAAATCTTCGGTGATCTGAAGCCGGTTGGTACGAAGCCGGTCCAGCCTGCCAAATTTGTCGGCGGAGAGCGTCGCGAGGTAAAGACGCTGGAACAGGCGCATTTCGCGCTGTCGTTCGATGCGCCCAGCTATCGCCACGATGATGTCTATGCGGCGCAGGTTTACGGCATGGTCATGGGGGGCGGGATGTCATCGCGCCTGTTCCAGAAGATCCGTGAGGAGCGTGGTCTGTGCTATACCATCTTTGCCCAGTCGGGGGCCTATGAGGATACGGGGCAGATTACTGTGTATTCGGGCACCTCGGGTGAGGAGGTTGCCGATCTGGCCGGTCTGACGATCGACGAGATGAAGCGTGCTGCCGAGGATATGACCGAGGCCGAAGTTGCCCGTGCGCGGGCGCAGATGAAGGCCGGTATGCTGATGGGGCTGGAAAGCCCATCGGCCCGTGCCGAGCGCATTGCCCGCCTGCTGGCGATCTGGGGCCGTGTGCCCGAGGTGGAGGAATCGGTGGTGCGTGTGGATGCCGTCACGGTGGAGGATGTGCGGGGCTGTGCCGAACGCCTGCTGACCGCGCCATCCGCGCTTGCGCTGTACGGCCAGATTGCGAATGCGCCTGATCTGGAGGTTATCCGACGGAGGCTTGCTGCCTGATGTTGGGGATTAGACGTGGCCACCGGATCGAGACCGAACGGCTGACGCTGCGTCTGCCGCAAAACAGCGATTATCCTGCATGGTCGGGGCTGCGTGAAAGCAGCGCCGACTTTCTTCATCCATGGGATCCGATCTGGTCGCCTGACCATCTGACGCGGCGGGCATTTACCAATCGTGTGGCGTGGTCGGCGCGCTCGGCTTCGGACGGGTCGGCGCTGCCGCTCATGCTGATCCGCCGCGAAGATCAGACGCTGGTCGGGGCGATCACGCTGGACAACGTGCGGCGCGGCCCTGCCCAAGCGGGAACGCTGGGCTATTGGGTGGGGCAGCCCTTTGCCCGGCAGGGGTTCATGCGTGAGGCGATTCTGGGCCTGACGCATCATGCCTTCACGGTCATGGACCTCAGCCGGTTGGAGGCTGCCTGCCTGCCGGAAAATGCTCCCTCCAGGGGGGTGCTGGAGAAATGCGGTTTCAAATACGAAGGGGTGGCCCAGAGTTACCTGCAGATTGCGGGCCGCTGGCGCAACCATGTTCTGTATTCCAACCTTCGCAATGACAGGCGCGGGCGAACGGGGGCACGATGACCGATCTACGTTCGGCAGATGCGGCGTTTCTGCAGAAGCTGGAGGAGCAGCTGCCGCCCGATACGATACGTGCGGCCGAACCCAGACATCTGACGGAACCACGCGGCCGGTTTATCGGACAGCCCACTGCAGTGGCCATGCCAAGGACTGCCGCGGAAACATCGGTGATCGTGAGCGCCTGCCATGCAGAGGGTGTTGCGATCGTGCCGCTGGGGGGTAGTACGGGGTTGGTCGGCGGGCAGGTGATTGTGGAGGGTGCGTTACCTCTTCTGATCTCTACCGAGCGGATGAACCGGATACGGGCGATCTATCCGGCGGAAAATGCCATGGTGGTCGAAGCCGGTGCGATACTGGCGGATGTGCAGGCGGGTGCTCAGGATGCGGGACGGTTGTTTCCACTGTCGCTCGGGTCCGAGGGCACGGCGCGGATTGGCGGACTGCTGTCCACCAATGCAGGCGGATTGAATGTATTGCGCTATGGAATGGCGCGGGATCTATGTCTGGGGCTTGAGGCTGTTCTCCCTGATGGGTCGATCCTGCACGGCCTGCGCCGCCTGCGTAAAGACAACACGGGCTATGACCTGCGGAACCTGTTGATCGGGGCCGAGGGAACGCTGGGGATCATCACCGCTGCGAGTTTGCGGTTGTTTGCGCGACCCGCCAATGTGGCGACGGCCTATCTGGCTGTAACAGACCCCGCGGCGGCGTTGCGGCTTCTGGCGCTGACACAAACGCGGCTGCCGGGGATGATTGACGCTTTTGAATTGATCGCCCGGCGCAGCTTCGAATTTCTGAACGAGCATCTGCCCGATGTGCGACAGCCTTTTGCCGAACCACCCGAATGGTCGGTCCTGATTGAAATCGGCTTGCCCGCCTCTATGGATGCCGGTGCCGAGATGGAGGCCTTGTTCGCCGCCGCGCTGGAAGAAGGGCTGGTTCAGGACGGGGTGATCGCGGCATCCGAAGGGCAACGCGCCGCCTTCTGGACGTTGCGTGAATCCATCCCGATCGCGAATGTGAAGGTCGGGGCCATTGCGAGCCATGACATTTCGTTGCCTCTGTCCGCCATTCCGGATTTTGTGCGCAAATCCGGGCAGGCGCTGGAGGGTTATGGCATCCGTATCAATTGCTTCGGGCATATGGGGGACGGCAACCTGCATTATAACCTGTTTCCGGCAATCGGGCGGGTAAAGCAGGATTATACCAGTGTTGCATCGGACATGACGCGGATCGTCCACGATCTGGTACACGAACTTGACGGATCGTTCAGCGCGGAACACGGGCTTGGGCGTCTGAAGGTTGGTGAATTGGAGCGATACGGCGATCCGGGGCGGATAGGGGCGATGCGGCGCATCAAGGATGCGCTGGACCCGAGGGGGATCATGAACCCGGGCGCTGTTCTCAGGCGCTGAAACGAAAAAGGAGCCGCCCCGAAGGGCGGCTCCTTTCATTCCGGGCCGAAACGCGTGGATCAGATCTCGTCCAGCGCGTCGATGGATTTCTGAAGTTCTTCCTTCGAAATCTCTTTTTCCGATACGTTTGCACCTGCAACGATGTGATCGACGACTTTGTCTTCGAAGATCGGTGCGCGCAGTTGCTGTTGCATTTGCGGGTTCTTCTGAACGAATTCGAAAAACTGACGCTCTTGTCCCGGGTACTGGCGTGCCTGGTTCAGGACGGCTTGGGTCATTTCCTGATCGGTCACCTGAACGTCGGCTTTGCGGCCAACTTCGGCCAGCAGCAGGCCAAGGCGAACGCGACGTTCGGCCAGCTTCTTGTGCTCGTCGGTGGTTTCGATCGAATCGTGGTCGTGACCTTGGTGGTCGGGGTTTTCCTCGTGCCACAACTGGTGCGCGATCTGACCCGCTTCGGCTTCTACCAGGCTCGGAGGCAGCTCGAAGCTGACCATCTTGTCCAGTTGGTCCAGCAGCGAACGCTTCATCACGGCGCGTGCGGCGCCCTGATATTCGCCTTCCAGACGACCGGCGATCTGGGTTTTCAGACCTTCCAGATCCTCGGCGCCGAATTTCTTTGCCAGCTCGTCATCAAGTTCCGCTTCTTTCGGGTACTTGACCGACTTCACCTTGCATTCGAACAGGGCTTCTTTGCCTGCCAGATGCGCTGCGCCGTATTCTTCGGGGAAGGTCACTTTGACTTCGACGTCCTGATCAACCTTGTAGCCGATCAGCTGGTCTTCGAAGCCCGGAATGAACGAACCGGAACCAAGCACGAGGGGATAATCCTCGGCGGTACCGCCTTCGAACACTTCTCCGTCAACCGAACCCTTGAAGTCGATCGTAACCTGATCGCCTTTTTGCGATTTGGCGTTTTTCTTGCGCTCGGTGAAGGTCGACGAGGTCGACGCCAGGTTTTTCAGCGCTTCTTCAACCGATGCGTCGTCAGCTTTGACGACCAGACGCTCCAGCGTGACGCCGGATGCATCGATGTCCGGAATTTCCGGCAGGGCTTCATAGGTCATTTCGACCACAACGTCCTGACCTTCTTTCCATTCGTCGCCGCCGACCATCTTCACGTCGGGCTGCATCGCAGGGCGGTCGCCGGTTTTTTCGAAGTGGTCTTTCATCGCGCCGTCAACGGCTTCCTGCATCGCATCACCAAGGACGCGCGGGCCGAATTGCTTTTTCAGCATCGCCAAAGGCACCTTGCCTTTGCGGAAACCCTTGATCTCGACCTCGGGCTGCGCCTCGAGCAGTTTTTCCTGCACCTTGGCATCAAGGTCTGCCGCCGGAACGGTGATCTTATAGCCGCGTTTCAAGCCTTCGTTCAGGGTCTCGGTGACCTGCATATGATCGTCCTTCTCAAACCTTAAATGGTACGGGGGAAGGCATTCTGGCCGACGCACCCTACGTCACCGGAAACTAAAACCGGTGTCCGCCCGCTTCGCCGGACGTTCTATCCAATAAACTATGGGGTGTGAAGGGGGGTTGTCTGCGGCCGTTTGTTCCTGCCGCAGGTGCGTAATCCAAGGTATCCGGCCTTCGTTCATCCAAAGGCATCAGGACGGATTGACCTGATCATTCAGGGCAGGTAGATGGGGCGCAGTGCGGGCGTGGCGGAATGGTAGACGCAGCAGGTTTAGGTCCTGCCGCCGCAAGGTGTGGGGGTTCGAGTCCCTTCGCCCGTACCAGTCGAACAATTGCGATTGTGTCGGCGTTATGAGTAACAGGTCATCCTCATATCACATATGACCCCTTCCGGGGGATATGTGATATGAGGATTATCAATCTTCATTCGTCCGAAGTGGCAGACCCTTTGTTCGCCGAGGCTTTGCCCGCGTTCCTTTTGAGGCGCAGGGCAACGGATTCGACCATGACGCGTATCTGCTCTCGGGACAGGGAGATATTGTCATCCAGCGTGCAGGGCTCACCGCTGTCGAAAGCATAGCCGTGCGTGGGGCCCGCGAAGGTGTTCACCACGCGCCGGTCCTTGCGCATGTTGTCCCATAGGGCTTTTTGCACGTCGAGGGATGGAAGAACCTTATCCGCTTTGATTTCGGGCAACTGTTCGCACAGCGGATCGCTGAGCATGTCACCCGATTTCCCAAACACGCGGTTGAACGCGAGCTGCAGTTCCAGCTCACCCCGCGTCAGCGACCGGTTAATGGTTGCCGTTTTGGGTTTGATCAGGGCGGTTTCCGGTATTTGCAGCCACTGGCTCACCTCGGGCAGCAGGGTGGCGCGGCAGGCATTATAGTTCTTGATCGTCAGGGTCAGGTTTTCAATGCCCTCCAGCCGCCGGATCAGGCGCGCGACGAGGCTGGGAACCCTGTAGTTCGCAAAGACATCCTCGATGGAGGCGGTACGCCCGCTTCGCTTGATTCCCTGTTGCCATACGGATGCCGCATGGCTGATCGGATTGCGGATGAACAAAAGGACTTCGACGCGGGCAAAATCGGCGGCCTTGGCAAGATCGGCGACCACACCGGGCTCGGCCCATTTTACCCAGTCATTGAACATCAGTTCATTGGAAAAGAGGTGAGATTCAGGTCCCGTGCAGTATTCCCTGAGGCCGGCCGCAAAACTCTCCGGGTTTTTCATGAGCACGCCAGCATTGCCCGAGGTTATGGCTGCCTCGTCTGCGGGGTTCAGGTCAGCTGCAGCCGGGTATCTGATTCCGGAATTCTGGAGATTCTCGCGGCTCAGGCGGAAGCTTGTCTGGAGCATGCTGGAACCGGTTTTTCCGTGTCCAATGTGGAGGAACAGTTTTTTCACTAATGACTCCGGTACTCAGGCTGATCGGAAGCGCGAGGGCTTCTGTAGGTGTATGGGGCAACTTTGGCAATTTTGCAGAAGGGACCTGATACGGCCTGCTTGATGGTCGGTATAGGGTATTCTAGCGCGTTTGCGTCGATGATCCGTTGTTCGGGGCGATTTAGCGCAAAACTGCGCATTAGTCATCCGCTGCCGTGCTTTTGCGCCATGGGCCTTTTCTGGCCTTGCTGCAGGGCAGCTGGGTATGGGCACTGATCATCGATTTACGTGTTTCTGGAATGGTTATTCACCTGCCACCACAGGCGACGTGTTTGCCTCAGATTTAGGCGGAATGATGGGGTGGTGGGACCGTATGCAGGCCCAAGATTTATATTCTGCACTTATAACGCGCTTATTGATTACTTATTGTGCGTTATTAATTTTATTTGCGGCGCTATTTCGTGCAAAAGATGCAGACAGATTGTTCCCTGTTTCCGAAAATGGTCAGTAACCAGAGGAACGGTTAGCGGGAGAGTCGGCCCATGAAGAAGATTGAGGCGATCATCAAGCCCTTCAAGCTGGATGAAGTTAAGGAAGCGCTTCAGGCTGCTGGAGTTCAGGGGCTGTCTGTTACAGAGGTCAAGGGATTCGGCCGCCAGAAGGGCCATACGGAACTGTATCGCGGCGCTGAATATGTCGTCGATTTTCTACCGAAGGTTAAGATCGAGGTTGTTCTGGCCGATGAGCTGGTGGATGCCGCAATTGACGCCATCGTGCAGGCTGCCCGCACCGAAAAAATCGGGGATGGCAAGATCTTTGTCAGCCCTGTTGAACAAGCAATCCGCATTCGTACCGGCGAAACCGGCGACGACGCGGTCTGATCCGCATCCCAACCTTACGGAAGGATAAAACGAGATATGAACGTCAAAGAAGTTCTGAGCCTGATGAAGGACGAGGAGGTCGAATATGTCGACATCCGCTTTACCGATCCGAAAGGCAAGCTCCAGCACGTGACGCTGGTTGTCGATCTGGTCGATGAGGATTTCTTCGAAGAAGGCTTCATGTTTGACGGCTCGTCGATTGCGGGCTGGAAATCCATCGATCAGTCGGACATGAAACTGATCCTGGATCCGTCGTCTGCCTATATCGATCCGTTCTACGCCGAGAAGACACTGTGCATTCACTGCAACGTTGTCGAGCCCGACACGAACGAGCCCTACGATCGCGATCCGCGCGGTACGGCAGAGAAGGCAGAAGCCTATCTGAAGTCCAGCGGCATCGGCGACGCATTCTATTGCGGCCCCGAAGCGGAATTCTTCATCTTTGACGATGTCCGTTACTCGGTCTCGATGAACAAGGTCTCGTTCCAGGTCGATGCGATCGACGCATCGTGGAACACGGACACGACGTATGAAGGCGGCAACTCCGGCCACCGTGCGGGCGTCAAGGGCGGTTATTTCCCTGTGAACCCCGTTGACGATTCGCACGATCTGCGTGGCGAAATGCTGTCGACGATGAAGCGCATGGGCATGAAGGTGGACAAGCACCACCACGAAGTGGCCTCGGCACAGCACGAACTGGGTCTGATTTTCGGTAAGCTGACCGAGCAGGCAGACAACATCCAGAAGTACAAATATGTCATCCACAACGTTGCGCATGCCTATGGCAAGACCGCGACGTTCATGCCGAAGCCGATCAAGGGCGACAACGGCACCGGGATGCACGTGAACATGTCGATCTGGAAGGACGGCAAGCCGCTGTTCGCCGGTGACAAATATGCGGATCTGTCGGATGAGGCCCTTTGGTTCATCGGCGGCATCCTGAAGCATGCCAAGGCGCTGAACGCGATCACGAACCCGTCGACCAACAGCTACAAACGGTTGATCCCCGGTTTCGAAGCGCCGGTTCTGCGCGCGTATTCGGCACGCAACCGCTCGGGCTGTGTTCGTATTCCGTGGACCGAATCGCCCAAGGCAAAACGCGTCGAGGCCCGCTTCCCCGATCCGTCGGCGAACCCTTACCTGTGCTTCTCGGCGCTGTTGATGGCCGGTCTTGACGGTATCAAGAACAAGATCGATCCGGGTGCGGCTTCGGACAAGGATCTGTACGATCTGCCGCCCGAAGAACTGGCCGCTATCCCGACCGTTTGTGGTTCGCTGCGCGAAGCACTTGAGGAACTGGAAAAAGACCACGAGTTCCTGCTGGCCGGTGACGTGTTCACCCGCAGCCAGATCGAGGGCTATCTGGCGCTGAAATGGGAAGAGGTCTATGCCTATGAGCATACGCCGCACCCGATCGAATACCAGATGTACTACAGCTGCTGATATGCAGTCGAAGCCGCCCCCTGGGGCGGCTTTGTTCGTTCAGGGCCGCTTTCGTGGCCCTTTTTTCATGCGCGTTCGCGTTCGGAATAGTGCCGTCGGTTGCGCTGGACGGGGGCGCGGGATATTCCGGATCAAACCCTTGAAGGAGCCAGCATCATGCGTGCATTCGTTTTTCCCGGCCAAGGTGCCCAGACCATCGGAATGGGCCGTGCCCTTGCCGAGGCCTATCCGGAGGCGAAAGCTGTATTTGACGAGGTGGATGACGCCTTGCAGGAAAATCTGTCGGACCTGATCTGGAACGGCGATATCGAAACACTGACGTTGACCACGAATGCGCAGCCGGCGCTGATGGCGACCTCTATCGCGGCGTTGCGGGCAATGGAGGCTGAAGGCATCACTATGGATGCCGCTGCCTTTGTTGCGGGGCATTCGTTGGGGGAATATTCGGCGCTTTGCGCGGCCGGATCGCTGACATTGTCGGATACGGCCCGCCTGTTGCGGGCCCGTGGGGCTGCGATGCAAGAGGCGGTGCCGGTCGGTCTGGGGGCGATGGCTGCCATCCTCGGGCTGGATTTCGATACGGTTGCCGAGATCGCTGTCGAAGCTGCTGATGGTGAGGTGTGTCAGGCGGCAAACGACAATGATCCGGCACAGGTCGTGGTGTCGGGGCATACCGCTGCCGTGAATCGTGCGGTAGAGATTGCCAAGGCGCGCGGGGCCAAGCGGGCCTTGTTGCTGCCGGTTTCGGCGCCGTTCCACTGCGATCTGATGCAGCCTGCCGCAGCGGCAATGGCCGAGGCACTGGCCGCGGTCGTGGTCGAAGCGCCGTCCATGCCCGTCGTGGTAAACGTGCGGGCCGAGGCCGTGACCGAGCCTGACCGCCTGCGGGCGTTGCTGATCGCGCAGGTCACGGGATCTGTGCGCTGGCGCGAGTCGGTGCAGTTCATGGAAGCGGCCGGTGTCACCGAGTTCTGGGAAATCGGCTCGGGTAAGGCACTTTCGGGTATGATCAAGCGGATCATCAAGGGCGCAGATGTCCGTGCTATCGGAACGCCCGAGGATGTAGTGGCGGCCAAAGCTTCGCTTGGTGCGTGAACAAAGGAATGCAAATGTTTGACTTGAATGGAAAGAACGCGCTGGTAACCGGCGCTTCGGGTGGCATCGGTGCGGATATCGCGCGGGGGCTGCACAGGGCCGGGGCGACGGTCGCGCTTTCGGGAACCCGTGAGGCGCCGCTACAGGAGCTTGCGGCAGAGCTGGGGGACCGTGTTCACGTCATCACCTGCAACCTGTCCGATGCGGCGGCGGTAGAGGCACTGCCGAAGGCAGCAGCTGAGGCGATGGGCTCGCTGGATATTCTGGTCAACAATGCCGGGATGACACGCGACAATCTGGCCATGCGGATGAGCGATGACGACTGGCAGCAGGTGATCGATGTGAACCTGACGTCGACCTTCCGTTTGTGCCGTGGTGTGTTGCGCGGAATGATGAAGGCGCGGTGGGGCCGGATCATCAACATCTCCTCCATCGTCGGAGCGACGGGCAATCCGGGGCAGGTCAACTATTCCGCTGCAAAGGCCGGAATGGTCGCGATGTCCAAGAGTTTGGCGTCGGAAGTGGCAAGCCGTGGCATCACGGTGAACTGTGTGGCGCCCGGTTTCATCGCCACGCCGATGACCGACAAGCTGACCGAAGACCAGAAAGGGCGGATTTCCGCTCAGATCCCGTCAGGCCGGATGGGGACCCCCGAAGATATCTCCGCAGCCGTGTTGTACCTTGCTAGCGTTGAGGCCGGATATGTGACCGGCGCGACGCTACATGTGAACGGCGGAATGGCGATGATTTGAAAGGGCTTGAAAGCGTTTGCCTTGGCACATATCCCTTGCTATAGCGCGCTCGAGACCACGGGGGCGGCAACGCCACCGGGGCACCCCGTCGCACTGTCGGGATAACCGCCTTCGGGCAAAGACAATTGGGACGGGACCGCTCCCGCAACGAATAAGGACATAACATGAGCGACATCGCTGATCGTGTGAAAAAGATCGTCGTCGAGCATCTTGGCGTCGAAGAAGAAAAAGTGACCGAGAATGCTTCGTTCATCGACGATCTGGGTGCCGACAGCCTCGATACCGTCGAGCTGGTGATGGCTTTTGAGGAAGAGTTCGGCATCGAGATCCCGGACGACGCTGCTGAAACGATCCAAACCTTTGGTGACGCAGTAAAATTCATCTCCGAAGCTGTTTGATCGCTTTGAAGACCGATTTGAAAGGAGCGCCCTTGCGGGCGCTCTTTTTTATGTTCGGTGAAAGGCCGACGTCAGGGCCTGTACGAGATTGTCGATGTCATACGGTTTGCGCACGATGGTGACATCCCGCATCCCTTCGGGCAGGGCCGACCCTTCGTCGTAGCCAGTTGCGAAAACAAAGGGGATGCCGCGTGCGCGCAATTCCTCGGCGACGGGAATCGATGTTTCCTGACCCAGATTGACGTCGAGCATCGCGAGTTCGATTCCCTCACCCTTGATCAGATCCATTGCCTGCGCGACGTTGCGGGCCAGCGAAATGCGCTGGAACCCGGATTCTTCGAGCATAGCCTCTACATCCATTGCAATCAGCAACTGATCTTCGAGCAGCATGACATGGGCCTGTTCCGGCAGGGTCGGGCTGTCTGTGCCGGATGTGGCGGATGTGGTTGCGGACATTTGGATTTCCTTGAAACGGACGTGGCGGGCTGGAAGGGTGAATTCGGCTTTGACGCCGGTAGGCAGATATTCGATGTGGCTGCTGCCGCCGAGATCAAAGGGCAGCGAGCGTTTCAGCAGCAAGGAGCCGAACCCGGTATGGTCGGGAGCTATGACGGCAGGTCCACCGGTTTCGATCCATGTCAGGTGGCAATCCCCTTCACTGGTTCTGTACCATGTGACCTGCAAGGCACCATCGGGGGCGGACAGGGCACCATATTTGGCGGCATTGGTGGCCAATTCGTGCAGGACCTGTGCCATGACCGAAAAGCCACGACTGTCCAGAAGGGCATCCTGCCCCTCGATCCAAATTTCGGCGGCATCGCCGTAGGGGGCCAGCTCGGCTGCCAGCAATGCGCCGAGAGAACCGCCACCATCGCCTCGCATTACCTGATCGTGGGCCAGGGACAGGGCCTGTATCCGTCCCTTGAGCGATTGGACGTAGGATTCCAGCGTCCGGCCCTCTTCGACCGGGTGGCCGATAACCGATTTGATGACGGCGAGGATGTTTTTGACGCGGTGGTTCAATTCATCATTCAGGACACGCTGGCGAAGATCTGCCCGTGCACGCTCTTCGGCCATCGCCTCGGTCTGCCGCAAAATTGGCTCCACTAGAGAGGTGCGCAGCATGCGGACAGTTTCCATGTCGGCCTTCGTCCATGGGTCGGAATGGCGGTGAACGTCCTCTTTCCACAGGGCGAAGCTTTTGCGGGGAGTAAGGCGATCACCCATCGGGCCGCTTGTGTAGGACTTTTCCGGGTTGCCCGCCCATTCGAGCTTCTGCACCTGCTCCCGCCGGAAGAACATCACCCAATCCTGCGGTTGCTGTGACACCTGAACGGCCAGAACGCCTGCGGCACGTTCGGCGTAATTTTCTGCATCGGCTGTATGGGTTACAAGGCTGTCGGTTTTCCAGATCAGGTCATGCGGATCGGGCGGGATGTCAGCGGCCAGATTGCGGATGGCGGCATTCGGAGGTACGGCACCCTGCACCAGAAGCTCATCCTCCAGCACAAGGGCCACTCCGTCGCAGGGAATGAGCGCGCAGAGGTCATTCATGCCGGAGCGCAGCATCCCTGCGACATCCGTTCCGGCGCCGAGACCTGCCAGATTTTCAAGCCGGCGGCGGGCTTCGGAGGCGGAGTCGAGTGCGGCCTTGTGGATCAGGGCGCCGATGTGCAGGGACAGGAATTCTCCGAACATCTCGGCCGCGACGCGCTGATACATCGACAGGGTGCGCGGACTGTAGTGATGGCAGGCGATCAGCCCCCACAGCTCTCCATCCACCAGAATGGAGATAGACATGGATGCGGCAACGCCCATGTTGCGCAGGTATTCGCAATGGATGGGGGAAACGGCGCGCAGATGCGCGTGTGACAGGTCCAGCGGAAGGCCGTGGTGGGTTTCGGGCACCAGGGCGCTGCGGGCGTTCGAGGCATCCGTGATCAGCCGGATCGTATTTGCGCGGTAAAGCCGACGTGCCTGTACCGGAATGTCGGTGGCCGGAAAGTGCTGGCCGAGAAAGCTTTCCAGACCTTCGCTGCGATCTTCGGCGATCACCTTGCCGGAGCCGTTCGTGGCGAATTCATAGACCATCACACGATCATAGCCGAGTTTGCCGCGGATGGTGCGGGTGACCTGCGCGACGATATCGCGGACGGATGTGCAATCACTGATGGCGTCGGTCATGCTGCGTGTCAGCCGCAGCGGAGATTCCGTGGTTTCGGGCGCCGGTTCCAGTTCGGCGATCGTGGTGCCGCCATTCTGGTGGATGGCTATGTCGACCACCGCCCCCGATGGAAGCCGCTCTGCGAAGAACAGTGTCGGGCGGTTCTTGGGCTGGTCCGTGACAAGGGCGTTACGGAGCTGATCGGTCAGCGCCTCTCCGAAGATGCCGTCGGCAGTTTCGGAGAGGGGGATGCCGAGGAGGCTGCTGCAGTTGGCGGAATGCTGTTGCAGCATCTGCATCTGTTCATCAAAGGCGAACAGGACGCCATGCGTCTGGATTGCGCCGGGAATGTGGATCGGTTCACGATCACAGTTCGAGAGATTTGTGTCGGGCATGATGATCAGGCGGTTTTGAGTTGGAAGGCGGAGGTTGCGCGTTCGAATGTTGCCCTTGCCGCAGCGATGGCCATGTCCGGATCATAGGGGGTAGCCGCGTCCAATACGGACAGGAAGGCCTGCCAATGCGCAGGGCCGTGCCGCAGGTGCCGTGCGCCGAAGGTTTCATCAAGGCCAAGCCTGGCCGCCTGCTTGCGCAGGAGCTGCCCGCCGAGGGCCGACCCTTCGAGCACATAGAGGATGCCGAGCGCCGCACTGTCATGGGCGGGGCGGTCCGGTGTGGTGGTGCGGGGGACAAGCGACAGATCCGCCAGATCCTGCGCCATGTCCTGCAGCAGGCAGAGGGGCTGCCAGTCGGCCATGCGAAAGCCGCTGACCGAAGGCTCGACCTGCGCACGGAAGCGGTGGATGCCCAACAGATATTCCGCATAGGCGGCACGTGTGGTGAAGAGACCGATACCCGTGTCGAGGATCATATGGGCGGATGCCGTTGCGTCACGCAACTGCCAGCGACGTTCGGAGGGGCGGGTGGGGCGGTTCATCGGTTGAAACGTAGCGGGAAGTGGCCAATGTGCAAGGGTTCTTGCGGTGGTTTGCCCTTGATACGCGGGCGTCGTGTTGCAGCAGTGCGGCGGCGCGTGTATCAGGCATAAAGATTTGTTGGAGGAAGTCGCATATGCGTCGTGTCGTCGTTACGGGTTTGGGGCTGGTCACACCGTTGGCATCGGGTGTCGAGGAAACTTGGAAACGCCTGTTGGCTGGTGAATCCGGCGCGGGGCCGATCACGCGGTTCGATACATCGAATGTGGCCACGAAATATGCCTGCGAGGTTCCGCGGGGTGATGGCACCAACGGAACGTTCAATCCCGATGAGTGGATGGAGCCGAAAGACCAGCGCAAGGTTGATGAGTTCATCCTGTACGGAATGGCTGCTGCGGTGCAGGCCGTCCGGGATGCCGGATGGGAACCCGAGGACGAGGCCAGCCGCGAGCGGACTGGGGTCATGATCGGGTCCGGGATCGGCGGACTTTCGGCGATCGCCGATACGGCTGTGCTGATCAAGGAAAAGGGGCCGAAGCGGGTTTCGCCGTTCTTTATTCCAAGTGCGCTGATCAACCTTGTTTCCGGTCAGGTCTCGATCCGTTTCGGGTTCAAGGGGCCGAACCATTCGGTGGTGACGGCCTGTTCCACTGGGGCGCATGCGATTGGCGATGCGGCACGGCTGATTGCATTCGGTGATGCCGATGTGATGGTCGCCGGTGGGGCGGAGAGCCCGATCTCGGAAATCGGGATCGCGGGGTTCAATGCCTGCAAGGCACTGTCAACCAAGCGCGGAGATGATCCCAAGAAGGCGAGCCGCCCCTATGACGCTGATCGCGACGGGTTCGTGATGGGTGAAGGTGCGGGTATCGTGGTTCTGGAGGAATACGAACACGCAAAGGCCCGTGGCGCCAAGATCTATGCCGAGGTTCTGGGGTACGGGATGTCGGGGGATGCCTATCACATCACGGCGCCCTCCGAGGATGGCAATGGCGGGTTCCGTGCGATGCAGGCGGCCTTGGCCCGGGCAAACATCAGCCCCTCGCAGATTGATTACATCAACGCGCACGGCACCTCGACGATGGCGGATACCATCGAGCTGGGGGCTGTGGAGCGGCTGTTGGGCGACGCTGCGGCGAATGCGACCATGAGCTCGACCAAATCCTCCATCGGGCATCTGTTGGGGGCAGCGGGATCGACCGAGGCGATTTTCTGTGTGTTGGCCATCCGGGACCAGATTGCCCCGCCGACGATCAACCTTGATACGCCGGCTGTCGAGACCAAGCTGGACCTGGCGCCGAATGCGGCGGTGAAGCGGAAGATCGATTACGTTCTGTCGAACTCTTTCGGGTTCGGCGGGACGAATGCCAGCCTGGTTCTGGGGCGGGTGACTG
This sequence comes from Falsirhodobacter sp. alg1, assembly GCF_000739715.2. Taxonomy (GTDB): domain Bacteria; phylum Pseudomonadota; class Alphaproteobacteria; order Rhodobacterales; family Rhodobacteraceae; genus Falsirhodobacter. Next base: position 390,165 of record NZ_BBJC02000002.1, on the reverse strand, counting down.
ACTGATGTGGAAATCAATCGCCTCCAACACGTTGACGATGTTCATCGTGCTGCTGGTTCTGGCAGCGGGCCTGATCGCTTGGGGGCGACAGACTTTCTATGAACCCGGGCCGTTGGCGCAGCCGATCTGTTTGCGGATCGAACGCGGCGAGAACACGAGAACGATCGCAGCCACGCTGGAGAAGCAGGGAGCGATCAGCAGCGGTACCGTTTACCGGATCGGGGCGAATTACTCTGGCAAGGGCGGGCAGGAAAAGTTCGGAAGCTATCTGATCCCGACCTCTGCCTCCATGCCGCAGATTCTGGATATCGTGACGGCGGGCGGGCAATCGACCTGCGGGCGCGAGATCAACTATCAGATCGGCGTAGCCTCATCGCAGATGGTGCTGCGTGATCTGAACCCGGCAACGGGACGGTTCGAGGAAATCGTGAAGTATGATCCGCAGGCGGGCGAGATGCCCGAAGCGCTGGCGGAAGCCGAGGCGGATGACGACCTGCGCCTGCGGGTGACACTGGCGGAAGGTGTGACGAGCTGGCAGGTTGTGGACAGCCTGAAGCGGGCCGATTTCCTGAACGGCGATGTGGCCGAAGTGCCGGATGAAGGAACGCTGGCGCCCGACAGCTACGAGGTTTCCAAGGGGGACAACCGCTCGGAGTTGCTGCTGCTGATGGCAGCGCGCCAACAGCGGATTTTGAATGATATGTGGGCCGGACGTGAGGAAGGTCTGCCCTATGAAACGATGGCAGAAGCCCTTGTCATGGCCTCTATCGTGGAGAAGGAAACGGGGATTGCGGACGAGCGGCCGATGGTGGCGAGTGTCTTTGTGAACCGGCTGCGTCAGGGCATGCGTCTGCAGACGGATCCGACGGTGATCTATGGCGTGACCAAGGGTGAGGGCACATTGGGTCGTGGCCTGCGGGCATCGGAGCTTCGGGCGCGGACGCCCTACAATACATATGTCATCGACGGTTTGCCGCCGACGCCGATTGCCAATCCGGGGCGGTTGAGCATTGAGGCGACGTTGCATCCGGCGGATTCCGATTATCTGTTCTTCGTGGCGGATGGATCGGGCGGGCATGCGTTTGCACGGACGCTGGACGAGCATAACGCCAATGTTGCGAAGTGGCGCGAGATCGAGCGTGCCAAGGGCGAGCTGCCCGAGGGCGGAGTGCAAACGCGCGAATGATGAACGGATCGTAAAGCATGCGATCGGTTAACATATTGTATTTGCTTGACTTTGCGCGCGGTCCCTGATAGGGATTCATGCATGCTGGAAGAATGTACGAACGGCCCGGGGCGCTGCCCTTCGGGCCGTTTTTGCATTCGCTTGTGCGGGGCACGAGAAGGCGGGACAGGCAGAAATGAAAATGGAACTCTCGTTCAAGGAAGCTGCGCAGGTGGATCTGCTTGCGGAGACGGAGAGGCTTTATCGCGAGGTGGCCGAGGAACTGGCGCTGGCGACGCGTCGGGTGAGTGCGGGTGATCTGGCGGATGTGACGGGGGCGGTGCGGGCGGTGAAAGACCTTCGCGCCGCTTTTCAGATGGTGATGGACGAAAGGACACGGGTTGAAAAACTTCGGAAACAGGTTGCCGGCGTCGTCAACGACTATGCAGTCGACCTTGAGCTTGCGCGAGATGAGATCGGGCGCAGGTTGGCTCGCCTCCGCGACGCAGGCTGATGTCGATGCGTTTCTGGATGGTCTGGGGACGAATGCGCTGTTGGCGTTGCCTTGGCTGTTCGAATTCTGGGCATTGCCGCATCAGCTGCCGCCCGATGGGGTGTGGAAAAGCTGGGTCATCATGGGCGGGCGGGGGGCGGGCAAGACCCGCGCCGGTTCGGAGTGGGTTCGGGCCGAAGTTGAAGGGGCGCGACCCTTGGACAATGGCCGGTCGCGCCGTGTGGCCTTGGTTGGGGAGACGATCGACCAGGTGAGGGAAGTGATGGTTTTCGGGGAGAGCGGGATACTTGCCTGCTCTCCTCCGGACAGGAGGCCTGAATGGGAGGCGGGACGGCGGCGGCTGGTGTGGCCGAACGGTGCGATTGCACAGGTATTCTCGGCGCATGAGCCCGAGAGCCTGCGCGGGCCGCAATTCGATGCCGCCTGGGTGGATGAGCTGGCCAAGTGGAAGAAGGCCGAGGAAACCTGGGACATGCTTCAATTCGCGCTGCGTCTGGGCGAGAACCCGCGGCAGGTCATTACCACCACGCCGCGCAACGTGGGAGTGCTGAAGACCATTCTGAAGAATCCGTCGACGGTGGTGACCCATGCGCCGACCGAGGCGAACCGTGCCTATCTTGCGGCCAGCTTTCTAGCGGAGGTTCGTGCTCGGTACGAGGGAACCCGGTTGGGGGCGCAGGAACTGGATGGCGTTCTGCTGGAGGATGTCGAGGGTGCGATGTGGACGACGCCTGCATTGGAAGCGGGGCGTATGGATGCCGCGCCCGCGCTGAACCGGATCGTGGTGGCGGTTGACCCGCCCGTGACCGGACATGCCGGGTCGGATGAATGCGGCATTGTCGTAGTCGGAGCCGTGACGGACGGGCCGCCCCATACATGGCGCGCGGTGGTGCTGGAAGATGCGAGCGTGAAGGCCGCAAGCCCGGACCAATGGGCGCGGGCCGCCTTGGCGGCGATGGCGCGGCACGGGGCCGACCGGCTGGTTGCGGAGGTAAACCAGGGGGGGGATCTGGTGGAGACGGTCATTCGGGGAATTGATCCTCTGGTGCCGTTTCGGGCTGTTCGGGCAAGCAAGGGGAAGGTTGCGAGAGCGGAGCCCATTGCCGCGCTTTATGAACAGGGACGTGTGCGGCACCTGCGGGGGCTTGCAAAGCTGGAGGACCAGATGTGCCGCATGACCATGGGTGGTTACGAAGGTAAGGGATCGCCGGATCGTGTGGATGCACTGGTCTGGGGGCTGTGGGAATTGATGATCGAGCCGTCTTCGGTTTGGGCGCGACCGCAGGTTAGGGGGTTGTGAGAGGCACCGTGCGGAGAGGTTAAGCAGCATTAACCGTTGTTGCGTAATGTGCATTTCAACGGACGAGCGGTCCGGTTGCGACAACGACGGTGAATGCGCCCTGTAGGGAAGCGGGAGCCGGATGGGAGGTGCGGATGTTCGATTTTCTGAAGCGGGGCCAGCCGCCGGAGGTGAAAGCCTCGGCCACGGGGCCGGTGATCTCGTATCAGAGTTCGGGGCGTGTGGCGTGGAGCCCGCGGGATACGGTCAGCCTGACCCGCGCGGGGTTTTTGGGAAATCCGGTCGGGTTTCGCGCCGTGCGGCTGATTGCGGAAGCGGCTGCGGCGATGCCGGTGGTGCTGCAGGATGCGGAGCGGCGTTATGATACGCATCCTGTGCTGGATCTGGTGCGGCGGCCGAATGGGGCGCAGGGGCGGGCCGAATGGTTCGAGGCGGTTTACGCGCAATTGCTGCTTTCCGGAAACGCCTATCTGGAGGCGGTGCCGGGAGGACGGCTGCCGGCGGAACTGCATGTGCTGCGGTCGGACCGGATGAGCCTTGTTCCCGGAGCGGATGGTTGGCCTGTCGCCTATGACTATACGGTCGGCGGGCGGAGTTTGCGGTTTGACATGACCGGGGATTTTCAGCCGATCTGCCATATCAAGAGCTTTCACCCGCAGGATGACCATTACGGGTTGTCACCGATGCAGGCGGCGGCGGTTGCGCTGGATGTGCATGGGGCGGCCTCTCGCTGGTCAAAAGCGCTGCTGGATAATGCCGCGCGGCCTTCGGGGGCGATCGTCTACAAGGGAGTGGATGGCCAAGGGCAGCTTTCACCAGATCAATATGATCGGTTGGTGACCGAGATCGAGGCGAACCACCAGGGTGCGCGCAATGCCGGCCGGCCGATGCTGCTGGAGGGCGGGCTGGACTGGAAGCCGATGGGGTTTTCGCCTTCGGATATGGAATTCCAGAAGACAAAGGAGGCCGCAGCGCGGGAAATCGCGATCGCATTTGGGGTGCCGCCAATGATTCTGGGCATTCCGGGGGATGCGACCTATGCCAACTACCAAGAGGCGAACCGGGCATTCTATCGTCTGACGGTTCTGCCGTTGGCGACGAAGGTGACGGCGGCGGTCGGACATTGGCTTTCATCCTTTGCGGGGGAGGTGGTGGACCTGCGACCGGATCTGGATCAGGTGCCCGCGCTGGCTGCGGAGCGCGACCAGCAGTGGGCCCGTGTGGGAGCTGCGGATTTTCTGACTGACGCCGAAAAGCGGGTGCTGCTGGGGCTGCCGCGCGTGCCCGACGCATGAGGGGCGGCGAGACGGGTTCTCGCTTCCTCTATGACAGTTTCGATGCGGCCACTGCGAGGATCGAGGCGAACGAGCGTGTGCATGAAGAACGCTGGAACGGGCTGGAGTACCGGCTTGGCCAGATCGAGAGCACATTGGACCGGCTGGAACGGCGCATCTGGCTGGGGGTGTACGGGGCTGCGGCATTTTTGCTGACGCAGGGTGTCGAGGCATTGATCAATACGGCAATGAGGTAGGGATGGGCGGAGTTTATGGAGCGCCGGAGCGCAAGTTCCACGCGACCGGCACGCTTGAGGTGCGGGGCGGGGCGATCGAGGGATATGCCTCGCTGTTCGGGCAACGGGATCAGGGCGGTGATGTTGTACGCCCCGGCGCCTATGGCGCGAGCCTGGCCGCGCTGGGCGACCGCCGGGTGAAGATGCTGTGGCAGCATGATGCGAGCGAACCGATCGGTGTATGGGACGAGGTTCGTGAGGATGCTGCGGGGTTGTTCGTGAAAGGACGCATTCTGCCCGATGTGGCAAGGGGGCGCGAGGCGATCGCCCTGCTGGATGCGGGAGCGATCGACGGACTTTCGATCGGGTATCGCACCGTGCGTGCCGAACGGGATGCCAAGGGACGGCAACTTGCGGAACTGGATCTGTGGGAGGTGTCGCTGGTGACGTTTCCGATGCAGGTCGAGGCGCGGGTGCAGACCAAGAATGAAGAACTGGGTGGCATGCGGCACATTGCCGAGATGATCCGCGGCATGACTGCCGCGATTGCCGCCCGCTAATATTTTCAACGACCGGAGGATGGAATGACCGAGACAAAGTCGCGGACCGGAGAAGGCATGCCGGATGATCCGGTGGCTGATGTGGCCGCTGCGATGGGGGGGTTCGTGAAAGAGTTCAAGGACTTTCAGGCCGACATTTCGAAAACACTGAAAAAACAGGAAGACCGTTTTACCATGCTGGATCGCAAGACAATGACCTATGGCCGCCCCGCGCTTTCGACTGCTGCCGAGGTGGAGGTGCCCCATCAGAAGGCCTTCAACGCCTATTTGCGTTCGGGTGATGATGATGGTCTGCGTGGTTTGCCGCTGGAAGGCAAGGCGATGAGCACCGCGGTTTCGGCGGATGGCGGCTATCTGGTGGCGCCGCAGACGGCGGATGCGATCCGTTCGATGCTGGTGTCCACGGCATCGGTCCGCGCGATTGCGAATGTGGTGAACGTGGATGCCACATCGTATGATGTGCTGATCGACCGCAGCGAGGTCGGTTCGGGCTGGGCCAGCGAGACCGCCACCTTGACCGAGAGTGCGACGCCGACGATCGAACGCATTTCCATCCGCCTGCACGAACTGTCGGCCATGCCGAAGGCGAGCCAGCGTCTGCTGGATGACAGCGCCTTCGATATCGAGAACTGGCTGGCCGGCAAGATCGCGACGCGATTCATGCGTGCCGAATCCTCGGCCTTTGTGAACGGGGACGGTGTGGACAAGCCGAAGGGCTTCTTGACGACGACGAAGGTTGCGAACGCAAGCTGGGCGTGGGGCAGCCTGGGGTATGTGACGTCGGGTGCCGCATCCGATTTCGCTTCGACCAACCCTGCCGATTGCATCGTGAACCTCGTGTATTCGTTGCAGGCGCAATACCGGGCGAACGCAAGCTTTGTGATGAACTCCAAGACGGCGGGTGCCGTGCGCAAGATGAAGGACGCGGATGGCCGCTTCCTGTGGTCGGACGGCCTGGCGGCAGGGCAGCCTGCGGTGCTGATGGGGTATCCGGTGCTGATCTGCGAGGATATGCCCGATATTGCCGCCAATGCCTATGCGATGGCCTTTGGCGATTTCAGCGCTGGGTACACGATTGCTGAACGCCCGGATCTGCGTCTGCTGCGCGACCCCTTTTCGGCCAAGCCGCATGTACTATTTTACGCGACCAAACGCGTTGGCGGTGACGTGACCGATTATGCAGCGATCAAGCTGCTGAAATTCGCCACCTCGTAAGAGGCGCGGATGATGCGCCGCCGCCTGTGATCCAGCTGTTTTCCCCCCGCGCGGGCAGCAGGTGGCGGCGTTTTTCCCAACGGTTTTCAAGGAGTGGCGATGAACCTGATCGAGGAGACGAAGGTTCCGGCAGCGTCCTTGCCGGTTTCGGAGTTGCGCACCCGTTTGCGGATGGGCAGCGGATTTTCCGATGACGGTTTGCAGGACGGTTTGCTGGAAAGCTATTTGCGTGCAGCGCTGGCGACCATCGAGGGGCGGATCGGCAAGACGCTGTTGACGCGTCGGTACCGTTTCGTGCTGGACCGCTGGCGCGGCGGGATGAGTCAGGCCCTGCCGACGGCACCCGTCACGGCGATCGTGTCGATGAAGGTAGGGGGGCTGGCTGTTTCGACGGACCGATATTGGCTGGTTGAGGACATGCATCGCCCACGGATCGTGGGACGGAACGGTTTGCCGGTGCTGGGTGAGGGGGCTGCTGCGGAGATTGTCTTTGAGGCAGGCTTTGGGGATTGGACGGCGGTTCCGGCAGATTTGCAGCACGCCGTTCTGTTGCTGGCGTCGGAATATTACGAAGTGCGCCATGAAGCCGGGCTGCGCCCTTCGGCCTTGCCGGTGCAGGTGGCGGTGCTGATCGAACGGTGGCGCACGGTGCGTCTGCTGGGAGGTGCGCCATGCGGCTGACGCGCAGATTGGTTCTGGAACGGTCGGTATCTGCGCCGGATGGTGCGGGTGGCGTACGACGCGACTGGTCATCCTTGGGTGTGTTATGGGCCGATGTGCGGCCGGGATCGCCCCGTGAGGTAAGCGGTGTGGAGGCGGTGACCCCGGTCATTTCTTTGAAGGTGACGGTACGTGCCGCCGCCCCGGGGGCCCCATCGCGGCCTGTAGCCGGACAGCGGTTTCGTGACGGGGACCGCATCCTGCGCATCATTGCGGTGGTGGATGCCGGAGAGCGGTATCTGACCTGTCATTGTCAGGAGGACATATGAGTTATGGCGCGGCGGCGGCCCTGCAGGCTGCGATATTTGCCCGTCTGTCGGCGGCGCTGACCGTTCCGGTGCTGGATTCGGTTCCGGACGGGACTGCGGGCACATGGGTACTGGTCGGGCCGGAGGATGTGCGCGACCGCTCGGACAAGACGGGGCGCGGGGCCGAGCATCGGTTGGTGATCAGCGTGATTTCGGATTCCGAAGGGTTCCAGGCAGCCAAGGGAGTGGCATCGCAGATTTGCGACGCGCTGGACGTGCCGATGCCATTGGCGCGCGGGCGGGTGGTGGGGCTGTGGTTCCAGCGGGCGGTTGCACAGCGGTTATCGGCAGGGCGGACACGGCGGATCGACCTGAGCTTTTACGTGCGGGTCGAGGATATTCAGGAAAGTAAGGGTTAAGCGATGGCTGTTCAGAACGGAAAAGACCTGCTGATCAAGCTGGACATGACAAATGACGGGCAGTTCGAGACGATTGCGGGGCTGAGAGCCACGCGGATCAGCTTTAACGCCGAGACGGTGGATGTGACCAGCCTTGAGAGCCAGGGAGGGTGGCGCGAACTGCTGGGCGGCGCGGGGGTGAAATCGGCCTCGATTTCCGGGTCCGGCGTATTTCGGGATGCCGGCACGGACGAGCGGGCCCGACAGATCTTCTTCGAGAACGAGGTGCCGCAATTTCAGGTGATCATCCCGGATTTTGGCGTCGTCCAGGGAGCCTTCATGATCACCGCAATCGAATATGCAGGGTCATATAACGGAGAGGCGACATACGAGCTGACGATGGCCTCGGCGGGGCCCCTGAGCTTTACGGCGCTGGCATGAACCCCTGGGCCGGAGAAGTGGCGCTGACCTTGGATGGCCAGCGGCATGTGGCCAGGCTGACCCTCGGGTCCTTGGCGGAACTGGAAGCGGCAATGAAGGCGGACAGCCTGATGGCGCTGATCCAGCGGTTCGAGGAAAGCCGGTTTACCACCCGTGATGTTCTGGCGCTGATTGTGGCGGGGCTGCGGGGTGGGGGCTGGTCGGGCAGTGCGGATGATCTGCGCAGCGTCGATATTGCGGGCGGGCCGATGGAGGCGGCGCGTGTGGCGGCGCAGCTTCTGGCACGGGCCTTTTCCGTGCCGGAGGCCGTATGATCGATTGGCCGGGCCTGTTGCGGGCAGGGCTGTTCCATTTGCGTCTTCGGCCAGAGGATTTCTGGCGCCTGACACCTGTGGAATTGCGGGTGATGCTGGGGGCCGAAGCCGCGGGCACCCCTCTGAATCGTGCGCGGCTGGAAGAGCTGGCGCGCGCCTTCCCCGATATCAAAGGAGAAAGCCTTGTCGGAAGTTGAGGATCTGGATGATCAGGTCTCTGCATTGGAGACTACCCTTGGGTCCGTGACCACCATGGTGGGCGCATTCGAAAGCGAGCTGGGCCGGATGCGCGATACCATGACCTTTACGGGGCGTGAGGCCGAAAAGCTGTCCACCAACATTGGTGGCGGTGTGCGGCGGGCATTTGACGGCGTGATCTTTGACGGCACGCGCCTGTCGGATTCCATGCGGTCATTGGGCGAATCCGTGACACAGGCAATCTACAAGACAGCGATGAAGCCGGTCGAGAATGCCTTGGGTTCCCTGGTCACCAGCGGATTGGGGGCCTTGATGGGCGGGGCGATGCCCTTTGCCAAGGGGGGCGCCTTTACCCAGGGGCGGGTGATGCCGTTTGCCAAAGGGGGGGTCGTATCCTCTCCCGTTACGTTTCCGATGCGGGGTGCGACCGGGCTGATGGGGGAAGCCGGACCGGAGGCGATCATGCCGCTGACGCGCGGAGCCGACGGACGTCTGGGTGTGCAATCCGCAGGCGGCGGCAGGGCGGTGAACATCGTGATGAACGTGTCCAGCCCCGACGTGCAGGGTTTCCAGCGCAGCCAGAGCCAGATTGCGGCACAGGTCAGTCGCGCTTTGTCACGTGGCCAAAGGAATAAATGAGATGGCATTTCACGACATCAGATTTCCCGCCAACCTGTCGTTCGGTTCGGTAGGTGGCCCGGAGCTGAAGACCGATATCGTTACACTGGCCAATGGTTACGAGGAGCGGAACAGCCCCTGGGCGCATTCGCGCCGCAGCTATGACGCGGGCGTGGGGTTGCGATCCCTGAATGATGTGGACGCGCTGATCGCCTTTTTCGAGGCGCGGCGAGGGCGACTGCACGCCTTTCGCTGGAAGGACTGGTCGGATTACAAATCTTGCCTGCCGTCCGCCACCGTATCGCCTGCGGACCAATTCGTGGGGCGTGGTGACGGGGTAACCCGCACATTCGCACTGACCAAGTTGTATCGTTCGGGAAACGAGACGTATTTGCGGCCGATCGCCAAGCCTGTGGCAGGTACCGTGCTGGTTGCAGTTGGCGGCGATCCCAAGGTGGCGGACATTGAGTTCTTTGTTGATACATCGACGGGGATGATCACTTTTGCCACGGCGCCCTCGAAGAACGCCGAGATCCGGTCAGGGTTTGAATTCGATGTACCGGTGCGGTTCGATACGGACCAGATCCAGACTTCTGTATCCTCGTTCCAGGCCGGTGATGTGCCGGATGTGCCGGTGGTGGAGGTGCGGATATGAGCCTTGCGGAACATTTGGCCGGAGGAGTGACGACGACCTGCCACGCCTGGGCATTGACCCGCACGGATGGTGTGGTTCTGGGGTTCACCGACCACGATGTGGATCTGAAGTTCATGGGGATTGTGTTTCATGCCAATTCCGGCCTGACCGCCCGCGCATTGCAGCAATCGACCGGCTTGTCGGTGGATAACACCGAGGCGGTGGGGGCCCTGACCGATGCGGGTATAAACGAGGCCGATATCATTGCGGGCCGTTTTGATGGGGCCGGGGTGCGGTGCTGGCAGGTAAACTGGGCGACTCCTTCGGAACGGGTGCTGCGTTTCAGCGGGACGATCGGCTCTATCTCGCGGTCAGGGGGGGCATTTCAGGCGGAACTGCGCGGATTGGCCGAGGTTCTGAACCAGCCGCAGGGGCGTGTGTTCCAGCGCAACTGTGCGGCTGTGCTGGGGGATGCCGCCTGTGGGTTCGATCTGACGCTGCCGGGATATTCCGCCGAGGTGATGGTGCAGCAAATGCAGGATCGTCGCATATTCACTTTTGACCCGTTGAACGGGTTCGATGATCGGTGGTTCGAGCGGGGCCGCCTGAGGGTACTGTCCGGCACGGCGGCGGGGATGATCGGTATCATCAAGAACGACCGTTTATCGGCGAATGGCCGCACGGTCGAACTATGGGAACCCTTGGGGCCCGATATTCTGAGTGGTGATATGGTCCGGCTGGAAGCGGGGTGTGACCGGCGCGTCGATACCTGTCGTCTGAAATTTCTGAACATCGAGAACTATCAGGGATTTCCGCATATTCCCGGAGAGGACTGGCTGTCTTCCTATCCGACATCGCGTGGGGTGAACAACGGCGGGAGCCTGTTTGCATGAGCGGTGAGGAGTTTGTAATGGCGGCGCGCCGATGGATCGGCACGCCCTATGTCCATCAGGCTGATGTACGCGGGGCCGGAACGGATTGTTTGGGCCTGCTGCGCGGCGTTTGGCGCGAAGTGCTGGGGCAGGAACCGGAGACGGTGCCTGCCTACACGGCCGATTGGTCCGAGCCCTCGGGGGATGAAGTTCTGATGCGGGCGGCGGATCGTTGGCTGCTGCGGCAATCCGGGGGCGAGCCGGGTTCGGGCGACGTCCTGCTGTTCCGCATGCGCAGCAGCGGTGTGGCAAAGCACCTGGGGATCGTCAGCGGTCCCGGTAGATTTATTCACGCATATACGGGGCACGGTGTGACGGAAAGTCCGCTGTCCGCCCCGTGGCAAAGCCGCATTGCGGCACGTTACGCTTTCCCTGAAAGGATCTGATATGGCGACGCTTCTTCTGGCCTCGGCCGGTGCTGCCATCGGCGGCGGTTTGGGTGGCACGTTTCTGGGGCTGTCCGGTGCTGTGCTGGGGCGGGCTGCCGGTGCGACGTTGGGGCAGGTCATCGACCAGCGGCTGCTGGGAGGGGGATCGGAAACGGTCGAGACCGGAAAGCTGGAACGCTACCGGATCATGGGTGCAAGTGAAGGTACCGCCATTCCGCAGGTGTATGGACGTACGCGGATTGCCGGACAGGTGATCTGGGCAACGCGATTTTTCGAAAATACGGAAACTTCGGGTGGAGGAAAGGGTTCGAAGCCGAAGGTTACGGAATACAGTTATTCGGTCAGCCTTGCGGTTGCGCTGTGCGAAGGCGAGATTGCGAGCATCGGTCGTGTGTGGGCCGACGGGATCGAGGTATCGACGGACGATCTGAACCTGCGGCTGTATACGGGAAGCGCCACGCAGCAGCCGGACCCCAAGATCGAGGCGGTGGAGGGGCAGGGAATGGCCCCTGCCTATCGCGGGATAGCCTATGTCGTGCTGGAGGATCTGGAGCTATCCGCCTATGGCAACCGTATTCCGCAATTTACGTTCGAGGTGATGCGCCCTTCGACCGGCCTGACATTGCAGGATGCCGTTCATGCGGTTGCGATGATCCCCGGAACGGGGGAGTATGCGCTGGCCACGACACAGGTGCGCCAGAAATACGGCTTGGGCGTTTATGGTACTGCGAATGTAAACTCCCCTTCGGGGAAATCGGATCTGGAAACCTCTCTGGATCAGCTGGGGACCGAACTTCCACAGGCCCGATCGGTGTCGATGGTTGTTTCATGGTTCGGCAACGATCTGCGCTGCGGTCATTGCGACGTGCAGCCGAAGGTCGAGCAGACAGCGATTGATGGGGACAACATGCCCTGGACGGTGGCGGGGGTAACGCGGCATGTGGCGCATACCGTTCCGTCAACCGCGGGGCGCCCGGTTTACGGAGGAACGCCGTCGGATCTGTCCGTGGTGCAGGGCATTCGGGCAACCCGTGCCTCCGGGCGGGAGGTCATGTTCTATCCGTTCATTCTGATGGAACAGATGCAGGGTAATACGCTGCCCGACCCATGGGGCGGTGAGGACGGACAGGCTGTGCTGCCATGGCGCGGACGGATAACGACCGATCTGGCCCCCGGTCAGGCGGGCACCACGGATCGCAGCGCTGCGGCACGGGTCGAGGTTGATGCGTTTTTCGGCAAGGCTGCGGCCAGCGATTTCAGCGGCGTCAATTACAACGGGCCGGCTGAATGGCGGTACCGCCGGTTCATCCTGCATTATGCGCATCTTTGTGCCCTGGCCGGAGGGGTGGATGCCTTTTGTATCGGGTCCGAGATGCGGGGGCTGACACAGATCCGCGGGGAGGATGACAGCTTTCCGGCGGTGGAAGCTCTTTGCCAACTGGCCGCAGAGGTGCGTCAGATCCTGCCGGATGCGAAGATCAGCTATGCGGCGGATTGGTCGGAATATTTTGGTTATCATGCCGATGGGGACGTATATTTCCACCTGGATCCGCTGTGGGCCCATCCGGCGATCGATTTCGTCGGTATCGACAATTACATGCCGCTGTCGGATTGGCGGGATGGCAGCGATCATGCGGATGCAGGCTGGGGGTCCATCTACAACCTTGAATATCTGAAGGCGAATGTGGCCGGCGGTGAGGGGTATGATTGGTATTATGATGGCGCCGAGGGGATTGCAGCGCAAAACCGGCGCCCGATTACCGATGGGGCCCATGACGAACCATGGGTGTTTCGTTACAAGGACATCCGGAACTGGTGGAGCAATCCGCATCACGAACGGCGTTCCGGCGTTCGCCTGGCAGCGCCTACGGCATGGGAACCCCAGTCGAAACCGATAAGGTTCACGGAATATGGCTGTGCCGCGATTGACCGTGGTACGAATGAGCCGAACAAGTTTCTTGATCCGAAATCATCGGAATCCGTACTGCCGCGTGCCTCGAACGGGCGGCGTGATGACCTGATGCAAATGCAATATCTGCGGGCGATGCGGGCCTACTGGAGCGACGGTACGCAGAACCCGAAATCGGAGCTTTATGGCGGCTCCATGATCGACATGACGCGGGCACATGTCTGGGCGTGGGACTCACGGCCCTTTCCGTATTTCCCGAATCTGACCGATTTATGGAGCGACGGCGATAACTATTCCCGCGGTCACTGGCTGAACGGGCGTGCCTCGGCGCAGCCGCTTTCTTCGGTGGTACGCGAGATCTGCGAACGCTCGGGGCTGACACAGGTGGATGTGGACGGTCTGTATGGTCTGGTTCGCGGATATACGCGGTCACAGACAGGCACAGCGCGGGCGGCCTTGCAAAACCTGATGCTGGCCTATGGGTTTGAGGCGATAGAGCGCGACGGGATATTGAAATTCCGCATGCGCGACGGGTTGAGCCGCCTTGCGCTGGACGCTGATCGCTTGGCGCTGAGCGCGGATCTGGACGGGGCGATGGAAACCGTACGCTTGCCGGAAGCGGAAACGGCAGGGCATATCCGGGTGAACTATATCGGGGCGGAGGCCGACTATGAAGCCTGTCAGGCCGATGCGATTTTTCCTGACGAGGCAACCCGATCCATCTCGCAGACCGACATCGATATGGTGCTGACGACTGTAGAGGCGCGGGGAATTGCCGAGCGCTGGTTGGCTGAATCACGTCTGGCGCGGGATACGGCCCGCTTTGCCCTTCCGCTGTCCGTGGATGTGGGCGCGGGGGATGTGGTGACTTTGGCAGGTCTGCACTGGCGGATCGACAAGGCTGAACGCGGCGATGTCGTGCTGATCGAGGCGGTACGGGTAGATCCGGCGGTCTATGTCCCCTCGGATGCCGTGGAGGAGCGTGCCGTTCCGCGTGCATTCGTTGCTGCCGTGCCGACATTTCCCCTGTTTCTGGATCTGCCGTTGCTCAAGGGGGATGAGGTGCCGCATGCGCCGCATCTGGCGGTTACCGCAACGCCATGGCCTGGTCCTGTTGCTGTCTGGAGTGCGGCCGAGGATGCAGGGTATGCGTTGAATCGGCTGGTGGAACAAAGCGCGGTGATCGGGGTCTGTGAAACGCCGCTTCTGCCCGGCCCGGTGGGCATATGGGACCGGGGGGCCGCGCTTCGGGTCAAGGTATTTGGCGGCAATCTCGCCTCGGCGTCAGAGACGCAGGTCTTCAATGGTGCCAATGCCATGGCCATTGGCGACGGGACACCTGACGGGTGGGAAGTGTTCCAGTTCGCCGAGGCGCAGCTGGTGGGTGACGGCCTGTACGATCTGCGGATGCGTCTTCGGGGGCAGGGCGGTACCGACGCCATCATTCCCGAAGAAGGATGGCCTGTTGGCAGCTATGTCGTCCTGCTGAACGGGGCTGTCGGTCAGATCGATCTGGCGCTGAGCGCCCGGAATCTTGTGCGGCATTATCGGATTGGGCCCGCCACGCGGGGTTATGACGATCAGGCGGTGGTACACCAGGCCGAGGCATTTGCGGGTGTCGGGCTGCGGCCTTTCGCGCCGGTGCATCTGAAGGCCAGTGGTTCGAGCACTGTCCAGCTGGACTGGATTCGGCGCAGTCGTGTGGATGGCGATAGCTGGCAGTCCTATGAGGTACCGCTGGGAGAGGATCGCGAGGCCTATGTGGTGCGTGTGATGGATGGCACCACAGTGCGGCGCGAAACGACGGTGACCACGCCCTCATGGACCTATACCGCGGCAATGCGTGCTGCAGACCAGATTTCCGGAACCTGCCGCGTCGCCGTGGCGCAATTGTCCGACAGGTTCGGACCGGGGCCATTCCGTTCCGTTCTGGTGTAAAGGACGACCCGCTCAGGCATCGCTTGGGCGGGTCAACTTTAATTCGCCGCTATCTTCCAGTTGCCGTATCGCCTCGATGACCTTGGTATGTGCCTGATCCGTTTCCTTTGCATTTGCGGGGCCGCGTTCTGCCATTTCATCCCGTAATGTCTGGGCCATGCGTTGGGACAGATTCGATAGAAGGAAATCTGCCGTATCGCCGTCGGACAACAGCGCGGTTATCAGGGAGGCAGGCTCCACAATACGTATAATTTTCGGAACATCGGCAGGCGACACCCTGTGCGGGATATGTGCGAAAGTGAAGATTGCCTTTCGCACCTCGGCGGAAAAGGCGGCATCTTCGGCATCCAGACCTTCCAGTACCGCATCTCGCATCTGGCTGCCCGATACGTTCAAGATGGCGCCTACCCGTTCGCCTGCCGGGCTGTCGAACGCCTTTGGCGGTTCGGCCTCCAGTTGATGCGACAGCGTCATCCCGATCCGCCGGACGATGGCCGGATCAGCCTGCCCCGTATGTGACATGGCAAAAGCGATGCGGCGTGCCCGTTCGCCCGGCATCTTTCCCAGAACCTCGGCCGAACGGGATACCGGCAATTTGGAAATCACGACCGCAGCGACCTCTGCCGCCTCAGCCTGAAGGGCCTGCGCCAGTTTTTCGATGTTCACTGCTGCCAGACGTTGCCATGGATCGGCAGGTCCGGCCCCCGCGCGGCGCAGGATATTGGCCGCCTCGGCCGATATATGTCCGTCCATCACCTTTAGTGCGCCTTCCATCCCACCCGGAAAGGCAAGTCCAACACTTTCAAGTTCCGACAGGAATTCGGCGACAACCGCCTGCAGCGTTTTACGATCGATAAGCCGCAGACTGCCCATTTCGGCGGTCAGATCGGCCTGCATATCCTCGGGCAGGGCATCAATGGGGATCGGGCTTCCCTCAGACAACAGCAACCGCACGATGACGGCAGCTTTCTGCGGACGGGAAAGGGGGGCTGGCGCAACACGAACAACACGTTGCGCCGGCTGGATCTGTGCCAGTGCCTGAGACATTCTACCCCCTTTGTTGAGGGGAAGAATGTCAGTGGCGGGTTAATGCGGGGTTAGCCGAAAACACGTTTGAAAATCGTGTCCACATGCTTGGTGTGATAGCCCAGATCGAATTTCTCCTCGACCTCGGCAGGGGAGAGTGCCGCAGTCACCTCGGCGTCGGCCAGCAGTTCGGTTTTGAAGTCCGCACCCTTTTCCCAAACCTTCATGGCATTCCGCTGGACCAGACGGTAGCTGTCCTCACGCGACACACCGGCCTGCGTCAACGCCAATAGCACGCGCTGGCTCATGACCAGACCGCGGAACTTGTTCATGTTCGCCAGCATGTTCTCGGGGTAGATGACCAGTTTCTCGATCATCCCGGCCAGACGGTGCAGGGCGAAATCCAGCGTGATGGTGGTATCGGGGCCAATCGCCCGTTCAACCGAGGAATGGCTGATGTCCCGCTCGTGCCACAGGGTCACGTTTTCCAGCGCCGGGATCACCGACATCCGGACCAGACGGGCGAGGCCGGTCAGGTTCTCGGTCAGGACCGGGTTGCGTTTGTGGGGCATCGCGGACGAACCCTTCTGCCCCGGAGAGAAGAACTCCTCGGCTTCCAGAACCTCGGTCCGCTGCATGTGGCGCACCTCGGTGGCGATGTTTTCCATGCTGCTGGCGATGACGCCCAGGGTGGCAAAGAACATTGCATGGCGATCACGTGGAATGACCTGTGTGCTGATCGTCTCGGGCAACAGGCCCATCTTCTCGCAGACATGCTCTTCGACAGCGGGGTCGATATTTGCGAACGTGCCGACAGCGCCGGAAATGGCGCCGGTGCGGATTTCCTCACGGGCAGCTTCCAGCCGCTTTTTGCCACGTGCCATTTCGGCATAGAAACGCGCGAAGGTCAGGCCCATCGTCGTAGGCTCGGCGTGAATGCCATGGCTGCGGCCGATACGGACCGTGTCCTTGTGTTCCATCGCGCGGGCCTTCAGCGCCGCAAGTACACGGTCCATGCCGGCCAGCAAAAGATCGGAGGCGCGCACCAGCTGGACATTGAGCGTCGTGTCCAGCACATCGGAACTGGTCATGCCCTGATGGATGAAGCGCGCATCCTCGGAGCCGACATGTTCGGCCAGATGGGTCAGAAAGGCGATGACGTCATGTTTGGTGACGGCTTCGATCTCGTCGATGCGGGCCACGTCGAACTCCACATCCTTGGCGCGCCATACGGCCTCGGCATTGGCGCGCGGGATGACGCCCAGATCGGCCTGCGCATCGCAGGCATGTGCCTCGATCTCGTACCAGATGCGGAACTTCGTCTCGGGTGACCAGATGGCAACCATGTCGGGGCGGGAATAACGGGGGATCATCGGCAGGCCTTTCGCATCCTTGGACGCGGTTTTCATACGTGCCAGAACCGTGAAGGGCAAGGTTTTCCCGTTGCGTTACGCGGCATGTTCTGTATAAGGCCCCATCCTTTCCGCAATCACGAAACCGGCGCAGCCTCTCGTGGACGGGCGTGGAAAGGCGCAAACCCGTCCTATGAAATGCGCTTGAACAGGAGTGAACATGCCGCTTTACGAGCATGTCTTTATTTCGCGTCAGGATCTTTCCAGCGCGCAGGCCGAAGGTCTGGTCGAACATTTCACCACGGTACTTGCAGACAACGGCGGCAAAGTCGTCGAGAGCGAGTATTGGGGCGTCAAGACGATGGCCTACAAGATCAACAAGAACCGCAAGGGGCACTATGCCTTCCTGAAAACGGACGCGCCGTCGGCCGCCGTTCAGGAAATGGAGCGCCTGATGCGCTTGCATGACGATGTCATGCGCATTCTGACCATCAAGGTCGATGCCCACGAGGATGGCCCGTCCGTCCAGATGCAAAAGCGTGACGAGCGTGAGAGCCGGGGCGACCGCGATCGCGGTGGTGACCGCGGCGGCTTCCGTCGTTGATCTGAAAGGAACTGACCCATGGCGAACAAACCGTTTTTCCGTCGTCGCAAGGTTGATCCGTTCGGGGGCGACAACGCTCCTGCGATCGACTACAAAGACACACGCACCCTGCAGCGCTACATCTCCGAGCGTGGCAAGATCGTTCCGTCGCGTATCACGGCCGTTTCGGCCAAGAACCAGCGCAAGCTGGCCATCGCGATCAAGCGCGCACGCTTTCTGGCGCTGCTGCCCTACGCAGTGAAGTGAGGGTAGACCGATGAAAGTTATCCTGCTCCAACGCGTGGCCAAACTGGGCCAAATGGGCGAAGTCGTATCCGTCAAGGACGGCTACGCACGGAACTTCCTGCTGCCGCAAGGCAAGGCACTGCGCGCCAACGACATGAACATCAAGTCGTTCGAAGCACGCAAGGCACAGCTGGAAACCGAAAACCTCGAAACCCGCAAAGAAGCGGAAGTTGTCGGACAGAAGCTCGATGGACAGCAGTTCATCGTGATCCGTTCGGCTTCGGATTCGGGCGCACTTTACGGTTCGGTCACGACACGTGACGTTGCCGAAGCTGCAACCGAAGCCGGCTTTACCGTTGATCGCAATCTGGTTGTTCTTGATCGTCCGATCAAGGATCTGGGCCTGCACCCGGTAACGATCGTTCTGCACCCCGAGGTTTCGGTCAAAGTAACGATCAACGTTGCACGTTCGAAAGAAGAAGCAGAGCTTCAGGCATCGGGCAAATCGATCCAGGAACTGGCCGCAGAAGAAGAAGCTGCAGCCGAGTTCGAGATCTCCGAACTGTTCGACGAAATGGGCGCAGCCCAGGACGACGACGACAACTGATCCTGCGATCATTGTGGTTCAAATGCCGCATCCCCCCACGGGGGGTGCGGTTTTTTCGTTTTGCGGGAACGGGATGCGGCATAAGGTGTTGATCATGGTATCGTGAAATAGGGGGCGGCATGTACAAAAGAGGATTGCGTTCTTGGGCGGCCCTTTTGTTGGGCACCGCACTTCTGTCACTGCTTCGTCCCGCAGTTACAGCAGCATCCTCTGCCCAATCCGAGGAGAGACGAATGGATCGAGACCTGGCGCAGGATCCGGTGCCTGAAACACAACCGCCTGTTGGGCGCAACGCGCAGTCGCCCATACAAATTCCCCGTCGCGGCTGGATGCAGATCCTCCAACGCTCGTTCAAGGCGGTGTTCGAGGATCGGGTGCTGGCAGTGGCCGCAGGGGTGACATTCTTTCTTCTGCTGGCGTTCGTGCCGGCCATAACCGCATTCGTGTCGATCTATGGCCTGTTCGCAAACCGTGAGACGGTTGCCGAGCATCTGAGCCTGCTGGGGGAAATGCTTCCACCCGATGCGCTTGGCGTGGTGAATGACCAGGTGGTCCGCATTGCATCCACCAATTCCACGACGATGACCTTTGCCTCCATTTTTTCGCTGCTTGTGGCCATCTGGTCTGCGAATGGTGGCGTGAAGGCGATGATCGAGGCGTTGAACGTTGCCTATAACGAACGGGAAAAACGTTCCTTCATTTTCCTGAATCTTGTGTCGCTTGTCATGATGTTCGGCGGGGTGGCGCTGATCCTTGTCATGATCGGGGCAGTTGCCGTTCTACCTGCTGTCCTGTCATTCCTCTCGATCCGGACCGGAAATGATTTCGTGGCCGCCTTGCTGATCCGCTGGCCCGTCATATTCATTGTGATGTTGGTATCCTTGGCCTGTCTGTACCGTTTCGGCCCCAGCCGCGATGCGGCCCGCTGGCGCTGGATCAGCCCCGGCGCGATTTTTGCATCCATTGCGTTGATCCTGTTTTCGATGGCGTTCTCGCTTTACGCGGGCAACTTCGCCAATTTCAACGAAACCTACGGATCACTCGGCGCCCTGATGGGCCTGTTGATGTGGCTCTGGCTGTCGTCAGTCATTGTGTTGGTCGGTGCCGAGATCAATTCCGAGGCAGAGATGCAGACCAATCATGACAGCACCACCGGTAAACCGAAGCCGATGGGCGATCGCAACGCCCGTGCTGCGGATCTGGTCGCAAAATAAAAAAGGGCCGCTTCATGCGGCCCTTTCCATATCAAAAATCCCAGTCTTCATCCTCGGTCGCCACGGCCTTGCCGATGACATAGGATGAGCCGGATCCGGAAAAGAAGTCGTGGTTCTCGTCCGAGTTCGGCGAAAGTGCGGCCAGAATGGCAGGGTTAACATCGGTCGCAGTCGCCGGGAACAAGGGCTCATACCCCAGATTCATCAGCGCCTTGTTGGCATTGTAATGAAGAAACTTCTTCACATCCTCGGTCAGCCCGACGCCGTCATACAGCTCTTCGGTATAGGCTTCTTCCACTTCATAGAGTTCGAACATCAACGAGAAGGCAAAATCTTTCACGGCCTGACGCTCGGTTTCCGAAACCTTCTCTAGCGCCCGTTGCAGCTTGTAGCCGACATAATACCCATGAACGGCTTCATCGCGGATGATCAGGCGGATCAGGTCTGCCGTATTGGTCAGCTTGGCGCGGCTGGACCAGTGCATCGGCAAATAGAAGCCCGAATAGAACATGAAGGACTCAAGGAATACGCTTGCCACCTTCCGGCGCAGCGGGTCATTGGCCTGATATTCGTTCAGGATCAGATTGGCCTTTTTCTGCAGGTGCACGTTCTCTTCGGACCAGCGAAAGGCCTCGTCGATTTCCTGCGTGCTGCACAGCGTGGAAAAGATGGAGGAATAGCTGCGCGCATGAACCGATTCCATGAAGGCGATGTTCGTCAGAACCGCTTCTTCATGCTGGCTCTGGACATCGGGCATCATCGCCACAGCCCCAACCGAGGCCTGAACCGTGTCCAGCATGGTCAGCCCGGTGAACACGCGGATCGTCAGCTGCCGTTCATGCGCCGTCAGCGTCTGCCAGCTGGGAATATCGTTCGACAACGGCACTTTTTCCGGCAGCCAGAAATTTGACGTCAAACGGTTCCAGACCGTCAGATCGGTTTCATCCTGAATCCGGTTCCAGTTGATGGCGCGTGTGACCGGACGGCGGACGGTTGCTTGAACGTTCATCGTGATCTCGCTTACATAAGTTTAACCGCGTTTATCGCGAAATTATATACTTCAGCAAGCAATAATATCAATGTTTCAATCGGATAAATCATAGTCATTTCAATGACTTGATCGCATTAGATATCTGGCAACGTTATGTTGCCAGATGTATTGATAAAGATGATTTTTAATTACAAAGAGCAGCTTACGCAGCCCTGAACCTCGGTTCCTTCCAGCGCCAATTGGCGCAGACGGATGTAATAAATCGTCTTGATGCCCTTTTTCCACGCGTAGATCTGGGCACGGTTGATGTCGCGTGTCGTTGCCGTATCCTTGAAGAACAGCGTCAGCGACAGGCCCTGATCCACATGCTCGGTCGCGGCCGCATAGGTATCGATGATCTTGTCCGGCCCGATTTCATAGGCATCCTGATAGTATTCAAGATTATCGTTCGACATGAACGGCGCGGGATAATAGACGCGGCCGATCTTGCCTTCCTTGCGGATCTCGATCTTTGATACGATCGGGTGGATCGAGGATGTCGAGTTGTTGATGTAGCTGATCGATCCGGTCGGCGGTACGGCCTGCAGGTTCCGGTTGTACAAACCGGTTGCCATGACCTTGGTCTTCAATTCTGCCCAATCCTCACGGGTTGGCAGATCGATACCAAATTTTTCGAACAATGCGGTTACGCCGTCGGTCTCAGGCAGCCAGTCCTGTTCGGTATATTTGTCAAAGAACTCACCACTCGCGTATTTGGAGTTCTCGAAGCCCTTGAAGCTCTCGTTGCGTTCAACCGCCAGCATGTTGGAGGCGCGGATCGCGTGATAGGCGATTGCCGCAAAATAGACGCGCGTGAAATCGATGCCTTCGGGGCTGCCGTATTGGATACGCTCCCGCGCCAGGAACCCGTGCAGGTTCATCTGACCCAGACCGATGGCATGGGATTCGTCATTCCCGCGGCGGATCGAAGGCACCGAGTTGATTGCCGACATGACGGAAACGGCCGTCAGCGCACGCACGGCAATTTCAACCGTGGCGCCCAGATCCGGGCCATCCATCGTCTTGGCAATGTTCAGCGAACCGAGATTGCACGAAATATCCGTGCCCAGATGTTTGTAGGACAGGTCATCGTTGAATTCCGATGCCTCATTCACCTGCAGGATCTCGGAGCAGAGGTTCGACATTGTGATCCGGCCCGCAACCGGGTTGGCGCGGTTCACGGTATCCTCGTACATGATATAGGGATAGCCGCTCTCGAACTGGATCTCGGCAATGATCTGGAAAAAGTCGCGTGCCTTGATCTTCTTTTTCTTGATGCGCGGGTTGTCCACCATCTCGCGGTACTTCTCGGTGACCGAGATTTCGGAGAAGGGAACGCCATAGACCTTCTGGATGTCATGCGGCGAGAAGAGGTACATATCCTCGTTCTTTTTCGCCAGCTCAAAGGTGATGTCCGGAATCACCACACCCAGGGACAGGGTCTTGATGCGGATCTTCTCGTCCGCATTCTCGCGCTTGGTATCAAGGAATTTCAGGATGTCGGGGTGGTGGCAGTTCAGATAGACCGCGCCGGCGCCCTGACGCGCCCCCAGCTGGTTGGCATAGCTGAAGCTGTCTTCCAGGAGTTTCATCACCGGAATCACGCCCGAGGACTGGTTCTCGATCCCCTTGATCGGCGCACCGGCCTCGCGCAGGTTGGTCAGCATCAGGGCAACGCCACCGCCACGCTTGGACAGTTGCAGCGCCGAGTTGATCGACCGGCCGATGGATTCCATGTTGTCTTCCAGCCGCAGCAGGAAGCAGGAGATCAATTCTCCGCGCTGTTTCTTGCCCGCGTTCAGGAAGGTGGGGGTAGCGGGCTGGAAGCGGCCATCCATGACCTCATGCATCATCCGCATGGCCAGATCTTCGTCACCATTGGCCAGCGTCAGGGCCAGCATGCAGACGCGGTCCTCATAACGCTCCAGATAGCGTTTGCCGTCCTTCGTCTTCAGTGTGTAGCTGGTGTAGTATTTGAACGCGCCCAGGAACGTCGGAAAACGGAACTTGTGGGCATAGGCCGCATCCCAGATACCGCGAATGAAAGGGCGGGAATACTGGTCCAGCACCTCGATCTCGTAATAGCCCTCGCGGACCAGATACCCCAGCTTCTCCTCCAGCGAATGGAAGAACACTGTGTTCTGGTTCACGTGCTGAAGGAAGTATTCCTTGGCAGCCTTGCGGTCTGCGTCAAAACGGATGTTTCCCTCAGCATCATAGAGGTTCAGCATCGCGTTCAACGCATGATAGTCGAGCGACGGCTGTTCTACGGGGCGATCGAGCGTTGCTGTGTCCAAAACTTATCCAATCCTTGTCGCACACGGGCCACGTCAACATCGGTCCCCGAAAGCTCGAACTTGTAGAGCAACGGGACCTGACATTTTGCGGCAATGATCTTGCCTGCTTGGGCGAAATATATTCCGAAATTGAGGTTACCCGTGCCTATGACGCCACGGATCAGGGCCCGATTAGACGGGTCGTTCAGGAAATGGATCACAGGCTTGGCAACTGCGCCGCGCCCTTCACCATCGGAATAACTGGGCACGATCAGCACATAAGGGACCGTCGCGACCGTGTTCTTTACGATCCGTGTGGCTGGCAAACCTAGCCGTTCCACAAATCGCTGCGTATTATTGGTGGCAGAGCTAAAGTATATCAGCCCTGACATGCGTCACGCCAGAGCGCCGATCTTGTCAGGGCGAAAGCCCGCCCAATGGTCGGATCCGGCCACGACGACAGGCACCTGACGATAACCAAGCTCGGTCACGCGGGCCAGCGCATCCGCATCTTCGGACAGATCAATGACGCTGTAGGAAATGCCCTTGCTGTCCAGCGCACGGTAGGTTGCTGTGCACTGCACGCAGGCGGGTTTGCTGTATACGGTCACGGTCATCGCGTTTATCCCAATTCGTCTGAACCCCTCCGGCATCGGCCATATCTGACCGGTCACCGGGCAAGGCCCGTTGTCATTTTCACCCCGGAAACCCCCACATCTGCCTTATGGCAAACAGCAGTCGGTTCAGGAGGGTCTTGGCCGTTGTTTTTCGGCAGTTTTCCGGCGTCAACCCCACAAGTAGCGTATGTATGGCTGCTTCGCCTCTATATGTAGCGCTGTGTTTTGCAGAGATCAACCATCTAGTGCCCAGGCAAGGCCGTGTTTTTCGGGAGATCGGGCCGCTTGTAAAGCCCCCCGGAAAAACTTCCGAGGGGCCGGGGGATATTTCCGGGGGGCGCTTCTGTGGATAAGCTCAGGGTTATTCTGCAGGTTCGCTGACAGGTGCCGGAATATAATTGAGAATTGGCGCCAGCCAGCGTTCGGTTTCTTCCACGCTCATTTTTTTGCGCGCGGCGTAATCCTCGACCTGGTCCCGTTCCACTTTTGCCACACCGAAGTAATAGCTGTCCGGGGAACCGAGATATATTCCCGAAACGGACGATCCGGGCCACATCGCAAGCGACTCGGTCAGATGCACGCCCGTACGGGCTTCGGCCTCCAGCAGGCGGAACAGCGTTGTCTTTTCCGTATGGTCGGGCTGCGCCGGATAGCCCGGGGCAGGCCGCAGCCCGCGATAGGGCTCTCCGATCAATTCATGCGGTTCATAGGTTTCGTCCGGGGCATATCCCCACAGTTCCTTGCGGACATATTCATGCATCCGCTCGGCAAAGGCCTCGGCAAAGCGGTCGGCCAGCGCCTTCACCAGAATCGCGGAATAATCGTCGCCCGCATCCTCGTAGTTCTTGGCAATCGCGACCTCTTCGGCGCCAGAGGTGACGACGAAGCCGCCCACGTAATCCACCACGCCCTCGGGGGCTACAAAGTCGGACATGGCCACATTGGGCCGTCCGTCACGCTTTGAAACCTGCTGACGCAGGGTGTGCAGGGTGTCCAGTTCCTCTTGGCGGGTATCGTCCTTCCACAGGCGGATGTCATCGCCCACAGCGTTCGCGGGCCAGAAGCCGACCACAGCGGCAGGGCGGAACCATTTTTCGGCAATGATACGGTCCAGCATGGCCTTGGCATCGGCAAACAGCGCGCGCGCAGCCTCACCCTGTTTCGGGTCATCCAGAATTTTCGGATAGACGCCTTTCAACTCCCATGTCTGGAAGAACGGGGTCCAGTCGATATAGCGGGCAAGCTCTGCCAGATCCCAGTCTTCCCAATGGCGCAGGCCAAGAAACGAGGGCTTCGCAACCTCGTACCCCGTCCAGTCCACCTTCAACGCGTTTGCACGGGCCGATGAAAGGGGCAGACGTTTCTTCTCGCGTTCCGCCCGCGCATGGTTTTCGGCAACCTTTGCATATTCCTCACGGATCGCGGCGATGTATTCCGGTTTTTGCGATTCGGACAGAAGTGCCCCCACCACGCCCACCGCGCGGCTGGCGTCGGTGACATAGATCGCCTGACCGCGTTCATAGCGGGGATGGATCTTTACGGCCGTATGCACGCGGCTGGTGGTCGCACCGCCGATCAGCAGGGGAATGTCGAAGCCGGCCCGCTCCATTTCATTGGCAACATGCACCATTTCGTCCAGCGAGGGGGTGATAAGGCCCGACAGCCCGATGATATCGCATCCCTCGGCCTTGGCCGTTTCCAGAATCTTGGTGGCCGGAACCATCACGCCCAGATCGACGATCTCGTAATTGTTGCAGGCCAGAACGACGCCAACGATGTTCTTGCCGATGTCATGCACATCGCCCTTCACCGTTGCCATCAGGATCTTGCCCGCGGATTGGCGACCCTCTCCGCCATTGAGGCGCTTTTCCTCTTCCATGTAGGGAAGCAGAACCGCCACGGCCTGTTTCATCACCCGCGCGGATTTGACCACCTGCGGCAGGAACATCTTGCCCGATCCGAACAGATCGCCCACCACGTTCATGCCGGCCATCAACGGCCCTTCGATCACATGCAGCGGGCGGGCTGCGGACTGCCGCGCTTCTTCGGTATCGGCATCGATGAATTCGGTAATGCCGTTGACCAGCGCATGCTCCAGCCGCTTTTCGACGGGCCATTCACGCCAGCGCAGATCCCGCTCCTTGGCCTCCTTGGCCCCGGTCCCGCGATAGCGTTCGGCAATCTCCAGCATCCGTTCCGTCGAATCCGTGCGGCGGTTCTGGACCACATCCT
Source organism: Falsirhodobacter sp. alg1 (assembly GCF_000739715.2). Lineage (GTDB taxonomy): Bacteria > Pseudomonadota > Alphaproteobacteria > Rhodobacterales > Rhodobacteraceae > Falsirhodobacter. The sequence continues at coordinate 363,979 of NZ_BBJC02000002.1, read as the reverse complement.
CACAGGCTTCGCGAAGATCCGCGTCGATTTCCGAATATACCGCCAGCTGCCCGGCATTCACGATGCCCATGTCCATGCCGACCTGAATCGCATGATACAGGAAGACCGCATGCATCGCCTCGCGCACGGGCTCGTTCCCGCGGAAAGAGAACGACAGGTTCGAAACACCGCCCGAAACATGCACATGGGGCAGGGTTTCGATGATCCGCCGCGTGGCATTGATGAAATCCACGCCGTAATTGTCATGCTCTTCGATGCCGGTCGCCACGGCGAAGACGTTGGGGTCGAAAATGATGTCTTCGGGCGGAAAGCCGACTTCCTCGGTCAGCAGTTTGTAGGCGCGGGTGCAGATCTCCACCTTGCGGTCTTCGGTATCGGCCTGACCCACTTCGTCGAACGCCATCACCACGACAGCAGCACCATAGGCGCGGCACAGGCGAGCCTGATGCAGGAACTGCTCTTCCCCCTCTTTCATGCTGATAGAGTTGACGATCGGTTTACCCTGGACACACTTCAGACCGGCCTCGATCACCTCCCACTTCGAGCTGTCGATCATGACGGGAACGCGGGCGATGTCCGGCTCGGCGGCAATCAGGTTCAGGTATTCGATCATGGCCTGTTTGGAATCAATCAGGCCTTCGTCCATGTTGATGTCGATGATCTGGGCGCCATTCTCCACCTGATCCCGCGCCACTTCCAGCGCGGTTGCATAATCCCCGTTGGTGATCAGCTTGCGGAAACGGGCAGAACCGGTGACGTTCGTTCTCTCTCCGACGTTGACGAAGGGAATGTCTTTGGTCAGCGCGAACGGTTCCAGCCCCGACAGGCGCATCAGCGGTTCCAGTTCCGGAATGGCGCGCGGGGGGTATTTCGCCACGACCTCGGCAATGGCACGAATATGATCCGGGGTAGAGCCACAGCAGCCGCCAACGACGTTCAGCAGTCCGTCACGGGCAAAATCTTCGATTTGTGCGGCCATCGATTCCGGCGATTCGTCGTACTGGCCCATTTCATTGGGCAGGCCAGCGTTCGGATAGGCACAGGTGAACGTATCCGCCACGCCCGAAATTTCGGCCAGATGCTCGCGCATTGCCGCAGCGCCTAGCGCACAGTTCAGCCCGATGGTGAACGGATTTGCGTGGCGGACCGAGTTCCAGAACGCAGTCGGCGTCTGGCCCGAAAGTGTCCGGCCCGACAGATCTGTGATCGTACCCGAAATCATGACCGGAAGGCGCAGATTCCGTTCGATAAACACCTCTTCGCAGGCGAAAATAGCGGCCTTGGCGTTCAGCGTGTCAAAGATCGTCTCGATCAGGATGATGTCGGCGCCACCCTCCATCAAACCATGGATCTGCTGGGCATAGGCGATCCGCAAATCATCAAAGGAAACAGCGCGGTAACCGGGGTTGTTCACATCAGGGCTTATGGAGGCGGTCCGGTTGGTCGGTCCAAGTGCGCCTGCCACGAACCGCGGCCGTCCGTCTTCGGCGGTGGCGCGATCCAGAGCGCGGCGCACGATCCGCGCACCCTCTACGTTCAGATCATGAACAGCCGCTTCCATGCCATAGTCGGCCTGCGCGATGGTGGTGGAAGAAAACGTATTTGTTTCAACGATATCTGCGCCGGCCTTCGCATAGCGATAGTGGATTTCCTCAATCGCCTCGGGCTGGGTCAGGATCAGCAGATCGTTGTTGCCCTGCTGGGGATGTTCGGAATGGTGATGGCAACCGCAGCCGCCATGGCCGGTGAAATGTTCTTCTCCGAAACCCAGATCCTGGATCTGCGTGCCCATAGCCCCGTCAAGGATCAGGATACGCTCGCGGGCGGCGGCTTCCAAACGGGCAAAAACTTCGGAACGGATCGGGCTGGGCATCGGCATCTCCTGAGACGAAGCGCCGTTATAGGCCACCCCGATCAAAAGGGGAAATGGATGCTGCTCATGAAAAACATGAGCCGGATGCAGGTTTGCGCTTAACTCCGGCCGTCCGGCTCATATGTAATCAGGCATACGGAGGGATCCATGCCGCACGACCATGACCACGATCATACCCATAATCATGCCCACGCGCCCGAGGTGGGCCATGCGAACGAACGCGTTGTTCTGACGGCCGCGCTGGTCACCGCAGGATTCATGCTGGTGGAACTGGTTGGGGGGCTTTTGTCCGGATCTCTCGCGCTGGTGGCGGATGCGGGGCATATGCTGACCGATGCGTTGGCGCTGATGCTGGCATGGGCGGGCTTCCGCTTCGGGCGACGTGCGGCTTCGCAGCACCGCAGCTTCGGAAACCGGCGGTTCGAGGTGCTGGCCGGGTTCGTCAATGCGGTCGTTCTGTTTCTGCTGGTCATCTGGATCGCGTATGAAGCGGTGATGCGCTTGATCGATCCGGCGCCCGTCTATGCGGGATCAATGGCGACGGTGGCGTTTCTGGGCCTGTTGGTGAATGCGTTCGTGTTCTGGCTGCTGCACCGGGGGGATACCGGCCATGTGAATATCCGCGGGGCGATGCTGCATGTCGCAAGCGATTTTCTGGGGTCTGTCGCAGCGCTATTGGCGGCCGCGATCATCTGGGCAACGGGCTGGCTGGCTGCGGACCCGATCCTTTCGGTATTGCTGGCCGCGATGATTCTGCGCAGCGCCTGGGGCCTTCTGCAAAGCTCCATGAATATTCTGATGGAGGGGGTGCCAGAGGGAATCGACCCGGATCAGGCCCGAAATTGCCTGATGGACGAGGAAGGGGTGGCCAATATCCGCCATCTGCATATCTGGGCAATCACCTCGGGGCAGAATAGCGCCACGCTGCATCTGTCATTGCAGGCGGGGGCCGATCCGGGTGCAACCGTGGGGCGGATAAAGCACCGGCTGGCCCATGGCTTTGGCATTGCCCATTCCACCGTAGAGATAGACTGGTCGGGGCAGGCCAATGGATGTTCCCTGTGCGGCGATGCACACGGCCATTGATGTGCCCCCCCTTCGCCTGCCATGCGGTTAATCCTGTCCGGCTTTCGCCCCCGCTTCCCAACCGTCGCGGACCGTGTTAGCACAACGCCCGAAACCTTCGGGCAATGCGCCCGACCAGCTTATGAAGAGAGTCTCCCATGGCCATCGAACGCACCCTGTCGATCATCAAACCCGACGCAACCCGCCGCAACCTGACCGGCAAGATTAACGCCAAGTTCGAAGAAGCAGGTCTGCGTATCGTCGCCCAGAAGCGTCTTCACCTGTCGACCGCACAAGCCGGTAAATTCTACGAAGTTCACAAGGACCGTCCGTTCTATGGCGAACTGGTAGAATTCATGGCGTCGGAGCCTGTTGTCGTGCAGGTTCTGGAAGGTGAAGGCGCGATTGCGAAGAACCGCGAAGTCATGGGCGCAACCAACCCGGCAAACGCCGATGCCGGCACTATCCGCAAGGATTTCGCCCTGTCCGTCGGCGAAAACTCGGTTCACGGGTCGGATGCTCCGGAAACTGCAAAAGAAGAAATCTCGTTCTTCTTCTCGGGTCTTGAACTGGTCGGCTAAGCCACCTTTCTTTGACACGACAAAGGCCGCTCCTTTGGGGCGGTCTTTTCATATTGTGCGCCCGTTCATGACAGATGCAGGATTCCGTGATGCCCCCTGAACGCCGTATCGGCCTCGTGACGCTGACCGTGAACAATCTGCCCATGATGACGGCCTTCTATGTGGGTGCGATGGGGCTGGTGGTATTGCGGCAGGACAGGGCGGAAACCGTGCTGGGTGTTGCCGAAGATCCGCTGCTGAGGCTGCGGGCCGATCCCTTGGCGCGCCGCCCGGCCCAGACCGAAACGGGGCTGTTCCATCTGGCATTCCTTCTTCCCTCCCGTGCGGATCTGGCTGGATGGTTGCTCGAGGCCACGCGGAGGCGCCTGCAGCTTGTCGCCTCTTGCGATCATGATGTATCGGAATCGATCTATCTGCGCGATCCGGAAGGAAACGGTATCGAGGTTTATGCCGATCGGCCCCGGGCGGACTGGGTCTGGAAAAACGGCCTGGTCCGCATGGGCAGCTATGGTCTGGATCTGGAGGATCTGGCCCGTGCGGCCCGCGAACGCTGGACGGATGCCCCTGTCGGCACGATCATCGGCCATCTGCATCTGCAGGTCGGCGCGTTGCAGCCGGCCGAAGAATTCATGGCTGAACTGGGCGCCCATGTGACCAGCCGCTATCCCGGTGCGTCCTTTTTCGCATGGGGGGATTACCATCACCATTTTGCGGCAAATATCTGGAACAGTCGGGGAAGTGTGCCGCGCGACCGTACCGTGACGGGCCTGGCGGAAATAGAGTTGCGGACCGACGGGCGTACCGAAACTCTCGATGGCCCTTGGGGAACCCGCCTTCGACTGATGGGCGACTAGTATCCTGATTTGCCCCCGTAGCCTTGCATGAACACAAAGCTGTGTGCTTACCTTGGCGCAGCACTGGGAATGCAAGACGAGAAGGGGGACCGTCGCTTGAAGGTTGGAGCAGCGAAAGAAAGATATCCGGGTGAGGCGCGCGTCGCGATGACGCCCGAAAGCGCAGCACAGATCGTAAAACTGGGCCATGAATGCCTGATCGAAGCCGGGGCGGGAGAGGAAGCCGGTTTCGCCGACGAGGCCTATGCCAAGGCCGGCATAACTGTCGTGCCCGATGCCGCAGCGCTTTATGCAGCGTCCGATATCATCATCAAGGTCCGTGGGCCCGAGGCCGCGGAAATCGATCTGCTTCGGGAGGGGCAGACCCTGATTTCCTTCTTCTGGCCCGCCCAGAATGCCGAGGCGCTGGAGGCTGTTCGCGCCAAGGGGGCGACCGTCATCGCGATGGATATGGTGCCCCGTATCAGCCGCGCGCAGAAAATGGATGCGCTATCATCCATGGCCAATATTGCCGGATATCGCGCGGTGATCGAAGCCGGCAGCAATTTTGGCCGTTTCTTTACAGGTCAGGTCACCGCGGCGGGCAAGGTGCCACCGGCCAAAGTGCTGGTGATCGGCGCAGGGGTGGCGGGTCTGGCGGCCATCGGTACATCCACCAGCCTTGGGGCGATCACGCTTGCCTTTGACGTTCGGCCCGAGGTGTCGGAACAGATTGAATCGATGGGGGCAGAGTTCGTCTTTCTCGACTTCGATGAAGCGACGCAGGATGGCGCGGCGACAGGGGGCTACGCGGCCCCTTCCTCGCCCGAGTTCCGCGAGGCACAGCTGAAGAAATTTCAGGAACTGGCACCGGACATCGACATCGTCATCACCACGGCCCTGATCCCCGGGCGGCCGGCCCCCAAATTGTGGACGGCAGAGATGGTGGCGGCAATGAAGCCCGGCTCGGTAATCGTGGATCTTGCCGCCGAACGTGGCGGCAACTGCGATCTGACGGTGCCGGACGAGAAGATCGTGACGGAAAATGGCGTAACGGTTGTGGGGTACACGGATTTCCCAAGCCGCATGGCGTCCCAGTCCTCGACACTCTATTCCAACAACATCCGCCATATGCTGACCGATCTGACACCGAAGAAAGACGGTGTGATCGACCAGAACATGGAAGACGATGTCATCCGTGGCAGCACGGTGGCCCATGCGGGGGAAATCACCTACCCGCCACCGCCGCCCAGGGTAAAGGCGATCGCGGCACAGAAACTGCGGGAAAAGACCAAGTTGCCGACCGCCGAGGAAAAGAAGGCCGCCGAGGTGGCCGCATTCAAGGCACAGACCAAGATGCAGGTAGGCCTGCTGGTCGTGGGAACGCTGGTGCTGCTGCTGGTCGGCACCGTGGCACCGCCCAGCTTCATGTCGCATTTCGTGGTATTCGCGCTGGCCTGCTTCATAGGGTTCCAGGTTATCTGGGGGGTCAGCCATTCGCTGCATACCCCGCTGATGGCCGTGACGAATGCCGTATCGGGAATCATCATTCTGGGATCATTGGTCCAGATCGGATCGGGCGGCTTCCTGCTGGTCCTGCTGTCGTTCATCGCCATCCTCATCGCATCCATCAACATTGTTGGCGGCTTCCTAGTCACGCGGCGCATGCTTGGCATGTTCCAGAAATCGTAAGGGGGCGGGAATGGACATCTCATTGATCTTGGCAGCCTATATCGCGGCGGCCATCCTGTTCATCCTGTGCCTTGGCGGATTGTCGGGGCAGGAAAGCGCAAAGCGGGCGGTGTGGTACGGAATTGCCGGCATGGCGCTGGCGGTTCTGGCCACGCTGTTCGGCCCCGGAATGGGGTATATGCCGCTGGTCCTTCTGGCGATCCTGATCGGGGCGGCCATCGGCTGGTATCTGGCACGGACGGTCGAGATGACAGCCATGCCGCAGCTGGTGGCTGCACTGCACAGTTTTGTCGGTCTGGCGGCGGTCTTCATCGGGTTCAACACGCATATCGTCATGACCCGTGTGGCAGGGGTGGACCCGTTCGATCTGGTCGGGTTCGAGGCGCTGATCGGCTTCAAGACCCCGGTCGAACTGGCAATCCTGAAGGTCGAGACATTTGTCGGCGTATTTGTCGGCGCGGTAACCTTTACCGGCTCCATCGTGGCCTTCGCCAAGCTGTCGGGCCGTATTGACGGCAAGGCAAAGAAACTTCCGGGCGGCCATGTGCTGAATGCAGGTGCCGCAATCCTGTCGCTGGTGTTGCTGATCGCCTATCTGAACGGGGCGGGCGCATGGGCACTGCTGCTGATGACCGTTTGCGCGCTGTTCATCGGATATCATCTGATCATGGGGATCGGCGGGGCGGATATGCCTGTCGTCGTTTCCATGCTGAACAGCTATTCGGGCTGGGCGGCATCTGCGATCGGTTTCTCGCTGTCGAATGATCTGCTGATCGTGACGGGGGCGCTGGTCGGTTCCTCGGGGGCGATCCTGTCCTATATCATGTGCAAGGCAATGAACCGCAGCTTTGTCAGCGTGATCCTTGGGGGTTTTGGCGGTACGACCGGACCCGCGATGGAAATCGAGGGGGAGCAGGTTGCCATCGATTCCACCGGGGTCGCGAATGCCCTGAATGATGCCGACAGCATCATCATCGTGCCCGGCTATGGCATGGCGGTGGCACAGGCCCAGCAATCCGTCAGCGAACTGACGCGGAAGCTTCGGGCAAAGGGCAAGACTGTCCGCTTCGGGATCCATCCCGTTGCCGGCCGCCTGCCGGGGCATATGAACGTGCTGCTGGCCGAGGCGAAGGTGCCTTATGACATCGTGCTGGAAATGGACGAGATCAATGATGATTTCGCCAGCACCGATGTGGTCATCGTTATCGGCTCCAACGACATTGTAAATCCCGCAGCGCAGGAAGATCCGAACAGCCCCATCGCCGGAATGCCGGTTCTGCGCGTATGGGAGGCGAAGCAGGTTTTCGTGTCCAAGCGCGGGCAAGGGACTGGATATTCGGGGATTGAGAACCCGCTTTTCTTCAAGGAAAATACGCGGATGTTCTATGGTGATGCCAAGCAGTCAATCTCAGAACTGCTGCCGATGATCGAATAGGAAAACGCCCCGCACTGCGGGGCGTTTTTTAATTGGGGAACGGGTTCATCACCGGCGCGTTATGATGGAAAGGAGAATATCATGCTCAAGTTCATCGGCGGCACTGTAGGCGTTATCTTTCTGATCGGTCTGGTCGTAGTGATCCTGCTTCTGAAACTGATCTTTTAATCCGGAACGTTTTCCAGATCGTTCAGCCAGACGGTCGCTACGGAATCGGACGGTGCCCGCCAATCTCCGCGCGGGCTCAATGAACCGCCGGCCGACACCTTCGGACCGTTTGGCATGGCAGAGCGTTTGAATTGGCTGGTGGCAAAGAACCGATTGACGAACCCCCGAAGCCATTTCTTGATCGTGGCAAGATCATACTCATTCTTCTTGGCCTGCGGGAACTCCGCGGGCCAATTGCCTTTTTCGATATCGCCCCACGCGCGCTGTGCCAGAAACGCCACTTTGGACGGGGAAAACCCGTAGCGCAAAATGTGGAACAGGAAGAAATCGTGTAATTCGTACGGGCCAATGGTAGCTTCGGTTCCCTGCAGTTCTGCGCCGGGAACAAGTTCGGGCGAAATTTCTGTTTCTAAGATCGCGCTCAGGATCGCATCGGTGGCCTCATCGAACTGGTTAGAGGAGATTGCCCACCGGATGAGATATTGGATGAGCGTTTTCGGGACACCGGAGTTAACGCCATAATGGCTCATCTGGTCGCCCACGCCATAGGTGCACCACCCGAGCGCCAGTTCGGAAAGATCCCCTGTTCCAACGACGAAACCGCGGTGATGATTGGCCAGACGGAACAGGTAATCCGTCCGCAGACCAGCCTGCACATTTTCAAACGTGATGTCGTATTGCGGTTTGCCATCGGCAAATGGGTGGCCCATGTCCGCCAGCATCTGTGTGGCCGCTGGCCGGATATCGATCTCTGCTGCCTCGATGCCCAAGGCCCGCATCAGCGCCCACGCATTCCCCTTCGTCTCTTCACCCGTGGCGAAGCCGGGCATCGTATAGCCCAGAATGGTAGAGCGGGGCAGGCCCAGCCGGTCGCAAACCTTGGCTGCAACAATCAGGGCATGAGTGGAATCCAGCCCCCCCGAGATGCCGATAACCATACGGCCGCCACCCGTTGCCTCGAACCGTCGCCGCAGGCCGTCGATCTGGATATTGAACGCCTCGTAGCAATCCTGATCGATGTTTTCGGCGCGGTCGGGGATGTAGGGAAAACGGCGCAGCTTGCGATGGAAACCGATATCGTTGCTGTCAGGGCTGTGGCGGAACCTTATCCGGCGGAAATTGGGCTGGCCCGCATCATTGAATGTACCGGTACGCATCCGTTCGGAGAGGATGCGACCCGTATCCACATCGGCAATGCACAGGTCAGGCTCCATGGCAAAGCGTTTGGATTCGGCCAGCAGATCGCCCAGTTCATAGATGGCCCCCTGACCATCCCATGCAAGATCGGTGGTGCTTTCGCCGGACCCCGCCGCAGAATAGGCATAAGCGGCAACGGCGCGCATGGATTGTGCGCGACAGAGGACGTGGCGATCATCCGATTTGCCGATCACGATATTAGAGGCCGAAAGATTGGCAAGAATGACCGCCCCCGCCAACGCTGCCGCTGTGGAGGGCGGCGTGGGGGCCCAGAAATCCTCGCAGATTTCGGCATGGAGCAAAAACCCCGGCAAATCTTCGGCTTCGAATATGAGGTCGGCCCCGAATGGTACCGCGTCGCCTGCAATCGTGATTTCACCGGTACTATTCCGGCCAGAGGCGAACCAGCGCTTCTCGTAATATTCACGGTAGTTCGGCAGATATGACTTGGGAACGACACCCAGAACCATGCCCTTGGACAGAACCACCGCGCAATTATAGAGCCTCCCATCCCGCCGCAGCGGTGCGCCGACTAGCACCACGGGGCTGAGCCCGACCGTGGCCTTCGCCAGATCCGCCAGCGCATCCTCCACCGCATCCAGCAGGGCGGATTGAAGCAAGAGGTCATCGATCGCATAGGCAGAAATGCAAAGTTCGGGGCAAATCAGAAGATCGACACGCGCGGCGTCCGCCTTTTCCATCTGCTCCAGCACCGCATCGCGGTTGAAAGTGACGTCGGCAGGACGGACCGCAGGGGTGCAGGTAGCCACACGCACAAAACCATGGCGATGGATGGATGCAAAATCTGCTGTCATGGGACCTCCGGCTGGCGCTGTTGCCCCTTTGTGTAGCGCAGGAATGGCAGGGGGAAAACATCCGTCTTGTCGGTTGGGCCAAATGGAAAAACGGGGTATGCGATCATCGCATACCCCGTTCCGCTTTCTTGCATCATGGGCAGGCCGAGGCCTGCCGTTCTATTCCCACTCGATCGTGCCGGGCGGTTTCGACGTGATGTCATAGGTAACGCGGTTGATCCCCTGCACCTCATTGATGATGCGTGTTGCCGTTTCACCCAGGAAATCATGCGAGAAGGGATAATAATCCGCAGTCATCCCATCAACCGAGGTTACAGCCCGCAGGGCACATGCGAAATCATATGTCCGCCCGTCACCCATCACCCCGACAGTCCGCACGGGAAGGATCGCGACAAACGCCTGCCAGATTTCATCATAAAGACCATGGCGGCGGATCTGGTCGATATAGACCGCATCGGCTTTGCGCAGGATTTCCAGCTTTTCACGGGTGATTTCGCCCGGGCAGCGGATGGCCAGCCCCGGACCGGGGAAGGGGTGCCGCCCGATGAAGCTTTCGGGAAGGCCCAGCTCGCGGCCAAGGGCGCGAACCTCGTCCTTGAACAGTTCACGAAGCGGTTCGACCAGCTTCAGACCCATTTTCTCGGGCAAGCCGCCGACATTGTGGTGCGATTTGATGGTGACCGAAGGGCCGCCGCTGAACGAGACGGATTCGATCACGTCGGGATAAAGGGTGCCCTGCGCAAGGAAGGTCGCGCCGCCCACTTCTGCCGCGTGCTTCTGGAACACGTCGATGAAAAGTTTGCCGATGATCTTGCGCTTGGTTTCCGGATCGGAAACGCCGTCAAGTGCACCAAGGAACAGTTCGGCCTCATCCGCGTGGATCAGGGGCATGTGGTAATGATCGCGGAACATGGTCACAACCTGTTCAGCCTCACCCTGACGCAGCAGACCGTGGTCCACGAACACGCAGGTCAGCTGGTCACCGATCGCCTCATGGATCAGCACGGCCGCGACAGAAGAATCTACCCCGCCGGACAGGCCGCAGATGACCTTCTGGTCCCCTACCTGTTCGCGGATCTTGCGGATAGCCTCATCGCGATAGGCTTCCATCGTCCAGTCGCCGGTGAATCCGGCCAGGCGGACGAAATTCTCGTACAGTTTCGCGCCACGCGGGGTGTGGTGCACCTCGGGGTGGAACTGCACGGCAAAAAATTTGCGTTCCAGATCGGCCGTGATCGCGAATGGCGCATTCGGCGAGGTTCCGTAGACCGCAAACCCGGGAGCAATCGCCGAAACGTGGTCCCCGTGGCTCATCCACACCTGTTCGCGCCCGTCGGCAGCCGTGAACCAGCCCTCGAGCAGTTCGATCCGCTGCTCGGACGGGGTGACGAAGGCCCGACCGAATTCGGCGGTGTTGTGCCCGCGTTCCACCTTGCCGCCCAGGCAATGCATCATCACCTGTTGGCCATAGCAGATGCCAAGCACCGGAACGCCCAGATCGAACACGCCTTGCGGCGGCATCGGCGCACCTTCGGCAAAAACCGAAGCCGGTCCGCCGGATAGAATGACTGCCTTTGGCGCATATTCCGCCAAAAATGCATCCGTTACCTTCTGGAACGGGTGGATTTCGCAATAGACGTTCAATTCCCGCAGGCGACGCGCGATCAATTGCGTTACCTGCGAACCGAAGTCGATGATGAGTAGGCGGTCATGCTGGGTCATGTCCGCCCATTATGCACAATCCCCCTTTTGCGCAAGGGGCTACGTGACAAGAACAAGCCGTGGCAGCAGGCGGACTTCGGCCATCAGCGCAATTAGCACCTCGATATGGCGGGTTACGGAATAGCTTGCGTCACCGGCCAACCGCGTCTGCTCCAGATTTTCTTCTTGTGCCAGCAGCCGGGGCAGGGCCGATTCGGGATTGGGCGTGTCGGTCAACCGACGAAGATCCCGTTCGCGCCGATAGTCGTTGATCCCGAGCCGCGCGGTACGGATTAGCAGGCGGGGGCGCCGGAGTTCGGCAAGGGCGGCGCGGAAATCAGTCATAATTGTGTCTCCAATGTGGCAATTGCATCTTGCACATCCACTGGGGCTGTTGCGCACATCTGCGTCCCGCCGAACGCTCCTTAGGGCCATAATTAATAAAATCTAGGCAAATTTTACGAAATGTCGAAATTTTAACAAACAAGTAACCATACCTGCGTGATTACAAATGTGTCATAAAGGTGTCCGCCATGTGCGGCAAAGGATTGTCGATCATGGGATGTATTCCAGTGTTCCCCCGGACCTTGCCCGATGGGTTGCGGCTGTATCTTGATCATGTCGATGCAGGCCTGTCGTTGCGCGCATTGGCGCGGCGGGAAGGTGTGCACCCTTCCACGGTAATGCGGCAGGTCCGCCGATACGAAAACCGTCGCGATGATCCCCTGATCAATGCTGCCCTGACGCGCCTTGAAGCGGCGCTTTCCACGAAAGATGATGTGATGACCAGCATTTCCACGACTATCGCCCCTGATCCGAAGGTGGAAATGGAGGCGCAGCGTATCCTGCGGCGGATGGCTGAACCCAACACCGTGCTGGCCTATGCACCTGCCATGGAAAAAGCAGTGGTATTGCGCGAATTGGCCGCAGGAGAGACGGCGCGGCTTGCGGTGGTGGATGGTGTGATTGCCGAAGCATTCGCGCTGCGGGAATGGATCAGCTGCCGCACGGCTGGCCGTATCAGCACCTATGTCATCACGGCTGCCGGCCGTGCCTATATCCGCCAGTCCGGAGGTATGGCAGAGGCGGCTGCCGGATTCGGTTGGGCAGGTGCCACCGCTGCGGATCGGACCCCGCGATACGGCACGGTTGAAACGCCTGTAGCGGCGATGGGGCGGCGTCGGGACAAGGATGGCAAGCCGTTTCTCCCCCCGGAGCTGGTGATCGCGGCCGAACGCCTGCGCGAGGATTTCGAGCTAGCCCAGATGGTGCCCGGAATGACGCAGAACTGGGAGCGGTTTCTGGATGGCGGGGTTCGTAGCACACCCTTCGGCGGTACGGATCGAGGCCCCGCGGCGGCGCGTGACAGGGTTGTAACCGCCTTGCGTGACCTTGGCCCCGGCCTGGGGGACGTGGTGCTTCGGGTCTGCTGCTATCTGGAGGGACTGGAGGTGTGCGAGCGCCGCATGGGCTGGGCTGCACGATCGGGAAAGGTGGTGCTGCGGATCGGGCTGGAGCGGCTGCGCAGGCACTATGCCGAACATCACGGGCGCGGCCCGATGATCGGATAAGGGAAAGGGGGGCGGTTATTCCGCCCCCCTTTTTTTGCTGTCTTACTGGTCGGCTTCGACCTTGGTTTCATCCGTAACCGGAATGGCGTTCACATCGCTGTCAACCTTCAGCGCGTTACGAACACCCGCTTCATAGTCGGGATGTACGCGCTTCAGAACGGCCAGCCAGCGCTCGGTCACGGATTCCGAGCATGGGCCCATCGCCGCGGCAAAGTTCGCGAACAGACGCTGCTTTTCATCCTGCGGCAGCAGGTTGAACAGGGCGCGCGGTTGAACGTAATCCGCATCCGCATCTTCCTGTACGTAGCGCGTCGCATCGCCCGAGATTTTCATCGGCGGCTCTTGCACCGTCTCGTCGGCAACGGGGCCGTTGTACTGGTTCGGTTCGTAATATGCGTCCGGGTTCCCGAAATCGTTCGTGAAGAAACGCATCGGGCCGTCTTTGTGGTAGTGGTTTACCGGCGCATTCTTGGGCGCGTTCGCAGGGAGCGCTTCGTAGTGCGTGCCCAGACGGTAACGGTGTGCATCGGCATAGGAGAAGATCCGTGCCTGCAGCATCTTGTCCGGCGAGAAGCCGATACCCGGTACGACGTTCGACGGGCTGTAAGCCGCGTTTTCCACGAAGACAAAATAGTTCTCGGGGTTCCGGTTCAGCTCCATCTCACCCACTTCGATCAGCGGGTAATCGGCGTGTGGCCAGACTTTGGTCAGGTCGAACGGGTTGTAGGGAACCGTCAGGGCGTCTTCTTCCGGCATTGCCTGAATGCACAGTTTCCATTTCGGGAAACGGCCTTCGTCCACGGCATTGTACAGGTCTTCCTGATAGCTTTCACGGGTTTCACCGATCAGCTTCTGTGCCTGCGCGTTGGTGTAGTTCTTGACGTCCTGCTGGCAGCGCCAGTGGAATTTCACCCAGTGACGAACGCCATCGGCATTCCACATGCTGAACGTGTGGCTACCGTAGCCGTGCATGTGCATCGGGTTGACCGGGATACCGCGGTCGGACATCAGGATCGTGACCTGGTGTACCGATTCCGGGTGGCCTGCCCAGAAGTCGAACATCGCTTCGGGCGAACGCAGGTTCGTCTTCGGGTGACGCTTTTGCGTGCGGATGAAGTCGGGGAACTTGTAGCCGTCACGGATAAAGAAGATCGGGGTGTTGTTGCCAACGATATCCCAGTTGCCTTCTTCGGTGTAGAATTTCACCGAGAATCCGCGCACGTCACGCTCGGCGTCGGCTGCGCCCTGTTCACCCGCAACGGTGGAGAAGCGTGTCAGCACTTCGGTTTTCTTGCCGACGGTGTCGAATACCTTGGCGCAGCTCAGGTGCGAGATGTCGTGGGTCACGGTGAAGGTGCCGAATGCACCCCAGCCCTTGGCGTGCACGACACGCTCCGGGATACGCTCACGGTTCTGGTGGGCCAGTTTCTCGATCAGCTGATAATCTTGCAGCAGTGCTGGGCCACGCTCACCGGCGGTATAGGTGGTGTTGTTGGTTGGAACGGGCGCGCCGGCCGTTGTCGTCAGGCGCGGTTTATTCGGATCGGTCATCTGCTTCCTCCGTAGGTGGCAAGTTGAGTGCATCATCTACGGAGAAACGAATAAAGGGAAATCTAATTTACTTTCCAGTATGATCAGTTATTCTTATCGGATGCCGCTTACACTCAAACAGCTTTCTTATTTCGTTGCCCTATCCGAAGAGCGCCACTTCGGTCGTGCCGCTGCACGTGTGCATGTCAGCCAGCCCGCGCTGTCCATGCAGATTCGGGATATGGAAATCACCCTCGGGCTGACCCTTATGGAGCGGGGCCGCGACATCCGCCTGACGCCAGCGGGGCGGGAGGTGGCGCAGCAGGCGCGCCGTGTACTGGCCGATGTGGCCGAAATCGAGGGGATGGCCCGGCGCAAATCCACTGCGGGCCGCGTCCACCTCGGGGTCATTCCGACGATTGCCCCCTATCTGCTTCCGAAACTCCTCCCACGGTTGACGATGGATCTGGCTGTCCGGGAGGCCGCAACCGAGACGATTCTGGCCGAGATGGAAGAGGGGCGCCTGGATGCAATCGTGATCGCCAGCAGCGTATCTGCCGCAGGCACCGTGACCCGACCGTTGTTCAGTGACCATTTCCTGCTGGCCACAAACGATGCCCGTCTTGGCCGGATGGGGGATGTGGAGGGGTTGCGCCCGGCCACATTGGACCCGGACCAGCTGTTGTTGCTGGAAGAGGGACATTGCCTTGCGGACCAAGCGCTGGAGGTTTGCGGGCTGGAACGGCGCCGCCTGCGGATGGATCTGGGGGCGTCCTCGCTCTCGACGCTGGCCGGGCTGGTGGGGCAGGGCGTGGGCTATACGTTTCTGCCGGAACTCGCGATCGCAAGTGAAACCGCGGCGCATCCCGAATTGCGCCTGACCCGCTTTGCCTCCCCCGAACCCGCGCGGGAGGTGCTGCTGGTGGGACGCGCCTCAACAGGGGCGGAGCCGTGGTTTGCCGAGCTGGCGGAAAATCTGGGTGCGGTGGGGGAAGAAATCATCGCCACGGCTCGCGCCCGGATCTGATCAGGCAGCTTCTTTCTGGCGGCATGGCGGCCCGAATGTCAGCCGACTCCGAGGTTGTTCTTCAGAACCGGTATTCCGATCAGCCATGCGAATTCATTAGGACCATCAGGAATGGCCTTCACGTTTTCCAGCCCTTGCGCCTTGGTCTATTGGTTCATGACAAAGACGTCGTTGGCCGACAGGCAGTAGATCTCGTCAGTTCCCGTTTCGGCAAAACCTTTTTGACACCTGAAAGCTGATATTTGGAGCATGTGGGGGTAAATGCCCCAGACAGGGCGAGCAGCACCAAACGCTTACCTGCCAAGCAATCGCCGGTCGTTTTCCTTTCCCGGCAATCGGGATTCGGACCGCCAATGGCCTTGTCGCGCACCCGCGCCTGAAAATTGGCACGAGGAAGGTTTACACCCGTTTACATATCTCGGTCTCTGGAAGCACTGATCCTGTCGGATCATCCGCTTCTCTCCGCGGCGCGAATTAGTCAACGCCCAGGGTAAGGACAAGCATTGCCCGTGGTTGCACAGAGCCGCCAGACGGCCTATGTGCAATCAGACTTGCCGCAAAGGGGACTATCCGTGCGCGATCTCAAGATTCCAGATCAACGCCATCCGGAAAAGGCGCATCGGGTGGATAACGTCCAGCCGAAGAAGCCGTCATGGATCCGGGTCAAGGCACCGACATCGGCCGGATACAAGGCCACCCGCGACATCATCAAGGAAAACCGCCTTGTAACGGTGTGCGAAGAGGCTGGCTGCCCGAACGTGGGCGAGTGCTGGAGCCAGGGCCACGCCACCATGATGATCATGGGGGAAATCTGTACCCGCGGGTGCACGTTCTGCAACGTGGCAACCGGCAAGCCGCAAACGCTCGACGCTTTCGAGCCGGGCCGTGTGGCCCATGCGGTATCGAAGCTGGGCCTGAACCACGTGGTCATCACCTCGGTGGACCGGGACGATCTGGACGATGGCGGGGCGGACCACTTTGCCCAGACCATCCGCGCCATCCGCCATCGTTCCCCCGGAACCACGATCGAGATCCTGACCCCCGACTTCCTCAAATGCGCCCCTTCGGTGCTGGAGACTGTGGTCGAGGCAAAGCCGGATGTGTTCAACCACAACCTCGAAACCGTTCCGGGCCTCTATCTGGAGGTCCGTCCCGGCGCGCGTTATTTCCACTCTCTGCGCCTGTTGCAGCGGGTAAAGGAAATGGACCCGACCATCTTCACCAAGTCCGGCATCATGGTCGGATTGGGAGAGAACGGGGCAGAGGTGCGGCAGGTCATGGACGACATGCGGGCGGCGGACATCGATTTCCTGACCATCGGCCAATACCTCCAGCCGACGCCAAAGCACCATCGTGTGGACCGTTTCGTATCGCCCGAGGAATTCGCATCATACGAGAAAGCGGCATATGGCAAAGGGTTCCTGATGGTATCGGCAACGCCGTTGACGCGTTCGTCCTATCATGCGGGTGATGATTTTGCCCGGCTGCGGGATGCGCGTCTGGCAAAGCTGGCAAAGGTAGAAGCCTAAGGGGACTTGCTTTTTCCTTGGGGGCATGAAACAGGGAACCGTCAAACGAACCCTCCCAAGGAGATACCCCATGGAGATTCGCGAGGCGTTTACCTTCGACGATGTTCTTCTTCTTCCGGCGGCCAGCTCGGTCCTGCCGTCTGATGCCGATGTGTCCACATTCGTCACCAAGTCAATCCGTCTGAACATTCCGCTGCTGTCTTCGGCGATGGATACGGTGACCGAGGCGCGTATGGCCATCGCGATGGCACAGGCCGGCGGCATGGGGGTGATCCACCGCAACCTCAATGTGGCCGAGCAGGCGGCCGAGGTCAGCCGTGTGAAGCGGTTCGAGAGCGGCATCGTCTACGCCCCCATCACGCTGCGGGCCGACCAGACGCTTGCCGATGCCAAGGCATTGCAGGAACGTTACAGCGTAACCGGCTTTCCTGTAGTAGATGAAACCGGCCGGGTGGTTGGTATCGTCACCAACCGTGACATGCGCTTTGCCTCCGATGACCGGACCCCTGTTTCGGTCATGATGAGCTCTGACAATCTGGCAATCCTGCAGGAACCGGCAGACCGGGAAACGGCGATCAACCTGATGAAGGCCCGCCGGATCGAAAAGCTGCTGGTTACGGATGGTGAAGGCAAGCTGACCGGCCTGCTGACATTGAAGGATACCAAGAAGGCGGTGTTGAACCCCAATGCCTGCAAGGATGGTCTGGGGCGGTTGCGCGTTGCGGCAGCCACCACCGTGGGCGATGCAGGGTACGAACGCTCTCTGGCCCTGATCGATGCCGGTGTGGATATGGTTGTAATCGACACAGCCCATGGCCATTCGGCGGGTGTGGCGCAGGCGGTTGCCCGGATCAAGGCGGCGGCAGGCGATGTGCAGGTCGTGGCGGGGAACGTTGCAACAGCTTCGGCTACGCGCGCATTGATCGATGCAGGCGCCGATGCGGTAAAGGTCGGGATCGGCCCCGGTTCGATCTGTACGACGCGGATCGTGGCCGGTGTGGGCGTTCCGCAGCTGACGGCAATCATGGATGCGGCCAAGGCTGCAGGCGATACGCCGATCATCGCTGACGGTGGTATCAAGTTTTCCGGTGATTTTGCCAAGGCGATCGCTGCGGGTGCATCCTGTGCGATGATCGGCTCGGCAATTGCAGGGACGGACGAAAGCCCGGGTGAACTGATCCTGTATCAGGGCCGCAGCTACAAATCATATCGCGGGATGGGCAGCCTCGGGGCCATGGCACGCGGCTCGGCCGACCGGTATTTCCAGAAAGATGCGGCGTCGGACAAGCTGGTACCGGAAGGGATCGAGGGGCAGGTGCCGTACAAGGGCACTGCCGCTGCGGTGATCCACCAACTGGTCGGCGGACTGCGTGCAGCCATGGGATATACGGGCAACGGAACCATCGCGGACATGCGCAGCAACTGCGAGTTTGTTCGTATCACCAATGCGGGGCTGAGTGAGAGCCACGTACATGATGTGACGATTACCCGCGAAAGCCCGAATTACCGCTTGGGTTGAATAAAAAAGGCCACCGTAATGGTGGCCTTTTTCAAATCAGTTGCCTTCGGAGTTCGAACCGATGAACCAGGCATCCTTGTCAACGATACGGCTTGCTTCGGTAAACAGATCCGCCGTATCGGCATCGCCTGCATCCTCGGTGACATCAATGGCTTCGCGCAACGAGGCTGCGACCATCTTGTAGCGTTCTGTCAGCTCCTTGACGTGGTCCTTCACCAGCTCGATATCTGTCGGATAGGCGGGCAGCTTGGTGTTCTCGGCCACGTAGTGCGAGGTTCCAACCGGCGTTCCGCCGAGAATCACAGCGCGCTCGGCGATCGTATCAAGAATTTCGCGCAGGTTCGCATTCGCCTTGTCCAGCAATTCGTGGACGCCGATGAAGTTGTTGCCGCGCATGTTCCAATGTGCCTGTTTCACCGACATGGACAGGTCGATCACCAGGCTCAGGTTATCGTTCAGCGCCTCGATCGAGGTTTTGGCTGCCTTATCGTTCAGTCCGCTTGCAAAACGTTCACGCATGGAAATCTCCTTACATAACTTTGTGGCGGTCGTAGATGGTGCCCGCCTTCGGTGTAATAGCGTTGGCAGGGGTGGTTTGGTTCCACAACCGCATCAATTTTCACGAGGTTTTCTGAGGCGCTGCGGGGGTGGGGGCCGAAGGTGGTATTCTGCGGCCCCGTAGCTTGCTCATTCCAGTTCGATCAGCAAATCCTTGGCGTCGATCTGGGCACCGGGGGTCACATGGATTGCCTTTACCACCGCCTTGCGATCGGCGTGGATGGCTGTTTCCATCTTCATCGCCTCGATCGTCAGCAGCAGATCACCGGGTTGGACCGTCGCCCCGACAGTAACCCCGAGGGCTGCAATCGCACCGGGCATGGGCGCGCCGATGTGGTTGGCATTCGCCGGATCCGCCTTTGGACGCGCGGCGCTGGTGCCGCTGGCGGCGCGGTTCGGAACCTTGATGACCCGTGGCTGGCCGTTCAGTTCGAAGAATACGCGAACCTGACCGTCCTCGGTCATCTCTCCCACCGTCTGAAGGCTGATTTCCAGCGTCTTGCCGGCTTCCATCTCGACGGACACGTCATCACCGGCCTCCATCCCATAGAAGAACACCTGCGTCGGCAGCAGACGCACAGGGCCGTATGTACGGTTGCGGCGCGCGTAATCGGCAAAGACCTTCGGGTACATCAGATGCGCCTGCAGGTCCTCATCCGTGGGAACGAAGGGTTCGTCCTCGGTGCCGATGGATGCCGCAAGAGCGGCACGCTCTGCCTCCAGATCGACGGGGGCCATTCGTGCACCGGGGCGGGTGCCGTCCGGGATTACACCCTTCAACGCCTTTTTCAGGATCGGTTCAGGCCAGCCGCCATGGGGCTGGCCCAGATTGCCCTTTAGCATGTCGACCACGGAATCCGGGAAGCTGACCTCCACCGCCGGATCCTCCACCTGCTCGCGGGTCAGCCCCTGTGCCACCATCATCAGGGCCATATCCCCCACCACCTTGGACGAGGGGGTAACCTTGACGATATCACCGAACATGCGGTTCGCTTCGGCATAGGCAAAAGCCACCTCGTGCCAGCGGTCCTCCAACCCCATGGAGCGGGCCTGTGCCTTGAGGTTGGTGAACTGCCCCCCCGGCATCTCGTGCAGATAGACCTCGGACGCGGGCGCCTGCAGGCCGGATTCAAAGGCGGCGTATCCCTGCCGGACCCCTTCCCAATAGTTGGACATTGCGCGGATCGATTCTACCGACAGGCCGGTATCCCGTTCCGTGTGGCGCAGCGCCTCGACAATGGAGCCGAGCGCGGGCTGGGATGTTCCGCCTGCAAATGCATCCATCGCAGCATCGACGACATCCACACCCGCCTCGGCGGCGGCAAGGATCGTGGCCCCGCCCAGTCCACTGGTGTCATGGGTGTGGAAATGGACCGGCAGGCCGACCTCGTTCTTCAGCGCGCCGATCAGGACGCGGGCCGCCGCAGGCTTCAGCACGCCGGCCATATCCTTCACGCCCAGCACATGGGCACCGGCATCCCGCAATTCCTTGGCCAGCCCCACGTAATAGGCCAGATCATACTTGGCACGATCGGGGTCCAGCAGATCACCGGTGTAGCATAGGGTTCCTTCGCAGATCTTGCCTGCCTCGACCACGGCATCCATCGCGACGCGCATGTTCTCTACCCAGTTCAGGCTGTCGAAGACGCGGAACAGATCCACGCCCGATGTGGCCGCCTGCGCGATGAAGCTCTGGACGACATTGTCGGGGTAATTGGTATATCCCACGCCGTTGGAGGAGCGCAGCAGCATCTGCGTCATGATGTTGGGCATTCCGGCGCGGATGTCGCGCAGGCGCTGCCACGGATCCTCTTGCAGAAAACGGTAGGCCACATCGAATGTGGCGCCGCCCCAGCATTCAACGCTGAACAGTCCGCCCATGTTGGCGGCATAGGCGGGGGCCGCGCGCACCATATCGATGGAACGCATGCGTGTGGCCAACAGCGATTGGTGGCCGTCGCGCATCGTGGTGTCGGTGATCAACAGGCGAGGCTGGGCCAGCATCCAGTCGGCAACGGCCTTGGGTCCTTTTTCTTCCAGCAGGTTGCGGGTGCCCGCCACAGGTTTGCTAATCGGTTCGGGGGGGCGGGGTGCGCGGGCGCGGGCAGGCGGCTTCGGACGGCCAACGGTTTCGGGGTGCCCGTTCACCGTAATGTCCGCGATATAGGTCAGCAGGTTCGTGGCGCTGTCCTTGGCGCGCGGGAAATCGAACAGGGCAGGCGTCGTGTCGATAAAGCGGGTGGTATAGGTATTCGACAGGAACGTCGGATGCTTCAGCAGGTTGATGACAAAGGCAATGTTGGTGGAAACCCCGCGGATGCGGAATTCGCGCAGTGCCCGGTCCATGCGGGCAATTGCCGCCTCGGGCGTCTGTGCCCATGCGGTGACCTTGACCAGAAGCGAGTCGAAATGGCGGGTGACGATAGAGCCCGGATATACCGTGCCGCCGTCCAGCCGGATGCCCATGCCGGTGGCCGAGCGGTAGGCGGTGATCCGGCCGTAATCTGGAATGAAGCTGTTCTGCGGATCTTCGGTGGTGACGCGGCACTGCACGGCGTGGCCCGACAGGTGGATATCGTCCTGAGAGGCGGCTCCTGTGGCCTCGGCCAGTGTCGCCCCTTCGGCAATGCGGATCTGGGCCTGTACGATGTCGATACCCGTCACCTCTTCGGTAACGGTATGTTCCACCTGCACGCGGGGGTTCACCTCGATGAAATAGAAGCTGCCGCTTTCCATATCCATCAGGAACTCAACCGTGCCGGCACATTCATAGCCAACATGGGCACAGATGCGGCGGCCCAGCTCGCACACCTCGGCGCGTTGGGCATCCGTCAGATAGGGGGCGGGCGCCCGTTCCACCACCTTCTGGTTGCGGCGCTGTACGGTGCAGTCGCGTTCGTACAGGTGATAGATGGAACCCTGGCTGTCGCCCAGAATCTGCACCTCGACGTGGCGGGCGCGCTGGACCATCTTTTCCAGATAGCCTTCGCCATTGCCGAAAGCGGCCTCGGCCTCGCGCCGTCCTTCCCGCACCTTCTCGATCAGTTCCTCGGGGCCGTGGATCGGGCGCATCCCGCGCCCGCCGCCCCCCCATGATGCCTTGAGCATCAGGGGATAGCCGATCTCTGCCGCCTCTTTCTTGATGGCATCCCAATCGTCACCCAGCACGTCGGTTGCCGGCACGACAGGAACGCCCGCCTCGATCGCCACATGGCGGGCGCTGGCCTTGTCGCCCAGAGCGCGCATGGTCGCGGCCTTGGGCCCGATGAACGTGATTCCGGCAGCCGTACAGGCGTCCACGAAATCCGGGTTTTCGGACAGGAGGCCGTATCCGGGGTGGATCGCATCCGCCCCCGCCATCGTGGCCACGCGGATGATTTCGGGGATGCTCAGATACGCGCCCACGGGCGACAGGCCTTCCCCGATCAGATAGGCCTCATCGGATTTGAAGCGGTGAAGGCTGAGCTTGTCTTCCTCGGCATAGACGGCAACCGTTTTCTTGCCCATCTCGTTTGCGGCCCGCATGATGCGGATGGCAATCTCACCCCTGTTCGCAACAAGAATTTTATTGAACGGTTTCATGCCGGATCCCCCCGATAACGCATCTGTGCCACCGGTCAGAATGTCGGGATGTATCCGGTCTTGCAATCCCGCAAATCAGGGGGCGTTTCGCAGGCCCCGGAACCATATGTTCACGGCATCCGGATCGGGGGGCAGCGCCTTTGCCATTCCGCCGACCCATGCCTGAAAGGGTGCCAGGTTTGCCGCATTCAGGCCCAGAAGGACAGGTACCCCCAGCTCCAGCGCTTGGGCGATGGTCTGGCAGAAGCCGCGCCCGTCCAGTTCATGCTTGCCGAACTTGTTGATGATCAGCAGATCGGTTCCGGCGTGCAGGGTGGCCTCCACGGCGGCAACTGCCGACTCCAGCGCACCGGGATCAAGGCGGCATCCGCGGGCATCGGCCCCCAATGGCTGGGAAATGGGGATGACCGGCCCATCGGGCAGCACATGCAGCTGCATGTCGCAAATGCGCCCCGCGTCCGTTGTGCGATCGGTTTCCACCGCGCCGGACAGGCGCAGGCCCTCTGCCATGAACCGCGTTGCCGTTTCGCGCAGCACACGGTCGTTTTCGCCACGAAGGGCAGAGGTGATATAGGCAATGGACATTCAGGCACCCGGCATTGACGTGATCCGCAGGAAACCGTTTTAACCGCCGGAATGTTGATGTGGCATCGACCGGAGGGATGATGACGGATCCAGAAAGTGTATATGGGTTGATCCTTGCGGGTGGCCAGTCACGGCGCATGGGCGGGCAGGACAAGGCGCTGCTTCGGCTGGGGAATGCGACGCTGCTGTTGCGGGCAGTGGCCCGTCTGGGGCCGCAGGTGCGGGGCATGGCGATCAGCGGCAACGGCGATCCGGCCCGTTTCGCAGATGGTGGGCTGCCGGTCCTACCCGATGCGGTGGGGGGTTATGCAGGACCGCTGGCGGGCGTTCTGGCCGGAATGATTCATGCACGTGCCGAAGGCGCTGATTTCCTTGTGACCGCTGCCGTTGATACGCCATTTTTTCCGCAGGATCTGGTAGTGCGTCTGGCTGCGGCGGGGCAGGCGGCGCTTGCAACCAGCCCGCGCGGGCCGCATCCGACCTTTGCGCTGTGGCCGGTGGACCAGGAGGCTGCACTAAGGGCCTTTCTGCAGGCGGGGGGGCGGCGCGTCTCGGGCTTTGCAGCCCTATGCGGGGCAGTGCCGGTACTGTTCGCGCAGGATGATGCCTTTTTCAACATCAACCATCCGGCCGATCTCGATACGGCCCGGGATATGGCCAGACGCGGGGCAGAAGGTGCCTGACCGTCAGCATGATCCGCGGAGACTTCTTCAGGCGGCGATGGCATCAAAAGCGGCGCGGGCGGCCTCTACCTCGTCCATCTTCTCGTAGGTCCAGCGGTAAAGCGCGCGCATCGGTTCCAGCAAGGTGGCACCCAGGGGGCTGAGGGTATATTCGACCCCTACCGGCGTTCCCATCAGCACTTTGCGGGTCACAAGACCGTTACGTTCCAGCCGCCTTAATGTCATCGAAAGCGATTTCTGGGAGATACCCTGAAGCTGCCGTTTCAGTTCGTTGAACCGGGCAGGGGCACCATCCAGCACTGTCAGCACCATCATCGACCATTTGTCGGCGATCTGGTCGAACAGAACGCGGGACGGGCAATCGACATGAAAGGCGCAGGCGGTGTTCAGGGTATCTCTCCGGTAACCTAGTGATGTGCAGGTATCTTATTGACACTTGGTATTCAACATATACCTGCATGCCCGACATTATTGGAGATTGTTATGAGCGTTGACGCTTTATTCCGGCCGTTTTCCCTGAAGGGTCTGGATCTGAAAAACCGGATCGTCATGGCGCCGATGACACGTGGAATGGCGACCGGCGGGGTTCCCGGTCCTGCCAACGCCGAATATTACCGCCGCCGCGCTGTGGGAGAGGTCGGGCTGATCCTGACCGAAGGAACCGTGATCGACCGCCCTGCATCGCGCAACCTGCCGGGTATTCCATTTTTCCACGGCCCGCAGGCCCTGGATGGCTGGGCCGACGTGGCCAAGGCCGTGCATGAGGCAGGTGGCCGCATCGGTCCGCAGATCTGGCACACAGGCTCCACCCGCAGTGGAGATTGGGAGCCGGATGCACCGGTCGAAAGCCCGTCCGGGCTGGTCGGCCCGGGGGATCCGCGCGGTGTGGCCATGACCGAGGAAAACATCGCTGATACCGTTGCCGCCTTTGCCCGCGCGGCGGCTGATGCCAAGAACCTCGGGTTCGATACTGTCGAAGTGCATGGCGCGCACGGCTATCTGATCGACCAGTTCTTCTGGTCGGCGACGAACCTGCGCGAAGATGCCTATGGGGGTGAGACAATCCGTGACCGCTCGCGCTTTGCCGCCGAAGTCATGCGCGAGATCCGCAAGGCCGTTGGTCCCGATTTCCCGTTGATCCTGCGTGTCAGCCAATGGAAGCAGCAGGATTACACATCACGCCTCGCCAATACACCGGACGAGATGACCGACTGGCTGTTGCCGCTGGTCGAGGCGGGTGCGGATGTTCTGCACTGTTCGCAACGCCGCTTCTGGGAAGCCGAATTCCCCGAGCTGGACGGGGCCGAGGGCCTGAACTTTGCCGGTTGGGCAAAGAAACTGACGGGGGCCACCACGATCAGTGTGGGCTCGGTCGGGCTAAGCTCCGATTTCATGGGGGCATTCGCGGGCGAAAGCTCCAAATCGACCCCGTTGGACAATCTGACGGGCCGGATGGAGCGGGACGAATTCGACCTGATCGCGGTTGGTCGTGCGATGATCTCCAACCCCGACTGGGTCCAGCGGGTCCATCAGGGCCAGATGGACAAGCTGGAAGATTTTTCGGCATCGGATCTGCAGGATCTGGTCTGAGAAACCTTGCGGGGTCGCCGGATTGGCGGCCCCGATCATTCTATTGCATATGTCTCTGCCAATTCCGCCATCACAAGCGTCCTGAGCCGTTGCGCAACCGCTGACAGCATGCGCCCCTGCGCCTCGATGATGTAATAATGCGGCAGGACGATAGCCCCCTCCACATTCAGGACCGTGTAGCGGCCATTATCCGTGGTGGTGTCGACTAAGGTTGCGACTTCTTCGGCCATAGGGGCAACGGCGGTGGAGCCGCCCAAAAGTGCCAGCATCAGGATGAGGGAGCTGGTGGTAACCACGCCCGGTGGACGCAAAGCCCCGATACGGGCCAACTCCTCCTCCACCGCCTGGCGGATGGGACTGCCCTGATCCTGAATGATCCACTCATAGCCGCCCAGCGCCGTCAGCGGTACTTTTTTTGCACCCGCGAGCGGGTGGTCACGATGGGCAAGGAATTTGACGACTTCCACCCCCGCTGCGTGCATCGCAAAATCCGCGCGGGACATGTCGGGGGGAAGGCGGCTGATGATGAAATCGAACTCGCCGCCCAGAAGCCCCTGAACCAGACGGGCCGAGGGAGCAACCTCTATTGCCACCTGCACATCCGGGGCGTTGGCCTTCAGCTTGCGCAGGGCGGGAACCAGACATCCCACGGCGGGCCCGGTCACAGAGCCGACACGCAGGCTGCCGCCGCGCCCGTGCCGCAGATCCTGCACCTCGCGCGTCAGATCCTGCATTCCCACCGTCATTGCCTGAGCACGATGGACCAGAATACGCCCCATTTCGGTCGGGACCATGCCGCGTGGATTGCGATCAAATAACGGCAGGCCGACAATCCGCTCTATTTCTCCCAGCATCCGGGAAGCAGCAGGCTGGGTGATTGCCAGCGTCGAGGCGGCAAGCTGTAACTGCCCATGTTCGGCCACCGCAGAAATCAGCCGGAAATGCGTCAATTTCAGGTTGAGCGTTGCATCGAACATTTGGGTTACCCGTTTTGGTATATGGATCACCATCAATGTAATTTGCAGCAGGCACAAGCTTTGGTGTTTCCTGCAACCGCCAGCCGGGGAGGGTTGGCGTGCTTCGGGAGGCCGACCCTGCGCCGTGATATGACGTTTCCGGTATGATCATGAGGTCATGCCCAAGGGACGTACGGGGTTTGGTGGCGACTTCCGGTAAAAAAGGGCGGGAGTTTCAAATGACGGGATTCGTTCCGAAGGAATGGCCACGTAAGCTGCGGTCGCAGGAATGGTTCGGCGGCACATCACGCGATCACATCTACCATCGCAGCTGGATGAAGAACCAAGGGTTCCCCGGGGATGTATTCGATGGGCGTCCGGTGATCGGTATCCTCAACACATGGTCGGAACTGACGCCGTGCAACGCCCATCTGCGTGATCTGGCCGAACGGGTGAAGCACGGTATCTACGAAGCCGGGGGCTTTCCGGTAGAGGTTCCGGTCTTTTCTGCTGCGGAATCCAGCTTTCGCCCCACGGCAATGATGTACCGCAATCTGGCGGCCATGGCGGTAGAGGAGGTGATCCGCGGGCAGCCGATGGATGGCTGCGTGCTGCTGGTCGGCTGTGACAAGACCACGCCCAGCCTGATGATGGGGGCCGCCAGTTGCGATATCCCTTCCATCGTCGTGACGGGCGGTCCGATGCTGAACGGCTATTTCCGCGGAGAGCGGGTCGGGTCCGGAACCCATTTGTGGAAGTTCTCCGAAGCGGTAAAGGCGGGTGAGATGACCCAGGCGGAATTTCTGGAGGCCGAAGCCTCGATGAGCCGCAGCCCCGGATCGTGCAATACGATGGGAACGGCCAGTACGATGGCCAGCATGGCCGAGGCGCTGGGCATGGCGCTGTCCGGCAATGCGGCAATTCCTGCCGTGGACAGCCGCCGCCGCGCCATGGCGCAGGTTTCGGGCCGGCGGATCGTGCAGATGGTCAAGGATGATCTGAAACCCTCGGACATCATGACCCGTCAGGCCTTTGAGAATGCCATCCGTACCAATGGCGCGATCGGGGGATCGACGAATGCCGTCATTCACCTGCTGGCCATCGCCGGTCGGGTGGGCATCGACATCACGCTGGATGATTGGGACAGGCTTGGCCGGGAGGTGCCGACGATTGTCAATCTCATGCCCTCGGGGAAATACCTGATGGAAGAATTCTTCTATGCCGGTGGCCTGCCCGTCGTGATCAGGCGGTTGGGAGAGGCGGGGTTGCTGCACAAGGATGCGCTGACGGTGTCGGGCCAGACCGCATGGGATCAGGTGAAGGATGTCCAGAACCACAATGAGGACGTTATCCGCCCGGTGGAACAGGCCTTGGCCTCGCATGGCGGGATTGCCGTTCTCAAGGGGAACCTTGCGCCGAAGGGGGCGGTGATCAAACCATCAGCCGCAAGCCCGCATCTTTTGCGGCACAGGGGGCGGGCCGTCGTGTTCGAGGATATTGACGACTACAAGGCACGGATCAATGACGAGGCGCTGGATATAGACGAAACCTGTGTCATGGTCCTGAAGAACTGTGGCCCCAAAGGCTATCCGGGCATGGCCGAGGTGGGGAACATGGGGCTGCCCCCCAAGGTGCTGCGCAAGGGAATTACCGACATGGTCCGCATTTCCGATGCCCGCATGTCGGGCACGGCCTATGGCACGGTCATCCTGCACACATCGCCCGAAGCTGCCGTCGGCGGACCGCTGGCCGTGGTGCGAAGCGGGGATATGATCGAGGTGGATGTCGAGGCCCGTCGCCTGCATCTGGATATCTCCGATACGGAGCTTGCGGAACGTCTGGCAGATTTCCGTTCCCGCGCACCTGTGCCGGAGGGGGGGTACGCCCATATCTTCCACGCGCATGTCGAAGGGGCGGATACCGGCGCGGACTTCGATTTCCTGCGTGGCTGCCGGGGATCGGCCGTGGGGCGGGACAGCCATTAAGGGCAGTCGTGGCCTGCCGCGGTCCGGGCAGTCACGCATGCGTCTTGTGGGGAGTATTCACAGGCCACGCGGCTTGACGGGGCTGGATGGCAGGCCTAAGCCAGCGCGCAGAACCCGAAAGGAACACCGATGTCCAAGGATTGGAAGCCCCGCACAAAGCTGGTTCACACCGGAAGCCGCCGTAGCCAGTATGGCGAAATGGCCGAAGCGATTTTCCTGACCCAAGGCTTTGTCTATGACACGGCCGAACAGGCCGAAAAGCGCTTTGTCGGCATCGAGGGTGACGAGTTCATCTATGCCCGCTACGGCAACCCGACGACCCGCATGTTCGAAGAGCGCATTGCCGCAATCGAAGGGACCGAAGACGCCTTTGCAACGGCCTCCGGAATGGCGGCAGTAAACGGCGCGCTGATGTCTGTCTGCAAGGCGGGGGACAGGATCGTTGCCGCCCGTGCGCTGTTCGGGTCCTGCCTGTATATCCTTGAAGGGATCCTTGGCCGCTTTGGCGTAGAGGTCGTGCTGGTTGACGGCACCGATATCGATGCATGGCGCGCGGCTGTGACGCCGGGCACCAAGGCCGTGTTCTTCGAGACCGTTTCCAACCCTACGCTGGAAGTGATCGACGTGAAGGCGGTGGCAGACATCGCCCATGCGGCAGGCGCGCTGGTCATGGTGGACAACGTCTTTGCCACACCGATGTTCTCGGATGTGGTCAGCCTCGGTGCGGATGTGGTGATCTATTCCACCACCAAGCATATCGATGGGCAGGGGCGTGCGCTGGGCGGTGTGGTGCTGGGCACCGAGGATTTCATCCGCGGAACGCTTGAGCCTTACATGAAGCACACCGGCGGCTCCATGAGCCCGTTCAACGCCTGGATCATGCTGAACGGCATGGCGACACTGGACCTGCGGTGTACCGCGATGGCAGCCAGTGCATGGAAGGTGGCGCAGGCCCTGAAAGATGATGCGCGGCTGGGCAAGGTTGTCCACCCCTTCATGGATGACCATCCGCAACAGGCCATTGCCAAGGCGCAGATGTCCGAAGGCGGCACGATGATCGCGTTCGAACTGGCCGCGGGCAAAGAGGCGGCTTTCCGCTTCCTGAACGGACTGAAAATAATTAAAATGTCGAATAATCTCGGGGATGCTAAATCTATCGCTACCCACCCTGCGACCACGACACACCAGCGTTTGCCCGATGAACAGAAGGCTATTCTGGGGATCAGCCCCGGTCTGATCCGCCTTTCGATAGGGCTTGAAGATGCCGATGATCTGATCGCAGATATCCGCAACGCGCTCGACGCAATCTGACTTGGGAATGATGCGCGGGCGGTTTATATATTGCCCGCGAACCACCCTGAAGGGGAACATCATGAACATTCGCCCGGATATGAAACCGACACGTCAGGAAGCTGAAGAGGCCATTGCCGTGCTGCGCCAGTTCACGGCCCAGGCCACCGAGGGCGACCTTGCGGCCCTGCAGCTTCCGGCCATCCTTCGGGCCTATCCGGAACTGAGCCGTGCCTATCCCGTAGGCTTCTCGGCAGATGCCGCCTATCGTGAAAGCCTGCCCGACCTGCAGAATGGCCCCTCCAGCCTGATCGTGGGGGCAAAGGCCATCATCCAGCATGTGGGCATTTCCAATTTCCGTTTGCCCATCCGTTACCGGCTGAAGACCGGGGGCGAGGTAGTGCTTGAAACCTCGGTCACGGGCACGGTCAGCCTTGAGGCGGAAAAGAAGGGCATCAACATGAGCCGCATCATGCGGTCATTCTATGTTCATGCCGAGCGTGATTTCTCGATCGAGGTGATCGAACATGCGCTGGATGATTACAAACGGGATCTGGACAGCTTTGACGCACGCATCCAGATGCGGTTCTCCTTTCCCGTGAAAATCAGATCGCTCCGTTCGGGGCTGGAAGGGTGGCAGTATTACGACGTGGCGCTGGAGCTGGTCGATGTTGCCGGAGAGCGGAAAAAGATGATCCACCTGGATTACGTCTATTCCTCCACTTGCCCGTGTTCGCTGGAACTGTCGGAACATGCCCGCCAGACACGGTCGCAACTGGCGACCCCGCATTCCCAACGATCGGTTGCACGGTTGTCGGTGCAGATGATGGGGCCGGACCGCCTGTGGTTCGAGGATCTGATCGAGATCGCGCGCAGCGCCGTCCCGACGGAAACGCAGGTGATGGTCAAGCGCGAGGATGAACAGGCCTTTGCCGAATTGAATGCCGCCAACCCGATTTTCGTGGAGGATGCCGCACGGTCCTTCTGCGCCGCCTTGCAGGATGATCCGCGGATCGGCGATTTCCGCGTGGTGGCCAGCCATCAGGAGTCGCTGCACTCGCATGATGCTGTTTCGGTGCTGACCGAGGGCAAGACCTTTGCGCAGGAAAGCCTTGATCCGAAACTGTTCGGCACCCTGTTCCACGTCGGTTGATCTTGACACTGCCAGCCTGCG
The DNA here is from genome assembly GCF_000739715.2 of Falsirhodobacter sp. alg1. Classification (GTDB taxonomy): domain Bacteria; phylum Pseudomonadota; class Alphaproteobacteria; order Rhodobacterales; family Rhodobacteraceae; genus Falsirhodobacter. The sequence continues at coordinate 333,040 of NZ_BBJC02000002.1, read as the reverse complement.
CAGCCAACGCTCCTGCAAATGATTGACCTGCGCCCTGTTGGATATGTGATCGGCCTGCTTGTCACCTTTCTGGGGGTGACGATGCTGGTGCCTGCGTTGTTTGATGCGATGGAGGGGAACGGCCAGTGGCCGGTCTTTGTCCAGTCGTCGATGATCACATCGATCAGCGGGGCTATGGTGTCCCTTGCCTGTGCCAATGCCACGCGCAAGAACCTGACCCTGCAACAGGTGTTCCTGCTGACGGTGGGCGTCTGGGTGGCATTGCCGCTGTTCGGGGCGCTGCCGTTCATCATCGGCGCCACGAATGCCAATATGACCGATGCCATGTTCGAGGCGGTTTCCGGCATGACCACGACCGGCGCCACCATGTTCATCGGGCTGGACGATCTGCCCATCGGTATCAACCTCTGGCGTGTGATCCTGCACTGGCTGGGCGGTCTGGGGATCGTGATCGTGGCAATGTTGTTCCTGCCGGTCATGAAGGTCGGGGGGATGCAGTTCTTCAAATCCGAAGGGTTCGATACCCTTGGCAAGGTCATGCCGCGTGCCTTGGATATCTCCAAGGCGCTGATCCAGATTTATGTCGCGATGACGGTGGCTTGCGCGCTTGTGTTCAACGCGCTTGGCATGTCGGGAGAGGATGCGCTGATCCATGCGTTATCCACCGTATCAACGGGCGGGTTTTCATCGCATGACGCTTCTTTCGGGGCGTTTTCCGGCAATCTGGAATATGCGGCAACAGTGTTCATGCTGCTGGCCACGCTGCCGTTCATCCGCTACGTCCAGATCATGCACGGCCATTACCGGCCGATCTGGCGCGATCTGCAGGTGCGTGCCTATTTGCGCTGGAACCTGTATGCCATCATCGCCATCGTCATCTATGATGTCTGGGTAGAGGATGCGCCCGTAGCCGTTTCGATCCGCGAAACGGTTTTCAACGTGGCTTCGGCATTTTCGGGGACCGGATTCACCAGTGTGGATCTGTCCCAATGGGGCACCTTTCCCTTCCTGATCCTGATCATCGTCGGGTTCATCGGGGGCTGCACCTCCTCCACGGGGTGTTCGATCAAGGTATTCCGCTATCTGATCCTGATCGAGGCGATCAAGGTGCAGATGAAGCGTCTGCATTCCCCCAATGCCGTAATCTCGGTGCGCTATGACGGGCAGGTGGTGGGCCGTGACGTGATCGATTCGGTTATTCTGCTGTTCACGATGTTCCTGCTCAGCTTCGGGGTGCTTGTGGTTCTGCTGTCCCTGACGGGGCTTGACGTCCGCGCCTCTGTCACGGCCGCATGGACCTCGATTGCCAATGTCGGGCCGGTGTTCGGCGGCGGCGTCGCCTCGACCGGGGCCCTTACGGCCTTTCCGCTGGCTGCCAAATGGATCATGATTTTCGGCATGCTTCTGGGCCGGCTGGAACTGCTCAGCGTATTTGTCCTGTTCATGCCGCGGTTCTGGCGCGGGTAGGGCGATTGACCCCTGCGCGATGCGGGCCTATGGAGAGGCTGCTTTGGGAAAGGGCCGCCAATGACCGCAACCGCCGCACCGCGCAGCTTTCAGGAAATCATTCTGCGTCTGATGACCTATTGGGCCGGTAAAGGCTGCGCAGTCCTTCAACCTTATGACATGGAGGTGGGGGCCGGAACGTTCCACCCCGCCACGACGCTGCGCTCCTTGGGGTCGCGTCCTTGGGCTGCTGCCTACGTTCAGCCATCGCGCCGGCCAACCGACGGGCGGTATGGGGAAAACCCCAACCGCTTGCAGCATTATTACCAGTATCAGGTCATCCTGAAACCGTCGCCGCCCGATCTGCAATCCCTGTATCTGGGCTCGCTGCAGGCCATCGGTGTGGATATGGATCTGCATGACATCCGCTTTGTCGAGGATGACTGGGAAAGCCCGACTCTGGGCGCCTGGGGCCTTGGCTGGGAGGTGTGGTGCGACGGGATGGAAGTAAGCCAGTTCACCTATTTCCAGCAGGTCGGCGGACATGACTGCAAACCCGTATCGGGCGAGCTGACTTATGGCTTGGAGCGTCTGGCCATGTATGTGCTGGGCGTGGATCATGTGATGGACATGCCGTTCAACGATCCTGACAGCCCGATCCCGCTGACCTATGGTGATGTGTTCCTGCAGACGGAACGGGAATACAGCCGCTGGAATTTCGATCAGGCGGATACGGCAACGCTGCTGCAGCATTTCATGGATGCCGAGGCGGAGTGCAACCGCACACTGGATGCCCCTGAAACCGATGGCGCCGGGCGCCGTATCATCATGGCGCAGCCTGCCTACGATCAATGTATCAAGGCCAGCCATCTGTTCAATCTGATGGATGCGCGTGGCGTCATCTCGGTGACGGAACGGCAGGCCTACATCGGGCGGGTACGTGCGCTGGCCAAACGCTGTGCCGATGCCTTTGTCACCACCGACGCTGCGAACTGAGGGGGAAAAAGATATGCCCGATCTGTTGCTTGAACTTTTCTCCGAAGAAATTCCTGCCCGTATGCAGGCCCGCGCCCGTGAGGACCTGCGCAAGCTGGTCACGGATGGGCTGGTGGAGGCTGGATTGACCTATGCCTCGGCCGGGGCGTTTTCCACGCCGCGCCGGCTGGTGCTGGCGATCGAGGATCTGACCGCGGAATCGCCCACCACCCGTGAAGAGCGCAAGGGCCCCAAGGCCGATGCCCCCCAGCAGGCGCTGGCCGGCTTTCTGCGCGGTCTGGGGATCGAGGATGCGGCACCCGTTATGGCGCTGGCAGGACAGCCTTCGGGGGCGCATGTGCATCTAGGTGGTGTGACGATCACTGTCCGGGATGACAAGAAAGGGCAGTTGTTGTTCGCGACGCTGACCAAACCGGGCCGCCCCGCGCCGGAAATCATTGCCGAGGTCGTGGAGCGTGCAATCCGCACCTTCCCCTGGCCGAAATCCATGCGTTGGGGCACGGGGGCCCTGCGTTGGGTCCGCCCCCTTCATTCGATCCTGTGCCAGTTGACCACAGAGGCTGGATCGGAAGTGGTGCCGCTGGCCGTGGATCACCTGACGTCGGGCAATACCACCGAAGGGCACCGTTTCATGGCCCCCGGACGCTTTGCCGTGCACGGGTTCGACGATTACGCCGCCAAGCTGAAGCGGGCACATGTCGTGCTGGACGCGGCAGAACGCGAGGCGATCATCTGGCATGACGCCACCACCGCCGCCTTTGCCGTGGGGCTAGAGGTGGTGCCGGATGCCGCCTTGCTGACCGAGGTGGCCGGGCTGGTCGAATGGCCGGTGGTGCTGATGGGCGCGATCGAAGATACGTTTCTCGGCTTGCCGCCCGAGGTGCTGCAGACCTCCATGCGGGAACACCAGAAGTTCTTTTCGGTGAAGAATGCGGCGACCGGCCGGATCGAGCAATTCGTGACCGTGGCCAACCGCACGACCGCTGATGACGGGGCAACAATTCTGAAGGGCAACCTGAAGGTGCTGTCGGCGCGCCTGTCGGATGCAAAGTTCTTCTGGGACAACGATCTGCGGGCGGTTGCCGATAAGGGGCTGGAAGGGATGGCCGAAGGGCTGTCGCAGGTGACCTTCCATAACAAGTTGGGCAGCCAGGCCGACCGTGTTGCCCGCATTGCGGCTCTGGCCCGTGATCTGGCGCCCGCCCTTGGGGCCGATCCTGATCAGGCGGCGCAAGCGGCCCGGATTGCCAAGGCGGATCTGCAATCGGCCATGGTCGGCGAATTTCCCGAACTTCAGGGGCTGATGGGCCGTTATTATGCAACGGCTGCCGGCTTGCCCGAGGCGGTGGCGGCCGCGTCGCAGGAACATTACTCGCCGCTTGGCCCGTCCGATGATGTGCCCTCGGCTCCGGTTTCGGTGGCCGTGGCGCTGGCGGACAAGCTGGATACGCTGGCAGGGTTCTGGTCGATTGACGAGAAGCCGACCGGCTCGAAGGATCCCTTTGCCCTGCGCCGGGCCGCATTGGGCGTGACACGCCTGATGCTGGCCAATGATGCGCGCCTGCCGTTGCGGACCGCTTTGCCCGCCGGTTTGACAGAAGAGGTTTCCGACAACCTCGTGTCGTTCTTCCATGACCGGCTGAAGGTATACCTGCGCGATCAGGGGGTCCGCCACGATGTGATCGATGCCTGTCTGGCAATGCCCGGCAATGACGATCTGGTGCTGCTGGTCAAACGCGCTTCTGCATTGCAGGCATTCCTGACGACCGAGGATGGAACGAACCTGCTGCAGGGCTTCCGTCGCGCGAACAATATCGTGGGGCAGGCCGAAGCAAAGGATGGCGTCGAATATTCCTTTGGCGCAGATGCCAAATTCGCCGAGGATGACACGGAACGTGCCCTGTTCGCGGCACTGGACGATGCCGAGGCCCGTATTGATCCCGCGTTGCAGGCCGAGGATTTCGGGGCGGCAATGGCGGCTCTGGCCGATCTTCGCGCCCCGACGGATGCGTTCTTTACCGCCGTTCAGGTCAACGTGGACAATCAGGTGTTGCGCCGGAACCGTCTGAACCTGCTGCACCGGATCCGTGCAGCCTGCATGCGGGTGGCCGATCTGTCGCGTATCGCCGAATGATCCGTGCCCGTCGCCCATTGCGCGGGCGGCGGGCATGGTTATCCTGCGTGTCATGACCGTATCAAGCATCGCGCAGATCACCCCGACCGAAACCATTTCTGCCAGCACCCACGGCTGGCGGGCAAAATGCCTGCAGCGCTTGATCCGGCTGGATATTCCGGTTCCCCTGACGGTGGCGCTGCCCATCACCACCGTCAGGCAGATTGCGCAGGGGCAGCCCTTCGACAGCAGCATCGTTCTGGCACAATTCGGGGATGCCCCGTTGGTGTCTGTTCGGCCCAGTGCCGAAAACCCGGAATGGGGCGGGCCGGCCACGGTGCTGAATGTCGGGATCAACAGCCGCAGACATGCCGAACTGGTCCAGAGCCACGGGGCCGAGGCTGCGGACCGTCTGTATCTGCGGTTCGTTCAATCCTACGCCATCCATGTGGCCCGTCTTGATCCCGACATGTTTGACGGTACGGATCTGGGCGAAGCGCTGCGTGCCTATCGTGAAGAGACGGACGAACCGTTTCCCGAAGACCCCGCCCGTCAGTTGACCGATGTGCTGCGCTCCATGGCGCGGGCATGGGAGGGAACCACGGCCCGGCTGCTGCGTCAGGCAAAGGGGGCGCCCGAGGGGGCGGGCCTGGGCCTTCTGGTGCAAAAAATGGCGCAGGGCATCGGACAGGGCCTGTCGGGCACCGGCGCGATCCAGTTTGTCAGTGGCACCACCGGAGAGCCGCGTATTACCGGCCGCTACCGGAATCAGGCGCAGGGACGAACGGCGCTGCGCGAGGAAAAGGCGTTGTTCCTGACCCGCGATCCGCGAGGTCCTGCGCTGGAGGATGCCAATCCGCAGGTGTTCGCCGACCTGTTGCGGCATGGTGCGCGCTGTCGCAGCCACCTGCGAGAGGAGATGCAGATCGAATTTACCGTCGAGAACGGCGCGCTTTCGGTGCTGGATGCCGTCAAGGTGCAGCGTACGGCGCGGGCTGCCGTACGGATTGCCGTGGCCTTGGTCGAGGATGGCATCATCCCGCGTCAGGAGGCGCTGCTGCGGATCGAACCACGTGCCCTGTCGGAGGTACTGCACCCGCAGGTCGATCCAAATGCAGTGCGCGATCCCATTCTGCGCGGCATTCCGGCATCCCCGGGGGCCGCGGCGGGTCGTGTTGCGCTAAGCTCTCTTGCCGCGCAGACCTTCGTGGCGCGCGGAGAGCCGTCTATTCTGGTGCGGCGCGAAACCTCGCCCGAGGACGTGCGTGGCATGCATTCCGCGGCTGGCGTGCTGACCGAGCGGGGCGGCGTTACCAGCCATGCGGCCGTAATTGCCCGCGGATTGGGGGTACCCTGCGTGGTCGGAGCCGGAGATATGCGGATCGACGTGCGTGAGGGAACCCTGACGCTTCCCTCGGGGCGGGTGCTGCGCGAAGGGGATCTGATCACACTGGATGGTTCGTCGGGGGAGGCGCTGGTTGGCGCCCTGCCGATGCAGGCCCCCTCGCTGGATGGTGAGTTCCGGACGCTGCTGGATTGGGCCGATGCCGCGCGGGATATCGGTGTGCGGGCCAATGCCGATACACCGTCGGATGCCGAGATCGCGCATAAGTTCGATGCCGAAGGCATCGGCCTATGCCGGACCGAACATATGTTCTTTGACGAAGGCCGCCTGACCGTGATGCGGGAGATGATCTTTGCCGATACCCCCCCCGACCGGGCGGCGGTACTGGCACGGCTGTTGCCCATGCAGCGGGCCGATTTCGTGCGTCTTTTCCAGATCATGGCGGGGCGGCCCGTCTGTATCCGGCTGCTTGATCCGCCTCTTCACGAATTTTTGCCCCAGACCCGTGAAGGATTGCGCGAGCTGGCCGAAGCATTGGATCGCCCGCTGTCCGATATCATCCGCCGGGCCGAGGCGCTGTCGGAGTTCAACCCGATGCTGGGGATGCGTGGCGTGCGCCTGGGGATCGCCTGGCCCGAAATCTATGAAATGCAGGCCCGCGCAATTTTCGAGGCAACATTGGACTGCGCCGCCTTGGGCATAGAGATCGTGCCCGAAATCATGATCCCGCTGGTTTCTGCACGGCGGGAGGTGGAACTGGTCCGGACGCGTCTGGACGCGATCGCTTCGGCGGTGCGGACGCATCGGGGCGGGGCCTTCGATTATCGCTTGGGCGTGATGGTCGAAACCCCGCGCGCGGCGCTGCGCGCGGCCGAACTGACGGCGAATGCGGCATTTTTATCGTTCGGAACCAATGATCTGACACAAATGACCTATGGTTTGTCCCGCGACGATTCCGGGCGTTTCATGGGGGCGTATATCCAAAGCCAGGTTTTCCCCGAGGACCCCTTTCACGTGCTGGATACCGAGGGCGTGGGAGAGCTGTTGCTGATCGGGGCGGAACGGGGCAGATCCACACGCCCGGATCTGACGCTGGCGCTTTGCGGCGAGCATGGGGGGGATCCCGAATCCATCGCATTCTGCCGCAAGGCGGGGTTCAACTACATTTCCTGTTCGCCATTCCGCGTGCCGATGGCACGTTTGGCTGCGGCCCATCTTGCCCTGCGCGAAAGGCAGACGCCGGTGGGTGAACGTGACTGGCGAACAGGCGAATTGCGGCGCTGCAGGCCGGACCCTGCCGTGGGTCAGGAGCCTGTGCTGGACTCCGCCATATAAATCCGTTAGATACGCCGGCTTTCGTGTGGATCAGGGCTGAAAAGGGTGTCCCGACCGCACGACGTTGGAAAAAGCGGAACGGATGTCATGCTGAAAATTGGTTTGGGACTGGGGTGTCTCGCAGGGTATTTCGCAATGTCGGGAATGTCTTGGGCTGATCCCGGTATGCGGATCTTTCCTACGGCACCACAGGCGGGTTTGTACCTTGCATCCTATACTGCACCCCCCGCCAGCCATGCGCCAAAGGCACCGACCCTGCGCGATGCGTTGCCCCTGATCCGTTACGAGGCAAGCTGGATCGACGCGCAAAAACCGGCGCCGGTGGATAACGAGCAGGCGGCCTGCCTGGCAGAAGCGCTTTATTTTGAGGCGCGGGGCGAATCCATCAAGGGGCAGTTTGCCGTGGCCGAGGTGATCCTGAACCGGGTTGATGCCACCAGCTACCCTGATTCAGTCTGTGATGTGGTGATGCAGGGCGCAAGCAGCTCCGGTTGCCAGTTTTCCTTTGCCTGCGACGGGAAACCTGAAACAATCAACAACACACGCGTCTATGATGAGCTGGAGAAGATTGCGGAAATCATGCTGGATGACGGTCCCCGCACGCTGACATTGGGTGCAACGCACTTCCATACCTCGGCTGTGAACCCGAATTGGGCCAGCAAACTGCCGCATACGGTTACAATTGGTGAACATCTGTTCTACCGCGAGTAAATGTTGCGCGGCGTGCCGTTCCGCGCAATTCCACCAAGCCGCGGATAAGGGTCGTGCCATGATTGCCAGTGATATCATCTTCCTTCGGGATCACGTGGTCGATGTAGAGATCGGCGCGTTTGAAATAGAACGTCATCTGTCGCAACGTCTGCGTTTTGCCGTTGAGGTGGAGGTTCTGGCCGTGGCGGCGGGCGATAATGTGGACAGGATCCTGTCGTACGACCGGATTGTGGAGGCGATCACCGACGAGCTGGCTTCGGCCCGTGTCAACCTGCTGGAAACATTGGCCGAAGGCGTGGCTGCGCGCATTCTGGCGCATAGGCAGGCCCATCGGGTCCAGATAGAGATCGAGAAGCTGGATCGCGGACCTTTCGTTCTGGGGGTTCGGATCGTCCGGCAGGCCGGCAGTAATGCGATTTCCCCACAGCAGATGCAGACAGCTGCCACGCCGCACCTTGTCTGGTTGGGCGCGTCGGGCAAGTCGCCGGTCCGCGGCGCGTTGAATGTGATTGCAGCCTCCGCCCCCTCGGCACAGCGTGTTCAGGACCGGCTTGATCTGCTGGCCATGGACATGGCGGCCTGGAAACTGGCTGATACGCACGAAGATGTGGCGGTCGGGGCATCACGGACCGAAATAGATTGGGCCGTGCGTCAGGGGCAGGCCGTTGTCTGGGCGCCGTCACGCATGGTGCTGGATGCGGCCCAACCGCCTGCCAGCATGAAGCCCGAGGCTCTTTTATTGTGGCTGGCCGGGCAATTCGGCGTCGGGACGATCACGGCATTCGACACATTGTCGGCGGAAAGCCGCATTGCGGTGCGTCAGGGCTGACTTGTCACGCCGCACTGCATCTGTAGAACACCGTAATGGAATATTACCGCCCTATTGCGATGACGGATGCTGCCCGCCCGATGAACGCCTTGCCGCTGGCAGGTGGCTGGTGCTGGTTTGACCGTGTGGAAGTATTGTCGCGGACTGCCGCGCCTGTTGTCGTTGCGGCCTCTGACCTGCCTGATGATATGCGCAAGCGGCTGACAGCACCCCGCCCGGATATTTGCGGGCTGGATTGGTCGGCCCCGCGGATCATGGGGATCGTCAATGCCACACCCGACAGTTTTTCCGATGGCGGTGCGCATGATCCGTTGCAGCATGCGCGCGCCATCGCACCGTTTTCCGACATTCTGGATATCGGCGGCGAAAGCACGCGGCCCGGGGCTGTCGATGTGGCCGCCGCGGAAGAGATCGACAGGACTGCACCGCTGATCGCGGCCCTGCGGGACGAAGGTATTGGCCCCCTCTCGCTGGATACACGCAAGGCAGTGGTGGCGCGGGCGGGGCGGGCCGATCTGGTGAATGATGTTTCTGCCATGACCTATGATACCGGTATGGCGGCGGCAGTTGCCGATACGGGGGCTGCCGTCTGTCTGATGCATGCGCAGGGTGTGCCCGAAACGATGCAGCGGGATCCGCGCTATGGCGACGTACTGCTTGATGTGTATGACCATCTGGCCGCACGTATTGCCGTTGCCGAAGCTGCGGGCATTTCGCGGGGGCGGATCATTGTTGATCCGGGCATCGGTTTCGGCAAGACGCAGGATCATAATCTGGCCCTGATCCGGGGGCTGGCGCTGTTTCACGGCTTAGGGTGCCCGATATTGCTGGGCGTTTCGAGAAAGCGGTTCATCGGCACGATCGGCGGGGCAGATGTGCCTGCCGCACGGATGCCGGGGTCGGTTGCGCTGGCCCTGGCCGGCGTTGCGCAGGGCGTTCAGGTGCTGCGCGTGCATGATGTGGCCGAAACGCGGCAGGCGCTGCGGCTTTGGCAAGTAGCTACGATCGGGGGGATGCAATGACACGCAAGCTTTTTGGCACCGACGGGGTGCGCGGCACCGCCAATACGGCACCGATGACGGCCGAAATCGCGCTGCGCCTCGGGTTGGCGGCAGGCAAGTATTTCCAGCGTAAATCCGTTCTGCCGCGTGTGGTGATTGGCAAGGATACGCGGCTTTCTGGTTATATGCTGGAAAACGCGCTAACGGCGGGCCTGACTTCCATGGGGATGAATGTGCTGCTTCTGGGGCCTGTTCCCACACCGGCGGTCGGATATCTGACGCGCTCGATGCGGGCCGATCTGGGGGTGATGATCTCTGCCAGCCATAACCCGCATCAGGACAATGGCATAAAGTTCTTTGGCCCCGACGGTTTCAAACTGTCGGATGCGGCCGAGGCGGAGATAGAAGAGTTGCTGGGGGCCGATATTCCACTGGCGGATGCGGCCGATATCGGCCGTGCCCGGCGGATCGAGGACGGGCGCGGGCGCTATCAGGAATATGCCAAGACGACCTTCCCGCAGGGTTTGCGGCTGGACGGCCTGAAGGTGGTCATCGACTGTGCAAACGGTGCGGCCTATCGTGCTGCCCCCGAGGTGCTGTGGGAGTTGGGGGCCGATGTCATTCCCGTCGGCACCTCGCCAAACGGCAAGAACATCAATCTGCGCTGCGGCTCGACCAATCCTGATGCTGCGGCCGAGGCCGTGGTGGCGCATGGTGCAGATGTCGGCATTTCTCTGGACGGGGATGCGGACCGGATGATGATTCTGGATCAGAACGGGCGTGTTGCCGACGGTGATCAGATCATGGCGCTGTTGGCGGCCCGTTGGGCCGACGAAGGGCGGTTGGCCGGAGGTGCCTTGGTGGCCACGGTCATGTCGAACCTCGGGCTGGAGCGGTTTCTGGAAGGCCGGGGCCTGCGGCTGGAACGGACGCCCGTAGGCGATCGATATGTCGTGGAGCGGATGCGCGCGGGCGGATTCAATCTTGGCGGCGAACAGTCAGGCCATATCGTGATGACCGATTATACCACCACGGGCGATGGACTGGTGGCGGGTCTGCAGTTTCTGGCAGAAATGGCGCGGTCGGGCCGGGCGGCGTCCGATCTGACGCAAAGCTTTGAAACCGTACCGCAGATGCTGAAGAATGTCCGCTATCGGGCCGGGCAGGAACCGTTGTCGGACACGCGGGTCCAAGCGGCAATTGCGGGGGCCGAGGCAAAGCTGGTTGGGTCTGGCCGTTTGTTGATCCGCAAATCGGGCACCGAACCCCTGATCCGTGTAATGGCTGAATCCGAGGATCCGGCCCTGCTGGCGCAGGTGGTGGATGATGTCGTCGCCGCAGTGGAGGCGGCCGGGTAGGGGAACCAACGTCTGCCGGGGGCGGTTGAGGACAGGCAATTACAAAAGGACCGCGCCATGCAGATCGAAACCTATGTAATATTGGCCATGATGCTGTCTGTCGTGGTGCTGCTCCGGGCCCATAACAAGCCTGCGCGGATCAGGGCCACGGCCCGCAAATGAAAAGGGCGCCCGGTGGGGCGCCCTTTCTTTATCAGTTCCGCTCGCGGTCGACCATTTTGCCTTTGGAGATCCAGGGCATCATGCCGCGCAGCTTTTCACCGACTTTTTCGATCTGGTGTTCGTCGTTGATCCGGCGTGTCGCTTTGAACGACGGCTGGCCAACAGCGTTTTCCTGCATGAAGTCACGAACGAACTTACCGTTCTGGATGTCCGTCAGAACTTCTTTCATGCGGCGCTTGGTTTCTTCGTAGGGAAGAATGCGCGGGCCCGAAACGTACTCGCCGTATTCGGCAGTGTTCGAGATCGAGTAGTTCATGTTCGCGATACCGCCCTCATAGATGAGGTCGACGATCAGCTTCACTTCGTGCAGGCACTCGAAGTAGGCCATTTCAGGCTCATAGCCTGCCTCGACCAGCGTTTCGAAGCCCATGCGGATCAGTTCGACCAGACCGCCGCAAAGAACAGCCTGTTCACCGAACAGATCGGTTTCACATTCCTGACGGAAGTTGGTTTCGATGATGCCCGAACGGCCGCCACCGATGGCAGAGCAATAGGACAGGCCGATTTCCATGGCCTTGCCGGTTGCGTCACGGTCAACAGCCACGAGGCAGGGTACGCCGCCGCCTTTTACGTATTCGCCGCGCACGGTGTGGCCCGGGCCCTTGGGTGCCATCATGATCACGTCAACGCCGGCTTTGGGTTCGATCAGGCCGAAGTGTACGTTCAGACCGTGGGCGAATGCGATTGCAGCGCCTTCCTTGATATTGTCGTGAACGTATTTCTTGTAGGTATCGGCCTGCAATTCATCGGGCATGGTGAACATGATCAGGTCACACCAGGCCGCAGCTTCGGCGATGCCCATGACAGTCAGACCTTCGGATTCGGCCTTCTTTGCCGAAGGCGAGCCTTCGCGCAGGGCAACAACAAGGTTCTTCGCGCCGGAGTCACGCAGGTTCAGGGCGTGGGCGTGCCCTTGGCTGCCATATCCGAGAATTGCGACCTTCTTGTCCTTGATCAGGTTGATATCGCAATCACGGTCATAATAAACGCGCATGGAACGTTCCTTTGGTTCTGCATTCTTCTTGAGCAGAATATAGATAACGCATGAAAATGTCTTGCCAAAATTCCATAATATCGCAAACATAAAAGAATATGATGCGTATTATGAAAAATTATGGATGAATCATGCTTGATGATACTGACCGCCGTTTGCTTCGGCAGCTTCTGGCGGACCCATCGGCAGGAACGGCGGACATAGCGGAACGGTCAGGGGTTGCCGCTGCAACGGCGTGGCGGCGGTTGGAGCGGATGACCGAGCAGGGGATTATCCGCGCACAGGAAGCGATCATCGATTGGCGCGCCCTTGGGTACGAGGTGGAAGTGTCGCTGCGATTTACCCTGGATAAGACCGAGCCGCGTGCCTTTGATGCCTTCATCGCTGCCGCCCGCTCGGTGCCCGAAGTGCTGAACATCGAGACATTCCTTGGCCGTGTGGACGTGCGGCTGAACGTGATTGCCCGGGACATGCGCCATTATCAGGAAATCTATCGCAGCCGTATCCTGACGCTGCCGCATATCACCGATATCGAGGCGTTGATGCTGATTTCAACCATCAAGAATGCCGAGGCTTTGCCGATATGATCGATCTGGATGAAACCGACCGTGCCATCCTGCGGTCATTGGCAGCCGATGCGACATTATCGGCCGGGGCGCTTGGCCGCAGGGTGGGGCTGTCCCAGCCCGCAGCGTGGCGGCGCATCCGCCGGCTGGAAGAGGCGGGGATCCTGGCCGGCCGCCGGATCAGCGTGGATCGGGACGCGCTTGGTTATGGGGTGACGGTATTTCTGGGGATCAAGCTGGCGACCAAGGGGCGTGTCAGCCTTGAGGATTTCGAACGCGCTGCCACTGCCATCCCCGAGGTGCAGATCGTGCAACACGTGCTGGGCCTGTTCGATTACAGGCTGCGGGTCGTGGCGCGCGATATCGCCGATTTCGAACGCATCCTGCGCCGCCGGATCATGACGTTGCCAGCCGTGGGGCAGGTGGAAGCCAATGTCCTGCTGACCGAAGAGCACCGGCCCGGCCCGATCTAGCGCGCGCCCAATCCTGCCCGCATCAGTGCGCGGCGAACGGGCGGCGCGCCATGCAGCAGCCCCAACATGGCCGATCGCAAATCTCGTAAGGGGGCCGGAGCCATCATGGAGGCACGGTTCAGCATCTCGATCCCCAAAGAGCGTAGGCGGATATCGTTGTGCCGGGCGGTATGATAGGCGGTAAGCATTGTCGCATCCCCCAATCCTTCAGGGCGGGCGATAGCCAGATCCAGCAGCGCTGCCAGATCGGCCAAGGATGTATTCAGGCCCTGTGCCCCGATCGGGGGCAGCACATGTGCGGCCTCGGCCATCAGGGCGATACGCTGCCCGGCCATCCGTTCGGCGCGTTGGGCGATGATCGGAAAAATTCCGATCTCCGTTATGAGGCGCAACTGGCCCAGAACACCGCAGGACCGTTCGTTGATGGCGTCTTCAAAAGCTTCTCGGGGCAGGGCACGCAAACGCTCTGCCTCGGGGCCGCGCTCCATCCAGACGACGGCCGATGCGGGGGTGCCATCGCGATCCGGAAGCGGCACCAGCGTAAAGGGCCCGCCGCTACGGTGCAGTTCGGTAGAGATGTTATCATGCGGAATGGTATGCGATACGCTGAAACTCAGCGCCTTCTGCCCGAACCGGGTTGTACGAACGGCAATACCTGCCGCGCGGCGCATGGGTGAATCGCGGCCATCTGCGGCAATGACCAGCTTTGCCCGGATACGCTGGCCATCTGACAGCGTAACCCGCGCCTCTGTCTCGCGTGTGTTCAGAGCGGTGGTGGTGATGTTCTGCAGGAAGGAGACATTTGCCATCTCTGCCAGTCGTTGTGGCAAGACATCGCGCAGCAGCCGGTTGGGAAAGTTCCAGCCGAAGGGCTGATCAGAAATCTCGGAAGCATCGAATGAGGCGTTCTGGCGCGCCTCGCCTTCGGGACCACCGGCATCGATGATCCGCATGACTTGCAATGGGGCCGCATGCGGCAGCAGGGTGTCCCACAGGCCCGCCCGCCGCAGAACGTCGCGCGCGGGTTGCAGGAAGGCGGTCGAACGCTCATCCGCAGCCGCCTTTCCAGAGGCGGGGTCCACACAGACAACCGTGAATCCGGCGGATCCGAATGCCGCCGCCGCAATCATGCCGGCGATTCCGCCGCCCGAAATCAAGATGTCTGTGTCCATGCGCTTATTCCAGAATACGAGCCAGAAATCCGCTCAAATCGTCGGTATGATAATGGATATGGGATTCATGTGTCGCAAGACCAGCCACATGAACGGTTTGCATGCCCATGGCGTGCGGCACCAGAAGGTTGCGGGGATCGTCCTCGAACATCGCGCCTTCGGCGGGATCGATGCCCGCTTTGGCAAATACGGTACGATAGGCCGTTTCATCCGGCTTGGGTTGGAAATCGGCATTCTCCACGCCGTAGATGCCGTCGAACAACCCCGAAAGCCCTCGCGCTGCAAGCACCCGTTCGGCATAGGGGGCCGATCCGTTGGTATAGACAAAGCGCCGCCCCGGCAGATTTGCAATTCCCCGGGCAAGCTCTGCGTCCGGGGTCAGATGGGTAAGGGAAATGTCGTGCACATCTTCCAGATAGGGAACGGGGTCGACCCCGTGTTCCCGCATCAGGCCTGCAAGCGTCGTTCCGTGAAGGCGCCAGTAGGTGGCCCGCAGGTGGTCGGCATGATCGCGGGTGACGGAGAGGGTCCGCATGACCCAATCGGTCATCCGCACCTCGATCTGGTCGAAAAGACGGGCCGAGGGGTGATAGAGGGTGTTATCAAGATCGAACACCCATGCGCGCACATGGCGAAAACTGTCTGGTATCATAACGGCATGATAACCTTCGGACCTTCGGGCGGCAATCGGTTGTATCCGGGGTGGGAATGACGCTAAGCTTTCAGGGCGGCCTTGCCCGCAGGAAAGGGCCGGAATGCAGAAGGACGCCTACTCGCTCATCATCGAAGCGATCGAGACACGGGTTTACAAGCCGGGTGACCGGCTGGTGGAATCCGAGCTGGCCGAACGCCTAGGCGTTTCACGGACCCCCGTGCGCGAGGCGTTGCAGCGGTTGGAAACGCAATCGATGGTCGTGCGGGACGGACGTAGCCTGATTGTCGCTTCGCTGGATCACACACAGCTTGCGGAATTCTACGCCGTCCGTTCGGAACTGGAGGGGCTGGCCGCCCGCCTTGCAGCCCACCATGCGCGGGATGAGGAAGTTGCCGTTCTCCGCCGCATGGTCGAGGACGACAAGAATCTGATCGGGGCCGATCCGCAGGTATTGAGCCGTGCCAACCGCAGGTTTCACAAGCAGATCCATCTGGCCTCGCACAACCGGTTTCTGGTGCAGCAGCTTGGCCTGTTGCAACGGTCCATGGCCCTGATGGCGGGTACGTCATTGGCGGCCAAGGGGCGGGACGAAGTGGCCATTGCCGAGCATGACACCATCGTGCGGGCAATCGAGGCGCGCGATGGCGATGCCGCCGACGAGGCGCTGCGCAGCCATATTTCCCGTGCTTTCGAAACGCGCCTGCTGGTAGATGCCGGAGAATTGCCCCTGCGCTAACCGAAATGGCCGTGGGTGGTCTTGTCCCAATAGAACGGCTTGCGTACCATTTCCCACAGCGCCTTGTAGACGGAGAAGGTGGCCAGCGGAAAATAGAACAGAAGCGTCGGCACCCATAGCGCGCTCATCTTATGGCCTGTGCGGCGCAGGGCGAGTATTCCTATGGTGATATTGATGGCCTCTGTCAGCAGGAACATCGCGATCAGAACGATGACCGCCCATCCGGGAAGGCCGGAGGTGACAGGATGCGAAAAGCCGAGTGCAAGCATCCAGTAGGACCAAAGGACCGGTGCCAGAATGGCCTGTGACAGGGCACAGAAAAACATGATCTGGAATCCGAAGAACGCCCGATTGCCGATTTCGGCACGCAGAATGCGCGGATTCCGCATGTGAACGATCCACGTCATCATATAGCCTTTTTGCCAACGGGAACGTTGTTTGACCCACGCCACGGGCAAGCAGTTCGCCTCTTCGTAGGTGACGGTATCGATCACTTCTGTCCGGTAGCCGTGGCGAACCAGCCGGATTCCCAGATCGGCATCTTCGGTCACATTATGCGCGTCCCATGCGCCGACATGTTCCAACGCCTCGCGGCGGACATACAGCGTGGTGCCGCCAAGGGGGATGGCCATGCCCAGCCGTTGGATGCCCGGCAGGATCACCCTGAACAACGTGGCATATTCGATGGTGAAGCACCGTGCGAGCCAGTTGGTACGGGGATTGTAGTAATCCAGTATTCCCTGCAGGCAGGCCAGATCCGGCCCCGCCGCGGCAAAGCGCGCTGCAATACGGCGGATCTGGTCGGGCACTGGCGCATCCTCGGCATCGAAAATTCCCACGATGGACCCGCGGCACATTCCCAAGGCATGATTCAATGCGCGGGGCTTGGTTTTCAGTTTGCCGTGCGGCACCACGGCAATGCGCATCCATTCGGGCAATCGGGCGCGATGCAGGGCGTCACGGGTCAGCGTATCCCGTTCCTCGATTGCCAGAAGGATCTCCAGCTTGTCCCGCGGATAATCCAGCGCGGACAGGCGGGTAACAAGGCGTTCCGCAATATCCGCCTCGCGATAAAGGGCCACGATAATGGAGACATCGGGCAAATGCGCCGGCGCAGCCTCGGGAGGGCGGGGTTTGTCACGGCGATGGGCTGCGATTGCGGCGACCAGCTTCAACCCGATGCACAGGATCAGCGAGATGATCCCCCAGACCGTCGCTATTCCAAGCATGGCTGCCGGCCAAAGGATAATCGCGCCCAAAAGTGCTACGAGGCCGAACATCACCGGCTCCTGCATGGCGGCACTGTTCCAGCCACGGCAGCTGAACCGGTCAGGAACTGCCGATTGTGCCGCTTGGGCCATTGCTGCCCCCCGGGCATCCAGCAGGGCAGCCGTGATCGCCTCCGGGTCCGCCAAGGCACAGACCACCGGGCCAAAGCAACGGTCCAGCTGCTCGTGCAGCCGTTCGTAAACCTCGGGCAGCGGGGCAAGAATGACAGTGATGCCACCGGTGTCCCGCCAGGGCAGCACCCCTTCGCGGGTGCAGAATGCGGCGCCGAGCCTGTCAATCAGACGGGGGTCGGGGGGTTGCAGCGTCGGATCAATCCTGCGCATTCCGAAATGGCGGACCAGCAGCGGTGCAAGAACCATCTGCGGTACAAGGCGCAGATCCATGACGGCACGGGGCAGGCTGATCCCGCGTTCTGCGGCAAACATGCGCGCTGTGGCGATACCGGCAGGGTCCAGGGCCCCACTGTCCTGCAATAGTGACGCAAAGGACGGTCGGGAATGCGACGCAGGACGCTCTGCTCGGGTATTGGCAAAGGAAACAGGCAGAAGGCTCATCGCGCGACACTCCGGATTATACGGGAGTGTTCGCGCGATAAGGTTAATCAGGCATTAATTCGGAGACTGTTAACCATGAGGTTGTGCCTCCGCTGCCATTCAGGCACGACGCGACTTCATTGCATCGGCAAAGCGTTCGAACAGGTGATAGCTGTCCTGCGGGCCGGGGCTGGCCTCCGGGTGGTACTGTACGGAAAATACGGGCTTTCCATCCACCTTGATGCCGCAGTTCGAACCGTCGAACAGGCTGACATGCGTTTCGCTGACGCCTGCGGGCAGGCTCTGGCTATCCACCGTGAAGCCGTGGTTCATGGAGGTGATTTCCACCTTGCCGGTATCCACATCCTTTACGGGGTGGTTGGCACCATGATGGCCGTGGTTCATTTTGACCGTCTGTGCGCCAAGCGCCAGTGCCAGCATCTGGTGTCCAAGACAGATCCCGAAGACCGGAACGTCCTTGGCCAATACGCCCTGGATCATTGGCACGGCATATTCGCCGGTCGCCGCAGGATCTCCGGGGCCGTTCGACAGGAATACACCCTCGGGGTTCAGCGCAAGCACATCCTCCGCCGTGGCCGTGGCGGGCAGAACCGTCACGTCGCAACCGGCCGAGGCAAGGCAGCGCAGGATGTTGCGCTTTGCACCGTAATCGATCGCGACAACCTTCAGCCCGGCCCCTTCACGCGTTTTGAAGCCGTCGGGCCATGCCCAACGCATTTCATCCCAGCGATAGGATTGGGCACAGGTCACGTCACGTGCCAGATCAAGGCCGACTAGACCGCGCCATTGGCGGGCCTTTGCGACCAGCGCCTCTACATCGAAGTTGCCTTCGGGATCATGGGCGAGGGCGGCATGGGGCGCACCCTGCTGGCGTACGGCCCGCGTCAGGCGACGTGTGTCCAGACCGCCGATTCCGATGCGGCCCTTGGCCGCCAGCCACTTCGTCAGGTCGGAGGTGGCACGCCAGTTCGACGGTTCGGTGGGATCCCATTTCACGACCATGCCTGCGGCCACGGGGTCGGCGGTCTCGTCATCTTCGGCGGTGGTGCCGACGTTGCCGATATGGGGGAAGGTGAATGTCACGATCTGACCGGCATAGGACGGGTCCGTCATGATCTCCTGGTAGCCGGTCATCGCGGTGTTGAACACCAGCTCGGCTACGGTTTCGCCCACGGCACCAAAGCCGCGACCGTAGAAGACCGTGCCGTCGGCCAACGCCAGACAGGCGGTGGGTTTCGATTGCGGCTCCATCGCGCGACTCCTTTTGATAAACGGTCGGAACCTATGCTTTTTGCGGGTGCAGGGTCAAGGTGCGGCAGTAAATCATTTGTGCCGCCAAGGTCGATTGCTCCGGCGGAATGCAAAGGGTAATGTGCTGGTTTGTTATAAGGGAGCTTTTGATGGCCATTCGCGACACACTGCAATCCGCACTGAAAGACGCGATGCGCGCGAAGGAAGCAGATCGCCTGTCTACCCTGCGCCTGATCAATGCCGCCATCAAGGATCGTGACATCGCCGTCCGTGCCGAAGGTCAGGAGGCTGTGGGGGATGACGAGATTCTGGCAATCCTGAGCCGCATGGTAAAACAGCGCCAGGAAAGCAGCCGGATGTACGAAGAAGGCGGACGTGTCGATCTGGCTGCCAAGGAAAAGGCAGAGATCAAGGTGATCGAGGCATTCCTTCCCCGTCGACTGAGCGTTGACGAAGTGAATGCTGCCATCGATGCCGCAATCGAGGCGGCAGGCGCCACATCCCTGCGGGACATGGGCCGCGTGATGGCAGAGCTGAAGGGTAAATATACCGGACAGATGGATTTCGCGGCAGTCGGCCCTCAGGTCAAGGCACGGCTGGGCTGATCCGGAAGAATATGGCCCTGTGATGTTACGGCAGGGCCATGGATCGCGGCGTGGATGGCAATCACGATCAGCGCCGCAAATCCGATAAACGAGATGACCAGACCTGCGTGAAGCGCCAAAGGCGCGTTGGTCCACAGGGTCAACATGCCCCCTGCCACTGCCAGCGCGGCCTGAACAGCGCCCGCCCGCGGGGCCATGGCACGGCCGGTGAAAATCCCGAACCACATCTGGAAACCGGCATAGGCCGCAAAGATGGATGCGATGCCGAGCATGGCATGCAAACGATCGGCCCCGATATTCGAACTCATTGCAAGGGCGGTGCCGATCAATGTCGCAGTAACGATTCCGCCCCCCAGTATTCCGGGCGCCAAGGTGGCATTGCGCCAGAAGGCCAACCATAGACCCGCAATACAGATTCCGGCAGGCGTGATGATGGCTGCCGACAGGCGGAACATCGCATCAGCATCCGGCAGGGCAGGTGCATTCATCGCACGGTCCATCCAGAGGACTGTGCCTACCAGGGCCATCAGACCCAACACCGTGACCATGGCCTGACGGGGCCAGTGTTTTTCAGATGCTCCGATCTCGGCCAACAGGCCAAGGGCGGGCAGGGCAAGGATGACCATCTGTGGCTGCCCGATGATCCACAGGATCCGCCGCAGCGTTTCCGTTTCCGGTGCTGTGGTTTCCGCCATCAAGACAAGCGACGCCGCGGCAACGACAGGAGTCGATACCAGAATGACGGCCGAAGCCAATGCGACGGCCCAGGCGAAAACCGGCGCCTGTGCCATAGGCATGGCGCGCATGTTGATGAATGTGGTCAACGCTATGATGGCGCCCAGGATCTGGGAAATGCCGATCAGGACAAGCGCTATCAATCCCCATGGCCAGACGGTGCCGCTGAAAAGCGCAGTCATCGCACAGCCAAGCGCCAGAATATAAAGCCACCAGGTCAGGTTCGAGAGGCGGGGAAAGGCAAGCCCCTTCGCCCCGATCCGGGTAGGCAGCAGGGCATTGCCGAATCCGCCAAGCAGGACGGGAATAAGGACGAACAGTGTGATCAGCACGCCATGTGCCGTTCCCAGACTGGCAGGCCCTGTGCCAAGGCTCATGACTGCCGTGACGCCAAGCGTCACCAGCCCTGCAATCATGGCGGTGGCGATAAACAGGATACCGAGCCGCCGTGGATCGGTTGCAAACAACAGGGGGGCTGCGCGGGTCAAGCTGATCTCCGGTCTGGCAGTGTCGTGCTTTATTATAACGTGGCGGGCGTTCTGTCCAACGCCGGAAAATGCCGCGGAAAGGTGGCAACCAGTGCTGCATCCACATCCGACATCGTAACAGGCAGCCCGAGGTCCACCAGACTGGTCACGCCATGTTCCCGTATGCCGCAGGGAACGATTCCCTCGAAATGCGACAGATCCGGTTCGACGTTGATGGAAATTCCGTGAAAGCTGACCCAGCGGCGGAGCTTGACCCCGATGGCGGCAATCTTGTCCTCCCGGACAGTTCCGTCAAGGTTCGGTTCCTTGTCCGGTCGTGTAACCCATACACCGACCCGCCCGGTGCGGCGTTCGCCGCGGACGCCGAATTCGGCCAGCGTGTCGATCACCCAATCCTCCAGCGCGCAGACAAATTTGCGGACATCGCGACCGCGTGCATCAAGTTTCAGCATCACATAGGCAACCCGTTGGCCCGGCCCATGATAGGTGTATTGGCCCCCGCGCCCCGCCACATGCACAGGAAACCGATCCGGGGCCACCAGATCGGCAGGATTTGCCGAGGTGCCGGAGGTATAGAGCGGCGGGTGTTCCAGCAGCCAGACGGCTTCATCAGCGGTGCCGGTGGCGATACGCGCCACCCGATCCTCCATTGCTGCCAGGGTTTTGATATAATCGGCTTCGCCGGGTAGATGGGACCATTCCATGAACGGGGCCTTTCACTTCTTGCCCTGAAAATGGGTGAAATGCCGTTCGGATACAATCGTCGAAAAGGTGCAAAATACTTCTTTCCTTTGGTTGCAGGCTCGGCTAGAAGCCCGCTACACCAAGTCAAGACAGTGCGGTCGTGGCGGAATTGGTAGACGCGCAGCGTTGAGGTCGCTGTGGGGTAACTCCCGTGGAGGTTCGAGTCCTCTCGACCGCACCATTTTTGCGAAAGCAAAAATAGACAATTGAAAAACATCCAGAATTGATGATTCCGATCCGTAACGCAGAATTTTGCGCGGCTGTCTGCATGCCTGTTTGGCCGTATCCGGATGATTCCCTGCGTTCGTTTGCGGGAATCATCCCTGAACTGCGTCAGTCCTGCAGGTCGCCCCAGGCCTGATCAACCATTTGCACCAGTTCGCCCAGTGTCGGTGCAACAAGATCGGGCAGGGGGACACCGTCAGCATGGATCGGCGCATTCACCCCGTGGGTGACAAGGGCCCCCTTACCGCCGAGCGACTGGAGGCCGATCGTATCCCAGACATGGCAGGCTACCAAGCACATCTGTTCCAGCGGGACCTGCAATTTGGTCGAGGCCATCTGATAGGTGGCTGGATGTGGCTTGAATCGGCCTGTCGGCGCGACGCTCAGCTTTTGCTCGAAGAAATCACCGAGGCCAGCCAGATCGAGCGCCGACGGCTTGCCTGAGGGGGCGGAGTTCGTAAGCGTGGCAAGACGGAACCCTTTTTCCCGCAACATCTGCAAGGACGAGGCCGCGTCGGGATGCGCGGGCATGGTGCCAATGGCTTCTTTCAGATCTGCGACATGATCATCCGTAATCGCGACATTCCGGATTGCCCCGGTCATTCGCAGAACGCCGCCAGCCAGATTGGCAAAATCGGCTGGCTGACCCGCAAGCGACATGGTCTGCGAATACAGGATCAGCTGCGCGAACCACTCTCGCAGAACAGCAGGATCTCCGAACGTATCCTCGAACAGCGGGGCCACGTGATCGAGGTCCAGCAATGTCTCATTGACGTCGAATATCAAAACCGGCTTTTTAGTCATGAGAGGCTCATTCTTGTTGATGTATTTCACGTCATAACAACAAGGTGGCAGCTACGCTGTTTGTTCCGAATGGCGAAGGGCCATATGCCAGACTGACAAGATGGTGATATAAACCGGCACACTGATCAGAAGGTTTTTTAGTGGTGCCCGGAGACGGATTTGAACCGCCGACACGCGGATTTTCAATCCGCTGCTCTACCAACTGAGCTATCCGGGCACGCTGTGCGGCGTTTGCCGCTTCGTGGCGCTCTGATACGGGAGGGGGTGGGGGGTGTCCAGAGGGATTTTTGAAAAAATGACGTTAATGTTGCGTTGGATCGTCGTCGGGGATCGTCGGTGTCTCGTCTGACGCGGGCACTGCATAACTTTCGTTGAACCAGCGCGCCAAATCGACATCGGCGCACCGTTTCGAGCAGAATGGACGATACTTGTCGTCGCTTGGTTTGGAGCAGATCGGGCAGCTCATGCAAGCACGTCGGCCAGTGGCAGCCGATCCCGTTTGCGGACAAGTTCGTACAGACCCAAACCGGTCCAGCCGACAAGGCTCGTTTCCGATGCCTCTCCACGGAACGCGGCGCGCAGAACCTGATCCAGCGTGGCACGGTCCCGTTTGACCATGGGGGCAAAATCCACGACGATCTGTCCGCCAAGGCCACGCAGGCGCAGCTGACGTGGCAAGTCGCGTGCTGCGGCGATATTCGCCTTCAGCCCTGCGGCAGGGGTTGTATCGGGGCCCGTGTTTACATCGACGGCAATCAGGGCACTGGTGGCCTCGATCATCATATGGCCACCCGATGGGAAATCGACGCGCGCGCGCAGGAAATCATCAATCTGTTCCAGAACGCCGTGGCTGGCGAAACCGTTTTCTATAACTTCGTCAACGGGCTGATCCGACCAGTCGCGCCAAGCCGCCTCATGCGGGGCGGGGGCATCGAGCAACAGCTCCGGCCCGCCGTTGATATCGGCAGCCACAGCCTCGGCCAAGGCACGGGTTGCGGCAATATCATCGGCAATCGCACCATCGTCGGCTTCTTCGCAGGCCGAGCGGAGAATCAGACCCGTATCCTCTTCGATACCGGCCATCAGGCCTTGGGCGATGATGGTCAGTTCGGCCCGCAGGCCCTCGTCACGGATGCGCCGCGAGATATTGATGCCCGGCGCACCGGGGGTGACGATGCAGAGGCGGCTTTTGAACAGCAGGCGTGTTGTGACGGGCGTGGCTTTGCTCCCCTCGGCCGCACCGGTGACCTGCACCAGAATCGTCTGGCCCGGGCGCAGGCCGCTTGCCTGCCGCAGGAATCCCGAACCATTGGGCATCCGGACGAAAACGCCGCCCTGGCCCTTCATCTGGCGATCCACCACAACCCGGTAGATGGCACCGGGCAGGGGCTGGTCATTATCTGCGGCAATCAGCAGATCTTCCAGCAAGCCGTCAACGATTAGGGCGGCTGCTTCGCGGCCGCGGATCTGGTCCAGATGAATAAGCCGCACTGTCATTGTTCTCTCCACATTGGCCAGCCGGCTGCTGCAAGCAGGGCTGCCGTTTCGGCCAGGGGAAGGCCAACGATGCCTGTAAACGACCCCTGCATCCATGGAATAAACGCACTCGCCGCGCCCTGGATGCCGTAGCCGCCCGCTTTGCCCTGCCAGTCATTCGAATCAAGATAGGCATTCAGTTCGATGTCGGACAGGCGCTTCATCTTCACATCGCTGATCACATCACGCGACCAGTAGCGATCATCGCGCCGTACGACGACGGAGGTGATGACCTGATGACGACGACCACCCAAGGCCAGCAGGAACTGCGCCGCCTCGGCCTTGTCGGCAGGTTTGCCCATGATACGCCGACCAAGGGCCACGGTCGTATCGGCGCAGAGAATCACATCACCCGGACCGGCCGGAACAACTTCGGCCTTGGCGCGGGCGATGCGCGCGCAATACGGGCGGGGCAATTCCGCCTTGTGCGGTGTCTCGTCGATATCGGGGGGGAGGATGGCGTCCGGAATGACGCCAAGCTGCGCAAGCAGCTCCTTGCGCCGGGGACTTGCCGAGCCGAGGATCAGGCGCATTATCGGTCCTTTGCGGGGGCCTTGCGGCCCACCGTTATTTGAAGCGGTAGTTGATGCGTCCCTTGGACAGGTCATAGGGGGTCATTTCCACCTGAACCTTGTCACCAGCCAGAACACGGATGCGGTTTTTCCGCATCTTGCCCGCCATAGTTGCGATCAATTCATGGCCATTATCGAGTTCGACCTTGAATGTCGCGTTGGGCAGGAGTTCCTTTACGACACCGGGGAATTCGAGAATGTCTTCCTTGGCCATGTTGTCTCCGAGTAGGGTCATGCCACGCACAAATCGGCGCGGCGTGGGCGGTAAATGCGCCTGTGCGGTACTTTTTTCAAGTGCAAAAGCAGCATTGTCCAACATGTAAACACCGAGTGTTGCAAAGAAAGGCGTTCGGATGACGGAAATACACCATGCTTCATGCCATTGCGGGGGCGTTACGTTCACCGTTGCCCTTACCGACGGTCTTGGAACGGCGCGTCGTTGCAACTGTTCGCTGTGCCGGATGCGCGGGGCGGTTGCGGTATCGGCGTCTCTCGATGGTATCCATTTCCAGTCGGGTGAGGAATTGTTGACGTTATATCAATTCAATACCGGGCAGGCGCGGCATTATTTCTGTTCGCGCTGCGGTATCTACACCCACCACCAACGCCGGTCGGATCCGACGCAATACGGTGTGAATCTGGCCTGCCTGAAGGGTATGAGCCCATTCGATCTGGCCGAAGTACCGGTCATGGACGGTGTGCAGCATCCGGCGGACGGGCAAAGCAACGGCGTCATCGGAACGGTTGTTTTCCAGCGACGTTAGGCGGGTGGTCCAAAGCGTACCAGCATCCGGTCACGGATCTGGTCGCGGGCCTGACGGTATGATTCGAGCCGTGCCTCGCGTGATTCGCCCTGCGCGGTGGGGTCGAGAATTGGCCAGTAATCGATCTCCAGATCGTAATGGCGCGTCAGATCCTTTGCCAGCTTGTGGCTGGCGGGCGAAAGGGCCACGACCAGATCGAACCCTGACAGTTCCTCTCCCATCTCGCGCATATCCTCGAACGAACGGGCGCGGTGGCGTTCCAGCTCTATCCCGATCTCGCGGCACACAGCGATGGAAAAGCCGTCCACTTCCAGATCGCTTTTGACGCCCGCGGATTGGACGTAGCTGCGCGTACCGTACATCTGCTTCATCAGCCCTTCGGCCATCGGAGAGCGGACGGCGTTGTGGTCGCAGCAGAACAGAACCGAATGGGGAAGGCCGGTCATGACGATCCCTTCTGCATGGCGCAGATCAACGTGAACAGGCGCCGTGCCGTATCCAGATCGACCAGCGCCTTGTTTGTCAGCCGTTCCTGCAGGATGCGCGCACCTTCGTTGTGGATGCCGCGCCGCGCCATGTCGATTGCCTCGATCCGGGCGGGGGGCAGGCTCTTGACCCCTTCGGCATGGGCGGCGCAGATCTGGAAGTAATCCTTGATCACCTGTCGGAACGGCCCGACCGACAGGTGGAATTCGGCAGCGGGGCTTTCGGCCACCCGCAGGGCAAATACGATCCGCCCTTCACGTATGGCCAGCGCCAGCTGGTACGGTCCGGAAGGGGCAGCCGGGTTGACTAGCGCAAAGCTGTTTTCCTCGCACAGGTCGCGGATGGCGGCGCGGCGTTCATCGGCAAGGCCGCTTTCGCATTCAACCTCTACACGAACCAGATTGTTCATGATCCGGGTCCGTTCAGGCGGTCCAGTCGCGCGCGGACAGACAGGCCATGGGCCTCAAGGCTTTCGGAAATTGCCAGACGTTCGGCTGACGGTCCGATCGCCCGTAGCGCCTCGGGCGTCATCCGGGCAATTGTGGTGCGCTTGATGAAATCCATCACCGACAGGCCCGAGGAAAACCGGGCAGAGCGGGCTGTGGGCAGCACATGGTTCGGTCCGCCGACGTAATCCCCGATCGCTTCGGGCGTCCAAGACCCCATGAAGATAGCCCCGGCGTGGGTGATCCGTGCCGCAAGCGCGTCAGGGTCGGCCACGCACAGCTCCAGATGCTCGGGGGCGATACGGTTCGAAAGGGTGGCGGCCTCTTCAAGATCACGCACCACGATGATGGCGCCAAAATCCTGCCAGCTTGCGGCGGCAATCGCCTTGCGTTCCAGCGTCAGCAGGCGCGCCTCGACGGCGCGGGCAACTGCCTCGCCGAACGCGGGGTCGGTGGTGATCAATATGGATTGGGCGCTTTCGTCATGCTCGGCCTGGCTCAGCAGGTCCAGCGCGATCCAGTCCGGATCGTTGTCCCCATCGGCAATGACCAGAATTTCCGAAGGGCCGGCAATCATGTCGATGCCGACCTTGCCGAATACCCGCCGCTTGGCCGCGGCGACAAAGGCATTACCGGGGCCGGTGATCTTGTCGACCGGCTGGATGGTGTCGGTGCCATAGGCCAGTGCCGCCACGGCCTGCGCGCCACCGATGCGGTACACCCTGTCCACGCCCGAGATCCGCGCCGCCAACAGGACCAGCGGGTTCACTACGCCATTGGGGGTAGGGCAGGCCACGACCAGACGCTCCACACCCGCCACCTTGGCCGGGATCGCATTCATCAGCACCGAGGAGGGGTAGGAGGCCAACCCGCCCGGCACATATAGCCCCGCCGCCGAAACGGGGGTCCAACGCCAACCGAGGGTCGCGCCCGAGGCATCGGTCCATTGGGCATCCTCGGGCATCTGACGCGCGTGATAGGCCCGGATACGTTCCGCGGCCAGTTCCAATGCGGCGCGGTCCTCGAGGGTGACGCGGGCACATTCGGCCTCGATCTCTTCGGGGGTGAACGCCATGGTTTCCGGCGTCAGGTCCAGATGGTCGAAGCGGCTGGTCAGCTCGATCACGGCGGCATCGCCACGATTGCGGACATCGGCGATGATATCCGCCACGACAGCATCCACATCGGGGCTGTCCTCACGCTTCATCCCCAGCAGGGCGGTGAACGCGGCCTCAAATCCGGCGTCTTGGGTGGAAAGGGTCTGTGGCATCGCGATCTCCTTCTTGGCGATGGCATAGCAACTGCTTTGCACCCGCTCAAGCGTTCAGCGTCGTGTCAGGCGCGCGGCACCATAGATGGTGTCGGTCGTGACCTGCGTGACGCGCATCATGTTGCCGGGAATGGCCTCATACTGCAGGGTAAAGGGAAAGGTGGTTTTCTCTGCCATCTCTTGCGGGGAATATCCGTCCACCCGGCGGTATTCGCCGTTGCAGGTGACGGTATCGCCCCGCCTGACGGGGCGTGACAGCGCCAGTTCCGTGCTGCGCCGCCCATCGAAGATGCGGAGGGAGCGGCTGCATTCCTCACCCGCCGGCACATCGCGCAGCGTTGCATAAAGCGCTGTCAGCGGATCGACGGAACCACCCTGCGTGGCGGGGTCCACGTCGTTTTCATTGGCTGCGCGGGGTGGAGTGTAGGCTTTGACCTGCGGGACGCCTGCGCGGTAGGTCATCGTGGCCGAACGCTGGCGGCCATTGTTGTCGGAGCGCTCGGAATAGCTTTCGGGGGTGAACCTGTCAGCGGCGAACCGCCCCTGGGTGGCGGCATCATAGCGGATGCTGCGCAATATACCGACCAGCCCACCACTTTGCAGCATGCCGCTGATGGCATAGCGACCGCTTTCTATCTGGCCACTGACGCGCAGTGATCCCGCCGTGACCCCCCGTATCGTGAGGGAATAGAGCGCCGGCCCCGCGGTCTGCGGAACGGCCGGAAGCGGACCCAGCGTGATCGCGGCCGCAAAGCAAAGGGTGAGGATCTTGCGCATATCATAATCCTTTTACGTTCAGACCCTATATATAGTGGCCCTGATCCGGGACGACCCTTGCAAAGCGCTTGACGGGGCCGTGTAAAGCGCCTAAGGACCGCGCAACGGTTTATTGGCGCTCTGCCTATTTGGGCGGTGCCATCATGTTTGAAGGAAGAACATCATGTCGCGCGTCTGCGAACTGAGCGGTAAAGGCCCTATGACGGGCAACACGGTATCCCACGCCAACAACAAGGCACGTCGTCGTTTCCTGCCGAACCTGAACGATGTCACACTGATCTCCGACGTATTGGGTCAGTCGTTCAAGTTCCGCGTTTCGGCTGCGGCCCTGCGCACTGTTGATCACCGCGGTGGTCTGGATGCGTTCCTGGCGAAATCCAAGGATGCGGAATTGTCGGAAAAAGCACTGAAAGTGAAAAAAGACATCGCCAAAGCTCAAGTAGCGGCTGTCTGATTTTGCGCTGATCCGTTGCAAAAGCCTCGCCATTCGGCGGGGCTTTTTGCATTTGTGGGGCCGGGTGGAAAAAGGTGGGGCGGGATGACCCGCCCATCTGTATCAGCCGCCGCAATAGGCCACGGCTGTTGCGCCGAATGATTTGTAGCGTGCCCAGAACGCGTTATCTGCCGCCCCTTTGGAAACGCGGATTGCCTGTGCGTCATCCGGGTTGGCGAAAAGCCGTGCCGCGCGGCGCTGGTCCGCATTGCTGAGCGTGGCATCTGCCGCCCCCTGGATGCAGGCGCAGGTGCGCGCATTGGGAGAGCCGCGATCCGATCGCATGCAGGCCTGTTCTACCGGACCTGCAAAACTGGTGGCGGGAAATAGGGTAAGGGTCAGCGCAAAGAGCGCCGCAGCACGCGTCGTGGGTTTCATCTGTCTGCCTCGATATCCGGGCGGTCTTATGCCGCCATTGTGGTTGCCGTGGATCGAGTATGCACAATCGCATAAAATTTTCAACGCGCGCAAAGAGCGGGATCCTGATCCTTCAGGCGGCCTCGCGCGGATGTGACGTTGACGGCTGACGATCAAAGGGCATTGACCCCCCATGCGTTCGTGGTCATATGCGCGCATGACCCAGCTTGATCGCATTCGCAACTTCTCCATCGTGGCGCATATCGACCACGGTAAATCCACGCTCGCCGACCGGCTGATCCAGCTGACGGGGACTGTCGCCGAACGCGACATGAAGGCCCAGATGCTTGATAGCATGGATATCGAGCGTGAACGTGGAATCACGATCAAGGCCAACACGGTCCGCATCGATTATCCGGCCAAGGACGGGCACACCTATGTGCTGAACCTGATCGACACCCCCGGGCACGTTGACTTCGCCTATGAGGTCAGCCGTTCCATGCGCGCGGTGGAGGGCTCCTTGCTGGTTGTTGATGCCAGCCAAGGGGTTGAGGCGCAGACGCTGGCCAACGTGTATCAGGCCATTGATGCCGGACACGAGATCGTGCCGGTCCTGAACAAGATCGATCTGCCCGCTGCCGAACCCGATCGCGTGAAGGCGCAGATCGAGGATGTGATCGGCATCGATGCGCAGGATGCCATTCCGATTTCAGCCAAATCCGGCTTGGGTATTCCCGATGTGCTGGAGGCGATCGTGACCCGACTGCCGGCCCCGACCGGCGACCGCGATGCACCGCTCAAGGCAATGCTGGTTGATTCGTGGTACGATCCCTATCTGGGCGTTGTCGTCATGATCCGCGTGATGGACGGTGTGGTCCGCAAGGGCGACCGCGTCAAAATGATGCAGACAGGCGCTATCTACGGAATCGACAAGCTGGCAGTCCTGAAGCCGGCGATGATCGATATTCCCGAACTGGGACCGGGTGAGATCGGCGTTCTGACGGCCTCGATCAAGCAGGTGCGCGATACGCGCGTCGGTGATACCATCACCCATGAACGCAAGGGCACGGATAAACCCCTGCCGGGCTTCAAACCCGCGCAGCCGGTTGTTTTCTGCGGACTGTTCCCGGTCGATGCGAACGACTTCGAGGATTTGCGGGATGCGATCGAAAAGCTGGCACTGAACGACGCTTCCTTCAGCTTCGAAATGGAAACCTCGGCTGCGCTTGGCTTCGGGTTCCGTTGCGGTTTCCTCGGCCTGCTGCACCTCGAAGTGATCCGCGATCGTCTGGAGCGCGAATACGATATGGACCTGATCACCACCGCGCCATCGGTGGTCTTCAAGCTGTTCATGAAGGACGGAGAGGTGCGTGAACTGCACAATCCTGCCGATATGCCGGACCTGACCTATGTGGACCATATCGAAGAGCCGCGGATCAAGGCGACCATCATGGTGCCTGACGAATACCTCGGTGACATTCTGAAACTGTGCCAGGACCGTCGGGGCATCCAGCTGGATCTGTCCTATGCCGGTTCGCGGGCGATGGTTGTCTATGATCTGCCGCTGGCCGAGGTCGTCTTCGATTTCTATGACCGCTTGAAATCGGTGACCAAGGGCTACGCCAGCTTCGATTACCAGATCAGCGAATACCGGGAAGACTTCCTTGTGAAGATGTCGATCCTCGTGAACGACGAGCCTGTGGATGCGCTGTCGATCATGGTCCACCGTGATCGGGCCGAGAGCCGTGGCCGTGCGATGGTTGAAAAGCTGAAGGACCTGATCCCGCGGCACATGTTCAAGATTCCGATCCAGGCCGCGATCGGCGGGCGTGTCATTGCGCGTGAAACCCTTTCGGCCATGCGCAAGGATGTGACCGCAAAATGTTATGGCGGCGATGCCAGCCGTAAGCGGAAGCTGCTGGACAAGCAGAAGGCCGGTAAGAAAAAGATGCGCCAGTTCGGCAAGGTGGAGATTCCACAGGAAGCCTTCATCAGCGCGCTGAAAATGGACAATTAAAAAAACGGGGCCGTGATGGCCCCGTTTTTCATTATGCAGATGGCTGTATTCCCTGCCGGTTTCTACAGAACCTTGCGGATCTTGGCGACCGCGCTGTCAGGATCTTCCTGATAGGAAATCGCCTCGCTGAAAGTGCCATCGGTGTTGAACAGCATCACCTTGGAGGTATGCTCCATCGTGTAATCCCCGTCGCCCAGCTCCACTTTGCGGGTAAAGACCCGGAACGCGTTTTCGGCTTTGGTCACATCGGACTGCGTGCCGGTCAGGGCCTGTGCATTCGGCAACCAGGTTACATAATCGCGCAGCATATCAAGGCTGTCACGCTCGGGGTCCACCGTCACGAACAGGATACGCAGTTTTTCGGCATCCGCACCCAGCCGCTCCTGCCAGCCCATCATATCGCCCAAGGTCGTGGGGCATACGTCGGGGCAATGGGTGAACCCGAAGAAAACGGCCGTCGGTTTCCCCTCAAGCGAGCTTTGGGTGAATGTCGTGCCATCGGTGGATTGCAGCACGTAATCGCCACGGCCGAGCCCCGTGTCGGCCCGTTCTGAGATGCGTGGGGCCAGAACGAACCAAAGGGCGGCTGCCACGAGAATGGCCGCGACCGCTCCGACGACCGGCAAGAATAGGTTGAGCATCTTCATGGCAGACCTCCTTTTCAGTGGTTGTGATGGTGCATGGCGCCGTCGGCATTGATCGCCATGACAGGCATGGAGACCTCTACCTCACCTGCATTTTCGAACTGCAGGGTCACGGTTATGGTATCGCCTTCGGTCAGTGGCCCCTTCAGGCCATCGAACATAAGGTGGTTGGTCGCCGGGGCCAAGGAAATCCCCCCTCCGGCGGGCACAACGATCCCGTCCGGCAGCGGGCTCATCCGCATCGTATCACCGGACATGATCATTTCGTGGATCGATGTGCTTTCCGCAATGTCCGAACTGGCGCTGACCAGACGGTCATCTGTACTGCCGGTATTCTTGACCGTCAGGTAGCCGCCGCCAACAGGTGCCCCAGGCAGTGTGGCCCGTGCAAAAGCGCCTTCCACCGTAATCGGCGATGTGGCCGATGCATCGGCATGCCCGTGGTGATGCTGTGGTGCATTGGATGTCACGCTGACCTGTGGCGCATGATCGCCGGTCCATTCCTCGGTCGCATCACCGCACATCTGCGTGGTCTGAAAGGCAAGTTGGGTTCTGGCCGGAAGATCCTCCACAGATGCGCGAAGACCGAATTCGTCATAATAGGCATCGGGAAGGGAGCCGCCGGACCATGTGATGGCAGATACGCGATCGCCATCCATTTCGGTTTCAACAGTCCAGCCGGGTTTCGGCATAGGTTTTACCATGCTGACACCTTCCGGAACCTCGACATGCAGGCCGGTGGTGGCCGCGCCGTCGCAGCCATGCGGCACGCGCAGTTTCAGAACGGTACTGGCGCCGGCAGGGGCCTCGGATTGATCGAAGGAAACATGGGCAAAGGCCGGTGCGCCCGCCAAGATAGCGGTGCCAAGGGCAATAATACGGATCATGAGTGATCGTCCATTTTGAATGAGGGTAAGAAGCAGGTGGATCAGACCTGTTCCGGAGGACCCCGGGCAAAATGGGCTGGATCGGTCGTCTTGCGCACCACATTTGGCGGAACCGCCGCACGTAGTGTCAGGACCAGAAGTTCCGGGTGAAAGGAAATCTGCGGTGTGCTCGTGGGCAGTACAGTGCCCGCCAGATGGCAGACGGGGCAATCGTGCATTGCCATTCCGTCATGGTGGCCGGCAGGGCACAGATCATCCATGGAACCGCCGGACAGCAGATAAGCCTCAAGCGCCGGATCAGAAACACTTGGCGTGGCATGCGCGGACCCCATCACCCCCATGGCAAGGGTGAAGGCCATCAGAATGGCAAGAGTCAGGGGGCGAAAACCACGCATGCGCTGTTCGTGCATCAGTCCGCGTGATCCTGCAAGCAGGATAAACACCCTGCGACAACGCGCAGCAACCTTACAGTTATGTGAAGAGCTGCACGAAACTTTATTTCCGCAGGGGGTGTTTGGTTGCAAAACAAGGAGAAGATTGTGGCTGAAGACAGAGAGACCAAATCAAAGCTGATCGAAGATTACGCCCTGATCGGTGACACTCATTCTACAGCCCTGATCTGCAACGAGGCGTCGATAGACTGGCTTTGCCTGCCGCGTCACGACAGCCCTGCACTGTTCACCAAACTGCTGGATGCTGAAAACGGTGGCCATGCGTGGGTGCAGGCAGAAAGGATGAAGGCAACTTCACGCCGGTACATTCCCGCCACCAATATTCTGGAGACCCGGCTGTCCGGCCCCGAAGGGGAACTGGTCGTCACGGATCTGATGCCCGTTCATCCGCCACCGGTCCATAGCGATGAGGGCCCGGACGGGGCGGTACAAAGCCGCATCTTGCGCCTGATCACTTGCAACAAGGGCACTGCCAATGGTGAGGCAGGGCTTCATATCACCCCCGATTATGGGCGTGCCAAAGTGCGGTTAGAGGCAGCCGATGACGGCGTCATGGCCCATGTGCCCGATCTGGACCTGCGTATCCGGGCATCTGGTCCGCTGAGCATAGAGGGTGAGATCGTGAGATTGAATTTTGCCCTGAAGGCCGGAGAGCGAGCCTTCATTTCCATCGGGTGTGAAGGCGTACCCGAAGTTGCGGCAATCACCTCGCTTCAGGACGCTGACGCGGACATTGAGAAATGCAAATCCTACTGGGAAGGCTGGACAAAGCAGATCAGCTATGAGGGGCCGTACCGTGCCGAAGTGGAGCGGGGGGCCTTGGTCATGAAGCTGCTGACCTATTCCCCGACAGGGGGGATTGTGGCTGCAGCTACGACCAGCCTGCCAGAGGCAATTCCGGGCAATCGCAATTTCGATTACCGGTACAGCTGGGTGCGGGATGCCGGTTTCACAATCACTGCATTCTGTAATCTGGGCCTTCACCGTGAGGCCGAGGAGTATCTGCGGTTTCTACGGAACGCCGATGGAACGAATGGCCGAGATCTGAAACTGTTATACGGGATCGACGGGGAAATTCCGCCAGAAACAGAACTGGAAAACCTGCCGGGTTGGCGGGGTGTCGGGCCTGTCAGGATTGGCAATGCGGCCTCAGACCAGACGCAATTCGATATGTTCGGTGAATTTCTGGTGGCATTGAACTGCTACCTGAAGGCGGTCGATTACCGCCCCAATGCAAGGATCAGCAATAGGCTTCCCGAGCTGGTTACCACCCTTGCCGACCGTGCGCTGTCAAACCGGGACAAGAAAGATCACGGGATCTGGGAATTCCGAGATCGCAAAGAGAATTTCCAATATGCCAAGGCGATGATCTGGGTCGCTTTGACCCATGCCGTCCGAATTGCCGAGAATATGGATGGTTTTGACCCCGCCAAGATTGATGAATGGCGCGATGCGGCCATAAAGCTGCGCGCGGAATATGAAGAGCGGACGTGGTCCGAGAAGCTTCAGAGCTACACGCAGTCCTACGAAAGCGATGAACTGGACGCCTCTTTGCTGCGGACGGTTTTGTTCGAGGCATTGGACGCCAGAAATCCGCGCACTGTTTCCACCCTGCGGGCGATTGAACGCGAGATCAGCGCAGGGGATCTGACATGGCGGTACCGCATGGATGACGGTCTGGAGGGCGATGAGGGAACATTTACTGCCTGTGCCTTTTGGAGGGTCGGTGTGATGACCCTTGCTGGTGAGGATGAACCCGCGGCATCCCTGTTCCGGCGCCTGCTGGATCGGGGGAATGACGTCGGGCTGTTCGCCGAAGAGATCGATGTTTCCAGTGGAGAGCACAGGGGCAATTTCCCCCAGGCCTTTACCCATATGGCGATCATCAATCAGGCCGTACGGATGAAACCGCAGGAAACGAAAGGATAATCTGCCGCAGCAATGTCGAAAATTCTTGCCCGTCGGGGACGATAGCGTCCAAGGTCATAAAAAACCTGGATATCGCCATATGAAAATCTATCTCCACCTCGGCTTTCACAAGACAGCATCGACAATGCTGCAGTCGATGCTGGCCACCGCCAAGTCCCGACTGTCGGAACAGGGCGTGGTCGATGCACGAAGCTCTGAATCCGAACGCGGGGTGTTTCGGGATCTGCGATGGGGCTTCGTGGCCCTGAATAACAATTTCAAAACCCGCAAGGCCGAACCGCTGATCCGGAAAACCCGTGAACTGATCGGTCGTGCTGCCGAGGCGGGAACGAAATCACTGATCATCTCGGACGAGAATTTTCTGGGCCATCCTGCGTCGTTCCATATCAGTACCAGCGGGCGGGCATGGTTCTATCGCTTTTCGGGGCAGACGGCCGAGGTTCTGCGTGCCGCGACCGAAGGATATGATACCGAGGTCATGTTTGTCCTGCGCAAGCAGGAAACCCTTTATTCCAGCCACTACATGGATGGGCTTCGGTGGTTGCGCTATGATATCTCGCTTGATCGGTTTGCCGAGATGCTGTTTGAAACCGGCCCGGAAAAGCTGCGCTTCGATAGCCTTATCGCACCATGGATCGCGCAATTCGGGGTCGATCATGTGCGGACGATGCTGTTCGAGAACCTGATCGCCGATCCTGCAGGTTTTGTCGCCGATGTGGAGGATTGGGCCGATCTGCCGCGCGGAACGCTGGTTCTGCCCGAGCGTAAGGTGAATGCCGCATTTGGCGGGTATCAGGCCGAGATGGCACGCCGCCTGCACAATGAGGTAAAGGCGGGCGCACCCCTGAAATCATCCCGGCGTGCCGTCATGGCTGCCCGCCCGGAAACGGATGAGGAAAAGGCGATTCCAAAGCCCGCCTTTTCCCCGGAGATGCTTGCAAAGATCCGGGAGACCTTTGCAACCGATCTGGCCTATCAGCCCTGAAGCGTCCGGACGCCAATTCCTTCGCCCCGTGCCAACATTGCGGCCACGGCGGCGATGGAGCCGGCAGCGGTCGTGAAATACGGGATCTTTTCATATAGCGCAACCGAGCGGATTTCACGGCTGTCAGCCACCGCCTGGGTGCCTTCGGTCGTGTTCATCACCAACGCGATATCCCCGTTCTTCAGGCGATCCGTGATATTCGGGCGGCCTTCATAAACCTTGTTCACCAGCGTCGAATGAACACCCTGCTCGGTCAGCCATGCGGCTGTACCACGTGTGGCGACAATCTCGAAGCCGAGGGTCAGCAGATCGCGTGCGGCTTGGGCCAGTGCCTCGGTCTTGTCCGCATCCCGAACCGACAGGAAGACGCGCCCGGACTCGGGCAGGTGGACGCCTGCACCCATCTGTGCCTTCAGGAAGGCCAGCGCGAAGGTCCGATCCCAGCCCATGACCTCTCCGGTGGAGCGCATTTCCGGCCCGAGCAGTGTGTCCACGCCCGGGAAACGGGCGAAGGGAAGCACCGATTCCTTGACCGAGAACCATGGCGTGATCGGATCGGCCAGCGTCATCGAATCTGCCAGGGGCAGTGCGGTATCCGGACCGACACCGGCAGGATAGGCCGCGCGTAGCGGGAAGTTCGACAGCGGTTCGCCGGCCATCAGCCGCGAC
Organism: Falsirhodobacter sp. alg1; assembly: GCF_000739715.2. GTDB lineage: Bacteria > Pseudomonadota > Alphaproteobacteria > Rhodobacterales > Rhodobacteraceae > Falsirhodobacter. The sequence goes on along the minus strand of NZ_BBJC02000002.1, from coordinate 296,108 downwards.
GCGATGGATGCGATTGCGCTATCCGTGGCCTTGGCGACGAAAGGCACGGTACGGCTGGCGCGCGGATTCACCTCCAGCACATAGATCACACCATCCTTGATGGCGTACTGGACGTTCATCAGGCCAACGACGTGCAAGGCACGGGCCATGGCCACCGACTGGCGCTTCAGTTCCTTGATCACCTCGACGCTCAGCGAGTGGGGCGGCAGGCAGCAAGCGCTGTCACCGGAGTGAACGCCCGCCTCTTCGATATGCTCCATGATGCCTGCGACATGCACATTGGTCCCGTCCGACAGGCAGTCCACGTCCACCTCGATGGCGCCGGAAAGGTAGCTGTCCAGCAGGACAGGGTTCTTGCCCGACACATCCACCGCGCTGGTGATGTAGCGCTTCAGCTGATCCATATCGCGCACGATTTCCATCGCCCGGCCGCCCAGAACATAAGAGGGGCGGATCACCAGCGGGAAACCGACGCGTTCGGCAATGGCCAGAGCCTGTTCGTCCGAGGATGCAATTCCATTGACCGGCTGCTTCAGATCCAGATCGTTCAGCAGTTTCTGGAACCGCTCCCGATCCTCGGCCAGATCGATGGCATCCGGGGTGGTGCCAAGGATCGGAATGCCCTCCGCCTCCAATGCGTTTGCCAGTTTCAGCGGGGTCTGCCCGCCGAACTGCACGATAACCCCGTGCAGGGTGCCGTTTTCCTGCTCTACCCGCAGGATTTCGAGCACGTGTTCCAGCGTCAGCGGTTCGAAGTACAGACGATCCGAGGTGTCATAATCCGTAGAAACCGTTTCGGGGTTGCAGTTGATCATGATCGTTTCGTAACCGGCTTCGGTCAGCGCGAAACAGGCGTGGCAGCAGCAATAATCAAACTCGATTCCCTGGCCGATACGGTTCGGACCACCACCAAGGATGACGACCTTCTTGGCATCGGTCGGGCGGGCTTCATCCTCTACATCGCCCATGACGGGCGTTTCATAGGTCGAATACATGTAGGGGGTCTGCGCCTCGAACTCGGCGGCGCAGGTATCGATGCGCTTGAACACCGCGGTCACACCCAGATTGCGGCGTGTGGTGCGGATGTGCGTTTCGGATTGCTTGGTCAGCATGGCCAGACGGGCATCGGTAAAGCCGTACATCTTCAGGCGGCGCAGGCCATCGGCGCTGGTCGGAAGACCATTCTCGATGATCTTGGCCTCTTCGTCGATGATTTCGCGGATACGGGCAAGGAACCAGGGGTCGAAGCTGGTCGCCGCCTGGATTGCATCATCCGTCAGGCCGTGGCGCATGGCTTGCGCGATCAGGCGGATACGGTCCGGGGTCTGGGCGCTGATGGCCTTGATGATGGCGGATGTTTCCGGCGCACCTTCGATTGCAATTTCGTCAAAGCCGGAGAGCCCGGTTTCCAGTGACGCCAGCGCCTTCTGCATCGATTCGTGGAAGGTCCGGCCGATGGCCATGACCTCACCCACCGATTTCATGGCGGTGGTCAGTTCGGGCTTCGACCCCGGGAATTTCTCAAAGGCAAAGCGCGGGATCTTGGTGACAACGTAATCAATGCTCGGCTCGAAGGAGGCGGGGGTCACCTTGGTGATGTCGTTGTCCAGCTCGTCCAGCGTGTAGCCAACCGCCAGTTTGGCCGCAATTTTCGCGATGGGGAAGCCTGTGGCCTTGGACGCCAGCGCCGAAGAGCGCGACACCCGCGGGTTCATCTCGATCACGACCATGCGGCCATCGGCAGGGTTGATTGCCCATTGGACGTTCGATCCACCGGTCTCGACGCCAATCTCGCGCAGCACGGCGATGGAGCCGTTCCGCATTTCCTGATATTCACGATCCGTCAGCGTCAGGGCAGGGGCGACGGTGATACTGTCGCCCGTGTGGACGCCCATCGGATCCACGTTCTCGATCGCGCAGACGATGATGGCGTTGTCCTTGCGGTCGCGGACAACCTCCATCTCGAATTCTTTCCATCCGAGAAGCGACTCATCGATCAGGACCTGTGCCATAGGCGACGCATCAAGCCCCGAGCGTACGATACGCTCGTAATCGTCGCGGTTATAGGCAACGCCACCGCCCGTACCGCCAAGCGTAAAGGCGGGACGGATGATTGCAGGAAGGCCGACATACTCGATTGCGGCTATCGCCTCGGCCACGCCTGCGTTGATATCGTATTTGCCGTTTGCCAGCTTCGGGGCGGCGATGATCGTGGCCTTGGGGTTCTCGATGCCCAAGCGGTCCATCGCCTCACGGAACAGCTTGCGGTCCTCGGCCATCTCGATCGCGTTGCGGTTCGCGCCGATCAGCTGCACGTTGAACTTTTCCAGCACGCCCATATCGGCCAGGGCCAAGGCGGTGTTCAGGCCGGTCTGCCCGCCCATGGTCGGCAGCAGGGCATCGGGGCGTTCGGCCTCGATGATCTTGGCAACGACATCCGGGGTAATCGGCTCGATGTAGGTGGCATCCGCCAGCTGCGGATCGGTCATGATGGTGGCGGGGTTGGAGTTCACCAGGATGACACGGTAGCCTTCCTCGCGCAGCGCCTTGCAGGCTTGTGCGCCGGAATAATCGAATTCGCAGGCTTGCCCGATGACAATTGGGCCCGCGCCGATGATCATGATGGATTTGATATCGGTTCTTTTCGGCATGTCCGGCCCCATGTGGCTGCCCCCGAGGCCAAACGGCAACGGCTGGATTCGGGGGGCTGGTTTACGCAAATTGTCGCGGGTGTATAGTGAGCAGGGCCCCTCGCGCAACCCTCTTTGGCTTGACACCGGCCTCAAGGCGGTATTGATCCATGGCAATCAAATGAAGCCTCGGAAAAGGGGAGCGTGATGCACGCCTATCGTAGCCACACCTGTGCGGACCTGAACACCTCGAACGTGGGGCAGGACGTACGCCTGTCTGGATGGGTCCACCGCGTTCGCGACCATGGCGGCGTCCTGTTCATCGACCTTCGCGACCATTACGGCATCACGCAGGTGATCTGTGACAGCGACAGCGCCGCCTTTGCCGCGCTGGAAAAGGTGCGTGCGGAATGGGTGATCCGTATCGACGGCAATGTTCTGGCGCGTGACGCAAGCCTTGTGAACCCCAAGCTGCCGACCGGTGCAATCGAAGTATATGCGCGTGAGCTGACGGTACTGGGGGAAGCGGCCGAACTGCCGATGCCCGTTTTCGGTGAGGTGGATTACCCCGAGGAAACGCGCCTGACCTATCGTTTCCTGGACCTGCGCCGCGAGAAGCTGCACCGCAACATGATGATGCGGTCCAATGTCGTCCGCTCTATCCGCAACCGGATGTGGGACCAGGGTTTCAACGAATTCCAGACTCCGATCATTACGGCCTCCTCTCCCGAGGGTGCGCGTGACTTTCTGGTGCCGAGCCGTCTGCATCCGGGCAAATTCTATGCCCTGCCGCAGGCCCCGCAGCAGTTCAAGCAGCTGATCATGGTGTCGGGATTCGACAAGTATTTCCAGATCGCCCCCTGTTTCCGGGATGAAGATCCGCGCGCCGACCGTTCGCCCACCGATTTCTACCAGCTGGATATCGAGATGTCGTTCGTGGAACAGGAGGACGTGTTCGCAACCGTCCAGCCTGTGATCCAGGGGCTGTTCGAAGAGTTTGCCCCAGACAAGACGGTGGCCAAGGATTGGCCTCTGATTGCCTATGAGGACGCCCTCGCATGGTACGGCTCGGATAAGCCGGACCTGAGGAACCCGATCAAGATGCAGGCCGTATCTGAGCATTTTGCCGGATCGGGCTTTGCCATCTTTGCCAACCTGTTGCAGCAGGAAGGTACGGAAATCCGTGCGATTCCGGCCCCCACGGGCGGCAGCCGCAAATTCTGTGACCGGATGAACAAATTTGCCCAGGAACAGGGGCTTCCGGGAATGGGCTATATCTTCTGGCGCAAGGCTGAGGATGGCTCGATGGAGCCTGCGGGCCCGCTGGCGAAAAACATCGGCCCCAAGCGGACTGAGGCTATCCGTCAGCAGCTGGGTCTGGGTGAGGGCGACGCCGCCTTTTTCCTTGGCGGCAAACCCGAGGCATTCCAAGGTGTCGCTGGCCGCGCCCGTAACGTGATCGGCGAAGAGCTGGGTCTGACGGAAAAAGATACATTCCGCTTTGCGTGGATCGTCGATTTCCCGATGTTCGAAAAGGATGACGAGGGCAAGCTGGACTTCAGCCACAACCCGTTCTCCATGCCGCAGGGCGGAATGGATGCGCTGATGGGCGATCCCTTGAAAGTCTATGCATATCAGTACGATCTGGCGTGCAACGGCTACGAACTGATCTCGGGTGGTATCCGTAACCACAAGCCGGAGATCATGTTCAAGGCGTTCGAGATTGCAGGCTATCCCAACTCCGAGGTGGAGAAGCGTTTTGGCGGCATGGTCAAGGCCTTCCGTTATGGCGCGCCGCCCCACGGGGGGTGTGCGGCAGGGATCGACCGGATCGTGATGCTGCTGGCCGACGAGCCGAACATCCGTGAGGTCATCATGTTCCCGATGAACCAGCGCGCCGAGGATATGCTGATGAATGCACCATCCGAAGCGACAAACGAGCAGCTGCGTGATTTGCGCCTGCGTGTGATACCCAAAGACGCATAAGGCAAAGGGCGCGGATCATGCAGCAAGTAGGGTTTGATGTACCTGACTGGACCGCGCCCACCATTCCATGGGGAGAAGAGATGCCGGGGCGCTTTGCGACCCTGGTAAAGCTGGAACCCCATCATGCCGGCCCTTTGTTTGCAGCCTTTGCCGAAGGCGGGCCGGACCTCTGGACCTACCTGCCCACGGGGCCGATGGAGGAAGAAGCGTTTCGGGGCTGGATCGACAAGGCTTGTAACAGCACCGATCCGTTCTATTACACCGTCATTGACCACAGCACGGATCGTCCCGCCGGGCTGGTATCCTTTCTGCGGATCGAGCCCGATGTCGGATCGATCGAGGTGGGCAACATCATCTTCGCCCCATCCATCCAGCGGACCCCGGTCACGACCGAGGCGATGTTCCTGATGATGGAATGGGCATTCACTGTCGGGTATCGACGCTACGAATGGAAATGCGATTCGCTGAATGTGCCCTCGCGGCGCGCGGCACAACGGCTGGGATTCAGCTATGAAGGTGTGTTCCGGCAAGCCCGTGTCTACAAGGGCCGGAACCGTGATACTGCGTGGTTCGCCACCATCGACAAGGAGTGGCCGGCATTGAAGCAAGCCTTCCTGACATGGTTTGCCCCGGCCAATTTCGATCAGGATGGCCGCCAGATACAACGTCTTGGCGATCTGACGGCGCCCGTGCGTGTGGCTTCGGACCCGACCGTTTAGCGGACGAGCCGGTGATAGATATGGGTAAAGGTAGCCACGCCCAGAACCGGTATCACAAGGTTGACCAGCGGCACCGAAAGCGGTGCGGCCATCAGGGCGCCGGCAACCCAGATCACCGCCACATGCTTGCGGTGTAGTCGTTTTGCTGCCGCACGTCCGACACGACGCATCGCCACCAGTGTGAAGAACTCTCTGCCCAGCAGGTATCCGTTCAGCGCCACGAATAGGACGGGGGCCAACGGGCCGGCAAAGGCATATACCGCCAGCGCCAGAATGTTTGCCCCGATCAGCAAGGCAAAGGCACTGGCTGATTCCGCAAGCTGTTCGCGCCACGGCAGTGGTGCGGCATCCGGCAAACTGGGGTAATGGCGATGCTCCACCGCTTCGGCAATTTCTTCAAGGAACAAGCCGGTAAAGGCCGAGGCCACGGGCACCATGAGAAAGACCGAGGCCACCAGCATCACGGCAATGCCACCGGCGCCCGCCAGCCAGTCCAGCCCCCCGACAGGCCCGATCCATGGCAGGGTCACTGTATCGGGTACGATCGTTTCCAGCCCCCACAGGAAAATACCCGTCAGTGCCACCAGCAGCAGCACCGTCAGGCCTATTCCGCGCAGTAGAACCGAGCGGAACCTCCGGTCAAAGACCTGGGACAGGGCACGATAGAAAGCGCCGAAGATCATTCAGAAACCCAGTCGGTGATTTCGGCCATGTCGGGACGCGGGCGTTCGGCAGGGGCCATGCGTTCGGTGCCGAGATGGATCAACCCTGCAATGAATTCGTGATCCTTCAGGCCGAGGTCAGTCATGAACCCGCGATTGTGCGACGGCCAACCGCTCAGCCAGTTTGCCCCCCAGCCTGCGGCCTCTGCGGCATTGACCAGTGACAGGCACAAGCTTCCGGCCGATAGGATCTGCTCAAGCTCCGGCACCTTTTCGGATGGTTTCGGGCTGGCGACGACCATCACGACCAGATTGCCCAAATCGAACTGTTTGCGCGCCTTTTTCGGATCGGCACCAGCATCATGTGCATGGCTTTCAGCCAGACCGGCCAACCGCGGCATGCTGGCAGGATCAAGCACAACAAAGCGCCACGGCACCAGCATTCCATGGTCGGGCGTACGGGCGGCGGTTTCCAGCACCTTTTCCAGCACGTTGCGGTCGGGAAAGGGGGCGCCCAATGTCTTTGCAGGTCGTGAACGACGGTTGTTCAGGAATTCGGTTGCGGCGGGGTTCGGGCTGGGCATCCATCTCTCCTTGGTGTGCGCAGGAGGCGGTGTCGCACCTGCGCGGTCAGGTCACTCGCTGCACAGATAGACCGCCCCACCGACGGCCACAACCGACACCGCTGCTGCAGCAAGCCCGATCGGCGTGGCCAGTGCCGCGCCTGCGCTGGTGCTGGCCGAGGCGATGGTTTGTTGCACGGCCGTGCTTGCCCCCGACAGAACGACCGCCCCACCGGGTTTGGTCACGGCATGAACACCACTGACAGCGGCCTCGGTCTCGGGCGGTGCCTCCGCCAGACCGGCCACGGCAAGGGCCGTCTGGGTCGAGGTGTTCACACGTTCACAGAACGTCTTTTTCGGGGCGCGACATCGCAGATAGGCATCGCGCGGACCCTCGGAATAGCCGGAATAGGTGTCCGTATCCTTTTCCCACTGCAGGCAGAAGGGCTGGCGCTGTTCATCATCCAGATCCGGCGTCAGATAGCGCAGCGTGACATAACCCGGGCAATCGACGTCGCCCCAGCCGCCCAGCAGCGCCTCCCGGCGGCTGCGGTTGGCCGAAACCTGATCATCATCCGCCTCATAGAACAGGGCCATGCGCTGCCCCCCGACCGAGGTCGTGCAGCTTTGCGTATCGGCCATGACGACCGATGGAACCAGCAGGGCAAGGGCGACGAGAATCCATTTCATAAGACCTCATACAGCCGGCCCAAACGCCCTTCAATCAGGACTTCGCAGTCCGTCGATAACTTCCTTCGGGCAGGTTCAGCGCGGCAGTCAGATCGTGGATCTGGGCGATCGAAAGCACGATGCGCGCGACCTCTCCGGTTTCGGGATTTCCCTGTTCCAGCGTCACCTGATCCTCGAACGCCTGGATCACCACATCCTCTTCAAGATGGGCGGTCCCCTCGTCGATCAGGGTGATCACTGTCGCGTCAAATTCGTGTTCGATTGTAAACATGATCCGACGCTATTGCGGCTGGACAAGCGACGCCACAGAAATATCTAGACGATACAAATTGTTTGCAGGATGCGGGGGAGCGGGCGAATGCAGAAGGTGATGATGGCGGCAGGCCTGTTTGCGTTGGCCGCATGCGAACCGCTCCCCCAGTCATCGCAATATCCCTCTGCCACAACAACGGCACCTGTCGTGGCAGAGCCGGGCCCGAAGCTGAGCCCGGCTGCTGCGCGCAGCGCCTTCTACACTGCCGAGGCGCGGGTGGAACCCGTGGCGGAGCAGATTTGCCGGGAACGTACACGCGGTGCCAACTGTGACTTTTTGATCTCAATCGATACGACACAGGGCGATGTGGCAAATGCCTACCAGTCAAGGGATTCGCAGGGTCGCCCGCAGATCACCTTTACCTCGGCGCTGATCAATGATGCACGCAACACGGATGAGCTGGCCTTTGTCATGGGGCACGAGGCAGCGCACCACATCCTTGGCCACCTTGACCAGCAGGCGCAAACCGCGACGTTGGGGGCGATTGCCGGCAGCCTTGCCGCGCAGCTTGGCGGACTGGATGAAAGTACGCTCAGCCAGTTCGGGGCAGGGATCGGGGGTCGGGTCTATTCGAAAAACTACGAGTTGCAGGCTGACAGCCTCGGGACGGAAATCGCGATCAAGGCCGGATATGATCCCGTCAAGGGGATCGGCTTTTTCTCGCGCCTGCCCGATCCGGGTGATCAGTTCCTTGGCAGCCATCCGGCCAATGCCGACCGTATCGCCGCGGTTCGCGCACGGGCGGCACAATTGGGATATTGAGCGCTATCGCCATGGCAGGATGTGCGGCGTCCGGCGGCATATCCTGTCAGCCAGCAGTGCCAGAACCAACATCAGGCCCAAAGCGATGACGGACAGAGCGGCCGCGCCCGTCGAATTCCCCTCATACTGCATCGAGAAAATCATGACGCCCAGGGTCTCATTGCCGCTGGACCACAGCAGCGACGACAGCGTCAGTTCGTTGATTGCCGTCATCACCACCAGCACGGCCCCTGCAATGGCAGCCGGCATCATGCGTGGGGTGAATATGCGGCCTATGCGCGCCCATAGTCCGGCACCGAAAACCTGCGCCGCTTCATCCAGTGACGGATCATCGGCAGTCGCGGCGGCCGTTACAGGGCGCAGCACGAGCGGCAGAAAGCGGGCCAGATAGGCGACCAGCAGAATGCCCGCCGTACCATAAAGGGACTGGTTCAGGAGCGGTAGCGGCGGCAGGAACACAAGGATCATCGCCAGCGCCAGCACCGTACCCGGCACGATGAATGCGATGTCGGCAAAGGGATCAAGCCGCCGCGCCACGGGATTCCGGGCGACTACCGTCAGCCAGGCAAACAGAATTGCCACGATGGCCGACAGGATTGCAGTTACCGAGGCAAGGGCCAGCGAATTCATGATGGCCCGCTGGATTGCCGGATTTGCCAATGTCTCCAGAATGGGGGCCAGCGTGGCGTTCGACGGCCGCAATGCCACCCCGAGCGCCGGGGACAGGGCCGTTGCCAATAGCGCCATACAGGGCAGGATCATCGTCACGAAAAGAACCGCCCAGATCGCAATCTCGATCCACGGGCGGGCCTGACCAATGGCCATGCGGGGAAAGGGTTGGCCCGACGGAACCGGCACCGCGCGGCGCATCGCCAGCTGCCGGAGGCCGAAGGCCACTGCGGAAAGGGCCACCAGCAACAGGGCCAACACGGCGACCTGCCCGATGACCGATGGTCCGAACCCGTTCAGCCGTTGATAGATAAGGGTCGTCAGCATCGGAAACCGGCCCGGAATTCCCAGCAATGCCGGAACGCCGAAGTTGCCGATGGCGGCCGCAAAGGACAAGGCACCGCCTGCCGCTATGGCGGGCAGGATCAGCGGGAAAACGATCCGTCGCAGGATCCTCGGGCGTGTTGCCCCGCTTAGGCGGGCGGCCTCGATCAGATCGGCAGGAATTGCCATGATCGCCGCACGGGCAGCGATATACACCAGCGGCATATGCTCTATCCCCATCAGCAGGGCGATGCCGCTGCCCGAATAGATCGGATTTCCCCCGCCCAACGGCAGATAGCCGGCCATCTGGATCCATGCCAGCGCCATGATCTGCGAGGGGATGAGCAGGGGGGACAGAACCATGAACGTCATCGCCGCGCGATTGCGCAGATCCAGACATCCTATCAGAACGGCGAGGACCACGCCCATCAGGACCGAAATCAGGACCGAGGCTGACGAGGCCGCTATGGTATTTTCCAATGCCCGCAGGGTGGATCTGCTGGACAGGACATCGCGCATGACCCCCAGAATCTGGCCATCATCATCCGCGGAAAAGCCCGTTGCAAACAACCGCGCAAGCGGCCAGAGCGCCTGCACACCGACATAAACCAGCAAAAGACCGGCCAGCATGTGCTGACCGATCTTTCCGCCCGACCGCGGAACGCGCCGAATGTCAGCCGCCGAAGAGATCTGCGAACTCCATCTTCAATGCCTGATCCTCTTCCAGCATCACGGCCGGATCTGCCGGAAGAATGGTCAGCGTAGACGGCTCCGGGTATCCTTCGGGGGCGGACATATCGGCACGTACAGGGAAATAGCCCTGCGCCACCGACTGCTCCTGTGCGGCCTGTCCCAGCTGCCAGTTCACGAACAGCTCCGCCGCTTCGATATTATCGCTGGCCTGCAGGATAGCGATGGGCTGGGTGATGGTGGAAACGCCTTCTTCGGGAAAGACGAAATCAACCGGCGAGCCGTCCTTTTTCGCGTTCAGCGCCATGTAATCGACGATGATCCCATAGGCTTTCTCGCCACGTGCAACCGCCTCCAGAACGGTTCCGTTCCCCTGACCGGCAACAGCGCCCTCATCGGCCAGCGTCTCGTAATACGGCCAGCCGAAGCCCTCTTGCTGGACCATCGTGGCCACATGGATTGCCGCGGCCCCCGAATAGAGCGGGGAGGGCATGATTGTCTCGGCCGCAATTTCGGGTGTTTCCAGATCGTGCCAGCTGGTGGGCGGTGTGGCGACCTTGTCGGTATTGTAAATGATTCCCGTGGTCAGCAGCTTGGTCCCGAAGAACGTATGATCAGGGTCGATCAATGCTGCGGGAATGCCATCGGTTTCGGCATCCTCAAAGGCATACAGGCGATCGTCATTCTTCAGCTGCGTCATGGCAACCGCGTCTGCAATCAGCACCACATCGGCAGGCGATTGGCCCGCTGCGAATTCGGCCTGCATCTTGGACATCAGTTCGGTTGTGCCCGAGCGGAAAATCTCGACAGTCACCTCGGGGTGGTCGGCGTTGAACGCTTCGACCACGGCAGCCATCTGGTCCGAGGGCTGCGAGGTATAGACGGTAATCGTTCCCGTGGCATCCGCATGGGCAAAGCCTGCGGTGGCGGTCATACCCAGAAGGCCGAGAGTGATAGGGCGCAGCATATCCATATTCCTGTCAGATGGTCGTTCGGGTTGTGGTACGACAGTGCTGCGACATTCCGGTGACAATCGATGCAACCTGCCGCACCCGGATACTGGCAAGGCATCAGGCCAAGGCAGCGATCCTGTGATCGTCCCAGACGGCAGCCCCTTCACGGGGCAGCAGCCAACCTGATCGTACATGCAGATGGACCATCGCTCCGACGGGCAGGGCCTGGGGATGCGGGACGTCCAGCGCCACATCGCCCAAACCTTCGGGCAGGATGGACAGCATGGACAGTCCGTTCTCCAGCCGCCGGTCAACCACGCGCCCCCGGATGGGGCCGTTTTCCGCAACGGCAACATCGCGTGGTCGCAAGCAGAGCCATGCGGGGCCGGGACCGGCATGGCCCTGTAACCGCAGCGTGCCATGCGGCAGATCGACCATGCCATCCGCCCTACAGATGACGGGCAGCGTCCGCCCATGTCCGATAAAGCGGGCAACCATTGGCGTCGCGGGGCGGTCGAACAGGGTATCAGGGGCCGCAATCTGTTCCAACCTGCCGTCGTTCATGACCCCTACATGGGTCGCAACGGCCATTGCCTCGTTCTGGTCATGGGTTACGAAGACGAATGTAGCCCCGGTTTCACGATGGATGCGACGAAACTCGGCCAGCATGGTCTGGCGCAGGTGGGCATCAAGGTTCGCAAGCGGTTCATCCAGAAGGATAAGCGCGGGGCGTACTGCCAGTGCCCGCGCAAGGGCCACGCGCTGCCGTTGCCCGCCGGAAAGCTCGTGAGGCTTGCGATGACCAAGATGGCCCAAGCCCACGGTTTTCAATGCCTCGGCCACGCGAACCGTCCGGGCTGCCTTATCAATCTGCTGCATCTCCAACCCGAAGGCCACATTTGCGGCCACGGTCATATGCGGCCACAGGGCATAGGATTGGAATACCATTCCCAGATTTCTGGCACCGGGCTCCACAAAGGTTCCGCTGGCGGCAACCGTCCTTTCGCCAAGGGTGATCTTGCCGTGTGTCGGGCGCTCCAGTCCGGCCAGCAGCCGGAGAAGAGAGGTTTTCCCGCTTCCCGAAGGCCCAAGAAGCGCAAAGAATGCCCCCGAGGGAACTGACAGCGAAATGTCATCCACCGCAGCAGTGGGCCCGAAATGCAACGAAAGATTCGTACAGGTTATTTCAGCCATAAGCGTGTCCATAACCGGATTGCGTGAAGGTTACATGTCGGTCAGATCGGAAGGAAAGGGGCCAGATCCCCCTTGGCAAGGGCAGGCGCATCAATGGGGCGGATCAGCAGGGCATTCGCTTCTGTCAGCCGCAGCATCAAGGAGGAATCCTGTTCGGAAAACGCCGTCAGCTTTCCATCAGCCAGATGCGCGCGCATGTAATGGGTGCGGGCGCCGTTGGCGGGCACCGTTTGGGCCACGCGGGCATAGAGAGGGCTGGAAATTGGTGGCAGCCCGGTCATGGAGCGGATCAGAGGCAGCAGGAACAACTGGGCGCAGACGAACGCCGATACCGGGTTGCCTGGAAGGCCCAGCATGGGGCGTGCGCCGATCCGGCCCGCCATCAGCGGCTTGCCGGGGCGCATGGCGATCTTGTGGAAATCGAGCGTCAGCCCCAGTTCGGCAGCCATCGGCCCGATCAGGTCATGATCGCCGACCGATGCCCCACCAATGGTCACCACGATATCGGCATTTTCGGCCAGTTCGAACACGGCGCGAATATCTTCGGCGTTATCCGTTGCGATGGGCAGGATACGGGCGATGCCGCCGGCTTCTTCAATCAGGGCCTTGAGGGCAAAGGCATTGCTGGAGGGGATCTGGTCATCCCGCATGGGCGTGCCCGGTACCGCCAGTTCATCCCCGGTAGAGATCAAGGCGACCCGGGGGCGGCAAAAGACAGGAACGTCAGCGACATCCATCGCTGCCAGAAGCGCCAGATCCGCAGGGCGCAGACGCCGCGGTCCGATAGATTGGCCTGCGGCGAAATCCTGACCCCGCAGCCGTATATTCGTCCCCCGAGAGGGTTCGGTAATGGTAATGCGGTCACCGGATCTCCGGGTGTTTTCCTGCATCACCACATGGGTGGCGCTGTCCGGGACGGGGGCGCCGGTTGAGATACGGATAGCCTCATGCGGGCCAAGAGTTCCATCGAACCCGTGTCCAGCGCGGGATTCGCCAATAAGGGTCAAGGTGGTTCCGACGGCTGCCTCGCCACAGGTCGCATAGCCGTCCATTGCCGAGGCATTGAACGGTGGCTGCGCCCGCCGTGCCGATACGGGCCGCGCCAGAACCCGTCCGGATGCGTCTGCCAGCGGTACGAATTCGGTCCCGATCGGCGTTGCAAGCGACAGAACCCGTTTCTGGGCGTCTTCAACCGCGATCATGGCGCCTCAAACCGGCCTGATGCGCCGCCATCTTTGAGCGTAACGCGAATTCCACCAATTTCCATGGACTTGTCAACGGCCTTCAACATATCGAACACGGTCAGCGCGGCGGTGGAGACGGCTGTCAGGGCCTCCATCTCCACCCCGGTCGGGCCGGAGGTGCGGACGGTCGCGCTGATGCGCACACCGGGCAGCGTCGCATCCTGCTCCAGCTCCACCGCGACCTTGGTCAGCGGCAGCGGGTGGCAAAGCGGAATCAGATCGGCCGTTTTCTTGGCCCCCATGATACCGGCAAGGCGGGCAACGCCCAGAACGTCCCCCTTTTTGGCATTGTGCAAATGCTCCAGCGTGGTCGCATTCATCCTGACATGGCCGATTGCCGTGGCAATACGTGCAGTTTCGGGTTTTTCCGAAACATCGACCATATGGGCCGCGCCCTTGCCATCAAAATGCGTCAGCATCAGGCGGCCTGCCGCTGCAAAAGATTGCGGGTGGCGGTGGTCACATCAGCCTGCCGCATCAGGCTTTCGCCGATCAGGAACGCCCGCGCGCCATGTTCGGCCATCGCTGCCAGATCGGCATTGGTGTAAAGCCCGCTTTCAGAAACGATCATCCGGTCGGCAGGAACATGACTAGCCAGTTCCCGCGTAACATCAAGTGTTACCTCGAACGTATTGAGGTTACGGTTATTTATCCCGATCATCCCGCTTTTCAGCTTCAGTGCCCGCTCCAGCTCCGGCGCGTTATGAACCTCGATCAGGGCATCCATACCCCAGTGGCGGGCTGAGTCTTCCAGCTCGGCTGCCTGCATGTCCGAGACCGAGGCCATGATGATAAGGATGCAATCCGCCTTCAGCGCGCGCGCTTCTGCAACCTGATAGGTATCGTAAAGGAAGTCCTTACGCAGGCAGGGCAGCTTTACCGCATCATGGGCAGCCGTCAGGAATGCGTCATCCCCCTGAAAGCTTGGACCGTCAGTCAGAACGGACAGGCAGGTTGCGCCACCGTCTTCATAGGCGCGGGCCAGAGAGGGTGGATCGAAGTCTGCACGGATCAGCCCTTTGGAGGGGCTGGCCTTCTTGATTTCGGCAATCAGACCGTATCCCTGGGCCGTGGCCAATGCCTTCTGAAAGCCGCGGGGTGCCGGCGCTTCCTTTGCAGCTTGTTCGATCTGCGCCAGGGGGCGTGCGGCTTTACAAGCGGCAATATGTTCCAGCTTGTAGGCTTTGATGCGGTCCAGAATTGTCATGCGGAGACCTTGTTCGTACGTGCGGCCAATGAGGCCAATTTGGTGCGGGCGGCACCGCTATCAATGCTCTCGCGGGCAATTTCCACGCCTTCAATCAGGCTTGATGCCCGCCCGGCCACCAGTAGGGCTGCCGCGGAGTTCAGAAGGACGGCATCCCGGTAGGCACCCGGCTCTCCTTGTAGAAGGCCGGTCAGCGCGCGGGCATTCTCTTGGGGTGAGCCGCCGAGAATGCTTTCGAACGGGTGGTTCGGAAGACCTGCGCTTTCGGGGGCCACCTCGAATTCACGGATCACACCGCCCGACAGGGCAGCAACGCGGGACGGTGCAGAAATCGCGAGTTCGTCGGTGCCGTCACCGCCATGGACCAGCCAGGCATTGGTTGTCCCCAGTTGCTGCAGGACCTCGGCCATGGGGCGGATCAGGTCCGGCGAATAGGCACCGGTCAACTGGCGTTTCACGCCTGCCGGATTGGTCAGCGGCCCCAGGATATTGAACAACGTACGCGTGCCCAGTTCGACACGCACAGGCATTACATGCCGCGTTGCCGGGTGGTGCATCGGTGCCATCATGAAGCCGATGCCGATGGTGGACAGGCAATCCTCCACCACGTCGGCATTGACCATCACATTGATGCCAAGCGCGGACAACGCATCAGAAGCACCTGATTTCGATGATAGATTTCGGTTTCCATGTTTTGCGACCGGTACGCCGGCACCGGCCACGACAAAGGCGGTCGCGGTGGAGATGTTCAGTGTTCCCTTGCCGTCACCACCGGTTCCGACAATGTCCATCGCCCCTTCGGGGGCATGCACCGGCACACATTTGGCGCGCATGGCAGCGGCGGCGGCGGCATATTCGTCAACCGTTTCGCCCCGTGTGCGAAGTGCCATGAGAAATCCGCCCATTTGCGCCGGGGACGCCTGTCCTTCGAACAGATCGGCAAAGGCGGCGTCGGCTTCTTCACGGGTTAGCGGTCGGGTTGCGGCGATGCCGATCAGCGGTTTAAGAGCGCTCATGCCGTCAGCGGGACCTTTGCACCCTCAAGGAAGGTGCGCATCATCCGGTGACCATGCTCGGAAGCGATGCTTTCGGGATGGAACTGCACCCCCTCGATCGGCAGATCTCGGTGGCGCAGCCCCATGATCGTGCCGTCTTCCAGCCATGCCGTCACTTCCAGACAGTCGGGCAGGCTTTCACGTTCCACGACCAGCGAATGGTAGCGGGTGGCAGAGAACGGGTTCGGCAGGCCCGCAAACATGCCTTTGTCGTTATGGTGCATCACGCCCATCTTGCCATGGACGATTTCGTGGCAACGGATAACCTTGCCGCCAAAGGCCTGACCGATGGTCTGATGGCCAAGGCAGACGCCCAGAAGGGGCGTGCTCGTTTCGGCGGCAGCCTCGGTCAGCGCCAGGCAGATGCCGGCCGCCGCCGGATCGCAGGGCCCCGGAGAAAGGACGATGGCGGACGGGTTCATTCCCATCGCCTCTTGCACGTCCAGCGCGTCATTGCGGCGCACGACGACGTCGGCCCCCAATTCGCCAAGGTAATGCACCAGATTGTAGGTGAAACTGTCGTAGTTATCGATAAGCAGCAGCATGCGCGTCAGCACCGTCGTTAATGGGGTGAACCGCGGCGCGGGTCGGGGTATAGATGGACCCTGCGGCAGGCGGGCGTCAAGGGTAGCTGGCCAAATCACAAGGCGGGACGGGCAGGATCATGGGTTCAGGGGTGTTTTCGGGGTTTGTCTGCGGGGCAATGGTCGGTTTGCTGGGGATCAGCATTCTGTCGCAATCCCTGCCGCTGCCGCCCGGACCGGGGCCTGATATTCCGGTCGCACCGCCGGTGGCGCTGGTTCCACCCGCACCCGAAACCGTTCCTGCCCTTTCCGGAGTGGAGGCTGTGCCGGAAACAGGGGCACCAGCAGCCCACCATGGTCGCAAACCGATGGAGGCATTTGCTGTTCCTTTTGCGAATGCGCGAAATCTGCCGGTTCTATCGGTGATCCTGCTGGATCAGGGGTCTGCAGATGCTGAGGCAATTGCCGCCTTGCCGTTTCCTCTGACTATCGCCTTGCCTGTGCGTGTGGAGGGGGTGACGGCTGTGGCGGATGAATACCTTCGCGGCCATAAGGAGGTGATGATGCTGCTGGACCATTCCGACGAGGCGACCATGGCATTCGCGGAAAGGGCCTTGCCCAAGGCCGTGGCGGCGATCGGGCGGCACGGTGTGCTTGATGATGCGATGCCGGCTGCAGTAGCCCGTCAGGGGCGCGGCGTCGTGTTGTGGGGAAGGACGTCGGATCTGGCTGCCCATCCGGCAGAAGAGCCTGTGCATAGCGCCAGCGTTTTTGCCGAACTGGATGGCAGGGGCGAGGATCGGGCCAGTGTCATGGCCGCACTGGGCCGTGCTGCGCTGGACGCAAAAGTGCGGGGGCAATCGGTTGTGATCGGTCGGGCTCGGGCTGAAACGGTAGAGGCGCTTCGCCAATGGGTTGCCACGCCCCAGGCACAGGGCGTGGCATTAGCGCCGGTTACGGCGGTATTGCACTAAGAGTTGCCGCGTCCTGAAAACAGGCCGGCATCTTCGGCGGCACGCTGCAAGGCCATGGCCTTGTTGACCGTTTCCTGAAATTCGCTTTCTGGATCACTGTCATAGACGATGCCTGCACCGGACTGGATATGCAGAACCTCATCCTTCAGGACAGCCGTGCGCAGTGCGATGCAGAAGTCCATTTCCCCGTTGGCCGCAAAATAGCCGACACCGCCGCCATAGACGCCGCGTTTGTTCGGCTCCAGTTCATCGATGATTTCCATTGCGCGTACCTTGGGCGCGCCGGATACGGTTCCGGCAGGCAGCCCGGCCAGCAGGGCGGATAGCGCGTCCTCGCCGTCCGCCAGTTCACCCACGACGTTGGAGACGATGTGCATGACATGGCTGTAGCGTTCGATGATGAACTGCTCGGTCGGGCGAACCGTGCCTATTTTCGCAACGCGGCCCACATCGTTGCGACCCAGATCCAGCAACATCAAATGTTCGGCCAGCTCCTTGGGGTCGGCCAGAAGATCATCTGCCAGCGCCTGATCCTCCGCAGGTGTCGCCCCACGCTTGCGCGTGCCTGCAACCGGGCGGATGGTCACCTCGCCATCGCGCAACCGGACCAGAATTTCGGGGCTGGCCCCGATGATCTGGAAATTGCCATGGTTGAAAAAGAACATGAAAGGCGAGGGATTCGTGCGACGCAAACTGCGGTACAGCGAAAACGGCGGCAGGGTGAACGGCTGGCTGAACCGTTGGGAGGGCACAACCTGAAAGATGTCTCCGGCGCGGATATAATTCTTGGCTGCATCGACGGCATCACGGAACCCTTGGGGGGTAAAGTTCGACGTCACCTCCGGGGCGGGCTGGACGCTGCCCAATGCATGGGTGGCCGGGGTCCGATCCAGATCGCGCAGCGCGTCCGACACACGTTCAGCAGCCTGGGCATAGGCCGCGCGCGCCGAAAGCCCCGAGGAGGCCCAGGCCGGGGCAACTACCGTTACCTCCCCCTTCACCCCATCCAGAACCGCCACCACCGAGGGGCGCAGCAGAACCGCATCGGGGGCGCCTATGGTGTCCGGATTGATATTCGGCAGATGCTCTACCAGCCGGATCATGTCGTAACCCAGATAGCCGTATAGCCCGGAGGCGATCGGTGGCAGTTCGGCCGGCATATCGATCCGGCTTTCGGCGATCAGGGCGCGCAGGCTTTCAAGGGGCGGGGCCGGATCGGGGCGGAAGGCGTCACGGTCAAGCCGCGCCTCGCGGTTGATCGCAACCTGATCCCCCTCGCACCGCCAGATCAGATCCGGTTTCATTCCGATGACGGAATAACGGCCACGCACCTCACCGCCGGTAACGGATTCCAAAAGGAAGGTATCGGCCCGCGTTTCCGTCAGTTTCATCATCAGCGAAACCGGCGTGTCCAGATCAGCCGCCAGCCGCGCGTAAACGACCTGATTGCGTCCTTCTGCCCAAAGTTTCTCGAATGTCTCGTAGGAAGGGTGAAGATTCATGATCCCTCAGGGCAGTTGCGAGTGGACGGCGTCGATTGCCGATTGGCTGATCCGCACACCGGCCTGATTGGAGACCGATTGCGTGAACAGGTTGCGCGCGTCGTCGGCAAAGGCACCTTCAAGCTGTGCCGCAAGCTGGCTGCGAAGCGCTGCGGGGCCATCGCCCTCGGTGGCGGCAGGCAGGATGGCATCGGTGCGTATGACGCCGATCCAGTTCGGCCCCTGTACCATCTGCGCAGCACCCGCATCCTGCCCGAAGGCCACGGAAACAGCCTGCGCCGGCGCATTGTTGATCACGCCATCACGGGCGATTTCGGCGGTGCTCTGCACGGCACCGAAGCTGTCGAGCGCCGCACCATTGGTGGTCTGCTGCGCAATTTCGGTGGCACGGTCGATCATGGCCGTCTGCAGTGCGTCGGCACGCCATGCTTCGGCAACCTGATCACGGGCCTGATCGAAGGGGATGGGGGCCGGGGGCGTGATGGCATCCAGACGCAGCGCCGCAATACCTCCGTCGTTCAGGTCCAGAAGTTCGGGGAAATCACCGACCTGCGCCGCTTCGGCCGCCTCACGAAAGCTGGGGAAGCCGACCATCGGATTGTCCGAATTCGCGCTGTAATCGAATGTGGCGACCTGAACCTGCGGCTCCTTGCCCAGATCCTCAATGGTGGCGCCGGAGGCCAGCAGGTCATCCAGGGCGCTGCGCCGGTCGGCGATGGCCTGACGGGCGGCATCCGCTTGGTATTCCTGTGCCAGATCGTCACGCACATCCTCAAACGGCACCTCATGCGCCGAAAGGACGCCATTCATCCGGAACAGGGCTGGACCGAAATTCGAGGTGAAGGGACCGGTGACGCCCGGTTCCGTCATGGCAAAGACGGCATCGCCGGCCTCACCCAAATCGGCCTTTGCCACATCGCCAAGATCGGTGTCGGCAATTTCCAGCCCGCGCTCTGCTACAATATCCTCAAAGCTGGCACCGGCATCGATCCGGTCCTTGGCGGCCTGTGCCGTTTCGGGGTCGGGAAAGACAAGGCGTTCAACAAGGCGACGCTCCGGCTGGTTGAACTCGCTGCTCCGGCTCTGGTAGATCTCGCGCAGATCATCCTCGGCAATCGGCAGGGTGGGGGCGACAGCCTCCGGCAGCAGGGCTGCATAGGTGATCGTGCGGGTTTCCGGCGTCTGGAACTGATCGATATGCGCGTCATAATAGGCGCGCAGCATGTCTTCGTCAGGTTCAGCGATTGGTGTCTGAAGGCTGTCGGGCGTAACCTGCAGGACCGAGACGGCACGACGTTCGGCAACATAGTTGTACAGCGTATCCGTTACGGCGGCAGGGGCCACGAACCCGCCGGAAACCGCACCGACCAGCAGCGACCGGGCAATGCCGTCACGCAATTCACGCTCGTATTCCGCGGGGGTCAGGTTGTTCTGGCGCAGAACCAGTTCATAGGTGTTGCGATCGAACGCGCCTGTCGGGCCGAAGAAATTGGAATTCTGGCGCAATTCATCCGCCACGGCAGCATTGCCCACCGACAGACCGATATCATCAGCCTCGGACTTCATGGCCGCGGCCGAGATCAATTGCTGGCGAACTTGCGCATCAAGGCCGAACTGTTGGGCCTCGGCGATGGTGATCGCCTGACCGGCCTGTTGCGAAATGGACTGGATGCTTTGCTGCAGTGCATTGAAGTAGGTATCGGAGCTGATCTCCTCATCCCCGACCGAGGCGATGGAGGTGCTGGTGGTGCCGAAGTTCGTGACACCGAAGCCGCCCAGGCCCAGGACAAGCATGCCGACCAGCACCCAGACAATGCCCGACATGATCTTGCTGCCGCGTGATTTGTCCCTAGCCATACCCCAGCCCCTTTATGGAATGTTCCGCGCCTTCCTACGGCTTTGGCGCAGATGGGGCAAGCGCGTGCAATCGTGTGAACAGGGTGTTGATCCCCGCCATGTCGATATTCGCAAAGGCGATGCGGGCCGTTCCGTCCCCCTGTCCGGGCGGATGGAACATGGTTCCGGGAAGCATCAGGATGCCTGCGGTCTGGACAAGATGCTGGCAGAATGCCGGGGAGGACATGCCCTGAGGGTGTTGCACATAGGTAAAATAGGCCCCGCAGCCCAGCATTTTCCAACCCGGCAGGGACTGCAATCCTTCTACCATGGCGGCACGGCGGGCAAGGATTTCGGCCCGTTCCGACGCGACCCAGTCGCCCAGATTCCGGAGCCCCCAAAGCGCGCCGATTTGTCCCATCTGCGAGGCGCTGATGGATACGCAATCAAGGAACTTCTCTATCTCCACCATGCGGGCGGCGCCTGCGACGATGGCCCCTACGCGGTGGCCTGTCAGGCGGAAGACCTTGGAGAAGGAATAGAGGTGGATGAAGGTATCCGCCCAGTCCGGATCCTGGAAAAGCGGATGGGGGGCACCATCACGCGAATCGAAATCGCGGTAGGTTTCATCCACGATGAGGGCGATGCCCTTGCTGCGGGCAAGGTCACGGAAGCGCTCGATCAGGGTGGCCGGATATTCCACGCCACCCGGATTGTTGGGGCTGACCAGCACTATGGCACGGGTGCGGTCTGTAATCAGGGTTTGCGCCAGTTCGGGGTCCGGCAGCAGATCGGGGCCTGTGGGCAAGGGCACAGGGCGGATCGAATTCATGTTGAGCCACATCGCATGGTTGAAATACCATGGGGTCGGCAGGATCACCTCATCCCCCGATTGCGCGAGGGAGGCGATGGCGGCCGTGAATGCCTGGTTGCATCCTTGGGTAATGGCCACATTCCCGGGCGCGATCGGAGCGCCATAGGCAACGCTCCATTGTGCGGCAAGTTCGGCCCGCAGGTTTTCGTTGCCCAGAACCGGCCCGTACAGATGCGCCTCGGGGGTGTTCAGCGCGGCATCGGCCAGTGCCTCTCGCAGGGCGAGGGGGGGCGGGTCGACCGGGGCCGCCTGGCTGACATTCAGCAATGGCCGGTCGGGCGGGAACGCCACGCCGTCAAGCCAGCGTCGCGCCTCCATGATCGGGGGCGCGGATGTGGCGGTAAGCGCAGGGTTCCAATGGGCCATCAGTCGGTTCCGCGATAAGGTTGAACGTATTGCAGGGCCATGTCCCAGGGGAAGAAGATCCACGTGTCCTGGCTGACCTCGGTGATGAAAGTATCCACCTGCGGGCGACCGGAGGGCTTGGCGTATACGGTCGCGAAATGGGCGCGGGGATACATCTTGCGCACGACTTCCAGGGTTTTGCCGCTGTCGACCAGATCATCCACGATCAGGATGCCTTCGCCATCGCCCATCAGTTCGGCCTGTGGGGATTTGATGACCTGGATCTCGCCTTGGGATTGCTTGGAATAGCTGCGGATGCCGATGGTATCGACGACACGCAGATCCAGCTCACGGGCAACGATCATCGCAGGGACAAGGCCGCCACGGGTGATGCCGACGACGGCCTTCCACGAACCGCCGTCGGGGCCGTGTCCGTCCAGACGCCACGCCAATGCGCGGGAATCACGGTGCATCTGGTCCCAGCTGATGTGGAAACCTTTTTCATGGGGCAAGCGATCGGAGGGTGACATATGACTGTCCTAGGTTAGGATGACACGTATGCCCAGCAGGGCGAACAGCCCTCCGAACACACGGTCCAACGTGGATTTGAGGCGAATATAGATGCGGCGCGGGTGATCAAGCGAAAAGACGCGTGTCACGAAGATATTCCAGACGGCTTCATTCACGAAAACGGCCAGAAGAAGCGCCGCAAAAACCGGTGGCGGCGTTTCCGGCGGCACAAGCCCCAGAAACACGGCCCCGAAGAAAATGGCAGGTTTGGGGTTGGCCAGCTGGGTCGCCACCCCAAGACGCAGCGCAGACCAGGCCCCGCGCGGCGGGCGGGCATCCAGCACCAGCGGATCGCTGGCATGTTTCCACATCTTCCAGGCTGTATGGAGCAGGAAGGCCCCGCCCAGAATCTTGAACACACTCAGCAGCGCCGGTGCGGAATTGAACAAAACCGACAGGCCGAACAGGGCCGCGGCTGCCCAGAAAACCGCGCCCAGCCCCAACCCGACGGCAAGGATCGCGCCTGTGCGCCAGCCTTCAAGCGCCCCCGTGCGCGCCGCCATCAGCACTGCGGGCCCGGGGCTGATGGCCGCCGCGAGATGGACCATCACCACGGCAACAAATGCCGCAAGCGTCATGATCTGATCTCGGGGCAGGCCAAGAAGATCACTCTTTCCGGGCGGTTTCGATATCGGGGGCGTCAACAGCCTTCATGCCGACGACATGATATCCTGCGTCCACGTGCAGGCATTCCCCGGTTACGCCCGATGCCAGATCCGACAGCAGGTAGAGGGCGGATTTGCCGACCTCTTCCTGCGTGACATTGCGGCGAAGGGGCGAATTCAACTCGTTCCACTTCATGATATAGCGGAAGTCACCGATGCCCGAAGCGGCCAGCGTCTTGATCGGACCAGCCGAGATCGAGTTGACGCGGATATCATCCTTGCCCAGATCCTCGGCCAGATATTTGACCGATGTTTCCAGGGCGGATTTGGCAATGCCCATCACGTTGTAATGCGGCATGACCTTTTCCGCGCCGTAATAGGTCAGGGTCAGCAGGCTGCCGCCCTTGTTCATCATCGCGGAGGCGCGACGCGAAATGGCGGTGAAGCTGTAGACGGAAATATCCATCGTCATGCGGAAGTTGGCGGCCGATGTATCCACATAGCGCCCGCGAAGTTCGTTCTTGTCCGAGAAGCCGATGGCATGGACCACAAAATCCAGCTTGCCCCATTTTTCGGCCAGGGTCGCAAACAGGGTATCCATCGACTCTTCGCTGGAGACGTCGCATTCGACCATGATGTCGCTGCCGATCGTTGCCAGAAGAGGCTGGACGCGTTTCTTCAGCGCCTCGCCCTGGTAGGAGAATGCCAGCTCGGCGCCCTGTTCGGCACAGGCTTTGGCAATACCCCAAGCGATGGATTTATCGTTCGCAAGGCCCATAATCAGGCCGCGTTTGCCAGCCAGCAGTCCGTTCATCCGGCTTCCCTCGTCACATTATTCTTTATTAAGCGGGTTTAAGCCATAGTTTCATGCGCCACAAGTCAGAGCACTTGCGTTTTCGCCCACGCCGCCTAGGTCTGGCCAAAAGGCCACGGATACAAGGGATTCGGCATGGAACGACGTAAGGGAATATTTGCCGGAGACGATCCTTTCGCGCTTGCCCGGGAATGGCTGGCCGAGGCCGTCGTGACGGAGCCGAACGATCCGAACGCCATTGCGCTGGCCACCTCCGATGCCGACGGGCTGCCGGACGTGCGCATGGTCCTGTTGAAAGAGATCGAAGATAACGCCTTTGTTTTCTATACCAATTATGACAGCGCCAAGGGGCAGCAGCTGGCGGCTAATGGGCAGGCGGCCTTTGTGATGCACTGGAAATCCCTGCGTCGCCAGATTCGGGTTCGTGGAACGGTCGCGCGGGAAGAGGGGGCACAGGCGGATGCCTATTATGCGTCCCGCTCGCTTCAGAGCCGGTTGGGTGCCTGGGCCTCACGCCAGAGCGGGCCGCTGGAAAGCCGGACCGCATTGATGGCTGATGTGGCAAAGGTAACCGCGCGGCAGGGGGCAAACCCCGCGCGCCCGCCGTTCTGGGGCGGTTTTCGTATCACGCCCAGCCAGATCGAGTTCTGGGCAGATGGAGCGTTCCGGCTGCACGACCGCTTTCGCTGGCAGCGCGACGGGGTGGGCGCGGATTGGGTTGTCCAGAGGTTGAACCCCTGAGCGGTTCGCCCGCCTCACGCCTGCTTGCCCCGATCTTGTACAGGCCGGGGCAAACATCTGATCCAAAAAGCTGATCGCATATTTTGCGCGCAGGTATATGGTGGCGCAGCGTGCGTATTCAGGACAGGAATCTTTATGCGATTTGCAGTTTGTCTGACACTTCTGGCGTTCATTCCGACATTCGGCCATGCGGCCTGCCGAGCGGATCAGGTGGAATTCCGGACACCCTCTGGAACCGTCCGGTTCACGGTGGAGGTGGCGGATGATGCCGCCGAACGGGCGCGAGGGCTGATGAACCGCGAATCGCTGCCATCGTCGTCGGGGATGCTTTTTGTGTACGAACACCCCCAAGCTGCCAGTTTCTGGATGAAGAACACGCTTATTCCGCTGGACATGATTTTCATGGATCAGGCCGGCGTTGTGAAAACCGTTCATGCCAATGCAGTTCCGCATGACGAGACGGCCATTCCGGGCGGCGATAACATTCTGAGTGTCGTTGAAATTAACGGTGGTTTGGCGGCCCGCTTGGGCATCACGCCCGGTTCTGTGATGCGTCACCCGTCTGTGCCGGAAAAAAATGCGGCATGGCCGTGCGAATAAGATCTTTCCTTTGGCGAAGCGGCGATGTAGGAAGCGCGAGTTCGGGGCGTAGCGCAGCCTGGTAGCGCGACGGTTTTGGGTACCGTAGGTCGTAGGTTCGAATCCTATCGCCCCGACCACTTTCCATATGACGAGAATTTCCGTTTTTCGGTTATATGGTTTTCGTCATATATCCCCCCTCGCAGTTTTCGTGGTAATTGAGGTAATAGTCCGGGCTTTCTTGGACGTTGCTTTCGCGTGTTACGTAAAATCCGCGAATGTTCGTTGCTTGCTATTTGCCATCGAGCGCGCCAAACCGCTGCCCATGGCTAAACGCAAGAAAACCACCCGCATCCCCGGCCCGAAGATCTGGGCAATTGCCGCCGCCCTGCTTCTTGCCGGCTGGATATTCGGTGGCGATGATCCGCAGATGCGGAAGAACTTTTTCGATATGGCCGAAAGGCTCCTGACCGAGCAGCCAGAGCCGGGAGAGATGATTGCCGGTGGTGCGCGCATCATTGACGGCGATACGCTGGATCTGAACGGGGAGCGCATCCGCCTGTATGGAATCGATGCCCCCGAAAGCGCGCAGACCTGCAAGACAGGTGCCAGAGAGTGGCAATGCGGCGCCGAGGCTACGCGTGCCCTGGTTCAGATGATTGGCACACAGCAGGTAACTTGCGAGAAGACCGATACTGATAGGTACGGCCGGTCGATTGCAACGTGCAAGGCCGGAGATGTCAGCATCAATACGTGGATGGTCCGGAATGGCTGGGCCGTGGCCTATCGTCAATACGGCGGAGAGATCTACGGCGCGAATGAAGATGCGGCAAGGAATGACCGCGCAGGGATATGGGCCAGTTCATTCGACATGCCGTGGGATTGGCGCAAGGCACATTGAACACGCCTTGCGACATCGGCTTTGACATAGGGTGTCAGCTGGGTCGGCCTTTGGGTTTCTTGCTTCTATGCGCGCCGGTCGCTTCGGCGGCGATGCGTTGAGAGCGCAACTTTTCGGTCTTCTCGTTACGAAGCTGCGTTTCGGCATCCATGATGGCCGTCGCGGCTGCGTAGGTCGTTTCCCAAGTGGTTTTTGGTTTCTGGTCCACAACTGTCTCCTGTGTTCGGGACGGTCAGACCCGGGGCAAAGACCAAGTTTCGGTTGCGGGTTACGCTAAATTCGGGGGGTCATGCCTTGGGGGCAGGCCAAGGTGGCCCGGGTTTTGCCTGCATCATTCACAACGCTGCCGGTTGCTACGGGGCAGCCGGTAGCATCCCGGATGGCCCGTAGATTTCCCACATATATTTCGGATTCTGTCAGATCCGGCGCGAAAAGGCCGGATTTTACAGTGGCCTCATAGCCCTCTGCCGTTGAGCGGACAGTGTGTTCCTGCCCGTCGATACTCACAGACTTCGTTTTTGAAAGTATGCTACTAGGCGCGCAGGACGCAAGCGGCAGACCGATGGCAAGAATGATCAGCGGTTTGCGCATTACGGCGTGACGTTCGGGAAGATGCTGCATAGGGCAGGGCCGAAGCGCATGATGGAGTTCGTCATATATGCGCCTCATGTTGAATTTACATTTTGATATGTATGCCTTGGCAGGATCAAAACAAGGATTCCGGACTTTTCATTTGGAAGCCGGGTTATTCTGCAGCGGCGAACGGGCTTGAAATGCAGTGCGGCGGCCTTCGTGTTCCGGCGATGAAGGGCAGCCTGTTTCGGGGCGAGCAATAGCTGCAATGTTGCGGCAGATTTCAGACGACTAAATACTAGCCGTATGGAGGGAGGGAGATCTATTGCTGCGCCGTAAAAACAATCATCCGTGGTAACGGCACAATCCTATACCTGATTTATGTATTTCCTCAGGAAATAATTTGTTTCCCTTGGGGTAATGGTAGCGGCAAGGGAATATGCGGCGCCAGTTCACCTCAGCAGGGACAATCGCGAATGAAAAGACGCTTGGTTTTTACAGCTACCCTTTGTACTGGTGCCACTCTGGCCTGTGCCGCCGTGGCCCAGGATACGCAGGCCGAAATCCATATCCATGAGCATGGCCATTTCATCACGGCCCAGCAGCCGTATCAGCAGGCCACGCAGATTCCGTTCGTGACCAGCCCGTTCGCGCCATCGGATACGATGCCGGAGCAATGTCAGAATGATACCGTGGCTGCCTATATCTCTGCGTGGGAGGCGGGGGATGTCGATTTCAATTCCATTGCCGCGGATGATAGCATTGGTGAGGATCGACGGGGCTGCCTGACCTTTGACGCTGACGGAAACATCACAGAGGCGGCGCAATGCAGCCTTGATAATGCCCCGGTAGGCTATCTGTGGAAGGAGTTGAGCGATTGGCCCGTCACGATCGGGATCACCAATGGCAAACCGTCGGATCATGCCCCGCATTTTCATGGCCAGCCAGAATGCTATTACGCAGTGTCCGGGCGCGCGCGCACCTTGGCACAGGGAGAGTATCAATGGATGGAAACCGGCCAATATTTCTATATTCCCGGAAATACCATTCATAATACCCCGATCGAGGATCCGGCGGGCTTTGGCGTGATGTATTGGTACCCCGACAACGGGCATTTTGACGGCTTCAAATATTTCTGGCGTGACGATGTGAAATATCTGCGCCCCGCAGAAGCGGCATTCGATGAGGTCGATGTCATGCGGAAGGCAGCAATGGGGTTGGGCAGTTACGGCGCGAATGCCGCTTATTTCCAGAAGAAGATGGAAGAATATACGGCCGCCCATTCGGAGTGAACTTCGCAGATTTATGGGGGCGGCCGAGCGCTGCCTCCATAGATTGACTGCAGGCCGTAAACCGCCGCCTTCCAAGGCCTCTGAGGCCGGATTCGGCCAATGGACAGTTTTGAGTATAATGTGCCGTTAGGGCACAGTTGCCTTGTCCAAATACTTCGGCAAGACTTCGCCCCGCTATAACTGTTTCAGACCGGAAGGCGGGCGGATCAAGTCCGCGCGCCCATATTTCCGGATTATTAGGGGGGAGCCTATGAGTCTGAAGCTACGCACGTTCTGTTTGGCAGGTACGGCGACTATTTTTGTCGCATTACCATCAACCTATGCATTGGCAGCCGGAACCGGCGCATGCACCGGGGTGTCCCAGCTGGCCATTGTATCGGCCAGCGATGACGGCACTTTCGATGACATCTACGCACCTGAATTCGCGATCGACGGCGAATTCGGCCCAAGTTCGCGCTGGTCATCCCTTGGGGAGGGGAAGCAGCTTGTTCTGGATCTGGGAGAGCCCCAGACCGTAAGCGAGGTTGGTCTGGCCTGGTACAAGGGCAATGAGCGCACATCCAGCTTTACGCTGGAAGCTTCGAATGACGGCGAAAACTGGATGCCTTTGATGGACCGCACGGAAAGTGCCGGAAAATCCGAGGCTGTGGAGAAATACAGCTTTGACGCGACCGAGGCCCGCTATGTTCGGGTGACCGGTATGGGCAATAGCGCGAGCGGCTGGAACAGCCTTTACGAGGCACAGGTGTTCGGCTGTGGCTCAGGTGAGATTGCGGCCACAGGCGACGGTTCCGGAGAGGTCAAGGAAGCAGACGTCAGCGCCTATGGCCTGCGTACCGACGTTCCGCCAAGCGAGAACTTCGATCTGACCCACTGGAAGCTGACATTGCCGGCGGATCGGGACAATGACGGCAAAGTGGACGAGATTGAGGAAGAAGAGCTGCAGGGTTGGTCTGATCCCCGGTTCTTCTATACCGATCCGGCAACGGGTGGCATGGTTTTCCGCACCGCTCCGGATGGAAAGACCACCTCGGGATCGCATTATACGCGCAGCGAACTGCGCGAGATGATCCGCGGCGGTGACAAGAGCATTGCCACGCGCGTGGATGACGGAACGCCCAACAAGAACAACTGGGTGTTCTCGACGGCGCCCGAAGAGGCGCAGGCCCTTGCCGGCGGGGTGGACGGGACCATGACGGCCACGTTGGCGGTGAACCATGTGACCCGTACCGGAGAATCCGGCAAGATCGGGCGTGTCATCATCGGCCAGATCCACGCGATGGATGACGAGCCTATCCGGCTTTATTATCGCAAGCTTCCGACCAATAAATACGGCTCCATCTATTTCGCGCATGAGCCGGTAGGGGGCGACGATGATCTGGTCAACGTCATCGGGGATCGTGGAAGCGATATTGACAACCCTGCGGATGGCATCGCGCTGGACGAAGTGTTCTCTTACGAGATCAAGGTGACATCCGAAGAAAAGGATGGAGAGCTGCATCCGATTCTGAATGTTTCCATCACGCGCGATGACGGAACGGTGGTGAAAGCCGAACCCTACGACATGTTCGAAAGCGGGTATTCGACCGACAAGGACTTCATGTACTTCAAGGCCGGAGCCTATTCGCAGAACAATTCCATCACATGGCCGGACGATTTCGATCAGGTGACCTTCTACGCGCTGGATGTGACGCACGGCGAATAACGGTCATATTCCGGAAGTTGTGTCGGGCGGGAGCTTTTCCGCCCGATTTTTTTTGGGCGGGATGGCTGAAGGTTATCGCATGTTGCCGGTCACATAGGTGATCGGGATGCCGATCGCCCCAGTGGAATCAGGCATCATGGGATCCGTGGCAACTTTGAAATTGCGGCATGAATACCGGGCTGTAGCGAGGCATTCCAGACATATGCATGGCAATAAATGCTGCACCAATATCAAAACCATTCGTATGGATAATGGTGCTGTGAGAGAGGATTGAACTCTCGACCTCACCCTTACCAAGGGTGTGCTCTACCACTGAGCTACCACAGCATCTAACGTCGGATGAACCTTCGTTGTGGCGGCTGATTAGACATATTCGCTGCACCTTGCAAGCCCCAACTGGACGCTTTTTTCACAACCAGTTACACAAGCGTTCATGGACAGGAAATCCGAGCAGAAAAAAAATGCAATGCCACGCCAGAAAACGGCCTCCGAACTGAAGGAGGACCGGCTGAAGGCTGCGTTGAAGGCGAATATGGCACGACGCAAGGCCCAGGCCCGCGCACGGTCCGACAATGAAAAGAATGAAGGTTAAGGCAGATGGATTCGATACTCGTACGCGGCAATGGCCCGCTGAATGGCCAAATTCCGATTGCGGGCGCAAAGAATGCCTGCCTGACGCTTATGCCGGCAACACTTCTGACCGATGAGCCGCTGACGCTGACAAATGCGCCGCGCCTGTCCGATATCCGCACGATGACGCAATTGCTGGGGTCGCTCGGGGCAGAGGTTGTTCCTCTTCAGCAGGGACAGGTGTTGGCGCTTTCCTCGCATGATATTTCGAATCACACCGCCGATTATGATATCGTGCGGAAGATGCGGGCCTCCATTCTGGTGCTGGGCCCGATGCTGGCACGGGATGGCCATGCGATCGTGTCACTTCCTGGCGGCTGTGCCATCGGCGCTCGTCCTGTCGATCTGCATCTGCGCGCGTTGGAGGCCCTGGGCGCCGATCTGGAGCTGCGTGACGGCTATGTGCATGCCAAAGCGGTTGGGGGGCTGAAAGGGGCCGTGTTCGAATTCCCGATCGTGTCGGTTGGGGCGACGGAAAACGCCCTGATGGCTGCGACCTTGGCCAAAGGTACGACTGTCCTGAAAAATGCGGCGCGTGAGCCGGAAATCGTCGATCTGGCCCAATGTCTGCGTCGCATGGGCGCGCAGATCGAGGGGGAGGGAACCTCCACGATTACGATTCAGGGTGTTGATCGCCTGAACGGCGCCACGCACCCTGTCGTCACTGACCGGATCGAGTTGGGCACCTACATGCTGGCCCCCGCGATCTGCGGTGGGGAAGTGGAATTGCTGGGCGGACGCATCTCGTTGGTCGAGGCATTCTGTGAACGCCTTGATGCCGCGGGTGTTTCGGTGGTCGAAACGGAAAACGGGCTTAAAGTCAGCCGGAAAAATGGCCGCGTTCGCGCTGTCGATGTCGTGACAGAGCCTTTCCCCGGTTTTCCAACGGACCTTCAGGCGCAGATGATGGCTCTGCTGTGTACCGCCGAAGGTACAAGCGTTTTGGAGGAGCGTATATTCGAGAACCGGTTCATGCACGCCCCTGAATTGATCCGTATGGGTGCGAAGATCGAGGTCCATGGCGGACATGCGACGGTGCACGGTGTGGAAAAGCTGCGCGGCGCTCCGGTTATGGCAACCGACCTGCGGGCCTCGGTTTCCTTGATTCTGGCCGCGCTGGCTGCCGAGGGCGAGACGGTCGTCAACCGCGTCTATCACCTTGATCGGGGATACGAGCGGGTAGAAGAAAAACTGTCGGCATGCGGCGCGCATATTGAACGTATCAAGGCGTAAGGGTTGCACCTGAACCCGCGCCCCTTACCTTGAGACCAAGAGTTTGCAGAGAAGGATAGATCATGGCGGATGCACGATTTGAAGATGGTGAAGACCGCCCGATCTATCTGGGGGCAGAGGACGCCGATGACCTTGGCGTCATTTCCTCCTTGGTGCAGGACGCCATCCTGCCGATAGAGGAGATGAAATACCGGGTGGCAAAGCGGCAGTTTGCGCTGCTGGTCAACCGCTTTCGCTGGGAGGATGCTGCGATTTCCGAACGCGGGCGCAAGCCGGAACGTGTACGGTCGTTGCTGGTGTTCGGGGGGGTGCTGGGTGTTCGCAGCCAAGGGATCAACAAGGATGACAAGGATATCATCCTGTCGATCCTCTCGTTGCGTTGGGTGCCGGAAACCGATGGTGCCGGCACCCTGGAAATCATTTTTGCCGGGGATGGCATAATCTCGTTGCGGGTCGAGGCGATCGACGCCACCTTGCGGGATGTAACGCGCCCTTATCTGGCCCCCTCACGCCAGATCCCGCGGCACGACGATTAATTGACACGCATCTGTACGGGGCGGATCAGCACGTCCCACACAGACGGATCGCGGTCTCGCATCAGTTCTCCCGCAACCTCCAGCGGGCGGGTGGTGGTGATCGTCAGTGGTACGGCACCATAAACATGGTGCGCCACAGGTGCGCCAATCAGCTGAACCTCAAAGAACGTGTTGGAGTTCGTTTGTGCTGTTGCGCGGGCGGATGCGCGAAACGCCATGCCGACTTGTTTCAGAACCTGAGCGAACATCGGTAAACCTCCTGTGCTACTGCGATGTAAGATGTAACGTCTTAATACCTTAATAACGACAAAGTCTGTCGTGTTTATCAATATAAAAGTTTTTGCGTTGACGGGCGGATCTGTAGAATTTTATTCTTGGATAAGTGCTGCCTTATGGTGGAGCGCATGTATTTTGTATAAGTTACAGATGGTTAATAACCGATTATCGCTCGTTCGCCGGTGGGTGGTGACACTGGAATTTTCCTTTTTCTCGAAAAAATCCGGTCTGATATTTTCGATATGACCTGCGGAAATTTGTGCTTGATGGCCCGAAGCGGCCTGCTTGGCTCTCCGAAATCCATCTTTTGTCGCGAATCGCGTGCGGCTGAGTCGTGTTTTCCGGGGCCTTCGATTCTTTCGGTAACCTGCACCTGAAATGGCAGCCCGCGCTTGCAGCTGTCAGTCGCAGCGTCCTATCATTTTGAACCTTCGGGGGCTGTCCCGTCGCGCTATGCGGCCGGTACATCTACTCCGTTCCTGAAATCGGGGGCCGTAGTCTGTCGGCCCGACACAAGGATACCGCATGAAACCCGACATCTTGATCGTCAACGCCCCGCCTGCACCCCAGATGGAGCAGTTGCAGCGTGAGTATACCATCCACCGCGTGGATCAGGCCGAAGACAAGGACGCGTTGATCCAGAAGGTGGGGCCATCAATTCGTGCGATCTACGGAAACGGCCATTGCAAGATCGATGAGGCCCTTCTGGCACAACTGCCGGAATTGGGCATCGTGTCATGTTCATCGGCTGGGTATGAGGCGATGGATGTGGATGCGCTTACGCGTGCCGGTGTGCATCTGACGAATACGTCAAAGGCGCTTGATGCCGATGTGGCCGATGCGGCGATCCTGCTGATGCTTGCCGCCCGCCGCCGTCTGGTCGAGGCGGATGCCTATGTCCGTTCCGGCGACTGGGGGCGGAAGGGAATGTTCCCGCTAACCACCTGCACCGCAGGAAAGCGCGTCGGTATCGTCGGCCTAGGAAATATTGGCGGCGCCATCGCCCGCCGTTGTGAGGCCTTCGATCTCGAGGTGGGATATTCCGGTCGCAATCCGAAGGATGTCACCTATCAATATTTCAGCAGCACGGTGGCTTTGGCTGAATGGGCCGATATCCTGATCGCGGCAACCACCGGGGGCGAAGGCACGCGGCATCTGGTATCTGCCGAGGTGCTGGCGGCTCTGGGGCCCGACGGCTGCTTCGTCAATATTGCGCGGGGCAGCGTAGTGGATGAACCGGCATTGATTGCCGCGCTCAAAGAGGGGCGCATCGCATCTGCGGGTCTGGATGTCTTCATGGACGAGCCTGCGCCTGCGGCGGAGCTGACATCCCTGCCGAACGTCACGCTCTATCCCCATCATGCAAGTGGTACGGTGGAAACCCGTAACGCCATGCATCAACTGGCCGTGGATAACCTTGCAGCCTATTTTGCGGGCAAACCTCTTCTGACCCCGGTAAACAGCCCGGACTGATTTTCAGGCAAAATAATGGGGGTGTCTTTCCCGGAGCCCCTCCAGCATCCTGACGGTGTTGCCCAGATGCGCGCGTGTCTGGGCAACGGCAAGCTCGGGATCCGATGATGCGATGGCATCCACGATTTCCTTGTGAAGTCGTAGAATATGCTCGGTCTTGCCCTTTTCCGGCAGATTCAATTGCCGCACACGTTCCATGTGTCCCGATCGTTCCCTGATCAGCCGGTACAGTTCCGGCTGGCCCATCGTGTCAAACAGGGTCTGGTGGAACATCTCGTCCAGTTCCTGGAATAGCCGGTACTGGTTCGGATCCTCTGCCACGGCCTGCTGCATCCGCAGGATGGAGCGGAGGCGTGGAATCAATCCTTCGGGTGGGGCCTCGGCCAATCCACGTGCCACTTCGCATTCCAGTGCAACGCGCAGGAAATGCGCTTCACGCAGTTGATTGGTGTCGATCGGCGTCACCACCGTTCTGGATTGCGGGCGAATGGCGACCAGCCCATCCTGAGCCAATCGCTGCAAGGCTTCCCGCAGGGGTGTCTGGCTGACGGCATATTCGACCGTCAATTCCACCCGCGACAGAACAGTGCCGGGCGGCAGGTCCAGCATGACGATACGGTGGCGCAAACTGTCATACAGACGCTGCGCAGTGCTTCCTGCAGCGGCGTCAGGTCGGGTCAGGGATGTCATGGCCGGTAGCGTCATCTGGTATCTCGGGCGGAACGCCGCAGCAACGGCAATGGGATATGCATACGGTTTTTCAGTTGTAGTGTCCATAACACTAATATATTAGTGTGTCACAAGGCGATCCTGGGGAGGGATGGACTTGGCGCGGAGGACGCATGACCAGAAAATATGAGGAGCTGCGTTCGGCACGGTGGATGCTGCCCGATGATCAGCGGTCTTTCGGGCATCGTTCCCGCACGATGCAGATGGGGTATGATCCTGCCGATTGGGAAGGTCGTCCGATTATCGGCATCCTCAATACATGGTCTGATGCGCAGCCATGCCACATGCACTTCAAGGATCGCGTGGAGTGGGTGAAGCGCGGCATCCTGCAGTCAGGTGGTTTCCCAATGGAAATCCCCGCACTTTCTCTCTCGGAAAACTTCGTAAAGCCGACGACGATGCTCTACCGCAACATGCTGGCGATGGAGGTGGAGGAATTGCTCCGCTCCCACCCGGTTGACGGTGCGGTCCTGATGGGCGGCTGTGACAAGACCACTCCGGGCCTGACGATGGGGGCCATCAGCATGGGGCTGCCGTTCGTGTTTCTGCCGGCCGGTCCGATGCTGCGCGGAAACTATGCGGGCAAATACCTCGGATCCGGTACCGACGGGTTCAAATATTGGGATGAACGCCGGGCAGGGACCATCAGCAAGGAAGAGTGGACAGGGATCGAGGGCGGTATCGCACGATCCTATGGCCATTGCATGACGATGGGCACGGCCAGCACGATGACGGCCATTGCCGATGCGATGGGCCTGACCCTGCCCGGCGCCTCATCCATTCCTGCTGCGGATGCAGGCCACCAACGGATGAGCACGCAATGCGGGCGGCGTATCGTCGACATGGTCTGGGAGGATCTTACGCCGGACAGGATCATCACCCCGGCCGCCGTTCAGAACGCGGTGACGGTTGCCATGGCCACGGGCTGCTCTACCAATGCCATCATCCACGTCATTGCGATGGCACGGCGGGCAGGGGTCGATCTGCATCTGGATGATCTGGACCGGATCGGCCGCAGTACCCCGGTAATTGCCAATATACGCCCGTCCGGCACCACCTATCTGATGGAAGATTTCTACTACGCCGGTGGTCTGCGCGCATTGATGAAGCAGCTGG
Source organism: Falsirhodobacter sp. alg1 (assembly GCF_000739715.2). Lineage (GTDB taxonomy): Bacteria > Pseudomonadota > Alphaproteobacteria > Rhodobacterales > Rhodobacteraceae > Falsirhodobacter. The sequence goes on along the minus strand of NZ_BBJC02000002.1, from coordinate 260,619 downwards.
GTGATAAACTTGACCCGACCGCCATCACTGTAACGGGCAAACCTCTGGTGGACGGGCTGGCGGATGTGAAGGTCTGGAATGACGATGTCATCCGCCCGCTGACCAATCCTGTATATCACGAGGGGTCGCTGGCCGTCCTGAAGGGGAACCTGTGTCCGGACGGTGCGGTGATCAAACCTGCAGCCTGTGACCCTGCCTTTCATCGGCACCGCGGCCCTGCATTGGTGGCCGACGGGTACCCCAAACTCAAGAAAATCATCGACGATCCCGATTATCCGCTGACCCCCGATACCGTGCTGGTTCTGCGCAATGCAGGGCCGCAGGGTGGACCGGGGATGCCGGAGTGGGGAATGATTCCAATGCCCAAGGCCCTGTTGAAACAGGGCCTGCGCGATATGGTGCGTATTTCAGATGCGCGGATGTCGGGCACTTCTTTCGGCGCATGCGTGCTGCACGTATCGCCCGAAGCGTTTATCGGCGGGCCGCTTGCCCTGCTGAAAACGGGCGATATGGTGGAGCTAGATATCCCCGCACGCAGCCTGAACATGGTTGTGGATGCGGCGGAACTGGAGGCCCGCCGTGCCGCATGGACTGCACCCGAACCGCATTACGAACGCGGCTACGGTTACATGTTCTCCAAGCACATCGAACAGGCCGACAAGGGCTGCGACTTCGACTTCCTGACCACCGGTTTCGGCGCAAAAGTCGCCGAGCCGGTCATTAACTGAGGTACTGTTATGAAATCTGAAACCCGTGACAAACTGATGGGTGTATCGGTCGCAACACTGTGTTCGGCCCTGTACAAGCGTGGCCTGCGCACCCAGACGATCCAGGATGTGCGCCCGCTGACCCCGCGTGGCAAGAACATGGTCGGTCCGGCCTTTACCCTGCGCTACATGCCCGCCCGTGAAGACCGCAACCCGATGACGATCTTCCGCGATCCGAAGCACCCCCAGCGTGTGGCGATGGAAACCTGCCCCGAAGGCCATGTTCTGGTCATGGATAGCCGCAAGGACCCGCGCGCGGCATCGGCAGGTGACATTCTGATCACCCGTCTTATGAAGCGTGGCGCCGAAGGTGTCGTGACCGATGGCGGTCTGCGCGATGCGATGAACATCGCGAAGCTGGATTTCGCGTCCTACCACTCGCGCCCGTCCAGCCCCACAAACCTGACCTTGCATGAGGCCATCGACATTAACGTGCCGATCGGCTGCGGCGACGTCGCTGTCTTTCCGGGCGATATCGTCGTTGGTGATGATGACAGCGTCATCGTGATCCCTGCCGAAATCGCGGATGAAATCGCGGACGAGGCAGTCGAGATGACAGCCTACGAAGATTTCGTGCTGGAGCGTGTGAATGCCGGCCACACCATCATCGGCCTGTATCCCGCAACAGACGAAGCAAACCTTTCGCTATTCGCCGAATGGCGGAAGACAAACGGACGATAAGGAGACGACGATGACTTTTACCCCGCATGGCAAACACCTGATTGCTGGTGAATGGGTTGGCACCGATTCCACTTTTTCATCCGAACCCGCCACGGGCGAGGCGCATAAGTTTTCGGTAGGCACGGTCGATCTGGTCAACCGCGCCGCCGAGGCTGCCGAAGAAGCGTTCTGGACCTATGGCTACCTGCCGCGTGAAAAGCGCGCCGAGTTTCTCGAGGTTATCGCGGACGAGATCGAGGCCCGCGCCGATGCGATCACCCAGATCGGCACAGAAGAAACAGGTCTGCCCACGGGTCGCCTGCAGGGCGAGCGTGGCCGTACCACCGGCCAGCTGCGCCTGTTCGCCGACCATATCCGTAAGGGTGAATATCTGGACCGCCGCACGGATGCGGCCCAGCCCGATCGCAAACCGGCAGCACGCCCTGAAATCCGTGTGATCCAGCGTCCGATCGGCCCGGTTGCGGTCTTCGGTGCGTCGAACTTCCCGCTCGCATTCTCCACCGCAGGTGGTGATACGGCGGCAGCACTGGCGGCGGGTTGCCCGGTTGTGGTCAAGGGCCACTCCGCACACCCCGGCACGGGCGAGATCATCGCCGAAGCCATCCATGCCGCAATCGAAAAAACCGGCATGCCCAAAGGTGTATTCAGCCTGATCCAGGGCGGACGCCGCGATGTCGGTACCGCATTGGTCCAGCACCCGCTGATCAAGGCCGTCGGCTTTACGGGCAGTCTGGGCGGTGGTCGCGCTTTGTTCGATCTGTGCGCACAACGCCCCGAGCCTATTCCGTTCTTTGGCGAACTGGGGTCCGTCAACCCGATGTTCGTTCTGCCCGAGGCGCTGACCGCGCGCGGCACCACGATGGGTGAAGGCTGGGCAGGGTCGCTGCTGATGGGGGCAGGCCAGTTCTGTACCAATCCGGGGATCGCTGTTGTGCCCGAAGGTGCCGAAGGTGACGGCTTTGTCGAGGCAGCCTCGACGGCGCTGAAGGCTGCGGCCAATCAGGTCATGCTGACGGATGGCATCGCCAAGGCGTATCAGGACGGCAAGGCCCGTTTTGACAGCCGAAATTCCGTGCGTCCGGTAATGACATCGGAATCCTCGGGGCGCGAAGCAGGCCCGAACCTTTATGAGGTTTCGGCATCGGCGTTCCTTGAAGACCATACACTGGCTGAAGAAGTGTTCGGCCCGCTCGGTCTGGTCGTCCGCGTGAAGGGCACCGACGATATGGTGCGTCTGGCAAAGGGCCTTGAAGGCCAGCTGACGATCACTGTCCTGATGGATGACGGTGATACCGAAGCTGCCAGCAAGCTGATGCCTGTGCTGGAGCGCAAGGCAGGTCGTATCCTCGTGAACGGTTTCCCGACCGGGGTCGAGGTTGTGGACAGCATGGTTCACGGCGGTCCGTACCCTGCCAGCACCAACTTCGGTGCGACCAGTGTCGGTACCCTGTCGATCCGCCGCTTCCTGCGTCCGGTTTCGTTCCAGAACCTGCCCGAAGCATTGCTGACAGGCGATCTGGCCTGATTGCCACATAAGTCTGTCTGAATATCGAATGGCGGGGGCATTTGTCCCCGCCATTTTCATGAAAAAAGCCGTTACTCCCCTCGTTATCATTGGGAAAATACCGCGCCGATCCTATGTTCTGGGGATGACAGAAACCGATCCGATCTGCCCGTTGTGTGATCGACCGATCCCGCCGGATGTGCCGCAAAGTCTGCACCACCTGATCCCGCGCCTGAAGGGCGGGGCGAAGGGGCCGACCGTGCTGTTGCACCACATCTGCCATAAAGAGATACATGCGGCCTTGTCCGAGGTCGAACTGGCGCGCAATTTCAACACGATCGCTGCCCTGCGCATGCACCTGCGCATTGCTGCTTTTGCTGCTTGGGTCAACCGCCGGCCACCGGGTTTTCTTTCCCGGGTGCCGGGAGGAACACGGCGCAAACGATAAGGGAACTCGGGCCGATTTCCCGCGTTGATCTGTCACCTGACGTTATGAGGAGGCCAACATGGCTGACGACAAAAACGATAAACGCACAGATCACGAAGATGTCCGCCCCGCCGGTACGGAAGAGATGAAAAATCCGCCCAAGGACTGGAAGAAAGTCGACGAGGAATCCGACGAATCCTTCCCGGCAAGTGATCCGCCCGCGAACTACTGACCTGTTGAAGCGGCCCGCCATATCTGGCGGGCCGTTTTCATTCCGGATCAATGCCTTTCGCTTGTGGAACGGTGTTCTATAAGCGGTACATCAATCGAAAGGATGCCCCGATGGAACTGGATTGGAACACCGCTGCAAGGCAGGCCCGGACGCTGCTCGAAGGGTGGAGCCAGAATGATCCCGGTGGTGTGATTGCGGGGTTTGACTGCAATGGAATCCGGTTCTCCGAAGGTCGGGGCGTGGCCAATCTGGGTCAGAACGGCCCGTTCAATGTTGATACGGTGGCGCGGTGGGCTTCGGTCACCAAACATGTCTTTGCGGACTTCGTGCTGGGGCAGGATCTGCCTCTGGACACCCCGCTGCAGCAGCTTTTGCCGGATATGCATCCTGTGCCGGGTGCTGTCACGATCCGTCAGGCCCTGTCGATGCAGGGCGGGTTGCCGGATACCCGAGATCTTCTGACACTGGCAGGCATCAGTGCAGGTGAAGTCACAACGCCTGATGAATTGCTGCGCTGGAGCGGCGCGATTCCAAGGCTCAACGCGCCTGTAGGCACCGAAGTTGCTTATTCCAATGCAGGTTACCGCTTGGTCGAGGCTGGGCTGAAGGCCCGTGGGGCCGTATTTGCCGACCATGTTGCACAAACGGCCGCCCGTCTGGGGACGGGAATGCATGCATCCGAAATGTGGAGCGATCCGGTGCCCTATCTGGCAACGGGATATGTGCCTGCACCGGATGGCTGGATCATTGGGGGACAGGGGATGCACCTGTCCGCTGCCGGATCCCTGAGCGGCTCCGCCCGCGATCTGGTGAAATGGCTGATGGACCTGATGGGGCGGGATAGCCTGGCGACCCTCCAGGCACCCGTGCCCCTCTTGGATGGAACGCCTACAGGCTACGGGCTGGGGCTGCGCAGTTTTGATATGGGCGGGCGGCTGATGACCGGTCATGGCGGGGCCCAATCCGGCTATCGCTCTTCCTTCATCATCTGGCCCGAGCACCGGATCGGCATTGTGGTCCTGTCGAACCGTGATGATGCCGCAGCGGGTGATATGGCCGAAAAGACGATGGCATCTTTGGTTGGCCATATCTGTCAGGATATTCCAGCGCAGGATTGGGCACCGCCGGGCCATTATGTAACCAAAAGCGGAAACCTTTGGGCAGAGGTCAGACCTGACAGCATAATCCTGCGCGATGCGGAGGAATGCCTTTATGGAGATGGTAATGGTGGGGTCTATTCCCGTGCGCCTCAATCGCAGGTCTCGCTATGTGTTGTGGACGGGGTGCTGGAGGGTACTGTCGGGCATGTTCCCGCCCGTTTGTACCCGGCCCGGGCGGAACCCGCGTCGGGCCGGCTGGACGGTTTGTGGATGCATGAAGGCGCCATATTCCGCATCAAAGGAGAGCAGTTGTTCTGGGGGAGTGGCCCCATGCAAACCCCGGTTACGCTTGTACCTCTGGGGGGCGGTCGCTGGCTGTTCAATGCCTTTGGTCGGCGTATCTGTCTACGGCTTCTTGAGGCCGATATTGCCGAGCTCTCGGTCAGCCGTGCCAGAGTTGTCGAATATCACAGGCTGGCATAGGGATGCCGTCTATACCGTGGTCAGGTTGAGTTCGGCCATCAAGTCGGGGGAAAGCACATTGATTTCTTCCGGCGGGGTGCGCAGGGCATAGCTCATGATCCTGAGATCGACGCCCATCTCTGTCAGATAATCAATCACAGCGGCCTGACCGCGCTGCACATCCTTGACCGCCATGAACGCGGGCAGAATGGTGTTTTCCCCGAAATAATGCTGGTGGACTCCGACGATCCCGCCCTCGGTGACCTGACGTTCGGTGCCTGCCGCCAGGATGTAGGGGCATGCGGACATGCAGACGGCCCCATCGGATACAAGCGTGGTGTATCCTGCGGCGCGGATGGTACGACCGATGGCTAGGGCATCGCTGACCGAACCGCCAGAGCTGTCCAGGCTGATCCCGGTAATGTCGGGCCTGTTTTCCTGCAACCATGCGGCAAACCGATCCGCATCCCCTGCAGCGATCTGGCCCGTGATGTTTAGATTTTCGCCCTCTATTTCGAATGCCAGCCGGTCGGGCATAGGCCGCATCGCAGGTGTGCCGGGAGAGCCGGGGCGCATGTCCGGGCGATAGGGGCGTACGCTTGGCCCCTGCGCGGGCGGCGCGAACATGCCGGGTGCATCGCCCGCCGGTGTATTTCGCAGATCCAGACCGATCAGGACGAAGCCAAGGGCGATCTGGGTTATCAGTATGGCGCGGATCGCACCTTGGGCCGAAGCAAGCCGTGCCACTGTCAATCCGCCTGCCGGATCAATGCGGGGGGCGGATCCTCCCGCAGGTCAGGGGAGGGTTCGCGTAACAGATCGGCTGCTGCAAGGGCCGCCCGTAGTTCACCCACGGTCATGCTGTCATCGCTCACCGTTTCACCTCGGCCGCTGCGAATGGCCGCCTGTGTGACCATCAGGATAAAAACCAGAACGGCGGGCAACAGATCAATGGCAATTGCCCCTGCCCAAGCAGGTACGAAGTTGCCGGCATATAGAATGACGGCATCTGCCGCAGATATGGGGGTATAGACAGCCTCATCCGGGGCGGGCAGTGCGATAACCTCGGCCGCTGCCTGCGCCAAAGTCTGGGCACGTTGATCCACCAGTGACAGGACAGACCGGATGGTGCTGGACTGACCGGTCCGGATTGCATCGGTAATCCCGTCCAGTTCCGGCAGGACAACGGCATCCGACAGGTCCTGCGCGGCACGCATCACCAACGGGGCAGGGTTCAACTGGCGCAGCTGTGCAATCAACCCGGACAAATTCACCGCCTCTTCGGAGAAACGCACGGTACGGCCCTCTATCGCCCCCGGTTCAACGCCAAGGCTGCGCATGCGGCTCAGGATGGCGTTCCCTTGGGCAAACGCTGCGGCAATCGGATCTGCCGTTGCGGCGATCTGGTCTTCCAGTGCCTGCAATTCGGCTCCCTTTTGGGTCAGCACACGAAAAACGGCCCCCTGGCCTGCGAAGCCTGAAAGATTGCCACCCTCCTCCTGCTCTGAAAGGTCGGTAAAGCTTTGGCGCACACGCGCCACATCCCGCGACAGGGATTGCCCTGCCACGGCATTGGAATTGGCACGCTCCAACGCGGCCTGATAATCCTGCGTCGTGGTGGCCATATGCTGCTCTACTGCGGCAGAGCCGGCCAAGGCGGCAGCGTTCAGCCAAGAAGACATTGCAACGATAGCGACGCAGCCCAATGCCATGGTCAGCAGCAACCCCCCGCGTGAAGCAGCACTGCGCACAGCCGGCAGCAGCTTCATCATGTAGGACCAGAATACAAAGATCCCTACAGACACGGCAATCGAGTAGGCCAATGCCGCTACCGTGGTAAAGGCTCCGGTGCTGTCCAGAAGGGTTCGGACCCCTAGGTACGTATAGATCCCCGATGCTGCTGACAGAACACCCAGAGCGGTGGACGTGAATGTTTCCAGCCATACCAAGTGCCGCTCGAGCTCGCGTGCATAGCGATCGCCCGATCGCAGGGAGGTGTTGCCCATGAAAGGCCTTTCGTCTGGCAATGAAGGTCAGCAGAGGTTGGAGTTATACAATCATAGGTATGATGGGGACGGGAGGCGACGATATGGCACAGGTATCCTCCTGTCACATGGTTATGCCAAAATCACCTAAGGGCTCGTATCGATGCGAGAGGCTGTGCGGTCAGCCGTCCCACTCCTTGCCGTCGTCCTTGGGTTCGCACAGCATGGGTTCGATCCCTTGCTTACGGATCTTCTGGCGTTCTTCTTCCGTACTCGCCGCTTTCAGCCGCTCTTCATGAACGACTTCGGCAACGGCCTTTGGGGTATCTTGATCGGACATCGGTTCCTCCATGTACAGTAAGGAAAACCACTCGAAATGGTGATGGTTCCATTGGAACCGCCCACCGACGCCCATGGTTGCCTTTGAAAGGAGATGAATATGCCTCAGATCGAATGCGACGTTGCAGTCATTGGTGCGGGAACGGCAGGGCTTGCTGCCGAACGTCGGGCAAGGGCGCGCGGGGCAAAAACCTTGCTGATAGATCCTGCATTCAGGGGGACGACCTGTGCCGCAGTGGGGTGTATGCCGTCAAAGCTTCTGATCGCTGCCGCCAATGCTGCCCATACCGCACGAAACGCTGACCTGTTCGGTATCAGGGCCACTTTGGAGGTGGACGGGCCTGCGGTCATGCGCCGTGTGCGTGAATACAGGGATAGCTTCGTTGCCGGAGTGCAGGATACCATCCACGATTTGCCCGACGGCGTTGCCATCAAAGCACGCGCTTCCTTTGCCGAGCCGGGGCTGTTGGCGCTGGATACAGGTGGAACGGTAAAGGCAGAGACGATCATTATCGCAACCGGGGCGTCTTCGATGCTTCCGGGACCGTTCGAGAGTGTGAAGGATCGCGTGTGGAGCAACGAGGATGTTTTCGAAATCGATGATCTGCCGAAAACACTTGCCGTTGTAGGAGCGGGGCCGCTAGGGCTGGAGCTTGCACAGGCCTTTGCGCGCCTTGGGGTAGAGGTTTCAGTGTTTGATCAGGGCAATTCCCTTGCAGGACTGGATGAAGATGACAGCAGATGCCTGGCAGAGATCCTGCAGTCAGAGATGGATATCCATACAGGGGCCGATGTTTCACCTGTTCTGTCTGATGGGGGCATCACATTCGAATGGGCAGGCAACAAGCAGGAATTTGAAAAGGTGCTGATGGCTGCCGGTCGCCCGCCTGCACTGGACGGCCTGTGTCTGGAGCGAAGCGGTCTGGAACTGGACGATCATGGTACACCCCTGTTCGATCCACGAACGTTGCAATGCGGTGACGCGCCGGTGTTCGTCATAGGGGATGCAAATCATGACAGGGCCGTGCTGCATGAAGCCAGTGATGAAGGCACTATTGCTGGAGAGAATGCGGCAACCTATCCGAACGTCCGCAAAGCGTCGCGCAAGGTGCCTTTGGTTGTTGCCTTTGTTCATCCCGGCGTGGCGATGGTAGGGCAGCTTCCGAAAGATGAGGAGTATGTGACGGCCTTTGCAGATTATTCGGATCAGGGGCGTGCGAAAGTGGATGGTAACGCCCACGGCTTTGCCCGCCTTCACGCAGACAAGTCAGGAAAGCTGATCGCCGCGACATTGTGCATGCCGGATGCGGAGCATGTGGCGCAATATCTGGCTCTGGCGATCAGCGCCGGAATGACTGCCGGTGATATTCTGGATCAACCGATCTATCACCCGACGCTGGAAGAGGGACTTCGGTCCGCCTTGGAACAGCTTTGCACCAAATGCGACGCGCCGACGCCATGGCAGCGGCGCGCTGGGCCCCAGCTCGGAAGCTAGGATCAGTCCGTTTTCCGTGCCAGATAATTGGCCAGTAATGCACCCGAGATGTTGTGCCATACGCTGAATATCGCGCTGGGCACAGCGGCGAGGGGAGAGAAATGGGCCGTTGCCAAGGCGGCCCCCAACCCAGAGTTCTGCATGCCGACTTCAATTGCGATCGCTTTGCGTCGGGCCAATGAAAGGCCTGAAATGCGCGCAGCGGTATAGCCAACCAGATAGCCCAGCGCGTTATGCAGGACGACGACACCGAAGATCATCAGACCCGATGTGGCGATTGCCGATTGTGACAGGGCAACCACGGCTGCCACGATAAGAACGATACCGGTAACGCTGACCAATGGCAGCGCGGGCACCGCCACAGCCACCAGACGCGGCACAAGGCGCTGGGCGAGGAAGCCCAGGGCCAAGGGTAGCAATACGACCTTTACGATCGACAGGAACATGGCTCCCGCATTCACCGGCAGATATTGTTCGGCAAGCAGCAGGACGAGGAACGGGGTCACCAGTGGCGCAAGCAGCGTCGTAACGCTGGTACAAGCGACCGACAGGGCAACATCACCCTTGGAAAGATATGTCATGACATTGGAAGATGTGCCGCCCGGGCAACAGCCGACCAGAATGACCCCCGCAGCCACTTCGGGTGGCATGGGAATGATGAGGGTCAGCAATACCGCCAGCAGCGGCATGATCACGAATTGCGACAGCACACCGATGGCCACATCGAATGGGCGTCGGGCCACCTCGCGGAAATCATCCGCGGAAATCGTCAGACCCATTCCGAACATGATCAGGCCCAGCAGCGGAACGATGTAAGGTCCGATCTGCCGGAAAGTCTGCGGCGCCAAAAAGCCCAGCACAGCGAACAGAATAACCCAGACCGCAAAGGTCCTGCCGACGAATGCCGCCAGTGATGTAATTAAACGCATGATACCCCCGTTTACGCGCCAATTTATTGCGTTCAGGCGCAAATTTTCGCAATAGTCCAAAAGGGTAGGTGTCGCAAGCATTCCCCGCGACAAAACGGCACCCCGTCCGGCATTGACTGGACGCCCGCCTGTTCTGCGGTATTGTCGGCTGGCCCGGACGTGTGCTGCGTGCGCCCGGTCGCTATCCGTTCAACGGAGACCGGACAAGAACCTTTGACGAAGGGATAATACCTTATGACGCCATCACAACCCCGCCATGGTAACCGCAGTTTTCGCGAATTTCTGGATAGCGAGGCTTCAGGCGGGATAATTCTGATGGGGGCGGCTGTGCTTGCCCTGATCGTTGCCAACTCACCGCTCGGTCAGAGCTATGTGCATATCCTGCACGCCTATATCGGCCCGCTGAGCCTTCAACACTGGATCAACGATGCCCTGATGGCCGTCTTCTTTTTGATGGTCGGTCTCGAGATCAAGCGGGAAATGACGGATGGCCAGCTCTCGACTTGGCCTCGCCGCATTCTGCCGGGGGTTGCTGCCGTCGGCGGTATGGCCGTGCCGGCGCTGATCTATGTCGCGCTGAATATCCACGATCCAAGCGCGCTGCGCGGGTGGGCCATTCCATCGGCCACCGATATCGCCTTTGCACTTGGCGTGTTGTCGCTGTTGGGGCCGCGTGTTCCAGCATCGCTGAAGGTATTTCTGGCCGCGCTCGCGATCATCGATGATCTGGGGGCCGTGGTCGTCATCGCGATCTTCTACACATCGGATCTGTCGGTAATCGATCTGCTGGGGGCTGCAATCGTATTCGGCGCGCTGCTGATGATGAACCGCAAGGGTGTCCGTTCTCTGGTGCCTTATGCAATTCTGGGCGCCGTGCTGTGGATCCTTGTCTACCGCTCGGGCGTACATGCCACACTGGCGGGCGTGCTGCTGGCATTGACCATTCCGATCGTCCGCACGCCGGGCAAGCCGGAGGCGACCCCTGCAGAATCCCCGCTTCACGCATTGGAGCATATGCTGCACAAGCCGGTCGCGTTCATTGTCGTTCCGATCTTCGGCTTTGCCAATGCAGGCGTCTCGTTTGCCGGTGTCGATGCTTCTGTCCTGTTGGCACCGCTGACACTGGGTGTCGCGGCTGGCCTGTTCTTTGGCAAGCTGATCGGCGTCTTCGGGGCCGTAGTGGTGCTTGTCAAAACGGGTATCGTGGATTTGCCCGCCCAGGCAAGCTGGCGGCAGGTTCTGGGTGTTTCGATCCTTTGCGGGATCGGCTTTACCATGAGCCTGTTCATCGGCCTTCTGGCGTTTGACGACCCCGGCGTTCAGGATCGCGTAAAGATTGGTATTCTGCTGGGATCCTTCGTATCCGGAATTATCGGATACATGATCCTGCGGTCTGCCAAGCGGGAACCGCGCCGAGTAACGCCCTGAGGTCTAGCTGGTCCTGCCATTCAGCAGGGCCAGAACATCCCGCCCGAATGACCACCCCAGAAGGGCCGCCGCAATGGCAGCCATCACCGTAGCAGGCCCGTCTGGTACAACCGGCATGACGATCACGCAAAGCGTTGCAACCTGCACCACACAAATGGCTTTCCGTGCGAACGATGGTGCCAGCGGCGCGCGCAATGCGGGTACGAATGCCTGGGCCACGATGAAGATGTAGCGGGCTGCCCCGATCATGATCACCCATGGTGCCACCTTGCCCAGAGACCATGCGGCGATGGCCAGCATCAGGATCAGCGCGGCATCCACCTCCATGTCGAAGCGTGCCCCAAAATCGGACGAAAGCCCGGTACGGCGCGCCAGCCATCCGTCCACCCCGTCCAGGGCCAGCGCGGCCAAGGCTATGAGAACCGCACTCCAGACCCGCGGATCGTCTATTCTGCCCAGAAGCTCACCCTGCCGCAGCAGTTCCACATCAGATACGAACATGGCTGCGGCCACATAAGAGGTGGCGGCCAGACGAATGGCCGTGACGGTATTTGCAGGTCCGAATATCCGGGCGCCATGGTGTGGCAGGGCCGAGAACATCATCAGTGTCGCCGGGACATATACCGCGAATGCCACCATCATCATGGGCATCCAGTCTGCCCATATCCCGTAGATGCCAAGGCCCAATACCGCCCCGGCAATTGCGGTGGCCATGATGCCCCCCCGCCATGGGGTGGAGCCGGATGCAGGAACAGAAGTGGTGGCCATCGTTTGTTCAACCGTCAGAAAGGTTCTCGATCATATGTCCGGCGCGGGCGTTCTTGGTTTGCAGATAGTTCCGGTTCTCATCTGTCACGCGGCCGGAGACGGGGGTGCGCCGTGCAACGATCAGACCGTCACGGCGCAATGCCTCTGCCTTGGCAGGATTGTTGGTATAGAGGTTGATTTTCGTGATCCCCAGGCCCTGCAACATGGCAGATGCCGCCTCATACCGGCGGTGATCGGCACTGAAGCCCAGCTCGGCGTCGGCGTCAATCGTATCAAGACCGGCATTCTGGTAGCCGTATGCCCGCATCTTCGACCCGATTCCGGTGCCGCGCCCCTCCTGATCCAGATACAGAAGGACACCGCCGCCCGCCTCATGCAGCGATTGCAGGCTGTTCTGAAGCTGGTCACCACAGTCACATTTCAAGGACCCGCTCAGATCCCCAGTGATGCAGGAGGAATGCAGGCGCACGGGAACGATACGGTCGAAATCAGGTGTACCCACGATGATGGCGATCTGGTCCCGATGGGCAACGCCGCCGCGGAAAACGACGAATTCGCACATCCCCATATCCCGCAACGGCACCGGTGTGCGGGCGATGATCCGATAGGCGCGCCGCTCGGCATCCAGCGTATTCATCAGCGCAACGTCCAGTTCGGCACAGCCCGCGAATGCAGGGGTGTAGGGCGATACGATCATGGCGGGCAGCAACATTGCCGCTTCGCACAAATGTTCCCCCAATCCCATGATCTTGGGGGCGGAGCGCCATGCCGTCGGCAGCCGCGTTCCGGGATGATAGGCAAGGCGGGACGCGGTATCGAAATTCAGCCCCGTCATGGGGATCACGACGCCTGTGGTAGAAGCGGCACCCATCCGGGCGGCCCGTTGCCCGCTCAGGAACAGGCTGTGGTCATGACCCGAGGCAGTGGCCATCTGTTCCAGCTGTTGCGGAGAGGCCGCATCAAGCGCCATGACGGCCATCACGTCATCCGCGTCTTTCAGGATAACCGGACGACCGAACCGCAGTTCCGATACCGCACGCTCGAAATACATTCCGGGGGACGAGAAGATACCCGCATTCACCGGTTGGCCGGTCTGCGGCGTGCGTTCCTGCAGGGTCATCGGGTATCCTCCATATCCGAATATCAACATTCCTATACGCCCGAGAGTAGCTTTTGGTTCCGGGGGTGCTAGAGTTTCACAGATGTAACGAGAGGACGTGCCGTGCCATCCGACTCTGATATGATGCCCGCCCGTGCGCTGTGGATTACAGCCCCACGCCATTGCGAACTTCGTTCCGAGGGGGTTGCACCCCGGCATGATCTGGTTCGCATCCATGCGCAGTTCTCTGGTATCAGCCGGGGAACAGAGGGGCTGGTGTTCCACGGTCGGGTACCGGAAACCGAATATGAACGGATGCGGGGGCCGAACCAAGCAGGAAACCTGCCGTTTCCGGTCAAATACGGCTATGCGATGGTAGGCACAACGGACGAGGGGCGGTCGGTCTTCTGCCTGCACCCCCATCAGAATGTATTCCAACTGCCGTCCGAGGCCCTTGCAACCCTGCCGCAGGCATTGCCGCCCGAGCGGGCAGTTCTGGCCGCCAATATGGAAACGGCACTGAATGTCGTGTGGGACGCGGGCGTGGCCCCGGGGGACCGTGTGAATGTGTTCGGGGCAGGGGTGGTGGGCCTGTTGGTGGCGCATCTGGTTTCACGTATTCCGGGTGTCGATCTTCGGGTGGTAGAGATTTCGGGTGGGCGCATGCAGGTGGCGGCTGCATTGGGCCTGGAAATCGGCACACCGCTGGAAAATGCGGATATCGCCATCAATGCCTCGGGTGCGGATGCAGCCCTGACCGCCGCGATCGAGACGCTGGGAAACGAGGGGCGGGTGGTGGAGGCAAGCTGGTACGGTGACCGCCGCGCCACCATTCCATTGGGAGGGGCGTTCCATTCACGGCGGCTTTCCATCATCAGCTCTCAGGTAGGGGCCGTGGCGCCTTCGCACCGTGTGCGCTGGCCATATCGCCGTCGGCTGTGCAAGGCGCTGGAGCTGCTTTGCGATCCACGCCTTGATGCATTGATATCGGGCGAGACGGCCTTTGACGATCTTGCCGAAGTTTATGGTGACATCATTGATGATGCCGCTACGTTATGCCACCGCATCCGTTACTGAAGGTAGATCCATGTTTGCTGTTGAAGTTCGCGACCATATCATGATCGCGCATAGCCTGCCGCGCCCCGTTTTTGGCCCCGCGCAGGGAATGCATGGCGCGACATTCGTGGTCGATGCGGCATTTTTCACCGAAGATATCGATGACGATGGTCTGGCTGTCGATATCGGTGCGGCGACGTCACTGCTGGCTGATGTGCTGAAACCGCTGAATTACCAGAACCTTGATGAGGTTTCCGCGCTAAGCGGAAAAATCACGACGACCGAGTTTCTGGCCCGTCATATCTTCGAGGGGCTGCGGGACGGTCGTGACCGGTTCGGCGAAGGGGCTGCCCGGATCTGCCGTATCCGCGTCACCCTGCATGAAAGCCATGCGGCTCGTGGATGGTACGAAGCCGCGCTATGATCCTGCATTTTGCCTATCCCGGAGACCTGCAACTGCGGACCGGCGGCTATGGATATGACCGTCAGGTCATTGCCGGGCTACGGGCGCGTGGCTGGCAGGTAAACCTCGTGCCTCTGGGGGCGGGATTTCCCTTTCCCACGCAGGAAACGCTGCGTGAGGCAGAAGCAGCCTTGTCGGCACTGCCGGACGGCGCAACGGTTCTGGTAGACGGGCTTGCATTCGGCGTGATGGCGGATTGGGCACAGCGGGAGGCATCCCGCCTACGCCTGTTCGCCTTGGTCCATCACCCGTTGGGTCTGGAAGGGGGGCAGCCTGAAGCAGTGGCAGCCCGGCTTCTGGCCTCCGAGGGGGCGGCATTGGCACAGGTACGGGGTGTTGTCGTTACCTCACCATCCACGGCCCGTGATGTGCGGCAAACCTTCGATCTGGCAGCGGACGATATCATCGTGGCTTTGCCCGGAACCGAGCCCGCCCCGCGGGCAACCGGGGCGGGTGACGTGCCGCATATCCTGTCCATCGGCACCATCATCCAGCGCAAAGGCCATGATGTGCTGATCGATGCCCTGACGCATCTGACCGATCTGGATTGGCGGGCGAGCATTGTCGGATCGCTTGATCTCGATCCGGAAACCGCGCGGGACATCACGAAGCAAGTCAGGGCATCGGGGCTGGCAGACCGCATAACGCTGGTGGGGCAGGTCGATGATACGCGCAAGGCGATGGCTGAAGCCGACATCTTTGCGCTGGCCAGTCGCTACGAAGGCTATGGCATGGTTTTTGCCGAGGCTCTGTCACAGGGTTTGCCCATCGTGGCCTGCCACGCGGGGGCCGTACCCGATGTGGTGCCCCCAACCGCCGGTATTCTGGTGTCGGTGAATGACGGTCAGGCCTTTGCCATGGCATTGCGGCAGTTGCTCACCGACAGGACGCTGCGTTGCAATCTGGCAGATGGTGCCTATGCGGCAGGCCGGAAATTGCCATCATGGAGCGGTACTGCGGCAATCATTGCAGAATTTCTGGAGGCGAGATGAGCTTTACTGCCGAGTGGTTGGCCCTGCGTGAACCCGTAGATACCGCAGCCCGGAATGCCGACGTTCTGGCGGCCTTTGTGGCGGATGTCGGCCCGGATACGTCCATTCTGGATCTGGGGTCGGGTACGGGCTCCACGCTGCGGGCCGTGTCGTCATATCTGGCACAGGATGTGCAATGGACGTTGACAGATATGGATGCCACCCTGTTGCAGCATGCCGGGCATCGCCACCCCGATGCCAATCTTTTGCCCTGTGATCTGAACGATCTTGCATCATTGCCCCTGATACCCGGAGGGCATGTGACAGCTTCGGCCTTGTTCGATCTGTGTTCGGCAGATTACGTGCAACGGCTTATCGCCCGGCTGGATCAGGTCGGTGCATCCTTATATGCCGCGTTGAATTACGATGGCCGCATGGAATGGAGTGTCTTCCATCCGCTGGATGCCGCTGTTACCGCCGCGTTCAACCTTCACCAGCAGCGGGATAAGGGGTTCGGCCCCGCGCTTGGCCCACGCTCGGCCGAGGTGTTGAGCCAGAGTGTTCCGGGCTACCGGGTGGTTTCAGGACCTAGCGACTGGGTTCTGACCGCCGATCATGAAGCGCTACAGACTGAATATCTGCGGGGTATCGGCATAGCGGTGGCAGAAACGGGGCTGGTTCCGGATATCGATAAATGGGTGCAGGCCCGCATCGCGATGATCCCCGAAGCGGAATGCCGGGTCGGTCATATGGATGTGCTGATCTTGGCCGAGTAGGACAGGTCGCAATCGAACAATATATCTGATCCTAGGTTATGCACCTGCACCGCAGGGCGCGTGGCCTGTGCCAGATAGGTGATATCGGGCAGGGCAATCCCGCTTGGTCCTGACCCTATGATCAGCGGCGCCACCGTCACATGCAGCCTGTCCAAGTGCCCCCCTGTCAGAAACCGGCCGATGGTCCGCGCGCCCCCTTCGACCAGTACCGTGGTCAGGGCGCGGGCTGCCAGGGTATTCAGAATGGCACGAGGGCATAGACCCGAAGGAATGCGGGGCAGCTGCAGAATGGTCGCATCCAATGTAGGGGGCGGCACATCCTCGGCGGTCACGATCAGGACCTCGCTCCCACCGTCATGCAGCATCTGGGCATTGCGCGGCATCCGACCGTTGCAGTCGATGACAACCCGAACAGGGTCGGGGCCGGGGACGTTCCTTACGCTCAGGCTCGGGTTATCGGCAATGACGGTTCCGACCCCTACGATCACCGCATCGCACAATGCCCGCAGGCGGTGCAGATGGATCAATCCGTCAGGCCCCGAGATGTCACGCGCATCGCCGGCCGGCGTGGCCACGCGGCCATCCAGCGATTGGCCGACCTGTGCCACCACATAGGGCCGGTCGCGGCGGGCCAGCTCGCTGAACACCGGGTGCAGGCCGTGATAGCCGCCTTCGCCCCGCCGCAGGTTCAGCATGTCCTGCCAGTGATCGGCCGTTATGGTCAGATTGTTCACGTATGCCGCCCTGTTTTCATTGACCAAGTTTAGGGTGCGGCAAGAAAGGGTCAATGCGGCTTGATCTTCGGACGTGCAATCCCCACCCTTGAAAGGGTCCAATACCGTGCGGCTTATTGCCGCCCATTTGAGAGTTTGTATATGACTTACGCCGATACCCAGCTTTTCATCGATGGTACATGGCGCGCCGCGCGCGATGGTGCGACGATCCCGGTCGTCGATCCCGCAACCGAAGAAACGATCGGCCATGTTGCGTGGGCAAAAACAGCCGATCTTGATGATGCACTGGAAGCAACGAGCCGCGGCTTCCGCACCTGGAGCGCTATGTCCGCATTCGAGCGGTCGAAGCTGATGCGTCGTGCTGCGGATATCCTGCGCGAGCGTGTGGACAGCATCGCTGCCACAATGACACGCGAACAGGGCAAACCCGTGGCACAGTCCAAGGGTGAGATCATGGGCGCTGCCGATGTGATCGACTGGTTCGCCGAAGAGGCCCGCCGCACCTATGGTCAGGTCATTCCCGCCCGCGCGGCAGGGGTACAGCAACTGACGATCCGCCATCCGGTCGGCCCGGTGGCAGCCTTTACGCCGTGGAACTTCCCCGTGAACCAGGTTGTACGCAAGCTGTCGGCCGCGCTGGCTGCCGGCTGCTCGATCATCGTGAAGGCCCCCGAGGAAACCCCGGCATCACCTGCCGAACTGATCCGCGCCTTTGCCGATGCGGGCGTGCCTGCGGGCGTGATCGGACTGGTCTATGGTGTACCGGCGGACATTTCCGAATATCTGATCAAGCACCCGGTAATCCGCAAGATCAGCTTTACCGGATCGACGCCGGTCGGAAAACTGCTTGCCTCCATGGCCGGATCGCACATGAAGCGGGCAACGATGGAACTGGGCGGCCACGCTCCGGTCATCATCGCCGATGATGCCGATTGGGAAAAAGCGGCCCAGCAAATGGTAATGCATAAAACCCGCAATGCCGGGCAGGTGTGCGTTTCACCGACACGCTTCCTTGTGGATCAGAAAATTTCGGACGGTTTTCTGGAAGCTTTCAGCAAGGGCATGAAGGCGATCAAGACCGGCAACGGTTTTGACGATGGCGTCGAAATGGGCCCGCTGGCCAATGACCGTCGTATTCCTGCGATGGAAGAGCTGATTGGCGATGCCGTCGAGAAAGGCGCAAAGCTGGTAACCGGCGGCCACCGGATCGGCAACAAGGGCTATTTCTTCGAGCCGACGGTTCTGGCCGATGTGCCTGTTTCCGCGCGGATCATGAATGAAGAACCCTTCGGTCCCGTTGCCATCGTAAACCGTATCGCCTCGCTGGAAGAGGGGATTACCGAAGCGAACCGCCTGCCGTTCGGTCTGGCCTCCTATGCCTATGCGCGCAGCCACGAGAATGTCGAACGTCTGACATCCGGGGTCGAGGCGGGCATGCTCACGATCAACCACCTGGGTCTGGCCTTGCCCGAGACGCCTTTCGGCGGTCTGAAGGACAGCGGATACGGCACGGAGGGCGGCTCGGAAGCGATCGACGCCTATCTGGATACCCGTTTCGTAACTACTGCACATTGAACGAAAAAAGGCCGGTCGCAATGACCGGCCTTTTTTACGACGCTGATGATATCTTACGGATTTGCGACTTCACGCGAGGTGTTGCTGATCGCACCACCTGCGGACGACAGATCCTGACCTGCTCCGTCAACTGTATTGCAAGCAGCCAGAGCAGCCAGAGCGAGGATCGGTAGGAGGGTCAGTTTGCGCATGATTTTCGCGTCCTGTTGTTTCGTGACATCTGGAAAACTCGGGACACCGGAAACAGGTTCCCGATATCCGACCGGAATTGCGAAATAATTCTACCTGCGCCGTTTGTTCCCGCCACGTTGCCCCGCGCGCCCCGCCGTAGAGCGGCCTGCCGAAGCAACGGCTGCATCCTGCGCCTGTTCCACGGCTGATTGGCGTGCCAGTGGATCATCGGCCACGGCCAGTTCCACAGCTTCCAATCGCTTCACTTCATCCCGCAAGCGGGCCGCTTCCTCGAATTCCAGATTTTCCGCCGCTTTGCGCATCTGTGTGCGGATGGCATCAAGGTGCGCTGCAAGGTTCGACCCGATCATCGCCTTGTCGACCTTGGCCGTGACGCGGGATTGATCCGTATCACCGTTCCATAGCCCCGCCAGAACATCCTCGACATTTTTGCGGACGGTTTGGGGGGTGATACCATGCTCAAGGTTATAGGCGTTCTGCTTTTCCCGACGGCGATCGGTTTCGCGCATCGCCCGTTCCATGCTTCCCGTAATCCGGTCGGCATACATGATGACCCGTCCGTCCGAATTCCGTGCAGCCCGGCCAATCGTCTGGATCAGCGATGTCTCGGACCGCAGGAACCCTTCCTTGTCCGCATCCAGAATTGCCACCAGCCCGCATTCGGGAATATCCAGACCCTCACGCAGCAGGTTGATGCCAACCAGCACGTCAAAGGCACCGAGCCGCAGATCGCGCAGAATCTCGATCCGTTCGATGGTATCGATATCCGAATGCATGTACCGGATGCGGATACCCTGTTCGTGGAAATATTCGGTCAGATCCTCGGCCATGCGCTTGGTCAGCACGGTTACCAATGTCCGAAGGCCGGCCGCATTGACCCGCCGTATTTCATCCAGCAGGTCGTCTACCTGCATATCGACCGGCCGTATTTCAATCACCGGATCCAGAAGGCCAGTGGGGCGGATCACCTGTTCGGAAAATACACCGCCCGTCTGTTCCATCTCCCATTTGGAGGGGGTGGCCGAAACGAACACCGATTGGGGCCGCATCGCATCCCATTCCTCGAACTTGAGGGGGCGGTTATCCATGCAGGACGGAAGCCGGAAGCCATGTTCGGCCAAGGTGAATTTGCGACGGTAGTCGCCCTTGTACATGCCGCCGATCTGCGGAACCGACACGTGGGATTCATCGGCAAAGACAATCGCATTGTCGGGAATGAACTCGAACAACGTGGGCGGCGGCTCACCGGGTGCGCGCCCCGTCAGGTAACGGGAATAGTTCTCGATGCCATTGCAGACACCGGTTGCCTCCAGCATCTCGATGTCGAAGGCACAACGCTGCTCCAGCCGTTGCGCTTCCAGAAGTTTTCCTTCGGAAACAAGCTGATCCAGACGCATCCTCAACTCTGCCTTTATGCCCTGAACGGCTTGGTTCATGGTGGGTCGAGGGGTCACATAGTGACTGTTTGCATAGATGCGGATTTGCTTGAAGCTATCGGATTTCGCACCGGTCAACGGATCGAATTCCACAATGGATTCCAGATCTTCGCCAAAAAAGCTGAAACGCCATGCGCGGTCTTCCAGGTGGGCTGGCCACAGTTCGATGGAATCGCCCCGGACGCGAAAGCTTCCGCGGGCAAAGCTCATTTCATTGCGGCGATACTGCTGCGCGACCAGTTGGGCAATAACCTCACGCTGGTCATATTGCTCACCGACCACCAGATCTTGGGACATGGCGGAATACGTCTCGACAGACCCGATACCGTAGATGCAGGAAACCGATGCAACGATGATCACATCATCCCGTTCCAGCAGCGCACGGGTGGCCGAGTGCCGCATCCGGTCGATCTGCTCGTTGATCTGGGATTCCTTCTCGATGTAGGTATCCGACCGCGCGACATAGGCCTCTGGCTGGTAATAGTCGTAGTAGCTGACGAAATACTCGACGGCGTTGTCAGGAAAGAAGCCCTTGAATTCGCCGTATAGCTGGGCTGCCAGCGTCTTGTTCGGCGCAAGGATGATCGCGGGGCGCTGCGTCTCCTCGATGATCTTTGCCATTGTAAAGGTTTTTCCGGTTCCCGTTGCCCCCAGCAGAACCTGATCCCTTTCGCCGTGGCGGATACCCTCGGACAATTCCGCAATTGCCGTCGGCTGGTCGCCCGCGGCAGTGAACGGGGTTTCCATACGGAACTTGCGCCCGCCCTCCAGCTTTGGCCGGGTCAGGACATCGGGGCGGAACATCGGCATATTCGTATTGTTATGGGGCATCGGGCATCCTTTACGCCTCTTTATTTGATCGGTCTTTGTTCCGGTTCAAGATGCCGGACTTGCAAGCGGGCCAAGAAATCGGCCATATGCGTCAGGCAACTTCGGTCGAGGACTTCTGATGCGCGCGCGAATTTACAAACCCGCCCGGACGGCAATGCAATCGGGAATGGCGAAGACAAAGGAATGGGTGCTGGACTATGCCCCCGCGTCTGCCCGAGAGATTGACCCGCTGATGGGCTGGACCTCTTCTGACGATACGCAACGTCAGGTGCGTCTGCGTTTTGATAGCCGTGAGGCTGCCGAGGCATATGCCAGGGAAAACAATATCGACGCCGAAGTGCAGGAACCCCAGACCCGCAAGCCCAATGTGCGCGCCGGCGGTTATGGCGAGAACTTTGCCAGCAACCGCAAGGGCCCCTGGACCCACTGATCCGGGGTAGGGCGCGGCTATCTATCCTGCGGGATAGATCCGGCAATCGTCGGCCTGCTTTTGCCCTGACGGGGCGTCCCCGTGCTGATGCGATTTGCGCAGGCCGTACACTGTGCGGCGCTGCGCCGTTCTATTCAAAAACCGAAGTACCCCGATGGAAATGACCACGATCATCAGTGCCTTTGTGACCCTGTTCGTGGTCATCGATCCGATCGGTCTGGCCCCGATATTCATTGCCCTTACGCATGACATGACGCCGCGGCAGCGGATGCGGACCGGCTGGACGGCGGTCATCATTGCGGCGGTTCTGTTGACGATTTTCGGTCTGGCCGGAGAGGCCATTCTGGCGGGTATCGGCATATCGCTTCCGGCATTCCGGATCGCCGGGGGTGTATTGCTGTTCCTGACAGCGCTCGACATGCTTTTCGAACGCCGGACCGAGCGGCGCGAGGATAAGGCAAGCGATGATGTGCCGGGGCATGATCCATCGGTGTTCCCGCTTGCCACGCCGCTGTTGGCGGGGCCGGGGGCAATGGCCTCGATGATCCTGCTGGTCAATGAAAACGGCACGGCCCTGCACACGTTGATGATCCACGGGGTGATGCTGACCGTGTTGGGTATTGCGGCCATTCTGTTCGCAATGGCTGGCGGGCTGGCCCGATTGCTGGGGCGGACCGGTACCATGGTTTTGACCCGGCTGTTCGGTATGCTGCTGGCGGCGCTATCGATCCAGTTCATCATTGATGGTCTGCGAGGATCTGGCCTGTTCTGATCCGGCAGCGGGTCGGGATTGCCGCAGAAACATCGCTACCGATCAACGGGGGGTAAGGAGATTGCGCCCCTGCCGCAGCCTCGTTGTTCCTTCACACCCATAATCTCGTATGTTCATGATATACCCCTTCTGGGCATGTTTTTCTGGCGATGGACGTAACGTGAACATCAAATTCGCGATTTAATACCGAATCACACTGGCCAGCCCCTTGCATTGCCGAATCACTCAAGGCAAACGCCCGTAATGGCGCGTAGAAAAAAGAAAAATAGCACCTTGGGCCCCAAAATTCTGATGCTCGTTGCAGCATTTCTGCTTGGGGGGTGGGTGTTCGGAGACAATAATCAGCAATGGCGGCAAACGGTGCTGGATATGGCAGTTCAGGTATGGAGCACCCAAACGCTTTTTCGCGAACTGGGGGTCGGGGGTACAAAGGTCATTGATGGGGATACGCTGAACCTGAAAGGGGAGCGTATCCGCCTTTTCGGCATTGACGCGCCCGAAAGCGCGCAGACATGCCGAAGCCGCTTTCGTGTCTGGCGATGCGGGCAAAAGGCGACCCAGGCCCTGACCCGGCTGATCGGCTCCCGCGCGGTAAGTTGCGAAAAGCGTAATACCGACCGCTATGGCCGGAGCGTGGCAACCTGCAAGGTCGGAACCGTGGACATAAATGCCTGGATGGTCCGAAACGGCTGGGCGGTGGCCTATCGTGCCTATGGTGGCACCATCTATGCCGCCAACGAAGCGGCCGCCAAGATCGCACGGGCAGGTATTTGGGGAAGCAAGTTCACCATGCCTTGGGACTGGCGCAAATCACATTAGGGCAATTCAGCTGCCCGTAATCCCTTCGATCGGGGCGGGTGGTGTCGGCTGTGTCACCAGTTCCCTTTTGCGCCGCTCGTAAAAGGCGTTTCCACCCGTAACCAGAACGTAATGCATATTGTCATAATTCGCGCGATAGCTTGCCGCGTGGAAGAATTTTGCGTTTCCGATCAACGGATGGCGTTCTCCCTTCAACACCGATACGGCAGGGCCCTTGATGCGCGCCAACTGCCGTTCGTCCATCTTGGTGGACATGATGCCTGGCGCGAACTGGTTTTTCTGGGCGACGACTCCACAGACCGAATTGGGATAGCTGGCCGATTCAACACGGTTCATGACAACGCTGCCCACTGCCACCATTCCATCGCGGCTGGAGCGGTTTGATTCAAAGTACATGGCGCGCTCCATGCAATCCAATTCCGTATGGTGCCCGCCCGAGCCGCATCCAGACAGAATGGCCATTCCCAGCAGGGGAAAGACTTTGCGCATATACCCGATCATCCGTGTTCTCCCGGCCCCATCGCACACGATTGGCCAGACATCGGCCCAAGCCCGTTCGCGTTCCGAAACTTCATTTGTTTTCATGCGGTACAGAATGCAGGAAACCGTGTCGAGTGCGCCGACTGTATTGGTCTGGCCTGATATCTCCCCGCATTCGTTCCGGATTGTCGATTATACGCTTTGTAGAAGCGCCCCGGCGTGCCTATCGTGAGGTCGGGTTTCTGGAGGGGTCATGACCGTAGACACGATAGTCGGAATTTGCCGCTTTTCCTTTTTGGGGCGTGGGGATTGGGTTGCCTACCGCAACCTTCCGCCTGAGCAGGAGGCACAGGTGCGCGCCGATGTCGCCGCCGAACTCTATGCTCCCCGGCGGTTGGCTTTCCGGCTCTGGTGTTTCGAAAACCTGTTGTTGCCTTCCATTGCCGGGCAGACCGATCCGGATTTTACCCTGTTGGTCCTGACATCGCCGGAACTTCCGTCATCCTGCCTGCAAAGGTTGCAGCAGCTTTGCCAGACTGTTCCGGCAATCCGGCTGGTGGTTTCATCCGAACGGGATGTTGCCAGCGCCCTGCAGCCGGTGATGTCGGAGATGGGTCTGGATATTGTCCAGTTCCGCATCGATGACGATGATACACTCTGCCTCGATTACGTCGCGCGATTGCGGGCAGCGTCGAGGGCAATGGCGGCATACCGGTCCTATGCTTTTTCTCTGCCGCGCCAATTGATCCTGACCTGCTATCCGGATGAAGGGCTGCGCTATTACGAAATGGATCTTCCGTTCCACAGCGCGGGCTGTGCATTGAAGCCCAATAACCGTCGTCGCTCAATTTTCGAATTCGGCCATATGGGAATGCCGCGCCGCTTTGTCGCGGTGACGGACCCTACGGTCATCGGGTCGGTCCAGCTGAAATTCCACGGGCATGATTCAACCGTTTTCGGCACCTCCAAGGCGACCCGCATTCATTCCCGTCCGTTGACAGTCGACGAGTTCCGGCATGCATCGCAGGCGCAGTTTCCCTTTCTGCAGACTGTGGACTTTTCCAAAGGGGCAGCCATGTCATTGGCCTAGGATGTTATCGCCACGGCAGGCGGGCCCCGTATTCTGCCTGGAGATCATGATGCACCGAAAAGGAGTTTGAGATGGTTGTTGCCGGCGAACCAAGCTTTCGTGAGTCAGTCGATCTGATGTTCAACCGTGCCGTGCGGTACATGGACCTGAGCCCCGGACTGGAACAGAAGATCCGTGTCTGCAATTCGACCTATACCGTGCGGTTCGGGGTGCGCCTGCGGGGCAAGATCGAAACATTCACCGGATACCGTTCTGTCCATTCGGAACATATGGAGCCGGTTAAAGGGGGCATCCGTTATGCCATCAACGTCAATCAGGATGAGGTAGAGGCGCTGGCCGCGCTCATGACCTATAAATGCGCGCTTGTTGAAACCCCGTTCGGCGGCTCCAAAGGGGGGCTTTGCATCGACCCCCGCCAATATGACGAACGCGAGCTGGAGCTGATTACCCGCCGTTTCGCCTATGAGCTCATCAAGCGCGATCTGATCAACCCGGCACAGAATGTTCCGGCCCCTGATATGGGAACCTCGGAACGGGAAATGGCGTGGATTGCCGATCAATACGCCCGCATGAACACGACCGATATCAATGCCAAGGCCTGCGTGACCGGCAAACCGCTGAATGCAGGCGGCATCATGGGGCGGGTGGAGGCGACGGGCCGCGGTGTGCAATACGCGCTGCGGGAATTCTTCCGCCACCCCGAGGATATTGCCAAGGCCAATCTGAGCGGCACGCTGGATGGCAAGCGGATCATCATTCAGGGCCTTGGGAACGTGGGCTATCACGCGGCAAAGTTCCTGTCGGAAGAAGATGGATGCAAGATCACCGCCATCATCGAACGGGATGGCGCCCTTGCGGGGCCAGAGCTGGACGTGGAAGATATCTATCAGTGGATCCGCAGAACCGGTTCCATCCGTGACTATCCCAAGGCAAGCTTTACCGAGGATGGCGCAAAGCTGCTGGAGGTTGATTGCGACATCCTGATCCCCGCGGCGATGGAAGGGGTGATCAATCTGGGCAATGCCGACCGCATCAAGGCCCCGCTGATCATCGAGGCGGCAAATGGCCCGGTAACTTTCGGTGCCGATGAGATCCTGCGGAAAAAGGGGACGGTCATCATTCCCGACATGTATGCCAATGCCGGCGGGGTGACGGTCAGCTATTTTGAATGGGTCAAGAACCTGTCGCATATCCGGTTCGGCCGCATGCAGCGCCGTGCCGAAGAGGCGCGCCACGAGCTGCTGGTCAACGAGCTGGAACGTCTGTCGGCGGACAAGGGGCTTGGCTGGACCATGTCCCCTAACTTCAAGGATAAATACCTGAAGGGGGCGGGCGAACTGGAGCTGGTCCGTTCCGGTCTGGATGACACCATGCGCACGGCCTATCAGGCGATGCGTGAGGTTTGGCATGGCCGGGAGGATATCAAGGATCTGCGGATGGCGGCCTATATCGTCTCTATCAGCCGGGTTGCCGCAACATATCAATCCAAAGGCATCTGAGCCCGGATCTGACGGGGCTTTACTCGGCCCCTTCAGACCGCGATATACGGCCTATGGCTCTGCCGCATGGTTTCCTTGACGAACTCCGGACCCGCGTCTCACTTTCACAGGTGGTGGCGCGCAAGGTCACATGGGATGCGCGCAAATCCAATCAGGGGAAGGGTGATTTCTGGGCGCCTTGCCCCTTTCATCAGGAAAAATCCGCATCCTTTCACGTGGATGACCGCAAAGGCTTCTATTATTGTTTTGGCTGCCACGCCAAAGGGGATGCGCTGACCTTTGTAAAGGAAACCGAGAATGTCGGCTTCATGGAGGCGGTGGAGATCCTTGCCCGCGAAGCCGGTATGCCCATGCCCGCCCGTGACCCGCAGGCCGCTGCCAAGACAGACCGCCGTGCGCAGTTGGCCGAGGTCATGGAAGAGGCGGTCCGCTACTATCGCCTGATGCTCAAATCCCGATCGGGCGAGGCCGCGCGAGAGTATCTTGCAGGGCGAAGGTTATCCCCCGAGGCGCAGGACCGTTGGGAAATCGGATACGCACCCGATCAGCGCCAAGGTGTGTTTCAGGCGTTGACGGCCAAGGGCATTGCGCCGGATCTGCTGGTGGCCAGCGGCCTGTGCGCCAAGCCTGATGACGGCGGCGCGCCCTATGACCGATTTCGTGGACGTATCATCTTTCCGATCCGCGATGCACGGGGGCGGGCAATCAGTCTTGGTGGTCGCGCGATGGACCCGAATGCGCGGGCCAAATACCTGAATGGCCCTGAAACGGACCTGTTCGACAAGGGGCGCAACCTTTACAACCACGGACCCGCCCGCGAGGCCGCAGGCAAAGGCCTGCCGCTGATCGTGGCCGAGGGGTACATGGATACGATCGCGCTGTCGGAGGCGGGGTTCCGCGGAACGGTCGCCCCCCTTGGCACGGCCATCACCGAGGATCAGCTGCGTCTCATGTGGCGTATTTCGAATGAACCCGTCATCGCGCTGGACGGAGACGCGGCGGGCATCCGCGCCGCGCTGCGGGTCGTCGATCTGGCGATGCCGCTTCTGGAGGCTGGTAAGGCGCTGAGGTTTGCCGTCATGCCTGCAGGGCAGGATCCCGACGATCTGATCCGGGGGCAGGGTGCGCAATCCTTCCAGAAGGTGCTGGACGGAGCAGAGCCGATGGTGGGCCTGCTTTGGCGGCGGGAAACCGAGGGAAAGGTATTCGATAGCCCCGAGCGGCGCGCGGCCCTGGACAAGACGTTGCGAGAGGCGATTTCTAGGATTGCCGATCCTTCGATCCGTCATCACTACGGTGAGGAAATCAAGCAACGGCGTTGGGCCTTGTTCGGTGCGCGCCCCAAGCGGGCTCCTTTCGTCCCCGGGGCAAAGCGTATCGCGCCGCCTGCGGTGCCGACCAGTGCCGCGCGTCAGTCGCTTCTGGCGATGGCCGAAGGGGAGGCCATGGCGCAGGATTTGCGAACCTCGGTGATCCTCGCGGGATTCGCCATGCATCCATCGTTGATTCGGACATTCGAATCAGCAATCGAGCGGATGGTGGTTCCGCGGCCCGAACAACGCGACGTTCAGGAGGCGTTGTTGCGTTTTTCCCATGGTCAGGATGATGCGCTGGACAATGTTCGCACCTCTCTTGAAAGCCTTCTATCGCTGCCCCATGTTCGCATAGCGCCGCCGATCAGGCACCCCGAAGACCGTGATACGGCCCGTATGTGCCTTGCCGAGGAGTTTGCGAAGCTGGATGCGGCCTATGGTGCGGAGACGGAAATACGGGATGCAATGGAAGATATGGAGGGTCTGGCCGACGAAGGTCTGACCTGGCGGCTGGCCCAGGCTGCCGAAGCCCGCAACAATGCAGGCAGGTCAAGTCTTGACGATGCGGGCGACCTGGGCGAAGACCGTTCGGCATTGTCTAAACACCTTCAGCGTCTGATCGAAGATCAGGTCTGGATAAAGAAAAAAGGCTGAAGCGCTTTCACCCGCTGTGATTCGCGCTAATGATTCGTTAGGAACGCCGGGCGATTCGCGCTCGTGACCGGCAAACCCCCGCTAGGAGTGACCATGGCAGGCAACAATACCGACGACGGCAAACCAGAGGATCAGGAAAATGAATCCTCGCTGGACCTGAGCCAGGCAGCCGTCAAACGGATGCTCGCTGAAGCACGCGAGCGGGGCTACATTACCTACGAACAACTCAACAAGGTCATCCCGCCCGATCAGGTATCTTCGGACCAGATCGAGGATATGATGGCGATGCTGTCCGAAATGGGCATCGAGGTTCGCGACGAAAGCGAATCCGAGGAAAGCGTGGGCGGACTTGTCGAGGCTCCGGCTTCCACATCCCGCGAGATTGCCGTCGCTGGCGCCACGACCGAAACGCTGGACCGTACGGATGATCCCGTCCGGATGTACCTGCGTGAAATGGGGTCGGTGGAACTGTTGAGCCGTGAGGGCGAGATCGCCATCGCCAAGCGGATCGAGGCCGGTCGCAACACGATGATCGCGGGCCTGTGTGAAAGCCCGTTGACGTTCCAGGCCATCACGATCTGGCGTGACGAGCTTTTGTCCGAAGACATTCTCCTGCGCGATGTGATCGATCTGGAAGCAACCTTTGGCCGTTCGCTGGATGGCGAGGGTGAAGGCGACGATGAGATGGAGGGCGCTGGCCTCGAGAATGTCGATGTGTCCGGTGCTGCGCAGCCCCGCCGCGAAGGCAGCTCCCAGCCCGAGCTGGATGCTGACGGCAATCCCATCAGCCGTGATGACGACGAGGATGAGGACGATGCCTCGGCCATGTCGCTTGCGGCAATGGAAGCTGCGCTGAAGCCGCGCGTTCTGGAAACGCTTGAGGTTATCGCGAATAACTACGAGCAGCTTTCGCAGATGCAGGATAGCCGCATGATCGCCACGATGGGCGGTGAAGGCTTTGCCGGTGAAGCATCTTACCAGAAAGTCCGCTCGGAAATGGTCGTGCTGGTGAACAGCCTGCACCTGCACAACAACCGGATCGAGGCGCTGATCGATCAGCTGTACGGCATCAACCGTCGGGTCATGTCCATCAACTCGGGCATGGTGAAGCTGGCGGATGCAGCACGGATCAACCGCCGCGAATTCATCGATGAATATCAGGGGGCCGAGCTGGACCCGACCTGGATGGACCGCATGGCGGCAAAATCCGGCCGTGGCTGGCAGACCCTGATGGAGAAAAGCCGCGAGAAGGTTGAAGAGCTGCGCGCGGAAATGGCGCAGGTCGGTCAATATGTCGGCGTGGATATTTCCGAATTCCGTCGCATCGTCCAGCAGGTCCAGAAGGGTGAGAAAGAAGCCCGTCAGGCCAAGAAGGAAATGGTCGAGGCGAACCTCCGCCTCGTGATCTCCATTGCGAAAAAATACACGAACCGTGGCCTGCAGTTCCTTGACCTTATCCAGGAAGGCAACATCGGCCTGATGAAGGCCGTGGACAAGTTCGAATATCGTCGCGGCTACAAGTTCTCCACCTATGCGACATGGTGGATCCGGCAGGCCATCACGCGCTCCATCGCGGATCAGGCGCGGACGATCCGTATTCCGGTGCATATGATCGAGACGATCAACAAGCTGGTCCGTACCGGCCGCCAGATGCTGCACGAAATCGGTCGTGAACCGACCCCGGAGGAACTGGCTGAAAAACTGCAGATGCCGCTGGATAAGGTTCGTAAGGTGATGAAGATCGCCAAGGAGCCCATCTCTCTCGAAACCCCGATCGGGGACGAGGAAGACAGCCAGCTTGGTGATTTCATCGAGGACAAGAACGCAATCCTGCCATTGGATAGCGCCATTCAGGAAAACCTGAAGGAAACGACAACGCGCGTTCTGGCCAGCCTGACACCCCGCGAAGAGCGTGTTCTGCGGATGCGTTTCGGCATCGGCATGAACACGGATCACACGCTGGAAGAGGTTGGGCAGCAATTCAGCGTCACCCGTGAACGGATCCGTCAGATTGAGGCAAAGGCGCTTCGCAAGCTGAAACATCCGAGCCGTTCGCGCAAATTGCGGAGCTTTCTGGACCAATGATGAAACGCGCGCTTACCCTTGGGGCCTTGTCATTGCTGTTGGCTGCCCCGGCATCCGCCTATCGGGCCTATCAGGGCTATGATGTCGAAGGGAACGCGCAGCGTTTCACGGTCGAATACCAGCCTGGCGCTGCCGCCAGCAATTACTGGTGCGCAGCCGGAGATTTCGCGATCGGCCATTTGAACGTCAGCCGGACCACTTTGATCTACCGGATCTCGCCGCAACCCTTGGGGCGGACAGAGGGCATGCAATTCTCTCTGTCGCCCGAAGGCGCCGCACTGAAGACCGGCGTCGCTGTCTTGAATGACAAGGGCTATCTCTCGGCTGGTTTTGCAGAATCTCTTTGCGAACCACCGTTCAGCAGCCGTTGATTGCCTGCTATATGCGGGCCTGCTGATTTTCTCTGGCCCAGTAGTAGGATCTCGCGCTAGGATTGTTGGCCAAAGCAGGCCCGTTCTGCAGTTGTTGGAATAAGGAAATGTCATGCGCTGTCCGTTTTGCGGAAATGTCGATACGCAGGTAAAGGACAGCCGACCGGCAGAAGATCATGTCGCCATCAGGCGGCGCAGGTTCTGTCCGGGATGTGGCGGGCGTTTCACGACCTATGAACGTGTGCAATTGCGTGACCTGGTCGTCATAAAATCATCCGGTAAACGTGAGGATTTCGATCGTTCCAAGCTGGAGCGTTCGATCCGCATCGCGATGCAGAAACGCCCTGTGGACCCGGACCGGATCGATCAGATGATTTCGGGTATTGTCCGCCGACTGGAGAGCCTTGGCGATACCGATATTCCTTCGAAGGTGATTGGTGAAATCGTCATGGAAAGCCTCGCACGGATCGATACCGTGGGCTACGTGCGCTTTGCCAGCGTGTATAAAAACTTTCAGGCTGCGGGTGATTTTGACAAATTCGTGGCCGAATTGCGCCCACCACCGCTGCGCGAAGAGTGACTGACGCCATCCACATGGCCCACGCCCTTCGCCTGGCACGTAGGGGGTTGGGAAACGTCTGGCCCAATCCTGCGGTCGGGGCTGTGATCCTGCGGGATGGCCGGATCGTCGGTCGTGGGTGGACCCAGCCCGGCGGGCGCCCCCATGCCGAGGTACGCGCCTTGACCCAAGCCGGTGATCTTGCTGCCGGTGCAACCGTCTATGTCTCTCTTGAACCCTGTGCCCATCACGGGAAAACCCCCCCTTGTTCCGAAGCGTTGATCCGTTCGGGGGTTGCGCGGGTTGTAACGGCAGCAACCGACCCGGACCCGCGTGTGGCCGGTCGGGGTCATATGATGCTGCGAAATGCAGGGATCGAGGTTACCGAAGGGATCATGCAGACCGAGGCGAGCCGGTTGAACGCGGGTTTCTTCAAGCGCATCAATCAGGGCCTGCCCCTGGTGACTCTAAAACTTGCCACATCGGTTGACGGGCGAATTGCCACGGCATCGGGCGAAAGCCGTTGGATTACCGGGCCAGAGTCTCGCCGAGTCGTGCATGCGATGCGGATGTCACATGATGCGGTCCTTGTCGGTTCCGGTACCGCCCTGGCCGATAATCCCGATCTGACCGTCCGGGGGTTCGGTGCAGTTCCCCAGCCGGTGCGCGTGGTGGTGGACAGTACCCTTCGTCACAGCGCCGACAGCCGCCTTGGCCGATCTGCCCGCAAGGGGCCGGTATGGCTGGTTCATTCGTCCAACGCACCGCAGGCAGCGCGCACAGCATGGATCGAGGCCGGCGCCCATTTGATCGATCTGGGTGAAGCGGTGCAGCTTCGGGGCGCACTGGCCGCTTTGGCAGACCGTGGCATTACCCGTGTGCTGTGCGAAGGGGGCGGGACCATTGCAGCGGCCCTGTTGCGTGAAGATCTGGTTGATGATCTTGCAACTTTCACTGCGGGCGTGCTGATCGGCGGTGATGCGACGCCGGCATTATCTGCAATGGGGGTGGTGCACCTTGCGGATGCACCACACTTCAGATTGGAAAGCCAGCGCCGGATAGGATCCGATACGCTGACGATCTGGGCCCGTTAGGTCTTACCAGCTGCCGGTGTTTTCCATCGACTGCCAAGGTTCTGCCGGCGGAAGGCGATCCCCTTTTTGCAGCAGTTCGATCGAGATGTTGTCGGGGCTGCGGACGAATGCCATGTGGCCATCGCGGGGCGGACGGTTGATGGTGACACCATTCGCCTGCAGATGCGCGCAGAGGTCATAGATATTGTCACATTCGTAGGCCAGGTGGCCAAAATGGCGGCTGTCCGATGGCAGGGCATCATCGCCATCCCAGTTGTAGGTCAATTCGACCGGGCATTCGGGCTGGCCGGGAGGTGCCATGAAAATCAGGCTGAAACGGCCCTGTTCGTTCTCCATACGCTTTGTTTCTTCCAGCCCCAGAAGGCGAAAGAAGGCCATGGTCGCGTCCAGATCCTTTACGCGGACCATTGTATGCAGATATTTCATCATGTTCTCCTTTATCTTAGCCATAATCTAGAGACTTTGTGGTCAGATTAAAGCGCTTTTAGAGGTCCGTCATAGCCGATATGACGTCCCAAATTGCCGGAGAGTATGATGCGCACTGCCGAACACCAGTACCTTGACCTGCTGAACCACGTGCTGGCCACGGGGGATGAACGGGTCGACCGGACGGGTGTGGGAACCCGTTCCGTGTTCGGGGCCATGTTGCGGTTCAATCTGTCGGACGAGACGGTGCCGATCCTGACGACCAAGCGTGTCTATTGGAAAACTGCGGTCAAGGAGATGCTGTGGTTTCTGACCGGAGATACCAACATCCGCGCCCTGCTGGAAAACAATGTCCGTATCTGGAGTGATTGGCCCCTTGCAACCTATCGCCGTGAAACAGGCGATCAGATAGAGCAAAGAGCGTTCGAGGACCGGATCGTGGCGGACCCCGATTTCGCCGCCAGATGGGGAGAGTTGGGGCCGGTATACGGCAAGCAATGGCGGCGCTGGTTGGGGGCGGACGGGCAGGAGCATGACCAGATCGCCTCATTGATCGACATGCTGCGCAATACACCTGCAAGCCGGCGGATGCTG
Source organism: Falsirhodobacter sp. alg1 (assembly GCF_000739715.2). GTDB lineage: Bacteria > Pseudomonadota > Alphaproteobacteria > Rhodobacterales > Rhodobacteraceae > Falsirhodobacter. The sequence continues at coordinate 227,183 of NZ_BBJC02000002.1, read as the reverse complement.
TTCCATGCGTGGAACGTGGCAGAGGTGGGGCAGATGGCTTTGCCGCCTTGCCATATGATCTACCAGTATCATGTCACGTCCGGTGGGCGGCTCAATTGTCTGCTGTACCAGCGCTCGTGTGATCTGCTGTTGGGGGCCCCTTTCAATTTCACAGGGGCTGCGGCCCTGCAACTGATGCTGGCGCAGCAGGCGGGTTTGCAACCCGGAGAGCTGGTCTGGACCGGAGGCGACGTGCATCTTTATTCGAACCATCTGGAGCAGGCAAAGCTTCAGGCAGCCCGGGAACCACGCGCGTTACCTGTGATGCGCCTCCGGAAAGCCGAGAGCATCGATGCCTATCGTATCGAGGATTTCACGGTCGAAGGCTATGACCCTCACCCTCCGATCCAGGCTGAGGTGGCCGTCTGATGCTGACCCTGATTGCCGGCATAGCGAACAACGGCGCAATCGGCCGTGACAATACAATCCCGTGGGACGCGCCAGAGGATCTGGCATTCTTTGCGCGGGAAACGGCGGGCGGGGCCGTGATCATGGGGCGCAAAACCTGGGAAAGCCTGCCGAAAAAACCGCTGCCCCGGCGTCTGAATATCGTCGTGACCTCACACCCGATAGCAGAGGTTTCATGCGCGCCCACACCGGAGGCCGCACTCGATTTGGCATATGCCGCAGGGCATCTGCGGCTGTATGGTATGGGGGGGGCAGGAATATATGCAGCCTTATTGCCATTGGCCGAACGGATGCTGCTGACCAGCGTCGGTATGACCATTCCCGACGCCGACACATTCTTTCCAGAGTTCGCCGCGGAGGAATGGACCCCGGCCCACAGCCTGCCGCTGCGCGCCGAGGCTCCGAAGTGCACGGTTACCGAGTATCTCCGGAAGGGGTGAGGTGGGTAATTCCCACCGCCGCCGCCCGTGCCAGATCGGCATCGAGTGACATCGGCACATATTCTCCCCGTCGCCACAGCCCGCCGAAATCGTCATAGAAACGTGACAGCGGATGGCCTGACTGCCCTGTGGCGGTGATGAATACCGAACTGTCGGGGTCCGCAAAATCATACACGCCGCGATATCCGGCACCATGCACGTTCTGGAACGGGTCTACGCCGTATCCCTTGGTAACGCCCCGGTTCAGCGTATCATCCCCGCCCGAGGTGGACTGGCGGATATTCACCAGATACCGCAGGATTGGCAGGTTGCCCAGCACCGGGTCATCATGGGTTGCCTGATGGGCATCGCCCCAACGCCAGCTGTCGATGTTATCCCCGTACCGTTCCGTCAGCCAGACGAGCGCGTCATCCAGCGAGAGCTGTGCAATATCCGCGCAGGTTTCCACCGCAGCCGATTGTTTGATATCGCACCACGCGGCGGCACCATCCTCGTTGCGGAACACGCGGTTCAGGAACACCTCGTCCACATGGCCGAACTGATCCGCCATCGGTCCCAGATCATCGCGGATCAGCCGATCCTGCAAAGCAGAAAGCCATGCCTCTGCAATCAGGGGTTCCGGCATATGTTCGTTCATTTCGCCGTTCCACTGGGCCGTCATGGTCAGGGCGCGCTGACGCAGCCGTTCGGGTGTTCCCGAGGGGGCGGTTTCGCCGGTGAACCACAGATCGGCCCCGATCAGGGGTAGGATCTGCCGCATGGTGGTGCTGACGGTATCAAGCTGCGTTTCGATAAAGCTGTCGCGCGTATGAACCTCCCGCGCCTGCATCAGGGTTAGCCAGCGCTGGATCCGTTCGGTATCACCCCAGTCGAAGCTGACATGCTCCGGAAACGGGCGATCCACCGTCTTGTTGTTCGTATTGCCCAGAATGCCGCTTTGTGGATCGCGTTCGGCGGGGTTCTGTTCATAGGGCGCGATGCCGTGCCAGCGGTTGCGAGACTCCCAGCCGGGTGTGGGCAGCCGACCCTGACCCTGCATGGCCGGATCGCGGGCCGGTATGGCCCCGACCGTCTGCATCGCGATACCGTTCGCATCCGCCAGCATCAGGTTCTGTGCGGGGGCTACAAAGTCCTTTCCCGCTTCGATCGCGGCATCGATGCTATTCGCATGCATAAGGTTCATGGCGGCGGACATGGAGGTATCGGCCGGATCCAATGCGGTCCAGCTAAGTGACATCACGTGGCCGGGCGGGGTGATCGTGCCCACATCATACTGGCTGGGGGGCAATACGGGGCCATTGTCTGTCCAGCGAAGGGTGACTGTGATGGGGGCTGCATCCTTAATGCGGATGATGGACCTTTCGGTGCGGAATGGCTTCCATCCGTCGGGGGTGCGGTATTCCTCGGGGTTGTCGGCATTCACCTCTTCGACGTGCAGATCCTGATCATCGACATAGGCCGTGGTCAGGCCCCAGCCGAAGGCCTGCGCACGTCCGGACAGGATCAGCGGCATCCCTGGTATGGTTGCACCGATCACGCCGCCGCTGCCCAGCTCCAGCCGGGCCAGATACCAGATCGTAGGGGCAGAAAACGGCAGGTGCGGGTCATTTGCCAACAATGCGCCGCCTGCCGCCGATTTTGACGGAGCTGCCGCCCATGCGTTGGATGCCCCTGCCATCCCGACCTCGGGGAAGGGCGCCAGCGGATCTCCTGCCACACGGATGGGCTGATAATCCGGCGAGACACCGGGCACGAGTTCCGAATATTGCGGCAGGGCCACCACCGCCTGATTTGGATCATCGGGCAGAATATCCCGAAGGCGTTCTGGCGGCAGGATCAGCGACATGCGGGCCCTAAGAACCTCGTTCGCCATCTTGTCGGACATTTGCAGGGCCAGCAGCTTCAGGATCGCGATACTGTCGGCGGGCTGCCATGCGGCAATATCACTGGAAAACAGAAAGAACTGCGGTGCGCCACGTCCTCGCGCCCCCTCGTTGATCTGCCGGATCCAGTCATTTACCCCGTCGGCATAGGCCTGCAGGGCTGCACGCGTGGCAGGGTCCTGCGCCTCAACCGAGCTGCGTGCCAGACCATAAAGATCCAGCCGCCGCATCATCGCATCGGTGGCAAACGTGCGCTGGCCGAACAATTCGGACAACCGGCCCTGCGCAGTCCGGCGCAGCAACGTCATCTGCCATAGCCGGTCCTGCGCATGGGCAAACCCCAGGGCATGGAAAACGTCTGCGTCGGTCTTGCCGAAGATATGCGGCACGTCATTGCTGTTGCGCACGATCTCAACCGGCGCGGTCAGACCCGGCAGCGAAAAATCTTCGGAATAATCGGGCAGGGACCGTGAAAGGAACCAGTAACCCACACCAACGACTAATGCGCCCACCACGAATAATCCGATGAGGATGCGCAAAAGCCAGCGAAATACGAGGAACATCGGCAAGTCCGGCCTTGGGGGAGGAAGCCGCTTGGTAATCCATCCCCCGCATCAGGGCAATCCGCTGGCGTAGAAGTGAAGCCTGCGCGGCCGCAGGTTTATGGAATGATGCGCGTATATTTCGTGCCGGCGATGGTAGCACCTGCGATCAGTCCGGACTGGCCGTACACAAGGGCCACAACCGGATCGATCTCTGTCGTGTCCTTGCCGATGCTGCCACCCTGATCGGGTGTGGCATAGCGCAGATCGGCCCCTGCCACCCAACCCCGAGAGCTGCGGAAATCCGCCAATGCTGTCGGTGTCATGAAAAACAGGGCGTGCGCGTATTGCTGGGCGCCGATCTGAAACCCGATAGAGCCTTTGGCAGAGGAATAGTAATCCACCGTCGCCCCGTTGATTCGCAGGGCACCGCGTCCGTAGGAGGCGCCGACACCCAGACCGGCCTCGGTCACCAACGGCATGTACAATACCCCGGCCGAGCGGGCTGCCAGATCACGTGTTCCCGGAAAGGATTGGAACAGGTAGTCACGCGCCACATTCACGCGTGCGTCGATCGTCGGGCCACCATTGCTGCCGACGCCGTTGGAGCAGGCCGCAAGCCCGGTCGTTGCGCTCAAACCTGCGATAAATACCCGACGACTAACCATATTCTGCCTCATATCCTTTTGCCCTAGGTGTAACCCATCGGGTTTATTCTGTCACCGCTTCAGGTGGCGCGCTACATCCAACGCGAAATAGGTCAGGATTCCGTCGCAACCGGCGCGCTTGAAGCCGAGAAGGCTTTCCAGCATGCCCGCCACCGGATCCAGCCAGCCGGCCTGCATGGCGCCCTGAAGCATCGCATATTCACCCGATACCTGATACGCAAAGGTGGGCACGCCGAATTCGTCTTTGACCCGGCGGCAGATATCGAGATAGGGCATCCCCGGCTTGATCATCACGCTGTCGGCCCCCTCGGTCAGATCGCGTGCCACAAGGCGCAAGGCCTCGTCGGAGTTGCCGGCGTTCATCTGGTAGGTCTTCTTGTCCCCTTTCAGGCGGCCCGCCGCACCCACGGCATCGCGGAACGGACCGTAGAACACCGAGGCATATTTTGCCGAATAGGACATGATCGCGGTGGAGTGGAATCCCGCAGCCTCCAACGCGGAGCGCATCCGTCCGATCCGCCCGTCCATCATATCCGATGGCCCCAGTACATCCGCACCGGCCTCGGCCTGCGTCACGGCCATGCGTACCAAAGCTTCGACGGTTTCATCGTTCAGGATCATGCCGTCCTTCATCAGCCCGTCCTGCCCGTGGCTGGTATAGGGATCCAGCGCAACATCGGTCATGACCGTCATATCCGGGACTTCGGCCTTGATCGCACGGATCGCGCGGTTGGTCAGGTTTTCGGGGTTCCACGCCTCGTCGCATTCCTCGCTCCGCTGTGCGGGGTCGGTGTAGGGAAACAGGCAGACGGCCGGAATGCCCAGCTCGGCGGCTTCGGCCGCGCGGCGTACCAGCCCGTCGATCGTCTGGCGGGCGACACCGGGCATCGAGGCGATCGGCGTTTCATCGCCTGTGCCATCCTTGATGAAAACGGGCCAGATCAGGTCATTGACCGTCAGGACATTTTCCTGCGTCAGACGGCGCAGGGCATCGGTGCGCCGGTTGCGGCGAAAGCGGGTGGCTGGATAGGTGGCCTGGATGGGATACATATTGTCCTCTTCTTAGCGAAGGCCGGCGTATGGACGCAGGTCATAGACGATTTTTTCTGTGCTTGGCATGGAAATGCCGCTGTCTCAAGGGTAGGTAAAGCACAAACGGACAGGGAACACGCCGACGTGCAGTGGTATGAACTTCTAATTTCGCCGGTCAGCTTCCGGTCTTTTTCCGTGCTCTGGTATTGGTTTGCCCTTATCGGCTTTTGGCTGGCGGCGGTGCGGCACGTCATGGGGGTGCCGTTTTCCCGTGTTCTGGCCGCGCATGCCGGTGATACCGAGGCAGCAGAAGATACGATGGTTCTTGCCCGCCTGACGGTCCGCAGCATCCTGCGGGTCACGCCCACGCGCCGGCTGGTTCACGTGGCTTTGATCGCCTTCGGGCTGACGATGCTGGTGGCGCTGGCCCTCGCCGGGCTGGAGATGGCGCAGGCGGGGCTGTTTTTTGCCGTACCATGGGTGATGATCGCCGCGCTGCGGCTGTCCTTGGCGAACCGTTTTGCACAGACGGCTCCCAATGCGGCCGAATTGGTGCAGCGGTTGATCTGGCACCGCATCACGGTGCAGGGAATTGCGGGGGTGACCCTGTTCATCGCATTACTTTGGGGTGCATGGCGCAACCTGAGCCTGGCCTTGGGAGTATGAGGGCGTGAGCAAGACCATAATTCTGGGCGGGGCCCCCGAAGGCTATGATGCGCGCCTTCTTGCGCGGGAACTGGAGCGGGGCGCACCCGTGATCCATATCGCGCGGGACGACAAGCGACTGGCCGCAATGCGTGAGGCCTTGGCCGTGCTTGCGCCATCCGTTCCCATGCTGGAATTTCCTGCCTGGGATTGTCTGCCTTATGACAGGATTTCCCCCAACCCGAATATTGCGGCGCGACGGATGGCAACGCTTGCGGCGCTGTCCAGCGGCGTTACGGGGGCCTTCGTTCTACTGACGACGCTCCATTCCGCCATGCAGCGCATTCCCAGCAGGGAAACGGTAGCAGGCGCAAGCTTTTCCGCACAAGTTGGCGATCGCGTCGATGAGGCGCGTCTGCGGAACTATCTGGCACGTATGGGCTATACCCCCGTTACGACCGTGGCGGAACCGGGAGATTTCGCGATCCGCGGCGGCATCATCGACATCTATCCACCGGAATCGAACCCCGTCCGGCTGGATCTGTTTGGCGATACTCTTGACGGTTTGCGGTATTTTGATCCTGAAACCCAACGGTCGACCGACAGGCTGACAACGCTGGATCTCGCCCCCGTATCCGAGGTGATGCTGGATGAAACGGCGATCACACGCTTCCGGCAGAACTATCGCGTGGAATTCGGTGTCGGCGGGGCAAGTGATCCGCTTTATGAAGCCGTAAGTGCGGGGCGCAAGCATCAGGGAATGGAGCATTGGCTGCCGTTCTTCCATGATCGTCTGGAGACGCTGTTCGATTACCTGCCCAAGGCCTCGGTCATGCTGGATGATCAGGTTACGGCTGCCCGTCTTTCCCGCTGGGAAGGGATTGCCGATCAATACGACGCACGACGTGAGGCGATGGCGGGCAAAACCCGTATCGATACGGTGTATAAACCCGTTTCCCCGCAAAGCATGTATCTGGATGACAAAGGTTGGGCTGATGCCCTTGCCACGCACAGGGTCATTCAGCTGTCACCTTTGGCGCAGGCTCCGGGGCCGGGTGTTCTGGATGCCGGAGGGCGGATCGGGCGCAGTTTCGCGCCCGAGCGCCAGCAGGAAAACATAAGCTTGTTCAATACGCTGGCAGACCATGTGAAAGCACTGCGCAAGGACGCGCATGTCATCATCGCCAGTTGGTCCGAGGGCGCGCGCGAACGTCTGGGCGGGTTGCTGGAGGATCAGGGGCTGACGGCCACGCCCGTGTCGGACTTTCGCGATATCCCCTCGGGCAAAGGCGGCTTGTTTCTGATTGTCTGGGCCCTGGAGGCAGGCTTTACCGCCGCCGGTCTTGCCGTGATATCGGAACAGGATGTGCTGGGGGATCGGCTCGTTTCCTCTCCCAAGAAACGCCGGAAAGCCGACAATTTTGTCCGTGATCTTGAAACCCTGTCTCCGGGGGATCTTGTGGTGCATGTGGAGCATGGAGTCGGGCGATACATGGGGCTGGAAACGCTGCGTGTGCCGCAGCCGCCGGCGAACCGTGCCGGGCCACCGCATGATTACCTGCACCTTGTCTATGCCGAAGAAACCAAGCTGTATCTGCCGGTGGAAAACATCGAGCTTCTGAGCCGCTATGGCCATGAGGATGGTTTGCTGGACCGCCTTGGCGGCGGGGCATGGCAGGCGAAAAAGGCAAAGCTCAAAGAGCGTATCCGCGAGATCGCGGAGCGGCTGATGCGGATCGCAGCCGAGCGGCATCTGCGCCACGCCCCTATCCTCGAAGCCCCGCACCAGATGTGGGAGGCCTTTTGCGCCCGTTTCCCGTATCAGGAAACCGATGATCAATTGGCGGCGATTGCCGATGTGGTGGCCGATCTGGAATCCGGCAAGCCTATGGACCGGCTGGTCGTTGGCGATGTCGGCTTCGGCAAGACCGAGGTTGCCATGCGGGCGGCCTTCATTGCGGCGCTGACCGGAATGCAGGTGGCCATGATCTGCCCGACCACCTTGTTGGCACGGCAGCATTTTCGTAGCTTTGCCGAACGGTTCCGTGGATTCCCCATGGTTGTCCGACAGTTGTCGCGTTTTGTTTCGGCAAAGGAGGCTGCAGCAACGCGGGCGGGGCTGGCGGATGGAACGGTCGATATCTGCATCGGCACCCACGCGCTTCTGGCAAAAGGGATCAAGCTGAAATCCCTGGCACTTATGATTATCGATGAAGAGCAGCACTTCGGCGTGTCGCATAAGGAACGGCTGAAGGAGATGCGCTCCGAGGTGCATGTGTTGACGCTGACGGCCACGCCCATTCCGCGAACGTTGCAATTGTCGCTGACGGGCGTGCGGGATCTGTCGATCATCGCCACCCCTCCGGTGGACCGTCTGGCCATCCGGACCTATGTCAGCGAATTCGATGCGGTCACCCTGCGGGAAGCCTTGTTGCGAGAGCGGTATCGCGGCGGCCAAAGTTTCTTTGTCGTCCCCCGCGTGTCGGACTTGCCAGAGATCGAGGCATTTCTCAGGGATCATGTCCCCGAGGTCAGTTTCCTTGTGGCGCACGGACAGCTTGCGGCAGGGGATCTCGATGAACGGATGAATTCGTTCTATGATGGCAAATTCGATGTCCTGCTGGCCACCACGATCGTGGAATCCGGTTTGGATATCCCGACTGCCAACACCATGATCGTGCATCGCGCGGATATGTTCGGCCTCAGCCAGCTGTACCAGATCCGTGGTCGCGTGGGACGGTCGAAAACGCGGGCCTATTGCTATCTGACAACCAAACCACGCAGCCCGTTGACACCGCAGGCAAATCGCCGGCTTCGCCTGCTTGCCAGCCTTGATACACTGGGGGCTGGTTTCAACCTTGCGTCGCATGATCTGGATCTGCGGGGGGCCGGTAACCTCCTGGGAGATGAACAATCGGGCCACATCAAGGAAGTGGGGTACGAGCTGTATCAGAACATGCTGGAGGAGACGATCCAGAAGCTCCGGTCAGGCCAGATCGGCGGATTGACCGAGGCTGACGACCAATGGGCGCCACAGATCAATTTGGGCGTGCCGGTTCTTATCCCCGAGGACTATATTCCGGATCTGGATATCCGGCTGGGGCTGTACCGGCGCCTTTCGGGCCTTGCGACCAAGGTAGAGATGGAAGGATTTGCCGCAGAGATGATTGACCGGTTCGGCCCGCTTCCACGGGAGGTGAATACCCTGATGCTGGTGGTGCGGATCAAGGCGATGTGCAAGCGTGCGGGGATTTCGCGTCTCGATGCCGGACCGAAAGGAGCATCCATCCAGTTCCATAACGACAAATTCGCCGATCCGGCCGGCTTGGTAGATTTCGTCAAGGCGCAGAATGAGGCCAAGGTCGTCGGCAACAAGATCGTCATTGCCGACGATTGGAAATCCGAGGCCGACCGCATTCGCGGGGCCTTTGCCATTGCGCGGGGCTTGGCTGAAAAAGTGGTGAAACCGAAGCGCTAGTTGCGCTTCGGAAGGGTCGCCATGATCAGGAGAACCGCACCTGTATAGAGCGTGGTTCCGATTGTCAGGGGAATGTTCGTTCCGTTGAAGGATTGACCGATGGGCAGGGACAGCAGAACCGCCATCACGGTTGCAATACAGCCGGCCACCGACGCCCCCAAGCCTGCCAGGTGGCCCAGAGGTTCCAACGCCAAGGCATTGAGGTTGCCCATGCACAGGCCCAGCATCGCAAAGATCGACATCGTCCAGATGATCTGCGCCGGAAAGGCCAAGGCCTCGGGCATGATATTGAAACCGTTGGTGACGGCCATGATCAGCGAGATCGTGAACTGGAGCGATACCACTGATACCACGACCGCCCGCATGCCGACACGCCCCACAATGCGCGCATTCAGAAAGCTGGCAGCGCCCGCTGTCATTGCCACGGAAAAGAACCAGTAGGGGAAGGTGTCCGCCGCGTTAAAGCGAACCTCAAAGATCGGCTGGATCGTGGAGATGGTAGAGAACATGCAACCGAAGGCGAACCCCTGGGCGATGATGGTCAGCATTACGATCCGGTTCGTCACGATTTCCTTGATGCCGGCCAGAAGGACCGCAGGGCGCAGCGCACGCCGGTTTTCGACGGCCAGCGTCTCGGGTTGCCGGAAAAACAGCCATGTCGCCGAGATGGTGGAGAAGGTGACGAAGATCAGGAACAACGCCCGCCAGCCGAACAGTTGGATCATCTCATTCCCGATCATCGGGGCAATGGCCGGAACGATGGTGAAGAACATCATGATGAAGCTGACGACACGCGCCATATCTCGCCCGGAATACAGATCGCGTACCATGGCGATGGCCACGACCCGCGGCCCTGCAGCGCCGATCCCCTGAATGAAGCGGCCAAGCAACAACAGTTCCAGACTGTCAGCGCGCCATGCCATCAAGGCCCCGATGCTGTAGATTGCCGAACAGCCGATCATCACGGTCTTGCGGCCCAACGTGTCGGACAGCGGGCCGACGAACAGGGTACCTGCGCCCATTCCCAGCATGAACAGCGTGACAATCAACTGCACATGGTTCGGGGCATCCGGCGTCATTTGTCGCATGATCACCGGAAAGGCGGGCAGCATTGAATCAATGCTGAATGCAACCGCCGACATCAGTGTGGCCATCAGGGCCACAAACTCAAACGATCCAAGCGGTTTCGTTGGCTTCACTCGGCTTCCCCCAGTTCGGTTGTTATGTCATCGATAATTTTCTGCCACATTTCCACCGATTGCGCGCCGGCCAGAACGTATTGCCGGTCAATCAGGAAGGTAGGTACAGCCTGCACACCTTTGGATCGCGCATCACGATCACGGGCGATCAGATCATCCCGATCGGCGTCGGTGGCAAGCAGACGTGCAGCCGCATCGGGGTCCATTCCGGCAGCACCCGCAATCCGGATCAGTACTGCGTGATCTCCGATGTCCTGACCATCACGGAAATAGGCGCGGAACAGGGCATCCACGACCGGGGTCTGAACACCTTGCAAGCCAGCCCAATGGATCAGACGATGGGCCTCGATCGTGTTCGGCATGCGCTGCGCCGCGCCCATATCCACATCAAGGCCGGCCTCATCAGCAGCCTTCTGGGCCGCAGCCGCGATTTCAACCGCCTTTTCCTGATCGCCAAACCGTGCCTCGAACCATTCCGCACGGTTCATGCCATGTGCGGGCAGGTTCGGATGCAGCTGATAGGGATGCCATTCGATGTGGAACGGATGGTCCGGGCGGGATTCCATCGCGCGATAAAGGTTGGTTTTGCCGATATAGCACCACGGGCACACGGGATCGGAGAATATATCAAGCGGGATGCTGGCCACGGGCATATCGCGTGTCCTGAATTTAGGGAAACAAGCCAGATGCCTGTACATCCAGCCCGTTATCTATGCCCGCCACATTCTGAAATGACCAGAGCGTGGCGCGTTTTTTAATGTCAGCCGCCGCTAACCGGATTTTCAGCCGTGCTGTCATCGCCGTATTTGGCATCATCATCCGAGGCATCTTCACCCGGGGACATGTAGAGCCGGCTATCGTTTATAGAGGCGTTGTCGTGCTGCTCGTCCATATGCACATCTGCGGGGACCGCACCCTCGAGCCATTCCGACACCTGCGAGGCAACGTCATCCTGTGTCTCACCGGTGACCGTTACCAAGCGAGCTTCCAGCTCCGTCCGGCTGCCGTCGATATCGATCAGATCCTCTTCGGTCAGATCCGGCCATGTATCCAACAGAGATTCCGCAAAGGCTTCCCAATTGTCTTTAACAGTTTTCCAGCGCATCTCTGCCTCCATCCTCTGGTTTGGCAGAATAACGTGCGGCAAGGGGGCAGGTTCCGCGCCCTAGGGCTTCTGCCACCACACGTCTGGCTGGAAGCCGGGCCAATCCCCGTAAAGCGGGATATGATCGGGGTGCGCAAATGCCGATGAATAGGCGATCCGCGATACATTCGCATACCAGAACGGTATGACAAAGCGCCCGGACATCAGCACACGGTCCAACGCACGGGTTGCGTCCCGAAATTCTTCGGGCGTTTCGGATCGGACCATCGCCGTGATCATCGCGTCCGCAGCCGGAGAGGTCATGCCCATCAAGTTGCGCGATCCGGGCTGGTTCGCACCGATCGAGCCCCAGTACAATGTCTGCTCATTTCCCGGTGACAGCGAAAAGCTGCGAGTCAGCACGGTCATGTCGAAATCGAACTCGTTCACACGCTGCTTGTACTGCGCGCTGTCAACGGATGTGACATGGGCCTTGATCCCCAGGCGCTGCAATTGCTGGACGTAGATCGCGGCGACCGAAGAAACCTGATCGGCTGAAAGGGTGCCGCCGGGATCAGTGCCCTGTGACAGCAATATCTCGAACTCGAACGGCTTGCCGTGCTGTGTCAGAACGCCGTTTTCAACGGTCCAGCCCGCATCGGCCAGCAGGTCCATCGCGACATGCAGATCTGCGCGGCGTGGCCCGTCCGGCAGGGAATATCCCTCCAGCACATCTGACATGAGGGTGTCATGATAGGGGGCCAGCAATCGGGCCTCACCCTCGCCGGCTGGTTCGCCAACTTTCATGCCCAGTTCTGAATTGGAAAAATAGCTGTTGATCCGCGGTTCGGTTCCGTTTGTCATCGTGCGGTTGATAACGTCGAAATCGAATGCACGGATCAACGCTTCACGGACGCGCGCGTTATCGAAGATCGGTTTGCGGGTGTTGAAAACAAATCCCTGCATTCCTGACGGGCGTTTATGCTCTATCTCTTCCAGCGTGACACGTCCGTCCTGAACTGCCGGAAAGCTGAAGTTCGTAAGCCAGCGCGCTGGATTGGTTTCGCGCCATGTCGAAAGCGATCCTGCCTTGAAGGCCTCAAACATGACACCGGAATCCCCGTAGAATTCGGTGCGAAGCGTGTCGAAATTGTAGAACCCCTGATTGACGGGCAGATCCTTGCCCCACCAATCCGGGTTCTTGGCATAGGTGATGGAACGGTCCGGTGTTATGGACTCAACCACATACGGCCCTGAACCTATTGGAGGAACAAGCGAGGATTGCGTGAAATCCTGCGTGTCCCATTGCGCCTTTTTCAAAATGGGCCGCATGCCGAGGATCAGCGGCATTTCGCGATCAGGTTCGGTGAAGGTGAAGCGGACACTATGGGGGCCGGTCTGCTCGGCATCCTTTATCTTGCTCCATGCCCCGGCATAACGAGGCTGGCCCTTGGTACCCAACGTCTCAAAGGACCACAGGACATCATCGACCGTGACGGGGCTGCCGTCGGAAAAACGTGCCTCGGGGCGGAGGGTAAACTCGACATAACTCCGCTCGGGGTCGGTATTGATGCTCTCGGCGAGCAGACCGTAAAGAGTGAACGGCTCGTCAATGGAACGGGTCATCAGTGTCTCGACCGTCCATGCCCCCAGATAGAACGGCGCGCGGCCTTTCAGGATATAGGGGTTCAAAGAGTCGAAACCGCCGGTTTCCCCCATGACAAAGGTGCCGCCATGCGGTGCATCAGGGTTTGCATAGGGCAGATGGTCAAAGTCAGCGGGCAGGGCAGGTTCCCCGTACATCGCAATACCATGTGACTTTTCAGCCACAGCTGCGGTGCCAAGCAGCAACAAGGGCAAAACCCCCGCTGTAACCTTCAAAATACTGCTGAGTTTGCCATTCATCCCGCGTCCGCACGTCCTTTTGTCTGGCACAATCTGACAACCATAGGTGCTCTTAAACCTATTTGAAACTTTTAACTTGGCCAAGCGTGGGGCGAGGGATATAAAGGCCTTACTGCTCGATAGGTTTCTTGCCTGTATGAAACCTGCCTCATAACTTGACGCCGGCCATCGTGCCGGCGTTTTTTTTGTGCCGGCAGGCGGGGGCGTATCTATTTTAACGTAGTGGGACAAGGGCCTACAGAGAATGGCCATCACACTCGGCGGGGGAACGCCGCGCGGTGCCCCGCGCGACGAATCGGATCATCGTTGATTCGTGATTTCTGTAGCGATCTTGGTAGCAAGGCGGGCATTGTTCAGAACCAGCTGGATGTTTGATGCCAGTGATTTGCCTTCTGTTGACCGGAAGATGTGGTCCAGAAGGAAGGGCGTAACCTCCTTGGCGGCGATGCCCTGACGTTCCGCATCGGCCAAAGCCGCCTCGATGGCCGGATTGATGACTGCCGCCGGAATTTCATCTTCTTCCGCAATCGGGTTTGCCACCAGTTGTCCGCCCGGCACGCCCAGCTTGGCACGCATCAGGTGGGCTGCCGCAATCTCGGCAGGCGTATCCATCCGCAACGGGGCGCGCATGCCAGAATCACGCGACCAGAAGGCGGGGAATGCGTCCTGACCATAGGCAATGACGGGCACGCCCATCGTCTCCAGCACTTCCAGCGTCTTGGGCAGGTCAAGAATGGCCTTGGCACCTGCGGCAACAACCGTAACCGCCGTCTGCCCCAGTTCTGGCAGGTCGGCCGAGATATCGAAGGTGGTTTCCGCGCCGCGATGCACACCGCCGATACCGCCGGTGGCAAATACGTCGATACCGGCAAGCCGGGCACAGATCATGGTCGCAGCAACGGTCGTGGCCCCGGTGCGTCCTGATGTCAGACCTACGGCCAGATCAGCGCGCGACAGTTTCATCGCGTCAGGCGTCTGCCCCAGACGGTCCAGCTCCTCCGACGAAAGGCCGATATGGATCTGCCCGTTCATGATCGCGATCGTGGCCGGAACAGCGCCGCCTTCCCGGATCACGTCCTCCACCGATCTGGCCATTTCCACGTTTTGCGGAAAGGGCATCCCATGGGTAATGATGGTGCTTTCCAGCGCGACAACGGGCGTGCCATTGGCCAAGGCCTCGGCAACTTCGGGCAGAACGGTGAGGGGTAGGGTCATGCGATATCTCCGGATACATGGTCGGCGGCGGCGCGCATTGCGGCGCGCAGAGCGTTTTGACGGGTGGCGCCCGCACGTTCAGCCACCAGGTGGGCAGCCATGAAGGTGTCCCCCGCGCCGGTGACACGTGTCACCATGACGGCGGGAGGGGTGTCGCTGATGATGTCGCAACCCGCGCGGCCTTCGGCGCAGGCGCGGCCACCATCCGTCACCAATACATGCTGCGCGCCCCGTGCCAGCAGGTCGGCCACAGCCTCAGCCGCCGTGGCAGGGGACGTTTTGGACAGCGTTCCCGCCTCTTCCAGGTTCACATAGAGGGTGGCATTCGGATGGGTCAGAAGGGGAAGCAGACGTTCGGCCTTGCCGGGGCTGGCAGGGGCAACGCGCAGGTCCGCCTCTGCAAATAGGGGCGATGCCGCAATTTCTGCAAGAAGCGCCTCGGTCAGGTTCCCGTCCAGTGCGATGGGGCCGTTCCAGCCCTGCAAGGCCGCATGCAGCGGGCGCAGGATCTTGTCACCCGCCGCCTCCAGCGAATGGGCATCGGCGATGGCGGCAATCAGCCCGTTCGCCCCCTCGACCGCCATGTACCTGTCCGTCGGCAGATCGTCCGAGCGGTATATGTAATCGGTGATCATTCCGAGGCGGGCACAATCTGCGACCAGTTCGTCCCCCTCCGGGTCACGTCCGATGGCGGTCAGCAGGGCGGGCGTCAACCCGAACCGGCGCAGCGTTGCCGCAATATTCAGCGCAACGCCGCCCGGAATGCGGGTAATGCGCCCCGGCACATCCGACCCCGCGCGCATCGCTGCGGGGGAACGGCCGATAATGTCCCAAAGGACGGAACCTATACAAAGAATATCTGGTGTCATGATTCTGCTTGTTCCCTACGTGCGCGTGGCGCGCAAGGGGTTGCGAACATCCGGAACGCAGGGTATAGGCGCTGCACTTCACAGGCGAAGCTTGGGCCGATCGGGGAGACATCCCGAAAAGTCCGCCGGTTGGGAGAGATCCCTCAAAGCTTTGCCGAGGCGTAAACCGGAAAAGGATATGGACATGGCGCTCCCCGATTTCTCGATGCGTCAGCTGCTTGAAGCTGGCGTTCACTACGGTCACCAAACCGCTCGCTGGAACCCCAAGATGGGTGAGTTCATCTACGGCGACCGCAACGGTATCCACATCATCGACCTGACGCAGACTGTCCCGATGCTGGACAAGGCACTTCAGGTTGTTCGTGACACCGTCGCCAAAGGCGGCCGTGTTCTGTTCGTCGGCACCAAGCGTCAGGCCCAGAAGCCGATCGCGGATGCTGCCGAGCGCTGCGCACAGCACTACATGAACCACCGTTGGCTGGGCGGCACGCTGACCAACTGGAAAACCGTTTCCAACTCCATCCAGCGTCTGAAGCAGCTGGATGAGCTGATGGCGAACGGCGCAGAGGGTCTGACGAAAAAAGAGCGTCTGAACATGGAGCGTGAGCAGTCCAAGCTGCAGGCATCGCTCGGCGGTATCCGCGACATGGGCGGCGTTCCGGACCTGCTGTTCATCATCGACGTGAACAAGGAAGATCTGGCCATCCTCGAAGCACAGAAACTGGGTATTCCGGTTGTCGCGATCGTGGACACCAACTGCTCGCCCAAGGGCGTCGACTATGTGATCCCGGGCAACGACGACGCGGCACGCGCAATCGGCCTGTACTGTGATCTGGTTGCCCGCGCGGCGCTGGACGGCATGTCGGCCCAGATGGGCGCTGCTGGTATAGATCTGGGTGAGCTGGAAGCCGCTCCGGAAGAAGAAGCAGTCGAAGAGGCGTAAGCCAGTCATTCGATCGTTACCCGGCGGTTCTAAAACCGCCGGGATGTTCTTACGAATACCGAGGAGAGCCGCTATGGCAATCACCGCTCAGATGGTGAAAGAACTGCGCGAGACGACAGGCGCAGGCATGATGGACGCAAAGAAAGCGTTGATCGAAACCGATGGTGACATGGAAGCAGCGGTAGACTGGCTGCGCACCAAAGGTCTGGCAAAGGCTGCAAAGAAATCCGGCCGTGTTGCGGCTGAAGGTCTTGTCGGCGTTACTGTTTCCGGCGGAAAAGGCGTTGCGGTCGAGGTGAATTCCGAAACCGACTTCGTTGCGAAGAACGCTGACTTCCAGAAACTGGTTGCAGGTATTACTGATACCGCGCTGACCGTTTCCGACGTCGAGGCGCTGAAAGCAGCGTCGTTGAACGGCAAGACAGTCGACACCGTCGTGAACGAAGCCATCGCCGTTATCGGTGAGAACATGACCCTGCGTCGCATGGCCACCATCGAAGGTGACAGCGTTGCATCCTATGTTCACACCGCTGCTGCCGATGGCATGGGCAAGATCGGCGTTCTGGTTGCTGTCAAAGGCACCGACAACGGTATTGCCAAGCAGATCGCCATGCATATCGCTGCGACCAACCCGGCATCGCTTTCCGAAGCGGATCTGGACCCGGTTCTGGTAGAGCGTGAAAAGAACGTTCTGACAGAGCAGGCACGCGAATCGGGTAAACCGGACGCGGTCATCGAAAAGATGATTGTTGGCCGTATGGCAAAATACTTCGAAGAAGTAACGCTGCTGGGTCAGAAATTCGTTCTGAACCCCGATGTGACTGTCGGTCAGGCTGCAAAAGATGCAGGCGTTGAAGTTGTCGGCTTTGTCCGCATGGCTGTTGGCGAAGGCATCGAGAAAGAAAAAGAAGATTTTGCAGCAGAAGTTGCAAAAACTCTCAAAGGCTGATTTCGGTCAACCTGACGAACATAACGCCGTCCCATCTGGGGCGGCGTTTTTGTTTGCCTTGCCGTAACCCACTCGATTTACGGGAAGATGTACGGTTTTGCGGAAGGTTAGGGTAGGCAGACCCCTTGACGTTCGGGGTTTGCGGCCTCTTATTGACGTCAACTGAAAACAGGAGTGTCCATCATGGCTTTTACCCTTCCCGAACTTCCCTATGCCCACGATGCGCTTGCGGATCTGGGTATGTCGAAGGAAACGCTGGAGTTTCACCATGACATTCACCACAAGGCCTATGTCGATAACGGCAACAAGTTGATTGCCGGAACCGAGTGGGAAGACAAAGACCTCGAGAATATCGTCAAAGGGACCTACAAGGCTGGCGCCGTGGCGCAGTCGGGTATCTTCAACAATGCTTCGCAGCATTGGAACCACAACCTGTTCTGGGAGATCATGGGGCCGACCGGTAAAACCATGCCTGCCGAACTGGAAAAGGCGCTGGTTGACAGCTTTGGTTCGGTCGAGAAATTCAAGGAAGAATTTGCAGCCGCAGGGGCAGCGCAATTCGGTTCCGGCTGGACCTGGCTGGTCAAGGATGCCTCGGGCACGCTGAAGATCACGAAAACGGAAAACGGTGTAAACCCGCTTTGCTTCAACGAAACGGCACTTCTGGGCTGCGACGTGTGGGAGCACAGCTACTACATCGATTTCCGCAACAAACGTCCCGCATACCTTGCGAACTTCCTCGACAAGCTTGTGAACTGGGAAGCTGTTGCGGCACGTATGTGATCGCCACAACCTGATGTGAAAAAGCCCGCCCTAATCAGGCGGGCTTTTTTGTTAATATTGCTTATGAACAATACATTGCAAAGATTTCCTGATCCCAGCGGTGTGTCTTGCCGCGGCTCGTCACAACCCGTTTGCCAGCGCGGTTTCCAATGATGCTACATCAGGAACAACACTTACGAACTCCAGAACCGACGGATCGGCAAACTCTTCCGCAACCACATGGTCCAGCAGCGCGATCAGCGGGTTCCAGTAGCCGTCGATGTTGAGCAGGAATATCGGTTTGGAGTGAAGACCGATCTGACGCCACGTCAGAACCTCGAAGAATTCATCCAGCGATCCGGCGCCCCCCGGCAGAACGACGATGACATCCGAATTCATGTACATCACCTTTTTCCGGGCGTGCATGTTGTCGGTGATGATGAATTGCGTCAGATCACGTTTGCCCTTTTCACGGGGCAGCAGATGCTCGGGAATGACGCCAAGCGATACTCCCCCCTCGGCACCGCGGGCGACTTCGCCCATCAGCCCCACATCCCCCGCGCCATACACCAGCCGCCACCCGTTTGCCGCAATCATCTGCCCGGTGGCGCGCGCAGCGTCGGTATAGGATGGACGTCCACCGTTGCGGGCACCGCAGAATACGCAAACGGAAATAGGGGCAGTCATGGTCAGGTCCTTTCATGTGCGGGGCGTCTGGTCATTCATACCACCCCCGCTTAAAACCCGTGCCGAAGGAGAAGCCTATGACACCCGAGACTTCGAGCACTGGCTGGCAAACCATCGCACGCGTGGCCCCCTACCTTTGGCCGCAAGGCGAGGGCTGGGTCAAGCGGCGTGTCGTGATTGCGATGGTGTTCCTGATCCTGGCCAAGGTGATCGCGGTTACAACGCCGATCTTCTACAAGGCGGCGGTTGATGCGCTCGGGGGGGAAGCACCCGATCTTGCCTCCACGCTGATGCTGGGGGCGGTGGGGCTGGTTGTGGCCTATGGGGTCGCCCGTTTTGGCGGGTTGGCGTTCAGTGAGGTGCGGGATCTGATCTTCGTACGCGTCGGTCAGCGTGCCCTGCGCAAGCTGGCGTTGGAAACCTTCTCGCATATCCACCACCTTTCCTTGCGTTACCACATCATGCGGCGCACCGGCAGCCTTTCAAGGGTGATGGAGCGGGGTGTGAAAGGCGTTGAGTTCCTGCTGCGGTTCCTAGTCTTTTCCGTTGGCCCGCTCATTCTGGAGCTGACTCTGGTCGCGATCATCTTCTGGGCGGTTTTCGGCATCTTCTATATGCTGGTGGTGGTGGCAACCGTTGCCGCCTATGTGACCTTTACGCTGAAGGTCACCGAGGTGCGCGTCCGTATCCGGCAGGAAATGAATGATCGCGACAATGACGCGAACCAGAAGGCGGTCGATAGTCTTCTGAATTTCGAGACGGTCAAATACTTCGGCGCGGAAAAGGTAGAGGCTGCACGATATGATGCAGCGATGGCGGGCTACGAAAGTGCTGCGGTGCGGACGGGGCAAAGCCTTGCGATCCTGAACATGGGGCAGGCCGCCATCATCACGACAGGGCTTGTCGCGGTCATGGCCATGGCTGCACGCGGGGTGGCTGCCGGCACATTGACGGTTGGCGATTTTGTCATGGTCAATGCCTACATGATCCAGATCACGCTGCCCTTGGGTTTTCTGGGAACGGTTTACCGCGAGATCCGGCAGGCCTTGGTCGATATGGGGCAGATGTTCGGAATCCTCGGTCAGTCTGCTGAAATCACGGACCGGCCGAATGCGCCCGATCTGAAGGTTACGGGCGGCGAAATCGTGTTCGATGATGTCTCCTTCAGCTACGACGCGCAACGTCCTATCCTGCAGGGGTTGTCGTTTACGGCCCTGCCGGGACAAACGATCGCCCTTGTCGGCCCGTCCGGGGCCGGTAAATCAACAATCGGCCGTCTTCTGTTCCGTTTTTATGATGTAACGGGTGGCGCGGTGCGGATTGATGGGCAGGATTTGCGCGATATCACGATGGAAAGCCTGCATCACCGGATCGGCGTGGTGCCGCAGGATACGGTCCTGTTCAACGACACCATCCGCTACAACATCGCCTACGGTCGTCCTGATGCAACCGAGGATGAGGTCTTCGCCGCCGCCCAAGCCGCGCGCATTCACGATTTCATCATCTCGCTGCCCGATGGCTATGAAACAACCGTGGGGGAGCGTGGGCTGAAACTGTCCGGCGGAGAGAAACAGCGTGTGGGGATTGCACGGACGATCCTGAAAAATCCGCCACTTTTGCTGTTGGACGAGGCGACATCGGCGCTGGACACCCAGACAGAGCGGGACATCCAGGACAGCTTGCGCCTTATGTCGAAGGGCAGGACGGTCGTGACCATTGCCCACCGGCTGTCCACGATCGCGGATGCCGACCGCATCTTGGTGCTTGAGGCGGGGCGCGTGATCGAGGAGGGCCGACACGAAGATTTGTTGGCGCTAAACGGACGATATGCCCGTATGTGGGCGCATCAGTCCGCCGAGGAAGCGGAGATCGAGGGCTGACCGCCCTTGGCAATCCGCGTCGAACCCGTGTAAGACAAAATTCAAAGCAGTGGAGCCGGTTTAGTGAGCAACTCCGACACCTTCATCGATGAGGTCGCCGACGAACTGCGGCGTGAACGTCTGTTCGGCGCATTGAAACGCTATGGCTGGATTGCAGGGCTTCTGGTTCTGGTCGTGGCCGGGGGCGTTGCATGGACCGAATGGCAGCAGCGGGCTTCGGAAACCGAAGCGCAAAGCTTTGGCGATACGCTTCTGGCATCGCTTGATGCCGCGAATCCCGAGGAGCGCCGCGCGGTTCTGGACGCCGCCAGCGCAGAGGGTGATCGCCGCGCTGTTCTGGACCTTATGGCCGCATCCGACCCGAGCGAGGATAAGGCCGCAACAATGGCCGCCCTGGACCGTGTAATCGCGCAGGACGGGATTTCGGCAGTGTTCCACGATCTGGCCGTATTGCGTAAGGCAGTCGTGGCCGGAACCGATCTTTCCATCGATGATCGGCGCGCCCTGCTGGAACCGATTTCACAACCGGGCCAACCGTATCGCGCGCTGGCCCGCGAACAACTGGCCTATCTTGATATCGAGGCCGGGGATATTCCGGCAGCAATCACCAAACTAACGGCCCTGACCACAGATCGTGAAGCGACCCAGGGGTTGCGGCAGCGGGCAGGTCAGATCGTCACCGCGCTTGGCGGTACGATTTCGGCAGAATAAGCGAAGGGGCTAGGGATGAAGGCTGCGACAGGTCTGGTAACGTTGGCAACGCTGGCCCTCATGGGGTGCCAGCACGAGGAACTGCTTCCGGGCCAACGTTTCGACGTGCGCTCTCCGTTGGATGCAAGCGTTCCTACTGCAAGCAATCCGAATCCGACCGATCGTATCGCGGTTGCCGCGAACCGCTCGGTGCCCATTTCGCTGCCGGCGCAAACCAGCACGGCATGGACACATCGGGGGGGTAATGCCCAGCACCTTGCGGGGAACGGCCTTCTTTCAGCGCAACCCGTCCGTGCGTGGAGCGTGGAATTCGGTGAGGGGAACAGCCGCCGTCAGCGCATCGCCGCCGCACCCATCGTTGCCGACGGGCGCGTTTATGCGATGGATGCCGAAGGGCGCGTTGCCGCAGTGTCCACCGCAGGTCAGAAACTATGGTCGACGCCCCTGCGCCCTGTACGTGAGCGTTCCAAGATTTCCGGCGGCGGTCTTGCCTTTGGGTCCGGCCGCGTCTTTGCCACAACGGGTTATGGTGAGCTGATCGCGCTGGATGCCGCAAGCGGAGCAATCCTGTGGCGTCAGGATCTTGGCGCGGCGGCCATTGGCGCGCCATCGTTTGATGGTGGCAAGATTTACGTCGTTGGCCGTGACGGCACCAGCTGGTCTGTGGATGCCTCCAATGGCCGGGTCGAATGGACAGTCATGGGAACGACCGAGATTGCGGGAATGCTGGGAACAGCCTCACCGGCGGTGACGTCCAGCAGTGTGATTTTCCCATTCTCCTCGGGCGATGTCGTTTCTGTCAGCCGCATCAGCGGGGCGCGTAACTGGTCCAGCGCGGTTGCTGGCCAGCGTCGGGGCCGTGCCTATGCGATGCTGCCAGACATCACATCGGATCCGGTAGTTTCGGGCAGCACCATCTATGTGGGCAACCAAGCAGGCCGCACCGTTGCCATGGACCGCGATACCGGTGATCGCAAATGGACAGCGCAGGAAGGGGCGTATGGCCCGGTGGCGGTGGGCGGCAATTCCGTCTTCCTGATTTCGGATGAGGCGCATCTGGTCCGTCTGGATGCGCGGACCGGTGAACGTATCTGGTCTGTGGATATGCCTTACTATACCGCGGAAAAGGTGAAGAAACAGAACGAGATCGTCGCGCATTACGGACCGGTGATTACCGGAAACCGGATTGTTGTCGCCTCGGGGGATGGTCTGCTACGCTTCTTCTCGCCGACCGATGGTTCGCTGCTCGGGACGGTTGCAATTCCTGAAGGGGCGGCTGCCCAGCCGGCGGTTTCAGGGGGCGCAATTTATGTTGTTTCCACCGATGGAAAGATTCACGCTTTCCGCTGACGCCACAAGGGTGTAAACCCCCGTTCTTCGGAAGGATTGCGGAATGAGTTTCACCCTTGCCATCGTCGGACGCCCCAATGTGGGTAAATCGACCCTGTTCAATCGCCTTGTCGGCAAGCGTTTGGCGCTGGTCGATGACCAACCCGGCGTTACCCGCGACTTGCGCGAGGGTGATGCAAAGCTTATCGATCTGCGGTTTACCGTGATCGATACCGCCGGTCTGGAGGATGCTACCGACGACAGCCTTCAGGGCCGTATGCGTCGGCTGACCGAACGCGCCGTAGAGATGGCAGATGTCTGCCTGTTCGTCATTGACGGACGGGTCGGTGTCACGCCTCTGGATGAAATGTTTGCCGACATTCTTCGCCGCAAGAATGCCCATGTGATTCTGGGCGTGAACAAGGCCGAAGGCAAGGCAGGGGACGCCGGTGCGATCGAGGCATGGAGCCTTGGTCTGGGGGAGCCGATTCGCATGTCGGCCGAACATGGCGAAGGGATCGATGATCTCTACCATACCCTGCGCCCGATTGCAGACGGTTTTGCCGAACGTGCCGCAGCCGATGCCCCGCTGGTGGATGTCGATATTCCCGAGGAAGAAGCGGATGATGAGGCTGATCCCGAAGCGCACAAGCCGACGGACCGCCACCCGCTACAGATTGCCGTCATCGGTCGTCCGAATGCCGGTAAATCCACACTGATCAACAAGATCCTTGGACATGACCGGCTGCTGACAGGGCCAGAGGCGGGGATCACGCGGGATGCTATCTCTGTTCGTGCCGAATGGAATGATACGCCTATCCGTATTTTCGATACGGCGGGTATGCGCAAGAAGGCAAAGATTTCGGACAAGGTCGAAAAGCTTTCGGTGGCCGACGGTCTGCGTGCCGTTCGATTTGCCGAGGTCGTGGTGGTTCTGCTGGATGTGGAAATCCCTTTCGAGCAGCAGGATCTGCGTATCGCCGATTTTGCAGAAACCGAAGGCCGTGCCGTGGTCGTGGCAATCAACAAATGGGACCTTGAGGACGACAAGCAGGACAAGCTTGCCGAGCTGAAGGAAATGTTCGAACGCCTGCTGCCGCAATTGCGTGGCGCACCGCTTGTAACGGTTTCTGCCAAGACAGGGCGTGGTCTGGATCGTCTTCATGACGCAATCCGCCGTGCCCATGATATCTGGAATATCCGCGTTCCGACGGCCCGCCTGAACACATGGCTTGGCGCGATGACCGAGGCGCACCCGCCACCCGCACCGGGCGGTCGCCGGATCAAGATGCGCTATATGACGCAGGTCAAGACCCGCCCGCCGGGATTCATCGTCATGTGCAGCCATCAGGATATGGTTCCCGACAGCTACAAACGTTATCTGGTGAATGGCCTGCGCGATCATTTCGACATGCCAGGAACGCCGATCCGTGTGACCTTGCGCGGTCAGGGCGACAAGAACCCGTTCAAGAATGCGAACAAGTTCCGCACCCCCTCGCGTCTGCGTAAGCACAAGGCCAAGAATACCGGTGATTAAGGGGTGGGGGCTTTGGCCTCCATCCACCATTCATGATGCCTGTGCACAAGCGTCGGGTTGATCCCGGCGCCATGCACATGCGGATGGACATGACGGGTCAGCTGCCGCCAATAGGGCTGGATGATGACACCTTCATCCCGCAGGATTTTTTCTAGATCCGCCATGATCCGGGCGCGGTCTTCTGCCAGAACGGTGCCGATCGCTTTTTCCACGCCGGCATCAAACGCCGCATTTGCGAAACCGCTTTCATTCCAGGCGCTTTTGCTGTGATAGGCCAATTGCAGGATCTGCACGCCTAGGGGCCGCATGTTCCAGTTCGTTCCCGAGAACGGAAAGCTGCGCCAGTTTTCCCAATATTCCAGCCCCGGTACAGTGCGGCGGGCGACGGGAATGCCCGCATCGTTCAGTTGCGCGGCCACCGCGTCACAGCACAGCGCCTGCCAGGCGTCATCCAGCGACACGAGTGTTACATCAGGACTGTCGATCCCGGCCTCAGCCAGCAACGCGAGCGCCTTTTCGGCATTGGCCACCGGCGGGTCGATTGCGGTATAATCCGGCTGGATCGGGCAAACGTGGTGGTTTTCCCCGATTATGCCGCGATTGTAGCCTGCAATTTCCAGTACTACCGCATTGTCCACGGCCATCTGAAATGCCTGCCGTACGCGCACATCCGCAAAGGCATCGCTGGCCTGCTGGAACCGCACGACGAGGGTGGCTGCACTATTTACCTCGGATCTTTGCCAACCCAGATGATCAAAGACCGTGATATAATCGCCGATGCTCTGATCCACTGCATCAACCTCTCCTTTTTCGGCGGCGTCGACGGCGCGGGCGGGATCGGTTCCGATGTCTATGTATTCGATGCGGTCCAGCCACGGCCCGCCGAAGATCTCTGCCCCCCACCACTCATGATCAGTGTTCCGTTCCAGAACCTGACGGGTGCCGACCAGATTCTCCACCAGATAGTAGGGGCCGGTTCCGACAGGGGTCACGGCGGGATCACCGCCATCGTAGTCGGGGTGAACGATCAGCGCCGGATAATCCGAGAAATGCGCAATCAGCGTCGCATCAGGATAGGACAGCCGCAGCCGGACGGTCAGATCATCGACAACCTCGACTGCCTCGGCATCCAGTCTGCCGTCCTTTTGCACGGCACCCATTATTCCGGCCATCACGTTTGCGGGCAGGGAGCTGTCTGCCCATCGCCGCAGGTTCTCGACAAGATGTGCCGCCGTCAGGGCATCGCCATTACTCCACCTGATGTTCGGTCGCAGGGTCAGCGTCATTCCGCGCGCGTCGTCATCAAGGCTCCAGCTGTCCAGAAGAACCCCGGAGAAGCTGCCGTCAGCCTCATATCTGACCAACGGTTCCAACCACCCGCGCAGTACGTTTCCGATTTCGGGCCAATCGGCCATACGCGGATCGCTGAGCGGCATCGTCGTCATCTGCATTCGCAGGGTGCCGCCCGTTATTGGCGATGCCTGCGCCTTTGCCGGGCTTGGCAGGCCAATCAGGCCATAGGCTACCGGAGCAGTTACCCCAAGGGCCGTAGCGCGCGACAGAAACTCCCTTCGGGACAAACAGCCCGAACGGTGGTCTTCGGCATAGGTACGGACGTAGGGATGAATGCGTTTCATAACCATCATCTTAGCCGATGAATTCCGTCTGTCCAGAAACCGCCGCCCAATTACCGGCCCATGCTTTGGGGGGATCATAGTCCCTTAGGGCCAAGTTGACTGATCTCTTCATCAGACATACCATATCACCTACAGATACCGGAATTCATCGTGAACCAGCCCGACACAGGCAGCAGCATCACCTTTGATCTGGCCCGAAATCTGGGGCGGCAGATTGATCATTGGAATTCCTCTGATCGCGACGTTCTTTCATGGCTGCGGGAGTGTCATCCGGACCCTGCAGTGGCGGTGGAATCGGGGCGGCTGCGCATCGACATAGAGCCTTGGGCTACTGCATTGGCGGCCGATACCGCGCGGAAAGGTGCAATGCGTAAGGTATTTCCCATGATGAAGGACGGGGCACTTGATCGGGCGGATGCGGATGCCACAGGCATCGCAGGAACGTACAACAGCGTCTTTCAATCCTTTTGCCGGGTCATCCATGCGGCAATTGCCATTACCGCGCCGATCACCAAAGGTATGTTCGGGCCTTCCGGCGGCAAAATTCCTGCCCATGCGCGCATATTGGATGCGGTTCTGGCAACGGGCACTCTGGCTGCAAAGCTGAACGATGGCCTTG
Organism: Falsirhodobacter sp. alg1; assembly: GCF_000739715.2. Lineage (GTDB taxonomy): Bacteria > Pseudomonadota > Alphaproteobacteria > Rhodobacterales > Rhodobacteraceae > Falsirhodobacter. Next base: position 200,722 of record NZ_BBJC02000002.1, on the reverse strand, counting down.
CGACCATTTCCGAATGGCGGGCCACACCGGCGCATACACGCGATCGCGGGACACTTGCGACAGGAGCATGATCCATGAACACTCTTTCGAACGATATGGAAATCACCCACCCCTTTGCGGGCCAGAAACTGGGCGAACCGTGCGAGCTTGGGGAGGGGTGTGGCTATGACCCGCTGAACAACCGCGTGTGGTGGTTCGATATCAAGGGTCGCCGTATCTATGAATGGGTACCGGGGGAGGATGCGATCTCGGTGCAGGTGCTGCCTGTGATGGCAAGCGCGCTTGCCGTGATCGACAAGGAAACGCAGCTGATCGTAGCAGAGGACGCGTTTTACCTGCGCAAAGGGCCCGGGGCGCGGTTGACCCATGCGCTGGCCTTCGGGCGCGATGTCATCACCCGCTCCAACGACAGCCGTATGCACCCGTCGGGTGCGCTCTGGACCAGCCGGATCGGGAGGCATAACGAACCGGGTGTAGGCGGGTTCTTCCACCTTGCCGGTGAAACATTGACCAGCCTTTACAGCAATGTCGGCATTCCCAATGCGATCTGCTTTTCACCCGATGGTGCAATGGGATATTTCATCGATAGCCATGTCCAGAAATTGATGCGCGTCGCGCTTGATCCGGCGACGGGCCTGCCCGTGGGTGATCCACAGATGCTGAATGATGCGCGTCAGGATGCAGGACGCATCGACGGTGCCATATGCGATGCCGAAGGTCGGATACATACCGCCCGCTGGGGCGGCGGATCGGTCGATGTGCTGTCTCCCGAAGGGCAGAAGATCGCACGCTATGAGGTGCCTGCACGACAGGTGACCTGTCCGGCCTTCTATGGACCCAATGCGGATCGTCTTTTCGTGACAAGCGCCCATGACGGTGTATCGGACAGCGGCAGGGCGTCCGATCCTGATGCGGGATATGCGTTTACGCTGGATATTGCCGTGAATGGCCGCCTCGATCCGTTTTTCCGGCTGGGATAGGTTATGGACACCCTTCAGCGTGATGTTTTTGGCCATATGCCTGATGGTCAGGTGATCGAGCGTGTGACCCTTGCCGCTGACGGCATACGGGTTGCTATCATCACCTTTGGGGCCGCGATCCAGTCCCTGCAGGTGCCGGATCGGGCAGGGCGAATGGAGGAGGTTGTTCTGGGGCATGATAGCCTGCAGCCCTATCTGGCCAAACGGAGCTTTTTCGGTGCCACAGTGGGGCGATATGCAAACCGCATCGCCGGATCCCGCTTTGCCCTGGATGGTCAGACGCACCGGCTGGATGGGAATGAGGGGGGTGCAACGCTTCACGGCGGCTATCACGGTTTTGACCAGCGTGTCTGGCAGATTGGTGAATGCAACGCAGGCCCGCATCCATCGGTGACATTTCATTTGCAGGATAGCGCGGGGTCGGGCGGATTCCCTGGCACATTGCAGGTTGCTTTGACATATACCTTGGGGCCCGGACCGCAGATCAAACTGTCTTATTGCGCAACCACTGATGCCCCGACGGTTTTGAACCTGACGCATCACGGGTTCTTTGCTTTGGGGGGTGATGTCCGGGATCAGATGCTGGCTGTACGCGCCACACGGTATCTGCCGACGGACACGTCTCAAATCCCGCTGGCACCCGAACCGGTGGCAGGAACACCCTTTGATCTAACGCAGGCCGCGCGGATTGGTGGTCGGCTTGAACAGGATCATCCGCAACTACGCGCACAGGGCGGTTTCGACCATTACTACCCGTTGGATGATGGTGCCGAGCCGGCCGCCCGGTTGTGGGATCCAGCCAGCGGCCGGGTAATGGAGGTATTGACCGACCAGCCGGGGATTCAGGTCTATACGGCCAATACGATGAATGGTTTCATTGCGCGTAACGGCGCGCCCCTGCACCCATGGGATGCGATCTGTCTGGAGGCACAGGATTATCCGGACGCGCCCAACCGCCCCGATTTTCCGTCACCGCGGCTGGATCCGGGTGAAACCTATTCCCGCAGCATAAAATTCAGGTTTGCCGTGATCCCGTGATTACAGTGCGGCGACTGGTACGCATCATCCCAGCGGGTATTCGGTCCAGTCGGCCATGCGGCTGCGAAACCATGTTCTTTGGCGTTTGGCATATTGGCGGCTCGCCGTCTTGGCCTGCGCAATTGCCTCGGGCAGGGAAAGTCGCCCTTCAAGATGCGCAATGAGTTCGGGGGCGCCGATCGCGCGTGATGATGGACGGTCCGGCTGCCAGTGGGGCAGTTCGGCACGCGCCTCATCCAAGGCGCCGCTTTCCATCATCAGATCAAAGCGCGTGTCGATGCGGTGCCCCAGCCACGCAGGGTCGGGGCGCAATACCAGCGGCGTGGTCCGTGCCAGCGGCAGAACGGGCGGGCCCGTTCGGGCCTGCCACAGGCTCAGCCCCTCACCTGTGGCGCGCAGCACTTCCCATGCGCGCTGGACGCGGGCGCGGTTCTGACGATCGATCCTGGCCGCCGTTGGCGCATCAAGGGTTGCCAGCAACTCTTCCAGCGTCAGTGCATTCCCTTCGGTACGGATGTCGGCCGGTGTGGCGGGGATCTCTGCCAGCCCCTCGGTCAGGGCGCTGAAATAAAGCCCGGTTCCGCCAACGATGACGGGCCTGATACCTTTGTCCAGCAGGGCCGCCACCTCTCGCAGCCAGTGGCCAACGGAATAGTCATCCTCCCGTCCGACATGACCATAGAGCGCATGGGGCAGTGCCGCCTCATCTTCGACCGAGGGACGGGCCGTCAGCAGGCGCCAGTTTCCATACACCTGCAGCGCATCGGCATTGACGATCACCCCACCGCCATCGGCAACGATCCGCGCAGCCAGCTCCGATTTTCCGCTGGCAGTAGGCCCGGCGATCAGCACGGGGCGGTCGGGATCTATGCCAAAGGCCATTTCTTGCGTCATTCCTTGCTGCACCCCTCAAGGCTCCGGTTGAAACCTCCGTCATTTTCCGACATTTTCGGCGCAAGGAAAACCCGTTCCCAAGAAAGCGCCTCATGTCAGACCTCACCATCACACCGATTTCGTATAAACGCGTCATGCTCAAGATCTCGGGCGAGGCGTTGATGGGAGATCAGGGGTTCGGCCTTAACCCGCCAACCGTTGCCCGCATCGCACGTGAGGTGAAATCCGTACATGATCTTGGTGTCGAGATCTGCATGGTCATCGGGGGCGGCAACATCTTTCGCGGCCTTCAGGGCTCTGCCCAGGGGATGGAGCGGACGACTGCCGATTACATGGGAATGCTGGCAACCGTCATGAACGCGCTGGCCATGCAGGCCGAGCTGGAGGCCCTTTCGATCCACACGCGCGTGATCAGCGCCATTCCGATGGATCAGGTCTGTGAGCCCTACATCCGCCGCCGCGCTGTGCGCCACCTCGAGAAGAAGCGGGTCGTGATCTTTGCGGCAGGTACGGGAAATCCGTATTTCACGACCGATACTGCTGCCACATTGCGGGCGAATGAAATGGCCTGTCAGGCGATCTTTAAAGGGACGAAGGTCGATGGTGTCTATGACAAGGATCCGAGCAAGCACGCCGACGCGCGCCGCTATGACAATGTGAGCTATGACGAGGTGCTACAGCAGCATCTGGGCGTCATGGATGCCTCGGCCATCGCGCTGGCCCGTGACAATCACCTGCCGATCATCGTGTTCTCTCTGGATGAGCCGGGCGGCTTCTGCGGCATTCTGCGCGGCGAAGGGACATATACCCGCGTGCACGGCTAAGGCTATACCACCGGGGCTGTGCCTGATATGAAGCGCGAAATGGCGCTAAAGCTAGAAGGAATTAACGATGTCTGATGAGTTAGAGATCGATCTTGATGCGATCGAACGCCGTATGGACGGCGCGATTGCGGCATTGCGGGCGGAATTCAGCTCGTTGCGGACCGGACGTGCATCGGGTGCGATCCTCGATCCCATTCAGGTTGATGCCTATGGCCAGATGACTCCGATCAACCAGCTGGGCACCGTGAACGTACCCGAGCCGCGGATGGTCGTCATCAATATCTGGGACAAGGGCATGATCGGTAAGGTCGAGAAGGCCATCCGTGAATCCGGGATCGGCATCAATCCCGTTGTCGATGGCCCGCTGATCCGCTTGCCGATCCCAGAACTGAACGAAGAGCGTCGTCGCGAGCTGACCAAGGTCGCGGCGCAATATTCCGAGAGTGCGCGTGTTGCGATCCGTAACGTACGCCGCGACGGAATGGACCAGATCAAGAAGGCCAAGGCCGCCGGTATGGCCGAAGACGATCAGAAGATGTGGTCGGAAGAAGTCCAGACCCTGACAGATGCCGCTATTGCCGCCGTAGACAAGGCGCTGGAAAGCAAGCAGCAGGAGATCATGCAGGTTTAACGCCTGCATGATTGGGGAGCGCAACGAGATGGCTCGGACGCAAGACACCGGCGGTGCCCGGCATGTCGCCATTATCATGGATGGCAACGGCCGGTGGGCGACCAACCGCAGCTGGCCCCGGCTTGTCGGCCACCGCAAGGGGGCCGAACGGGTCAAGCAGATCGTGCGCTGCGCACCTGATCTGGGAATCGAGTATCTGACGATCTATGCATTCTCTACCGAGAACTGGAAACGGTCCACCGAAGAAGTGCTGGGTCTGATGGGCATTTTTGCCCGTTATATCGAGCGTGAGGCTGATCGCCTTGCTGCCGAAGGGGTGCGTATGCGCTTCATCGGGGACCGGACAATGCTCAGCTCCCGTCTTCAGAAATTGATGCAAGGTATTGAAGAGCGTACGAAACATCTGAGCCGTCTCAATCTGACAGTTGCCATCAATTATGGCGGCCGTGATGAGGTGACACGGGCGGTTCGCACGCTTGCGGCCGAGGTTGCTGCGGGGCGTCTGGATCCGGCAGGCATTACCGACCGGATGATTGCCAGCGTCCTTGATACCCGGGATCTGCCGGATCCGGATCTGGTAATCCGCACCTCGGGTGAAACTCGCACCTCGAATTTCCTGCCCTGGCAGTCGGCCTATGCCGAATATGAATTCACACCCACGCTATGGCCGGATTTCAGCCCGGATGAATTGGCGCAACTGGTTGCACGCTTTGGCAATCGTGACAGGCGTTTCGGCGGCGTGAAGCAAGCATGAAGCGGGTCCGCAAGCAGGGGCGTTGGGGCGATCTGCCCAAACGTATGGCCTCTGCGCTTATCATGCTGGCCATTGGCGCCGTTGAGATATGGCTTGGCGGTATTACCTTCACCTTGCTGGTGCTGATCCTGACGGGGCTGATGATGTGGGAACTTGGCCGGATGCAGCGGCCGGATGCCGATTGGGTTCCGGTTGCCCTTGGGGGACTGGCGGCAGGATCACTCTATGCGGTCCTTATGGCAGCTCCGTTCTTGCAGGTACCGCTTCTTTTCCTTCCATCATTCGCAGCCTTTGGCCTGGTAAAGCATCGCAAGGTCGCATTCGTCTACGCGCTGGCGATCATGCTGGCGGGGTATACGCTGATCGATCTACGGGCCCTGGCCGGGACACCGGTGATTGTCTGGCTGATCTCTTTGGTCGTTGTATCCGATGTGACAGGATATTTTGCAGGACGAACCTTCGGTGGACCGAAGTTCTGGCCGCGGGTCAGCCCGAACAAGACCTGGTCCGGTACGGTTGCCGGCTGGATCGGTGCAGTCGTCGTCGGTACGGCCTTTGTCATCCTGCAGGATGCGCCTTGGCAGCTTATCATCCTGTCTCCGGTCATTTCGCTGGCGGGACAGCTGGGGGATATTGCCGAAAGCTGGATCAAACGCCGCGCCGAGGTAAAGGACAGCTCCGGGCTGATTCCGGGGCACGGTGGTGTTCTGGACCGGTTTGATGCCCTGATCGGTGCCGTTGTGGCCATCTTGCTTCTTGGCCTGCTGTTCCCCCTTCCAATCCCGAGCGGGCTTTAATCCATGCGCAGCATTTCTATTTTCGGAGCCACCGGCTCTATCGGTGAAAGTACGTTCGATCTGATCCGGCAGCAGGGCGGCGCGCGGGCATTTCGTACGGTTGCCCTGACCGGGGGGCGCAATATCACGCGTCTTGCCGAAATGGCGGTGGAGTTGCAGGCCGAAGTTGCCGTGACGGCACATGAAGATTGTCTTCCCTCGCTTCGGGACGCATTGCAGGGCACGGGAATCGAAGTGCAGGCCGGGGCATCGGCGATTGCCGAAGCGGCGGATCGTCCGGCTGACTGGGTCATGTCGGCCATCATCGGTGCGGCCGGATTGGTACCGGGACTGCGTGCATTGCGTCACGGGCGGACATTGGCCTTGGCGAACAAGGAAAGCCTGGTAACAGCCGGGGCGCTGCTGATGGCAACCGCACAGGAATCTGGCGCAACCATCCTTCCTGTTGACAGTGAGCATTCGGCCGTTTTTCAGGCCCTGACGGGCGAAGATATCAAGGCGGTTGAAAAAGTCATCATCACAGCCTCGGGCGGGCCGTTCCGGGACTGGAGTGTGGAACGTATTGCCAAGGCCACCCTTGCCGAAGCGGTAGCGCACCCCAGCTGGAGCATGGGACAGCGCATCTCTATCGACAGTGCATCCATGTTCAATAAAGCACTTGAACTGATTGAAACACGGGAATTTTTCGATATTGACCCATCAAGGATCGATACGCTTGTCCATCCGCAGTCGATCGTTCATGCATTGGTCGGTTTCACCGACGGCGGTGTTCTGGCGCATATGGGAATGCCGGATATGCGGCACGCCATCGGGTATGCGCTGCACTGGCCGGATCGCGGGCATGTTCCCGTGGCGCGGCTCGACCTTGGGCAGATCGCGAACCTTTCGTTCCAATCCCCTGATGCCGTTAAGTTTCCGGCCTTGCGTCTGGCGCGTGATGTAATGTCGCAGCGCGGATTGTATGGGGCCGTGTTTAATGCGGCCAAGGAAATCGCGCTGGATCACTTCATCGCGGGTCGTATCGCCTTTCCGCAGATGGCGGCTATTGTCGAGGAAACTCTTGTCCGCGTGTCGGCAGAGCCCGCCTATGCTCGGCCAGCAGCACGGCTGGATGATGTGATGGCGGCGGATTCCGAGGCGCGGCGCATTGCAACGGCTATCGTAAAGGAAAAATGACGTGGATCTGCTTGGCCTGCTGCCGCAATTCGGAGGTTTGATCCACACGCTTGTGGCGTTCATTGCCGCATTGGCGATCATCGTCACCATCCATGAATACGGCCACTATATCGTCGGTCGCTGGTGCGGCATCGGGGCGGATGTGTTCTCGCTCGGCTTTGGCCCGGTTGTCTATTCGCGCACGGACAAGCGTGGAACGCGCTGGCAGCTGGCCGCGCTGCCGTTGGGTGGATACGTGAAATTCAAGGGGGATGCGGATCCGGCATCGGCAACCTCCGATGCTTCGGTCGCGAACCTGTCCGATACCGAGCGTCGGGCCACGCTGGTTGGTGCGCCGCTGTGGGCGCGAACGGCCACGGTGGCTGCGGGACCTGTGTTCAATTTCATTTCGGCGATGCTGATCCTTGCCGTCATGGGCATGGTGCAGGGCGTGGCCATTGATGATCCGGTTGTGGGGGTGCCCCCGCAGGCGGTCGAGGGCGTTGACCCTCTGTTGGCGGGGGATCGTATATTGTCGATCAACGGCCAGCCTGTCGCGACACTGGCCGAAGTCGCAAGAATTGCTGCTGACCTGCCGCCTGCGGCCTCAACCGACTATGTGGTGAAGCGGGATGGCCAGCAGGTCACGCTGACAGGGCCGTTTCCGTTTCCGCCAGTAGCCGACGGGATTGCGCCGCAATCTGCAGCGGCCAGTGCGGGACTGGAGCCGGGCGATATGATCACGGCCGTGAATGGCCGGCAGGTGCAGTCGTTCAATGCCTTGCGGGATGCCGTGGGCGAAACGGACGGGGCCGAGGTTCGGCTGACAATCCTGCGGGACGGGCAGAGCTTTGAGCAGACCCTGCAACCGCGCCGGCAGGATATTCCCCTGGCGTCCGGTGGATTTGAAACACGGTGGCTGATCGGCATTTCGGGCGGGTTGGCATTCACGCCGGAACTGCGCCACCCGGGGATCGTGGAGGCGACAGGATACGCGGCAACGCGGGTCGGTGACATCATAACCACCAGCCTGTCGGGTATGTGGCACATGCTGACGGGCGCCATTTCGACCTGCAATCTCCAGGGACCATTAGGGATTGCCGAAACGTCCGGGGCCGCCGCCTCGGCAGGGGCGCAATCCTTCATCGGGTTCATCGCTGTTTTGTCAGTGGCGGTGGGGCTGATGAACCTGTTTCCGATTCCGGTTCTGGATGGCGGACATCTGGTGTTTTACGCCATCGAGGCGGTGCTTCGGCGTCCGCCAAGCCCTCGTGTCATGAATGTGATGATGACCGGCGGAATGGTTCTGATCCTTGGCCTTATGGTATTTGCTTTGACCAACGATATTTTCTGCCCATAATCTGCCGCACAGCCTTTTGACATCACCCACGCTTGTCGCTAGTCAAGACGTAACCAAGATTTAAAGAACGGGGCAGTGGATGGGACGCATCAAGGCATGCGCAGGCAAAGTTGGGCTTCGTCCGACTGTCGTGTCAGTCTTTCTGGGCGTGTCGGCAGTGGGGGGGGCGGTTATCCCCGCACTTGCCCAAAGTTACAGCTTTTCGAATGTTGTCGTTCAGGGCAACGATCGTGTGGATGATCCTACGGTTCTGGCATTTGCCGGTATCACGCGCGGGCAGGGCCTTTCTGCCGGAGAGTTGAACGCCGCCTATCAGCGCATCGTGAATTCGGGGCTGTTCCAGACCGTCGAAATCACCCCCCAAGGCAGCACGCTGGTCATCAAGGTCGAAGAATATCCGATCGTCAGCCAGATCGCCTTTGAGGGGAATTCGATCATCACCGACGAGGCTATGGCCGGCATGGTGAAATCGCAGACCCGCCGCGCGTACAATCCTGCGCAGGCCGAGGCCGATGCGGCCGCGATTACTAAAGCCTATTCGCAAACCGGCCGTAACGCTGCGACGGTGACGCCGCAGATCATCCGCCGTTCGCAGAACCGTGTCGATCTCGTATTCACGGTCACCGAGGGTGCGATTGCCGAGGTGGAGCGTATTGCGTTCTCCGGAAACCGGACATTCTCGGACCGTCGTTTGCGTCAGGTTCTGGAAACACGTCAGGCCGGCATTCTGCGCCGCCTTATTTCAGCCGATACGTTCATTCCGGAGCGTGTTCAGGTTGACCGGCAGATGCTGCGTGATTTCTACCTGTCGCGCGGTTTTGCCGATGTACAGATCCCCGAGCCCTCGGCCGCATTGACGCGTGAGCGTGATGCCTATTTCCTGACCTTCAACATTCAGGAAGGCCAGCGCTACCGGATGAATAACGTCACCCTGGCCTCCGAAGTGCCCGGGATCGATCTTGCCGAATTCCAGAAGCAGCTGGTCATCAAACGTGGCAGCTTCTATTCGCCGACTGCGATTGAAAACGTTACCACGCGGATGGAAAACGTCGGTGTGAAACAGGGCCTGAACTTCGTTAGGGTTGAACCGCGTATTACCCGTAACGAAGCGGCAGGTACGCTGGACGTGGCATTCACACTGGTACGTGGTCCGCGCCTGTTCGTTGAGCGGATTGATATCGAGGGCAATACGACCACGCAGGATCGTGTTATTCGCCGTCAGTTCCGCACCGTCGAGGGCGATCCGCTGAACACGCGGGAGATCCGTCAATCGGCAGAGCGTATCCGCGCCCTTGGTTTCTTCAGCGATGCGCAGGTCGAAAGCCAGCAGGGCAGCAGCCCGGATCAGGTCGTCGTCAACGTCGATGTGGAAGAAGAGCCTACCGGGTCCCTGTCCTTCGGTGTCGCCTATGGCGCAAGCTCGGGCGTCGGCTTCAATATCGGCTTCTCGGAATCGAACTTCCTTGGGCGCGGCCAATACCTTGGCATCAATATCGGAACCGGCAGCGACAGCGTGGACTCCACGTTCACCTTCGCCGAGCCTGCCTTCCTGGGGCGTGACGTCCGTTTCGCATTTTCGGCAAACTATACCGAAACTGACGATGACGACGAAGATTTTGATACGAAAAGCATCGGGATCAGCCCGTCGTTGACCTTTCCGGTTGGTGATTACAGCCGTCTGGAGCTTCGCTATACCCTCTCGCAAGACGGTATTTCGGATGTTGATGACGTATCTTACGATGATGACGGCGAAATTGACGGCAACGGCTCGTCCGAGATCCTGCAACGTGAAGAAGATCTGGGGGACCAGATCACCAGCTCCGTAGGATATTCCTACAGCTATGACACCCGGACGAACGGCATCAATCCGAACGGGGGCATCCTGCTGCGCTTCGGACAGGATTTTGCCGGGCTTGGCGGGGATGTAGACTACGTCAAGACAAGCGTTCAGGCCGTTGCCGAACGTCGGGTCCGCAATGAGGATGTGACTCTTCGCGCGGTATTCGAAGGCGGCGCGCTGACGATGCTGAACGATCAGGTTTCAACCGTTTCCAACCGCTATTTCGGAAACTCGATCCGTGGGTTTGATTCGAACGGCATCGGTCCACGCGACCTGTCGGCGACCAACGAAGATGCGCTTGGCGGTAACTACTATGCCGTTGCCCGTCTGGAATCCGAATTCCCGCTTGGTTTGCCTGCTGAATACGGCATCACCGGTGGTTTGTTCATGGATGCCGGTACCATCTGGGGGCTGGACGACAATGTCGGCACCGACGGGGATCTTGTAGATGACGATTTCAGCCTGCGGGCGGCTGTCGGCTTCTCCATCTTCTGGACAACGCCGATCGGTCCGTTGCGCCTGAACTTTACCAAAGCGCTGAAGAAAGAAGATTACGATGAAGAGCGTAACTTCGATCTGACTGTCAGCACCCAGTTCTGACGATGTTGCGGGCGGCGTTTCTTGCACTGATCATGTTGTCCTCTGTGGCAACTGCGCAAGACGCGCCCGACGAACAATCGCGGTTGGAAAGCGCCATCCTAACGGTCATGCCCGATCGTATGTTCGAAGAAAGCATGGCTGGAAAAACTGCGGAGCGTCGGTTCGAAGATGCTTCGCAGGCCTTGGTGGCAGAAAACCGCGTATTGGAAGCCGATCTTGCGGCGGAAGAGCGTGCCCTGACCGACAAGCGCCGAACGATGCCAAGTGATGCTTTTCATCTGGAGGCTGCTGCCTTTGATAAACGCGTCGAACAGGCCCGCCGCGGTCAGGATGCCAAATCCGTTCTGATCACACGGCAGCGGGATCAGGACCGTAAGGCGTTTTTTCAGGCGTCCATTCCGATACTTGCCGAGCTGATGCAATCCGAAGGCGCGCTTGCAATTCTTGATCGGGGAAGTGTTTTCCTGTCCTTTGATCTGATCGACGTTACCGATCGTGCAATTGCTGCGCTGGATGAACAGCTTGGTGACGGGGCCGATATCTTTGACGCCGAGATTGCCGATACACCTACAACGCCCTGATCTATTGCCGCTGCGTTAACGACTTGGTAGTCAGGCGTGGATGCAGTGAAGGAGAACCCATGACCGAGACCGCCATTCCGACCGTGGCAGACATCCAGCTGATCAAGCGGATCCTTCCCCATCGTTATCCATTCCTGCTGGTTGATAAGGTTCGGGACATCGTTCCGATGAAATCCGCCGTGGGGATCAAGAATGTTACATTCAACGAGCCGCAGTTTACCGGCCACTTTCCCGACATGCCCATTTTTCCGGGTGTACAGATCATCGAGGCAATGGCCCAGACGGCTGCCGTCATGGTGGGCGTGTCGATGGACCTCGCCGACAAGAATATGCTGGTCTATTTCATGGGCGTTGAATCCTGCAAGTTCCGGCGCAAGGTCGGCCCAGGGGACCAGATGGTCATGACTGTCACAACCAAACGTGGCGGTGGCAAGGTCTGGAAATTTTCTGCACGCGCCGAAGTCGAGGGTGAGTTGGCAGCCGAAGCCGAATTCACAGCGATGATGGATTTTCCGAAGGGATAGGCGATGACCATTCATCCGACTGCCGTCATTGAACCCGGTGCAAGGATTGGCGAAGGCTGCGAAATTGGCGCATTCGCCATCATCGGCCCCGAGGTTACCTTGGGTGACCGCGTAGTGGTCAAAAGCCATGCTGTCATTACCGGCTGGACCGATATCGGCGATGAAACCGTTGTCTTTCCCTTTGCAGTTATCGGCGAGGTGCCGCAGGATCTTAAGTTCCGGGGTGAGAAAACTCGTCTAAGCATCGGGAAACGGAATAGAATCCGTGAAGGTGCCACCATGAATGTCGGGACCGAAGGTGGTGGTGGCATCACCACGGTAGGCGATGACTGTCTGTTTATGACGGGTAGCCATGTGGGCCATGACGCCCATGTGGGACATCGTGTAATCCTGGCGAACCAGGCCGCGGTTGCCGGGCATTGCGTGATCGGCGACGACGTTATCATCGGTGGGCTTTCGGGCATTCATCAATGGGTGCGGATCGGACATGGTGCGATCATTGGCGCCGTGACTATGGTGACTAATGATGTTCTGCCGCACGGTTTGGTTCAGGGGCCGCGTGGGGAACTGGACGGTCTGAACCTTGTCGGGTTGAAACGCCGCGGAGTGGAGCGTTCGGAGATCACCGCATTGCGCGCCGGCTACCAGATGCTGGCACAGGGTGAGGGGACGTTCCTTGATCGCGCCCGCAGGCTGCACGATGAAACCGAAAGCAAGCATGTGACCGAAATGACCGATTTCATTCTTGCGGCGACCGACCGGTCGTTCCTGACGCCGAAATGAGTGGTACAGCAATTATTGCGGGGCGTGGCCGGCTTCCGGCCGTGCTTCGCGCTGCCGTGCCGGATGCGGTGGTCGCCTCCATGTCCGGCTTCATTCCCGAAGATGTGGTGCCTGATATAGAGTTCCGCCTGGAACGTCTGGTGCCACTTTTGCGCGATCTTTCATCACGTAACGTCTCCCGGATCATATTTGCGGGGGCTGTAAAGCGCCCCGATCTTGACCCGTCGTTGTTTGATCCTGAAACTGCTGCACAGGTGCCGCGAATTCTTGCGGCCATGCAGGGGGGGGATGATGGGCTGCTTCGCGCGGTTATCGCATTGTTCGAAGAGACAGGTTTCGACGTGATCGGGGCGCAGGAAATTGCACCGGATCTGGTTCCCGTCGAGGGGATCATCTGTGGTGACGTGACCGAACAGCATCGTGCGGATGCGACGCGTGCCGCCTCCATTGTTGCGGCACTGGGATCTGTCGATGTCGGTCAGGGCGCCGTTGTATCGCGGGGGCTTTGCCTTGCGATGGAGGCGCTGCCCGGGACGGATGCCATGCTGGACTGGGTTTGCGCTACGCGGACAGGTACGGGCGGCGTCTTCTATAAGGCCCCCAAGCCGCAGCAGGACAAACGGATAGATCTGCCGACCCTAGGGCTGGACACCCTTCGTCGTGCCGAGGCGGCAAAAATCGACTGTATCGCGTGGGAGGCCGGTGGCGTTCTGCTGTTGGACCGCGATGACGTCGTCGCCGAAGCGGAACGCTGTGGCATCACCTTATGGGCGCGGGGCATATGAAGCTGTTTCTGATCGCCGGAGAGCCCTCGGGCGATCGTTTGGGGGCAGCGCTCATGGTGGCCCTTCGGGAGTTGCGCCCCGATATCCGCTTTGCCGGTGTCGGTGGCCCGCTGATGGAGGCCCAAGGGTTCACTAGCATGTTCCCGATGTCGGAACTGTCGGTGATGGGCATTGCCGAGGTTCTGCCCAAATACTTCAAGCTCAAACGCCGTATTGCCGAATGTGCGGATGCCGTTGTTGCAACGGAACCTACGGCACTGCTGACGATCGATTCCCCGGATTTCAATCTGCGGGTTGCGAGGTTGGTCAAACAGGCGCGGCCGGATCAGCGCACCATCCATTATGTAGCACCTTCGGTATGGGCATGGAGGCCGGGGCGGGCTGCCAAGATGGCCGAGGTGATCGACCATGTGCTTGCCCTTCTGCCGTTCGAACCGCCCTATATGACGGCTGCGGGAATGACCTGCGATTTTGTCGGCCATCCTGTGGTGTCGGAACCGCGGGCCCCGGACGCGGAAGCACGCGCATTCCGGCAGAACTCGGGGTTGAATCCGATGATCCTGGCCTTGCCCGGTTCCCGCCGTGGAGAGGTTACACGGCTGGCGCCGATCATCGGAGATGTTCTGGCGCGAGTGCGTGAGGTGCATCCTGCGGCCGGTGTCCTGCTGCCGACTGTTCCAAGCGTGTCGAAGCTGGTTCATGAGCTGACGGCGGATTGGGCATTGCCGCCCCGTATCATCGAAGATCCTTCGGCCAAGCGGATTGCATTTCGGGCTGCGGACGTTGCCATCGCAGCCTCGGGAACCGTGTCATTGGAGCTGGCGGCGCACCGTGTGCCTATGGTCGTCGCCTACAAAATGAACCCGGTTTCGATGACGATCATGCGGCGGATGGCCCTGATCGACACGGTCACGCTGGTCAATCTGGTTTCGGATACGCGGGTTGTGCCGGAATTTCTTGGTCCGGCATGTCAGGCCGATAATATTGCGCCGGCTGTTCTGAACCTGTTGAAGGATGGGGCCAATACAGCCCAGCAACGTGCTGCCATGGATCTGACCATGCGGCGGCTGGGTGAGGGCGGGGAGCCGCCCGCAATGCGGGCCGCCCGTTCCGTGCTTGAGGCGATCGGTTAACGACCGCGCCAGATCCAGCCACCGCCAAAAATGCGGGTGCCTTCGGGATCGTAGAATACACATGCCTGACCGGCGGATACGCCATCTTCGGGTGACAGCAGTTCGACCTCGGCCTCTGTATCCGAAATCGGCCGCAGAATTGCGGCGCGGGGGGCGCGGGTTGACCGTACCCGCACATTCACATGCCACTCGGCGCGCGCGGTAAAGGGCTCATCCCCAAGCCAGTTGATTTCACGAACGGGGATCATGCGGGTGGAAAGAGCTTCCTTGGGGCCGACGACGACACGGCGGGTCTCAGGCTCCAGTTTGATGACATAGAGCGGATCCCCGAGGCCACCGATTCCGAGACCTCGACGTTGCCCGATCGTATAATGGATCACGCCGCGATGCTGTCCCAGAACATTGCCGTCCCGATCGACGATATCACCGGGATCGGCAGCACCCGGGCGCAGCTTTTCAATGACAGCGGCATAATCGCCATTGGGTACGAAACAGATATCCTGGCTGTCGGGCTTATCGGCTACCGACAGACCATAGCGTGCCGCAAGCGCCCGTGTTTCCGCTTTTGAAGCCAGATGACCCAATGGGAAGCGCAGGTAATCCAGCTGTTCCGCCGTTGTGGAAAACAGGAAGTAGCTTTGATCGCGGTTCGCATCCGTCGCTGAATGGAGTTCGGCCCCGGCTGCCCCCATTTTCCGCTGGATGTAATGGCCCGTTGCCATGCAGTCGGCATCAAGATCACGGGCGGTCTGCAACAAATCCTTGAACTTGACCCGTTCATTGCAGCGGATGCAGGGCACAGGCGTCGCACCCGCCAGATAGGCGTCGGCAAATTCGTCGATCACGGCTTCGCGGAAGGTGTTTTCATAATCCAGAACATAGTGCGGAAAGCCCATGGCCTCTGCCACGCGGCGGGCATCATGGATATCACGACCGGCGCAGCACGCCCCTTTTTTCGCCAGTGCCGCCCCGTGATCGTAAAGCTGAAGGGTAACGCCGATGACGTCATATCCTTCTTCCTTGAGCTGCGCCGCAACAACCGAACTGTCAACACCGCCGGACATCGCCACGACAACACGCGTAGCGGAGGGGGGTTTTGCGAAACCCAGAGAGTTCATCGGATGATCGAGCATGGCATAAACCGGTATGTATGGAAGGCTGTATAAATAGGAAAAATCCTAAGTATTCTCAACCCCCCGGTTTCATTCTTGATTAAACCTATGGCCCCAAATCTGTAGCCAGATAAAGGGTGAGAGCATGTATCTGAAAAAAACGAATGGTCCGCGTCAGGTCATTTTACCAGATGGCTCCATCCTGACACAGGCAAATCTGCCGCCGCCTGAAACAACAAGATGGGTCGTCAGCCGGAAATCCGTTGTAGTAAAGGCAGTTATGTTCGGCTTGTTGCAACGGGATGAGGCATTGGAGCGATATGCGCTTTCGCCCGAAGAATTCGACCTTTGGCAAAAAGCGGTTGAACTGCACGGCGATGCCGGCCTGAAAGTTACCATGTTACAGAAATATCGACATCCATGATGTTCATATTTTATCCGCCCAATAGTAAGATGCCGTTAACCATTTGACCTCAATGGTTAGGTATAGATATAACTGGGCCCCGGAAATCATTCATGCGTATATTGTTGGTCGAAGACGATCCCGCTACATCGCGTAGCATTGAGTTGATGCTCACCCACGCCAATCTGAATGTTTATTGCACAGATATGGGCGAGGATGGAATCGACTTGGCCAAGGTCTATGATTACGACCTTATCCTGCTTGATCTCAATCTTCCGGATATGAGCGGGCATGACGTGCTGCGGCAATTGCGTCAGGCGCGGGTGAATACGCCAATCCTGATCCTGTCCGGTTCCGACGATACGGACAGCAAGATCAAGGGCTTCGGCTTTGGTGCCGATGATTACATGACCAAGCCGTTCCAGCGGGATGAGCTGATTGCGCGTATCCATGCAATCATCCGCCGCTCCAAGGGCCATTCGCAATCCATCATCCAGACGGGATCGGTCTGCGTGAACCTGGACGCAAAAACCGTCGATGTCGATGGGCGGGCCGTGAATGTGACCGGCAAGGAATATCAGATCCTTGAACTCCTGAGCCTGCGCAAAGGCACTACGCTGACCAAGGAGATGTTCCTGAACCATCTTTACGGCGGCATGGATGAGCCCGAGTTGAAGATCATCGATGTTTTCATCTGCAAGCTCCGCAAGAAGCTGGTCGAGGCGACGGGCGGGCAGAACCATATCGAAACGGTCTGGGGACGTGGCTACGTTCTGCGCGATCCGGTTGAAACCGGGCAGAAGGCGGCTGTGGGCGCGTAAGGGGCTGGACTGTCGGGCATCGGATTCCTAAACCACAGATCACGATCTGTTCGGAGGGTGCCCGTGAAACCGGTTGAGCAACTGACCATGGAAGAGGCGCAAGCGGAGCTTGCGTCTTTGGCTGCACAGCTTGAGAAGGCCAATGTCGCCTATCATCGCGAAGATGCACCGGACCTTTCCGATGCCGAATATGACGCGCTCAAGGCCCGGAATCTGGCGATCGAGCAGGCGTTTCCGGAACTGAAGCTGGCCGACAGTCCGTCGGACCGGGTCGGTGCCGCGCCATCCGATGCGTTTGGCAAGATACGCCATGTCCAACGCATGATGAGCCTCGAAAACGCCTTTGATGCCGAGGGCATTGTGGAATTTGCTGCGCGGGTCGGCAAATATCTTGGGCATTCGGACCGGATCGCCTTTACCGCAGAGCCGAAGATCGACGGCCTTTCGCTTTCGTTGCGTTATGAGGATGGGGTGCTGATGCAGGCGGCCACGCGGGGCGACGGCGAGGTGGGTGAGAATGTGCTGGCCAATGCACGCACGATCTCTGACATACCGCATCAGATCGCGAATGCGCCGCAGGTGCTGGAGGTGCGCGGCGAGGTCTATATGTCCCACGCCGATTTCGCCGATCTGAACCGGCGGCAGGCAGAGCGGGGCGGAAAAACCTTTGCGAACCCCCGAAATGCGGCCGCAGGCAGCCTTCGCCAGCTTGATCCGGCAATCACCGCCAGCAGACCGTTGCGGTTCTTTGCCTATGCCTGGGGTGAGGTGTCCGAACCGCTGGCCGACACCCAGTTTGGCGTAGTGGAACGATTCCGCGAAATGGGATTCCAGGTCAACCCGCTTACCCGCCGGTTTGAGGATATTCAGGCGCTGCTTGGGCATTATGCCGAAATCGAGCAGGGCCGTGCCACCCTCGGCTATGATATCGATGGTGTGGTCTACAAGGTCGATGATCTGGCCATGCAGCGGCGGCTGGGGTTCCGCTCGGCAACGCCTCGATGGGCTATTGCGCATAAGTTTCCGGCAGAACTCGCCTGGACGCGCCTGTTGGAAATTGACATTCAGGTCGGCCGAACGGGCGCTCTTTCGCCTGTGGCCAGATTGCAGCCTGTTACCGTGGGCGGCGTGGTTGTGCAGAATGCCACCTTGCATAACGAGGATTACATTGCGGGCCGCGATTCAAAGGGCGAAACGATCCGCGATGGCAAGGATATCCGTGTGGGAGACTGGGTTCAGGTCTACCGCGCGGGCGATGTGATCCCCAAGATCGCCGATGTTGATATCGGAAAGCGACCTGATGACAGCGCTGCCTATGTCTTTCCGACACATTGCCCTGAATGCGGTTCGGAGGCCTTGCGGTTGGAGGGGGATGCCGTTCGACGCTGCTCGGGGGGGCTGGTTTGCCCTGCCCAGGCAGTGGAGCGGTTGAAGCATTTCGTCTCCCGCAACGCATTCGATATCGACGGATTGGGGGCGAAGCAGGTCGAAGCGTTCTACCGGGACGGGTGGATCAAGAACCCCGCCGATATTTTTGATCTGCAGGCCACCTATGGGCAAGGGCCGCGGCAGGTGAAGAACCGCGAAGGCTGGGGGGCGAAGTCTGCCGAAAAGCTGTTCGCGGGGATCGAGGCCAAGCGGCAGATCCCGCTGAACCGTCTGATCTTTGCACTGGGCATCCGTCATGTGGGGGAAACGTCGGCACAGCTTTTGGCGCGGCACTACGGTACATGGGATACCTTCGAGGCGGTGATGACCAAGGCCATTCCGGACGAAGGTGCGGAATGGCAGGATCTGATCGCCATTGATGGCGTGGGTGCTGTCATGGCAAAATCACTAGTGTCCACGTTCCAGAACAAAGCCGAACGAGCGGCGATCGATGCACTTGTTGCCCATCTGCAGGTACAGGATGTGCATGCGCCGGTGCAGAAGGACAGTCCGGTTGCCGGAAAATCCGTGGTCTTCACCGGAACGCTGGAGAAAATGAGCCGTGCCGAAGCCAAGGCACGGGCCGAGGCACTGGGGGCCAAGGTGGTAGGCTCTGTATCCGCCAAGACGGATCTGGTCGTGGCCGGCCCCGGTGCCGGATCAAAAGCCAAACAGGCCGAGGCGCTCGGGGTGGAAATGATTGACGAAGACGCCTGGATCGCACTGATCGGTGACGCATGAGCCGCCCGGAGGCGTTGTTCCCGCTGTTCGCGGAGCTGACCACGCTTGAAGGTGTGGGCCCGAAGACCGCAGAATCCATGGCTGCGCTTGGTGTGGCCCGCCCGGCGGATCTGCTACTGCTTCTGCCGCATTCCGCGATTGACCGGACCCCTCATCCATCGGTGCAGGACGTCATTCCCCCTACCGTGGTGACCGTAGAGGCCACGGTGGGCAGCCATCTGCCCCCGAGGGCAAAGGGCGGGCGTTACCGTGTCAACCTTCATGACGGCAAGGTGGATTTTCAGGCGGTGTGGTTTCATGCGCGCGGCGATTACCTGATGCGGCTTTTGCCACCCGGAGAGAAACGGGTTCTTTCCGGCAAGGTCGAATCCTTTGACGGGCAGGTCCAGATGGTTCACCCGGATTATGTTCTGCCCCCGGAAGACGCAGGAACGATCCCGCGCTGTGAGCCGGTCTATCCACTGGTGGCAGGCGTGACGCAGAAGGGGTTGGCCAAGGCAATCCGTGCCGCCATGGCGCTGATGCCACCTTTGGCGGAATGGATCGATCCCGAACTGAAATCCCGCGAAGGGTGGCCCGACTGGCAGGACGCATTACAGACACTGCATCGCCCCTCAAGGCCTGCAGATATCGCGCTGACCGCGCCGCAGCGGCAGCGATTGGCCTATGACGAACTGTTCGCGCATCAGATGACACTGGCCTTGGCCCGCGGTGCGCAACGCAAGGTGGCGGGGCGCAGCAGCCTTGGCACCGGCGTGATGTCGGATGCGGTGTTGCGCGACCTGCCATATTCCCGCACGACCGCGCAGGTCCGTGCCCTGACGGAAATTGCAGCCGATATGGCCAGCCCCCATCGGATGAACCGGCTGTTGCAAGGCGATGTCGGCGCGGGCAAGACGCTGGTGGCCTTTCTCGCGTTGCTGATCGCGGTAGAGGCGGGCGGGCAGGGTGTGTTGATGGCCCCGACCGAAATTCTGGCGCGGCAACACGGGGAAAGCCTTGCCCCGCTTGCGGCCTCGGCGGGTGTGCGTATTGCCGTTCTGACAGGCCGGGATCGTGGCACGGATCGGGCGGCCAAGATGGCTGCGCTGGCCGCCGGAGAAATCCATATCCTGATCGGCACCCATGCTGTTTTTCAAGGGGATGTGGTGTTTCACGATCTCCGTCTGGCGGTGATTGACGAGCAGCACAGGTTCGGCGTGGCGCAGCGCATGCAACTGGCTGCAAAGGGTGTGGCCGATGTGCTGGTCATGACAGCAACGCCCATCCCGCGCAGTCTGGCACTGGCCAGTTACGGCGATATGGATGTGTCGGTGCTTGATGAAAAGCCGCCGGGCCGCAAACCGATCACGACTGCCCTGATGGCCACCTCCAAGCTGGATACGGTGGTCGAGACGTTGGCTGCACGGGTGGCGGAGGGCAGGCAGGCCTATTGGGTCTGCCCGCTGGTAGAGGAAAGCGAGGCCGTGGATTATGCCTCGGCCGAGGCCCGTTTTGCCCACCTTCGGGCACGTATGGGGGATGTCGTCGGCCTTGTGCATGCGCGTATGCCCCCGGCGGAAAAAGATGCCGCCATGGCCCGCTTTGCCAGCGGGGAAACCCGGGTTCTGGTTGCCACAACGGTGATCGAGGTCGGGGTCAATGTTCCCAATGCCTCCATCATGGTGATCGAACGGGCAGAGCATTTCGGTCTGGCACAATTGCACCAGCTGCGCGGCAGGGTCGGGCGGGGATCAGCACAATCCACATGCCTATTGCTGTATCAGGCTCCGCTGTCGCAAACCGCTCGCCGCAGGCTGCAAATTCTACGGGAGAGCGAGGACGGCTTTCGGATTGCCGAAGAGGATATGGCTATTCGCGGGGCCGGGGATCTGATCGGTACGGCGCAATCGGGCCTGCCCCGGTTTCGCGTGGCAGATCTGGAACGTCAGGTAGGGCTGATGGAAACCGCGCAGAAGGATGCGCGGACATTGCTCTCGCTCGATCCGAATCTGACATCTCCCCGAGGGCAATCTGCGCGCATGCTGCTGTGGCTTTTGCGTCGCGATGAAGCAATGAGTTTGTTAAGAGTTGGCTAAATGTTCTTAAAAAGTTCTTTACGTGTTCCGGAACATGTGAGAACAATATGGCAACACGAAAAGGAGTTGCCCAGATGTTTGAACAAGCTCGCACCGTCCTGACCCATTCACGCGCCACCCTGATTTCCGATGCGCTCGGGGTTGCTGTTATTTTCGGCTCGCTTTTTGCAGGGCTGAACATCGTTTACTGAACTGCCCGCGCGGTCTGCCTGCCGCGCCTACTGGCCGCTGCCCATCGGGGTGGCGGCATTTTTCATGGCCGCAACTGTGGCGCGCAGGGGAAGCAGTACTGATGCGTGGCGGGCAGATACCGCACGTGCCGGTTCCAATATCGAATAGCCATCAAAGGGGGCAGGTGGCGGGCTATTGCCCCGGAGCATTCCGGCCACGTCCTCGGTCAGGGTCTCGATCTCGGACAGGGTGCGCCCCATGATAATCTTGCCCAGCAATGCGGCCGAGGCCTGCCCAAGCAGACAGGCGCGCACCTCCTGGGCGAAGGCTGTGACCGATCCGTCCTGCAGGATGACATCAACGCTGACGACGGAACCGCAGGCCGGGGAACGTACGGTTGCGCTGCCCATCGGATGCTCCAGCCGCCCCAGATGTGGAATGGCTGTGACCAATGTCAGAAGTTCGGGTGAATAAAGATCGGACATCGTTCCCTTTCGCGGCTGTTCCCCCTAGATAGGCGGCACCCCTGCCAAGGAAAAGATATGCGCTTCGATCCAAGTACGATGACCTATGATGCAAACGGCCTCATTCCTGTAATCGCACAGGACCACAGCTCCGGTGAGGTGCTGATGATGGCATGGATGAATGCGGAATCCCTGACCCGCACGATGGAGACGGGGCGCATGACCTATTGGTCGCGATCGCGCCAGTCATTCTGGGCCAAGGGTGAAAGCTCGGGTAATGTCCAGCGGCTGGTCGAGATGCGCGTCGATTGCGACCGCGACTGCCTTCTGGCGCTGGTAGAACAGACCGGACCGGCCTGCCACACCAACCGCCGTTCGTGCTTCTACACAGCCGTTCGTGACGGATCGGAAATCGAAATCATGAAGCCGGAGGTCTGAGACATGGCGCGCGCCCCTCTTTTGCAAGTGAACGATATCTCGCTGACCTTCGGGGGCGATCCGATTTTCGATGATCTGTCCCTGATCGTCCAGCCCGGCGATCGTGTCGCGCTGGTTGGCCGGAATGGTTCGGGGAAATCCACCCTGATGAAGATCATGGCCGGCCTGATTGAGCCTGATCGCGGAGAGCGTGTTCTGGCGCCGGGCGTGACGACGGGATACATGGAGCAGGATCCCGATCTGTCGGGCTATGAGACCCTTGGCGATTATGCGGTCGATGGCCTGCCGGAGGGAGAGGAATATCGCATCTACATGGTTGCGGAAGGGCTGAAATTCGTTCCCGAAACCCGTGTCGATGCTGCATCGGGCGGGGAAAAACGGCGGGCGGCATTGGCCAAACTGCTGGCAGCCGAACCGGAACTGATGCTGCTGGATGAGCCGACCAACCACCTTGATATCGAAGCGATCCAATGGCTGGAGGATCGTTTGAAATCCACCCGCGCTGGATATGTCCTGATCAGCCACGACCGGGCCTTTTTGAAGGCCCTGACGCGTGCAACGCTTTGGGTGGATCGCGGCGCGGTCCGTCGGCGTGAATCCGGATTTGACGGGTTCGAGGACTGGCGCGAGACGGTCTGGGCCGAGGAAGACGAAGCCCGCCACAAGCTGGATCGCAAGATCAAGGCCGAGGCGCGTTGGGCCGTCGAGGGCATATCTGCTCGCAGAAAGCGCAACCAGGGTCGTTTGCGGGCCTTGTCGGCAATGAAGGATGAACGGTCCAGCCAGATCCGCCGTCAGGGCACCGCTGCGATGGAGCTGGAATCCGGCCCCGTGTCGGGAAAGCGGGTGATCGAGGCCAAGGGCATTGCCAAGGCGTTTGGTGACAAGGTGATCCTGACGCCCTTCGATCTGCGCATCCAGCGTGGCGACCGGGTGGCCTTTGTCGGGCCGAACGGCGCGGGGAAAACCACCCTGCTGAAAATGCTGACGGGGGAATTGGCGCCGGATGAAGGCACGGTGCAGCTGGGGTCGAACCTGTCGATGGCTGTGTTCGATCAGACCCGCGCCCAGCTGGATGGCAATGCGACCCTGTGGGAAAACCTGACGGGAGATCCGTTGTTGGGGGTATCGGGGCAGGCCGATCAGGTCATGGTCCGCGGTACCCCGCGCCATGTCGTAGGATACCTGAAAGATTTCCTGTTCGACGACTCACAGGTCCGTGCGCCGGTCCGGTCATTGTCCGGTGGCGAAAAAGCGCGGCTGCTTCTGGCCAGAATCATGGCGCGCGAATCGAATTTGCTGGTTCTGGACGAACCGACGAATGACCTGGATGTCGAGACTCTTGACCTTATGCAGGATGTTTTGGGCGATTATGATGGAACGGTGTTGCTGGTAAGCCACGATCGGGACTTCATCGATCGGGTTGCGACCACCACGATTGCGTTGGAACGTGATGGAAAGGCTACCGCCTATGCTGGTGGCTGGACCGATTACCAAAGCCAGAAAACAGACATTACCCCCCCTGTCGCCACCCCCGTTTCCACCCCTTCGCCCGTCAAGACCAAGGGGGCTGAAAAGGCATCGGCGGGGGGATTATCCTTTACCGAGCGCAAGCGCCTGGAAGATCTTCCGACCTTGATTTCCAAGCTGGAGGCAGAGATTTCCAAGCTGCAGACCCTGCTGGCCGATCCGGCACTTTTCACCGCCGAACCGGTCAAGTTCCGCAAGGCGTCGGACATGCTGGCAGAGCGGCAGGAAACCCTAAAATCCGCCGAAGAAGAATGGCTTATGCTGGAAGAGAAAAATTCCGTCTGACACGGACATTCAAGAATTCGTGAAAAAACTGGCACTGGCAATCGGCGAGAAAATAACCAATTCCAATGCAGAGCTGTGAGGCAATGCCGCCGGCTGGAAAGAATGGAGATTGAATATGAAACGTGTTGCAGTTCTCGCCCTTGGCGCTGCCGCTATTGTTGCTGCGCCTGCCGCATTCGCTGGTGGCCCGGTTGTTCCCGCGCCTGAGCCCATCGTTGCGGCACCGGCACCTGTTGTCATCGCTCCGGTAACGGGCGACTGGGAAGGCGCATACCTCGGTGCGCAAGTCGGCTACGGCGACGGTGGTTCGGTTGACGGCGACGGCGCTATCGGTGGTGTGCATGCCGGATACCGTTGGGATCTGGGCAACACGGTTCTGGGCGTAGTCGGCGAGTACAACTCGGCTGACATGGCTGGCGAGAACGACGCGATCAAGATGGACCAAGTCGGCTCCATCCGTGGTCAAGTCGGCTACGACCTGGGCCGTACGCTGGTATACGCATCGGCTGGTATCGCATCGGCTGACATCGACGTGAACAACGAAAGCTACTCCGACTCCGGCTATGTGGTCGGTCTGGGCGTAGACTACGCTGTCACACCGAACGTCATCCTGGGTGGTGAGGTTTCGACCTACGGCTTTGACGATTTCGACGACACCGGTGTTGATTACAACCCGACTACGATCCAGTTCAAAGCTGCCTACAAATTCTGATCTGCTGACAGATCCGGATATTGGGAGGGCGCAGGGAAACCTGCGCCCTTTTATATTTTCATCCCTTACGCCCTTTGATAACCGATGCGTAATGGAGGCCATCACATGACACCGATCACGCTGTTCAACACCAAAACCCGCCAGAGCGAACGGTTCACCCCGATTGATGCTGCAAGCGTCCGGATGTATGTCTGTGGTGCCACCGTCTATGACCGCGCCCATCTGGGGAACGCGCGACCCGTTATCGTATTCGACACGCTGTTCCGGTTGCTGCGCCATGTGTATGGCGTGGATCACGTAACCTATGTGCGCAATTTTACCGATGTGGATGACCGCATAAACGAGCGTGCCGCCAAGACGGGGCGGGCGATTGGCGATATCACCCGCGAAACCATCGGTTGGTATCACGATGATATGGATGCGGTCGGTGCTCTGCGTCCGACAGCCGAGCCCCGGGCAACCGACTACATCGCCCAGATGATCAGCCTGATCGAGGTGCTGGTTTCCAAAGGCCACGCCTATGAGGCAGAGGGCCATGCCCTGTTCGACGTGCGCAGCTATCCTGCCTACGGTAAATTCTCTGGCCGGTCAGTCGATGACATGATCGCCGGGGCACGGGTAGAGGTGGCGCCGTTCAAGCGGGATCCAATGGATTTCGTATTATGGAAACCCTCCACACCCGATCAACCGGGTTGGGACAGCCCCTGGGGGCGCGGGCGGCCGGGGTGGCATATAGAATGTTCGGCCATGGCGCATGATCTGCTTGGTGCCAGCTTCGATATTCATGCGGGGGGGATCGATCTGCAATTCCCGCACCATGAAAATGAGATTGCCCAAAGCTGCTGTGCCCATCCGGAGTCGGATTTTGCAAGGAACTGGCTGCATAATGAAATGCTGCTGGTCGAAGGGCGGAAAATGTCCAAATCCTTGGGCAATTTCTTTACCGTACGCGATCTGCTGGATCAGGGGGTGCCGGGGGAGGTGATCCGCTTTGTGATGCTGCAAACGCATTACGGAAAACCGATGGACTGGACTGTTGCAAAGGCCGAACAGGCGGAAGCGACCTTGCGCAAGTGGCGCGGCCTGATCGACGGGGTCGAAGCGTCGGTACCGGACGAACGGTTTGTGGCCGTCTTGGCAGAAAATCTGAACACGGCTGGTGCCTTGGCCGAACTGCACCGGTTGGCAGGGTCCGATCCTGCGGCACTGGCGGCATCGGCACGGCTGATGGGTCTGCTGGAGCCGGATATGGGCGCATGGGCGGAAACGGCGGGACCGTCGGCCGATGTTTCGGAACTGATTGCCGAGCTGTTGGAATCCCGCAGTGCAGCGCGTGCCAATCGGGATTTTGCCCGTGCCGATGCCTTGCGTGACGGTTTTGCCGCCGCCGGCGTGGTGGTAAAGGATACGCCGACAGGTGTGGAATGGACGCTGGCCCCCTCGTTCGATCTTGCCCGACTGCAGGCGCTGAAGTGACTCTGGATGCCTGCGCTGAACTGGTAGCTCGGGGCGACGTGGACCGTTTCGCCACGGTCATGGCGGCCCCGGTCTGGGCACGCGCCCGTCTGCTGCCGCTTTATGCGTTCAACATCGAGGTTTCCCGCGCCCCTTGGGTAAGCGCCGAATCCATGATTGCGGAAATGCGCCTTCAATGGTGGCAGGATGTGGCGATGGACATTGGCGAGGGCGATATCCGCGCCCATGAGGTTGCCTCTCCGTTGGCTGATCTGGTCACGGCGCAAAACCTTCCCAAGGAGTTGCTGGCGGATATGGCCGAGGCGCGGCGGTGGGATATCTACC
The DNA here is from genome assembly GCF_000739715.2 of Falsirhodobacter sp. alg1. Lineage (GTDB taxonomy): Bacteria > Pseudomonadota > Alphaproteobacteria > Rhodobacterales > Rhodobacteraceae > Falsirhodobacter. The sequence goes on along the minus strand of NZ_BBJC02000002.1, from coordinate 174,060 downwards.
GCGATCCATTCGCTTCGGTTGCCGAGTTCGATGCCTATCTGGATCGCACGTCGGGCCACCTGATGTGGCTGTCGGCGCTGGCCTTGGGGGCGGACGCCAAGGACGAACCTCGGGTTCGGGCCACGGCTTGGGCAGGCGGATTGGCGGCATTGCTGCGGGCCGTGCCTGAATTGCGCGCTCGTGGACGTCAGCCATTGCCCGCCGAAAAGATGACGGACCTTGCATCCCGCGGGTTGATGCGGTTGCGTGACGGCGGGGGTGTTTCCCGCAGGGTTGCACCCGCCCTATGGACCGCGTGGCAGGCAAAAGGCATCTTGCAGCAGGCGCAGCAATACCCTGAACGTGTCGAAGCCGGGACATTGCAGATATCCGAAGCGCGCAAACGTGGCGGGCTGTTGTGGCGTGCCATGACCGGACGCCCCTGATCCATGAAATTGGAGGAAACATGACCAGAGCCTTGAAGTACGGACGGAAAGGGGCGGCCCGTGGCAGCGCGCAAAGCATGGTCGTGTTCCTGCACGGATATGGTGCAGACGGGGCGGACCTGCTGGATCTGGCAACGCCTTTGGCAAAGCATCTTCCGGGTACGGTATTTATCGCCCCGGACGCGCCCGAGCCATGCGCGGCAAGTGCATTCGGACGGCAATGGTTTCCCATCCCGCGTATCGACGGATCTTCCGAAGAGGAGATGCAGGGGGGATTGGCACGTGCAACCGTGGCACTGGATGCCTTTCTGGATGCACGTATGACCGAGGAGGGGGTGAGCGCGGATCGGGTGGCGCTGGTGGGCTTTTCCCAAGGGACGATGATGGCGCTTCATGTCGGCCCCCGGCGAAGCGATGTTCTGGCAGGGATTGTCGGCTTTTCGGGTAAGCTTCTTTCGCCTGAACAGCTGGAGGCAGATACGGTCACACGCCCGCCCGTTCTGCTGATCCACGGTGATGCAGATCCCGTGGTGCCGTTCGAGGAGATGGCGGTTGCCGGAAATGCACTGGTGGCGGCAGGCTTTGAGACGTTCGGGCATGTGATGAAGGGTACCCCCCATGGCATCGCTCCGGATGGGCAGGCGGTTGCACTGTCGTTTCTTCGCGATCGGCTGACCTGAAGTCATACGGCTGTCACGAGGTGACACTAGGTATTGTGGCGTTCGATCCTTGCAGCATGGGGCTTGTCAGAGTTCGGACGCCATATATAGTGGATGAAGGTGACGGGGTGACGTTACTCCGTCGCTTTATCCGGAGGTGTTGCGTATGAAAGCCATATCCAGGCAGCGAAACAGTGCTGGAAAGCAACCTGCGTTACAGCGTAGGGCATTGTCAAACATGGAATTTCTGGAAAAGCGCGTGGTCTTCACGCGCTTTTGTTGTTTTTCGGAGGGGGTTAGATGAACCAGCCGATCGGAAACCTTCGTACACTTGTGCTGAATGCGGACATGCAACCATTGAGCTGGGCGCCGCTGTCCGTATGGAATTGGCAGGATGCATTCGTGGCGGTGCATCAGGATCGTGTTATCCAGGTCAAGACCTACGATGATGTCACGGTTCGCTCGGCTACATCGGAATTTGAAATTCCCGCCGTCATCGCGCTCAAGAATTATCGCAAGCGCCGCAATGTCGCGTTTACGCGGTATCACGTTTTCTTGCGGGATGAATTTCGCTGCCAGTATTGCGGCGTACGTCTTCCGGCAAAAGATCTGACATTCGACCACGTGGTTCCCCGCAGCAAAGGGGGGCGATCGGAGTGGACGAACATCGTGGCTTCCTGTAGCGCCGACAATCTGCGCAAGGCCAATCGTACGCCGGCCCAAGCGAATATGCGTCTGATGAGAGAGCCTTTCCGCCCAACGGGTTATCAGCTTGATGCCTCCGCGCGCCGCTTGCCGTTTCCGGTAGGGGAGCTACATCAGACATGGATGGACTTTCTCTATTGGGATAGCGAGCTGGACGGTTGAATACCTGCGAGGATCGAAATTCTCCGGGTGCCGCGCTAGACTTGCAGGATCGGTAACGCTAACACTCTGTCTCTGGACTTGGTGCGATTGCAGGAGACTTTGGCATGGTGTCACGGACTATTCCCGTTGATCCGTTTGATCTTGTCATTTTTGGCGGGACCGGCGATCTGGCCCGACGCAAGATTTTGCCGAGCCTGTACCGCAGATATCTTGCAGGCCAGATCCCCGAGGATAGCCAGATCATCGGCGCGGCGCGCTCCGAACTGGATGAGGCCGGATTCCGCGATCTTGTCCGTGCATCGGTCGAAGAATTCCTGCCCGCTTCAAAGCGGGACGCTACAACGCTTGCCGCCTTTCTGACCCATATCCGCTATGTTGCCGTGGATGCCAAAGGGGAAGCAGGCTGGGTGGAGCTGGGTGAGATGATGCGTGAAGGCGTCATCCATGCCCATTACTTCTCGGTCGCGCCATCGCTGTTCGGCGATCTTGCGCAACGTCTGTGCGAGTTCAACATCGCGAATGCCGATAGCCGGATCGTGGTCGAAAAGCCCTTCGGCAAGGATCTGAAAACAGCGCGATCGCTGAACGAGGTTCTGGCACGCCACTTCCCGGAACAGCAGATCTACCGGATCGACCACTATCTGGGCAAGGAAACCGTTCAGAACCTGATGGCGATCCGTTTTGCCAACATCCTGTTCGAACCGCTCTGGAAAACCGAATATATCGATCACGTGCAGATCACCGTGGCGGAAACGGTCGGCGTGGATGGTCGTGGTGCCTATTATGATACTTCGGGGGCCATGCGCGATATGGTCCAGAACCATATGATGCAATTGCTGTGTCTGATCGCAATGGAGCCGCCCTATCATTTCGATCCCGATGCGGTTCGCGATGAAAAGCTGAAGGTCATCCGGGCGCTGGAAAAGGTACGCCCCGAAGACATCGTGCGCGGTCAATATGCATCGCAGGGCGGAAAGCCCGGATATATCGAGGATTCGGAAAATCCGAACAGCCGCACGGAAAGCTATATAGCGATGAAGGTCGGGATTGCGAACTGGCGCTGGAAGGGCACGCCGTTCTATCTGCGGACCGGCAAACGGCTGCGCGCGCGGACATCCGAAATCGCGATCACGTTCCGCCGCCCGCCGCATTCCATCTTTGATGATCCGGATGGAAGCCGTGAAAACGTTTTGGTGATCCGCCTGCAGCCGAATGAGGGGATCAACCTGAAGGTGATGATCAAGGAACCGGGGCCGGGCGGGATGCGTCTGGTGCAGGTGCCGCTGGACATGTCGTTCGCGCAGGCGCTTGGTGAAGAGGGAACGGATATTCCCGATGCCTATGAACGGCTGATCATGGATGTGATCCGTGGGAACCAGACGTTGTTCATGCGGGGCGATGAGGTCGAGGCAGCCTGGGCATGGGCCGATCCTGTCATCGAAGGATGGGAAGCCCGGGGCGAGCGCCCGCATGTTTACCAACCCGGAACCTCGGGGCCGGATGACGCGCTTATGCTGATGCATCGCGACGGTCGCCGGTGGAGGGAGATCAAGGAATGAACTTCAACGAATATCCCGATCGGGAATTTCTGTTTCTGAATCTGGCGAACAAGATCGCCAGCGAACTGGCGGATTTTCTGCGCCGTGAGGGCAAGGCGACGCTTTGCGTTCCGGGGGGTACGACGCCCGGCCCGATTTTTGATACGCTGTCCGGCGTGGATCTTGATTGGGAGAATGTAACCGTTTTCCTCAACGATGAACGCTGGGTGCCCGAAGATAATGCGCGCTCCAATACCCGCCTGATCAAGCAGCGGTTGCTGACGGGCAAGGCGGCAGGCGCGAAATACGTTCCGCTTTATTCGGATGAGGGGACTCCGGAAGAGGCTCTTGGCGGTCTATCCGAGGGGCTCGCGCCACATCTGCCGATTTCGGTACTTTTGCTGGGTATGGGCAACGATATGCATACGGCATCGTTGTTCCCGGGCGCCGACAGGCTGGAAGAGGCGCTTTCAGACAAGGCGCCCTTGCTGTTGCCAATGCGGGCGCAGGCAGCGGACGAGCCGCGCATCACATTGACGGCAAAACCGCTGAAAGAAGCGTTTTCCACGCACCTTCTGATAACAGGGGCGGAAAAACGGGCAGCGTTGGAGCGGGCGGAGAAATTGTCACCGGTCGATGCCCCGATCCGCGCGGTCTGGCCTAACCTTTCCGTGCATTGGGCTGAATGATATTTTCCAAAGGGAGTTGGTATGAATAATTGGCAGGCGCTTCGTGATCACCACCGTATGGTGGATAATCGGCCGATCTTTACCCTGTTTGACGACGATCGCGCCAAGGCGTTTTCTGCCCGCGCCGACGGCTTGCTGTTTGATTATTCGAAAACCAATATCTGCGAAACCGGCCTGTCGCTGCTGCTGAAACTGGTCGAAACATCCGATCTGGATGCGAAACGAGCTGCCATGTTCTCGGGCGCGCGGATCAACGAGACTGAAAATCGTGCGGTGCTGCATACGGCCCTGCGCAATATGAACGATCAGGTTCTGGTTGATAACGAGGATGTCACACCGGCCCTGCGCGAAGTTTACGGACGGATGAAATCCTTTACCGAGGATGTCCGCTCCGGGCGCTTCCAAGGCGCAGGCGGCCAGATTACCGATGTCGTGAATATCGGGATCGGGGGGTCTGACCTTGGTCCGGCCATGGCCTGCATCGCGCTATCGCCTTATGCGGAAAAGCTGCGGTGCCATTTTGTGTCAAACGTCGATGGCGCACATATCGCCGATGTTCTGGCCGGTTTGGACCCGAAAAGCACGCTGGTCATCGTCGCTTCCAAAACCTTTACGACTATCGAGACGATGACGAATGCCGAAACGGCAAAGGCATGGATGGCAAAAGAGGTTGCCGAACCGGCAACGCAGTTCGCCGCTGTATCCACGTCGCTGGAAAAGACGGCAGCCTTTGGCATCGATGCGGAACGCGTATTTGGTTTCGAGGATTGGGTCGGAGGGCGGTATTCGCTTTGGGGCCCGATCGGGCTGTCGATCATGCTGGCCATCGGTGCCGATGATTTTGATCAATTCCTAGCTGGTGCTGCGGCAATGGATGCCCATTTCCGCAATGCAAAGCCCGAAGAGAACCTGCCGATCCTGCTTGCGCTGGTGGGTATCTGGCACAACCAGATCTGCGATTATGCAACCCGTGCCGTTTTGCCTTACGAACAGCGTCTGGCGCGTTTGCCTGCCTATCTTCAACAGCTGGAGATGGAGTCGAACGGAAAACGCGTTTCCATGGATGGCGCTGATCTGACCATTCCATCCGGCCCTGTTGTATGGGGAGAGCCGGGCACGAACGGTCAACACGCCTTCTACCAGCTTATCCATCAGGGTACGCGGATTGTTCCGTGTGAATTCCTTGTGGGGCGTGAAGGTCATGAACCCGAACTGGCACATCAGCATTTGCTGCTGGTTGCCAACTGCCTTGCACAGTCCGAAGCGTTGATGCGGGGGCGGTCGCTGGCCGAAACCACGGCAATCATGAAGAAAAAGGGGCTTGAGGGTGCAGAGCTGGACCGTCAGGCAAGGCACCGGGTATTTCCGGGAAATCGTCCTTCGACCACGCTGTGCTACCCCAAGCTGACGCCGTTTGTTTTGGGTCAGATCGTGGCGCTATATGAACATCGGGTGTTTGTGGAGGGGGTCATTCTAGGCATCAACTCCTACGATCAATGGGGCGTTGAGCTGGGCAAGGAATTGGCCCTTGCCCTGCAGCCGATCCTGGAAGGCGCATCACCCGATGATAAAGACGGATCGACACGCCAGCTGGTCGAATATCTGCGTTAAACCGCAGCTGTAACGATTATCTCGACACGGTAGTGCGGCGAGGCGAGTTTGGACTCTCCCGTCGCACGCGCCGGTGCGGCATCGGGCGCAACCCATGCATCCCAGACTGCGTTCATTTCTTCGAAGTCTGCGATATCCGCCAGCCATATCTGTGCCATGAGAAGCCGGGATTTATCCGTGCCGATACGCCCGAGCAGTGCGTCGATTTCAGCCAATGCGTCCTGAGTCTGCTCGGCAACTGTTGCACCGCTTCCGACCTGACCTGCCAGCCATGCGGTGCCGTTATGGATAACGACTTCGCTCATCCGGTGGCCGCAATCGATACGTGTGATATCGCTCATGGAATTTTCCCCTTGTTGGTATATCAGCAAAGGGTAACCAGTTTGGCGGTGGTCGAAAAGGGTTACTGCGCCTTTGCCAAGGCCGGGCGTAGAACGGTTTCAATATTTTCCGGCGTGATAGGGCCTGCCATCCGGGCAATGATCTGGCCGTTTCCATTCAGAATGAACGTTTCCGGCACACCATAAAGGCCCCAGTTGACGCCCGTTCGACCAGTTGTGTCCGATACGACAGAGGAAAATGGATTTCCCAGTTCATCTAGAAAATTCAATGCATTTGCCGGCTGATCTTTATAGTTTACTCCAACAATAGTCATGCCTTCTGCTGCCAGTTTTTCCAGAAGCGGATGCTCTGATCGGCAAGGCGCACACCAGCTTGCCCAGAAATTGACAAGTTTCACATGGCCATCGTCAAAGGTCGCAGTTTCGGGGGTCGGATAATTGCCCAATGGATCTACGACGATCTCGGGAGATGCTTTTCCGGCAAAAGCCGTTGGCAAACCTTCGGGATCATTGCGCATCATTCCCGCATAAAAAAGTCCTGCGAGTGCCGCAAAAATCAGGGGGGGCAAAAACACAAGCGGCTTCATTCCGAAGATCGCCCTTCTACCTCTTCAAGGCGGCGGCGCATTCTTGTGGATTGTATCCACGACAGTGCGATCACGGCCGCCAGCAGACAAAGGGATATTCCGTATGCGGCCAGTACGGCGTCTGCATATTTTCCCAAATCGGGCATTCACGCCATCCTTTCCCGAAGCAACAGCGCCTGAAGACGGCGAGAGCGTATTTCCGTACGGGTGCGAACAAGAACCAGAGCCAGAAATGCGAGGCCGAAGCCGCACATACATATGACCAGCGGCACCCAAAAGACATTGTCCACATGCTGCTGGCTATCCAGCGAAAGACTGGCACCCTGATGAAGCCCCTGGTTCCAGAACAGCACGGCATATCGGGACAGCAGGGCAAAAACGGACCCGACAATGCACAGGACGGATGTAAGATCCGCCGCCGTGTCCGGATCATCAATGGCATGCCACAAAGCCTGATATCCGAGGTAGAACAGAAACAGGATGAGGAATGACGTCAATCGGGGGTCCCAGGCCCACCAGGTACCCCACATCGGTTCCCCCCAGATTGCCCCTGTTGCAAGTGCGATCAGGGTCATGGTCATCCCGACGGGCGCAGCAGCTTTTGCCACCAAGGCCGACACATGATGGCGCCGGATCAGCCAGATGAGCGATGCGACCAGCATCATGAACCAGCCGTTGATGGCCATCAAAGCGGTCGGGACGTGGAGGTAGATGATCTTGACCGTGGAACCTTGGCGGTAATCATCAGGCGTCAGGAAGAAACCCCAGAACAGTCCTGCAACAAGGGTGATCGCGGCAATTGCTGCGACCCAAGGCAGAAAACGCCCTGAAAGATGCATGAACTGCCTAGGATTTGCATAGCGCCAGATCGACATGAGGTGGTGATGATCCTTTTGGAGAGGCCTTGCAACCTATCTTAAGTTGATCCGCAGCGCGTACGCCGAGGCAAAAGGAAGCAGGGCCGCCGATCCAGCGGAAATCGCCGCCAAGAACATGAGCGCGGTCGTTGCCGGCTGGCCGCTGGTGCCCGCCCTGACAGCCTCTGCCCCGAAAATCAGGGTGGGGACGTAGAGGGGCAATACGAGAAGGCTCAGCAATAATCCGCCGCGTTTCAGGCCAACGGTCAATGCTGCCCCGAATGCCCCGATCAGGGATAGGGCGGGCGTTCCCAAGGCAAGGGAGACGACCAGCCAGAAATAACCCTCTGCCGGCAGGGCCAGAATGATGCCCAGAACAGGCGCGAGCAACGTCAGCGGCAGGCCGGTTACGATCCAGTGGGCGAGGGATTTCATGGCAACCAGACCCTCCATCGGGACGGGTGAGGTTGCCAGAAGCTCCAGCGAACCATCCTCGTAATCCAGCGCAAAAATCCGGTCCAGTGACAGCAGACAGGACAGCAGCGCGCCGAGCCACAATATGCCGGGTGCCATACGTGCATGCAGATCGGATTGGGCTCCAACAGCCAAGGGCGTCAGGACTGCGATCAGAAGAAAAAATGCAAGGCCCAGACCAAAGCCACCGCCAGAGCGGATCGCCAGCTTCAGATCCCGGGTCAGGACGGCAATCATAGGAAAGCCTCGTCAAAGCCATCGGGAAGCAACTGCTTGACGGGGCGGAACGGGCCGAGATCCAAGATCATGTCATCAACGCCGCAATCCACATGGGTTGCGATAATTGCCATTCCACCGTTCTGAAGATGGAGACGCAGCATGATTTCAAACAAGGCAACCGACGCGGCATCAAGGGAGATGGTCGGTTCATCAAGCAACCATATCGGGCGATCACTGATGCACAGACGCGCAAGGCCCAAGCGTCGTTTCTGCCCTGCGGACAACGAATGGGCGGGCCGGGACAGAAGGCCATCCAGATTCATCTGGCGCGCCGCGTTTGCATAAGGCTTCTGGAATACATTCCCCCAGAACATCAGATTTTCTGCAACCGTCAGCATATCCTTTACACCATCGGAATGGCTTGAGTAGATGATTGAATCGGGTGGGACTTTGATATGACCGCAAGACGGGGGCTGAAGTCCTGCCAGCGTCCGGAGCAATGTCGTCTTTCCAGCCCCGTTCCGGCCCCGCAGGATCAAAGCGCGACCTGACGGAATGACAAAATTCAGATTTTGCAGAACAAGGGCACCGCCGCGTTGACAGGCAAGATCGGTAACGCTGAGTTCCATGCAGTTCGATGTCCGGAAATGAAAAAGGCCCCGGATTTCTCCGGGGCCGATTTGCTTAGCGTTTGGCCAGATCGCGCAGCACATAGTGCAGCACGCCGCCATTTTCGACGTATTCGATTTCGATCGCCGTATCGATCCGGCACTTGAGCTGGATCTCTTTCACCGAACCATCCGCGTAGGTGATGGTGCAAGGCAGGTTGCTCAGCGGCTTCAGATCGCCGGCGAGCCCTTCGATGCTGACCGTTTCCTCACCCGTCAGGCCGAGGGATTTGCGCGTGTCGCCATTCGTGAACTCGAAAGGTACAACGCCCATGCCAACGAGGTTGGACCGGTGGATACGCTCGAACGACTCGGCGATGACCGCTTTGACGCCCAGCAGGGCCGTACCTTTGGCAGCCCAGTCACGCGAGGATCCTGCGCCGTATTCGATGCCACCGAAGATAACCAGCGGCGTGCCGGCTTCCTGATAGGCCATGGACGCGTCGAAGATCGACGTCTGTTCACCATCCGGGCCTTTGGTGTAACCACCTTCGACACCGTCCAGCATCTCGTTCTTGATGCGGATGTTGGCGAATGTACCGCGCATCATGATCTCGTGGTTCCCGCGGCGCGAACCGTAGGAGTTGAAATCTTTCTGCGGCACCTGACGCTCTGTCAGGTACTGACCGGCCGGTGTCGTCGGCTTGAAGGACCCGGCGGGGCTGATGTGGTCGGTTGTGATCATGTCACCCAGGATCGCCAGAACCTTGGCGCCCTTGATGTCCGAAATCACGCCCGGCTCCTTTGCCATCCCCTGGAAGTAGGGAGGGTTCTGGATGTAGGTCGAGGTGGGCGGCCAGTCGTAGGTTTCGCTGTCCGTCGTCTCGACAGCTTGCCAACGCTCATCACCCTTGAACACATCCGCATATTTGGACTGGAATGCTTCACGCGTGACGGTCTGGTGTACGAGGTCTGCAATTTCTTCGTTCGTGGGCCAGATGTCTTTCAGGAACACATCATTGCCGTTCTGATCCTTGCCCAGAGGCTCGGAGGTCAGGTCGATGTTCATGTCACCGGCGATGGCATAGGCAACGACCAGCGGCGGGGATGCCAGATAGTTGGCGCGCACGTCGGGGGAAATACGTCCCTCGAAGTTACGGTTGCCCGACAGTACAGCGGTTGCCACTAGATCGTTCTCGTGGATCGCCTTGGAGATCGCGGGATCCCCCAGCGGACCGGAGTTGCCGATACAGGTCGTGCAGCCGAAACCGACAAGGTTGAAGCCGAGCGCGTCCAGATCTTCTTGCAGGTTGGCCGCCTCGAGATACTGCTGAACCACCTGCGACCCGGGGGCGAGTGACGTTTTCACCCATGGTTTGCGTGTCAGGCCAAGCGCACGTGCCTTGCGGGCAACCAGACCGGCGCCGATCATCACATAGGGGTTGGACGTGTTGGTGCAGGAGGTGATTGCCGCAATCACGACCGAACCGTCGTTGATCTTGTAATCCTTGCCCTCAACCTGAACGGATTTCACAAGATCCAGCACGTCGCCTTCGGTCTTGCGGTATTCGCCCAAGGTCTTGTGGAAACCTTCGACGGATTGCGTCAGCGGGGTATAGTCCTGCGGGCGTTTCGGGCCGGAGATGGCCGGAACGATTTCACCCATGTCGAGGTGCAGCGTGTCAGTGTAGATCGGGCTGTAGGATGCGTCGCGCCAGAAGCCGTTTTCCTTGGCATAAGCCTCGACCAGCGCGATGCGGTCCTGCGAGCGTCCGGTCTGTTCCAGATAGCGCAGCGTTTCGCCGTCGATCGGGAAGAAGCCACAGGTTGCGCCGTATTCCGGTGCCATGTTGGCGATCGTCGCACGGTCCGCAAGCGGCAGGTGATCAAGGCCTTCGCCATAGAATTCGACGAATTTGCCGACCACGCCTTTTTTGCGCAGCATCTGGACGACTTTCAGCACAAGATCCGTACCGGTCGTGCCTTCCATCATCTTGCCTGTCAGCTCGAAGCCGATAACTTCGGGGATCAGCATCGATACGGGCTGGCCCAGCATCGCGGCCTCGGCCTCGATACCGCCGACGCCCCAGCCCAGAACGGCAAGGCCGTTGACCATGGTCGTGTGGCTGTCCGTACCAACCAGCGTGTCAGGATAGGCAACCTGCTCACCGTTCTGGTCCTCGTCGGTCCAGACGGTCTGGGCAAGGTACTCAAGGTTGACCTGGTGGCAGATGCCGGTTCCGGGCGGAACAACGCGGAAGTTGTTGAATGCCTTCTGGCCCCATTTCAGGAACGTATAACGCTCCATGTTGCGCTCGTATTCCAGATCCACGTTCATCTGGAAGGCGCGGGGGTTGCCGAATTCGTCGATCATGACCGAATGGTCGATGACCAGATCGACCGGGTTCAGCGGGTTGATTTTCTGTGCGTCGCCGCCCAGACCCAGAATGCCGTCGCGCATTGCAGCAAGGTCAACCACCGCAGGAACGCCGGTGAAATCCTGCATCAGAACGCGGGCAGGGCGATAGGCAATCTCGCGTGGGTTCTTGCCACCCATTTTGCCCCAGTCGGAAAAGGCCTTGATGTCATCGACCGTTACCGTCTTGCCATCCTCGAAACGGAGCATGTTTTCCAACACGACCTTCAAGGCAGCCGGCAGCTTGGCAAAATCGCCAAGGCCCGCACTTTGGGCAGCAGGGATGGAGTAATAGGCAACGCTCTGACCATTGACGGTCAGGGTCTTGCGGGTTTTTTGGCTATCGTGGCCAACGGTGACAGTCATAACGGGCCTCCTGGCACTGGCTCGGGTTTTTTGGCTTCGCCTGCGTTGTGATGCCAGCCAAAAAGGCGGCACGCAAGGGATGAGGTGTTTGTATGCGATAGTATGCCGAAATGGAAGTGGAAAACACAGATAGTGGTTCTCGCAATTGGTTGATTGGCATGGAGGCCAATTACGCGTTAAATAAAACGTTAAACTTGGAGGGAAATATGCGAGGTTTCATTGGTGCCGTGGTTGGCCTGACTATCGGTATTGCCGGCAATGCGTCGGCAGAAACGGTATCGCCGGTACTGGTGGAGCTTTTCACGTCGCAAGGATGCTCGGCCTGTCCGCCTGCGGATGCGCAAATGGCCGAACTGGTCCAGGACCCGCGGGTCATAGCCTTGGCCCTGCATGTCGACTATTGGGATTATATCGGCTGGAAGGATGAATTCGGCCAGGCCGGTTTCACTTCGCGCCAGAAATCATATGCCCGCGATGTCGGAAGCCGTATGCTTTATACACCGCAATTCGTGATCAATGGCGTGGATCGCGTAGAAGGGGCCTTGCCCGAACGTGTGCGAACCCTGATATCCGAACATGCGGCCCAGGGGCATCCGGTTGTCCTGACCCTTAGCCGGGACGCAGATAACCTGCATATTCTGGCCGAGGCGAACGAACCCTTGTCCGAGCCTGTGGTCGTCAACGTCGTCCGCTATCGCCCGCACCTGATGTCGGAGATCAAACGCGGTGAAAACGCGGGGATGACCATTTCCTATCATAACATCGTGACGTCATGGTCTGTATTGCGCAACTGGGACGGAAAAACGCCACTTGATATGACGGCTCCGATCACGGGCGACGAACAAACCGTCGTGGTTTTGCAGGAAGAAGGGCCAGGCGCGGTAACCGCCGTGGCCCAAGTGCATTAAGACTTTAACCAGCGACGGTTTTTCCAGCGGCGGTGTATCCAGAACCATTGTTCCAGATGCTGCCGTACCAATGCCTCCAATGAATCATTGAGCGCCTGCGTCATCTCGCGGGCATCCGTATGCGGAATAGGGGCTTCCATGACGATTTCGAAATCCAGACCATTCGGCTGGCGAACGGAATAGGTCGGAATCAGCAGGGCATTGTATTTCAGGGCCAGTTCGGCAGCAGACAGCGCCGTCATTGCAGGATGGTCGAAAAATGTCAGGGATTCCCCGTCGCCGATATGCAGATCGATCAGCATGCCGATCTTGCCGCCTTTGCGCAGAAAACGAAGCATATCGCCCAAGCCCTGCCGCCCACGCGGGAACGCGGGCTTTCCAAGCATCTCCATCGCCGAAACATAGTGCTTGTTGAAATAGCGGTTGTTCATGGGGCGGTACAGGACACCCACGGTATAACCCCGGGCAGTCATTGCTGCGCGGCTCGCCTCATAGTTGCCGAAATGTGCGGCGACAAAGATGACAGGGCGCTTGTCGATATGGGCCTGATCGACGGCGGCCAGACCTTCGCCGACCACCGGGCTACGGCCTGCGCGCTCCATGAATTCATCCGTAGAGTAATCCTCGATGATGCTGCGGCCGACATTGTTCGGAACCTGGCGCACCAGACGTTCAACCTCGTCTGCGGGAAGTTCAGGCATCACGAGCGCAAGGTTGTCCCGTATCCGTTTCCTGTAGCCCGCGATGGGTGAAATGACCGCCGACATGACCCATCCGCACAGCGGCACGCGCCAGCGATAAGGCAGCACCAGCAGGCCCCCGATCAATGTGCGCAGGGCTGCGTTTTCCAGCCAGTCACGCACAACGCTTCGTTTTTTCTTTGCCATCAACCTGTCCGAGTTTCACGATGCCAGACATAAAGTCCGCCTGATACGATCACAAGGGCACCGATCACCGTCCACCGATCCGGCAATTCCCCAAAGAACGCAGCACCCCAGATGGTCGCAAGAACAATGCCCAGATATCCGAACGGGGCGATGATCGATGCTTCGCCCCGGCTGAAGGCATAGAGCAACGCCAGCTGCGCGGCAGACCCCAGAAGGGCAAGTGCTACAAAAAGCCAGATATCGCCAAGCGCCACGGGCACGGCATGAAACGGCAGCACGGCCGATGTGACGATTGCCCCCAATAGGGCGGAATAGATCATGGAGGTGCCGCGGCTGTCACGTTCGCCAATCCAGCGGGTTGCAAGGGCATGACCTGCATAACTGATGGCGCATCCCAAAGGCAAAAGTGCGGCTGGCGTGAATACGGCTGTACCGGGACGCACGACGATGAGGGCCCCCGCCAGAGTAATGGTGATCCCGAGAATTCGCCGCGGTCCCAGCCTTTCCCCCAGAAATAGGGCGGCGCCAAGGGTGATCAGAACGGGATTGGTGTCGGCCACAGCCGTGGCCTCCGACAGCCCGATGTACCCGAGGGCCGCAAAGAAAAACACAGTAGATCCGAACTGGAAAACGGATCGCAGGATCTGCACCCTGGGGTGGTTTGTCCGGCAGGCAGCCCAGGCTCCCCGACCGAGCAGCGCCAGTACCACGATGAATTGTCCGGCGTAGCGGACCCATACGACCTGGATCGTAGGGTATCCGCTCTCGACCAGAGCCTTTGCCGTGGCATCCATCAGGGTAAAACAGAGGACGCCGATCAGGATGAACCCGATAGCCTTGTTCACGTCATTTGCCATCGGGGTGTCTGTCTTCCGTAGGTATCAGCGCGCGACCGAGCGGGCGATCTGTGCAGCCAGCTGGGACACGGCGGTTGACTGTGCCGCAGCGATCTGTGCGCCATCCGTGCCGGACAATGGCACCGAGATGGCAAAGTCGCGGGATGTTGCACCCAACGAGACGCCTTCGGCCCGCACGTAATACACCCCATCAAGATGGAACATGCCATCGGCACCCGCCAGAATACGGTCGATGCGTACATCAACCTCACCATCCGGCAGCCCGGAAAGCGGCCATGGTTCCGGGGCAACAGTTGCACTGAGCGAACCGTTCAGTTGTTTTGCCAGAGCCAGTGTGATGGCCCGGGGCTGCAGGTCGGCCCACCGCACACGGCTCAGCAACTCTACCGAGCCGTTGGCGTTCTGGCGTGCCATAGTGTCGTCGGCTGCATAATCGGGCAGGGATACCTCACGCACCATGATCGATTGTGCTGCCGTGTTCAGGCGGGCGGTGGCGGGTGCCGTTTGCAGTTCATAGCCCGGGGCGGTGCCGCAACCGGCCAGTGCCGCCAAAACCAGGACAAGGGGAAGAGGGCGCATGGGATATTTCCTTACCGGCCAAGAAGGATGGAATTAGGATTGCGCTGGATTGTCCGCGCAAGCGATGTGACAGCCTCGGACGCAACCTGCAGGTTACGTAGCGCGGTGACAAGTTCCACATTGAAGCGAGAATCGCTGCCATAACCGGATACGGTGGTTCCAGCCTCCTCGATCAGCTGCGCCGCGCGGTTTGCCAGATCCGGCAGGCCCTGGACCGCCTCGCTGACGTTATCCGCAGCTTCTTTGGCCGCAGCAATCGCATCATTGGCGTTGGTGATGGCACCGCCTTCGCGGATTTCTGCCAGAACGCGGGACACTTCGGACAGGGCATCGGATACTGCGCCCGGAACGCGCTGCGTATCGGGATTATCCAGCAGACGGTTTGCGCTTTGCACCAGCCCGTCGGCAGAGGTTGCCAGCTGTTCCAGCGGCAGGGTGTTGGCCTTTGCGGCAAGCTCGCGCAGTTGGGTGGCAATTTCGGGGAAATCGGACGAGGCATTCTGTACACCGTCCAGCGTGGTATTGGCCTTATCAATGGCCGCAATCAGGTTGTTGACGGCCTGACCACCCTCAAGCTGTTCGGACATCCGGCGCAGCCCGTCGGTAGTCTGGCGCAAGTTCACCAGAATGTTCGCGACATTCTCACCGCTGATCAGCGAGCGTGCTTCGGAAAGTAGATCTGCCGCTGCCGAAGGAACGCGGCGTGTTTCCGGATCACCGGCAAGGGTCTGGACGCTATTCAGCGCGCCGATGGCCGATTGCATCAGATCCTCGATCGGCAGGCCGCCGATGCGATTGATGACACCCTGTGCCGTCGTCTGGAATTCGGTGATATCGGCGTTACCGACCGGCAACAGTGCAAAGGGATGATGCTCTGTATCCAATGTGGTGGCCGGGGTATCCGGCTGTTCCACCAGTTCGACCATGAGCGAGCCCGTGAACAGTGACGCCGTGGCAAGGCGGGCGCGAAGGCTGTCTTCGGCCACCAGCCGTGCAATGAATTCCTGCGCCTCATCTGCGGTGGTGGAGTTCGGCAGGCCAAGCTGCGATACATCGATGGCAAGGTTCGCGAGCATGCGAACATGCGGGCTGCCATCGGCATCCGTTTCGGCCACGGCCCCCAGATCGGTGACACGACCCACGGTCAACCCGTGATAGCGGACCTCGGCGTTTTCGGCCAGACCGGACACGGATCCGTCAAAGAGGATCGAGAGGTAAAGCTCCACCTGCGAATCCGATGTGAAGACGGAACTGCGCGCCTGCGATTCATTGGGGAATACCTGAAATTCCTGACCAGCCTCGACCGCGCCGCCACCCGATACGATGGTGTCGAAATTGATCCCACCTTCGATCAGGGCCGCCAGAGAGCGCACATCCAGATCGATGCCGCTGGCACCCAGGGTGACGTCGAAACCCGAAGCATCCCAGAAACGCGAATCTGTGGTCAGCAGCTTGTCATAGGGTGCTTCGATAACCGCATCCAGCAGCACTCCGCTGCCATCATCCGTCAGGCGGGGGGAGCCGACCGCGCCGACCTCGATCCCTTTGTGGATGATGGGCGCACCTGCCGCGATCTGGTTTCCATCCTTCAGGCGAAGCGTGACCGTCGTGCCGCGTTGTGTTTCAAGCGGCGGAGTTTCCAGCCCTTCGAAATCCCGCCTTTCGGCCGAGGTGGTGTTATCCCACTGACCCGAGATATAGGCGCCGGACAGGACAGTGCTCAGCCCCGTGATGCCGCGGACGGAAACTTCGGGGCGAACAACCCAGAATTGCGCCTCGGTATCTATGTATTTTGCAATATCATCCGCGACGCGGGCCGAAACGACAACACGGCCAAGGTCGGGCGAGAAGTTGACCGCCTCGACCGTGCCGATGTTCACATCCCGGTAGCGCAGGGCCGTCTGGCCCGCCTCGATCCCGCTGGCGTTCAGGAAGCTGATCTTGATCAGGGTTCCACGCTCGGTATAGCTGTTGATTGCCACGACCACTGCCACGATCAATGCCAGAACAGGCACGATCCACACCGGAGAGATGCGTTTCCAGATGCGTTTATGCGCGGGGCGGATGTTCATTTCGGACGGGCCGGAGTCTGGGGTGTCGGTCACAGGTCAGTCATCCCAAATGGTTCGAGGATCAAAAGCGAGTGCGGCCTGCATGGTGAATGCAACGGACGCGGCAAAACAAATCGCAGCAATACCGGGGTTAACGCTGGCTACAAGGTTGAACTGTACCAGCGATGCCGTAATCGCCACCACAAAGACGTCGATCATGGACCAGCGGCCGATGAATTCAACAACCTGGTACAGGCGGTGCCGGGCATGACGGCCCATCGAGGTGGGGCGCTTCAGCGAATAGGCCAGAAAGGCGATCGACAGGAACTTTCCGACCGGAATGACGATGGACGCCACAAACACGATGATCGCGATCGGCGGGTCGCCATGGGCCCAAAGCTCTATCACACCGCCCATGATGCTGGAGGCGGTCTCGGAGCCGAGACTGCTGGTTTTGAGCATGGGGTATATGTTGGCAGGAATATAGGCGATCAGCCCGGCGATCCACCACGCCCAGACACGCTGCAATGCATCGGGGTTGCGCGAGGAAAGGGGCGCGCCGCATCGTTTGCATTTGTCCACGTCCGGTGGATAGACGCGCGTACATCTGGTGCAGGCGACAAGGCCGGCTTTGCGGGCTGTCAGGATAGGCTCTTTCATGCGGCGCCTTCATCGACACGGGGGGCACTGGAATCGATCGCACTCCAGATCTGTTCGGAATCCAGGAATGATTCCTGCCAGATGATTACGATCACCAGGGCGGCAAACGTCCAGAATGCGATGCCGGGTGCCACAGAGGCCATACCGGCAATCTTGACGAGGGCGACCGCCACGCCGATGACGAAAATTTCGGCCATCGACCAAGGGTGCAGGATCTCGGACAGACGGTATGCGCCGGCGGCATGTCTTGCGGCAGGCAGATTGAGGGACAAGGGAACAAGCGTGTACAGGATGAGCGACAGTCGCAACGCCGGGATGATAATGATGAACGCCACCACAGCCACCGCCAAGGGCGTCAGATAGCCGCTGGAAAAGGTCATCGCCGTATCCCAGATCGAGGCGTCGGAATGGAGGCCCGCCGCGCTCAGGTCAAGAAATGGCGTGAACAGCGCCACCGCCAGCATCACCAAGGCCGCGGTCGACAGGGCAATAACCCGCCGGAAGGCATTGGATCGCGGGGAAACCAGCACGTGGTTGCATTGGGGGCAGGTTCCCCGCTCTCGCGAGCGGAGCGGCACCAGACGGTACAGCGCATCGCAATGCGGACAAGCCCGAAGCTCGGTCAGTGGCGTATCAGCCAGTTTCATGGTGCGACGCCCCTTTTTACCTGCCCTATTGTATAGGGGAACAGCGCCGCGTCAACGAAGCGGGGATGCAATGCAGAAGGCTGTGCCGGAGATGTCATTGCAAATGTTCCTGCTATGTTCATAATGCCCTCATGGAAGAACATGATCCCGATCCGTTAGAGCACGCATTGCCGGGGGTGAAGCTGGCACGTGGTGTTTCAAGACATCTCCTGACCCATAACTTCGTATCCGTGCACGAACTGGTGCCAAGCCCCGGATTGCGCGTGGATGTCATGGCGCTTGGCCCGAAAGGAGAGGTCTGGATTATCGAGTGCAAATCAGGCCCTGCCGATTTTCTGACGGATCACAAATGGCAGAATTATCTGGAATGGTGCGACCGGTTCTTCTGGGCAGTTGATTCTGATTTTCCGCAGGAACTGCTGCCGGAAGATACGGGGCTGATTCTGGCTGACGCCTATGATGCGGAAATCATCCGGAGCGCGCCGGAAACCAGGCTATCTGCCGCACGGCGCAAGGCAATGGCCCAATGCTTTGCCCGCCACGCAGCGCTGAGGCTTCAGGCGCTGCGTGACCCGCATTTTGCGAGGGCAGGGCGAATCTAGCGCTTCGGCTTGCCTTTGGGTTTCGGTGCCGGAGCAGATTCGACAGCGCGTGCACGTTCCGCCGCTGCCATCAACTCTTCCGCGATTTCTTCTGCTTCTTCCGGGTCGAAATCCAGGGGCAGTTCGACCCCTTCTGCTTCGATATAGATTCGGACCATGCCCATGTCGGTCGGTCCGATCTGCATATTTGCCGCAATTTCGCTTTGTTTATCGATGCCCATGACCAACACTCCTTTGTAAATCCGGCGTACTGCCGGAAAGTTGGGTATGCAATAGCATGACCCCTTGCAATCGCCAAACAAGGGGGGTAAATGGCCCCCAGTGCCGGCTTAGCTCAGTAGGTTAGAGCACCAGATTGTGGATCTGGGGGTCACTTGTTCGAATCAAGTAGCCGGTACCATCGAAACTATTTTCGAGTGTTAAAAAATTTAAGGCCGCTCCTCCGAGCGGTTTTTTCCATGTTTATCTCGCGTTAACCGGGCAAGCCGGGTTTTTCTGCTGCGCGGATCACAATGGTTGCTAAGTTCTTTCCAGTGTTGTAGAACATTCTTGCATCGTCATTTTCGACTCTGATCCTTCTAGGCACGAGCTATCGATTATCTTCTGTGCCGGGTCGTCGCATAATGCGGGCGTCAATACTGATTAAGGATATACACGATGGCCAAGGGCACCGTGAAATGGTTCAACGACACTAAAGGCTTCGGCTTCATTCAGCCTGAAGGCGGTTCCAAGGATGTGTTCGTACACATCTCCGCTCTTGAGCGCGCTGGTATCCGTGGTCTGGCCGATGGCCAAGCAGTTACCTTCGACATCGAAAAAGACCGTAACGGTCGTGAATCGGCTGTGTCGATCGCACTCGCATAAGATCTGCAAAGATCTATGAGGTTGAGCCGTCCGGTATTCGGGCGGCTTTTTTTATTTGAGCTACATGCGGTGATCATCCCTGCACGGCGTTTCTGAGCAGAAGCAGTTTCAAAGCTCCAAGAAAGAGCCTGTCGCTTGATTCATGAGATTTGCGTTAAGCAAGAAAAGGCGGATGCCGGTCATTCGGTTCGCATGAAAATGGACGACCGGCTGCGAATGCAAGGTCAGCTAGGGCGTCCTATTGGCTGATCTGATCCATATTGCGGCTGCCCTTGGGTAATGCATCGGAACATCCGGGATTGGTAGGAGTTTGGGAATCAGGAGGACCAAAAATGGCCAATGAACCCAAACCGGCAAAGACCAAACGTGATGATCCGGAGCGCTTGGAAAACTCGCAAGCTGAACACGAAGGGTCAGCGCATGATCCAAGCGAATTTGATGTGATGAATCCCGAACGCACCAAGGGAAAGCCGAATTCCGAGGTGGAGGAACAGCAATGACTCGTGAAGTTATTGATCAGCGGGCGCAGAGACATGATCCGGCATCAACGAATACCGAATTTGCTGACGAGCCTCGTGCCGACACAAACAGCGATGCCGATAAGGTAGCTGGTCGTCCTGAAACGCATGCAACTATTCGCGATAAAGGGCATAGCCGCGTCGTTGATGATTTACCAGATGGACGAGATATTAAGGGTTAGGTTTTTTCCGTTAATATTGAATATAGATACACTTTAATTTAATGCCCGCTAGTTGTTTAAAACAGCGGGCATTTGTAATTTTTACAGCGATGCAGTCCATCTGCCTAGCTTGAGTTTACGCGCCGGTCAATTCGTCAGGGCCGCTAGCAACCCAAGCACTGCTACGATTTTCAAGGTATCTTTATCAACCAAGACGACATTGTCGTCGATAATCCGGTATTCCTTGCCATGAGGCGGCTCGGGGAACCGTTTATGGTCGTTCGGATGGTAGGGACGGCCACGTTGACCATTGTCGCCTACCTTGGGGCCATTGTGCTTGCCGTTATCGTGACGCCGATTATTTGCATCCCGATGATCGCGCTGATGGGAATCATGCCGCTGATCGGCGCGTCCGTCATCCCGGTCATTTCCACGCGGGTTGCAGTTGCGATCATGTTGCTCCGAGCATCCTTGCTGGCGGTTGTCATGCTGCTGCGCCTGTAGGGACGGCGACGTTATGGCCAATGCTGCGATTGCCAGAACGACAGGGCGGATGATGGTCGATCTCATGTTTGGCTTCCATAATTCTTGAGCTGTTCATGTAATGCGTAACGGCTGTATTACATCAACAAACAGAATAACGGTTTTGGGTATTTCAAAGTTCCTTGCAACAGTATTCACAATTGCCATGGCAGATACCGGCAGCATTTTGCTTGCGTAATAATAAAATAGGAAAAACATCGCTTATAAAGTTTTTTGAAAATAAAAAAGCGACGGAATAATGAAATACCACTTCTAATAACGTTGGCATTGCAAAGCATGATAAAATTTCCGCTGCCTGTTTCAAGCAGGGCACGAAATGCGATACGCGCGACAGCGCATGCATTTCGGATGTCTAGGATGAGAAAAATGGAGCGGGTGAAGGGAATCGAACCCTCGTCGTAAGCTTGGGAAGCTTCTGCTCTACCATTGAGCTACACCCGCATTGCCACTCCAATATTCGGCAAGCAGAGCATCGTCAAGCAGTCACGATGCCGGAAGTATCAATGAATCGACGATGTTCACAGTACCGTTGGATTGACTGAGATTGGCCGCCTCGACGCGATGATCACGGCCTGTATCATCTCTGACCACCAATTGTGATCCGCTACGATACAGGACAAGATTACATCCACCAACGGTCCGGATTGCTACCGGTTTGCCCGTCGCAAGTACGTTCTCGACCAAAGCAGTCGGAGCCATGTGGCACGTCAAGATCTGGACCAGCTCTTCACGGCCATTCGACGACAGGGCAGAGCGGGGCATTTTGGCAAAGGCGGCGTCAGTAGGCGCAAAGATCGTATAGGGTCCAGGATTTGCCAATGCCTTATCAATTCCGGTTGATCGCATGGCGGATGCAAACTGTGAAAGCTGGGGCGTACCTGCGGCAAATTCATAGACATTCGCAGCAGCAACCGGTGTTGCAGCCATCATGGCACAGACAAGAGCAATCGCTTTCCGCATAACCACCTCCCGCGTTCTTTAGTGTAACGTGGGTATGTCCGGACGGTTCCGCTACCCTTGCGCTTATTCCACCGCCACCTTATTCTGGGGGTAACCGAATGGAGGGCGAATTATGGCGCCCGAGCGTCCCAAGGGTGTGGACGCGATCCCCGATCTGATACGGGTAGAACCGTCTGTCACCCTTCCTGATCCAACGCTTTATGCGGCGCTGGATTTAGGTACTAATAGTTGTCGCATGTTGATTGCCGAACCAAAGGGCAGTCATTTTCAGGTCGTGGATAGCTTTTCCAAGACCGTGCAGCTTGGTCTAGGTCTGGAAGCATCCGGACGGCTTTCGCGTGCGTCGATCTCACGTACGATACAGGCCCTGCGGATCTGCCAGAAAAAGATTGAGAAGCACCACGTCCGTCACATGCGGCTGGTTGCGACCGAGGCATGCCGCCGCGCCCGTAATGCACGTGATTTTATCCGCACTGTTCGTCGCGAAACCGGGTTGCAGCTTGAAATTATCAAGCCGGAGGAAGAAGCACGCCTTGCCGTTATTTCCTGCGCGCCACTGGTAAGCCCCAAGACCGAACAGCTTCTGGTTATCGACATTGGCGGCGGCTCCACCGAGCTTGTCTGGATCGACCTGTCTGATGTCGAGCCATCGCAGCGTGCAAGGGCCATCATGGCCTTGCACGCCGGATTCCGGTCCGAACTGGGTGCCGCACGTGTTGTGGACTGGATCTCCGTTCCCCTTGGTGTGGCAACGCTCAAGGATCAGTTCATCGACGTCGAGAATGACGCTGCCCGCTTTGCGCTCATGAGCTGGTTTTTTGAGGAGAACCTTGCAACGTTTTCGCCCTATAATGCGGATAACACACGTGAAGGTTTCCAGATCATAGGGACCTCGGGCACGATCACCACAGTTGCTGCATCTTTTCTTGGTCTTCGGCGCTATGATCGAACCAAGGTGGATGGGCTACGGATGACCTCGTCGCAGATTGATACCGTCATTCGCAACTATCTTGCCTTGGGCCCCGAAGGGCGCCGTATCGATCCGCAGATCGGACGGGATCGTCACAGCCTGATCATGTCGGGGGCCGCAATCCTGCAGGCGCTGATGCGTGTATGGCCGACAGATCGGCTTTCGGTAGCTGATCGTGGCCTGCGTGAGGGGCTACTTTATCAACAAATGAACGCGGATGGCGTTCTGGAAGACGGACCGCTCAGATGACGGAAAAAAATACTTCGGGTCGCGGACAGCGTGACCTGCGCGTACGTGTTAAAACGGCCAAGGGGCGCAAGCTGTCCTCCACATTGTGGTTGGAGCGGCAATTGAACGATCCCTACGTTCAGCGGGCCAAGCGGGAAGGCTATCGTGGGCGCGCCGCCTTCAAGATCCGGGAGCTGGATGACAAGTTCGGTTTCCTGAAGCCGGGTTGTCGGGTGGTCGATCTCGGCTGCGCTCCAGGTGGATGGTGTCAGGTCGCGGTTGAGCGGGTGAATGCCCTTGGGCAGCGTACCGACAAGAAGGTCGGCACGGTACTCGGCGTTGACCTGCAAGAAGTCGATGCCATCTCGGGCGCAGAGGTTCACCAGCTGGACTTTCTGGCGGATGACGCGGACGAACTGGTGAAAGGTTGGCTTGGCGGTCCGGCTGACGTCGTGATGAGCGATATGGCCGCAGCATCATCCGGGCATAAGAATACCGACCACCTGCGCATCATCATGCTGTGCGAGGCTGCGGCGCAGTTTGCTTTTGATGTGCTGGAAGAAGGGGGAACCTTTGTTGCCAAGGTTCTGGCCGGTGGTGCCGAAAACGAGCTTCAAAGCATTCTGAAGAAGAACTTCACCAAGGTTGCCAACGTGAAACCGCCGGCTTCACGTTCGGACTCTTCGGAAAAATTCGTCGTTGCGATGGGCTTCCGCGGCAAACGCGCAGATTTCGGCTAGGGCGCCTTAGGCGCCCCAGTGCCGCACGGCACCACAATCCATGTGAACGAAGTTGGATCGGCTGTAACGGCCGACACCACCCGAGGAGCAGGCTTCGGCTGCGCGGGCCATCTGGTTGACGGAGCGGGATTTCAGGCGGACATCGGCGGCCTGACCGCGCATGTGCAAGGAATTGCGGGCAACACCCTCGGTCTGCGAGGCCAACATTGCGTTTGTCTGTGGGGAGCGGTAGCCCGACAGCAGCATATAGGGTTCGCTGACATCAAGCAGGGCATGCGAGGCTGCCAGAATATCCAGGGTACGAGGATCGAAGTTGATGATCTGGCCGGTGCGCCAATCACGAACAAAGCGATTCACGTCGGTCAGGGCTTCGGGAATGTAATTTCCGTCAATCCAATAGATCGTATCGAGGGTTTCGCCCGTCCGACCGTTGTACATGTTGATTCGGCGGATATCACCTGCGCCGCGTAGAAATCCGAATGCATGTGAGGTTGTCGGGGCCGCGGTAACCATCGTCGCTGCAAAAGCACCCAAAAGCCCACGCCGCGTCATGCCTGAAAACGCTTGTCCTGCCATCGTTCTGCCTGTCCCATTTTATTTGCCACGGCCGCATTATCGCTGCAGCTTCGTGTCTGGTTCATTAATGTATCTCGCGCAGGTGGCCTTTAGCCAAGCAAAACCTCCGCGAGGTTCCGGCACAACACTCGCTTTCGGCGGAAAGTTGCCTGCGTTCTGCAAATTGGACGACAAAGCAACATACTGTTGCAAAAATGCATGGAGCGATCGCGTATCCGGAGCACTGGATTCAACGCCTCAAGATAGCTAGGTAAATAAGGACTGAAGGAGTCCTTGATGCCACAACATACTATCCGCGACATCGCAAATGCCCTTGATGCCGAAGCGGCAGGGGATCTCGATCTGATCGTTTCTTCGATTTCGGAACCGGGTGGCGCAAGCCAAGGACAACTCGCCTTGGCCATGAGCCCGAAATACGCTGAAGGGCTGGCTGCAGGGCAGGCGGAGGCAGCGGTTGTATGGCAGGGGGCTGATTGGCAGGCATTGGGCCTGAAAGCTGCGATCTTTGCACCGCGTGGCCGGCTGGCCATGGCGGGTCTGTCGCGTATGATGGACGTAGGGCCGGATATCGCGCCGGGCATCCACCCCATGACAGTTATCGATCCCACAGCCGAAATTGGTGAGGGGGCCGCAATAGGACCATTCGTAACCGTTGGTGCGGGTGCCAGGATCGGTCCACGGGCGCGTATTGCCTCGCATACCTCCATCGCCGAAGGCGTTGTGATCGGTGAAGATGCGCTGATCATGAACGGGGTAAAGATCGGAGCGCGTGTGCATATCGGGGACCGGTTCATCGCGCAGCCGGGGGCAGCAATCGGCGGTGACGGACTGTCATTCGTGACGCCGGAAACCTCGGGTATTGAAGAAATCCGCCACACGCTTGGAACGCGTGAAGAGATTCGCAAACAGAAATGGGTTCGCATCCATTCTCTGGGATCGGTCAGGATCGGTGACGATGTGGAAATCGGCTGCAACAGCTGTATCGACCGCGGAACCGTGCGGGATACGACTGTCGGCAATGGAACCAAAATCGACAATCTTGTTCACATCGGCCACAACGTAAACGTGGGTGAGGATTGTCTGCTATGCGGTATGGTTGGCATTGCCGGCTCGGTTCAGGTTGGGAACCGTGTCGTACTTGCCGGCCAGGTCGGTGTTTCCGACAACATCTTTATCGGCGACGATGTCATTGCCGGGGGCGGCACCAAGATCCTGTCGAATGCCCCTGCGGGGCGGGTCCTGCTCGGGTATCCTGCCGTAAAAATGGAGAACCATGTCGAGATGCAGAAGGCGCTGCGCCGGTTGCCCAGAACCGCAGCGACAGTGCAGGAACTGAAGCGCAAGGTTCTGGATACAGATACCCCGAAATGAACAAAGCCCCGGATTTTCCGGGGCTTTGCCTTTATTGGGCGTTGGCCGCGATTACCGCTTCGTACCCGGCGGTAAAGCCTGTCAGCGACACGTCAAGTTCCACCTTCTGGTCGGGTGCAACCACCGGAACGATAGTCAGCAATACCTTGGAGCCACGCTTCAGGCTGTCCACTTCAGCCTGGGTAAAGCCGATGCGGGCTACGCAACCGATTTCGCTGCACCAGGTGAAGGGATAGACCTTCGGCGGCGCGCTATCGATCTTCATTGTCAGGTTTGCTGTCAGCAGCGTTTCCAACGGTACGATGATGGTCGCGCCCGCTGCGGCCTGGCTGCCGGCAGGCAGGTTGAACAGGCTGAATTCAGCTACGCTGTTGTTCTGATTATCCTGCAGCAATTGGTACAGCTGGCAGCGTTCCTTACCGCTTCCGTCCGAAATGCAGCGCTGTTCCCATTTTTCGAATTTCGCAACGATGCGCATCGGATCTTCGGCGGGCGCTTGGCCCATGCTCAATCCTTGGGCAGTGGCTGCGTCTCCATCCGCCGTCGGCGCTGCGGGGGCCGCAGGTGCCACGGGTGATTCCGGGGCAGGGGTCGTTTGTGCGCTGGCGCCTTGGGCAAGGCCAACTGCCAAGGTCAGCGCCATAAGGTGGGAAAGCGGTTTGGACATTAGTATCGGTCCTCGGACTGGTTTCGCGGCGTGTTTATCACGCAAGATGACCCCTGTCAGGGTTAATCTTTCACCTGCACCATACGTCCGGCCCCAAGATAGAAAAAGGGACCAGCACCAGCTGATCCCTTTCTCTATTTATTATCTCCCTGTCGGACTGGCCGACTTATTGCTTGAAAATTACTCAATTGCTGCGCAGACGTCAACTCTTATCACAAATCACAGATCATCCTCGGGTTTTGCCAAGGGATGGTGGTTCAGGACAAGATCGCGCATTTGCTGATCCACCACATGCGTATATATTTCCACCGTGCCGATATCAGCGTGGCCAAGCATGGTCTGAATACTGCGCAGATCCGCGCCGCCTGCCAACAGATGCGTGGCAAAGGCGTGTCGCAACTTGTGCGGCGTCACACGACTGGGTGATATGCCGGCCGCCACCGCCATCTTCTGAACCATACGAAAGAAATGCTCACGCGTGAGGTGGCCGGTGACACCGCCACCCGGAAACAGAAACCGTGATGGGCTGTTCCCGTCCCTGAGCAAGCGTGCGTCCTCGGCCTCGCGCTCTGCAACCCAGACTGTCAAAGCCTCTTTTGCCGGGGGTGAAAGGGGGACAAGGCGTTCTTTCCCGCCTTTGCCACGCACCAGCAGCATTTCCGGATTACCCTTTGCAGCGGTCAGCGTCAGTTCCACAAGTTCCGATACCCGCATACCCGTGGCATAGAGCAGCTCCATCAAGCAGCGGTTCCGCATCTGTACGGCATCGCTTCGGCCCGTATCGCGGGCGACCTCCAGAAGGCGCTCCACCTCGTCAAGCGATAGGGTTCCAGGCAAGCGTTTGGACTGGCCCGGCCCCTTGAGGCGAAGTGAGGGGTCATCCGCCCTTAATCCGTCCTCATGGGCAAAACGGTAAAGTTGCCGTATCGCGACAAGACGGCGGGCGCGGGTAGACACGGACAGCCCCTGTGCATCGCAGAAAATCAGGTAATCCTCTATCATCTCCCGTGTGGCGCAGGCGAAATCGCTGTTGCGGCGGGCGAGCCACCCCGCGAAATCCCGCAAGTCCCGGCCATAGGCCAGCAGGGTATTGCGGGCAGCACCTGCCTCGGCAGCCTGCGCATCCAGAAAAACCGAGATCCAGCGTTCGTCCATTTTTCAGCCCCGCCGATCGAGAATCATCATCTGCAGCGCGATCTTCCGCACCGCAGGCTCCATCCCCAAGGCATGCAAGGTCGCCAAGCCTTCGGTAACACCACGCAGATCCCCCTGTATGCCACGAGAGATCCGGTCCACTGCATAGAGAATGGCCTCGCCTTGGCGATGACGCGCCAAAAGGTCGGCCGCCTCGTCCGATAGGCCCTTGCCGGTGGTTGCTGCGGTTATCGCGCGCGACAGACCGTCAATTGATGGTACGCTGCCCGGGTTTCCCTGAAACAAGGCCCACAGGAAACGCTCTTCGGCATCGCGAGGCTGAATGTGTTGCAGAGCGGACGGATCAAGATCCGCGATCAACCCGAGCCTGAACGCAAACGAGGCCGCTTCTCCTGTCAACGGCAGATCGACCAGCGCCTCGGCATAGATGCGTGCAAGTGTCACTTCCAGCTCGGCGCGCTGCATCTGGCTGAAGGCAATGGGCAAGGCCTGTGCCACTAGGCGCGTATCCTTGGCCGCAATTGCGGAATCTAGTGCCTGTATGGCCGCCACACGATCCCATAATCCGCCCGATGCTGCCGGTGACTGGCGGGTGTAGAAATCAAGCAGCTGGTTCGGATCCAGAACGCCGGCATGGGCCAAACGCTCTGCCGCTTCTATTTGCGCTTTCCATCCGGCGGTATCGCGCAGTTCGGCATGGGCGAATGCGATCGGCAGGGTGAATGTGGGCAACGGTTCTCCGATTGCCTCGAACATCCGCCAGTCTATCGGCGTCGGACGCTGTGGCGGGGACAGAGATGGCTCCCCCTCAAAAAGGTCGGGGTCCAGAAAGCGCGCAATCAGATCGGATTCGCTGGAATCAATGATCCCAAGCGTCCGCGCCGAATGGAGTATTGTCGCGGCGGCCTGCCAATCCCCGGAGCGGGCGAGACAATAAATGCGGGCCGGATATCCCGGCGCCAATTGTGGTGCGGCATTCAGAACACCGCAGGCCCGCGTTTCGGTGCCTTGCAGCAGAGCAATGTCAAAGCGCCTGCGGAAGGCCTCGGCCCCGCGTGCGCCGGACACGTCAAGCAGGGCTTGAGCCTGATCCAGGGCGCCCAGCTGGACCAGTTTGTCGACGCGGGCAAAAAATAGCGTACCGGGCCGTCCCTGATCTCCGGGCGGCCAGGCTTCTGCCAGAAGCAGCGACATCGTCAATTCATGTACTGCGGGCAGGGAATTTGCAGGGGCCGTGGCGACGCGTTCCGCAATGTCATCGGCCCGGCCCGGGCCCCACAGGTTCTGTGGCAAGCCCGTCTGTCGCGGGGTCAACAGGCCCGCCGCATCCACATCCGCCGTATCAAGCGGTGCGGTCGCCACATTGCCGGGCATGGCACTGAGCCCCGGCTGCGGCTGTTCAGCCTGTGACGGGGTGGGCGGGCTTTGCGTCAGCCAGTCAATGGCCGACAGCGGCGATTCGGCGAACAGCCGCGCCGGAACCAGAAATAGAACAAGGGCCAAGCTGGCGCTATTGCGCATCCAGCGTCACCGGCTGCGTCACTTCGGCCTGCGGCGCGCGAAGATCGCCCACATAGGCAAAGGCAACCAGCGCGGCAAAAGCCAGAATTACAAGAACCAGCACCAATTTAAGAATGAACCCCATTGCCTGTCCCTCAGCCGTCATGCGCCATTATGGCGAAATTGCGATTATATATGGCATTTGCCTTAGGATCACGCCATTACCCTATATTGCCGCACTCGGCCAGCGATGCGGCATCAAAACAGTTGCAGGGGAGGCACTGGGACGTGGGCCGACTGAAAAAGACGGTCGTGCTTGTGGGCATGATGGGGGCAGGGAAAACTGCCGTTGGAACGCAACTTGCACGGCAGTTACGAGTACCGTTCGTTGATACCGATGACGAAATTGTGCGCGCGGCCAATACGACCATTGCCGATATATTTGCCCGGCACGGCGAGGAATTCTTTCGCGCCAAGGAAAGCCAGGTTCTGGCGCGTCTGCTGCGTGGTTCACCGGTGGTCCTGTCAACAGGCGGCGGTGCCTTTCTATCGGAAACCAACCGCGCGCTGATCGCCGAAAACGGCGTGTCCGTATGGCTGCAGGCAGATCTGGAACTGTTGTGGCAAAGGGTGCGCCACAAGAATACGCGCCCCTTGCTTCGGACGGAAAACCCGCGTCAGACGCTGGCTGATCTGCTGGCATCGCGGGAAGGGGCCTATAGCGAGGCTTCGCTTGTCGTGGCGTCCGCGCCCGACATGTCAATCGATATGATGGCGCGCCGCGTGCGTGAGGCACTGCAGACGCGCCCCGACGTTTTGGAGAGTTGAATGCATATCATCCCCGTAGCTCTTGGTTCCCGCAGCTATGAGGTGAGGATCGGCAGTGGCCTGATCGACACGGCAGGCGTGCATATCGCGCCGCTGCTGCGGCGCCAGCGTGTAGTGATCGTTACGGACGACAATGTTGCCCGAAACCAGCTTCCCCGATTGCAGGCCGGGTTGGAGGCTCAGGGCATTGCCCATGAAACGCTGATCCTGCCCCATGGTGAATCAACCAAGAGCTGGCCCGAATTCACCCGTACCGTCGAATGGCTGCTGGACCGGAAGGTAGAGCGGCGCGATGTCGTCATCGCCCTTGGCGGCGGCGTGATCGGCGATCTGGTGGGTTTTGCCGCGTCTGTTTTGCGTCGTGGTGTGCGATTCGTACAAATCCCGACCTCCTTGTTGGCGATGGTTGACAGTTCGGTCGGCGGCAAAACAGGTATCAATACCACCCAAGGCAAGAACCTAGTGGGGGCCTTCCATCAACCAAGCCTGGTTCTGGCCGATATCGATGCGCTTCAAAGCCTTTCGCTGCGGGAACTGCGGGCAGGCTATGGTGAGGTCGTAAAATACGGGCTGCTGGGAGATGCCGCATTCTTCGAATGGCTGGAGGCCCATGGGCCGGAGATA
This sequence comes from Falsirhodobacter sp. alg1, assembly GCF_000739715.2. Classification (GTDB taxonomy): domain Bacteria; phylum Pseudomonadota; class Alphaproteobacteria; order Rhodobacterales; family Rhodobacteraceae; genus Falsirhodobacter. The sequence goes on along the minus strand of NZ_BBJC02000002.1, from coordinate 143,507 downwards.
CTTGCCGGTAATGCTGACAGCCGTACCTACGCCGTGCGTCGCTCCGTGGAAATGAAGGCCGAGATCGTTGCGCGTGATGAAACCGAAGAGGGGGATCGTGCGCTGCTAAACCTCGGGCACACCTTTTGCCATGCTCTGGAAAAGGCCACAGGCTATTCCAACAGGCTGCTGCACGGGGAGGGGGTCGCAATCGGCTGCCTGATGGCATTGGAGCTGAGCCGGAAGCTCGGTTACGGCCCTCAGGAAGCGCCGTCGCGATTTGCCGCGCATCTGGACGCTATGGGCATGAAGGCAAAATTGGCTGACATCGACGGCGATCTGCCCGACGCGGACGAACTTCTGTCCTTGATGGGACAGGACAAGAAGGTGGTCGACGGCCAGCTGCGGTTCATACTGACACGCGGAATCGGCGATGCCTTCGTTGCCGGTGATGTGCCCGGTGACAAGGTGCTGGAGGTTCTGGAGGGGCGCTGAAGCCTTTCAAGCCACTACCACCGCCTGGATGGAAACACATGGCCGAGCCGAAGGGTTCGGCCATTTTCGATCATGCAGCCACAGCGGATACAAGAGGCGCATATAACTGATTTGGGAAATATTTTTGTCAGTATTATCTAGGTAATACTGGCTGGGGCGGCAGGATTCGAACCTGCGAATGGCGGTACCAAAAACCGCTGCCTTACCACTTGGCGACGCCCCAACTCTGTGAAGCGGCTTCTAATCAGGTTGTTCGGTGGCCGCAAGAGATAAAATGCAAAAAAAACACGCGTTGTCCAAAGTGTCCGGCAGATATAGGACCAAGACATGGAAAAAGTGGATGTCGTCATTCTTGGTGCGGGCGCTGCGGGCATGTTCTGCGCCATCGAAGCTGCGCGCAGGGGCCGGAGTGTTCTGGTTATCGATCAGGCCAAGTCCCCGGGTGAGAAGATCCGTATCTCCGGGGGCGGGCGTTGCAATTTCACGAATCTTGGAATCACGGCCGAACGGTTCATTTCGCGAAATCCTCGGTTCGCCCTGTCTGCCCTGAAGCGCTATACGCAATGGGATTTCATCGAACGGATGGATCAGGCGGGAATCTCCTGGCATGAAAAGACGCTGGGGCAATTGTTCTGCGACGGCTCCGCAATCCAGATCGTGAATATGCTGACACGTGAAATGCACGAAGCTGGCGCCCAGCTGTGGCTGAACACGCAGATACGGCATGTCCGGGCAGGGTTCGAGGTTGAAACCTCACGCGGTTTGGTGCGTGCAGAAAAAGTCGTGGTGGCAACGGGCGGAAAATCCATTCCCAAAATGGGTGCCACCGGCTTCGGATACCAGATAGCGGAACAGTTCGGGTTGCGGATCGTCGAAACTCGGCCAGGCCTTGTGCCGCTGACCTTTGCCGAACAGGAGCTGGAACATCTGCGCCCCTTGGCGGGTGTGGCTGTGGAGGCAAAAGTTCGGACAGGCGCAACCTTTCAGGAACCTGTGCTGTTCACACACCGCGGGCTATCCGGGCCAGCAATTCTGCAGGCCAGCAGCTACTGGCGTGAGGGAGAGGTGCTGCGCCTTGATCTGCTGCCCGCTGGCGGCATGGAGGCTGCATTGCGCGCCTTGCGCCAGTCAGAGCCGCGCATCGCCATAAGAACGGCCTTGGCACGCTATTTGCCGGAAAAGCTGGCACGATATATTGACGCAAGATTAGGGATTACCAGCTCTATCGGGGCGCTTTCAAACGCTGCCTTGGCCGATGTTACGACACTTGTGCATGATCTGGCGCTGAAGCCCGTGGGAACCGAAGGCTACCGCACCGCAGAAGTGACGCTTGGTGGCGTCGACACCGATGATCTCGACGCCCGTACGCTGGAAGCACGCAATGTCGCAGGTCTATATTTCATAGGTGAAGTTGTAGACGTAACCGGTTGGCTTGGCGGGTATAACTTTCAATGGGCCTGGTCATCCGGCTGGGCTGCAGGGCAAGCCGTGTAATGCCGATATATAAATCCTGTAATCTGTATTATGTGACATATCGGATCATATCCGACTATAGCGGGAAGATTTTTTCATGAGTTTTGATCGTTCATTAAAGATTGCGCCTTCCATTCTTGCAGCTGACTTTTCCGCCTTTGGTGCGGAATGTCGTGCTGTGGAAGCACAAGGTGCTGACTGGATCCACGTTGATGTAATGGACGGACATTTCGTGCCGAACATCACGTTCGGCCCCGCGACCTGTGCCGCGCTGCGGCCACATATCAAAGGCATCATGGACGTTCACCTGATGATCGCGCCTGTGGATCCTTATATTGACGCCTTTGCCAAAGCTGGCGCCGATATCATCACCGCCCATGTCGAAGCCGGCCCGCATATCCACCGCACACTACAGGCCATTCGTAACGCCGGCTGCAAGGCCGGTCTGGCCCTGAATCCCGGCACGGGTTTGGATGCAGTATCCCACCTGCTCGACATGGTTGATCTGGTCTGCGTGATGACGGTCAATCCGGGCTTTGGCGGACAGAGCTTTATCCAGTCGCAAGTCCAAAAAGTTTCCGACCTGAGAAAGATGATTGGTGATCGTCCGATCCATATCGAGATCGATGGCGGCGTTACGCCCGTCACGGCACCCTTGGTAACAGCAGCCGGAGCTGATGTTCTGGTCGCCGGGTCGGCCGTATTCAAAGGTGGATCTTTCGATAAGCCAGAAGCTTATGGGGAAAACATCATGACAATTCGTAATGCTGTAAGCGGCACTATGTGAACGAATATCGAGGTGCGGCATGACAATGTGGCTGTTCTGGAGTATTGCAGGTCTGATCGGCCTTGTAGTGACCATGACATTGATCCGGGCATTGATGTCGCAACCCAGATCCGATGTTTCATCGATCGATGTTTATCACCAGCAGCTTAGCGAGCTTGAACGGGATATCTCGCTTGGCAAGATCCCGGTTGACGAAGGTGAGCGGATTCGGATCGAGATCTCCCGTCGATTGCTTGATGCCGACAAGGTACGGCCTGTTGGAACGGTTTCCAGCAAAAGCGGCGTTCTTATCGGCATAACCCTTGCCGTGCTTGGGCTTGTCGGAGCGTTTTCGCTATATCTTCGTATCGGCGTTCCGGGATATCCGGATGAGGCGTTGACCGACCGGATTGCCCAGATAGAGCAGTCGCGGGCCGACCGCCCTACTCAGGCCCAAGCGGAAAGCCAGGCCCCGCGCCCTTCCCCGCCAGATGTTGATCCTCAGTTGATGGCCCTTGTCGATCAGTTGCGCATTGCGGTTCGAAACTCCCCCGATGATCTGCAAGGACAGCGGCTTTTGGCACGAAATGAGGCGGCCCTTGGCCATTTTTCCGAAGCAGCCAAGGCACAGCGGGATGTTATCCGACTGCAATCAGAGCCAGATGCCGCAAGCTATAGTACATTGGCTGAACTGTTGGCGCGGGCCGCAGGCGGATATATCTCTCCCGAAGCAGAAGATGTTTTGAAACAATCGCTTGGCCGCAATCCTGACAATTCCACAGCACTCTATCTGCACGGATTGGCAATGGCACAGGGCGGCCGTGACGACCTTGCATTTCGCGACTGGACCCATGCGCTGGACGTGGCATCAAGTGATGCGCCATGGAGGGCATCCGTATTGGCCGCCCTACCCGCCATCGCAGCACATGCAGGTCAGCGTTGGACGCCGCCAGCAAACGATGCTGTGGCTAACAATGGCCAGGCCGAAGCCATTGAGGGCATGGTGGCGAGCCTCGCCGCGCGCCTGAATGATACGGGTGGAAGCGCAAAGGAGTGGGCGCGCTTGATCCATTCTTATGGTGTACTGGACCGTCCTTCGGATGCACGCCTTGCATACGACAAGGCAAGTGTGGCCTACCCCGATAACGAACAACTACAAGAAGCCATCAGAGAGGCCGAAAATGATTGACGATTTTGCCGCATCCCTCCCCCCCATGGGTGCAATCGCGGGCCTTGATTTCGGGGATAAAACGATCGGGATTGCTGTATCCGACACATTTCGGCAAATTGCATCGCCCCTTCTGACGATCCGTCGTACCAAATTCACAGTGGACGCCGAAGAGCTGCTGGCCATCACCAAGCAGCGATCCATTGTCGGATTGATATTGGGTTTGCCATTGAACATGGATGGAAGCGAAGGCCCCCGGGTACAAAAAACCCGCGCATTTGCCCGAAACCTGTCGCGTCTGACCCCCCTTCCAATCGGCTTTTGGGATGAGCGTTTGTCGACGGTTGCGGCTGAACGCGCCCTTCTGGAGGCAGATACCTCACGCCGCCGAAGGGCCGAAGTGATTGACCATGTCGCCGCAGGTTATATTCTGCAGGGCGCCTTGGATCGTCTACACGTCCTGCGGAATTGATTGCGCGGCAGAGGTCACGGCGGCCTGGGCCTCATCCAGAATATCCAGGCCTGCGCCGGGCCGCGTTGCATTTTCAGACAATATCCTGCGCCATTGGCGTGCACCCGGCTGTCCGTTGAACAACCCAAGCATATGGCGCGTAATTTGATTCAATCGCCCGCCTTGCGCCAAATGTTTGGAAATGTAAGGGCGCATTGACGCAAGAACCTCGTCCGTATCAGGTGCAAGATCATCCCCCCACAGGGCATCGGCCCCTGACAGGATAGACGGATCCTGATATGCGGCCCGACCGATCATCACACCATCCAAACCGCGATCGATCAGCGCTTTTGCTTCGTCCAGTGTCTTTACTCCCCCATTCAACGCAATGGAAAGATGCGGGAATTCCTGTTTCATCCTGAAAACAATATCATAATCCAGTGGTGGGATTTCGCGATTTTCCTTGGGCGACAATCCCTGCAACCATGCTTTGCGGGCATGAATGGTCACCTGCGTGATACCGGCATCCGAAACATGGCGTAGAAAATCCGGCAGAACGACCTCTGGATCCTGATCGTCAACGCCAATCCGGCATTTTACGCTGACAGGCACATCAGATGCTTCGGTCATCGCGCGCAGGCAATCGGCCACGCGCATAGGGTCTTTCATCAGAACAGCGCCGAACAGGCCGGATTGAACCCGATCAGAGGGGCATCCGACATTCAGGTTTATTTCGTCATAGCCGAAAGGTTTGGCGAATGCGGTAGCTTGCGCCAACGTTTCGGGATCCGATCCGCCAAGCTGCAGGGCAACAGGATGCTCCACCGGATCGAAAGACAAAAGCCGTTCACGAGGCCCATGAATGATTGCCTTATCAACAACCATTTCGGTGAACAGGCGCGTACGTCGTGTCAGCTGCCGATGAAAGACACGGCAATGCCTATCTGTCCAATCGATCATCGGCGCGACTGATAATTTGGATACGCGTTCCAATTCCGGTTTATCGCTGCTCACGGGGCCGAACCTTCCTGTCATCGGTGGCCGTGTTAATTGACCATAGCCAAAAGGTCCACGCCGAAGATTTCGGCCCCATAAGCCGTTTTCGCGTTATGCAGCAGCCATATCTGCTTCAATACGTACCGGCGCACCTTTATACGCCGGTGTTTTTGACGCTTCGTCGCATAGCCCAAGCGGAACGAGAACATTGGCTTCGGGATAATATGCGCCAACGCACCCGGACGGCAGATCATATGCCGTCAGCTTCAACCCGCCCAATTTGCGCGATGCACCATCGGCATAGGTTGAAACCAGCGTTACACGCTGACCTTCAGTCAAACCCTCCGCTTCAATATCCTTGTGCGACATCAGCAGGATCATGCGATCTGTATTCAATCCACGCAAACGGTCGCGATAACCGTAAACAGTTGTGTTGAACTGATCGTTGGAGCGCATTGTAATCAGGGTATAAACACCATTCCCAGCCATTTCGCCCAAGGCACTTGCCGATGGGGGTGTGGTAAACTCAGCCTTGCCGGTTTCCGTCTTCCAGTTTCGCTCTCTTGCTGAATTTCCACGGTAGAAACCGCCTGGCTGGAACATACGATCATTGAAATCGTAGAATTGCTCGGAATAGGTTTCGGCAATCAGATCCCGTATCAATCCGTAATCGGCCTGCCATTCGTCCCATTTCACCTTTGGGTTCGGCGCAACGGTAGCCTTTGCAATTCCGGCGATTATCGCAATTTCCGATAGCAATGCATCTGATGCCGGCGGCCTGCGTCCGATTGAGCCATGAATGTGGCTAAGGCTGTCTTCCATCGTCACGGCTTGTGGCCCGCCGGCTTGTTTGTCGACCTCACCACGAACAAGGCAGGGCAACAACCACGCGCCATCGCCGACAAGGACATGCGAATGGTTCAACTTCGTTGCGATCTGGACGTTCAGCCCCAGCCCGGCCCATGCCGGATCCGCCAAGCCCTGTTCTGGGATAGCACGCGCAAAGTTGCCACCAAGGCTCAGGAAACCTGTGACCTCCCCATCCAATATACCCTGCACGACATCGACCGTCGTCATGCCATGATCGCGCGGCGGCTCAAAACTGAACTGTTCGGCAATCTTGTCCAGCGGCACGAGTTCCGGCTTTTCGGAGATACCGACGGTCCTCTGACCCTGCACGTTCGAATGGCCGCGAACTGGGCAGATGCCGGCCCCTGTCCGCCCGATATTGCCGCGCATCAGCAGCAGGTTGACCAGCATTCCGATGGATTGCGACCCATGGACGTGCTGCGTCAGACCCATCCCATAAACGCCGATCACCTTGTTGGAGGCTGCGTACATATCCGCCACCTCCACCAGTTCGGCACGTGTCAGGCCGGATACGCTTTCAATCGTATCCCAGTCCATCTGCCGCGCCCATTCTTCGAACTCGGCCAGCCCGTGGGTGTGTTCGGCCAGAAAACCCTGATCCAGAATATTGCCAGAACGGTCCTGCAGATCGAACAGATGTTTGGCGATACCGGCAATCGCCGCTATGTCACCGCCCGGTTTCACCTGCAGATAGATATCGGAAATTTTGGTCCCGCTTCCGCTGAGCATCTCGGTCGGGCTTTGGGGGTTGGCGAATTCGATCAGACCACGTTCACGAACAGGGTTGAAGGTCACCACCTTGCAACCACGCTTTTTCGCCTGCTGCAAGGGATGCAGAAAGCGCGGGCTGTTCGATCCGGTGTTCTGACCAAAGAACATGATCATGTCACAATGCTCGAAATCATCCAGAATACAGGTACCGACCGGTGAACCGATTTTCTGCTTCAACGCGACACTCGTTGTCTCGTGGCACATGTTGGAACTGTCGGGCAGGTTATTGTGTCCGTAAAGGCGCGCAAATAATGCCCATAGATATGAGGTCTCGAGGCTGGCCCGGCCGGAAGCATAGAAAACGGTTTTCTTCGGGTCCATTGCGCGCAGGGATGAACCGATCGCCGTAAACGCCTCATCCCATGTGGTTTCCACGTATCTATCGGTTGCCGCGTCAAAACGCATGGGATGGGTCAGGCGGCCTGTTTTCTCCAGATCGTGGTCCCGCCAGCTGCGCAGTTCGGTCACTGTATGCGTGGCAAAAAAGTCCGGACCGCAGCGGTCCTTCGTATGATCCCAGACAGTGGCCTTGGCCCCGTTTTCACAGAATTCAGCCAAGTGGGGAGAGGCAGGCTTGGCCCACGCACAGGAGGTACACATATGTCCGCGCGGCTTGTTCTGCCGCCAAAGGGTATCAAGCGCTGTCAGACCGACATTTCCGGTCCCGAACTGACGCAATACACTGGTAACAGACCCCCAGCCGCCTGTCGGCTGATCGTAAAACGGGGTGTTCGGGTCCTGCTCGCGGTTGCTGTGATCGGTCATATGTATTCTCCGGCGCACTATGCTCTGTCAGGCATATAGGTCGGCAACCAAGGCAAGAAAGACAATCTTCATCGTTCAACGAGACGTGTAGGATGGGTAAAGCAGTGAAAGCCATCCCGACGCGCCTGCCCGATAAGCGTTATGCCCAATTCATTCGCCAATGTGACGGCGTGTTCGGTGGGTGAGGATACGGCAACCACCACCGGCGCACCGATAGCCGCCACCTTCTGGATCAGGTCCAGCGACAGACGGCTGGTCAACAGGATTGCAGACGGCGGAGTTTGTCCAAGCGACAAAGCCCCTGCCAGTTTGTCCAACGCATTATGCCGGCCAACATCCTCACGCACGGCAATAATCCCACGCTCCGGATCCCATGCACCTGCGGCATGGGCTGCGCGCGTTGCATCATGCAAAGGCTGATGTTTTGGCAGATCCCGCATCGCCTGATGTATCTGTTCCGGGGTAATACGTACATCAGCCGTTACCGGGGGCATGCTGCGCATCGCCTGTTCCAACGTGTCGATACCGCACAGGCCGCATCCGACGGGACCGGTCATCATCCGGCGGCGCGCGGCCAGTCGGGCGTTGGCGGCGGGCGTCACCCATATGCGCAGATCAATTCCACGCGGAACCTTAACGGTCTCGACGGCCTCAATCTCGTCCCTGCCCGCCAACCCTTCGGTCAGCGAGAAGCCATAGGCAAAATCTTCCAGATCGATCGGTGATGCCATCATCACCGCCTGCGTTGTCGCATTATAGCTGATGGCCACGGCCACCTCTTGTGCCAGGCAGCGCCCTGCAATCACCTTGGTGGCGGAATGGGCAGGATCATCAATTCGTGTGGGCATGGTCGATAATCCTCGCAGCTGGGCCATTCATACCCGCAGAAGAATAGCACGGGGCCCGGCAAAAACCCGCCCCGTGCATGGCCTCATTCCGGCAAGATACGTACAGCGCCCCGGTCGGCCGAGGATGCAAAGGCGGCATAGGCCTTCAGCGCCGTGGTCACATTGCGTTTACGCGGAGCGGCAGGCTTCCAACCGGCCGCGTCCTGCGCCTTGCGACGCGACTCCAGCTCGGCAGCATCGACGGCCAGATTGATGGTCCGGTTCGGAATGTCGATCTCGATGATATCCCCGTCCCGGACCAGGCCGATCATGCCGCCCTGTGCCGCCTCGGGCGAGGCATGCCCGATGGACAGCCCCGATGTTCCGCCCGAAAAACGGCCGTCAGTGATCAGGGCGCAGTCCTTCCCCAGACCTTTCGATTTCAGGTAGCTGGTCGGATACAGCATTTCTTGCATTCCCGGCCCACCCTTTGGCCCCTCATAGCGGATAACGACCACATCGCCCGCTTTCACCTTGTTGGAGAGGATGCCTTTGACTGCATCATCCTGGCTTTCATACACAACTGCCGGGCCGGTGAATTTCAGAATGGAATCGTCAACGCCGGCGGTTTTGACGATACATCCGTCCAAGGCGATATTGCCGTTCAGTACCGCCAAACCGCCGTCTTGGGAAAACGGATGCTCGACCGAGCGGATGACGCCGCCTGTGCGGTCCAGATCCAGCTCGTCCCAACGTGCGCTTTGGCTGAAGGCAACCTGGGTCGGAACGCCACCGGGCGCTGCACGGAAAAATTCGCGCACGCTCTCGCTGGTTGTGCGGCTGATGTCCCATTCATCGATCGCATCCCCCAGTGTCGGGGCATGGACGGTCGGGGTATCGCGATGGATCAGACCGCCACGCTCCATCTGGCCAAGGATGGCCATGATCCCGCCGGCGCGGTGCACATCTTCCATATGCACATCGCTTTTTGCAGGGGCCACCTTGGAAAGACACGGAACGCGCCGGGACAGCCGATCGATATCGGACATGTCGAAATCGATCCCGCCTTCATGTGCCGCGGCGAGGATATGCAACACGGTGTTCGTGGACCCGCCCATCGCAATATCCAGCGACATCGCATTTTCGAACGCACGCTTGTTGGCAACGTTGCGCGGCAATACCGATGTGTCTTCTTTTTCGTAGTACCGCTTGGCAATATCGACCACCACGCGTCCGGCGTTCAGGAACAGCTGCTTGCGGTCCGAATGGGTCGCCAGAGTTGATCCGTTGCCAGGGAGTGACAGACCAAGCGCCTCGGTCAGGCAGTTCATGGAGTTGGCGGTAAACATCCCCGAGCAGGACCCGCAGGTCGGACAGGCGGAACGCTCGATCGTCTGTACATCCTCATCCGATACGCGGTCATCTGCCGCCGCGACCATGGCATCGACCAGATCCAGCACCTGAGTCTTGCCGTTCAGCGTAACCTTGCCGGCCTCCATCGGCCCGCCGGATACGAAAACTGCCGGAATGTTGAGCCGCATCGCCGCATTCAGCATACCCGGGGTGATCTTGTCGCAGTTGGAGATGCAGACCATGGCATCCGCGCAATGCGCGTTGACCATATATTCCACAGAATCCGCAATGATCTCTCGCGAGGGCAGCGAATACAGCATCCCGTCATGGCCCATGGCAATGCCATCATCCACGGCGATGGTATTGAACTCCTTGGCCACACCGCCTGCGGCCTCGATCTCCCGCGCGACCAGCTGGCCCAGATCCTTCAGATGCACGTGGCCCGGCACAAATTGCGTGAATGAGTTGACCACGGCAATAATCGGCTTGCCGAAATCCCCGTCCTTCATGCCGGTCGCGCGCCAAAGGCCACGGGCCCCGGCCATGTTGCGTCCGTGCGTCGTCGTACGAGAGCGATAGGCTGGCATTATGAAGATCCTCTGCTGCGTCGGGGTCGCATGTGGCCCTTCGACGCGGCAGAGCTAGCATTCTCTGCTATCGATATTCCAGTCCCTCAGGATGAAAAACGTAGCGGAACATGTCATTGGGCGGCCGCAAGCCTGCGTGACGCCCCCTGCGCGATCATCGCGCAGACAAACAGCTGGGTCAGGTGAAACATCATGACGGGCAGAATTGTCACGCCGATAACCTCGGGCGCGAACAATGCCGCCGCAATCGGCAGGCCACTTGCAAGGCTTTTGGTCGACCCGCAGAAGAACAGCGCGGCACGATCGGGCGCAGGAAGTCCGGTCGCCCGACCAATGAACCGCATGGCCAGCATCGCGATTGCCAGAAACACCGCAATGGTTGCAAACAGCAGGACGAGCGTCAGCGGCGGGATCAATGACCAGATGCCCGCAACCGTACCAGCGCTGAAAGCAGCATAGACAATCAGCAGGATCGCCCCGCGGTCAACGACCATCGTGATGACCTTGTGCTTTCTGACGAAACTGCCAAAGACCGGACGGAGCAACTGCCCCAACACAAAGGGAAGCAGGATCTGGACCGCGATTTTCAGCACGGCCCCGGCCGTTACCACGCCGCCACCCTGATGCAATACCAGCGCCGCCAAGGCTGGCGTCAGGACCACCCCGATCAGGTTCGATACCGAGGCGGAACATATAGCCCCCGAAACATTCCCCCCTGCCATGCCCGTAAAGGCGATTGACGAATTGATGGTCGAAGGCAGCACCGACAAAAACAAAATGCCGACAGCCAGTTCATTGCCCAAAACAGGGCGCATCACGGCAGCGATGGCAAACCCGATGATCGGAAAAAACAGATAGGTGGCGATGAAACTCAACCCCTGCAGGCGCCAGTTCGTCATGCCCGACATCACCTCGGACGCATCCATTCGTACGCCGTAAAGGAAAAACAGCAGGGCGATGGCAAAAATGCTGACGTATCCCAGAATATCAGCCCCGACCCCGCTGACCGGAAGAACGGCCCCCAGAATGACGGTTAGGATCAGCAGCATCATATAACCGTCGATGCCAAACCGCTTCAAAAACGCCATATGATCCTCTTGTCAGGGAAAAATCTATCTGAACTGCCATAACGGCGACATTTACGCCTGTATAGGCCTGCGCCGATAAAATACCCTGCAGAACGACACTGCAAGACACCGGATCCGGGACCGACGAGGGGCTTGAAGGCAACTATTCCGATGCCTGATCTTCGACATATTGCCCCCGGAATCCGGCACTTGAAATTGTTTCGGGCCGCACGACGATGCGCGGTTGTATCAAGCTATCAATATAATCGTATATATAACTGTAACTATTTAATATTATTTGTAGAATATCATTGATTTCCGCGGGCAGCATCACTCGCAAACATCGGCCATTTTCCGCCGAAAAATCTACGCTTTTCCGGACCCTCTCAAGCCCGCTTTCAGTGCTGCCGATTACGAGCCACCTTATGAAATTCCCAAGCCTTATTGGAAAATAGGCGAAATTAGTCTACAACACGCGCACAAGGCGTCACATGCGCGCACCGCAGCATGAACGGGACGTAAACCATAGAAGGACCTTTTTTTGACAGAAAACAACGAAACCGCCGTCGAGCCACCGTCGCCGGACGCTGTTCCGGCTCCCGAGGGTCCAACCGAAGTTATCGAGACCGATTATAATATCGGTCAAGACAATATCAGCTACCGCCGCCGTTTCGTTTTCGAAATGGATATCCACAACGTCGTGTTCAGCGTCTCGGCCATCGGGATCGTCGCGTTCACGTTCCTGACCCTGGCGTTCCAGACCACTCTTGGTCCGGTATTCGCAAACCTGAGGGACTTTCTGACCAGCAATCTTGCATGGTTCTTCATTTCCTCGGCCAATATCTTCGTGCTGCTCTGCATCGCGTTGATTGTATTGCCACTGGGCAAGATCCGCCTTGGTGGCCCTGACGCCCGACCCGATTACAGCTATCTGTCATGGTTCGCGATGTTGTTTGCCGCTGGCATGGGCATTGGCCTCATGTTCTATGGTGTATCCGAACCGCTGGGGAACTATACCGCTGCATTTGGCGGTGAGGTTTTCAATGCCGATGGCGTCCGGACCGACTGGTCGCCGCTTGGCGGTGCCGTGGGCGATGCCGAAGGCTCGCGCCGGCTGGCCATGGCCGCTACGATTTTCCACTGGGCCATTCACCCTTGGTCGATCTACGCGATCGTTGCGCTTTCGCTGGCCCTCTTTGCCTATAACAAGGGTCTGCCGCTTACGCTGCGTTCCGTCTTCTATCCCCTGATCGGAGAGCGTGTCTGGGGCTGGCCGGGTCATATCATCGATATCCTGGCAATCTTCGCGACGATCTTCGGTCTGTCCACCTCGCTGGGTGTCGGGGCACGGCAGGCATCGGCAGGATTGGAGTTCCTTTTCGGAATCCCCTCCACGACGGCGACGATCATCTTCCTGATCATCATCATCACAGGTATCGCGGCAGCCTCGGTCATGGCTGGTATGGATAAGGGCGTAAAGCTGCTGTCAGAGGTCAATATGATCCTGGCATTGGTCCTGCTCGCGTTCATCATCATCGTGGGGCCGACGCTGCAAATCTTCCGCGGCTTCTTCCTCAACCTGCTTGCCTATGTCGAATATCTGCCGGAACTGTCGAACCCCATCGGCCGGACCGACGATAACTTCCGTCAGGGCTGGACCGCGTTCTATTGGGCGTGGTGGATCAGCTGGTCACCCTTCGTGGGCATGTTCATCGCACGCGTTAGCCGCGGGCGGACCGTACGTGAGTTCCTGATAGCTGTGCTGCTGATCCCGTCGATTGTCTCGACATTGTGGATGACAGCATTGGGCGGCACTGCCATCAGCCAGGTTGTCGTCGATGGTATCAGCAAGGTTCAGGATGCAGATCTTGAGATCCAGTTGTTCCAGATGCTGGCGCAATTGCCGCTGACGTCGATTACATCGCTGGTCGGGATTATCCTCGTCATCGTATTCTTCGTCACCTCGTCCGATTCCGGCTCGTTGGTGATCGATACGATTGCTGCCGGGGGCAAGATGAATGCGCCCACACCGCAGCGCGTGTTCTGGGCCACGTTCGAAGGACTGGTAGCGATCGCGCTGTTGCTTGGTGGCGGGCTGATTGCCTTGCAGGCCATGGCCGTTTCAACAGGGTTCCCGTTCACGATCGTCCTGTTGATCGCATGTGTATCACTGGTCAAAGGGCTTCGGTCAGAGCCACGCTGATACAGAAAAGGCCCGGTTCATACCGGGCCTTTTATATCGGAAGGGCGGTCTATATCGCGCGTCCGCTCGGATGGCAGAGATACCAAAGACGATGCCGGCAGCTTCTTCAGCAACGAACCGGCCCCTTTATCCCCCGTAAGCCCCGCCAGATAATCAAAGTTTGACGCCGGAAATGCCGCCGGTGGCATCATAATATTCCCCGCAATAACACATGATGGCGCCGCAGGGTCGCAGGCCAATACCGCCTGCATATCATGTACCGTGACAAACGGCATATCACCCAAAACGATCAGAACCCGGTCCATTGACTGCAATTCCGTAATGCCGGCCGCAATACTGTCACCCTGTCCCTTGTTCGGCGCGATCTGCATGACGGGCATTACGCCTGCTACCACCTTGGCCACCGCTTCGGATGAAACCACCGCGATACTCCGCTCCAGCCCTAGTGCAAGCAGATGACGCGCGGCATGCATCACTAGTGGTTGGCCATTTACCCTTGCCAGCAACTTGTCATCACGCCCGAACCGTCTGGAGGCCCCTGCTGCCAAAAGCAGTCCGCCTATCCTCATGCTTCGCGCGCTTTGGACAACACATCCGCAAGGACGCTGACCGCCAGAGTTCTCGGGTCCCGCGCCGAGGGGATCATGCCGAACGGATCGGCAAGCCGTACAAGCTGCTGTTGCGACAGTCCAATTTCCATAAGGGCAATGCGCCGATTTTCACGCGCAGCATAGCTTCCTTGTGCCCCGATGTAAAATGCCGGTGATGACAGGGCATGTGCCAGAATGGCAGGTTCCCATTCATGGTCATGGAAAAAAAGCAGAACCGCCGTCCTGTCATCGATCGGGACACCTTCGGGCCAAGCTGCCCGTTTCAGCCCCCGAGGTGTCAGGCGAGACGGCACATCCATATCCGCATCCGGTGAAAACAAGTTGACTGAATAACCGGCAGCATCGGCGAGGTTCGCAAAGGTGGCAGCCTCCGGCCCTTTGCCGAACACCAGGAACCGCAATTCGGGAACGATGCGAAGGGCCAATCCGCCAGCCGCGTCCGGTAAGATAAAATCCGCCGGTTCTCGCTGCTTCAGAATATCTGCCACTTTATGCAATGATGCCATATCCGGCGCGGGAATAATGGCAATATCCAGACCACCCCCGCACGGCAATTGCAGATCCGGAAACGGTGATCCCGCCCCATACCTGAGCACCTGGACCGTGTTTTCGGCCATGGCGGCAAGGGCATGCACTGCAACATCCCCATCAATGCACCCGGACGAAAGCGAGCCGGTACGACGTCCATCCGCCTCGACTGCCATTGCCGCACCCAGGGGGCGATAGGATGTCCCCTCGATCCCGACAATCACGGCCAAAGCGGCCCCGCCTTTGGCAAGGGCCACTATCGGAAAATCATCTTGGGCGACAGTAACGACGCCCGCTGTAAAACGGGTGTTCATCCGGCATCGGGCATGGGCAGGCGATCGATGACTTTATCCAGAGTTACAGGATAATCACGAACACGGACGCCGGTGGCATTATACACCGCATTGGCAATTGCCGCTGCAACGCCGCACAGACCCAATTCCCCCACGCCCTTTGCCTTTAGCGGGGATGATGCGGCATCCGCGGTATCAAGGAAAATCACCTCCTGATCCGGAATGTCCGCGTGAACCGGCACCTCATACCCTGCAAGGTCATGGTTCGCGAAGAAGCCGCGTGTCGCGTCCAGTTCCATATGTTCCATCAATGCGGCCCCGACCCCCATTGTCATGGCGCCGATCACCTGACTACGTGCCGTGATCGGGTTCAGGATGCGTCCCGCATCACAGACGGCCAGCATCCTTCGCAGCCGGACCTCGCCGGTATAGGCATCCACCGCCACCTCCACGAAATGAGAGGCGAAGGTCGCAACTTCATAGGCTTCCTTGCGAAACTCGCCGAATTCCATCTTGTCTTCGGCAATGATTTCCTTGCCCGCGGCAATCTCCGACAGGGTCATCGTGCGGTTGCCTGCGGTGACCAGCCCGTCACGGAAATCGACCGTATCGGCATCAGCCCCGATCTGCTTGGAGATCTGCTCACGCAGCGCCATGCAGGCGGCATAGACACCTCCCGTAGAGGATGTTGCCCCCCACTGCCCGCCCGACCCCGCCGATACGGGAAATGCCGAGTCTCCGAGAAGGACCTCGATCTTGTCCAGTGAAAGCCCCAGCATTTCGGCGGCAGTCTGGCCCAACACGGTATAGCTACCGGTGCCGATGTCGGTCATATCGGTTTCCACGATCAGGCGGCCATCGGGTTGCAGACGCACCCGAGCGCCCGATGGCATGACGGGTGATCCGCGATATCCGCCCGCAACGCCCTGCCCGACCAGCCAGCGCCCTTCGCGCCGCATTGCAGGTGCTGTGGGCGCCCAGCCGAACTCGGCGGCGCCACGTTCCAGACATTCGATGAAATGACGTTGCGAAAAGCGGCGTTCGGGGTTTTCCGGATCCACCTGCGTGTCATTGATGATGCGGAACCGCACCGGATCGATACCGGCAGCCTCGGCCGCTTCATCCATAGCAATTTCAAGCGCCATGAGGCCAGACGCCTCACCCGGTGCGCGCATGGCGTTTGACTCGGGCAAATCCATGGTCGCAATCCTGTTCAGGAACTTGCGGTGATCTCCGGCATAGAAATATCGCGTCTGGTTTGTAGCGTCCTCGCCTGCGCCGCCGGGCAGGGTTCCCGACAGGTTTTCATGGCTGATGGCCTTGATCCGCCCGTCCTTTGCCATGCCGATACGGATGCGCTGCACGGTGGCAGAGCGGTGCGTCGTATTGTTGAAGATGAAGGGACGCGGCAGGCTGACCTTTACGGCTTGCCCCACCTTCTTTGCTGCCAGGGCGGCCATGACGGCATCGGACCGCAAGAACAGCTTGCTGCCAAAACCGCCGCCGATATAGGGCGAATCCACCCGTACGTTTTCAGGGTCCAGCGAAAGCGTGGTGACCAGAGCCTTCTTTGCCCAGTTGATCATCTGGTTAGAGGTCCAGACAACCAGCTTTTCCCCCTGCCACTGTGCGATGCTGGCATGGGGCTCCATCATGGCATGGCTTTGCGCAGGTGTGGTATAGGTGTGATCGGACGTGACCTCGGCCTCGGCAAAAGCCGTATCGAAATCACCGATATTGGGAATATCCGCGTCTTCCGTATCGGCAGTGGCCATATCGAAGCGACCGACGGTCTCCGCATATTCCACACGGATCATCTGGGCTGCTGCGCGCGCCTGCTCAAAGGTTTCGGCAATGACAAGGGCGATGGCCTGATGGTAATGCCGCACCTCATCCCCGCCAAACAGCGGGGCAACATTTGTTGCGGCAACCGGCAGCGTTTCCATATCCAGCGTGGAAAGGATATCGACAACACCGGGAGCAGCCTTGGCCGCCTCCAGATCCATGGCAACAATCCGACCTTTGGCAATACCGGCCCCAAGCGGATAGCCAACAAGCTGGTTCGGGGCCACATCGTGGCGTTCATAGGCATATGGCGCACGACCGGTGACCTTTAGCGGCCCCTCAATCCGTTTGTGGGGTTTGCCCAGAACGTTCTGGCGGTCAGCGGGGCCATCGGTGGCGGGATGATCGAATTTCATCGGATTACTCCCCCTTTCCATGCAGGATTTTTGCCAGTGCACGTTGGGCAAGTGGCAGTTTGAACGCATTGTCTTCGGTCGGATTGGCACCGGCAAAGGCAATTTCGGTTACGGCCTCTGCCCCTTTGGCCATCGCGGCATCGGCCTCCTCGGCACGCCAAGGCTTGGGGGCCATTCCTCCGAATGCGACGCGACCGCTACCGTCTGAATGCCGGATCACGGCAACAGACACCAATGCAAAGGCATAGGAGGCACGATCCCGGATTTTCGTATACGTCTGCTCTCCGCCCACAGGTGCGGGCAACGTGACGTGGGTGATCAATTCATCCGCAGCAAGGTCGTTCTCTACATCCGGAGAGGTTCCGGGCAGATGGTAGAACTGATCCAGAGGAATGGAGCGGGTGGTTCCATCTGCCCTCACGGTTTCTACGGCTGCGTCCAGCGCCCGCATGGCCACAGCCATATCACCCGGATAGGTGGCGATGCAGGCCTCGCTGCCCCCGATCACCGCCAATTGCCGGCTCGCCCCCGAGAGGGCCGCACAGCCGGACCCTGGCTTGCGCTTGTTGCAGGGCATTGCAGTGTCATAGAAATAGGGGCAACGCGTCCGTTGCAGCAGATTGCCGCCCGTTGTCGCCTTGTTGCGCAACTGACCCGAGGCCCCTGCCAGCACTGCACGTGTCAACAGCGGATAATCCGCCCGGATCCGCGCATCGGCGGCCATATCCGTATTGCGGACAAGGGTGCCGATGCGCAGCCCGCCCTCGGCAGTTTCCTCGATCTTGTCCAGGCCTAGGCCGTTGACATCCACCAGATGGTCCGGGGCCTCTATGCCCAGCTTCATCAGGTCCAGAAGATTCGTCCCCCCGGCAATGATTTTGGCCCCTTTGGTTCGGCCGAGCGCACTGGCAGCTTCGGCGGCTGTTGCGACGCGTTCGTAGCTGAAGGATTTCATGCCGTTTCCTCCGCAACCTGCTTCATCGCGGCAAGAATATTGGCATATGCCCCGCAGCGGCAGATATTTCCGCTCATCCGTTCACGCAGTTCGTCATCATTCATCACGACGTTCGCCAGGTCACGGGTAACGTGGCTTGGGATACCCGCCCGTATTTCCTCCAGAACCGATTTCGCCGAACAGATCTGGCCCGGTGTACAATAGCCGCACTGGTACCCGTCATGTTCGATGAACGCCGCCTGCATGGGATGCAGATCTTCGGGAGAGCCTAGGCCCTCGACCGTCGTCACCTCATCCCCCTGGTGCATGACCGCCAACGACAGGCAGGAGTTTACCCGCCGTCCGTTTACCATGACCGTACAGGCACCGCATTGACCGTGGTCACAGCCCTTTTTGGTTCCGGTCAGCTTCAGATGCTCACGCAGGGCATCCAGAAGGGTGACGCGGTTGTCGATATCAAGCTGCTGTTCTGTTCCGTTCACCGTCATGGTGACAGAGGATCTGGATCGGGTCGTATCGGTCATGGCTGGACTCCTCGCGGGGGTGGCAGGGTCACCTGCGCTTGTCTGGCATTTGATATATGAGGCATTTAGGGCTGCACCCGCAGGCGAAAAGCCTCTTATTTGCCTTGGGCAATAATTCTTGTGGGAACCATCCATGGCCTTGGGCGTTCATGCGATACGAAATGATCCGGCGGTGTTAATCAGATGCAAATCGGTCGTTGGGCAGAATGAGGACGGGTCCCGCTGACGCCATTTCAGGCGTCGATGTGACAGCGAGTGGAGAGAACCAGATGATACACGCCCCAATCGGCTTGCCGGTGCGCAGAGCCTTGGTTGTCGAGGATGAGTTTCTGGTCGCCATGTTGATCGAGGATTACCTGCGAGAGCTGGGTGTGGAGGTCGTCGACATCGCACGACGTCTGGATCAGGGGCTGGACCGGATCGAACGGAATGATTTCGACTTTGCGGTGCTGGACATCAATCTGGCAGGCCAGGTCTCCTTTCCTATTGCTGACCGGCTCCATGCACGTGGTATTCCATTCATCTTTGCCACCGCGAATGACCGAAGCACCCTTGCAGCGCCACATGGTAACGCACCGCTGCTCAGTAAACCGTTCGCACTGTCGGATCTTGAGCGTGTATTAGGCACGGCTGACCTGCATATGGTCTAAGCCTAGTGCGCGGGTTGTCGCGCAAGCGTGTGTCGTCTAAGCATGGGGAAACGAGAGGTTTCCCATGCGCATTCTCATCACGAACGACGATGGCATCAACGCACCGGGCCTTGCTGTCCTGAGTGAGATTGCGGCAGAAATTGCCGGCCCGTCCGGTGAGGTCTGGACCGTTGCCCCCGCATTTGAACAATCGGGCGTGGGGCATGCCATCAGCTACACTCATCCGACGTTGTTCACCCAGATGGGCGAACGTCAGTTCGCGGCCGAGGGGAGTCCGGCCGATTGCGTGCTTGCCGCCATCTATGAGGTTTTTCAGGGTGAAAAGCCGGACTTGATCCTGTCCGGCGTAAACCGGGGCAACAATTCGGGCGAAAATGCGATGTATTCCGGCACGATAGGTGCCGCGATCGAAGGTGCATTGCAGGGTGTCCGGTCGATTGCGCTGTCGCAATATCTAGGCCCGCAGACGCGGGTGCTGGATGATCCCTTCGAGACGGCCCGTATCCACGGGGCCCGCGTTGTCCGAGCGATTGTAGAGACTGCGCCTTGGGACGAGGCTGATTACCGTCTGTTCTACAGCGTCAACTTTCCCCCGGTCGCGGCCAAGGATGTCTTGGGTACACGCGCAGCGCCGCAGGGTTTTCGCCAAAACACCTCCTTTTCGACCAAGCCGCATATGTCGCCTTCGGGTAAACGCTTTCTATGGGTGCAGGGTAGCAGTCAGGGGCCTGCCATGGCTGGCAGCGATGTAAACCTGAACCTTGAAGGATATATCTCGGTCACCCCGATGCGCTGTGATCTGACCGCGCATGACCGTCTTCGGGATCTGGAGGCAGCGCTGGCATGAATGACGACGCTGTCGAGCATGATAAGGCCGAGCGCCAGATGCGCTTTCTTTACTCCTTGCGATCACGAGGGGTGACAGACGGGCGCGTGCTGACGGCAATGGAAAAGGTGGATCGCGGGGCATTCGTCAAAGGGCTGTTTTCCGAACGGGCCTATGAAGATACGCCCCTGCCCATTGCCTGCGGCCAGACCATCAGCCAACCGTCGGTGGTCGGCCTGATGACGCAGGCCCTTGCCATTGCGCCACGCGACAGAGTTCTGGAGATCGGCACAGGCTCCGGATATCAGGCCGCAATCCTCAGCCAGCTTGCCCGCCGTGTCTATACGATCGACCGTCATCGTCGCCTGGTGCGCGAGGCGGAGGAGACCTTTCGCAGTCTGAACCTGTCAAATATCACCGCATTTGCCGGTGATGGCAGCCATGGTCTGCCGGATCAGGCCCCGTTCGACCGTATTCTGGTTACGGCTGCGGCCGAAGACCCGCCCGGCCCCCTTATGGCGCAGCTGAAAATCGGCGGTATCATGGTTGTGCCGGTAGGCCAGACAGATGCAGTACAAACATTAATAAAAGTTCTTCGAACCGAAGACGGTTTTGAATATGAAGAACTACGCTCGGTGCGGTTCGTCCCTCTGATCGAAGGGGTCGCCACGGAATGATCAAAGGGGGTCATATGAAATTGTCGGTACCAAAGTTGCGTACATTGGGTGTTCTGTCCGGCGTTGTCCTGACAGCGGCATGTAGCCAGCCCATGGATTTCGATATGCGGTCCAATCTGAACACGAGCGATGCGGCCCTCAGTGCCTCCAGTGCACGTCCTCAGCCCGATGCACGTGGTGTCATTACCTACCCGACCTATCAGGTGGCCGTGGCGCAGAATGGCGATACAGTGACCACATTGGCCAATCGGGTTGGTGTTAACCCTGCCCAACTGGCGCAGTTCAACGCGATCGATCCAAATGCCCAGCTTCGTGGCGGTGAGGTAATTGCCCTGCCCCAAGGCGCGAATACAGCCTCGCCGGTCAACAACGTGGATGCAACGATGCCCCCCATGGCCACCAGCATCCAGACGGGCGGCATCCAGACAACAACGCTGGACTCTGGCGGTTATTCCACCACGGCTCCCGTGGCCAGCACACAATCCTCTGGCGCGCAGCCCGCACAGCATCGGGTGACACGTGGTGAAACGGCCTATTCGATTGCGCGGACCTACAATGTATCCCCCAAGGATCTGGCGGAATGGAACGGGCTGGATGCCAATCTGTCCCTGCGCGAAGGCCAGGTTCTGTTGATCCCGACCGCTGCGGGTACCCCGCCAGCCCAGACGACCACGGCCACCTCCGCCCCGGCTGCGGTGGCACCCGCAACGGCAGCACCTGCTGCAACCGCCACATCCGGCGCACAATTCGCAATGCCCGCCAGCGGCAGCATCATACGCCCCTACGCCAAAGGCAAGAACGAGGGGATTGATATCGGCGCTGGAGCGGGTTCCTCGGTTGTTGCTGCGGCCTCAGGCACCGTTGCCGCCATCACGCGCGATACGGATCAGGTACCAATCCTGGTGCTGCGCCATGCCGGTGACCTGCTGACTGTTTATGCAGGTATTGACAATGTGGCTGTCGAAAAAGGTGCTACTGTCAGCAAGGGGCAAAAAATTGCCACCGTGCGTGCGGCCAGCCCGGCCTTCTTGCATTTTGAGGTTCGCAAAGGGTTCGAGAGCGTCGATCCCGCACCCTATCTGCAATAACGGCCCTTTCAGGAGATCCGCACGTTCTTGCGTGCGGCAAGGTCCGTAAAGAACTGCCATGCCACGCGGCCCGAACGGGCGCCGCGTGTCGCCTGCCATTCGATCGCTTCGGGCCGCCACTCGTCCTCGGCCACCATGACGTTATAGGCGGCGCAATATCCGCGTATCATATCCAGGTAATCATCCTGCGAACACGGATGGAATCCCAGCCACAGACCAAAACGGTCCGAAAGGGAAACCTTTTCCTCTACGGCTTCGGACGGAGAGATGGCGGTTGAGCGTTCATTCTCGATCATATCCCGCGGCATCAGGTGTCGACGGTTCGATGTGGCATAAAGAATAACATTCGACGGGCGGCCTTCGATGCCTCCGTCCAGAACCGCCTTCAACGATTTGTAATGCTGGTCATCATGGCTGAAAGACAGGTCATCGCAGAACAGAACGAACCGTTCGTCGGAAGCCCGCAGATGGGCCAGCAGGCGCTGGACCGTAGGCAGATCTTCCCGCGAAAGTTCTACCAGCTTCAGGGGGAGCCCTTCGGACAGGATCTGGGCATGTACCGCCTTCACCAGCGAGGATTTCCCCATGCCGCGCGAACCCCACAGCAATGCGTTGTTCGCGGGCAACCCTTTGGCAAAATGACGCGTGTTTTCCAGCAGGATATCACGGGCACGGTTCACGCCGATCAACAGCGCCAAGTCTATCCGCGAAACA
The DNA here is from genome assembly GCF_000739715.2 of Falsirhodobacter sp. alg1. Lineage (GTDB taxonomy): Bacteria > Pseudomonadota > Alphaproteobacteria > Rhodobacterales > Rhodobacteraceae > Falsirhodobacter. Next base: position 120,669 of record NZ_BBJC02000002.1, on the reverse strand, counting down.
TCCGCCACCGGAACCAGACGATCCGGGCTGGTCTGCCAGGCGAATGCATGGGCAATTGTCATATCCGGCGCTGGTGGTGGTGGGGGAGACAATCGCTCCAATGCTTCGGCAATACGGATAAGCGGGTCGTTCATTTCTTGCTGGAGTCCTCTACCTCATCTTCTTCGAACCATAGCCCTTCGGCTTTGAGTTCTGCCTCCCGACGCTTTTCGATGCGCCGGATCAGGAAGATCGAAACTTCATATAGCGGGTAAACTGCGAAGAACAGGATGACCTGACTCATCATATCCGGTGGTGTGGCAAAGGCCGAAAGCGCCAGAATGGCGACGATTGCGTATTTCCGGACCGATACAAGCGCCGCGGCGGAAATCAGCCCCGCCTTTCCCATAAGGGTCAAAAGAACAGGCAACTGGAAACACAAGCCGAAGGCCAGAATGAACTTCATGGTCAGGCCCAGATATTCCTGCGCCGATCCCTGAAACACGATCCCCGCATGGGCGGCACGGTCCACAACCTCCCCCACCGCAGGTGTGGCCGGGGCCGACTGTGCCTGCTGGAAACTGAGGAAGAAGTCGAATGCCATAGGCAGCACGATGAAATAGCTGAACGCTGCCCCGATGAAGAACATGACCGGAGAGGCGATCAAAAACGGCAGAAACGCCGATTTTTCGGACTTGTACAACCCTGGCGCCACAAACCGCCACATCTGGAAGGCGATAACTGGAAATGCCAGAACAAGGCCCCCGAAGAACGCGATGTTTACGGAAACGAAAAAGCCTTCCTGCAGCTTGATCATGACCAGTCCGCAATCCTGCCCGCGCCCTGCCAGTGCATTGCAGACCGGATAGGACAGGAAGTTGAACACATAATTTGCGAACGGAAAAACCACGCAAACTGCCGCGATATAAGTACCCAGAGCCCACATGATGCGGGTTCGCAGCTCCTTGAGATGCTCGATCAGGGGGGCGCTGCTGTCGTCGATATCGTCGGCGTTGCTGGTCATCATTCAGGCTTTTTAGGGGCGGGCTTGCGCCGAACAGGCTTTTTCCGTTGTTCAACGGGGGTGGTCACGGGGCGGCGGCGCACCGGATCTGGCCGCGCACGCACAACGGGTGCGGGCTTTGGCGGCGTTTCATGAACGCGCGGCGTGGCGGAAACGGCGGCTGCGCTGTGTTTCACATCCTCGGCCTCTACCACAGCCTTTGGCGGCGTGTTCCGGCTGCCTTTCAACGGGTCCCAAGTCTCGAACTTGGTGGCCGCATTGCGGACAGCGTCCAGTCCCATGCTTTTGGCCGAGGTGACGTTGCGCAGATCCTTGGCCACATCCTGTACGCCGGATTCCTTGGCCGCATCCTCCATGGCATTGGAAAATTCACGGGCCATCGATTTGGCCTTGGCGGTGAACCTGCCGATCTGGCGGAACATATCCGGCAGATCCTTTGGTCCGACCACGATCAGCGCCACCGCGCCCATGAGGATGAGTTCGCTCCAACCGATATCAAGCATTGGTCAGCCGCCGCTCAGATATTCTCGTGCTTGCGCTGCTCTTCGGGGGTCACATCGCGCGCTTCCGTTGCGCGTTTTGCTTCCAGCTCTTTGTCTTCTTCGTTCACACCTTTCTTGAACGCGGTGATGCCCTTGCCCACTTCGCCCATCAGCGAGGAAACCTTGCCCCTGCCGAACAGAACGAGAAGAACCACGGCGATCAGCAGAAGACCGGGAAGACCGATATTGTTGAGCATGTCGAAACTCCTGTGGCCCAAAACGACCGAAAATATTGCGTTATGTCTATGCGGTTCGACGCCCGGTTCATAGCCCTTTCGCGCCGAACCCGCTCACTTTTCAGAGGCTGAGATTGGTCGCCCCGCCGTCCAGCAGGATATTCTGCCCCACGATGAACCGGGCATGCTGCGAACACAAAAAGGCACACATCGCGCCGAAATCCTCGGCCGTGCCGTAGGTGCCTGTCGGAATTGTGGCTTCGCGTTGCGCGCGCGCCTGATCCGGCGTGATGTTCGAATTATCGGCCGTGTTCCGGTCCAGCGCGGCAGACCGCGCTGTTTCATGGATGCCCGGCAGCAGGTTGTTGATTACGACGCCATCCGCGGCCACTTGGCGCGACGTGCCCGCGACATAGCCCGTCAGCCCTGCCCGTGCGGCATTGGACAGCCCCAGCTGCGGAATGGGCGCCTTTACGGATTGCGAAGTGATGTTGACCACCCGCCCCCAGCCGCGCGCCGCCATTTTCGGCATCAGTGCGGACATCAGGGCAATTGGGGCCAGCATGTTGGCATCCAGTGCCTTGATGAAATCCTCACGGTCCCAATCGCTCCAGATACCGGGGGGTGGCCCGCCGGCGTTGTTCACGAGGATATCGACATCACCGGCAGCCTCGATCACGGCGCGCTGGCCTTCGGGGGTCGCAATGTCGGCCGCAATGGTCACGATATCGACGCCGAATCGCTCTCGCAGGTCCGCAGCGGCAGATTCCAGAGCATCCGCCCCCCGTGCGTTCATCACAAGATCCACTCCGGCCTCGGCCAGGGCCGTTGCACAGCCAAGCCCGAGCCCCTTGGATGAGGCGCAAACCAATGCCCGCTTGCCTTTAATTCCCAGATCCATCGCATCCTCCTGAATTTGGGATGGACGCTAGCAGTGCTTGTCACAAAGCGGAACCCCGATGGACGCGGCGCGCGTGGTGCGCTACAGCCAGCACATGTTGGATAATAGCCCCACCCTTCCGCCTGAAATCGCCCGCCGCCGGACGTTTGCGATCATCTCGCACCCCGACGCAGGTAAAACGACGCTTACCGAAAAGTTCCTGCTGTTCGGTGGCGCTATCCAGATGGCCGGACAGGTCCGTGCCAAAGGCGAAGCGCGCCGTACCCGCTCGGACTTCATGAAGATGGAGCAGGATCGCGGCATCTCGGTATCCGCATCGGCAATGTCGTTCGAATTCGGGCACTATCGCTTCAATCTGGTCGATACACCCGGACACAGCGATTTTTCCGAAGACACCTACCGTACCCTGACGGCCGTTGACGCTGCCATTATGGTGATCGATGGCGCAAAGGGTGTAGAATCGCAAACCCGTAAGCTTTTCGAGGTTTGCCGCTTGCGTGACCTGCCGATCCTGACATTCTGTAACAAGATGGACCGTGAATCCCGCGATGTGTTCGAAATCATCGACGAGATTCAGGAAAATCTGGCCATCGATGTCTCGCCTGCGTCCTGGCCCATAGGCATGGGCCGTGAATTCGTGGGTGCCTACGATCTGCTTCATGACCGGCTGGAGATCATGGATCGCGCCGACCGGAACAAGGTGGCGGAATCCATCAAGATCACCGGCCTCGATGATCCAAAGCTGGCCGAACACATCCCGGCAGATCTGCTGGAAAAGCTGCGTGAAGAAATCGAAATGGCGCGGGAGCTGTTGCCGAAGTTTGATCGCCAGGCGTTTCTGGAGGGGCATATGACCCCGATCTGGTTCGGCAGTGCGATCAATTCATTCGGCGTGAAGGAATTGATGGACGGAATGGCCGAATATGGCCCCGAGCCGCAGCCGCAGAACGCCAAGGAACGCCAGATCGGATCGGAAGAATCGAAGGTAACGGGCTTTGTGTTCAAGGTTCAGGCGAACATGGACCCGAAACACCGCGACCGCGTGGCATTCGTGCGCCTTGCGTCGGGGCATTTCGAGCGCGGAATGAAGCTGCTGCATGTCCGCTCCAAAAAGCAGATGGCGGTGTCCAATCCCGTCCTGTTCCTTGCAGCGGATCGGGAACTGGCGGAAGAGGCGTGGGCCGGTGATATCATCGGCATTCCGAACCACGGTCAGCTGCGCATCGGTGATGCGCTGACCGAAGGAGAGGCGCTGCATTTCACGGGTATTCCCTCTTTTGCGCCCGAACTCCTGCAAGGTGTCCGCGCCGGTGATCCGATGAAGGCAAAACATCTGGAAAAAGCCCTGATGCAGTTTGCCGAAGAAGGCGCGGCGAAGGTTTTCAAACCCTCGATCGGCTCCGGCTTCATCGTCGGTGTGGTCGGCGCGCTGCAATTCGAAGTATTGGCCAGCCGGATCGAGCAGGAATACTCCCTGCCCGTGCGCTTTGAAGGGTCGCAGTTCAATTCTGCCCGCTGGATCCGGGGGCCGAAGGCCGCGGTTGACAAGATGGCCGCTGTGAACAAGGGGCATATTGCCCATGACAGTGACGGGGACATGGTTTTTCTTACCCGCCTTCAATGGGACATTGACCGGATTGAACGCGATCACCCGGAAATCAGCCTGACTTCGACCAAGGAAATGATGGTCTGATACCGGTTTTCCCAACAAAACTTGACCTGACTGATGATTTAGGATAAGTCATCGGCAGGTTTTTTTTGCCGAAGACGCTGGGGCGCCCAGATTTTGCGTCCCTTACATTGCTGCGGTCCGATACCGCATTCACAGGACGCAAATGACAAAATTCTCCGATCTCGCGCTGGATCCTCGCGTGTTAAAGGCCGTTCAGGAGGCGGGATATGAGTCCCCCACTCCTATTCAGGCCCAGGCTATTCCCCACGCTCTTGAGGGCAAGGACGTTCTGGGCATTGCCCAGACCGGTACCGGAAAGACTGCCAGCTTTACCCTTCCGATGATTACCCTTCTGGGCAAGGGACGCGCACGTGCGCGTATGCCACGGTCGCTCGTTCTGGCACCGACCCGCGAATTGGCGGCACAGGTGGCCGAGAATTTCGACACCTATGCCAAGCATACAAAGCTGACAAAGGCGCTGCTTATCGGTGGCGTATCGTTTGGCGAGCAAGACAAACTGATCGACCGTGGTGTCGATGTTCTGATCGCGACCCCGGGCCGGCTGCTTGACCATTTCGAACGTGGCAAGCTGCTGCTGACCGGCGTGCAGATCATGGTCGTGGACGAGGCTGACCGGATGCTCGACATGGGCTTTATTCCGGATATCGAACGTATCTTCAGCCTGACCCCGTTCACACGCCAGACGTTCTTCTACTCGGCCACAATGGCACCGGAGATCGAGCGTATCACCAATACGTTCCTGCAAAGCGCGGTGAAAATCGAAGTTGCCCGCCAGAATTCCACCTCGGCCACCATCGAGCAGGCATTGGTAAGCGTAACGCCAAGCCGCAAGGATCGCAGTTTTGCGGACAAGCGCAATGTCCTGCGGGATCTGATCAGGTCCGAAGGCGATGCCTGCACGAATGCCATCATCTTCTGCAACCGGAAGATCGATGTGGATGTTGTTGCAAAATCGCTGAAATCGCATGGTTTCAATGCGGCCCCCATCCATGGGGATCTGGAACAACGGCAGCGTATGGCCACGTTGGACCAGTTCCGCGAGGGGTCCCTGCAGTTGCTGGTGGCATCCGATGTTGCAGCCCGTGGTCTTGATGTTCCATCGGTCAGCCATGTGTTCAATTTCGACGTTCCGACACATCCAGAAGATTATGTGCACCGTATCGGCCGGACTGGTCGAGCCGGACGCAAGGGCAAGGCCTACACCTTGGCAACTCCGGCAGATGAGAAATACGTGACAGCAATCGAAACTCTGGTCGGACAACCGATCCCGCGTTCGGAAACACCTGCGCCTGTAAAGGACGCCCCTGCAACTCCGACCGCCGAGGGTGAAAGCAGCGGTCGCCGCCGCACCCGGAGCCGTCGCCGCAATGAGGACGCTGCCCCTGCAGCAGTGGTAGAAACTGCAGCGGCCCCGCCACCCGTCGTTGCAGAACCTGCTCCGCAAGAGCGGACGAAGCAGGATCATCGCCCGCGGAACCGCAACACACGTGAGGATGGTCCGGTTGTCGGACTTGGGGACCATGTTCCCGATTTCCTGACACGCAGTTTCGCTGTCGAACCTGCGGTCATCTCCGACGAAAACTGATCGGCCTGCAATGGGCCATTAAAAAAGCCCCGCTTTCGCGGGGCTTTTTCTTATTCGTCCTGCAAGCGGGAAAGAACGACCGTAACTTCGGGTTTTTTCCCGATCTCGGCCTGCGAAACATTCCGCACCGTCCGCCGGATCCCTTCCTCAAGCCGACCGTCATCGCGCAGCAGTTTGGCGCCGGCACCCTCCAACCACTCGGTCAGATCGTTTTCCAGCAGCTCGCTGTAGGATTTTCCGCTCCGGCCCCGCTCGGCAAGTCCCATGACTTCGACCCAAGCGTCACCCAGCAACTCATCATTTTCATCAATGAGCAAAGTCACCATGACATGGCCATTCAATGCCATGCGGATACGGTCACGAACCACACCGTCGAACGCACCGATCAGCATGCCACCATCCAGATAGACGCGCTTTGCCTCGATCTTTTCAACAGGGACGATACTGTTTCCAGTGATATCGACCATCATGCCATTGGTGACAATCGCACTGCGCAGTCCGGCATCCGTCCCCAAACGCGCATGTTCGCGCATATGTCGGTGTTCGCCATGCATCGGGATCAGCATCTGCGGCTTTACAACCGAATGCATCGCGATCAGATCGGGCCGGTTCGCATGCCCGGACACGTGATAAAGACCGCCCGCATCATCCTGCAGGATCACACCCATTTCAGAAAGCTGGTTCATGATCCGGCCAACGCCACGCTCGTTCCCGGGAATGGTCCGCGACGAGAACAGGAACAGATCACCTTCCTTGAGGCTGATGCCCAGATACTTGCCACGGGCAAGCTGTGCGCTGGCAGCCCGCCGTTCCCCCTGCGATCCGGTCACGATCAGGATGACCTTATCACGGGGCATTTCCAACGCCTGCTCGGGGCTGATCGTTGACGGAAATTCCGTGAGGATACCTGTTTCCTGCGCTGTGGCGACCATGCGGCGCATCGCGCGCCCCAGCAAGCAGATCGAGCGGCCCGACGCTTGTGCGGCATCGGCCAGCGTTTTCAAACGCGCAACGTTCGATGCAAAAGTGGTCGCGACAACCATTCCTTTCGCATTGCTGATCAGCTCACGCAGCGGACCGGCAAGCGTGCTTTCCGAACGCCCTGGATGCTGCGTAAAGACGTTGGTGGAATCGCACATCAGCGCCTTGACCGGGCGTTCCGCAGCAATCGCTTCGAATGACGCAGGGTTCCACGCCTCGCCCACGACCGGGGCCGGATCGAGCTTGAAATCACCCGAATGCACGACCCGGCCAGCCGGGCTGTCGATCACAAGGGCCGAACTTTCTGGAACCGAATGGCTGATCGGCACGAATTGCACCGAGAATGGGCCGGCCTTGATCGTCTCGGGCCGCGGCTCCACAACCGTGATCGCGTCCTTGGGTAGGCCTTGGTCCTGGAACTTGTGCCGACCGATTGCCGCAGTGAATTTGCGGGCATAGATCGGCGCGTTGAGCTTGGGCCAAAGATGCGCCAAGGCGCCGATGTGATCCTCATGCGCGTGGGTGATGAAAATGCCATCAATCCGGTCAGCCCTTGCTTCCAGCCAACTAATGTCGGGCAGGATCAGATCGACACCCGGCGTTGTGTCCATATCCGGGAAAGTCACACCAAGATCGATCACGATCAGCCGCTCACGTCCCGGTGCGCCATGCCCATAGACGTAGCAGTTCATGCCAATCTCGCCCGCGCCACCAAGGGGGAGGTAGATTAGCCGCTCGTTCGTCATGCCTTATCCAATTCTTTGTTATATTGGTGAATGAGAACCAGACCGGTCATGGTCAGGTCGCTGTCCACAGTGTCAAATAGGTCGAAACCCTGGTCAAACAAAGGCGCAAGGCCCCCGGTGCCGATTACCTTCATCGGGCGATCACGTTCACGGCGGATCTGCCGGACGATTCCCTCGACAAGGCCGATATAGCCCCAGTAAACACCGGATTGCATACAGGCTACAGTATTAGTTCCGATCGCAAGCACCGGCCTGGAAACATCGACATGGGGCAAGGCAGCTGCCGCCATGTGCAATGCCTCAAGGCTCAGGTTCACGCCCGGTGCGATTGCCCCGCCAATATAGGCCCCATCGGCATCCACAACATCAAATGTCGTCGCGGTTCCGAAATCAACAATAATGAGATCTCCACCATGCCTATGGAATCCGGCAACGGTGTTGACCAGACGGTCCGGCCCCACGGTTGTTCCCGGATCGACCCGTGGCTCAATCGGGAGGGCGCATTCCGCCTTGCCCACCACGCGCGGACGGCAATTGAAGTAGCGATTACAGAGAACCCGCAAATTGAATACGACCCGAGGCGCCGTGGACGAGATGATTGCATCATCAATCGCCATCACCTCACCATCAAGCCGCATGAGCGCAGTCAACCAGACGAAATATTCATCGGCCGTTCGGGTATGATCGGTGGACATGCGCCATGTGCCCAGAAACCGGCCGTCATCCCATACCGAAAAGACGGTATTAGTGTTGCCGCAATCAATTGCGAGCAGCATGAGGACCCTCCCCGAAGAAGATATCTGCTGCGGGGATCAGGACAGGACCTTCGTTTGTGGCCAGCACCAATGCACCCGTTTCATCGATTGTCCGGAAAACTCCGCTTCGGCTGGTTTGCCCCGTGCGTGCGATGATATGTTCGCCAATACGGGCGGCATACCGCAAGAAATCCGTTCGGATTTCGCCAAACCCCGATGCCAATTGCTGCGAGCGGCGGGTAAACGCAGGCGCCAAAGCCGACAAAAGCTGGTCAGGTGAAATCCTGATGCCGGTCTCTCCAAAGACGCTGACCGGGAGAACAGCGCCCGGCTCGACATTTCCGGGGTCAGGCGCATTCGAGAGGTTCACACCGATACCGACCGTGAGAATTCCGGCGCGGGATTCCAGCAGGATACCGGACAGTTTTCCGCCGTTTAGCAAGATATCATTAGGCCATTTCAGCTTGTAGCCCTGCGCATGCCCTGTCAGCTGAACCAGCGCATCCCGCAATGCCAATGCCGCGACAAAGGAATAGAGTGCGGAAACCGCCGGCGGCTCAGCCGGGCGGAATGCATACGTTCCATAGAAGTTGCCAATCGGGCTGGACCATGACCGACCGCGTCGGCCCTTCCCCTCGGTTTGCACATCTGCCCGTACCCAAACGGGCAGATCCGGCAACGTCATGGCGTAGGCGTTGGTACTTCCGACCCCGGTCAGAACGTGCCGGCCTACCCCATCAGGCCAATCAGCGTACAAGTGCATTCGCGGCCAGTGCTGCGGCGCCATCAATGCCAAACAGGTTGATGATGCCCACGACCATGATCGCGGCGGTTGCCAGAAGCACGATCAGCTGAACTGGGCGCATACCCTTGTCCAGAATACTTTCGTCTTTGCCGAAGTACATCAGGAAAACGATCCGCAGGTAGTAATAGGCCCCGATGACCGATCCCAGAACACCAACGATTGCGAGCCAGAACATACCGGCATCGATGGCGGCCTTCAGAACATAGAATTTACCGAAAAACCCGACGAATGGCGGGATACCTGCCATGCTGAAGAATAGTGCGAGCAAAGCAAGCGCTTTCAAAGGCTCGACCTTCGAATAAAGGCTTAGCGAGTTGATTTGCGTAATCGGAACCCCATCGCGACGCATGGACAGGATAAAGGCAAAAACGCCAACGCTCATGGTGATATAGATGGCAATGTAGACGAGCATGGCCTGTACGCCACCGGCGGTCCCGGTTGCCAACCCCATCAGGGCAAAACCCATATGGGCGATTGAGGAATACGCCATAAGACGCTTGATGTCTTTTTGCCCGATAGCACCGATCGAACCAACAAAGATCGACAGAACCGACATCACGGCAATGATCTGTGACCAATCACCAGGCAATGCGCCGAATGCGTCATAGAGAACACGTGCCAGAAACGCCAGACCTGCAACCTTGGGCGCAGTGGCAAAGAATGCGGTGACAGGTGACGGAGCGCCTTCATAAACGTCGGGTGCCCACATATGGAATGGAGCCGCCGAAATCTTGAATGCAATTCCCGCCAGCATGAAAACCATACCAAACAGCAGGCCAACAGGCATGTTCTGCCCCAGCGTCGAGAGGATGCCCGCGAATTGCGTCGTTCCCGAGAAACCATAAGTCAGCGATGCACCGTAGAGGAACATGCCCGAGGACAACGAACCAAGGACAAAATATTTCATCCCGGCTTCGGAAGAACGGGCGGAATCACGACGGAAGCTGGCAACGACATAAAGTGCAAGGGATTGCAGCTCTATCCCCATATACAAGGCGATCAGATCCCCCGCAGAGACCGTCACCATCATTCCGACTACCGCCAAAGCGATCAGTACCGGGTATTCAAACCGGAGAAGCCCCAGCTTTGCCATATATTCCTGGCTGATGACCAGTACGGCAGCGGCAGATAGCAGGATAATGACCTTCGTGAAGCGAGCAAACGCATCATCCACGAACATTCCATGGAATGCGATACGATCCGGTCCGCCCGGCATGCTGATCATGATGGCGAGGAATACAAAAACAGCAGCGGTGACCCATACCAGAATGGGTGCCGTGCGATCCTTACCCGCAGAGACCCCGATCACAAGCGCGAGGAGCGCAAAGACCGCAAGCAGAAATTCGGGAAGGATGGCTGCGAAATCGGCATGGGTCATCGTGCGGCCTCGATCATAGCGGCCTGAACACCCTCGGAACTGGGCAGAGCGGCCTGATAGGTCTGTGTCAGATGGGCAGTTGAGCTGGAGATCACGTCGGTAATCAGCGCGGGGTAGATCCCGAGGACCAGAACCATGATGGCCAGAGGGGCAAAAATTGCCTTCTCACGACCGCTGAGATCCTTTGCACCCTTAAGCGCCTCTTTGATCAGGTCACCGAACATCACACGACGATAGAACCGAAGCCCATAGGCCGCTGCGAAGATGATCCCCGTCGTCGAAACCAGCGCCACCCAGGTATTTGCCTGAAACGCCCCCAGCAATGTCAGGAATTCCCCGACAAAACCACTGGTCCCCGGCAGCCCTACGTTCGCCATGGTGAAGAACATGAAAAGCAGCGCATAGGTCGGCATCCGTGCGGCAAGGCCGCCGAAAGCATCGATGTCCTGGGCACGAAAGCGGTCGATCAATACGCCGGCACAGAAGAACAGCCCCGCAGAAATGAACCCGTGAGAGATCATCTGGAAGACTGCGCCGTCGATCCCCTGCTGATTGCCCGAAAACACACCGAGGGTCACGAAGCCCATGTGGGCGATCGAGGAATAAGCGATGAGGCGCTTGATATCATGCTGAACAAAAGCAACCAGCGAGGTGTAAACAATGGCAATCGCAGACAGCCACAGCATCAATGTAGATAGCGTGTCCGCGCCAACCGGAAACATTCCCAAGGAAAAGCGCAGGAATCCATATCCACCCATCTTTACCAGGATTGCGGACAGCACGACGGTCGCCGCGGTTGGTGCCTGAACGTAGGCGTCCGGCTGCCAGGTATGAAGCGGCCACATTGGCAGTTTCACCGCAAAACTGGCAAGGAAGCCCAGGAATAGCAGCGTCTGCACACCCCCGACGATCGTGAGACCGCCAACGGTGATGGGAGAAGAGGCGAAATCATGCTGCAGCAGCGCGACCATATCCGTCGTGCCGGCATCATAATACATGGCGATCATCGCAACCAGCATCAGCACAGAACCGGCGAACGTATAAAGGAAAAACTTGAATGCCGCATACAACCGCTGCTTGCCGCCCCAGATCCCGATCATAAGGGATGCAGGGATCAATGTTCCTTCAAAGAACATATAGAACAGCACCATATCCAGCGCCGAGAATACACCGATCATCAGTGTTTCCAGTACCAGATAGGCGATCATCAGTTCCTTGACGCGGTGTTCGACCTTCCAGCACGCAGCGATGACAATCGGCATGAGAAATGTTGTCAGCAGGACAAACAGGATCGAAATGCCGTCTACGCCAAGTTTGTAATGAAGACCTGCAATCCAGCGATGTTCTTCCACGAACTGGAAACCGGCAGTTTCGTTATCGAACTGGGCATAGAGGAACAGCGAGATCACGAACGTGGCGCCGGTGGCCAGCATGGCCAGCCAACGGGCATTTCGCCGAGCAGCCGCATCATCGCCGCGGAGAAACACCGCCAGGATGAGTGCAGCAATCGCGGGAACGAAAGTAACGATCGAAAGAAGGTTGTCCATCAGCGTGCGCCTCCCAAGAACGTCACCCAAGTTACGAGGGCCGCGATGCCAACAACCATGGCAAAGGCATAGTGAAAAATATAACCGGACTGCATACGCTGCGCCAACCGCGTCAGTGCAGGAATAAGCCCGAGTGCTAGACCATTCACGGCACCATCGATCCCGCGATCATCCCCACGCCGCCAGAGGAACGATCCAAGACGTTGGGCCGGAACCACGAAGATACGATCGAACAATTCGTCAAAGTACCATTTGTTCAGCAGGAAGCGGTAAAGACCATTTGCCGATTTTGCCATGTGGGACGGCAGACCAGGGCTGCGGATATACATGACAAAAGCAAGGATGACGCCGACAAGCATCGCGATGAACGGGGCAAGAGAAACAGCCGCAGGCACCTCATGCGCTTCATGAAGGGCATGGTTGTCGGCCGAGATATAAAGGCCACCGTCGAACAGGGTCGATGCCGGTTCAGCATGGAACCATGCACGAACGGCTTCCTCTTCACCAAAGAAGTTATGGTGGAAGACCGTCCCTGCCAATACCGCACCAACCGCCAGCACGGCCAGAGGGACCATTATGCTACGACCGGAGTCATGTGCATGGCCATGAACGTCTGCCTTGCCACGCGGTTTGCCGAAGAAGGTCAGGAAGATCAGACGCCATGAGTAGAAAGCCGTCATGGCAGCTGCGATGACCAGCATCCAGAAAGCGAAGCCGGACCCCGTCCAGGCACTCTCTACGATTGCATCCTTGGAAACAAAGCCGGCAAAGCCAATGGACGTGAACGGAATACCGACGCCTGTGATTGCAAGCGTTCCGATGACCATTGCCCAGAATGTCATCGGCATCTTGCGCCGCAGACCGCCGTAGTTGCGTAGATCCTGCTCTCCCGCCATTCCATGAATAACCGAACCTGCCGCAAGGAACAGGAGTGCCTTGAAGAACGCATGTGTAAAGAGGTGGAACATTGCTGCAGAATAGACGCCTACGCCCGCCGCAACAAACATGTAACCCAATTGCGACATCGTCGAATAGGCGATCACACGTTTGATGTCGTTCTGAACGAGGCCGATGCTTGCAGCGACCAAAGCCGACAGTGCCCCGACAACCACGATCAACATCTGTGCATGCGGCGCTACTTCGTAGATGGGCGACATGCGGCAGACGAGGAAGACCCCGGCAGTCACCATTGTCGCGGCGTGGATCAGAGCCGAAACAGGTGTCGGGCCTTCCATTGCGTCCGGCAGCCATGTGTGCAGGCCAAGCTGGGCCGATTTACCCATCGCACCGATGAACAGCAGAACACCAACAACCTCGGCTGCGTTCAGGTTCATCGACAGGAAGGATATCTGCATCTGGGCCAGATCAGCCGAAGAAGCGAAAACATCAACCAGGCGAACCGAGTCCGTCAGGAAAAACAGCGCCGCAATTCCCAGCATGAACCCGAAATCACCAACACGGTTCACGATGAATGCTTTTACAGCAGCCGCATTGGCCGAAGGCTTGCGATAATAGAAGCCGATCAGAAGATAGGAAACAAGACCGACCCCTTCCCAGCCGAAAAAGAGCTGCACGAGGTTATCTGCCGTGACCAGAGTCAGCATCGCAAAGCTGAACAGAGAAAGATAGGCAAAGAAACGGGCCCGGTAATGTTCGCCCGGACGGAAATTCTCGTCATGGGCCATGTAGCCGAAGCTGTAGACATGCACCAAGGCCGAAACCGTCGTCACAACCACAAGCATGATCGCCGTCAGCCTATCCAGCCGGATGGCCCAGTCAGAGGCGAGGCTGCCGCTTTCGATCCAGCGCATCAGCACGATCTGCGTGGCACCGCCATCAAGCGTCAGGAACACGACCCAGCTCAGCAATGCAGCAAGAACGACGAGGCCGGTCGCGATGACCTGCCCTGCCGTTTCGCCGATCAATCGCCAGCCGAAGCCACAGATCAGCGCACCGACCAGCGGCGCAAGAAGGATGACCGTCACCATAACCTCAGCCTTTCATCACGTTGACGTCTTCAACGTCAATCGAGCCTTTGTTGCGGAAGAAGGTTACGAGGATCGCAAGTCCGATCGCCGCCTCGGCGGCAGCAACGGTCAATACGAAAAGCGTAAAGATCTGACCGGTCAGATCATTCAGATCGCTGGAAAACGCGACCAGATTGATATTGACCGCGAGCAGCATCAGCTCGATCGACATCAGAATGACGATCACGTTCTTTCGGTTCAGAAAGATACCGAAAATGCCTACGACAAAAAGTATTGTCGCAACCACAACGTAATGCTCCACACCAACCATATTCGTCCCTCCGCGCCTACGCGCCGTTCCGAGTTCGGGTCAGAGACCCTGCCCCGGCTTCACATCTTTCAATTCCATAGACTTGGCTGGGTCGCGCCACATCTGATGCAGTACGTTTTGACGTTTCACATCGGTCCGGTGCCGCAACGTCAGCACAATGGCCCCGATCATCGAAACCAGCAGAACCAGACCAGCCATCTGGAACAGCAACAAATAACGATCAAACAAGATCAGCCCGATGGCATGCGTATTGTCGATCTGCGTCATGTCGGGCGTTACCGACTGGCGAAGGCCCATGGCGCCATCGGCCTGAACCCAGGCACCAACGCCCAGAAGCAACTGCACCAGAAGGATGACGCCGATCAGCGATGCGATCGGCACATATTTCACCATTTCCGACTTCAGCTCGGCAAAGTCGATGTCCAGCATCATCACCACGAACAGGAACAGCACCGCGACCGCGCCGACATAGACGATGATCATCAGCATCGCGACAAATTCGGCCCCGAGCAGCACAAACAGACCTGCCGATGACAGGAATGCCGTAATCAGCCATAGAACGGCATGAACAGGATTGCGCGCCATCGTTACCGAAAGGCCCGCCACAATCGTGACCACCGCAAAGGTGTAAAAGGCAAAATCCGCAACCGTCATAGGTTTCTCTCCTCAGGGGGCCGAGTCTTGGCTGCACCGTTACGCCACAGTGGCGCGCAGGTAAAGCAGCCAACCCGCGTCATCGGTAAGGTGCGTCAAGTTCAAGGTTACGGGCAATTTCGGCTTCCCAGCGGGCGCCATTGTCCAAAAGCTTGGCCTTGTCGTAGAAAAGTTCTTCCCGCGTTTCGGTCGAGAATTCGAAATTCGGGCCTTCGACAATTGCATCCACGGGGCACGCCTCCTGGCAGAAACCGCAATAGATGCATTTTGTCATGTCGATATCGTAACGCGTTGTACGGCGGCTGCCGTCTTCACGCGGTTCGGCATCGATGGTGATCGCCTGTGCAGGGCACACGGCCTCACACAGTTTGCAGGCGATGCAACGCTCCTCCCCGTTGGGATAGCGACGCAATGCATGTTCACCACGGAAGCGCGGGGAAAGCGGGCCTTTTTCGTGCGGATAGTTGATGGTTTCCTTCGGCGCAAAAAAGTACCGGAATCCCAACTTGAAGCCGACAATATAATCCCACAGCAGCGCGTACCGTGTTGCGCGGCCCCAATCAATGGATTGTGTCATATCAGCCTCCTATCGCCCAACGGGCCCAGAACCCGCCGAACAGTTCAAATTTTGCAAGGAATGCAACCAGCACGACCCAACCCAGTGACAGCGGCAGGAAAACCTTCCAGCCGATACGCATCAACTGGTCGTAGCGGTAGCGCGGCGTGATCGCCTTCACCATGGCAAACATGAAGAAGAAGAAGCACATCTTGCCGACCATCCACAACGCGCCGTCGGGCAAGCCAGGAATGGGAGACAACCAGCCGCCGAAGAACAGGATCGACATAAGTGCGCACATCAGGAAGATCGCGATGTACTCGCCCGCCATGAACAGCAGATAAGGTGTGGACGAATATTCGACCATGAACCCGGCCACCAGTTCCGATTCCGCCTCGGGCAGATCGAAGGGCGGGCGGTTCGTTTCTGCCAGTGCAGAAATGAAGAACAGGGCAACCATCGGCAGATGCGGCAACCAGTACCAGTTCAGCAGCCCCAGATTGCCATCCTGCGCCCGGACAATATCCGAAAAGTTCAGGGATCCCGTCGAGATGATCACCCCGATGATGATCAGACCCAATGAAACCTCATAGGAGATCATCTGGGCAGCAGAGCGCAGAGAGCCGAGGAACGGATACTTGGAGTTGGATGCCCAACCGCCCATGATCACGCCATAGACCTCTAGCGAGGATGCCGCGAATACGAACAACACCGCCACGTTCAGGTCTGCCAGAACCCAGCCATCGGCAAAGGGGATCACGGCAAAGCCAAGCATCGCCAGAATGAAAGACAGCAGCGGCGCAAGGAAGAACACAAATCTGTCGGATCCCGCAGGAACGACGATTTCCTTCACAACATATTTCAGCGCGTCCGCAAACGTCTGCAGAAGACCCCAAGGCCCGACCACGTTCGGTCCGCGCCGCATCTGAACCGCAGCCCAGACCTTCCGGTCGCTATAGACCATGAAGATCAGCGCAATCATCACGAAAGCGATCACGCCCAAGGCTTGCAGCGCAACAAGGACCGTGATCCCGAAACCCGTCTGTAAAAATTCAGCCATCACGTTCCCTCGTTACACCGTCGGAATCGACTGCGCCTTGCAGGCGGCGACCGTCGATGCGGCCTCGATCACGCGTACGCCGTCCGGCGCATTCATGGACAGGGCATAGACAGCATCGGCCACCCATGCACGCCCCCGTTCGTCAATATTGGTACGGATAAGGCGTGCATAGCCATATCCGCGTATCAAAGCATATTGCGCCGCAACGCAATCCGTATAGGCATCGATATCCGCCGAAGCGCGGGGATGGTCAATGCCCACCCTGAACGCCGCCAGCTCGTCATCAATCCTGATGGTCTGTACGCCCAAGTAGGAGGGCATCGCAACAGGCTCTTCGCCTTCGATCACGGGCGGAACCTCGCGAGGCAATGTGGTACAGGCTGACATGGCCAATAAAACCATTGCCGCCGCCCTCATTCCGCCGCCAGCGAAGGTGCCGAACGCGCCAACGCCAGTGCAGAAAGTTCTCCCATCAGCACCGATGCGCGGGCAATCGGGTTCGT
Organism: Falsirhodobacter sp. alg1; assembly: GCF_000739715.2. Classification (GTDB taxonomy): domain Bacteria; phylum Pseudomonadota; class Alphaproteobacteria; order Rhodobacterales; family Rhodobacteraceae; genus Falsirhodobacter. Next base: position 103,486 of record NZ_BBJC02000002.1, on the reverse strand, counting down.
CAGATAGAAATCATGCGTAACAGCCCGGAAATCCGCGCGTGCAGGTTCACGCACCTCCAGCGGCGTCCAGGTGTTTTCTGCAAGCTGATCCACGCGGCCAAGATGCGGCACTTCGGCAACCAACTTTGCGCGAAGCTGGGCAAGAGAATCAAACGGAAGCTTTGACCCCAATTCGGCAGAGAGCGCGCGCAGGATAGCCCAGTTCTCTTTTGCCTCACCCGGTGCAAAGCCCGCGCGGAATGCCAGCTGCGGACGGCCTTCGGTATTTACGAAAAGCCCGTTTTCTTCGGTATAGGCCGCCGCCGGAAGGATGATGTCAGCGCGGTGGGCACCACGATCACCATGGCTGCCCTGATAGATCACCACCGGACCAGCCGCGATTTCGATCTCGTCGGCACCAAGGTTGAAGACGACATCGGCACCATCGATGGCCGTTTTCACTCCGCCTTCGGTTACCGCACCGATATCCATCGCACCGACACGCGAAGCTGCACTGTGCAGAACCAGCAGCCCCGCCCCGGTCCGTTCGGCCAAGGCCATGGCATGGGAAAGAACAGCTTCGCCATCCGCTTCCAGCAAGGCCGATTGGCCCACGATGATAACACCCGGTTTGCTGTCGGTGGCTTCTTCGCTTGCAAGCCGTGTCAGCGCGGCACGGTCCGTACCCAGATGATTGTAATCATAGGTCAGATCCGCAGCTGCCCCGATCAGCGACACGGTTGCACCGTTGATCCAGGCTTTGCGGATGCGGGCGTTCAGCACCGGTGCTTCGATCCGCGGGTTCACCCCGATCAGCGTAATCGCCTGAGCCGTGTCGATATCCTCGATTGCGGCAGTCCCGACATAAGCGGAACGGTTGCCCGCCGGCAGACGTGCGCCATCGGTCCGGCACTCGACTTGGCCACCCTGCCCCTCGACCAGCAGCTTCAGTGCATAGGCGGCTTCAACCGGGGCAAGATCGCCGATAAGGCCAGCAATTTTCTTGCCCTTCATCGCAGCAGCAGCAGCGGCCAGTGCCTCGGGCCAATCTGCACGACGCAAACGACCATTCTCACGGATATAGGGCGTGTCGAGACGCTGACGGCGAAGGCCGTCCCAGATAAAGCGCGTCTTGTCGCTGATCCATTCCTCGTTCACGCCGTCATGGTTGCGCGGCAGGATGCGCATCACTTCGCGCCCCTTGGTATCCACGCGGATATTCGAGCCAAGCGCATCCATCACGTCGATGCTTTCGGTCTTCGTCAGTTCCCATGGACGCGCGGTAAAGGCATAGGGTTTCGACGTCAAAGCGCCCACAGGGCAAAGATCAATGATGTTGCCTTGCAGGTTCGAATCCAGCGTCTGGTTCAGATAGGACGTGATCTCGCTGTCTTCACCCCGACCGGTCTGCCCCATCTGGACAATACCGGCCACCTCGGTGGTAAAGCGAACGCAGCGGGTGCAGGAAATGCAGCGGGTCATCGCGGTTTTGACCAGCGGTCCCAGGTTCAGCTCTTCCGCTGCACGCTTCGGCTCACGGTAGCGGCTGAAATCCACACCATAAGCCATTGCCTGATCCTGCAGATCACACTCGCCGCCCTGATCGCAGATCGGGCAATCAAGCGGGTGGTTGATCAGCAGGAATTCCATCACGCCCTCGCGGGCCTTCTTGACCATAGGCGAGTTGGTCTTGACGACCGGCGCCTCTCCGTTCGGGCCGGGACGCAGATCCTTGACCTGCATACCACAGGACGCGGTCGGCTTGGGCGGGCCACCCACCACTTCGACCAGACACATCCGGCAGTTGCCAGCGATCGAAAGCCGTTCGTGATAGCAGAACCGCGGAACCTCGACGCCCGCGAGTTCCGCCGCCTGAAGGATGGTCATAGCACCATCGACTTCGTATTCTTGCCCGTCGATACTGATTTTCTTAAGGTTGCTCATCTGCCACCCTTCCCATGTTCCGTCATCGACACGCCCCCGGGAATACCCAGTTCGGTGCGTCATATATCCCGACCGCAGCCGGATTGAACCGCATCATCCGCGCTGTACAGGCCCGTATTGCCACTTTTTTCGCAATAAGGCCCTGATCGTATCGCAAAGGATCGGTGGGGCTGTAAATTGTCAGCGTATTGCCCTCGATCGGCTCCGCGCCAGCGGCGGTGATGACCTCACCTACACCCGCCTCGCGCAGCACCGATACATAGGGGCCATCTGTCAACGAAGGCGCGGGGGTACGGGATGGGGCTTCGCCGGTGCACGCACCAAGCGCTCCGAGCGTTGCCATCACCATTACCCCGCGCGCGCTCGTCATTCCGCTGCCATTGCCCCCATGCGGCCTGTCCGCTTTGCCTTGATCCGGTCCTCGATTTCCTCACGGAAATGACGAACCAGCCCTTGGATCGGCCAAGCTGCAGCGTCGCCGAGCGCACAGATCGTATGCCCTTCGATCTGCTTGGTCACGTTGATCAGCATGTCGATTTCCTCGACCTCTGCCTCACCACGCACGAGCCGATCCATGACCCGCATCATCCAGCCGGTCCCTTCCCGGCAAGGCGTGCATTGGCCGCAGCTTTCATGCTTGAAGAATTTCGAAAGACGCCATATCGCCTTGATGACATCAGTGGATTGATCCATCACGATCATGCAGGCAGTGCCGAAGCTGGAACGATTTTCGCGCATCCAGTCGTAATCCATCAGGGCATCATCGCACAGATGTGCCGGCAGGATCGGACAGCTTGCCCCCCCAGGAATGACGGCCTTCAGATTTTTCCAGCCGCCACGGACGCCGCCACCGTGCTTTTCGATCAGCTCACGCATCGGAATCGACATCGATTCCTCGATCACGCAGGGCGTGTTTACATGGCCGGTCATCGCGAACAGCTTTACGCCGGTATTGTTGGGACGACCGAAGCTGGAATACCAATCGGCACCACGACGCAGGATTGTCGGGACCACCGAAATGGATTCCACGTTGTTCACCGTGGTGGGGCAGCCATAAAGCCCTGCCCCAGCCGGGAACGGCGGCTTCATGCGTGGCATACCCTTGCGGCCTTCAAGGCTTTCGAGAAGAGCCGTTTCCTCACCACAGATATAGGCGCCTGCGCCGTGGTGCAGGAATACGTTGAAGTCATAGCCGGACCCACAGGCATTCTTGCCCAGCAGACCCGCATCATAAGCCTCGTCGATTGCAGCCTGAAGCGACTCTTTCTCCCGGATATATTCACCACGGATGTAGATATAGGCCGCAACAGCCCCCATGGCGAAACCGGCAACCAGACAGCCTTCGACCAGCGTATGCGGATCGTGGCGCATGATTTCGCGATCCTTGCAGGTCGCAGGCTCCGATTCATCGGCGTTCACAACCAGATACGACGGCCGTTCATCCGAAGGCTTGGGCATGAAGGACCATTTCAGACCTGTCGGAAAGCCCGCACCACCACGACCGCGAAGACCGGACGCCTTCACCTGGTCAATGATCCAGGCCGGCCCGTTGGCCAGAATGCCTGCGGTATTGTCCCACAATCCACGCTTGCGTGCGCCCGCCAACGAGCGGTCGTACATTCCGTAGATATTCTGGAAGATCCTGTCTTGATCCTTCAGCATCCTGCAGCCCTCACTTTTACCGCTGACCGCGCACAAGGCGCACCGTCGCGACCGCTAACGCAACGAACCCCGCCAGCGTCAGCATATCGAATATAAGAAGCACGGCTGGCGTCCAGCCGAACTGCCGTCCCAAACCCTGCACAAGCAACCAGCCCAGAACCAGCGCGCCCAGTAACAGGGCCAACCGCTTTATGGCGAGGTCGCGTGCGTTCATACCTTGTCATCATCTTCATCGACAGGTTGGCCGGGCTCTGCCTTCGCAGTGCCCCCTGGCGCCACACCGTCGTCCTTGACCCGCGCCGCCGGACGTTCCGGCGCTTCTTCGACCGAGATGCCGCTTTGGTCTACCGGATGCCCGGCACCGGGCTTCGGATCGGCGTCGGCAGCATCTGCATTGACCTGCGGAGCAGGCTGCCAAGGTGTCCGGAGTGGTACTTCGGTACCATCGATACGGCGGATGGTATCACCGATATCCAAAGCACGCTGGACGGCCGCGTTATGCGCCTGACGTTCGCCTTCGCCTTCGGTCAGCGCAGTTGCACCTCCCTTGGCTTCGGCACCAAAGCGGCCATTTTGCGGACCGGGCTGTGGCACATCCCCCGCCGCAAAGCGGTCGATCAGATCGCTAAGCGTCTGGGGGGTCAGATCTTCGTAATTGTCCTTGCCGATCTGTGCCATGGGCGCATTCGTGCAGGCCCCCAGACATTCGACCTCTTCCCAGGAGAAGCGTCCGTCGGCCGAAGGTTGATGCGGGTTCGGCGCAATCTTTTCACGGCAAACTGCAATCAGTTCTTCTGCCCCACAGATCATGCATGTCGTGGTGCCGCAAATCTGGATATGCGCAACGCTGCCGACCGGCGACAGGTGGAACATGAAATAGAATGTAGCCACTTCCAATGCACGAATGCGGGCCATGCCCAGCATGTCTGCAACATATTCGATGGCAGGACGGGTCAGCCAGCCGACCTGCTCCTGCGCGCGGAACAGCAGCGGGATGATTGCAGAGGCCTGACGCCCTTCGGGATATTTAGTGATCTGCCCCTGAGCCCAAGCAAGGTTTGCCTCGGTAAAGGCAAAACTGTCGGGTTGTACGGCATGCAAGCGACGCAGCATCAGCGGTCAACCTCTCCAAAAACAACGTCCATAGTGCCGATGATCGCGGAAACATCGGCAAGCTGATGGCCTCGTGCCATCTGGTCGATCGCCTGCAGGTGGGCAAAGCCCGGTGCACGGATCTTGGCGCGATACGGCCGGTTCGTACCATCCGCAACCAGATATACACCGAATTCGCCCTTCGGCGCTTCGACCGAGGCATAAACTTCACCCGCAGGTACGTGGAACCCTTCGGTATAAAGCTTGAAGTGATGGATCAGCGCCTCCATCGAACGCTTCATATCCGAGCGTTTCGGGGGCGTCAGCTTACCCCGGGCAAGCACATCGCCCGGATTGTCGCGCAGCATCCGGCAGGCCTGCTGAACGATCTTCATCGATTCACGCATTTCCGCCATACGGCAAAGGTAACGATCGAAGCAGTCACCATTCACGCCGACCGGAATCTGGAAATCGAACTCGTCATAGCATTCATAGGGCTGCGACCGACGCAGATCCCAGGCCAGCCCCGAACCGCGCGCCATGACGCCGCTCATGGACCAGTCAAAAACCTCTTGTTGCGAGACGACGGCAATATCCACCGTCCGCTGCTTGAAAACGCGGTTTTCGGTCAGAAGCTCGTTCAGCGCATCCAGAAGCTTCGGGAACGTCTCGCACCATGTCTCGATATCGTCGATCAGCTGCGGCGGCAGATCCTGATGGACGCCGCCCGGACGGAAGTATGCGGCATGCAAACGTGCGCCACAGGCCCGTTCGTAAAAGACCATCAGCTCTTCACGGGCGGTAAACCCCCAGAGCGGAGGCGTCAGCGCACCGACATCCATGGCCGCGGTCGTCACGTTCATCAGGTGGTTCAGCAGACGGCCAATTTCGGAGAACAGCACTCGGATGATCGAGGCGCGGCGTGGGATGACCGTCCCTGTCAGCTTCTCGATCGCGAGGCACCAGGCGTGTTCCTGATTCATCGGCGAAACATAGTCCAGCCGGTCGAAATACGGCAGATTCTGCAGGTATGTCCGGCTTTCCATCAGCTTTTCGGTGCCGCGGTGAAGCAGCCCGACATGCGGGTCACAACGCTCGACGATCTCACCGTCCAGCTCCAGAACCAGACGCAAAACTCCGTGCGCCGCAGGGTGCTGCGGGCCGAAGTTGATGTTGAAGTTGCGGATCTTCTGTTCGCCCGACGGGCCGCCATGAAGATCGTTGCTGCCATCCATCATGTTCAGACCTCTGTCATCTGTGCACACCACGCCCGGGGCAAAGACCCCATGCGGCGGGCAACGAATTCGTATTGCGGGCGCAGAACCTCGATTGCACGTGCACGCAGATCGGATGGCAAAACCATCGCCTGCCCTTCATGCACCCGAACGTCATACTCCGCGCGTATAGGAGAAATCCCCAGAAAACGCGCAAGGCGATCCATCATTCCGGGCGTCATGAGCTCTTCGTAGAACCCGACCATCAATGCATCCTTGGGCGCTGCCGCGTCTAGCCGGCTCAGGGATTGCGCATAGTCACTGCGCTGGATTGCGGCGCCACGGCCATTCAGCGCCCGTCCGAACATGCGTGCCGCATCGGCCGCACTGCGGGACATGCGCTGTGCATCCATACGAACATGGCTCCACAACCGCTCTACCGGATCGCGGAGAAGATATAGCATCTTCACTTGGCCCAAGGCGAACAGCCGCGAGAGAATGCGTTGCGGCAGAAGGCTATAGGACGGCGTGAAATCCGCGACCACCCGTTTGTCCCCGCGCCCTGCGGTCAGGTAATCCAGGTATGCGCGCAGCGAAAGACGCCCGCGCTGCAAAACGGCAAGCCAATCCACCAGATCCGCAAGAAGCGCACCGCGTGAACGCAGGACACGGCGTTCGATCCGCTGCGTTTCGGCGGCCCATTGGCCGTGATGCGCAGTATCGAAATAATGCAGCTCCTTGATACCCCGCAGATGGCACTGGGGATGCCCCGCCAGCTGATCGAACAGCCAGCTGGTGCCCGCTTTCGCGGCCCCCACGCACATCAGGATGATCGGTTGCTGCGTCACCGGTTGTTACGCCTTTGCCTTGTCATCACCCGGAAGGATGTATTCTGCACCTTCCCACGGGCTCATGAAATCGAACTGACGGTATTCTTGCACCAGACGAACGGGTTCATAGACTACCCGCTTCTGCGTCTCGTCATAGCGTACTTCGGTATAGCCTGTCGTCGGGAAATCCTTGCGAAGCGGGTGACCCCGAAAGCCGTAATCCGTCAGCAGACGGCGTAAATCTGGATGCCCCGAGAACAGGATCCCGAACATATCGAACACTTCACGCTCGTACCAATTGGCGGCCGGAAAGACTGCTGTCAGAGATGGCATCATCTCGTCCTCGTCCAGCTGGCACTTCAGGCGCACACGATGGTTCTGATGCATCGACAACAGATGATAGACCACATCAAACCGCTTCGGACGCTCCGGGTGGTCAACGGCGGTGATATCCACCAGCACGTTGAAGCGACAGGCAACGTCCTGCTTCAGCGCTTCACAGACCTGCACGATCTGCGATGCCGCGATTTCGATCGTCAGTTCATTAAATGCAACGGTCTGCGCGATGATGGAATCGGCACAGCGCATTTCGATCAGCGCGGAAAGTTCGTCCAGTGCTTCGTTCATGATGCCACCTTTCAGCGAGTAAGCGTGCCGGTGCGGCGAATCTTACGCTGCAACTGAAGGATACCATACAAAAGCGCCTCGGCCGTGGGCGGGCATCCCGGAACATAAATATCGACAGGCACAATACGGTCACAGCCACGCACAACCGAATAGCTGTAGTGATAGTAACCGCCGCCGTTTGCACAGCTGCCCATGGATATGACGTAGCGCGGCTCGGGCATCTGGTCATAGACCTTGCGCAGCGCCGGTGCCATCTTGTTGGTCAGCGTACCCGCAACAATCATCAGATCCGATTGGCGCGGGCTGGCGCGCGGCGCGGTACCGAAACGCTCCACATCATACCGTGGCATGGAGGTCTGCATCATCTCCACCGCACAGCACGCAAGCCCGAAGGTCATCCAGTGCAGACTGCCGGTCCGCGCCCAGTTGATGATATCCTCGGTAGAAGTCAGCAGGAAACCTTTGTCCTGCAACTCCTTGTTGAGTGTCTGGGTGGCAAATTCGGGATCGCCGCCAGCCGTATTGGCAGATGTGCTCACGCCCATTCCAAGGCTCCCTTCTTCCACTCATAGATGAAACCGATGGTCAGCACGGCAAGGAATGCCAGCATGGACCAGAAGGCCACCATCGAAATTCCGCCAAGCGCCACGGCCCAGGGGAAAAGGAACGCCACCTCTAGATCGAAGATGATGAACAGGATCGATACCAGATAGAAACGGACATCGAATTTCATCCGCGCATCGTCAAAAGCGTTGAACCCGCACTCATATGCAGAAACCTTTTCCGGGTCCGGATTGCGAACGGCCAAAATGACGGCCGCCAACACCAGAACCAGACCAAGCGCTACAGTGATCACGAGAAACACGATTAGCGGAAAATAGTCTCGAAGAAGATCGTCCACGAGTGGCTCCTTCAGCCTGTGGCCACCGAGGCCGCGCGAAAAGTTGCTGACCCCCATGTAGCTCCGGATTGTCCGGTGGTCAACCAAGCCTGCTGGGCATCACGCCCAATAAAACAAGGCTTTGCTACTTGGCCGAATAAATTATTTATACCAGTAGCGTGCTGTGATCGCATCGCTAGCCGATCTGCTGGCGAACAATCGCCGTCAAATCACGGTAGTCATGCAGCAACGCCTCCGGTTCCATAGCCTCAACTTCGGACCCGCCCGGACCAAAAGTGACCAGAACGACCGGAATTTCGGCAGCGATGCCTGTATTTCGATCAGTTGCCGTATCCCCGATCAGGATGGATTTCGATACCGTACCGCCAGCGCGCCGGACACTTTCGACATAGGGTGCCGCATCCGGTTTGCGTGTCGGAAGCGTGTCGGCCCCTACCAATGAATCGAACAGATGGCGCACGCCCAGTTCGGTCAGCAGGATCTCTGCCAGCGCCTCGGGCTTGTTGGTGCAGATCGCAGTCGCGTACCCGGCGGCACGCAGCTCTTCCACCGCCTCTTTGGCATAGGGATACAGCTTTGTGTGGACCGAAATCGCATTGCCATATGCTTCCAGAAGTTTTGGATACTGGCCGTCGATATCCTCATCCACCCACACGACGCCTGCCCGCTCGAATCCCAGTTGCAACATGGCACGCCCGCCCTTGAATGCGGTTGCACCGTCCCGCGCGGGATCAAGCTGGTGGCCATGCCCGAGTGCCGACAGACAGGAATTCGCCGAGGCGATCAGGTCCGCAGCCGTATCGGCAAGCGTGCCGTCAAGATCGAAAACTACGGTACGCATCCTGAAATCTCCGGTAAGACTGTGTGATTGCGCGCCCCTTGCGGCTCGCTACCACTGACGTAAAACCTGCGACAAACAAAGACCAGAGGGACATATGGCCGAAGTTTCGCTTATCATCCTGGCCGCCGGCATGGGATCGCGCATGAATTCGGACCTGCCGAAGGTTCTTCATCGCTTGGCAGGCGCGCCATTGCTGCATCATGCAATGCAGACCGGACGCGCATTGGATCCGACCTGCACCGTGATCGTGACAGGCCATGGCGCCGAAGCCGTGGAGAAATGTGCGCTTGCCTATGATCCGGACGTGCTGACCGTCCGGCAAGAGCAGCAGTTGGGCACGGGTCATGCCGTCGCGCAGGCCTTGCCCCTTTCGGGCAAAGGTGGCGATACCGTCATACTTTACGGCGATACACCCTTCATCCGTGCCGAAACGCTGGAGGCCATGCGCGCTGCCCGGTCCAGACATTCTGTTGTCGTGCTCGGGTTCCATCATGACGACGAAGGACGATATGGCCGTTTGGTCGCCGAGGGGGAAAACCTGAGCCGGATCGTGGAATACAAAGATGCCTCAGATGAAGAACGCGCGATAACCCTATGCAACTCTGGCGTTATATGCGCGGATTCAGCTGTTCTTCCCGAACTGGTTGCAGCCATTGATACAAATAACGCATCGGGTGAATATTATCTGACGGATATCGTGGCAGTGGCACGGGCCAAGGGATTGTCTGCCGGTCTGGTTGTCTGTGACGAGGCGGAAACCCTCGGGATCAATACGCGCGCCGAACTGGCAGCGGCGGAAAGCGCCTTTCAGGCCAATGCGCGCGCCGAAGCGATGGAAACCGGCGTTACGCTGACGGCACCTGAGACGGTCTTCTTCTCGCTGGACACCTTTATCGGTCGGGACGCGCTGATTGGCCCCAATGTCGTTTTTGGCCCGCGGGTTACAATCGAAAGCGGTGCCGAAATTCTGGCATTCTGCCACTTGGAAGGATGCCACATTTCACGAGGTGCCACCGTCGGCCCCTTTGCCCGCCTGCGCCCCGGCACCGAACTGGCCGAGGATGTGCATGTCGGAAACTTCGTCGAGGTCAAAAATAGCATTCTGGATGAGGGAGTTAAGGTTGGACACCTCACCTATCTTGGAGATGCCGAGGTTGGCGAGAAAACCAATATCGGCGCGGGCACCATCACCTGCAACTATGACGGTGTGAACAAGCACCGGACCAAAATCGGACCGCGGTCTTTCATTGGCTCCAGCACCATGTTGGTGGCACCGGTCACAATTGGCCGCGATGCCATGACAGGCTCCGGTTCGGTCATTACCGAGGATGTTCCGGCCGAAGCCCTGGCCATCGGCCGCGCCCGTCAGGTCAATAAGGCAGGCCTTGCTGTCCGGCTTATGGACCTGTTCCTGTCCAAGAAGAAGAAAGGCTGACAAATGTGCGGTATCATTGGAATTCTTGGCAAGAATGAAGTTGCACCACAGCTGGTGGAATCCCTCCGTAGGCTGGAATATCGCGGATATGATTCAGCCGGGATCGCCACGCTGAACCACAACGGTCTGGACCGTCGGCGCGCGACCGGAAAACTGGTCAATCTGTCGGACCTGCTTGTGCATGAACCTTTGGCCGGCAAGGCGGGTATTGGCCATACACGTTGGGCGACGCATGGTGCGGCAACGCTGGCAAACGCGCACCCCCATATGCATGGGCGTGTGGCAGTGGTTCACAACGGGATCATCGAGAACTTCCGTTCATTGCGGGAAGAGCTTGAAGCGGATGGCCACACTCCCGAAAGCCAGACCGATACCGAGGTTATTGCCCTTCTGACATCGCGGAACCTCATGCAGGGCATGCCGCCGACACAGGCCGCTTTTGCAGCGCTCGACCGGTTGGAGGGCGCTTTTGCGCTGGCATTCCTGTTTGAAGATGAACCGGATCTCATGATCGGTGCGCGCATCGGATCGCCTCTTGCCATCGGTCACGGGGATGGAGAAATGTTCTTCGGCTCGGACGCTATCGCTCTGGCCCCGTTGACCGAGCGTGTCACGTATCTGGAGGACGGCGACCGCGCCGTTCTGACCCGGACAAGTGTCGAAATCTACAATCGTGCCGGGCAACGGGCCAACAGGTCCATGACGCAGGTGGCGTCCAGTGCGACACGGATCGAAAAATCGGGCTATCGTCACTTCATGGCCAAGGAGATTGCAGAGCAGCCTGCCGTGTTGGCCGACGTCATTTCCCACTACGTGCGTGATAACGCCATTCATATGCCCGACGCTGATTTCAGCGCAGTGGACAGGCTGACCCTGGTGGCCTGCGGCACGGCACATTACGCCTGTCATGTGGCAAAATACTGGTTCGAACAGATCGCCCGCCTTCCGGTGGACATCGATATCGCATCGGAATTTCGGTACCGTGAGCCGCCACTGTCCGAAAAATCATGGGCCGTTTTTGTCAGCCAATCCGGAGAAACCGCCGATACGCTCGCCGCTTTGCGTTATGCGAAGGATAAGGTTGCCCGTACAGTTGCGGTGGTAAACGTTGCGACGTCGTCGATTGCAAGGGATGCAGACCTTGCACTCCCCATCATGGCCGGCGTCGAGGTTGGGGTCGCTTCCACCAAAGCCTTCAGCTGTCAGCTGGTCGTCTTGTTGATGATGGCATTAAAGGCTGGTCAGGATCGCGGCATCCTGACCGATGCCCAGATAAACGAGAATCTGGCCGATCTGGAAAAACTGCCCAGCCTGATGAACCAGGCCATGACGGTAGCAGCCCCCATAAGCAAGATATCCGAGAATCTGGCCGAGGCCGAAGATATCCTGTTCCTTGGCCGTGGGCCGATGTATCCCATGGCTTTGGAGGGGGCGCTGAAGCTGAAGGAAATCAGCTATATACACGCAGAAGCTTATGCTGCGGGTGAGCTGAAGCATGGCCCTATCGCCCTGATTGACGCGCATGTGCCGGTAATCGTGTTGGCCCCCAAAGACACGCTTTTTGATAAAACGGTGTCGAACATGCAGGAAGTCATGGCGCGGCACGGCAAGGTTCTGCTGATTTCCGACGCCGCGGGTGTGGCCGAAGCGGGGCATGATACATGGGCAACTTTGACGCTGCCGACAGTTTCAGCCCTGCTGGCACCGGTTCTTTATGCAGTGCCTGTGCAACTTCTGGCCTATCATACCGCCGTCGCTAAGGGTACGGATGTCGATCAACCGCGTAACCTCGCCAAATCGGTAACTGTAGAATGACTTATATCGAAACCCTTCGTAGCAAGGCCAATGATGCCAAAGCTATCGAAGCCTTGGAGTACCATAAAACGGAGCGTGTCTATCTTGGCATAGCACTGGAGGATCTGGAGGCTCTGGTCGCGGAATGGCGCGAAAACCTCACGATAGAAGAACGCGTATCCCTCGCCCAGGAACTCTGGGAAAGTGATATTCATGACGCGCGTATCGCCGCTGCGAAACTGCTGTTGCAGGCACGGATGCGCCCGGATGACTCCGCATGGGACGCAATCTGCATCTGGGTTGAGGAATTGGATAACTGGGCCATTGCCGATGCTGTTGCAAAATCGGCGGAAAAGCGTGTCATGGCCGATTTCACGCGCTTTGAAGCACTGGAAAGTTGGCTTCAAAGCAAAAATTCGTGGGCGCGCCGCACTGCCATTCTGGCTTCACGCCCCCTGGCAAAGAAAAACCACATCAAACCCGCGGAACGCGAGGCACGTGATGCGGCGCTGGATCTGATGGTTGATGTATTGGGCGATCGTAACTGGCACGTGCAAAAGGCAATCGCCAGTTGGCTACGGGATCTGGCCAAACATGACGCAGTGCTGGCCCGTCAGTTCATCGCTGAATACGGCGAAGTCATGCGGGGCTATACAAGAAAAGATGCGGCTCAGAATCTCTGAGCCGCCTATCGTTTTTTACATGTGGATTGTGCGACCGTAGGCGTTCAATACCGATTCATGCATCATCTCGCTCAGCGTCGGATGCGGGAACACGGTATTCATCAGATCTTCTTCGGTCGTTTCCAATGTCCGGCCGATGACATAGCCTTGGATCAGCTCGGTTACTTCGGCGCCTACCATATGCGCGCCCAGAAGCTCGCCGGTCTTTGCATCGAATACGGTTTTCACCATACCTTCAGCTTCGCCCAACGCGATGGCCTTGCCGTTGCCGATGAACGGGAAGCGGCCGACCTTCACGTCGAAACCGGCTTCTTTTGCCTTGGCTTCGGTCATCCCGACCGATGCGATCTGTGGCGAGCAATAGGTGCAACCTGCAATTGTGCCCGGCTTGATCGGATGCGCTTTCTGACCTGCGATCAGTTCGGCAACCATAACCCCTTCGTGGCTTGCCTTGTGGGCCAGCCAGGGTGCGCCCGCAATATCGCCGATCGCATAAAGCCCCTCGACACCGGTCCGGCAGTATTCGTCCACCACCACATGCGTCCGGTCGATCTTCACGCCCAGATCTTCCAGACCCAACCCTTCGACGTTGCCGACGATCCCTACGGCAGAAATCACAGTGTCAAATTCCGCAGTGGTGGTCTTGCCACCTGCCTCCAGATGCGCTGTGACCTTGCCATTGGCCTTGTCGAGCTTTTTCACAGTCGTCTTTTCAAGGATTTTCATCCCCTGCTTTTCGAACTGCTTCTTGGCAAACGTTGCAATTTCCACGTCCTCAACGGGCAGAACGCGGTCCATGACCTCGACAACTGTTGTGTCTGCACCCAAGGTGTTGAAGAAGCTTGCAAATTCAATGCCGATCGCGCCAGATCCGATGACCAAAAGCTTCTTCGGCATCCGTTTGGGCTGCAGGGCGTGGCGATAGGTCCAGACAAGATCTCCGTCCGCCTCAAGCCCCGGCAGCGTACGCGCACGCGCACCTGTCGCAAGGATGATGGACTTTGCGGTCAGATCCTGTGTGCCTTTGTCGGTTTTCACCGAAACCTTTCCCTTGGCGGGAATGGTCGCTTCACCCATGATGACGGTGATCTTGTTCTTCTTCATCAGGTGTCCGACGCCCGCGGTCAGCTGCTTGGCCACCCCGCGTGAACGTTTGACAACGGCATCCAGATCAAAATCAGGTTTTTCGACGCTCAGCCCGAATTCCTTTGCACGGTGCATGAGGTGGAACACCTCAGCCGAGCGCAATAGCGCCTTGGTCGGGATACATCCCCAGTTAAGGCAAATGCCGCCCAGATTCTCGCGCTCTACGATGGCGACCTTCTGGCCCAGCTGGGCGCCGCGGATGGCAGCCACATAGCCACCAGGTCCGGCACCGATCACGATCATGTCGAAATTGTCGGCCATGAAGCCCTCCACTGAAACTGGTTTAATGCTAAACTATCCCTCGATGACGCGCAATGTTACCTCGTTCCGGAATTTCTTCACGAAACCGGAATAACCGCCCGCTTCCATGAACGCGTCTTCCTCGGGTGTGTTCGTCCGGCCAAGTGCTTTGTTACGAAACGGAAAACGGCCAAAACGGTGGATGATCGCCTCATGCGCCCGCGCATGGATCAGCGTTGTGTTTCCGGTATCCGGCATACGTTCGCGGAACAGGTGAACAGACAGCGCCTGATCATCAACATGCTCGGAATGTTCGAACGGCAGATAGAAAAATTGCCGCTCCGGTTCCGGGGCGGCCATATCCCATCCCATTTCGATGGCATGGCGGGCGGCGGCCCGTGCCTGCGGATCAGTTGCAAACGCGCGGGCCTGACCGCGCCAGATATTGCGCGAGAATTGGTCGCAGACAATCAGATAGGCCAGCGTGCCGACCGGCCCGTCAATCCAATGCTCCAACCCGCCCTCAAGTGCTGCCTCCCAAAGATCGCGAAACTTTTCGCGAACCTCCTCATCGATTTCTGGCGTACCTGAATACCAATCCTCGGGTTCACAGTCGTTCAGCCAGAAATCCAGTACACTTTGTGGATCGTCCATCTCATACCTCCTTCCGGGGACCGCGATAGAGATCCCCGTTTGGTTATATTAGCGCGATTCGACCTCGGCGGCAGTGTCTTGTCCTGCTTCTTCCATCGCACCCGTCACGGCGATCGTCGCGGCGTTAGGCGCAAGGACCGCAAAGGCACCGGTATCCTCGGGCCGCGGCGCTGTCCGCTGGGTCATCCGGTAGGCGGAATATCCGGCCACCATCGCCATCAGGCCGAAGATGAACAGGAAGAACCCGTTCGGACCGACCCGATCCATCAGCCACCCCGTTACCGGCGGTCCGACCATAGCCCCCAGCCCGTTTGCAAAAAGCAGGCCGGCACTGGCCGCAGCCATCTGCTCCTTGGCCAGAAAGTCATTCGTATGCGCAATCAACAGGGCATACAGCGGGTTCGCCACCCCGCCCAGAACAAAGGCGGCGGGAAGCAGCAACCAGATCGTTGTCGGCATCAGGCTGGTGACCAGCATACAGACAGCACCAAGGGCCGCAACGATTCCGATCAATAGGCGGCGGTCCATACGGTCCGAAATCCAGCCGATGGGATATTGGCAGATCAGGCCGCCCAGATAGATGGTCGCAATGAACAGCGATATCTGCACAACCGACAGACCGACAATCGAGCCCCAGACAGCCGCCATCCCGAACATGGCCGAAAAGACACCGCCGATAAGGAACATCCCTACGACACCCAGAGGCGACACCTCGTAGAGTTCCGAAAACGGCAGGCGTGCCGTGGATTCGAAGGTCGGGGCCTGTGTCACGGTCAGCAGGATGGGAATGAACGCCAACGAAACCAGCACCGAAGGCAGAACGAACATCGCAAATCCATTAGGATCGCCGACATTCAGCAACATCTGCGAGCTGATGATGCCGATCATCTGCACGATCATATAGAGCGACAGCGCCTGCCCCCGCGTTTCATTCGTGGAGGTATTGTTCAGCCAGCTTTCAGCAGTGATGTACACGCCGGAGAAGCTGAACCCGATGGCGATACGCATCAATGCCCATAGAAACCAATCCGGCAATACCGGATAGCAGACCAGCACCGCCGAAATGATCGAGCCGAGCGCGGCAAACACCCGTACATGGCCGACCCGCGTGATCATCCCCGGCACCATCCGCGATCCGAACAGGAACCCCGCGAAATAGGCCGACATTACCAGTGAAAGCTGCAGCGTGGTGAACCCCTCGATCCCCCCGCGTATGCCCAGCAACGTGGATTGCATGCCGTTGCCGACCATCAGCAACATGACACCAACCAGCAATGGCCAGGTCGAACTCAGAACGGATAGCATGAAGCCCCCTAGTCGCGGTGGGGGATCAAAAGCGATGCATCCCCGTAAGAGAAGAAACGATAGCCCGTTGCCACCGCATGACCATAGATACGACGCACTGTTTCCTCGCCCATCAGGGCGGAAACGAGCATCAGCAGTGTTGATTTCGGCAAGTGGAAATTTGTCATCAAAGCATCGGTCACCTGAAATCTGTAACCGGGATAGATGAAAATGTCTGTCATGCCGCGCCATGGTGCGATCCGCCCACCCGTCGATGCGCTTTCGATCAGGCGCAAGGCAGTGGTGCCGACCGGAATGATCCGCCCCCCCTTCGCGCGGGTCTCGTTGATTTCGGCCGCAGCCTCTGCGGTCACCTCGCCCCATTCCGCATGCATCTTGTGGGTGGCGACATCCTCTACCTTGACCGGAAGGAATGTGCCTGCCCCGACATGCAGCGTGACCTCGGTAAACCCCACGCCTTTGGCGCGCAGTGCGGCCAGCAATTCCTCATCGAAATGCAGGCTGGCGGTGGGCGCCGCAACCGCACCCGAATGGCGGGCAAATACGGTCTGATAATCCGTATTGTCCTGCTCATCCGGCGCACGCTTGGCCGCGATATAGGGCGGCAGAGGCATCATCCCTGCCTCGGCCAGCGCGGCGTCGAAATCATCGGCCTCGAATGCCAGCGTCGCCTCGGTCTCAGACTTCGAGATAACCGTCGCCATCAGGCGGTCGGAAAAACGGATGACCTCGCCCACTGCAATCTTGCGCAAGGGTTTGGCAAACACCCGCCAGCCGGTGGCCGAGGGTTCCAGCAGCGTTACCTCGACCTTGGCAATGGCTGCACCCTGCCCGGTCATACGGCTGCGCGTGCCGTTCAGGCGCGCAGGGATAACGCGTGTATTGTTCAGGACCAGCCTGTCACCGGGGCGGAACTGTTCCAGCAGATCACGGACATGCAAATCATGGATCGCATCCCCTTCCGCCACCAGAAGCCGCGCATTACCGCGGGGCCGCATGGGGCGCGTGGCAATCAACGCTTCGGGAAGATCGAAATCAAAATCTGAAAGTTTCATTCTGCCAACCTTGGTGCAGGGCCTTGGATCAAATCACGGAACGGGCCGATCGCCAGCAAGGACAGCGGGTTGACCGAAATCTCCGGATCGCTTGCCGTGCCACGCAGACGATAGGTCACCCCGAAAAGTCCCTCTCCGCCGGGCTGCCCGCCGCCATTCAGGAAATATATCGGAGACACAACGCCCTGCATGAAAAACCGCTTGTCCGCCATCCGGTACACCCCTTCTGCAGTCACCCCCAAGGAGCTTCCCACAGCCGCGCTCCTCGTGACCTCGATTGCATCGGGGGTCAAGCGAAAGCCGGCATCCACATTGGTAAACAGGATGCCGCCACCGGCCAACTGTTCGACCGCACCCACCCCCGACAGGGCATTCACCATATTTGCGGGCAGCGGCAGGTCATGGATACGTATGTCATTAGCCAGAAGCGTTCCGTCATATTCCCCCTTCGCGACGCGCGGCGTCAGAATGACCTGCATCGGGCCGCCGGTTGCATTGCTGAAAATGCCGGAGGACGACAGTACGCCACCGGCATCTGCTGCGGTCAGCCGAACCTCTGTCCCATTGGCTGCGGCCCCCAGGGTTCCGCTCAGCGGCGCGCCTCCGTTCACACGGCCACGGAACGTGCCCTGAAGGCCGCCCGCGCTCCGGAACGCGCCGACGACATCTGTCAGGGCCAGGGTGTCACTGACCCGAACCTCGGCCAATGCGGTGCGGATCGGAATGTCCTCGGTCGTTGCATTTCCCTGGCCGGTGCTGCCGGAGGTTCCCAGGTTCAACCGGCGCAAATCGATCTTGCCGCGACCAACCTCTACCGCAGGGGCTACGCCCTTGCCTCTGCCCCGAAGGACGACAGGCGCATCAAGCCAACCGTTCAGGCGCACCCGCGAAAGGCGCGCCGCCTCCAGTTGCCCGCCATCCTGCAACGTCACGGAACCGCTTGCACGCAGCCCGCCGCCTTCGACCTCCAGACGCTCTACCTTCGGGGGCGTATCCAGATCCACATCTACCGCTAGTTTGCCGGCGGCATTGGCAGGCTTGCTCCACCCCAAAGCCGCCAGACCCGCCGTTATCCCCTTCAGATCCGAGGTAAGGGACAGCTGCGGCGGCATGCCCGGAGGCAATTCCACATCGAACCGCCCCGTGGCCGTGCCCGAAATCAGGCCATCCGGCAGATCTATCCCGAAATAGGTGGCGGCCTGGCGGGAAATCTGGGCTGTGCCACGAACCGCACCTGTTTGCGGTCCGGGTGCCAATGGCAGGGTAAACGCAGCATCGAAGGGCACCGGCCCCAGATATCCCGACCCATTGATCGACAGGGCGTCCGGCACGGCGGTCATGTGCAGTGTGTCTGCCGTCAGCACCCGGTCAGGCACAAGCACGCCCGAACGGAAATCATGGATGGTCCCCTTGATATCGAAGTTGACATCATCGGGCTCGATCTTGTCCAGCAAGGGAAGCTGCAGGCGGGCACGGACCTCCGCCTCTCCAGTGCCGATATTCGGATCGCGTTTTGCCTTGGTCAGAAACTGGAATGGCGGCTGGTCCAGCAAGGACAGTGCGGCGGTCAGGCTGCCATGGGCCGCAAGATCGATCTCCACACGAATGGGGCGATCCCGCAGATCCGGCACCACAAGGCTGGACCCGTCGGCGGTGACGACACCACCCTCGGGTGAATTGAGGTGCCCCTTGACCAAGGCCATTGCATAGCGATTTTCAAAAATCGCGGCATATCCCTCACCGCTTTCGATCGGCGGCAAGGTCCGGAGAAACCGCACATCCCCCCCGGCAAAACTGTACCCGAGTGCCAGCCGGGCTTCTTCGTTCGGGGCGATCCGCAAGGCGGCATGAACATCCTGAAGATCGCCGCCCAATACGTTTTCCGACAGCCATTCCCGTGTTTTGGGAACCAGCCTGGGCGGCCAGAGGGCCAACAGCTCGTCCCGCTTGATCTGGTTCAGCGACGGATCGAAGGCGACGCGCCACCCGTCAGAATCAGCGCTGACACGGCCATGCCCGCGCAGCACACGATCCCCTTCGGTCAGCGCCACCTGCCCGATTTCCAGCGAAAAAGGATTGATGTGCAGGCGCGCATCCATCTGGCCTTCGCTGAAGTGCACGGCTTCGGTGAACAGACCACGTGGATCGATGGCAACATCCTGCAGATGGATCTGCCCCAGAACGGTGTTCGGAATGCCCTGCTCCAGATCGCGCAGATAGGCCTGCCCCTCGACCTTGGCGCGGAGGGTACGACCGGAAATGCTGGCATCGCTGATGACCACACGCTCGGCCTGCGGATCATAGGCCAAGGCCATACTCGCCGCATCGAACGGAATAGGAGGCAGATCCGCCTGCGGCCATAGCGCGCCGGCCCCCAGATCAAGTGCCGCCTGAAACCGGAACAATGATCCCGAACCATCCAGCGCCGCCGACATCGTTCCCGAAACCGGCGCATCAAGGATCGACAGCGCCGTCAACGGGGCAGCTTGTGCGGCGATATCCGTTGTGCGGACATCATCAACCTTGAAATCAAGCGCCGATGTGCCTTTTTCCGGATCGGTCAGCACGGTCAGATCGATACGCCCACGCTCCGTTCCCGACAGGCCGACGGTCAGTACACCGCGCACAGCCCCATCCGGGCGGTCCAGCACCAGGCTGCCGTTCTGCAATTCCCACCGACGGTTGGCACGTTCGTCGCTGACGCCGATAAACACATCGGACACCTCGACCAGCTGTAGCTGCGATATCATCGGCACGTTCAATGCCGCACGGATTTCCTCGATCACGCCTTTGTAATCGGTTATCGGGGCCCCACCCGGGGCCACGCCAAGCGCCAGATCGAAGCGGCCATCGGGCCGACGCGCCACATCGACCCGCGCCCCTGTCAGAATCACGCGGCGCGGCCGTGGAATGGGGTTCCACAGGGTCGGCCGGGTCAGGACAACCTGCGCCTCCGGCAGAACCAGAACAGGTGCCCCGTCCCGATCGGCGACACGAATGTCCTGAACGGAGATCTGTGGCCGGAACGATGGCTCCACCGCGATGGTGACGCCGCCCACCGAGACGCGCGCCCCGAGGGTGCCCGCCCGGCGCAAACCGAAATCGATCTGCTGTTCGGCCATCGCCAGCACGGCACGCGGCAGACGAAAGGTTTTCCCCGTGACCGCCAGCACCGTCATGCCGACGGCGACCCCGGCGACCAGCAGCAACAGCACAAGCCCCACCACACGCAGAATACTTCTGCGTTTGTGCGTCGTGCCGCCGTCTGTCTTGTCCGCCACGTCCGGCCCCCTTAACTTCATTCCGGAGTGCCTTTTTCCACGACCGAAGGCAACAAGCCCCATCACCATCCCGAAAGGATAGGCCATGACCCGCCCTGCGCCAGATTTCACCCTGCCATCGACCGATGGTGAGATTACCCTGTCCGCCCTGCGTCCGCAGAAGATCGTTCTGTATTTCTATCCCCGTGACAATACCCCCGGATGCACGTTGGAAGCACAGGATTTCCACAGGTTGGGCGATGATTTCAAAGCGGCAGACGTTCGCGTCATCGGCATCTCCAAGGATGACATGGCCTCTCATGAAAAGTTCTGCGGCAAATACGGGCTGGGCATCACCCTCGCCTCTGATACCGGCACCACGGCCGAGGATTATGGCGTATGGGTCGAAAAGAACATGTACGGCAAGAAAAGCATGGGAATAGAACGCGCCACCTTCTTGATCGACACGGAGGGCCAGATCGTCAAAGAATGGCGCAAGGTCAAGGTTGCGGGCCACGCCGAGGCAGTACTGGCAGAGGCCAAATCCCTATGACCTTGGCCGAAATGGCGGTTGCGGTGTTGAACACCGCAGATGGCCGCGAAAAGACCGCCTTGTCACGCCGCCATGCAGCCAGCTGGTTCGCAGCCCGAAAGGCCGGTGCGCCCCTTCCCATCGGCAGCGCATCCCCGCCGATGCGCCCCGCGCGACCGGCAAAACCCGAATTGCTGCCCCCACGGGACATGCCCCGCCGTCGCCCCGGCAACGAGGCTGGACGGATCGCACTTTTGCATGCCGTCGCCCATATCGAGCTGAATGCGGTAGATTTGCACTGGGACATCATCGCGAGGTTTGCCGATGTGGAAATGCCCCTTGGCTGGTATGATGACTGGGTAAAATCCGCCGACGAGGAATCGAAGCATTTCAACCTGATGGCTGACTGTCTTGAAGCGGCTGGTTCCTGTTACGGGGCCCTGCCGGCGCATGCGGGGATGTGGCGGGCAGCCGAGGATACCGCATCCGACATGCTGGGCCGCCTTGCCGTGGTACCGATGGTGCTGGAGGCTCGCGGCCTTGATGTGACGCCCGGCATGATCGAAATTTTCCAGAAGGCCGGAAATACCGATGCTGTGGCGGCGCTGGAAACGATTTATGCCGAAGAGGTCGGCCATGTGGCCTATGGCTCCAAATGGTTCAACTTCCTTTGCGGCCGCCACAATCTGGACCCCAAAGACGTTTTCCACGAATTGGTTCGCAAATACTTCCACAGCACGCTAAAGCCCCCTTTCAATGAGGAAAAACGTGCCGAAGCCGGGTTGCCGCCGGACTTCTACTGGCCATTGACCGGGGATTGAGCGGCAGAATCCCGCCGAATTGGGCATCTGCAGGGAACCGATCGGTCAAATTGGTTGCCCTGCACCCGACCTGTGCCGTAATCAGGACGCGGGTCGGGGAATATCATATCTGTCACCAACAGGAATGATGTTATCCGTGCGGTCTTATCCGGCCGGGCGCCTCCCCTTTATGGGCAACACAAGACGGAACAGAATCTCGTGCTGAAACGCATCTCCTACCGGCTCAACACTGCATTGGAAAACTGGCTTCCGGAGCAGCGGCTCTATCTGAAATCAGAAACGAAGACCCGCTACGTCCGTATCCGCCCGATGACCCAGTTGGCCGCCCTTGCAGGAAGCGTTTCGATCATCGGCTGGGCCATGGTTGCCTCGGCTGTTGTTCTGATGGACGGGATCTCCACCGGCAGCGGCAAGATGGCCACGGCCCGCCAGCAGGCGATCTACGAAAGCCGGCTGAACAGCCTGTCCGACGACCGCGACGCCCGCGCCCAAGAGGCCGTGAACGCCCAGCAACGCTTCAGCCTTGCGCTTGATGAAGTGTCGGCAATGCAGTCGCGCCTGTTGGCATCCGAGGATCAGCGCCGGGAGCTGGAAAGCGGCCTGTCCGCAGTTCAGGATGTCCTGCGCAAGACCTTGGCCGAGCGTGATGCCGCGCGCGACCAGGCCCGGACCGTGACAGCCGCCCTTGCAGATGACGATCAGGCCGATGGCGTCGAGGCTACGGATACGCTGCAGATGATGACAGAGGCGCTTGATGCCACTGCGCGGCAGCGTGACGATATGGCGCTTGCCGCGAGCAAGGCCGAAGAGGCCGGCGCCGATATCGAGAATGCCAAGGCCGCCCTTGAGGCGCGCAATGATGCGATTTTCACCCAGCTGGAAGATGCCGTCGAAATGTCGATGGAGCCGCTGGACAAGATGTTCCGGGCTGCCGGGCTGAATACCGAGGATCTGCTGCGTGAAGTGCGGCGCGGGTATTCCGGTCAGGGCGGCCCGTTGAACCCTGTCAGCCTTTCCACGATGAGTGGTGAGATCACCCCTGAAGAGCAGCGGGCCAATTCGATCCTCGAAGGCCTGCAAAAGATGAACATGTACCGAATCGCAGCGATGCATGTTCCGCTGGCGATGCCGCTGGATGCAGCGTTCCGCTATTCCTCCCCCTTCGGCTACCGTAATGATCCCAAGGGCGCGGGGCGCCGTTTTCATTCCGGCGTCGATCTTGCAGCCCCCATCGGTACGGATATCCATGTAACCGGTGACGGCGTTGTTCTGCGGGCAGGCTGGGTTTCGGGATACGGCCGCCTGATCGAGGTGCAGCATGACTTCGGCATTGTGACCCGCTACGGCCATCTTTCCAGAATCCGTGTCCAAGTTGGCGATAAAGTATCGCGCGGCGATATAATCGGTGATATGGGCAGTTCAGGGCGTTCTACCGGAAGCCACTTGCATTACGAAGTGCGCGTCGGAGGCCAACCTGTAAACCCCATGACCTTCATCAAGGCGGGAAATGATGTTTTCTAAAAGCAGAGTAAACGAACCGGGTCCGAAACAAGCCGATGGCGAAGCCAAGTCTTGGACCGATACGCCAAAACACGAGGGCGCTTCCGCAGCCCCCCGTGGAAAGGCAGCCGCGTCGATCCTTTCATCTGACCTGACTGTTGTCGGTAATCTGAAAACGACCGGTGATATCCAGGTTGAAGGCACAGTCGAGGGTGATATCCGCGCCCATCTTCTGACCGTCGGCGAAAGCGCGACGATCCGCGGCGAAATCGTTGCGGATGATATCGTCGTCAACGGTCGTGTCATCGGCCGGGTCCGTGGTTTGAAAGTACGCCTCACATCGACCGCACGGGTCGAGGGCGACATCATCCACAAGACGATCGCAATCGAATCCGGTGCGCATTTCGAAGGCTCGGTCCAACGTCAGGACGATCCGCTGCAGCAGGGCAAGAAGGCCATCGCGCCGCCTCAATCGGCCGCGCCGACAGCACAGCCCGCCGCTGCGCCAAAGCCTGCCACCCCTACGGAATAAGAAAAGGCGCCATTGGCGCCTTTTTTAATGGGCTATGCCGGGTAAGGTTACTCGGCGTTTGCCTCGGCCCGGCTTTTGCCTGCCACATCCTGTGCAAGCGTCGCCGCCATGAAGCGATCCAGATCCCCGTCAAGAACCCCTTGGGTGTCAGAGGTCTCCACATTGGTCCGCAGATCCTTGACCATCTGGTAGGGCTGCAGAACATACGAGCGGATCTGGTTTCCCCAGCCCGCATCGCCCTTGCTTTCATGCTGCGCGTTGATCGCGGCATTCCGGCGGTCCAGTTCCTGTTGGTACAGGCGCGATTTCAGTGCGGCCATACAGTTGGCACGGTTCTGGTGCTGTGACTTTTCAGAGCTGGTCACGACGATCCCCGTCGGAATGTGGGTGATCCGAACAGCCGAATCTGTCGTGTTCACGTGCTGCCCACCAGCACCGGACGAACGATAGGTATCGATACGGATATCCCGATCCGGAATGTCGATTTCGATGTTCTCGTCAACCACCGGATAAACCCATACCGAACTAAAGGACGTATGGCGACGGGCCGCAGAATCGTAAGGAGAGATCCGGACCAGACGATGGACGCCCGACTCGGATTTCAACCAGCCATAAGCATTCGGGCCGGAGATCTTGTAGGATACCGATTTGATCCCCGCCTCTTCGCCATCGGACAGGGATTGGGTTTCAACCTTGTAACCCTTCTTCTCGGCCCAACGCACATACATGCGCGCCAGCATCGACGCCCAATCGCAGCTTTCGGTGCCGCCAGCGCCCGCGTTCACCTCAAGGAAGGTGTCATTGCCATCGGCTTCCCCGTCCAGCAAGGCTTCAAGCTCCTTGGCGCGTGCAAGCTCGACCAGATCGCGAATAGCCTGCTCGGCATCTTCGATAACCTCCTGATCGCCCTCGGCTTCACCAAGTTCGATCAGTTCGATATTGTCGCGAAGCCCCGCCTCGATCAGGTCGAACGTGGAAATCTGGTCCATAAGCGCCTGCCGGTCGCGCATCAGCTTTTGCGCGGCGGCAGGATCGTTCCAGATATCCCCCGCCTCGATCATGGCGTTGAATTCTTCCAGCCTGTGGCCAGCGGTTTCACGGTCCATCCGCTGCGCCAAAAGCTCCAGCGATTTGCGGATTGTCTCTGCATGGTTCTGGATCTCGGTGCGCATGAAGTCCTCGAAACTTGTATCTGGCTGGCGTCATAGCCCTTTGGTCGGCAAGCAGCAAGGGACGGGCTAGTAGAGCCCGCCCGAACTCAGCGTGCCGAAGTTGGCATTGCCCTTCGGAATGACCCGCTGTTCCCCGGTAGAGGTTGTCACCGTCTGACCATTGTCGGTTTCGCCTGGAGCGAACATCGGCAGGTTCGAACCCACGGCAAAGCCGCCATCAACCGCATTGCCGAATTGCGGCTCTACCCCGTTGCGGAAGTATTCCGAAATGACATTCGGACCACTTGCATCATCCGGAAGCGGCGCACCGGAGAAACGGTCGATCTTGCGGAAGTACCCGCCCGGTGGAACCTTGAACGCAGTGCCGCCAAAACGGGCAACGGCTTTTTTCATGAATTCCTGGAATACCGGCACACAAAGCGTGCCGCCATAGGCCGATGAACCAAGCGAGCGCGGGTTATCATAGCCCATGTAGCATCCAGCAACGATGTTGGAGGTATAACCGATGAACCACACATCCTTGGCATCATTCGTGGTCCCCGTTTTGCCCGCAACCGGTACCGGCAGGTTCACACCGGTGCCGGAACCACGCTGGACCACCCCTTCGAGCATCGAGGTCAGCTGGTAGGCCGTGATCGGATCCATGACCTGTTCGCTGTTGGTATCGATTTCCAGCCCCTGACCCTGCGGCAGCGTCGGCGCGTTACAATTCACGCACTCCCGCTGATCGTGACGATAAAGCGTCCGGCCAAACCGGTCCTGTACACGATCGACAAGGGTGGGATCCACACGCGTGCCGCCATTGGCAAACATCGCATAGGCCGAAACCATCTTCATCAACGTGGTTTCCTGCGCGCCGAGGGCGTTTGCAAGGAAGGGGCGCATGGGCGAATAAACCCCGAACCGTTCGGCATATTCCGCCACGGTATCCATCCCGATTTCCTGCGCCAGGCGCACCGTCATCAGGTTCCGCGATTGCTCGATGCCGATCCGCATCGGGGTCGGACCGTAATAGCGACCCGACGAGTTCTGCGGCGTCCATAGCCCCTGCGGCGTATTCACCTCGATGGGCGCATCCACCACGATCGTCGCCGGGGTCATGCCCCGATCCAGCGCCGCCGCATAGACGAACGGCTTGAAGGATGAGCCGGGCTGGCGCTGTGCCTGCGTCGCACGGTTGAAGCTGCTGTCCTGATACGAGAAGCCGCCCTGCATGGCCAGAACACGACCCGTGTTCACATCCATTGCCATGAAGCCGCCCTGCGCCTCCGGCACCTGCCGCAACGACCAGCTGTCGCCTTCCTTACGCACCAGAACGATATCGCCCGGTGAAACAAGATCGGAGGCCCCTTTCGCACGCGGACCGAGGCGACCGTTGTCATCCAGCTTGCGTGCCCAGGTGGCATCGCTGGCGGGCACGGTGCCCGTTTCCGCCAATCCTTCGATCCCCAGCGTGGCGGAACTGCCCGCCGTCAGAACCACGGCGACATTCCAGCCCGGAATATCGCGCGGAACATCGCTGGACGACAGCGCCGCGCGCCATGCATCCTCGTCATCCAGTGTATCCACCGGAATGGATTTACGTGTGCCGCGCCAGACGCCTTTGGACCGGTCCAGCTTTTCCAGACCGTCGCGCAACGCGGCCGCCGCGTCATCCTGCAGTTCGGGATCAACCGTGGCGCGAACCGAAAGGCCCCCGCCGAAGAATTGCTCCTCACCGAATTCGCTGGACAGCTGGCGACGGATCTCATCGGTGAAATAGCTGCGCGGCGGCAGCGTTTCACGATAGGGTTCGTAATCGCCCTGCTGAACGGATTTCAGCGGCGATGCGATGGAAGCATCGCGTGTCGCCTCGTCGATATACCCGTTCTGCGCCATTTCCCGCAGCACATAATTGCGACGCTCGGTCAGCCGCGGGCCTGCTGTGGCCGGGTTATACCGGCTTGGGGCCTGCGGCATGGAGGCCAGCGTAGCCGCCTCGGCTGCGTTCAGGTCGGACAGGCTTTTGTTGAAATAGGTCTGGGCTGCAGCGGCAACCCCGTAGGAGTTCTGCCCAAGAAAGATCTCGTTGAGGTACAGTTCCAGCACCTTGTCCTTCGACAGCGAGTCGTCCAGCCGCGTGGCAAGGATGATTTCCTTGATCTTGCGCTCGGCCGTGCGGTCCGAGGACAACAGGAAGTTCTTTGCGACCTGCTGCGTGATGGTCGATGCGCCCCGTACCACATTCCCGCGCGTCTGCACTGCCTCCACTGCGGCGGCAAAGATGCCGCGTGGATCATATCCGTGGTGGCTGTAGTAATTCTTGTCCTCGGCTGAAATGAATGCGTTCTTCACCAGATCGGGAATTTCTTCGGCCGGCACGAAGATCCGGCGTTCATGCGCGAATTCGTCGATCACCCGACCTTCGTTGTTGTAGATGCGGCTGATCGTGGGCGGCGTGTATTGCGCCAGACTGTCGTGGCTGGGCAAGTCACGCGAATACATCCAGAAAACCGCGCCGATAACCAGCGCTCCGAATATGATCCCCAGCGTGATCGCGGTGAAAATGGCGCCGAAGACGGAGCCTATGAATCTGAACACTGGGAATCCTCGCGTATGTCGGTGCGGTTATATACTCCGCCCTGAACACAAGGTCAAAAACCCATCCTCGCCCGACCGTGACAATCGCGCGATCTATTGCCGAATGGTCAGCTGCGATACCGCATCCTTCGCGGCCCAATCCAGCAATCCATCCCGGACGGCCATCGCCATGCGCGCCCGCCATGTCGGATCGAACATCAGGTTCAGGTCCCCTTCCGAAGACATGAAGCCCAATTCAACCAGAACCGACGGCGTATCGGGGGATTTGAGAACCGCGAAATCCGCCGATTGCCGCGGGTGGGCATGCATCCGGATCCGCTGCGCGTGCATCGCATCTTCCAGCGCCTTGGACAGCATGTTTGTCCGGGGCTGGTTGTTCGTTCGCGCCATATCCATCAATACCTCGGCAATCGTGTCATCATGGTCCGACAGATCCACACCGGAAAGGATATCCGTTCTGTCGTGCCATGCGGCCATGATGCGGGCGGCACGATCCGAAGCCTCCGGCGCAAAGGTGTAGAGCGTGGCACCCGTCGCCTCACCCTCGCCCACGGCGTCGGCATGGATCGACAGAAACAGCGATGCGCCTGCCGCCTTGGCAAGTGTCAGCCGGGTTTCCAGCGGGATGAACACATCGCTTTCGCGGGTCAGGGCCACACGGAACGTCCCGTCCTTCAGCAGGACATCGCGCAGTTCCTGCGCGAACGCCAAGGTCAGGTTCTTCTCGCTCAGCCCGTTATATCGGGCACCGGGATCGATCCCGCCATGACCGGGGTCTATCATGACCAGCAGCGGGCCATTTCCCTGCGCCACAGGGGCCGCGGGCGTATCGGTAATGGTCCATTCCGCAGGCTCGGGGCGTTCGGCCTCGGCCTCGAACGCCTCTTGCGTGGATTTCTGCAACCGGAGCGAGATTGTCGTTTCATCATGTGTCGTCATCACCGCCGATGCGATGATGTAGGGGCCGTTCAGCCCGATCACCAAGCGCGACCAACCGGGGCGCACCGTTCCTGCCCGGACGGATGTTACCCGTTTGCGCGGGGCCAACACCTCGGCCCCGTCAAATGACATGTCGCGGAAATCGAGGATGAGCCGGGGCGGAGAAGCCAGCATGCGCGTCCGCCACGGCACTGCCTGCGACATCCCCAGTGTCAACTCCACCCCGCCAAGCCAAGGCTCGTTCAACGAGGAGCGGTCAGGTTCAAGCCGGGCCAGGTTCTGGGCATATGCGCCCGACGCCATGACCAATACGATCAGAAGCGCCCGCCAGATCATGCGCGGGCCTGCATGAAGCGCGCAAGACGGTCCAGACCCTCGACAATATCCTCCGTGGCACGCGCATAGGAAAAGCGCAGCCATCGATGGCCACGTGCAGGGTCGAAATCGACACCTGGCGTGACAGCCACCCCCGCCTCCCGCAGGATCGTATCAGCAAGGGCGACGCTGTCGTCGGTGATTTCGGACACATCGGCATAGATGTAGAAGGCGCCATCCGGCGGCGCGATGCGATCAAAACCAGCCTTTGGCAGCCCTTCCAGCATCAGCCGGCGGTTTTCCGCGTATATCATGCAGTTCGCCTCCAGCTCCTCCACCGCATCCAATGCGGACAGGGCCGCGATCTGGCTGGCGTGGGGCGGACAGATGAACAGGTTCTGCGCCAACCTTTCAACCCGCCGCACATGATCGGGCGGAACAACCATCCAGCCGATCCGCCACCCGGTCATCGAGAAATATTTGGAAAAAGAGTTGATGACGTAGGCCTGATTCGACACTTCCAGCGCTGAAACGGCCCGCTCATTGTAATGCAGCCCGTGATAGATCTCGTCAGAAATGAAGGCCATGTTGCGGGATTCGGCATGCTGCATCAACGCGCTCAGGCTTTGGTGGTCCAGCATCGTGCCCGAGGGATTACCGGGAGAGGCGACAATCAGCCCTGCCAGATCGGGCACATCCTGCAAATCGGCGGGCACGGGCTGAAGGCGGTTTTCCACCTTTGCAGGAATGCCTACGGGTGTCACGCTCAGCGCGCGCAGGATCTGGCGATAGGACGGGTAGCCCGGCTCTCCCAAAGCCACGCGATCCCCCGCATCGAACAATGCCGTAAACGCTAGCACGAATGCCCCCGACGATCCCGCCGTAACCACGACGCGTGCAGGGTCGATCTTGATGCCGTACCAGCGCTGGTAAAGCTGGGCGATACCTGCACGCAATTCCGGCAGCCCCAGGGCCACCGTATACCCCAGCGGCTTCTGCAATGCGTCGGCCAGCCCCTGCCGCGCGGCCTTCGGTGCGGGTGTGCTTGGCTGCCCCACCTCCATATGGATGATAGAGCGCCCCGCATCTTCCAGCTTGCGAGCCGTTTCCATCACATCCATGACAAGAAATGCGTCCACATCGCCCCGGCTTGATACCCGCATGTCTGCCCCCCACACTGCCTCTACAAACCTTCTGTCGGTCACATGGCCGCAGAGGTCAACACTTGCCAATCCACCCTGTGCCGTGTTCCTTGCCCCCACCAGAAGGAGATGACCATGACTCGCCTCTCAGCCGCCACCCTCACCATGCTTGCAGCATTGACGCTGCCAGCCGCCGCACAGAACATGTCCGATGCGGAGCGTCAGGTTTTTCGCAAGGAAGTGCGCGATTATCTGATGGAGAACCCCGAGGTGCTGATGGAGGCGATCCAGGTTCTGGACCAGCGCCAGCAGGCAGAACAGGCCAGCGCCGAAAGCACCCTGCTGGAACAGAACGCCGAAGAGCTGTACCGCTCGTCTGCAGATTGGGTCGGGGGCAACCCGGATGGCGATGTGACGCTGGTCGAATTCATGGATTACCGCTGCGGCTACTGCCGTCAGGCGTTCACCGAGGTGGACAACATGGTCAAGGCCGACGGGAACGTCCGGTTTGTCCTGAAGGAGCTGCCGATCCTCGGGCCGCAATCCGTAACGGCATCGAGATTTGCCCTGTCGGTCAAGAACATTGCCGGTGACGACGCCTACAAGGCAGTGCATGACGCATTCTTCACCCTGCGCGGCGAGATCAACGACGGCACGCTGGAACGGATCGCCGCCGAGGTAGGCGCCGATTGGGCCGCCGTGAAGGCAGGAATGAACAGTGATGACATCACGAATATA
Organism: Falsirhodobacter sp. alg1; assembly: GCF_000739715.2. Taxonomy (GTDB): domain Bacteria; phylum Pseudomonadota; class Alphaproteobacteria; order Rhodobacterales; family Rhodobacteraceae; genus Falsirhodobacter. Next base: position 72,553 of record NZ_BBJC02000002.1, on the reverse strand, counting down.
ATTGCGGCGAACCAGCAACTGGCCGCCGCGCTCCGTGTTCAGGGCACCCCCACCTTTGTGATCGACAGCCAGATCCTGCGCGGCTACGTGCCCGAAGACGCGATGGCCCAGATCGTGGCTGCCGAACGCAAGGGTTAAGCTTGCAGGGCAGCCTCCTCGGCTGCCTTTTCCGCCTCGATCTGCGCGGCCTTCGTTTCAACCTGCTCGACGATATGATCGATCATCTGTTCGTTCGACAGCTTGTGGCTCTGCTTTCCGGCAAGATACACCATGCCGCTGCCAGCTCCGCCGCCGGTAAATCCGATGTCGGTCATCAGCGCCTCTCCCGGCCCGTTCACGACGCAGCCGATGATCGACAGGCTCATGGACGTGGTGATATGCGACAACCGATCCTCGAGGGCGGCGACCGTCTTGATCACATCGAACCCCTGACGCGCACAGGACGGGCACGAGATGATCGTGACGCCGCGGTGGCGCAGACCCAGGGATTTGAGGATCTCGTAACCGATTTTCACTTCTTCTACCGGATCGGCAGAAAGCGAGACGCGGATGGTATCCCCGATCCCCATCCACAGAAGATTACCTAAGCCTATAGCGGACTTCACGGTGCCCGAAACAAGCCCGCCCGCTTCGGTGATGCCAAGGTGAATCGGGGCATCCGTCGCTTCGGCGATCTGCTGATAGGCGGCGGCGGCAAGGAACACATCCGAGGCTTTCACACTGATCTTGAATTCGTGAAAGTCGTTATCCTGCAGGATCTTGATATGATCCATGCCGGACTCCAGCATCGCCTCGGGGCACGGCTCGGCGTATTTCTCCAGCAGATGTCGTTCAAGAGAGCCGGCATTCACGCCGATCCGGATGGAGCAGTTGTTGTCCCGCGCCGCGCGGATGACTTCCTTGACCCGCTTTTCATCACCGATGTTGCCGGGATTGATCCGCAGGCATGCAGCCCCGGCCTCGGCGGATTCAATCGCCCGCTTATAATGGAAATGGATGTCGGCCACGATAGGAACCGGGCTTTCGGCAGTGATGAACTTCAATGCGCGGGATGATTCTTCATCGGGTACGGAAACCCGTACGATATCGGCGCCTGCCGCCGCTGCTGCATGGATCTGGTCCAGCGTCGCCTTGATATCAGGCGTCAGCGTATTGGTCATGGTCTGGACCGAGATCGGTGCATCGCCCCCGACCGGTACATTGCCCACCATAATCTGACGTGATTTGCGACGGTAGATGTTGCGCCACGGACGGACGTGGTTCAGGGACATGGAAAACTCCGCTCTACGTTGCCCGTAACATAGGCGTTGCCCATGTCGGGGGCAACCACGCCGCGACAGTTACGGCGCGGCGTCGGCGGTCAGAAAGCGGGCAAGATCGGCATCCCGCGACGGTTCGGCCGCTGCATAGGTCTCTGTCAGGGCATCAGGCGTCAGTGAAACGTTCTTGACAACCTGCGCCCCAGCAGCCGCAGGCCCATATGTCTGGCCATTTACCGCGAAATACACAGAGCCGGAATTTCCGGCGCGCAAACGTGCAGGCTCTTCCATCTGCGGAACTTCGTAGCGTTCGCCTGCACCAAGGATCTTTTCGAACAGGATCGTTCCATCAGCCGATTGCACCCGTACCCATGACGGGCGGACGGCCAGAATCGCTACAGTTGCTGCCTGCGGCTCGGCCACTCGGGGCGTAACGCTTTCCGGCGCAACGGGGCCGTACATCTGCGAATCCGCAGAGGCCATAAGCGTATTTCCCATATCGGGATCGATTGCGGAGATAGGCCCGTCCCGTGGCACAAGCACCGGAACATCCAGCGCCTGATCCTGCGGTCGATAAAGCCGTGCCATCAGATCGTTGCCCGCAGGGGTGGGATCGCTGGTCGGATCAATCGCATCAAGCGACCCGCCCGCCGTGATTGCGGCAAGCGGATCCATTTCAGCCACGACATCGGGTGATTGGGTCACAGGTGCCAATGTTACCCGCTGGACTTGTTGCAACACAGACCAACCGCCATAACCGATGCCACCGATCAGAGCGGCCAGCACCACGACAGAACCGATGGCGCGCAGGTTGATCTGCGACGCAAAACTTTCGGCACGAGGAAGGAATTTCGGGTGCGGATCAGCCAAGGGATCCCGCGGCGGCCCGCCACGCATCGGTACAGGCCGCTTCGGCGATGCCGTAGTGGTCATCCCGTGGTGCATCGTGAAATTGGCTTCGGCACAGAACTTTTCATATGCCATCTCCGGGTCCATCCCCAGATACCGGGAATAGGAGCGGATGTAGCCCGCAATGAAGCCCTGGCTTTCGAATGCCGTCAGATCGCAATTCTCGATAGCGGCAATATAGGTCGCCTTGATGCGCAACTCGCGCTGCACATCCAGCAGGGATTTGCCCAAGGTCGCGCGTTCTCCGCGCATCATGTCGCCAAGCCGCAATTCGAAATCGTCAAACCCACGGGGTTTGTCGTTATCAGCCGTCGAAGGGGATGTCCTCCGCCAGATCATGCTCAAATCTATCCTGCCCCAGAGATGCGCGAGCCTTGTGTCGACTCAGCGGCTGTCTACCCTCAAGCCCTATCACAGACCAGCGATCTTTACAGTAATGTTGTGATTAGGCGGACATTTCGGCACGATTTAGCGCACAGTGCCCCCAAAGCGAGTCGAGCGCGCCGACCAATGCATCAATTTCGGCCGGACCGTGCAACGGCGACGGGGTGAACCGCAGCCGTTCCGTGCCACGCGGCACTGTCGGGAAATTGATGGGCTGGGCATATATGCCGAACCGCTCCAGCAACATGTCGGATAGAATCTTGCAATGTACCGGATTGCCGACATGCACCGGAACAATGTGCGTTCCATGGTCGATGACCGGTAGACCCAGACCCCGCAGACGCATTTTAAGAATACGTGCCTGTGTCTGGTGGCGCGCACGAAGCCCCTGATCCTGCTTTAGATGCCGGATCGAGGCGGCGGCGCCCGCTGCCACGACCGGCGGAACCGAGGTGGTAAAGATGAACCCCGGCGCATAGGACCGGATCGCATCCACCATACGCGCGCTGGCGGCGATATAGCCCCCGAAGACGCCAAACGCCTTGCCCAACGTGCCGTTGATGATGTCGATACGGCCCATAAGGCCCTCACGCTCTGCGACGCCTGCCCCGCGTGGGCCGTACATGCCTACGGCGTGCACCTCGTCGATATAGGTCAGCGCGCCGAATTCATCGGCCAGATCGCAGATCTCCTTGATGGGGCCGATATCGCCATCCATCGAATAAATCGATTCAAATACGATCAGAACCGGCTGACCCCGTAGATCCTCAAGGATTTCGCGCAGGTGCGCCACATCGTTGTGGCGGAAAATCCGTTTCTCGCCACGACCGTTGCGTATGCCCTGAATAATCGAGGCGTGGTTCAACGAGTCGGAGACCGTTACCAGCCCCGGAAACAGTTTGGGCAAAGTCGAAAGCGTGGCATCATTGGCAACATAGGCCGATGTGAACAAGAGCGCCGCTTCCTTGCCGTGAAGGTCGGAAATCTCGGCTTCGAGCTGCTTGTGGTACACCGTGGTGCCAGAGATATTGCGCGTACCGCCAGATCCGGCGCCGGTAGCTTCCAGCGCTTCGTGCATTGCCGTCAGCACCGCCGGGTGCTGCCCCATGCCTAGGTAATCGTTGCCGCACCAGACGGTAATATCACGCTCTGTCCCGTCATCCCGGCGCCATACGGCCTTTGGGAAAACGCCTTGCCGGCGTTCGATATCGATAAAGGTCCGGTAGCGTCCTTCATCATGCAGGCGGCTGATCGCCGTATCCAGAGCATCGTCGTAGTGCATCAATCCATCTCCCTGACACCCGCAATGGGGCTGGCTGGGGCTTGTTACGCGCGCCGAAGACCCGGCGCGTGCTTTATGTAAGGCGATATACCCAAGGCAAAAGGTACAAAACTGGACATTTTGCCCCGCATATCATCAGTTCTGCATCAGAACCTGACAATCGGGACCGCACTCAGACACAGCGGCTTCCGCAGCCCCCGGCCCCTTTGCGATACCCCATTCGCCCGTTGTCGGGGAAATGGCGAAGGCCTTTGGACCATCCCCACGGAAATCCGACAGAAACGCCTGCGTTGCCGCATATGACAGCTGCACAGGCTGAGGCTTCCAGCCAACCGGCCGGATATAGCCAACAATTTCGCAGGCCGTCGCACCCTTGCGGGCCGCGTTGCAATCCCGCAGCGCCGCGGTCGAGGCCGCTTCGACGTTGTGGTAGTTCGCCGCCGCCACAGTGGCCTGGACCATAATCCCCTCATCCGGGGAAATGGCAATCGCACCGTAATAGGCCTGTCCTGCACCTACCGTTTTCAGCAGTTCTGCCTGATCCGCCGGAAGATATGGCTTCGGCAGAATCTCCACCTGAACACGATCGCGTGAATACAGCATGTCACGGACATCGCTCAATGTGGTTTGTGCCGTAGCCGCACCCGCTGCCAGAATTGCCGCGCCGATAACCCAGTATTTCATGTAAAACCTCCGATTTGCGCAGAAGATAGTACGCCCGTCGCCCTCTGGACAGGGGCAGCGTCGGTGTTAGGTTTCGGCATGATCAAAAGCAAGGAGATCCAAATGTCGCTCTCAACGGTGCTCGACACCATCGACCGCTCTCTTCCCGAGGCGACGGATCGCCTTCTGGAACTGCTTCGCATTCCCTCCATTTCCACCGATCCGGCGTTCAAGGCGGATTGCGACCGCGCCGCAGACTGGCTTGTCGATGACCTGACCTCGCTCGGGTTCGAGGCACGCAAGGCCCCCACCCCCGGACATCCCATGGTCGTGGCCCATTATGGTACCGAAGGGCCGCACGTTCTGTTCTATGGCCACTATGATGTACAGCCGGTGGACCCGCTGTCGCTATGGGATCGCGATCCCTTCGATCCGCAAATCGAGACCACGGCAAAGGGCAAGGTGATCCGCGGGCGGGGCTCTTCTGACGACAAGGGCCAGTTAATGACGTTCCTTGAGGCATGCCGCGCGTGGAAAGAAGTCCACGGCACCCTGCCCGGTCGCATCACCATCTTTATGGAAGGCGAGGAGGAATCCGGCTCACCATCACTGATTCCGTTCATGCAGGAACATGCTGACGAGCTGCGGGCAGATGTTGCGCTGATCTGCGATACCGGGCTGTTCGAATCGCGCACCCCGTCCATCGTGACGATGCTGCGCGGCCTGTCGAAATGCGAGGTTACGGTTCATGCGGCAAACAAGGACCTGCATTCGGGCATGTTCGGCGGCGTTGCAATCAATCCGATCCGCGTTCTGACGAAAATCCTTGGCGGTCTGCATGACGATCAGGGGCATGTGGCCGTTCCCGGCTTTTATGACGGCGTCGAAGAGCTGCCGGACGAAATGCGTCAGCAGTGGCAATCGCTGGCCTTCGATCATGGACAGTTCCTCGGGGATGTCGGTCTGTCCGTTCCCGCCGGTGAACAGGACCGTACGCCGCTGGAAATGATCTGGTCACGCCCCACCGCCGAGATCAATGGAATCTGGGGTGGTTATACCGGCGCGGGCTTCAAGACGGTGCTGCCGGCCGAGGCACATGCCAAGATCAGTTTCCGCCTTGTCTCCAAGCAGGACCCTGATGCCATCCATGATGCGTTCGAGGATTGGTTCACGGCACAGCTGCCTGCCGACTGTACTGTCGAATTCAAGGAAGTGAACGGATCGCCAGCGGGCGAAATGTCGATCGAGAACCCCGCCTTTGAAAAAGCGCGCACGGCCCTGTCGGACGAATGGGGTGTGCCTGCCGCCTATGTCGGCTGCGGTGGCTCCATTCCGATTGCAGGATATTTCCAGACCTATCTGGGAATGGATGCGATGCTGATCGGTTTTGGCAAGGATGACGACCAGATCCACTCTCCGAACGAGAAATACGATCTGGAAAGCTTCCATAAGGGAATCAGGTCCTGGGCCCGCATTCTGGAAAACCTGAACAAATAAGACAGCGAAGCGCCCGTTCAGGGCGCTTTCCTTTCAGTTTTCCGATGCAACCCCGGAAATGCGAAAAGGCGGCCACAAGGGCCGCCTTTTTCGTGGAATGGCGCGGTTGACGGGGCTCGAACCCGCGACCCCCGGCGTGACAGGCCGGTACTCTAACCAACTGAGCTACAACCGCATTCCAACGGTAGCAGGCAAAGACAAACGAAAGTGGCGCGGTTGACGGGGCTCGAACCCGCGACCCCCGGCGTGACAGGCCGGTACTCTAACCAACTGAGCTACAACCGCACTTTCGTTGTCCGGACCTGCCGAACGTGGGGGGTTACTACGCAGCGGCGTCGGTGGCGTCAAGCGGTGTTTCGCAACTTTTTTCACGTCCCGCAAAATGTTCGATATTGGCCAAAGCCGGCACTGGCCTGAATGGCAAAGCGTTCCAGCCCTTTCCTCGCTTCATAAGGGGCCGAAATTGCCTGCAACAATTCTTCGAACTCGGTCATATCGCCCGCGATTGCAGCGGTTAAGGCGCTCTCCACACGTTCGTTCCGCGGGATATATACAGGGTTTGCACGATCCATGCGCTCTGCCGCGTCTACCCCCCTTCGGGCCGCCCAACGCATGAGCCAGTCCTCCAGCGGCCCATCATCTGCCAGATGCACCCGTAGACGGGACGGATCGTCGATGGCCGCCGACAGGCTACGGAAACAGATGGTCCAGTCCGCCCCCGTGATCAGGGCCAGAAAATCATCCGCCAGTGCCTGATCCCCCTCCTCCGCCCCATCAAGGCCCAATTTTTCACGCATGCCAGCCAGCCAGGCTTCCTGATAATCTGCAGCTACCTGCTGCAACATGTCCGTCGCCTGCTCTACCGCCTGTGATTCATCCGCGTTGAACAGCGGCAGAAGGGTTTCCGCGAATCGCGCGAGGTTCCAACCCAGGATCAGCGGTTGATTCGCATAGGCATATCGCCCTTGACGATCGATGGATGAAAAGACGGTCCCCGGTGCATATTCTTCCATGAAGGCACAGGGACCGTAATCTATCGTCTCACCGGAAATCGTCATGTTGTCGGTGTTCATCACCCCATGCACAAACCCGACCAGCATCCATTGTGCCACAAGTTGAGCCTGCCGTTTGGCCACCGCCGCAAAAAACGCAGGATAGTTGCCTGCACATTCAGGATAATGACGGGCAATCGCATAATCCGCGAGGTGCTGTACCTTATCCAGTTCCCCCCGGGCAGCAAAATACTGGAATGTGCCGACACGGATATGGCTGGCTGCGATGCGCACCAGAACAGCGCCGGGCACCGGCCCTGTATCCCGCATCACCATCTCTCCTGTGCCGACGGCGGCAAGGGCACGGGTCGTGGGAATGCCCAAGGCATGCATGGCTTCGGAAATCAGATATTCCCTCAGAACCGGGCCGATTGCAGCCTTACCATCCGCCCCGCGCGAAAACGGGGTGGGCCCCGATCCTTTGAGAGCCACATCCAGAAGCGCCCCATCCGGCCCGTTAATTTCCCCCAGAAGCAACGCCCGGCCATCCCCCAGGCGGGGCGAAAAACCTCCGAACTGGTGGCCTGCATAAACCAAGGCCACCGGATGCGCATCCGGTGCAAGGTCCAATCCGATCAGAGCCCTAGCGGAAAGATCGGGCAGACCAAGCTGCGCACACATGCCTTCGTTCAGTTTGAGCGTGGCTGGCGCGGGAACCGGGGTCGTCTGCCAGTCAACATAGAAACCTGGCATTTCATCGGTAAAGCGGGCGTGCAGAGGCAGGGTCATAAGGTCTCCTTTCGTCTGAACTTGGGGCTGCGTCTTGTGCAAATCCAGAACCTGCAGGATAAAATGGCACATTGCATGGAACCCGCGGATCGCACTGCGCGTTATGCGATTGGTTCTGGGGTGGATTTCCCGGATGATATCAGGAGATTACCGCTATGACTCGCAAAGTCCTTCTTACCATGTCCACTTTGGCATTGGTTGTTTCTGTTGCCGCCTGTGGCAACACACGTGGTCAGCGCGTTGCAACAGGTGCCTTGGGTGGCGCGGTTGCGGGGGAACTTATTGCCGATGAGCCGGTTGCAGGCGCCCTGATCGGTGGCGGTATCGGCGCAGTGAACTGAATTGAAAAAGGCGGGGGTGATAAGCCCCCGCCTTCCTAGTTCTGTATGTCGCTCCATTCGGCGAGTGCTGTGATCTGACCGGCGCATGACCGCAGCGCTGCACGATCCCTGCCCCACAGAAGTTCCACCTCTGACTGCTGCAATGCACGATCCGGCAGTACATAGGGCGTTCTGCACGGCGCCAGCAAACTTGGTGGTGGTTTAACGCTGGTTGAGGCGGCGCACGCTGTCAGCACGCAAAGACAGGGTAGCAGCAGCAGGGTCCGCATTCGCAGCATCCTCCAAAGATTGTGCAAGTATCGCGCGTTCGTTTTCGGCAATCAGGCGAGCCGTCTCTGCCCGGCCTGCACGTTCGGCAGCCATGATCGACTTACGCTGCGCCTCGGCCACAGACAGGGCATATTCCGTCGCAGCCGCGCGGTACCCCATACGCCAGCCCTGCATACCGGCCAGCCCGACACTGCCCAAGACAGCCAACAAAACCCATACCTTCATGCAGGTAGTACCGTATCCGGAATACGGGCCCATTTGGCATAGGCTGCAGCCAGGCGCGTGTGATAGCCATGTGTGGCATATCCGGCTCCGTTATACCCCCGCGCAAATGCGGACCAATCATGACGGCGAAGCTCGTCATCCAGACCTTCGGACTGGATGAAACGAACCATTGCTTCCAGTTGGGCAGCCTCCGAATCCATGAATGCTGCAACCATTGCCTGCACTGTAGGATAGCCTGCCGCCTTGTGGTTGAAGCCCATGATCTGGCACAATCCCCATGATGCCGCCCGCAGCGCAGCACCCGGATCCAGCAACATGGCCATTTGCAAACGCGGGTAACTGTCCTTCGGATAGGGCTTGGTGCCCCAGACGGCATAGGCCAACCCGGCCCGCTCGGCACCGCGCCGTTTGGATTCGGGCAGTTCGCGCCAGAAAACATGCGGCTCGAACAGCATTCGCGGACGGCCAAGCGTATCATATCCCCCGCCTGCCGTTTCGACGTCGATCACGGCGTGCAGCTCATCCTCACCGACGCCGATCAGCGCGCCGATTTCGGGCAGATCGTAATCATCCAGCCGTTGTGCCCGCCCCTGAAAACGTTGTGTCATAGGCTGACTCCCCAGATGACTGCTGTGACGACGAGGGCAAGAACCCAGCTCCGGCTTTCTTCACACAAGAAGCGATAGATCGGCTCAGGCATCCTGCAGCCTCCGCGTCCGGGCCTCGACAACGGCGGCCAGCAAGCGGACACCGGAAATACCCAGTGTTCCCGCGATGAAGGCCGCCATGATCGTGGACTGCGCATCGGTATCCATACCCAGCACCCAAAGCACCATTGGCCATAGGTAGTGACCCGCCAGCGCTCCACCGACAATCGCAAGGCCAGCATCGCGCAGGTGCGTCCGGTCTGTGGTGATCCACCTGGTAAAACCACCAAGCGCGCTGGCAATCAGCATCCGCGTCCCTTCGGCGCCGAACGCACAAAGGGTCAGGCCGCAACCGGCCAACATTCGTTCCATCGCTATCCCTCTCCTTGGATCGGGACAGACTATGCAGCGAAGAAAATTAACGGGGCTGAACACCTGCGCGCGCAGGCTGGTACGTTACAGATTGTGTGATTTGGTGCCCCCAGAGAGACTCGAACTCCCGACCCTCTGATTACAAATCAGACGCTCTACCAGCTGAGCTATAGAGGCACTGCGGGCGATGTACTGTGCCGTGCCGCCCTTGGCAAGAGAAAATTTTCTCAAAGGAAAAACTGTTCACCTGGGGCCCGCAGACAGCTATATCCCACATATGGAAAAGAAAGATTTCAGCATGCGGATCAACATCCATCTGGGCGCGCACTGTACCGACGATGAACGGTTGCTGCGCTGCCTTCGAAACAACGCCGAGATGTTGGATCATTCGGGAACCTGCATTCCTGACCCGGATCTGTACCGCACCCTGCTACGCGATACCGCAGCCGCCCTTCAGGGCAAGCCTGCAAGTCCGGAGACCGAGGAAATGGTCCTGGACCAGATTCTGGACGAGGCCGACATTCCGGATGTCGTCGTTCTGTCGTGGGACAACTTCATGTCCTTTCCGCAGTGGGCATTGCGTGGACGCCTCTACCCTGCTGCGGCGGACCGGGTCCGGGGCCTGATGCAGATCTTTCCCTCCGCCGAGGTGACCTTCTATCTTGCCATCCGCAATCCGGCTACATTCCTGCCCGAGTTGTGCAGTCGGCAACGGCAAAAGACACCTGCCGAGGTCATGAGCGAATGCGATCCCGTCTCCTTGCGCTGGTCCGATACCATCGGCGACGTCGTTGCCCGCAACCCGGGGGTAAACCTTGTCATCTGGGCCGATGAAGATGCGCCGCTGATATGGCCGGAGGTTCTGGCACACGTGGGCGGCATAGATGATGGCAGCACCCTGACCGGTTGGGATGATCTGCTGTCACATCTGATGGAGGATGAGGGAATGCGTCGTCTGCATTCTACCTTGGCAGAGCCGCCACAGCCGGATGTACGGCATCGGCGTGAAATCATCTCGAATCTGCTAGGGGAATTTGTCCGGCCCGAGGCGGTAGAGGTGGAATTCGAAATGCCGGGATGGGATCAGGCGCTGGTCGACCATATGACCGCAACCTATGAGGACGACATGGCCCGCATCGCGGCATTGCCGGGGGTCAGATTCCTGACCCCCTGAGCATTATTGCATACCAAGCGCGGCCTTATACATGTCGATGATCGCCTCTTCCTCGGCGATCTCGTCAGGCTTGCGCTTGCGTAGGGCAATGACTTTTTTCATCACCTTGGTGTCATAGCCGCGGCCCTTTGCTTCGGCCATCAGCTCTTTTTGCTGCTCGGTCACGTCTTTCTTCTCGGACTCGAGCTGCTCGAAGCGCTCAATGAACTGGCGCAGTTCGTCAGCCGTGACGTTGTAGGAATCTAGTGGATCGCTCATGTTCGTCCGTTATAGAATTTGGGAAGTGAAATCGGTGGAATGGCGGGGGCGTTGGGGGCGAAGCGCTGCATCGTCTCCATGGCCAAGGTTCACAAGAATATTCGCTTCCCACTCCGGGTGATCCGGCAGGAAGGCTTCTTCGATCTTATCCTTGTAGAAACCGGTCATCGGGCCGCAATCCAGACCAAGCGCACGGGCGGCCAGAATAAAATATCCCGCCTGCAAGGTGCCGTTCTGAAGCGCGCTATGGCGCGCCATATCGTCATCCTTGCCGTACATCTTGGCAGCATCGAAGCTCGGGGCGGCCTCTTCCATGTGCTTCCAGAAACCGCGATCGAAACACAGGATCGCTGTCGCCGGGGCGGCCATGGTCTTGTCGAGGTTTCCACCCATGACACATGGCCTTAGCCGCTCTTTTGCATCTGGTGAACGAACGAAAATCACCCGCATCGGTTGCTGGTTGAAGGCCGTCGGCCCGGCCGAGGCAAGCTCCATCACTTGCAACAGCAGTTCGTCCGAAACAGGTTCGTCAGTCCATCCGTTGTGGGAACGGGCTGCACGGAAAATCAGGGTCTGATCTTCCGGCGTCAGGGTTTTAGACATACAGGCCTCCCATGCGCCATGCTTGCTTGCTACTGTGCATCGGGTTACGCGCTACGTGACAAAATTGGAAGGGGCTGGACATGGAATGGCTGGTGATCGGCGGCGCCATCGTATGCGTTGCAGGGCTTGGCGGATTGGTAATGTGCATCCTGTCCGCATTGCGTGCACAGCGCGAAGGCCTGACCGGAGACGCCCTGCAAGAGCGTTTTCGCAAGCTGTCCTTGTGGAACAGCAGTGCGCTTGGCATTTGCGCCCTCGGATTGATGGCGGTCATTACAGGACTGATCCTATCCTGAAGGTTGCGACACCCCGACTGCAGAAATACTATATCCCAACCCGAAGTGGAGCTTGCCATGGATATTCGCCCGATAACCCCCGATTACGCCGTATCCCCCCAGATCGACCTGGAAGATCTGGCTGCCCTGCGAGAGGCGGGCTACACCACCGTGATCGACAATCGGCCCGATGCTGAAATTCCACCGCATCTCCACACGGACCCGATGCAGGCCGCGGCCGAAGCTGCCGGGCTGAAATTCGTGGTCAACCCAGTCATTGGCGGCGCGCTGACGCTGGAGAACGTCGAGACGCAGCGCAACGCTATCGAGCAAAGCACCGGTCCGGTTCTGGCCTATTGCGCCTCGGGCAACCGCAGCTCGATCGTCTGGGCGCTGGCCAACGCTGAAACCATCCCTGTCGATGACCTGATCGGTCTGCCCGCACGACATGGATACGACCTGAACCATATTCGGCCGATGATTCAACGTATTCGCGGCGAAAGCTAACCCACGACCTGCAAGGTGGTAGCGGGAATGTCTTCGGCAATGCGGGCCCCGAGGCGGACCGCCCGCATACCGCGATTCTGACCAAGCTGCCCGTGACCAAGGGCGGCTCCGGTTACCCCCTCAAATGTGATATCCCGCTGAACTGCCTGCGGCAGATGCAGGCAGCTACCGACCTCCAGCGCCATGATGGTCGAAAGCGGTACCGTCATCCGGCACAGAACCGCATTCATCAGGGCTTCCGTTTCGAGAACCTGCGCTTCCAGCGCGCGGCCAAAGCGCATGTCATCTGCCGTTGGGGTCTTATGCGCCTTGCGCTGTGCCGGCAGCACCAGATAGGCCTTTCCACCACGTGCCGGGGCTAGGAGAACTTCCGCCTCCAGAACGCGCAGATCCCCCCCGATACGCAAGGCGCGCAAAAACCCCTCATCCAGAGGCGTCTTGCCGATCTTCAAATTCGAGACGAAGGTCTGGTCCGGATCATCTTTCAGTGCCTCATCCGCATATTGCAGCCCAAGCTCCAGCAACTCGGCGACCAGCACGGCATCCAAAGGCGTCGGGATACGCACCGCAGGCGACTTCCCAAGTCGGCCGGTCAGGATAGCCTCGACCAATGTTGCCAGAAGGTCGGGGCAAAGCATGATCGCCCCGGTCCCCTCGCCCCCCTCAACCGTCAGGATCAGGGTGTTTTCAGGAACAGAAATCCCGCCCTCGCCCATCAGCATACGTTCCGCTGTCATTTGGGCAACAGACGCTTCAAGCTGTGTCGTGTCGCGCATTGCCCTTATGAAGGCAGATGGCCATGCACGATCGATTCCGCCACGCTCCCGTTGGCTCGCCTCCAGTTTGCGTCGTAGCATCCCAGCACCCCCTGACATCTATGATCCGACGGGTACGTCAAACTCCCTAACATCGGGTTATCATGGACAGGATAGGCGGATTTCCGTTGGAATCACCAAAGTGACTTGATTTGCCCTACGGCTCCGCGCACTGATCTTCGGGACAATATGTAATTCAAGAGGTTTGCTTTGTCCGCCTGCTCGCTCCGGCTTCTGACTGCAACAGCAATATCGCTCGCACTTGCCTCCCCCATGGCACAGGCACAAACCACGGCCACGCCCGCAGCCCAATCCCAAAGCACGGAACGTTTCGGGCCTGCGGCATCGTTCAGCTTCGACCAGCTGGCAGAACGTGCCCGCGATATGGCGACCCGCCCTTATGAGGAAGCGCCTGTCCGCCACCCGGACATTCTGGACCAGATCGACTTCACCGCGCATTGGCAGATCCTTTTCGACAATAACAAGACTGTGGATGTAGGCGATGCTCCGGTGCAGTTCTTCCATCCCGGAACCTATTTCCGCCAGCCGGTAAAGATGTTCGAGGTCGAAAGCGGCCAGGCGCGCGAGATCCTTTATCATCGTGATTACTTCAAGATTCCCGATGACAGCCCGGCCATGCAATTGGGCGATGACATGGGGTTTGCCGGATTCCGTGTGATGCGGCCCGATTTGAAAACCGACTGGATTTCGTTTCTGGGCGGCGCCTATTTCCGGACGGACGGATTTGCGCGGCAATACGGCATGTCCGCACGCGGGCTGGCAATCGATACCGGCATGGATCAGCCCGAGGAATTCCCCCGCTTTACCGAATTCTATCTAGAAGGTGGCGATGACACAGGGGCAGACCTGATTGTGACTGCCTTGATGGACAGCCCCAGTGTCGCTGGTGTCTACCGGATGAAAATATCGAACCAAAACGGGCTTGGTCAGGTGATGGATGTGCAAAGCCGCCTGTTCTTCCGGAATTCGGTTGACCGGTTGGGTGTGGCACCGCTCACATCGATGTTCTGGTTTTCTGAAACCAACCGTTTTGCCGCTGCGGACTGGCGCCCGGAAGTGCATGATTCGGATGGCCTGATGATGGTTACGGGAACCGGAGAGCAGATCTGGCGCCCGCTCATGAATCCTGACCGCGTTAAAACCTCCAGCTTCAGTGACGACAACCCCAAGGGGTTCGGCCTGATGCAGCGTGACCGGAACTTTGAAAACTATCAGGATGACGGCATCTTCTACGATCGCCGCGCCTCTGTCTGGATCGAACCGACATCGAATTGGGGCAAAGGCGCGGTGACCCTGGTAGAACTGCCGACCAACGATGAGGTTTTTGACAACATCGTTGCATTCTGGAACCCGGCCCAGAAGCCCGCACCCGGGCAGGAAATGGACTTCAACTATACGATGCATTGGGGTGAGGATGCGCCGTTGCGGGAAACCGTGGCCCGCACCAGTGCTACGCGCATCGGTGAAGGTGGATACCCCGGCAATCCACGCCCTGCCGATCAGGTGAAGATGCAGATCGAATTCACCGGCGACATTCTCAAGGGGCTGTCACGCGATGATATCAGTTTCAAGATCGATACCCCGGATGATGTCGAACTTCTTGATGAAGGCGTCGTACCGGTGGTAGGCAAGGATGGCACGGTCCGGCTAACGTTCGATGTCAAGAGCACCCTCGACAATGTTGATTTAAGGGTCTTTTTGGCGTCCAAGAACGGGACGCCCCTGACCGAGACATGGATCGGACAGATAAACCCCGCCCAGATCGCCTATCTTCGCCAGAAATAGGTTTGGGGGGCTTTGCCCCCTAAGCCGCCTTTGCCGGACGGGCCAGATCAGACAGGATATCCGCAGCCAAGGCAAAGCTGTGTTTACGCGCGCCATGATCATGGATCATGCTGGTCACAAGCAATTCGTCAGGGGCATATGCCTCCAGCAATATCTCAAGCTGGCTACGAACAGTAGCCGGCGATCCGCAGGCGGAAATCATCAGTGCTTCCTCGGCACTTTCCAGATAAGGGCGCGGAACGACCTCGGCCACATCCGGCACCGGTCGCGGCAGGCGCCCCGGGCGGCCCGAACGCAGGTTTGCAAAGGCCTGAAGCTGCGAGGATTTGAGGAACGTCGCCTGTTCATCCGTATCCGCGGCAAAGACACCGGCGGCCATCATGAAATACGGTTTGTCCAGAAAACGTGACGGCTGGAAGGTGCTGCGGTAGGCATGGGCAGCAGCCTCCAGCGCCGCCGGGGCGAAATGTGATGCGAATGCATAAGGCAGCCCCAGATAGGCCGCCAGTTGCGCCCCGAACAGGCTGGAACCCAATATCCAGACCGGTACCTTGGTACCCACACCGGGAACGGCAACGATCTTTGCATCCAACTGCGGGTCATCAAGGTAATTGATCAGTTCCACCACGTCCTGGGGGAAGGTATCGCCTGCGTCCATATTCCGCCGCAATGCCCGCGCCGTGCCTATGTCCGTTCCTGGCGCGCGCCCCAATCCGAGGTCAATCCGCCCCGGAAACAGCGTTCCAAGGGTACCGAACTGCTCGGCGATGATCAAAGGCGCGTGATTGGGAAGCATGATACCCCCCGCGCCGACGCGTATTCTGGAGGTATGGGCTGCGACATGCCCGATCACGACCGAGGTGGCGGCAGATGCGATTCCTGCCATGTTGTGATGTTCAGCCAACCAGAAACGGTGGTACCCCAGCGTTTCGGCGTGCTGCGCAAGGTCCACGGTTTGCGCCAGCGCTTCGGCGGTCGTGGACCCCTCCGGCACAGGCGACAGATCCAGAATTGAAAACTTCTGCATGGCAGACCCCTTTTTCTTTGCCCGGATATAAGCAACCGATCGTTCGGTTAAAGGGGTGGGAAGATCTAGCTGGTCAAAAGCTGCCAGAGCCACGCCACGACGTTCCCGCCGATTTCACCGGATTTCGGGATGACAAAGGCCCATGCCAAGGCACCGATAATATCCCAGCCGATGAACCTGTGGAACGGCATTCTGGTAATGCCGGCAATCAGGAAAACCACAGCGCGCAAAGGGCCGAAGAAATGCCCGATCAGCAATGCAGCCCCGCCCCAGCGTGCAAAGGCATGGCTTCCGCGCGCGGCCAGGCCGGGGTCCTTGGACATCGGCCATTGCCGCAGCACCCATTCGCCGTAGCGGTGCCCGGCCCACCAGCTGGCACAGGATCCGATGACCGCACCGATCGACGCTCCGAGCCAGATCGGGAACAGATCCACCCCGCCCGTCGCCACCAAAGCCCCCACACCGACCAGAATGGCGGTCGACGGAATAAGGATCGAGATGATGGGTGTCGTTTCCGCCATCGCAAAGAACATGGCGATCCAGAAAGCCCATTCACGATGCGCTTCTACAAATGCGATAACGCTGTCGATCAGGTTGCTCACGGGAACTCCGCCATTTATTGGGCTGGATCTGACCTAAACCCCGCAAGGGCGGCTGACAAGCATGGGATTTGGACGCTTTCCCTCAAGGATATGGTCGCGTATAACGCTGCACAATCGTGCGCGCAGCGCATCTTCTGCAACAAGGCCGAACGGCCGGATCCCGAGGACGGTATGAGCAAGCAATCCACAGAAACAGACGTCGCCTTCATTCAGGCGCTTGCCGAACTGCTTAACGCCAACAGCCTGACAGAACTTTCGGTCAAGCGGGAATATGGCGAAGACGACAGCCTGGATGTGCGCGTCGTGAAGCAAGCCAATATTGTGACCAGCACCGTTGCAGCAGCACCTGCCCCTGCGGCCCTGCCCGCCCCGGCCGCCCCTGCTGCAGCCCCGGCCGCCGATATTCAGGACCCGGCACAGCATCCGGGCGCAGTCAGCTCTCCCATGGTCGGCACGGCATATATTGCCGCCGAGCCGGGCGCTGCCCCCTTCGTGTCCGTCGGCGCAACCGTAACCGAGGGTCAGACCCTGCTGATCATCGAAGCGATGAAAACCATGAACCATATTCCGGCACCGCGTTCGGGCACCGTCAAACGTGTCTTCGTTTCGGACGGCACACCGGTTGAATTTGGCGCGCCCCTGATGATCGTGGAGTGAGGGCAGGATGTTTTCCAAAATCCTGATCGCCAACCGTGGCGAAATTGCGCTGCGCGTCATCCGCGCCTGTCGCGAAATGGGCATCACATCGGTGGCGGTGCATTCCACTGCCGATAGCGATGCGATGCACGTCCGCATGGCCGACGAATCCGTCTGCATCGGTCCGGCGTCCTCCACCGAAAGCTACCTGAAGAAATCGGCAATCATTTCGGCGTGCGAAATCTCGGGGGCGGATGCAGTCCACCCCGGTTACGGTTTCCTGTCGGAAAACGAAGGTTTTGCACAGGCGCTTGCCGACCATGGCATTACCTTTATCGGTCCGACCGCCGAGCATATCCGCGTGATGGGCGACAAGATCACTGCCAAGGAAACCGTAAAGGCTCTGGGCATTCCGGTTGTCCCCGGTTCCGACGGCGGCGTTCCCGATTATGAAACCGCTTTGGAAGTTGCCAAGAATATCGGCTTTCCGGTCATCATCAAGGCAACCGCCGGTGGTGGTGGTCGCGGGATGAAAGTGGCCAAAGACGCCGAAAGCCTTGAGGTTGCATTCCGCACCGCGCGGTCCGAGGCAAAGGCCGCTTTCGGAAACGACGAAGTCTACATCGAGAAATACCTGCAGAAGCCACGTCATATCGAGGTGCAGGTATTTGGCGACGGCAAGGGCAATGCCGTTCACCTTGGCGAGCGGGATTGCTCGTTGCAGCGCCGCCACCAGAAAGTCTTTGAAGAGGCACCGGGCCCCTGTATCACGCCCGAACTTCGTACCGAAATCGGCGCGATCTGTGCCAACGCTGTATCGCGGATCAACTACACCGGCGCCGGTACGGTTGAATTCCTGTACGAGGACAACAACTTCTACTTCATCGAGATGAACACCCGCCTGCAGGTGGAACATCCGGTGACCGAGGCAATCTACGGTGTGGATCTTGTTCGCGAACAGATCCGTGTCGCCGCAGGATTGCCGCTGTCCTTCACGCAAGAAGATCTGAAGATCAATGGCCACGCCATTGAGGTTCGCATCAACGCCGAGAAAGTTCCGAACTTCTCGCCTTGCCCCGGACGCGTCACTGTCTACCACGCACCGGGCGGTCTTGGTGTCCGGATGGATTCGGCTCTCTACAGCGGCTATTCCATCCCTCCCTATTACGACAGCCTCATCGGTAAGCTGATCGTACATGGCCGTGATCGGGATGAAGCCTTGGCGCGGCTGAACCGGGCATTGGGTGAGCTGATCGTGGACGGTATCGATACGACTGTCCCACTGTTCCACGCCCTGCTGGAAAACCCGGACATCCAATCGGGGGATTACAACATCCACTGGCTGGAAAAATGGCTTGAACAGTCGTTCGGCAAATAATCATCCGCGATGCCGGAATGCATGTTCCGGCATCGCCATTCGAAAAATATCTGACAGGGTGCAATGATCCCCGCAGATATGGTTGCATTTGTCTGCCATCATGCCTGCGGTGTGATGGCAGTAAACGCGTGCTATCATTAAAATACAAAATTCCCTTATATCCAGATCCAAACATTCAATGAATGCCGCTTTTGCGACATTAACTGTCGCATAAGCATTGACGGCGCGGTTACAAAAGTTGAACAAGCATCGTGCTTTATGGCCGGATTTGCGGAGGGGTATTGTCATGTTCGATCACATCAACCGTCGTGGCGTAGCAATCGCTACTGTCATGGCAGCATCATTGCTATCAACCACCGCAATGGCTGCGGATTGGCCGACAGCCCCGTTGCACGTGTTTGTCGGCTTTCCGGCTGGATCGTCTCCGGACACCATCGCGCGACTGGTTGCCAATCCCCTTTCCAAAGCTTTGGGCCAACCGGTGATCGTGGAAAACAAACCCGGTGCTGGCGGCGTCATTGCCATACAACAGATGCTGGCCGGTGGCGCCGACGATTACAGCTTCGGCATCAATATCAACGGTCCGCTAACCACTGCCCCGCGCCTGATTTCCGATCTCGGATATGATCCTGCAACGGATATTGCGCCTATCGGCCTGATCGCGACAAGCCCGCTGGTTCTTGCCGTGGGAAGTGACTTCCCTGCGGATACCCTGTCCGAATTCGTCGATCTTGGCAAAGCCGATCCGGGGGCCATCAGCTATGGCTCGGTCGGTGAAGGATCCGGTGCCCATCTGACAGCAGAACTGTTCGCAGATGCGGCCGGTATCGAATTGTTCCATATCCCGTTCCAAAGCTATGCCGAGGTCACGACCTCCATTCTGGCCAAGGATATCGACAGCGGTTTCATGGCCCCGTCCGCTGCCTTGCCGCAGGTTCAGGCCGGAGCAATGAAAATGCTTGGCATCACGTCGCTTCAGCCATTCCCGCAGGTTCCTGATGTGCCGGTCATGGCAGGTCAGGCAGGGCTTCCGGATGATTTTCGGGCCGAGCTGTGGAATGCCTTCATCGCCCCGGCAGGCACCGATCCCGAAATCATCACGCGCCTAAATGCCGAATTGAATACCATTCTCGCCCGCCCGGAAACCCAGGAAAAACTTCTGTCAATCGGTTGGGAGGCCCATGCCGGAACGCCAGAAGAGCTTGCCGACCGGATTGTTCAGGATACCGCCATGTGGGGCGCGGTCATCGACAAAACCGCCTCCAACAACTGAGCCTTGCCGGAATAAAGACAAAGAGACGCCCTATGCAACGTGACTATCAGGACATTGTCTGGGGCGGCCTCATTGCGCTGCTGGGTGCGGGGATCGCGGGCTATGCAGCTCAGCATTACGACTTCGGCAGCCTGCGCCGCATGGGACCCGGATTTTTTCCGGTAATTCTGGGCGGCGTCCTTGCTTGTCTGGGGGTTGCGATCGCCCTGCCGGCATTTGGCAGAAAAGGTGCGCTGCCAATGTTCGCGTGGCGCGAAACGCTCGGCGTCATAGGCTCGGTGATCCTGTTCGGTGTTCTGCTCAACCCTGTCGGCCTGATACTGACCACGGCCATTTCCGTATCTGTCGCGACATCCATTGCACCCCGCCGCGGACTGCTGTGGCGCGCGCTGCTGGTCGTCGCTGTCACCGTACTGACATGGGGGCTGTTCGTGTTCGGGCTGAACATGCCCCTTCCTGTCTGGCCATGGAGCAATTGAAATGACCACTCTGGACGGATTGGCCCACGGCCTGACGGTTGCCCTCGCACCTTCGGTTCTTGTCTACAGCCTGCTTGGCGCGCTTTTGGGGACATTGGTCGGCGTATTGCCCGGCATCGGGGCCATGGCCGCCATCACCCTGCTGCTGCCCATCACCTATTACATCTCGCCCGAGGCCGCTTTGGCCATGCTGGCCGCTGTCTATTACGGCGCACAATATGGCGGATCGGTTGCATCCATCCTGTTGCGCCTGCCCGGAACGCCGCAATCCGCCGTTACCACGCTGGACGGATATCCGCTTGCACAACAAGGCCGTGCGGGTGTTGCACTGTTCACCGCGATGATCTCGTCCTTTGCAGGCTCCATGCTCGGCATTGTCATCCTCATCGCCCTTGCGGGCTGGTTGGCCCAACTTGCAACACGGTTCGGGGCCGCGGAATATGCAGTCATGATGATCATGGGCTTGGTCGCCGCCTCGACCATCGGCTCCGGCAAGATCGCGAAAAGCCTCTCCATGGTGGTTGCAGGCGTTATCCTTGGCTGTGTCGGCACCGATGTAAACTCCGGCGTTCAGCGTTTCACATTCGGACAGGTAGAGCTTCTGGACGGCGTCAATCTAGTTGCCTTGGCGATGGGCCTGTTCGGTCTGGCCGAGGTGATCGGTAATATCCGCAAGGCCGAGGTTCAGGGGCCACCCGCCGGTGTGGCACTGCGACAGCTTATTCCCACCCGGGATGACGTACGCCGTCTGTTTGCCCCAATTTCACGCGGAACCCTGCTTGGCGGTTTCTTCGGCGCCCTGCCCGGCACCGGATCGACCATTTCCTCGTTCCTCAGCTATGCGCTAGAGCGGCGGGTTTCCCGCACGCCGGAACGGTTCGGAAACGGGGCCATCGAAGGAATTGCGGGGCCCGAATCTGCCAATAACTCGGCTTCGATCACCGCCTTTGTTCCCACGCTTACCCTGGGCATTCCCGGTGATCCGATCATGGCACTGATGCTGGGTGCGCTGGTCATTCACGGTATTCAACCCGGACCGATGATGCTGGAGGCGAACCCCGATATGTTCTGGGGTCTGGTCGTCAGCTTCGGTATCGGAAACCTTTTCCTGCTGCTTTTGAACCTGCCCCTGATCGGGATCTGGGTATCGATGCTTCGCATTCCTTTCCGCTGGCTCTATCCCGCCATCATCATTTTTGTCTGTCTGGGTGTCTATTCGGTACGGGGCTCCACCTTCGATATCATCATGGTCGCAGGCATTGGCGTAATCGGCTATGCTTTGGCAGTGGCCTCGTTCAGTCCGGCGCTTCTGCTTCTCGGTTTCGTCCTCGGGCCCCTGATCGAGACCAATTTGCGGCGCGCCCTGCTTATTTCCCGCGGCGATGCGATGACATTTCTGGAACGACCGATTGCCTGCGGCTTTGTCATCGTAACTGTTCTGCTGCTGCTGTTTCCGCTGATCAAGAAACTGCGCAGCTTGCAGACCCGATGATCCATAGCCTTATATAGCATAATCGCGGGTTATTAGGGCATTGCGAGATTGGTCACTGCATGGTGTAACCGATGTGGCCGAAATATCTGTTACGCAACGCAATCTTGTTAACCTCGCATTAATCATCGACAAATTTGCGGTGCCATGTACGTTCTGCACTTATCACCTTCGGTGATGATCCCGGCAGTTGTACATCACGCAGGAATTATCCCGATTCCAGATTTGCGGTCACCCTGACGGCAATCCACGTTTAACTAAGGAAATTACATTTGACCGTCGCTTATCTTGTTACGCATTCCGGTGGTTTTCATGCTGATGAGCTTATGTCCTCGGTCATACTTACGCGCCTGTTTCCCGATGCCCGAATCGTCCGCACCCGAGATAACGACTGGATTACCCCTGCTGCAGACCGGATCATCTATGACGTCGGTCGTGACTATAATGCACAGAAGCGTATTTTCGACCACCACCAGCCCAACCCACCGATGCGGGACGACGGTCGCCCGCTCAGCTCTTTCGGTCTGATCTGGCGTGAATTCGGGCGTGATTACCTACGGGCCTTTGATCTGCCAGAGGCGCATATCGATCATATACATGCCAGCTTCGATACAAGCATCGTCCTTCCGGTTGACCTAGTCGACAACGGTGCGCTCAGCCCGTCCATCGCGAACGAACTGACGGAGTTGACCCTTCCCGTTCTTCTGGAAAGCCTGAAGCCGGTTTTCGATAATGATTCCGCCGAAGCCGAGGATCAGGCATTTGCCAACGCCCTTGGTATTGCCCGCACCTTCGCCGAAGCGTTCGTTGCACGCAGAGCGGCCAAACTGCGCGCGGAAGCTGTCGTGATGAAGGCGATCGAAGATGCCGGGACCGGCCGTGTTCTGGAGCTGCCCTCGGGCATGCCCTTCCGCTCGGCGGTCGTCCGGGCCGGCGCGGATCAGCTTTGGTACGTCATTTCACCGCGCGACACCGATTGGGTGCTGACAGGAATCCGCCGTGACGAAGACGGATTTGCCTTGCGCGCCGATCTTCCGGCCGCATGGGCGGGCCTGACGGATGAAGCACTGGAAGAAGCATCCGGTGTATCAGGCGCCAAATTCTGCCATAACGCCCGTTTCATTGCGGTGGCCGCAACACGCGATGCAATTTTGCGGATGGCCGAAATTGCCGTGGCCGAGGCTGAAAATTTCGGGGTGCAATAACCCTGCTACAATGCAGGTGCGCCCGTCGAATGGAACGGGCGTACCGCAGACAGGTCAGATCTGCTGCACATCCGGCATGGGGGCCGACAGCCGGTCGATCATATCAACGCCGCCTGTCAGATCAGCCAGCGTCAGTGATTCGATCAGCAGCAGATACGACCAGTAAACCTGACCGAACATCTTGCGGATACGACAGGCCTCTTCATCAACGCAATCCTCGCATCGCTGATAGGCACTGCGCGAAAGGCAGGGCAAAGGGGCAATAGGCCCGTCCAGATGGCGCAGCAATTCCCCGATCGAGACATCACCCGGCTGCTTGATGAACATATACCCGCCAGACCGCCCCCGGCGGCTCCGGATCAGGCCGATATTCCGCAGATCAATCAGAATATGCTCCAGAAACCGCTTGGGCGCACCGGACCGTTTGGACACCTCTTCGATGGTCAGCGCCGGTTGGTCGGTACTTGCCGCATCAGCAAGAATCATAAGCGCCTTGAGGGCGTATTTGGTGCGTTGAGAGATCATTGCCAGACGCTATCTGCCACCACCGCAAAACGCAAATATTTCTATACACGATAAATATGATAGACATTTAGTTTTATTGTGGCACTGTATCAGGGAACGACAGGAGCCATGACATGCAAACCCTCGACCTGATTGATCGCAAAATCCTTGCGGAGCTAATGGCCGATGCAACCGTGCCGATCGCTCGCCTCGCCCATCGGGTGGGATTGTCCCAGACGCCCTGCTGGAAACGGGTTCAGAAATTACAGGCGCAGGGCATCATCCGTGGCCGTGTGGCAATCGTGGATGAAGCGCGCCTCGGCCTGTCACTGACGGCCTTTGTCGGGATCGAATCCGGTGAACATACGCCCCTGTGGCGCGACACCTTCATGGAGGCGCTGACTACCTTTCCGCAGGTCATGGAGGTGCATCGCATAGCAGGCGATCTGGATTATCTGCTGCGCGTCGTTCTTCCGGATATGTCGGCCTATGACACATTCTACAGGGCGTTGACGGACCGTGTGCATATCAAACGGCTTACCAGCCAGTTCGTTGTGGAACGGATGAAGGCTGAAACCGTATTGCCCGTGAATACCACCACCCATTGAAGCAGCGGGTCAGTCGGGCAATACAGGGCCATGCCAAATCCATTACCCATTGATGACGCCCTTCCCGAACTTCTGGCCGCGCTGGATGCCCGCGGAATGGCGGTCCTTCAGGCCCCGCCCGGTGCAGGCAAAACCACACGTGTCCCTCTGGCTCTGCTTGGTACGGGCGTCAGCGGCAGGATCATCATGCTGGAACCGCGCAGGCTTGCGGCCCGCGCCGCTGCCGAACGTCTTGCTTCGGAGCTGAATGAGCCTTTGGGCCGCACTGTCGGTTACCGCATTCGGGGTGAATCGAACATCGGTCCGGAAACGCGGATCGAAGTTGTCACTGAGGGTATCCTGACGCGCATGTTGCAGGATGATCCATCGCTTTCCGGCGTAGGAACCCTGATCTTCGACGAGTTCCACGAACGCTCCTTGAATGCCGATCTCGGCTTGGCGCTTGCATTGGAATCGCGGGATGCCCTGCGGGAGGATCTGCAGCTTCTGGTCATGTCCGCAACGCTGGATGCAGCCCCTGTTGCCGCGCTGATGGGAGATGCCCCGGTCATCACATCGGCCGGTCGGGCATTTCCGGTGGAGACACATTGGCTTTCCCGTCCGGCACAAGGCCGTATCGAACAGGACGCGGCGGGTTTGATACGCCATGCCATGGAGCAGGCCACGGGCGATATCCTGGTGTTCCTGCCCGGTGAGGGAGAAATACGCCGCGTCGCCACCCTTCTGGGGTCAATTGCTGATATACGACCGCTATTCGGCGCATTGGATTTTGCAGCACAGCGCCGCGCGTTGCAGCCGTCGGACAAGCGACGCATCATCCTGTCCACCGCAATTGCGGAAACGTCCTTGACCATTCCCGGCATCAGCATCGTGGTGGATACGGGCCGCGCCCGCCGCGCCCGCTTTGACCCTGCCTCCGGTATGTCGCGCCTCGTGACCGAACGCGTCAGCCTCGCCGAGGCGGAACAGCGGCGCGGGCGTGCAGGACGTACCGCTTCCGGCACCTGCTTTCGCATGTGGACGAAAGGAGAGGAAGGCGCACTCCCCGCCTTTCCGCCCGCTGAAATCGAGATTGCCGATCTGACATCGCTCGCGCTGGAGCTGGCTCTCTGGGGCAGTGATGATCTGCCATTCCTGACCCCCCCGCATCACGCAGCGCTTGCCGAGGCGCGGACCCTGCTTGAAAGCCTCGGCGCACTGTCGAACGGCCGTATCACCGCGCATGGCGGACGATTGGCAAAGCTGCCGCTGCATCCACGCCTCGGGCATATGCTGACGCAGGCAGGCGGCCTCTCTCCCCTTCTTGCGGCGCTGCTGGCCGAGCGTGATCCGCTACGGGGGGCACCGCCCGATCTGGCGCAACGCATGGATGCGTTGCGTGATCCGACCCGTTTCGCCACAGCACACCGCCCCACGATAGAGCGGATACGCGAGGACTCCCGCCGCCTGAAGCGGATGGCGGGCAATGCAGATCTTGGTATCGGGCAGATGGCGGCACTGGCCTATCCCGACCGTATCGGCCTTCGCCGCAAGGGCGATGCACCCCGCTGGATCCTGTCGGGGGGCAAAGGTGCCGTCATGGATGCAGGCCTGCCATTGTCCGGCCAGCGCCTGATCGTCGCCACCGATCTGGATGGTGATCAGCGGGATGCACGCATTCGTCAGGCAGCGCCATTGACCGAAGGGGAACTGCGGGCATTGTTCGCCGATCGGATTGCGTGGCGTGAGGTATGCGAATGGTCCCGTCGCGAAGGTCGCGTCATTGCCCGCAAACAGGAAATGTTCGGTGCGTTGACGCTGGATGACCGGATCTGGCCCGACCCGCCCCCCGAAAACTTGGCGAGGGCTGCCTTTGACGGTCTGCGCCAGATCGGCCTGCCCTGGACGGCATCGGCAGCCCGCCTGCGGGCCCGTATCCGCTTATGTGCGGACGAAGGATTGCCGGATATTTCGGATGAGGCGCTTCTGGCGGACCCGGAATGGCTGCTTCCCTTCCTTTCAAAACAGCGGACAGAGGCGGATTTGCGTGCCCTTGATCTGACCGAACCGTTGCGCGCACTCCTTGGTTGGGATGGCGTACAGATCATTGATCGCCTCACGCCCGGCCATTTCACAACCCCCTTGGGTAACCGTGTGCCCATTGATTATGACGGAGATGCGCCCGCGGTTGAATTGCGGTTGCAGGAGGTTTTCGGCCTGACACGTCACCCCACCGTTGCGGGGCGCCCGTTGCGTATGACGCTGCTGTCCCCCGCCCGCCGCCCGGTTCAGGTGACGATGGATCTGCCGGGGTTCTGGGCCACGTCATATGCCGATGTACGCAAGGATATGCGTGGCCAGTATCCACGCCACCCCTGGCCCGAAGATCCGACTGCCGCGGCCCCGACCCTGCGGGCGAAACCGCGCGGAACTTGAGCTGCCCGAAAACCCACCTACCCTTTTGCCATATCACATCGAGGCAGGATAAAAGATGCGACGACTGGGCCAAACCGATATTGAAATCGAACCGCTTATTCTGGGAACGAACACCGCCGGATGGACAGCAGACGAACAGACGTCCTTCCGCACCTTCGATGCCTTTGTCGACAAGGGATTCTCGGCCCTTGATACGGCAGATATGTATTCCCGCTGGGTGCCCGGAAATGACAGTGAAAGCGAACGGATCATCGGTCGCTGGATGAAGGCCCGTCGCAATCGGGACAAGGTCCATGTCTTCACCAAGGTCGGAATGGATATGGGGGGGCCGGACAAGATAGGCCTGTCTGCGCGCTGGATCGAACATTCCATCGACGGCTCGCTCCGTCGCCTGCAGACCGATTACGTGGATCTGTACCAGAGCCATCAGCCGGATCCGAATACTGATCAGCATGAAACGCTGGAGGCCTATGCCCGGCTGATAAAGGCCGGCAAAGTTCGCTACATCGGCTGTTCGAACTACAACGCACCGCAGTTGAACGAGGCGATCCGTATCGCCAAGGAAGAACGGCTGCCCCAGTATCAGACTGTGCAAAACCAGTACAACCTGTACACCCGCGATCTATACGAAGGCGATTTGGCAGAGCTGATGCTGGGCAATAACCTGAGCCTGATGCCGTTCTATTCGTTGGCAGCGGGCTTTCTGACCGGTAAATACCGCACAAGGGATGATCTGGATAAAAGCCCGCGCGGCAAAGGCATCGGCGAGAAGTTCCTGAACCCGAAAGGAATGGCAATTCTGGCGGCGATGGACCGTGTTGCCGCGGATACAGGGGCGTCCTTAGCCGAAATCGCGCTTGCCTGGATCGTCGCCCGCCCCGGCGTTGTCGGTGCATTGGCCTCGGCCCGCACACCCGAACAACTGGAAACCCTGACCAAAGGGGTTCACCTGCAACTCGGCCCGGATCATATGGCCATCTTGACCGAGGCCGGAACCTGAGACACGCCTAGATCGTGGCGGCGATCACCGTCGCCATGATGAAAGGCGCCCCCAGTGTCACGGCGAAGAAGCTTCGCCGTGACACTGCGACACGTGATGGCAGCGTATACCCGAGGGTTGCCAGCCCCACACAGGCGACGAAGGGGCCGCGCAATGCGTAATAGCGGGCCAAACCGCCTCCGCCCTGCAGAATTGCCAGAACCACGGCAGCGGCCACTGTGCCTGTCAGCACCCAGAACCCGATTGTTCTGCCCCATAACAACAGGGCTGCAGCCAATACATATCCCAGCCCAAGCAGCGCCTCATCGGGCATGGCCCCCAGACGCATCAATCCGATCCCGCTGACCATGATCGTCAGGCCATAGGCAAGGATCACACAAAGGACGGCGCTTAGCGTCGCCCTTCGGATCGCATCGTCATCAGACACCCAGGCACCAGCGCATGATGGCCTTTTGCGCATGCAGACGGTTTTCCGCCTCATCGAAAATGACAGAATGCGGTCCGTCCATTACTTCGCTCGTCGCTTCGTCGTTCCGATGTGCAGGCAGACAGTGCATGAAAAGCGCATCCGGATTTGCCAGAGCCATCAGCTTCTCGTTCACCTGATACGGGCGTAGCTGGTTATGGCGCCGTTCCTTGGCGGATTCCGGATCATGCATGGAAACCCATGTGTCCGTCACCACAAGATCGGCGCCCTTGATTGCCTTGGCCGGATCACGCTCCACCGAAAAGCCGATTCCGGCCTTGCGGGCCATGCCTTGCCATTCAGCCTCCGGGTCCAGTGTCGAGGGACCGGTGAACGTGAAATCGAAACCGAACTGCACGGCGGCATGCATCATGCTGGCGCAGACGTTGTTTCCGTCACCTGCCCATACCACTTTTTTGCCGGCAATCGGCCCACGCTTCTCTTCGTAGGTCATGACATCGGCCATGATCTGGCACGGATGTGTGCGGTTCGTCAGCCCGTTGATGACCGGCACGGTGGCGTATTCGGCCATCTCGTGCAGAGTCGCCTCTTCAAAGGTACGGATCATGATCAGATCGACATAGCGCGACAGAACACGTGCCGTATCGGCAATCGTTTCGCCATGACCAAGCTGCATTTCACTGCCCGACAGCACCATCGTCTGTCCGCCCATCTGCCGCACCCCCACATCGAACGAAACACGGGTACGGGTGGATGGTTTTTCAAAGATCATTGCGACCATATGACCGGCAAGCGGCTGGTCATCATCCGCGGTCCCCTTCGGGCGGCCGTTGCGCGCGGTTTTCATGGCCAATGCGCCGTCGATCATGCCGCGCAGATCAGATGCAGTGGTGGTGTGGATATCAAGAAAATGGTTCATAATCTACTTTCGGAATATAATAGCCGGATCACGCCAATGCGGAGGCCGCACGGTCCAAGCGATCCACGGCCTCGGCCAGATCCTCATCCGTGATGTTCAGCGCTGGCAAAAGGCGCACGACGTTATCTGCCGCGCCTATCGTCAGAACATGCTGTGCATAGCCTGCGGCCACGACATCCGTGGCAGGCTTCACACATTTCAGGCCGACCAGCAGCCCTTGCCCGCGCACTTCCTCGAACACATCGGGGTGGGACGCGACCAGCCCCTCCAGCTTCTGGCGGAAGAATGCCCCCTTACGGCCAACTTCGGCCAGAAATGCCGGGTCGGATACGATCTGCATCACCCGTGCGCCGATCGCACATCCCAAGGGGTTACCGCCATAGGTAGACCCATGGGTGCCAACAACCATGCCGGAGGCGGCATCTTCTGTCGCCAGCACCGCGCCCAACGGGAACCCCCCGCCAATACCCTTGGCAACCATCATGATATCGGGCGTCACGCCGAACCATTCATGGGCAAACAGCTTGCCCGTACGCCCCACGCCGCATTGCACCTCGTCGAACACCAGCAATGCGCCAGTTTCATCACATGCCGCCCGCAGCGCCTTCAGAAAGGCATCGGGGGCAACACGGATACCGCCCTCGCCCTGCATGGGCTCGATCATCACCGCAGCGGTCTTGTCGGTAATCGCTTTCAGCCCGTCGATATCGCCGAATGCCAGCCGTGCAAAGCCGGGCAACAGAGGACCGAACCCCTTGACCATTTTTTCCGCGCCAGAGGCCGCAATCGCCGCCGCAGAACGACCGTGGAAAGCCCCGTCAAAGGCAAAGATCTCGATACGGTCGGGCTGGCCTTTTTCGTACCAGTATTTCCGTACCATTTTCACGGCCAGTTCGGCGGCCTCGGTGCCCGAGTTGGTAAAGAACACGGTATCCGCAAAGGTCGCCTCGACCAGTGCAGTCGCAAGCTTTTCCTGCTCCGGAATGCGGTACACATTGGATACATGCCACAATTTTGCCGCTTGCGCCGTCATGGCCTCGACCAGTTCCGGCGCGGCATGGCCCAGAACATTCACGGCAATCCCCGCGCCCATATCAAGATATCGGCTTCCGTCCTCCGCAGTCAGCCAGCTGCCCTTGCCTTCGACAAAGGCGATGGGCGCACGGTTATAGGTCGGCAAGACAGGGGTAATCATCGGAAGGATCCTTGATACTATAGCGGAAAAGGATGGAAAGGCCCCGAACGCACGTCAATATTATATGGCTGACAATACGCAGTGGGATCCCGCGCAACGGCGGGATGGGACGTCAGAAGCGACGTCGCGGGCGTTTCGCAAGGGGGCTGCATACGATCATGGCTAATTCGGTAGCCGCCCATCTACGCCTTGACAAGCAGATTCAGCGCGGCGGGCTTGAATTATGCGTCCCTCGCTTGTATCTCCGCGGCTTGCCCGGCTACAATATGCCCGAAGCGGAACCCTGAGTGGAAGACCGATATGTCCTGGACCGATGAACGCGTAGACACCTTGAAGCGGATGTGGGGGGAAGGCCAGTCGGCCAGCCAAATCGCCAAGGTATTGGGGGGCGTAACGCGTAACGCCGTGATTGGCAAAGTGCACCGGCTTGGCCTGTCGAACCGTGGCAGCGAGGGTGAGGAATTGCCCGCCGCCCCGGCAGCCGAGCCTGCGCCCGAGCCTGTTCGCGCAGCAGAACCTGCGCCCGCCCGCGCCGAGCCGGAGCCCGTTCGCGCGGCCCCCGCCGCTGCACCGACACCGCCGTCTCCGCCCATTCCGATGCGCAAACCTATCGTACCTGCAGGCCAACCGCTTCCGCCGCAGCCTTCGGCGAACGAGATCAGCCCCGAAGCGTTGGCCTCTGTACGCGAGGTTGAAAAGCGTGCCCGGAAGTTGACACTGATGGACCTGACCGAGCGGACGTGCAAATGGCCAATTGGCGACCCTGCAACCGAGGAATTCTGGTTCTGCGGTTTGCCCGCAACCCCTGGAAAGCCCTATTGCGAGGCCCATGTCGGGGTTGCGTTCCAACCGATGAGCGCGCGGCGTGACCGCCGCCGCTGATCGTGGTTTCAGCCGTGTAGCAGGCGATCCAGCTCGGCATAATCATCGAACACCAGCTTGTGCGGCAGTTCTTCTACTGCCGCCTTGCGGTAGCCGCCGGTAAACAGGGCAAAATCCACCCCTGCGGCATCGGCCGTGGCCGCATCCACCTCGCTGTCTCCCACATAAAGCAGGGCTCCCTCGCCCATCTGGCGCGCCGCTTCCAGCAATGGAGCAGGATCGGGCTTACGTTGCGGCAGGCTATCGCCACCAATAATAGTGTGGAACGGGCCCAAGGACAGGGCATTCAGCACATCCTTGGCCAGATCCAACGGTTTATTCGTGCAAACGCCGATGGTTGCAGACTGCTGCAGCTTGGCCAGCAGTTCGGGCACACCCGCATAAGGGGTCGTAAGCTTGCCGTTCAGGCTGTGGTAATACACACCGAACCGATCGATCCAGCGTGCCTTGTCAGCCGTTGCACCAACCGCATGCATGATGTCCCCGACCAGCGCCTCCACTCCGTGCCCGATAAAGCCACGAATGGTTTCCACGGACAGCGGCTCATACCCCATTTCGCGCAGGGTCTCGGCGGCAGCAGCATGAATCTCTGGCAGGGAATCTACCAAGGTCCCGTCAAGGTCGAAGATGATGCGCGTATATTTGGTCATTCAGGTGAAATCTCTTTCAGATAAGCGATGATATCAGCGACATCATCGGCGTTCGAGATGCCGGGGAACAGCATTTTCGTACCCGGAAACGTTGCCCGGGGATGTTTGATATATTCGCTCAGCAGGTCCTCATCCCAGACAGCACCACCGTTTCCGGCCGCCTGCAGGGCTGACGATGCATCATAGCCATCCATTGCGCCCACAGTCCGGCCAAAAACTCCATGAAGCGATGGACCAAGCTTGTTCACCCCTTCATCGGCGCTGTGGCAGGCCATGCAGCGGCGGAACAGCGCCTGCCCCTGCGCGACATCACCGGCAAAGGCGGGTGCTGCCGTCAGGAACAGGGCGACAAATGCTATGCAGCGCATCTGTCAGTAAAGCACGACACCGCGGATGCTTTCACCGCGGTGCATCAGATCGAACCCCTTGTTGATATCTTCAAGACGCAGGGTATGGGTGATCATCGAATCAATCTCCACCTTACCTTCCATGTACCAATCCACGATCTGCGGCACGTCGGTACGGCCACGGGCACCGCCAAAGGCTGTTCCTTTCCATACCCGTCCTGTCACCAGCTGGAAGGGGCGGGTCTGGATTTCGGCACCTGCGGGGGCCACACCGATCACGACGGACACACCCCAGCCCCGGTGCGTGCATTCCAGGGCATCGCGCATGACCTGTACGTTGCCGGTACAATCGAACGAATAATCCGCACCACCGATCTGGTCGAGCGGCGTCTTGGTCATCTCTACAAGATGCTGGACGATAGAACCGTCGATTTCCTTCGGATTGACGAAATGCGTCATCCCGAACTTCTCGCCCCATTCACGCTTCTCGTTATTCGTATCGACTCCGATGATCATATCGGCACCTGCCATGCGCAGCCCCTGAATGACATTCAGGCCGATCCCGCCCAGGCCGAAGACGACCGCCTTCGCCCCGATTTCGACCTTTGCCGTGTTCAGAACCGCCCCGACGCCGGTTGTGACACCGCAACCGATGTAGCAGATCTTGTCGAATGGCGCATCGTCGCGCACCTTCGCCAATGCGATCTCCGGAACCACGGTATGGTTGGCGAATGTTGAACAGCCCATATAATGCAGGATCGGCGTTCCATCGAGCATCGAGAAGCGGGTTGTTCCGTCGGGCATCAGCCCCTGCCCCTGTGTACCGCGGATGGCCGTGCAAAGGTTTGTCTTCTGGCTAAGGCAGGACGGGCATTCCCGGCATTCCGGCGTATAGAGCGGGATGACATGATCGCCCGGTTTCAGCGTTTTGACACCCGGCCCCACCGCAAGAACGATTCCCGCCCCCTCGTGCCCCAGGATCGCGGGAAACATTCCTTCGGGATCGGCACCGGATAGGGTAAACGCATCGGTGTGGCAGATACCGGTCGCCTTGATTTCAACCAGAACCTCACCTTCCTTGGGATCGGCCAGGTTTACCTCCATGATTTCCAGAGGTTTTCCGGCGGCAACGGCGACGGCGGCACGGGTGCGCATGGGCATGGGCATTCTCCTTATGGAATTCCCCCAGTTGTTGCGCGCCACACAGCCCGTTGCAAGGGCATCCGCACCGCCATGGCTTGAGTTCGCCCTGCCGCCACCCTACACCTTATAGGTAATAATGGAGGATGAAGATGCACGCCCGCATAGATCTGGCCGACGCGATCGGCAACACGCCCCTGATCCGGCTGCGCCGCGCATCCGAGGAGACCGGCTGCGAAATTTTGGGAAAATGCGAATTCCTGAACCCCGGTCAGTCGGTCAAGGATCGCGCAGCGCTATTCATCATTCGTGACGCGATTGCCCGCGGTGCGTTGAAGCCCGGCGGCACCATTGTCGAGGGAACGGCTGGCAACACAGGTATCGGCCTTGCGCTGGTGGGCGCGTCGATGGGGTTCCGCACGGTGATCGTGATCCCGGAAACGCAAAGCCAGGAAAAAAAGGACATGCTGCGCCTTGCGGGTGCCGAACTCGTTCAGGTTCCTGCCGCGCCCTACAAGAACCCGAACAATTATGTCCGCTACTCGCAACGGTTGGCCGAAAAGTTGGCCCTGACCGAAAAGAACGGCGCCATCTGGGCAAACCAGTTCGACAACGTGGCAAACCGTCAGGCCCATATCGAAACCACCGGCCCCGAGATCTGGGAACAGACCGGCGGCAAGGTCGATGGCTTTGCCGCAGCCGTAGGTTCCGGCGGCACATTGGTTGGTGTGGCAATGGCACTTCAGCCAAAAGGTGTGAAAATTGCCTTGGCCGATCCTGAAGGCGCGGGCCTGCATGCCTTCTATACGACAGGCGAATTCGCATCCCCCGGATCATCCATCACCGAGGGGATCGGTCAGGGGCGGATCACTGCAAACCTCGAGGGCTTCACTCCGGATTACAGCTATCGCATCTCCGACGCCGAGGCCCTGCCGATCGTCTTCGATCTGTTGGAGGATGAGGGGCTTTGCCTGGGTGGTTCCTCGGGCATCAATATTGCCGGTGCCATGCGCTTGGCACGCGAACTCGGGCCGGGCCATACGATCGTCACGATCCTTTGCGACTACGGAAATCGCTATCAGTCGAAGTTGTTCAACCCCGAATTCCTGAAGGAAAAGGGCTTGCCGGTTCCCGAATGGCTCGACAAGGCGCCCCGCGCCATTCCCGAAGTGTTCGAAGATATCTGACCCTGCCTTGCATGCGGACCCGTCAGCCCCTATCTGGGGTGTGACGGGTTCTGCTCTTCTCGTGTGAGGCTCTTTTCCAGTGGCCGATAAGCACTTCCGAGGGGGCTGGCTCTGCCAAGATCCTGGTCTTGGTACCTGGCTCCCACCTGATTAAATCAGGCTCTCGGGAAAATTCTCCCTCCACGGCCGCTGCGGGCCCGTCACTTTTCCCAAAATCAGCGCAATAAAAAAGGGGAAGCGCGAACGCTCCCCCTTTCGTGATCAGATGACTGATCGGGTTTCTTAGAACCCGTAAACCAGCGAGACACCCAACGTGTTGTCCGTGCGGATGGCGCGGCCTTCGTTGTAATCCGACAGGTAGCTGATACGTGTCGAGAACGAGTCCGAAACGCGGAAGTTGATGCCCAGATCGTTGTTCGCACGCAGTGCTTCGTCCGAGTTCAACGCGTCGGTATCCATGGTTACGAATACGTTCGGGTTGATTGCCCAGTAGAAGCGCGACGACAGAACGTAGCCAACTTCGGAAACCGAACGACCGTCACCGTACTCAAGGTACGATTGACCAACGCCGGCCTGGATACGCCATGTCAGGTCGGGACGGTTGAATACGCGGTAACCGGGACCAACACCGATGAAGGCATCCTGTTCAACCGACTGTGCGATGATTTCGTCATCGGTCAGGTTCGGAAGATCGTCACGCTCGTCCGAGCTTACTTCGTCTGCCAGACCGTCGGTTACGACGCGGCCCATTACGAAGCCGTAGAAGCGCTCGTTGAAGTTGTAGATGCCGTCATAGACACCGAAAACTTTTTCTTTTT
The DNA here is from genome assembly GCF_000739715.2 of Falsirhodobacter sp. alg1. Lineage (GTDB taxonomy): Bacteria > Pseudomonadota > Alphaproteobacteria > Rhodobacterales > Rhodobacteraceae > Falsirhodobacter. Next base: position 37,304 of record NZ_BBJC02000002.1, on the reverse strand, counting down.
CGGACTCACCGTCGTCTTCTTCGTACTGCATCAAGAACGACAGGTTTTGCGTGAACGGACCAGCTGCGTGGCTCAGGCGTGCGCCGAGGCTCAGGTTCTGGCCTTCGTCGTTACCTGTGTTGCCCGAGTAGCCTACCGATGCGCTGCCCGACAGGCCCTGACGCTCGTCCGGTGCGCCGTAACGGTATTCGTCCGACGAACGGCTGAACTGTTGCTCAACGTCAAAACGCTGTTGGTCGATCTGGTCGTCGATTGCATTCGGGTTAACGATGCTGTCCGACGCTGTTTGCGCGAATGCCGGAGCTGCCGCGCCGATCATCAGCGCCAGAGCAGATACGCCTGCGATGTGCATTTTATTTTTCATTCACTGTCCTTCCAAATCAAGGTCCCCAAGCCCAGAGCCGGGGGTGGCCGTCAATCTTGACAAGACACAAGATATACGAATGAGCCGTGAAGGCGAGAGCAGCCAAGGGGCAAAAAAAATTTGCGTTCCGAGGGAACCATCCTCTTGTAATCACTTTTGGGTGCTTTTTGCCCCAAAATCGGGCAATTTCCCGCAATTTTCACTCGAAAATGTGATTTGTTCGGCATTCAAGCGGCGCAGATCCGCCGATCTGTGTACAGCACTACACGTTAACAGCTGAACAAAAAATCCAAGGGAAAAGGTTTCGAGGCTAAGTATGTTGCATCGGGGTCACATAAAAACACCCTCCGAAGAGGGTGCGTTTCTTAGAAGCGATCCGGAGCAGCCTCATGGGCCATATGGTCCAGCACGGCGTTAACGAATTTCGGCTCTTTCCCATCTGGGAAAAACGCCTTCGCCACATCCACGAATTCGGAAATGACGACCTTGGGTGGCGTCTGCGCCAGAACCATTTCGGCCCCTGCTGCGCGGAACAAGGCCCGCAGAACCGGATCGATCCGGTCGATAGGCCATTTTGCAACCAGGGCCCGATCCGTCATCTGGTCGATACGTCCCTGACGCTCCACAGCTTCTGACAGCAGGGCCAGAAAATGCTTCGGCTCGCCATCTACCATTTCGGCATCGTCATAAACAGCGCCGAAACGGTATTCGGTAAACTCATGCGCGACGGCCTCGATGGTTTGGCCACGGGCTTCCATCTGGAACAAGGCCTGAACCGCATAAAGGCGCGATGCCGATTTACGCTGGCGTTTTTCGTTCTGGGTCATGCGAGCGTTCCTTCACCCTGGGCAAGGTGCAGCTCATCGGCGCGGAACCCCATGTTGCGGCGCGGCGCGGCAAAGCGACGATGAAGGGCAATCAGATGCAAGGCTGCGGCGGCCGCGCCGCCACCCTTGTTCTGTCCGGCCACTTCCGCCCGTGCCACAGCCTGCTCACGGTTTTCCACCGTCAGGATCCCATTGCCGATGCAGGCCCCCTGCAGACCCAGCAGCGCGATCGCACGGCTGGAATCGTTGCAGACAGTTTCGTAATGGGTCGTTTCCCCACGGATGACACACCCAAGGGCGACATATCCGTCAAAGTTCGATTGCCGTTCGCAGATGGCGATTGCCGTGGGCACTTCCAGCGCGCCGGGCATCTCGATGACCTCGACGGAGGCGCCGGCGCTCTCGGCAACAGCCGTGGCACCCGCAACCAGATTGTCCGTGATATCTTTATAATAAGGTGCAACCACAATCGCGATTTTCACCGGCTTGTCGAAGCTGGGCAAATCGAGGGTATGGTGCTGTTCCGAGGCAGCCATGTCAGTCCTTTCTGATCGTGCGGGTGCCAGCGATGGTCAGGCCATACGCTTCCAATCCCACCACTTTCGGAGCAACGGAATTGCTCAGAAGTGTCAGTTCGCTCAGGCCCAGCGCCGCAAGGATCTGCGCGCCGATGCCGTAATTCCGTAGTGTGTGGGGCGAAGCCTCCCCTGCCGGGGCCAGAGTGCGGCTGACGTCGCGCAAAAGCACGACAACGCCCCGCCCCTCTTCTGCCACAGCGCGCATGGCGCTGGGAACCTCGTCCAGCCGGTCGGCCGATAGCCCGATCATGTCTTCCAGCGGATTCAGGACGTGCATCCGCGTCAGAACAGGCTCGGGCGTTGTGATATCACCCTTGGACAGAACAATATGCTCCGTTCCGGTTGGTTCGTCGGTATAAATCCGCATCATCCAATCACCGCCATAGACGGAATGGACGTGACGGACCTCACGCTCGCTTACCAAGTTATCATAACGACGCCGGTAGGCGATCAGGTCTGCGATCGTGCCGATCTTAAGCCCGTGTTTCTGCGCGAATGAAACCAGGTCGGGCAAACGGGACATACTTCCGTCTTCGTTCATGATCTCGCAGATCACGCCCGAAGGATTGAGCCCCGCCAGACGCGCGACATCGACAGCCGCCTCGGTATGGCCGGCCCGGATCAGCACACCCCCGTCACGCGCACGAAGCGGGAACACATGCCCGGGCGAGTTGATGTCGGCAGGTCCCTTCGACGGATCGGTTGCCACTGCAACTGTCCGCGCCCGATCATGTGCCGAAATCCCCGTGGTCACACCGTCGCGTGCCTCGATCGACAAGGTGAAGGCCGTTTCGTGACGGCTGCCGTTTTTCGGCGTCATCAACGGAAGGCCCAGCGCCTCGATACGCTCTGCCGTCAACGCCAAACAGATCAGGCCACGCGCATGCGTCGCCATGAAGTTGATTGCCGCCGGTGTGCACATCTGGGCAGGAATGATGAGATCACCTTCATTCTCGCGATCCTCATGATCAACAAGAATGAACATCCGCCCGTTACGGGCGTCGTCAATGATCTCTTCCACTGTCGAGATTGCACTGTGAAATTCGTTTGTGCCGCTCATCGGATCCCCCTGCGCGCTGTGTTGGCCTTATAACGCAGAGGGTTCAATGACCATACCCCATTCGGAATGTTCCGCGTTGCGTATGACGGCCGGATCAATCCCATTGACGCAAACGGGCCACGTAGCGGGCCATCGTATCTACCTCGAGGTTGACTATCTGCCCCACGGCAACATCACCCCAATTGGTAGCCACCTGTGTGTGCGGTATGAAGTTGATGCCAAAGGTCGCACCGTCTACCTCGTTCACGGTCAATGAGGTGCCATTCAGCGCCAACGAGCCCTTGGGTGCGATAAACCGCGCCAACGCATCGGGGGCACGGAAGGTCACGCGCAGGCTGTCTCCGTCCGGTACTGTCTTTACCACCTCGGCCAGACCATCCACGTGACCCGACACGATATGCCCCCCCAGTTCATCGCCCACCCGAAGCGCCCGCTCCAGGTTCAATCTGTGGCCCTTGGTCCAGCTACGAACATTGGTCACCCCTACCGTCTCGGCAGAGATATCCACCTCGAACCAGTCATCGCCCAGCGCCACTACGGTCAGGCACACACCATCACAGGCGATTGATGCGCCCATATCTATTTTGGCCGTATCATAGGCCGTGGAAATGCGCGCCCGCAGATCCCCACGCTGCTCCAGCATGGCAACACGACCGATATCACTCACAATTCCTGTAAACATGTCTGGCACCTCATCTTTCGTTTGGATTACCCTCGGAGCGGTATCGAGACAAGGCAAGGCCCGTGCTCGCCACAATATTATGGAGTAAATATGCCTGACGCCGACATTCAACGGGACCAACCACGCACGTTCCTGTTTCTTCAGGGGCCGCATGGGCCGTGGTTCCGCACGTTGGGCGCAGGCCTTGAAAGCTCCGGGGCACGCGTATGGCGCGTTTCCTTCAACCATGGGGATGAAGCGTTCTGGCCCGCCGAGACATTGCTTCCCTTCTATGACCCCATAGAAAAGTGGGATGACCGGTTCCACGAGATTGTCCGTGAGAAATCCGTGACCGATATCGTGCTTTATGGCGACACTCGGCCCATACATGCACAGGCCGTATCGAACGCCCGCGCTCTGGGTCTGACTATCCACGTATTCGAAGAGGGATACCTCCGGCCCCATTGGGTGACCTATGAACGGGGCGGCTCGAATGGACACTCCCGCCTGATGAACATGACCATCGAGGATATGCGCGAGGCACTTGTGCATTCGGACATGGATCTGCCGGATGCCCCCGCACATTGGGGGGATATGAAACAGCATGTGTTCTGGGGGGCCGCCTATCACTGGCATGTCTGGGCGGGAAAGAAATACAGGAACTTCCGCCCCCATCGCCACCTGACCGTACGCGACGAATTCCGCCTGTACATGCAGCGGCTGATACGGATGCCCGCCCACCACATAGAACGCCGCCTTGCAACGCGGCGCATCATGCAGGGCGGCTTCCCCTATCATCTGGTGCTGTTGCAGCTGGAACATGATTCCAGCTTCCAGATGCATTCACCCTTCTCCACGATGTCCGAATTTCTGGATGTGGTGTGTTCGGCCTTTGCCGAAGGTGCGCCTCAACACCACCACCTCGTGTTCAAGGCACACCCGCTGGAAGATGGCCGTACCCCGGTTGCCGAAGACGTGATACGCTTGGCAAAGCACTACAACATCCGAAATCGGGTACATTTCGTTCGCGGCGGCAAGCTGGCAGCGCTGATGAACGATGCCCGTAGCGCGGTTACGGTCAATTCCACCGCCGGGCAGCAGGTCCTGTGGCGCGGGCTGCCACTCGCGGCGCTTGGGCAGGCGGTCTATGGCAAGCCCGAACTGATCGCCAATCAGGAACTGCACGAATTCTTTGCACAGCCCCAGCGCCCGGATGGCCGCGCCTACCGCGATTACCGGCATTACCTGCTGGAAACCTCGCAGATCCCGGGCGGATTTTATTCCAAACAGGGGCGGCATGCCCTGTTGCGGCAGGTGGTTGATATGATGCTTGCCCCGGAAGATCCCTACGATGCCCTGCCCGCCGGTCTTTCGGCCCCCCGCCAGCCGCTGCGTGTTGTGCGCTGACAGATTTTTTATTGTCGCGTTTTGCAAACGCATCTGCGATATTAAAAGAAAAATGGGACATTGGAGCGGATAGTGACGTTGAGTGCATCAAGGCTGGCCCGATCGGCCGTCCTTCTTATCCTTGTGTCCAGCGTGGCGGCTTGTGGCCTTCCTCGCTCGGGTCCAAACAAGAAAGAGATTTTTGCCGGATCGGTGGAGAACGGCGGCGATTCGTTTATCGTAACTGTCACACCCCAGGTAAACCGCATCGTAAATCAGCACATTTCCTACGGGTTCAGCTCATCCTTCCGCAATGCTGCCGAAATCGGTGCGGATACGATCGCTGCAGGCGATAAGCTTTCATTGACCATCTATGAAAACGTGCGGGACGATCCGCTTCTGGGCAACAGCGGCCAGCGGGTTTCGTCGTTGAGCGAGGTTCAGGTCGATTCGGACGGTTATATCTTCGTTCCCTACGCTGGCCGTATTCGCGCAACGGGCCAGACACCCGATGCCCTGCGTGGTGCAATCACCCGTGCCCTGCAGACACAGACACCGGATCCACAGGTGCTGGTACAGCGCGTTGCGGGTGACGGGGCGACCGTATCCGTAACGGGCAGCGCCGGCGCTTCGGGGATCTATCCGCTGGCACAGCCATCGCGCACCCTTCTGCGCGTCATGTCGCTGGCCGGGGGCGTGACAAGCGAGCCGAATGCGACACTGGTCCGCGTAACCCGCGGCGGCCAAAGCGGACAGGTCTGGCTTCAGGATCTCTACGACAACCCCTCTCTCGATATTGCCCTGCGCAACGGCGATGTGATTTCCGTAGAGCGTGACCGCCGGACATTCATGTCGCTGGGTGCTACAGGTCAGTCGGTTGTTCATTTCGAGAAGCCACAGCTTTCCGCACTGGAGGCGATTGCGCAGGTCGGTGGCCTTCAAACCAACCTTGCCGACCCCAAGGGCGTATTCGTGTTCCGTGATGAGGATGAATCCACGGTACGCAGCCTGACCGGTCGCACGGACTTTGCCGGCCCCCAACGTGTGGCCTATGTTCTGGACCTGACCGAACCTTCGGGCATGTTCGAAGCGCGGGATTTCCAGATCCGCGACGGCGACACGATCTATGTAACCGAAGCGCCATTCACACAATGGAGCAAGTCGATTGCAGCCATCACGGGCACTGCCGGTGCTGCCAACGACATAACCGACCTGGGCAATTGATCACCACGTCAATACCAAACCGGTTATACTACTATAACGCGGGTCTGCTCAGGCAGGCCCGCGTTCGTCGTATCCTGACCCTTGCCGGGCATCAGCTGCGGCTTGGCATCCCTTCGGCAGGCGATGGCGTCGTGGTCTGGGGCCACTCTCCCTATGCGGCTCGGGGTGAAGCTGTCGCACGCCACTTCAATGCCCCCCTGTTCCGGCTGGAAGACGCCTTCCTGAGGTCGATCCATCCCGCCCGCGCCGGTGGCAAAGGTCCAATCGGATTGTTTCTGGACAACGGCGCGCATTTTGCCGGAACCCGCCCGTCGGATCTGGAGGCACGACTGTGCCGCCCTGCCACAGATGCAAACCTGCTCCGGCGGGCAGAGGACGGCATTGCACGGCTGAAATACCTGGATATCAGCAAATATAACCACTTCGACCCCCAGCTTCCGGTGCCGGACCATGGGTTCGTTCTGGTGGTTGACCAGGTACGTGGCGATGCCTCCATCCGGCACGGCAATGCTGATGCAACGACATTCACGCAAATGCTAGAGGCCGCACGACGGGAAAACCCAACATGCCGCATTCTGGTCAAGACCCACCCCGAAACCCGGGCCGGTGTCCGTCGCGGGCATTTCGGGCCTGATGTGGAACTGCTGACAGATGCGGTTTCCCCGTGGAAGTTGCTTGAAGCTGCGGCGCACGTATACACCGTTTCATCCCAATTGGGATTTGAGGCTATTCTGGCAGGCCACCGGCCGCGTGTCTTCGGACAGCCGTTTTATGCCGGATGGGGCCTGAGTGATGATGAGCAGAAATTCCCCAGGCGCACCGCAAAGCTCAGCGTCAGTCAGCTATTTGCGGCATCCATGATCGAAGCGCCGCTGTGGTATGACCCCTGCCGCGATGATCTGACAACGTTCGAAGGTGCAATCGATTATCTGGAATCGCAGGTACGGGCATTCCGAGAGGATCGCCATGGCCATATTGCAACCGGCATGCGCCTGTGGAAACGCGGAAGATTGCAGGCTGTCTTTGGTCAGGAAAAGCGGCTGCGATTTGTAAACGATCCCGTTGCGGCGCAGGATGAGGCCCGAAAGACGGGCCGCGACCTGCTTGTCTGGGCAGGAAAAGCCCCCGAGGCACACATAGCGCCACCAGTCATGCGCCGTGTCGAGGATGGATTCCTTCGGTCGAAAGGGTTGGGCGCAGATCTGGTCCCGCCGCTTTCCCTCGTCACGGATGATAGCGGCATCTACTATGATCCTCGCCACGAGAGCGCGTTGGAGCGGCTGATTATCGCCCCCCCGCCACCGGGGGCCAAGGCCCGGATCTCGGCGCTTCTGGATCAGCTCATTTCCGCGGGCCTCACGAAATACAATCTCGGGGGCGCGTCGCTGGATCTGCCGTCGGGGCACAGGGTGCTGGTTGTCGGGCAGGTGGAGGATGATGCCTCTATCCGCTGTGGTGCGTCGCATATCAATACGAATGCCGGGCTGCTGGCAGCGGCGCGGCAGGCCAACCCCAATTCGGTGATTGTTTTCAAACCTCATCCCGATGTGGAGGCCGGCTTGCGCCAAGGCGCCATTCCAGCCACCGAGGCAGATATCATTGCACGAAATGCAGATCCGATCGCATTGATCACAGCCTGCGACGAGATATGGACCATGACCTCCCTTCTGGGGTTTGAGGCCCTGATCCGCAATAAGCCCGTCACCTGCGCCGGAACACCGTTTTATGCAGGCTGGGGGTTCACGACCGATCTTGCCCCCACACCCTCACGCCGCCTACCGCGACCGCTGTGGCAGGTGGCACATGCCGCGCTGATCACCTATCCCCGTTATTATGATCCGGTTTCCCGGCAGGCATGCCCTGCAGAGGTGGTTGCCGAACGGCTGGCAAAGGGTGCGCTTCCCCATCCCGGCCATGCGAACCGTCTGCTGGCCAAGTTGCAGGGGGCAATGGCTTCCTATGCAGGTATCTGGCGACGTTAGTAGATGTATCGGATCTGTTCGGTCCAGTACCGCTCCAGCCGGCGCAACGAAGCATTCATCGCCTCGACTGCCGAAGTCGCCAGGATCTGCTCGCCATTCAGATGCAGGGCATGGCGTTCGAACAATGCGCTCAGAACACCCCGCGCCGTGATCCCTTTCTGTGTCAGGCGAACCCGAACAGAGCGACGGTCCAGCGGTGAACGCTCGTGATGCATATACCCGAGGTCCACCAGCTTCCGCAGGTTATAGCTGACATTGGAGCCTTGGTAGAAACCGCGGGATTTAAGTTCCCCGGCGGTCACCTCATGTGTGCCGACGTTGAACAGCAGCAGCGCCTGAACGGCGTTGATTTCCATCAACGAGATACGCTCGAACTCATCCTTCACGACATCCAGCAGCAGCCGGTGCATCCGCTCGATCAGTCCAAGCGCCTCAAGATACGCATTCGGCGTGACCTGAGGCGCCATTCGCGCAAAACCGTCGTCCATGAACCCTGCTCCATATGCTTTCAGAGCAAAATCCACTCAAAAGTGAAACAAAACGTAAACTATCAAACTTTTGCAAAACGGATACGGGCATATTCCGCAATCCGCGCCGTCAGATCATGCAGCGGACCTTCTGGAATGGGACGCTGCCCCAGCATCCAGGCGAACAGTTCCTGATCGTTCTCTTCCAGCAGCACTTCATACAGCGCGGTATCTTCAGAGCCCAGATCCGGGAGATGCGTGTCGGACCATGGCCCGAGGATCAGATCCATCTCCTTCATGCCACGACGCCAGGACCGCATCGAAAGCCGCTTTTTCTGGTTATCCATTATGAAATTTCCTTCAATGACGATTCGATCTTACCGGTTCCGACCGCGATGCGATGGTTCGCGCCAGTTGCACCACCCCGCGCATTCCATGTCATCCGCATGCAGCCGGGATGCAAGCCCGGAACCAAAGGCCTGCCATGAATTATCGCCGCGCCCAAATTTCATTCAAACCGGCCAATCATGCAGCGCATATTGATTTATATGGGCAAGATGCATGCTTTTCCACGATCCGCTTGATCGCACTGATATGACATCCTAAGAGTGTCTCGCGTGAAATTCAAACCGAGGAGCCGACATGGCATTCCTATCCGACACCCTTTCCCGTGTAAAACCTTCGCCCACGATCGCTGTCACGAACAAGGCGCGGGAACTGCAGGCCGCTGGCCGTGACGTTATCGGACTGGGTGCCGGAGAGCCGGATTTCGACACTCCCCAGAATATCAAGGATGCGGCAAAGGCGGCAATCGACGCGGGCAAGACCAAATACACCGCTGTTGACGGCATCATCGAGCTGAAGAAAGCGATCTGTGAAAAGTTTTCCCGCGAAAACGGGCTGACCTACAAACCCGAGCAGGTCTCGGTCAGCACGGGCGGCAAGCAGATCCTGTACAACGCGCTGGTATGCACGCTGAACCCCGGTGACGAGGTCATCATTCCGGCCCCCTATTGGGTCAGCTACCCGGACATGGTGCTTCTGGCTGGCGGTACACCCGTTCCGGTCGTGGCGGGAATTGAAACGAACTTCAAGCTTTCGCCCGAGGCGCTTGAAGCTGCCATCACGCCGAAAACCAAATGGTTCATCTTCAACTCTCCGTCCAACCCGACCGGCGCAGGCTACACCCGTGACGAGCTGAAGGCACTGACAGATGTGCTTATGAAACATCCGCACGTCTGGGTCATGTCCGATGACATGTACGAACATCTGGTGTTCGACGATTTCGAATTCGTTACCCCGGCCCAGGTCGAACCCGGCCTTTACGACCGCACGCTGACCTGTAACGGCGTCTCGAAAGCCTATGCCATGACCGGCTGGCGCATCGGCTATGCCGCAGGCCCGGTTGCGCTGATCAAGGCAATGGGCACGGTGCAATCGCAATCCACCTCGAACCCCTCCTCCGTTTCGCAATATGCGGCACTCGAAGGGCTGACAGGGCCGCAGGATTTTCTTGCCGACAACAAGGCGCTGTTCCAGCGTCGCCGCGATCTGGTCGTCGGCATGCTGAACGATGCCGAAGGGATCATCTGCCCGACACCCGAGGGTGCGTTCTACGTATACCCCGATATTTCCGGCTGCATTGGCAAAACGACACCCGCAGGCACCGTCATCTCGGATGACGAAGTTTTCGCAACCGCCTTGCTGGATGAGGAAGGCGTCGCCGTGGTATTCGGTGCCGCATTCGGCCTCTCGCCGAACTTCCGCGTCAGCTATGCCACTGCAGATGATACGCTGCGCGAGGCATGCACCCGCATCCAGCGTTTCTGTGCATCGCTGAAGTAAACAATGTCGAACGCTCTGCCTGATCTCTATTTCCGTATCCGCGACAATGGCGCGCTCGTGTTCCGCATCGGAACCGAGAACCGCCTGCGCCGTATAGATATGGATCAGATCGCCGTCATAAACCTGGCGAAGGCAGAGTTTCGCAACCACGGGGACCGTATTCCGACTCCCGAAGAAAAANCGGTGATCCAGCAATGGATCATCGAACGCAAGGCCCTCATGGCAGAGCGTGAGGCCGATTACGTCGAGCGTACGATCGAGCATATGAACATGACCACGCAGTGGGCAAACAGCCGCGCTGACGATGAGTCATTGGACGCGGTAACAGACCGGTTGCTGATGGCCATGCATGATCTGCGGTCCGTGCTGGTCCGGAAGAAATCGGAACGGCTTCAGGCAGACGAGGATAGCTGATCCTTTCGCATGGGCCCTGTTGCGCCGGTAGCTGCGTCCCCGCTCAAATACCCGGTTTTCATGGAACGATAGCACGCAATGCCGCCTTCAGACGCGTGCGGGGCAGGATCACAAGCATCCCCGGCCCGTCAAATTCAAGCCTTACATGATCCTCGGACGCGGCGTTCGAACTGCCGATTCGGCCATCCGGTGCAAACTGAAGGCCATCTATCGGCCATTCCAGCCCTTCGCTCCTGCCTTGCACTCCTGAAATCGGGCAAAGGGACACCCGATCCCCGGCGGTCAGATACAGATCCAAAGGCCGCAGGGCATGAAAGACGACGTCATCCGGTCCGATCAGCAGGCACGGCGGCCCCCGATGCCGGACAAGCGTATTGAGCACCGCGAATCCATGGTCGATCCGTGCACCCGCCACAGCAGTGGCCAGAATGAAGGGCGCCTCGATCCGGCTCAATGCCTTTTCGAAATCCGTACTTTCTTGTTCCGCTACGTGAACAAGACGGTCAGCCAGCCGCGACCGGGCTTCGCCTGAAATGGAATCAAGATCCCCGATCACCCGCTCCGGCATGAAGCCCAATGCCATCGCCCTGTCAGCACCCCCGTCTGCGGCAACAAGATAGGGCGCAAAGCCAAGGCAAAGCTCCAATTCCTGCCGTGTCAGCGGACCACCAGCCACAAGCGTCACCGCCGCGGCAGATTGAACAATCGGTCCGGTCATGCGAGAAATTGTGCCACTCACGAAAAAAACAACATAGGACGATGACGCATCATAGTGATAGCACACCCGTCCTGTTAACCAAAAACAATGACCCGTATCGGGCCCAAGAGGCGGGCACCACATGAGCGTTCAGAAGAAGATCATGACCGTTTCGTATGGAACCTTTTCTTGTACTTTGGAGGGGTTTGACGATCCGTTCAATATCCTGCAGGAAATTACGGGGCATTTTCGCGCCCTCTCCGCCGCAGACCGTCACTTCGGCGCAGAACCGAACATGACTTCCTCCACACCGTTCACGACTGAAACACCCCCGGATGAGACGTCGGTGGACCGCCTGATTCGCAAAGCCGACAGCCATATGAGTGCCCCTGAAACCAAACGCCGCCAGTCGGCCATCTATCATCTGAAGGCTGCTGTTGCGGCCACCGTATCCCGCAAACTGGATACGCCCCCCCCTGCGCCGGAACCGCCGGTGGAACCAGCCTATGTTCCCCCGTCATCCATGGGATTCAGCAGCTTTGCCGATCATCTGGGTGCTGACACCGCCCCCGAACTGATCGAAGCCGCCGCTGTCTGGGTGCTGTGCATTGAAAATCGTGCCTCGGCCACACGCCCGCAGGTTCTGCGGCACGCCGCCACGCTGCGGACATTCAGCCATGAAAGCCTGATCGCGGCCTTTGAACAGAACGTCAGGGAAGGCGTTCTGGAAAAAGGAGAGCGAGGCCGGTTCACCCTGACGCCCCGCTCTCTTTATCTTCGTGAAATCAGGGCCTGAAGGGCCTCAATCAGCAAAAGGGTCCGTAACCAGAATTGTATCGTCCCGCTCCGGTGAGGTGGAAAGCATCGCCACCGGGCACTGGATCAATTCCTCGATCCGGCGAACGTATTTGATCGCCGCGGCCGGAAGCTCGTTCCACGAACGTGCGCCAGCGGTAGATTCGCTCCACCCTTCCATTTCCTCATAGATCGGGGTGCAGCGTGCCTGCTGATCGGCCGCAATCGGCAGGTGGTCCAGCCGCGTGCCATCCAGATCATAACCGACGCAGATTTTCAGCGTTTCAAAGCCGTCCAGAACGTCCAGCTTGGTCAGCGCGATTCCGGATACGCCCGAAGTGGCGCAGGTCTGACGGACCAATACGGCATCGAACCAGCCACAGCGGCGCTTGCGCCCTGTCACCGTGCCGAATTCATGGCCACGTTCTCCCAGCCGCTGGCCGTCATCGTCATGCAACTCGGCCGGGAAAGGACCTTCGCCGACACGCGTCGTATAGGCTTTGACGATCCCCAGAACAAAACCGATAGCACCCGGACCGATGCCCGTACCGGTGGCGGCCTGCCCCGCGATCACGTTCGAGGATGTGACATAGGGGTAAGTACCGAAATCGATATCCAGCAGCGCGCCCTGCGCCCCTTCGAACAGGATCCGTTTGCCTGCCCGGCGTGCATCCGTCAGCACCTTCCAGACCGGTGCGGCATAGGGCAATACCTGCGGTGCAATTTCGCGCAGCTTGGCCAGAAGGTCGTCCCGGTCGATCGGCTCCATGCCCAATCCGCGACGCAGTGCATCGTGATGCACCAGAAGACGGTCAACCCGCAATTCCAGCGTTGCATCATCGGCCAGATCGGCAACGCGGATCGCCCGACGGCCAACCTTGTCCTCATAGGCAGGGCCGATACCACGGCCTGTGGTACCGATCTTGGCGACAGCGGCCTGCCCTTCGCGTGCGCGGTCCAATTCGCCATGCAGCGGCAGAATCAGGGGGGCATTTTCGGCAATCATCAGGTTTTCGGGGTTGATCGTCACACCCTGTCCACGCAGCTTCTCGATCTCCATGATCAGATGCCACGGGTCCAGAACGACGCCGTTCCCGATCACCGAGATCTTGCCACCACGTACGATTCCCGAAGGAAGCAGCGACAGTTTGTAGACGGCTTCTCCGATTACGAGCGTATGGCCCGCATTGTGGCCACCCTGAAAGCGCGCGATCACATCGGCACGTTCGCTGAGCCAGTCAACGATCTTGCCCTTTCCTTCGTCGCCCCACTGGGCGCCGACGACGACAACATTGGCCATTTGCGGGTCCTCTCCGGTTTTTGGTCAAACCGATTGTGTCATAGCGACTGGCGGGCCACGGCGAAACCCGAAAATGACGGCACGGTGATGTGATCCGCAAGCCTTTCCTTGTCGGGGCACACCTTTTATGCTGAAGGCATGGCACCCACGACTAGAAGGACTTGCCCATGAAACGGCTGATGCTGGCACTGATGATCACAGCCGTTCCGGCTGCAAGCTTTGCGTTCGAAACCCGCGCGACCTCCGCATGGGTTTATGACGTGACGACTGGCACGGTTCTTCTGGATAAAAATGCGGAAACCCCCGAGGCACCGGCCTCCATGTCCAAGCTGATGACGCTGAACATGCTGTTCGAAGCACTGCACGACGGGCGTGTGACGATGGAAACCACATTCCCGGTTTCCGAACGGGCATGGCGCATGGGTGGTTCCAAGATGTTCGTGGAGCCTGCCGACCGTCCCACGGTCGAGGAGCTGATTCACGGTATCATCATCAACTCTGGCAATGATGCCTGCGTCGTGGTGGCCGAAGGCCTTGGCGGAACCGAAGAAAATTTCGCCAACATGATGAATGAACGGGCTGCCCAGCTTGGTCTGGACAATTCGCATTTCGCCAATGCCTCGGGCTGGCCCAACCCCGAACACCTGATGTCGATGCACGATCTGGGTGTTCTGGCCACGCGGCTGATCACCGAATTCCCCGAGCTGTACGAGAATTTCTCGCGCACGCAATTCAACTACAAGAACCGTGTGCCGTCGAATGCGCATAACCGCAATCCGCTGCTGGAGCTGGACGCAGGTGACTGGAAAGCCGATGGCCTGAAAACAGGCCATACCGAGGATTCGGGCTATGGCCTGACGGGTTCGGCCGTTTCCAGCGTTGACGGCCGCCGGATCGTTTTCGTGCTGAACGGCATGGCCTCGGCCTCGGACCGGGCCACGGAATCAGAAGCGGTGGCGAATTACGCGTTCCGCCAGTTCGCCCAGCGCAGCTTTGCCGCCCCCAACCAGCAGATGGGCACCGCCGAGGTCTGGATGGGTGAAGTGGGCAGCGTAGGCCTTGTCGTTCCGGAAGAGGTCAAGCTGCTGGTGCCCGTGCAATCACAGGCCGAAATGACTGCTGACATCGTCTATACCGGCCCGGTACAGGCCCCGATCACCAAAGGGCAGGAACTCGCCACGATGATCGTGCACGTTCCCGGCATGGGCGACCACAGCGTTCCACTGGTGGCGGAAACCAACGTGGAACAGGGCGGTTTCGGCAATCGCCTGCTGACCGCAGCACGTGTTCTGGCGCACCGGTTCCTGGCCGCTGATGATTCCGCACCCGAGCAACCGGCATCGTGACACCAAGCAGACGTTTTTTCAGCTTCGAGGGCGTGGACGGCTCTGGCAAGTCCACGCAGGCGCGGTTGCTTGCACAAAGCCTGCGGGAGGCCGGCCTTCCGGTCACCCTTACCCGTGAACCCGGCGGCAGCACCGGTGCCGAGGAAATCCGCAGCCTTGTGCTGGAGGGTGACCCTGATCGGTGGTCTGCCGAAACCGAGCTGCTGCTGTTTACTGCCGCGCGGCGTGACCATGTGGAAAAAACGATCCTGCCCGCACTGGAGGCGGGCCATATCGTCATCACCGATAGATTTGCCGACAGTACAAGGCTCTATCAGGGATTGCGGGGCGAGTTGACCGATACGGTTGATATCCTTCACCGTACCATGATCGGCATCGATCCCGACCTGACATTCCTGATCGACATTCCGGCAGAAATCGGCCTTGCCCGTGCGCAGGCCCGCGCGGATACGGAACAGCGGTTCGAGGATATGGGCCTTGATCTTCAGCGCCGCATGCGCGACGGCTTTCTGGAACTGGCCAAAGCCCCCCGCTTTCGCATAATCGATGGCGCAAGGGACCAGGGCACCATCGCTGCCGATATCCTTGCGACCGCCATGGCCTATCTGGACGCTTGTTAGGGGTTTTCATCCGGCGCACCTTGTCCGACAAGCGCCTATGACAAAACGGAACCTGTAATGGCCGAGGTCGAACTTCCAGAACCGGATCGCGTGGAGGGCGCCCCCCATCCGCGCGAAACCACCACCCTTTTTGGCCACCCCGAGGCCGAGGCGGCCTTCGTGGCGGCCTTTGCCACCGGACGGCTGCACCACGGCTGGCTGCTGACAGGACCGCGCGGCGTGGGTAAGGCGACGTTGGCATGGCGCATCGCACGTTTCCTGCTGTCGGATGGCACGGGTTCCACACTTGACACCCCCACCGACGCGCCGGTTATCCGCCGCATGGCCGCACTCGCCGAGCAAAGACTTTTCTTGCTGCGCCGCGGCCCGAATGACACCCGAAGTGCCCTATCCGCCGACATTCGCGTGGGTGAGGTACGAAAGCTGAAATCATACCTTACGCTTTCCGCGCCCGATGGAGGCCACCGCGTGGTCATCATCGATTCTGCGGATGAAATGGCCGGGCCTGCAGCAAATGCCATTCTGAAATTGCTGGAAGAACCACCACCTCGCGTCACATTCCTGCTGATAAGCCATCAGCCATCGCGCCTGCTTCCGACCATTCGTTCCCGTTGCCGGGAATTGCGGCTTGCCCCCCTGCCTGCGGATGCGATCGGGGCCGCGCTGACACAGGCGGGGCTGGAGGTGGAGGATCCTGTTGCATTGGCTGAACTGGGCGGTGGATCGGTCGGTGAAGCTGTCCGCCTTCTGAAGCTGGGCGGACTGGGCGCCTATGGCGATCTGGTCAAACTTTTCATGGGCCATCCCCGCTTGGACCGGATGCGTGCGCTTGCCTTGGCCGACAGCGGTGCCGGTCGGGGTGCGGAACCACGCTTCGATCTCTTGGTTGGCCTGCTGGACAGGCTGTCTGCCCGGCTGGCCCGTACAGGAACGCTTGGCCATCCCCCAATCGAGGCAGCCCCCCATGAGGCGGACCTGATGGCCCGTCTTGCCCCGTCGCCGCACGCAGGTCTTATCTGGGCCGAATTGCAGCAAACGCTTGGCCTCCGCGCACGTCGCGGCCGGGCCGTGAACCTTGACCCTGCGGCGCTGCTGATGGATATGATCCTGAAGATCGACGCAACGGCGGCAGAGATCGCCCAGAGAGAGCGATGACCCTACAAATCGTTGATAGCCACTGCCATCTTGATTTCCCTGATTTCGAAGGGGAATTGCCCGATGTCATTGCCCGCGCGCGCGCGGCAGGCGTGACGCGCATGGTAACGATCTGCACACGCATGGATCAGGAGCCGCGTGTCCGTGCCATTGCCGAAACCTATGACAATGTCTTCTATGCCGCGGGTGTTCATCCCATGCGTGCAGGCACCGATCCCGCAGTCAGCATCGAGGATCTTGTAGGTCTTGCAGACCACCCCAAGTTCGTAGCAATCGGCGAAACAGGTCTTGATTATCACTACAGTGCCGAAAGCGCCGAAGCCCAGCAGGACAGCCTTCGCGTGCATATCGAGGCTTCGCGCCGGACGGGGCTGCCCCTGATTATCCACGCACGCGGCGCGGATGACGATATGGCCCGCATCCTGAAACAAGAGCATGAAGCGGGCAGCTATTCCTGCGTGATGCACTGCTTCTCCTCCTCGGCGGCGTTGGCAGAGGCGGCACTGGATCTGGGTTTCTATCTTTCGATGTCCGGAATTGCGGCATTCCCCAAATCGACAGAGTTGCGCGATATCTTTGCAGCGGCCCCGCTTGACCGTATTCTGGTAGAGACCGACAGCCCCTATCTGGCACCCCCGCCCCACCGCGGCCGCCGCAACGAACCCGCCTATACCGCCCATACCGCAAAAATTGGCGCCGAGGTGTTCGGATTATCGCTGGAGGAATTCGCGCAGGCAACCACGGCAAACTTCGACCGGCTGTTCACAAAGGCGGCGTCATGATCCGGTTGACGATCCTTGGATGTGGTTCTTCTGGGGGTGTCCCCAGATTGGGCAACAACTGGGGGGCTTGCGACCCAAAGAATTCGAAGAACAGACGCCGCAGATGCTCGCTTCTGGCAGAGCGGATCGGCCCCGAAGGCACCACCCGGGTGTTGATCGACACTTCTCCCGACATGCGCGAACAACTGCTGGATGCGGGGGTCGGCGATCTGGATGCCGTGGTCTATACCCATGCCCATGCCGATCATGTGCATGGAATCGATGATCTGCGGCAGATCGTGTTCAATACCGGGCGTCGCCTGCCTGTCTGGGCGGATGCAGCTACATCGGAGGCATTGCTCAGCCGCTTCGGCTACGCCTTTGTACAGCCCGAAGGGTCCAGCTATCCCCCGATTTGCGATCTGCACAGGATACAGGGGCCGTTCAGCATCAACGGCGCGGGCGGCGAAATCCCGATCCATCCCTTCGTAGCGCACCACGGAAACATCGACGCGCTGGGCCTTCGGATTGCCAACGCCGCCTATCTGCCGGATGCCAACGTCATTCCTGAACAGAGCTGGCCCATTCTTGAAGGGCTGGATCTGTTCATCGTGGATGCCCTTCGCTACACGCCCCACCCCTCGCATGCACATCTGGCGCTGACGCTGGAGTGGATCGAACGTGCTGCGCCCGAACGCGCCGTACTGACCAACATGCATGTCGATCTGGATTACGAAACACTTGCCGGGGAGCTTCCACCCGGCATCATTCCCGCCTTTGACGGGCTTGAACTGGACTTGTCATGAGCGCGCTGATCGACGTCATCCTTCCTGTCTTCCTTGTTATCGGTTTCGGATATTTCGCCAGGCGAACGAACCTGATTACAGATAGCGCAGTGGATGGCGTCATGCGGTTCGCGCAGAATTTCGCGGTGCCCTGCCTGCTGTTCAGCAACATGGCAACGCTGGATCTGGCGGATAATTTCGAGATCGGACTTTTCGCATCCTTCTACTCCGGAGCAGTCATCTGCTTCATCCTCGGAACACTTGCAGCCCGTTTCATCTTCAAACGCCCTGCCGAGGATTCTGTTGCGATCGGCTTCTGCTGCCTGTTTTCCAATTCATTGCTGCTGGGGCTGCCGATCATGGAGCGCGCCTATGGCGAAAGCTCTCTGGCGGGGAACTTCACAATCATCGCGCTGCATTCGCCCATTCTCTATGGTCTTGGCATCGCCACAATGGAAATCGTGCGGGCCCGCGGCACGGATCTTTCGCCTGCGCAGCTGGTACGGAAAATCGTGACCGCGCTGATGCGGCAGCCACTAGTCATCGGAATCACGCTTGGGTTCGCGTGGAACATGACAGGGCTTGCCATTCCGCATGTCGTGGGTGGTGGTCTGCAGATGATGACCCGCGCCGCCCTGCCCGCGGCGCTGTTCGGCCTTGGGGGCGTATTGTGCCGCTATCGCCCCGAGGGGGACATGAAGATCATCACCATGGTATGCGCCCTGTCGCTGATCGTCCATCCGGGCATCGCTTATCTGATCAGTCGCCTGCTGCATCTGGATGTGGACCAGATGCGCTCCACCGTGGTGACAGCCTCGATGGCGCCGGGAATGAATGCCTATTTGTTCGCCAATATCTACGGCGTCGCACGGCGGGTCAGTGCCTCCAGCGTCCTGCTTGCCACGGCAGGATCTCTGTTCACCATCTGGATGTGGCTCCACATCCTGCCTTAACGCGCCAGGACGATCTCGGCCCTGAGCCCCCCCAGATCGGGGCTTTCCGACAGGCGCAAATGCCCGCCGTGGCTGCGGGCTATATCGGCCGCAATCGCAAGGCCAAGGCCCACACCGCCCCCCCGGTTCGGATCACGTTCGGACCCCAGCCGGGAAAAGGGCGTCAGCGCCTCTTCCCGCCGCTCGGCAGGAATGCCCGGGCCATCATCCTCGACGACCAGACGCATTGCACGATCACTCAGCAACAGGCTGACGCGTGCCTTGGTGCCATAGCGTGTGGCGTTGTTGACCAGATTTTCCAGCGCCCGGGTAACGGCCTGCGGGCGGATCAGCAGCATTGCCCCCTGCTCGATATGCCCTGCCGTGACCGGCTGATCCGAGCGGCGAGCGTTCGCAACCACCTGATCCACCAGTCCCGAAACATCGACCCGGGTGACAACCTCGGTGGCATCACCCCGTGAAAACGCCAGAAACTCGTCAACAAGCCGTTCCATTTCCTGAACGTCATTCAGCAGGTCCGCCGCCCCCGGATCATCCATCATGGACAGCTCCAGCTTCATGCGCGTCAAAGGGGTTCGCAGATCATGGCTGATACCCGACAGCATCAAGGTCCGCTGTTCGATATACCGCTCGATCCGGTGGCGCATGTCCAGAAAGGCATTTCCTGCTGCCCGCACCTCCAGCGCGCCACGCGGACGATAGGGAATCGTGCGCCCCTTTCCGAACGCCTCGGCCGCGCGGGCAAGGCGGGCAATCGGGCGAAGCTGGTTGGACAGAAACAGAAAGGCGATCACCGTCATCAGGATCGAGGTAATGATCATCAACACCAGCAGCTGGTGGGGGTTGGAGGCCGATACCCGCCGCCGGTTCACCTCGATATTGATCGGGCCGCGGACGGTTTCAAACAGCAGCCGGACCTCGCGGTTGTCATACTGCAGATCGACTGCCCGGAGCGGCAGTGTCGCATCCAGCGTCTGTATCAGTGCCCGCCCCGACAGATCCCAGAAATCACGCCGATCCGTGGTGAACCCCCAGTCCGCCGGTGCGACCAGTTCGAAATCCAGAGCATCGGCCACGCTGCCGGCGCGTTCGGGCTCCGTTTCGTAGATATTGATCAGATATCCCAACTCCAGCGCCACCCCGCGGGAAAGCTGCTCGGTCACGCCCTCATAGTGCCGCTGGATGAACTGGAGCGAAAAGACCAACTGGATTGTCAGGATCGGCACGATGAGGATCAGCGCGGCCCGCCCGTACAGGCTGCGCGGCAAAGGAGTCCGGAACTTCGTCATCATCACTGTCTCATCTTCTGCGGCATCTGCAGCAACCTTTATCCTGCGGTCCTGCCGGCTATACTAGCGAAATGACAAAGACGCCCCCCTATGGAATCGTGACCCACCCGGAGCCGGGCATCCGCTGCATTTTGGCCCCGAATCCCTCATCCATGACGTATCTGGGAACGAATACCTATATCATCGGCACGGGCGATGTGGCCGTGCTGGACCCCGGCCCCGACAACCCGCAGCATCTGGCAGCCATTCTGGATGCATTGGCCCCTGCGGAACGCATCAGCCACATCATTCTGTCCCATGACCACAAGGACCATCTGGAACTGGCTCCACGCCTTGCCAAGGCCACTGGCGCCCCGATCTACGGTTACGCATCGCACTTGGCCACCTATTGCCCCGACATCAGCCTTTCGGATGGCGCGCG
Organism: Falsirhodobacter sp. alg1; assembly: GCF_000739715.2. GTDB lineage: Bacteria > Pseudomonadota > Alphaproteobacteria > Rhodobacterales > Rhodobacteraceae > Falsirhodobacter. The sequence continues at coordinate 16,374 of NZ_BBJC02000002.1, read as the reverse complement.
GTTGCGCGGAAGTACCTGGGAGCTGGAAGCGATTCATACGCCGGGCCACTCCGATGACCACCTGTGCTTTGCCATGAACGACATCTGCCTGACCGCCGATCACATCATGGGCTGGGCCTCCAGTGCAATCATCCCGCCGCGGGGGCGGATTGCGGATTACCTGACCTCGCTGGATAAGCTGGCATGCAGGCCGTGGCGCCGGTTCCTGTCAGCGCACGGGCATCCGATAGAGACGCCGTCCCGCAGAATCGCAACACTGCGCAGCCATCGACTGGCGCGGGAGGCATCCATCATGCGCCAGCTGGAAACCTGCGGGCAGACATTGCACGACCTGACAGATGCCCTCTATCGCACCCTCCCCCCCGGTCTTATCCGTGCAGCCACGGCAAATGTCGCAGCGCATCTGGCACATCTGCGCGAACAGGGGAAAATCCAAGAAGATAACGGCGGAATTTTCACCCCGGCCGGCACAAATATCATCATGAAATCTGCGGCTTGTCCCGACTATGACAAAAATATTGTCAATTTGGAAAAAAACTGCGCAAGGCCTCTAGACAGCACCGAAAACACTGGGTAGATACCCCCCTGTGTTCCGGCGTAGCTCAGCGGTAGAGCAGTTGACTGTTAATCAATTGGTCGTAGGTTCGATCCCTACCGCCGGAGCCATAATCAACGTAATCTGTTGATCTTGCTACGATTTTGAGCTTATGGCTCAGATGGTGTGGCATACAGGTGTTCCATACACCGCAGCTGCCCGCGCCTGTCCGTTCTGAAGGAGCGGATGAGATGGCAAGCGGACACCCTCACCTTTTTCGGCGCGGACAGACCCTGCATTGGCGCAGGCGCCTGAAGCGGTTGTCCACAGGTTTCGTCGACATCAAGCTGTCATTGCATACCGCTGATCCTCGTCTTGCGGTTATACTGGCCAGGAAGCTGAGTGCCGAAAGTGATGTCGTGATGACCCGTGCTGCCCAGAACCTGATGACGGATGCCGAGGCCCGGCAGTGGCTGTCGGCGGTGATCGCGCGCGAACGGGACAAGATCGCCAATCTGAACATTATGCGGCGGGTCGACTCCGCTGATCCGGGCGATGACCTGCGGCATGATTGTGCCATGCGGGCGGCTTGGATGCACATCGCGGCAAACGGCGTAAATGCCCCCGCTGTCGCAGATGCTGATGATCTTGAGGCGGAAAATGTCGATATGCTGCGCCGCGATCTGGCCAGTGATGCGCGGCGTCGAATCATCCTGCGGGATTTCAAGGACCTGATCGGTCGCGACGTCGCATCCGCCAGAGAAACTTTGGCAGTCTTGGATATGTATATCCAAGGCAAGCATGAGGCGTGGACCACTTCTTCCGACGAAGCCTCTAATGGGGAAGGACAGGCTTGTGTCGAGATGCCGCCGGTCCACCAAGAGCTTCGGCACGCGCGTGATCGCGTAGAAGATTTGGAGGTCATCGACCCGGCTGCCGACACCCCGCCGTTCGACCCGGACATCGCGGCCGTCGTTTCTCGGATGAATGACCTTAAGCGTTCGGAGGGTGTCGAGGAAAAAACCCTGCGCCAGTATGAAAGCTTCGCGACCCTGTTCCCCAAATTGACGGGAGTGAGCGACGTGCGCCTTATCCGGCAAAGCCATGCCAGCGCCTTCCGCTCCGACCTCTATAGGTTGCCGAAGAGCTTGGGCAAAAGCCCGAAGGATGCAACTGCCACCCGTGATGAGATCATGGCCCGCGCCGCCTCCTTGGAGCCTGACAAGGTGGGCCTCGCTGTGGGAACCATCAATCGGCATCTCGAACATCTGGATCAGATCATCGGCTGGGCGGCGGACGAAGGCATTGCGGTCGATCCGAAGCTCAAGCCCTCTAAACTGCGCCGCAAGGAAACCAAACGCAGCCGCGACAAAAGGGATGCGTTCACCAAGGATGACATGCGTCGGCTTTTCCGGCATTCCCTCTGGAGCGAACCGAACCAGCCACGGGACGGAAACTTCTGGTCGCCGATCCTCGGGGCCTATACCGGCGCCAGGCGCGGTGAGATCGCGGGCATCGCGACGTCGGACTTCATCGAGGTGGATGGCATCCCGTGCATCCATATCCGGCACAACGAACTGCGCCGCATCAAGAATATGGCGTCCGACCGCATCCTGCCGATCCACAGCCACCTTCTCGACCTCGGCCTGCTTCAGTATGTTCAGGCCATGCGGGCGCGTGGAAGCGTTGCCATGTTCCCGGATCAGGGTGAGGCGCGCAGCCGCATCTGGGGCCGCAGGCTTGGTCGATTCATGCGTGACGCCATCGACGAACAATTGGGCGAAGACGGTGCCCCGCTGTCGTTCCACGGCTTCCGGCATTACGTCCAGAACGCCCTTGATCGCAACGGTGTTGACGACAAGGTGGTTCGCGATGTTGTCGGGCATGAAGGCAAGGACGAACACCAGAAGACCTATCGCAAGCAGAGCCTGATGGTGGAGATGAAATCCGCGATCGAGAGCCTCACGCGCGTTTTCTGAGGTGTGGCCGATGGAACAGGAGTTTGGACCGCCGAAGGAAGACGGGCTCGGAACGGATAGGGGCGGACGGTATGACGACGAGGCCGCGGGGCACGTCCTGCGGTTTCAAGGAATCCGGATCGGCAAGCCGATCTGAACCGGATGTCGGCGAAGCAATTCGCACGGGATCCGGTTGGGGGTGCGGGGGGGGTATCCCCCGGGATCCGATATCATGACGAGGCGCTTTGCGCCTTGGAATGATGGCGGACCGGCAAGGGCAAAGCCCGCGCAGTCGGTTCGATAATAATGCCGTGCGTTATTATCGAGCTGACGGAGCGCCTCCCCGGCGTAAGGGGCAGACGAGGTAGCTTTAGCTACCTACAGTCTGTCTTTGTATCTAGCTTTCCTATTCCGGTTTGCGAAATACTATATTGATAAGTAATTCCTGTAGTTAGGTTATCCACATAAACCAACCGGATTACTTAGAACACCCTCTCGGGATTGTCCAATTCTCAGCATAAATGAACAGGCATACCCTTTATTGAGGATGCCAGATGGCTTATCAGTTCGTCCATATCCAGACCTACAGCGACAAGCTGACCAGGGTCGAGGGCACCAAGGATCAGTATAACGACATCAATCAGGTGTTTCTCGAGGTGGGCCGGGATCCTCGGTATTCCAGCCATGTTGCCGACCCTGAACCTCCTGTTCCGATCCTGGCGTTTGGCGCCATTCCGGTTTCGGCGCTTCGGAAAATGCATGACGAACGTCGCGCTCAAATCCGGGAAACCGTCACCCTGTCGGGTGGCAGCACCTACCAGCGCCGGCTCAAGACCGATGCGCCCACACTCTACACTGAAATCCATTCCCATCCGATGACGGCGGAGGATTACAAGGCCGCACCCCGTGAAGAAAAGCTTCGTGTTCAGCAGTGGGCCAAGTTTGCGGTTTCTGATTTCTCCAGGCGCATGCCGGAGGGAGTCGCGTTCTCGGCTGTTCTGCACCTCGACGAAGGGCATGTTCACATCCACATCCTGGGCGTGAATATGCATGATCCGAAGCTGAGTGCGAACAAGTTGCATGTCGGCAAGGTTGCCGCCGAAGAATGGCGACAGGCACATGGCCCATCGGACACCTTGGCAGGGCTTCCGAAACCCCAACTTCAAGATCGGCCAAAGAAACCGAAAAAACCCAAGCCAAGCAAAACCCCTGCGACCCAGCGGAAACGGGATGCGAAACACGCCGAGGTGCTGGCCGAGTGGGAGACCGAGTGCGATCGGGTCGAGCAGGCGAATGCCTTGGCACTGGAAAGGTGGGAGATCGATAACAACGCGCACCTGCGGGTGTTGCGGAAAGCCAGAAAGGCCAAGACCGGTGATGTCGAAGCCTATGAGGCGGCAATGACCGCATTTCAGTCGCGGTATCATGACGCGGTTGGCAAACGCGCGGGCCTCTTGAGAAGCGGCCCCGGTGCGGAGCGCTTGACCACCAAGCAATATGACGCCCGCAAGAAGCAGGCCCGCGTTGACGCGGATCACGACGCCGCTATGCGGGCGCAGGTCGCGCGGCAGAGGGCCGAGCGCGCTGAGATCACCGTCGATGCCACCGGCATCGTTGAGGAGAAAGCTGCTCTTGCGCATCAGCACGCGGAATTGGACGCGGCGGAAAACGCTCTTGCGGAGCGTGAACATGAGATCGCGCGAAGGGATGCCGCCCTGGGGGCGGCGGAGGATTCCATGAGAAAAAAGGAGAAGGTGCAGGAGGAAGCAGACAGGACGTTGTCACAGCGTGCAGTGGCGATGAGGGAAAGGGAAAGAGTTTTTGAGAAGCAGAAACAGAACCTGACCATGAGGATGGAGGCATTCCGACGCGACGCCGCCGCCCGACAGGCGGATCTGGATTCCCGCGAACGGAAGGTTGCTGATCAACAAATTGAGGTGGCAGAGGCCGCGTCCGCCATGGAAGACATGGTTGACCAGCTGGATACAGGAATGCTGACCGCTGAAGACGGAAACCTCCGTCTCGGTCGCATCCATGCCTTCGTCGGACACGCCATCGGCACACCGGCCGACCGGCGCTCGCCGATGCAACGCGTCGTTGCCAAGTTCGCGGGGCTTCTGGTCCGCGCAGCCTCGGCCTTATCGGGGGGTGTGACACCTATTGTCGAAGATGAAAACCGCCCTGGGATGTGAACTGTGCCGATCCCATTCAGGGGGGCGATTTTTGGGGATAACCCCTATTCCGCAGCGCATTCTGTGGAGCGAGAATTCGGAATTCAGACTATAATTTCATAGCGTAGACCGGAGATATTACGATGACTTGCACGATTACGGACGAAGAGCTCGCCGCCGCGGCGGCAGAGGAAATGGTGGCGGAGGCGGAGGCGATCAATCGCTGGACGCGCTTGAAGCGCACTTACGGCGACGATGTGCGCAGGCTGTATCCGCTGGCGATCGACAGCACCGGGGCCGCCAGGATCGCGGCGGACTTGCTTTGTGCCCTCCACCGCAAAAACGGGTCCATTCCGGCGTTCGAATTGCGCCATCTCGATCCTAAAAACCGTGCGGCGGCGATGCGGCTCATCGACTGCATGGCAACGCCGTCGATCATTCCCGACGCTGGTCTGACCGTCGATCCGAATGGTGATCCGCTTTTGACCGTTGGCCAGATCGGTCGGCTTATTCATGAGGACGTCGCCGCGTAGGCATTAAATACAGAGTGCCCGATTCAGATTAGCTCTCTTGGTTTGTTATCTCTAGCCACTCGACCAGAGCGCGACGGATCATTTCGGGGCGTGTGGGTAGATCGGGCTCATCGCGGCGGCGCTTATCTATAGATTCTATAAGGTCGCGCGGAAGGCGGAGGTTTACCGCCTCCGAGTCGATTGGAGGGCGCCCGCGTTTTTTTTCCATTTGTCCGAATCTATGCTTGATTTACGGTTTAATGGTTTCATATAAATCGGACACAGGCAAGGGCTCCTACCCCCTTGCCCGGTCCTAACCACAACTGATCCTTAGGAGATCACTCATGGCTATTCACACGCCTATCATCCCGCCGTGCCATTCGGAAGCGGTGCCATCGTTTTGCCCTTCCCCCGTCACTGTTCTGTTTGGCGCCATGATGCGTAACCTCTCCGCCTACGTTGAAGCGGAGCGCGACCTTGAGCATAGCGGGAGTTGGGATCCCGCCTGCGATGCGTGGATCCGCGACGCCGAACGGGCCCGGACCAGGACGCTGGACAGCCTCGCCCAGCTTGACGCCACGCCACTCGAACGTCGGGAAGATCAGCCGTTGAAGCGCCTCAGCAAAATGGCACAGATGCTGATCGAAAGTGATACGCCTGAAGCGTTCCGGAACACCTTTGCGCTGCAGGGCTATTTTCCTGATCTTTTTCGCTGCGCAAATACCAGCCCCATGGGGCGCCGCACCAATCAGATGGTCGCCGCCTTCCAGCAGCATTTGAACGCACTGCGCACATTGCCGGATTTCACGGATGCCATCGAGGCGGATCACGCCGAGACCGAGCAGGATGATCCTGGTCACTTGATGGCGCCAGCCGCCTGACCCCTTCGCAGATCTGACAGCTGGCCGCCCGCGAGCCGACATCGGACGCAGGCCCGTTGCCCTGTCTCACCAAATTTCCTCTGCCTCCGGCCTCTGGGCGGCACGCTTTGCGTGCGCAAGCTCGGCCTGTGGCTGCCCCCATCCTGTTTTTCGGGAGGACCTTCCATGTCCACGACCATCCTGTCTCCGCGCAACATCCGCACCCCGCTTGCCGTGTCCGATCTCCCCCTTGTCATCTACCCCGGCCCGATCCACGACCATTGGACCCAGGCGGCGCGCACTAAAGGCTTTGACCTGATTGCCCGGGTTCGGGACCGCCTGCATGTCGCGCTGCGCTGCCAGACCTGCGGCGGGATCCACACTGCGCGCCATTCCGTGGTCATGTCGGCGCAGCCCTTGTGTCCGCATTGCATCGAGGCCCGTTGGCGCCAGACGGCTTTGACCGCCAATCTGACCTGGCTCGGGCGGGATCAAGATCATCGCCATTATGGCCGTTATCGCCTAGCTTGCGGCCATGAAGTGCGGCGCCAGTTCGCCTTCATCGAACGGATCGCAGCTGGCGCCGTCGCTGTGCGTTGCGCGGCTTGTCTCGTCCAACGCGAGGAAGCCGAGGCCGCCCGGTTCGGCTGGTCGCGCCTTGGCCGCGATCCGCAGGGCAACGCAAGCTACCGCCTCTACCGACACACGTGCGGACATGAACAGCGGATCGCGGTTGCCAATGTGCGGTGGGGGCAATGCGACTGCGCCGGCTGCGGGCAATCGTGGACGGCAAAGCCCAGCTACATTTACCTGCTCGACATCCGTCATTCTGGCACCGGTCGTCACGTTCTCAAAATTGGATATTCGGCACGTCCGGTAAAGAGACACAAACACCAGCTCGGGTTACCGAAAGACGCGCTCGTCGAGGTGCTCCGGGTTGTGGCGATGCCGACGGGCCACGACGCCTGCACTCGCGAGAAGGCCGCCCACGCGGACCTTCGCCTCACCCATCCGGAATCCATCGTGCCGCACCCGGACTACGCGGATCTGATGAATGTCGTGTCCGAAGTCTACAGGCCGGAGAGCTTGCCCTTCCTCCAGGAAACTCTCGACCGGATCGAGGCGGACATCGTGGATGCGGCGCGCATCCGGACTCCGGATCTGATCTCCCCGCTGTCCCGAACGGCGGGCCTCCCCGATCCGGAGATCATGCCGGACGACCCGGATTCACGTCCGTCGACCGTATCGCCCCGCAGGTTTTCGGCACGAACCCACGCCCGGCGCAAACCGCAGCCCAGAACCATATCGAGGGACCGATCTCCGATCCTGCGCCGCCATCCGGGCCGACCCGGATAACGCCACGCAGCGCGGTGGTTCTGGATCACGGCCGACCTTGTGTCGGCGGATCCGGATGACGCTGCGAACCCGCGTCGCAGCCGCATGCTTCTACAATCCGGAGGACAAACCCGCACACCGGGCGGCCGAGGCAACCTGCAGCCGACGTCCCGGAGTCTGGCTTGCACGGGTCCCGATAAAGCGGATCCGACGAGGCTTCCGGATGTCCGTTCGCCGTGGACACGACACCGCCGCCGCCCTTCGCCACGTGGGTTTGCACCTCTCGCCGCGCACCCCTGATCGCCATCCGGAACGCCGGATGGTCCCCCCCCCTCACACCCGGAATCCCGCCATGACTCAGACACCCTCCACCACGCCCCGCAACCCTGAACCCCATTCCGGATTTCCTGAATCCCCGACTTGGCTTCCCTTGGCACATCAGGCCATCCACAACCTGCAGGACGATCTGGCGGCCCGGTTGACGCCGGCCTGGGATCCCGCATTGGACCCGGAGGATATGGATCTGCCCGAACTCCTGGTGACCACAATGTCACCTCCGGGGTCCGCCGCACTCAACGGGCTGAACCGAAGCCCGGCTGCGCAAAACATCTGCCCGGAGGATTACGACGCCGTCCAGGAAGCCGGTGGCGATCCCGCCGCCACGGCGTCGGATGGCACGTGGCAGCCTCGCATTCGCCTGCCGTCGGGCAAGCTCATTCCCCTCCTGCGCCTGGTAGCAAGCATTGGCGATATTCCGGATCGCGATGCGATGCTGGCCCCCGGTGCGATCACCATGATCGGGCGTGTTCCGGGCGATGAGATCCACATGCTGCAGAAGCTGCTGCCGCTCTTGGTGCCGGCAGGCTGGTCACTGGCCATGTCACTGGGCCGTCTCCCGAAGGATAAGCCGCATATGCTCGTGTTGAACCCGGAGCCCATGAACGGCAGAGTGACAGAACGCGCGATGTCTGCATTCACCGATGACCTCGCGCGGGCTGTCGATATGCGCGCCCCGATTCTCGTCCTGCTGCCCGAGGAGTCGAAAGGCCTGCCAATCCCGCAGCAGGCGCCGATCCAAAAGCGGACCTATGCGCCCTTATCCGTGGACATCCTGATCGCCGCGCTGCGCGCGACACACAGTGCCACAGGTCGGATCGACGAGGCGGCGGTGCGCGCGGTGCTGGCCAACGACGCCGCACTAATGGACGTTGATGCCTTGTCCCTGAGCCTTGCGATGCGGGCGCCCACCGCCAAAGCCGTGGCCGAACGGATCGCCGCCCTCACAGAAGTTCCGCGCGTGGCCAAGGACGGCCCCTGGCTGGAAGACATTCACGGCGACACACCGGCGCTGCGCGCCGCGCGGCAGATCGTGCGTGATTTGCGCGGATGGAAGACCGGCGCAGTCGCCTGGTCAGACCTAACGCGGACGCTGCTGCTTTACGGCCCGCCTGGCACCGGCAAATCATGGATCGCCCGCGCCATGGGCAACAGCGCCGGGTTCAGCGTCGTCACCGGAACGTTTGGTGCTTGGCAGGCGGCGGGTCATCTCGGCGACATGCTGCGCGAGATGCGCAAAAGCTTTGCCGAGGCCCGCACTAGAGCCCCGTCGGTGCTTATCATCGACGAGATCGATGCGGTCGGCTCACGCGAAGATCGCGATCAGCACAATCGGTCTTATCGGACACAGGTCATCAACAGCTTCCTCGCCGAAATGGACAGTATCGCGCGGGAAGAAGGGGTGATCGTCGTGGCCACATGCAATCACAGGGACATGATCGATCCGGCTGTGCGGCGGCCCGGACGTTTAGACATGCACATCAACGTGCCATTGCCGGATGCGGACACCTTGTTCGGCGTGTTCCGCACTTGCCTACCCGACTGGAACGAAGCTGACTTGCGCGATCTCGCGACCCGAGCCGTTGGCTGCTCGGCGGCGGACATTGACGCGGTCATCCGCCAAACGCGTGCGATGGCGCGGGGGCAAAAGCGGGACATGACCCTCAACGACCTGCGCCAGCTATTTCGGATCACGCACGACCCTTCGATCGACCGCCGCGTGGCCCTCCATGAATGTGGCCACGCCATCATCTGCGCTGCGCTCAAGCTCGGTCCGGTCCGCCGTATCTTTCTGGATCGCGACGGTGGCGGCGGCACTTTGTTCACGGCGACTGCCAAACATGGCGTCCTGGCGGATATGCAGAACAGAATGGTGCAGATGCTGGCCGGTCGCGCGGCCGAGCGCCTGATCCTCGGCGATGTCTCGGCCGGCGCGGGCGGCAGTCCGGACTCCGATCTGGCACAGGCGACGACGATCGCCACATCGATCCAGACGCGATATGGGCTTGGCGCCCAAGGGCCGGTCTGGAGCACGGATCCCAAGACGATGATCGTCCTCGACCCTGATGCTCTGGTCCGGGTCAGACGCGAGCTCGAGAACGCCGAGCAACGCGCAACCCAAATCCTCGCAGCCCACCGCCCGTTACTCGAAGACATGGCCAGCACCCTGATGAAGTCGCGCGACATGGATCAGGCCGAAGCCCAAAACTGGCTCGCGCGCCTGCGCCCTACGGCACCGGATGAAGACCCACCCACGCGCCTTGCCCAGCAATCCCGATAGCTACAGACACCCGCGCCAGCCCCGGGCAATCACTCGCGTCCACGAACCCGTCATCACCGAACAAAAAAGACAAAAACAAAGAAGAAAGGCGGCGGAGCCGCCCTCAAAAACCCAAGACCAAAAAACGGCACTTCTTGCGGCGGGTCCCATCCGCCGCCCATCTCCATTCCCCGGCACGAAGAAGAGAAGACGAGAAAGAACAAAAATAAAAAANCAAAGGACCGGGAGGATCCACCAGGCAAAATTCTTCGCCGTCGACCGAGTGTCGATGGTGCAAGACAGCCAACCCACGCGCCGTCTTGCAACCCGGGTTTACTCAAAACGACGCACACCACCGTTAATAAAGGAGAACGGCATGACCATTTTGTCGCCCTATAAGCGCGCGTGGCTTGACCGCGCCCTGATCTCGATCACCGCCGCAGAGGCAGGTCCATCTGCCCTGGAACTAGACAGCGCACCGGACCTCGATCTCTGGCGGCCGCAGATCACTGTCATCGGCGAGTTGGTGCTGGAAGGTGACGTCCGCGGCCATCCCATATTAGGGAACAATACTATCATCACGTCGCCCGTTATCGCCCTCGATCCCGACGACCGCTGGGCCCGGACGGTGTCGAGCTGGTATCGACTCCGGCGCCACCACCCGCGCGAGGGATATGTGCATCGCCGCCATCCCTACCTTGCGCCGTTCCTGCCGCCCGACCGCGCGCAGATCGATCGCCGGTTGCAGGTCTATATCGAGTGGCTCAGGGAGATGGACGCGCGGGATCGTCAGGCTCGCGGCCGCGCCGATAAGGACGGCCATTGATGACAGCCTTTATGAAACCATGCACACCGTGGTCCTTGCCACATCTGTCGTCTACGGCATGGCCGGTGAGGTCGATCGTGGGACATTCCTGCCGTTCATTGCCGCAACGACAGCACCCCCGCCCCGACGATTATGATCATACCGATGGACGCGATTAAGTCGGGCGTCTCAGCAAAGAACACGATGCCCCAGATGACAGCGAAGCCGACATAAGCGAAGTCGAAGGCCCCGATCATCGCGGGCGAGCCGTTCTGGTAAGCAATGGCGGCGCCGATGCTGCCGATCAAGATCGCGGCGGCGAGAAGCCCCATCGAGATCCACTCGGCTTTCCCCATTGGCGTCCAAGGCGAGAGCAGAAAACCCTGCCTAAGCTCCATCGGCAGGAGAAGTATGATCGCGGCCGCAACACCTCCGACGATGATGAAGCCGATGTTCAGAGCTAAAGACAGGCCCAACGGATGTTCATCGCGGCACCGGGTTCGCGTCACGATCATGGCCCCTGCATACAGCATGGCGGAAATCAGCGGCAGAAGGGCATAGGCGTTGAAATCACCTGCTCTCGGTCGAAGGATCAGCAGAACGCCAAGGAAACCGAGAACAACGGCGAACCAGCCGGTCCTCGATATGCGATCCCCAATGAACACAGCAGAGAACAGGGTAATGAAGATCGGGAGCGTGTAATAGGCCGCCGCCGCTGCCGAGAGTGAAAGCTTTGGCAGGGACAGATAATAGCACACCCACATGGCTATCAGCATCAGGCTTCGCAGTGTGACCCAACCCCAAGCCGCTGGCATCCGAAGGATGCCCAGCATGAGGGCGATGCCCGCAAGGACGGGAAGCAGGATCAGTGATCGGAGGACGAAGATTTGCCAGATGACAAAGCTGCCGCTGGTCATCTTTATCAGGGCATCCCCGAGAGACAGTGCCAAGACCGTCAGGATGATCGAGACGACGGCTAAAGGAATGCGGTCGTGGGATATGTTCCTCGCTGATGCCGACATGCACCCTCCATGCTGTTCATCAGAACTTTAGGAGAACAGCCAAGAGTGGGCAATGGCGGCTTAGGGCTCCGAACGACGATAGTGGGACAATGCGGACATTCCCAGCTGGTTGTAGTGCGGGGCCGCCCTTGGCGGTAGGCTCAGTGCTTTTTCGAACCGAAGCCCCGGTTGCCGCGCCAAGTCACAAAAATAAACGGGAAGAATGCGATTATCAGGGTAAGCAAGACATATCGAAGAATGGTCTCGGCTTGCTCCGATAGATAATTGGATGCAAGCATAAGCGAGATCATGGCGATGATCGCGAAAAACGATACCAAAATCGAGTTTCGATCCTTGTATGCCCATTTCCGGTAGGCGTTGAGGTATCGCATATAAATCCGAAGCATTCCCACGCCTTCCTCCATGGCTGACACTCTACGTCCGCGTCATCCTCAAGGTTCGCGCAAGGCCGCCACGAAAGCCCGCTCTGGGCTCGACGCGACGGGACTGGCCTTTTGTGCTATCCTTCGCCTGCATCATTCCGAAAGGCGGGCGGGAGCGGTGGATCGGAAGGCACTGCCATGTCCACCGAACTTATCACTACCCCTCTACCACCACCACGCATCGCCTGGAACAAGGGCCGCATCGTCGGCCAGAAACGACCACTGAAGCCGAAGCACGTGTGGTCCATCCGAATTCGGCTGGAGGTGTCCGGCGACCTCCGGGATCTTGCGCTGTTCAATATGGCGATCGACAGCAAGCTGCGGGGCTGTGATCTGGTCCGTCTTCAGGTGCGCGATGTGTTCGCAGCCGGACAGGTCCGCGAACGGGCGTCGGTTGTTCAACAGAAGACCGGACGCCCTGTCAGGTTCGAAATCACCGAGACCACCCGCACCTGCCTCAAGCAGTGGATCGCCCGTCCGTCGATGACCGGCATGCAGTATCTGTGGCCGAGCCGGTTCCATGACCGGCCGCATATGTCGACGCGGCAATATGCTCGGCTGCTTCGCGAGTGGGTCAGTTCGATCGGCTCAGAGGTCAGCAGCTATGGCACGCACTCGATGCGGAGGACCAAGGTCGCGCAGATCTATCAGAAGACCGGCAACCTACGTGCTGTGCAACTGCTCCTCGGTCATACGAAGATGGACAGCACCGTTCGATACCTCGGGATCGAGGTGGATGACGCGCTGGCCATCTCAGAGGCCATCGATCTTTGATTGCCGGAGCGGACTGCAAGCGAGTAACATTTTCGAAGGGCCGCCATCCTGGGCGGCCCGTGGGACGAAGCTGCCGTTTGCACGTGTGCTGGAGGATGACGCAAGATCGCGGCCGATCGGGGCCGCCGGACGGAAAACCGACGATTGGCAGCGCAGCGGCTTAACCTTCGAACGATACTGCCATTTGATCAGATCCGCACAGTGAGGGTTCATGGCCTGCGCGGGTGGGATCCGATGATCTACCGCGCAGACCATAAATAACAACTAGTCAAAAATTTCACTTCAGCCGAGGCACTAGGTTTTACGCAGATTCACGCTGCAAAATTATTTGTGCAAAACCAGAGAGACTCTGCGAGCCCGTGATAAAGACTGCGCTTCCAACCATTGATTGGTAGAGCACCGTTATCTGCAACCGTTTTCAACACCTCCCGAAACTCCTCGGGCGTTAAATTACGATGCACGGTCTTCCTTTGCTCGACAAGTGATGAAATATCGGAAGCAACTTTTGTTCGGTAGCGCCCACGAAGTTTACAGCACTTAAAATGTTCTAAGATACGTAGGCGGTCTTTCTCACTCCACGTGGCGGGAGCGGCGACGTCGAAGGTTACCAAGATCGGTTCATCTTCAGACACAGTAACAGTAGTCCACTTCTCTTCGAAGAAGTGTGGAGCATCAAAATATGGATGAAGTGGTTGAAGCTCAGGACTGGTTGGAAACTTACTCCCCATCCCGCCGTTACATGTTGCGCAAGAAGGAACGAGATTTATAGGAAGAATAGAGAAAATGGGAAAGCGCGCTTTCGGAAGAAAATGATCAATGGTGCCAATTCCTTCCTCGTCAACCATTTCTCCGCAACCTCCGCAATAAGGACATTCATCATGTGCAAGAAGCTTCAGTTCATCATACTTTTTCCTAGCGGCTCCACTGGATCCAACCATGCCCTCAGTGTATAGTGAAACGAGATCACCTTTGGTTAAGTTGCCAACTATAAATTGATCGGGATTTGCATGCCGTGCTCGTGGGAGATGGCACCACGTCTGCGTAGCAGAACTGGCAGCATAATTAGCATTCGCATCTTCAATTAAACCCTTGTGCGCAATAAGACGCGCCTGCACGGTCGGGTCTGAAATTCCCAGCACACAATCGTCGAACAGTTCGGACGGGCTACAGGTCGGCGGTTGTATTTTCTTCATTATTGATCGCCTCGTTCATCACGATTGGCAACCATAGCCTTCAGGATACCTCTTGCTTCGTAGCCTAGACTGCCTCCTAGCCTCTCCATAATTTTTTCATAAGTGCCCCCGGCTTTAACTAGGTCTTCTAAAACAAGATGAAAGCCAGATTTCGCAACGTCTAGCCTAAAAACGTCTCTTGTCAGAGTGCCTACGTTTTCACCAAATGTCTCAATCTCCGGCCGTATATTTTCCGAAGCGAGCTTTGAACGAAATACCTTCCAAACGCAGGATCTAGGTATTTCCTGCAAAACTACTGGCGAATGTGTGGCAATTATTGCTACGGCATTTCTAGCTTTGAGTAGCTGAGCCAAGCTTCGCATTAGAGCTGACAACAAGGGCGGTTGTAAGTGACTTTCCGGCTCATCAAACAATACGAGGGTCTTTTCATCCACCCTTGCAACTAGAAGTGTCAAGCTAAGGATTACAATTGTATGTCCAGAACTCATCTTCCTTATACGCTTAAGTGCTGCATCTTTAAGCTGATCGAAAGCAAAATTCTCTAGATCTTGGAGTTTCATATCAGAGAAATTTGGGTCACTTTCAAGCGTTTTAATTGCCTGCTTCCACCTATTTTTTCGGTCCGCATCCGAAAAACATACTTTGAGAGCTTCGGCAAACTCTTCGTGAAGCATTTCATCTGTTTTCAAATGCTTTCCCGAATGAACTTCTCGATCTCGGGTATGATCGGTTAAGCCAATGTAAGAATAGCGAAACTCGCTATCTTGGATTTGAGTCGGCGGTGGCTGATCAAATGGATCAAAGGCGCTGAAAGCTACAGAAATTAAACTTCCGAAATAACCTGTGGGGTCTAATTTCTGCCGGCCGAAAATCGATTTCGTTGTATAGAACGATGCATCTGTAAGCGCGTGTGGTGATACTGCCTTTACCATTGCATTAAGATAAGTTGTTTTTCCAACACCATTTCTTCCTATCAACGCATGCATGTTGGTGCTTGGCATGGAGTTTGCTCTGACTTCAAACTGTAGGTCGAAGCCCGCAAATTTATCTGACGGCGGTAAACAAAACCCGAAGTCGAAGTTGGTCAAAAGAACGTCGCCGCGCAACACACTGGCAAACTGATCCCTCACTTCATCAATTCTTACGGATCGCAAAAGTGACTTCTGAACGACGATTTCATTTTCCACAGCATCCAGAAGTTCAGGGAGGTAAACCAAATCCCTAAGAGATGTGAGAAAATCCACGCGCCAGCTTTCAGAAAAATCTGTGAAAAGCTGTTGACCTGCCCCCCGCGAAATCCCTCACCGTAATGTAGAGTCTGCGCCAACTCTGAAGGAGCAGACACATGCGAAAGAGCCGTTTCACCGAGGCGCAAATCATCGGAATGATCAAGGAGCAGGAGGCCGGGATGCCGACTGCGGAAGTGTGCCGTAGGCATGGGCTGAGCACTGCGACGTTCTACAAGCTGAAGGCCAAGTATGGCGGCATGGAGGTGTCCGAGGCTGCCAGGCTAAAGGCCCTTGAGGACGAGAATGCCAAGCTGAAGCGCCTGCTTGCGGACACCATGCTGGACAATGTCGTGTTGAAAGACCTGCTGGGAAAGAACTGACGACATTGACGAAGCGGCGAGATGCGGCGCTCCGGGTGATGCGGGATCATGACATCTCGCAGCGCCGGGCCTGTAGGCTGGTTGGTGTCGATCCCAAGACCGTTCGGCGTGAACGCCCGCCGGACAGTGCCGATATCCGCCAAGAGATGCAGGAGATCGCCGGCAAGCGGCGTCGGTTCGGGTATCGCCGGATCGGGGTCCTGCTGGAACGCAAGGGCATGATCATGAACCACAAGAAGCTGTATCGCATCTATCGCGAGGAAGGGCTTTCGGTGAAACGACGGCGAGGCCGGAAACGGGCGCGCGTCACGAGGACGCCGATGATCATTCGAGGCCGCGCCGCGCCGTGCGGTGAATTGGGCGGGCATGATCGGCATGGTCGATTATTCGTCTGAACATGACCGTTACATGGCCTCGGCCTTCCCCAAGCAATCCATCGTGAACACCCTGGGCGAATGGGTGGCAGCGCAGGGCAAAACCCAGTTCCGGCTGGCCGAGACGGAGAAATACCCCCATGTCACGTTCTTTCTGAACGGGGGGCGTGAACAGCCATTCGCGGATGAGGACCGCTTCATGCCGCAA
>NZ_BBJC02000001.1:130000-840646 GCF_000739715.2 Falsirhodobacter sp. alg1 | reverse complement strand
AAAATATCACTGTTACTATTTTTTTTTTTATTTAATGATACGGCGACCACCGAGATCTACACCTCTCTATTCGTCGGCGCGTCAGATTGTGTATAAGAGTCCTAGCCTAGGCGGATATTGTGCCATTTATTATGCAGGGGTATTATCCGCACATGCATTGGCAATAAGCCCGCGAAACAGCAAACATCCCATGTTGACCAAAGGGATCTACGAAAATCCCGAATTTCGCTGGAAGCATGCCCATGACCTCAGCGAAATGCCCATCAGCCCTGAACAACAGACAATCGTCTATGATCCGCACCATAAACGGGATTCCGCGTTCGTGAAGGTATGGGCGCGCGCCTCATATCCAGACGCACGAGAGGTTCATGTGGGTATGAGCGGGCATAAAACCGCAATCCGCCTTCAGGAGGTAGGAAAACTCAAAGACCTGGTTCTGGATGTGCTTGAAGGGCGGGATGTGCCGCCTTCCATTGACGGATTCCCCGAAGGTTCTGCCAAGATCTTCATTTCCAGTCTTCGGACGGCTTTGGCAGATAAAGATATGGTGGCAGCAAGGCAGGCCGCAGCAGCGCTTGTACAGTCGGCACCGACGCCTGTCGGATTACAGATTTCCCTGAAAACCGCGATTACCCTTCGCGATAAGGATTTAGCCCAAGACATTGTGGATGCGGTGATCAATTCCGGCCTTCAAGAGGATGACCGTGCAAAAAGTGTATTAGCGCTTGGCAGAAAGTTCGGAGTAACGCCTGGCATGGATGCAATGCGTAATTGAATGAACAGGGAAGCATGGCAGCCTGCCCCGCCATCCCGAACCATATCATAAAATCAAAAACTGGTGCCCGCAGCCGGACTTGAACCGGCAAGACCGAAGTCGAGGGATTTTAAGTCCCCTGCGTCTACCATTTCGCCATGCGGGCGGCGCCTCGCAACATAGCGATGACAGCGGCACAAGCAAGTCAGAAGCGTACGATCCCACGCTCGGTCATCACGGCATCCAGCGGCTGGTCCGTCGCCTCTACCGGAAGCGCGGGGTGCTGCTGTGCGGCAAAGGCAAAGCCCATGGCGAATACCGGCCCGTTTGCGCGCAGGGCCTGCAACGTCCGGTCATAGAACCCGCCGCCATATCCCAGCCGGAACCCCTGCGAATCAAAGGCCACAAGCGGCACGATCACCACCTCGGGCACAAGCCATTCCCCCGTTGCGGGAACGGACACGCCAAAGGCGCCTTTCTGCAGCGCGGCCCCGGGCGTCCACGCTCTGAACCGCAGGGGCTGCGCCGGTGCCTCGATCACGGGTACGCACACGGGGCCATTGTGGGCGGCCATGGCCGGTCGGGGATCAGCCTCGGTTCCGATGGGGAGGTAGCCGGCCAGGATGCAGCCTGACCGGCTGGCCAGCCATTCGGCCAGATGATCCGCTGCAGCCCCCTGCCCCGTCGCATGGGCCGCAGCCCGAACGGACAACGCTGCCTTGCGGACCTCTGCCTTCACAGCAGGATCACCGTCGCCAACCCGAGGAAGGCGAAAAACCCGACCACATCCGTCAGTGTCATCACGAAGGTGCCCGATGCCAGCGCCGGATCGAGATTGAGCTTTTGCAGCGTCAGCGGAACCAGCGTCCCCGCCAGCGCCGCGACCGCCAGATTGATCACCATCGCCAGCGCAATCACCACGCCCAGCCACAGCCCCCCGCCATAAAGCACAACGCCCATCACCCCCATCACCAGCGCAAAGAACACGCCGTTGATCAGGCCCACCATCACCTCCCGTCGTACGACACGCGGGGCGTTGGAAGATGTCAGATCGCGGGTCGCCAGGGCCCGCACCGCCACCGTCAGCGATTGCGTTCCCGCATTCCCGCCCATGGAGGCAATGATCGGCATAAGGGCCGCCAGAACCACGATCATGGAGATGGTCGTATCGAATTGCGAAATGACCCAGGCGGAGATATTGGCGGTCAGCAGGTTGATCAGCAGCCACGGCGTCCGTTGCCGCAGCGTTGCCCAGACCCCATCCGAGATGGAGCTTTCGTCCCCCACATTCGCCAGACGCAGAATGTCTTCCTGGTGTTCCTCATCCAGCACGTTCATCGCGTCGTCGATGGTGATGACACCCACCAGGCGGCCGTTCTGATCCACGACGGGCGCCGAGATCAGGTGGTACTGGTTGAACTGATAGGCCACGTCGGATTCGGGATCCTCGGGGTGGAACGTGCGAAAGCTGTCCTCGGAAAGCGTACGGAGCGCCATGTCCCGCCGGGACGACAGCACCCGGCCAAGCGTGACATAGGCCACAGGCTTCATCCGCGGATCCACAAGGATCACGTGATAGAACTGTTCGGGCAGGTATTCCGCCTCACGCAGGAAATCGATGGCCTCCCCGACCGACCAATGCTCGGGGGCGATCACCGCCTCCCGCTGCATCAGGCGGCCTGCGGAATATTCGGGATAGGTCAGCGCCTTTTCAACGGCCATCCGGTCGGCCCGGTCCAGCGCGTCCAGAATGATGCCGTGCTGCGGTTCGTCCAGATCCTCCAGAATGTCGACGACATCATCGGTATCCAGCTCCCGCACGGCGTCAGCCAGAACCTCGGGGGCAAGGGATTCGATGACCTCCTCGCGGATGCTGTCGCGGATCTCGGACAGAACCTCACCGTCCAGATGCTTCCACAGGGTCAGCAGCTCCCGCCGCTCCTCGGGGCTGATCTGCTCCAGAAGGTCGGCGGTATCGGCCGGGTGCAGATTGCGCAGCGCGGCCGTCAGGCGGGATGCGTCCCCCTCATGGACCGCATCCAGAATATCGTTGAAGCGGCGTTCGCTCAGTCCTTCGTCTTCCCGATCGTGCAGGTCCGCCTCGATATGCGCCATGATCCCTCGTATACTTGCTATTGGCAGCTTATCGGAAGCCGCGTGGAGGAAACAGGCGCTTTCATCCTATCCCGCGTCCGCGATAATGCCAAAGTGTTACAACTGCATAAAACGAGGGTGAAATGGAAATACTGACCGGTCGCGTTCTGCATTTTACGGCAGACCCGTTTCTGCACGGCCCCGAAGCCGCCCGGATCGATGAGGCAGTTGTGATCGAAGGCGGCATCATCCGGGCCGTCGGTAGTGCCGGTGCGCTGCGCGCCGCCTATCCGCAGGCCGCCGTGTCGGATTATGGCGATGCGGTCATTTCGGCGGGTTTCATCGATGCGCATGTCCATTATCCGCAAACGGCCATCATCGCCAGCTGGGGCAAACGCCTGATCGACTGGCTGAACACCTACACCTTTCCCGAAGAAATCCGCTTCGCCGATGGGGATTATGCCGCCGACGTCGCGGCAAGGCATCTGGATTTCGTGCTGGACAACGGTACCACCAGCGTCTGCAGTTTCACCACGATCCACCCGGGCAGCGTGGATGCCTATTTCAGTGCGGCGCAGACCCGTGGCATGCGAATCTATGCGGGCAAGACCTGCATGGACCGCAACGCCCCCGACGCCCTGCGGGATACCGCCCGCTCGGCCTATGACGACAGCGCCCGCCTGCTCTCTCGCTGGCATGGCGTGGACAGGCTTTCCTATGTGATCACCCCTCGCTTTTCTCCCACCTCCACCCCGGAGCAGCTAGAGGCGCTTGGCGCATTGTGGCAGGCCAACCCCGGCACCCTGATGCAGACCCACCTGTCCGAACAGCTGGATGAAATCGCATGGGTGGCGGATCTGTTCCCCGATTCCCGCGACTATCTGGATACATATGAATCGGTCGGCCTTCTGGGCAAAGGCGCGGTATTCGGCCACGCCATCCACCTGACAGAACGCGAACGCGCCCGCCTGATCGAGGCGGACGCATCTGTGGTTCATTGCCCCACCTCCAACACATTCATCGGATCAGGAATGTTCGACATGCGGCTGGCTCAGGAGGGGCTGCGTGTCGGGTTGGCCACCGATACAGGCGGCGGTTCCAATTTCTCCATGCTGCGCACGATGGCCGCCGCCTATGAGATCGGCCAGCTGCGCGGCACGCCCCTGCACCCGTCGCAGTTGTGGTGGCTGGCCACCCAGGGGTCGGCCCGCGCACTGCGGGCCGAACAGCAGATCGGCAATATCGCCGCAGGGATGGAGGCCGATCTGGTGATCGTCGATCTTGCCTCCACCCCTGCCATCGCTCAGGCAAGCTGTCGCGCCACCGACATCTGGCAGGCGCTGTTTCCCACCATCATGATGGGCGACGATCGCGCCATCCGCGAAGTGCGGATTGCCGGGGCCGTCAGGTCGCGTTGTCGCAACGAACCGTAACCTGTGCCACGCCTTTGACGGCGGTCATCCAGCGCAGGTTCACCTGCGTCTTGTTCGAACCGCGCTCCACCTCCACCCAAGGCGAGGGTGCCTGCACCGCGTTTTTCGCGTCGGTCACGGCCCCCTCGATCACCACGCTCTGCACGTTTCGCGCCCAGGCCCCGAACGGCAGATAATCCCCCGCATCCAGCGTCCATGTGGCCGAGGCGGTATTCTGCACCTGTTCCAGCATCACCGGGCTGAAAGTACTTTGCGTGATCCCGTTGAACGTGTTCGATTCAAATACCGTGTTCCGGAAACGGCTGTAGTCGAGGCTGGCATAGGTTTCATCCACCATATCCACGCGGTCCACGGTGCAGTTCACGGTGCGGAATGCATTCCCGACCACCGACAGCCCGTTCACGAAGTGGCCCGAACCACG
Organism: Falsirhodobacter sp. alg1; assembly: GCF_000739715.2. Classification (GTDB taxonomy): domain Bacteria; phylum Pseudomonadota; class Alphaproteobacteria; order Rhodobacterales; family Rhodobacteraceae; genus Falsirhodobacter. The sequence continues at coordinate 835,944 of NZ_BBJC02000001.1, read as the reverse complement.
CGGCGTAATCACGAACCAGCGAAAGAATGTCCCTGCCCCCGAGGCCATGAAGATGTTGCCCGTGACCGTCAGCCCGCCATAGGAAAAATCTGTGTCGAACTTGGGCGTCGGATCGTGTTCGTTGCTCCATTCGATAAAGCAGTTGTCGATATAGTTGCCGGTAATCAGCGTTTTCACGTTCAGTTCGGTCAGCACGATCCCTGCGCGCCGCGATCCCGCAGTCTCGCCATCCCCCTGAAAAAAGTGGTTGCCGATGAACATGTGCCCGGACCCGTTCATCACTGCGAAATGCGCAAAACGAACGATACGGTTGTCCCTCAATTTCACATCGTTGGAATTGACGTTCAGTGCAATCGTGGTGCGATCAGCCGCCTTGATATCCTGCTCGTTCGACAAAAGCTGGGTCTCGTCGACCATCAGCCCCTGGCAGCCCGTCCCGATAGACGTGATGGCACGATCCAGCGGCGCGTTGATCACGCTCTGGGCAATACGAAAGACCGTACCGGCAGTGGGCAGCATGATGGCACTGGCCAGGCCGTTGCACTGGATTTCCATATCCGTGATTTCGAATTTGGAGTTTTTCTCGAAGCCACTGAAATCCAGCATATAGCTGTAACGCTCGAACGTCATTTTCCGCGTGCCGGCGGTCGACCCTGCCGGAAGGTTCAGATCGACCGTGCCTGCCCCGACGTTCACCGCCCGCACGTAAATCTCGCGCGGGATGCCTGCGCCGCTTACCCGTGCGCCCACCGGAATATTGGCCACATTCGCCACATCGGTCAGCTTGTAGGGGTTCGATGGCGTATAGGTGGCCACGGAGCTGACCGTCTGCGTCTTCCACTTGGTCCCGTCCACCGCATTCAACTGGCCGTTGGTCAGGACGCGACGCTGTTCGAACCGGGTCAGTCCCGCAAGGGCGGCAACATCGATCGGCTCCGAGATATCGACGCGACGTCCAGACAGGTCCAGCTGCACATGGCCCGTATAATAGAACAGGGCCTGCAGCGCCTTGCGGAACCCGAGATATTCGCCGCCGAATGCCGCCGTATAACTGTCCAGATCGAAGTTGCGGGTCAACGCAAGGCGTGCCGCATCGGGCATCACCAGCGTCCCTTCGAACTGCACCCGGGAGTTCAGCGTCAGGTTGGAGCCGATGTAATATTTGCCGGCCGAGATGAACAGGCGATGCCCGCCCGCAGCCGCATCCGCCGCAGCAAAGGCTGCAGCATCATTGGTCTTGCCATCACCAACCGCGCCGTAATCCCGCACATCGACGATATCAACCATATCGCGCAGAAACACCGAGGTGACATCCTCTATCTCCACATCGTCGATCCGCACGATGCCGCCGTTGGCTCCGGTCAGATCCAGGCCGAAATGGCCTGTCACAGGGGCTGTGCCCCAGACCATGTCAACACCCGTACGATTGCCCGACCCGACAATGGCCGATACCTCCACCACCTCGCCATAATTGCGCAGCAGAACGGAATTGGCCGCAGTCGGCACGTTGACCGCATTGCCCGAACTGTCACCCGCCCAACCCGCGATCCGCACCGATGGAAATGCGCCCGAGATACATTTGACGCGAACAGTTACCCGCAGGTACATGCCCGGCAACATCGGAATGCTCTGGAAACAGCGCAGTTTCTGGGTGTTGTCCTGCTTCAGCAGTTCCATGCAGCCACCGAAATCCTGATCGGCGGCCACATAGGCAGCATTGGACTGTCCGGCATAGCTGCCCTGGCCGGACTTGCCATCCTCGCGCGACCAGAGATTCAGCCCGCTGGAAAAGGGCGGCGGCATCAGCACCAGACCGTCGGTAATCGCCTTGTTCATCGAAAATCCTTGCCTCGCTAGATTGCGGGCAGGATTAACGCGAAAGGACTTAACGCCTTCTCAGGCCTCCGCGCGGTGGGCCAGATCGCCAGCCAGTCCTTTTTCGATCAGGGAAACCGTTTCCTCGATGCCGTACAGGGCTATGAACCCGCCGAACCGCGGCCCCTCGGATGCCCCTAGCAACACCTCGTACAATGCCTTGAACCAGTCACGCAGCGGCTCGAAGCCATGCTCCTTGCCCACGGCAAACACCATGGTCTGCAACGCATCGCCATCCAGACCACCATCCCAGACGCGCAGGCGCGCCAAAAGATCCTCGATCGCCCCGCGTTCCTGATCGTTAGGCAAACGGAACACCCGCGTAGGCGCGACGAAATCGTTGAAATAGCGGACCGCAAATTCTGCCGCCGCATCCAGATCCGGGTTCCCCTCGGGCGAGGCATCGGGCGCATACTGCTGGATGAATCCCCACAGCACGGATTTATCGGTGGCCGAGGCCACACTCGCCAGATTGAGCAGCATCGCAAATGGTACAACCATCTTCGATTCTGGCGGATTGCCGTTATGGATATGCCAGACCGGATTATCGACCCGCTTCGCCTCATCCTGCGTCGCATAGGCGCGCAGCTGCTGATGGTATTCGTCCACCGCCTTCGGAATCACGTCAAAATGCATCCGCTTGGCCGTCTTCGGCTTGCCGTACATGAAATACGACAGGCTTTCGGTTGAGGCGTAGGTCAGCCATTCGTCGATCGTCAGACCATTGCCCTTGGACTTGGAAATCTTTTCGCCGTTCTGGTCCAGAAACAGCTCATAGATGAAATGCTCGGGACGTTTGCCGCCCAGAATCTCGCAGATCTTGTCATAAATGGGCGTGTTCGCGGCATGGTCCTTGCCATACATCTCGAAATCTACATCCAGACCGGCCCAACGTGCCCCGAAATCCGGCTTCCACTGCAGTTTCACATTCCCGCCGGTCACCGGCAGCGTCGTTTCCGTGCCGTCCTCGTCGTCGAAGGTGATGGTCCCGTCCTTGGCATTCACCTCCCGGATCGGCACATACAGCACCCGTCCGGTCGTCGGAGAGATCGGCAGGAAAATCGAATAGGTCTGGCTCCGCTCTTCCCGCAGGCTGGCCAGCATCACCTTCATCACATCGTCATACCGCTCGACAGCCCGCAGCAGGATCTCGTCGAACTTGCCGGATTTATAGAATTCCGATGCCGAGATGAACTCGTACTCGAAACCGAAGGTATCCAGAAACCGGCGCAGCATGGCATTGTTATGATCGCCAAAGCTTGCATGCGTGCCAAAGGGATCTGGCACGACCGTCAGCGGCCGTTGCAGGTTCTCCTGCATCATCTCCTGCATCGGAACATTTTCCGGCACCTTGCGCATGCCGTCCATGTCATCCGAAAAACACACAAGCCGTGTAGGGATATCGCAGATCGTTTCAAACGCGCGGCGGATCATCGTGGTTCGCGCCACCTCGCCAAAGGTGCCGATATGCGGCAACCCGCTCGGGCCGTAGCCTGTTTCGAACAGCACGTATCCTTTGGCCGGCGTCTTGCCGCCCACCCGTTTCAGGATCCGGCGCGCTTCTTCGAAAGGCCAGGCCTTGGAGTTCATCGCAGCGTCGCGGAGGGTGGACATGGGCATCTCTTTCTTTCTGTGCAGGAGGCATCGTACCGCCTGCCCCCTGTGTCGTCTATTGCCGCCCCCCGCCCGCGTCAATAATCTGCTGGAAAAAGCACGAAAGGCTATCCTGATGGATGCATCCCTCCCCTCCTTGTCGCAGCAGGACGCACTGGTTGCGCTCATGATCGCCGTATCCGGCTCCCACGGAACGGTAGAGACGTCGGAACTGGTCGCCATCCAGCAAATGGTGAATCACCTGCCCGTCTTTGCCGGATACGATATCGACCGGATCAAGAACGTGGCACAGGTGGTATTCGACCTGTTCAGCGAAGAAGACGGCCTTGATGCCCTGTTCGCCCTGATCCGCGTGGCAATCGAACCCCGCCTGTTCGAAACGGCCTATGCACTGTCCTGCGACGTGGCTGCGGCCGATGGCCATCTGTACCAGACCGAACTGCGCCTTCTGGAAGAAATCCGCGAGGAACTCCGGATCGACAAGCTGCACGCGGCCGCCATCGAACGCGGCGCGCGTGCCCGTCATCTGCGGGCCTAGGAAACCCAGTGCTCGATAAGGCGGCTTTGCAGGATGCGGGCATTCCGCGTCCATGTCGCACCGCCCACCGGACGTGCCTCCTCGTCGGAATCCAGCGTTGCCCGCCGTGCCACATCCGCACAGATGATGGAAAACACCCGCTCCTGACCACCTGACTGCACATAGCCGGCAAGGCAGGACGTAAAGTTCAAGGTTCCTGTCTTGGCCTTGATCTTTACACTGTCCGACAGCGTTTCGCGTCCATTGGCATCGAACAGGCCTTCGTCCTTCAGCAGGCCGCGCAACAAACGCCCGCGCGCGTCGGATTGGGCACGAACCAGAACCTGGACCATCTGCGACGGCGCGATCCGTGACCGGCCACTCAACCCGGAATGGTCGCGCAGATCCATCTGGACGCCATATTTCGCCAGCGCCCATGCAGACATTGCCGCACCGGAGGCGACCAGCGACGACTGGCGGGATGCGCTCAGGCCGACGGCCTCGGCGGTCATGTTGTTCGAATATTTCAGCATGTCCGTCAGGATCTCGGTCAACGGGCCGCTGACTTTCGTCGCCAGCACCGTCCCCGACGGCACAGACCGCGTGACAACCGGGGAAGAAAGGGTAATTCCCTGCCGCGCCGCCAGCCAGCGGAACACCTCTGCCGCGTAATCATCCGGGTGCCGCACGGGTAGCCAGCGGTTCCCGCCCCGGCCCAGCGCTCCGGTCGCCACCGTCCAGTTATCCACTCCGGCGCCTGCCGAATAGGTGTAGACCGGGCTGCTGCGCCCCACAGCCCGCACCCGCGACATTGCCACTTCGGGCCGGACCCTGCCGGACCGCGCATCCATTGCCATCGCGGCACCACCTGCGGTCCAGGTAAAGTATACGCGGTTATAGTTCAGGTTCAGGCCTGAAATTGCCGCGTTGTAATTCGCATCGACAGGTTGCTCACCATCGATCTCGGAAATCAGAGGCAGCGCACCACCATAGGCATAGAACCGCCCCGTCGCCCCACGCACCCCGCGTGAGGCCAGCGCCGCCGCCAGTTCAGCCAGTCCGTCGGTATCCAACGAGGGATCCCCGCCGCCGACCAGCCAGATATCTCCTTGCACGATACCGCCTGACACAGGCCCGCTGGCCAATATCTGCGTCTGGAACCTGTAATCCGGCCCCAGACGATCCAGCGCATAAAGCGAGGTGATCGCCTTGGCGGTCGATGCCGGGGGCAAGGGCGTATCCCCGCCCCGTGATTCCACAAGTTGCCCCGAAGTTGTCGCAACGGCAAAGGCCACATCCCCCGACAGACCTGCACGGGCAACCAGTGCCTCTGCGGTGCCGGATGTACCAGGCCGGATAGGCGGGCGCGGTGAAACATCGGGCGCGCCCGCACATCCCGGAATGGCGGTAAGCGTGGCAAGCCCGCCCAGAACAAATCGTCTTGAAATCATAAGTGTCACGCTACCCATTCCTGTTTTCGTCTAGCCCCATTCCCCCCGCGCCCGAATCGCGCTGGAGGATTGGTTGACCATCGGCATATCCGCAAAGGCCCATGCCGGCAGGCTGGCCCCCGCCAGTTGCCGCGGCGGAACCTGCTCGGCCCTGAAGGCGCGCGCGGCGTGCCCCAGCCGGGCTTTGGCACCCCACCCCGGACGTGCCAGCACACCGATCCGGACATTCTGCATGATCCAGCGCCAGTCATCCCACTGATGGAACTGCACCAGATTGTCCGCCCCCATCAGCCATACAAAACGAACACCCGGATATCGCCGCGTCAATGCCCGCAATGTCGCAGCCGTATACCGTGTCCCAAGCCGCGCTTCCAGATCCGTCACCTGCACACGCGGGTCCTGCATCAGGGCGCGAGCCCGCTCCAGCCGCTCGTCCATCGGGCGCGGCCCCCGCGCTTTCAGGGGATTACCCGGGCTGACCAGCCACCACACCCGGTCCAGCCCGAACCGCACCAGCGCCTCATGCGTGATATGCACATGGCCGGCATGGGCGGGATCGAATGACCCACCAAGCAGCCCGATCACCATGCCACGCTCTGCGATTGGCCAGCCTTGCATGTAATTCCCCCGAAACTGCGCGGCCTTGATCCCACCGCCACATTGCCCTTGTCCAGCGTTATCGGTATGAAGGCGCCCAAATCCCTGAAAGATGGAGCACACCAAGTGGCCTCGTATCAATACGTCTATCACATGGATGGCGTCTCCAAGACCTATCCCGGCGGTAAAAAAGTCTTTGAGAATATCCACCTGAACTTCCTGCCCGGCGTGAAGATCGGCGTTGTCGGCGTCAACGGTGCAGGTAAATCCACGCTCCTGAAGGTCATGGCCGGAATGGACAAGGATTTTCAGGGCGAAGCATGGGCCGCCAAGGGCGCGCGCGTCGGCTACCTGCCCCAGGAGCCGCAGCTGAACGAAGAGCTGGACGTTCGCGGAAACGTCATGGAAGGGGTCGCCGACAAACGCGCGATTCTCGAACGCTACAACGAACTCGCCATGAACTACTCGGATGAAACCGCCGAGGAAATGGCCGAACTGCAGGACAAGATCGACGCCCAGAACCTGTGGGAACTGGACAATACCGTTGATATCGCGATGGAAGCTCTGCGCTGCCCGCCCGACGATGCGAACGTCAGCACCCTTTCGGGTGGGGAACGCCGCCGCGTCGCGCTGTGCAAACTGCTCCTCGAAGAGCCGGACATGCTGCTCCTCGACGAACCGACCAACCACCTTGATGCCGAAACGATCGCCTGGCTGCAAAAGCACCTGATCGCCTACAAGGGCACGATCCTGACGGTCACCCACGACCGTTACTTCCTTGATGACATCACATCGTGGATTCTGGAACTGGAGCGTGGACGCGGTCTGCCGCACGAAGGCAACTATTCCTCCTGGCTCGAAGCCAAGGCCAAACGGCTGGAGCAGGAGGCCCGCGAAGACAAGTCCAAGCAGAAAGTTCTGGAGAAAGAACTGGAATGGATCCGTGCTGGTGCCAAGGCACGTCAGGCTAAATCCAAGGCCCGTATCTCTGCCTACAACAAGATGGCCGACGAATCCGTCAAGGATCTGGTCGGCAAGGCCCAGATCGTCATTCCGCATGGCCCGCGTCTGGGTTCGAAGGTGATCGAGGTTGAAAACCTGTCGAAAGCGATGGGTGACAAACAGCTGATCGAGAACCTGACCTTTACCCTGCCACCCGGGGGAATCATCGGCGTTATCGGCCCGAACGGCGCAGGTAAATCCACGCTGTTCAAGATGCTTGTCGGGCAGGAAACGCCTGACACCGGCACCGTCACCTTGGGTGATACCGTCAAGCTGGCCTTTGTGGACCAGTCGCGTGACAGCCTCGATTCCGAGGCCAACGTCTGGCAGGAAATCTCCGGCGGGGCCGAGATCATCGAACTGGGTGATGCGCAGGTCAACAGCCGCAACTACGTCGGCTCGTTCAACTTCAAGGGCACCGACCAGCAGAAAAAGGTCGGCCTGCTTTCGGGTGGGGAACGGAACCGGGTTCACCTTGCAAAGCTGCTGAAATCCGGCGGAAACGTTCTTCTTCTGGACGAACCGACCAACGATCTGGACGTGGAAACACTGCAAGCCCTGGAAGCCGCGATCGAGAACTTTGCCGGCTGTGCCGTCATCATCTCGCACGATCGTTTCTTCCTCGACCGCCTGTGTACGCATATCCTCGCATTCGAAGGGGATGCGCATGTCGAATTCTTCGAGGGCAACTTCGAGGATTACGAAAAAGACAAAATCCGCCGCCTTGGCGCGGATGCGGCAAACCCGAAACGTGTGAAGCATAAAAAATTCACGCGCTAATCCTGCGGGGCGGCGGAAACGCCGCCCTTCACAGGCTTGCGTCATTCTTTTTTCGTGCTAGCGTCAGGAATGCGACGTTACTCTTTATCGACCCTGTCCACCTCGGCCACAGCGATTCGATCTTGCTCTGACTTAGCCACGCCGCCGCATCCTGCGGGCGGCACCAGACAGGAATATCACGATGGCCAAAGGCACAGTGAAATGGTTCAACACCACCAAGGGATATGGCTTCATTGCCCCCGAAAACGGTGCATCCGACATTTTCGTCCACATCACCGCGCTGGAGCGTGCGGGTATCCGTGAACTGGCCGATGGCCAGGCGGTCACCTTCGAAATCCAGTCGGGCCGCGATGGCCGCCAATCCGCGGTAGATATCGAACTGGCATAATGCGACCAGGGCGGACCCGATCGGGTCCGCCTTTCGCCTTGCCGCAGATGGTTGCGGCCAAAGCCCCCTTCATGCGACACACCGCTGGCATCAAACGGCCGGAGGTTTTCCATGAAACAACCCAATATCCTGATCCTCATGGTGGATCAGTTGAATGGAACCCTGTTTCCCGACGGTCCTGCCCCTTTCCTGCATGCCCCCAATCTGAAGCGTCTGGCCGAGCGGTCCAGCCGGTTTGCCAACAGCTATACCGCCTCCCCCCTCTGCGCGCCCGGCCGCGCAAGCTTTATGTCCGGCCTGCTGCCATCGCGCAGCCGCGTATATGACAATGCCGCCGAGTTTTCCGCCGATATCCCCACCTACGCCCATCACCTGCGTCGCGCCGGCTATCAAACCTGCCTGGCGGGCAAGATGCATTTTGTCGGCCCCGATCAGCTGCATGGACTGGAAGAGCGTCTCACCACCGATATCTACCCCGCCGATTTCGGCTGGACCCCGGATTACCGCAAACCCGGCGAGCGAATCGACTGGTGGTATCACAACCTCGGTTCGGTCAGCGGCGCAGGGGTGGCCGAAATCACGAACCAGCTGGAATATGATGATGACGTGGCCCATCAGACCACGCAAAAGCTCTATGATCTGTCACGCGGCGCCGATCCGCGCCCATGGTGCCTGACCGTCAGCTTTACCCACCCGCATGATCCCTATGTCGCCCGCCGCAAATATTGGGACCTGTACGAGGATTGCGCCCAGACCGAACCACCCGAAACCATTCCCTATGCGGATATGGACCCCCATTCACAGCGCCTGATGGATGCCTGCGATGCCAGCGCGTTCAATGTCACGGATGATATGATACGCCGTGCCCGCCGCGGCTATTTCGCCAATATCTCCTATGTCGATGACCAGATCGGCAAAATCCTGTCCGTGCTTGAAGAGACGCGTCAGGAAGCGACCATTATCTTCACCTCCGATCATGGGGACATGCTCGGGGAGCGTGGCCTCTGGTTCAAGATGAACTTCTTCGAGGATTCCGCCCGTGTTCCGTTGATGATCGCGGGGGATGGTTTTGCCCCTGCTCTGATCGAGACACCCGTCTCTACGATCGACGTGGCGCCGACCCTCTGCGATACCGCCGGCATTGCGATGGAAACGGTCGCGCCCTGGCTTGACGGCACATCGCTGGTGCCCGTCGCGGCAGGTGCGGCGCGTGGTCCCGTGCCGATGGAATATGCCGCCGAGGGCAGCATCACGCCCCTGGTGGCCCTGCGGGACGGAAGCTGGAAATATATCCGCTGCGCCGCCGATCCCGAACAGCTTTATGATCTGGAGACCGATCCCGCCGAACGCACGAACCTGATCGATGCGCCGCAGGCCGCCGAGGCGCTGGCAAAACTGCGCAGGCTGGCAGATGACCGTTGGTCCCTGCCTGCCTTCGATGCCGCCGTCCGCGAAAGCCAGGCCCGTCGATGGGTCGTCTATGATGCCCTGCGAGAGGGCCACTACCAACCGTGGGATTATCAGCCCATGCGGCCCGCTTCCGAACGGTACATGCGCAACCATATGGATCTGAACACGCTGGAAGAGCAGAAGCGCTTTCCACGCGGCGAATAGTCAGCGGTCCACATGCCCGAGGTCGCGATCGGGCCAAACCCGATCGCGCACCAGTTTTTTCAGTACCTTGGAGTCTGGAAAGCCGCCATCCCGCGCGCGCTCCCAGATCAGCGTATCATCCACACTGATCTCGAATTGCCCTCCGGTAGAGGGGACCAGCGTAACCGATCCCAGATCCTGCCCGAAACTTTGCAGCAATTCCTGCGCCATCCACGCGCTGCGCAGCAGCCAGTTGCATTGGGTGCAATAGGTGATGGTGATCCGCGGCCCCGTCATGCGGCCCCGTCCAGCAGGCCCCGGCCCCGCAGCAACGGCTCCACGCCCGGCATCTGGCCGCGAAACTTGGTATAAAGCGTTTCCGCCTCTTCGGAGCCGCCCGCCGACAGGATGAACTTTTCCAGCCTAGCAGCAGTGCCCGGATCGAACGCATCGCCGGTTTCGGTAAAGGCGGCGAACGCATCCGCATCCATCACTTCCGACCACATGTAGCTGTAGTATCCCGAGGAATATCCGTCACCGGTGAAGATATGCGCGAAATGCGGCGTCGCATGACGCATCCGGATGGCATGGGGCACACCCAATTCATCCAGTATCTGCTGCTGCCGTGCCATCGGATCCGCCGGGGCATCCCCATTGTGGAATTCCAGATCCACCAAGGCCGATGTCAGGTATTCCACCGTGGAAAACCCCTGATCGAAGGTACTGGCCGCCAGCAACCGCTCCATCAGTGCGGCAGGCATCGGCTCTTTGGTGCGGACATGGCGGGCGTGGCGTGTCAGCACCTCGGGCACGGACAGCCAGTGTTCGTACAACTGGCTTGGTAGCTCCACAAAGTCCCGCGCGACCGATGTGCCGGAGATATAGGCGTAAGTAACGCTGGATAGCATCTGATGCAGCGCATGTCCGAATTCATGGAACAGCGTGCGCGCATCATCATAGGACAGCAGCGCGGGCTTTCCTTTGGCAAAGTTGCAGACGTTCATCACGATCGGGGCCTGTTCACCGCCCAATCTCCGCTGCACCCGCATCGCCGTACACCATGCACCGGACCGTTTGGAGCCGCGCGCAAAATAATCCCCGATGAACACCGCGATATGCCTGCCGTTGCGCGTTACCTCCCAGCTGCGGGCATCGGGGTGATACATCGGCTGATCCAGCGCGCGGAATTCCAGACCGAACAGCCGGTTCGCCACTTCAAAGGCCGCCTCGATCATCGCCTCCAGCGCAAAGTACGGCTTGATCTCGGCTTCATCCAGATCATGCTCCGCCAGGCGACGCTTCTGCGCGTAATAGCGCCAATCCCAAGGCTCCAGATCGCCGTTGATCCCGTCCTCATGCATCATCCGTGCCAGCACCCCGGCATCGGACAGGGCCGCCTTCTTTGCAGGGGTCCAGACCTGCATCAGCAGATCCCGCACGGCCTCGGGTGTGCCGGCCATTTCCGGCTCCAGCTTGTAGGCGGCAAAACTGTCATACCCCAGCAACTTGGCCCGCTCTGCGCGCAGGGCCAGAATCTCGGCGGCGATTGCGCGGTTGTCATTGTCGTTGCCGTTTGCCCCGCGCGCGGTCCACGCCTCATAGGCGGTGCGGCGCAGATCACGGCGGGGGGAAAACTCCAGAAACGGCACGATCAACGATCGCCCCAAGGTCAGGACATATCCCTCGCGTCCCCGGTCCTCGGCCGCACTCCGCGCAGCGTCGATCACGAACTCGGGCAAACCCTCCAGATCCTTTTCTTCCAGATCCAGGAACCATTCCCGTTCCTCGGCCAGCAAATTCTGCCCGAATGTCGTCCCCAGCACCGAAAGGCGGGCCTTCACCTCGGTCAGCCGCGCTGCATCCTCTCCGCGCAGGGCGGCCCCTGCCCGCACGAACATGCGATGATACAGCTCCAGCACCCGCAATTGCTCGTCCGTCAGGTCCAGATCGTCCCGCGTCTGCCACAGCGTGTCGATCCGCCGGAACAACGCATGGTTGTTGATGATTTCCGAAGAAAACGCTGACATTCTGGGGGCAAGAATGCGCTGCAGTTCCTCACGCGCATCGGTGCTGTCCGCGCCTGCCAGCGTGTAGAAAACACCTGCCACCCGTTCCAGCGTTTCCTCGGCCAACTCCATCGCCTCGATGGTATTGGCAAAGGTCGGCGCGGCAGGATCGTCCGCAATCACCGCGATATTCTTGCGCGCCTCGGCCAATCCGGCCTCGAACGCCGGTTCGAAATCGGCATCGGTGATTGCGTCAAAGGGCGGAAGGCCGAAAGGGCCGGTCCAGTCGGACAAAAGCGGGTTCATGGGCGTCTCCTTTGCCCATGAAGCTAGTCAGCCGGCGCGGGAACCGCCAGCCCCCTGGCTCACCCGATTTACATGGCCCATCTTCCGGCCCGGTCGCGCTTCTGCCTTGCCATACAGATGCAGGGCCGCGCCCCGTTCGGTGGCAATATCCGGCACGCGCAGGATGTCATCGCCGATCAGGTTTTCCATGACCACATCGGAATGGCGCCCGCCATCACCGAGGGGCCAGCCCGACACTGCGCGGATATGCTGCTCGAATTGGTCGACCGCACAGCCGTTCTGCGTCCAGTGGCCGGAGTTATGCACACGCGGGGCAATCTCGTTCACCAGCAGGCCATCTGCCGTCACGAACAGCTCCACCCCCATCACACCCACATAATCCAGTGCGTTCAGGATACGGGCCGCAATCAGCACCGCATCCGATCGCTGCGTGGGGGTCAGGCGCGCAGGCACCGTGGTGGTGGACAGGATGCCATCCACATGCACATTTTCGCCCGGATCATACACTGCAACCGATCCGTCCAGCCCGCGCGCCGCAATCACCGACACCTCATGGCTGAAGTTGACGAACCCTTCCAGCACCGTCGGCGCACCGTTCATAGAGGCATGGGCCGCAGCCGCCTCTTCGGGTGTGCGGATCCGGGCCTGCCCCTTGCCATCATACCCGAAACGCGTGGTTTTCAGGATGGCGGGCGTTCCCACGGCGGCAATGGCTGCGGAAATATTCGAAGCCTCGGCATAGGGGGCCACGGTCAGCCCCAGACCGGTCAGAAAATCCTTTTCCGCAATCCGGTCCTGGCTGGTCGCCAATGCGCGGCGGTTCGGACGGATGGGGCGGATCGCCTCCAGCAGGTCCAGCGCGGCCGTCGGCACATTCTCGAATTCGTAGGTGATGACATCGACGGCCGCCGCAAATGCGCGGAGCGCGTCCTCATCCTCATAGCTGGCAGTTGTCAATGCATGCGCCACATCCGCCGCAGGCGGGTTCGCGCCCGGCTCGTAGATATGCACATGGAACCCCAGGCGACTGGCCGCCACGGCCAGCATCCGGCCCAATTGTCCGCCGCCTAATATCCCGATGGTCGCGCCCGAAGTCAGAATTGCCATTACATATCCTCCGGTGCGTCGGGAATGGAGGCGCTCAGCGCTGCGCGCCATGCGTCCAGCCGTTCGGCCAGCGCCGCGTCGTTCAGTGCCAGAATACCTGCGGCCATCAGGCCCGCATTCGCCGCCCCTGCCGAACCGATCGCCATGGTCGCAACGGGGAATCCCTTGGGCATCTGCACGATCGAATACAGGCTGTCTACACCCGACAGCGCCTTGGTCTGCACCGGAACACCGATTACCGGCACCCGCGTCTTGGAGGCCATCATTCCGGGCAGATGCGCCGCACCGCCGGCCCCTGCAATGATTACGCGCAACCCGCGGTCCACTGCCTCGCGGCCATAGGTCCACAGACGGTCCGGGGTACGGTGAGCCGAGACGATCTTTGCCTCATAGGGGATGCCCAGCTCCTCCAGTATCAGCGCCGCTTCGCGCATGGTTGGCCAATCCGACTGGCTGCCCATGATGATCCCGACTTCGACGCCCATGCTCAATCCCCGCTGTGTCAAAGCGCGCATCATAACGTGCGCTGCAAGGCCTGCAATGGGATCAGGCGATGATATCGGGAATCAGCTGATCCTCGATCCGGACGATCTCGTCCTTCAGGGCCAGCTTGCGCCGCTTCAACCGCTGCATCATCAGCGCATCGGGCGCGGGCGCCTGGGTCAGCGCCTCGATCGCGGTATCCAGATCACGATGTTCCCGCCGCAGAACCGCAATGCGGATCGCAAGCATTTCCTCATGTTTCAATTCGGGTGAGGCGTTCATGCGTACTCTCAAACAAGGCTTGGATCATCATAGCCGATTTTTGCTTTCGGGTGGTATTTTTTCTGCCCCAAAGCCGCATCTTGCGTCCTGCGCATGATCACCCCATATTTAATTGGTGGATGCCGTCAAGGATCCACACGATTTGTCGCTTCAAGCAAGGGCAAGCACATGACGAAACTAAGCTTCGGGGCACACCCCCACCTTCTGGGCTTCGAGCAGCTTGAACGGCTGGTGGAGCGTACGTCGAAATCTTCCGAAGGGTATCCGCCCTTCAACATCGAGGCGGTGGCCGAGAATGTTTACCGCATCTCGCTTGCCGTAGCAGGGTTCCGCGACGAGGACCTGTCCATCACGGTCGAGGATCGCCAGCTGGTCATCCGGGGCCGTCAGGCCGACGACAACGGAGAGCGGGTTTTCCTGCATCGCGGCATCGCCGGTCGTGCCTTCCAGCGCAATTTCGTGCTGGCCGAAGGGGTCGAGGTGGCAGGTGCCGATCTTGACCATGGATTGCTGCACATCGATCTGCGCCGCACCCTGCCGGATACGGTGATCCAGACCATCGCAATACGTTCCGCCCGCTAACCAAAGGAGATCAAGGATGCAAACCACCACGCAAACCACAGATCGCATGGCCTATGTCCGCGCCGTTGCGGTTGCCGATCTGCCAATGGAAGTGCAAGAGCAAGCCGAAGGCCTGAAAACGCTTTATGCGCTTCATAGTGCCTCGGGCGAACAGCTGGCGCTGGTCCGCGACAAGGGCATGGCGTTCGAGCTGGCGCTGCAAAACGACCTTGCCCCTGTCAGCGTCCATTAACACCGCGGGGCCGCGCGCTTAATCGCGCGCGGTATCCTGATCGTCCAGCACTTCCTCGATGCCTGCAAGGTAACGTTCGGCATCAAGGGCTGCCATGCACCCCATTCCCGCGCTGGTGATTGCCTGACGGTAGATATGATCCGTCAGATCGCCCGCAGCAAAGACCCCCGGAATGGATGTGCGTGTGCTGCCTGCCTCGACCTTCACATAGCCATCCGCATGCAGTTCCAGCTGGTCCTTGACCAGTTCGGACGCCGGGCTGTGACCGATGGCCACAAAAAAGCCGTCGCAGGGAATCACGCTTTCGGTGCCGTCGCGCACATCGCGCACCCGCACCCCCGTAACACCTGGCGGGGTTTCGGTGCCCAGAACCTCTTCGACCGCGCTATGCCATTGCAACGCCACCTTCGGGTGCGCGAACAGGCGTTCCTGCAGGATGCGCTCTGCCCGCAGGGTATCGCGGCGATGGACCAGCGTGACCTTGCTTGCAAAATTTGTCAGGAACAGCGCTTCCTCCACGGCCGTATTGCCGCCCCCCACCACAACAACTTCCTTGTTGCGATAGAAGAAACCGTCGCATGTGGCACAGGCGGAAACACCAAAGCCCATGAACTTCTCTTCCGATGGCAGCCCCAGCCATTTGGCCTGTGCCCCCGTCGCAAGGATCACTGCATCGGCGGTAAATGTGATGCCGCTATCCGCATGTGCCTTGAAGGGACGCTGCGACAGGTCCAGAGACGAGATGTAGTCGGAGACGATTTCCGCCCCCATTTCCCGCGCATGCTCTTCCATCCGCACCATCAGATCCGGACCCTGAACCTGCGTATCGCCGGGCCAGTTCTCGACCTCGGTCGTGATCGTCAACTGCCCGCCGGGCTGTAGACCCTGCACCAGAACAGGCTTCAACATCGCGCGTGCCGCATAAACGGCCGCCGTATATCCCGCCGGCCCCGAGCCGATGATCAGAACCTTGCTGTGCCGTGTTTCGGCCATCATGCACCCTTTCCCAATATTCCGCGCCAGATATAGGGCCACACGCCCGCCACCGAAAGAGGTGGCAAACCTCCGCCATTTTTCCGCGACATAATATTGCGTGATCCGGCGCGCATATGTAATGTCGCGTCAAAAGAACGGAGTGGCAGATGGCCGTAGCGAAACTTGATCCCATTGATCGCCAGATTCTGGCTGAACTACAGGCCGACGGGCGTATGACCAATGTGGAACTGGCGCGCCGGGTCGGAATCTCTGCGCCGCCCTGCCTGCGCCGCGTGCGGGCGCTGGAAGAGGCGGGATATATCTGCGGCTATCATGCCGATGTGAATCCGCGTGAATTGGGCTTCGAAGTGCAGGTTTTCGCGATGGTCCGTCTGCATAGCCAGGCCGAACGCGACCTTTCGGCATTCGAGGAGCATTGTCGCAGCTTGCCGCTGGTCCGTGAGTGCCACATGCTGAACGGCGAGATCGATTTCATCCTGAAATGCGTGGCACCCGATCTGTCTACTTTCCAGACATTCCTGACCCAAAGCCTGACCTCGGCCACGAATGTGGCCAGCGTCAAGACAAGCCTCGTCATCCGTGGTGCCAAGGATGAACCGGGCGTTCCCTTCGAGGTGCTGGAGCAGCGCCTTGCTAAAGCCGGATTGCAGAAATAAGGCGGCCATAATCCGCCTCGCCCGCATGGGTGGTCCGGCGATAGGAATAGAACCGGTCCGCATCCGAATAGGTGCAATGCCCCGTCCATTCCGCCTGGACCCCCGCAGCCCGCAGACATGACAGGCCGAAGGACGGCAGATCGAACAGCAGCCTGTCTCCCTGCCCCTGCGCAAAGAACCGGCTATAGTCCTGATCCTCGGCCATGAAGGTCTCCAGCATCTCCGGCCCGACTTCATAGGCACGCTGGCTGATGCATGGCCCGATAACGGCCGTGATATCCTGTGCTCCCAGATCGCGCATCGCCTGCACGGTCGCCTCCAGAACGCCGGAGATGGCCCCTTTCCACCCGGCATGTGCAGCACCGATCACGCCGGCCTGCCGGTCCGCCAGCAATACCGGCTGGCAATCGGCTGTCAGAATACCCAATGCCAGCCCCGGCACAGCCGTAACCATGGCATCGGCATCCGGCGCTGCTTCAAGCGGGCCATCAACCCTGGCAACATCCGCCGAATGCACCTGATTGACCTGAACAAGCTGCGGCAGATCCACGCCCATCGCCTCGGCCACCCGCCCGCGATTGATCGCGACGGCCCCCGCCTGATCGGAGCTGGCCCGCCCGCAATTCAGCCCTTGGAAAATGCCCGAAGACGCCCCCCCCTTACGCGTGAAAAATCCATGCGCAATCCCGTCTAGCGACGGTGTGGTGATGATTTCCAACATCATGTGAACCCCGCTGGTGGGTGGGAAAACGGACCTGTCAGCCCAAGCACTTTGAACAGTTCGCCCATCTGGTCGGCTTCGGTCAACCGCCGAAATGCAAGCAGATGGTTTTCCCGTGCCGCGCCTGTCAGACCGCCTGCCAGCCGTTCGGCCCGTGCACCGATGCCAAGCGCCGTCAGAAAGCGCCCTTGCGTCGTATAGCCCACCGCACAGGGGGCCGCAGCAGCAGCCAAAGCCCGGAAATCCACATGTGCCGTCAGATCCGCCAATCCGGGCGCCTCCAGAGGATCGGTGAATTCATGTTTCGCCATGGCCTGAAAGGTATCCCCCGCAGTCCCCCACCCGCCATAATCCAGGATCAGGGCCATCCCGCCCTTTGCCACGCGGGACGCGATTGCCTGCATGATCGCGGGCGCCTGCGGACATATCTCGATCGTGTCCGCCTCGGCGGCGACCAGTTCCGGCATATCGACACGCGGTGACAGGCCAAAAGACAGCCTCTCCCCCTCCAGCCCGACCATGCGTTCACGCCAGCCGGACCCGTCCCGCTGGAACTGGCGGATCGGCAGTGCGTCGAAAAACTCGTTCGCCACCAGCCATAACCGCCCGTCAGGCAATGCATCCACGCCCTCGACGTGGCGGGCGGTGGGAACACGATCTGCCTGCTCGGCGCGCAGGCGGGGGCTGGCCTCAACCAGTACCACATCGGCGGCATCGTGGAATCCCGGCACATTACGGGTGGCGCGCAGAATATCGGCCATCAGCGTTCCACGCCCCGGCCCCAATTCGGCAAGTGTGAATGCCCCGCCGCCGGAATCAAGCCAGTGCTGCGCTAGGCACAGGCCCACCATCTCTCCGAACATCTGGCTGATTTCGGGGGCAGTGATGAAATCCCCTGCCGTGCCGAAGGGCGGACGGGTGGTGTAATAGCCGTGCTCGGGGTGCAGGAGGCATTCCGCCATGAATTCGGCAAGCGTCAGCGGTCCGGTTTGCGCGATGCGGCGCGCCAGATGGCGGGCCAGCGGCGTCATGCGATGCGCCGCGCCCGCAGGATCAGGAACAGACCGATCGCAATCATCGGCAGCGACAGCGCCTGCCCCTGTGTCAGCCCCCACCCGCCGATCTGCCAGGCCAGTCCCAAAGGATTACCGGCAGAGACGAATTGCGCATCGGGCTGGCGCACGAATTCCACCATGAACCGGGCCACACCATAGCCGGACAGCATCACCCCGCAGATCGCACCCGGGCACTTCAACCACCCGCGCCACAGGATCAGCCCCCAGATCAGGGCAAACAGCAGCACGCCTTCCAGTGCCGCCTCATATAGCTGGGAGGGATGGCGCGCGCAGACATCGACAGCCGTTGCACAGGCCTGCGCAGCCTCTCCCGGAAAGGCAACGCCCCACGGCAGATCGGTTGGCCGGCCCCAAAGCTCGGCGTTCACGAAATTGGCCAGCCGTCCGAACAGCAGCCCCGGCGGGGTTGCCGCACAAATAAGATCCGCTGCCGACAACCGCGGAATTCCCTCACGTGTGCAGAAAATCCACGAGGCGGTGATCACCCCCAACAGCCCGCCGTGGAACGACATCCCGCCCTCCCACACCGCAGGGATCAACTGGGGATTGGCGAAATAATAGGCCGGCTCATAGAACAGCACGAACCCGAGCCGCCCCCCCAGCACAACGCCAAGAATGACCCACGTCAGCAACCGCTCCACCTGCTCTGCCTGCATGGGCGGAGTGCCGGCGGGCCAAAGCTCTGTCCGGCGGATCAACCGCAGCACCAGCCACCACCCAAGCAGCAGCCCCGTGATATAGGCCAGCGCATACCAGCGCAGCGAGAATGAGAAACTGCCCAAGGTCAGTGTGAATATCTCGGGCGAGACGTCCGGAAACGGGATATACGACATGGAACCTCGGCGATTTTCCTCGCTTCTCTGGATCGGGGGCAGCCTTGTCAAGCCGCCCGCACAGCGCCATATGGTATGTGAACCCGCGTGAGGAGACATCCATGACCGCCCGCAACAAGTTCTTTGACGACATGTCGCAACTGATGACGAATGCCATGGGCGTTGCCCAGGGTGCAAAAACCGAAGCCGACACCGCATTCCGCGGGATGGTGGATCGCTGGCTGGCCGATCGCGATCTGGTTACCCGCGAAGAATTCGATGTCGTCCGCGCGATGGCACTGAAGGCCCGCGAAGAGAACGAGGCGCTTGCCGCCCGGCTGGACGCGCTGGAAGGCAAATCGGACAAGAAACCTGTCATGCCGAACGTGGCCCCCGAACCACCGCTGGCATGAACAGCCCGCGCCTTGCGGTCCGCGCATTGATCCTTGATGCGCAGAACCGTTTGTTGCTGGTCAATGCCTGGCCCGAGGGGCAGTCGGATCTATGGACAGCCCCGGGTGGCGGAGTTGAAAAACACTCCTCCCTACCTGCCAATCTTATTCGTGAAGTGTACGAGGAAACGGGGCTGACCATCTCGGTCGATGACCCTGTTCTGGTCAATGAATTCCACGACCCCGACGGTACATTCCATCAGGTGGATATCTATTTCCGCTGCCATATCACCAGTGGCAACATCACCGCCGACTGGCAGGATCCCGAGGGCATTGTCACCGCCCGGCGTTGGGTTACCCAAGACGAAATGGCAACCCTCCGGGTGAAACCCGACAGCCTTGCACAGGCGGCATGGGGAAGTGGAATGATCTATGATCCGCTGGAGCCGATCATCCGTTGAAGCCCTGCAACGCCGGCAACAGATAGAATGACCGCCATCAATGCCTGCGGTTCGGAATACGCGCCCCATATCCCCGCCAGCCCGGTCAGCCCGGCCAGAAGCAGCACCCCCCGATACGCGGCACGGTGAAGCCCCCATATCCCGAATGAAAAACATCCAGCTGCTGTCAGTGCCAGCAGCTGGGCCTGACCACGCAACGGATCGCTGCCGAAAAATGCGGGGGTCGAGATAAGGGCGGCAATCACGCTTTGGGCGGCCAATGCCTCGGCAGGATCCCCTCGGCGGATGAACAGCATATGCGCCGCCGCCCCGGCCCCTGCGATAACCGCCAAGGGCGCGATGCCGATCAGTACCGTGCCAATACCACCCGGAATCAGCGCCAGCAGCGAGCGCAATCCCCGCCTGTTTCCCAAGGTATATTCTGCAACGCAATAAAATATCCCTGCGCCCATGATCACCGAGGGCAGGATCTGCGCGACGGAATGCTGGGCCAAAGCGATCATGCCTGCGTGCATGGCCACCGCCAACCCCGCCGCCCCCAGGACCGTTGGCCAGCGGCACCGCCGCAGAATCACACCCAGTGTCGCCGCCCTGCCCCGTTTGTGCCGTACCATCACGGTCAACGCCATCATCCCCGCCATTGCCACTAGGACGCTGGCGGCAATAACCGTTGGATTGCCGGACATGAGGCACAGGGCCGCAAAGCCTCCTGCCAATACAGAAATCGGGATGACGGGTATCAGGAGCGCAGGCCCGTCTCGACCAGCAGCCCCTGACGTTTGGCCTCGTAATAATAACCTTGGCTGTACCACTGCACGGCACGATCCTCACTGCCGTTGGAAACCAGCCACGCCCCGCGCAGATATTTCATTGCGTACCGCAGGTTGGTATCGGCATCCAGCAGCTGGCCTGCATCCCCCTTGAACCCCATCGTGCGGGCGGTCGGCGGTGCGATCTGCATCAGGCCATAATAAGTACCATTGCGGGCTGCCGGGTTATAGGTGCTTTCGCGCTTTACCACACGATGCGCCAGACTGCGGGGCACCCCGTAGAGGTCGGCATATTTGTCGACCATCTGCGCCACTTCGGCCCGTCCGGCTGGCACCTGAATGTCGGGCGTGGCGCGCCGCGAAACTTCGCTTGGCCCACCACAAGCCGCAAGGGTCAGCATAACGATCAGGCCAAGGGCGATGCGCCGCATCTTCACGTCCGTATTTTGTTGCCGTTGGGAAAAGTGCTACTTGCTGTAGCGACCTGCGGGCAAGCTCTGCATTTCCCTGTCAACCCGCATGCGCGGAAACTCGCGCAAAATGAAAAAGGGCGCCCCGAAGGACGCCCCCTGTTTCCGTATGGAAACGGCTGATTACATCATGCCGCCCATGCCGCCCATGTCGGGCATGCCACCGCCGGCCGGAGCTTTCGGCTCGGGCTTGTCGGCGATCATCGCCTCGGTGGTGATCAGCAGCGAAGCAACCGAAGCCGCATCTTCCAGCGCAGTCCGGACAACCTTGGCCGGATCGATCACGCCGAACGAGAACATGTCGCCATATTCTTCGGTCTGTGCGTTGAAGCCGAACTTCAGGTCGTTCGATTCACGGATCTTGCCCGCAACGACCGAACCGTCAACACCGGCGTTCTGCGCGATCTGGCGCAGCGGTGCTTCCAGTGCGCGGCGCACGATGGCGATACCCGCGTTCTGGTCGGAGTTGGCACCTGCGACGCCTTCCAGCGACTTGCCAGCCTGGATCAGCGCAACGCCACCACCGACGACAACGCCTTCTTGAACAGCAGCGCGGGTTGCGTTCAGTGCGTCATCAACGCGGTCCTTGCGCTCTTTCACTTCGACTTCGGTCATGCCGCCGACGCGGATCACTGCAACGCCGCCAGCCAGTTTGGCCACACGCTCTTGCAGTTTCTCTTTGTCGTAGTCCGAAGTTGTTTCTTCGATCTGCGTACGGATCTGTGCAACGCGTGCCGAGATCTCAGCCTTGTCGCCAGCACCGTCGACGATCGTCGTGGTGTCTTTGGTGATCGAGACTTTCTTGGCCGAACCGAGCATGTCGATCGTGACATTCTCCAGCTTCATGCCCAGATCTTCCGAAATCACCTGGCCGCCCGTCAGGATTGCAAGATCCTGCAGCATTGCCTTGCGACGGTCACCGAAGCCCGGTGCCTTGACAGCCGCGATTTTCAGGCCACCGCGCAGTTTGTTCACAACCAGCGTTGCAAGCGCTTCGCCTTCAACATCTTCGGAGATGATGATCAGCGGCTTCTGCGACTGGATGACCGACTCCAGCAAAGGAACCATCGGCTGCAGCGACGAGAGTTTTTTCTCGTGCAGCAGGATCAGCGCGTCTTCCATCTCGGCAATCATCTTGTCGGGATTGGTGACGAAGTAGGGCGAGAGGTAGCCGCGGTCGAACTGCATGCCTTCGACAACTTCGGTTTCTGTTTCCAGACCCTTGTTCTCTTCGACGGTGATAACACCCTCGTTGCCGACCTTCTGCATCGCATCCGCGATCTGGCGGCCGATTTCAGCTTCGCCGTTCGCCGAGATGGTACCGACCTGGGCAACTTCTGCCGTGTCGTTCACCGGACGGGCTGCCGCCTTGATCGCTGCTACGACTTTTGCCGTTGCAAGGTCGATCCCGCGCTTCAGATCCATCGGGTTCATGCCAGCAGCAACAGCCTTCAGGCCGTCCTTGATGATGGCTTGTGCCAGAACTGTGGCGGTGGTTGTACCGTCGCCGGCCTCGTCATTGGTGCGGGAAGCGACTTCCTTCACCATCTGTGCGCCCATGTTCTCGAAACGGTCGGAGAGTTCGATCTCCTTGGCAACCGATACACCGTCCTTGGTGATACGCGGTGCGCCGAAAGATTTCTCGATCACGACGTTCCGGCCTTTGGGGCCGAGCGTTACTTTGACAGCATCTGCGAGGATGTTTACGCCGCGCAGCATGCGGTCGCGGGCATCGGTGTCGAACTTGACGTCCTTGGCCATTGGATTGCTCCTAATCAGTCTAATTGCGTTTCAGAAAAGGCGACGGTTCAGGAAATGATCCCGAGGATGTCGCTTTCCTTCATGATGAGCAGCTCTTTGCCGTCCAGCGTAACCTCGGTGCCCGACCATTTGCCGAACAGGATACGGTCACCAGCCTTGACGGTCGGTGCGATCAACTCGCCAGAATCCTTGCGTGCACCTTCACCCACGGAAACGATTTCGCCTTCTGCGGGCTTTTCCTTGGCGGTATCCGGGATGATCAGGCCACCCTTGGTTTTTTCTTCGCCTTCGATGCGACGGACCAGAACACGGTCATGCAGCGGTTTGAATGCCATCTGAGAACACTCCCTCAGGTTTCCGGTTAAAAACTTTTGGCACTCACCCACCGGGAGTGCCAACAGCAGCAGAGGTATGCAGAGCACACAACTCTGTCAACGGGGCAAATTCTAAATTTTATTCTCTTGGCGGATGAAATTTCCCATGCAAGGGTTACCCCCATGATACGCACTCTGACCGCCCTGTTCGTGCTGTTTGCAAGTCCCGTTGTCGCCCAGTGCAGCGGACACAACCTGATCAATGCGATGTCCGCCTCGGAACGTCATGCGTTGCGCCAGCAGGCAGATTCCCACCCCCACGCCCGTGGCCTTCTGTTCCGCGCCACCCGCGGGGATGAAGATGTCGTCCTGATGGGCACCTATCATCTTGATGATCCGCGCATGGACGCACTGGCCGCAAGGGTCGCCCCCATGATGGACAACGCCAGCACGCTTCTGGTCGAGGCCGGCCCCAAGGAACAGGCCGCCCTTGAAAAGCACTTCATGGACGACCCCTCTTCGCTGCTGGTCAGCGACGGGCCGACACTGCCCGAACGGCTGACCCCCAGCGAACGCGCGCAGTTCCGGGCGGCGATGGCAGCACGGGGCATTCCCCCACGGCTCGCAAACCGTTATCGCCCCTGGTATGTCGCCATGCTTCTGGGGATGCCGCCCTGTTCGATGGGCAAGGAACAGACCGCTGGCCTGGACCAGCGGCTCATGGATATCGCAACCGAACGGCATGTCCCGATCCGCGCATTGGAACCATGGCAGACCGCGCTGGATATCTCGGCGGATCTGCCCGAGCAGGAGCAGGTCACATCCGTCCGGATGTCCCTGCCGATGGAAAAGCAGGCCGATGATGCCGCCATCACCTTGGCCGACAGTTATTTCAATTCCGAACCCCGCCTGATATGGGAGTTCATGCAGCAAAGCACGCCCGCCCTGCCCGGACAGACCACGGCAGACGTGCATGCCGAATTCGCGAAAACCGAAAAGACCCTCCTGATCGACCGGAACAAGGCATGGATTCCGGTGATCGAGAATGCCTGCAAGGATGGCCCCGTCGTGGCCGCCTTCGGGGCCCTGCACCTCTCGGGAGATCAGGGCGTACTGGCCCTGCTAGAACGTGAGGGCTTCACGATATCCCGGCTGGACTGATCGGCCCCGAACCTGAAAGGCCGGCCCCGACACAGGGTCGGCCTTTTGCGTATTTAGCCGCCGACCGTCATGCACCGGATATATGCGCCCTGCATAACGATCCCCAGAACAAGGCATGGCAATTGTCAGGCGTCGCGTGACAAGGGGCGGGCCGCGCCCTATAACCGCGACAACCATATACGCTTGGGGAATACAAAGATGATCAAGGTTTTCGGCCACAAATCGCCCGATACCGACTGCACCGCATCGGCCATTATCTGGGCATGGTACCAGTCAGAAATGCGCGGCCAGCCCGCCAAGCCCTATGTTCTGGGTGAGCCGAACACCGAGGCGCTGTTTGTCCTGAACCACTGGGAACAGCCGAAACCCGAGCTTCTGACCTCGCTGGAGGCGGATGACGAGGTCATCATCGTCGATACCAACAATCCGGCAGAACTGCCCGACAATATCAACGACGCGAATATCCTGTCGATTATCGACCACCACATGCTGGTGGGCGGGCTGAAAACCAGGACGCCGATCGATATTACCATTCGCCCGCTGGCCTGCACCGCCACGCTGATGTTCGATCTGATGGGGGCCGCAACGGAACGCGCGCCCCGCCATATCAAGGGGCTGATCCTGTCCTGCATCCTGTCGGACACGCTGGCCTTCCGCAGCCCGACCACAACCCCCCACGACCGGGCCGTGGCCGAAGATCTGGCTCGCGAACTGCGAATCGATATGGCTGCCTATGCCGATGAGATGTTCGCCGCCAAATCCGATGTCTCGGCATTTTCCGACAAGGAACTGCTGAAGATGGACAGCAAGGAATACACCGTCGGCGAAACGGCGCTGCGGGTCTCGGTTCTGGAAACCACCAGCCCCGCACCGCTTCTGGCCCGCAAGCAGGCTTTGGTCGATGCGATGCCCGCCGTGGCCGCCGCGGACGGCGCCCATCAGGTTCTGCTGTTCATCATCGATATCGTCAGGGAAGAGGCAATCCTGCTGGTCCCGAACGATCTGGTCAAAACCATTGCCGAAAAGAGCTTTGGCGTTACCGTCACCGGCGATACCGTGGTGCTGCCCGGCGTCATGAGCCGCAAGAAACAGATCATTCCGGCATTGGCAATCTGATGGCCCGGATCGTCAATTCACTGGCAGAACTGCCCCAGTACCGCGCGTTGCTCTGCGATATCTGGGGTTGCGTGCACAACGGCCTTGCGGCCTTTCCCGAGGCTGTCGCCGCCCTGCAGGCCTATCGCGCCAAGGGTGGACGTGTGATCCTTGTCACCAACTCCCCTCGCCCGGCCTCGGGCGTTGTGGCCCAACTGGCACCGCTGGGTGTGCCACGGGATGCATGGGACGATATTGTCACGTCGGGCGATGCCGCACAGTTCGCTATGCTGAACGGCGCGGTCGGCCGTCGCGTGTACCACATCGGCGCCTCCAAAGACGCCACGTTCTTCGAGGAGCTGACGGGCGATCTGGCCGATCTGGCAGCCAGGGTCGAACCGATCACCCGCGTGCCGCTGGATCAGGCCGAAGGTATCGTCTGCACCGGCCTGTTCGACGAGATGTCCGAGACCCCTGACGATTACAGCGAAATTCTGGCCGAGGCCCATGCCCGCGGGCTGAAGCTGCTGTGTGCCAACCCCGACATCGAGGTGGATATCGGTGACAGGCGCGAATTCTGCGCCGGAGCCATCGCGCAGGCCTATGACCGGATGGGCGGCACCAGCCTGTATTTCGGCAAGCCGCACAATCCGATCTATGCGCTGGCACGCCACCGTCTGGCGGCACTGGACGCCTCCATCGGCAATGATGAAACGCTGTGCATCGGGGATGGAATTCTTACCGACGTGCAGGGTGGCGTGAACGAAGGGATCGCTTCCCTGTTCATCACCTCCGGTCTGGCGGCGTCACATTTCGGCGATGACACCGCGAATCCGGATGCTGACCTGCTGGACCGCTGGCTGATCGAACAGTCGCTGAATCCGACCTATGCGATCGGCAATCTGCGCTGAGCCTTGCAACCTGTGCCCCCCTGCGCGATAGGGGGGCATCCCAAGGCAAGGGGCGCACGCGCGATGAAGATCTACCGGCATTGGACTGACCTGCCCGCCACGGCGCGCGGCGCATCGGTCGCCATGGGCAATTTTGACGGGCTGCATCTGGGCCATCGTGCCGTGATCGACCTTGCCCGAAGGGATGCCCCCTTGGGCCTTGTGACGTTCGAGCCGCATCCCCGCCAGTATTTCAAGCCTGCGACAGCCCCCTTCCGCCTGATGAATGCCGAAGCGCGTGCGAACCGCCTAGCAAAAATGGGCGTGGACCATCTGTATGAACTGCCTTTTGACGCCGCACTTGCAGGGCTCGGAGCCGAGGATTTTGCCCGCCGCGTTCTGGCCGAAGGGCTGGGAATCCGTCATGTCGTGGTGGGCCGTGATTTCCGTTTCGGACATAACCGCACCGGCGATGCCGGACTTCTGACGGATCTGGGCCGAAATCTCGGGTTCGAGGTGACGGTGGCCGATCTGGTGGATCTGGATGGGGACAACATCTCCTCTACCGCGATCCGCAGGGCATTGAGCGAGGGCGACCCGCGGCATGCGGCTGCCATGCTGGGCCATTGGCACCGGATTGAAGGGGAAGTGTTGCACGGTGAAAAACGCGGCCGTGAACTTGGCTATCCCACAGCCAACATGATGCTGGACAGCCTGCACCTACCGAAGTTCGGCGTATATGCCGCCCAGGTGGACGTGCTGACCGGCCCCGACAAGGGAACCTACGGCGGGGCTGCAAGCCTGGGTATCCGGCCCATGTTCGATGGAGAGGTTCCCAATCTGGAAACCTTTCTGTTCGATTTCAGCGGCAATCTTTACGGGCAGCATCTATCGGTGGCCTTGATCGAATATCTGCGCCCCGAGTTGAAATTCGATGGCCTGCCTGCTTTGATTGACCAGATGGATGCCGACTGCACCCGCGCCCGTTCCATCCTTGCCGCCGTTTGATCCCTGCCCCCAACCCGTCTGGAGCCGATGATGCGTGACCGCTTCTGGGAAACCGTTCCCCTGAACAGTATGACGCCCAAGGAATGGGAGGCGCTATGTGATGGCTGCGGGAAATGCTGCCTGAACAAGATCGAGTTCGAGGATACGAACGAGGTCGCCTTTACACGTCTTGCCTGCAAGCTGCTGGACGGTGAAACCTGCTTCTGTTCAAAATACGAAACACGGCGCGATTATGTGCCCGACTGTGTTCAGCTGACACCGCAAAAGCTGCCCGAGATTGCCTACTGGCTGCCAAGGACCTGCGCCTACCGCCGCCTGCACGAAGACAAGCCGTTGCCCGACTGGCACTATCTTCTGACGGGGGATCGCCAGTCGATCCATGATGCGGGCGCATCGGTCCAGGGGTGGACGGTGCCCGAATTCAAGGTGCCCGAAGAAGACTGGGAAGACTATCTGATCGAGGAGACGCCGTAACATGTACTTTGCTTCCGATAATGCCTCACCCGTTCCTGCCGAGGTGCTGGAGGCGCTTGCACGCGCCAATGACGGCCCGCAGATGCCCTATGGCCATGACACCATCATGGACGGCGTCCGCGCCCGCCTGCGCGAGGTGTTCGAGGCACCGGGGGCGGCCGTCTATCTGGTGGCCACGGGCACGGCGGCGAACTCCCTGTCCCTGGCCATGCTGTGCCCGCCATGGGGTGCCGCATTCTGCCATACGACCGCCCATGTACAGGTTGACGAATGCAACGCACCAGAGGCGTTCATGAACGGGGGCAAACTGCTGCAGGTCCAAGGGGCCGATGGGCGGATGGACCCCGCCGCTCTTGCGGACATGCTGCAGCGCCTTGTGCCGGCATCGGTGCACAACGCCCAACCTTCGGCGTTGACGCTGACCAATACTACCGAACTGGGCACCGTCTACACGCCGGACCAGATTGCGGCGTTGACCGGCCCCGCCAAGGCCGCAGGGCTGGGTACGCATCTGGACGGCGCCCGTTTCGCGAATGCGCTGGTCACCACGGGTGCGACGCCGGCCGAGATGACGTGGAAGGCGGGGATCGACATCCTGTCCTTTGGCGGCACCAAGAACGGGTTGATGGGTGTAGAGGCCGTGATCCTGTTCGACCCCGCCCGCGCCAAGGAATTCGAATTGCGGCGCAAACGCTCTGCCCATCTGTTTTCCAAGCATCGCTACCTTTCCGCGCAAATGGAGGCCTATCTGGAGGGGGATTTGTGGCTGCGTCTTGCCAGGCAGGCAAATGCGGCCGCCGCGCGCCTGTCCGCAGGGATTGCACAGATTCCGGGGGGCCGCGTGATGCACCCGACCGAAGCCAATATGGTCTTTGCCGAATTCCCGGAGGCTGGCCACACCCGTGCCCGCGCGGCGGGTGCTGCCTATTACCCGCATGAAACGGCACTCGGGGCGCGGCTGGTCACCTCATGGAATACAACCGACGCGGATGTGAACAGGTTTCTGGGCCTCATTCACGGATAGATTTTACGAAATCGTCACGATATGGGCTTCCGGCGTTTGCGCCGGAGGCTCGGGGTGCTATGCGGTGCATGTCGATTCCGCTGCCAAGGATAGCCCATGCCCGCCATGACCGAGCCTAAACTGATTGCCGGTAACGCAAACCTGCCTCTCGCAAAATCGATCGCACGCCGAATGTCGGTGCATCGCGGCTCGGCTGTCAGCCTTGTCGATGCGCGGGTCGAACGGTTCAACGATCAGGAAATCTTCGTCGAGGTTTATGAAAACGTACGTGGGGAGGATATGTTCATTATCCAGCCCACATCGAACCCTGCCAATGACAACCTGATGGAGCTGCTGATCATCGCCGACGCGCTCCGCCGCTCTTCTGCGGACCGTGTTACGGCCGTGATCCCCTATTTCGGCTATGCCCGGCAGGATCGCCGGTCAAAGGCGCGCACGCCGATTTCCGCGAAGCTGGTGGCAAACCTGCTGGTTGAGGCAGGGATCGATCGCATCCTGACACTGGACCTGCACGCCGCCCAGATTCAGGGGTTCTTCGATATTCCGGTCGACAATCTGTATTCCGCGCCGGTTTTCGCGCTGGATATCGAGCATACGTTCCGCAACCAGATGTCGGACGTCATGATCATCTCGCCGGATGTCGGCGGCGTTGCCCGCGCGCGTGAGATCGCAAAACGCATCAATGCGCCCCTGGCCATCGTGGACAAGCGCCGCGAGAAAGCTGGCGAAATCGCCGAGATGACGGTGATCGGTGATGTCGCAGGCAAGACCTGTATCATCGTGGACGATATCTGCGATACGGCCGGCACGCTTTGCAAGGCTGCCGAAGTGCTGATGGAAAACGGTGCGACCGAGGTTCACGCCTATATCACCCACGGTGTACTTTCTGGTCCTGCGGTAGAGCGTGTTTCGAAATCGGTCATGAAATCGCTGGTCATCACCGATTCCATCGAACCGACACAGGCCGTGAAGGATTGCTCCAATATCCGTATCGTGCCGACCGCACCGATGTTCGCGCAGGCCATCCTGAACACCTGGAACGGCACCTCGGTATCATCCCTGTTCGAAACGGATACCCTGGTTCCGATATATGAGGGGCTGTATAACCGCTAAGGTTATTCGACGTCCCAATCGTCATCAGAAACAACCGCGCCGATGGCAGTCCAATCGGCGCGGATACGCGCAACACGCGTGTCGGACCACGTGCGGAACACCAGATCGAAGCCCCGTTTGGTAACATTTTCCGCCATGATATCGCCGCGCGCAGGCGTATCCGGGCCCATATCCCACATAGAGATTGAAACCATCATCGAAGGTGGTTCGCGAAACTGGTCATCGAACACAATGGCATGGCGCCGTTCTCGTGGGCCATTCCCCGTCCACATGTCACCACCATCAGCAAAGTCGGAGAAAAGGACCTTTGTTCCCTGAGCAATAGCGATCGATGAGGCAGAGCGTATGTATATCATTCCAGATGCGCATTTTTAGAGGTGTTACAAAGGTATAACATGCGCTTTGGCATTAAAAAGGCCCCAGAACAAATCCGGGGCCTATTTAACTGATTTATCGCAAGATTAGTGACCGGCTGCAGCCCGAAGCGCAATCATGTCATTGACCTTCTTGTCGGCAGCGGCCCGATCTTCGGGAAGTGCTACTTCTGCAAGGCTTTCTGCTTCGGCAACCAGCTCGTCGAAGATGGTCTTGGTCGTATCTTCTACCGGGATCGCATATTCGGCCAGAACCGAAAGCGACGGACCTGCCGTTTCGGCAAAGCCGCCTGTTACCGCAAAGTTCAGATGACCTGTCGGTCCGACAACCCTCAGAATGCCGGGCCGCAGGCTGGTGACCAGGGGCATATGCCCCGCCATCACCGTCATGTCACCCTCGGTCCCCGGGATCTGAACCTCGGTTGCAGGAACGGAAGCAAGCTTCCGTTCCGGGGTCACAAGATCAAATTGGAGGGTATCGGCCATGATACCCCCTTACGCTGCTGATTTCGCGAGACGCTCGGCCTTGGCCTTCACCTCATTGATGCCGCCAACCATGTAGAATGCGGCTTCCGGCAAGTGGTCGTATTCACCGGCAACAACAGCCTTGAACGACGAGATCGTGTCAGCCAAGGCAACCTGCTTACCGTCGGCGCCGGTAAAGATCTTCGCAACGTCGAACGGCTGCGACAGGAAGCGCTGGATCTTGCGCGCACGGGTCACGGTCAGTTTGTCTTCTTCCGACAATTCGTCCATGCCCAGAATCGCGATGATGTCCTGAAGCGATTTGTAGCGTTGCAGGATACCCTGAACGTCACGTGCAACCTGATAGTGCTCTTCGCCAACGATGGTCGGATCCATCAGGCGCGAGGTCGAATCCAGCGGATCGACCGCAGGATAGATCCCAAGCTCGGAGATGGCGCGCGACAGCGTGGTCGTTGCATCAAGGTGGGCAAAGGACGTGGCAGGCGCAGGGTCGGTCAAGTCATCGGCAGGAACGTAGATCGCCTGAACGGAGGTGATCGACCCCTTCTTCGTCGAGGTAATACGCTCTTGCAGCTGCCCCATGTCGGTTGCCAGCGTCGGCTGATAGCCCACGGCTGACGGGATCCTGCCCAACAGCGCTGAAACCTCGGAACCGGCCTGGGTAAAGCGGAAGATGTTGTCGACGAAGAACAGAACGTCCGAACCCGAGGTGTCACGGAACTGCTCGGCCAGCGTCAGACCGGTCAGCGCGATACGTGCGCGGGCACCCGGAGGCTCGTTCATCTGGCCGTACACCAGAGCAACCTTGGATTCTGCCAGATTGTCAGGCTTGATAACGCCGGATTCAATCATCTCGTGGTACAGATCGTTCCCTTCACGGGTCCGCTCCCCGACACCCGCAAATACGGAATAGCCCGAGTGCACTTTGGCGATGTTGTTGATCAGTTCCATGATCAGAACCGTCTTGCCCACACCGGCGCCACCGAACAGACCGATTTTACCGCCCTTGGCATAGGGTGCCAGCAGGTCGATGACCTTGATGCCGGTGACCAGCACTTCGGAGGACGTGGATTGCTGCTCGAACGTCGGAGCGGGCTGGTGGATCGAACGCGTTTCAACCGCGTCAACCGGGCCGGCTTCGTCGATCGGCTCACCGATGACGTTGAGGATGCGGCCCAGGGTAGCATCCCCGACCGGTACGGTGATCGGTGCGCCCATGTCGTGAACAATCGCGCCGCGGACCAGACCTTCGGTCGAATCCATGGCAATCGCCCGAACGGTGTTCTCGCCAAGATGCTGTGCTGTTTCCATCACCAGCTTCTTGCCGTTGTTGTCCGTGGTCAGCGCGTTGAGGATCGCGGGCATTTCGCCCTCGAACTGCACGTCCACGACGGCGCCGATGACTTGGGTCACCTTGCCTTTTGCTGTTTGTGCCATGTCGTATCTCCGTTCGGGATCAGAGCGCCTCGGCGCCCGAGATGATTTCGATAAGCTCTTTGGTGATCGCGGCCTGACGCGTCCGGTTGTATTCGATCGTCAGGTCGTTGATCATCTCGCCCGCGTTGCGGGTCGCGTTGTCCATAGCACTCATCCGTGCGCCCTGTTCGGACGCGGCATTTTCCAGAAGCGCGGCAAAGATCTGCGTCGCAACTCCACGCGGCAACAGGTCGGCAAGAATGCCTTCCTCTGACGGTTCGTAATCGTAATCGTTCCGCTCTGTACCGGCCTCGGGGGCCTCGAACACCGCAGGAATGATCTGCTGTGTGGTCGGGACCTGGTTGATGACCGAAACGAAACGCGAATAGAACAGCGTCGCCACATCGAACTCGCCGTCGTCAAAGCGCGAAAGAACCTCACGCGCGATGGTCTGCGCGTTGGTATATCCCAGCTTCTTGACCGAAGACAGATCGACATGACCCACGAAGTTCTGCTCGTAATCACGACGCAGTTGTTCGCGGCCCTTCTTGCCGACCGTCAGAATTTTCACAGTCTTGCCTTGGGCCAGCAGCTCCTGTGCCCGGATGCGTGCGCGCCGGACGATAGAGCTGTTGAACCCGCCGCAAAGGCCGCGTTCCGCCGTCATCACCACCAACAGATGCACCGCATCGCGGCCTGTGCCGGACAAAAGGCGCGGTGCGTCTGCCGACCCCTGAACGGATGTCGCAAGCCCGGCCATGACCGAGTTCATCCGCTCTGCATAGGGGCGTGCAGCCTCCGCCGCATCCTGCGCGCGGCGCAGTTTTGCGGCAGCGACCATCTGCATCGCCTTCGTGATCTTCCGCGTGTTCTTCACGCTTCCGATCCGGTTTTTCAGGTCCTTAAGGCTGGGCATATGTTACCTCCCTGCCCCGCCCTCAGGCGAAGTCTTTGGCGAAAACGTCAAGCGCGGCGCGGATCTTCTCTTCCAGCTCACCCTTGACCTTGCGGTCGTTGTTGGTGATGTCGGCAAGAAGGTCCTTCTTGTCGCTGCGCAGGAATGCGAGCAGACCGGCCTCGAAACGAGTGACATCCTTGACGGCCACCTTGTCGAGATAGCCCTTGATCCCCGCGAAGATGACGCAGACGATTTCCGCGTTTGTCAGCGGCGAGTACTGCGGTTGCTTCATCAGCTCGGTCAGGCGGGCACCGCGGTTCAGAAGCTGCTGCGTTGCCGCATCAAGGTCCGAACCGAACTGCGCGAAGGCAGCCATTTCACGGTACTGCGCCAGCTCCAACTTCATCGAGCCTGCAACCGACTTCATCGCATCGGTCTGTGCGGACGAACCCACACGCGACACGGACAGGCCGGTGTTCACCGCCGGACGGATGCCCTGATAGAACAGCTCCGTCTCAAGGAAGATCTGACCATCGGTGATCGAGATCACGTTGGTCGGAATGAACGCCGAAACGTCACCGCCCTGGGTTTCGATGATCGGCAGCGCCGTAAGGGAGCCCGAACCGAAATCCTCGTTCAGCTTGGCCGAACGCTCCAGCAGGCGGGAGTGAAGGTAGAAAACGTCTCCCGGATAGGCTTCACGGCCCGGCGGACGGCGCAGCAACAGCGACATCTGACGGTATGCAACAGCCTGCTTCGACAGATCATCATAGACGATCAGCGCATGGCGGCCGTTATCGCGGAAGAATTCTGCCATTGCCGTTGCGGCATAGGGCGCAAGGTATTGCATCGGCGCAGGATCCGAAGCCGTCGCAGCGATGACCATCGAATAGGCCATGGCGCCGGTTTCTTCCAGCTTTTTCACCAGCTGGGCAACGGTCGAACGCTTCTGGCCGATCGCGACATAGACGCAATACAGCTTCTTGCCTTCATCGTCGCCAGCGGCTTCGTTGTAGGATTTCTGGTTCAGGATCGTGTCGAGCGCGATCGCGGTCTTGCCTGTCTGACGGTCACCGATGATCAGTTCGCGTTGGCCGCGGCCAACGGGGATCATCGCATCAACGGATTTGATACCCGTTGCCATCGGCTCGTGCACACCCTTACGCGGAATGATGCCCGGCGCCTTCACGTCGGCAACACGACGCTCGGTTGTCTCGATCGGACCCTTGCCGTCCAGCGGGTTGCCGAGCGCATCGACCACACGGCCCAGAAGCGCGTTCCCGACCGGCACGTCCACGATGGATTTCGTGCGCTTGACGGTATCGCCCTCTTTGATGCCACGGTCATCACCGAAGATCACGACACCGACGTTGTCGATCTCGAGGTTCAGCGCCATGCCGCGCACGCCGCCGGGGAATTCGACCATTTCGCCGGCTTGGATCGCGTCCAGTCCGTGCACACGGGCAATCCCGTCGCCGACCGACAATACGCGGCCAACTTCCGCAACTTCGGCATCCTGGCCAAAGTTCTTGATCTGCTCTTTAAGGATCGCAGAGATCTCAGCAGCCTGGATTGCCATTATCCAACCTCTTTCATGGTATTCTGGAGAGACGCGAGCTTCGAGCGGATCGAGGTATCGATCATGGTCGAGCCGAGCTTTACAACGAGACCGCCGATGAGTGTTTCATCGACAGCGGTTTTCAGTATTACTTGCTTGCCGGCCTTCGCCTTCAGCGTTTCCGCCAGACGGGTTGCCTGTGCAGGGGTCAGCGGCGTGGCCGAGGTTACCTCGGCCAGAACTTCGCCACGATCCTCGGAAATCATCAGACGCAGCCGTGCGATCACACGCGGCAATGCGAACAGGCGCCGCTTCTGGGCCATGATGCGCAGGGTATGCGCCGTCAGGTCCGTCAGGCCCATCGCCTTTGCCACACCCGCGATACCGGCTTCCTGCTCTGCCCGTGTATAGACGGGCGAGGTCAGCAGGTTGCGCAGGTCGGCACTGCTTTCCAGCGCGCCCTCAAGCGCGTCAATGTCGGATTCAAGCGCAGGGATCGCGGATGCGTCCTTGGCCAGTTCGAACACGGCTGTCGCGTAGCGCACTGCGATACCGGAGGAAATCGAGGCTGGTTCAGACACTTCAACCCTTTCGATGCTTGGCCATGTCGCACAAAAACGATGCCATGGCGGCCGTTCATTTATACAATAGTTATGTATATCAATTCGGCGTTCGTTTAGCAGAGCAAATCCATTGCCGCAACTGTGAAGCCGCAGTTAACGCGCAATTATGGCTGCATCTTTCCCGACAAAACCTCTATCGCGGCAATATGTCTCACCGCAGGTTCCGGCAATATCGGGGGCTTGGCAGGGCTGCGGGCTGGGTCGCCCCTTCCAGCGCGCGCAGCGGTCGACGGACCGCTGCCTTGAGGCCGGGCTTGCGCGGCGCATAGACCTGCTTTGACACTTCCACGATCACGACGCCCCCCGCAAACCAAGGGGCAAGCCTGCGCCCCGCACTCTCGATGATGCCGGATGTGCGCAACCAGAACCGGCGATGGGACGGCGGGGCAAACAGGGCGGGCACTGCCCGCTCCGGCACGAAGGAATGGCGGCGCAGTTGCGCTTCCAGCTGGTTCGCCGAATAGGGGCGGCCGAACCCGAAGGGCGTGCGTTCGGTCCGTGCCCATAACCCCGAACGGTTCGGCACGATGAACAGCGCCCTTCCCCCCGGCCCCAGCACACGCCAGCATTCGTCCAGTACGTCGGCCTGATTGTCCGACGGCTCCAACCCGTGCAGGACCACGAGCTTGTCCACCATTCCGGTTTCCAGCGGCCAGGCCCCCTCTTCGGTCAGAACGGATACGTTCTCCATGCCGGCGGGCCATGGCATCACGCCCTGCGGCCCCGGCATCAGCCCGATGACCCGCCGCGCCTCGGCCAGATAGGGGCGCAGCAGCGGCACGGCAAAGCCGAAGCCAGCAACGGTCTGCCCCTTGGCCTCGGGCCATATCTCCACGACCTTGTCCCGGATGGCACGCTGCGCCACACGCCCCAATTGCGTGCGGTAGTAGAAATTTCGCAGGTCCAGAACGTCTAGATACATTTCACCGGGATCATTATGTCACATATTGTCGTTGAAGCTTAGGTTCAGCCGGAGAGAAAAGCCATGCCCCTAGAATTGATCACCATTCCCTGCCTTCGCGACAACTATGCTTTCCTCGTCCGCAATACCGAAACCAAGGAAACGGTTTGCATCGATGTGCCAGAGGCTAACCCCATCATCGCGGTGCTGTCGGCACGGGAATGGGCGCTGTCGCATATCCTGCTGACCCATCACCACAACGACCATATCGACGGGCTTCCGAAGCTGCAGGCGGCAACCGGGGCAAAGGTGATCGGCGCGGCTGCCGATGAATTGCGCCTGCCGGCACTGGATCTGGCCGTGGCCGATGGCGATGTGTTCGAGGTCTGCCACACGCCTGTACGCGTGATCGACGTGCCCGGCCATACCGTCGGCCATATCGCGTTCCATATGCCCGATGCCGGTTACGTCTTTACCGGCGACAGCCTGATGGCCGGGGGCTGCGGGCGCCTGTTCGAGGGGACGCCGACCCAGATGTGGAACAGCCTGACACGCCTGTCGGCCCTGCCGCATGAAACCAGGGTGGCATCGGGGCATGAATACACACAATCGAACCTCCGCTTTGCGCTGACCCTTGAACCGGAAAACGAAGCGCTTATCTCGCGTATCGAGGAAACCGATAAGGCACGCCGTGAGAGCCGCCCCACCGTTCCCTCCACCCTTGCCGAAGAATTGGCCACCAACCCGTTCCTGCGCGCCGGATTGCCCGCGTTGAAGGCCGCCGTCGGATTGCCCGATGCGCCCGATGCCGAGGTTTTCGCCGAACTCCGCGCACGGAAGGACAATTTCTAAGCCGGGTTGCAACAGGCGTTCACATTTTGTCGCAGAAACACGCGAAATGTTCACGCTGTCGGATTCGCACTTGAAGCGCGGGACAAAGTTCCGATCTTCTATAAGGTGAGGCAACGGTCGTATGCGCCCCCAGCGTGTCCGACCCGCAAGACAGGAGCAGCACACCGTGCCATCGTTCTCAAACACCCTCGAACAAGCCATCCATGGCGCCTTGGCGCTTGCGAATGCCCGCCGCCATGAACTGGCAACGCTGGAACATCTGCTTCTGGCGCTGCTGGATGAACCGGACGCATCGCGCGTCATGAAGGCATGCTCCGTCGATACGGAAGAACTGCGCAAGACGCTGGTCGAATTCATCGATGACGATCTGTCGACCTTGGTCACCACGGTCGAAGGCTCCGAAGCGGTACCGACCGCTGCATTCCAGCGCGTGATCCAGCGCGCGGCGATCCATGTGCAATCCTCGGGACGGACCGAGGTGACGGGCGCGAACGTGCTGGTCGCGATCTTTGCCGAGCGCGAATCGAATGCCGCCTACTTCCTGCAAGAGCAGGACATGACCCGCTATGACGCCGTGAACTTCATTGCACATGGCGTGGCCAAGGATCCGGCCTATGGCGAACAACGCGATCTTTCGGGCTCGGATGATGACCACCACGAGACGCCAAAGGCCGAAGCTGGCGAATCAAAGGAATCCGCACTGTCGAAATACTGCGTAGATCTGAACGTAAAGGCCCGCAAGGGGGACGTGGATCCGCTGATCGGCCGCGATGCCGAAGTGGAACGCTGCATCCAGGTTCTGTGCCGCCGCCGCAAGAACAACCCGCTGCTGGTGGGTGATCCCGGTGTGGGCAAAACCGCGATTGCCGAGGGCCTTGCCTGGAAGATCATCAATGGTCAGGTTCCAGATATCCTTGCGCCGGCAACCATCTATTCCCTCGACATGGGGGCGCTTCTGGCCGGAACCCGTTACCGCGGTGATTTCGAGGAACGCCTGAAGGCCGTCGTCAAGGAAATGGAAGATCATCCGAACGCGGTACTGTTCATTGATGAAATCCACACGGTGATCGGTGCGGGTGCCACATCCGGCGGTGCTATGGATGCCTCCAACCTGCTGAAACCGGCCCTGGCCGGGGGCAAGCTGCGGACCATGGGCTCCACAACCTACAAGGAGTTCCGTCAGCATTTCGAAAAGGACCGCGCCCTTGCCCGCCGGTTCCAGAAGATCGATGTGAACGAGCCGTCGCTGCCGGATGCCATCAAGATCCTGATGGGTCTGAAGCCGCATTTCGAAGGCCACCACGATATCCGCTATACCAATGACGCCATCAAGACGGCCGTCGAACTGGCATCGCGGTATATCAATGATCGCAAACTGCCGGATTCGGCGATCGACGTGATCGATGAAGCCGGTGCTGCCCAGCATCTGGTGGCCGAATCCAAACGCCGCAAAACCATTGGCGTGAAGGAAATCGAAACGGTCGTGGCGAAGATTGCCCGGATCCCGCCGAAAAACGTCTCCAAGGACGATGCCGAGGTGCTGCGCGATCTGGAGCCGTCGCTGAAGCGTGTGGTTTTCGGTCAGGACAATGCGATCACGGCCCTGTCGTCTGCCATCAAGCTGGCCCGTGCCGGCCTGCGGGAACCGGAAAAGCCGATCGGCAACTATCTGTTCGCCGGCCCGACCGGTGTGGGCAAGACAGAGGTGGCCAAACAGCTTGCCAGCACCCTAGGCGTGGAGCTTCTGCGCTTCGACATGTCGGAATACATGGAGAAGCATGCGGTATCGCGGCTGATCGGTGCCCCTCCGGGCTATGTCGGCTTCGATCAGGGCGGCATGTTGACGGATGGCGTGGACCAGCATCCACATTGCGTTCTGCTGCTGGACGAAATGGAAAAGGCACACCCCGATGTGTACAACATCCTGTTGCAGGTGATGGACCACGGCAAGCTGACCGACCACAACGGTCGTCAGGTGGATTTTCGTAACGTGATCCTGATCATGACCTCCAACGCAGGCGCGTCGGACATGCAGAAGGCGGCAATCGGCTTTGGCCGTGACAAGCGTGAGGGCGAGGATACCGCTGCCATCGAACGGATTTTCACGCCGGAATTCCGGAACCGTCTGGATGCGATCATCTCGTTCGCTCCCCTGCCCAAGGATACGATCCTGCAGGTGGTGGAGAAGTTCGTCCTGCAGCTTGAGGCGCAGCTTATCGATCGCAACGTCCATATCGAACTGTCGCCCGAGGCGGCCCAATGGCTGGGTGACAAGGGCTATGATGACCGGATGGGGGCGCGCCCTCTTGGCCGTGTCATTCAGGAACACGTCAAAAAGCCGCTGGCCGAAGAACTTCTGTTCGGCAGGCTGACCAAGGGCGGCGTCGTGCGGGTTGTTGTCAAGGACGATAAGATCGAGCTGGAGATCGAGGAGCTGAAGGGCCGCATCGCCAATCAGCGCCCGCCCCTGCTGACCGCCGAATAAGGAAAAGAAAAGGCCCCCGCTCGGGGGCCTTTTTATATTAGCCGTCGTGCTGATCGCGTCCGGTATCTGCTCTCGTCCGGCATATGGCCACCATGGCTTCCTACCCCGGACATATGGGCCCAAAGCCTCAACGCATGCGAGGTGCCGCCCCCAGCGGGAAGGGGCCAAATCGTACCACACCACCCGACAGGGTCAGGGGCAGCTCTACCGTATCCCCACCACCGGACATCAGGCGCAGTCCACCCTCCAGCGTGTCGGCCTGATGCGCCTCGATCAGGCCCGCATTCCGCGCGACCTCTAGGGCGGCGGCCCATCCTGTCAGTTGCAGCGTAACATCCCCCGCAGCAAACCCGCGACCGTCGGAAACAACCGTGCCCGAAGCCTTGACCGCAAAACCGTCAAACTGCAGCCGGGCCTCGCGCAGCAGAATCGTATCTATGCCCACGCCAACGGCATCCGGCAGGTCATCCAGCTGCTCTGCCAGCGTCACATCGGCATCCACATCCAGTGTGCCGCCTGTCAGGTCCAACGGGGCCACATTCAACCCCATGCCGGTGCCGTTCATGGTCACATGGTGCAGGCGGCCATTGCCGCCATCGCTTTCATATCGCAGGGAGTCCGCAGTCAGCGCACCTGCGGCCATCTCGGCCCGCAGCGGTCCGCTTTGTGCCAGAAGGTGCCGGGGTGCCAGATCGAAGCCCAGATCGATGCGCCCCGTCATGTCTTCTGCACTAAGGTCGATCTGGCCCGTCGGCGTTTCGATCACCTGCTTTTCGGGCAAGGCCACGTTCACCTGCAGCGGCCACCAGCTGGGCATCGCCACAGTCGGACCGTTTGCCTGCCAGCCATACCCGCTGTCCGGATCAAGGATGGCCACCTGACCGGCGCTTCCCCGGAATTCTGTCGGGAAACCGCTGACCGTCAGGTCCTGCGCCTCGGCCACCCGCCCCTCCTGCTGCTGGGCAGTCAGCCACCGCTGCACCCCGCGCTCGAATAGATGGGCACCGGCAAACCAGTAGCCACAGAACAGCACGGCCAAAACGACGATGATCCGGATCAGAACCCGCATTGAAATTGCTCCCTCGCAACGATAGCCCGAATGCATACCCCCGACGGGATGGAAGGGCCAGCAGATGACAGAACGGATGTGGGTCTTCGGCTATGGCTCGCTGATATGGGCCCCCTGCTTCGAGGTGGAGCGGCAGGTGACTGCACGGCTGGACGGGTGGCAACGCAGTTTCTGCATGGCCTCTTGGCATTATCGCGGAACGCGGGAACATCCCGGGTTGGTGCTGGCACTGGATCATGCCCCGGACGCGTTCTGCCGGGGCGTGGCGTTTCTGGTGGCCAAGGGGCAAGAGGCTGCCGCCCTGGCCGCGCTGCGCGAACGGGAGCTTATTTCCGACGCCTATGTGGAAATACAGGTTCCATTGACCGACCCGCAGGTAATGGCCGTGACCTATGTGATTTCCCCCGCACATCCCCAATATTGCCGGATGCCCATCGAACAGCAGGCCGATGCGATTGCCCATGCCACAGGCACCCGTGGCCCGAATCGCGATTACCTGTTCGCAACCGTCGCACATCTGGACAATCTGGGCATTCCAGATGCCGATTTGCATGATCTGGCGCACCGAGTGCGCCAACGGCTTTCTTGATGGTTGGCAGATCGTCGCACCATGCCTATCGTGAACCCGAATAACCGAGAGAACAGGCCCCCTTCCCGTGGAAAAATCCCTTACTGCCCTCCGCCCCGGCCCGATCATCCGTCCCGGCAAAGTATTCACCCAACCGTTGCGCCAGCTTTTGGTTATGGCTGTCATTACCCTGCTGGTGGTTCTGGGCGCAGCCCTGACCGCTCCGCATCTTCTGCCGTTGTTTCTGGCCAAGAAGTGGTTGAACGGATTCATCACGCTGGTTTTCGTGATCGGGGTGGGTACCTGTTTTGCCAGCGTGGTGCGGTTGATGCAGTCCATCACGTGGATCGAGGCATTCGTGCAGCGCAAAGGGGTACAGGCCGAACCGCCTGCAATGCTGCTGCCGCTGGCCACCTTGCTGCAATCGCGTTCGGCCAGCAGCCGCATCTCGGCCAGCTCGTCGCGGTCTATCCTCGATTCCGTAGGCTCTCGTCTGGATGAATCCCGTGAGATCAGCCATTATCTGGGCAGTCTGCTGATCTTTCTGGGTCTTCTGGGGACATTCTACGGACTGGCGACAACGGTTCCTGCACTTGTGGAAACGATTCGCAGTCTGGCCCCGACGGATGGGGCACCAACCAATGGCGCCGATGTTCTGGGTCAGTTGATGACCGGCCTGCAAAACCAGCTTGGCGGCATGGGAACGGCGTTCTCCTCCTCGCTTCTGGGGCTGGCCGGTTCTTTGGCCGTGGGCCTTCTTGCCCTTTTTGCCTCCCACTCCCAGACACGGTTCCATCAGGAGCTGGAAGAATGGCTGTCCTCGATCACCCGCCTTGGTTTTGCGGATGGCGAAGATGCCAGCGTGGCCGGCGTGCTGGACCAGATGAGCGCGCAGATGGACGAGATACAGGAGTTGTTCGCGCAATCCGAAGCAGGACGCCGCGCCAGCGATGACCGTTCCATCCAGCTGACCGAAGCCATTGGCGGGCTGTTGAAACGGATGGAGGCGCAGGATAGCGCGCATACCCATATGGCCGACCAGCAAACCGCCGCCCTTGCCCGCATCGCCGAAGGCCAGGCCCGTATGGCCGATGCCATGGAAATCTCTGCGGCCAAGGATGCGCCCCATGCCGATGCGGAATATCGCGCGCGGCTGCGTTCCATCGATACGCATCTGCTGCGGATGATGGAGGATATGTCCGTGGGCCGGCAGGAAAGCATCGCAGAGCTGCGCAGCGATCTGGCACAGCTGACCGATACGCTCCGTCTGGCTGCCAAAGGGGAAATCTGATGGCGCTGTCGCGTCGCCGCCCGCGCGAATCGCAGATCTGGCCCGGCTTCGTCGATGCCATGACGGCGCTGCTGCTGGTCCTGATGTTCGTGCTGACGATCTTTCTGGTGATCCAGTCCGTCCTGCGGGATACCATCTCCAGCCAGGGGTCGGAGCTGGACAGGTTGAGCGATGAGGTCGCAACGTTGTCCAACAACCTCGGCATGGAACAGGCCCGCTCCGAGGATCTGCAAAAGGCGCTGGGAGCTGCCACCAAGGCGCGGGACAGGCAGGCGGAACTCGCCGCGACCCTGACCGCACAGCTGGACGAATCCACGCAGAAGGTCGCCAGCTTCGAAGAGCAGGTCGCCTCTCTGATCGCATCGCGTCAGCAGCTTCAGGCCCGGACCGATGATCTGACGGCAGCCCGCGATCAGGCCCTGTCGCAGACAGAGGCGCTGAACCTTGCCCTTGCGGCCGCCCGTTCCGAAATCGATGCAAGTGCCGAACAGGCACGCCTTGATGCCGCCCGCCGCGAAGCGATCGAGGCGATGGTTGCCGATCTGCGCGCCCGCGCCGAACAGAGCGAGGCCAGCGTTGCCGCAGCGCAGACCGCCCTGACCGAGGCCGAACAACAGAAAATCGTGGACAGCGCCGCAGCACAGGCCCTGCATGATCGTCTGCGCGACTCCGAAGCCGAACTGACGGCGATGAGCCTGAACCTTGAGGAACAGCGCAGACGCGCCGAAGAAACGCTGACCCTTCTGGCTGCGGCTGAAACAGATGCGGCGCAAACGGCGGACGAACACGCGGACCTGCTTGTCACGGCAGAACGGGCGCTGGCAGCAGAGCGCAGCAAATCCACCGCGGCCGAGCGGCAGACCGCGGTCCTGAACCAGCAAGTTGCAGCCCTTCGCGCACAGCTTTCGGCATTGCAACAGGCCCTGAACCTGACCGAGACCGCCGGCAGCACCCAAGAGGCGAAGATCGACGATCTGGGCAACCAGCTGAACGTGGCCCTGGCCCGGGCAGCAGAAGAACAGCGCAAACGCGCCGAACTGGAAGAGGCCGAACGCCGCCGCCTGTCCTCGGAGGCAGAGCAGCTTGAGCGCTACCGGTCCGAATTCTTCGGCAAGCTGCGCCAGATTCTGGCCGATCGGGATGGTGTCCGGATCGTAGGGGACCGATTCGTCTTCTCATCCGAGGTGCTGTTCAATATCGGCTCGGCGGACCTGTCGGACGAGGGGCGTCGCCAGATTGCGGATGTGGCCGTTACCCTGCGCGATATCTCGGATCAGATCCCCGATGATCTGGACTGGATCCTGCGCGTGGACGGGCACACGGATGACATTCCCCTGTCCGGTAACGGGCAGTTCCGCGACAACTGGGAGCTGAGTCAGGCGCGCGCCCTATCGGTAGTACGTTACATGCAGGACAGTCTGGGCTTTCCGCCGAACCGGCTGGCCCCCACCGGTTTCGGGCAATACAGACCCGTGGCCGAGGGGGAAACAGCAGAGGCACGGGCACAGAACCGCCGGATCGAGTTGAAACTGACCGAACGCTAACGGCAATAAGGGGTGCGGCGGTTCGAGGGCATGTCGAAATGCATGTGATCCTCATGGTAGCCGTCGGACCCGGGGCCAAGGGTCGTCCCGAAAATCCCGCAGCCCTGTTCGTAGCTGCGGGCCATCAGACGCCCCAACGGACCCCGGTTCCAATCCTGCGCGACGGTGATCTGACCACCGTCAGCAAAACGCAGGCCGCGAATGTCGATTGCCCGCCCCTTGCCATGTTCGCTGATTTTGGCACCGGCCACCCGGTTCCGGCCCCGGCATTCATAGGCACCGGCAATATCCATCTGGCGGACACTGCCGGAAAA
This sequence comes from Falsirhodobacter sp. alg1, assembly GCF_000739715.2. Lineage (GTDB taxonomy): Bacteria > Pseudomonadota > Alphaproteobacteria > Rhodobacterales > Rhodobacteraceae > Falsirhodobacter. The sequence goes on along the minus strand of NZ_BBJC02000001.1, from coordinate 791,556 downwards.
CAGGGGCTGCAGCACCTGTGTCACCCATGTGTTCAACGCAACCGCGACCGAGCAATCTACCGTTGCCGAACTGGAAAGCTGCACACCTGAAACAGCACGCAGCTGTATCGGGTCCGAAATGCCGCACCCGGCCACCGATGCATGCACCGGCGCGATCCGTTCGCCCACCAGCCCCGCCACACCGCAAAGGCCGCCACCGCGCGCGGGTGGCTTGACGGCAGAGCCTGCTTTTGCAGCGCCCCCTTCAGGAATGGCAATCTGCGGCCGCGGTTCCGGACGGCTGGAGGGTTCAGGCGCATCGGCCCAAGCGGGTGCCGTCAGAATGCAAAGCGTGGCCCAGAACACCACACATCGCATAAGTTACCGCGCCTCGCCGCCGGACCGGCCAAAGTCAGGCGCTGCGGTGTCCTGCTTTGCCTCTACGATACTGCGCCGGATGGCACGCGTCCGTGTGAAATAATCGTGCAGCAGTGGCCCGTCTTCGGTCCTGATTGCCCGCTGAAGGGCGAATAGTTCTTCGGAAAACCGGCCGAGGATATCCAGTACCGCATCCTTGTTCGTAAGGAACACATCGCGCCACATCGTCGGATCACTGGAGGCGATCCGTGTGAAATCGCGGAACCCCGATGCGGAATACTTGATGATTTCGCTGTCCGAAACGCGGCGCACATGCTCGGCCACGCCGACCATGGTATAGGCAATCAGGTGCGGTGTGTGGGAAACAACTGCCATGACCACATCATGATGCGCGGCATCCATGGCATCGACATTGGCGCCCATCCCTTCCCACAACGTGCGAAGGCGCTGCAGGGCGGCAGGGTCCACACCGTCATCGATCAACAGGCACCAGCGGTTCCGGAACAGCGTGGCAAAGCCGGATCTGGGGCCGGAATATTCCGTCCCGGCCAAAGGGTGGCCCGGAATGAAATGCACACCTTCGGGCAGATGCGGGCCGACGGCAGCGATGACTGCCTGCTTGACCGATCCTGTATCCGTAACCGTTGCGCCCGCAGCCAGATGCGGGGCCATTTCAGCGGCAACGGCGGCCATAGCCCCTACCGGAACCGCCAGAACCACCAGATCGGCGCCTGACACAGCCTCGGCCAGTGTGTCGCATACCTCTGTACAGAAGCCGACATCCCGCGCCTCTTCCCGCACGGAGGCATCAATATCGAAGCCACGAACCTCCTGCGCCAGGCCTGCCGCCCGGATCGCATGGCCCATCGATGATGCGATCAGCCCCAGCCCGATAAGGGCCACGCGCTCATAGACCATCAACGCAGGCCCTTGAACTGGGCGATGGCATGGGCAACGCGACGGCTCGACGCCTCATCCCCGATGGTGATGCGCAGGCAGTGCGGAAGCTTGTAGCTGGTGACGCGGCGCACGATCAGCCCCTGGCTTTGCAGGAAAGTATCACAGGCAGCAGCCTCATCGGCATCGGCAAAACGCGCCAGAATGAAATTGGCCATCGAGGTATCGGAAGGCACCCCGATTTCGGCAAGCGCCTCGGCCAGCCACACGCGCCAGCGCGCATTTTCCTGCCGGCATTTCTGCACCCACTCCTGATCGCGCACGGCAGCCTCGGCCACCTCCTGTTGGGTGGTGGACAGGTTGAACGGGCCGCGGATGCGGTTCAGCACATCGATGATCGCCTTCGGGCCATAGCCCCACCCCACGCGCAAACCGCCCAGGCCGTAGATTTTGGAGAAGGTCCGGGTCATCACCACATTCGACCGCGCCTCGACCAGATTCAACCCGGCGTCGAACCCCTGAACATATTCCGCATAGGCACCATCCAGCACCAGAATGGCCTGGGGGGGCAGATTGGCCGCAAGACGCGCCACTTCGGCGCCCGAAATCATCGTGCCTGTCGGATTGTTCGGATTGGCGATGAAAACCAGCCTGGTCTTTTCGGTGCAGGCCGCCAGCAGGGCATCGACATCTGCCGTCCGTTCCCGCTCAGACACCTCGACCGGCGTGGCGCCAACCGCCAAGGCCGAAATGCGGTACATCAGAAAGCCATGCTCGGTGAACAGAACCTCATCCCCCGGTCCGGCATAGGCCTGACACAGGAAGGTAATGATTTCATCCGAACCCACACCGCAGATCACGCGGCCCGCATCCAGCCCGTGCACCTCGGCAATGGCCTGACGCAAGGAAGCGTGGTCGGTTCCGGGATATCGGTGAAGGGTGTGAACGCTGCGCAAAAAGGCTTCTTTCGCCTTTTCCGAAGGCCCCGCGGGGTTTTCATTCGATGAAAGCTTCAGCGCATTTGTCACCCCGGCCACATGACTTTTGCCACCCTCGTAAAGGGCAATGTCAAGAATTCCGGGTTGGGGTACGATGGCGTCGGTCATGATCCTGTCCTCTGGTCCTCGGGTTCTAGCGGTGCCCCGCCCCCGTTGCCAGAAGAAATCACGGATGGCAGTCCCACTACCGCATGGCTGCGACCCTAAGGCCGCACATTAAAAAAGCCGCCGCGGAGATCCGCAGCGGCTTCCAATACAAAACCTGAACGCAGGATCAGTTCTGAGCGTAGAATTCGACGACCAGATTCGGTTCCATGACAACAGCATACGGCACATCGGACAGGCCCGGAGTGCGCGTGAAGGTTGCCGTCATCTTGGAGTGGTCAACCTCGATGTAGTCAGGAACATCGCGCTCGGCCAGAGCAACAGCTTCAAGAACGATAGCCAGTTGCTTGGAGGATTGCTTGACCTCGACAACGTCGCCTTCGCGAACGCGGTACGAACCGATGTTCACGCGCTTGCCGTTGACCAGAACGTGGCCGTGGTTCACGAACTGACGTGCAGCGAATACGGTCGGTACGAATTTCGCACGGTAAACGATCGTATCCAGACGACGCTCCAGAAGGCCGATGAGGGCTTCGCTGGTGTCGCCTTTTACACGCTCGGCTTCAGCGAAGATGCGGCGGAATTGCTTTTCCGTCAGATCGCCATAGTAGCCTTTGAGCTTTTGTTTCGCGCGCAGCTGGATACCGAAGTCCGACAGCTTGTTCTTGCGACGCTGGCCGTGCTGGCCCGGGCCGTATTCACGCTTGTTCACCGGGGACTTCGGACGGCCCCAGATGTTTTCGCCCATACGGCGGTCAAGTTTGTACTTGGCAGAGGTGCGTTTGGTCACCGCTGATCTCCTTGCAATGAAGGGCGTTGTCCTTTCCCCTTGCGGGGCGACAGGTCATCCCCTTGCGGGGGCCACCAACACCAATGAAAAACCCGACGCTACCGCCGGATCGCGCGCTTATACAGGCAGGACACCCGGTGTCAACAGGTGCGTGGCGCCGGAACCCGCAGCAGGCCGATCGTGGCGCAGACCAGTGCGGCCAGAATCACCAGCCCGTACACATAGGCCACATTCAGAAGCCCGATGACCGGCACCGCCATTCCTGCCAGCACGGCCGGTGCCGCAAAGCAGAAATAGCTGATCGCAAAGAATGTGGACAGCATCGCGGCACGCTCGTGCCCTTGGGCAAGCGGCAGCAGCAACCGCATGATGGCAGAAAAGACCAGCCCCTGCCCTGCGCCTGCGATAATCGTGCCTAGAAACAGCAGCGGCGCATACCCTGCCTGCACTCCTGCCAGCGTCAGGGGAATGCCCGCAATCAGCCCCATTGTCCCGAAAATCATCATCCGCGCGGCGGGCCGTTTGCGGCCGACCATCACGGCGACCCCGGCACTGCCCATCAGCATGCAGACCAGAACACCCGTCACGAATTCGGAATCGGTGTTCAGCGCCTTATGCAGAATGGTCGGCATAAGCGACATGTACAGCCCGGCCAGCGCCCACCCCGACAAGACCGCAGGGATCAGGCGATAGAACTGCCTGCGGGCATGGTGCGGCACCCCCAGGCTGGGAATCAGCGATGCCAAGGCCCCAGGATGGCGCGGCGTCGTCTCCGGCATCGCCCATAGGGCAACCAGCGCCAGAAAAGTCAGCGCCCCCACGAAGGCGTAGGGCAGCATCATGGGCAAAGGGGCCCATGTCACCAGACTGGCAGTACAAAGCGCCCCGATCGACATGCCGATGAACGGCACGACCGAATTGAGAACCGGCCCCCGTTCGTGATCGGAATCGACGATGGTTGCGCCACAGGTCGGCACCGCCACCCCCATGGCCATCCCCTGCACGAAACGGGCAACCAACAGGCTCTCGTAGCTTTCGGATGTCAGGAATAGCACCAGCGCCGCAAGATTGCCCATCAGCGCCCCCGCGATCACCGGCTTGCGCCCAAGATGGTTCGACAATCGCCCCAGCGTCAGCAGGGTGAACAGAAGCGCCACGATATAGATTGCGAAGATCAGCGTGATCTGGAACGGCGCCAGATCAAAGGCCCGCTGGTACACAGGATAAAGCGGCGTCGGAATGGACGCGCCAAGGGCAAATATGATTGCCGTCAGCGTCGCATACACCGTCATCACCTGCAGACTGGCAGGACGCATGGCAGAACCTCTCGGACAAGATAGGTAAGTGTCTATGTCCGAGAGGGGGCCATGACAAGCCGCCTAGGCGGCACTGCCGATCCCTGCGGCGCGTCGGCGTGCCACACGGGCGCGGATCGCCTCGATATCCGTGACGGGCGTCGCACTGAACAGCTTTTGCGTATAGGCGTGCTGGGGGGCATCGAACACCGCATCGCGGGTGCCGTATTCAACAACCTCACCCTTGAACATGACCATCACCTCATCCGCGATATAGCGGACGACCGAAAGGTCGTGGCTGATGAACACATAGGTCAGGTTGAATTCATCCTGAAGATCGGCCAGCAGGTTCAGCACCTGCGCCTGCACCGACAGATCCAGCGCCGAAACAGGTTCGTCCAGCACCAGCAGGCGCGGATTCACCATCAATGCCCGCGCAATTGCCAGCCGTTGCCGCTGCCCCCCCGAGAACATGTGGGGATAGCGGTTGAAATGCTCGGGCATCAGGCCGACGCGGGTCAGCATGGCCATGGCCTTTTCACGCCGGAGCTTGGCATTGTCCTTCGTGTTCAGAACCAGCGGCTCCATCAGCATGTCGCCGACCTTCTGGCGCGGGTTCAGGCTGCCGTAGGGATTCTGGAACACGATCTGGACCTTGCGGCGCAATTCGGCGTTCATTCCAGCCAGATTGACGGCTTCCCCGTCGATCAGCAGCTCTCCGGCCGTGGCCGGATCGATCAGCGTCAGAATACGGGCCAGCGTGGATTTTCCGCAGCCGGATTCGCCTACGATGGCCAGCGTCTTGCCTTGCTCCACGCGGAACGAGACGTCGTTCAATGCCCGCACGGCGCTGTCCTTGCGAAGGAAACCGCCCGCAACGGGGTAATCGCGAACGATATGGCGTGCCTCGAGAACTGCGGTCATAGCGGCCCCTCCTGCAATGTGGCGGGATCAAGGAAATCGGAAACCGTGGACAGACGATCCCCCGTGGCGTGTTCGGGCAAGGCCGAGAGCAACGCCTTGGTATAGGGATGCGACGGTGCCTCGAACAGGGTCAGGACGTCCGCCTGCTCCATCATCCGGCCCTTGTATTTGACGATGACGCGGTCGGCGGTTTCGGCCACGACGCCCATATCATGGGTGATCATGATCATCCCCATGCCGGTATCTTCCTGCAACGTCATCAGCAGATCGAGGATCTGCTTCTGGATCGTGACATCCAGCGCCGTTGTCGGTTCGTCCGCGATCAGCAGTCTGGGTTTGCACGCGATGGCAATGGCGATCATCACCCGCTGGCACTGCCCGCCCGACATCTGGTGCGGATAGGAGGACAGGCGTTTTTCAGGATCGGGAATGCCGACAGCGCTGAACAGTTCGATCGCGCGCTTGCGCCGCTCATTCCGGCCCAGACCCAGATGGGCGCGCAGCACCTCCTCGATCTGGTAGCCCACGGTGAAACACGGGTTCAACGAGGCGATCGGTTCCTGGAAGATCATGGAGATCTCCCGCCCGACGATGGAGCGACGCTCCTTGTCCGACATGGTCAGCAGATCACGACCCTGAAATTGCAGCACATCGGCGGTGACCTTCGCGCTTTTGGGCAGGAGGCCCATTGCGGCCAGCATCGACACCGATTTGCCGGAACCGGATTCACCGACGATTGCCAGCACTTCGCGTTCATGCACGGTCAGGTCCAACCCCTTGACCGCGTGAAACGGGCCGGAGGATGTGTCGAAGCTGACGTTGAGGTTTCGGATTTCCAGAAGGGCCATGGCTCAGCTCCGCTTCAGTTTCGGGTCAAGCGCATCACGCAGACCGTCGCCGACAAGGTTGATCGCAAGGACCGTGATCAGGATGGCCAGACCGGGGAAGGTCACGACCCACCACGCGCTGAGAATGAATTCCCGTGCCTCGGCCAGCATGGTGCCCCATTCCGGCAAAGGCGGCTGTGCCCCCATGCCCAGAAAGCCGAGCGCTGCTGCGTCCAGAACCGCCGATGAAAACGACAGGGTTCCCTGCACGATCAGCGGTGCCAGACAGTTCGGCAGGATCGTGCGGACCATCAGACGGATGCGCCCTGCCCCGGCAACACGGGCCGCCATGACATATTCACGTTCCTTTTCCGCCATCACGGCGGCGCGGGTCAGACGGGCGAAATGCGGTTGCAGCACGATCGCGATGGCGATCATCGCGTTCATCAGACCCGGCCCAAGGATGGCAACCATCACCAGCGCCAGAAGCAGTGACGGAAAGGCAAGGATCACATCCATCACACGCATGATCACGGTATCGACCCATCCGCCAAAGAATCCGGACACGAGGCCAAGGATAATCCCGCCGGTCACGGCAATGGTCACCACGACCGCACCGATGATCAGCGACTGACGCGCACCGAAAATCAGGCGTGACAGCAGATCACGGCCCACCGCATCGGTGCCAAGCAGGAACTGCGAACTGCCGCCTTCCTGCCACGAAGGTGGCGTCAGCAAGAAATCCCGATACTGCTGGATCGGGTCATGCGGCGCCAACAGCGGCGCGAAAACCGCAGTCAGCAGCAAGAGGACGAAAATGCCGAGGCCAATGACGGCCCCGCGGTTTTCGGAAAAATAGAACCAGAACTCCCGCAGCGCGCGGCCCCGTTCGGATTGGGTATCGGATGATGTGGTCATGCGAGCCTCACGAATGCCGGATGCGCGGGTTGATGATGCCGTACAGCAGATCGACGATCAGGTTCACGATCATGACGACCGCTGCGATCAGCAACAGACCGCCCTGAACCGACGGGTAATCACGGCGGGAAATGGAATCGATCATCCATTTGCCCACGCCGGGCCAGGAAAAGATCGTTTCGGTCAGGATGGCACCCGCCATCATCACACCGATCTGCAGACCGATGGTTGTGATGACAGGGATCATCGCGTTCCGCAGGGCGTGGACCCCGACGACGCGCCAGGCCGACATGCCTTTGGCACGGGCGGTGCGGACATAATCCTCGGACAGCACCTCCAGCATGGCAGACCGCGACTGGCGGGCAATAACGGCCATGGGGATGGTCGCCAGAACGATGGAAGGCAGGATCAGGTGGCTGACCGCCGAGGTGAACGCCCCCTTCTGCCCCGACATGAGAGAGTCGATCAGCATGAAGCCCGTACCGTTCCGGAAGAAATACAAAAGGTCGATCCGGCCGGAAACCGGCGTCCAGCCCAGAATTCCCGAGAACAGGATGATCAGCAGCAGGCCCCACCAGAAGATCGGCATGGAATAGCCCACCAGGGCGGCGCCCATGGAAACCTGATCAAAGGCACTGCCCCGCTTGATCGCGGCAAAGATACCCAGCGGAATGCCGATCAGCGTGGCCAGAATGATGGCGCAAACCGACAGTTCCACCGTGGCGGGGAACAGCGTCAGAAACTCTCCCAGCACAGGACGGCGGGTTGCCAGCGATGTACCGAAATCACCCTGGAACAGCCCTCCGATAAAGTCGAGGTATTGCACCACCAGGGGGCGGTCGAACCCGAGTTGTGCCGAAAGCTGCGCGTGCCGTTCGGGAGAGATCCCCCGCTCGCCGGCCATCAGCAGCACCGGATCACCCGGCAACAGCCGGACAAACCCGAAGGCAACGATAGTAATCCCGATAAAGGTCGGGATCAGATAGGCCAACTTGCCCAAAAGAAATCTGATCATCGAAGTCCCGAAACGTTAGAGGCGCGCCGGAAGGGATTTCTCCCTCCCGACGCGCCGGTGTCCGTCTTAGCCGATTACTCGGCGATATCGACGCCCTCAAAGCTGTGGCGGCCAAGCGGGTTCATAACATAGCCCGTCACATCTTTCGACATGGGCATGAACACGTTGGAGTGTGCCAGCGTCGCCCAGGGGTTCTGCTCCTTGAAGATGACCTGAGCCTCTTCGTACAGGCGCGTACGCTCTGCCTGATCGGTCGTGACCTTGGCCTGCTGGATCAGCGCATCGAAATCCTCGTTGCACCATTGCGCGCGGTTGGATCCACCGTCACCGGTTGCGGCACAGCCCAGAAGAACGGCAAGGAAGTTGTCCGGATCGCCATTATCCCCGGTCCAGCCCAGAATAACGGCCCCCTTGCGCTCCGGGTCGGTGGAGCGTTTGAGGTATTCACCCCACTCGTAGGACACGATCGAGACGTTCACACCGACCTGTGCAAAATCCGACTGGATCAGCTCGGCCACGCGGCGCGCGTTCGGCATGTAGGGGCGCTGCACCGGCATTGCCCAGACTTCCATATCGAGGTTCTCTACGCCGGCATCCGCCAGCATCTGCTTGGCCTTTTCCGGATCGTAGGCATTATCCTCGACCGCGTCGTTATAGCTCCACATGGTCGGGGGCAGCGGGTTCTTTGCAACAACGCCCGTGCCCTGGAACACGGCATCCACGATGGCCTGCTTGTTCATGGCCATGTTCAGCGCGGTCCGCACCTCGGGGTTATCGAAAGGTGCCTGCGTCGTATTGTATGCCAGATAGGCAACGTTCAGGCCCGGCTGTTCCATGACGGTCAGATTGTCATTGGATTTCAGCGCCTCGATATCGGCAGGGGCCGGATAGGGCATGATCTGGCATTCGCCCGCTTCCAGACGCTGGCGACGGACTGCCGGATCGGGGGTGATCGCAAAGATCAGATCGTCGATCTTCTGCACACCCTTGAAATAGTCGGGGTTTGACTGGTAGCGGATCACGGCATCGGGCTGGTAGGCGATGAACTGGTAGGGACCGGTGCCGACAGGCTCGCTGTTCAGCGCGGCCATGTTGCCCTCGGCCTCCAGCTTGTCCATATATTCCTTGGACATGATGGATGCGAAGGGCATCGCGAGGTTTGCAAGGAAAGGAGCCTCGGGACGGGTCAGGACGAATTTGACCGTCAGATCGTCAACCTTCTGGATTTCCTTGATCAGCGTGGGCATTTCCATGGCGCTGTAATATTCATAGGTCACGCCGGGCAGATAGCTGGCCCACGGGCTTTCCGGATCACCCTGACGCAGGAACGATGCGATCACGTCATCGGCATTCATTTCACGGCTGGGGGTGAAGTAATCCGTCGTGTGGAACTTGATGCCCGAACGCAGGTGGAACGTGTATTCCAGGCCGTCTTCGGAAACATCCCAGCTTTCAGCAAGGCCGGGTTCTACATTCGTGGTACCGGGGGCAAATTCCACCAGACCGTTGAACATGGCATCGCTCGAGGCATCCATCGTGGTGCCGGATGTCGTCGTTGCGACATCGAACCCCTCGGGGGAGCCTTCGGAGCAGTAAACCAGCGTTTTGGCGTGCGCGCCAGCGGCAGCCATGACCGCAAGGGTCGAGACGGCCAGAAGTTGGGCGAATTTCATGAATTACCTCCGGTTGGTGCGCGGACCATTGGTTGGCCCCTTCGCAAACATATCCTCGCCCTCGAATGATTTTCGCATGACGCGGATCACGCAAGTGCGATTACCCGCCACAAAGCCAGCACACAACCGTTTTTGCAAGGACCATGCGCATTGCGCCCATATTCCCTTGCGACGGATGGACGCGGCGGTGGTGGCGACTTATCTATGCGGTATGACCTTGCATCTTGTAAAACTCTGTGTCGGCGCCGAAAAACCGGAGGATCTGATCCTGCGGCAGCAAACCTACTGGAACGGTGCGCCGCGCCACATAACCCGCATGTGGCCCAAGCGGGAGGCCGAACTGCTGGACGGCGGTTCCATCTACTGGATTTTCAAGGGATTGGTTCTGGCCCGACAACGCCTGATCGGGCTGGAGGAAACCACGGGCGACGACGGGATCCGCCGATGCGCCCTGGTGCTGGACCCTGCTGTTGTGCAGACCGAGGCCCAGCCCCGCCGCGCCTTTCAGGGCTGGCGGTATCTTGCCCCGGCAGATGCGCCGGCGGACGTCCCCGCGGGCCGCGACCACGAAGAGCCGCTGCCCGCGGATCTGGCCCGCGCCCTGTCGGAAATGGGCCTGCGTTAATGCCGGTGGATCAGATCGGGCATCGCCAGCCCCAACTGGCCCAGTAGGGTCCGCAGCACCGGAAGTCCTGCATCCCAATCGCTGTTCCGTGCGGCATAAAGCGTGGCCTGCGACCGGTGGATCACGGCATCCTCCAGCACCTTCAGGTGGTTGGCCCGCAACGTCTCTCCGGTAGAGGTGATATCGGCGATCGCCTCGGCGGTCAGGTTGCGGATGGTGCCCTCGGTCGCCCCCTGACTGTCCACCAACTGGTAATCCGCCACGCCGTTCGCGGTCAGGTAATCGCGCACCAGACGGTGATATTTCGTGGCGATGCGCAGACGGAACCCGTGCGTGCGCCGAAAGGCCGAGGCCGCAGCGTCCAGATCGTCCAGAGTATCCACATCCACCCAGCAGGACGGAACGGCCAGGATCAGATCGGCATGACCGAACCGCAGGGGTGCCACTTCAGCCACCTGCATCGACCAATCCGCCAGCTTGTCCCGTACCAGATCCGATCCGGTAACGCCCAGGTGGATGCGTCCTGCCGACAGCTCTCGCGGAATCTCACCGGCGGACAGCAGCACCATCTGGATGCCCTCGATCCCGTCCACCGCGCCGGAATATTCGCGCTCGTTGCCCGTGCGGCGCATCTGCACACCGCGGGCACCGAACCAGTCGAATGTCTTTTCCATCAGCCGCCCTTTGGACGGCACACCGATCTTTAGGGTCATGCGGCACCTTTCAGCTGGGCCACCAGATGCGGGCGGATCATGCCACCCACGGCCGGAATGGAACGCCCCTGCCCCAGAACCTGCGTCAGCGCATCATATCGCCCACCTGCAGCAATAGAGGGCAACGACAGATCGCTTGAATGGAACTCGAACACAAAGCCGTCGTAATATTCCAGTGTTGAACGGCCATGGCCCATCTCGAACGGAAGGGTGCTGACATCGATCCCCCGCGCCGCCATCGCGGACAGGCGGTCGGCAAACCTCTCCACCGCGGCGGAAATGGCAGGCATGTCCACGGCCATGTCGCGCAGCCGCTCCAGAGCCACCGGCGAGGGCGCCGTCAACGACAGCAGATCATCCAGCAATTCGGCCTGCCGGGCCGGAATGGGGGGCGTATCGGCATCCTCGGCGAGGGCATGGATGCGGGCCGCAATCTCGGAGGCGGAACGCATTCCGATATGCGGGCCGGTTTTTGGCAGTTTGCCTTCGTCCAGCGCCTTCAGCAGACGCAGCCGCGCCGGATGCGGGGCCACGCGACCGGCATAACGATCCAGAAGATGGCGGAACCTGCGCGGACGCCAGACGTGGCGCAGCAGGGCCGCAATACGGGTCGGGGTGGTATCCAGCGCCCGTACCGCCGCCATCAGGATCCCGATATCGCCCGTTGTCGGGTTCAGCGACAGGGGTGCCAGCAGGTCGGAAATCAGCGCGAACACCTCGGCATCCGCCTGTTCAGGGGAGGCACGGTCGAAAACCTCGAACCCGACCTGAAAATATTCGGAGGCGCGGGGGGTCAGGCTGTCCTGCTTTCGGAACACCTCCCCCATGTAGGCATAGCGCGCAGGGTCCGCGCCATCCGCCATATGGGCCTGCACCACCGGAACGGTGAAATCGGGGCGCAGCATCATCTCACCGCGCAGGGGATCCTGCGTGGTATAGGCACGGGCACGGATATCCTCGCCGTAAAGGTCCAGAAGGGCTTCGGCCGGCAGCAGGATATCCGCCTCGACCGGAACACCTCCGGCCGCCTGAAACGCGGCAAAGATCGCTTCGGCCTCAAGGCGAACAGCGGCTTTGGTCATCCCAGCATCTTTCTGACTTCGGCAACCAGATCACCGCGCGGAATCTCGACCTGCGCGGGGCGGGCCTTCCATTCCTCAAGGCTGGCGCCTTCGGCGATCCGTGCCCCGAGGATCAGATCCTTCAGAACCACGGTTCCCTTGGCGCATTCATCCCCGCCCTGGATGACGGCGATGGGCGATGCACGTTTGTCCGCGTATTTCAGCTGGTTTCCGAAGTTCTTCGGATTGCCCAGGTAAACTTCGGCACGGATGCCCGCATTCCGCAAATCGGCGGCCATCCCCATATAGTCGGCCATGCGGTCACGATCCATCACGGTCACGATCACGGGGCCGGCCGCATCGCCGCCCATCCGGCCCTTCGCCCTCAACGCGGCCAGCAGACGGTCAACCCCGATGGAAACACCGGTGGCCGGCACGGCCTGTCCCGTAAAGCGCTTGACCAGATCGTCATATCGCCCGCCGCCCGCAACCGATCCGAACTGCCGCTTCGCCCCTTTTTCATCAAGGATCTCGAATGTCAGTTCCGCCTCGAACACGGGGCCGGTGTAATAGCCAAGACCGCGCACAACCGAAGGATCAACCTCGATCCGGTCGGCGGCATATCCCTGACGGTCCAGGATCTCCGCGATCGTTTCCAGCTCCTGCACACCCTCCAGCCCGGTGGCCGAGGTTCCGACCAGCTCTCGCAGGCGCAGGGCGGTTTCGCCGCCGGTGGCACGCTTGGCGGCCATGAAGCCCATCACGATCTCGGCCTGCTCGGTCGCCAGACCGGCGCCCTTCGTCACATCGCCCGATGCATCCTTGCGCCCCTCGCCCAGCAGGGCACGCACGCCAGCCTCTCCCAGACGGTCCAGCTTGTCGATCGCGCGCAGGACGATCCCGCGCTCTTCGACAAAGCGGGACTGATCCGCGGCATCATAAAGGCCCGCAGCCTCCATCACGCCGTTCAGAACCTTGCGGTTGTTCACGCGCACGATGTAATCGCCGCGCGGAATGCCCACGGTTTCGAGCGAATCCGACAGCATCGCGCAAATCTCGGCATCCGCCGCCACCGAAGGCGCGCCAACCGTATCCGCATCGCATTGATAGAACTGGCGGAACCGACCGGGGCCCGGCTTTTCGTTGCGCCACACCGGCCCCATCGCATAGCGGCGGTAAGGACTGGGCAGATCGTTGCGGAACTGCGCCGCCACACGGGCCAAGGGCGCCGTCAGATCATAGCGCAGCGCCAGCCACTGGTCATCCTCATCCTGCCAGCCGAACACACCTTCATTCGGGCGGTCCACATCGGGAAGGAATTTGCCCAATGCCTCCACCGTCTCGACGGCGCTGGTTTCCAGCGGATCGAAGCCGTAACGATGATACACCTCGGCAATCGCATGGAGCATGTCCTTGCGTTCGGTCACATCCGTGCCGAAATAATCGCGGAAGCCTTTGGGAGTTTCCGCACGCGGACGGCGGGGTGACTTGTCCTTGGCCATGGTCGGACCCTTCGCTATTCTACGGCCAAGGCAATATCGGAAGGGCGCGGTCACGACAAGCCGCGCAAAGGGGGCGACGTGGACAGGATTGACCGTGCAGAAGAAGAAATCGCACATTTGCGCAAAACGGTAGACGAGATGTCCGAGATCGTGGCCCGTCAGAGCCTGGAGATCGACCGGCTGTCGCGCCGCGTCGGACTGCTGATGGAACGAGAGGCAGAACGCCAGACAGACATGGGCGGAACCGTCCCTCTGGCCGATCAGCGCCCGCCGCACTGGTAAATCGCAGATCGCGCCTTGTCTTTGCAGATGCAGGATGCTTCCTGTCCTGATGCAGATGTTCACACGGATTGACTGGCCCGCAGTGGGCATCACCCTGACCTTGGGCGCGATCGGCGGGGGCATCGCCTATGCCATCGGCCTGCCCATCGCCCTGCTTCTGGGATCGTTGCTGGCCGTGGGCGGTGCCGCCGCACTGGGGCTGCGCCCCTTGGGACGGCGCATCCAGGTGCCGCCCGTTTTGCGCATCATCTTCATTCCCGTTGTAGGCGTGGCCATCGGCGCGAATTTCACGCCCGAGGTGGCACGCCAGATGGTGAACTGGTGGCCCAGCCTGCTGGCCCTGTGCCTGTACATCCCCGTGGTCCATGCCATCGGCTATTTCTTCTATCGCCGGTTTGGCCCGCTGGATGCGAAAACCGCCTATTTCGGGGCCGTTCCCGCCGGAATGGTCGAATGCGTGATGCTGGGCGAAGAGGTCGGTGCCGATGTGAAGATGCTGGTCTTGCTGCAATTCCTGCGGTTGATCCTGACGATCCTGCTGGTGCCCGTGGCCTTTGCATTGCTGACAGATATCCATGTGGGCCCAGCCGTGCGCCTTGGAGGGCATGGCGGGATGGGCCCGGCCGATCTGTTCATTCTGGGGGCTGCGGCAATATCGGGGGCCTGGATCGCAAAACGTCTGCGGTTTCCGGCGGCAGTCATGACGGGACCGATCCTGATGTCGGCATTGGTGCATGCCACGGGCCTGACCAGCGCCGTGCCCCCCGTATGGGCGGTTTCGGTGACGCAGGTGATCGTGGGATGCATGCTGGGCGCGCGGTTCTCGGGCCTGCCGATGGGCCATATCGGCATGGCCATACGGCTCACGATTGTGAACGTCCTGTTCGGCCTCGGGGTGGCCTTTGTGTTTACCCGCGCGCTGGCGCATGTCATCGACCAGCCACCAGCCGCCATCTTTCTGGCCTTTGCCCCCGGCGGGGTGACAGAGATGAGCCTTATCGCCCTCTCTATTCAGCTGAGCGTGGTCTATGTCACCGCGCATCACGTCATGCGGATCGTGATGGGCATCCTGATCGCCCGCACCTTCGCCAAGCGGATATTGGGCTAAAGATCCTCCACCATCACGACACCCTGCATCGCCTTGATCGCGCCCTTGATCTGCGGTGTCACCGGATAACGGGCTGGCAATGCCAGATCGATCTCGCGGCCCTCGGGGTCCGTCACGCAGAACCGGATTTCCCCGCCCCCCCGCGCGTTGGACGCAAGCCGTGAAAACAGGGCCGCGACAGAGGCTGCGGCCTCTCCGCGTTCCAGGTGGATGCGGAAACCGCCGCCCCCCGCTTCGGCCGCGACCGAATCGATCGGTTGCGCGGCACGGGCCAGCAGCTTCAGCGTGTCGCCTTCCAGATTGGCCTCTACCGTCAGCACCACGTTCTTGCCCGGTTCCAGCAGATCGCGCGCCTGCTCCAGCGTGTCCGAGAATACCGTAACCTCGTAAAGGCCCGTCGGGTCCGATAGCTGGACAAAGGCGAAACGGTTGCCCTTGGCAGATTTGCGTTCCTGTTTCGATGACACCGATCCCGCCAGCTTGGCCACCTTGGGCCCGCCCTCGGCCGCGGCAGCAAGTTCGGTCAGCGTCATGACATTTTTCCGGCGCAGCGGGGCCATATAGTCATCCAGAGGATGGCCCGACAGATAGAAGCCGATGGCTAGATGCTCCTCGGTTAAACGCTCCACCGGCAACCAGTCATCCCGGCTGCCGATGCGGGGTTCCGGCAGGTCCTCTCCCGCTTCGCCGAACAGGGACACCTGCGCCGAGGCGCGCGCCTCATGCACCGCAGCGGAATAGGCGACCAACCCCTCAAGCGCGTCAAAAACCCGCGCACGGTTGGAATCCAGAAGATCGAAGGCCCCGGCGCGGGCCAGCATTTCCATGGGCCGCTTGCCCACCCGCTTCAGGTCGACCCGCCGCGCCAGATCGAACAGCGTGGCAAACGGGCGATCCCCCCGCCCTGCCACGATCATCTTCATCGCCTCGACCCCGACGTTCTTCAGCGCGCCAAGGCCGTATACCAGCTTGCCCTCCCTGACACTGAACGTGGCCATGGACCGGTTGATACAGGGCGGGACCGTTTCGATGCCCAGCTTGTCCACTTCACGCTTGTAAACGGCCAGCTTGTCGGTCAGGTCGATATCGCAATTCATGACGCCTGCCATGAATTCCACAGGGTGGTTCGCCTTCAGCCAGCCGGTCTGGTAGCTGACCACGGCATAGGCCGCAGCGTGCGATTTGTTGAACCCGTAGTTGGCGAATTTTTCCAGAAGGTCGAAAACCTCCCCGGCCTTTTTCGCATCGATATTATGGGTATCGGCCGCGCCCTTGATGAACTTCGGACGCTCCTTGGCCATCTCCTCGGCAATCTTTTTCCCCATCGCGCGGCGCAACAGGTCGGCCCCGCCCAAGGAATAGCCGCCCATGACCTGCGCGATCTGCATCACCTGTTCCTGATAGACGATGATGCCCTGTGTCTCGGCCAGAATATGATCGATGGTCGGATGGATGGATTCCAGATCGCGGACGCCGTTCTTGACCTCGCAATAGGTGGGGATGTTCTCCATCGGGCCCGGGCGGTACAGGGCCACCAGCGCCACGATATCCTCGATGCAGGTCGGCTTCATGCGGCGCAGCGCATCCATCATGCCGCTGGATTCCACCTGGAACACCGCCACGGTCTTGGCTGCGGCATAAAGCCGGTAGGTCGCCTCGTCATCCAGCGGGATATGCCCGATGTCATTCTCCGTGCCCGGCTCCGGGGTATAGAGAACCCGGCCATCCGCCGCCTCATGCAACTGCCGCCCGCCCGCGCGGATCAGGTCGATCGCATTCTGGATCACCGTCAGGGTCTTCAGACCCAGAAAGTCGAATTTGACAAGGCCCGCAGCCTCGACCCACTTCATGTTGAACTGGGTCGCCGGCATGTCGGACCGCGGATCCTGATAAAGCGGGACCAGCGCATCCAGGGGACGATCGCCGATCACCACACCGGCCGCGTGGGTAGAGGCGTTCCGGAGCAGCCCCTCCACCTGCTGGCCGTAATCCAGAAGGCGCTTGACCACCTCTTCCTTGGCGGCCTCACGCAGACGCGGCTCATCCGCCAGCGCCTTGGAGATGGAGACAGGTTTTACCCCCTCCAGCGGAATCAGCTTTGATAGCCTGTCCACCTGCCCATAGGAAATCTGCAGAACCCGCCCTACATCGCGCACCGCCGCCTTGGACAAGAGCGCGCCGAAGGTGATGATCTGGCCCACCTTGTCACGGCCGTATTTGCCCTGGACATAGCGGATCACCTCTTCCCGGCGGTCCATGCAGAAGTCGATATCGAAATCCGGCATCGAAACCCGTTCGGGGTTCAGGAACCGTTCGAACAGCAAGGCATAGCGCAGCGGATCAAGATCGGTGATGGTCAGCGCATAGGCAACCAGCGACCCCGCACCCGAACCGCGCCCCGGACCCACCGGAATATTCTGCCCTTTGGCCCATTTGATGAAATCGGCAACAATCAGGAAATAGCCGGGAAACCCCATCTTTTCGATGATGCCCAGCTCGAAATCCAGCCGTGCGTGGTATTCCTCTACCGTGGTCGCATGGGGAATGACGGCCAGCCGCCGGTCCAGACCCGCACGGGCCTGACGGCGCAGTTCCTCCACCTCGTCCTCGGCAAAGCGGGGCAGGATGGGCGGGCGCTTGGCCACCTTGAAGGCACAGCGCCGCGCGATCTCCACGGTACTGGCCAGAGCCTCCGGCAGGTCGGCGAACAGCGCGCACATCTCGGCTTCGGATTTGAAATAGTGCTGCGGCGTCAAGCGGCGGCGGGGCTGTTGCTGATCGACATAGGCCCCTTCGGCAATACAGATCAGCGCATCATGCGCCTCATACATGGAGGCCTTGGGAAAATAGACGTCATTTGTCGCCACCAGCGGCAAATCCATCGCATAGGCCATTTCGACGTGGCCCCGTTCTGTCAGGGCCTCGGCCTCGGGCAGGCGTCCGCCCTCACCCGGATGGCGCTGCAATTCGACATACAGGCGATCACCGAAGATATCGGCCATGCGGCGCAGCAATGCCTCGGCCTTTGGCCGCTGGCCTGCGCGCATCAGCCGCCCCAGTGGGCCGTCAGGCCCGCCCGTCAGCGCAATAAGCCCCGCGCCGTGATTTGCCAGATCCTCCATCGTGATCTGCGGCAGCTGCCCGCCCTTGTCGACATAAAGACAAGAGGACAGCTTCATAAGGTTCATATAGCCGTCTTCGTTCTGTGCCAGCAGAACGACGGGGGCGGCAGGACGTGGCTTTTCGCCCGGCTGTGCCGGATCGTAATCCAGTGACACCTGACAGCCGACAATCGGTTGCACCCCTGCCCCCGAGGCCAGTACCGAAAATTCCAGCGCCCCGAACATGTTGTTCGTATCGGTCACGGCAATGGCAGGAATGGATGCCTCTTCGCATAGCTTGATCAGCTTTTTGACCGGCACTGCCCCTTCCAGAAGCGAATGCTCGGTATGGACGCGAAGATGGATGAAGCGGACTGGATTCGACATGTGACCAACATATGCCACACAGCGCCCCGCGACAATCGCGCGGGGGTGACGGGCGCGTGATTTCACGGCAACAAGGGGCGACATGATTCGCCACAGGACATCGCATGCGCTCCATACGTCTACTAAGCCTGCTGCTGGTTGCCCTTCTGGCCGCTTGTGGTGCCCGCGAACCCGACAGCGTTCAGGGAATTCCGACGCAATTCGGTGATGCCGCACCCTACGCCTGGCGTGGCCGCAATGTTCCCGCCGCCTATGCCGTGCATGGTGTGGACGTTGCCCGCTATCAGACGCACATCGATTGGGCCACGGCACGCGCCTATGGAATCAGGTTCGCCTTCATCAAGGCAACCGAGGGCGGCGATTACCTTGATCCGATGTTCATCACCAACCGCAACGCAGCCCGCGCCGCGGGGGTGCCCGTGGGTGCCTATCACTATTATTATTTCTGCCGCACACCAGAAGAGCAGGCTGCGTGGTTCATCGCCAATGCACCCCGCCATTCGGGCGATCTGCCGCCCGTTCTGGATATGGAATGGACCCCGACATCGCGCACCTGCCGAATCCGCCCCTCACCAGCCGAGGTGCGCCGTCAGGCCGAAGTGTTCCTGTCGATCTTGGAACAGCATTACGGCCAGCGCCCCGTGGTCTATTCCACCGTGGACTTCTTCCGCGACAACAGCATGTGGCAGGTCCGGGCCGATTTCTGGCTGCGCTCGGTCGCCGGCCACCCGTCCGAGGTTCATCCGGGCCATGACTGGGACTTCTGGCAATATACCGGCACGGGACTTGTTCCGGGCGTCGAGGGCCGCGTGGATCTGAATGCCTTTCGCGGAAACGAGCAGGACTGGCTGAGATGGCTGAACCTGCGCCGTCAGCGGTAATCAAGGATCAACGGGCCGGGGGAAACCTTCGGCCCGTCTCCATGTTCAGGCCCGGCGCAAGCGCCCGACCATGATCGCCAGCAAAAACAACGCGGCCGAGGCCGATACGATGGCAGGCCCTGCGGGAACATCCCAGGTCAAAGATGACCACAGCCCTGTCAGAACCGCCCCTGCCCCCATCAGCGTTGCCCAGACCACCATGGTTTCGGGCGATCGCGCCAAGGGGCGCGCCGCAGCGGCAGGAATGATCAGCAGTGCGGAAATCAGCAGTGCCCCCACGATCTTGAGGGACAAGGCCACCACCACGGCCAGCGCCACGGTCAGGATCAGCGTTTCGCGCGCCGGCCTCTCTCCGGCGGCAGTGGCCAGATCGGCATTGACGCTCGACAGCAGCAGCCTGTTCCACCGCCATGCGATCAGCGCCACCACCAGCAGGGCACCGCCCCAGATGAACAGCAGGTCCATCCGTGATACCGCCAGAATATCCCCGAACAGAAAGCTTTGCAGATCCACCCGCACCCCGTGGACAAAGCTGATTGCCACCAGCCCTGCGGCCAACGCGGAATGCGCAAGAACCCCCAGAACCGTGTCCGCGGCCCAACCCCGCCCCGTCAGCGCGGCAACGGTCAGGGCCATCGCCCCCGCAACCAGCAGCGATCCCAGCCCGATGGGCAATCCTGACGCCAGCGCCAGCGCCACGCCCAGAATGGCCGCATGCCCCGTGGCATCCCCGAAATAGGCCATTCGACGCCACACGACAAAAACGCCCAACGGTCCCGTAGCCAGCGACACGCCAATCCCCGCCAAGGCGGCACGCACCAGAAAGTCGTCAAGCATGGTCACATCCGTCGTGATTATGATGGTGGCGGTACAGGGCAAGGGCTCCTTGGGTCCCCTCGCCGAACAGCGCACGGTATTCGGGGGCGTTGGATACCACGGCAGGTGCCCCTTCGCAGCAGACATGACCGTTCAGGCAGACCACCCTGTCAGATGCCGCCATGACCACATGCAGATCATGACTGACCATCAGCACTGCGGCACCGGTTTCGGTCCGCACTTCCTGCAGCAGCCGGTAGAAGGCCGCTTCGCCCGGTTGATCCAGCCCTTGGGTCGGCTCATCCATCAGAATGGCCTGCGGGGCCTCCAGCAAGGCGCGCGCCAGAAGCACCCGCTGCATCTGCCCGCCCGACAGGCCGGCCAGCGGACGACGCTCGAACCCCGCCAGATCGACCCGCGCCAGCGCGGCAGCGGTGGCGGCGCGCCCCCTCGATTTCGGCAGGGCCAGAAATCGGGCCACATTCAGCGGCAGCGTGGCATCCAGTGCCAGCCGTTGCGGAATATATCCGATCCGCAGCCCCTTTGCCCGCGTTACCAGCCCCCGATCCGGCCGCAGCGCGCCCAGCAACGTGCGCAGCAACGTGGATTTACCCGATCCGTTCGGACCGACGATCGTCACGATTTCCCCCGCGCCGAGGGTCAGATCGACACCTCGGAGCACGGATTGGGTCCCCAGTTTCAACCAGAGATCCCGCGCCTCTATCAATGCCGTCATGCTGCCACGCGGCATTGAGGGCAAAGGCCCAGTGCTTCGATATTGCTGCGTTCGATAACGAACCCAAGATCCTCAGCCGCCGCATCCAATGCGGCACGCACGCTTTGCGCCGGGCTTTCGGCAACGGCATTGCATTTACTGCAGATCAGGAACGCGGGGGCATGCGCCTCTCCCGGATGCATGCAGGCGGCAAAGGCGTTCAACCTGCGGATACGATGGGCCAGACCGTTTTCTACCAGAAACTCCAGTGCACGATAGGCAACAGGCGGCTGTTGCCCGAACCCCTCGGCCGACAGGCGCTGCAGAACCTCATACGCGCCCAGCGCGCGGTGTTCTTCCAGAAGGATTTCCAATGTGCGGCGACGGACAGGAGTCAAGCGCAGGCCTTCGCGCTGGGCAACAACCTCGGCCCGCGCGATACCATCCCCTGTGCAATGGTCGTGGTTATGATCGGCAAAGGCGAGCGTCTCGGCCATGAAGTCCTCTTGACGTGTTATGTTATTACATATAACCCCTCACCGCAAATTAGGAAAGGTCTTGAGATGCGTTATACCATATCGTTATTGCTGGCGAGCCTCGCAACGCCCGCTCTGGCCGCTCCGTCGGTGGTAACGGATATAGCACCTGTCACATCGCTGGTGTCGCAGGTCATGGGAACAACAGGCAAACCGACAGGACTGCTGCCTGCCGGGGCGGATCCGCACCATTTCCAGATGCGCCCGTCACAGGCCGGTGCCTTGCAGGATGCGGATCTGGTTATCTGGCTGGGGCCGGAAATGACGCCTTGGCTGACAGGTCCGCTAGAGGCTGCGAACCCCGACGCGATGCTGCGCCTGCTGAACACCTCGGGCCTCCATCTGCTGAGCTATGCAGATGATGACCATGACGATCACGACGATCACGGCCATGATGACCACGGCGAACATGATCACGAGGGGCATGACCATGAAGGTCATGACCACGCCGATCATGACGAAGATGAACATCACCATGAAGGGACCGACCCCCACGCATGGTTGAACCCCGAAAATGCGGTTCTATGGCTGGATGCGATTGCGACCGAGCTGTCGGAAATCGACCCTGAAAACGCGGAAACCTATCGTGCAAACGCAAATGCCGCGATTGCAGCCACCAAAGAGCTGGATGAGAAACTGGCCGCCCAACTGGCCCCTGTGGCCGATCAACCGATCGTGCTGTTCCACGATGCCTACAACTATCTGGCCGATCACTACGGGCTGAATGTTGCAGGGGCAATTTCGGCCGGGGATGCTTCGTCCCCCTCGGCGGCGCGTCTGGCCGAAATCCGGGCCTCTGCCGGTCCGGCCACCTGCATCTTCCCTGAAAAGCAGCACGATCCGAAGCTGGCGCAACAGATGGCCGATGATGCGGGTGTCCACCTCGGCGGCGCATTGGATCCGGAAGGAACCAGCCTGACGCAAGACGCAGATCTTTACGCCACAATGATGCAGGATCTGGTAGATACCCTGACCGACTGCATGACCCGGAAGGATTGAACCATGAGGGGCGGGAACCACATCCCGCCCCTTCTGCGTTGACGGGTGACGTTACTGGAGACCGCAATGCCCGTTGATCCCGCCTCGATCTGTGTGATCGCCAACCCGCATTCAGGGCGCAACAGCCGTGATGCCGAAGCAATCGACACGGCCATGCAGGTTTTCGGCACGGCCACGCTGCGCCGCTGGAAGATGGGCGAGGATCTGGCGCAAACCGTCAAGGAGGCGGTTGCCGACGGATTTACGACGATTGTTGCAGCGGGTGGTGACGGAACGATTATGGGCGTGGCGAATGCCCTTGCGGGAACCGATGCGAACCTTGCCGTTCTGCCGCTTGGAACCTTCAACTATTATGCCAGAGGCCTCAGACTGCCTCAGGAACCGGACGCCGCAGCACGTGCCATCCTGAACGGTCATCCCCACCGTATTGCCGTTGGAACAGTGAACGGACAGGTATTCCTGAACAACGCCAGTCTGGGCATCTATCCCTCCATCCTGAAGCAGCGTGAATCGGTCTATGCGCGTTATGGCCGTTGGCGGCTGGCCGCGCATTGGTCCGTGCTGAAAACATTCATGCGGTACCGGAAACCGTGGAACGTGACCCTCCGGACCCCCACGGAAACGCGGGTGCTGAATACACCGCTGATCTTCGTTGCGCGATCGGCCTATCAGCTGGAACGGTTCGGCCTGCCCGGCGGTGAAGAAATCTCGAATGATGATCTGGTGCTGTTCGTGGCACATGCCGAAGGGCGGCGGGCATTGCTGAAGCTGACGTGGCGGTTGCTGTTCCGCGGCGTAAAGCTGGGACGGGACGTTGATCTGATCCATACCGGTCATGCCACCATCTCCACCCCCAAGAACCAGCTTCTGGTGGCTTATGACGGTGAGAAGTCCCGTATGGAAACACCTCTCGATTTTCGGATCATGCCGGATGCCCTGTCGATCATCCTGCCGGATGAGGCAGACACGGTGGATACCCCATGAGGCGCATCGTCCATCTGTCCGACCTCCATTTCGGCCGAACTTCCCCTGCCCTGCTGGAACCGTTGATCCAGCAGACCAACCGGCTGAAGCCGGATCTTTGCGTCATTTCGGGGGATTTCACGCAACGCGCCCGGCATAGCCAGTTCCGAGAGGCAGCGGCATTCATAAAGCGTATCGATGCTAAGGTTCTGACTGTCCCCGGAAACCATGACACCCCTTTGGACAACCTGTTCGTCCGTATGATCCGCCCGTGGAGCAGGTATCGAAAATACATCAACCAGGATCTGGAAACCACGTATCAGGATGACCGGATGGTTGTTGCAGGAGTGAATACTGCAAACCCCTGGGTGCATCAGGCAGGCCGTTTCTCGGACGAGGATCTGCAGAGGGTCTGCGGGATTTTCGCCGACGCGGGGGACAGGGCAAGGGTCGTGGTAATGCACCATCCGCCCGAACATCTGGAAGGATCGGACAAGACGCTGATGAAGGGGGCCGCCGCCGCCCTGAGGGGGCTGGCCGAATGCGGTGCCGACGTGGTTCTATGCGGGCATATCCATCGCACCCATATCAGCCCCTTTACCACCGCGCCGGGCCTTTTGTTCGTGCAAGCGGGCACCGGGCTGTCCAATCGCCTGCGAAACGAGGAGAACAGCTTCAACGTGCTGGATGTCAGCCGTCCCGAAATTGCAGTTCAGGCCATTTCAGCCGGGGCCGATGGCAAATTCGCGGTAACGGCCAATGTCCGGTTCCGCCGCGCCCCCGAAGGGTGGCTGAAGCTGGAAGAGCCCCTGCCGACCTAAAGCCGTGTTGCCATATCCAGCATCCGGTTGGAAAAGCCCCATTCGTTATCGTACCAGCCGAACACCCGCAGCATTCCTTGCGGTGTGACCCGTGTTTCGGGACAGGCCATGATGATGCTTTCCCCCCGCGCCCGCAGATCGGAGCTGACCAATGGCCTGTCGGTTGCCCCGATAACCCCGCCTGCCGTGCGAAACACCGAATTCACAGCCTCTGCAGATATGGGCCGTTCGGTCATGACAGCCAGATCCACCGCTGACACCGAGGCGACGGGCACCCTGACTGCCGACCCCAGCACCCGCCCGGCCAGATGGGGCAACACCTCATCCACCAATCGCTGCGCCGAGGTTGTGGTCGGTACCATCGACAGGGCCGCTGCACGAGAGCGCGCAAAATCGGCAGCAGGGGCATCCACCGTCGGCTGGCTGCCGGTATAGCAGTGGATCGTTGTCATCGTACCGGTCACAATCCTCCAATGCCGGTCCAGCAGATCCATCAGGGGGGCTACGGCATTTGTGGTGCAGGAGGCATTGGAGATGATGCGATGCCCGGCATGAACCGCAGAATCGTTCGCCCCCAGTACGACCGTGATATCCGCCGCCGCCAAAGGGCCGGAAATCAGCACGCGGCCTGCCCCCGCAGCCAGGCCCCGTTCCGCAATATCGCGCGCATTTGCATGGCCCGTGCATTCCAGCACCAGATCGACACCCCGCAGATCCAAAGTGGAGAGATCATGCGTACGATGCAGGGGAAACGCGTGGCCATCGACCACCAGCGCCCCCGCCTCCAGCTTTACCGTTCCGGGCCAAGGGCCGAACACGC
Organism: Falsirhodobacter sp. alg1; assembly: GCF_000739715.2. Lineage (GTDB taxonomy): Bacteria > Pseudomonadota > Alphaproteobacteria > Rhodobacterales > Rhodobacteraceae > Falsirhodobacter. The sequence goes on along the minus strand of NZ_BBJC02000001.1, from coordinate 766,427 downwards.
TGTCATATTCAAACAGATATGCGCACATTTCCGGCGTGGCGATATCATTGATTCCGACAATCGTGATGCCGGGCCAGCCACCCTTTGCCCATGCACGCAGAACCGAGCGGCCTATCCGGCCAAATCCGTTTAGAAACACGCGCATCGTACCCTCCGGTCTGCTGCCTGTCTGTCGAAGCAGAAAACGGAGGGCGCGGCAAGGTCAGGAAAGAGACGCGACGCGCGCGTGCAGATGGCTGACCAGCTCCGGCTCCATCTTCATCCGCGCGGCCAGCATGGCCAGATAGCCTTTTTCAGCGGGGCCTTCGGGATCGACCACCAACAGGGATGCCGCGTAGATCTCGGCTGCTTCTTCGGGGGTGGAGGCCAGACCCGCGACATGCCCCACATCCAGCGGTTTGTTCAATTCCGACGCGATCAGCTCTTCGGCTTCGGCATCCAGCCCGATCAGACCCAGTTGCTCGGTAATCTGTGCCCGTTCGGTATCCGTGATATGCCCGTCGGCCTTGGCCGCCGACACCATGGCCTGTACCAGACGTGTCGCCAGATCATCGGCTGCGTCCTCGTTGTCGGGCATGAAGGGCGTTCCCTCGGGGGCTGGCAGTTCGGCTGCAGGTGCTGCCTGCGAAACCTCGGCCGGTTTGCCAGCCTGCCAATCCTGCCATGCGCGATAGGCCAGCGCACCGATGACTGCCGTACCACCCATCCGCAGGGCGCTTCCGGCCATCTTGCGGGTGCCCTTGCTGCCCAGAAGCAGGGCCAGAAGGCCACCGCCTGCCGCAACCTTCGTCATGCCGGACTGTTTGCCCAGCATCTCCCGCGCCTGTCCGGCCAACTGACCCAAACCACCGGATTGTCCGCCACCCAGCAAACCGCCCAGACCGCCCGAACCCGATTGTCCGCCGCCCAGCAAACCACCAAGGCCCCCGGCACTGCCAGTATTGCCCATTCCACCCAACAGCCCGTCCAGCAACGATTTTGCGTTCTTCATAGCGTCCTCCATTCACAGGTCCCTTCCGATATGGGGTGTGCCTGGCCCGAACCAAACGCGACGAAACGCCGCTTTTATTTCCGAGTAAAAGAATAAGGCTTTACACAACCGACCTTTTCACTCAACTTTAGGGCATAGAGTTGAGCAACCAACCGATTCCTTTCCTGCGGGTGTCCCATGTATGAAAATCACGCCGATACTCGCCAAACCCCCGATCCGGGGCCGTGGGATATGCTGCGCCAGTTTCTGGCAGGTATTGCCCCGGGCTTCGGGTTTTCTGCCCTTATCGACAGAATGGAGCGTTAAGCATGAATGCCATGACCGATATTTCCGCCTTTATCGACAACAGCATGCCGGTACATGATGCCAACCACCTGACGGATGGCGGCAATCAGGCGCGGATCGTGCTCAACGGCCAGATCTACAGCCTACGGATCACCCGCGCTGGCAAACTGATCCTGACGAAATAAAAAAAGCCCGCCAGACCGGCGGGCTTTTTCATAGGTTCAGGCCTTGGCCTCTATCGCATCCCAGATAAGGCCGGCCCCGTTGGTGCCATCAAATCGCTCCAGCTCCTGCAGGCCGGTGGGCGATGTCACGTTGATCTCGGTCAGCCAGTCACCGATCACGTCGATACCCACGAACAGCTGTCCCTTTTCCCGCAGGGTCGGGCCGATTGCCGCGCAGATCTCGCGATCCCGTGCGGTCAGCTCCACCTTCTCGGCGCGTCCGCCCACATGCATGTTCGACCGTGTCTCGCCTTCCTGCGGAACGCGGTTGATCGCGCCGATCGGTTCCCCGTTTACCAGAATGACCCGCTTGTCCCCCTTGGAAACCGCAGGCAGGAATTTCTGGACGATCAGGGGCTCCCTGCTCATGCCCGTGAACATTTCATGCAGGGACGAAAGATTGCGATCATTCGCATCCAGGCGGAATACTCCCGCCCCGCCGTTGCCATAAAGCGGCTTCAGGATGATGTCGCCATGGCGTGCCTTGAACTCGCGGATCGTTGCCAGATCCCGGGCAATCATCGTGGGCGGCGTCAGTTCGGGGAACGTCAGTACCAGCAGCTTTTCGGGATAGTTGCGCACCCAGAACGGATTGTTCACCACCTGCACGCTGGGGGGCAGCATGTCCAGCAGGTGGGTGGATGTGATGTAGCCCATATCGAACGGCGGGTCCTGACGCAGCCAGACCACGTCGAAATCCGCCAGATTGACGACCACGGTTTCCCCAAGGGTAACGTGGTTGCCCTTTTCACGCCGCAGCGTCATCCATTGGCCGCGCGCCGTGATCCGGCCCTCGTCAAAGGCCAGATGCTCGGGGTGGTAATGGAACAGCTCATGCCCCCGCTCCTGCGCCTCAAGCGCGATGCGGAACGTGCTGTCCCCGTCTATGTTGACTGACCCGATAGGGTCCATCTGGAAGGCGACTTTCATCGTCAACTCCTGTTGTGTGGCCCTATCTGTGGCCGAAACGCGGGGCGGTTGCAATCAGCCAAGGACGTTGGAAATCACCTCGACCCGCCCCTCCGGATCAACCAACGCAACGTCAAACCTGCAATCGGTGCGCTGGCCCATCGGCTCATCCGCCAGAAACGCCAGCGCAGAGGCGCGTATCCGCGCGATCTGGGCAGGCCGGAGGGCGTGGGCCGCCCGTTTTCCGGCCTTTACCTCCACGAATATCACCGTGGCCCCGTCCCGCAGGATCAGATCGATTTCCCCCGCAGGCCCACGCCAGCGTTGGGCCGCCACCGGCAGGGCATAGTGGCGAATGACAATTCCCTCGGCCGCCAGCCCCGCATGGTAGTTCGCGGCGGTCATGTCAGGCGCAGCGCCATCTGGTACACGTCACGCTTTGGCAGGCCCAGACGTGCCGCCACCGCGGCAGAGGCATCCTTGACCGAAGCGGTCTGCAGCGCGGCCCGCAAGGCGGCCTCGATATCCTCCTCGGCGGGCGCCTCGACCACGCCCCGATCCACCAGCACCACAATTTCACCCTTCACCTCCCGCGCGGCATAGGTTTCGGCCAATGCGGGCAAGGTGTCGCGGGTGATCTCCTCGAACCGTTTCGTCAGCTCGCGGCACACCACCGCATCACGATCGCCGTAAACCTCGGCCATATCCACAAGACAGGCCGCCAGACGGCGGGGCGATTCGTAAAATATCAGCGTGGCCTGCACGCCGGCCACCTCGCGCAGGGCCTTCTGGCGCGCGGCCCGTGTGGCGGGCAGAAACCCCGCAAACAGGAACCGGTCCGACGGCAAGCCGGCCACCGTCAGTGCGGCAATGACCGCCGACGGGCCGGGGGCCGTATGCACCGCGATCCCTTCGGCGATCACCGCACGCGACAGCTGGAATCCGGGATCGGAGACAAGCGGCGTGCCCGCCTCCGAGGCATAGGCCACGCTTTTCCCCTCGGCCAGAACCCGGATCAGACGCCCGCCCACCTGCGCCTCGTTATGGTCGTGGCAGGCAATGATCTGACGGTTGTTCAGCGGAATGCCGTGAATTTCCATCAGGTGCCGCAGGGTGCGCGTATCCTCTGCCGCCAGAACATCCGCGTCCCGCAGAATATCCAGCGCGCGCAACGTGATGTCACGCGCTGCCCCGATGGGGGTGGCCACAAAATACAGGCCGGGGGCCAATGCCACGCCGTCCGCCATCAAGATATCCTTCCGCTCATTGCCATGTGTCCGCAGAAACCGTAGTCTCTCACGTAAAGTTGTGTCCCCGAAATGAGGAACGTACCGAATGTTGTCTGTTTTCAGCCGCGCCCGCAAGATGGCGGGCCAGACCCTTCTGGCTCTCTCCGCTCTGGCCTTGGCCGCTTGCGAACCTCTGAGTACCGCCGGAACGTCTTCGGTCAGCCGCAACCAGCCGGTGCAGGTGGCCCTGCTCGTCCCGTCAGGCTCGGGCCGCGCCAGCGATGAGGATCTGGCCAAGGCGCTGGAAAACGCCGCCCGCCTGGCAATCCGTGACCTGGGTCAAAGCCAGATCGAACTGCGGGTCTATCCGACGTCCGGCCAGGCCTCGGTGGCAGCGCAGCAGGCCTCCCGTGCCGTATCCGAAGGGGCCGCCGTCATCCTTGGCCCGCTTTATGCCGCCGAGGCGAATGCGGTGGGCCATGCCGTCGCACCGCAGAGCATCAGCGTTCTGGCATTTTCCAACAACACCTCCATTGCCGGCGGCAATGTGTTTGTTCTGGGCCAGACATTCGAGAATACGGCGCGCCGTCTGGCAGGCTATGCCGCCTCGCATGATGCGGGCCGCATGGCAATCGTCTATGACCGTAATGCCGCAGGCGAGGCTGGCCGTGCCGCCATTGCCGCCGGTGCACAGCAGGCAGGCGTGGCTGTCGTGGCGCAAGAGGGATATGACTTCTCGCAGAACGGCATCCGCAATGCCGCCGGTGGCATCGCCGAGCGGGCGCAGGCCGCAAACGCCAATTCGGTCTTCCTGACAGCGGATTCGGCAGGCGCGCTGCCCATGATCAGCCAGTCCCTGCGCGATGAGGGCCTGTCCCCCGACATGGTGCAATTCATCGGTCTGACGCGTTGGGATATCCCGACACAGACGCAATCCCTGCCGGGCGTTCAGGGGGGCTGGTTCGCCCAGCCCGATCCGAATGCATGGGGCCAATACGTCAGCCGTTACACCCAGGCCTACAGCGCCGCCCCGCATCCGATCTCCGGTCTGGCCTATGACGGCATCGCGGCCATCGGTGCCTTGGTCAAGGCAGGCCGCCCGATCAATGCATCCACATTGACCCAGGGCTCCGGCTTTGCCGGCACCAGCGGCGCGTTCCGCCTGCTCAGCAACGGGACCAATGAACGTGCGCTTGCCATCTCGCAAATCTCCAACAACCAGGTGCGTGTGATTGACCCTGCCCCAACCAGCTTCCGCGGTGGTTTCGGCTTCTGAGCCGGACACAGGAACCATCCTTTCCAACCCGTCGGCCCTTCCGGGGGTCGACGATCTTCTGACGGCGATCGAGGCTGAGCTGACGCCGGATATGGACCCGCGCGCCATACGTGATGTCGCAGTCCGGCATCTGTCCGCCACCCGCACCGGCACCGAGGCAAAGCTGGCGGCGGCATTTGCCGACCACCCCCGACACGCCCGCGCGCTGATCACCGGACAGGCCCATCTGACCGATGCACTGGTCGTGACGGCATTCCGTCTGGCACAGCGCCACGTCGGCCCGCGGGATGCGACATTGCATCTGGGCCTGCTGGCAGTCGGTGGATATGGCCGTGCCGAAATGGCCCCCCATTCCGATGTGGACCTGCTGTTCCTGACCCCGCCCCGCAGTACCGATCAGGACCGTGCCGTGATCGAGGCCACGCTTTATATCCTGTGGGATCTGAAGTTGAAGGTCGGCCATTCCACCCGCAATATCCGCGATTGTCTGAACATGGCACGCGAGGATATCACCATCCGCACGGCCCTGCTGGAGCGTCGCTACCTGACCGGCAACGAGGCCTTGGCCGACGAGTTGTCCGAACGCCTGTGGACAGAGTTGTTCCGACGGTCCGGCCCGGAATTCATCGAGGCAAAGCTGGCGGAACGCGCCGCCCGCCACCTGCGCCAGGGCGGCCAGCGCTATGTGCTGGAGCCGAATGTGAAGGAAGGTAAAGGCGGACTGCGGGACCTGCAGACCCTGTACTGGATCGGGAAATACCTGCACCGTGTTCCCCGTGCCGAAGGGCTGGTTGCCGCAGATCTGTTTACCCGCGAAGAGTACAACCTCTTCCGCGCCGCCGAAGACTTTCTCTGGACCGTGCGGTCGCATCTGCATTACGCGGCCGGTCGCGCGGTGGACCAGCTGACATTCGACATGCAGGTAGAGGTGGCCCACCGTATGGGCTACGAGGATCTGCCCGGCCGCCGCGCGGTCGAACGGTTCATGCAGGATTATTTCCGTCAGGCCACCCGCGTCGGAGAGCTGACAAGCGTCTTTCTTGCGGAACTCGAGGCGCGCCATGCCAAGCGTGAACCCGCACTGATCGGCCTTATCCGCCGACGCCGGACAGTGCGCCCGGAATGGCGACTGAACTTCGGCCGCATCGAACCGCGCGATCCCGCGGCCTTTCTGGCCGACAAACGCAATATCCTGCGCATCTTCGAAGAGGTTCTGCGTACCGGATACATGATGCACCCCGACACCCTGCGACTGATCGCGGCGAACCTGCCGATGATCGAGGACGGCATGGCGCAGGACCGTGAGGCGCACCGGATATTCCTCGATATCCTGCTGAAATACGGCAACCCCGAACGCATCTTGCGTTCCATGAACGAACTGGGGGTTCTGGGCGCGTTCATCCCGGAATTCGGGCGCATTGTGGCGATGATGCAGTTCAACGTGTACCACCATTACACGGTGGACGAGCATACGATCCAATGCATCTCTACCCTGGCCCAGATGGAGGGCGGGGAATGGGCGGATGACCTGCCCTTTGCCATCAGCACATTGGGCGACAGTGCATCGCGACGCATTCTGTATGTTGCGCTGCTGCTGCACGACATCGGCAAGGGCCGCCCCGAGGACCATTCGATCCTGGGGGCCCAGATCGCCCGGCGCGTTGCCCCGCGTCTAGGCCTCTCTGCCGAGGAATCGGAAACGGTCGAATGGCTGGTGCGCCATCACCTCCTGATGTCCGACGTGGCGCAAAAGCGCGACATCTCGGACCCGCGGACCGTGGCGGATTTCGCCAAGGCCGTGAAATCGCGGCGGCGGCTGGATCTGCTGACCGTCATCACCACCTGCGACATCATCGGCGTCGGCCCCGGCACATGGAATAACTGGAAGGCGCAGCTTTTGCGCCAGCTCTACCGTGATACCGAAACGGCGCTGGAGGGTGGGCTTGAAACCCTGAACCGCCAGCACCGTGAGGGTGAAGCCCGCCGTGCCCTGCGTACCGCGTTGAAGGATTGGGACCCGAAGGCCCTGCGCACCGAGATGTCGCGCCATTACCCCCCCTACTGGCAGGGATTGCCGACCGAGGCGCAGATCACCTTTGCCCACCTGCTGCGCGATCTGGGCGATGATGAAATCCGGATCGATCTGGATGCCGAGCCGGACCGCGCCGCCACCCGCGCCTGTTTTGCGCTGGCAGACCATCCGGGCATCTTCTCCCGCCTTGCCGGTGCGCTTGCATTGGCCGGGGCAAATATCGTCGATGCCCGCACCTATACATCGAAGGACGGCTATGCCACGGCGGCCTTCTGGATACAGGACGGGGACGGCGCCCCCTACGACATGGCCCGCCTGCCCCGCCTGCGGCTGCTGATCGAGCGTATCCTGAAGGGGGAGGTCGTGGCACGGGAGGCCTTTGCCGATCGCGACAAGGTGAAGAAGCGCGACAGTGCTTTCCGCTTTCCCACGCATGTCGTTTTCGACAATGACGGATCCGAGATCTACACGATCATCGAGGTCGACACCCGCGACCGCCCGGGCCTGCTGCATGACCTGACGCGGACGCTGGCTGCCGATAACGTCTATATTGCCTCGGCCCAGATCGCGACCTATGGCGCGCAGGTCGTCGATACCTTCTATGTGAAAGATATGTTCGGCTTGAAACTGCATAACCGATCCCGCCGAGAGAGCCTTGAGGCCAAATTGCGCCAAGCCATGAAAGATGGCGTCAAAAGGGCCGGCAGATGAGCCGCAGCCTTGTGCGCGGCTTTCTGACCGTGGGTGGATGGACGTTCGGGTCGCGTTTGGCGGGCTTTGTACGTGATGTGATGATGGCCGCCTATCTGGGCGCGGGGCCGGTGGCAGAGGCGTTCCTTGTCGCGTTCTCCCTGCCCAATATGTTCCGCCGGTTCTTTGCCGAGGGCGCGTTCAACATGGCCTTCGTGCCGATGTTCGCCAAGAAGGTGGAGGCCAACGAGGATCCGCAGCGTTTTGCCCGCGATGCCTTCAACGGATTGGGCAGCGTGCTTCTGGCAGTCACGCTGATCGGTACGATCGCGATGCCGGGGCTGGTATGGCTGATGGCCTCGGGCTTCGTCGGAGATGAACGCTTCGGGCTGGCTGTGGAATACGGGCGGATCGGTTTTGTCTATATCCTGTTCATCTCGCTGGTCGCCCTGATCTCCGGTGTGCTGAACACGCATGGCAGGTTCACCGAGGCGACGCTTGTCCCGGTCATGATGAACCTGATTTTCATCGCCGCCATGCTGCTGGCCGATCGCGCCGGATGGGACATGGGCCTGACACTGGCATGGACCGTGCCGGTAACCGGCGTGGCCCAATTCGCATTCACATGGTGGGCCGCACGGCGTGCCGGATACACGTTCATCCCCGGACGCCCCCGGATGACACCGGAACTTAAACGGTTGCTGATCATCGCCGGCCCCGCCGTTCTGGCAGGGGGCGTGGTGCAGGTAAACCTGCTGGTTGGCCGTCAGGTGGCCAGCTTTACCGAAGGGGCCGTGGGCTGGCTGTCCTATGCCGACCGCCTGTACCAATTACCTCTGGGCGTGGTGGGGATTGCCATCGGAACGGTACTGCTGCCCGAACTGTCGCGCCGCCTGCGGGCGGGCGACGCCGAGGGCGGGCGCGCCAGTTTCAACCGCGGAATGGAATTTGCCGCATTGCTGACCCTGCCTGCCGCCGTGGCATTGGTCGTCCTGGCCTTGCCGTTGACATCGGTTCTGTACCAGCGCGGGCAGTTCAGCCCGCAGGATGCGCAAAATACGGCGATGGTGCTGGCAGCCTATGGATTGGGGCTACCGGCCTTCGTTCTGCACAAACTGTTCCAGCCCCTGTATTACGCCCGCGAAGATACCCGTAGCCCCTTCCGCTTCGCTGTCTGGTCCATGGTGGTGAACGTGGGCTTTGCCGTCGGCATGATGCCCGTCATGGGGTTCATGGCGGCAGCCCTTGCCACGACCGTTTCCGGCTGGGTCATGTTTGCCCAGCTGTGGTGGGGGGCCCGCGGAATGGGTGAGGCCGTTCGTGCCGATACCCGCCTGCGCCAGCGTCTGCCACGCATCATCCTGGCCTCCGGCATCATGGGGGGGGTGCTTTGGGGCGCGGCGCGCCTGCTGGCCACGCCCCTGGCCACCGAGGGGCTTCGCTATGCCGCACTGGCGCTGCTGGTGGCCCTTGGCATCATCAGCTATTTCGGGGCCGCGTTCATTCTGGGGGCCTTCCGGCCCACCGACATGAAATCCGCCCTGCGTCGTCAGCGCTGACGCAACCGCGCCAGAACCCGTGCCGTCCCGCCGGGGCTGACGACAAAGGATACCAGGAAGCCCGTTGCAAAACCGGCCAGATCACCGACCCATTGCAGCCCCGTACCGAACAGGGCTGCAAACAACAGTTGCACCCCCAGCAGCACCCCGATCAGGGAAAACGCGCGATATTGCGACCCCGATCCCGCCAGCCGCACCCAAAGCAGAAATGTGAATGCGCCGATCAGCCCGTAGACGGCTGGATACGCCCCGATCAACGGTGCCTGCACATTCGGCAGCGCGCCATAAACCACTGCCCCGACAACGGCGGACAGAAAGAAGACCACCAGTACTGCCCAGGGGCGGAAGACCTCCCCCACCATCTTGCCCAGCGCCAGCAGGATCACGACCGCAAAGATGGCCTGGGTAAAGGAGCCCTGCACAAAGGGATAGGTCACGAACCGCATCAACTGTTCGGGCGGCCAATCGCTATTGGCCCACATCGCCTGCAGGATCTGCGGAAAAAACGAATAGGATTCCAGCGCCGACAAACGCCAGCCAATCGCGGCCGCATTTCCCGATAGCCCCGATTGGCCCAGCGCGAACACCACTTCCAGTGCGATGATCGGCAGTGCCAGCAGCCACACCACCCAAGGTAGCGGATTGATCGGATTGGTATGCTGTTCCATTGCTGGCCCCTTGCCTTGTGTATCCCCCGAGCGTTAAGCCGAAAGCCTGATTATTTCCAGACGGAGTTACATCATGGCCGAGCCGGTCCAAACGCCTCAGGCTTTTCCCACGCGCATCTTCTCGGGCATCCAACCCTCGGGGAGCCTCACGCTGGGCAATTACCTGGGCGCCCTGAAACGCTTTGCACAAAAGCAGAACGAAGGGATCGAGACGCTCTATTGCCTTGTCGATCTGCACGCGATCACCGTGTGGCAGGATCCGGCGGTCCTGCGCCAGCAGACCCGCGAGGCCGCAGCCGCCTTCATCGCCTCGGGCGTCGATCCGAAACGGTCGATATTGTACAACCAGAGCCAGGTCCAGGCGCATTCACAGCTGGCATGGGTGCTGAACTGCGTGGCCCGGGTCGGCTGGATGTACCGGATGACCCAGTTCAAGGACAAGGCCGGCAGCAATGCCGAGAACTCCTCCCTGGGTCTGCTGGCCTATCCGGCGTTAATGGCCGCCGATATTCTGGCGTTCAAGGCAACGCATGTCCCGGTAGGTGAGGATCAGCGTCAGCATATCGAACTGACACGCGATATCGCGGCCAAGTTCAACCATGATTACGGCGTGAACTTCTTCCCCATCACCGAGCCCCTGATCGAAGGCGTGGCGACCAAGGTCATGTCGCTGCGGGACGGCACCAAGAAGATGTCGAAGTCCGACCCGTCGGATCAAAGCCGGATCAATATGACCGATACCGCCGATGCGATCGCCAAAAAGATCCGCAAGGCCAAGACGGACCCCGAACCCCTGCCCGAAACGGTCGAGGGGCTGGACGGACGGCCGGACGCGAAGAACCTCGTGAACATCTACGCCGCGCTGGCGGATATGACGCAGGCACAGGTTCTGGCACAATATGCCGGCGCACAGTTCGGCACGTTCAAACCGGCACTGGCAGATCTTGCGGTGGCCAAGCTTGGCCCGATCACGGCGGAAATGAACCGCCTGATGGCCGAGCCTGACGAGATTGATGCCATCCTTGGCCGTGGTGCCGAACGCGCCGATGCCATCGCAACCCCGATCCTGAACGACGTCTATGACATCGTGGGCATGATCCGGTCACGTCAGGTCTGACATGATCCGAAAACTGGCAAAAGCGGGACTGACGGCACTGCTCGCAGTCTCGCTTCTGCTGACGGTCTGGACGGGTATCCGCATCGCGCGGGATCCGTCCCTGCGCCCCGTGATCGATCGCAGCCGCGAGGAGATCGTGGCCGCACTTGACCGCGCGATGGCCACCGAGGCCACCCCTGCGCGCATTTCCGAGCGGCTGACGGTTCTGCTGGCCGAAACACCCCGCAATTGGGTGGCCATCGATGCCGTGTTGCAGGTGGCCGAAGAACGCGGCCTGCCCTATGACACCGAGGCGATCACCAAGGCCCGCAATACCGATTTCAACCTGACAGCCCGTGCCGTGCAATGCGCAAGCTGTGCATGGGATGTCCGCAACTGCCGCCTGTCGGCAGAACTGATGTGCCAGGCCCCTGTAGCATTGACCAGCCTTGGCGATATTGCGGGGCTGACACGGGGGGCCCTGGCCTATGCCACGGGCGATGACGTGGATGCGCTGGAGGTCGGGCTTTCTGCCGTCGGGCTGGGGGCCACCGTTCTGATCGTGGCCTCGGGCGGTACGACGCTGGGATTGAAGGCAGGCGCATCGGTAGTGAAAACGGCGCGCGGAATGCGGCTTTTGTCGCCACGTCTGACCGCCACACTGACCCGCGCCACCCGTGAAGGCATTGACTGGGCCGCCCTTCCGGCCGTGCGCGGGACTGATGATCTGGCCCATGTCCTGCGCCCTGCGGTCCTCGGTCCGGTAACCGATACCGCGCGCGCTCTGGGCCGGATGGAAGGGGCGCTGCCCACAACACAGACACTGCACATGGTGCGCTATGTCGACGATGCCACCGATGCCCGCCGTCTGGCCAACGGGGCCGAAGCGATGGGCCCCCGCACGGTGGGCCGCATGGAGGTGCTGGGCAAGGGGCGCTTTCTGCGGGCCACTGCCCGCCTGACCAATGCCGCCGCAGGGTTGCTGGCCGGTTTCGCCGGCATGATCCTTGCATTGGCGGGCATGGCTGCGCATCTGGGCCAGACGATTGCCCTCAGGCTGCTGCGCCGATTGGCATAAGGCCGTCATATCCCTGTCGCGCAGATCATGGTATCCTGCCTGCGGGGCCGCGAAAATCCGTGCCCGCATATGCCTCCGGGTCCTGCATCCCCCCAGGTCAACACGGCCCGGAGGCCACCTTGCCCTTTGCGGGCGATGATGGTCTAACAGGCGGCCTTGGCCGAAAAGCTTGCCTTCGTGGCGATTTTCACCATCATCACCGTCAGGAGGGGCCATCATGCGCAAGTTTCTTGTCGTTCTGGACGACAGCCGCGAATGTCTGAATGCCATGCGCTATACCGCGTACCGTGCGGCACATACGGGTGCGGGCATCGTGGTGCTGGCCGTTATCTCGCAGGATGAACTGCAGCACTTCATGGGCGTGGCCGATGTGATGCGTGCCGAGGCGCGGGAACGGATAGAGGCACATTTCGAGGTCTTTGCCAAATGGATGCGGGACAAGCAGGGCGTGGATCCGCAGCTGATCGTGCGTGAGGGTGATGCCGGCCAGGAAATCCTGAACCTCGTGGCCGAGGATCCGCAGATCGGCATACTCGTTCTGGGCGCAAGCATCGAAAAGGGTGGCCCCGGCCCGCTGGTCACCCATATGACGCGCAATGCAGGGACATTGCCCATTCCGGTCACGATCGTTCCGGGGGATATGTCCAAGGAGCGCCTCGAGGCGATAACCTAGAATCGTTCCAGAAACTTGACAGCGCGCGCCTGCGGGCGCATATCGGCATCCAGATTGGAGACTTTGCCATGTTCATCCAGACCGAATCGACCCCGAACCCCGCCACGCTCAAATTCCTGCCGGGACAGACCGTTCTGGATATGGGCACAGCCGATTTCCCCTCGGCCGAGGCTGCGACCTCTTCGCCACTTGCACAACGCATCTTTGCCACGGGCGGCGTGGCCGGCGTGTTCTTCGGCCATGACTTCGTGACCGTCACCAAGGCCGAGGATCGCGATTGGGCCCATGTGAAAGCTGCCGTTCTGGGCGCGATCATGGAGCATTATCAGTCCGGGGCACCCGTGATCGAGGGTGAGCGGGCCGCCTCTGCTCATGCCGAGCATACGGGCGAGGATGGCGACATCGTCACCCAGATCAAGGAACTGCTGGATACCCGCGTCCGCCCGGCAGTGGCGCAGGATGGCGGTGACATCACGTTTCACGGCTTTGATCGCGGCATCGTGTATCTGCACATGCAGGGGGCCTGCGCCGGGTGCCCCTCTTCCACGCTGACCCTGAAAATGGGGATCGAGAACCTGCTGCGGCACTACATCCCCGAGGTATTGGAGGTGCGTCCGGTTGCGGCCTGATGCGCTGATATTGGCCTTTGACACATCGGCCGCGCATTGCGCGGCCGCTTTGCTGTCAGGCGGAACCATCCTCGCCCAGATCGAGGAGCCTATGGCAAAGGGCCAGGCCGAACGGCTTATGCCCCTGCTGGAAGACGTGCTGGCAACCGCCGGCAAGACGTGGCGTGACCTTGATGCGCTTGCCGTCGGAACCGGCCCCGGCAATTTTACCGGTGTGCGGATTTCGGTGGCCGCAGCCCGCGGGCTTGCCCTTGGCCTCGGGATACCGGCTATCGGCGTCACCACGCTGGAGGCAAAGGCCCACGGATTGCCGCATCCGCTGGTCGTGGCCGAGGATGCACGCCGTGACGCCTTCTATGTCCAGACGTTCGGCCCCGACAGCCCTGCCCGCCTGTCGGATACCATTCCCGAAGGGCCGCGCCCTGCCCCACTCTATCCGATTGCCGAAGGGATTGCCCGGGTTGCCGCAACACGGACCCCCGATGGATCCCGTCCTTCGCCCTTCTATCTGCGGGGGGCCGATGCTGCCCCCTCTTCCGATCCCGGTCCGGTGATGCTGGATGTGGGATGATCTTGCGGCCATCCACGCGTTTGCATTCCATAGCCCCCCACCCTGGTCAGCGGCCGAGCTGGAGGGGGCCGCCACCGCTCCGGGGGGATTTCTGCTGCGTGAGGGTGGCGGCTTTCTAATCGGCCGCGCCATCGCCGGAGAGGCGGAGCTTCTGACCCTTGCCACCCATCCCGCCCATCGGCGGCAAGGCATTGCCTCACGTCTGGTCGATGCATTCCTGACACGCGCGTCGGCAGTGGCCGATACCGCTTTTCTGGAGGTGGCTGCCGATAATTCAGGCGCTATACGTCTTTACGATGCCGCAGGGTTTGCCAATGTAGGGGTTCGCCGCCGTTATTACGGGCCGATCGATGCTTTGGTCATGCGCCGCGCACTTGTGACGCGGGATCACGGTTGACGCCTTTACGGCTTCGTCACAAACAGGATAAAAAAACACGTCCAACGGGAGAGACGATTGTGACCATCAAACCATTGCTTGCTGCCGCTGTTACCCTGACGCTATCCGCCACTGCCACACTGGCAGATCCGGCCCTGATCTTCGATCTGGGCGGGAAATTCGATAAATCCTTCAATGAGGCCGCGAACGAGGGCGCCTTGCGTTGGAAGGCCGAAACGGGCGGCAACTATCGCGAAATCGAGATGCAGTCCGAGGCACAGCGGGAACAGGCCCTGCGCCGTCTTGCCCAAGCAGGATCGAACCCGATTGTCATGACCGGCTTCTCCTTTGCCGATGTCCTGACACAGGTTGCGCCCGAGTTCCCCGATACACGATTCGTGATCATCGATGCGATTGTTGACCAGCCGAACGTGCGTTCGATCGTCTTCTCCGAAGAGGAAGGGTCATATCTGGCCGGTATCATGGCGGCGATGTCTTCCAAAACCGACACCGTCGGCTTTATCGGCGGCATGGACATTCCGCTCATCCGCAAGTTCGGCTGCGGCTTTGCCCAAGGCGTGATCGCCACGAAACCGGATGCGAAGATGCTGATCAGCTGGACAGGCTCCACCCCTGCCGCATGGAACGATCCCGTGCGCGGCGGCGAACTGGCCCGTGCCCAGATCAGCCAAGGCGCCGACGTGATCTATGCCGCAGCAGGCGGCACCGGCATCGGCATCCTGCAGACTGCAGCGGACGAAGGCATCCTGTCGGTCGGTGTGGACAGCAACCAGAACGCCCTTCACCCCGGTTCGGTCCTGACCTCCATGGTCAAACGCGTTGATGTCGCCGTCGAAGAGGCGTTCAACGAAGGTGCCGACATGACCGGAGGCGTCGAGGTTCTGGGCGTTGCCAACAAAGGCGTCGTTGTTGCGATGGATGAAAACAACAGCAGCCTCGTAACACCGGAAATGCAGGCCGCCGTCGAGGAAGCGACGCAAAAGCTCGCATCAGGTGAAATCGTGTCGCATGACTATATGTCGGATGACAGCTGCCCGATCGCCGGCTTCTGATGGCAGGGCCTGTTTCGTCCGCCCCCGCAATCGAACTGCGGGGGATATCCAAGCGTTTCGGCACGGTACAGGCCAATCGCGATATCTGTGTCACGGTTCCCCGTGGCACAATTCACGGCATCATCGGTGAAAACGGGGCCGGCAAATCGACATTGATGTCGATCCTTTACGGCTTCTACCGCGCGGATGAGGGCGAGATCCTGATCGGCGGACGCGAGACGCATATTCCCGACAGCCAGGCCGCCATCCGCGCGGGCATCGGCATGGTTTTCCAGCATTTCAAGCTGGTACAGAACTTCACCGTTCTGGAAAATATTGTATTGGGGGCCGAAGATGGCCCGCGTCTGTCCACATCGCTCAGCAAGGCGCGCCGCATCCTGATCGATCTGTCACGGGATTACGGCCTCGAGGTCGATCCCGATGCCCTGATCGAGGATCTGTCCGTCGGCCACCAGCAGCGCGTGGAAATCCTGAAAGCACTGTATCGTCAGGCCGAAATCCTCATTCTGGATGAACCGACGGGCGTATTGACACCGCCCGAGGCCGATCACCTGTTCCGTATCCTGCGCGGATTGCGCGATCAGGGCAAAACCGTGATCCTTATCACGCATAAGCTGCGTGAGATCATGGCGATCACCGACAACGTCTCGGTCATGCGGCGTGGCGAGATGGTGGGAACCGTCGCCACGGCCAACACGACCCCCGCCGATCTTGCCGAGCGCATGGTGGGCCGCAAGGTGCTTCTGCGCGTAGACAAGGCCCCCGCCACCCCCGGTGAAACCATCCTCGAAATCCGCGACCTGCGCATGACCGAGGATGGCATCGAACGCTTGAAGGGCATCAACCTGACCCTGCGGCGCGGAGAGATCATGGGCCTTGCCGGTGTGGCAGGAAACGGCCAATCCGAACTGCTGGCCATTCTGGGCGGCATCGCCCGGGGGACCGGTTCCATCAGGATGAAGGGCCGCGAGCTGGATCTGACCGGCCGTGAGGATGGGCAGGACCGCCGCGCCCAGGGCATCGCCCATGTGCCCGAGGACCGACAGCACCTAGGCGTGATCATGGATTTTGCGGCCTGGGAAAACGTGGCCTTCGGCTATCACCATGATGCCGCATACCGGCGCGGGGTGTTTTCCGACAATGCGGCCCTGCGCGCGGATACAAACGCCAAGATGGAACGCTTCGACGTTCGCCCCCCGAACCCCGATCTGGCGATCAAACATTTCTCGGGCGGGAACCAGCAGAAGATCATCGTCGCGCGCGAGATGGAGCGGGTGCCGGACCTTTTGCTGATCGGCCAGCCCACGCGCGGTGTCGATATCGGGGCAATCGAATTCATTCACAAACAGATCGTCGCCTTGCGCGATCGGGGAGCGGCCGTGCTTCTGGTGTCCGTGGAACTGGATGAGGTGATGTCCCTTTCGGACCGCGTCGCCGTCATGTTCGACGGGCACATCATGGGCACACGCGATGCCGCAACCACAAACGAACGCGAGCTTGGCCTGATGATGGCTGGCGTGACGGAGACTGCGTAATGCGTCCAATCCCTCGTTGGGCCGATCTGGTCCTGGTTCCGCTTGTGTCGCTGTTGCTGGCGGCCGTCTGCGCCACCCTTGTCATCCTCGCGATCGGCCAGAACCCGATGGAGGCGCTGGAAACCATGGTCGCCGGTGCCCTCGGCTCGGCCTATGGCTGGGGCTATACGTTGTATTATGCGACCAGCTTCATCTTTACCGGCCTTGCCGTCACCATGGCGTTCCATGCGGGCCTGTTCAACATCGGCGGCGAAGGTCAGGCCCAGCTTGGCGGCCTTGGCATCGCCCTCATGCTGCTGTTCGTTCCCTTTCCGCATTGGTCGATCGCCTTGCTGGCCGCCACGGTGGCCGCAGCCGTGTTCGGTGCCATCTGGGGGGCAATTCCCGGCTGGTTGCAGGCAAAACGGGGCAGCCATGTCGTGATCACCACGATCATGTTCAACTACATCGCCTATGCCCTGATCGTGTGGATTCTGGTGGATGTGCTGCGCCCCGCCGGACAGGCAGAGCCTGCGACAGCCCGTTTCGCTGTGGGAATTCCGGCATTGTCGGACGTGCCGGGCCTCAGCTCCATCTTCACGCAGGCGGTGCCCGTGAACATCTCCCTGTTCATGGCCCTGATCGCCTGTGTTGCGGTCTGGGCACTGCTGTGGCGCACCCCCCTGGGGTACGAGATCCGCGCCTTTGGCAAATCCGAACCCGCCGCACGCTATGCCGGTATCCGGCCTGTACGGACCGTGATGATCGCCATGGCCCTGTCGGGTGCCCTGGCTGGAATGATGTCCATCAACAACGTGATGGGTGACAGCGGCCGGTTGCTGCAGAATTCGTCCGAAGGGGCGGGCTTTATCGGGATCGCAGTGGCGCTGATGGGGCGGAACCATCCGTTCGGGGTCGTTCTCTCGGCATTGCTGTTCGGATTTCTTTATCAGGGCGGCGCTGAAATCGGATTGTGGACCTCTATTCCGATCGATCTGCGGGTCGTGGTGCAGGGTCTGGTGATCCTGTTCACCGGTGCGCTTGATCATATGGTGCGCCAGATGCTGTCGGTGCTGTTCAGCAGACGGAAGGTGGCGTGATGGATTACACTACATTTCTGCAGATCCTCGATTCCACCCTGCGGCTGGCTACCCCCCTGCTGCTCGCCTGCCTTGCGGGGCTGTTCTCCGAACGGGCCGGTGTCTTCGACATCGGGCTGGAGGGCAAGATGCTGGTCGCTGCCATGTCTTCGGGTGCGGTCGCCTATCTGACCGGGTCGGCATGGCTTGGGCTGGCGGCGGGCGTGGCCACATCCCTGCTGTGGGCTGCGGTCCATGGCATTGCGGCCATCACATTCCGTGGCAACCAGCTGATTTCCGGCGTCGCGCTGAACTTCCTTGCCTCGGGAATGACCGTGCTGGTGGCTCAGGCCGCATTCGGTCAGGGGGGGCGCACCCCTGCCCTTTCGGGGGCCGCCCGCTTTGGCGAACTGACGCTGCCCTTTGCGGAAATGCTGCGGCCCGTACCTGTTCTGGGCCCGTTTTACGCCGAGGTCATGTCGGGACACTCCATCCTCGTGTATCTGGCGCTGGCTATGGTTCCCGCAACGTGGTGGGTCCTGATGCGGACACGCTTCGGGCTGCGGCTGCGGGCTGTGGGTGAAAACCCTGCTGCCGTGGATACGGCGGGCATTTCGGTGACACGCATGCGCTTTGCCGCAGTTGCGATCACCGGTATCCTTTGCGGTATTGCCGGTGCCTATATGGCCACGGCACTTCAGGCAGGCTTTGGCCGCGAAATGACCGCCGGGCGCGGTTATATCGCCCTCGCCGCCCTCATATTTGCGAAATGGCGTCCATGGGGTGCGCTTTGGGCCACTTTGCTGTTCGGCTTTTTCCAGGCACTTGCGTTCCGGCCCGATGTTGTAACGGCCGTTACCCATGTGGACATTCCCGTGCCCGCGCTGGAGGCGTTGCCCTATATCCTGACCGTCCTTGTCCTGGCCGGATTTGTCGGCAAGGCGATCCCTCCCCGCGCTGGCGGCGAACCCTATGTAAAAGAGCGTTGAGCATGACCGCAGAAACCGTTGCCGCCCATATCCGTGAACGTGCGGGTGATGCGCCGATCCAGATCGGTCTGGTTCTCGGCTCCGGACTTGGCCATCTGGCGGATGAGGTTCGGGGCGTTGCCATTCCTTATGCCGAACTGGAGGGGTTTCCCCATGCCGGTGTCTCCGGCCACTCTCCCAAGCTGGTGATCGGAGAGCTGGAGGGCGTGCGCGTGGCCGTTTTCGGCGGTCGGGCGCATTATTACGAAGCCGGAAACCCCGCAGCGATGCGCTTCCCTCTGGAGGTGCTGCGGGCACTCGGGGTGGAACAGCTGCTGCTGACCAATGCCGCAGGATCGCTGCGTGCCGATCTGCCGCCGGGGTCGATCATGCTGCTGTCGGACCATATCAATTTCACCGGTCTGAACCCGCTGATCGGCGAACAGTCAGAGGCTCGTTTTGTCGGGATGTCCGACGCCCATAACCCCGATCTGCATGCCCGCCTGAAAGCGGCAGCCAAGGCTGCGGATGTGGAGATGCCCGAAGGCGTCTATGCATGGTTCTCTGGCCCCAGCTTTGAAACACCGGCCGAAATCAGGGCGGCCCGCGTTCTGGGGGCCGATGCCGTCGGCATGTCCACGGTACCGGAAATCATCCTGTCGCGTTTTCTAGGCCTGAAAGTGGCCGCCATTTCCGTGATCACCAACATGGGGGCCGGACTGTCGGATGAAACGCTCAGTCATGATCACACCAAGACGATGGCCCCCATCGGTGCGGCGAAGCTGGAACGCACCCTGCGTGAAATGCTGCGCGCATTGTAAGGATGATTGACAATGGGCTACGATGACATGAGAGCTTGCCTTAGCCCCCCTCTGTCAGCGTAGCCCATGCAAATCTACCTCCCCATAGCCGAAATATCGGTCAATGCCCTGCTTTTGCTGGGTCTTGGCGGCATAGTCGGCTTCATGTCGGGGATGTTCGGCGTGGGAGGCGGGTTCCTGATCACACCCTTGCTGTTCTTCATCGGCATTCCGCCCGCCGTGGCTGTGGCCACCGGTGCCAATCAGGTGGTTGCCTCATCGGTGTCGGGGGTGCTGGCGCAACTGAAGCGCAAGGCCGTCGATCTCCGAATGGGCCTGGTGCTTCAGGCCGGGGGGCTGGTCGGATCGGGCCTGGGCATCTGGGTGTTCAAGATCCTCTCGGCCCTTGGTCAGGTCGATCTGTTCGTCCAGCTTTCCTATGTGCTGTTTCTGGGCGTGATCGGTGCGCTGATGCTGAAGGAAAGTCTCGGCGCCCTGCGCCGGGTCCACAAGGGCAATGCGCAGGTCCGTCGTGCCCATACCCATACATGGGTCCACAAGCTGCCGTTCAAGATGAAGTTTCGCGCGTCGGGCTTGTACATTTCGGTGCTGCCGCCATTGGCAATTGGTGCGGGCGTCGGATTCATGTCTGCCATCATGGGCGTGGGCGGTGGCTTCATCATGGTTCCGGCCATGATCTACCTACTGGGAATGCCGACAAAGGTCGTGGTCGGCACATCGCTGTTCCAGATCATCTTCGTTTCGGCCTTCACCACCTTGCTGCATGCCATGACCAGCGGCACCGTGGACGTGATGCTGGCCCTGCTCCTGATCATCGGCGGCGTCATCGGGGCGCAGCTGGGGGCGCGCGTCGGGGTCCGTCTTCGGGCGGAACAACTGCGTATCCTGCTGGCATTGATGGTGCTGGCAGTCAGCCTGAAGGTATGTGCCGATCTGGTCCTTACCCCGTCCGAGCCGTTCAACCTGACGGTGGAGAGCACCGAATGATCCGCGCGCTCGCCCTTCTGTTTGCCATGGCCCTTCCTGCCGCCGCGCAGGACGAAAGCATCGTGCTGGGGCTGTCGCAATATTCGGTCACGATCACCACGAATTACGTCGGGTCCGAAATTCTGGTGTATGGCGCTGTCAAACGGGAATCCCCCGCCCCCGCCGGTGGACCGCTGGAGGTGATCGTGGCCGTCGAAGGGCCGCATACGCCTGTCGTGGTCCGCCGCAAGGACCGGACATTCGGCATATGGATCAATAATGAATCGGTTCGCATCGACAGCGCGCCCAGCTTCTATGCCGTTGCCACCACCGGCCCCCTTGCCGATATCCTGAACCAGACGGATGATCTGCGCCACCGTATCACCATCCAGCAGGCGATCCGGTCGGTCGGGATCAGTGCCGAAACCGACGATCCGCAAAGTTTTATCGATGCGCTGCTGCGGATCCGTGAGAAATCGGGGAAATTCCGTATCAACGAAGGCGCCGTACGGCTGGATCAATCCACCCTGTTCCGCACCGATGTGGCGCTGCCTGCCAATCTGGTCGAAGGGCAATACCGCGTCCGCATTTTCCTGACACGTGACGGTCAGGTTCTGGATGTGCTGGAGCGCAGCATTGATGTCCGCAAGGCGGGGCTGGAGAGGTTTCTCTACACCCTCTCTCGCGAACAGTCGCTGTTGTATGGTCTGCTGGCGCTCGCCCTGGCTGTGCTGGCCGGTTGGAGCGCCTCATTCATCTTTGCGCGGCTGCGGCGTTAACCGCGGTGCGCGCCGCCGGCCAGATCGGCAATGCTGGCCAGAATTTCCGGTACAGGACGACCTTCACCGATCAGCTTGACGATGGCCGAACCGACGACACAGCCATCCGCGATGCTGGCAATGCCCTGCGCGCCTTCGGCTGTCGTGATCCCGAACCCGACGATGACCGGCAGATCGGTTGCCGCCTTGATTCGTGCAACCTCGGGCGCGACATCTGCCGGTTGTGGCGCAGCCGCCCCCGTGATTCCGGTGATCGACACGTAATAGACAAAGCCCGAAGTGTTCTGCAGCACGCGCGGCAGCCGTGCCGCATCCGTGGTCGGCGTTGCCAGGCGGATGAAATTCATTCCCGCCGCCTGCGCCGGAATGCACAGTTCGGCATCTTCCTCGGGAGGCAGATCAACGATGATCAGCCCGTCGATACCCGCAGCAACCGCCTGCTCCAGAAACTTGTCCACGCCGCGTGAATAAACGGGGTTGTAATACCCCATCAGCACGATCGGGGTCGTGCTGTCCCCTTCGCGGAACCGGCGCGCAATTTCCAGCGTCCGGTCAAGCGTTTGCCCGCCATTCAGCGCGCGCTGACCTGCCAGCTGGATCGTGCCGCCATCGGCCATCGGATCGGTGAAGGGCATTCCCAGTTCGATGATATCCACACCCGCACCCGGCATGCCCTGCATGATTTCCAGCGTCGTTTCGGAATTCGGATCACCTGCCATGAGATAGGCGACGAATGCCTTTTTACCATCGGCTTTCAGGGCGGCGAATTTGGCGTCGATACGGGTCATGGCGTCCTCTGGTGATGCCCTACTTCATTGGCGGATGGATGGCAGAAAAGCAATGCCGGATACCCTGCTTGCGTTGCGTGCCTTGCGTGGCGGACGAATGCGGCCTATTTGAAGCGCCAGATAGCAAAGGGGATAATGATGGGTTTTCGCATGGGTATCGTCGGCTTGCCGAATGTGGGCAAATCGACCCTGTTCAACGCGCTGACCCGCACGGCAGCGGCGCAGGCGGCCAACTTCCCCTTCTGCACGATCGAGCCGAACGTCGGTGAGGTGGCTGTACCGGATTCACGTCTGGACGTGCTGGCAGGAATTGCCGGATCGAAGCAGATCATCCCCACACGCATGACGTTCGTGGACATCGCCGGCCTGGTGCGCGGCGCCTCCAAGGGTGAAGGGCTGGGCAACCAGTTTCTGGCCAACATCCGGGAATGCGACGCCGTGGCCCATGTGCTTCGCTGCTTCGAGGATGGCGACATCACCCATGTCGAAGGCCGGATCGATCCTGTCGCGGATGCCGAGACGATCGAAACCGAGCTGATGCTTGCAGACCTTGAATCGATCGAACGCCGTCTGGCGCGCAAGACCAAAAATGCCGACAAGGACGCCGCCGATATGGAGCGGTTGATGAAGATGGCGCAGGCTGCCCTGAACGATGGCAAGCCTGCACGCAGCCTGACCATCGCCGAGGATGATGCGAAGGCATGGCGGATGCTCCAGCTGCTGACAGCCAAGCCCGTGCTCTATGTCTGCAACGTCGAGGAATCCTGCGCATCCGAGGGCAACAGCCAATCCGCGCGCGTAGCTGAAATGGCAGCTCGTCAGGGTGCGGGAACCGTCATCATCTCGGCCAAGATCGAAGAAGAGATCAGCCAGCTCTCGGCGGATGAAGCCGAGATGTTCCTTGGCGAAATGGGCCTGACCGAGGCTGGCCTCGACCGGCTGATCCGCGCAGGGTACGAGCTGCTCGGCCTCCAGACCTATTTCACCGTAGGTCCCAAAGAGGCGCGTGCCTGGACGATCCAGAAGGGCATGCTTGCCCCGCAAGCCGCTGGCGTGATCCACGGGGACTTTGAAAAAGGCTTTATCCGTGCCGAAACCGTTGCCTATGGTGACTATGTTGCCGGCAAGGGTGAGGCTGGCGCCAAGGAGGCGGGCAAATTCCGCGTCGAAGGCAAAAGCTACGAAGTGAAGGATGGCGATGTCCTGCACTTCCTGTTCAACGGCTGATCATTGACTGAAGGCTTTGCCTTCACTCTTGGCGGGGCTGCATTGCTGGCCCTGCCTTCTGGTGCGCTTTGGTGGGCCGCACAGCGGACCCTGATCGTGGCCGATCTACATTTCGGCAAAGCCGAACGGTTGGCCCGCCGTGGCGGCGCCCTTCTTCCCCCCTATGAAAGCCGCGATACCCTGCTGCGGCTGGATACAGACATCAGCAAGATGGATGCGCTGACGGTGATCTGCCTCGGAGACAGCTTTGATGATGCCGAGGCGGTTCTGGGTCCGGATGAACTGTCATGGCTGACGCGTCTCATGGCGGGCCGGACTTGGATCTGGATTGCGGGCAATCACGATCCGGCCCCGTTGGATGTGGGCGGAACGCATCTGGCCCAGATGGAGATCGAAGGGCTTGCGCTGCGCCATATCGCAACCGGCATCGGCACCGAGGTTTCGGGGCATTACCACCCCAAGGCAAAACTGGCAGGCACGGCACGCCCGGCATTTCTGATCGACGGGCGGCATGTGATCATGCCGGCCTATGGAACCTACACCGGCGGGCTTTGGTGCACAGACCCCGCCCTGTTGCCCCTGATGGGGCCGGATGCGCTGGCCGTATTGACCGGCCAACGCACAATCGTCGTTCCTGTTCATACCAAAACCGCGTTGCCCCGAAAGCGACGGGCCTGAAAGGTCAGGGCGTCAGCCCCTCCGGCTCCGCAAGGCCATTGGCGCGGCAGCAGGCCGTGACCGTATTCGCCAGTAGGCAGGCAATGGTCATGGGGCCGACGCCACCCGGCACCGGTGTGATGGCTCCGGCAACCGCTGCCGCGCTTGCAAATTCCACGTCCCCCATAAGCCGCTTCTTGCCGTCACGCTCTATCCGGTTGATCCCGACGTCGATGACGGTGGCACCGGGCTTGATCCAGTCACCAGTAACCATTTCGGGACGCCCGACGGCCGCGACCAGAATATCCGCAGTCCGGCACAGGGCAGGCAGATCCTTGGTGCGCGAATGGGCGATGGTGACTGTGCAGCTGTCATTCAGCAACAATTGCGCCATCGGCTTGCCCACAATGTTGGAGCGGCCCAGCACCACGGCATGAAGCCCCGAAAGGCTGCCATGATGATCGCGCAACATCATCAACGACCCCAAGGGGGTGCAGGGAACCATGGCCTTCTGGCCTGTCCCCAGCAGCCCGACGTTCAGAATGTGGAAACCGTCAACGTCCTTTGCCGGATCAAGGGCATTGATGACCTTGGCCGAATCCATATGGGCAGGAAGCGGCAGTTGGACCAGAATGCCGTGAACCTTGTCATCCTGATTGAGCTGATCGATCAGCGCCAGCAGATCCGCTTCGGATGTCGTATCAGGCAGGCGATGCTCGAACCCCTCCATCCCGACTTCGCGCGTCATCTTGCCCTTGCTGGTGACATAGACATCCGACGCGGGATCGTTTCCGACCAGAACCACCGCAAGGCCGGGCACGATCCCCTTTTCCTTCAGCATGGCGACATGGGTTGTAACCTGAGCGCGCACCTGCGCGGCAAAAGCCTTTCCGTCGATGATCGTGGCCGTCATAGATTTCCCCTATTGCCGTGATGCCCCGTCATAGCGGGCGGGTACCACAAGGGTCAATCACGGCATCAGTTGCTGGCCAGAACCTCGGTTGCCGGGCGGTAGATGAAACCATAGGCAGGGTTCACGCGGCCAAAATTGTCATCATTGTATTCCACACGAACCTGCGACCAGTCATTCGCCTCGGATACGTCACGAACAGCATCTACGGTGATCTTGTTGCGTGTCCAGTTCGCCTGAACCACCTTGATGGTCCGCGCATCGATGACCTCGGACACGACGGCAACATGGCCCATGGGCATCGCGCTGGAACTGCGGAAGTTCAACACGGCGCCCCGGATCGGCACCTGGCCACGGGGATAGCGGTCCGCAGCCTGCCCCCACCACGTGGATGCGTTTCCACGGATATCGACGCCCGACACCGCCCGCGCAAAGGGAACGCACCAGATACGGCGCAGATGACCTACTTCGGCCGTGGCACGGCGGGTGGCTTGCTGGATATCGGCGGGGGATACATTGGCGACGACGACGGTGCGGCTGTTCGCTTCGGCATGGGCCTCATTTGTCGCACCTGTTGCAATAACGCAAATTGCCGCAAGTGCGCTAAACCAGCCCGATACCTTCATCCGTCCGTCCCCACGTTGTTGCTTGCGGACAAACTCTATTGAAAGTGATTTTCAGGCAATGTTGCGAAATCGCAACAAGCGGATCCTTGCCGGTTCCATATGATGCGATGGAACAAATTATGAATTGCGGTTTTGCAATGGCGGAAAAGCCGGTCCGGCCTGTGATGCCATGAAAAACGCCGGCCTTTCGGCCGACGTCATAATCTTGTTTGTCAGGCAGCAGGCGTTATGCCGAAGGCTCTGCCAGCCCCTCACCCGTTGTCCGCGGGCGTGTCTTCGGAATGGCCGCAATAGAGCCGGTTCCGGATGAACGATCGTTGTCGTCTTCCTCGTCAATCGGCTCACCGGCAATGACCTTGCGAATCTGGTTCCCGGTCAGGGTTTCATATTCAAGCAGGCCCTTTGCCAGACGCTCAAATCCTTCGGCCTGTTCGTTCAGGATGCGGACGGCGGTCTCATATCCTTCATCGATCAGACGTTTCACCTCG
This sequence comes from Falsirhodobacter sp. alg1, assembly GCF_000739715.2. Taxonomy (GTDB): domain Bacteria; phylum Pseudomonadota; class Alphaproteobacteria; order Rhodobacterales; family Rhodobacteraceae; genus Falsirhodobacter. The sequence goes on along the minus strand of NZ_BBJC02000001.1, from coordinate 740,245 downwards.
GCCTCGATCATGTTCTTTGTATCGGCCGATACCGAGAAGCCACCCGTTTGCCCCTGATAGCCCTGATGCGCCTCGGCGTAGTCGATGTTGCCAATGGCATCCGACATTCCCCAACGCATCACCATGGCCCGTGCAAGCGCGCTTGCCTGTTGGATATCGCCCGCAGGGCCCGAGGAAACGCCCTCTTCGCCATACTTCATGATTTCGGCGGCCTTACCTGCCATCGTCATGGCAATCTTCTGCTTGCTTTCATCCTTGAAGATTTGCAGCCGGTCCATTTCCGGAAGGCTGACAACCATCCCCAAGGCACCCCCACGCGGAATGATCGTAGCCTTGTAGACCGGATCACATTTCGGCAGCGCCATCCCGACGATCGCATGGCCTGCCTCGTGATAGGCAACCTTTTCCTTCTGGTCAGGCGTCAGCACCATGGAGCGGCGCTCGGCCCCCATCATGACCTTGTCCTTGGCATTCTCGAAATCGTCCATCGACACGAACCGGCGACCGATCCGTGCCGCCATCAGGGCAGCCTCGTTCACCAGGTTCATCAGGTCGGCACCCGAAAAGCCGGGCGTGCCGCGGGCGATCAGACGCAGATCGACGTTCGGACCCAAAGGAACCTTGCGCGCATGTACGGTCAGGATCTTTTCCCGGCCCTTGATGTCGGGGTTCGGCACCTGGATCTGGCGGTCGAACCGGCCCGGACGCAGCAGCGCAGGGTCCAGCACATCCTTGCGGTTGGTTGCGGCGACGATGATCACACCTTCGTTCGCCTCAAAGCCGTCCATCTCGACCAGCAGCTGGTTCAGCGTCTGCTCGCGTTCATCATTACCGCCGCCGATCCCCACACCACGGGCGCGGCCCACGGCGTCGATCTCGTCGATGAAAACGATACAGGGCGCGTTCTTCTTGGCCTGTTCGAACATGTCACGGACACGGCTGGCCCCTACACCCACAAACATTTCCACGAAATCCGAACCAGAGATGGTGAAGAACGGAACGCCCGCTTCCCCCGCAATCGCCCGTGCCAGAAGCGTCTTACCCGTTCCCGGAGGGCCGACCAGCAGCGCCCCCTTGGGGATCTTGCCGCCAAGACGGCTGAATTTCTGCGGGTTCCGCAGGAATTCCACGATCTCTTCCAGCTCTTCCTTGGCCTCATCAATACCGGCCACATCGTCGAATGTGACACGGCCATGCTTTTCGGTCAGCAACTTGGCCCGCGATTTGCCAAAGCCCATCGCCCCCCCTTTGCCGCCGCCCTGCATGCGGTTCATGAAGAAGATCCAGATGCCGATCAGCACGATGAATGGCAGCCAGAGCGAGATGAGCGACAGGAACCCGGATTGTTCCTGCGGCTCGGCACGAACCTCCACGTTCTTGTCGATAAGACGGTCCGTGACGTTCTCACCCTGCGGCTTGATCGCCACATACTGGTTTCCGTCGTTGCCGCGGAAGGTGATGCGTTCACCATCCAGCGTGACCGATGCCACCTGATCGCTGTCCACGCGCTCGATAAAGTCCGAAAACGAGATCGAGCGTGCGGCATTGCCGGCGCTTCCACCGCTGAACAGGTTAAAGAGTGCCAGCACCAGGAGGAACAGGACCACCCAAAAGGCAATGTTGCGCGCGTTCCCCAAAGTCTTCTCTCCCGATTTGGTGCCGCCCAAAAGCGTTGCGGGTAAGATAAGCATTCGGGCGGTGGGTTCAATGCGATAAAGGCATCATCGGCCAAGCCGCCCGTGTTGCACGCCATTCCCCGGTGTTTTTTACCAGCGGGGCAGCGATCAGCACCCCCTTGGCCCACACCGAGGGAGAGGCGATCAGGCTGGCCCGGGGCAATCCTGCCGCGCGCCAATCCGCGCACTGCCGCAGCCCTTCGGCCCCAAGTGCGCGGACCATGCTGCCTGAGGGCGCATCACCCTGCACCTGCCAGCCATCCCATACCTGCCCCACCGGAACGCAGATATCCCGAACGGCCTGCCATTCACGATAGAGCCGCAGCTCCGTCTCCTGCGCCACCATGCCGCATCCCTGCAACTGGGCGCGCTGCCCTGCCAATGCCTGATCGATTGCCCGCCGCAAGGCGGCACCACGAGGGGCATACCCCGCCCCGCGCAGCCAGAGAATCGCCTCGCAGACCAGCCGCCGCAGAATTTCGGGATCAAGGCCCGCCGTGCGGATAAGAATATCACCACCTTCCACCCGCGACCGGTCATGGGCCGCTTGGCGCGTGGCCATATCCAGTGCGCGGCGGGCTTCGGCCAGATGGCCTGCAACATCCGCCAGCCGTGCCGGTGTCAGGCCCAATGGCAGATCGGCCATCGCCGCGCGCGTACGGGCACGTTCGTATTTCGGATCAAAGTTCGACGGATCTTCGGCCCAGCCGATCCGGCGGGCCTTCAATATATCCCGCAACTCCTCCCGCCCCATATCCAACAGGGGGCGATGCCATGCGATTCCATGTTCAGTCCAGCGGGCGCGCATGGCTGACAGGCCATCCAGCCCCGCCCCGCGCGCAAGCCGCATCAGGAATGTCTCGGCCACATCATCGCGGGTATGCCCGAGGGCGACATCGGCGATGCCGTTCTGCCGGGCCCATCCGGCGATCAGCGCCCTGCGCCCGCGCCGCGCGGCGTCCGACAGATTGCCGGTGCCGTCCCACCGCCATGTCAGCGTGCTATGCGGGATCCCCCGATGTGCACAAAAGCGTGCCACATCCTCGGCTTCGGTCGCAGCCTCGGGGCGCAACCCGTGCTCTACGGTGACGACGCGGCACGTCAGCCCCGCCTCTATCGCCATCACCAGCAAGGCCATCGAATCGCCGCCGCCAGAAACGGCAAGGCCCAGAACCGGCGGTACCGGTCCCAGGCCTTCAAGAAACCGCACTTGTGGCATCAGTTGCAGCGCAGCCCCTGCGCCGTGGTCTGTGCCTCTGCCGCAGCAGGGGCGGATGCGAAACGGTTCGACACCTCGGCCAGGGTGATGCAGGCATCCTGCGTTTTCCCCAGATCCCCCAGACGTTGTCCGACACGCAACAGCGCATCCGCGGCCCGTGGCCCGTCCGGATCACCCGAGAAGGCGTCCAGATAGGACCGCGCAGCATCTGCCGTCTGTCCCAGTTTCGTCAGGGCCTCACCGCGCAGATACAGCGCTTCATAGGTCAGTTGCCCGCCCGTGTAGGTCGTGGCAAAGGCCTCAAGCTGGTCCGCGGCGGCACGAAAGTCACCCTGACCGAGCACCCCCTTGGCCCGGTCAAAATCTGCTTGCTCTTGCACGGCAAGCTGCGTGCTACCGGCCGAAGCAGCCGGTGCGGGGGATGTGGCAGGTGCCGAAGATGCACTTTGCCCCAGCGGAGTGGTTGGAGGCAGGGCGCCGATATCGCCGCCCTCCAGTTCGGTTACACGGAATTGCAGATCGCCCAGACGGTTCGTGCCGTCGGTCGCGATCCGGTTCACCCGCATTTCCACCTCTTCGGTGCGGGCAGTCAGGCGCTGGATGGCGGATTCGATCGAATCCAGCCGTTGTAGCGCCGATCCACCGGCTGCACCGCTGCTGATCGCACCGGTGGAAACCAGTTCGTTCTTCAGGCTGTTGAACTGTCCTTCAAGCTGCGACAGCTCGGCCTGGATATCGGCCAGCGACTGCGCCCGATCCTGCGCGAACGCAGAAGCGGGCAACAATGCCAGCGTCAGGACCAAAGCCAGACGCATGGATCAGGACCCCGCGCCGGACTGCAGAACCGTGACCGCACGGCGGTTCTGGGCATAGCACGATTCAGCCGAACAGGTTTCTGCCGGGCGTTCCTTGCCATAGGATACGGTGCGGATCCGGCTGGGGGTTACGCCCTGCGAGATCAGGAAGTCCTGTGCCGAGGATGCACGGCGGGCACCAAGGGCAAGGTTGTAGTCGCGCGTGCCTTTCTCGTCGGCATGGCCCTCAACGATCACAGCGTATTGCGGATGCGCGTTCAGCCATTGCGCCTGCCCCTGCAGGATCTGGCGACCTTCGTCCGAAACGGTGGATTGGTCATAGGCGAACAGGATGCGATCCCCCAGCGTCTGCTGGAAATATGCGACCGAGTTCGGGTCGCTTGCGCTGCCCAAGGCCGATGTACCTACGCCGCCCGCGCCATAGCCGCCAGCACCACCGGCGCCGCCATTGGCGCCATAAGCGTTTGCACCACCCGCACCAAAGCGGTTGGGGTTGTTACAGGCCGCAAGGCCAAGCACCGCGACCAACATGAGGGCCTTGGGGAGAAAGGTCATCGACACGTCCTTTAATTACATTCTGGGCGAAGGATAGCAGGTTTCACCGCTCCGGCAAACGGAGCGATGAGGATTATGGAAGAAGCGGCGACCATGCCGGGTCGGATGCGGCCCCCGGTGTCGGCACACGTTTCAGGTTGCGCCCCGAAATATCCACCGAATAGAGCGCCGCGGCACCATCGGCCCCCGCGCTTTCACGGGTGAACATCAGCACACGGCCGTTCGGTGCCCATGTCGGCCCCTCATCAAGGAAGGAGGAGGTCAGCAGACGCTCCTCGCTGCCATCGGTACGCATGACGCCGATGTGGAAACGGCCCTCGGACTGTTTGGTAAAGGCGATCAGATCTCCGCGCGGCGACCAGACCGGCGTATTGTAGCGCCCGTCCCCTGCCGAGATCCGGCGCGCCTCTCCGCCATTCGCAGACATCACGTAGATCTGCGATGTTCCCGACCGGTCACTTTCGAAAGTGATCTGCGAGCCGTCGGGGGAAAAGCTGGGGCCGGTTTCGATCGAAGGCGAATTCGTCAGCTGGCGCCGCTGGCCGGATTGCGTATCGAGTGTATAAAGATCCGAGTTGCCACCCTGTTCCAGGCTGAAGACCACCGTGCGCCCATTGGGTGAAAAGCGCGGTGCGAAGGTCATCGTGCCGGGCTGCTGATCCAGCGAACGTGTCTGCAGGTTTGCCGCATTCATCACGTTGATGCGCGGAAAGCCCGAGGCATAGGAGGTGAACAGGATCTGGTTGCCCTGCGGCGAGAAGCGGGGGGCCAGCACCAGCGCCGAGGCATCCGTCAGGTACTGCACATTCGCGCCATCATAATCCATGATTGCAAGACGTTTCTGACGCGCAGCCTTCGATCCGCTTTCGGCCACAAAGGCCACGCGGCTGTCAAAATACGGGCCTTCGCCCGTGATCCGGCTATAGACGGCATCGGCCACCTTATGCGCCATGCGGCGCCACGTATCCGCCGTGCCGGTGAATTGCAGCCCGTCACCCAACGGCTGTCCTGCAAATACGTCGAACAGACGGAACTTGACGGTCACCTGATTGCCCGACGTGGTGACGGCGCCGGTGATCAGTGCCTGCGCGTTGATCGCCTTCCAGTCGTTGAAGGCGACCGGCGCATCGAAACTGGAAACCTGGCTGATGTAGGCCGAAGACGGGATCTCACGGAATAGGCCGGTGCCCGAAAGGTCCGCGGCCACAAGGCGTGTGATATCGTTGGCCACCTTGCTGCCACCGGAAAAGGCCGGAACGGCAAAGGGCAAGGGTTCGATCACACCTTCGGTGATTTCAATCCGCAAAGGTCCGTTTTGGGCCATTGCGGCACCGCCCGTCAGGGAAAGCGCAATCGCAAGGGCCGTAGCGAGGGGTCTGAACAAGGTCATGCTGATCCTCAGGCGTTTCGTTTCCGAACAGAGTATAGGGCCGCCAGAGCGCGCGTCACTTCACGCGCATATTGGCAGGGTTGAACACGATCTCGATTTCTTTCCATTGCTCGTACTTTTCGGGCGGCAAGGGAAAGCCCGATGCGCCGCAACGGATGATGGCACGGCGGGCCGCTTCGAATGCCTGTTGCGCACCTGCAGCCGTACCGCCACTGGAATCCACCATTTTCAGCGATGCGGACACCGGTTTTCCATCCTGTGTCACATCAAAGCCTACGGTGACCGTGCTTTGCAGCGCTTCGGTCGACAGGGACCCGACGTTCCAGCAGGCCTGAACGGCAACACGCAGCGAATCCTTTTCACCCGATGTCATCGGGGGGCCGGACGGGGCGGCATTGCGCGTGGGCGTCGTGGAACTGCCGCTGCCCAAGGCCTCGGCCAGCGCATCGTTGACCGAACTGCTTGTGCTTGGCGTTTCGGTGCGCGCAGGGGCCGGTGTTGCGGGTTTCGCCGGGGTAGCGGGTTTGGATGTCTGCGCCGGAGTGGATTGGGCAGGCTTCGTTTCCGCCTGCGCCGGTTTCTCGGCAGGCGTGGTTTGAGTCGGCGTTGCGGCCTCGGTCGGGGCTGCGGCACGTTGTGGCCGGTCACGGGGGCGCGGGCTGCCAGCAGGCGCAAGATTTGCCTGTGGCGAAGGCTCGGGCACAACCTCGCTGGCCGCTTCGCGCGGGGCCTGCTGCGGTTGCGGCGGTGTCGGCTCGGCCTGACGTTCCGCCGGCGCTTCGGTCACGGACTCTTGCGGGGTTTCGGCCACTTCGGCGGCAGGCGGCGGGGCCTCTGCCGGGGTGGGCGCAACGCGCGGGGCCTGCCGCGGACGCGGGCTGGAATCGGGCGAAAGTGTCGGCTGCTCTACCGGTGCGGGGGGAAGCACGGCCTGCGGGGCTGCACTCTCTGGCACAGGCGTAGCCGCAACTTCGGGGGCTGCAGGGGCCGGCGTCGGACGCGGCGCAGGCGTAACGGGCGCAGGCTCCGGTTCGGGCTGCGGGGCGGGCTCGGGTGTCGGTTCGGCCACAGCCTCCGGCTCCGGCTCGGGTTCCGGCGCAGGCTCGGGTGTCGGCGCGGGCGCCGGACGGCTTGGCGGCACGATCGAAGATGCGGGGGCGGCATCCGGCTCTGCCTTGGATGTCGCCTCGCTTTGAGAGACAAGCTCGCTGAACTCGGCTTCGGACATGATCGACACTTCCGCCACGGCGGGTGACGGAGGAGGCGCGCTGCTAAAGAAGTCGCCGATAAGCAACCACAGAATGAACAGCGCGTGGCCGATGCCAGAAATGATGTAGCCCGCTCTCATGAACGAGGTGCCCTCAGTTGCCTGCGCCAAAGGTCGGCCCATTGCTGTCGGTTACAAGACCGATGCTGTTAAAGCCGGCGGCGTTCAGCGCGCCCATGATCTGGGCCACACGCTCATAGGGAACGGCCCCGTCGGCGCGCAGGAATATCTTGCGATTCTCGCGCTCGGCCGCGATGGCGGTCAGGCGGGGAATCAACTCGTTTTCCAGAACCTCGCTGGTCTGGATCATCAGGCGGTTGTCGGAAGTGACGGTGATCGCCAGCGGCTCCTCCTGCTCGGTCGGCAGGGCGGTGGCTGCCGTTTCGGGCAGCTGCACCGGCACGCCCACGGTCAGAAGCGGCGCCGCCACCATGAACACGATCAGAAGCACCAGCATCACGTCCACGAATGGCGTGATGTTGATTTCGGCCATAGCGGCCCCGCCACGACGGCGGCGTCCACGACGCCCCGACCCGCCTGCCTTGCGCATCACCCCACCGGCCATGGATCAGGCGTCCAGCTGGCGCGAGAGGATGGTGGAGAATTCGTCGGCAAATGCCTCGTAGCCGCCGACGATCCTGTCGCTGTCGGCTGTCAGCTTGTTGTAGAAGATAACGGCCGGGATGGCGGCAACAAGGCCAATACCCGTTGCCAGCAGTGCCTCGGCAATACCCGGAGCCACGGTGGCAAGGTTCGTGTTCTGGCTGATCGCGATCTGCTGGAAGGCATGCATGATGCCCCAGACCGTGCCGAACAGGCCGATGAAGGGCGCGGTGGCCCCTACGGTCGCCAGAAACGACAAGCGGGAATTGAGCGTTTCCGCTTCCTTGGTGATTGCCACATCCATGGAGCGGTCGATGCGCGATTGGGCTCCCGCAATCAGTTTGCCATCCTGGCGGTGGCTGCGGCGCCATTCCATCATTCCGGCAGCAAAGATCTTCTCGGAGGCGCCATCAGGCTGCGATCCGGTCTTGTCGAACAGCTCGTCCAGCGGCTCACCGGACCAGAACGCCCGGTCGAAGATAGAGGCTTCGCGGCGCGCCAGTTTGAAGGCGATGTGTTTTTGAACGATGATCGCCCAAGACCAGAACGACATGACGATCAGCATGATCATCACGACTTTCACTGTCAGGGTTGCACGTGCGAAAAGCGCGAGCATGGAGAAATCGATCTCCTGCGCCGCGGCAAGGGTGTCAGTATCCATTATGCCTGCTCGTCCAGATGGGGCCGTTTTGGCCTCTTACTTGCGATTCTATCTAATATGCAAAGGGATTGCTAACACGAACTCGTCATCAGGCGGAAGGCTGCACGTTCATTCCCGGCGGCAATCTCACGGGCCGTCCCTTGGGCCCCAATGCGGCCAACGTGACCCGGGCGCGAAACAGGCATGTTCCGGCGCATTCCACCTGCTGCATCAGCGTGACACGGGCCGTCGTGATTGCCTCCGGCAGGGTGGATACCAGCAGATGGTCCCCCAGCCGCGCAGGCCGCAGGAAATCCGCCTCGATACGTGTAACGGCAAAGACAATACCCTGTTCGCGCAGGCTATTCTGATCAATTCCCAGCCCTTCGACCCATTCGCTCCGTGCGCGTTCGATGAATTTCAGGTAGTTGGCATGGTACACGATGCCGCCCAGATCGGTATCCTCGTACCAGACGCGGGTCTGAAACCGATGGCTCATAACCGCGCGGCCAGCCGGAAGGCATGCGCCGCATCATCGGCGCGGGCGGGCAGAACAGGGTCATAGGCGGCACGTATCAGACCCGCCATTTCGTCGGCTGCAAGCACGGGTTCACCGGCAAAGGTCAGCATCAGACGGGCCGCCTGATCCAGCATCAGGGCCTGCGGGTCGATTTCCGCATCACCGATTTTCAGAAATACGACCGCAAGCCGAATCGCACCCGCTTCGTCAAAGCGGAAAAGGCGCGCCACCCCTGCCCCTTCGGCGGCACGCGCCGCAGCGAATGCAGGCAGATCCGGGATCAGATGGTCAAGGTTCGGAACGCCCGCCACCTCCTGCCAGTCAGCAAAGAAGAACAGGATGGCATTCGCCCCCAGTTCGGGGTCATGTTCGGCCATGCGATGCCCGGCAGTGGCAACCATTGCCTCTATCGCCCCCTTGACCAGCCCCAGCGTTTCCTCGGCCACGCCAAACACAACCGGCACAATCGGACGGCCCCAGCGGGCAAAACGATAGGTGGTGCCATGGGTGAACAGGGCTTCAACGCGTTCGGGTGTCATTCGAATAGATCCGTCTGGGTTCGTGGGGGGGCAAGGCCGATGTGGCGCCATGCCTTCTGCGCCAGCATCCGCCCGCGCGGTGTACGCTGGATCAGGCCTTGTTGCAGCAGATAAGGTTCGATCACCTCCTCTACCGCATCACGGGATTCGGACAGGGCAGCGGCGATGGTTTCGATCCCGACAGGCCCCCCGCCGTAATTTTCGGCCAACAGCAGAAGGTACCGGCGGTCGGCACCATCCAGCCCGAGGTCATCAACCCCCAGCCGGGACAGGGCGCTATCGGCGATCTCGCGGTTCAGGCGGCCATCGCCTTCGACCAGTGCGAAATCAACGACCCGCCGCAGCAGGCGCCCGGCAATCCGTGGCGTTCCCCGCGCCCTGCGTGCAATCTCGCGCGTGCCGTCAGGATCGGATTCCACCCCCAGCAGGCGGGCCCCGCGGGTGACAATCAGATCCAGTTCCTCGGTGGTATAGAACTGCAATCGTGTAGGGATGCCGAACCGGTCCCGCAGCGGCGTTGTCAACAGACCCAGACGTGTGGTCGCCCCCACTAGGGTAAAGGGCTGCAATTCGATCCGCACGGTCCGGGCGGCAGGCCCCTCACCGATCACCAGATCCAGCGCGAAATCCTCCAGCGCCGGATAAAGCACCTCTTCCACCACGGGGGACAGGCGGTGGATCTCGTCGATGAACAGGACATCGCGCGGTTCTAGATTGGTCAGGATGGCGGCCAGATCGCCGGGCTTTGCCAGCACCGGCCCCGACGTCATACGAAAGCCTACGCCCAGTTCCCGTGCCATGATCTGCGCCAGCGTGGTTTTCCCAAGCCCGGGCGGGCCGTGGAACAACGTATGATCCATCGCTTCGCCGCGCATCCTGGCCGATTGGATAAAGACGCGGAGGTTCGCCCGTGCCTCTGCCTGCCCGATGAATTCATCCAGACCCTGCGGGCGCAAGGCACGGTCATTGTCTTCGGGCAACCGCTCGGGGCGGAGTGTGGGATCAGGCTCGCTCATGGCGGAACAATCGCGGAACGGGCCGCCCGCCGCAAGCCCCGATCAGCCCCACGGACCGCTGCGCCGGGGAACCGGCTGCACCACCGGCTTTTCCGCCCCAGCCATTGCCCGAAGGGCTGCAATCCGGTTCGCTGTTTTCGGGTGGGTCGAGAACAGCTTGTCATGCGCAAAGGCATGCAGGGGGTTGATGATGAACATATGCGCGGTCGCGGGATTACGCTCGGCTGCCGGATTGTCGATCCGCTGTGCAAAGCTCTCAATCTTCTGGAGGGCGCTGGCCAGCCAAAGGGGATTGCGGCAAATCTCGGCCCCCATCTTGTCCGCTTCGTATTCGCGAGACCGCGAGATCGCCATCTGCACCAACCCTGCAGCCATGGGGGCAAGGATCATCAGGGCAATCGTGCCGATGATGCCGCCCTGACGATCCCGCCCCCCGAAGAACAGGGCGAAGTTCGCCAGCATCGAAATCGCCCCGGCGAAGGTGGCGGTGATCGTCATCGTCAGCGTATCACGGTTCTTCACATGCGCCAGTTCATGGGCCATGACGCCTGCCAGTTCTTCGCGGGTCAGCCGTTGCAGCAGGCCCGTGGTGGCAGCCACGGCGGCGTTTTCCGGGTTCCGTCCCGTGGCAAAGGCATTGGGTTGATCGGTTTCGATGATGAACACCTTGGGCATCGGCAGATCGGCGTTTTGCGCCAGCCCTGCCACCATGCGGTAGAAATCCGGCGCGCTCTGTTCATCCACCTGCTTGGCGTTATGCATCCGCAAAACGGCCTTGTCCGAATTCCAGTAGCTGTAGGCATTCATCGCCACGGCAATGGCCAGCGCAATCATCATGCCGCCACGGCCGCCCAGCAGCGCCCCCAGCCCCAGAAACAACGCCGTCATCACTGCCATCAGAATGGCGGTCTTGGCAAAACCCATCGAACCCTCCGTCATTGCCTGAATGATATGGGCAAAGGGCCGCAGCCCCGCAAGTCAGTCCTTGGGGGCAAGACGCCGCAGGGACAGGCGGATCAGCGTTGCGGCATCGGCCTCGGGATCATCCGCCGCCGATTGTGCGACAGCCGCCGCCGCATCACCGGGGCCGTAACCCAGATTGGCCAGCGCCGACATCGCATCTGCGGTATGCGCGGCGGCGGTGGGCGGTGGTGGCGCGCTGCGGCGCTTGGCGGGGGCGGCAGGTGTCGGGGCCGCATCCTCCAGCACATCGTTGTCGTCATGCAGGGGGGTGCCCATTGCCATGACGGCGGGCGCCTTTGTCTTCAGTTCCATCACCACGCGCTGTGCGATCTTTGGCCCCACACCGGGCGCCGCCTGAATGGAGCGTGCATCCCCCAGCGCAATGGCCCTTGATACGCCATCCGCCCCCAGGACTCCCAGAATGGCCATGGATGCCCGTGCACCGACCCCCTGTACCGTCATCAGCAGGCGATGCCATTCCTTTTCCTGCAAGGTAGGAAAGCCATAAAGCTGCAGCAGATCCTCCCGCACCAGCATATCGGTATAAAGAGCGGCGGCCCCGCCCGGCCCTGGCAAACCCGCCAGAGTCCGCTCCGAGACATAGACGATATAGCCGACACCCTTCACATCGATCAGCACATGATCGGTTGCGCGATAGTCCAGCCGCCCTGCGATACGTCCGATCATGATGCTGCCTTTGCCAATGCTGCCTGAAGTTTTCCGGCGCTTTGTGCGTGATGCGCATGGCAGATGGCAACGGCAAGTGCATCGGCCGCATCCGGTCCCGCGATCGTTACCCCCGGAAGCTGCAGGCGGACCATATGGTCGATCTGCTGTTTGGCGGCATGGCCGACGCCCACCACCGTTTTCTTGACTGCGTTCGGGGCATATTCCCCCACGTCCAGCCCTGCCTGTGCCGGCACAAGCAGCGCGATCCCCCGCGCCTGCCCCAGCTTCAGGGTACCCGCGGCATCCTTGTTTACAAACGTATGCTCCACCGCTGCGGTATCGGGTGCGTATTGCGCCAGAACCGCCGTCAATTGTGCATGAAGCTGGCAAAGCCGTTGCGCCAGCTCACTGCCGACGGAATGGCAGACGCCGTTGGCCACATGGGTGATACGCGTGCCATTCACGTCGATGATCCCCCACCCCATATTGCGCAGGCCCGGATCAATTCCCATCACGCGCATAGCAGGCTCCTGTATCTGGTTCATCCGGCGATAGCACGAAGCGCGAACATCTGTCACCCGCAAAGCTATGGCACGGTCGGGCCATGCAGCAGAGGAATGTAACATCCATGCGGCAACAGCCATGCGATGCGTGCATCACAGCATTGCGGATTCCCCGAGTTGTCGTTCACAAGCTGCCCGCTTATTTCACTCCCATGCAGCAAGGGTGCTGCGTAATTAAGCCGTTTGAAAAAGGAACTTCACCATGGCTGCCTTTGAGTCGACCCAACGGGCGCCGATCAGCGCCATTTCTACGCCGCGTATTCCTGCTCTTTTTCAAGTTGTACGTGACTGGAACGATGCCCGCTTGACGCGCCGCGCTTTGAACAAGCTGTCGGACCGCGAGCTGGACGATATCGGCCTTTGCCGCGCTGACATCGCCAAGATCTGACGCCCCACACAGCGTCGGAGATCAGGACAGGCCGCCCGGGAAATCCGGGGCGGCCTTTGTCTTTTTAACGGGTCAGCGTCAGCGCCGACCATTCCCCGAGATCTTCACGATGGGCCAGCCTGAAGCCCTGCGCCTCATAGGCCTCGATGATCGATTCCGCCTGAACGACCAGCAGCCCGGACAGGATGACCGTACCGCCGGGGGCCGCATGGCGCGCCATGTCGGGGGCCAGTTCCAGCAACGGTCCCTTCAGGATATTCGCGAAAATCAGATCGAAGGGCGCCGCAGCCTGCAGATCGGGGTTGGCGAAACCGGCCGCCTCGTAGCAGGCCACCCGACCTTCCAGATTGTTGATGGACACATTGGCCTTGGCCACGTCCACCGCAACCTCGTCGATGTCGGAGGCGATGACGCGGGCATCCGGAAGCTCGTGCGCCGCCGCCATTGCCAGAACTGCCGTACCACAACCGATATCCGCCACATTGGCATAGGTTGCACCGCTGTCCAGCAGACGGTCCAGCGCCCGCAGGCAGCCCAGCGTCGTCCCGTGATGGCCGGTACCGAAGGCAACCGTCGCCTCGATCTGCAAGGCAACCCGACCTTCGGGTACCTTGTCGATGTCATGGCTGCCGAACACGAAGAAGCGGCCGGCTTCAACCGGGGCCAATTCGCGACGGACCTTTGCCACCCAATCGATCTCGGGCAGTTCGGACAATGCGAAGGGGGCGGCGCCGAAGGCCGTCCGCAGCAATTCCAGCGTCACCTCATCCGGTTCTTCCAGAAAATAGGCGCCCACCTCCCATAAACCGGAATCGTCCTCGATCTCGAAGACGCCCACACCTGTGGGTTCCGGCTCCATCCGCTCTATCGCTTCGGCTAATGCCTCGGCGGCGTCGCCGCCGGGCAATGTTGTCAGCGCGGTATACGTCGGCATCAGACGATCTTCTGACCGGTTTTGGCCCAGTCGGACATGAACTGCTCCAGCCCCTTGTCGGTCAGCGGGTGGTTGGCCAACCCTTTGATGACAGCGGGCGGTGCCGTGATGACATCGGCACCGATCAGCGCGCATTGCGAGACGTGGTTGGCCGTACGGATGGATGCCGCCAGGATCTGCGTCTTGAAATCGTAGTTGTCGTAGATCGTGCGGATGTCCTGGATCAGGTCCAGACCTTCAAGGTTCATGTCATCCAGACGGCCGATGAAGGGCGAAATGAACGTGGCACCGGCCTTTGCCGCCAGCAGCGCCTGATTCGCCGAGAAACACAGCGTGACGTTGACCATCAGACCGTTATCCGACAGCACCTTGCAGGTTTTCAGGCCGGCATGGGTCAATGGCACCTTGACGGTGATGTTCGGTGCGATTTCCGCCAGCTTGCGGCCCTCGGCGATCATTTCGTCGGCTGTCAGCGCCACGACTTCGGCCGAAACGGGGCCCGAAACGATCTCGCAGATCTCTTTGGTGACTTCCAGAATATTGCGGCCGGACTTGAGGATCAGCGACGGGTTGGTGGTAACACCATCCACCATGCCAAGATCGTTCAGTTCGGAAATGGCCGCGACATCGGCTGTGTCGACAAAAAATTTCATAAGCTCTGCTCCCCGGGACATGCGGCGTGGGTTTCCCACGCGGTCCCGTCTGTGATAGCGCAAAGCCAATCGGGGTGAAAGGGCGCAGGCTTGTCGCAAAGGTTCATCGAAGGCGATCTGGTCGGCGTTCTGACGACCGAGCCCCTGGGCCGCCCACTGGATTATCGCGCCCCCGAGGGGGGCTGCGTAGAGGGGGATCTGGTCGAGGTTCCCCTGGGGCCCCGCCGTGTGATCGGCTGTGTCTGGGGGCCGGGCGCGGGCGGGTTCGATCCGGCGCGCATCCGCAAGGTGAACCGCGTGCTGGATGCCACGCCCCTGCGTGACGAGATGCGGATCTTCCTGACCCGTGTGGCGGATTACACGCTGACGCCGCTTCCCCTCATGCTGCGCCTGGCAACCCGCGCGCCCGATCTGGGGGCCGGCCCCGCCACCCGCCGGGTCCTGCGCGCAACAGGCCGCGAACCGACCCGAGAAACCGAGGCGCGTCTGCGTGTCATGGATGTGCTGGATGCATTCGACGGCGCAGCGGTTACAGCCTCCGAACTTTCCGCCGAGGCGGGGGTGTCATCCGCCGTCATCAAGGGGCTGGTCAAGGCAGGTGTTCTGGCCGAAGAGGATGCGCCTCGCGATCTGCCCTATCCGCGGCTGAACCCCGCCCTGCCCGGCAAACCCCTGTCCGAGGATCAGGCGGCAGCCGCCGCTGCAATGTCTGCGGCGGTCGCATCCGGCGAATACGGCACGACGCTGCTGAAGGGGGTGACCGGATCGGGCAAGACCGAGGTCTATCTTGAGGCGGTGGCCGAAACCCTGCGGCACGACAGGCAGGCGCTGGTCCTGCTGCCGGAAATCGCCCTGACGGCGGGGTTCATCGACCGGGTGGAGGCGCGTTTCGGCGCCCGCCCCGCCGAATGGCATTCGGGTGTTACCGCGACCGAGCGACGGCGGCTCTGGCGCATGATCGGCCAGGGCGATGCGCAACTGGTCGTGGGTGCGCGTTCGGCCCTGTTCCTTCCCTTTCGCGATCTGGGCCTGATCGTCGTGGATGAGGAACATGACACCTCCTACAAGCAGGAAGAGGGCGTCTATTACAACGCGCGTGACATGGCGGTGCTGCGCGCCTCCATCGCGGGGGCGCAGGTGGTGCTGGCCTCGGCCACCCCCGCGCTGGAAACATGGGTCAATGCCGATACAGGCAAATACAGGCGGCTGGACCTGACCGCCCGCTTCGGGGCCGCCGAACTGCCCCAGATGCGCGCATTGGACCTGCGAGAAGAACGCCTGCCCGCCAACCGGTGGATCTCCTCCCAGCTGGCAGAGGCCGTGGAGCAGCGTATCAAGGCCAAGGAGCAATCGCTGCTGTTCCTTAACCGGCGCGGTTATGCCCCTGTTACCATCTGCCGGGCTTGCGGGCATCAGGTGGGCTGCAATGACTGTGACGCGCGGATGGTCGAGCACCGCTTTCTGAAGCAGCTGCAATGCCACCAATGCGGGGCCACGCGCCCCATTCCCCATGCCTGTCCGGCCTGCGGAGTCGAGGGGCGGATGGCCCCCGTTGGCCCCGGCGTGGAACGGCTGGCCGAAGAGGTCGCCGAACGGTTTCCCGATGCGCGGGTCTCGGTTCTGTCCTCCGATCTGTTCGGCACGGCCCGCGCCCTGAAGGAATCGATCGAGACCATTGCCGCAGGCGGGGCCGACATCATCATCGGCACGCAGATCGTGGCCAAGGGGCACAACTTTCCGCTGCTGACGCTGGTCGGGGTAATCGATGCGGATCTGGGGCTGCAAGGCTCGGACCTGCGCGCCGCCGAACGGACATTCCAGCTGATGCGGCAGGTGGCGGGGCGCGCGGGGCGGGCCGAAAAACCGGGCCTTGCCCTGCTGCAAACCCACCAACCCGAACATCCGGTCATCCGCGCCATCCTGACCGGCGACGAAGAGGAATTCTGGCGCGCCGAGGCTGCCGAGCGTCGCATGGCCGGCTCCCCGCCCTATGGGCGGATGGCGGGGATCATCCTCTCCTCTCCGGATCCGGCGCGGGTCTTCGATGTGGCGGCCGAACTGGCGCGGCGCGATGAACCGCTGCGCCGCATCGGGGCGCAGATATGGGGGCCGGCCCCTGCCCCGATCGCCCGTGTGCGGGGCAGGCACCGCGTGCGCCTGCTGATCAAGGCGGACCGAACCGCCCCGCTGCAACCCGCCCTTGCGGAATGGGCTGCCCAGATAAAGCTGCCTGCCAATATGCGCCTTGCCATCGACATCGATCCGCAATCCTTCCTTTGATGCGGCGCACTCCCTATATCTGGGGCAAGTCAAAGGAGCCTTTTCATGCTGTTCGAAAAATCAACCTCCATGGTCGCCGCTGCCGATGCGCTTCCGGGCCGCCCCGAGCCGCTTCCTACCGCCGAAAACCATTTCCTGTCGGGCATTCCGCTCAAATCTCCCGTTCCCGAAGGGATGGAACAGGCAATGTTCGGCATGGGCTGTTTCTGGGGTGTGGAACGCGTGTTCTGGAAGATCCCCGGCGTCTGGCTGACAATGGTCGGCTATGCGGCGGGCTTCACGCCGAACCCCACCTATGCCGAAACCTGTACCCAGAAAACCGGCCATAACGAAGTGGTCCGCGTGATCTACGATCCCAAGGTCGTCAGCTATGCCGACCTGCTCAAGGCATTCTGGGAGGGCCATGACCCGACCCAGGGCATGCGCCAGGGCAATGACACCGGCACCACCTATCGTTCCGGCATCTATACCTACAACGAGGCCCAACGCAAAGCGGCCGAGGAAACCAGAGCCAGCTACGAAGCCGGATTGGGCGAGGCCGGATACGGCAAGGTCACGACCGAGATCCTGCCCGCCCCCACCTTCTATTATGCCGAAGAGGAACATCAGCAGTATCTGGCCAAGAACCCCGGCGGATACTGCAGCATGAA
This sequence comes from Falsirhodobacter sp. alg1, assembly GCF_000739715.2. Lineage (GTDB taxonomy): Bacteria > Pseudomonadota > Alphaproteobacteria > Rhodobacterales > Rhodobacteraceae > Falsirhodobacter. The sequence goes on along the minus strand of NZ_BBJC02000001.1, from coordinate 722,905 downwards.
AGGCACGGGCGTGACCTGCGCGATCTGAACAAGGGGGGCCTTCGGGCCTCCCTTTTTTCATACGGGCCTTCCAATAGAACTATCTTTTCTTCGGCAGTCTTCTATCAACCCTGCCATCACGTATGAAACGGGGGATGTGTGATGACGGTTGACGAGGTGTTGAGCGCGGGGGGCGCAGGGCGCTTTCAGCGCCGGTTGTTCGGAATATTCGGGCTGGTCTGGACGGCCGATGCCATGCAGGTCATCGCGGTCGGGTTCGCCGCAGCCTCCATGGCCGCCACATTCGGACTGACCATTCCGCAGGCATTGCAGACGGGGACGTTCTTCTTTCTCGGGATGTTCCTCGGTGCCCTGATCTTCGGGCGGCTGGCGGACCGGATCGGCCGCCGCAAGGTGCTGCTTGTGACGGTGGCCATGGATGCGGTCTTCGGGTTGCTTTCGGTCTTTGCCCCATCGTTCGGGATCCTGCTGGTGCTGCGATTCCTGACCGGCATGGCCGTGGGCGGAACGCTTCCGGTGGATTATGCGATGATGGCCGAATTCCTGCCCCCGAAGAACCGTGGGCGCTGGCTGGTCGGGCTGGAGGGGTTCTGGGCAGTCGGCACCGTTATCGTCGCTCTGGTCGCATGGGGGGCAACGCTGATGGGGGCCACCGAAGCGTGGCGATGGATTTTCGGTGTTGCTGCCCTTCCCGCCCTGATCGGGATCTGGCTGCGCTTCTGGATTCCGGAATCGCCGATGTATCTGCTGAAAAAGGGGCGTGAGCCGGAGGCGCGGGCCGTTCTGTCGCAGGTACTGGCGGTCAATGGCGCATCGCCGATGCCTGCCCAGACCCGTCTGTCCCTGCCGCCCGCAGGCCCTGCCCGCCTGTTCGGGCCAGAGCTGCGCAGCCTGACGCTGGCTGTGGGCGCGCTGTGGTTTCTGGTGTCCGTTGCCTATTACGGTGTGTTCGTCTGGGTGCCGGGCAAGCTGGTTGCCGAAGGTTTCGGCTTTATCCGCGGCTACGGATTTCTGGTGATCGTGGCACTGGCCCAGTTGCCCGGCTATGCGTTGGCCGCCTGGGGCGTTGACCGCTGGGGCCGCAGATCCACGCTGATCGGCTTTCTGCTGCTGTCGGCCGCGGGGTGCGCCCTCTTTACCATCGCCACGAGCGGCGCATTGGTCGCCACGTCGCTGCTGGTCATGAGCTTTGCCCTTCTGGGCACATGGGGCGCACTTTATGCCTTTACCCCCGAACTTTACCCCACCCACCTGCGCGGAACGGGAATGGGGGGCGCAGGGGCGATGGCACGCCTGGGTGGGCTATGCGCGCCCTCTCTGGTCGGGCTACTGGTTGCACAAAGCTTTGCACTGGCGATCGGCGCCTTTGCAGGGCTGCTGCTTCTGGCCGCCCTTGCCGCCTACAGCATCCGCGTCGAAACGCGCGACGCCAGCATCGCCTGAACGGAAAAGGCCCGGGGCATCGCTCCGGGCCTTTGTCTTAGTGGTTGTCGTCCTCATCTTCGTCGTCGACCGCATCCTTCGGTGTATTGAAGAAGCTTTCGGCATCGGAGAAGTCTGTCTTATCCTCTTCTTCCTCGACCGGCACATCGGACTTGCCGAAGATGTCCAGATCGGCGTTGAAGCGCGGCTCTTCGTCGTCGCGGTCCAGCGATTGCTCGGTCGAAACCAGCTTGCGACGTTCGTCATCCGTCATCACGCCGCCCTCGGCCAGCTTTTTGCGCGCAGCCTGCTGAACGATCATGTCCAGCTCTGTCTGGCGGCAAAGGCCCAGGGCAACCGGATCGATCGGCGTCATGGAGGCGATGTTCCAGTGCGTCCGTTCCCGGATGGACAGGATGGTCGGCTTGGTCGTGCCCACCAGTTTCGAAATCTGTGCATCGGTCAGTTCCGGATGGAATTTGACCAGCCACAAGATCGCGTTCGGGCGGTCCTGACGTTTGGACAGGGGGGTATAGCGCGGGCCGCGACGTTTGTCCTCGCCCTGCGCTGCCGCATTGAACTTCAGCTTCATGCGATACATCGGGCTGGCTTGCGCCTTGTCGATTTCGGCCGCATCCAGCTGGTTGTTCGCAACGGGGTCAAACCCCTTGACGCCGGCGGCAACGTCGCCGTCCGCAATGCCCTGCACTTCCAGCTCGTGCATGCCGCAGAAATCTGCGATCTGTTTGAAGGACAGGGTGGTGTTATCGACCAGCCAGACCGCAGTGGCTTTCGCCATCAATGGCTTCGTCATCGGCATGCTCCTTTACACATCTCTCCCGTGCCGTGAAAACGGCTGCGGGCGGGCCCGCGACAGTTCGTTTTCGGGAATTCGCCGGATATATAAGTGAAGCAGGGGCAGAGGGGAAGAGTGAAATGCGTCTTATCGGGTTGCTGATTTTGCTGGCATGGCCGGCCTACGGACAGACATTCGACCATTATGTGCTGGCCCTGTCATGGTCCCCCACATGGTGCGAGGAGAATGACGCACCGCAATGTGACCAGAAGCAGCATTTCGTCGTGCATGGGTTGTGGCCGCAAAACGATCAGGGTTGGCCCGAATGGTGCGACCGGCAGGGCCCGGACCCCTCCCGCGCCGACAGCCGGGCCATGGGCGACATCATGGACCCGGATCTGGCATGGTACCAATGGCGCAAACATGGCCGGTGCAGCGGCCTGTCAGGCCTGGCCTATTACGAAACGATGCGGGAGGCGTTCGAGGGGCTGACCATTCCGCCCGTGCTGGATGCCATCCGCGAGGACGTCACCCTGCCCGCCAGCGTGGTCGAAGACGCCTTCATCGATGCCAACCCGCGCATGACGCCCGAGGGCATCACCGTGACATGCGATGCGGGCCGGATAGACGAGGTCCGCATCTGCCTGACAAAGGATCTGCAACCCCGCCCCTGCGGCAGTGATGCCCCGCGGGATTGCCGGGGCAGCGCATTGATGCCCGCGCCCTAATCCCCGGGCATCCGCAGGACCATTTTCCCGATATGGCCGGAGCTTTCCATCCGTGTGTGTGCGGCGGCGGCATCGTCCATATCGAACACCCCGTCCATCACCGGCCGCAAATGCCCCGAGGTGACCATGGGCCAGACGTGGCGGATCAACTCATCGGCGATCCTGGCCTTGGCCACATCGGACTGCGGGCGCAGCGTCGATCCGGTCAGTGTCAGCCTGCGGGTCATCATTTCGGTGAAATTGACCTCGGCCTTTGGCGATTCGAGGAACGCGATCTGGACCAGCCGCCCGTCATTCGCCAGCGCCTTGATGTTCCGCTGCAGATAACTGCCCCCGACCATATCGAGAATCAGATCGGCGCCTCCGGCGGCCTTCAGCACCGCCACGAAATCACTGTCGCGATAATTGATTGCCTCGGCCCCCAGCTCGGCACAGGCGTCGCATTTCTCGGCCGAGCCTGCCGTGGCGAACACCCTTGCCCCCAGGGCCGTGGCAATCTGGATCGCCGTAGTGCCGATACCCGAAGATCCGCCATGGACAAGAAACTTCTCGCCTCCCCGCAGGTTTCCCCGCATCACGACGTTGGACCAGACGGTAAAGCAGGTTTCCGGCAGGCAGGCCGCCTCTTCCATCGTAACGCCCTCGGGAACGGGCAGCGCGTGGGATTCATGCGTGACGGCATGCGTGGCATAACCGCCCCCGGGCAGAAGGGCGCAAACCGCATCTCCAACCTGCCAGCGTGTAACGCCGGGGCCCACGGCGGCAACATGCCCCGAGCATTCCAGCCCCAGCAATGGCGAGGCACCGGGCGGTGCCGGATAGGCCCCTGCCCGCTGAAGCGCATCGGGGCGGTTCACACCAGCATAGGCCACACGGATCAGGATCTGGCCATGCCCCGGAACGGGTGTGGGAACATAATCGATCTTCAGCACTCCCGGCCCGCCCGGCTCGGAAAAGGCAACGGCGCGCATCAGTTCGGGCATATCGGTGCTCATGAGGTTTTTCCCGGCATATCATGGGGTTTGGGGGCGCGGATCAGGGACAGCGGCGACAGGGCCGCCTTGACCAGCGGGTTGTCCTTGTATCGCGCCTTCAGCTTTTCGATCTGCATCACACCGGCGATCCGGCGATCCAGGAAATCCCAGGTGGCCTTGTGATCCACGCTGTCGTCGCCCAGCCAGAACAGGACGGTGGCGCCGTATACACCCGCCAGGGTGGCACGCTTCGTGTACCAGTTCACATCCTCCGATGTGTCTCCCAGAATCTTCCAGATCGTATCGGCGGTGCCCCAGATGGCCCGCGCCCCGTCAGCGGCATGCTGCGGCAGCGCGAACAGGGTGGATCCACGGCGGACCGCTTCACGGTCCGCAGCCTCCAGCCGCATGCGGATCAATGCGGCCACCCGCGCCGAGATGCTGCCCGGAAGCTGCGAGGCGGCCGCCCTGTCGCGCATCATCGCATCCCCGCGCAGATGGTAGGCCATGGCCAGATCGACCGCACCGCGCGGATACAGGGCACGGCCCAGCCCCGGATCCACCCCGGCATCGGCAATGGCCGACCGCAGCGTGGTTTCAGACCAGCCGTCAAAGGCGACGTGCTGCACTGCCGCATCCAGAATAGCGTCTTTTGCGTTCGTAGCGTCCATTCGGTTCTCTCCCTTTCGGTAGACAGGGGACATATAGGCTGTTATAGCGCGCGGGCCTGCACTCTATCGTGCAATCTTAACTTAGGAAGGTGGTGACAACCACATGCAGGTCAGCGTTCGTGATAACAACGTCGAACAGGCCCTTCGGGCTCTGAAGAAAAAGCTTCAGCGTGAAGGCGTTTTTCGTGAAATGAAGCTTAAGCAACATTTCGAGAAGCCGTCCGTCAAACGCGCTCGTGAGCAAGCCGAAGCAGTCCGCCGTGCGCGGAAACTCGCTCGGAAAAAAGCACAGCGTGAGGGTAACCTCTAAGACGTTAACGATGCTTGGGCGTGCAAACGCCACCGTTGAACCCCCTTGGCATAGCCTTGGGGGTTTTTCATTCAGACGGGTATCGCCGTCGTCCGGAACACGGTTTTCAGCGCAAAGGATGAATGCATCTGCGCCACACCCGGCAGACGCGCCAGATGCTGGCGGTGGATGCGGGCAAAATCCTCGGTATCCTGGGCCACGACCTTCAGCAGATAATCGGCATTTCCCGCCATCAGGTGGCATTCCAGCACATCGGGAATACGCTGCACCGCGGCCTCGAATGCGGCCAGCACCTCATCCGCCTGCCCCGAGAGGGTGATTTCCACGAATACGACGGTGGGGCGTTCCATCTTGCGCGCATCCAGCAGCGCGACATAGCCGGCTATATAGCCATCCGCCTCCAGCCGCTGCACGCGCCTGTGACAGGCGGAGGCCGAGAGGTTCACACGTTCGGCCAGATCGGAATTGCTGATACGGCCCTGCTGTTGCAGGGCCGCAAGGATACGGCGGTCAGTTGCGTCAAGCTTCATATGGACTGGATACCAAGCTCAGACGGTCGGCTTCTGGGCAAGCAGATCACGGATTTGCACCAGCAGCTCTTCCTGCGTCGGACCGGCCGGAGCATTCGGCACGACTTCATCCTTCGTGATGGCCGCATCCTTCACCTTGTTCACGCCCTTTACGATCATGAACACGACAAAGGCGATGATCAGGAAGTTGATGCAGGCCATGATGAAGCTGCCATAGGCAAAGATGGCCGCGCCGGAATCACGCGCCTGATCAAGGCTGGCATTGGCCGCCACATCGCCGGACATGACCCAGTAGAGATTGGTGAAATCGATTCCACCGACGATAAGCCCGATGATCGGGTTGATCAGATCCTTGACGATCGAATTGACGATGGCGGTAAACGCGGCACCGATGATGATCCCGACGGCAAGGTCGATGACATTGCCACGGGCAATGAAGGTCTTGAATTCTTTGAACATGGATACCCCTTCCGGATGCGTGGTCATCACACTATGCCGCATTCGTGATCAATGACGAGGGGAAATCTGCATCACCTTTCGCGCAAAACCTGTGCAGGGCGGGTTGCAAGGGGTCGCCAGAGGAACAACGCCCCCGCCACGACGCTGGCAAGAATTCCGCCAAGAATGATGCCCAAGGCAGGCCCCACAGCCACGGAATAGGGCGCCTCCATCACGAACCGCATCACACCCCAGCCCGCAGCCATGCCTGCCGCCGCTGCCACGACCCCCGCTGCGGCCCCTGTCAGGACAGTACGCGCGGCAAAGGTAGCCAGTACCCAGGCCCGCGAGGCGCCCAGCACCTTCAGGATCGCGGCCTCACGCAGCCGCGCAGCCTCGGCAGAGGCGGCGGCCCCGACCAGGACGGCCAGCCCCGCCACCAGCGTGATGGCCGCCGCCGCCCGGGTGGCAGTACCCACAGCCGTCAGGATTTCGATCACGCGCTGGATCGCATCGGCAATACGGATGGCTGTGACATTCGGGAAATCCCGCGCCAGCCCGTTCAGCATATCGGCATCATCCTCGCCAGAGCGGATGGTGGCGATGGTCGTATGCGGTGCCCCTGCCAAGGCCGAAGGGTTGAAAACCATCACGAACCCGAGGCCCGCATCCGAGAAATCGACGTCACGCAGGCTGGTAATCTCGGCCTCGATATCCCGGCCCAATACGTTGACGGTAATCCGGTCGCCAAGGCCGATATGCATCTCGCCGGCGGCCTCGGCCGAAAAGCTGACCTGCGGCGTACCTGAATAATCCTCGGGCCAGATAGCGCCCTTGACCACGGTCTCATCGAAGGAATTGGCATAGGTAATGCCGCGGTCCCCCCGCAGCACCCAATGATCACCGGCCACCTCACGCGCGGGGCGGCCATTGATCTTCGTCAGCACGGCACGCAGCATCGGGGCGGATTTCACCTCGGTCACGCCAGGGGCGGCATTCAACCTTTGCAGCACAGGATCTACCTGATCCGTCTGGATATCGACAAAGAAATATGACGGTGCCCGCGTGGGCAAATCCCGGTCGATCGCCTGACGCAGGTTCGCATCCACCTGCCCCACCGCCGCCAGCACCGCAAGGCCCAGCCCGATGGAAACCAGTGCCGTCCGCAACCCCCCTCCCTGCGCCACGGCCCCGAAGGTCACACGCAGCAGGGGCCAGCGCGGAACGACGCGGGATACCCCGGCGGCAATGCGCTGCAGAAGCCATGCCGCCCCCAGAAGCAACAGCATGGTTCCCGCGATCCCGCCCGCCATCGACAGGGTCAGCATCCAGTTGCCGGTAAAGAGCACGGCAGCCCCGACCAGCATCGCGGCCAGCACGACCAGCCCCACGGCAAAACCGCGCGGCACCTGCCCCGCGCCCCCGCGATAAAGCGACGCCGCCCGCAGGTCCGCCACCCGCGCCAGGGGCCACAGGGTGAACAGGGCCGCCACCAGCGCGCCATAAACGGCCGCCTGCATCAAGGGTACGGGATAGACCCCGAACGATACCGGAAACGGCAAGGATGACGTGATCCATCCAGCCAGAATGTTCGGTATTCCGGCCCCTAGCACCAGCCCGATCACGATACCGGAAAGGGACAGCACGGCCACCTGAATGGCCGATGCCCCGAGGATCACACCTCCGGTTGCCCCCAGCACCCGCAGCGTGGCCAAAGTGGATGTGCGCCGCGCAACCCATGTGGCCGTTGCCGCATAGATGCCGATGCCGCCAACCGCCAATCCGGCAAGGCCCATCAACGTCAGAAAAGCCGACATCTGCTCCACGAAACGGGCAGTGGAACCGGAAGGACGGCGTTCGTCGCGCCAGCGCATTCCTTCATCGGAGAATGTACGGATCGCCTCTGCCTTCAGCGCGGTCAGATTGGCATCGGGCGGCAGGTCCAGCCGGTATTCGCTGTCGAATACCGTCCCGGGGGCAAGGAAGCCCTGCGATTGCAGCGCCTCCATGCTGACGATCGTGCGCGGCGACCACGAAAACCCCGCAACCGAGGCATCCGGCTCGCGCACCAGCAGTGCCGAGAGGCGGAACGGCTTGCCCGCCAGCGTAACGGTATCACCCGGGCTGACCCCCAGCCGGGAGGCGAGCGAGGGCTCCATGATGGCCCCTGCCCTGCCGTCCACCACGGCCAGCGCCTCCTCTACGGAAATGGCCGGCTCCAGTACGGCTGCCCCGACCATGGGCCAGAGAGTGTCCACCCCGCGAATTTCCGTCAGCGTGGACACATCCGGCCCACCGGCCATCGACCGTATTTCGACGGTTTCGGACACCCGGTCGGCGATGCGGGACATGAACGCCCGCTCGTCCTCGGATGCAAGGCGGTAGGTAAAGCCCATCTCGGCCTCACCCCCCAGAATTTCGGCACCTTGGGCCGCCAGCCCGCCTTCGATCGCGGACCGAACCGTTCCGATTGCGGCAATTGCCGCAACCCCCAGCGTCAGGCACAGAAGAAAGATGCGGAAACCGGCAATACCGCCGCGCATTTCACGGGCTGCAATCCGCAGGGCAAGGCGCGCGGGAGTCATGCCACGATCCGCCCGTCGGCCAGACGCAGCACACGGTCGCAGCGTTCGGCAAGCTCGGGAGAATGCGTCACCATCACAAGCGTGGCCCCCTGATCGCGCAGACCGAACAAGAGATCCATGATCCTTGCCCCCGTGGTACTGTCGAGGTTCCCGGTCGGTTCATCCGCCAGAAGGATTGCAGGGCGCGGCGCCCACGCGCGGGCCAGTGCCACACGCTGCTGTTCGCCGCCCGACATCTGTGAGGGGTAATGGCCCAACCGGTGGCCAAGGCCGACGGCCTCCAGTTCGGCCGCGGCACGCTCCAGCGCATCACCCTGCCCTGCCAGCTCCAGCGCCAGTGCCACGTTTTCCTGTGCGGTCATCGTGGGGATCAGGTGGAAAGACTGGAACACCACCCCCATATTCCCCCTACGGAAACGGGCAAGGCCATCTTCGTTCATTGCGGATAGATCCTGCCCCAAGGCCCGAACCGTACCGCTGGTCGCCCGCTCCAGACCACCCAGAAGCATGAGAAGTGAGGATTTTCCCGAGCCTGACGGACCGACAAGCCCCAATGTCTCCCCCCGCTTTACCTCAAGGCTCACACCCTTCAGGATCGTCACCATTCCTGCCGAACCACCCAGAACCAGCGACGTGTCATTTACCTCAAGGACTGTTTGCATGCCTCACCTTTTCCGCCGTCTCCGGAGTTCTAATCCTGCTTCCCGCCTGCGCAACATCGCTGCGGCGATTTGTCTGGTCATGGTGCCGGCGATGGCCCCCGCACAGACCATCGTGGCATTGGGCGATAGCCTGACCCAAGGCTACGGGCTGCCCGCCGAGGACGGCTTTGTACCGACGCTCATGCATTGGTTGGCAGAAAACGGCCATGACGTGAACATTGTCAATGCCGGCGTCTCGGGCGATACAACCGCAGGGGGGCTGGCGCGAACCGATTGGTCGCTGGAGCCGGGCACCGATGCCGTGATCGTGAACCTTGGCGGCAATGATCTGCTGCGCGGACTGGACCCAGCCCAGACCCGCGCCAATCTTGATGGAATTCTGGACAAGATCGATGCAAAGGGCCTGCCCGTGCTGCTGATAGGCCTGCATTCTCCGGTCAATTTCGGGGCCGATTACCAAGCTGCTTTCAATGCGATCTATCCCGATCTGGCGCAGGAACATGATGCCCTGCTGTTGCCCGATTATTTTACGCCGCTGGTTCGTGACGGGCGTCTGGACCCGGCCCTGATGCAGGCGGATGGCATCCACCCCAATGCGACGGGTGTGAAACGCGCGGTCGAGGAGGTCGGCCCCGCCGTTCTGAAGTTGCTGGAACAGATCAACTAGGCACGAAGCACGCGTCACCAGTCCGATCCACATGGGCGGCATTGCAAAACCGGACGCGCGGCAGAAAATGCCGCGCGGATAGGTGCCGTTCACCCTGTGCATCACGCAAGTACACCATGCGTTCATCACCGGGTCATCGTACCGCGGCCTTCATGGCTGCCTGAACTTCCGGGCCCCGCAAGGGCTTCGATCTTCCACGCCGGAAAGCCCCTATCGGGTCTTGAACATCCCGCAATGGATTCCCTTGAACTTGGAGGCCCGACACAAAAATTGGGCCCCCGATGCTACAGATGCCCCTACAACCGCCAAAAAACTTTTAACCACTTCTTAACGTTTAATCCGTGTAAACCCCCAAGAAGTTGACGATATTAGTCGGATATAGGGCCCATCACGACCAGTTGACTATTTGAATCAGGATTGACAGCTCCGGCCCGCCATGCTTCCAGATGCGGCCATTGACGAATGCAAGCCTGTATCGCTGTGGCACATTGCCGCCGCCAAGCAGGGAAGCCACCCGACCGGAGGAAGCAATCTTGCTGGCACCATTCCTGATCATGCTGCGCGAGGGGCTGGAAGCGGCCCTGATCGTCGGCATCATCGCAAGCTACCTTCGATTGACGGGGCGGCGCGGCTGGTTGCCCGCCGTCTGGATCGGAATCTTTCTGGCTGTGGCAACGGCGTTGTTTGCCGGAGCGGCGCTGCAATTGTTCAGCGCGGGCTTTCCCCAGAAGATGCAAGAGCTGTTCGAGGCCATCATCGGCTTTATCGCGGTGATCGTATTGGTGGGCATGGTCTTCTGGATGCGCCGCGCGGCATCCGATCTGCGGGGCCAGATCCACGGCTCGATAGAGGCGGCGCTGTCCGGCAGCGGCGGCACGTGGGGTTTGATTGCGATGGTCTATTTGGCCGTTGCCCGCGAAGGACTGGAGTCAGTATTTTTCCTGCTGGCCATGGTTCAGCAAAGCCCCGATGCGCAGGCCCCACTGGGGGCGCTTTTGGGCGTCGCCATCGCGGCAGCGGTTGGCTGGGCGATATATGCGGGCGCGCTGCGGATCAACCTGCGCCGGTTCTTCTACTGGACGGGGGTGTTCATCCTGTTCGTTGCAGCGGGCCTGCTGTCCGGTTCCGTCGGCGCGTTGCACGAGGCAGGTCTGTGGAACCATCTGCAGACACCCATCTATGATCTGGGCGGCATTCTGCCCGAAAGCGGGCCAGTCGGCACGGTCCTCTCGGGCATTTTCGGGTACCGCGAGGCCCCGAGTGTGGGTGAGGCGCTGGTCTATGTCATCTTCCTCGTGGGGTCTCTGGCCCTGTTCCTCCGCCCTGCCAACCGCACCCCTGCCCCCGAGGTAAGCCATGTCTGATCCGTCCCGCCGCATGCTGTATGTCGCGATTGCCGCATCGGGCGCCCTTGCCGCCGCAGGCTTCGCGGCCTTTGCCATCGCGACCAGCCGCACCGCTGACAACACGACCGACGCGGACCGCAGCGTGACCGTCACCGCCGAGACCTGCCAGCCGAACGCAATAGAGGTCCCCGGTGGTCTTCGCACGTTCGAGATCATCAATACGTCGGACCGGCCGATCGAATGGGAAATCCTTGACGGTGTGATGGTGGTGGCCGAGCGCGAGAATATCGCACCGGGCTTTCGCCAGACCATGAAGGTACGGCTGACGCCGGGCACCTATGCGATGACCTGCGGATTGCTGTCGAACCCGCGCGGCACATTGACCGTATTGCCATCCGAGGAAGCTGCGGCGGCAGCGGGCAACGTGACATTGCGCAGTTTCCTAGGCCCGCTGTCCGAATACCGGGTCTATCTGTCCATGCAGGGGGCGGCCGCGATCAAGGCGGCCGAGACGTTGCGCGATGCGATTGCCGCCGGTGATATCGACGCCGCCCGCGCCGCGTGGCAGGCTGCCCGCGCACCCTATCGCCGGATAGAGCCGCTGGCGTTCCGCCTTTCGGATCTGGCCAATACCATCGACCCGCAGGCCGCATTCCTGGAACTGCGCGAAGATGATCCCGCATTCACCGGCTTTCACCGCATCGAATATGCGCTGTTCGACCAGAACAGCCTCGAAGGCCTGCAACCTGTGGCGGACCGCCTTGTGGCGGACCTGACAACCCTGCGTGCAAGGCTGCACGAGGTGGACATGACGCCGGACCTGCTGATGGCCCTGCCCGCGGATATGTCACGGATGCTGGCTGAAAGCCGTATTCCCAATGGCGAAGACACTTATGCCGCAACCGACGCCGCCGATCTGCAGGCAAGCCTGGATGGGGTCGAAAAACTGACAGGGCTTTTGACCCCGCTAACCGATCCTGTGGATGCCCCCCTGGCCGCAGACATCCGGCAGGCCACCGACAAGGCCCGTGCGGAACTGGACAGTGATGCGCCCTTTGACGCCGAGGCCCGCGCACGGCTCGCGCCGGTCTTTGCCGGCCTGGCCGAGACATTGGGCAAGCTGCCCGCAACGATCGGAGTGGATTGAGATGAACCTTCCCCGCCGCCATCTGATGATTGGCCTTGCTGGGCTGGCCGGCACCGCCGCCACCTATGCCCGCGCCGAAACGCCCCTGACCAGCGATGCGCCCAAGGGCCATGTGGATACCGCCGTCCAGCGTGTGCCGTTCTACGGCCCCCATCAGGCCGGTGTGACCACCCCCCGCCCCGAGGCCGGGATCATGGCGGCATTCGATGTGGTGGTCCGCGATGTGGACGGGCTGGAAGACATGCTGCGGCGGCTGACCGAGCGGGGCGCGACGCTGACCGCGGGCGGGCCGGTGCCGGAACGTGATCCGAACCTGCCCCCGGCCGACTCTGGCATTCTGGGCGATAACATCACGCCCGACAACCTGACCATGACGGTCAGCCTTGGCGCATCGCTGTTCGACAAGCTGGAAGGGCTGGACCGGCTGCGCCCGCGCCAATTGCAGCGCATGGTCGAATTCCCGAATGACGCGCTGGTGCCCGCCAACTGCCACGGAGATCTGTCGATCCAGTTCAGCGCCAACCTGCCCGATACGGCAATGCACGCCCTGCGGGATATCGTAAAGAACATGTCCGACGCGCTGGTGCTGCGCTGGATGCAGGAGGGGAATGTCCCCCCCGTTCTGCCCGCAGCCGATGGCACCACACCAAGCGCGCGCAATTTCCTGGGGTTTCGTGATGGTTCGGCCAACCCGGATTCCAACGATGCAGACCTGATGCGCAACGTTGTCTGGGTGCAGGACGGGGCCGAGCCCGCATGGGCCACGGGCGGCACCTATCAGGTTGTGCGCGTGATCCGCAATTTCGTGGAACGCTGGGATCGCGCACGGCTGTCCGAACAGGAGGCCATCATCGGGCGGCGCAAGATGTCCGGCGCCCCGTTGGACCAGCCGGATGCCAATGAACATACCGTTCCGGATTATACCGCAGGCGACCATACACCGATGGACGCGCATATCCGCATGGCCAACCCGCGCGGGCCGGATGCCGACAAGCATCTGATCCTGCGCCGTCCCTTCAACTATTCCAACGGCATCGCCAGCAATGGCCAGCTGGATCAGGGCCTTCTGTTCATCTGCTATCAGGCGGACATGGAGCTGGGGTTCCTGACGGTTCAGAACCGGCTGAACGGCGAGCCGCTGGAAGAATACATCAAACCGGTGGGGGGAGGATACTTCTTTACCCTGCCGGGTGTCGCCAACGCCGGGGATTATCTCGGTTCGGCCCTCATCATGGCAGCCAGGCAATCGTAGCGCCCAGCCGATCTGACCTGACACTTCCACGAAAGGAAAGCCCCCTATGTTCTCATTGAAACCGACCGCCTTTGCCGTCAGCATCACCATGCTGGCCGGAGCACCCGTTCTGGCTGCCGACCCTTCTCTTGATCTGGTCGCACCGCTGGCCGACTACAAAATCTATGTGGCGGAAAATACGGCACAACTCGTGGCCGATACCGATGCCTTTGTCGAGGCGATCAAGTCGGGTGATCTGGAAACGGCGAAGGCCCTCTATGCCCCGACCCGCACCAGCTACGAAAAGGTGGAGCCGATTGCCGAGCTGTTCTCCGACCTTGACGTGACCATCGACGCCCGCGCCGATGATTACGAACATGCCGAGGCCGATCCGAACTTCACCGGCTTTCACCGTATCGAATACGCCCTGTGGGTCGAGGATGATACTGCTGCAGCCGTCCCATTCGCCGAGCGTCTGATGGCTGATGTGACCGATCTGGATGCGCGCATCAACGCATTGACCTTTCCGCCGGATGTTGTGGTCGCCGGCGCTGCGACCCTGATGGAAGAGGTTGCTGCAACCAAGATTTCCGGTGAGGAAGACCGCTACAGCGGTACAGACCTGTGGGATTTCGAAGCGAACTTTGCCGGCGCCAAGAAGATCTACGCCCTGCTGCGCCCGCTGATCACGGATGATGCCGCCTTTATCGAAAAAACCGACGGAAACTTTGACGAGGTTGACGAGGTGCTGGCGAAATACCGTGAAGGCGAAGGTTTCAAGCATTACGAGGCGCTGACCGATGACGACCGCGCGTTTCTGTCGTCGCGCGTCAACACACTCGCCGAGGACCTGTCGATGCTGCCCGGCAAACTGGGCCTGAGCTGAAGGGTTGCGCGGGCAAGGACATTCCTGCCCGCGCGGTTCCGTTCCGGATCAGGCCGGAACGACATCCCCACGGTCGGGGGCTGCGATTTCAATCGAATTGTCCCTGGCCGACTGGTCATCCACCAATGATTTCATGTCGATGACATGGCGGTAGCGCGGGTTGCCGTTCCGCAGTTCGTCAAAGACGGTTTCAATCGCCTGCATCTCGACCACCTCGATTTCGGGGCGGATGCCATGTTCGGCGCACAGGTCCAGAACCTCCTGCGTATCGGCGATCCCGCCGAACAGCGATCCGACGATACCCACACGGTTGAAGATCAACGGGCCACTGGCGACATCGTCAAAGCCGTTGATATTGCCAACCAGAACCAGCATGGAATTCGCCTTCATCAGCCCGACATAAGGGTTGATGTCATGCTTCACCGGAATGGTCGAAATCATCATGTCCAGCGAAAAGGCAGCGGCCTTCATGGCTTCGTCATCGGAAGTGACCAGCACATCATCGGCGCCCAGCTTCAGGATCTCGTCCCGTTTGTCGGCACTGCGGGTCAGGGCCACGACCCGTGCGCCCATAGCCTTGCCGATCTGGATCGCGATATGGCCCAGCCCGCCGATGCCCGCCACGCCAAGCGTCTGGCCCGGTTTCAGCCCGAAATGCTTCATCGGTTGATAGGTGGTGATACCGGCGCAAAGGATCGGTGCAGCCGCATCATTCGGCAACGCATCGGGAATGCGCAGCACGAATTCTTCCCGCACAATCATCGCGGTGGAATACCCACCGTATGAATTCGTGCCATCGGGTTTCTTGTTGCCGTTGTAGGTCAGCGTGCAGCTTTTCGGCCCTTGGCAATATTGCTCATCGCCCGCCTTGCAGGACTCACATTCCTGGCAAGAGTTGACCATGCATCCCACGCCGACCCGGTCACCGACCGCGAATTTCGTGACGCCCGCCCCGATTTCCGAAACGACGCCCGTCACCTCATGGCCGGGAACGCAGGGGTAATTCGTGTTGCCCCAATCGTTATCGACCTGATGCAGGTCGGAATGGCAGATCCCGCAGTGCGTGATGTCGATTGCGACTTCACCTGCCTTCAGGTCCGCGCGATCGAACCGCACGGGAACAAAGGGGGTTCCATGGGATGGAACAGCATATCCGTAAACTTGCATCGGTATTTCCAGTTCGTTTTCATTGGCGCAGCCCTGCCGCGCGTCGGTGGTAAATAGGATGCCCTTTGCGCGTCACAACCACCTGCCCGCCGGCAACGTGGCGTCGCCTGACGAATGCGCCGGAACAAACTTCGACGCTGCGGCTTGTCGCTTTGCAACAATCCTGCTTCGCGGTGCGATTATGGGGGTGCGCGTCGTGAACAATATCGGGAATGCCCTGCGTAATGAGTGAACTCGTCGGATCGAATGCCCCTTATCTGGCGCTTGCCATTCTGGTGCTCCTGTTCATCGCCTTTGCGATCGAGGCCTATCCCCCGGATGTAACGGCCGCCGGGGCTGCGGCCCTGTACATCGTATTCGGTCTGGTTCCCCAGGCCGATATCATGGAGGTCTTTTCCAACTCGGCGCCGATCACGATCGGGGCGATGTTCGTCGTTTCGGGGGCGCTGGTCAGAACCGGCGTGCTGGACGCCCTGGCCAAGGCGATCATCGCGCGGGCCCGTCACAGGCCGGTGCTGGCCGTGCTGACATTTCTGGTGGCAACGGTTGCCGGCTCTGCCTTCATGAACAATACGCCCGTGGTACTGGTGCTTATTCCGGTGGTGATCCGGCTGGCCGCCAGCCTTGATCTTGCCCCTACCCGCCTGCTGATCCCGTTGTCCTACATGGCCATTCTGGGGGGCACCTGCACGTTGATCGGCACATCGACGAACATCCTTGTGGACGGTATCGCGACCGAGAACGGGCTGGAGCCTTTTTCCATCTTTGAAATTGCCCCCGTGGGGCTGATCACGGCAGCCGTCGGGGCGGCATCCCTGCTGCTGCTCAGCCGTTGGCTGTTGCCCGACCGCGCAGCGGATAACGAAGCCGCCGACAGTGATGAAACCAGCTTCCTGTCCGAAGTGACGGTGCTCAGCACCTATCCTGTCGTCGGCAGCCCACTGGACAAATCGGCGGATTTCCGGAGGGATGGCGTGCGCCTGACCGGGCTGCGGCGCAGCGGAACGATCCTGCGCAATCTGGAAGATGTCGTGCTGCAGACCGGCGATGTTCTGATCGTTGTGACAACGACATCCGAGCTGCTGACCCTTGCTGCCCAGAAAGGGCTGAGCGTGGGGCTACGACGCCGCTTCGATCTGCCCCCCGACGCCGAACTGAAAGTGGCCGAGGCAATCGTGACGCCGAACCGCTACAACGTCGGACGCAAGATCTCGGAACTGTCGCTGGGGCGGAATGCCGGTGTACGTGTGATGGGGGTTTTCCGGCATGGGCATGTCGCAGGGGCGGATCTGTCAAGCGTCCGGCTGCGTCCGGCAGACAAGCTGCTGCTGGAGGCGACGCCCGACGGGTTCCGCGCCTTGGGCGAAACGGGCGATGTGGTGTCGATCAGCCAGCCCGGAGGGCGCGCCTATCGCCGCCGCCAGGCACCGATCGCGCTTCTGGCCCTTGCAGGGATCGTGGTACTGGCCGCGTTCAACATCATGCCCATCGGTATCTTGGCACTGGTGGCCGTGGCCGCCATTCTGGTGCTGCGCTGCATCGACAATGACGAGGCGTGGCAGTCCATTGATGGATCCATCCTTGTATTGATCTTTGCAATGCTGATCATCGGCGCGGGGTTGGAACATACGGGCGCTGTAGAGCTGATCGTGCAAGCCCTGACCCCGCTGCTGACAGGGCTGCCGCCCTTTGCCACGCTTCTGGCGGTATATGCCATCGCCTCCATCCTGACCGAGATCGTGACGAACAACGCGGTGGCCGTGGTCTTCACGCCCATCGTCATATCCCTTGCGGCACAGCTGGGGGTCGATCCACGGCCCTTCGTCGTTGCGGTGATGGTGGCGGCCAGCGCCAGCTTTGCCACCCCGATCGGATATCAAACGAACACGCTGGTATATCTAGCCGGAAATTACCGGTTCATCGATTTTGTAAAGATCGGCATTCCGATGAACTTCATCGCCGGGATCACATCCACCCTAGCGATCAGCTACTTCTTTCCGATGTAGGTTTACGGCCCTGTCGTTCAGACGGGGCCGGGCGCCCGCACCACGCAGCGAAAGCTGAGATGGCTGGTGGAGGTATCGATATCCTCGGCATGGCGCGCCGCGGGGCGATACCGGCGGCAATAGTTGGGGGCGCAAAGATGCGATCCGCCCTTGATCACGCGGCGCGGAATGGAGGCAGAGGGATTGCGCGGATCATAGCTCTCCTCAACCGGGGCGCCACGCGGGTTCTGTGGAATGCAGCATGCCTTCGGCGCGTCAGCCGGGTGCGTGCTGGAAAACCAGTCCCCCGTCCATTCCCAGCAATTGCCGATCATGTCATGTATGCCATAGGCATTGGGCGGAAAGGCATCGACTGGCGATGTCCGCTCATATCCATCGAGGGCAAGGTTCTCGACCGGGAAGTTGCCCTGCCATGTATTGGCCATCTGCTTACCATCGGGAAACAGTTCATCCCCCCATGCATATTCGGCACCGTCAAGTCCGGCGCGGGCCGCGAATTCCCATTCGGCCTCGGTCGGAAGCTCCTTTCCGGCCCATGTGGCATAGGCCAATGCGTCAGAATAGGCGACATGCACGACAGGGTGGTCATCAAGGCCATGGATATTGCTGGCCTTGCCATAGGGGTGGCGCCAATCGGCCCCCTTCAGGAAATTCCACCACTGGCTCCAATCCCGCAGATTGGTAATGCCTTCCTGCGGGCGGAACACCAGTGATCCGGCATAAAGCATTTCGGGCAAGGCATTCGGATAATGCTTCGGGTTCGGTTTCTTTTCAGCATAGGTGACATGGCCTGTCGCCTTTACGAAGCGTTTGAACTGCGCATTCGTGACAGGCGTCGTGTCGATCCAGAAGCCGTCAACCTTCACGCGATGGGACGGAGCCTCCTCGGGGTAATGATCGTCGGACCCCATGCGGAACGTTCCACCCGGCACCCATGTCATATTGCGCAGCGCACGTTCGGTCTTGCGGTCAAGAGATGCGGCTTGGACGGACATCGTAATCTCCTTGCAGTCGTTCATCATCCGCAGACCTACCAGGGATTCAACGGGGGCAATTGGCTGCGGGCCGCATGCGGGCGACGTTTCAAATCCTGTCGGGCGGATGCGAGTGCGGCCATGATATTGGCTTTGACAGAGGCTGACAATGGCTGTCCCCCGTCCCGGCCCCATTGCATCCGGTCGGCCCGGAGCAGCGCCGCCTGCAAGGATACCGGAGCTTCGGCCATGCCGAAGGTGGCGAGCCAGGGTGTCAAAGCCGCACGCATTTCGATCATGCGCCCCGCACGGGCATGGGCGCGCAATCTGCGGAACAGAACGGGTTCGGACATTGCTCTGCGGGCAACTGCCTGTTTCAACCGGGGCATTGCCCGCCACGCGACAACGGCCAGAAGCCCCAATGCGGCCAAAGCCCAGGGCAAAACTTGTGCCATGCGGCTGGTCTGCCCTTCGGGCCGCCATCCCGGCGGGGTCTGTACGGAAAATGTGACCGGATCCACCGTATCGGTTTCGATACTGGCGGTCGTGCTGTTCCACCATGACAGGCGGATGGCCGGCAGCATAAAATCACCGGGCTGCTCTATCACATAGGTTACGGCGTCAATGCGGGTGGCAACAGGCGGCTCACCGCGCTGGCCCGCAGCATCCGCCAGCGAGGGTTCCTTGGGGTAGGCACGCAGGCCTTCGGGGGCTGTCACGCCCAGAATCTGCGGCAGCAGCATGGCCTGACTGCCTTCCGCTGTTATCG
This sequence comes from Falsirhodobacter sp. alg1, assembly GCF_000739715.2. GTDB lineage: Bacteria > Pseudomonadota > Alphaproteobacteria > Rhodobacterales > Rhodobacteraceae > Falsirhodobacter. Next base: position 703,596 of record NZ_BBJC02000001.1, on the reverse strand, counting down.
TCAGCGTCCGGGTCACCGCATCGCCGATCGCGGGGGTATCACCCAGCCCGTCGATGCTGTCCTCGATGTGGATATCGCTGGCCAATACGAAGGGTTGCAGGCTTTCGCCGCCCGCCGGCAGATCAGAGGAGAACTCTATCTCGGGAATTTCGACCGTCGCCTCGACGGGGGCGTTGGTATCCGGATCGGCATAGGACAATGACAAGGGCTGCGCAGGCAGACGGAAATCAGCCGCGCGCTGCGGTGTAATTTCGTAGACGCGTGAAATCACCGTCCAGCTGACACCGTCTATGCGCCGCGATGCCGGACGGGCGGTATTGGCCGCAGGCCGCGTAATCGCATCCGCGATCTGCATATCGGGCCAGTCGGGTGTGCTGAGCAGATAATTCGGCGACAGCAGGCTGATGCGGAGCTGCATCTGCTGCCCCACCAGCAATGTGCCTTCTGGTTCAAGCGTCACCTCGATCCGAGGTTCCAGCGTCTGGGCAAAACCGGGGGCGGCAAGGACGATTGCCGCGGCGCAAAGCAGATGCCTCATTCCACACCCTCCGAATTCGCGGCATTTTCCACCAGGAACCGGCTTTTGAGGAAGTCTGCGGGTTTGGTCTGCACCTGTTCCATCCACTGGGCCGCGGCATCTTCGGATAGCCCCGTCTCTTCGGTGATCTGGGTGGTCTGCCCCTGATTGCCGGCCTGATCCTCGACCGTATCATCGGGAGCGTTGTCGGCGTTGTCGATCTGCTCTTTGTCGCCTTGGCGGGCATCCGTCAGATAGGCGATGATGCGCCGCGCCAGATCCAGATTTTCCTGTGCTTCGGCATCCAGCGGGTCCAGCGTCAGCGCTGCGGAAAAGGCGTTCACCGCCCCCTGATAATCGCGCCCCCGGATCAGGGCCACACCACGGTTGAACTGCGCGTCGCGGGTCTGCACCGGTTCCAGCAATGCAGCCGCCTCCATATATTGCCCATCCCGCATCATGGCGACAGCCTGCCACTGCGGATCGGCAAACAGGGTGGCCGCCTGTCCGAAATCCCGCTCTGCATAGGCGCGGCTTCCCTGCTGGTCAGGCGTCCAGAACAGATCCGCCAAGGGGCCTGCATCGGCGCGCGGAGGAATCGCCATCACCCCCAAAAGCAGCATCCAGTAAAGCGTCGTGCCGCGCCGGAACCATAACAGGATCAGCAAAGTCGCTGGAATTGCCAGTATCCAGCCATCATCCTGCATCTTGCCCGAGAGCCCCGCCGCCCGCGCCAGACTGGAGGAAATGGCATGGTTGACTGCACGCAGATCGCCTGAATCGACGGTGGTATCAACCGTCCGGATATCCGCCGCACTGGCCCAACGGTTCACCTCGGATCCGCCACCGTCGGGGGCCACGATCAGGGCAACGCGCGCCGCCCCCCCGGTGGGGAACCTGTCGATGTCATCAGGATCGATGCCATCGGTTATGAACAGGACCGATCCGGGATTTTCCTCATCCGCAATAAGGGTTTCTGCCAGTTTCATCGCCTCTGACGGGCGCTGTCCGGCCCGTGGCATGATGCCCGGCTCCAGCGCTTCCAGAAACGGCAGCAGAACCGTAGGGTCCTCGGTCGGGGGCATGACCAGATGGGCACTGCCGGAATAGGCAATCAATCCAATACGTCCCCCTGCCCGCAGGTCGATCAGATCCCGTATCTTCTGCTTGCCGCGCTCCAGCCGCGAAGGGGCAATATCGGGATTCTCCATCCCCGCCGACACGTCGAGTGCGATCACCAGCGGGGCGGTCTCCTGAAGAAACGGCGAGGGTGCCGGGCGGAAGGCGGGACCGGCAACGCCGACCACCATCAGACCCGCAGCACCCAGCACCAGCAGTGCGGCATAGGATCGCTGCGTCTGGCGGCTGCCGATCGTCAGCGCTGCCAGCAAGTGCGGCGCAATCTGGGGAAACCCGATCTGTCGGGCCATGGTGCGACGGCGCAGCAACCACCACAGAACAGCCAGAAGCGGCAATGCCAGAAGCCATAGCGGGCGCAGGAAGGTAAAATCCGCCATTTCAGGCCCCTTTCCTGCCCGTCAGCAGCAGACCGCCATATCCGACAATCACCAGAACCACGAAGGCCCCGGCCAGCCAGTGCCCGACCGGCAAGCGCGGCCGCCAGGAAATGGCCTTCCCCTCGACCGGATGCATGGTATCGATCCGGTCATAGATCGCCCCGAGCCCCTCGGCATCCTCGGCGCGGTTGAAGGTGCCGCCGGCTGCGTCGGCTATTTCCTGAAGGGTGGCCGTATCGACCCTGTTCTGGTCGCTCTCGGCCTCCGGATCCCCGACGGCTACGGTATGGACGGTCACCCCGTTCTGCGCCGCGATATTTGCCGCCTTGGAGGGAGCCATCTGTGAGGATGTATCCGAGCCGTCGGAGAGCAGGATCATCACCCTCTCTTCGATGTCGCTGGCGGAAAAGGACTGGATGGCCAGCCCCATCGCATCCCCGAGCGCAGTGTTCTGCCCTGCCATTCCGGGCTGCAATGTTTCCAGCAGGCCACGGGCGGCTTCGGTATCGCGGGTGAACGGCACCAGCACATAGGCCGCCGAGCCGAAGACGATCAGGCCGATCCGGTCATCCTGCCGCGCCTCTATGAAACCGTCCAGAACCTGCTTGACGCCATCCATCCGCGAGGTGCGCACCTGATCCGGCCCCATGAAATCTGCCGTGGACATGGAACCGGAGATATCGACGGCGAGCATGATATCCCGCGCCGCCTCGGTCCGGGTAACAGGGTCACCCAAAACAACGGGGCGGGCGATGACGCTCACCGCCAGAACCCACAGAAGGGCCACGACGATGATCTGCCCCCACCGCCGCGTGGGGACCACGGCCCCTTCGCCCCGGTGCAGGCCATCACTGATCCGGTCGAAAAACGGCAGGCGGACGGCCTGCACCGTTTCCCTGCGAGCTGGCAGCAGCCAGAGCACCAGCAGCGGGAGCGGCAATGCCAGAAAGGCCAGAGGGGCATCGAATTCAAGCATGGTGATGTGTGATCCAGTGATGGGCAAGATCACGCAGTCGCGCCCCGTCGAATGTGACGCCGCCAGCACGATAGGGGGCATCCGTCAGGGCGGGCGCGCAGGCCGTGAACCCGTTTTCCAGCGGTGTATCGGCACGCTCGTCCAGATATCTGGCCCAATCGGCACCCGTCAGCGAGGCTACCTCGGCACGGGGATAGACGGCCAGCGCGGTCCGCCGCAAAAGCCTGTCCAGCTCGGGCAAGGCGGCAGGATTTCCCCGGGTCAGATCGGGTGCGATCCGTGCCAGCAGGGCCAGAGCCTCGCGCCGGTAGGCATTGGCACGGCGATGTCTGGTCCAACGCCAGAACAGAAGGGCAAGCGCCAGCAGTATGATACCCCCCAGAACAAACCACGCCGGCGTTTCAGGAGTCATGGAAACGGCATCCGGCTCTCGCAGTCCATGAAGCTGCGACAGGAGGGAAACGAGGCTTTCCTCGCTGGCGGGGGGCGCATCTTCGGGGTTCATCTGACCGCTCGGGACTGGCTGCGGATGCCCGGCATATTCGCACCGAACAACCGCAGGATCTGGGGCAAGGTCTGTTCGCCCGCGCTGATGGGCAGGATTGCGGCATCCAGCTGGTCCTGCCACGCGATCAGCCTGCGCAGGCGCCCTCCCCCGCTATCGTCAAGGTTCTGCTGCACCCGGCGGTTTGCGAAATCCAGTTCCACCTGCAGACGACCGTCGCCGACCACCAGCCGACCGGTTGCAGGCACCTCGTGGGACAGCGGATCATGGACCAGCCCCAGCACCAGGTCATTGCTGCGGGACATTGCCGACAGATGCCTGAACGTGTCGTCGTCAGCGCCGTCAAAATCGGACAGCACGATCACCAGCCAGTCATGGGTCACGATCCGCGAGGCCTTCAGCAATGCCTCGTTCAACCGCGTGGCAGCGTCCGGCACAACGGGCGCATCGGCGGAAAGGGCCATATTCCCGTCGGCCAGCAGCGACAGCAGCCGAAGCGTGGTATTCCGGCTGCGCGTGGGCCGCACATCGGTAATGCCGGTGTCGCTGATAACCAGCCCGCCGACCCTGTCCCCCGCGTCGCGGATGCGCCACGCGGCCAAGGCGGCAATCTCGGCCGCCGTCACCGATTTCATGTTCAGCCGGGTCCCGAAGAACATGGTCTGGCGCTGGTCTACGATGATCAGCGCGGGGCGGTCCCGTTCCTCACGCGTGACGCGGACATGCGGAGCCCCGGTACGAGCGGTCACGCGCCAATCCATGCTGCGGGGATCATCTCCGGGCAGGTAACCGCGGATTTCGTCGAATTCCATTCCCCGCCCGCGCATACGCGAGGCGCGCCGACCGGACAGGATGCTGCCCACAGGCTGACGGGGCAAAAAGTCGAAGCCTTTTGCCTTGGCCTCCAATGCAGCCAGATGGGACAGGCCGACACGAATGCGGCTGTCCTGTGCTTCTGGCTGCGGCGCCGTCACTGCGGGTCCGCGTTCACGCGCGCCCAATCTGCGGCCATATCGATGATGACCCAGCCGTTCTTTGGCGCGTCGTCCAGGGCACGGTCCAGCTTGCCGGCCTGGCTGTCGCGGTCGTAGGCGTATTCCCGCACGGCATCGGTATGATGGACGATCACCCCCAGGCTCGGACCATCGCCGCTGGTGGTGTATTCCAGCATTTCGTAATCACCATCGGAATTGCCAAAGGCCATGACCGGGCGTTTGCCGATATGGCGGCTGATTCCCACGGGTTTGCCCACCTTGTCATCCAGAAAGAACAGTTCGGGTGTACGCACCAGTTGCGGCTTGCCATCAATGACCTGATATTCCTTGCCGATCTGCGACCCGACCACCTGCTGCGGAGGAATGCCATAGACGTCTTCTGTCATCGGGCGCATGAAGTCGATCCCGCCGCCCGAGACGATCCATGTCTGGAATCCGTTGTCGCGCAGATACTCCAGCACCTCGATCATCGGCTCGAACGTCATTTCGGTGAACGGGCGGCCGCTATCGGGGTGACGGGCCGTGGTAAACCATTCGGTCACCGCCGCCGTGAATTCCTCGTCGGTGCTGCCGGCATGTGTGACGGCGACCAGCTTCATCAACCCTTCCTCGCCGGTTGCGGCAACGGCGGCCATGTCACCATCCAGAACGCCCTTGAACGGTTGTTCATCGGCCCATTCGGGATGATCGGGTGCCATTTCCCTGACGCGATCGAATATGAACAGCGCCTGGAAATATGTCGGATATTCGGACCACAACGTCCCGTCGTTATCGAACACGGCAATCCTGTCCTCGGGGGCGACATATCCTTCGTCCCCTTCGGTAGTGGCCGCCGTGACGAAATCGACAATGGCCTGCCTGGAGGCCGTATCGTTCCACGAGGGCAAATCCTGGGCCAATGCAGCAGTCGATGTCAGCATCGCTGCGGCGAGGCCAAGGCCGGTTACAAATCCGCGGGATTTCATCGTCATCTCCTAGGCAACGGAAACCAGTTTCATAAGGTCGGCAATAATCTCGTCGGCGGTGCGACCCGTGCCATGCGCCTCGTAGCTGAGCGCAAGACGATGGCGCAGCACGTCCGGGGCGATGGCCTGCACGTTGGCCGGCGATACGAAATCCTGCCCCTGCAGCCAGGCATGGACGCGGGCACATCGATCCAGTGCGATACCACCCCGGGGGCTGGCGCCCAGTTCGATCAGACGCCCCAGTTCTTCGGAAACGGCGGCAGGGTTGCGCGTCGCATTGATGATATCGATGATATAACTCTCGATCCCCTCGGCCACATGGATTGCGGCAATCTCGGCCCGCGCGGCGGCAACCACCGACAGGGGAATTGCCTCGGCCTGCTGCGTCGAATGACGCGCGGGGGTGCCGGATACGGATGCAAGCTCTTCATTCCGGACCATGCGCAGAACGCCGCGCTCATCGGCGGGGGCTGGATATTCCACAAGGATCTTCATCAGGAAACGGTCGGTCTGTGCCTCGGGCAAGGCGTAAGTGCCTTCCTGTTCCACGGGGTTCTGCGTTGCCAGCACCATGAAGGGGGACGGAAGGGCATGACTGTTGCTGCCAACAGTGACCTGCCGTTCCTCCATCGCCTCCAGCAGTGCGGCCTGAACCTTCGCAGGGGCACGGTTGATTTCGTCGGCCAAAAGGATGTTGCCGAAAACGGGGCCAGGCTGGAACCGGAACTCTCCTGCACCATCCTTGGAATAATAGACGTCGGACCCTGTTACATCAGAGGGCAACAGATCCGGTGTAAACTGGATACGGGTGAAATCTGCGGCAAGCGCCTTGGCCATCGCCTTGACGGCGCGGGTCTTGGCAAGGCCGGGCAGCCCTTCGATCAGCACATGGCCATCTGCCAGAAGGCCGATCACCATTCGCTCCACAACACGTTCCTGACCGATCACGGAGGCATTCATTGCAGTCTGCAAAGCTTGGATGTCGTCACGGATCGTCATTCGGATACCTGCCGGTCATATGCACGCAAAGGATCGGGGGCGTCGCCGCCCCCGAAACGGGTCAGATCACTGACCGGCCATGCTGTTGAATTGCGCGTTCAGCTCTTCCTGGATCTGGTCGATCGAGAAGCTGTCCGGGCGCTGTGCAGGCGGGAATTCCTCGAATGTTGCAAGGAATTCGCCGGCCATGGCCTGTGCTGGTGCCAGCAGATAGACGTGGTCCATCAGCCAGTCATAGTAGGTGTTCGACGTGATATCGGCACGCTCATAGGGGTCGGCACGCAGGTCGAACAGTTTGGGCACACGCAGTTTGGTGAAGGGTTCGGCCCAGATGTTCAGGGTGCCGACTTCACGCTGCTCCTGGAAGACAACCTTCCAGTTCTCAAACCGCAGAGCGACCATTTCACCGTCGTCGTTGAAGTAGAAGAACTCGTGACGGGCGCCTTCATCAGCTTCACCGGTCAGGTAGGGAAGCTGGTTGTAGCCATCGAGGTGGTTCTTGTACTCGGCACCGTCGATCGTCGTTCCCTCAAGGAGACGTTCCTTGATGTCGGTATCACCTGCGGCAGCCATCAGGGTCGGCAGCCAGTCAAGACCGGAGAACATGTCGTTCGCGACAGAATCCGGCTCGATGTGGCCCGGCCAGCGGATCATGGCAGGAACGCGGAACGCACCTTCCCAGTTCGTGTTCTTTTCCGAACGGAACGGCGTAGTTCCTGCATCGGGCCATGTGTTCTGGTGCGGACCGTTATCGGTCGTGTAGATGACGATCGTGTTGTCGGCGATGCCCATCTCGTCCAGCGAGGCGAGGATTTCACCAACCATGTTGTCATGCTCGATCATGCCGTCGGCATATTCGGTCAGGGCGGTCAGGCCCGGCTCGCTCCGGTGCTCGTCACGCACGTGGGTGCGGAAGTGCATGCGCGTTGCGTTCATCCATGTGAAGAACGGCGTACCGGCTTCGTGCTGACGCTCCATGAAGTCGATTGCGGCGGCGGAAGTTTCGTCGTCGATCGTTTCCATGCGCTTTTTGGTAAGCGGGCCGGTATCTTCGATTTCGCCATCAGCCGTGGATTTGATGACACCGCGGGGGCCGAAACGCTCGGCGAATTCCGGGTCTGTCGGGTAGTTGAAGTTTTCCGGCTCTTCCTCGGCGTTCAGGTGATAGAGGTTGCCGAAGAATTCGTCGAAGCCATGCGCGGTCGGCAGGAATTCGTCCCGATCGCCCAGGTGGTTCTTACCGAATTGGCCAGTGGCATAGCCCTGATCCTTCAGCGCCGATGCAAGGGTCACATCCGAAGCCTGCAGACCGGCATTCGCACCCGGCAGACCAACCTTGGACATACCTGTCCGCAGCGTGCTCTGACCTGTCAGGAACGTCGAACGGCCCGCAGTACAGCTTTGCTCGGCATAATAATCGGTAAAGATCATGCCTTCATTGGCAATACTGTCGATATTCGGGGTCGTATAACCCATCAGACCTTTCGTATAAGCCGAAATGTTTCCCTGACCGATATCATCCCCGAAAATCACGAGGATGTTCGGCTTGGCAGAGTTCTCCTGATCTTGCGCATACACAAAACCGCTTGTGCATACCGTCAGGGCCGCTGCCAACCCTAGTTTCTTGATCATCACAATCTCCCGAATATTCGCGCGCCCAATAAGGGCCCGGGCGTTTCTTGGGCGTAGGAACCAATTGCTTGGCCATTAATCAGGTTAACGCCCAAAAACCTGATTCACCGCATCACACAGAACATCACGTGCCAGTGAACATTGCATGACAAGAAAACATTCGTAAAGATTGTTTCAATTATTTTCGGACTCCATTGTCGTAGTAGAGGCTTGGAAACTTCGCGTAGAAAACGGCAGCCCTCTAAACCATAAGTTGCATGAAACTGGCTATTTTCTACTTGGTCTCTAGCCTTCTGCGACACTAGCCCAAGGCCGAAACAGGCAAATTTGCGGCAATATGACGCACCAGATCCTGCCGGAGGATGAAATCACGAGAAAGAGATATTATGTTATTGTATAAATAAAATATTCATTAAAATTCAATACAAAGCGTTCATCTGCATCATTAATTTGATCGGCAGTACGAAAGTTATTTCAACGCAACATATGAAAATTTCCACTCAAGAATTGGCTTTTTATTCTTGAATTATTGCCAAAAGTTCGGGCTACATTACAATTCGCTGCTAATTCAGTCCGAACAGACTCACCTGTCGGGGGGGCCAAATTTCCCCTTTGACCAATTATGTTTGCCGCAGCCGTCTCCTCGGGCAACGCCACAAATCGTCACACAAAAATCTGTCTGACAGATTTATTGGGGCCTTTCGGTGGCAGCGCATCCCAAGGGGGAAATGACGTTCCATGTCTATGGCCCCCCCTGATTGACACCGCGGGCACCACGACTTGCAACGCTCCAGCCTTGGCTGCTCAATATACGCTTTTTGCTAACTTTTCGCCTGAAGGACTGTGCATTGCTGGCCGATCGCGTCAAAGATGCAATCGACACAACATAGATCGGAGGACATTTTTGATGCAACGTATCGGAATTCTCGGCGGTATGGGCCCCGAGGCAACGATCCTTGTCATGCAAAAGTTGCTGGCCAGTGTAGCGGCCAAAGATGACGGCGATCATATTCCGCTGCTGGTGGACCAGAACACGCAAATCCCTTCGCGGATTGCGCATCTGCTGGAAGGTAGCAATGTCAATCCCGGCCCGGTAATCGGCGACATGGCCCGCCGCCTGGTCGCCGGCGGGGCGGTAGCTCTGGCCATTCCATGCAATACCGCGCATCATTACGCCAATTACATCAAGGACAGCGTATCGGTCCCGCTACTGGACATGATCGAACTGGCCGCAGCACACGCGGCAACCCTAGCCGGGCCCGAAGGGGTTGTGGGCATTCTCGGATCCCCTGTGCTGCGCAAGGTCGGGCTGTTCGAACCGGCGCTGGCGCGCCATGGACTGACAGCCATCTATGCCGAGGATGAAGAGGCAACGCTGACGGCGATCCGCCAGTTGAAATCAAAAGGCCCGCAGCCCGAGGCACGCCACCTTCTGAATGAGGCATCCAAGGCACTGCTGGCACGGGGCGCCGTGGTTCAGCTTATTGCCTGCACCGAATTTTCATTGATCCCCGATGCAGTCTCGCCCGACGCGACGGCATTCGACACGCTGGACCGGCTGGTTCTGGCAATCGTGGAACAGGCAACTTCGGATGAGTGCCCCCGAGCCTGACCCAAGGCCGCAATATAAGGATAACAGAAAATGCCCGCCCGTCACATGTCGACGGGCGGGCATTTTCTTGACAGGACCGATCAGTGGTTGTGGCGCGGCAGGGTTGCGCTGATGCGCTGGAACTCCTCGGCGCCATCAATGGTTGCCCCGTCCACCATCTGCGTGACGGTATCGCGGTACATCTTTTGCCATGGCGTTGCCGAGGCCGGTACGGGAGGCAGGCCATCAGCCTTGCGCCGCGTGATCTCCGCCTCATCCACCAGCATATCACAGGTTCCGTTCACCAGATCGATCCGGATTGTATCGCCGGTCCGCAGCCATGCCAGGCCACCCCCTGCAGCACTTTCGGGTGAGGCATTCAGGATCGAGGGGCTGTCGGCTGTGCCGGACTGGCGCCCGTCACCGATCGTGGGCAGGCTGCGAATGCCGCGCTGGATCAGGCGATCCGGCGGCTGCATGTTCACCACCTCGGCCGATCCCGGCCAGCCAAGCGAGCCCGCCCCGCGGATCACCAGAATGGACCGCTCATCAATGTCCAGCGCGGGATCGTTGATGCGGTTGTGGTAATCCGTGGAGCCGTCAAAGACAAAGGCGGTTCCTTCGAACACATCCTTGCGGCCCGGCTCGGACAGATAGCGGGCACGGAACTCTTCGGAGATGACGCTAGTCTTCATGATGGCGAAGTCGAACAGGTTGCCTCGCAGCACCATGAAACCGGCGCGTTCCATCATCGGCGCGTTGAACGGCTTGATCACCTCGCGGTCCGTGCTTTCGCGCCCTGCCAGATTTTCCTCCATCGTCTTGCCCGTCACGGTGTGGCACCCGGGCTCCAGACGACCGGCCTGCATCAGTTCCCACATGATGGCGGGCACGCCCCCGGCACGGTGGAAACGCTCTCCCAGATAGGCACCGGCGGGCTGCACGTTGGCCAGCAGTGGAATATCGTAGCCATGGTTCTGCCAATCCTCGGCCCGCAGGTCCGCACCCGCATGCTTTGCCATGGCCATCAGGTGCGGCTGGGCATTGGTCGATCCGCCGATGGCCGAATTCATGCGAATGGCATTCAGGAAAGCGGCCCGTGTCAGGATATGCGACGGGCGGATATCCTCGCGCACCAGCTCTACCGCGCGGACACCGGTGCGATAGGCCATCTGGCCACGCTCACGATAGGCGGCGGGGATGGCGGCACAGCCGGTCAGCGACATTCCCAAGGCCTCGGCGATGGCATTCATCGTCGAGGCGGTGCCCATCGTATTGCAGTGTCCAATGGAGGGCGCGGAATCGAGTGCGGTTTCCAGAAACTGTTCCCGCGTGATCTCACCCGCGGCATATTTGCGGCGCGATTGCCAGATGACCGTACCGGACCCAACCAAGGACCCCTCGTGCCAACCGTCCAGCATCGGCCCGCCCGACAAGACGATGGCAGGCAGATCGACCGTGGCCGCAGCCATCAGCGCCGAGGGCGTCGTCTTGTCACACCCCGTGGTCAGCACGACACCGTCAAACGGATAGCCATAGAGAAGTTCCACCAACCCCATATAGGCAAGGTTCCGGTCAAGGGCCGCTGTGGGACGTTTGCAATTCTCGAACAGCGGGTGCGACGGAAACTCTATCGGAATGCCGCCAGCATCCCGGATGCCGTCGCGAACCCGTTTTGCCAGATCCAGGTGATGCCGGTTGCAGGGGTTCAGATCGCTGCCCGATTGCGCGATACCGATGATCGGCTTGCCCGAACGCAACTCTTCGGGGGTGGTGCCGTAGTTCATGAACCGCTCTAGGTACAGGGCGGTCATATCGGCATGATCGGGATTGTCGAACCAGTCCTGTGAACGCAGGCGGCGGGGTTGGTCGGACGTGCTCATCGGTCTTCCTTGCTCTGAAACGCGGGGTTGTTTGCCTCGATATGCAAAAGCAGTCCGCTATGATCCGTGTCGCCATGTCCAGAGGCGACAAAATCCGCGAATGCGGACCGGATGCCATCCGTCAGCGGCAACGCCAGTCCTGAAGTCTGCGCCAGTTCGATCACGGCATCCAGATCCTTCAGTTGCAGACGTGATGGCCCACCGGGTGTGAAGTCACGATCTACCATCCGCGCGCCATGCAGATCGAGGATCCTGCTTTCGGCAAACCCACCGCGAATGGCTTCACGGAATTTCGCGCGGTCAGCCCCTCCGGCAGATACGAGTACCATTGCCTCGGCCACCGCGCCGATCGTGATCGCCACAATCTGCTGGTTGGCCAGTTTGCATACCTGCCCCGTTCCCGACGGGCCGACACGGGTCAACCGGCCCAAGGATGCCATGACAGGGGCAATCCCGTCTATGACCGCCCCGGAACCGCCGGCCATAAGGGCCAGAGTTCCCTCCTCGGCCCCTTTCACACCGCCAGAGACAGGGCAATCCACGGCGGCAATTCCCATCGATTCCAGTCGTGCGGCATTTTCACGGGCGATATGCGGCGCGATGGAAGAGGTATCGACACATACCGCCCCCGCCAGCATGGCATCCGCAACACCCTGGCCGAACAATACATCCCGAACCGCCAGACCGTCCGACAACATGGTGAAAACGATTTCTGCATTTCCCACGGCAGCGGCAGGATCGGCCACGGCCGTCGCCCCCGTAATTGCAGCAGCCTTGTCCGGTGAGCGATTCCAAACCGTGACCTGATGGCCGGCGTCAACCAGCCGTCGCGCCATAGGTGCCCCCATAAGCCCCGTCCCCAGAAAGGCGATCCGTTTACCGGTCATAGGGAACCTCCCAATTCGTCCTCGATATGGGCCTGAATTATGGCATCAAAGCTGTCTTCGGCCACAAAGCCCAACGCACGGGCGCGCGTTGCCTCAAAACCTGGTGCCCAGCCTTCGCACATCAAGGTGATGGCGGGATCAGGCTCGCGGCGAATCAGGGCAACGGCCTTATCCCCCGCCACGCGACGCAGCGCCTCGATCTGCTCTCCGACAGTGGCGCTCAGCCCCGGCATGGACAGGTTCCGGCGCGGGCCGACCTGATCCAGATCCATGGTCGCCGCATGGATCATGAAGCCCACACCCGACCGGGGGGACGTATGCCAATGGCGGATATCGTCCGGCACCGGAAGGACGGCGGTCTGGCCGATCAGCGGCTCACGCAGGATGTTGGAAAAGAAGCCGGAGGCCGCCTTATTCGGTTTGCCGGGGCGGATGCAGATGGTAGGCAGGCGAATGCCGATGCCATCCATGAAACCGCGACGGGTATAATCAGACAGCAGAAGCTCGCATATGGCCTTCTGGGTGCCATAGCTGGTCAGGGGCGTACTGTGGAAATCATCCGGAATCGGGAACGGCAGCGGCGCGCCGACAACCGCGATGGATGATGCAAAGACCATGCGCGGGAAATACCCGTCTGCTGCATGTGCCATCCGAATCGCATCGAACAGCATGCGGGTGCCATCAAGGTTGATACGGTATCCCTTGTCGAAGTCGGCCTCGGCCTCACCCGACACGATCGCGGCAAAATGGAAAATGATATCCGGCCGCCCCTCCACCAGCTGCGCGGCTGTATCACCGATGGACATATCTGCGGCCAGGCAGGTGGTCTTGCCGGCAAATCCTGCAGGAACCTCCGGCTGGATAACATCAACCAATGTGAATTCGGTGATCGGGCTGCCCTTCAGTCCCCCGTCTTCCATCAGCCGCTGGATCAGTTTCTTGCCCATCATACCGGCTGCGCCGATGATCAGAATGTGCATTTGGTACTCCTCCCCCAAAGATCACGTTTCGTATTCTCCCTGAGGTGGTATAGTATGGTTGTCTGACGACCTGTAAACCCCAAGTTACGGAAAACCTTCTGATGATTGAAATGGACAAGACGGCGCAAACCGGTGACATGTCTCCAGCAGCGCAACTGGTCGAGATGCTGGGCCCGGATCTCGTGCTGACGGGAGAGGCGACATTGCCCTATTGCCGCGACTGGCATGGCGATGTGCAGACCGGTGCAATTGCAGTGCTTCGTCCGCGATCGACACCCGAGGTGCAGGCCTGCGTGAAGGCCGCCGCCGCACTGCGGCTGGGCGTGGTGCCACAGGGTGGCAATACGGGTCTTGTCCTCGGGGCTGTTCCGGAATCATCGGGTGCGCAGGTGGTCATCACGCTGGAGAGGATGACGCAGGTCCGCACGCTGGATGTCGACAACTTTTCGGCCGTGGTCGAGGCGGGCGTCGTGCTGGAGCAGTTCAAGGAAACGGTTGCCAAGGCCGGACTGTTCTTTCCGCTCACCCTTGGCGCGCAGGGCAGCTGTCGAATCGGGGGCAATGTGGCGACGAACGCAGGCGGCGTGAATGTCCTGCGGTACGGCATGACACGCGATCTGGTTCTGGGTCTGGAGGTGGTCCTGCCCGATGGCAGCCTTTTTGAGGGGCTGTCGCTTCTGCGCAAGGACAACCGGGGAATCGATCTGAAGCAGATGTTCATCGGTGCAGAGGGGACATTGGGAATCATCACCGCCGTATCGGTCAAACTTCTGCCTGCCCCCGATCAGGTGGCAACGGCGCTGATCGCATTGCCGAAACTGGCCGACGCGATCGATCTTTATCGCCGCGCGCGGCGCGAATGCTGTGATCTGATGTCCGCGTTCGAATTCATGCCTCCGCTGGCCATGGTCCTGGCCAAGGAGGCGATGCCCGATCTGCAGATTCCGCTGACCGGATACCCGGCCTATGCGTTGATCGAGATTTCAGGCTCCGGGCTGGTCGATATTGACGCGCTGATGGAGCGTTTTCTGGAAACGGCGTTTGAAAGCGGGCTGGCCCTTGATGGCGTGGTGGCGCAATCCCATGCGCAGGCAAAGAACCTTTGGGATATCCGCGAAGGGATGAACCTGGGCCAGGCCGAGCGCGGCCGGCACATGCGTAGCGACATATCCGTGCCGCTGTCCCGTCTGGCAGAATTCGTAACCGAGGCCGAAGCCGCCCTGACTGCTGAAATGCCCGGCTGTGTCTGCGTGTCCTATGGCCATATTGGCGACGGCAACGTCCATCTGAACGTAATGCCCGACTACAGCCTGGGCGAAGACCAGATCGATCCGCAGATCAGCATGGCCAAGAAGATCATGAATGCGGTCTTGGACCGCTATGACGGCTCCATCAGTGCCGAACATGGAATTGGCCGATTGAAGAAGGAGGATTTCGAAGCACGCCTGCCCGACGTTCATCGTGCCCTTCTGACATCCATCAAACGCGCTGTGGATCCCCACCTGATCATGAATCCGGGATGCCAGATCGACCTGCCCTGACCCGTCTTGCGTATGCCCGAGGAGCATCCCGATGAACGTCGACTATACACAGATTGCCCGCACCGAACATCTGCCGACACGGATTGCGGCCCAGTTCACCCAGCAGATCCAGAAGGGTTTGCTGAAGGCGGGTGACAAGCTGCCCACCGAACATGAACTGTCGAAGAATTTTGGCGTCAGCCGTACCGTCATCCGTGAGGCGATCGCGCAACTGCGCAACGAAGGCATGATCGAGACGCGCCAAGGTGTTGGGGCCTTTGTGATCGAGCGTTCGGCCCGCCACATCCGGCTGGATGACAGCACCGACATGGACAAGGAGGCATTTCGCCACCTGTTCCAGCTTCGCCTGCCGCTGGAGATCGAGGCGGCAGGGCTGGCGGCACAGAATCGCACGCCCGAACACATCCGGCAGCTTGACGATGCGCTGGCCCGCATGGCTGCGGCTGGCAAGGAAGCCCCCGATGGAATGCTTGCCGATCTGGATTTCCACCGCACAATCGCGGTGGCCACAGGCAACGATTATTTTGTGCAATTCCTTGGCGCGATCTCGGACAGGGTCATGCACACGATCGTGACCTCTCGCAAACGGATCAAGTTGACAGAGCTGATCGAGGTTGTCGCAACCGAGCATACGGCCTTGCGGGACGCCATTGCAGCGGGCGATGCGGCCCAGGCACGCGAGGCGATGCGCGTACATATGGCCGGTTCGGCCAAACGGGTGGCGCTGGATTTCGAGTTCTATCCCTGAGGCAATGGCGGATTCCTGAATATTCTGGTGGACAGCCTCTCCATCCTCGGCTTACCATCATGTTATATTGTTGTCTGACATCTACGGGCAACGCGACGCTGGAGGGCGTCGTTACATTAGGGAGGAGCAAGGTGGCAGTACAGCAACCTTTGACCGCATCCGCGCTTTTGCCGCAGGATGCGGATCGTGCGACGCTATTGGGTCGTGTCTGGTCGAACGCGGCGGGTGGGCCCTGCCCCGTTCTGATCCGCGCTGGCCGTGTTCTTGATCTGAGCAATGTCTCGGCCACGATGTCGGGCCTGCTGGAGCGGCCCGATCTGGCCGATGCCCTGCAGGCGGCGGATACGGTCGATCTGGGACCGCTGGATGCGTTTCTGGACAAGACGGCAGGACATCTGCTGGCCCCCGTCGATCTGCAATCCATCAAGGCCGCAGGTGTGACCTTTGCCGAGAGCATGCTGGAGCGGGTGATCGAGGAGCAGGCGCGCGGTGACAGCACCCGTGCCCAAGAGATCCGCGCCCGCCTGACCCCGATCGTCGGAGAGAACCTGCGCGATGTGCAGGCCGGCTCCGATCAGGCCAAACGGATCAAGAAACTGCTTCAGGAAATGGGCATGTGGTCGCAATACCTTGAGGTGGGCATCGGTCCTGACGCCGAGGTATTCACCAAGGCACAGCCGATGTCCTCCATGGGCTGCGGTGATACCGTAGGCATCCACCCCATTTCCGACTGGAACAACCCCGAACCGGAGGTGGTGCTGGTCATCAGGTCCGATGGTACCGTATTGGGCGCCACCTTGGGCAATGACGTGAACCTGCGCGATGTGGAGGGGCGTTCGGCCCTGCTGCTGGGCAAGGCCAAGGACAACAACGCCTCTTGTGCCATCGGGCCATTCATCCGCCTGTTCGATAACGCCTTTACCCAGGCCGATCTGGACCGCGCGATCGTCACCCTGCGGGTAGAGGGCGAGGACGGTTTCGTCATGACGGGTGAAAGCGCGATGGAAGCGATCAGCCGCGCACCCGTCGATCTGGTGGGCCAGATGCTGAACCGGTCCCATCAGTATCCGGACGGCGTGGTGCTGTTTCTGGGAACGATGTTCGCCCCGGTCAAGGATCGCCACGGTGCCGGACAGGGGTTTACCCATGATATCGGGGACCGCGTCGAGATTGCCTCACCCCGCCTCGGTACCCTGATCAACTGGGTCGACCGGACGGATAAATGTCCCGAATGGCAGTTCGGCACACGCGCCCTTTTCCAGAACCTGATCGGACGTGGTCTGGGCGAAAGGATCTGACATGGCACGATTTGTGCGGATCTTCTTCGATATTCTCGACATCATGCTGGCAGTGCTGATCAGCACCATGGCCATCATGGTCTTTGTGAATGTCATCATGCGCTATACCATGAATTCGGGTATCGCCATTTCCGACGAGCTTTCCCGCTTTGCCTTTGTCTGGCTGACATTCATCGGCGCGGTAGTGGCGCATCACCATCACCTGCACATGGGAATGGAAACGCTGGTCGCCCGCTTTGGCCGGCGCGGACGGATGATCCTGATGGGGGCGTCCGATGCGGTTATCCTGGGCGGGGCCATCGTACTGACCGTCGGCACATGGAAACAGCTGCCGATCAACGCCAGCATGAATGCGGCGGTGTCGGGCATTTCGATGGCCTGGGTCTACGGCATTGGGATCTTCACAGGCGTAGGCATCGCGATCATCACTGCGGAACGTCTGATCCGACTGTTCACGGGCCGTATCACCGACGAGGAGATCCGCCGGTTCGGTGGCGAGATGACGCTGGCCGATGAACATACAGGGGGGCCGATATCATGACCCTTCTGGTCTTCATCGTCTCGCTGCTCGGCTCCATGTCGATCGGGGTACCTGTCGCCTTCGCGCTCATCTTCTGCGGTGTGACGCTCATGTCCTATATGGGCATGTTCAATACGCAGATCATCGCACAGAACATGCTGGTCGGCGCAGATACATTCACCCTGCTGGCCATTCCGTTCTTCATTCTGGCCGGAGAGCTGATGAATGCAGGCGGCCTGTCCAAGCGCATCATCGAATTCGCAATCACCTGTGTGGGCCACATCCGCGGCGGGCTGGGGCTGGTGGCGATCATAGCGGCCATCATCATGGCCTCGATCTCCGGGTCGGCGGCAGCGGATACGGCGGCACTGGCCGCCATCCTGATCCCGATGATGGCAAAGGCCGGTTATAACCTGCCACGATCGGCCGGTCTGATCGCGGCGGGCGGCGTGATTGCCCCCGTTATTCCGCCGTCCATGGCATTCATCATCTTCGGGGTGGCGGCAAATGTGTCCATCTCAGCGCTGTTCATGGCCGGGATCGTACCGGGTGTGATGATGGCGATCGCATTGGTCATCACCTGGCTGATCGTGGCGCGGAACGACAAGGTCGATACCCTGCCCCGTTCAAGCTGGGCGGAATGCGGCAAGGCATCCGGTCGGGCGGTATGGGCCCTGGGAATGCCGGTCATCATTCTGGGTGGCATCAAGCTGGGTGTCGTCACCCCGACCGAGGCTGCGGTCATTGCGGCGTTCTACGCGCTGTTTGTCGGAATGGTCGTGTACCGCGAACTGAAGATCCGGGATCTGCCGCGCGTGCTGATCGCGGCCGGGCGTACCACGGCCACCATCATGTTTCTGGTCTGCGCGGCGCTTGTTTCCGCATGGCTCATTACCGCTGCGAACATTCCCGCCGAGATTACGGGATACATCGCACCCCTGATCGACAGCCCCCGTCTGTTGATGCTGGTGATCATGGTTCTGATCCTTGTCGTCGGCACGGCCCTGGATCTGACACCGACCATCCTGATCCTGACCCCTGTCCTGATGCCCATCATCAAGCAGGCAGGGATAGACCCCGTCTATTTCGGCGTGATGTTCATCATGAACTGCTGCATCGGCCTGCTGACACCACCGGTCGGCGTCGTGCTGAACGTGGTCAGCGGCGTGGGACGCGTTCCATTGGGCAAGGTGATCGGCGGCGTCTGGCCGTTTCTGCTGGCACAGGTCGCGATCCTGCTGCTGCTGATCATGTTCCCGTCCATCGTGACTGTCCCCGCCAACTGGTTCTACTGATTTCAAAATAGGGAGGAGACTATTATGAAAACGAAACTCAAGGCGGCCCTCTGCTTTACGGCCATCATGACCGCGGCGGCCCCGGCCTTCGCTGACTTCCAGAACCGCACATTCCGTGTCTCGAACGGCGTGACGGCGGATCACCCCGTAAGCGTCGGGATGGAGGCCATGCAGGTGTGCCTGGATGAAAAGACCGGCGGCAAGATGACCATGCAGGGATTCTTCGGCGGCGCGCTTGGCGGCGATCTGCAGGCAACGCAGGCGGTGCGCAGCGGATTGCAGGAGGCGGTGATCACATCATCCTCACCCCTCGTCGGAATGCTGCCGGCACTTGGCGTGTTCGATCTGCCATTCCTGTTCCGCACCCCCGAAGAAGCCTATGCAGTGATGGACGGCCCCTTCGGCGACATGCTGAGCGAGAAGCTGGATGCGATCGGCCTCGTGAACCTCGGATACTGGGAAAACGGGTTCCGCAACATGTCGAACTCCGAACGTCCGATCAAGACGTGGGAGGATTTCGAGGGGATGAAGATCCGCGTCATGCAGAACAACATCTTCCTTGATACCTTCAAGAACTTTGGCGCGAATGCGACGCCCATGTCCTTCGGCGAGGTGTTCTCGGCGTTGGAGACGAAGGCGATCGATGCGCAGGAAAACCCCTATGTCACCATCGACACGTCCAAGTTCTACGAGGTGCAATCCTACCTCAGCGAGACGAACCATGCCTATACGCCCTTTTTGTTCCTATACTCCAAGGCCATCTTCAACAGCTATTCGGATGAGGAGCAGCAGGCCCTGCGGGACTGCGCAAATGTCGGGCGCGATCTGGAACGGACAACGATCCAGGATCTGAACAGGCAGTCGCTGGAAAAAATGGAAGAGGCCGGCCTGCAGTTCAATACCATCACGCCCGAAGCCCAGGCCGAGATGCTGGAAAAATCGCAGGTGGTCTACGAAAAGCACAAGGCCGAAATCGGTGCCGATGTGGTCGATCAGGTGCAGAACACACTGGCCGACCTGCGCGGCAACTGAACCGCCCCGATTATCGTCGAGGACCCGGTCCGGCGCATATCCATGCGCCGGATCTTTTCATATGTCTTGCTGACGGGGTCCAGGCTTCCTTCAGGCTGGCTTAAGGTTCATGGGGGAATCGGGGTAAAATTGACAAAGAGGCCTCTTCATGACCCTTCCACGCCGCACCCTTCTGTTGACAGCGTTGGCAGCCCCCGCATTGCTGGCCACCCCCCTGCGCGCGCAGGTGCCGTCAACCCGAAGCAATATCTCCAGTTTTGCGATGCAAGATTGGCGCGACCATTTCGATTCCATCGGCAAGGGGGTAATCCTTGCCGATCTGACATCCCGCGCGGTGCACTACTGGGCACCCGATGGAACATACCGCCTTTATCCCAGCTCCATCCCCTTGACCGAGGAGCTGACACGCCGCGGCTATACCGAAATCGTGCGGAAACGGGTCGATCCGGATTGGCGGCCGACGGCGGACATGCTGCGCCGCGATCCGTCCCTGCCCGCCTATGTACCGCCAGGCCCGGAATGCCCGCTCGGAACCCGGGCGATGTATCTGTCATGGCCCGCCTATATCATCCACGGCACCCACGATACGCGCAAGATCGGCCGCCCTTCGTCCTCGGGCTGCGTAGGGCTTTACAACGAGCATGTAGAAGAGCTTTTTACCATGGCACAGGTCGGCACCAAGGTCCGGCTGTTCTGAGGATGCCATGCGGCTGCTGATCGTTGAGGATGACCCCATTCTGCAGGACGGGCTAAGCGTGGGGCTTGGCCTGTCCGGATTCACATCCGAAGCGGTGGAAACGCTGGCCGATGCCCGCCATGCGCTGGCTGCCGGCGGGTTCGACGGGGTTGTGCTGGACGTGATGCTGCCGGACGGCTCGGGCCTTGATCTACTGGCGGAATGGCGCGCACAGGGCATGACATTGCCCGTGCTGGTGCTGACCGCGCGCGATCAGGTCACGGAACGGATTGCCGGACTGGATCGGGGCGCGGATGACTACCTTGGAAAGCCTTTCGATCTGGAAGAACTTTCGGCACGCCTGCGCGCGATCCTGCGCCGTGCCGAAGGCCGGGCAGCGCCGGTTCTGGATTGGAACGGACTCAGCCTTGATCCGGCGCGCATGACGGGCAACCACAAGGGCACGAACCTGCGCTTTTCACATCGTGAGTTCACGCTGCTTCATGCCCTGATGGAACGGCCCGGGGTAATCCTGCCCAAATCCGCATTGGAAGAGCGGCTGTATGGCTGGCAGGAAGATATCGAAAGCAACACCGTTGAGGTGCATATCCACAAGCTGCGGGTAAAACTCGGGTCCGATTTTATCGAAACGGTGCGTGGCGTCGGGTATCGGCTGGCTACCGCATGATTTCGTTACGCCTGCGCATGTTCCTTCTGCTGCTTGCCGCGACCTGTGTGATCTGGGTGTCGGGGTTCGCATGGATACACCATTCCACGACCGCCAAGATGGACCATGTGCTGGACGCCCGTCTGGCCGAAGCGGCCCGCATGGTATCATCGCTGATTTCCGATCAGCGGATCGACGTGGAACATGCTGTTTCCATGGCTACGCAACCTAACCCTGCCGACGGCTATTCCCGGCAGCTTTCCTGCCAGATATGGCGGCTGGATGGCGCGCGTATCGCAGGTTCGGCCGATGCGCCCCAGCTTCAGCTGGCGCAGGATGACGGCTTCGGGACCAATGTCGTCGATGGAACGGCATGGCGCGTCTATTCCATCGTGAATGCCGAACGCGGAGTCCGTGTGATGGTCGGAGACAGCATTGCCCTGCGCAACGGCCTGATCTCGGATGTGACGCGCGGGCTGATCCTGCCATCGCTGGCAATCCTGCCTATTCTGGCGGGGTTGATCTGGCTGGGGCTCAGTCAGGGATTACGGCCCCTGCACCGTCTGGCTGGCGATCTTTCGGCGCGGAATGCCGATGATCTGCGCCCGCTGAACCGCCCCCTTCCCCCCGAGCTGTCCCCTATCCGCAGTGCGATGAACGATCTGTTCATCCGGGTAGAGGAGGCACGGGAACGCGAAAGGACATTCACGGCCTTTGCCGCGCATGAATTGAAGACACCGCTGGCAGGATTGAAAACCCAATCGCAAATCGCCCTTCGTGGCAATGATGCGCAGCGGGCCCGTGCATTGGCCCAGATAGAGCAAAGCGTCGCAAGGTCTGACCGCCTTGTGCGCCAACTGCTGGACATGATGGCTGTCGATGCCCGCCAAGCGGGTACGGACTGTGCGGCGCTCTCCGCGATCGTGCAGGACTGTGTGGACGCAACGGCGATGCTTGCCACGGATATGGAGGTGACGGTAGAGGTGGGCGATATTCCCGCAATCCGCCAGGACCGTCTGCTTCTGGGTGCAGCCCTGCGAAACCTGCTTGAAAACGCGGTCCATGCCTCCCCCAAGGGCGGCACCGTAACGATAAACGCCGGTCCGCATTGGATCGAGGTGGAGGATACCGGAACAGGCATCAACCCTGATGACCGCGCGCGGATCACCGAACGCTTCTATCGCGGTTCACACCCGAAACCGGGCGGAAGCGGTCTGGGGCTTTCAATCGCAAACGCGGCCATGGAGCGGCTGGGTGGGCGGTTGACACTGCGCCCGGCCAAAGGCGGCGGCGAACGTGCCATTCTGGATTGGGGCCAACCTGCAGCCCGCCGCTGATCCGCAAACATATGACCCGGCGATGCGCCCGAACCCGATACGGGCATCGCAGGGTGAACCTGCCCCCCGCGCAAGCAAAATATTTCTGGTCCAGCAGGCCTATTGCCTGATCTGCGTCGGTCCACCCGGCAAAATACGGGCAAGGAAATTGATATCGACCTCTCCGCTTGCAAGCCTGTTTTTCACCCAGATGATCATGGGGCGAATGGCTGCAATCTGCTCATCCACCACGGTCCGCTTTGCAGGCGCCTCAAGAGCCTGCATGACCGCGCTTTGCACCTTGTCCGATTGCTTGCGCGAATTTGTTACCGCCGACAGAAGGCGCAGCGTAGGACGCATGCGGCGCATGAACCGCCTGTTGTCATCCTGTTCTTTCCAGATGGTCAGGCTCCGCCCGCGCGACCGTTCGCGAAGGATCTGCACCAGCATTTCGGCAATGGAGCTTTCGGCCTGAATGCGGGGGCGGACAAAGGGAATCGCCTTATCGTCCGCCATATCTTGCATCACCATGCGGAATTTGACTGCCTTCTGCTTGTGATTGAAACCGCCGCTTTGCGTTCTGGCGGCAATATCGTTGGAAACCACCTTGGCCTCCAGCTCTCCGGTCTGGATGCCGTTCAGGATGATATTATCCGCAAGCCGCGTCCGGGTGATGATTACGCTGTTGCCCATTCCGTCCTGCTTGTATTCCGGCAGCCAGGCATCGCCCAAGGAAATATCGGCCAGTTCGGTCATGACATCGGTGCAGAAATCGCAGGCTTTGGATTTGAACAGTCCGGTTCCCCACATGTCCCCCAACTTCTGCATGCGGACACGGTGTTCTTCCCCGCGCAGATCCTTTGCCGCGAATATATAATCGCTCGACAGGCTTTTAGGGTTCTTCACGCGGTATTCGGCATCGGTATAGCCATCCCGGATGCCGGTGCTTTGCGCCAGAAAATCGGTATAGAAATGGCTTTTCAGCCCACCACAGATGATACCGGCAAGAAACGGGATCTTTTCTTTCAGTTCCGGATGGTAATGCTGCTTCAGCCGGATCGCCTTCAGAAAACAGGCCACGCCGGAAACCGCCACGCGGCCTTCGATGTTTTCAATCATGGAAAACAGATGTTCCATCGTGACCGGAAAATACCGTGTCTTCGACATGGTTTTCACATCTTCGGTCTTCTGGAAGGCCCGGTAGGCGTAATAGCCATCCGGGGTTTTGCGCACCACGAACAGCCAGTCCACAACCCCCTTTTCCAGCAGCTTGTCGAACACATAGGTTGCAATTCCCCCCGAAGAGGATGTGGGCCTGAATGCCTTGCTGTATCCGACATATGTGCCAAGAAACCGCCCCAACCGTGCATCCGTCCGGTCCGCCTCGGGCAGAAAGATCTCGGCCAGCGCATCTTCGTCCTGAACGGCCTTTTCGGGGGCAGGATTGAAGGGGCAGACACGGATGGCATTGTCGGGAATGGCCTTGCCTGTGGCCCGAGGTTCCAGAAAACCGTTTTTCGTCCAGCCCATCTTGAGCGCGCCATCCGCCTCGGACACGCAAACACCGCAGCCCGTGCACTGGACATTCAGCGGATGCTTTTCCTCAGTCATGGTGGCCGCAGCGGGCGCGGCATGCGTTGCAGCGGTCGCAGGTGTGGGCAACGCACCGGTGTTGCGCACCTCGGGCGCCGGGATGGATGCAGGGCTGCTTTTCCGGCCTCCACCGCCCCCATCGCCGCCGGGCTGGTCGGACAGCGCATCCACCAGGAACCTGACCGATTTTTCGCGCAGTGCCGCAAGGCGTTGGTTGACCGCGGGCCAGTCGATCGGAAGCAGCAGCCGATCGACATCCACCTCGTCCGATTTCACCACGATCCGGTCTTCCAGACCGACAGCCTTCAACAACGACTTGAAGCGGGCAAGGCCCCGTTCGGCATTGCCATAGGCCACAAAAGGCCGGTTGAAGATGATGGAAAATGCCACGCCGTGGAACGAATCCGTGACCACATAGGCGGCGTTGCGGAAGGCAGCCAGCCACCCTTCGACAGATTTGTCCCCGCCTTTCGACTTCAACGGATCGGCCGATTCAAAAGGCAGTCCGCTGGTTGTTACAGGATCGATCGACAGCGTTTCCGAAATGCGGTTGATGACATCCAGCTTGTCGGGGGTCGCATCCAGCACATAGGTTAGCAGATGATTGCCTGCTGCTGTTCTCTGCTCTTCGGACAACAGCTCGGCGTAATCATCCCGCGTCAGCAGCATGGTCGGGTCCAGAACATGCTGTGCCTCGACCCCGAACATTTCCCTGCACATATCGACGGCACAATCCTCACGGACTGCAACAGCGTCGAAAGATTGCAGCAGCGGCGTTGCCATGGCCTTTTCCGAGCGACTGTATTCGTCATGCTCGCTGCCAAAAGATGCCGCGTAGGAAATCCGTTTTACAGGGCGCTTTGTCCCTTCAAGGAAATTCAGGAAGAAGTCGCTTAAAATATCGCGGGAATATTTGGGGCGCCAAACCTGGTCGCTTCCGACAATAACCGCGTCCAGTTCATATCGGTCGATATGCCTGTTCATCGCAAAGCTCGAATAGAACTGGCGGGAAATAGGCGTCATATGCTCTTCGACAAAAACGCGGTTCGGAACGTTCTTGCCCAATCCGATATTGGACGAATAAAGCGGAATTGCCGCATCCAGTGCCAGATCCTCGGGGGTCTTGCTCGGTTCCGCCTTGCTGTTACGCCGGTTCAGCAAAACAGGGCGGTGACCAAGCCCCCTGAGGGTTTTCATCAGGGCGAATGCCTGAAGATTGCCGCCGTAGTTGCGGTTCATCGGCAGGGTCATGATGCCGATCTGCTTGGATGCCGAAGAGGCAGGCGACACCGGTTCCGAGATATCCAGAGCCGGGGCTTCGGATGGCAGGGGCGCAACCGCAGCAGGTGCTACCGCCATTTCCTTCTGAAGAGCCGGGGGTGGAACCACCTGCGACAGATCCAGATCCAGCGTCTCACGCAACAGCTTGGCCACCAGCGGACCGGATGGGCCACTGTCCTCGATATCCTCCAGCTTGGACATCAGATCGTCCGGCCGGTCGATGTTCAGAAGAATGGCGCGGGGGTTTGCCTCTACGAATTCCCGCAGCTTCAGCCGCGGATCCTCGACCTTCCCTGCCGCGATCAGCGCCTCGACTTCGGCAGCGGTCTCGGTGCCGTTGAAAACCTCGCGAAGTGCGGGCTTTCCGTTCTGCGATTGCAAAACATATTTTGCCTTGGTCTTTGCGATATAGCCCGGGTAATCGGCCAGCAGGTTCTCATCATCACGCGTCACCACGACCAGATGCTCTTCGTCTAGCGGCCAGTCGTCCTTCGCGTTGGTAACCGTATAATTGTAGAACCACCGGATCAGAAGGCTCGCCTCCTTGTCCTCGTCCGCCTGCGTTCGCTTCATGGCTTCGATCAGGTTGGTGATGGGACGGGCCCCGAACTTCTTCTCGGGCAGGAACATCACCTTGTCCTGCGGTGCCTTCTTCGACATCCGCCACGCAACACCCGACCCTATGGCCGTGCCGGCATCGGTGATAGTCAGTAGCGTGGAATGGGGCACATCCCCGTCGATCAGTTTATCCGTCTTGACCACCGGTGACATCTGCTTGACCAGCTCACGGGACCGCAGAGCATCCTCCTCGGTCAGTTCGCCACTCGTGCTTTTCTTCAGAATGCCGCGAAGGGTCTGAACATCCGGGTTCGCGAGAATATTCTCAAGCTTCGCAAAGCGGTTCGCCACGGATCTGCGGTGCAACTCGGCCAGAACAGGGTCCGCAAACAGACGGTCGCGCTCCTCCACAAAGCCTGACACGTTGTCGGCGACCACCAGATCGGACACATCATTATAGTCGGCGTTGCGCCAGTAATCGATTCCATGGCGGCTCGAATTCATCAGGCCATCACCACGAAAGATTTTCAGCAGATATTCATCAAGGCTCTTGATCATGAAGTGCGCGACTTCGGCCAGATCACGATGGATCGTCTGCCGACCGCCATTCCACGTCAGACCCACAGGATCTAACGGCTGCCCGCCCGCATCGATCCATGACGAATTCGCAGGGGATTCAACAGGCTTTCCCCCTTTCATCAGGGGCTTCGGGAAATGGATCGCCAATCGCAGATTGTCCGAGTTGCGGAACAGCGTCTTGACCCCGACCTTGGGCCTGGCAGAGGCATCCATCGACTGCGTGAACCGCTCGATTACCGGGCGATCCTGAAATTCAGCATTATGCGACGATCCGAACATCCGCCACGGAATGACCATCATGTCGCTCGACTTGTCCTGCATCACGTCAAGCAGGACATCCAGCGTATGCGGGGCGCGCTTCACTACCAGAAACTCGTCCGCGTCCAGAACCATGACGAAATCGGCCGACTTCACCTCGGGTGTCGTATTCGCGATTTTCAACGCACGCGAATGGGGTTTGGCCCCCACCGGAACCTCGTTCTCATAATACGAAATCGCCCCCATCTCATGCAGCCGCAAAAGCATCTCATGGGTGCCGTCGGTACAGTCATTGGCCAGCAGGACGACCTTGTCGAACCCCAGCGCCCGATGGTAGGCCACCCATTCGATCACATAGGGTGCTTCGTCTTTCATTGAGGTGACGACGGTCGATATAGACATGGAAGTCCCACTCTTACAGTTTCATGCGATAAACAGACAGATTTCGGTCGAAATAACGACTTACACCGATCATCTGCCTCTGAAGTCTGACAGAAATCACACCAGAAAATAGAGTTACGGCATACATCGTCGGGCGGTACACTTCCACGTTATACACGCCCCCCACACTTCGCAAGAAGCCTAACCAAATCCAGAAACTAACCCTTTTTCCAGCATTCGCCGCAGGATCTGCTGCGTAGAAAAGCAGCGTGGACCTTATGGATCGGACAACTGAAAAAGTTTCACCAGGCAATACATTGTTGAAATGATTATTGCCGGGTTATTGCCAATTTTTAATACGGGCTTTGCGACGGCAATATAACGGCACATCAAATTGGCGAAAGTGCGTTACTGAATTTAGGCATACGATCAGCCCGCCGCAACAGAATGTATCGGCAATCTCAAAAGTAAGGTGGCGGAGACGAAGGGATTCGAACCCTCGAGACCCTTCCGGGCCTGCACCCTTAGCAGGGGTGTGCCTTCGACCACTCGGCCACATCTCCGCAGACGCGTATATTGCCCGCGCCACAAAGTGACAAGTGCTTTTCGACAAACAGGGGCAATCGGGCGCCGCTCCCTGCAATGTCGGTTTCGGGCACGGGTCAGCATCATCTGCCGGACCCGGAAAATGATCGGGTTGGCTACAAAGCTCCGCCTCATGATCCTGTTACATAGGGGTCGGATGCCTATCAGGTATCCGCACCATACCCGATCACTGCATGACAATGCGTCATTTCCACCCAAGAAAATCCCCTCCGATGTCAGAAATTTTCGTCGCGGGGTGTGTTTGGGGGATAATTGCGATAAATTTTGATCAAGAAGTTATCACATGAGGGAACCACATACCCTCGGGAACCGAAAAAGGGGCAGCGACGTGATTGCATTCACCGTACTCATATTCGGATTGGCGGCACTCGCGCTGACGATCCTCGGCGCGTGGCTTGCGCTGTTAGGCGGCTCTCCCGCTTATCTGATTCTGGCGCTCGCATTCTGGCTGACGACATATCTTCTGGCAAAGCGGCGCGCGTCCGCCCTGACCGTATTTGCCCTGACCATAATAGGCTGGCTGATATTTGCGGTCTCACAGGTCGGGTTCTTCTGGTGGGGACTGGTGCCCTATGGCGGCATCGTCGTGTTGCTGGGCATCTGGCTGTGGCTGCCGTTCGTTCGCAATCGTCTATGGACCTATGGGCTGGCGCAATCCGATACCCCCAACCGCACACCGGGCCTGCCGATCGCCCTTTCGGTTCTGGTGGCCGTTGTGGTGGCTGTCTATTCGATGTTCCAAGACCCTCACGATGTTGCTGGCAATCTCCCGACCCAGATCGTCAACGAGGCCCCGTCAACCGGAAACAGCATTCCCGATGGCGAATGGCATCAATACGGCCGCACCAATTTCGGACAACGCTGGTCTCCGCTGGCTGAAATCACCCCCGCGAACATTAAGGATCTGACAGAGGCCTGGCGCTATCAGACAGGGGATGTGAAGCTTCCGAACGACGTGGGTGAAACCACCTACCAGGTGACACCGCTGAAGGTCGGCAACAAGCTCTACATCTGCACCCCGCACAACCTTGCCATCGCACTGGACGCAAAAACCGGTGAAGAAATCTGGCGCTATAACGCGCAGTCGGGCATGAACCCCGATCGCCAGCACCAGACCTGCCGCGGCGTAACCTATTGGGACACGCGGAGCCAGCAACCCGAACCACCGGCACAGACGGCTGATACCGCCTGCATCACCCGCGTGTACATGCCGACGGCGGATGCGCGCCTGATCGCGCTTGATGCCGAAACGGGGGAGGTTTGCACCAGCTTTGCCGACAACGGGACGCTGCACCTTGAACGGGGAATGCCCTACAACCCCGCAGGCTATTACTACTCCACCTCCCCGCCCAGCGCGGTCGACGGCAAGCTGATCATCGGCGGCGCGGTCAATGACAACTTCTCGATCTTTTCCCCTTCGGGCGTGATCCGCGCGTTCGACATCAACACCGGGGAATTGCTCTGGAACTGGGACAGCGGCAATCCGGAGGAAACGGCGCCGATCAACATCGATCAAGGCGAAACCTATACCGCCAATTCGCCCAACAGCTGGTCCGTCTTCTCGGTCGATGAGGAACGAGGGCTGATCTACATTCCCCTGGGCAACCAGGTGCCTGACCAACTGGGCATGGGCCGCTCCGACGCGGTAGAAGAGCATTCGTCCTCTATCGTGGCCCTTGATATCAATGACGGGCAGAAACGCTGGGTTTTCCAGACTGTCCATCATGATCTGTGGGACATGGATGTTCCGGCCCAGCCCGTTCTGGTGGATCTGACAATTGACGGGGCGAGTGTTCCCGCATTGGTCGGCCCCACCAAACAGGGCGATATCTATGTGCTGAACCGGGAAACGGGCGAACCCATCCTGCCCGTGACAGAACAGCCTGCACCCGGTGGCACGATCCCCGAGGATTTCTCCGCTCCGACGCAGCCCGTATCAGCGCTGAGCTTCAATCCCGAGCCCCTGCGTGAATCCGACATGTGGGGCATGTCGATCTTTGACCAGCTGATGTGCCGGATCGAATTCAACCGGTTGAACTACGAAGGTCGCTACACTCCGCCTTCGCTGAATGGATCGCTGATCTATCCGGGGAACTTCGGTGTGTTCAACTGGGGTTCGATCGCAGTGGACCCGGAACGTCAGGTGATGTTCGGTATGCCCACCTATCTGGCCTTTACCTCGCGGCTGGTGCCACGCGCCGACATTCCGCCCAAGGATGCCGGTGCCACGGCCAGCGAACAGGGCCTGAACCGCAACGACGGCGCCCCCTACGGTGTCGTCATGGGACCGTTCCTCAGCAAGCTTGGAATTCCCTGTCAGGCGCCACCTTGGGGCTATGTTGCAGGGGCCGATGTCACCACGGGTGATATCGCATGGAAGCACAAGAACGGCACCGTACGCGACATGACCCCCCTTCCCCTCCCCTTCGAGCTGGGGGTGCCGGGTATCGGCGGGCCGATGATCACCAAGGGGGGCGTTGCCTTTCTCGGGGCGGCGGTGGACGATTACCTGCGCGGATACGATCTGACCACGGGCGAGGTTCTGTGGAAGGCACGGCTTCCGGCAGGCGGACAATCGACCCCCATGACCTATGAACAGGACGGTCGCCAGTATGTCCTGATCGTGGCGGGTGGCCATGGTTCTGTCGGCACCAAACCGGGCGATTACGTGATCGCCTACACCCTGCCCCAATAAGAAAAAGGGCGCCCGTCGGGGCGCCCTTTTTTCATCCGGTCCGGCAGATCAGCCGATCCAGGCAAGAACCACGCCGGCCAGAACCGCAACCACGGCAATCAGGCAGATATAGGGTACACTCATACGATCGGGGCATTCCCCTTCGGCGCGATATTGATGGTCTGGTCGTGACAGCATGGTATCCTCTCCCTTATGCCTGCTGGTCCTGCGGCGCTTCGTTGTGTTGGATTGTCTCTCTTCCGACATGTCCGCTCATCGTTTCATAGCGCATCAACGCCCAGATCCTCGATCACCATCTGACGCGCACGGTTAACACGACTTTTAACAGTGCCGACTGCGCAGTCACAGATCGTCGCGGCCGTCTCGTAACTTTCCCCCAACATCACCACCAGGATCAGCATTTCCCGGTAGCGCGACGGCAGACGTTCCACGGCGGCCATCAGCTCTTGCCCCCGAATATACCATTCCTGATCGCCTGCGGATACAGGTATCACCGAAACGCAGTCATCTCCGGCGGTGCTTTCACGCGCGCGCACCTTTGCCGCAGTAAAAAAGGTGTTCCGCATGATGGTGAAAAGCCACGCACGTAGTTGTGTTCCTTGCTGAAACTTATCGGTATTGCCAAGCGCCTTGACCAATGTGTCCTGCACAAGATCATCTGCATCTGTGGCATTTTTGCAAAGCGCACGCGCATAAGCACGCAAGGGGGGAATTAGGGTCAGGACATCAGGAACGATGGCATCATCGCCGCGATTATTCATGCCATCCCCCCTTCACTGTCGGTTGATACAGGTCCAACTCAGGGTTTATGCTTTGGTTCCCGCCCGGCGCGGATCGAATGGAATAATCGGGGATCGGACCAATGCAGACCACGGATATCGCCCTGAACACGGTCGATGACGATCTTGAAGCAATTGGAGAGCGGATTCTGGCAACGATTGCGCAGGAAACCGTACCGGACGAAATTCTGAGTCTTACCGAGCGGTTACAAGAGTTATTGACATTTGCGTCCACAGGCGGATGATTTTTATCCCCAAGAGATTCGCATTCCATCGCGTTTTGCGGATTCACATATGCCATCCCCAAATCTAGTATGATTCGCACACGTCCACCGCATCCTCGTGGTGGCGTAATCCTGAAGGGGCGTTTCATGTCGATGCTGGACACCAACTTGGTCGATGCCGACCTCCACCCGA
Organism: Falsirhodobacter sp. alg1; assembly: GCF_000739715.2. Classification (GTDB taxonomy): domain Bacteria; phylum Pseudomonadota; class Alphaproteobacteria; order Rhodobacterales; family Rhodobacteraceae; genus Falsirhodobacter. The sequence goes on along the minus strand of NZ_BBJC02000001.1, from coordinate 671,909 downwards.
TCGATGCGGTGGAAAGTGTGGCACAAGCCAAGGACTGGTCGTTCGACCGGCTGAATGACGACCGCATCGCCCTGACCGTTACCGGCCTGTGGCGTACCTATTCCCTGACCCTTGCGTGGTCTGCCGCAGATGAAACGCTGCGTCTGATCTGCACGTTCGAAATGGACCCGCCAAAGGCCCGGCGGGGCATGCTGTATGATCTGCTGAACCGCGTGAATGACAGCGTCTGGTGCGGCTGCTTCTCGTATTGGACAGAACAGAAAATGATGGTCTGGCGGTACGGGTTGCTGCTGTCCGGCGGTCAGACCGTAGGGCCGGAACAGATCGAGCGGCTGATGCATGACGCGGTTTCCGCGGCCGAGCGTTTCTACCCCGCGTTCCAACTGGTCGCTTGGGGCAACACGCCCCCCGCACAGGCGATCCATATCGCCATTGCCGAAACCTATGGGCGCGCCTGACGATATTCTTTGCAGCCTGACGGATGCCCGCCTGACCAACCACGACGGGGATATATGCAGATGATTACCTATGATGAATTTGCCGCGGTCGATATCCGGGTGGGACGCATCACGCGGGCCGAACCCTATCCTGAGGCCCGCAAGCCGGCGCTGAAGCTCTGGATTGATTTCGGGGCGGAGATCGGGGAAAAGCGGTCCTCTGCCCAGCTTGTCGCGCATTATACGGCAGATGCGTTAGTCGGCCGTCAGGTTCTGGCCGTGGTCAACTTTCCACCCCGGCAGATCGGCAAGGTCATGTCGGAGGTGCTTGTTCTGGGGGTGCCGGATGCCAAGGGGGATGTGGTTCTGGTCGGCCCCGATCAAGTCGTACCAGCCGGTGCGCGGTTATTCTGATCGCTATTCGGCGTTTTTCGATATAGATGCCGCGCGCAGTTCGCGCAGATCCGCAATTGCAATATCCAGAAGCGCGCGCTGGTTCTCCAACTCCTCCAGCTTGCGATCTGCCAGTTTCACCAGACTTTTCTTCTGCTCTTCATCGCCCTGCTGGGCCGATGTGATCAACCATTGACGGATTTCCTCCAAGGAAAAGCCGAACCGCTTGCCCCGCAGGATCACCTCCATGCGCCGCACCTCGGCATCACCGTAAAATCGCATCCGGCCTTCTTTATGCGGAACGAGCAATTCGATGTATTCGTAGTATCGCAATGTGCGCGGGGTTACCTGAAATTTGGCACACATCTCTTTGAAGTTAAGCATAGGCTCGCCCATAAACGCATCCGACCAAGTAATATAGCATGCAACGCGCGATCAGCAATTCAGCTTGCTGCGGTTTCGACAGGAGCATAAACTTTGCTGATGGACCTCTCGAACCGCTCCAAAGAATTCGTCGCCGCCATTCCACATTGCGCAGCGCTCGGCATCCATGTGGTGGATACGGCAAATGCCGCCGTCACGCTGGGCTTGCCCTATGATGTGCGCCTGGTGGGTGATCCGGCAACAGGCGTTATTGCAGGCGGCGCCGTATCCGTCCTGATGGATACGGCCGCAGGGGCCGCCGTCATGGCCCATCCCGACGCCCACGGCCTGACTGCCACGATCGATCTGCGGATCGACTACATGCGCTCCGCCACGCCCGGCCAGCGCATCATTGCCCGGGCAGAATGCCATCATGTCACGACCCATGTCGCCTTTGTCCGCGCTTTTGCCTACGATGAGGATGAAACCCGCCCTGTCGCCATCGCCAATGGGACATTCACAGTCATCCGTGCGCAGCCATCCGGGACAGAAGCATGATGTATGAACCTGTCGAGGTTATCCGCGCACGGCGCGACGCCGCATTGGCCGATCTGGTGCGCAGCGTCCCCTATCTGAACGTGCTGGGCATCAAATTCGACCGGCGCGGAGACGAGTTGACCGCGATCCTGCCCTTTGCCCCATCGCTTATCGGTGTTCCAACCCCGCCCGCCATCCATGGTGGCGCTACGGCGGCATTTCTGGAAAGCGCAGCCCTGATAGAGCTGGCATGGTCCAGCAGCTGGGCCAGAATCGAGGCGGGAGAGGAGATGCCCCGCCTGCCCCGTACCATCAACCTGACCGTGGATTACCTGCGCCCCGGCCTTCCCCGGGATGCCTATGCACGCGCGCGGATCAACCGCTTCGGTCGCCGTTATGCCAGTGTCCACGTGGAGGCATGGCAGGATAACCGCGCCCGCCTGTTCGCGCAGGCCACAGGCCATTTCCTGATGCCCGAAGGCGCCTGAAAAAACCTTTCCTTTTTCTGGTATATCCAGTATACGCGCGCCTTCGACCCCGCTCACCCTTGGAGGACGGGGCGTTTCATATATGGAGAATTTACCAATGGCAAAAGAGATCCCAGATCTTCAGGCCGTGGTGCGGACGGGGACAGGCAAGGGGGCCGCTCGTCAAGCACGCCGTGAGGGCTATGTGCCCGGCATCGTTTATGGAGACGGTAAAGAGCCGCTTTCCATCAACATGAACTACAACTACCTGTTGAAGAAGCTGAAGCAGGGCCGGTTCCTGTCCACGCTGTTCAACCTGAAAGTTGAAGGCGAAGACGACGTTCGCGTCATCTGCCGTGGCGTTCAGCGCAACGTGGTCAAGGATCTTCCGACCCACGTCGATTTCATGCGTTTGCGTCGCACCAGCCGCATCAAACTGTTCATCCACGTTGACTTCGAAAACCACGATGCAGCACCCGGCCTGAAAAAAGGCGGCACGCTGGTTGTCGTGCGTAACGAAGTTGAACTGGAAGTTCTGGCTTCGGACATCCCTGATCACCTGACGGTCGACCTGACCGGCAAACAGATCGGCGACGTGATCCACATCCAGGACATCGAACTGCCCAAAGGCGTGAAGCCGGTCATCGACCGCAACTTCGTCGTTGCCAACATCTCGGCTCCGTCGGGCCTGCGCTCGGAAGAGAATGCAGAAGAAGGTGAAGACGCAGCAGAGGCATAAGCCTTTCGCACTTCATGAAAGGGCGCGCGGGTTCCGCGCGCCCTTTTGCATGGCGCGGTTGCGCCCGCCCCGCCAGCCCTGATACATTCGCCCCAAACGGAGGCGCGGATGAAACTGATGGTCGGTCTGGGAAACCCGGGCGCGAAATATGCCGCAAACCGGCACAATATCGGCTTCATGGCCGTAGAACGGATTGCCGAGGATCACGGATTTTCGCCGTGGCGAAAAGGCTTTCAAGGGCAGGTCAGCGAAGGCCGCCTGGGCTCCGAGAAAGTGGCCCTGCTGAAGCCGGACACCTTCATGAACCTGTCCGGCCAATCCGTTGGTGAGGCCATGCGCTTCTGGAAGATGGCGCCGGCAGATGTCATCGTCTTTCATGACGAGTTGGATCTGGCCCCCGGCAAGCTGCGCCTCAAAACGGGTGGCGGGCATGCAGGCCACAACGGCTTGCGATCGATCCATGCGCATATCGGTGAGGAATATGACCGCGTCCGGATGGGAATAGGCCACCCGGGGCACAAGGATCGTGTGGCGGGATATGTGCTGTCCGATTTCGCCAAGGCCGAGGCCGATTGGCTGGATGATGTCCTGCGCGGCATTTCCGACGGCGCGAGATCACTTGCCGCAGGTGAAGGTGCAAAGTTCCTGAATGCCGTCGCGCTGCGTGTCTCGCCTTCCCGTCCCTCTACCGGCACGGGAAGGCCTGCAAACCCGCCCCCCACCGCCACACCGGCCCCTGCCGAAGATACACGCACCCCGATGCAGAAACTGATGGAGCGGTTCAAATGATGGAACCATCGCGCAACGTCCTTGGCGGCCCGCTGAAAACATGTTCGCTTGATCCGGTCACAGGGTTCTACCGCAACGGCTGCTGTGACACCGGCCCGTCGGATGTGGGCCGCCATACCGTCTGCGCCATCATGACGGCAGAGTTTCTGGCCCTGTCTCGCTATCTGGGAAATGACCTGACCACACCGCGGCCCGAGTATGGTTTTACGGGGTTGAAACCGGGTGATCAGTGGTGCCTTTGCGCAGCGCGTTTTCTGCAGGCACATGAAGAAGGGGCAGCGCCGAAGGTGCATCTTGAGGCAACCCATCTGAACACCTTGTCAGTGGTTACCCTGGATATTCTGAAACAATACGCCGTATAAGACAAAGCCCCGATCCTGTTGAAGGATCGGGGCTTTTCATCAGATTTTCATATCGAACCCGAGGTGTTTGGCCACGGTGAAGATATCCTTGTCCCCCCGACCACACATGTTCATCACGATGATATGGTCCTCGGGCAGATCAGGTGCGATCTTCATCACATGGGCCAAGGCATGGCTCGGCTCCAGCGCGGGAATGATCCCCTCCATCGCACAGCACAGCTGGAAGGCCTCAAGCGCTTCCTTATCGGTGATGGATACGTATTCCGCGCGCTTGGTTTCATGCAGCCAGGCATGCTCGGGGCCGATGCCCGGATAATCCAGACCGGCCGAGATGGAGAACCCTTCCAAAATCTGGCCGTCATCATCCTGCAGCAGGTAGGTACGATTGCCGTGCAGCACCCCGGGGCGGCCGCCGGTCAGGCTGGCACTGTGCTGCATCGTCTCGTCAACACCCTTGCCACCCGCTTCGACGCCGATGATCCGCACCGAAGGGTCATCAAGGAACGGATGGAACAGCCCCATCGCATTCGATCCACCGCCGATTGCAGCGATTACGGTATCAGGCAGACGTCCCTCACCTTCCTGCTGGGCCAACTGCCAGCGAACCTCCTTGCCGATGATCGACTGGAAATCCCGGACCATTGCCGGATAGGGGTGCGGACCGGCTACTGTGCCGATGCAATAGAAGGTATCGCGTACGTTGGTAACCCAGTCCCGCAGCGCGTCGTTCATCGCGTCCTTCAGCGTCCCGCGACCCGAGGTGACCGGAACCACCTCTGCGCCCAGAAGACGCATGCGGAAAACGTTGGGGGCCTGCCGCTCCACATCATGTGCGCCCATATAGACCACACACTTCAGGCCGAACTTGGCGCAAACAGTTGCCGTGGCCACACCATGCTGGCCGGCACCAGTTTCTGCGATGATGCGCGTCTTGCCCATACGACGGGCAAGAATGATCTGCCCCAGCACGTTGTTGATCTTATGCGCGCCAGTATGGTTCAGTTCGTCCCGCTTCAGATAGATCTTGGCACCGCCCAGATGCTTCGTCAGACGATCCGCGTAATACAACGGCGATGGGCGACCGACATAATGCGTCCAGAGATCGTCCATTTCCGCCCAGAATTCGGGATCGGTCTTGGCGAATTCATACCGCTCCTGCAATTCAAGGATCAGGGGCATCAGCGTTTCCGATACAAAGCGGCCGCCGAAAATACCGAAGCGTCCCTGTTCATCGGGGGCGTTCATGAAGCTGTTGATGCCGTTCTCGGCCATGCCGCGTCTCCTGCTGGGGTCGGTTCGGGATATACCCGTTGGCGCGCGCGGTAAAGTCAGCGCAGCCTTGGTATTGGCGGTGCCATTGCCGCACGGGCAAAGGCCGCGATCTTGCCATGATCCTTGATGCCCCGGACAGATTCCACCCCCGAGGATACATCGACCTGACGGGCATTGGTCAGCCGGATCGCTTCGGCCACGTTTTCCGCCGAGAGGCCGCCTGCCAGCATCCACGGCTTCAACCAGCGCCGCTGTGCGACCAGCCGCCAATCGAATGAAAGACCGTTGCCGCCGGGCAGATCGGCGTTCTTCGGCGGCTTGGCATCGATCAACAGCTGATCGGCGACAAGGCTCATTTCCATAAGGCCGGCCAGATCCCCTTCGTCGGCCACGCCGATTGCCTTCATGACAGGCAAACCGAAACGGGCACGGATTTCGGCAACCCGCTCCGGAGTTTCGGAACCATGCAGCTGCAGCATGTCCAAAGGCACCTCGGCCACCAAGGCATCCAGATCATCATCACTTGCATCGACAACAAGGGCAACCTTGGCCAGCCCGACGGGTGCCGCCAATGCCACGTCCCGCGCCGTCTGCAAATCCAGATTCCGTGGCGATGGCGGATAGAACACCAGCCCAGCGTAATGCGCCCCCGCCTTGGCGACAACCAGCATGTCCTCGGGCGTTTTCAGCCCGCAGATCTTGACACGTATGGCCGACATTCAGCCCGCCTTACGATCCAGAAGTGCCAGAATTTCGTCCTTTGGCGGGTCTTTCCGCAAAGTCGCAAGCTCGGCATGTAGCTTCTGGTTCTCACGCTGGCTTTCGATGGCCGTTGCACGGATCCGGTGTTCGCGCAGGAACTCCCAGATGAAACCGATCAGCAGGCCAAGCGCGGCGGCCACCAGAATGACAAGGAACAACGGCAGTTGCAGCGACCAGTCCCACCCCAGAAATGATCCGACGCTTTGCGGCAGCAGGCTGATCGTCACCATACCACGGTTGGCAATGGCAACGCCCAACAGGATCAGAGCCAGAATAACCAGAACGACAATGCGAACGGCCCGCATGACCTTAGCGCCCATTCAAACGATCCCTCAGCAGTTTCCCCGTCTTGAAGAACGGGACATTCTTGTCGTCAACCTTGACCGCCTCACCCGTGCGCGGGTTACGGCCCGTACGGGCATCCCGCGCCTTGACGGAAAATGCGCCGAAACCGCGCAGTTCCACACGATCCCCGCGCGACAGCGCCTCGGTGATTTCGTCAAAGACGGTATGGACGATCCGCTCCACATGACGCTGTGTCAAATGCGGATTCTCTTCAGCAATCTTCTGGATCAGCTCTGATCGGATCATGTCCCCCCCGGTCTCTTAAAGGGTTGCGTGTATTTTCGGATATAGGGCAGTTTACCCGAGAAAACAAACATCAATGCAAAAAGGCCCCGTGCGACTGCACGGGGCCTTTTCAACAATTCAGGATCGCTTAGCTACGGTCTTTGAGAGCCGCGCCGAGGATGTCGCCCAAGGACGCACCGGAATCCGACGAGCCATACTGCTCTACGGCTTCTTTCTCTTCCGCGATCTCGCGGGCCTTGATCGACAGACCCAGACGACGGGTTTTGCTGTCCACGTTCGTTACGCGGGCATCAACCTTGTCACCAACCTGGAAACGCTCGGGGCGCTGGTCGGCACGGTCACGGGCCAGATCCGAACGACGGATGAAGGCTTTCATCTGGTTGTACTCAACCTCGATGCCGCCATCTTCGATCGCAGTCACTTCACAAGTCACGATCGAACCGCGCTTCACGCCGTCAACCGCATCGGAGAAGGTGTCTTCGCCCAGAGCTTTGACCGAGAGCGAGATACGCTCTTTCTCGACGTCCACTTCGGTGACAGCGGCCTGAACCACGTCGCCCTTGCGGTAGTTCTGGATCGCATCTTCGCCGCGCTGGTCCCACGACAGGTCGGACAGGTGAACCATGCCGTCGATGTCGTTGTCGAGGCCAACGAACAGACCGAATTCGGTGATGTTCTTGACTTCGCCCTCGATGGCCGTGCCAACGGGGTGGGTTTCAGCAAATACTTCCCACGGGTTGCGCATGGTCTGCTTCAGACCCAGCGAAACACGACGCTTGGAGCTGTCGATTTCCAGAACCATCACGTCAACCTCTTGCGAGGTGGAGACGATCTTGCCGGGGTGTACGTTCTTCTTGGTCCAGCTCATTTCCGAAACGTGGACAAGACCTTCGACACCGGCTTCCAGCTCTACGAATGCGCCGTAATCGGTGATGTTGGTTACGCGGCCCTTGTGGACCGAACCCAGCGGGTACTGGATCTCGACAGCGTCCCACGGATCCGACTGCAGCTGCTTCATGCCGAGGCTGATGCGGTGCGTGTCCTTGTTGATCTTGATGACCTGAACCTTGACCGTTTCACCGATCGCAAGGATCTCGGACGGGTGGTTCACACGACGCCAAGCCATGTCGGTCACGTGCAGCAGGCCGTCTACGCCGCCCAGATCAACGAACGCACCGTATTCGGTGATGTTCTTGACCACGCCGTCAACAGTCTGGCCTTCGTGCAGCGCCGAGATGACTTCGGCACGCTGTTCGGCGCGCGACTCTTCAAGGATGGCACGACGCGATACAACGATGTTGCCGCGACGACGGTCCATTTTCAGGATCTGGAACGGCTGCTTCAGACCCATCAGCGGGCCGGCATCACGCACGGGGCGCACGTCAACCTGCGAACCCGGCAGGAACGCAACAGCGCCGCCCAGATCGACAGTGAAGCCGCCTTTGACGCGACCAAAGATCGCACCATCGACGCGAGCTTCCGAAGCGTATGCTTTTTCCAGACGGTCCCACGCTTCTTCACGGCGGGCTTTCTCACGGCTGATGACAGCCTCGCCACGCGCGTTTTCAACGCGGTCCAGATAAACCTCGACTTCGTCGCCGACATTGATGTCGGGCGTTTCGCCGGGGTTTGCGAATTCTTTAAGATCAACGCGGCCTTCCATCTTGTAGCCGACGTCGATGATGGCCTGCCCCGCTTCAATAGCGATGACCTTGCCTTTGACAACCGAACCTTCGTCCGGGGTGTCGATCTCGAAGCTTTCCTTCAGAAGGGCTTCAAATTCGTCCATAGTAGCTTTAGCGCACATGCGTAAACAGTTTCCTTTACATTTTTATACGGGCCAGGTGGTTGTCTCCACCGGTCTTTTCGACAGGGCCGCGCGGAATATGCAAAGGGTCGCGGCTTACGCCCGACCCTCATCCATCCTCGTGCGGACGGCTCTTGCGGCCCTCTCGACTGCGGCGGCTATACTCAATTCCGTCGTGTCAATCAAGAGTGCATCGGCCGCTGCCACCATCGGGGCGGTGGCCCGCTCGGCATCACGCCGGTCACGCTCGATCACCTGCGCCAGCACATCCGCCGCATCGCCCCCCACTTCCAGCCAGCGACGGTGGGCGCGCACCTCGGCGCTTGCGGTTACGAACAGCTTCACCTCCGCCTCGGGGCAGATCACCGTGCCGATATCGCGACCATCCAGAACGGCCCCTCCATCGACGCGGGCAAAACGGCGCTGGAATTCCACCAGCGCGGCACGCACCTCGGGCATGACCGCCACACGGCTTGCGCCTTCCCCGGCCTGAAGGCTGCGCAGATCATCGCGTGCCATGTCGGCGGGCTGCAATGTTATTGCCGCCTCGACCGGATCGGCGCCTTCGGCTACCTTTGCCCCGACAGCGCGATAGATCAGCCCGGTATCAAGATGCCGAAAGCCGAATTGCGCCGCGAGCGTCCGCGCGATCGTTCCCTTGCCCGCAGCCGCCGGCCCGTCGATGGCAACGGTAAAGATCATGCGAACCGCGCGCCCAGATCGCCCATCAGCCGTGTGAAAATCGGAAACGACGTGGAAATGGCCGTGCCGTCATCCACCGTCACCGGGGACTTTGCAGCCATGCCCAACACCATGAAGCTCATGGCGATGCGGTGGTCCAGATGCACGGCAACCGTCGCGCCGCCGGGCACATCCCCCGCCATGCCATGAACGATCAGCGTATCCTCGTCTTCCTCGATCCGCACGCCACAGGCTTCCAGCCCCCGCGCCATGGCATCGATCCGGTCGCTTTCCTTGACCCGCAGTTCCTTGACACCGCGCATGACGGTCCGCCCCTGGGCAAAGGCTGCGACAGCGGCCAGAACCGGATACTCATCGATCATGGACGAGGCCCGCTCCGGTGGAACCTCGATACCCTTCAGCGCCGAGAAACGGACCCGCAGATCGGCCACAGGCTCGCCACCCTCTTCACACGGATTTTCGAACGTGATGTCGGCCCCCATCTCCACCAATGTCGGATATAGACCGTTGCGCGTCGGGTTCTGGCTGACACCCGGCACCAGAATATCGGACCCCTCCACGATCAGCGCAGCGCAGACCGGAAATGCGGCCGAACTGGGATCGCGGGGCACCGCCACCACCTGAGGGCGCAGTTCCGGCTGGCCTGTCAGGGTGATGACATTGCCCTCGGAGGTGCGCTCCACATGGATCTGGGCGCCAAAGCCTGCCAGCATCCGTTCCGAATGGTCGCGTGTCGCCTCACGCTCGATCACGACGGTCTCGCCCGGTGCATTCAGACCAGCCAACAGGACAGCGGATTTCACCTGCGCCGAAGGCATCGGCGTGGTGTATCGCACGGCAACAGGGTCGGCAGCACCGACGACGGTCATCGGCAGGCGCCCGCCCTTGCGGCCATAGGCCTGCGTGCCGAACAGCGACAGCGGGTCCGTTACCCGCGCCATCGGACGCTTGCGCAGGCTGGCATCCCCCGTAAAGGTTGCCGTCATGGCCGATGTCGCCATGGCCCCCATGATCAGCCGCACGCTCGTGCCCGAATTGCCGCAGTCGATCACCTGCTCCGGCTCCCGGAACCCGCCGACGCCCACACCGTGAACCGACCATGCACCGGCCCCGTGCTGCGTCACCTCTGCACCGAACGCCCGCATCGCGGCGGCTGTATCCAGCACATCCTGCCCTTCAAGCAGACCCGTGATCCGGGTTTCACCCACGGCCATCGCCCCGAGGATCAGGGAGCGGTGGCTGATGGATTTATCGCCCGGCACCTCGGCCACGCCCTTCAGCGGGCCAGAGCGGTGGGCTGTAAGGGGCTGAGGCGTTCCATGGCCGGACATCGGGGGTATCTCCTTAACGGCGGAATGTGACGTAATGCGGGGAGCGGCCCTCTCGCAGGGCCTTCTGTTCGTAACGGGTCGAATACCAGTCTTCCCACGGATCGGGGCCTTCGGCCACCAGCGTAAAGCCGGCCGCAGGACCTTCTTCCAGCGTCTGCCGGATATAATCCGGAATATCCGAGGCCACGCGGAATTCGGCACCTGGGGCCATGGCCCGATACAGGGGCTGAAGGTGATCGGGCGTGACAAAGCGGCGGCGATGGTGTCGCGCCTTGGGCCACGGATCGGGATAATTCAGGAACGCCTTGGCGATGCTACCCTCGGGCAGCACGTCCATCAGGTCGCGCGCATCGCCGGGATGGATGGCGACATTCGTCACGCCCGCTGCACGGATCTTTCCCAGCAGCATGGCGATGCCGTTCACAAAGGGCTCGCATCCGATGATCCCGACCTCGGGGTAGCGGGCGGCCATGGCCACCATATGCTCACCCCCGCCGAAACCGACCTCCAGCCAGACCGGCCGCCCGTCAAAATGCGCAGCAGGGTCGATCAGCTTGCGTTCGGGGTTATCGGCCACCGTTACATCCGGCAGGCTCAGCGGGCCCAGATCCTCGGCCAGATAGCCTTTCTGGCTGCTCCGCAATGTCTTGCCATGAACGCGGCCGTAGAAATTCCGGCGTTCGGTGCGTTGTTCGCTCATTCGGACGCCTCCGGCGGGTCGGCCACAATACGGCCAGCGGCCAGATCAACAGTCGGGATGACGGCCTGGGTAAAAGGCAGCAGCACGCTTTCCCCCGCACCCTGAACTTCGAGCAGATCATCCGCCCCGTAGTTGTGCACGGCACTGACGCGGCCCAACAGGACGCCTCCGGTATCGCGCACTTCCAGTCCGATCAGATCGGAGTGGTAATATTCGTCATCGGCAGGGGCGGGCAGCTTGTCACGGTCAACATACAGCCGGGTACCCCGCAGGGCATCGGCCGCGTCCTTGTCCGTCACGCCCGAGAGGCGCGCGCCAAGGCCGCCAGCCACAGGCCGCGTCAATGTGATACGAAAACTGCGTCCATCCTCGGTACCAAGCGGGCCGTAATCGGCAATCGCTTCGGGCACGGCGCAGAAGCTTTTCAGCCGCACCTCTCCCCGAACACCGAACGCGCCGGAAATAGCGCCTACGCAGATCCTGTCAGCCATCGCCATTCCCCCATGAAGGAAGGGGGCCTAAGCCCCCCGCCCGATCACTCTTCTGCAGCAGCTTCGGCAGGTGCAGCGTTACGGGCAGCTTTTTTCGCAGCCAGATCGGTTGCCTTCTTGCCGGGAACAGCGGCTTTCGGGTTGTTGCGAACCGTCTTTTCCTTCAGGCCGGCTGCTTCCAGAAAGCGTGCAACGCGGTCGGTCGGCTGTGCGCCTTTTTCCATCCAGTATTTTACACGCTCGACATTCATTACAACGCGGTTTTCGCTGTCTTTGGCCAGCAGCGGGTTGTAGGTGCCCAGCTTTTCAAGAAAGCGGCCGTCGCGGGGCATACGCGAGTCGGTTGCTACGATTGCATAGTGCGGGCGCTTTTTCGAACCACCGCGGGCAAGACGGATTTTCATGGACATTAGGAAGTCTCCTTGGGTATGGCAGACCGCGATGCGGTCATTTCTGGTGTTGTTCGTGATGCCTGATCACTTCGGCAATGACGAAGTTCAGGAATTTCTTGGCGAACTCGGGATCGAGATCGGCCTCGCGGCTCAACCACTCCAGTCGTTCGATCTGGCTCGCCTCGCGTGAGGGGTCGGCGGGCGGCAGGTTGTATTCCGCCTTCAGCCGGCCAACGGCCTGCGTCTGCTTGAACCGTTCGGCCAGTGTGTACACAAGGATCGCGTCAAGCCGGTCAATGCTTTCGCGGTGATCCTTCAACAGCGCCTGCGCGCGGGCAGCAGAATCGGTCATGCAAGGCCCTTAGGTTTGGGGTGACGGTAAACATGGCTGACATCGCCCACGTCGGGCATCTTCGCATCGGGGTCCCGTACGGCCCCGAGCCGGACGGCCAGGGCGGCCGAGGCGGTGTTTTCCGGCGCGATATAGCTGACCGCGGTGGACCAGCCCAGATTGCCCCAGACGTGGGACAGGACGGCGCGCGCCGCTTCGGATGCATATCCCTGCCCTTCATGCTCTGCTGACCACAGCGACCAGCCGACCTCGCGTTCGGGCCAGCCTTCAGGGAACCACGGACCAGCCATGCCAAGCGGCGTGCCGCCATGCTTTTCCGTCAGGACAAACATCCCGAAACCCCGCATGGCCCAATGGCCGATGCTGTGCCCGAATGCCCGCCATGCCCGGTCACGCGCCAGCGGTCCGCCCATATGGCGGGACCGATCCGTCGCGTAGAACTCTGCAAACAGCGCATAATCCGTGGGCACAGGGGCCCGCAGGACAAGGCGTTCCGTCTCCAGAACCGGTGTGGCGGTCAGCGAGATCATTTCTTCTTCATCATCCCCGACAGACCGGCAGGAAGGGTCATTCCGCGTGGCATGCCACCGAAACCGGCAGGCATCTGGCTTTTCATCGCCTTGGCCGCGGCTTCAAGCTGCGCAGGGTCCATGGTGGACGGATCAGGTGTCTTCCCGCCGACCATGTTCTTCAGCGCCTGCTTCATGGCGCCGCCCTTGCCCATCTTCTTCATCATGTCGGCCATCTGGCGATGCTGCTTCAGAAGCTTGTTAAGATCGGACACATCCAGCCCGGCACCGGCCGCGATCCGCTTCTTGCGGCTGGCTTGCAGAAGATCCGGGTTCGCGCGTTCACGCTTGGTCATGGAATTGATCAGGGCAATCTGCCGACGCAGCATCTTGTCATCCATGCCGGCGGCTTCGGCTGCCTTCTGCATCTTGCCCATGCCCGGAAGCATGCCCATGACGCCCTGCATGCCGCCCATCTTCAGCATCTGTTCAAGCTGCCCCTTCAGGTCGTTCATGTTGAACAACCCCTTGGAGAAACGGCGCGCCATGCGCTCTGCCTGTTCGGCCTCGAAGGTCTCGCGTGCCTTTTCCACAAGGGCGACGATATCGCCCATGCCGAGGATCCGCCCTGCAACCCGCTCGGGGTCGAAGGTTTCCAGCGCGTCCATCTTCTCGCCAAGGCCGACAAATCGGATCGGCTTGCCCGTCACATGGCGCATGGACAGGGCTGCACCGCCACGACCATCACCATCCATGCGTGTCAGCACGACACCGGAAATGCCGACCTGCCCGTCGAACTGGGTGGCCACGTTCACCGCGTCCTGCCCTGTCAGGCCATCGACCACCAGCAGCGTTTCCCGCGGCTGCGCGATATCGCGGACCGCCTGAACCTCGGACATCAGCACTTCGTCGATGTGCAGACGACCCGCGGTGTCGAAGATGACGACATCATAGCCGCCCATCGCACCCTGGGTCTTTGCCCGCTTCGCGATCTGGATTGCGCTCTCGCCCTTGACGATGGGCAGGCTGTCAACACCGACCTGGGTGGCCAGAATGGCCAATTGCTCCATCGCGGCGGGACGGTTGGTATCCAGAGAGGCCAGCAGGATCCGCTTGCCCTCACGGTCCTTGAGCCGCTTGGCCAGCTTGGCCGTTGTCGTGGTCTTACCCGACCCCTGCAGACCTACCATCAGGATAGAGGCCGGCGGATTGTCGATCTTCAGCGCATCCGCAGGGCCTTCACCCTGCAGCACTGAAATCAGCTCGTCATGGACGATCTTGACAACCTGCTGACCCGGCGTGACAGAGCGGGTGACATGCTGGCCGGCCGCCTTGGCCTGCACACGCTTGGTAAATTCCCGCGCAACCGGCAGCGAGACATCCGCCTCCAGCAGGGCGGTACGCACCTCGCGCAGCGCGGTGGCGACGTCTTCATCGGTCAGCGCGCCCTGACGGGTCAGCCGATCAAAGACCCCACCCAGCCGTTCCGAAAGATTCTCGAACATGGGCATTCCTTTCATCTGCCTGCCCCGGCATGGGCCGGGAACGCTCCAAAGACCAACGTCACCCACGGGCGCAACGCGCTGGTGGATGGCGATCCCCACCTCATGCGGGGACCGGAGTCATATCGAACTCCGGAAAACTGGGGTTTGGCCTACCCCTTTCACACCCCCGAGTCAAGCCACGCCACGCTCCCTTGTGTCGGGGGCCTGCAACGCTATCCTAAAGGCGAATGCACAACAGAGGGTGCAAACCGGATGGGGCTGGAGAATTGGGACGAGGTGCGCACAGCCTTTCAGGTTGCGCGGATGGGCACCGTGTCCGGCGCCGCAGAGGCGCTTGGCGTCCATCATGCCACCGTCATACGCCACATCGATTCTTTGGAGAAACGGCTGGGAACACGGCTGTTCCAGCGCCATGCCCGCGGCTACACCCCGACAGAGGCCGGACGCGACCTGCTGACCGTGGCGCAGACCACGGATGACCAGTTCAACCAGCTGGCCAGCCGCATCACCGGTCAGGGAGAAGAGGTCTGCGGCGAGCTGGTGGTCACCTCCATCTCCGGGATCGCCGATCTGCTCATGCCTGTCCTGACCAGCTTCCAGCACGAACATGCCGCCCTAACCGTGCGCTACCTGTCCGACAGCCGCATTTTCCGGCTGGATTACGGCGAGGCCCATGTGGCGGTCCGCGCGGGTGGCCCCCCCGAGGAGCCCGACAATGTGGTCCAGCCCCTGACAAAACTGCGCAGCGGGCTTTATGCCGCGCGCAGCTATGTAGAGCGCTATGGCATGCCCGACGGCATCCGCGATGCCCACAAGCACCGGTTCGTCACCGCCGAAGGCCCTGCGGCGCGTGCAGTCTTCCACCGGTGGATGCGCGACAACGTACCCGGCGAATCGATGCGGGTAATGGCATCCGAAGGTCTGGCAATGCAGACGGCGGTCCTGTCCGGGGCCGGCATCGGTTTTCTGCCCCTGTATCGCGCCGCTGGCATACCCGATCTGATAGAGGTTCTGCCCCCCGCCCCCGAATGGGAGGCCGTATTATGGCTGGTTACCCACGTCGATCTGCACCGCACGCTGAAGGTCAGCTCCTTTCTGACGCACCTGAAGCAGGCGGCGAAAGACTGGCCGGATATGTAACCCCCCATTGCACCCCGCCCTGCATGTCGCCACATTGATCGCGTACTGCATTCAGGAAACGACATGATCCCCGACGACACAGACCGTCCAGAGACTGACCTTCCCGATGAGTCAGAACGCCCCCGCAAACCCACACGCCGCCGTTTGTCCGAGGTTCTGGAAAGCATTGCCCACGATCCGGAACGCCAGCGCATTTCCATCTCGGATCTGGTGCAGGCGATGGACGGGCGGGCCTTCGGCGCCCTGCTGCTGATTTTCGCCCTGCCCAATGTGCTGCCGACCCCGCCCGGAACATCGGGCATTCTGGGGCTTCCGCTGATCTTTCTGGCGGCGCAGCTGATGATGGGGCGCGCGCCGTGGCTGCCCGCCTTCATCGCCACACGGTCGATGGAGCGGACGGCCTTCGCCACCCTGGTCGGCAAGATGACTCCGATCCTGGGGCGGGCAGAGCGGCTGCTGGTGCCCCGCCTGACATTCATGGTCAGCTCTACCGCCGAGCGGTTTCTGGGGGCGGCCCTTCTGATCCTAGCAATCGTTCTGGCAATGCCGATCCCCTTGGGCAACATGCTGCCCGCCTTTGCCATGACGCTCATCTCGCTTGGCATGCTGGAGCGGGACGGGCTGTGGGTCATGATCGGACTGGCACTGGGCGTGCTGTCGCTGGTGGTTGTCTGGGGGGTTATCTGGGCAATGATTGCGGCTGCGGTCTTCCTGATCCACAACGCATTCTAGGGCTGCCCTACCCTAGATCTGGCGCCGCGCCCGCAGCGCGGCCCCGATCGTTCCATCATCCAGATAATCCAGCTCTCCCCCCACAGGAACGCCTTGCGCAAGGGTGGTGATGCGGACACTGTCCCCCAGTACATCGGCAATGTAATGCGCGGTTGTCTGACCATCGACGGTGGCATTCAACGCCAGAATGACTTCGGTCAGGCTTTCGGCCTCCACGCGGTCCACCAGTCGCGGGATCCGCAATTCATCCGGGCCGATCGCATCCAATGCGGATAACGTCCCCCCCAGCACATGGTAGCGCCCGCGAAACACGCCGCCGCGTTCCATCGCCCAAAGGTCGGCAACATCTTCCACCACGCAAACCTCACCCGTGGCGCGGCGTTCGTCGCGGCAGATAGAGCAGACATCGCTGTCACCTATATTGCCACAGATCAGGCAATCGCGCGCATTCAGCGCCACTTCGGCCATGACCTGCGCCAGCGGGGCCATCACCTGCCCCCGCTTTTTCAGCATCAACAAGACAGCGCGACGGGCCGACCGCGGCCCGAACCCGGGCAACCGGGCCATGAGCTCTATCAGCCGGTCGATATTCCCGGGCGCATCCGCCATATCAGAAAGGCAGCTTCATGCCGGCCGGCAGGCCCAGGCCTTCGGTAATCTTGGCCATTTCCGCCTGATGGCGCTCAGCCGCCGCGCGCTGTGCTTCCTTGATCGCGGCAAGGATAAGATCCTCCACCACTTCCTTTTCCGAGGCGACAAAGATCGACGGATCGATATCCAGCCCCGTCAGATCCCCTTTGGCCGTGCAGCGCGCCTTGACCAGGCCCGCGCCGGATTCGCCTGTCACGACTATGCGCCCCAGTTCTTCCTGCATTTCGGCCATCTTGCCTTGCAGATCCTGTGCCTGCTTCATCATCTTGGACATATCGCCCAAACCATTCAAACCGAACATTCATTCCTCCTCAAAAGGGTCCCATTCATCTTCAACTTCCGGCAGCGCCTCGGCGGCGGCATCGGCCAGCGGCGCACGGATCTCGGCAATCTCGGCATCGGGAAAGGCCGCCAGAATCGCCTGCACGATGGGCAGGTTCCGGGCCACAGCGCGGGCGCTATCCTCGGCTGCAGCCTGTGCCTCGGCAATCGTGGGGGCGCCATTCCCGTTGGAAACGGTGATGACCCAGCGTTGCCCTGTCCAGGATTGCAGCCGCTGGCCAAGCCGTTGCGCCAGATCGGGCGGGGCCTGCGGGCCGGGCTCGAACTCGATCCGCCCCGGTTGGTAGGCAACCAGCTTCAGCCCTGTCTCCACCTCGGTCAGCAGGCGCATATCCCGCTTGTCACGCAGTATGGCCACCACACCCTCGAACGTGGCGGGAAGCGTGCTGGCGATGGCAACGGCTCCCCCAGCCACACGGGCCATCTGGCCACCGCCGCCGCCCCCGGCCGGCGCGGCAGCCCCGCGGGCCGGCGCATGGGTCGGCTGCGGCAGGGACTGGATACGGCGCAACAGCGCCTCGGGGTCCGGCAGGTCGGCGACATGGGTCAACCTGATGATCGCCATTTCGGCCGCCATCATCGCATTCGGGGCCAAAGCCACTTCTTCCAGCGCCTTCAGCAACATTTGCCATGCGCGGGTCAGAACCCGCATCGGCAGCCGTTCGGACATTTCCAGCCCCCGCACACGTTCGTCCGGGGTGGTCGTCGGATCCTCGGCAGCCTCGGGTGTGACTTTGATGACCGAGATCCAATGCGTCACCTCGGCGATATCGCGCAATACGGCCATGGGATCGGCGCCATCGGCATATTGCGCCGACAGTTCGGCCAGCGCACCGGCGGCATTGCCGGTCATGATCAGGTCGAACAGGTCCAGCACCCGCCCACGATCCGCAAGACCCAGCATGGCCCGCACCTGATCCGCAGTCGTCTCCCCCGCTCCCGGAGAAATGGCCTGGTCCAGCAAGCTTGTCGCATCGCGGGCCGAACCTTCGGCCGCACGGGCGATCAGCGACAGCGCATCCTCGGCAATCTCGGCCCCTTCGGCGGTGGCGATACGGCGCAAAAGGGCCATCATCACCTCGGGTTCGATCCGTTTCAGGTCGAACCTCTGGCAACGGGACAGAACCGTCACCGGGACCTTGCGGATCTCGGTCGTGGCAAAGATGAATTTCACATGCGCAGGAGGCTCTTCCAGCGTTTTCAGCAGTGCGTTGAACGCACTGGTGGACAGCATGTGGACTTCGTCGATGATATAGATCTTGTAGCGGGCCGAGGCCGCGCGATAACGCACGGAATCCGTCAGATCCCGCATCGCATCAACGCCGGTATGGCTGGCCGCATCCATCTCCAGAACGTCGACATGACGCCCCTCGGAAATGGCGCGGCACGCTTCGCAGACACCGCATGGATCAGTGGTCGGGCCACCTTTGCCGTCCGGGCCGGTACAGTTCAGACCCTTGGCAATGATCCGCGCCGTGGTGGTTTTTCCCGTGCCGCGAATGCCCGTCATGATGAAGGCATGGGCGATCCGGTCCGCTGCAAACGCATTCTTCAGCGTGCGGACCATCGCCTCCTGCCCGACAAGATCGGCAAAGGTTTCGGGGCGGTATTTGCGGGCCAAGACCTGATAGGCGGCCGCAGGGGCGTCATTCATCGTATAGTCCCGCGTTCGGATGGATTACAAACTAAGCAGCGGGAGCGGTTTCGTCCACCCGATGAACGAAACCTTTGTATCATTCCACACGCTATCCGGGATGGTCAGCTTCGATCCGCCGGTCTCGTTCAGGGATGGCAGCGTGGTCACGGCAGCTCCACCTGACAATCTGCGCAGGGCCGTTCAATCCGAGACTTTTTTCACGAACTGGGATTTCAGCCCCATCTGGCCGATTCCAGGGATCTTGCAATCGATGTCATGGTCCCCGTCCACCAGACGGATGTTGCGCACCTTGGTGCCCACCTTCACGACCGAGGATGATCCCTTGATCTTCAGATCCTTGATCACGGTAACCGTATCGCCATCGTGCAGCGTATTGCCCACACTGTCACGCACGCCGTCCTCGGCGCCTTCCGGATCGCCTGCCCGCCATTCATGGCCGCATTCCGGACAGGTCAAAAGGGCATCTACCTGATAGCTGTAGATGGAGGCGCATTCGGGGCATGGGGGCAAGGTGTCATTCATCCCATGGCTATATCCGCGCCACGGATGGCACGCCACATATTCCGCACCGGCATGGGGGCAGCTTGCCCTTTTTCAACTTGGCGGATAAACGTTATGTTATAACGTAATGGAATCACACCATGTCAAAGACACTCCCGTCCGGTCGCCGCCTCCCCGTTACCGTTCTGTCCGGTTTTCTTGGCGCAGGCAAAACCACCCTGCTGAACCACATCCTGAACAATCGCGAAGGCCGGCGTGTGGCGGTCATCGTGAATGACATGTCAGAAGTGAACATCGACGCCGACCTGATCCGGGAGGGATCCGAACTATCCCGCTCCGAAGAAACACTGGTGGAGATGACCAACGGCTGCATCTGCTGCACCCTGCGCGATGACCTGCTGATCGAGGTGCGGCGGCTGGCTGCCGAAGGTCGCTTCGATTACCTGCTGATCGAAAGCACCGGCATTGCCGAACCCCTGCCCGTTGCGGCCACCTTCGATTTTCGCGATGCCGATGGCCAGAGCCTGTCGGATGTGGCCCGACTGGATACGATGGTTACCGTCGTGGATGCCGCGAATCTGACGCGTGATTTCTCCAGCCATGATTTCCTCTCGGATCGTGGTGAGACGTCGGGTGACGAGGATGAGCGGACCCTTGTGAACCTGCTGACCGACCAGATGGAATTTGCGGATGTGATCGTCCTGAACAAGGTGACAGCCGCTGGCCCCCTGCGGCTGGATCAGGCGCACAAGATCGTGCGCGCCCTGAACCCCGACGCCCGCATCATCGAAACAGATTACAGCGTGGTGGGCGCCGGTGCGATTTTCGACACAGGCCTGTTCGACTTTGACCGTGCCCATGAACACCCCCTATGGGCCAAGGAGCTGTACGGTTTTGAAAACCACATGCCCGAGACCGAGGAGTACGGAATTTCCTCCTTCGTCTATCGCGCACGCCGCCCCTTTCACCCTGCCAGAATACACGGGGTCCTGAATGGCCCCCTTGATGGTGTCATCCGCGCCAAGGGCCACATGTGGATTGCCAGCCGACCGAACTGGGCCGTGGAATTCAGCCTTGCGGGCGCGATTTCCACGATCAAACCCCTGGGCGGCTGGTGGGCCAGTGTTCCGCGCGCGCGTTGGCCCACCCATCCCGATGCCCTGGCCGAGGTGGGTCAGGTCTGGCAGGACCCATGGGGCGACCGCCGGCAGGAACTGGTGTTCATCGGTGCCGGAATGGACCGGAATGCGATTGTGGCCGATCTGGATGCGGCGCTGGTCGAAGCGGATGACTTCACTCCCGCAGCTTGGGCCGGCTTGCCTGATCCCTTCCCCGCATGGGGCCGGAAACAGGTGGCATGATGCGGCGCAATACCGTCACATCCCTGAAGCGGCGCACGGTTTCGCCCATGGCAGGCTATGACAGGCTACCGTCGGAACTGCGGGGCTGGTTGCGGAATGCCGCCCTGCCCTGGAGCGCCCCTTCGGCGCTGCGCCTGTGGAACAAGGCGCTGGCCGAGCGGAACTGCACGCACCACGCACAGGCATGCCTTTGCGCTGCCGAGGCGCGGATGCTGGCCCGGGATGCCCCTGCGATATGGGGCAAATCCTATCCCCTGGAACATCGGGCGTAACCAGAAAAGGTCAGGGCCGCAAATGCCGCCCTGACCCGAACAGATTGTCAGGCGATTACCGTTTCAACCGCGATATTTCCGCTCGTGGCGTTCGAATACGGACAAACGAAATGCCCACGCTCCACGATCGTTTCCACCACGGCACGATCAAGGCCGGGCATATCCACTTTCAGCTGCACCGTCAGTCCGAAACCGCCACCAGACCGCGGGCCGATACCGACCTGCGCATCCACCGTGGCGCTTTCCGGCACATCGCCCAGCTTCTCGTTCTGCGCGGCAAACCGCATCGCACTCAGGAAGCAAGCGGCATAGCCAAGGGCGAATAATTCTTCCGGGTTATGACCGGCGCCCGATCCCCCCAATTCCTTGGGGCTGGTCATGGTCAGCGTCAGCATTCCCGTTTTCAAGGTGGCAATTCCGTTCCGCCCACCGCCGGTCGCGCGGGCTTCGGTCAGATACTTCGGATCTACGGACATAGTATTTCCTTTGTGTGCGATTTAAACTTGCACGACCATTTATATGTCGAGCTCGTTTATGTCAATCTCTTGCCAATATATCGCGAACGATTTAAATCGGGTCATATGACACTCTCCCCTTCAGACATGGTCTGCTTCAGCCTTTATTCTGCTGCAAATGCCATGCAGCAGGCCTATCGTCCGCTACTGGAGGATCTGGGGCTGACCTACCCGCAATATCTCGTCCTCTGCACGATCTGGACGGCCAGAAACCCGCTGACGGTCAAGGGTATCGGCCAACAGGTACATCTGGACTCGAGCACGCTGACCCCGCTTTTGAAACGGCTTGAGGCAAGCGGGCTGGTGATACGCACCCGCGACCCGGAGGATGAGCGGCAGGTCCGCATCACCCTGACAGAGGCAGGCCATGCCCTGCGGGATCGCACGGCACATATTCCTGCCTGCATGCTTGAAAAAACCGGGCTGGATATCGATACGCTGGTTCAGCTTCAAACCCAGATCTCGGCACTGGCGGCCAGATTGCGCAACCCCACCGATACTGCCCCCGCCAAACCGCCACGCGCTGCAAACATCTGATTCCCCCTGCCCCGACAGGCATTCCGTGGACTGCAAAAAATCCTGAAAGCAGCGCCGGAACTGACGGTGTGTTCCGTTAAAGCGGATATCCTCTCAGTCATTGGAGATAGGCATGTTCCAGAAATTACTGAAGACATTGGCAACTGTTGCCGTGCTTTCCATTCCTGCGGCGTCATTTGCGCAGGCATTCCCCGCACCGGCACCCGTACCGCACGCCCCGGCACCCGTTGCCGGCCCCGCAGGCCCTGCCGGTCCGGGCCTTGGGATCATTGCCGCAACGGCCGCAGCGGTTCTGGTTGTTGCGGGCCTGTTCGTACCGCATCATTGAACCGGGACAGGCCATGGCGCTTGCGGGCGGCGTGGCCTGTGCATCCAGCCAACAGCAGCAAAGCGTTTTCAGCAATTTGGGAAAGGTGAGAAGCTGGACATCGACCCAGGCGTTACTCGTTACGGCTGCTTCCTTCCGGACCTGACCGATTTGGCGAGGCGCATGCCCGCGCCAACTTCTCGACGCCCCCTATAACGATGACCGCCAAGCGGTGCAAGCCACACTGCTGCAAGTTATCCCGCATCACCCAGAAGATCCGTCGCCCCATCCGCAGGTTGATCCCCCTTGCCCCCCTTACCAAGGGGTGGGATCAAGATGCGAATGGAATTGGAGGCGAAAGAATGCAGCATCTTATGGCGTTCGGAGATTCGGACCTCGACAGGGCGGCCCACCGACGCAGCAACGAGCAGGTACGGCAGGTCTTGCCCCTGCATCAGGGGCGCATTCTGGCGGCCGATGGGCGGCTGGCCCTGCGGGAGGCTGATGACCCGCTGCTGGCAAATGCGGGTTCGCCCATCTTTCTGGGCCTGCACGATGGCCGCGCCGTTCATGCGCGCGCAATCACAGGGGACGAGCCCACCCTGCCTGCAGGCACCGAATTCGCCGAACTCCGCGCAATGATGACGACCCTTTCCGCCGCCGAGGGGGAAATGGCCGCCACGGCACGCGCGTTGCTGAACTGGCATGCCTCGCACAAGTTTTGCGCAGCCTGCGGCAACGCATCACAGATGACGGATGGCGGATGGCGGCGCACCTGCCCCGAATGCGGAACACATCATTTCCCCCGGACAGACCCCGTGGTGATCATGCTGATCCTGCGCGGAAACGAGGCGCTCATCGGCCGCTCACCGGCGTGGCGCGAAGGGTTCTATTCATGCCTTGCAGGCTTCGTCGAACCCGGCGAGACGCTGGAGGCCGCCGTTCGACGCGAAGTACTTGAGGAAACCGCGATTCCCGTCGGCAAGGTACGCTACCTGCAAAGCCAGCCCTGGCCCTTCCCTTCGTCCCTGATGATGGGGTGCGTGGGATATGCGACCGCGGGCGAAATTACCGTTGACCCTGTCGAGATCGCACATGCATTCTGGATCAGCCGGGAACAGGCAATGGCCGCGATTGCCGGGCATCTGCCGAATATCGAAATGCCGGCACAAGGAACCATTGCCCGCGATCTTATCATGCGCTGGATTGCAGACGATCTGGAATAACGGCAAACCTGCCCCTACACCTAACGCGGAGCGAAAATGAAATTCACGAGCAAAGGCGACATGATTGCGCCGCCCTCTTTCGTGTTTGCGAAAATGTCCGATTTTGAAGGCTGGGAAGCGGCTGTGCGCAAGCGCAACACCACCGTGACCCGCAGCCCTGGCCCGATTGATGTCGGCACTGTCTGGGATACCCGCTTCCGTTTGCGGGGTCGGGTGCGCGACATGAAGGTAACGCTTGTGGATGTGCAGCCCGAACGGCAGATTCATCTGACCATTGCAGACCCCTCGCTTAACGTGGACATCCTGCTGGATCTGGTGGCCCTGGCGGGTGACAAATCACGTCTGGTCACCACGATCGAATTGCAGCCCCGCAATCTGACTGCCCGATTGCTGATCCAGTCCCTGCGTCTTGCCCGCGCCAAGATACAGGGACAGCTGGACCAACGCATCCACCGTTTTGCCGCCGATACGACAGAACAATACCGTGTCATGCGCCAGGCAGGTGTCGTGTAAGAAAAATGTAAAAAGGTGCTTGACCTTACCCGGCACCTTAACTAATTGTCCGCCCCGATGGCGGAGTAGCTCAGCTGGTTAGAGCGGAGGAATCATAATCCTTAGGTCGGGGGTTCAAATCCCTCCTCCGCTACCATCACCCCGAACAGGGGTAATGGTAGCACCATCAAAAAGTCCGAATTTCAGACATTGCCGGATCAGGTGTCGTCCCGACCCTCGTCCCAGTCCGGCGCCTCCTCTGCCTCGGGCAGCGGAATTTCGAATGACCATCCTTTTTCATTGAACAGCTTTTCCGCCTTGCGGGGCGCGCGCAGCAGGAACAGGGCGGCCGCCTCGATCATCAGGCGGCGATCGTCCTGCGCATGGGCCGCATTCAGGGTCCGCGTCAGCAATGGCACACGACCGGGGGCCAGAACCAGGGCCCGCCGCAAATGCTCCAGCGCGCCGATCTTGTCACCGCTGTCAGAGGCCACGTTTGCGCGCCATACATGGAAATCGGCCTCGTGGGATATCACCGCAGCATGAACATCCAGCGCCGCTGACAGTGCAGCCGTCTCGCGTGCATCGTTCAGGACCCGGCAGGCCTCCAGTGCCTGCTGTGCCGGCGCCGGATCCAGCACCGATGCGATATGCGATGCAATCACATCCGCCTCAAAGGACGACAGCACAACCCCGCGGTGCCCATCCTCACTGATAACCGGAACGACATCGGGGTTCGGGAAATCATGATCGGCAAACACATGCAGGTATCGCGCCCCTGCTGCGATGGCGATCGGATTGAAATCGCCAAACCGTTTTCGCAGGGTTTGCAGGTTCGACAGTTCAACCACCAGACAGCCCTCAGGAACATAGAGCATGTTCGTGGTCCCGGCCCCGTGCAGCAACACCACAGCCTCGGCCTCGGCAACCATACGGGCCTGCTCGGCCACGGTATGATCCTCGAATGCCACGACTTCGAAGCCCATGTCCTTCAGCCGTGCCTCCAGCAGATCCCCCCCCACCATGTTCCGCTGGCGCCCCGAACGACGCACAACGAACAGACGGCGGCTTGGCGGCGCGGGCTGCAATACAGCCAACGCGCGTTGCCGTAGATCGCCCAAGGGCTGTTCATAGCTGTTGATCGAGGCGAGCCGCAGATTGCCAGTGGTGAAACGCCGCTTTACCGGCACGTCGGACACGTCCTGGATGGAGGGGATCAGTGCATCACGGCACTGGTAATACATGATGCGTGTATCCAGACCGATCAAGGCTCTGCCGAAATCCACCGTGTCGCCAGTAATTTCAACACGGTCCACAAGCTCGGGAAACCACGCTTTGACGGCATCCATGACAAAGTCGGACACTTTCCGGTTCGGACCCGCAATCAGGACACGCCCTGTCAGCCCGTAGCGTTCGACCAGCGTCAGATGCGGCAGCGTTTCTTTGGTAAAATGATAGAAGTTATAAAAGTTGCGGGTTTCGATCACGAAATCAAGCTGGCGATAATCTTCGTTGAACAGTGGAAGGGGCCTACGGTTCTCGAACGATTTTTCTGCAAGATGGGCCACCAATGCGGCGTCTGACGCTTTGCCGTTTTTCTGTCCGGCATAGCTGTTCCGCATCCGCCACCCGCCTTCGGAATTCATGAAATACTTATCACCGATCGTCAGCAGCCGGTGCCGGAGCGCCAGATCCTCGGCCACGGCCAGCACGGTTGGAAAAACGACCCCCTTCTTCCATCTGCTGCGGGCATGTCGCTCCATGATGTCGGTAATCTGCACCCGGTGTTCGAAGTTCGATGCCAAGGCAAGGGCCTCTATCCTCACCGGCGGAACCACTCCGATCTTCAGGTTTTCCAGCTGCACCAGTGACAAGCCCGGATCCAGCCCGGGAATAAAGAAATCGTCGGGCCGGGCCTGAGCAAGTGCGGGCAGCGTCATATACGGAACCTTGGGGCTGATACGATTCCACTGTTGCCCTGCAATGACCGTCTGTAAACCCGCTTTGCCACCTCTTTTCCCTGTGGCGGGGATTTGGTACACTCGAATCATGGATTTTGAACGCCCCAAACTCACCCCCCCCGATGGAGAGACGAAAGTCCTTCTGCATTCCTGCTGCGCGCCCTGCTCGGGTGAGGTGATGGAGGCGATGACCGCGTCGGGCATCGATTACACCATCTTCTTCTACAACCCGAATATCCATCCCAAGAAGGAGTATGCCCTTCGCAAGGATGAGAACATCCGCTTTGCGGAAAAGCACAACATTCCGTTCATCGACGCCGATTACGACGCCGATAACTGGTTTGCCCGCGCCAAGGGCATGGAGTGGGAGCCGGAGCGCGGTATCCGCTGTACCATGTGTTTCGACATGCGGTTCGAGCGGACCGCCCTCTATGCCTACGAAAACGGTTTTCCGGTCATCACATCATCCTTGGGAATCTCGCGCTGGAAGAATATGGCGCAGATCAACGATTGCGGTGTCCGCGCGGCCGAACCCTATGACGGTGTGAAATATTGGGAATTCAACTGGCGCAAGGGCGGCGGCTCTTCCCGCATGATCGACATTTCCAAACGCGAAGAATTCTACATGCAGGAATACTGCGGCTGCATCTATTCGCTGCGGGACACGAATGATTTCCGCATTTCGCGCGGTCGTGAAAAGATCAAGATCGGCACGATGTACTATTCCGAGGACAAGAACGCCGAAGAATAGGCATTGCGACCGGACCCGAAAGCAAACGGCCCGCCCTTTTCAGGACGGGCCGTTTTCACATGCGGTGCTATGCGCCGATCAATCCTTGGCGCGCTCCACATAGGTGTTGTCGGCGGTATTGATCACGATACGTGTGCCCGCACCGATATGCGGCGGAACCATGACGCGCAGACCGTTGGTGCACATCGCAGGCTTGTAGGACGACGATGCCGTCTGGCCCTTCACGACCGGCTCGGTTTCATCGATCTCCACGGTGACGCGCATCGGCAGTTCCAGCGCGATGGCCACGCCCTCATAGGTACGCAGGTAAACCTTAATACCCTCTTTCAGGAATACCTTGTCATCACCGACGACTTCCTCGGAAACGGCCAGCTGTTCGTAGGTTTCAGGCTCCATGAAATGGTAACCTTCGGCGTCGTCATAAAGGAAGTCATACTCGCGCTCATCCACGACGGCCTTTTCCACCATCTCGGTTGTGCGCCAGCGTTCGGACACCTTCACACCATCGGAAATGCGGCGCATGTCGACCGAGGTGGTCGGCGTGCCCTTGCCGGGGTGAAAGTTCTCGGCCTTGAGAACCACATAGAGCTTGCTGTCCATTTCGACGACATTGCCCTTACGAAGCGAAGATGCGATGACTTTCACGCGTGATGTCCTTATGAAGCGGCCCTAGTTGACCGGATTTGCCGCGTGATCTAACGCATTACCCGCCCAATCGGAAGCCCTCACGCCCAAAGGCCGCATTAATGACCGACACGCCTTGGTGGGATGCCCGCCGCCATGCCGACCGCCGCCCTGCCCTGATCGCCCGCAATCGCATCCAGCGCGCCCTGCAAGGCTGGCTGGACAGCGAAGGCTTCATCGAGGTGGATCCGGCTATCGCGCAGGTCAGCCCGGGAAACGAGGCGCATCTGCACGCGTTTTCTACATATGCCATCGGCAATGACGGCCATGCCACGCAGGTGCATCTGCACACATCCCCCGAATTCGCGATGAAAAAGCTGCTGGCTGCCGGAGAGACGCGGATAGCGGCCTTTACCCATGTTTTCCGCAACCGTGAACGTGGCCCCCTGCACAGCCCTGAATTCACGATGCTGGAATGGTACCGCGTGGGGCAGGATTACCCCGTACTCATGCAGGATTGCGCCATGATGCTGGGGCTTGCGGCACGGGCGGCCGGCACGGACATGCTGCGGTTCCGCAATGCCGAATGTGACCCGTTCGCCCCCCCCGAGCGCATCAGCGTTGCCGAGGCCTTTGATCGATATGCCTCGGTCGATCTATTGCGGACAATCAATCCCAACGGAACCACCGACGCCGCCGCCCTTGCCGCACAGACAGATGATGTGCGCTTTGCGGCGGATGATACATGGTCCGATATGGTCGCACGCATCCTGGGGCAAAAGGTAGAGCCGCATCTGGGCCACGGACGTGCCACGATTCTGGATCGCTATCCCGCCCCCGAAGCCGCCCTTGCCCGCCGCGCCGCCGATCCGCGAGAAGCCGAACGGTTCGAGCTTTACGCCTGCGGTGTGGAGCTGGCCAACGGTTTCGGAGAACTAACGGACCCCGTAGAGCAGCGCATCAGATTCAAGGCCGAAATGGCCGAAAAGCTGCGCGTCTACGGCGAGACATATCCGCTGGACGAAGATTTCCTTGCTGCCTTGCACCACATGCCACCTGCAAGCGGTATCGCATTGGGCTTTGACCGTTTGGTCATGCTGGCAACGGCAGCACCGCATATCGATGCGGTCTTATGGACCCCGCCGGGATATTAATCCGGCTGGGCCTCCTCTTCACAGACCACGGTAAAATTCAGCAGTTCATGCGTACCGAAGCTGTGGAGCATGGCCACATCCGCCGCATCCCGGCCGATCGCGATATTGATCCGGCCAATACGGGGCGTGTTATGCCGGGCATCAAAGGCATACCATTTCCCACCCAGATACACCTCGAACCACGCCGAGAAATCCATCGCACCGGCGTAGGGAACACCGATATCGCCCAGATACCCGTTCACATACCGCGCCGGGATCGACATGGCGCGGCACAGGGCAACCGCTGTATGCGCAAAATCACGGCACACCCCGTAACCATCGTCGATTGCACCTTGCGCCGTGCGGGTGGCCGAGGCGCGCTGGTAATCGAATGTGATCGCGCCATGTACATAATCGCAGATCGCCTGTACGCGGGCATACCCGGGCGGCAGATGGCCGAATGCCTCCCACGCAAAGGGCATCAGGGAATCGCTTTCGCAATATCGGCTTGGCAGCAGAAACTGCAGCACATCATCCGGCAGATCGGAAATCGGCACCTCTTCCGCATCGGCAGGAACGGGTTCATGTCGGCCCGTGTCATGGATCAACCCGTCACAACGGATACGGGTCTCTCCCTCGGGGGCGGTGAAGCGCAGACAGAGATTGCCGAAGCTGTCCCTGAACTCGCTTGCGGTTACCCCCTCGGACAGTTCGATGATTTCGTCCTGAACCAGATCGTCCTGTCGCTCGGTCCGCAGGGCCATCCGGGTAACGAAATGGGTGGGCTGTTCACACCCGACAGAGATATCGTAACCGAATCTGATCCGCATTGCGCCCGCTCCGTAAGGTTAGGGGGCTAACGCAGAGGGGAATGAATGGTTCCCTATTCGCGGCGCAGACGGATCACCACATCGACACGGCTGATTGTCGCCCCTTCGGGGGCATCCGGCAGGCGGGAAATCACCAGTTCATCCGCCGGCGCATCCGTCAGCGCCGATGAATCTTCCCAGAAGAAATGCGGATGGTCTTCTATCCGGGTGTCGAAATAGCTTTTGGCACCATCCACAATCACCTCTTGCATCAGGCCCGCATCGCAGAATGCGCGCAGGGTGTTGTAAACCGTTGCAAGACTTACCTTTTCTCCGGCTTCGGTGCAGGATGCGAACAACGTTTCCGCCGTCACATGCCTGTCCTTGCCATCACCGACCAGCAAGGTTGCCAGTGCCACGCGTTGGCGTGTCGGGCGAAGATTGCCCCGATCCAGCCATTTAGTTCCGCGTTCAATTGCCGTCTGGGTCATTGGTGCGCCACCTCTCATCCCCCTGCTATACTTCGGGTCGGCAGTGGGTTTCAAACGGAAATCCCCACGCACTTGCCACCCCTTCCGCTGCGGTGATAAAGGATGTCCGAGTTTTTATGGGGAGCCTGATGGCGGAATATCCGACGAGTTTCGACAAGGAAGCACTTTTGGCATGCGCACGGGGAGAGCTGTTCGGCCCTGGCAATGCCCAGCTTCCCGAACCGCCAATGCTGATGATGGACCGCATCACCGAGGTATCTTCGGACGGCGGGGCCCACGGCAAGGGATATATCGTTGCCGAATTCGACATTTCGCCAGATCTGTGGTTCTTCGGATGCCATTTTCCCGGCAACCCCATCATGCCCGGCTGTCTGGGACTGGACGGACTGTGGCAGCTGACCGGGTTCAATCTGGGCTGGCGTGGCTGGCAAGGGCGCGGATACGCCCTTGGCGTAGGTGAGGTGAAGCTGACCGGAATGGTCCGCCCCGACCGCAAGATGCTGCGCTACCATGTGGATTTCACCAAAGCCGTTCAGACACGGCGCCTGACGATGGGCGTGGCCGACGGCCGCGTCGAAGCGGATGGCGAAGTGATCTATCAGGTCAAGGACATGAAGGTCGCTCTTTCCGAGAGCTGACCCGAACTGGAAGGAAAACGCCTATGCGACGCGTCGTCATCACCGGTTACGGTATCGTATCGCCCATCGGCAACAACGCAGATGAGGTCGAAGCCTCTTTGCGGGCAGGCCGTTCCGGCATCATCTTCTCGCCGGAATATGCCGAGCACGGCTTTCGCAGCCAGGTGCACGGCATGCCGCAGATCGTGCTGGAAGATCATATCGACAAGCGCGACCTGCGCTTCATGGGGGCCGGTGCCGCCTACAACTTCATTGCCATGGAACAGGCGATCAAACATGCGGGGCTGGAACCGCATGAGGTGTCGCATGATCGCACGGGGCTTGTCATGGGGTCCGGCGGCCCATCCACCGCGAACTTCTTTCAGGCCCACAAGACGGTCATCGAAAAAGGCGCACCCAAGCGCATGGGGCCGTTCATGGTCACACGCTGCATGTCGTCCACGAACTCCGCCTGCCTTGCCACCCCGTTCAAGATCCGGGGCGTGAACTATTCCATCACCTCCGCATGTTCCACCTCGGCGCATTGCATCGGCAACGGTGTGGAACAGATCCAGATGGGCAAGCAGGACATCGTATTCGCCGGGGGCGGCGAAGAGCTGGACTGGACCCTGTCCTGCCTGTTCGACGCGATGGGAGCCATGTCGTCAAAATACAACGACGCGCCGGAAACCGCATCGCGCCCCTATGATGCGACACGGGACGGCTTTGTCATCGCCGGTGGCGGTGGTGTCGTGGTGCTGGAAGAGCTGGAGCACGCACTTGCGCGGGGCGCCAAGATCTACGCCGAAGTCACCGGCTATGGCGCGACCTCGGACGGCTACGACATGGTCGCCCCATCGGGTGAAGGCGGTGAGCGTTCGATGCGGGTGGCCCTGGCAACCCTGCCCGAAGGCCGCAGCGTGGATTACATCAACAGCCACGGCACCTCTACCGGCGTGGGCGATCTGACCGAGATCAAGGCGATCCGTCGTGTCTTCGGTGAAGGCGCCACACCGCCTGTCACCTCGACGAAATCCCTGACCGGCCACTCGCTCGGCGCGACCGGCGTTCATGAGGCGATCTATTCGCTTCTGATGATGAACGGCGATTTCATCGCGGCTTCGGCCAATGTCACCACACCGGATCCCGAACTGCACGACGGTGAGGTGGTGACAACCCTGCGCGAAGGCGTAAAAATCGATTCTGTCCTGTCCAACAGCTTCGGCTTCGGCGGCACGAATGCCACGCTTGTCATGAGCAAATATCTATAGGAACAGCCAATGGCCGAGCTTTTGAAGGGGAAACGTGGGGTTGTGATGGGGGTCGCGAATGACCGCTCCATCGCATGGGGCATCGCGAAAGCCATGGCAGCAGAAGGTGCCGAACTGGCCTTCACCTATCAAGGTGAAGCCTTTGGCAAACGTCTTGCCCCCCTTGCCGCAACGGTGGACTCCACGATCCTGCTGGATGTCGATGTGACCAATGACGACAGCATGGATGCTGCCTTCGCCAAGCTGAAGGATGAATGGGGCCAGATCGATTTTCTGGTCCACGCCATCGCGTTTTCCGACAAGTCGGAACTGGCGGGGCGCTTCACCAATACCACGCGCAGCAACTTCCAGAACTCGCTCAATATCTCGTGCTACAGCTTTATTGATGTGGCCAAGCGCGCATCGGAACTGATGCCCGAGGGCGGCACCCTGATCACCCTGACCTATCAGGGTTCCAATGCGGTCACCCCCTTCTACAATGTGATGGGTGTGGCCAAGGCTGCGCTGGAATCGGCCGTACGCTATCTGGCAAATGACCTTGGTCCGCAGAAAATCCGCGTCAATGCGATTTCGCCCGGCCCGATGAAGACGCTGGCCGGTGCGGCCATTTCAGGTGCCCGCGCCACCTTCCGCCATACCGAGCACAACGCCCCCATGCGTTCCAATGCGACACTCGAATCCATCGGCGGAACAGCGGTCTATCTGGCTTCGGATTACGGAAACATGACGTCGGGTGAGATCATCCGCGTTGATGGCGGGTATCACGTGCTGGGCATGCCGCAGCCTGATCACCTGCACAACCACTGAACCAAACACCGGAGCGTGCCCCATTGGGGCGCGTTCCCGCCCTGATCACCGGCAAAATGCCGCGAATCATCCAGCCCCCACATACAGACATGAAAAATCCTGCCGAGCGCGTTCATATGGCACTGATCGATCAATGATATCTGGGTATTTTGGAGCGGGCGGCGGGAATCGAACCCGCGTCTTTAGCTTGGAAGGCTAAGGTCTTACCATTACACAACGCCCGCGCTGAAGGTGTCTATAACGGCTTCGATCGGCCGGTGCAACCCTTTGCGGGAGGGGGCGCGAACGCCCCCGCCACATTATTATTTAAAGGTGATGCGACCGTCGGTTGTCGGTGTGTAGGGTTGATGCTCACCCAGATAATCCGCCACCACTTCGGCCAGATCCGGGCCGTAGTCATAGGCATTCTTGGCATCCACCAGCATGGAGAATCCGTCGCCGCCATTGCGGACATAGTTGTTCGATACGGCCATGTATTCCGCATCCATGTCCACCGGCTCCCCCCCCACGAGGATGTCGCTAATACGCTCGCCCACAGGCGCGTTGGTATCGATCGTATAGCTCATGCCCGCAACTTGGGTGAAGCGACCGCCGCCTTCGGCAATCTGGCTTGCGCCATTTTCCAGCGCGGCTGCCAGTTGCGCCCCCGTGATCTGGAAGGTCGACAGCGTATTCAGGAATGGCAGAACCGTCAGCACTTCGCCCATCGTTACCGGGCCCTGATCGATAGAGGCCCGCAAGCCGCCGCCGTTCACCAGCGAGATCTGCACCCCCTGATCCGCGACACGGGCCAATTGCGCCTCGGCAACCAGATCACCCATGCTACATTCCCGGAAACGGCAGATATCGCGATCGCCTTCGATCGGGGCCGTGGCCTCGCCTACCACCTGCTCACGGATTTCCTGCAGCGGTTCGGCCAGCTTGGCAATACGGGCCTTCGCATCGGCATCCTCGGCCACGCTTGCATCCAGCAGGCGCGGTGCCCCTTTGGCCGTGATGACATTGCCATCGTCATCAAAGGTGACCGTCAGCTCACCCAGATATTTGGTATAGGATTCCGCCGTGACGATCGGTACGGAATTGACCACGGTCGGATATGGACCCGCTGCTTTTTCATCCGTGTTGGACAGCAGCGTGTGGCTATGCCCCCCGACGATCACATCGATTCCATGCGTATTGTCGGCAATCTGCTGATCGACCACATATCCCGAGTGGGACAGCAGGATGATCTTGTTGATTCCCTGCTCCGTCATTGCATCGACCTGCGCCTGAACGACCGGAATCGGCGCTTCAAAGGTCACATTCGGACCGGGGCTGGCTAGTTCGCCATTGTCCTGCGGGGTCAGCCCGATGATCCCGATCTTTTCCCCGGCCACGGTAACAACCGTGTTGGCCAGGATTTTATCGCCCAGCGAGGGTTCCTTGCTGTCATCCATATTGGCTGCCAGCAACGGCACGTTGATTTCATCGGCCAGCGCTGCCAGCTCGGACGGGCCATCATCGAACTCGTGGTTGCCCACGGCCATCGCGTCGTATCCTAGCAGGTCAAGAAACCCGCCAGCCGCCTCATGCTTGTAGCGGGTGTAGAACAGCGTGCCCTGAAACCAGTCACCCGCATCCAGCAGCAAGGTATTTTCATGTGCTGCGCGGCCCTGCTGAACAGCGGTGACCAGACGGGCCACACCGCCAAAGCATTTTCCTGCGGCATCATCTTCGGCCCCACAGGTCGACCCTGAGGAGGTGATCGGCTCGAACCGGTCATGCACGTCGTTCGTATGCAGGATGGTCATGGTAAAGTCGGCATGGGCCGTACCCGCGCTCAGGGCCAGAGCGGCGGCAGTCATTATCAGGCTGGTTCGCATCAAAGAATCCTCGATTAACGATGACAGAACAGTGTGGTGTAGAATCGTGGCTGTCAAAGCAAGATAGGCGGGATTGACCGGCGTAAAAAATGGGCGCAAGACGCGATATGCTTATTTACAAGATCTTCCGCCGCGCCGAATGGGATGCGCTTTGTGTTGCCAGACAGACGAATGGCGCACCGATTGATATTGCCGACGGCTATATCCATATGTCGACCGCGCAACAGGTTGCGGAAACGGCTGCAAAACATTTTTCAGGCCAGAGCGATCTGGTGCTCGTTGCGCTTAATGATCAGGCACTTGGTGAGGATTTGCGGTGGGAGCCGTCCCGCGGCGGCGCTCTGTTTCCGCATCTGTACCGGCCGATGCGCATCACCGATGTCGTATGGGACAAATCCCTGCCCCTTGGCAGTTCCGGCCACATCTTCCCCGAGGGCATCATATGACAATCGAACGCTGGGGCCTTGCCGCATTGCACCGGATGGACCCGGAGCGCGCGCATTCGATATCGCTTGCCGTGCTTCGGTCCGGCGTCATGCCGATGCCCGGCGTGGTCACGTCATCACGTCTGGCAGGCACACTTGCAGGCCTGTCATTGCCCAACCCCGTCGGGCTGGCTGCCGGTTATGACAAGAACGCGGTGGCCCTGGCCCCGCTGATGCGCTCCGGTTTCGGATTTCTGGAGGTGGGGGCCGCAACCCCCGAGGCACAGGCAGGAAACCCCAAGCCGCGCCTCTTCCGGCTGACAGCGGATCAGGCCGTGATCAACCGCTTCGGTTTCAATAACGAAGGTGCCTGTGCCATCAGCGCCCGTCTTGCCATGCGCCCCAAGGGGCCGGTCCCCGTTGGCCTGAATCTTGGCGCGAACAAGACCAGCAGCGACCGTGCCGCCGATTTTGCCGCCGTTCTGGCAAGCTGCGGGCCCCACGTCGATTTCGCCACGGTGAATGTATCCTCTCCCAATACCGAACGCCTGCGCGATCTGCAGGGCCGCGCGGCGCTGACAGCCCTTCTGGCCGGTGTGATGGAGGTGCGGGGCAATCTGGCACGGCCTGTGCCCGTATTCCTAAAAATCGCCCCCGATCTGAATGATGACGAATTGGCAGAGATTGCCGAAGTCGCCATTGCCTCCGGTATCGCGGCAATCATCACCACGAACACCACCCTCTCGCGTGAGGGGCTGACCGACCCGGCCAAGGATCAGGCGGGCGGAATGTCGGGGGCGCCCCTGTTCGAACGCTCCACCCGGGTGCTGGCACGCATGTCACAGGCCACGGATGGCCGGATACCGTTGATCGGGGTCGGCGGCGTTTCGACACCTGAACAGGCCTATGCCAAAATCCGCGCGGGTGCCTCTGCCGTCCAGCTCTATTCGGCAATGGTGTACCAAGGTATCTCACTGGCCTCCCGCATTGCACGGGGGCTGGATAGCCTGCTGGAGCGGGACGGCCATGCGAATGTGGCGGATGCGGTGGCGACGGACCGGGGGGCCTGGCTCTAGAACGCCTTGAAGGTCATCGTCGTAAGGGTGCGCTGGATATGCGGCACATCGAACAGCTGTTCGGCCAGATAATGGCCCACATCGACATCATCGGGCACATATAGCTTGGCCATCAGGTCCCACTCTCCGGATGTGGAATAAAGCTCCGAGACCACTTCGCGGTCATAGATTGCATCGGCAACCTCATAGGTCTTGCCGGGGGTGCAACGGATCTGGACGAACACACAATTCACGGGGTGCTTCCTTCGGTCGGGTTCAGTTTCAGCCGCGGGGCGGGTCGGGGCAAATCATCGGTGCCCAGCACTTCACTGGGGCGGGCCAGACGGTTGCGGACAACCCATAACAACCGGCGTTCGGCGCGCGTGATGGCAACATAGGCCAGCCGTTTCCACAAGGGCAGCCCCGCCTCCATCCGTCCGGCCTGTGCCGCGGCATACAGATCGGGGGCGAACACCTGCACGCGATCCCATTGCGACCCCTGCGCCTTGTGGATGGTAACGGCCGCTCCGTGCAGAAACGTGGCCCCCATCCGTGCGGCAGAGGGAATGAAGGGTTCATCCTCATCCGGCTTTTCAATCTTGATGATCGAGGCAGCCGAAATCTGCGGGTCCTCGGCCCCCACCACATGCAGCCGGGCAAAGCCGTCACGCGTGCCCGGACCCAGATAGATCACCTGCGCGCCTTTTATCAGCCCGCGCGCTTCCAGATCTATGCGCTTCTTGCGATGCTTCAGCGGCAGCTCGATCCCATCGCAGACAAGCGGCTCTCCGGGCAGCAGGGCATCATCCGGCGCGCCATGGGCCGCACGAAATGCCGTGATCAACCGGATACGGGTCGCATTGCGCCAGACCAGAACGGGGGAGCGTGCCATCAGATCGCTATCCACCCGCTGCGCCATCACCACCCGATCGTCCCTGGCTGCGGCTTCTTCCATCAGACGCTCGAACCGGTAGAAATCCACCTCGGGGTCCGCCAGCGCATGGGCCAGATCGAGAATCGGGTTATCCTGCGACTGACGGTGCACACGGCTCAGGATCAGCTGACGCGTGGCCCCCAAACGCTCGAACACCATCTGGCCGGATTGACCGACGGGGGCCAATTGCGCCGGATCCCCGAACAGCACAAGCGTAGGAAAGATTTCCCTCAGATCATCGAACTGACGTTCATCCAGCATAGAGGATTCGTCGATGAAGCCCACATCAAGTGGCTCCTCCCGTCGCTTCCAACCCCGGATGAAATCGGAACCACGCAGCCCTGCCGCAGCCAATGCCCCCGGAATGGAGGGCACATTGTCATAAAAAGCCTTCGCACGATCCAGCGCGATCTCGGTCATCCCCTCGACGTCCACCGGTCGCTTGCCATTGCCGGCAAGCCATTCGGCAATGGCCTCGTAATGCGGATCATACAGCGGTGTATAGAGAATGCGGTGAATGGTTGTTGCCGGAACACCCCGCATCCGCAGCACCGAGGCCGCCTTGTTGGTCGGCGCAAGTATCGCGAGCGTACGGCGGTCTTTGCGTTTCTTGCCTTCCCAATCGCCCGATACGATATCCACGCCCGCATTCTGCATGGCCTTGGTCAGTTCCGCCAACAAGAGGGTCTTGCCTGAACCCGCCTTTCCTATCACGGCCAGAACGGTCGATTTCCCCTCGGTTGCGGGCTGATGGTTGCCATCGGCCAGATCAACGCCCATTCCCGAAAGCTGTTCGGCAAGACGATCCCAGGCCTCGGCCTGATCTTCGGAAAATGTGAGTGCGGGCACGTTCATGGGCGAACCATATCCGCCCCGCGCCGTCAGCGCCAGTTCACCACACGTCAGGTTGTGATGCTATTTCTGTTTCCGGCACACGGGGGGCAAAAGCATTCCAATACGGCCCGCATTGCGGGTGGATCAAAAGCCCCGCGCAGGCCCCGTCATTCGGCGGCCCGATGCTCCAGCCGTTGCAGCACGGCCGAGCCATAGAATTGCAGGATTGCCAGCCTGCGCGGTGCCACAACCAATTGCCCGGATTTCTCGTACAGGATTTCCCGAGAGATCAAGGAGCGCAGCCCCTCCTCCACAGCCGCCTCCACGCCCCCCTCGGGCAGCATGAGTGTGGCGCCAACGGCCTCAAGCCGCTGCGCCAGCGCCATGACCCCAGGCAACAGATCGGGCCGCGCCAAACCCTCAGGGCCAATCGCAGCAGCAACCAGTGGGACGGGCAGGATCGGCACAGCACAGGCCACCTTCTCCATCAGGTTCCGGGCGAAGGCCTCGGGCTGGTCATTCGCGGTATTTGCACGCCACTCCCGCAGGGAAATCGGCGGCCCGAACGCCACCCCTGCCGTGCCGTAGCCAGAAAAACGCCCCCGTAACAGACGCAGCAGCGTCCTCCCTGCAATTGCAAAGGGATGAACGCGAAAACGCCCGGCCCCGCTTCCTGCAGCCGTCAATGTACGGTCTTCCAACACCCGGTCATAGCCGATGCCAACAGGAACGAACACGATGTCCCGTTCCATATTGCGCGCGCCGGCCATCATGTAGCTCAGCAACCCGATGCGCGGCGCGCCAATACGACCATCAACGCTCAGCCCCCCTTCGGGAAAGAACGCCTGCGTCACACCAGCCGCCGCCGACATCTGCACATAACGGGCCAGCACCTTGCGATACAGCGGACTAAGCGAGCGACGCCGGATAAAGAACGCACCCATTGCCCGGATCAGCGCCGAGAGCGGCCATATCCTTGCCCATTCCCCCACCGCATAGGACAAGGCAGAGCGTTCGGCCACCAGCCATGTGACCAAAACATAATCCATGTTGGACCGGTGGTTCATGACGAATACCACCGTCGCCTCCCGATCCACATCCGCCGCCATCGGTGCCGAAATGCGGACGCGGTAAAAGGCCTTTGAAAACTGTCGTGCAATGCGAGTGGCAATCCCGAAATACAAAATGGCGGAAAAACCGGGGACGATCTCGCGCGCATAGGATTTCACGCGCTCGAACACCACATCCTCTCGCGTACCCGTAGTGCGGACATGTTCGGCCACGGCCGCGCTGATTTCGGGATCATGGGCCAGTTTCAGGATCATGTCCTGCCGTCGCATCATCTTGAACGGGGCAATCGGCCGCTCCAGCCGCTGATTCAGATGCGCCACCATCCGCTCCATCCGACGGCGCAGATACCACCGGGCCGAGGGTACCAGAATCCTGTCCAGTGTCGCGATGGCCGCGAAAATCAGCACTAGCGACAATAACCAAAGAGGAAGTTCAACGGTCTCGGTCATGCCCTGAACCCTAGCAATTGTCCTGCCCTGCGGCGACTATGAAGCAGATGCCGGATATAAAAAAGGCGCGCGGTTTTGCCGCGCGCCTTTTATGTCGCAATCGTCGCCTCAGGCGTGGATGGCGCCGTCGCCACAAGCCAGCGCAGCCTCACGCACGGCCTCGGAATAGGTCGGGTGCGCGTGGCATGTCAGGGCCAGGTCCTGTGCGGATGCGCCGAATTCCATCGCAACGCAAACCTCGTGGATCAGATCGCCAGCGCCCGGCCCGATGATGTGGCAGCCCAGGATACGATCCGTTTCCTTGTCAGCCAGAATTTTCACAAACCCTTCGGCCTGGAATACGGCCTTGGCACGGGCATTCCCCATGAACGGGAATTTCCCGACCTTGTAGGCACGCCCCTCTTCCTTCAGCATTTCCTCGGTCTGGCCAACCGAGGCAACTTCCGGTGTGGTATAGACCACGCCCGGGATGACACCGTAATTCACGTGGCCATGCTTGCCTGCCAGAATCTCGGCAACGGCCATCCCTTCGTCTTCAGCCTTATGGGCCAGCATCGGCCCCGGAATTGCGTCTCCGATGGCGTAGATCCCTTTGGCGGCGGTCTGGAAGTGGTCATCGACCTTGACCATGCCGCGTGGCAGCATTTCCACGCCCAGGGCTTCAAGACCCAGACCTTCGGTATAGGGCTTGCGGCCGGTTGCCACCAGAACGGTGTCGGCGGTGATCGACGCTTCGGAACCATCCTTGTTCAGTTTATAGGTAACGGTCGCCTTGCCGTCCTTTACCTCGGTGCCCTGCACTGCGGCGCCCATCACAAACTCCAGACCCTGCTTCGACAGGATCTTGTGGAATGTCTTGACCGTGTCACCGTCGATGCCCGGCAGGATCTTGTCCAGATATTCGACAACCGTGACCTTGGCCCCCAGACGGGAATAGACCGAACCCATTTCAAGGCCAATCACGCCCGCACCGATAACGACCATGCTTTCCGGAATCTTCTCCAGCGCCAAGGCACCTGTCGACGTGACAACCGTCTTCTCATCGACCTCGACGCCCTTCAGGCTGGCAGGAACCGAACCCGTCGCGATCACGATGTTCTTGGCCTCATGGATCTCGTCGCCGACCTTGACCTTGCCTGCTTCGGGGATGGAGCCCCAGCCCTTCAACCATGTGACCTTGTTCTTCTTGAAGAGGAATTCGATGCCCTTGGTGTTCCCGTCGACAACATCCTGCTTGTACGCCTGCATCTTGGACCAATCGACCGTCGGGTTTGCCCCCATCAGGCCCATTTTCTCGAAGTTCTCATGTACTTCGTGCAGGTGGTGCGTGGAATTCAGCAATGCCTTGGAGGGGATGCAGCCCACGTTCAGGCACGTTCCACCCAGGGTGTCGCGGCCTTCGACAACGCCCACCTTCAGGCCAAGCTGCGCACAATGGATCGCGCAGACATAGCCGCCCGGTCCGGCACCGATCACGATCACATCAAAACTGGCCATGGAGATACTCCTTCAGAATGTCAGAAAAGGGCCGCGAGAAACAACAGGATTGTCGGCAAGAGGCCAAGTATGAAAAAGACCGAACGCCAAGGCACCCAGCCGAAATAATATGCCGGCACGTATGCGATCCGTGCCAGAAGATAAACCCACGCACAGACTGCCGTCAGCCAGAACGTGCTTTGCGTCAGGATAACAGCAAATACCGCAACCGCGAACAACACGTAATTATCCAGATGGTTGCGGAGTGCGCGCTGCATCCGTTCGGTCAGATCGGAATAACGGGGTTCGCTGTCACGGGGGCTGACATTGTACTCATGCCCCATATCCCTGTCTTGCAGGCGGGACGTGAAAAACAATTGGCCGACATAGAGGAATGCCGCAAGGCACAGGACGATGATTTCGCTCTGCATCGGTTATACCGTCTTCAGGAAAGTTGCGGTCATCGTGCCGCCAAACGAAGTTTCCTTGGCAATCCACGCCTTGGCATTGTCCGGATTATGAACATCCATCAGTGCAAAGACGCGGCCCGGCGTATCCACGCCCCGCCATATCTGCAATTGCGTCATTCCGGCGTTGGACCGGTTCTCCGCATCCCCGTCCCATTGGGACTTCCATCCGTCATAATCGGTCGTATCGATCTGAAGAAGCAAATGCATGGCGTGCCTTTCCCTGTATCAGGGCGCGCGATTGGCGCGCCCTTCAGGGGTTAACCGCAAAGCGGCCTTACAGGTCCATCAAAAGACGGCGCGGATCTTCCAGAGCTTCCTTGACGCGGACAAGGAAGGTTACCGCACCCTTGCCGTCAACGATGCGGTGATCATAGCTGAGCGCGAGGTACATCATCGGACGGATGACGATCTGCCCTTTGACGACTACCGGACGTTCCTGGATCTTGTGCATGCCCAGAATACCCGACTGCGGCGGGTTCAGAATGGGCGAGGACATCAGCGAGCCATAGACACCACCGTTGGAGATGGTGAACGAGCCGCCCTGCATGTCGGCCATCGACAGCTTGCCGTCGCGTGCGCGCAGACCCAGCTCCGAGATCTTTTTCTCGATATCGGCAAAGCCCATCTGATCGGCGTCGCGAACAACCGGAACAACCAGACCCGTCGGCGTACCGACGGCCACGCCCATGTGGACGTAGTTCTTGTAGATTACATCGGTGCCATCAATTTCGGCGTTGACGTCCGGCACTTCTTTCAGTGCGTGGCAGCATGCCTTCACGAAGAACGACATGAAGCCCAGCTTCGTCTTGTGCTTCTTCTCGAAGACTTCCTTGTATTCCGAACGAAGTGCCATGATCGCCGACATGTCCACCTCGTTATAGGTGGTCAGCATAGCAGCGGTGTTCTGCGCTTCTTTCAGGCGGCGTGCGATGGTCTGACGCAGACGTGTCATCTTCACGCGCTCTTCGCGCCCTGCATCGCTGGCTGGCGAAGCCGCACGCGGCGCGGCAGCAGGCGCAGCCTTGGGGGCTGTCATCGCCTTCAGGACATCATCCTTCATGATACGGCCATCACGACCGGAACCCTGAACCTGATCACGGCTGACACCGGATTCGGCCATGGCCTTCTTGGCCGAAGGGGCATCCTCAACGTCCTTGCCCGTAGCGGCTGCGGCTTTCGGTGCTTCGGCCGGGGCCTGAGCGGGTGCTGCAACCGATCCACCTTCACCAGCGGTGATGACAGCCAGTTTGGCGCCAGCAGGAACAGTGTCGCCTTCGTTCGCAAGGATTTCGCCCAGAACTCCAGCGGCAGGTGCAGGAACCTCGACCGAAACCTTGTCGGTTTCCAGCTCGCACAGCATTTCGTCCTGCGCCAC
Source organism: Falsirhodobacter sp. alg1 (assembly GCF_000739715.2). Taxonomy (GTDB): domain Bacteria; phylum Pseudomonadota; class Alphaproteobacteria; order Rhodobacterales; family Rhodobacteraceae; genus Falsirhodobacter. Next base: position 629,260 of record NZ_BBJC02000001.1, on the reverse strand, counting down.
AGTATCACCGGGCTTCTTGAACCAGGTGGCGACAGTCGCCTCCGAGACGCTCTCGCCCAGGGCGGGGACCATCACATCGACCATTTTACTCTCTCCAGAGGCGGCAGGCTTGCCGGCAGTTTCCGTCTTTTTCGCAGGCTCTTCGCCTTCGGCTTTCTTGGCAGGCTTCGCGTCACCTTCGCCGATCTGGGCCAGAAGCGCATTCACGCCAACCGTTTCCCCCTCGGCCGCAACGATTTCCTGCAGCGTTCCCGCTGCAGGGGCCGGCACTTCAACCGTGACCTTGTCGGTCTCCAGCTCGCACAGCATTTCGTCCATGGCGACACTGTCGCCAACTTTCTTGAACCAAGTGGCTACAGTCGCCTCTGAGACGCTTTCACCCAATGTCGGAACACGTACTTCGGTCGCCATATCAGCCCCCTACCGTCAAAGCTTCGTTAACAAGCGTCGTCTGCTCGGTCTTGTGGCGCGAAGCCAGACCGGTTGCCGGCGATGCCGATGCAGCGCGTCCTGCATAAACGGCGCGTTTGTGTTTCGCCCCGATCGCAGTCAACACTGTTTCGATATTTGGCTCGACGAATGTCCAGCCACCCATGTTTTTAGGCTCTTCCTGACACCAGACAATCTCGGCGTTCTTGAAACGCTCCAATTCCTTGGTCAGCGCGATTGCCGGGAACGGGTACAGCTGCTCCATGCGCAGCAGATAAACGTCATCGGCATTGCGGGCGTCCCGCTCGGCCAGCAGATCGAAATAGACCTTGCCCGACGAGATGACGACGCGCTTGATTTCCGAATCCGGCTTCAGCTTCAGCTCCGAACGGCCGCTTTCCGCATCATCCCAAAGGACGCGGTGGAATGTCGATCCATCGGTGAAATCGGCCGCATCGGACACGCACATCGGGTGCCGCAACAGCGATTTCGGCGTCATCAGCACCAGCGGCTTACGGAAGTCGCGGTGAAGCTGGCGGCGCAGGATGTGGAAGTAGTTCGCAGGCGTGGAGACGTTGGCAACGATCCAGTTGTCATTCGCGCTCATCTGCAGGAACCGCTCCAACCGGGCGGAGGAGTGCTCCGGCCCCTGCCCTTCGTAGCCGTGCGGCAGCAGCATCGTCAGGCCCGACATCCGCAGCCATTTCGATTCACCCGAGTTGATGAACTGGTCGAACATGATCTGTGCGCCGTTGGCGAAATCGCCGAACTGGGCTTCCCAAAGGACAAGCGCATTCGGTTCTGCCAGCGAATAGCCATATTCAAAGCCCAGAACCGCATATTCCGACAGCATGGAGTCGATCACGTCGTAACGCGACTGTCCTTCACGGATGTGGTTCAGCGGATAGTAACGATCTTCGGTGTTTTGCTCGACAAAGGCCGAGTGGCGTTGGCTGAACGTCCCACGGGTCGAATCCTGCCCCGACAGACGAACAGGATAGCCGTCAACCGTCAAAGAACCGAATGCCAGCGCCTCACCGGTCGCCCAGTCAAAGCCCTTACCCGTTTCGAACATCTTCTTCTTGGCTTCAAGCAGACGGGCAACCGTCTTGTGAACCTCGAAGCCCTCCGGAACCTTGGTCAGCGCATTGCCGATTTCGGTCATCAGTTCGGCCGAGATACCTGTCTGCCCCGGCTGGTACTTTTCACCCTCACGGTCAAGGTGCTTCCAGCGACCGTCCAGCCAGTCGGCCTTGTTCGGTTTGAAATCCTTGGCCGATTCGAACTCGGTGTTCAGCATCGACTGGAACTGGGCCTTCATGTCCTCGATCTCCCCTTCGGGGATCAGACCATCGGCAACCAAGCGGTCGGTATAAAGCTGAAGGGTCGTCTTCTGCTTGCGGATCTTCTGGTACATCGCCGGATTCGTGAACATCGGTTCATCGCCTTCGTTATGCCCGAAGCGACGGTAGCAGAAGATGTCCAGAACAACGTCCTTGTGGAACTTCTGGCGGAATTCGATCGCAACCTTGGCCGCGTGGACGACAGCCTCCGGATCATCCCCGTTCACGTGGAAGATCGGCGCCTCGACCATCAGCGCGATGTCGGTCGGATAGGGGGACGAACGGCTGAACGAAGGTGCCGTTGTAAACCCGATCTGGTTGTTCACCACGATATGGATCGTACCACCTGTACGGTGCCCGCGCAGCCCGGACAGTCCGAAGCATTCCGCCACAACGCCCTGACCTGCGAAGGCAGCATCGCCGTGCAGCAGAACCGGCAGAACAGCCATCCGCTTTTCGGTATCGTGATACTGATCCTGCTTCGCCCGGACCTTGCCCAGAACGACAGGGTTTACAGCCTCGAGGTGCGACGGGTTCGCCGTCAGCGACAGGTGGACCGAGTTGTCATCGAATGCGCGATCAGCCGAGGCACCAAGGTGGTACTTCACATCGCCCGAACCGTCCACGTCATCCGGTTTGAAGCTTCCGCCCTGGAATTCGTTGAAGATCGCGCGATACGGCTTCTGCATCACGTTTGCCAGAACCGACAGACGCCCACGGTGGGGCATGCCGATAACGACTTCTTTCACGCCCAGCTGACCACCACGTTTTATGATCTGTTCCATCGCCGGAATAAGGCTTTCGCCCCCATCCAGACCGAAACGCTTGGTGCCCATGTATTTGACATGGAGGAACTTCTCGAAGCCTTCAGCCTCGACCAGCTTGTTCAGAATGGCCCGGCGGCCTTCGCGTGTGAACGCGATTTCCTTGCCGTAGCCCTCAATACGCTCTTTCAGCCATGCCGATTGCTCGGTGTCCGAAATATGCATGTATTGCAGGGCGAAGGTGCCGCAATAGGTGCGTTTGACCAGATCTGTGATCTGGCGGATGCTGGCAACCTGCAGACCCAATACGTTGTCGATGAAGATCGGGCGATCCATATCGGCTTCGGTGAACCCGTATGTTTTGGGGTCCAGCTCGGGGTGGTGCGAGGTGGTTGTGTCACGCATTCCAAGCGGATCAAGATCGGCGGCCAGATGCCCACGGATCCGGTAAGCACGGATCAACATGATGGCGCGGATCGAATCCAGTACGGCTTGCTGGAGTTGCGCATCAGAAATACCGACGCCTGCAGCGGCAGCCTTGCCCGAAATCTTTTTCGCGGCAGCTTTTGCATCGGCAGCGGGCAACATGGCCCATTCACCGGTCAGCGCGCTTGTCAGTTCGTCCAGCGGCTGCGGCGGCCAGTCGTTGCGCGCCCAGCTTGGGCCTGCGGCAGCACGAGTGGCGTCATTGGCATCTTCGCCAAGTGCCTTGAAGAACTCGGCCCATTGTTCATCGACATTGCTCGGATCGGCGACATAGCTCGCCTGAAGCTGGTCGATATAGTCCGCGTTGGCGCCGTCCATGAAATCGGAGGCGTGAAATTGATCGTTAGGGCTATGTTCCGTCATGGATGCACCTGACACAAAGAATAGGGTTTGCGCCGCCCGAACGGGGCGGCGCAGGACTTGGTTACGCGCGACCGAGGGCCTTCATGACCGCCTCACCCAGATGGGCAGGGCTATCGGCCACGACAATGCCGGCCTCTTTCATCGCGTTGATCTTCGACTCGGCGTCGCCTTTGCCGCCGGCAACGATCGCGCCGGCGTGGCCCATGCGGCGTCCGGGAGGAGCCGTGCGGCCCGCGATGAAGCCCGCAGTCGGCTTCCAGCGGCCTTTCTGGCGCTGGTCTGCCAGGAATTGCGCTGCTTCTTCCTCGGCCGAACCACCGATCTCACCGATCATGATCATGGCTTCGGTTTCCGGGTCCGACAGGAACATGTCCAGCACTTCGAGGTGCTCGGTTCCCTTGATCGGGTCGCCGCCGATGCCGACAGCGGTCGACTGGCCAAGGCCAAGATCCGACGTCTGTTTCACGGCTTCATACGTCAATGTACCCGAACGCGAGACAACACCGATCGAACCACGCTTGTGGATGTGGCCCGGCATGATGCCGATCTTGCAAGCGTCGGGCGTGATGACGCCCGGGCAGTTCGGCCCGATCAGACGCGAGTTCGAATTCAGGATCGCGCGCTTCACCTTCATCATGTCGAGAACCGGAATGCCCTCGGTGATGCAGATGATCAGCTCGATGTTGGCATCGATCGCTTCAAGGATGGAATCCGCTGCGAAGGGCGGCGGCACGTAGATGACCGATGCATTTGCACCTGTCTTGGAAACAGCGTCATGCACAGAGTCGAACACCGGCAGGCCAAGATGCTCTTGTCCGCCTTTGCCCGGCGTTACACCACCGACCATTTTCGTGCCGTATGCAATCGCTTGCTCGGTGTGGAACGTGCCCTGCGAGCCGGTGAGGCCCTGACAGATGACTTTGGTATTTTCGTTGACGAGAACGGCCATGGATTATCCCTTCACCGCTTTAACAATTTTCTGGGCGGCATCGGAAAGATTGTCGCCCGCAATGACGTTCATGCCGGAGTTGGCAATGATTTCCTTGCCCTTCTCCACATTGGTGCCTTCCAGCCGCACGACCAGCGGAACCTGCAGGCCGACTTCCTTAACGGCAGCCAGAACACCCTCCGCGATCACGTCGCAGCGCATGATGCCACCAAAGATATTCACGAGGATGCCCTTAACATTGGGGTCCGATGTGATGATCTTGAAGGCTTCGGTCACCTTTTCCTTGGTCGCACCGCCACCAACGTCCAGGAAGTTCGCAGGCTCGGCACCATACAGTTTGATGATGTCCATCGTGGCCATCGCCAGACCTGCACCGTTCACCATACAGCCGATTTCGCCGTCCAGCGCGATGTAGTTCAGATCGAACTTCGACGCGGCCAGCTCTTTGGAATCTTCCTCGGTTTCGTCGCGCAGGGCGGCGATGTCGGGATGGCGGTACATGGCGTTGCCGTCGAACGAGACCTTCGCATCCAGAACCTTGATCTTGCCTTCGGGCGTCACGATCAGCGGGTTGATCTCCAGCATCTCCATGTCCTTCTCAAGGAAGGCCTTGTAGAGGATCTTGGTGAGCGCGACGCACTGCTTGACCAGCGCACCTTCGAGACCGAGCGCGAAGGCAACCTTGCGGCCGTGGAAGTCGGACAGACCCGAAGCCGGATCAACCGAGAAGCTGATGATTTTTTCAGGGGTCGATGCTGCGACTTCCTCGATGTCCATCCCGCCCTCGGTGGAAGCAACGAAGGAAACGCGGCTCGTGACGCGGTCTACCAGCAGTGCGAGGTACAGTTCACGCTCGATGTCGGAACCGTCTTCGATGTAGATGCGGTTGACCTGCTTGCCTGCTGGACCCGTCTGGTGCGTAACCAGCGTGCGGCCGAGCATCTGCTTTGCAAGCTCTTCGGCTTCTTCAACCGATTTCGCAAGGCGGACACCGCCCTTTTCGCCGGCGGACGCTTCTTTGAACGTCCCTTTACCGCGACCACCTGCGTGGATCTGCGATTTGACGACCCAAAGCGGCCCGCCCAATTCGCCTGCGGCTGTCTTGGCTTCGTCTGCTTTCAGAACGATCCGACCTTCCGAGACGGGCGCGCCATACTCCCGCAGAAGCGCCTTGGCCTGGTATTCATGAATGTTCATGGCATTGTCCCATGCTGGTTATTTTGTAGGTGGATGACACGGTTCGCAAAGAGCCGAAACGGGTTTCTATGCGAATGCGCAAAGTTTGGCGCAAAAAATCGGTTTTGTGATCACGCGTTTCGCCACTGTGATCACAGGCTCAATCGACTAGGTCAGTGGCGCTGTCTGATACGCATATAGCCCGCAATGACCCCGAGTCGAAACTGTTTGCGCAAACAAGAAGGGCGTGGCCCGCGCCACGCCCCTATCGATCTGGCGCGTCAGGCGAGCGTCCCGTCGATTGCCTTGCAGGCCTCGACCAAACCCTTCACGGCTTCGACGGATTTGTCGAACATCGCCTGCTCTTCACCGACCAGTTTGATATCGACGATCCGTTCGATGCCGTCCTTGCCGATGATGGTCGGAACGCCGACATACATGCCGTTCAGGCCGAAGGCACCGTCAACATAGGCCGCGCAGGGCAGCAGGCGCTTCTGGTCCTTCAGATAGGCCTCGGCCATCTCGATCGCCGAAGTGGCAGGCGCATAGAAGGCCGATCCGGTCTTCAGCAGCCCGACGATCTCGGCGCCACCGTCACGGGTCCGCTGAACGATCGCGTCCAGTTTTTCCTGTGTGGTCCAGCCCATTTCGACCAGATCGGGCAACGGAATGCCGGCAACGGTCGAATAGCGGGTCAGTGGCACCATCGTATCCCCGTGGCCGCCCAGCACAAAGGCCGTGACATCGCGCATCGAGACGTTGAACTCCAGGCTCAGGAAATGGCGGAACCGGGCGGAATCCAGAACGCCGGCCATCCCGACAACCTTGTTGTGCGGCAGGCCGGAGAATTCGCGCAATGCCCAGACCATCGCATCCAGCGGGTTGGTGATACAGATGACAAAGGCATTCGGCGCGTGGGCCTTGATCCCCTCACCAACCGATTTCATGACCTTCAGGTTGATGCCCAGCAGATCGTCACGGCTCATGCCCGGTTTGCGTGCAACGCCGGCCGTTACGATGCAAACGTCCGCATCCGCGATATCTTCGTAGCTGTTGGCACCCTTGAGGTTGGCATCGAAGCCTTCTGCCGGACCGGACTGTGCAATATCCAGCGCCTTGCCTTGCGGTGTACCTTCAGCAATGTCGAATAGAACAATGTCGCCCAGCTCTTTGATCGCAGCAAGATGGGCAAGCGTTCCGCCGATCTGTCCCGCACCGATCAATGCAATCTTGGGTCTAGCCATGGAATGTCTCCGGGTCCGTTGTGGATTGTGACGCTGGATTGCGTAGCTCCTGCCGTCCCACTACGCAAGGGTGCAGGCATTCCGGCCCCTTTGGCGGTCGCCAATCTGGTAGCCAGACGCCATTGTCACGCAAGACCTTGCGATAGTCCGGTAAAAATGTTCCCGTCTGCGGAACAGCCAAGCAAGGTTCCGATATGCCCGTCCGGCCACTCCGCTCGATTCTCTATATCCCCGCGTCGAACCCGCGCGCATTGGAAAAAGCGCGGACATTACCCTGCGACGGGATAATCTTCGATCTTGAGGATGCAGTCAGCCCGACCGGCAAGGATACCGCCCGCGACACGCTGGTCCCTGCCCTGCGCGATACGGATTACGGCCACCGGCTTTGTCTGGTGCGGATCAATCCCCCCGATACCTCGGATGGCAAGGCCGATCTGGCGGCGCTTGCAATGCTACCGATCGATGGAATCCTCCTTCCCAAGGTCTCCACCCCGGAAGATCTGGAAGTGGAGCCCCCCCACCCCCTATGGATCATGATAGAAACGGCAAAGGCCGTCCTCAACGCTGCCGCACTGGCCGCGCACCCGCGTGTAGCGGGGCTGGTCATGGGCACCAACGATCTTCAGCGCGAACTGATGATCAGGGACAGGCCCGATCGGCTGGGTCTTCTGCATGCATTGGGGCAGACGATCCTGGCGGCACGTGCAGCGGGTAAACCGGTACTCGACGGCGTCCACACCGCATATCGCGACATTGCCGGCCTGCAGGCGGAATGCGAACAGGGGCGTGATCTGGGATTTGACGGCAAAACGCTTATCCATCCCGCCCAGCTGGACGTGGCCAATACGGTCTTCTCCCCCACGATCCATGATGTTGAACGGGCCCGCGCCGAAATTGCCGCCCACGCCGAGGCCACGGCCCGCGGTGAGGGCATTGCCGTCCACGACGGACGGATCGTAGAAAACCTGCATGTGGCAATTGCCCAACGCACGATCGCACTGGCCGAAGCCATTGCACGCAATTCCTGAGGAGAAGACATGAAAATCTATCGCCTGCTGACCGAAGACGACACATCCGCATTCTGCCACAAGGTCACCGATGCGCTGAACAAGGGATGGGAGCTTTATGGCAGCCCCACCTATGCTTTCGATGCTGCCAAAGGTGTCATGCGGTGCGGTCAGGCGGTGACCAAGGATGCGCCGGGAACCTATACGCCCGACATCAAACTCGGCGCCCAATGACGTGATCACAGGCGCGATCCTTGTGATCACACATGATGTTTTTCTGCCGCAATGCCGTGAAAACGGGCGTTTGGGGCTGTGCTCGGCGTGACTTTCGAGTAGACTGATTTATGACAGAACTGCGAAAACAAGCCAGCCCGCCCCAAGAATATGCGGGTCCGCTAGCAAGACAAAGGGTTCGACATGGCTGAAGCGAAACGGGTGGCGCGCCCTCTTTCACCCCACCTCCAGATTTATCGTCCGCAAATCACCTCCATCACATCCATCCTGACGCGAATCACCGGCAATGCCATGGTCGTGGCAGTCGTGATGATTGTCTGGTGGCTGCTGGCGGCGGCAACGGGCCCCGAGGCCTATGCGACCGCGAACGGGTTCATCACCTCGTGGTTCGGTGATCTGGTCATGACACTCTCCGTATTGGGAATGTGGTATCACCTTCTGGCCGGCGTGCGTCACCTGATCTGGGATGCGGGCTACGGCCTCGAAATTGAAACCGCCGAGAAGCTGGGCATCGCATGCCTTGCCGGATCGGTGGTTCTGACGCTCATCACAATTGTCGTGCTGTAAGGGGGATTATCCATGCGGTACCTGACCGATTACAAACGTGTGGCCGGCCTCGGCTCGGCCCATTCCGGCGCACATCATCATTGGCAGATGCAGGTCTCTTCGGCGGCCCTGCTGATCCTGATCCCGCTGTTCATCTTTACCTTCGGGGCAGCACTCGGATCGGATTACGAAAGCGCCGTAATCTACTACTCGCGCCCCTTTCCCGCCGTCGTTGCCGGGCTGACACTGGTTGTCGGGCTGTTGCACTTCAAGAACGGCGCACAGGTAATGCTCGAAGACTACTCGAAGGGACATGTCCGTCAGGGGCTGATCCTACTGGTCACGGCCTTCAGCTATGTCTGCATGGGCCTTGGCATCTTCGCGCTGGTCAAACTCGCGCTCTGAGGAAACACAAATGGCTTCTTACGAATACGAGACGCATGAATACGACGTCGTGGTAGTGGGGGCTGGCGGCGCCGGTTTGCGCGCCACGCTCGGCATGGCCGAACAGGGCTTGCGCACCGCCTGCGTCACCAAGGTTTTCCCGACCCGCTCGCACACTGTTGCGGCGCAGGGTGGCATTGCTGCCAGCCTGTCGAACATGGGCCCCGACAACTGGCAGTGGCACATGTACGACACCGTGAAGGGGTCGGACTGGCTGGGCGACACGGACGCGATGGAATACCTCGCCCGTGAAGCGCCCAAGGCCGTTTACGAGCTGGAGCATTACGGCGTTCCGTTCAGCCGCACCGAGGAAGGCAAGATCTACCAGCGCCCCTTCGGTGGCCACACCACCGAATTCGGTGAAGGCCCTCCCGTCCAGCGTACCTGCGCTGCAGCCGACCGGACAGGCCACGCCATCCTGCACACGCTCTATGGCCAGTCGCTGAAGAACAACGCCGAATTCTACATCGAGTATTTCGCGCTCGACCTGATCATCACCGACGGCAAATGCACAGGTGTGGTTGCGTGGAAACTGGATGACGGCACGATGCATGTCTTCACCGCCAAGATGGTGGTGCTGGCAACGGGCGGTTACGGCCGTGCCTATTTCAGTGCGACTTCGGCCCATACCTGCACCGGCGACGGTGGCGGCATGGTGGCCCGCGCAGGGCTACCGCTGCAGGATATGGAATTCGTGCAATTCCACCCGACCGGCATCTATGGTTCGGGCTGCCTGATTACCGAAGGTGCACGCGGCGAAGGCGGTTACCTGACCAACTCCGAAGGGGAGCGGTTCATGGAACGCTACGCCCCGACCTACAAGGATCTGGCGTCACGCGATGTGGTTTCCCGCTGCATGACGATGGAAATCCGCGAAGGCCGTGGCGTGGGTGAGAACAAGGATCACATCCATCTCCACCTCAACCACCTCCCACCGGAAACGTTGCACGAACGCCTTCCGGGGATTTCTGAATCCGCACGAATCTTTGCCGGTGTCGACCTGACGAAAGAACCGATTCCGGTTCTGCCGACGGTTCACTACAACATGGGTGGCATTCCGACCAACTATTGGGGCGAAGTGTTGAACCCGACTGCGGAAAACCCGAATGCAACCTATCCCGGCCTGATGGCTGTGGGCGAAGCAGGTTGCGCGTCGGTTCACGGTGCGAACCGTCTCGGGTCGAACTCGCTGATCGATCTGGTCGTATTCGGCCGCGCTGCAGCCATCAAGGCTGCCGAGGTCGTCAATCCCGCCGAACGGAACGCCCCTGTGAACACGGCCGCCGTGGATGCGATCTTTGATCGTTTCGACAGCTTCCGGAACGCGAACGGCTCCACACCGACCGCCGACCTGCGGCTGGAGATGCAGCGTGCGATGCAGGCGGATGCGGCCGTATTCCGGACCGACAAGACGCTGGCCGAAGGCGTCGAGAAGATGAAGGCGATCGCCGCCAAGATGTCAGACATCAAGGTGACTGACCGTAGCCTGGTGTGGAACTCGGACCTGATGGAAACGCTCGAACTGGCGAACCTGATGCCGAACGCGCTTGCAACCATCGTCGGTGCCGAGGCGCGCAAGGAATCCCGCGGCGCCCATGCGCATGAGGATTATCCCGATCGCGACGACGAGAACTGGCGCAAGCACTCGCTGGCATGGATCGAGGGCAACGATGTCCGCCTGGATTATCGTCCGGTACACCTCGACCCGCTGACCGCGCTTGAAGACGGCGGAATCGATCTGAAGAAGATCGCGCCCAAGGCACGGGTGTATTGATGCGCAACGCGGCCCTTATCACGTTTCTGGCCCTGCTCACGGCCTGCACCTCGGTGCAGGACAGTGTAGCACGGCGGGCTGCGCGGTCGGTCGTGAATCCGGTCGTGGCGCAGTACATGCCCTCGGGGCAGGCGACTGCGGCCACGGACTGCATCATCAACAATGCCAACGCAGGTGAGCTGTCTGCGCTGTCCCGTGATATCGGCACACGCGCCGGCACATCGACGGTACAGACCGTCATGGGCATCATCGCCCGCCCTGCCACGACCCAGTGCCTTGTCAGCCAGGGGCTGCCGACCACGCCGGCGGGGTCGGGTTATTGATGCGCCGCGCGGGGGTTCTCATGTTGACGCTGGCGGCCTGCGGGCCTGTCAGCCGTGAACAGGCCGAGGCCTCCTGCTTCAAACGTGCGGAGCTGGCGCTCCATCCCCGCGGCTATGTCGAGCTTGGTCTCGGCTCGGGCGGGACGACTTATACCGGGGTGGAGATCAATGCCTCCTCGGACTACATCATGGGACGCGATCCTTCGGCTGTCTATCAGTCCTGCGTCTATCAGAAATCGGGCGAAATGCCTGCCCGTCCGTTATACGACCGCCCTGACTGGAGGGGATGATCATGGTTCAGTTTACACTTCCGAAGAACTCGAAGATCCGCACCGGGAAAACCTGGCCCAAGCCTGCGGGCGCGAAAAATCTGCGCAAATTCCAGATTTATCGCTGGAGCCCCGATGACGGGGAAAACCCGCGGGTGGATACCTATTTCCTTGATATGGACAAATGCGGACCGATGGTTCTGGATGCCCTTATCAAGATCAAGAACGAGGTCGATCCGACCCTGACCTTCCGCCGTTCCTGCCGTGAGGGGATCTGCGGATCCTGCGCGATGAATATTGGCGGGATCAACACCCTCGCCTGCATCTACGGTCTGGACGAGGTGAAGGGTGACGTGAAGATCTATCCGCTGCCGCACATGCAGGTGGTCAAGGATCTGATTCCCGACCTGACGAATTTCTATGCACAGCATGCCTCGATCATGCCGTGGCTGGAAACCAAGACCAACCGCCCGGCAAAAGAGTGGCGCCAGTCGATTGACGACCGCAAGAAGCTGGATGGTCTGTATGAATGCGTGATGTGCGCCTCTTGCTCTACTGCCTGCCCCAGCTACTGGTGGAACCAGGATCGGTACCTCGGGCCGGCAGCCCTGCTGCACGCCTACCGCTGGATCATCGACAGCCGTGACGAGGCCACCGGTGAGCGTCTGGACGAGCTGGAAGACCCCTTCAAGCTGTACCGCTGCCACACCATCATGAACTGCGCCAAGACGTGCCCCAAAGGGTTGAACCCCGCAAAGGCCATCTCGGAAATCAAGAAGATGATGGTCGAGCGTGTAGTCTGATAATCAGCCCCTGCCTTGGCGGGGGCTTTTTTTTCTACCCCATCGTCGGTATGAAACACCCAGACGCCCCGGATAGTTTTCAGCCCTGCGGCGTTGCCCCCTGCTGTAAAATGCAATGCCATGGGCAATCGTTCACAACAGGCAACATCATAATAAACAAGGCGCCGCTGTAAACAGCGGCGCCTTTCAGCATCAGGCCAGAGTTGCCTGCAGCGTGATTTCGGTATTCAGCAGCTTGGAAATCGGACAACCGGCCTTGGCGTCGGCTGCGAGCTTCTGGAATGTCGCATCATCCATGCCCTCTACAGTCGCCGTCAATGTCAGCGCGGATCTGGTAACGGCAAACCCGCCGTCCTTCTGGTCCAGATCGACGGCTGCCGTTGTCTCAAGGCTCTGCGCCTTGTGACCCGCCTCTTCCAGCATCTTCGAAAGCGCCATGGTGAAGCAGGACGCATGCGCCGCCGCGATCAGCTCTTCGGGGTTGGAGCCTTTGACGCCTTCGAATCGGGTCGCGAAACCATAGGGCTGGTCAGTCAGCGCCCCGCTTTCGGTGGAGATGTGCCCTTTGCCGTCTTTGATCCCACCGGACCATTTGGCCGAACCTTTTTTTGTGGTCGTCATCATCTTCTCCTGAGATTGGACATAATCCTCACCTAGGGTCCGATGCAGGGGTTTCAACGCTCGTCAAAAAAGTGTGGTCCGGCCTTGGCCAATAGTTCGCGGGCAAGATCGACCCCCAGGTCCGCTCCCTGATCGACGTGCCCTTCACGTTCGCCGCTTATGACCTCGGATCCATCGGGGCGCAGGATTTCTCCGCGCAACCGCAGGTGTGATCCGTCAATATCCGCAAGGGCGGCGATCGGCGTCTCGCAGGAACCGTCCAGCGTGGCAAGAAATGCCCGCTCGGGAATCATCTGCTGTTCGGTTGCCCCGTCATGAATGGCCGCAAGCATCCCTGCAATACGGGCATCGTCCGTGCGTCGTTCTATTCCGATCGCCCCCTGCGCCACAGCGGGCAGCATTTCATCAGGCGAAATCGGGGTCTGGCCTACCTGCATCTCCAGCCTGTTCAGACCGGCCATTGCCAGAAATGTGGCACTTGCCACACCCTCCTCCAGCTTGCGCATCCGGGTTTGCAGATTCCCCCTGAACTCCACAACCTGCAGATCAGGCCGGCGTGCCAGAAGCTGCGCACGACGACGCAGGCTGGATGTGCCGACAACGGCCGCCTGCGGCAGGTCCGCAATTCCGCGCGGGCCCAAAGCCACAAAGGCGTCCCGCACATCCTCGCGCGGCAGCCAGGTATCCAGCACCAGCCCTGCAGGTTGCAGGACCGGCATATCCTTCATCGAATGCACCGCGATATCGATGGTGCCGGCAAGCAGCGCCTCCTCGATTTCCTTGGTGAACAACCCCTTGCCCCCCAGTTCGCGCAGCGCGCGATCCTGCACACGGTCCCCCGTGGTCTTGATGGGCACGATCGCAAAGCAATCCTGCGACAGGTTGTGGGCGGCAGCCAGGCGGTCACGCGTTTCATGTGCCTGCGCAAGGGCAAGCAGTGAACCACGGGTTCCGATGTTCAAGGGGCGGTCGGGTGTGGGCATCTGGGTCATACCTGCTGGTGTAGCGCCCCCTGCGCGGGCTGACAATCACTTGACTCCGCCCGCCTGCCCCACGACATGGGCAATAACCGAAGGGAGAGCGATATGACCGACAAAGCCATTCTGCGCGCATTGCGAGGCGAAGTCCTGCCCACCCCGCCCGCGTGGATGATGCGGCAGGCCGGGCGCTATTTGCCGGAATACCGCGCAACACGGGCACAGGCGGGGGATTTCCTGTCGCTCTGCTACAACCCGGATCTGGCAGCCGAGGTGACATTGCAGCCGATCCGGCGGTACGGTTTCGATGCGGCGATCATGTTTGCCGACATCCTTCTCGTGCCTCAGGCACTCGGTCTCGATCTGTCCTTCGTGGCGGGTGAAGGCCCGCGTCTGTCTACGGTAACGGATGCCGCAGGTGTGGCCAATCTGCGGCCCGTATCGGACATCCATGAAACGCTGTCGCCCATTTATGAAACCCTGCGCATCCTGACGACGGAGCTGCCCTCGGAAACCACCCTGATCGGCTTTGCCGGCGCCCCCTGGACGGTGGCAAGCTATATGGTGGCAGGACGTGGCACACCGGACCAGGGCCCTGCACACAAGCTCAAGAATACGGACCGCGCGGCCTTCCAGGCGTTGATGGATCGGATCACGGAGGCGACCATCGAATACATGTCCGCCCAGATCGTGGCCGGCGCCGAGGTGGTAAAGCTGTTCGACAGCTGGGCCGGATCGCTGAAAGGTGCCGATTTTGACGATTTCGCGCTTGAACCCGCACGGGTCATCATCGCGGAACTGAAACGCCGCCATCCCGACACCCCCGTCATCGCCTTCCCGCGCGAGGCCGGAGATCGATACATCGGTTTTGCCGAAGCAACCGGCGCAGACTGCGTTGCCATCGACAATTCGGTATCACCGGAATGGGCTGCGGAACACGTGCAGAAATCCGGCTGCGTACAGGGCAATCTGGCGCCGCATCATCTGGTGAACCCTGCCGAACTGGAAAATGAAACACGCCGCGTGGTTCAGGCATTTTCGGGCGGACCGCATATCTTCAATCTTGGCCACGGCATCACACCGGACGCAGATCCGGATAACGTGCACCGGATGCTGGCAGCCATTCGCGGCTAACGGAAAAGGCCACGCGAAAATTCTCGCGTGGCCCCATAGCGCTATACAGAGATTGTGGCTTTCACCGCGCGCGTCCACAGGGCGTAACGATGATCCCGCTCCTCATCCTTCATGGTTGGATCAAAGCGGCGCTCCAGCGCCCAGCCCTTGGCGAAATCATCCATTCCGCCACATATTCCCGCCTTCATCCCGGCAAGCCATGCCACGCCCAGCGCAGTTGTCTCGGTCACCTCCGGTCGATCAACCGGGGCTCCGATGATATTGGCAAGAAACTGCATTGCAGGGTCCGAATTGGCCATGCCCCCATCAACCCGCAGCACATCCGGCGTACCGCTCCAGTCTGCCCGCATGGATTCCAACAGATCACGCGTCTGGAAGCCAACACTTTGCAGGGCGGCACGGGCCAATTCGGCCGGTCCGGTGTTCCGCGTCAGGCCGAAGATGGCCCCCCGGCTGTCAGGCTTCCACCATGGCGCCCCAAGCCCGGTAAAGGCCGGGACCAGTACGATCTCCTGTTCCGGGTCCGCCCGCCCGGCAAGTTCCTGTGTGGAAGGCGCATCCTCGATCACCCCCAGACCATCGCGCAGCCATTGCACGACAGCGCCGGCAACAAAGATCGACCCTTCCAAGGCATAGGTTGTCTTGCCATCCAGACGGTAGGCAATGGTGGTCAGCAGGCGATGCGCGCTGTCCACCCGCTCTTCTCCCGTGTTCAGCAGGGCAAAACACCCCGTCCCATAGGTGGATTTTATCATGCCGGGCCGAAAGCAGGCCTGCCCCAGCGTCGCTGCCTGCTGGTCGCCCGCCACCCCGAGAATCGGCACCTCGTATCCCAGAATATCGGTAGTGCCGAATTCCGCTGCGTTATCCAGAACCTCGGGCAGAATCTGCATCGGGATATCAAGCATCGCGCAGATATCCGCGTCCCATTCCCCCTTGGAAATATTGTAGAGCATCGTCCGGCAGGCATTCGTTACATCGGTCACATGCGTGCCACCGGTCAGCTTCCAGATCAGGAAACTGTCCACGGTACCAAAAGCCAGTTCGCCTTTTTCCGCACGGGCGCGGGCATCAGGAACCTCGTCCAGCAGCCATTTCAGCTTGGTCGCAGAGAAATACGGGTCGATCAACAGACCGGTGGCCTTGGTGATCGCCTCTTCACGGCCATCCTCACGCAGGGAATCGCAGTACCGCGCCGTACGGCGGTCCTGCCAGACGATGGCATTCGCCACGGCCTCACCCGTTTTCCGGTCCCAGAGAACAACGGTTTCGCGCTGGTTGGTAATACCGATGGCGGCAATCCGGTGGTCCTTGGCCGCCTCGGTCATCACCGCCCGCGTGCTTTCCCAAAGATCGCTCGGGACATGCTCCACCCAGCCCGAACGCGGGAAATGCTGCGGAAACTCCCGTTGTGCCTTGGTCAGCGGCCGCAACTTCTCGTCAAAAACTATGGCCCGCGTAGAGGTTGTGCCCTGGTCGATTGCAAGAAGTGTCATACGGCGCCCTTCATCCAGTTATCGATTTCCGTACGCTGCGCCTCATCCAGCCGCAGCCCCAGCTTGGAACGTCGCCAGACCACATCCTCGGCGGTACGGGCATATTCATGACCCATCAGCCAGCGGATCTCGGCCTCGGTCAGGGTCGCGCCAAAATCACGCCCCAGATCGGCGGCAGTCGTCGCCTCTCCCAGAACCTGCCATGCTTCGGTCCCATAGGCCCGGATCAGACGCGCCGCCCAGACATCTGTCAGGAACGGATAGCGTTCCCGAAGGGCAGCCCGCAACTTCGGCACCTCGTCATGCCCGAAATCACCGCCGGGCAGGGCCACGCGTGCCGTCCACGGCCCTGTGGCCTTGGGAAAAAACGGTGTCAGCTTGGCCAGCGCGCCCTCTGCCAGTTTGCGATACGTCGTGATCTTGCCACCGAACACACTCAGGATCGGCGGACCATCGGCATTCACGCTCAGGACATATTCACGCGTGGCCGACTGGGCGGCCTGTGCACCATCATCATAAAGCGGGCGCACACCGGAATAGGTCCACACCACCTGATCCCGCGTTACCGGTTTCTTGAAGTACTTGGAGACGAAGGCACAGAGATAATCCTGCTCCTCCGGTGTGCAGACGGGCTTGGACGGATCACCATGATGGTCCTGATCCGTTGTCCCGATCAGGGTGAAATCCTGTTCATAGGGGATGGCAAATACGATGCGCCCGTCTTCGCCCTGAAAGAAGTACGCCCGGTCATGGTCATAAAGCTTGGGCACCACGATATGGCTTCCCCGAACCAGCCGGATGCCTTCGCGGGTGGCCACCTGCGCCGTGTCCTTGACGATCTTTTCCACCCAGGGGCCACCGGCGTTGACCAGCGCACGGGCGTGGAACGTGCCGTCCGATGTTTCCACCCGCCACAGATCCCCCTCGCGCCGCGCCGAGATGACTTCGGTACGGGTCATGATCCGGGCGCCCCGCTGCTCGGCATCGCGGGCATTCAGCACCACCAGCCGCGCATCCTCTACCCAGCAGTCGGAATATTCATAGGCCAGATGGAATTTCGGATTCAGAACCGAACCGGCCACATCCTTTTCCAGATCCAGCTTCTTCGTTGCGGGCAGGATTTTGCGACCACCCAGATGATCGTAGAAAAACAGACCCATGCGGATCATCCACGCCGGGCGCTGCCCCTTCATCCATGGCATGACCCGTGCCAACAGGCGTGAAGCGGGCGTTTCGCTTTCGAAACGCATGTCCTGATGCCACGGCAGCACGAACCGCATGGGCCAGCTGATATGCGGCATTGCCACCAGCAGGGTTTCGCGTTCGCGCAGCGCCTCCCGGACAAGGTGGATATCGAAATATTCCAGATAGCGCAGGCCGCCATGGAACAATTTGGTCGAAGCGGATGATGTTGCCTGCGCCAAATCGCCGCGCTCGGCCAGGACGACCGATAGGCCGCGCCCTGCCGCATCGCGGGCAATCCCCGTGCCGTTCACGCCGCCGCCGATGATGAAGATATCCGTCGGTTCCATGCCGTTCCCTTGTGATGTCTTACATTCCAGCTAAACCCTTCCCTGCGTTGCGACAAGCGTTTGAACAGCGTTCGGATGTGGCGGTATGATGGGGCCCATGGATCACATCGCACCCGACCTTGCTACATTAGAAAAGCTTGCTTACCAGACAGTTGCCGACCTGCCGCAGCCCTGGCAGGGCGCAGCCGCGACCATTGTCCTGATCGTGGAGGATTTTCCGGACGAGGCGCTGATGGCGGAAATGGACATCCATGATTCGTTTGCGCTGACGGGTCTGTACGAAGGAATTCCCCTGACGCAGAAGTCGGTGATGGACCAGCCGATGGGCCCCGATGTCATCCGGTTGTTCCGACGTCCGATCCTAGATGAATGGTGCGACCGCGGGAACGTCACTTTACGTGAACTGGTCAGCCATATCATGGTGCATGAACTTGCCCACCACTTCGGTTGGTCCGATGATGATATCGCAGCTATAGACCCGTGGTGGGAATGACCTAATTGTGCATGGAACCTTCAACCGGAGATCAACGATGACAATGACCCGCCGTATGGCACTGGCCTCGGGTGCAGCGCTGCCGCTGGCCACACTCGCCCCTCTTGCTGCCTCCGCACAAACCGCCCCGGCGGCAGAAGACACACCGCGTCTGTCCCATCGCATCGAATTCGGAAATATGACGATCAATGTCCTGCTGGGCGGCGAAGGCGCAGGCACCGAACCGCAGAAGACATTCGGCCTGAATGCATCGGCGGAGGATTTCAACGAGCTGTCCGAAGAGAACTTCATCCCCGCCGACCGGTCGTTCAACAACTACGCCCCCGTTGTGATCGAGGTCGGGGACGAGGTCATCCTGTTCGATACAAGCGTCAATCCGGACAGCATTCTGGCAGCCCTTGCCTCGGCCGGCATCGCGCCCGATGCGATCACCACGCTGGTCATCACCCATATGCACGGTGACCATATCGGCGGCATGTCGGCGGATGGAACGCTGACCTTTCCCAATGCCAAGCTGGTGACAGGCCAGGTGGAAATGGATTACTGGGCACAATCCGGCAATGAGACCTTCGAGTCGAAAGTGCGCCCGTTCATGGATGACTTCCGCCTGATTTCAGGCGATGACGAGGTGGTTCCGGGCATCAAGGCCATCGAGGCATTCGGCCATACACCCGGCATGCTGATGTTCATGCTGACCAATGATGAGGGCAACACCCTTCTGGTGGCGGCCGACATGACCAACCATTACGTCTGGTCCCTGGCCCGTCCGGAATGGGAAGTCCGCTTCGACATGGACAAGCCGACTGCAATTGCCACCCGCCAGAAGGTACTTGCGATGCTCTCGGAAGAGAAGATTCCGTTCATCGGCTACCACATGCCCTTCCCCTCTGTCGGCTATGTCGCAGAAACCGAAGACGGGTTCCGTTTCGTACCGGCCACCTACCAGTTCAAACTGGCTGCAAGCTGATCATTGGCGGGGGGCCTCGGCCTCCCGCTCCCACAATCCGGTCAGTGCGCGCGACAGAAGGTTCGGAATTTTGGGCCGCGGCGCGGTATAGAATGCCATCGGTCGGCTCAGTTCCATTGCCGCCACGCCGATCCGGGCGGTTAGCGCCGCGTTGATCATCCCTTCGCCAAAACGGCGCGACACGCGCGACAACAGCCCGCCCCCAGCCACGGAATGCACCAGATCGTCCGTGACGGCCAAGGCACCGGTTGCCACCAGATAGGAAAATACCCGCGTCATCAGCTTCAGGCTGCCCACATGGCCTGCACTCCCGCCATAGATCTCGGCAATGCGCCGCACCATTCGCAGGTTGGCGAAAAGCGCGGTTGCCACATCGGCCAGCGCAAGGGGAATGAGGGCCGTGGCCACGGCCACCTGCCGTGCTGCGCGCTCGATCTCCCGTCGGGCCTGATCATCCAGTGGCACCAGCAGTTCGGTTTCCGTCATGTCCAGCAGTGCATCGGCGTCAAAGGTCTCGTCCTGCCGCTCCCGCAGTCGGGCCAGCGACCATTTGAGCTCCGGGCGCGTGGCATAAAGCCCCTCGATTCCCTTGACCGTGTGGCGGGCCTGCTTGACGTCCGCCGCCTCCCGCGCCTTTTCGGCCGCCACACGCAGATGATCCAACCGCCCCAGCCGCAGATAGGCCAACGCCTCCCGCCCCGCCAACAGAAGGGCCGCCAGCACCGCAAGCGAGATCAGGGTAAAGCCGATCAAGCCTAGCACCGTGTTCCGGTCCAGAAGCGTG
This sequence comes from Falsirhodobacter sp. alg1, assembly GCF_000739715.2. Lineage (GTDB taxonomy): Bacteria > Pseudomonadota > Alphaproteobacteria > Rhodobacterales > Rhodobacteraceae > Falsirhodobacter. The sequence goes on along the minus strand of NZ_BBJC02000001.1, from coordinate 609,102 downwards.
GTTACGAAATCATAGGCCGCCACCGACAGCACGAAACTTCCCGCAGCACCGAATGCCCACAAAGAGAATCGCCACAACCGCGACCGTGGCTTGGCCCCTGCCCGCACGGCCATGTGCAGCGCCCCTTCTTCGGGCAGGTCAGGGACGGCGGGGGCTGCGGCGGGGTCGGCGGCCTCGGTCCAGTCAACAACAAGCGGCTTTTTCACAGGCGATCTCCGATCAGGAACTGTGCGGCACGATCCAGACGGATATGCGGCGGCCCTTCCCCCGGGCGCAGGTTCACGCGGGATGGTGCAAATCCCATCAATGCAAAATCCGCGTCCAGCCATTTTTCGGCCCCGTCCCGGGCCGGGGACAGCAGGCGTGCCGGATCCGAGGGCAATTCCCCCGGATACATCGCCACCTGACGGCCATCGGCCAGACGGCCCCGAACGGCCTCCACGCTTTCGCCGTGGCGGCTTACGGTTTCTTCTACCGTGGCCCGCAGGCTGGCCAGTGACATCGCCTCGGTCCGCGCGCCGGCAAAGGCGGCACGATCACGGGCATCACGCAGCAGCGCCTCCATGATGGATGTCAGGCTGCCATGCTGGGTGTGATGCAGATGGTCGGCCTTTGTTGCGGCAAACAGGATACGTTCCACCCGCTTGCCCATCAGGATCTGCGACAGGAAACTGTTCGCCCCCGGACGGAAGGCGGTCAGGATATCGGCCATCGTCCGACGCAGATCCTCCAGCGCCTGCGGGCCGGAGTGGATTGCCCCCAAGGCATCCACCAGCACCACCTGCCTGTCGATCCGGCTGAAGTGGTTACGAAAGAACGGGCGGACGACCTTGTCCTTATATGCCTCGTACCGCCGGGCCATCTCGTGCCACAGGCTGCCACGCGGCGCAGCTGACGGCCTTGGCATCGGGGCGAATGTCAGCACCGGCGATCCGGCCAGATCACCGGGCAACAGGAACCGCCCCGGCGTGCAGTCGGAATACCCGTCCTCGCGCGCGGTGTTCAGATAATCGGTAAAACTGGCGGCAAGCGCCTGTGCGCGCGGCTCATCCAAGGGCAGGGATCCATCCTCGGCCCGGGCCGTCGCCAGAAAATCACGTGCCTGCGGGCGCTTGGCGATACGGGCAAAGGTGGCATCGGACCATTCCTCGTAGCTCCGCTCCAGCAGGGCAAGATCCAGCAGCCATTCCCCGGGATAGTCGATGATGTCCAGATGCACGGTCTGCATGCCCTGCAGGCCGGAAAACAGCCCCGTCGGACGCACGCGGAACGATAGCCGCAATTCGGATATATGGCGGGTGGAGGCAGGCCAGCGCGGGTCATCCCCCGTCATGGCAGCGAGGTGCTGCTCGTATTCGAAGCGGGGCAGCGTCATATCCGGCTGCGGCTGCAAAAAGACGCTCTCGATCCGGTCATTGGCCTTCAGCTGGGGCATTCGTGCCCGGTCCAGCAGGTTGGCCACCAGCCCCGTGATGAACACGGTCTTGCCCGCGCGCGAAAGACCCGTAACCCCCAGCCGGATGACAGGATCGGAAAAAAGCCCGCCTACGCTGGCAACGGTGCCTTCCACGCGGCGGGTCATGGTATCGGTCAGGGTTGATAGGGCCACGCCATCCTCCGGCAATCTTTGTTGAATGTAGGGCAGATCGCCGCCCTTGTGTAGGGCGCGGCAACGGTGCTACCTCCGCAATCATGCCCAGATATGCGCTGAAAGTTGATTATCACGGCGGGCCGTTCTGCGGCTGGCAAAGGCAGGCCGACGGGCAGGCATCGGTTCAGGCTGCGATCGAGGCGGCCTTGGCACGGTTGGAACCCGGTCCCCATACCATTGCCGCCGCAGGCCGTACCGATGCGGGGGTCCATGCTACAGGCCAGGTCGCGCATTGCGATCTGCCGCGCGAATGGGATCCGTTCAAGCTGGCAGGCGCGCTGAACCACCACCTGAAGCCGGCGCCTGTCGCCATCACCGCCTGCGCGCGCGTGGCCGACGATTTCCATGCAAGGTTTTCGGCGCAGGAACGGCAGTACCTGTTCCGCCTGCAGGCCCGACGCGCCCCCCTTACCCACGATCGCGGGCTGGTCTGGCGTGTTGCGCATCCCCTGTCACTGGATGCCCTGCGTGCGGGGGCCGCACATCTGGTGGGCCATCATGATTTCACGACATTCCGGTCAACGATGTGCCAGGCCGCCTCTCCGGTCAAAACACTGGACGAGATTCTGGTGTCGGAGGTCCCTATCGAAGGTGGGGCGGAATTCCGCTTTACCCTCCGGGCGCGCAGCTTCCTGCATAATCAGGTCCGCTCCATCGTCGGGACATTGGAACGTGTGGGCGCTGGCAGCTGGCAGCCCGACCGTGTTGCCGAGGCATTGGCCGCAAGAAACCGGGCCGCTTGTGGCCCGGTCTGCCCGCCGGACGGGCTGTATCTGACCGGCGTCGGATATCCCGACGATCCGTTCAGCGCTTAACGGGTTGGTCGTCGTCGGCAAAGATATCCTTCTTATGCGTTCCGCCGGGTACAAACAGCGTCCCGATCACGACCGTCATGACCGCCACCACGATCGCATACCACAGACCCGCATAGATATTGCCGGTTTGTGCCGAAATCGCAAAGGCTGTTGCAGGCAGCAGCCCCCCGAACCATCCGTTGCCGATATGATAGGGCAGCGACAGGCCCGAATAGCGGATGCGTGTTGGAAACAGCTCTACCAGCATTGCGGCAATCGGCCCGTACACCATCGTGACCAGCAGGATCAGATAGGTCAGGATCACGACCAGCGTCAGCTTCTGCGGGGTGAAGATATCGAAGAAATGTTCGGCCTTGGCGATGCTGCCGTTCTGCGCCGCATTGGTGGGATAGCCGGCATCCGTCAGTGCCGTTGCAAGCGCTGCCTCAAAGCGTGCCTTTTCTGCCGCCAGCTCCGGACCTGCCAGGGCCGAGGCATCATAGGACGGTATCACCGAATCCCCGACATGGACCGTGGCTGGCCCCACAGCCGCCCCATCGGCGGATGTATAATTGACCGATGCCTTGGCGAGCGCAGCCTTGGCGATATCGCAGGATGAGGTGAATTTCACCGTACCCGTCGGGTTGAACTGGAACGAGCAATCATCCGGCACATGCGTGACCACAACCGGTACTTGCTGCGCTGCGTAGAGTGCGGGGTTCGCGATATGCGTAATCCCCTTGAACACCGGGAAATATGTAAGCGCCGCCAAAAGGCAGCCTGTCAGAATGATGGGCTTGCGGCCGATCCGGTCCGACAATCCGCCAAAGAACAGGAACCCACCGGTACCCAAGATCAGGGCCCATGCGATGAACACATTGGCGCTGAAGCTGTCGATCTTTACCACGTTCTGCACAAAGAACAGCGCGTAGAACTGCCCCGAGTACCAAACTACGGCCTGCCCGGCAGTCAGGCCCAGAAGGGCGATCAGGGCAATGCGACCGTTTTTCCAGTTGCCGAACGCCTCGCGCATCGGGGCCTTGGAAGCACGGCCCTCGCTTTTCATCTTCTTGAAGGCGGGCGATTCCTCCATCTGCAGACGGATATAAAGCGATATTGCCAGCAGAACCGAAGAACCAAGGAACGGAATACGCCATCCCCATGCGTTGAACGCCGAGATCATCTGCGGTGTGCCATCTGCCAGCAGAACAGGATTACCGGCCAGATCCAGCAGCGGCTGCGAGGGGTAATTTCCGTTCACATAGCTCTGCACCAGTAGAATCACGATCAGCGACAGCAGCAGACCCAAGGTGGCTGTTGTCTGGATAAACGCCGTATAATAGCCGCGACGGTTGCGCGGGGCATGTTCGGCCACATAGACCGCAGCCCCGCCATATTCTCCGCCCAAGGCCAAGCCCTGAAGCATGCGCAGCGCGATCAGGATGATCGGGGCCACGATCCCCCAGCTGGTATAGCCGGGCAGCAGACCCACCAGAAAGGTGGAGAACCCCATGATCAGGATCGTGATGAGGAAGGTATATTTACGCCCGACCAGATCACCGATCGATCCGAACACAAGCGCACCGAAAGGCCGCACCAGAAACCCGGCGGCAAAGGCCAGCAGCGCAAACACATTGCGCGTGGCTTCGGGAAAGGCGGTGAAAAATTGCGCGCCGATAATCGCGGCCAGCGAGCCATAGAGATAGAAATCATACCATTCGAAGATGGTCCCCGCAGAAGAGGCAAGGATGACCTTCTTCTCCTCTCGGGTCATGGGACGGGATCGCGCATGATCCTGCTGGTCAGCCATGTTTACCATGTTATTCAACCTCCCTGTTACAGGACGCAGACCAACGGGGAAGCCCGTGTGGCCACGTCCGGATCCCTCGTTGATATCGGGCCACATGGTGTGGCCTCCTCCTTCATCGGCCGCAGCCCTCCCAAGCCGCAAAACCGATGCCCTTGCGCGCGCCACCGGGGCGGCGCGCGTGACCGCAATTCCTACGCGTCGGCGCGGTTCTTGCGATGTTCGATCAGGTCATCCACCACAGCCGGATCGGCCAGCGTGGAGGTATCCCCCAAAGCCCCGAAATCATCCTCGGCGATCTTGCGCAGAATACGGCGCATAATCTTGCCTGAACGGGTCTTTGGCAGGCCCGGCGCCCATTGCAGATGATCGGGCGTGGCAATCGGGCCGATTTCACGGCGCACCCAGGCCCGCAGATCATCCAGCAGTTTGTCCGACGGGGTGACGTTGTTCATCAGGGTGACATAGGCATAGATCCCCTGCCCCTTGATATCATGGGGAAAGCCGACAACCGCCGCCTCGGCCACATCGGGATGGGCCACCAGCGCGGATTCAACTTCGGCTGTGCCCATGCGGTGGCCGGACACGTTCAGCACATCATCGACGCGGCCCGTGATCCAGTAATCCCCGTCGGCATCCCTGCGGCATCCGTCACCGGTGAAATAATACCCTTTGTACTGGCTGAAATAGGCATCCTCGAACCGTTCATGATCCCCCCAGAGGGTGCGCATCTGGCCCGGCCAGCTATCGGCAATCGCCAGAACGCCCTCGGTCTCTCCCTCCAGTTCCACCCCCGTGGTCGGATCCAGCACGACGGGCTTCACCCCGAAAAACGGCTTGGTGGCAGAACCGGGTTTGGTGGCGGTGGCACCGGGCAGCGGGGTCAGCATATGGCCGCCCGTTTCGGTCTGCCAGAACGTATCGACGATCGGGCACTTGCCTTTGCCGATATGGGTATTGAACCATGACCATGCCTCGGGGTTGATCGGTTCCCCGACCGTTCCCAGCACCTTCAGGGTGGAGAGATCGTATTTCGCGGGCCATTCCTCTCCTTGCCCGACCAGGGCGCGGATGGCCGTGGGCGCGGTATAGAACTGGGTCACCTTGTGCTTCTGCACCACATCCCAGAACCGTCCGGCATCGGGATAGGTTGGCGTACCCTCGAACATCAGCGTCGTTGCGCCATTCACCAGGGGGCCGTAAACGATATAGCTATGCCCCGTGACCCAGCCGACATCGGCGGTACACCAGTAGATATCCCCCTCGTGGTAATCGAAAACCAACCGGTGCGTCATTGCGGAATACAGCAGGTAACCGCCGGTCGTATGCACCACGCCCTTGGGGCGCCCGGTAGAACCGGAGGTATAGAGAATGAACAGCGGATCCTCGGCCCCCATCGGGCGCGGCGGGCATTCGGGCGCGACGGTGGCCATCATCGCCTTTACGTCCACGTCACGACCCTCGATCCAGGTGATCTGGTCCCCCGTGTGCTTGACCACCAGGCAGCGCACCTTTTCCGAACAGCGCAACAAGGCGGCGTCGGTGTTTGATTTCAACGCCGTTCGTTTGCCGCCCCGCGGGGCCGTATCTGCGGTGATGACCAGTTTGGCTCCGCAATCATTGATGCGGTTGGCAAGGCTGTCGGGAGAGAACCCCGCAAAAACCACCGAATGGATGGCCCCGATCCGCGCGCAGGCCAGCATCGCATAGGCGGCCTCGGGAATCATGGGCAGATAGATCACCACACGGTCGCCCCGCATGATCCCCTGGCTCAGCAGCACATTGGCAAAACGGTTCACCTTTTCCGAAAGTTCGGCATAGGTGATGTGCAACGCAGGGGCGGCCGGATCATCCGGCTCCCAGATGATGGCGGTCTGCGCGGCGCGGGCTGGAAGATGCCGGTCGATACAATTGACGGAGGCATTCAATACGCCATCCTCGAACCAGCGGATATTGACCTGACCATGGGTCTGATCGGTGTTCTTCACCTTGGTGAACGGGGTAATCCAGTCAAGGCTCCGGCCCTCATGCCCCCAGAAACCGTCAGGGTCGGTAATCGATTGGGTATAAAGCCGCGTATAGTCATCGGCATCGATCAACGCATGGGCCACGAAATCCTTGGCGGGCGGAAAAACGGCCCGGCTATGGTCCGACATAGAAAGCTCCTTCCTATAACGCCGCACCGCAAGGCTCCCCCACCTCGCAGCGCAGCTTATCATATAACCTAATGCAGTTATTTCGTTCTGACGATATAAATCTTATGCATCCGGAGACTGTAATTTTTCGATCCATTCCGGCAAGGCGCCGATGTCCGTCAGAACCGCATCCGCCAGCGGCTGAAGGTCTGCACGCATGGCAGGCCCTGTCAGGACACCCACCGAAATCATGCCTGCCGCGCGGGCGGCGGCCAGATCATGGGTACTATCGCCAACCATGATGACCTCGGCAGGGTCAAACCCCGTATGCCGGCAGAAGGCATGAAGCTGCCCTGCCGCAGGTTTCCCCCCGAAACCGCTGTCCGATCCGGCCACAAAGGCGAAATGATCGGCAATGCCATGCGTTTCCAGATGAACGCGGGCAGGCTGCTCGGAATCGTTCGTGGCCACTCCCAGAACAAGGCCCCTTTCGCGCAATCTGTCTAACAATGGCAGAAGTGGTACGGCAGGTACCATCGGCGCACGAGCGGCCTCTTCGTTCATGCAGGCAACCAGATCGGCCCGCGTCCATTCGGGCAGATGCGCGATCAGCACATCGGTGATGTCATCCGGCGTTCCGGCAATGACAGGGCTATCGGAGGCGAAACGGGCCGTGGCAGGATCATAGCCGATCACCCGTGCCAGATGGGCCTGCACGGCAGAATCAGGGCTGAGCGTGGCCAGAAACCCCGCTGCCCATACCCCCCAGCTCTGGTGGAAATCGAACAGTGTCCCGTCCTTGTCGAAGATGATTCCCCGAATCATTTCATGTCCAATGCGGCAGGTTGCCGCCCGGCAGAACCGCCCGGGCCTGCATCGGTTCGGTATAGGCACGGCGGTTATTATCGCAGAATGCGATCACCCGCTCATCCTCGGACAGCAGGAAATCCAGCACGGCCCCCAGAAAGCTGGGATCGGCCGCCGCGTCGCGCAGGCTGTCCACGCCTGCCCCTGTCTGGGCCATGAAATCGGGGAGTAATTCGGGCTGCCCCGCAAGCCACATGAGCGCTTCGAGGGCAAGTGCTTCGGCACTCTCGATCGAGGGGAGAGGAGTTTGTGATGTCATGCTTAATAACGTCCAAGTGAGGGGGCAGATGCAAGAGAAGGATGAGCAGAAATGATTTCTTAACCAATTTCCGGCCAAGGTAATAACGATAAGGCAACATCCAACAGGGGGCGATCATGAACGGACGTATTCTAGTCATCGACCCGGTTGCCAGCAGCCGCACCTGCACGAACCTGCGCCTGATCGCCAGCTGTTATGTTCCGATGCTGGTCGAACGGGTGGAGGATGCACTACCCGCCGCACGGCAAGAAAAGCTGGGTGCCATCCTGATAGACACCCCCGATCCGGTTGAAGATCTACGCACCCTGCGCAGGGATCCGCGTCTGCGCGACATTCCCACGATCGTCCTTTCCGCCGGGACGGACCCGTCCCTTCGCATCACGGTACTGAAGGCCGGTGCGATCGATTATATGCAGAAACCCGTTGATGATGCCCTGTTGGCCGCACGCCTGCGGGCAATCTTGCGCCAGAATGCCGCCGCAGACGAGGCGGGCCCCGCCCCGTCGGGCCTGGCCGAGGATGCACCGGCATTCGAACGTCCGGGGTGCGTGGCGCTGATCGGAAATCCGTCCGATTGCGTTTCGCGCCTGCGTGCCGACCTGCGGGACCATATCCGCGATACGATCTGCGTCATGTCGCGTGAAGAGGTCCTGAGCGATTCCGAGAATTCCCCCGATGTCTATGTCATCGATGCCGATCTGGGCGGTCTTGGTGGCGGCCTTCGGTTGATGTCCGACCTGCGGTCACGCGCCGCGACCCGCCATGCGCATGTCTGTATCGTCGGGCATGCCCTGCGTCCCGATGCGGCGGCCATGGCATGGGATCTGGGCGCGGATGAGGTTGTGACCACACCATTGGCCCCGGATGAACTGGCCTTGCGCCTTGGCACGATGATGCAGGGCAAACGGGCAATGGATGGCCGCCGCGCCTCTGTGGCGCAGGGGCTGCGCATGGCCATGGTCGATCCCCTGACCGGATTGCACAACCGCCGCTTTGCCATGCCCCGCCTGCAGACGATGGCGCAGGCCGATCTCGCCATTCTGCTGATCGATCTTGACCGTTTCAAATCGGTGAATGACCGCTGGGGCCATGCCGCGGGCGATGTCGTCCTTTCCGAAGTCGCCGCACGCCTTGCTGCACAATTGCGCCCCGGCGATCTGGTGGCACGGATCGGCGGTGAGGAATTTCTGATCGCCCTGCCCGACATGAAACTGGCTGCTGCCCTGGACATTGCCGAGCGGCTGTGCCGCGAGGTGGCTGGAACGCCGGTCACGATCCCTTCGGGAGAGGATTTGTGCGTGACGATCTCCATCGGCCTTGCCACACGCGGACGCATGGGGACCGAGCCTGTAATGGATACCGTGGACCGCGCCGATCACGCCCTGCTGCAATCAAAGGCAGCGGGGCGCAACCAGGTTACGGTCGGATCGGCCGCGCCGGAATGGGCGGCCCGCTCGGCCTGAGGCCGCCCTGCCTCGGGGCGGGATCAACGACGGGGGGGCGGCGCCGGCTGTTTCCGTCCAGCCTCCAACCGGTCGGCAAAGTCCGCACGTTCTTCGGGGGTCATGGCCGCCAGCCGTTCCGACAGCAGTCGCTGGCCCTGCCCCATGATCCAGGCACCCCGCGCCTGCTGCCGTGCAAATATCTTGTCGATGGCTGCCGCATCATAAGGTTCCGTACGCAGGATCGCCGAGATCTGCTCCATCTCTTTCTGCATATCCGTCATCGCCGTCCGCAATTCCGGCTTCTGCGCCCGGAACGCGTTGCGGATTGCGCGTCGGTCATCAACGCTCAGCGCGGCATCAAAGGGGCCAAAGACGAAACTGCGCTCCCCGTCACGCCGCGGCGGATCCCGGAGCACCGCCCCTGCCACAATACCAGCCACTGCCAGGTTAAGGGCGACCGATACAGCAAGCGCGATACGAAGGGTGCGGGAATGCAGTCGGAGTATCATTGTGTCTCGTCCGTTAGAAAATCATAGGTCGGAATTACCTCGACCGAAGTGACGGCCCAATAAGCGGCCGTAACGCGGGAAACCGTGTCCGGTTGGGAAAACCCGACCCACACACCGGCAATCGCTGCACTGGCCATGCCGGCAGATGCCCCGGATACCCCCAGCAACCAGCCAAGGAACCGCCAGGGCGATCGCACAGGCGCCGGAGGGGCCGTGACAGGTCGGGCCATATTGTCTTCGGCATCGGCCATAATACGCGCCAGCAGATCCGGGGACGGCTCGGAAGGCGTGCGTCGCGCTTCGGCAAAAAGATCGTTCAGATCGGTATGCATTATCAGCCCTCCTCGAATCCCAATTGCTGTCGCTGGCCTGAAAGAAGCGCGGCCAAGGCCCGCTTCCCCCGCGCGGTCAGACTTTCGACCGCTTCAACACCGATATCCATGATACCAGCAATCTCGTCATTCCCCAGCCCTTCGATATGGCGCAGTACCACAGCCTGGCGCTGGCGCTCAGGCAAACCGGCAAGGGCGGCATCCAGCGCGCGCATCCTGTCGCCCGCCATCATCGCCTGCTCCACCGATGGTGCTGCGTCCTCTATCTCGGGCGCATCATCCAGGGTAACCGATTTACGCCGCTTGCGCAGCCGGTCGGTACACAGGTTCGCAGTGACACGGTACAGCCAGGTTGTCAGCTTGGCCTCTCCCTGCCGCCACTCGGGCGCCATGCGCCACAAACGGACCATGGCCTCCTGCGCGACATCCTCGGCCTCGGCCCTGTCGGACAGCACGCGGGCGGCAAATCCCAGCACACGTGGTGTCAATCGCAACGTCAACGCCCGAGCTGCCGCCTTGTCCCCATTCGCATAGAGAATCAGCAGCGCATCATCCGTCACGTCCGTCATCTGGTCCAATGGCATAAGCATACGCCGCTGTAATGCATCTGCCCGCCGCAGTCACGAGGACCACGGCGGGCAACACGCCTTAGTTATCGCCCTCGGGTGCAGGACCACGATGCTGACGCATCATGTCATGGGCCTTGCTCAACTCCTCGCGGCTCAACGATCCGTCCTGATCGGTATCCAGGCGCTTCATCATCCGCGCATCCGGGCCTTCGGGCGGGGTCGCCAGCTCTGTCACCGACAGAAGTCCGTCACCGTCCGTATCCAGCTGTTCGACCATTCTCTCGGCACGATGCTTGGCACGCTCCATCTGGCGTTCCGCATCGGCATTGGCCAGTTCGTCCACGCTCAGCTTGCCGTCGTTATTGGCATCCAGTTTCGCGGCACGGTCAGCACGCAGCGCATTCAGTTCGTCCTGCGTCACGGCGCCGTCACCGTTGGTGTCCAACTGGTCAAAGTCGGGCATCATCATCGGACGGTGACCGGCGCCTTCTTTTTGCGCATGCGGGGGGCGCGGCTGGCCTTCGGGGGCCTCTTGGGCAAACGCTGTCGACAGCCCTGCTGCCGTGATCGCGGCAAGAGTCAGTCCGGTCAGAAATTTCGTCATGGTATTACTCCTGTTTGGGGCAGTTGTAACCGCCTTCCGAAAGAGTAAACGCGCGCCCCCCGCCGTTCCGTCGCAAAAAATCGGCTACCAGCTGCGAAACCGCGCTAAGTCATAGCTATTCCAGTCAAAAATTTCCCGCGCAGCCTTCAGCCGGTCCGGCGGGATTCCCCCTGTCCGGTCCAGTACAAAGCCGAAATTTCCCGATGGCGTGCCGATGGCCATGCTCCGCCGGTCATAATCGATCCACAGGATCCACCAGGGTTCGGCCGCGCCCGCAGGCTGCAGCCGCGCAGGGCCCGTTACAGCATAGGTCCCCGCAAACTCCCGCTCTGCTCCATCAAGGCACAACTGCCCCTTGACCGCCCCGGGGCTGAATGTCAGCGATCCCGGCACACAGTCCGCGCCAAAGCCCCCGACCTGCTTCCACGTTCCCGCCAGATCGGCAGTATCGAATGTGGCGTTGGACCAGATGGGGGCGGTTCGATCGCGAAACACCGACGGTTCGGGCGGTGCGGGTGCGCGGGCGCAGGACGCCAGCGCAACAACGGCCACCAATGCGGCGCGGCGCATCAGAAGGGTGCCGGCCAAGCGCGATGCGCCTGATCGATTTCGGCCAGAACCTCGTCCGACAGGGTCACGTTGACCGACGTCAGCGCCGTTTTCAGCTGATTGAGGTTGGTGGCCCCGATGATCGGCACGCAGGGGAACGGACGCGAGCGATAGAAGGCAAGTGCCATCTGCGACGGATCCAGCCCATGGGTTTTCGCGATGCCCAGATAGCCTGCGACCGCTTCGAACACGAAGGGAGAGATCCGCCCCCCCAATTCGGCACTGCGTTCGCGGCGCGATCCCGCAGGTACGACATCGCCCGCGTATTTTCCGGTCAGCAGTCCGGTTGCCAAGGGCGAATACCCCAGCAGAGGCATGTTTTCCATGGCCGCAAATTCTGCCCAGTCGGTATCGAAATGGCGGCACAGCAACGAATATTCGTTCTGTACGGTCATCATGCGTGGCAGATTGTTGGCCTCGGCCATCCGCAACCAGCCGGCAGCCCCCCAGACGCTATCATTGGACAGGCCGAAATGGCGCACCTTGCCGGCATCCCGAAGCCGACCGGCCTCTTCCAGGATCGCCATCATGTCCGCCTCGACCGCCGCCTTGTCCGAACGCGGTTCAAATCCCCAGTTCTTGCGGAAGTGGTAGGTGCCGCGGTTCGGCCAGTGCATCTGGTACAGATCGATATAATCCGTGCCCAGACGGCGCAGGGAATCGTCCACCGCCTGACGCATCCGTTCAGGGCTGATCGGCGCCCCTTCGGCCGCCACGCTGCCCGCGCCCGAAACCTTCGTCGCGATGATCATCCTGTCTCGGCCACCCTTTGCCGCCAGCCATGACCCGATGATCGCCTCGGTGTGCCCCACCGTTTCGGGCAGGGCCGGCGCCACGGGATACATCTCGGCGGTATCGAGAAAGTTCACGCCGTGGTCCAGCGCCATCGCGATCTGTTCATGCCCTTCGCTCTCGGTGTTCTGGGACCCCCAGGTCATTGTTCCGAGGCAAAGTTCCGACACCGACAATCCGGTGTGCCCAAGAGGTATCTGTTTCATGTCCGGCCTTTCCTGTTCGAAGCGAACCCTAGCCTTTGGTGACCGATTGGCAAGCCTGCTTGAGGCTTGGCGCATCAACCGCTACACCCACGTTCAAACCCGATAAAAGGCGCTGGCATGGCACGCTATCTGATCACCTCCGCACTTCCCTACATCAACGGGATCAAGCATCTGGGCAATCTGGTGGGAAGCCAGCTGCCCGCAGACCTGATTGCACGTTATCTGCGCGGACGCGGCCATGAGGTCCTGTTCCTTTGCGCCACTGATGAACATGGCACCCCGGCAGAGCTGGCGGCGGCCAAGGCAGGCAAGCCCGTGGCCGACTATTGCGCCGAAATGCACGAGGTGCAGGCCGGAATCGCCCGCGGCTTCGGTTTGTCGTTCGATCATTTCGGCCGGTCCTCCAGCGTGCAGAACCGCGCGTTGACCCAGCATTTCGCCGGCGTTCTGGCCGATAACGGCTACATTCAGGAAGTGTCCGAAAAGCAGGTCTATTCCATTGATGACGGACGTTTCCTGCCCGACCGCTACATCGAAGGCACCTGCCCGAACTGCGGCTATGACAAGGCGCGCGGCGATCAATGCGAGAACTGCACCAAGCAGCTGGACCCGACCGATCTGATCGATCCGCGTTCCGCCATCTCCGGGTCCACCCGTCTTGAGGTTCGTGAAACCAAACACCTCTATCTTCGCCAATCCGCGCTCAAGGGACAGATTGCCGACTGGATCGCCTCCAAGACGGATTGGCCCGTCCTGACCACCTCCATCGCCAAGAAATGGCTGACCGACGGCGACGGCCTGCAGGATCGCGGCATCACCCGCGATCTGAACTGGGGCGTGCCCGTCAAAAAGGGTGAGGCGGACTGGCCCGGAATGGAGGGCAAGGTCTTCTACGTCTGGTTCGACGCGCCCGTGGAATACATCGCCTGTGCAGCCGAATGGGCCGAAGCCAACGGCAAGACCGAGGCCGAGTGGGAGCGCTGGTGGCGTACCGACAAGGGCGCCGGGGATGTGACCTACCTGCAGTTCATGGGCAAGGACAACGTCCCCTTCCATACCCTGTCGTTCCCCGCCACGCTGATGGGGGCCGCAGAACCGTGGAAGATGGTCGATTACATCAAATCGTTCAACTATCTGAACTATGATGGCGGGCAGTTCTCCACCTCGCAGGGGCGCGGGATCTTCATGGATCAGGCGCTGTCGATCCTGCCGTCGGATTACTGGCGCTGGTGGCTGCTGTCGCATGCACCGGAATCCTCGGATGCCGAATTCACCTGGGACAACTTCCAGGGGTCGGTGAACAAGGATCTGGCGGATGTGCTGGGCAACCTTGTCAGCCGTGTCACCAAGTTCTGCCGCGCGAAATTCGGTGAGGTTGTTCCGGAAGGCGGTTCCTACGGCCCGCGTGAACAGGAGCTGATTGCCGAGCTGACCACCCGCCTGCGGGCCTATGAAGGCCACATGCAGGCGATGGAGGTCCGCAAATCAGCCAATGAACTGCGCGCGATCTGGGTGGCAGGCAATGAATACCTGCAATCGGCCGCCCCCTGGACCGTAATCAAGACCGATCCGGAACAGGCACAGGCCATGGTCCGCCTCGCGCTGAACCTGATCCGCCTTTATGCCGTCATTTCCCGCCCGTTCATTCCCGATGCGGCGCAGGCAATGATGACAGCCATGGGTTCGGATGACTGGGCATGGCCCGAGGATGTGGCGGCGGCGCTCGCCACCCTGCCCGCCGGACACGCTTTCAGCGTGCCGGAGGTTCTGTTCACCAAGATCACGGATGAAAACAGCGCCGACTGGCAGGCGCAGTTCTCGGGTATCCGGAGCTGATCAGGGGGTCAGGGGTGGCAGCAGGTCCATATCCAGCTCCACCCCGCGCGCCCGCGCACTTTCGACAACCGCATCCTGCAGTTTACGGTTCTTGGCCAGCAAATCGCGGAATTTCTGCTCGTCCAGCGCCAGAAACGTGGAATAGGCGATGGATGTAACCTGCGCCTGACGTGACCGTTTCATCAGCATTGACAGCTGGCCGAACATATCGCCCCGCCCCAGACGGCGCTTTTCCCCCGCAATGTCGGACTCCACCGCGCCCGATGCGATGAAGAACACCCGGCGCGGCGGATCGCCCCGGCGCACCATGATCTCTCCCGGCCCGGCATAAAGCGTGACCATCGCGCGGGTCAGCGCCTTGCGCTGTTCCTCGTCCATGGCGGAAAACAGCGGGAACTGGCGGACCAGCTCATGTTTATGGACGGCCAGATCCAGCTTTGGCCGCACCTCTGTCTTCAGCCGTTGGCGTTTGATGGCCGCAACCAGCGTCATATGCAGCTCTGGCCCGATCAGCCCGTCATCCAGCAGGGTCTGGTACTGGCGTTCTTCCATCCGCAGCGTGGTACGGCGGATATACCGACGCTCCATCTCCTCGGTATAGAAAGGGTATTGCAGGTGGAGGCTTTCCAGCGCCCGTTCCGTTTCTTCCTCGCGGCGTTTCAGCAGCTCGTGCAGCAGCTCTGCCACGCGGCGGCCATACATGCGCCGCACCTTCTGGTCGATATACTGGTGAAGATGGCGCAGCATCGTCCGCTGGTTCAGCAGAATGTCGAACCGATCCGCGATCAGATTTGCCAAGGGGGCAGAAATCCGCAGACGGTTATGCAGCAGGACAGCGGCCCGCGCCACGCGCCCTGCCCCCAGGTTGCGCCGCGCCGCAAGGCGATATCCGTCCCGCCCGTGCTGCCGTGTCCGTTCGATCAGATAGTCCGATTCCGCCAGCATCCGCTCTACCAATCGCGAGGCGATCAGCTGTTCGCGGAAGGATTCGAGAATCTCCTCACGTTCCCGCACGGCAAGGGCCACAAGCCCCAGCGTAATCCGCTCCCGGTCCGGAATCTCCTCGGTATCCTCGGCACGCTGCACGGCCTTTTCCAGCCGCTCTCCGAACCGTTTGGCCTCGGACCGCACGATTTCACGCGACAGTTCATATTCCCGGATAGAGCCTGCAACCTCTTCGCGCACGTTCTGCAGCGCCACCGCGATCACCTGGTTGGACAGCGCCATATCAAGGGGCGACAACCGCGCAAGGCCAAGCCGGCGGATCACACGGCGCAGCGTCGTCCCCTGCACCAGCAGGGTGAACAGAACATAACCCGTGGCCAGAATACCGATCTCGCGCTTGATGTTGGCGGGAACTAGCACGTTTTCCGTTACGGCAAGCGCCAGCGCCAGTGTCACGGCCCCGCGCAAGCCCCCCCAAAGGATTGCCGCACGGTACGGAGGCTCTACCCGTGGCGACAGCCTCATCCGGCTCAGAAGGGGAAGCGCCCCCCAGAGGATTGCCGCCCGAGAGGCGGTTGCAGCCAGTGCCACGATGGCCACCAGAAAAATATCATGCAGCCGCACATCGGCCATCAGACGGGGGATCAGCAGCGCCGCCAGAACGAAGATCAATGCGCCGGACCAATGGGCCAGCAGCCCCCACAATTCCCGCAGCTGGCTCCATGCAGCGGGGGACAGACGGGACGGGCCGGACACGTTGACGATCAGCCCCGCGCCCACCACGGCCACCACACCCGAAACATTCACCTCTTCGGCAAAAAGATAGGTCAGATACGGCAGGGCAACACTGACCGAAATTTGCGCCAATGGATGCGCGGGAATGATGCGCATCCCCTCGACCGCCACGCGCCCGATGATCAGGCCGACCATCAGCCCCCCCGCCATCAGCCACGGGAATGTGCCAAGACCCGACAGATAGGTGGGGTTCGGAACGCCCGCCATCACATAGGTCAGGAAAAAGCTGAACAATGCGATAGCCGCGGCATCGTTCAGAAGGCTTTCCCCCTCCACGATCCGCATCAGCCGCTGCGGCGCCGCCACGTTGCGAAAGATGCTGACCACCGCCGAAGGGTCGGTCGTGGATACGATGGACCCCAAAAGCAGGCATCCCACCAGCGGCATCGCGCTGAACGGCTGCAGGGCAAAGCCGATCATCAGCGTTGCCGCCACGACCGCGGCCACGGCCATGACGATGATGGGCACCCAGTCGTCGGCCATACGCCGGACATTCAGCCCCAAAGATACCTCGAACAGCAGCGTCGGCAGAAAAACCGTCAAGAAGACGGATGACTTGATCGGCAGCGTCAACGCCTCGCGCAGTTCGGGGCCCAGTCCGGCATCCGATTGCTGCAACCAGATTCCGACCGAACCGAGCGTGGCCCCGACCAGCGCCAGAACCACCGAATAAGGCAGGCGCAACCGCGTCGCCAATGGCTCCGACAGGGCAATGACAATGAACAGAAGCGCAGTGACGCCGACGAGAACCGAGATATCCATGAAGCGGCTTTAACCTGTCCCATTCACGACACAAACTAACATTGCTGTAACAGCGCGGGTCGCCGCCATTTCCGGCGGAAATCCCCTTTCACGGTTACGTGAGTGCGTGGTATCACTGCACGCAACAGCACCGACCTCACAACAGATATTGCGCCGTCTTTCAAGGAAGCTGGAACCATGTGTGGAATTTACCGTTGGGTGATTGAACCGCAGGGGGTAAAATGAAGCTGTTCTCCTGTCCCGCCTGCCATCAGCAGACATTTTTCCGCAATACCGTATGCCTGAACTGCCAGACCGCGCTGGTCTATGATCCCTCCATTATGGAGATGCGCTCGCTGGACGAAGACCTGACGCCCTGTGCGAACCGGGAAATGATTGCCTGCAACTGGCAGGCCGGAAACGGCGCCCTGTGCGAAAGCTGCGCCGCGACAACCATGATCCCGGACCTGACGATCGAGGGGAATCTGGCCCGCTGGATGCGGATCGAAACGGAAAAGCGCAATCTCTACTACCGGCTGCATGCCTTGGGCCTGCCCCGTGTTTCAAAATCCGGAAAGCGGCTGCACTTCAAGTTCATGGGGGACCGGTTGGCCGAGGATGGCACCGTGGCCGAAATGGTCCTGACCGGACATATGGACGGCGAGATCACGTTGAACATCGCCGAAGCCGACGATGATGTGCGCGAGGCGCATCGCGTGGCCATGCATGAACCCTACCGGACACTCCTAGGACACCTGCGGCACGAGGTCGGGCATTTCTACTGGGAGCTGCTGGTCCGCGAGGAAGGTCGCGAAGAGGAATGTGCCACCTATTTCGGAGATGCCCGCCAGCCGTATGGTGCCGCCCTCCAGCGCCATTATGCCGATGGCCCGCCCGAGGATTGGGCGCTGTCCTATATCTCGCCCTATGCCACGGCCCACCCGTGGGAGGATTGGGCCGAAACTTGGGCGCATCTTCTGCATATCATCGCGGGCCTGGATACGGCGCGCCATAACGGCATCGACCCTTCCGGCACAGGCTTTGGCAATGCCAACCACCTGCCCGATGCGGAAACACTGGTGGCCGCCTGGCTGCCATTGGCCTCGGCCATGAATGCCATGAACCGCTCCATGGGGCTGAACGATTTCTACCCTTTCGCGCTTCCACAGCCGGTTCAGCGGAAAATGGACTATATGCTCCATTTGATCCGTAATCATGCGACCTTGCATCAGGCAGTTCTTGCCGGGGCTTGAATTCGGCGCATGTTCTAGGCCATCACGGCCCCAGCACCCGTGACCACCTGAAACGATGCAGGACGCAACAGGACATGTCTTTTCGCACCCTAATCGCCGCGCTGGCACTTATGCTGTTGCCCTTGGCATCAGTCGCACAGACCGAATCTGCTACCAGCACAGCAACGACCGTAACTTCGGATGAGGCAGTCCAGAGCCTGCTCGACGTCCTGCAGGACGATACCGCACGCGCCGCCCTGATCGAGAAACTGCAGGCCGATCAGGCCAGTCAGGGCGATCAGGCCGCAGATGACCAGACTGCGCTGGAACAGCCCGCCTTCGCGCAGCGCGTGGCGCAGAGTTCGGTCAAGTTCATCAGCAATTTCGTCAAGGAAATGGGCCGTGTCAGCCAAGAGCTGATCCAGAGCGTCGGTGTTCTGGGGAACCTGCTGGTCAACGGTGAATTCCGCGGCGAGGCCCTGCAGCTCATGTTGACGATCGTGACCACGATCATGATCAGCATAGCCCTGCAACGGGGTTCCAACTATATCGCGGGACGCAATTCACCGCCGCCCACGGCAGGATTCTGGCGACGCGTCCGGGCCACGCTTCTGGTGACCGTGCTGCGGCTGGTCGCCATCGCGGTGGCTTGGGTGGCGGGATACCTGCTGGCGAACTTCCTGTTCTCGGGTGACGATGACATGCTCTCGGCGCAGAGTCTGTATCTGAATGCCTTTCTTGTGTTCGGGGTTATCCGGGTTCTTCTGCGGGCCATCAACAGCCCCAATGCGGATCTGGAGCCGACACTCAGCGTGCTGGCGCCGGGTGCCCAGGAAATCGTCTACCGCCAGCAAATTCTTGTGGCGGGTGTGGCAATTCAGGGCTTCCTGTTCGTGCTGCCGCTGGTTCAGGACTGGCTCGGCTTTACCGCGATGCGGCCCATGCGGACATTGATCGCCTCGGTTGCAGCCATTCTGGCGATCATTGCCGTACGGCGCATATCGGTTGTGCTCGACCTGGCCCGCGGGGATCGCTGGACAGGCGAGAGCAATGCGGGATCGGCCGTGGCAAACGGCGCCCAACGGGCATGGCGGTCCATCTGGCCCGTTCTGGCACTGGCCTATATCGGCTATTCCTGGTTCATCGCCATCAGCCGTCCGGGTCTGATCGAAACCGTCGTTCTGCGGGGCACGATCTTCACCTTTGCCGCACTGGCAATCCTGATGGTGGGAATGCGGCTTCTGCGCTCCGTCAGCATGATCCATATCCGCCTGCCCGATCTGCTGCTGGCGTTTTCGCCAGCCCTGACCAAGCGGGTGAATACGGTCGTGATGATGATGGCATGGCTGGCGGCCAGCTTCCTCATCCTGTTCTCCATCGTTCTGGCGTTTTCCGGTTGGGGCTGGCTGGATACCGATCTTCTGACGAACGCCACGGCACAAATGGTATTCTGGCGTCTGATCTCGGCCCTGCTGATGGCGCTGATCGCGGCGGTCATCTGGGCCGTGGTGGATGGCTGGATCGATTACCGCCTGTCCCACGGGATTGGCGGGGCCGAGCCGACCAACCGCACGCTGACCCTTCTGGCCCTGTTCCGGAATGCCTTCACGATCACGCTCATCATTCTGGCAACGATGATCACCCTGTCGCAGATCGGGATCAACATCGCGCCGCTGATCGCCGGTGCCGGTGTCATCGGTCTGGCAGTGGGCTTCGGCGCACAGAAACTGGTGCAGGACGTCATCACCGGCGTCTTCATCCAGCTGGAAAACGCGGTCAACGTGGGCGATGTCGTGACAGTTGCGGCCGTTACCGGCGGTGTGGAAAAGGTCAGCATCCGGACTGTCCGCATCCGTTCATTGGACGGGGCGGTGCATATTGTCCCCTTCTCCTCAGTCGATACAGTCACCAACCTGACGCGCGACTTTGGTGTGCATGTCTGCGAGGTCGGCATCGCCTATCGTGAGGATGTTCCACGCGGCACTGCCGCGATGCAGGAAGCCTATGACCGGATCATCCAGATCCCGGAAATTGCGGCCGACATTATCTCCCCTCTGGAAATCCACGGTGTCACCTCGTTGGGGGCGGATTCGGTTAATATCCGCGGCCTGTTCCGCACCCTTCCGGCAAAGCACTGGGGGATCGGTCGCCGCTTTACCCAGATTCTGAAAGAGGTGATGGACGAACGCGGCATCGAAATCCCGTTCCCGCAACGCCAGTTGCATTTTCCTGAAGGGTTCGAGCGTTTGCTGAACAACCCCAAGGACGACGACCGTGTTGTCGAGGGAACGGCCAAGGCCGTGACCGAAACCTAAGCCGCCAGAAAATGCGCCGCTTTTGCCAGATCCTGGCAGAAGCGGACGCGTTCGGCGCGGGCCAGTTCCGCGTCCGGCAATCGCAACAGATAGGAGGGGTGTATGGTTATCAGAACCGGCACCCCTTTTTTCGTCTGCTCCATCATCCCGCGCCGCTGCAAAAGCCCGGCACCAGATCCGGTCAGCGTCTGAAGCGCCGTCGCGCCCATGGCAACGATCAGCCGGGGACGGATCATGGCCAGTTCCGCCTCCAGCCAGCCTTGGCAGGCATGGATTTCCGGCGTGGCCGGGCGCTGGTGGATGCGGCGCTTGCCACGCTGGGTAAATTTGAAATGCTTGACGGCATTTGTGATATAAATCCGCCCCCGGTCCAGCCCTGCCTCCAGGGCCACCTCGTCAAAGACCCGACCTGCAGGGCCGATGAACGGGCGTCCTGCCAGATCCTCCTGATCGCCGGGCTGTTCACCGACAAAAACCACGGGGGCATCCGGCGGCCCTTCGCCGAACACCGTCTGTGTGGCGGGGGCGTGCAACGGACAGCGCGCGCAATCCGCAGCCTGTGCGCGCAGGGCCTCAAGGCTCCCCGCCTCGGGCATGGGGCGGTCGGGGGTTGCCATCCGGCGGGCCACAGCCAGCCTGCGGGCGGGGGCCTCTTCGGCCTCGCGTTCCTGCATCTGGCGAACCCGCGTCTCCGCACCCCGGATCAGGCCCGGAATCAGATCGGCCTCGGGCAGGTTTTTCCAGAACTTGCGCGGCATTTCGGATTGCATGGCCTTTACCATCACCCGAGCCGGATTGAAGATGCTGGCGTAATAGGTGCGCCACAACTCCTCGGTCGCATCGGGCGGCGGGGGGGCGGTGCTGCGGGTTTCCTCGAACCGCAGTTGGCCGTCAAACCGCGCGGTTACCAAAGGTGTCGCGATCACCCAATCCATATCACCGAAGCGTTTGGCAAAAAACGGTGTTCCGACCTCAACGATCGAATGTTCCGGTTCGAACCAGGCGGCAAAGGCGCGGCGGGGGCCTGACGCCCCCACCTCGCGAAAACGGACGAAAGCATGCATCTTGTGAATATCACGCCGAACGGATTTGGCCTGTTCCAGAATGCGGCGTACCGCCGGGTCTGTCCGATCCCCCCATACCAGCCCGTCATTCAGGCGCAGCAGCACATCATGCGCGCGATTGAACCGTTCGGGGTCGGAATGGCACAAAGCCGTTTCAATCTCGTGCAGTGCGGCACGGTTGATGCGCAACTGACGCGGTGGAATGCTGGGGCGGGCATCGGCAAACAGGGTACCGGCATCCTCCCCCACCTGCCAGACCACATCCCCCGGCGCGATACCTTCGGCGGCAAGCCCGCGCACCCGCGCCCGCCATGCGGCCACCGTGCCAATGACGGGCAGCGTCATATGCATCAGAACAGGCTCAACTGTTCAGGGGGCGGCGCAAAACGCGCACGCAGATCGACGGCGTCCAGTCCGCGGGGCGACCAGCCGGGCATCGTGATGAACGGGCGCGCCTTTTTCAGGATTGCGCCCATGGCCAGCAGATGTTCGTATCGTACCGCCCCCCGGCGGCGCGCGGCCAGTACACGGTCCACCGTGCGCACCCCGAACCCCGGCACGCGCAGCAGAACCTCCCGTGGCGCACGATTGATATCCACGGGAAATGCCTCACGGTGGGCCAGCGCCCAGGCCGTTTTGGGATCTATGTCCAGATCGAGCATTCCGCCGCCGGCAATTTCCCCAACATCGAAACCATAAAAGCGCAGCAGCCAGTCGGCCTGATACAGCCGATGTTCCCGCATCAGGGGCGGCTTGACCAAGGGCAGCATTCGCGAGGCGTCAGGAATGGGCGAAAACGCAGAATAATAGACGCGGCTCAGCCCGTAATTGGCATAAAGATTGGCCGATTGCCCCAATACGGCCCGATCATCCGCCCCGTCCGCCCCGACGATCATCTGGGTGGATTGCCCTGCAGGTGCAAAACGGGCCCGTCGCTTGCCGGTATGGGTCACCTCGCGCGATTCCTCCCGCTTCAGGCGGACGGCTCCCATCGCCCGCCGAATTCCCCTAGAGGATTTTTCGGGGGCGAGTTCGTTCAGCCCACGCTCGGTCGGCAGTTCGATATTGATCGACAGGCGGTCCGCATATTTCCCTGCCTCGTCGATCAGATCTTGCGAGGCATCGGGAATCGTCTTTAGATGGATATAGCCACGGAAATGCTCCACTTCGCGCAGGGTCTTGGCGATCCGCACCATGTCGGCCATCGTATCATCCGACGACCGGATAATGCCCGACGACAGGAACAGTCCTTCGATATAGTTCCGCCGGTAAAATTCCATTGTCAGGCGGACAACCTCTTCCACGGAAAACCGCGCGCGCTCGACCTTGGAGGACACGCGATTGACGCAATAGACACAATCAAAGATGCAGAAGTTGGTCATCAGTATCTTCAGAAGGCTGATGCACCTACCATCGGGGGTATAGGCATGGCAGATGCCCGAACCACCGGAACTGCCCACCCCCTTACCATCGCGTGAATCGCGTTTTTCCCCGCCGCTCGAGGCGCAGGAAGCGTCATATTTCGCTGCATCCGAAAGCAGCGCCAGCTTTTCCGAAAGGGTACGTTGTGCCATGTGTTCACTATATGTTCACGAACGGCAAATGCCAATGAAAAAGGCCCGCTGATGCGGGCCTTTCAATCACGATCCGGATGGAATCAGCCCTCGTATTCGGGCAGCGCTTCCATCTCGTCTTCGGTCATCGTGGTATAGGCGCGAACCGTATCACCATCGGTTTCCTTGAAGAAGTTCAGCTCGGACACATTCAGCGCAACCGATTTTGCACCGATCCCGAGGAAGCCACCGACATCAACGATCACCTGCTGCGGGGTGCCTTCGGCCGGAATGACTTCGGATACACTGCCGATCGATTCGTCATCATTGCCGTAGACGTCGATACCGTCGAGCATATCCGGCTCCAGCATCGTTGCCTCGGTCGCCATGAAGCCTTCCGGCGGCTCCATCATATGTGCATCACCCATGGTCGAATGATCGTCTGTCATGGGGGCAGCATCCGTGTCACCCATGTCCGTTTCGGGCATTGACTGCTGCGAACCTTCAGGCATCGTGGTGGAATGATCGTTGTCCATTCCTTCTGATTCCAGGGCCGGTGCACCACCTTCATCACCCGTATCTTTCGGCGGGGCTTCGGGCGAGGCGGTGTTACCTGTCAGCGGGGCTTGCGACGCCCCTGTTCCGGTCGTCGTTTCACCCGTACCAGTGGTTGGTGCGGTTGATGTTTGAGCGAATGCTACACCCGACATGAGGGCAAGGGCGGCGGTCGAAATCGCAAGCTTTTTCATCTTCAAACTCCTGTTTCAGCGGCGTGTTGATGCCGCATACCCCCCTACAACCACACGACCCGCCGGATGGTTCCGCATCTAAAAAACGATAGGCGGGGGAACTCCTGCCCCCCCGCGCGGCTTGATAGATATCCCTGTAACCCGAGGAAAAAAATGACCCTTCCGACTGCGCTCTATCATCTGCTGCTGCGCAACGGGCGCAGTTTCCAGACAGGAACAGACATTTTGCCGCACCTGAAAGATCTGGGTGTCACGCATCTTTATCTTTCGCCTATCTTTCAGGCAACCACAGGGTCAACCCATGGGTACGACATAACAGATCCAAGCAGGATCGATGAAAGTCTGGGCGGGCGGGCCGGCTTTGATGCCCTGGCCGCAGCCGCCTCGGAGGCGGGCATTTCGCTGGTACTGGATATCGTGCCGAACCACACCGCCTTCAATCTGGAGAACCCTTGGCTGGTCGATGTTCTGCGCCATGGCAAGAACAGCCGCTATGCGCATCATTTCGACATCGACTGGGAGGCAGGGCGATTGCTGTTGCCATTCCTGACCGCCCCCTTTGCCGAAACCGACACATTCCGCATCGATCCTGCAGACGGCGGATATCTGACCGATGGCACATTGCACCTGCCCCTTCGCCCCAGCACGTGCCCGGATGGCGGGTTCGATGATCCGTCCGTCATTTCCCGCACCCATGACGCGCAGGCGTGGCGGTTGGTCCATTGGGAAATGGAGCGGGACAGCATCACCCACCGCCGCTTTTTCAACGTCACCGGCCTGATCGGAATGCGGGTAGAGGATGCAAATGTATTCGAGGACACCCATGCACTGATATTCGATCTGGTGCGCGGCGGTCAGGTACAGGGCCTGCGGGTGGATCACATAGACGGGCTGGCAGACCCCGCGAAATATCTGGAGCAGTTGGCTGCGGCATTGCCGGGTACCCCGGTATGGGTGGAAAAGATTCTTTCGGGGGATGAGCGGCTGCCCCCGGACTGGAAAACGCTTGGCACGACAGGGTACGAATCCGCATGTGCACTGACACGTGTGCTGACCGATGCCGAAGGGCTGGCACTGCTGGATACCCTGTGGCGGCGCGAAACAGGTATGACCGGAACCTTCGAACAGGCCCTTGAACAGGCAAAGGATGAGGTGGCCCAAGGCGATCTTGCTGCCGAACTGTTGCAACTGGTGGCCCTGGGTCGCCGCGCAACACTGGCCGGGTTCGGCGATGAATCGCTGCGCGAGGCTGTTCTGGCCCTGCTGCGGCATTTCCCCCGCTATCGCACCTACATCACCGACACGCTGACCAGCGAAGAGGATCGCGTCCTGATGGAACGCGTCGCGGATGCGGCGGCACAGGATGTACGCTCCGATCGCGCCATCCGCGCCCTGACCGCCACCATTCTGGACGCGACAACCGAGGAGGCGCGGGCCTTTCGCCAAAGGTTCCAGCAGGTCACCGGTGCCCTTCTGGCAAAATCACACGAGGATACGGCTGCATTCCGGTGGAACCGGTATCTGGCCGCCAACGAGGTCGGTAGCCAACCGGATGAGGCGACACTGGATGTTGCAGGGTTCGACCAATGGCTGGCCGGGGTTCGGCCCACCCATGTGAACCTGACATCGACACATGATACCAAGCGGGCCGAAGATGCCCGCATGCGTCTTGTGGCCATCAGCCACCTGCCCCACCAGTTCGACGCACTTTGGCAGGACGCCAACCGGATGCCCCATGCCGAGGGGGTGGATGCCAACCTGCGCTGGTACATTCTGCAAAGCCTGCTGGCGATCTGGGAAACAGGCCGCAGCGATCTGGGTGACCGGCTTGCCACCCACATCGAAAAGGCGATGCGTGAAGCAAAGCTTGTGACCAATTGGACCCATCCCGATGCCGAAGCGGAAAAACGCGCGCAGGTCTTTGCCGCCGCCCTCTGCGCCCATTGGCACACCATGCTGCCAGAGGCCGCGCGCGCGCTGATGCTGCGGGGGGATCAGCTTTCCCTTGCACAGGTTGCCCTGAAATTCGGGCTGCCGGGGATTCCCTATATCTATCAGGGGACCGAGGTCATGGCGCACCATCTTACCGACCCGGACAATCGCCTGCTGGTGGATTTTGCCGCCGTATCGAGCGCGAAAACAGCCAAGGCAAAACTGACCCGTCAGATGATGGCACTGCGCAGCCACAACCCGGCCTTTTTCGAGCACGCCGATGCACATGCCGATACCCCGGCAACAGGGGTGTTGAGATTGACCCGCACCTATCAGGGGGACAGGCTGGAAATCCATGTGGCGCTTGATGGGTCCTCCTTGTCCGATGGATCCGAAAACAGCCCTGTGCGTCTGTTCTGGAATGGCAAGGTGCCTAATAATTAGACAGAATATGGCGGTGATGCATGATATTTATGAATCCGCGTCGGACAGCTGGAACCAAGGCATCATACAAAAGGTTCTTCGGATGAAGACGGGCGGAGACCTTCCATGACATTGCAAAAGACCCTTGATCTAGGCCGGACGCTTGGCGTTCTTTTGGCGGGGGGGCAAGGCTCCCGTCTGTTCGAACTGACAGGGGCCGAGTGCAAACCCGCCCTGCCCTTCGGCGAAACGCGCCGCATCGTGGATTTCACCGTGGCGGGCGCTGTCCGCTCCGGTATCCGCAATTTGCTGGTGGGCACCCAGTACTGCCCCGCCACGCTCGAGGCACATATGACATCCCGCTGGGGGCATGCCTTCAACAGCATCCACATGCGCCACGGCCCCACGGTCACCGGGACTGCCGAAGGATATGCCGGTACCGCTGCCGTCCTGTCCGACAATATTTCAGATATCGATGCAAGCGGCGCGGCCGAGGTTGTGGTTCTGGCGGGTGACCATGTCTATGACATGGATATTGCCGCGATGATTGCCGACCACCGCAGCGCCGGCGCCCAGGTGACGGTGGCCGTGGATGCCGTTCCGCTTTCGGATGCATCCTCCTTTGGTGTCATGGGAACCGATGCGGATGGCCGCATCCGGATGTTCGTGGAAAAGCCCCGCAATCCGCCACATATGCCCGGTGATCCGTCACGGGCATTGGCAAGCATGGGGATCTATGTTTTCAACTGGAAATGGTTGCGTCAGGTCCTGCTGGCCGATCGTGCCAACCCGGAGTCCTCGCATGATTTCGGCAAAGATATCCTGCCGCATGCGGTGGCAGAGGGTGTGGCCTTTGCCCATACCCGCAAGGCCGATGCGGACGGTCATGCCCCCTATTGGCGCGATGTCGGCACG
The DNA here is from genome assembly GCF_000739715.2 of Falsirhodobacter sp. alg1. Taxonomy (GTDB): domain Bacteria; phylum Pseudomonadota; class Alphaproteobacteria; order Rhodobacterales; family Rhodobacteraceae; genus Falsirhodobacter. The sequence goes on along the minus strand of NZ_BBJC02000001.1, from coordinate 582,023 downwards.
CTGGATGCCTTCCGGCTTAGCTGGATCGATCTGCGGGACGGCTTGGCCCGCTGCCGCCTGCCCGAAACGGCAGCCCCGTTGCACCGCACCCTGACCCCCGGACAAAGCGGCTGGGCAGGCTACAGCATTCAGGCCGGAGGGCTTTCGCTGATGCCTCCCTTGGGTGGAACGCGGCGCTGGACGCTGCTGGACGGAACAGTCGTCCTGCCCGGCGCCCGGATCGAACCGGGTGCCCGCCTGACCCGTGCCATCGTGGCCCCGGGCACCATCATCCCTGCCGATCTGGTGGTGGGGGAGAATGCATCCGAAGACGCGCGCTGGTTCCGCGTCACGGCCGGGGGCACCACACTGGTGACAGCCCCGATGCTGGCGCGGCGGATGGCCGCAAAAGTTACGCAGTATCGTTCGGCATCTCTTATCACGGATCATGTATGATGAAATTTTCCTTTGATCGCGACGCGTCCCGTTCGGATGTTCTGGGTGCGGATGTGGATGCCGAAGGCACCAACTTTGCGCTATTTTCGGAAAATGCCACGCGGGTGGAACTGTGCCTGTTTGATGAAACAGGAGAGAATGAACTGCAACGGCTGGATATGCCCCTGATGGAGGGCGGGATCTGGCACGGCTATATTCCCGGCATCCGCCCGGGTCAGGCCTATGGCTACCGCGTCCATGGCCCCTATGAGCCGACGCAGGGGCATCGCTTCAACCCCAACAAACTGCTGCTGGATCCCTATGCGCGTGAGGTTGTGGGCCATACCGTCTGGGATGATGCGCTTTTCGGGTATGAACTGCCCGGTGACGATCTGACCTTTGATGAACGTGACAGCGCGCCATTCATGCCCAAGGCCGTTGTCGCGGACCCCGAATTCGATTGGGACGCCGACCGGGCGCTGAACCATCGCTGGTCTGACAGCCTGATCGTTGAGGCCCATGTCAAAGGATTGACACAGCTGCATCCTGATGTGCCGGAGGCGGATCGGGGTAGTTTTGCCGGTCTGGGATCGGATGCCGTTATCCAGCACATGCACCGCATCGGGGCCACTGCGATAGAACTGCTGCCCATCCACGGCTTTCTGCATGACCGGCATCTGCAGGAAAAAGGGCTGAGCAATTACTGGGGTTACAATTCGATCCTGTTTTTCGCGCCGCATCGCGGATACCTGAAAAGCGGCACCTCGAAAGAAATGAAGGAAGCCATCCGCAAGCTGCACAAGGCTGGTTTGGAGGTGATCCTCGATGTGGTCTACAACCACACGGCCGAAGGGAACGAGCGTGGCCCGACCCTGTCCTTCAAGGGGATCGACAATGCATCCTACTATCTGCTCTCTCCTGAAAACCCGCGCCATGCGTTCGACACCACCGGAACCGGCAACACGCTGAACGTGGCGCATCCCATGGTCTTGCGCATGGTACTGGATTCCTTGCGGTACTGGGTGCAGGTGATGCATGTGGACGGGTTCCGCTTCGACCTGGCCTCTACGTTGGGCCGTGAACCCCAGGGGTTTGAGCGTGAAGGCGGGTTCTTTGCCGCCATCCGTCAGGACCCGGTCCTGTCGAAGGTAAAGCTGATTGCCGAGCCGTGGGACGTGGGTGAAGGCGGCTATCAGGTCGGCGGGTTTCCATGGCCGTTCCGTGAATGGAACGACAAGGCCCGCGACGACTTGCGCGCCTTCTGGAAACGCACTGACGGAATGGTGCCGCGCGTCAGCGAGCGTCTGACCGGGTCACCGGTACAATTCAACCATTCGCACCGTCCGGCCAACAGCTCCATCAACTTTCTGGCGGCGCATGACGGCTTTACCCTGTGGGACACGGTTTCCTACAATGACAAGCATAACGAGGCGAACGGCGAGGACGGGCGCGACGGCCACTCCAACAACCTCTCGGACAACATGGGGATCGAGGGAGAAACAGAAGACCAGGGCGTGAACGGATCACGTGAACGTCGGGTCAAGGCAATGCTGGCCTCGTTGTTTTTCAGCCAAGGGGTGCCCATGCTGCTGGCGGGTGACGAATTGGGCCAAAGCCAGTACGGCAACAACAACGCCTATTGTCAGGACAATGAAACCGCATGGATCCATTGGGCCAAGGCACGTGCGCCCCTGACGGAGGCTGTCACCGCCCTGATGGCCTTCCGTACCGAAATGCAGTTGGGCCAGTTGAACTGGGCCAAAGCACCCGAGGATGACAGTCGCGAGGGGCCGAATGTGTCGTGGTACAGCCCGACCGGTTCCCTGATGACCGATGAGGATTGGGCAGATACCGAGCGGCAGGTCATTGCCATGACCATCACCACCCCGAAGGCCGAAGTGCTGATTATCCTGAATGCCGGCGATGAAGGCGATTTCACCCTTCCCGAAGGATCATGGATCCGCAAGATCGATACGGCGCTGGACCCGATCACCTGTGATGATGCCGTCGAAGGCACGGTTATGCTGAACTGGCAAAGCGCAAGCGCCTATATCCGCGCCTGACGTTTGCGGCGGGCATCGCGCCATGTCAGATAGGCGAGGGCCAGTATGATGCTGGCCCCGCCGATCATCACATAGGGGTCTACCGGCTCTCCGAACACCAGCCATCCGATCAGGGCCGCAAAGACCAGCTGGGAGAAGGTGACGGGTTGAGTGACGGTCAACGGCGCGGATTTGAACGCGCGCGTCATGCAATAATGCGACAATGTTCCAAACAGAGCGGCCATTGCCAGAAACAGCCACTGCCGCCCGTTCAATGGTACCCAGACCGACCATGCCAGCGGTGCCAGAACGATTGTCACGATGATTGTCATCAGCATGACCACAGTTGTAGCCGGAGCAAGGGATGACAGCTTTTTTGCCGTCAGATAGCTGGTTGCGAACATAAAGGCTGCGCAAAGCTGCGCGATATGACCCGGCTCGATTGCCCGCATGCCGGGCCGCAAAATGATCAATGTTCCGATCAGCGCCACGACCACGGCCGCCGCCCTTTGCCACGACAGCCCTTCGCGGAACAGGATGGCACCGCCCAGGGTCACCAGAACCGGGTTCAGGTAATTGATGGCCGTCACCTCGGCGATGGGCAAGTGGGCCATGGCAAAAAACCAGCAGACCACGGCCACCGAATGGGCAAGGCCGCGCAATCCGAACAGGGCCCAGACAGGAGCAGCCACGCGCAGTTGCATCAGTTGCGGCACCGCGGGCAGCAACAGTAGCACCCCGATCGCAAAGCGCACGAAGGCCGCCTGTGCCGAGGGCACCCCCGGCCCCAGACCACGCACCACGCCGTTGACGGCAACGATGCTGAGAACGGCCGCCAGCATCCACAGCACCCCCGCCATCGGTCGGGAATGGGGTGCAGGTTGGATCACAACCCCAGAAGCAGCGATAGCGCGATCGTCCACATGACCACTCCCACAAGGGTTTCAAGCACACGCCAGGCGGCAGGCCGGCGAAACAACGGAGCAAGCCCCCTTGCCCCGTATCCCAATGCCGCAAAGAACACAAATGACGCCAGAACCGCCCCCGTGGCAAACATTCCCTGCCATGGCGCATATCGGGTCGAGACCGAGCCGATCAGCATCAGCGTATCCAGATAGACATGCGGGTTTGCCCATGTCAGCAGCAATGTGACCGCCACGATACGGGCCCGCGGAACCGGGGCTGCCTCGGCCTCCAGCGCCGCGCCCCCGCGCCATGCCGCAAGAAAACGGAGCCCACCATAGACGATCAGGAATGCGGCCCCCGCCCCGCGCATGACGGGCCCCAGCCATGGAACGGCCTGTTCGGCCAGCCCGAAACCGGCAACCCCTGCGGTGATCAACAAAGCGTCCGAGAACGCGCAGATCAGAACGACCGTGCCCACGTACTGACGGCGAAGCCCCTGCCGCAGCACAAAGGCATTCTGCGCCCCGATCGCAAGGATCAGGCTGAGCGAGGTAAAAAAGCCGGAAATGAATGCTGGCAGCATGAAAAGAACCCGGAATGAACCCTTCCCGGTTCCCGGCATGACGGAACCAGATGATCGGTAGCCCACCCGGTCACAGGTGCGCTACCCCAAATCTGCGGATGGATCAGTTTCCACCCGACGCACGACCATGCTCAGTCTAGCTGTGCTGCCACATCTGCGGGAATATCGAAGTTGGCAGTGACGTTCTGGACGTCATCATCTTCTTCCAGCGTATCGATCAGCTTCATCAGCTTTTGTGCGGTTTCCAGATCGACTTCGGTGCGGGTCTGCGGTTTCCAGACCAGTTTGGCCTCGGTCGCCTCACCCAGCGCGCTTTCCATGGCATCGGACACGGCCGCCAGATCGTCCATCGGACAATAGATCCAGTGACCGTCCTCGTCACTGTCCACATCCTCGGCGCCTGCCTCCAATGCGGCCATCATCACGGTGTCCGCATCCCCTGCCGTGATCGGATAGGTGATTTCACCAACCCGGTCGAACATGAAGGCAACCGAATTCGTGGTGCCCAGATTGCCGCCGTTCTTGGAGAAGTAGCTGCGGACGTTGGAGGCGGTCCGGTTGACGTTATCGGTCATCGTTTCCACGATCACGGCAATGCCGTTCGGACCGTAACCTTCGTAGCGCAGTTCCGTATAATCCTCGGAATCCCCTGCCTGCGATTTCTTGATCGCACGGTCGATCACGTCCTTGGGCATCGAAACGGCCTTGGCCGCCTTGACGGCCAGACGCAGCCGCGGGTTCTTCTCAGGGTCCGGGTCACCCATCTTGGCCGCGACGGTAATTTCCTTCGACAGCTTTGAAAACGCCTTGGCGCGCAGCTTGTCCTGCTTGCCTTTACGATGCTGGATGTTTGCCCATTTCGAATGGCCTGCCATGATACCCGTCCTCGTCGCATGAAACCCGCGCTGTCTATAAAACGGCGCGGGGGAGCACTACAAGCCCTAGAGCCCGTAAACCAAGGGGATGACAATCGCGGCGACAATCCCCATCAGGATGTTGAGCGGGATACCGACCCGCAGAAAATCCCCGAATGTGTACCCGCCCGGCCCATAGACCAGCAGGTTGCACTGATACCCGATCGGCGTTGCAAAGCCGAACGAGGCCCCCAGCATGACCGCGATCAGGATCGGCCGCGGATCGATCCCGAGCCCGAGCGACAGGCCGATTGCCACAGGCGTCACCACCACGGCCACGGCGTTGTTCGACAGCAGTTCCGTCAGCAGGGATGTCAGGGCGAACACAAAGAAGATCAGCGCCCAACCGGGCAGACCGGCCAGATAGGGCTGGGCATAGGTCACGATCAGCTCCACCGCGCCGGAATGCTCCATCCCCTGCCCGACGGCAATCATGCCGAACAGCATTCCCAGCAAACGCCCGTCGATGGAGGCAAAGGCCTCATCCGCGTCGATGCAGCGGGTGACCAGCACGACGGCCACACCAAGAAACGCAAGAATCTCGATGGGGGCCACGTTGAACGAAGACAGCACGATGATCCCCAACAGGACCGCCACCACGATCGGCGCGCGTTTGCGCCGGAACGGGCGTTCTGTCGGGTGGCTGATTTCTACCATGTCCATATCGGCGGCCAGACGTTTGACATCCTCCATCCGCCCTTCAAGAAGCAGGGTATCGCCGACGGCCACCACCAGATCATCCAGCTGGCGGCCGATGTTCTGATTCCGGCGGTGTGCTGCCAGCACATAGATACCGTAGCGGCGGCGCAGACGCACCTCTCCCAGACGGCGGCCGATCATCCGGCAGCCGGGGGTGATCAGCACCTCCACCGTGTCGGTCTGGACCGAAGACAGCTTGTCGATGGATTGCAGATCCTTGTGGTCCTGAAAGGACAGCAGCTCCTGCATCGGGGTGCGCAGAACCACGCGGTCCCCTGCCATCAGAACGGTTTCATCCAGATTGCGCCGCAGGGAATTGTCGCCCCGCAGCACGTCGATCACCCGGACGCCGCTCCGCTTGAACAGGTCCGCCTCCAGCACCGGCACCCCGACGAGGGAGCTGTCATGCGCGATGGCAACCTCGGTAAAGAATTTCATCTTGGAACGGCCACCCAGCAGCGTGCTCATGGATTCGCGGCTGGGCAGAAGCCAGCGGCCCACGGTGGCCAGATACAGCATGCCCACAATCGCGATCGGAATCCCGATGGGGGTGATCTCGAAGATGCCGAACGGCTCCAACCCCGAAGATCGGGCAACCCCGTCCACGACGAGGTTGGTGGATGTGCCGACCAGCGTCATGGTTCCGCCCATGATCGACAGATAGGACAGCGGGATCAGCAGCTTGGACGGCGCGATCTTCATTGTGTGCGCCAGCTTTATGAACACCGGAAGAAAGACCACCACCACCGGCGTGTTGTTGACCACGGCCGAAAGCCCGACGATGCCCATGCCCAGGGCAGCCACTGTGGCCGCCGGATGCGTGCGCACCCAGCGGTCGGCCAGATGGGTGATGCTGTCCAGCGTACCGGTCCGGACCAGCGCCCCCACCACGATGAACATCAGCGCGATGGTCCAGGGCGCATTGTTGGACAGGATATTCTTGGCCTCGCTCAAAGGCAGAATACCCAGCACCGTCATCAGTGCGGCGCCGGCAATGGCCGTCACCTCCACTGGAAAAGTCTCGAGTATGAACAGAACCAGCATTGCCAGAATGATTGCGATCGCAACCCAAGGCATCGCAGTGGCGGAAAGTTCAAACATTCGGCAGAGACTCCTGCAAACGTCCGCCCGTGCGGACCATTGTGATGCTTTTGGCCTTGCCCGTCCGGTCATCCGTTTCCACGAACGCCCCGGACAATGTGGCAGGGCCAGCAGCCGGTTCAAACCTGTCTTTCGGCATGCCGGTAATGAACCGGCGCAGCGGTTCCAGCTTCTGCATGCCGATCACGCTGTCATAATCGCCACACATTCCGGCATCGGTCAGATAGCCGGTGCCCCCGGGCAGGATCTGCGCATCCCCGGTTGGAATATGGGTATGCGTGCCGACCACCAAACTGGCCCGCCCGTCACACCAATGGCCCATGGCCATTTTCTCGCTGGTCGCCTCACAGTGCATATCGACAAGCACGGCCTGAACCGATCCGCCATGCGTCTTCAGGGCGGTATCCACCGCCGAGAACGGATCGTCATAGGCCCGCTTCATGAACACCTGCCCCAGAACCTGCGTGACAAGCACGCGGCGCCCGTTGGTGGCGTTCAGCACCCGCGCGCCCTTGCCCGGCGCGGTCTTGGCAAAATTCAACGGACGGATGATGCGCGGCTCGGTTTCGGCATATTGCAGCATGTCCTTCTGGTCGAAGGCGTGATCACCCAGGGTGATCGCATCCGCCCCCGCCTCGAACAGCAGGCGGGCATGGGCCCCGGTCAAACCGCGCCCACCGCTTGCATTCTCGCCATTGATTACCACGAAATCGAGACCGAGGTCGGTTCGCAGCTTGGGCAAACGCTCGGCCACCGCTGACCGACCCGCACGCCCCATTACATCGCCTAAAAACAGTATTTTCATCCTGTCAGCGTTAGGGGTGGGTCGCGCAGCAGGCAAGAACAATTTTCTCGGCCTTTGCCCTCGGGCAACATCCCCTTATCTATTGGGCGATGGATTTATCGCATTCCCTCTCCGACTGGTTTGCTGCGCGCAACTGGCAGCTTCACCCGCATCAACGCGCCATGCTGAACGCCGCCGATGCATCGGCCACCCTGCTGATCGCCCCCACGGGCGGAGGAAAGACGCTGGCCGGTTTCCTGCCCACGCTCGCCGAACTGGCGGACGGGCGGCACAAGGGGCTGCACACGCTTTATATTTCGCCATTGAAGGCGCTGACTTCGGATATCCGGCGGAATCTGACCGCCCCGGTTGAGGGGGCAGGCCTGCCGATCCGGATTGAGGACAGGACCGGCGATACCTCCTATACCGCACGGCGGCGGCAACGCGCCGATCCGCCGCATATTTTGCTGACCACCCCGGAATCCCTGGCGCTGCTGCTGTCATATGAGGATGCACCGCGCATCTTTGCCGGGCTGCAGCGGGTGATTGTGGATGAAATCCACGCACTTGCCGAAAACAAGCGCGGGGATCAGTTGATGCTTGGCCTGGCGCGCCTGCAAACGCTGGCCCCCGACATGCGGCGGATCGGCTTGTCGGCCACGGTAGAGGACCCGCCCGCCCTTGGCCGGTTTCTGGCACCGGAGGGGTGCCGGATCATCGATGCCGATCCCGGCCCTGATCCCGACATTTCGATGATGGCCACCAGCAGGCCACCGCCATGGGCCGGAAGCGGTGGGCGCTATGCCATCCCCGAGGTTCTGCGCGAGGTCGCCCGCCACCGCACCACCCTGATCTTTCACAACACGCGCGCCCAGGCCGAGCTGTTTTTCCACGAGCTTTGGCTGGCCAATACCGATGACCTGCCCATCGCCATCCATCATGGTAGCCTGTCACTGGAACAGCGCAAACGTGTGGAATCCGCCATGGCTGCGGGCGCGTTGCGCGCCATCGTCTGCACCGGCAGCCTTGATCTGGGAATTGACTGGGGCGACGTGGATCTGGTGATCCAGGTCGGCGCGCCGAAGAACGTCAAACGGCTGGTGCAGCGCATCGGTAGGGCCAATCACCGATACAATGCCCCGTCAAAGGCACTGCTGATCCCTGCCAACCGGTTCGAGGTGGTCGAATGCGTGGCCGCCCTTCAGGCGGTCCGTGCCCGCGATCTGGATGGAGAGCCACGGGGGAGCGGACCCCGCGACGTGCTGTGCCAGCATATCCTTGCCACCGCCTGCGCCGGCCCGTTCGATGCCTCGTCGCTTTATGCCGAAGTGGTGACGGCGGGCCCCTATGCCGCCCTGACCAGACCGCAGTTCGATGCCTGCCTGGAGTTCTGTGCAACCGGCGGCTATGCCCTTCAGGCCTACGACCGCTGGCGGCGGCTTATGGAAAAGGGGGGATTGTGGCAATTGCGCGATCCGCGCAGCGCCTCGGTCATCCGCCAGAACCTCGGGACGATCATCGACACCGAAACGCTGAAGGTCCGGTTCCGTGGCCGGGGTACCCCCTTGGGAGAGATCGAGGAGGGGTTCGCCGCCACCCTTACCCCCGGCGATACCTTCTTGATGGCCGGTCAGATCGTTCGCTACGAAGGATTGAGCGAACTGACGGTAGAAGTGACCCGCGCACCCGGTCGCGACCCGAAGGTGGCGACATTCGGCGGAACGAAATTCGCCACATCCACCCTCCTGACCCACCGCATCCTGCAGATGTTTCTGCAGGATCACTGGCCCGACCTGCCCGCCCACACGGCCGAATGGCTGGCGCTGCAGCAGCAGGCCTCCCGCCTGCCGACCGAGCATCGGCTGCTATGCGAGACATTCCCGCATGAGGGGCGCGCCCATTTCTGCGTATACGGATTTGCGGGCCGCAACGCGATGCAGACACTTGGCCTGCTGCTGACCAAACGGATGGAGGCGGCAGGCCTTGCGCCCTTGGGATTTGTGGCAACGGATTACGCCACGCTGATCTGGGGGCTGGAAGAGGTGACGGACCCCGCCCCCCTGTTCACACCGGACGGGCTGCGTGAGGGATTGGAAACATGGCTGGCCGGCAATGCGGTCATGAAACGCACCTTTCGCAATTCGGCCATCATCGCAGGGTTGATCGAGCGCAGCCATCAGGGCCGGCGGAAATCGGGGCGTCAGGCCACATTCTCCTCCGATATCCTGTATGACACGCTACGCAAGTTCGACCCCGATCACCTGATGCTGCAGATCACCCGTGAGGAAGCGGAACGCGGACTTGTGGATTATGCCCGGATTGAAGACATGCTGGCCCGCATTCAGGGGCGCATCGATCTGGTCGCCTGCCCCCGCGTCACCCCGCTGGCGGCTCCCATGCTGCTGGAAATGGGGCCTGTGCCGGTGGTGGGGGCCGCAAGGGAACGGCTGATGGCGGAAGAGGCCGCGCGCCTGATGCGCGAGGCTGGTCTGGCAGACCTCTGATCAGATCCACTTGGCCAAGGGAGGCAGGCTCATCAGGACGGCGTTGGCATCATGGCCGGATTCCAGCCCGAATTTCGTGCCGCGGTCATAGACGAGGTTATATTCCGCATAGAGGCCGCGATGGACCAGCTGCGCCTCGCGGTCGGCCTCGGTCCACGGGGTATCCCGCCGACGGTCGGTCAGGGGCAGGAACGCGGGCAGAAAGGCACGGCCCACAGATTGGGTAAAGGCAAAATCGGCCTCCCAATCGCCGGTGTTCAGATCATCAAAGAAAATGCCGCCAACGCCCCGCGCCCGTTTGCGGTGCGGAATATAGAAATACTCGTCGGCCCATGCCTTGAAACGGCTGTAATAATCCGCACCATGGTCATCGCAGGCCGCGCGCAGCGTGTCGTGAAACTGCGCCGTATCCTGATCGTATTCGATGCAGGGGTTCAGGTCCGCCCCGCCCCCGAACCACCATGCGCCGGGGGTCCAGAACATCCGCGTGTTCATATGCACCGCCGGACAGTGCGGATTCTGCATATGGGCCACCAGGCTGACCCCGGATGCCCAGAACCGCGGATCATCCTCGATCCCCGCCACCCCGCGCGAGGCCATGGCCCGCGCCGCCCCTGCCGACAGTGTGCCATGCACCGCCGAGACATTGACCCCCACCTTTTCAAACAACCGGCCGCCGCGCATCACGCTCATCCGGCCACCCCCACCCTCGCCGTTCGCACCGCGGCGGGTCGGCGTCACCTCGAACCGGCCTGCGGGCAGATCGGAGGTGGTGCTGTCCTCGGCCGCCTCAAAGGCGGAAACGATGGTATCGCGCAACTGGTCAAACCAGGTGGCAGCAAGCTGTTTCTTATCATCCATGGGGGGATCCCTTCGCTATCACCCACCCCTAGCAGATGCGCGGGGACCATTGGAAGCGCAACGCGCCCGCGCTATAAAACGGGGGTGGAGGAGGCCCACCATGAAGCCATTGATTCTGCTGCCCGTGATCCTTGCACTTTCGGCCTGTGCCACACCGCGTGAACGGTGTGTCAGCGATGCCACCCGGAATCTGCAGGTTGTGGACAGGCTGATCGCCCAGACCGAGCTGACGCTGGACCGGGGATATGCCACGGAACAGTATCAGGTTTCGCGCCCCACCTATCGCCAATGCGGCTTTTACAGCACGCGCACCCGAGACGGCCGGATCGTGCGGGGGGCACCGCGGATGTGCTGGGATGACGAAATCATCACCCGTACGCGCCCTGTCGCCGTCAACCTGACGGAACAATCGGAAACGCTGGCCTCACTCAAGGGGAAGCGGACCGCCCTGGCGCGCGAAGCGCAGGCAACGGTGCAACAATGCACCGCCCTTTACCCCGAATAATCAGCGTCGGCGGTTCGGGCCTTCGGCACGCACCACGCGAAACGCGCCGTCGCCGCCAATTTCCTCAACCTTGCGAAAGGCCGCCTGCAGCACCTCGCGATACGGCAGGTGGCGGTTCGCGACCAGCCACAATGTCCCCTCGCTTGCCAGAATACGTGCGGCCTGCGTGATGAACGCGATGCCAAGCGCCGGATCGGCATCCCGCCCCGTATGGAACGGCGGGTTGCAGACCACATGGCGCAGCGACCGGTCGGGCGTCCAGGTCGTGGCATCGGCCCAATGGAAGCGCACATTCTCGCCCGGCACATTGATGCGGGCGCATTCAAGCGCTGCCGCATCCGCCTCGACCAGATCCAGCTCGGCCGCGCCTTTGGCCAGTGCGGCACGGGACAGATATCCCCAGCCCGCGCCCAGATCCGCAACACGCCCCTTCAGCGGGCCCAGCAGATCGGCCAGCAGCACCGATCCGCGATCCGGACCATCTGCAGAAAATACCCCCGGCACCGTCTGGAACCCTTCGACCATCCGCGGCGCGGCGGCCCATTCATCCAGATCGGCTTCGAATACGGCCAGTTTGCCATGTGCCTTGGTCACCGCCTCTCCGACCGTGCCGCGCGCCCGCAGATCCCGCAGAACGGAATCGATGCCGTCCGTCTTCTGTCCGTCCACGACTGAGACACCGACCTTGGCCGCTACGGAAAGCATCGCCTGCGCATGCGCCTTGGCACGGGGCAGGCAAACGATCATCGTCGTGGCATCGGCGGGCGGAACCACCGCTGTCTGCCAGCCCTGAGCTGCAAAGTGATCGTGATCCGGGCGGAACCCCTGCACGACAACCGTGCGGTCCTTGGGCAGGGCGGAAATATCGTCACCGGCATGCGGACCCAATATCGCGATACGCCCCTCGGGCAACGTCAGCGCGCCGGTATCCAGCGCCAGACCAAGGCGGGCTGCCCTCATTCTTCTTTTTCCATCGTGCATTGCAGCGGATGCTGGTGGCGGCGGGCGAAATCCATCACCTGCACGACCTTGGTTTCCGCGATTTCATGGCTGAACACGCCCACAACCGCGAGGCCTTTCTTATGCACCGTCAGCATGATCTCGAAGGCCTGTGCATGGGTCAGGCCGAAGAACCGCTCCAGAACATGCACCACAAACTCCATCGGAGTGTAGTCATCATTCAGGATCAGCACTTTGTACATCGGGGGCCGTTGCGTTTTCGGCCGTGTCTTGGTCATAAGGCTGGGATCGTCGCCCGGCTGATCGGGCGGGCCGGCCATGAAATGCGGTCTCGGTGCCATGCGTTGGGCCTTCAAAGGTTCACGTGCGGGGATTGCACCAATATAGCCTATTTCACGGCAAGGAAAAGGGGCGCAAAGACGACCATGCTGACGACCATCGGATTTGATGCGGATGACACCCTCTGGGCCAACGAGGCCTACTTCAGGCTGACGCAGGAAAGGTTTGTCGAACTGCTGGCGGATTACGCCCCCGTTCCCCATCTGAACGAACGCCTGCTGGAGGCCGAGCGCCGCAATCTGGGCCATTACGGGTTCGGGGTGAAGGGCTTTACCCTGTCGATGATCGAAACCGCGATCGAGGTGACAGAGGGCCGCGTGCCGGCCGCTGTCATATCGGAACTGCTGGCGGCGGGGCGGGACATGCTGGAACATCCGGTCAACCTGCTGCCCCACGCCCGCGCCACGGTCGAAACCCTGTCCCGCAGCCACCGCATTCTTCTGATCACCAAAGGGGACCTGCTGGATCAGGAACGGAAGCTGGCGGCCTCCGGCCTCGGGGATCTGTTCCACGGGGTCGAGATCGTTTCGGACAAGACGCCCGAAGTCTATACCCGTATCTTTGCCCGCCACGGTCAGGGGGCGGGGCAGTCGCTGATGGTCGGCAATTCGATGAAATCCGACGTATTGCCGATTCTTTCGGCGGGCGGGTGGGGTGTACATGTGCCCTACGGCCCGATCTGGGCGCTGGATCATGCCGATCCACCGGAACACCACCCGCGGTTCCACGAGCTGCCGGATCTGGGCGGACTGCCCCATCTGGTTCTGGAAATCGAACGCGGCACATGATCTGGGCAGGGTGGGCTTTTCCGCCACCCTCCCCTTTCTGTGAGGTGAAAAAGGTTTCGGCACCCTGTCGGCTGTGGTACCTTTTTAAGCAATCGACAAGTCCCTTCGGCATAAAGAAAGGGACCACCGAGGCAGGAACAAAAATATGGGACAGGCGATGAAATCGCTTCTGGAGCAGTTCGTCCGGCTTTCGCTGCTGGCATTGGTTGTGGTTGTCATGGCCAGCGGGATCTCCCGCGCGGCGCCCTATGCCGCCTTTGTCATGGATGCGCGAACCGGGGAAACAATCTACGAGACCAATGCGAACACGCGGCTGCACCCCGCATCGCTGACCAAGATGATGACGCTGTATATCGCGTTCCAGTCGATCAAGGAAGGCAAGGTCACGCTGGATACCATGATCACCGTGTCCAGCAATGCCGCGTCGCAACCCCCCTCGCGCCTTGGCCTGCGGACCGGACAGAAGATCGCCCTTCGCTATCTTATCCGCGCCGCAGCCGTCAAATCGGCCAATGATGCGGCTTCGGCCATCGGGGACGCCCTTGGCGGGGATGAGGCAACATTTGCCGGAATGATGAACCGCACCGCTGCGGCTCTGGGCCTCGAGAATACCACATTCAAGAATGCGAACGGCCTGACAACGGCAGGCCACCTCTCCACCGCGCATGACCTGACCATTCTGGGCCGTCACCTGCTGTTCGATTTCCCGGAATACTACAACCTGTTCTCACGCCGCAGCACCGATGCGGGCATTGCCACGGTCGCCAGCACGAACCGCCGCTTTCTGGATGCCTACGAGGGGGCCGATGGCATCAAGACCGGCTATACATCGGCGGCGGGCTTCAACCTTACGGCCTCGGCCTTGCGTGGCAACGTCCGGATCATTGCAACAGTGATGGGTGGCACCTCCACCGCCGACCGGAATGCAAAGATGGCAAAGCTGCTGGACATGGGTTTTGACCGTGCGCCCCGCTCCGCCACGATCATTCCGCCAAGCGCACCCGATTATTCCCAAGCGGGGCCGGTCATCGCCAATATCCGCACGCCTGTCGTGACGACGGTCAGCACATCGCCGCGGCCACGGGCACGCGGCGACGGCGCATCGGCGACCGCGCTGGCCGAACTGGAAAGCCGGCCGGTCACGACAGCCTCGACGGCCGGACTGGAAAGCTCTCCGGTCCCCGAGGCAAGATCCACGACGGATGCGGCCTCCATCAATGCCGCCATCGCCTCCGCGACCAGCCAGCCCCTGCCGTTCGAACTGGTTGCCGAAAAGACCCCGACCCCGCAACCGCAAGAGGTGGTGACGACCATGTCCACCTCTGGGGGCCGGTTCTGGGGCGTGAATGTCGGGCGCTTCAATTCCAGCTATGCCGCCGATCGGGCCATGACCAAGATCACATTGGTCGAAAGCAGTACCCTGGGCGACGGGCTACGCAAGATCGTCCAGCGGTCCAGTGGCTATGATGCGAACATCATGGGATTGACCGAGGATCAGGCAAGCCTTGCATGCCGCAGGCTGCGGGCGCGTTCGGAAGAGTGCTTCGAAATCGGGCCATGAGCCTTTGCTGCAGCTGTTGAAAAGGCCGGGCGACTTGCCCGGCCTTTTTCATTCGGCAACGGCGCCCCTCGGAAGTGGCTGAAGACGTCCCGCCTGAAAGCTTTCGATCAGCGCGATCTGGCGCGGGAGGCAGATGTTGCGCAGATCATACCGGGACTGGATGGTCGCACGGGCAGCGCTTCGCAGCGCGGCAAAATCGGCAGGCCGGCTTAATGCGTCAATCAGGGCAGCGGACCATCCCGCAACATCGAAAAAATCCACCAGAAGGCCGTTCCCACCGGTTTCGATCACTTCGCGCACCGGCCCTGTATCCGAGGCCACCACCAGCGCCCCCGCCGACATCGCCTCCAGCAAGGACCACGACAGGACAAACGGATAGGTCAGATAGGCGTGGACGCGGCTTACCTGCATCAGGGACCGAAAACTGTTGTAGGGCAGCATCCCCGTGAAATGCACGCGCGACATGTCCAGCCGGTCCTGAACCTCGGCCAGAAACCGCTCTTTCCATGAACCGGATGCGGGCGTGGTGCCATAGCTGACACCATCGGCCCCCACCAGAACCACATGGGCGTTCGGTCTGGCCGCCAGAACCGCGGGAAGCGCTCGCATGAACGTGTGATACCCGCGGTATGGCTCCAGATTGCGGTTCACGAAGGTCAGGACTTCATCCCCTGCTGCGAACTTCGTACCGTCCGGCAGGATGACGCTGGCATTCGGGTCCGGGGCCACGCGGGTCGTATCGATGCCGTCATGGATGACGTTGATCATCCGTCGCAATGCGGGCGGGTGGCTATCGGCCTGCCAGCGCGTGGGAGAAATGGCGGCATCGGCATGCAATAACGCCTGCCCCAGATGCGCCGCACGCCCCTGCGCGATCATATCGGCATCCAGCCCCTCGCCCCCGAATTCCGGGTCGAACCCGACATCCATGCCCCGACCGTTGTAATAGAGCTCGGCATAGGCAATCAGCCGGGCCTCGGGCCAGACGTTCTTCAGGAAAAGCGTCTCACCCCAACCCGAATGCCCGACGATGAGATCGGGCACATAGCCGCTCTGCCGCATCTGCTGCGCCGCGCGGGCCACGACCACACCCCGATCGCTGTGCAGGGTATAGGTCCGTCCCAACCGGGTGGCCGCAGAATCCACCCCGACCGGATTAAATATGTAGCGCACCACAGGGCATATATCCGCACGCCGGTTGCTTGCGTCCGTCAGGGCACGGACATCGTGCCCCCGTGCCATCAAGGCAGGTGCAAGATGCAGAAACTGTCCGGGAAAGTTCTGGTGGACGAACAGGATCCTCATTTGCCGTGGCCGGACATTGCCGCCGCCAGAAGCGCGCGGGTATAGTCGCTTTGCGGAGTGTTGAAAACGCGCTCCGCCGGGCCGCTTTCAACCACATCACCTGCACGCATCACCATGATCTGATGCGACAACGCCCGGACCACCCGCAGGTCATGGCTGATGAACACATAGGCCAGCCCCCACTTCCGCTGCAGATCCCGCAGCAGATCCACAATCTGCACCTGCACCGTCATATCCAGGGCCGAAGTCGGCTCGTCCAGAACCACGAGTTTGGGCCGCAGGATCATGGCACGGGCAATTGCAATCCGCTGCCGCTGCCCGCCCGAGAATTCATGCGGATAGCGGGTCATCGTGGCAGGGTCCAACCCGACCTCCACCATGATACGGGCCACGGCATCGTGACGGTCGACACCGGGATCGGTGCCATGCACCCCCAGCCCCTCGGCGATGATCTGTTCGATCGTCATGCGGGGTGAAAGACTGCCGAAAGGATCCTGAAAAACGACCTGAAGGTCACGCCGCACGTTCCGCAGATGCTTTGCCTGAACATTCTGGATGTCCTGCCCCATGAACAGGATGGGGCCCTCGCTCTGGATCAGGCGCAGGACTGCAAGCGCAAGGGTCGTCTTGCCCGATCCGCTTTCGCCGACAACGCCCACCGTTTCACCGGCGCGCACCGACAGGCTGGCGGCATTCACCGCCTTCACATGGCCGGTTACCCGCCGCAGCAGCCCTCCGTGGATCGGAAACCATACGCGCAGGTCATCGGTACGCAATATCTCCGGCGCATTCCCGGCTATGGGATCAGGGGTACCCGTGGGTTCGGCCCCCAGAAGTTTGCGGGTATAGGGATGCTTCGGCGCGGCAAACAGCTCTGCCGTGCGCCCCTCCTCCACGATCACACCGTTCTGCATGACACAGACACGATCCGCGATCTTCTTGACCACGCCAAGATCATGGGTGATGAACAGCAGGCTCAATCCCTCCCGCTCTTTCAGCTCTGCCAGGAGATCGAGGATCTGCGCCTGAATGGTCACATCCAGCGCCGTGGTCGGCTCATCCGCGATCAGCAGATCCGGCCCGTTCGCCAGTGCCATCGCGATCATGACGCGCTGACGCTGCCCGCCCGAGAGCTGGTGCGGATAGGCGCCAAGGCGGCTTTCGGCATCGCGGATCCCGACCCTGTCGAGCAGCTCCAGCACCCGCGCACGGGCGGCAGCCCCGCGCAGCCCCTGATGCAGCGCAAGGCTCTCCACCAGTTGCCGTTCGATGGTATGCAGCGGGTTCAGCGAGGTCATAGGCTCCTGAAAGATGAAGCTGATGTCATTTCCCCGCACCGCCCGCAGATCGCGGGCCGCAGCCCCGACCATCTCTTTCCCCTGATATCTGACCGAGCCTGTCACCTCGGCCGCATCCCCCAGCAGCTGCACGGTGGACAGGGCGGTCACGGATTTTCCAGAACCGCTTTCCCCGACCAGCGCCACGGTTTCCCCCCTGCCCACTGCAAAGGAAACGCCCTTCACCGCGTGATGGGTCGCCCCCTCCTGACGGAAGCTGATGTTCAGGTCACGAACCTCCAGTACATTCATTTGAAGGTCTTTCTGGGGTCAAACGCATCGCGCACCCCTTCGAAGATGAACACAAGCAGCGACAGCATCAGCGCAAAGGTGAAAAAGGCGGTAAAGCCGAGCCACGGCGCCTGAAGGTTCTGTTTCGCCTGCAGTGTCAGTTCCCCCAGTGAAGGGGCCGAAGATGGCAGACCGAAGCCCAGAAAATCAAGAGCCGCAAGGCTGCCGATGGCCCCCGCCGTGATGAAGGGCAGCATCGTGACCGTGGCAACCATCGCATTGGGCAGCACATGCCGCCACATGATCGTGCCATCGCTAACGCCCAATGCCCGCGCCGCCCGCACGTATTCAAAATTGCGGGCCCGCAAAAACTCGGCCCGCACCACACCCACAAGCGCGGTCCAGCCAAAGACCACGGTCAGGATCACCAGCAGCCAGAACCCCATCTGCCAGATCGCACCGACAATGATGATCACATAGAGCATGGGGGTGGAGGACCATAATTCGATCAGCCGCTGGAAGGTCAGGTCGATCCAGCCCCCGAAATACCCCTGAACCGCGCCGGCGGCGATCCCGATCACCGATGTCAGAAAGGTTACGATCAGCGCAAAGCCGACAGACAGGCGAAATCCGTAGATCACCCGCGCCAGCACATCCCGCGCCGTATCATCCGTACCCAGCCAATGGTCCGCATCGGGCGGCGACGGGGCTGCCCGGTCCAGATTGTTCACGGTGTCATAACTGAACGGGATCAGCGGCCACAGCATCCAGCCTTTTTCAATGGGCTCTCCGTCCACCGTTCCATGCTCTCCCGCCTCGGCCATGACGCTTTCGGGATCATCGAAGCAGGCATCCGACCCGCCGGATACGATCAGGCACTGGACCTCGGGCACCTTGTAATCGGCCTCGGTCCTGAAATCGCCTCCAAAGGCGGTTTCGGGGTAGAACTTGGCGACAGGCACCATCCATTCGCCGCGGTAGCTGACCAGAATGGGGCGATCGTTCGCAACAACCTCGGCCATCAGCGACAGACCGAACAGGACCGCAAATATCCACAGCGACCAGAAGGCCCGCCCGTTCGATCGAAAATTGCGCCAGCGGCGTTTGTTCAGCGCACTCATTTCCGGCTCCCGAAATCAATTCGCGGGTCGATCCAGACATACATGAGATCGGAGATCAGCCCTACGACCAGACCGATCAGGCTGAAGACGAACAGGGTACCGAACACGACCGGGTAATCCCGTCCCACCGCAGCCTCATAGGCCAGACGCCCCAACCCATCGAGAGAGAAGATCGTCTCGATGATCAGGCTGCCGCCAAAGAAAACCGATACGAATACCGCCGGAAACCCCGCGACCACGATCAGCATCGCATTACGGAACACATGGCCATAAAGGACACGCCGTTCGGCCAGTCCTTTTGCGCGGGCGGTCATTACATATTGCTTGCGGATTTCATCCAGAAAGCTGTTCTTTGTCAGCAGCGTCAATGTGGCAAAGCTGGCGATGGTGGAGGCCAGTACCGGCAGCGCAATGTGCCACAAGTAATCCCCGATCTTGGCAATAAATCCGAGCTGGGACCAATTATCCGAGGTCAGCCCCCTGATCGGGAACCATTGGAAATAGCTGCCCCCCGCAAATACGACCAGCAGCAGGATCGCGAACAGAAACCCGGGAATGGCATAGGCGACGATGATGAGGGCCGAGGTCCATGTGTCGAACCGCGTGCCGTCCCGCGTTGCCTTGGCAATGCCCAGCGGAATGGAAATGGCATAGGCAATCAATGTGGACCAAAGCCCCAGCGAAATGGATACCGGCATCTTTTCCAGTACCAGATCGACCACCGAAATCGACCTGAAATAGCTTTCTCCGAAATCCAGCCGCAGATAGTTGCCCATCATCAGCATGAACCGCTCCAACGGCGGTTTGTCGAAGCCGAACTGTTTTTCGAGGTCGGCGATGAATTCGGGCGGCAACCCGCGAGAGCCGACATATGTCGTGCCGGTCAGCCCCGAGGTCACCTCGCGATTGGCGCCGGCATCACCGGGACCACCGGTCACGCCCTGCATCACATCGCCCTGCCCTTCCATGTTGGCGATGATCTGCTCGATCGGGCCACCCGGCACGAATTGTACAAGCGCAAAGTTGATGACCATGATTCCGAACAGGACCGGCACGATCAGCAACAGGCGGCGGAGGATATAGGCGCCCATCAGGTTTTGTCCGACCACCAGAAATCAAGCTGGCCCAGCGCATAGGGCGGCAATGTCTGGGGGCGACCGTAACCCTGCCAGTAGCTGACCCAGAATTTCCCCAGATACCAGGTCGGCACCATGAATTGTTCATAGCGCAGAATGCGGTCGACCGCGCGCACGGCAGCGGCCATATCCGCCTGCGTCGTGGCGGCGACCACCTTTTCAATCAGATGGTCCACGGCTGGTGACGCAAAGCCCGCAGGGTTGAAGATGTCTTCCTTGGCATCCGAGCCGAACCGCTGGCCAAGCCCGATCCCCTCTTCGGGGCCGTTGTTATAGGCGTCGTAGATCATGTCCCAATCGAACGCCCGTTCGCGGCTGGTATATTGCGCAGGGTCCACCCGGCGGTAGGTGGCATTCACCCCCAGCGCCTTCAGGTTATCGACATAAGGAATGACGTAGCGGTCCATCTGCGGATCCTGCGTCAGGAATTCCACCACAAGCCCTTGGCCGTCCTTCATCAGCTGACCGCGGTCATCGGAGGCATACCCCGCCTCTTCCATCAAGGCCAGGGCGGCACGCAGATTGCGGCGGTCCAGCTGGCGATCGCCAGAGGTGGGGGGCACCGTCACCTCCTCCGTCAGGATTTCCGGCGGGATCTGGTCTGCCACCTCTTGCAACAGCGCCAGTTCGTCCCCCTCGGGTACGCCCTTTGCCTGCAGGTCGGTATTCTGCCAGAAACTCTGACGTTGCTGGAACAGCCCGTATTGCAGCGTATCGTTGGTCCAGGTGAAGTTGTACATCATGCCCAGCGCCTGCCGGACGCGCCTGTCCTGAAACTGCGGACGCCGCAGGTTCATCACGAACCCCGATGCGCTGGGCATGGAGCCGTCCGGCAGTTCTTCCTTGACCACCTCACCGCGGGTCAGCGCGGGAAAATCATATCCAGTCGCCCAAGTAATAGAGCTGTTTTCCTGCCGGAACGTATATTGACCCGCCTTGAATGCCTCGAATGCGGCATTGGTATCGGCAAAAAATTCCACACGGATCGTATCGAAATTTGCGCGTCCCCGCATGATCGGCAGGTCACGTCCCCAGTAATCGGGATTGCGCTTCAGGATGATGCGGCGGTTCACATCCCAGCTGTCCAGAATATACGGCCCCGAACCCGGTGAGGTCTCGAACCGGCTTTCATCCAGGCGCGCGCCGGTTTTATCGTACCACGCCTTTGACCAGATCGGGACGCCGCCGGCCTGGCTGATCAGGTTCTTGCGTGGCACGCCATCGGCGAACACGAAGCGAACGGTATGATCGTCGATGACCTCTGCCGTCGGGATCAGCGCCTTCACGGCCTGCGCATAGGAAGGCAGGCCCTGTTCCAGCAGCAGGTTGTGCGAAAACACGACATCTGCCGCCGTAACGGGCGTCCCGTCCGAGAACATCGCTTCGGGGCGCATGTGGAAGATCACCCAATCCTGCGTTTCGGGATATTCGATCTCATGGGCAACCAGACCGTAGGCGGCGCTGACCTCATCGGCCACATCACCCAGCAGGCTTTCATACGGCATGACGGAAACCGCCGGGGCACGGCCCACGCGCGCATAGGGGTTGAAGCTGTCGAACGTTCCCTGGGACCAGATTGAAATCTCCCCGCCCTCGGGGGCATCGGGCCGCACATAGCCCAGATGCGAAAAATCGGGCGGCAAGCCCAGTTCGCCGAAAGTAGAAAACCCGTGGCGCTTCAGGATTTTCGATGGATCACCGGATGGTTCCTGCGCCCCTGCCGGTGACGGGATCAACCCCGGATAGGCCAAGCCAAATGCCGAAAGCCCGAAGCCCCCCAGTACCGCCCTGCGCGACATCCCCATACGGTTATCCTCCAATTCATTCCGTCCGATGGTAAACCGCACCACCGTCCGGCCTCAAGTTGCGATTACGTGAGACGGGGGCAAGGAAAAACTACGGCACCGTTTCAAGATAGGCGATAATGGCCTTGCGATCTTCTTCGCGCGGCAGACCTGCAAAGGCCATCTTGGTGCCCGGCGCGAACCCGCGCGGGTTGGTCAGGAATGCCTCCAGCCGTTCAGGGGTCCAGGGGGCTCCCTCCATCCGCTGCAGGGCGTTGGAATAGGCAAATCCTTCCACCGATGCTGCGGGCCTGCCAACCACGCCATTCAGATGCGGGCCGATCCCGTTGCTGTTATCCACGGCGTGGCAGGCATGGCACCGGGCGAACACCTTGCTGCCGGCTGCTTCCGCCGGATCGGTCGATGCCGTGACCACCGTGTCCGCATCCCCCACCGCACGGGGCACAAAAATCAGTGCAGCGGTCCAGTTCAACCCCGCCAGCAGGACCACTGCCCCGCCGATGCCCGTACCTGCCCGCAACAGGCTATGCCATTGAACCATGGTGCCCCTTTCCTGTTCCGGCACCTGACATCTATGCGCTTCCCCCGCTGGCCTGCAAGGTATAGGAACACCACATCTACGAGGGGGATTACGATGAAAACCGGACGCATTTCCTTTCAGGGTGAATTGGGCGCCTACTCCCATTCCGCCTGCCGTCAGGCCTTTCCCGATATGGATGTCCTACCCTGCCGGACATTCGAGGATGCGATAGAGGCCTGCCTTTCCGGAGAGACGGATCTGGCCATGCTGCCGGTTGAAAACTCGACCTATGGGCGCGTTGCCGATGTCCACTCTCTGCTGCCTGCCTCCGGCCTGCGGATCATCGATGAGGCATTCGTCAGGGTGGAAATCGCCTTGATGGGCCTGCCCGGCACGAAACTGGACCAGATCACCCACGCCATGAGCCATGTGGTCCTTCTGGGACAGGCGCGCAGCTTTCTGAACAAGCACAACATCCAGCCGAAGATCGGGGCAGATACCGCCGGATCGGCGCGGGCCGTGGCCGAGGCAGGCGATCCGACCATGGCCGCCATGGCCTCCAGCCTGGCAGGCGAGATCTACGGGCTGGACGTGATTGCCGACGGGATCGAGGACCAGCAGAACAACACCACGCGATTTCTGGTTTGCGCCCGTGAAGCGGATTACAGCAAGCGCGCGGAACGCATGGTCACGACATTCACCTTCCGCGTCCGCAACATTCCGGCCGCCCTTTACAAGGCGATGGGTGGGTTTGCCACCAATGGGGTGAACATGACCAAGCTGGAAAGCTACATGGTCGGCGGCAGCTTTATCGCGACCGAATTCTATGCCGACATCGAGGGCCACCCCGAAGAGCCGCATGTGAAACGCGCATTGGAAGAGCTGGATTTCTTCACCAGCCACGTCACCATTCTGGGAACCTATCCGCGCCGTCGCGCCTGATCGCGTTCAGCGCGGGGCTGCGGCCCTGCGCAGGCGGTCGTTGATGGCGCGGCCAAGGCCTGTTTCCGGCACCGGGGCAATGGCGATCGTGCCCCCCTCGCCGGCCAGATCATCGGCCACGCGCAACATGTGGAACAGGTTGGCTGCCGCCTCGACCAGATCCCCGGTTCTTGACAGGTTCAATGCCGCTGGCCCCGGACCGAACCCGATGGCAATTTCGTCCGGACCGGCCATGGCATTCAGCCGGACCCGCCCGCGGGGCGCGTAATGTGACAGCAATTGCCCCGGAGCCGAAGGTTTCGCCGCATCCCCGCCCGTCCCGATCGGGCCCAGAACCGCCTCCAGCGCCTCCAGCGCGACGCCGCCCGGGCGAAGCAATACAGGTGGCGCTTCGGGATCCAGGATCGTGGATTCCACCCCGACGGCACAGGGCCCGCCATCCAGAACAGCCTCAATCCGCCCGCCAAGCCCGTCCATCACATGCGATGCGCGGGTGGGGCTGATCCGCCCCGACGGATTGGCCGACGGCCCCGCCAGCGGCCCGTCAAAGGCCCGCAACAGTGCCCGCGCCACCGGATGCGCCGGAATGCGGATTGCAACCTTTGCCAGCCCTGCCGTAACCAAAGGGGACAATCCTGCATCCGCACGCAGGGGCAGCAGCAATGTCAGCGGACCCGGCCAGAACCCTGCCAACCGGTCGAACCCTTCAGGCAGATAGGCATAGCGGCCGATATCTGCGGCATCGGCCAGATGGACGATCAACGGATTGAAGCTGGGCCGCCCCTTTGCCTCATATATCCGTGCCACGGCACGATCGTTGCGCGCATCACCGCCAAGGCCGTAGACCGTCTCGGACGGAAATGCGACCAGACCGCCGGCATCCAGCAGACGCGCGGCTTCGGACAATCCCGCATCATCGGGGCAAAGCAGGCAGGTTTCGAGCATATTCGGTGGCCTTCGCAACACAGCCCCCTCGCTACCCGCCCGACCTGACCGACGCAAGCGTGACAGACAACTTCTAATCCGCTATGGCCCCAATATCCCGAGAACCCAAGGCCGGAGCCCATGCGTAACATCCTTCTCTGCCTCATCGCGCTTGTCAGCCTTACGGCATGCGCTGAATCCCGCTGGGCACCCGATGCGGCCGTTGCCCGTGCAGCCTATCATTCGGACGATCCATCCTCGATCACGCTGTTTACCGTGGTCCGGAAAAAAGATGGTCGCGGCGGCCATTCGGGCCTGCTGATCAACGGCAGCCAGCGCGTCCTGTTCGACCCCGCCGGAAGCTGGCAGCATCCGCAATTGCCCGAACGCAACGATGTGCATTACGGCATCACCGACAAGATGGTGGATTTCTACATCGACTATCACGCGCGCGACACATGGGATGTGGTGGAGCAGACCTATCTGGTACCGACCGAGGTTGCCGACCAGATTGCCAGCCGCGCCCAGGGCTGGGGGGCGGTCGGCAAGGCCCAATGCACCCATTCGATCACAGGTGTCCTGCAGGGCGTTCCGGGATTCGAGGGGCTGCACCGCACCTGGTTCCCCGTCAACCTGATGGAGCAGTTTGCCAAGCTGCCGGGTGTGACCACCCGCCGGATCACCGATCAGGAGGCCAACAAGGATTACGGTGTGATGCTGGTGCCGCCGGGGGATTCCCGCGCCACCCCCGTGGCCTATTGATCCGTTACAGCGCCCAAAGCAGGGTATAGAACGTCACACCACCGGCGAGGATCGCGATGAACGTGCTCCTCGCCCAGATACCGGCGGCCACGGTTACGGCTGCCGCGCCCAATCGTGCGGGATCCACTGCCCCCCCGGTCGCCTCGGGCCATAGCACCATCGGTGCGACCAGCCCCGGCAGAACTGCAACGGATGTGTACCGGAGCAAACGGCGGGCCCATTCCGGGAACGCAACCTCCCGCGCCAGAAACGAATAGCGCAGCAGGAAGGTGCCGATCCCCAGCCCGATGATGATGATCCATATCTCGGCGGTATTCATGCGCGCGCCCTCCGCTTTAGCCAGACCTCGGTCTGGGACCCTACGATCATGGCGATCACAGCCGCGACCAGCACCCCCGTGCCATAGGGCATGAAGGTCAGCATCAGCGACACGGCAACCGATGCCGAACAGGCCGCAACATGCGGCAAGGATCGCAACGAGGGTGCCAGCAACGCGATGAAACTGATCGGCAGCGCGAAATCGAGCGCAAAGCTTGGCGGGATCGCGCTTCCGGCCACGGCGCCCACCAGCGTGAATCCGTACCATATCATCAGTAGCGGCACTGCCGAACCGGTATAGAACGCCAGCCGGTTGCTCAATGTACGCGGGTGACGCTCGGCATCGGCCACGGTTACGGCAAAGCTCTGATCTGTCAGCGAATAGGCGATCAGCAGCCGCTGCCACAGCGTTGTGCCCTGCAGATAGGGTGCGATGGCCGCGGAATACATGACCAGCCGCAGATTAACCGCAAGGGAGGTCAGCAGGATGATGGCCAGCGGCGCATTCTCCCCTGCCAGCTGCAGGGCCACGAATTGCGCGGCACCCGCCACCACAAACAGCGAAAACCCCATGATCTGCACCAGATCCAGCCCCGCCTCGGTGGCCACGACGCCAAACAGGATCGCAAAGGGTGCCACCACCAGCAAAAACGGAGAGACGGCGATAAAGCCTTGCCAAAGGGCCTTGCGGGTTGATGTCATCCTGAAGAAACCTTCGCACTTTACTGGCGTTCCCAGCTGGCATAGGCGCTGACGGGCAGCAATGCAACGCTACAGGGACGGGGCGCATCGTGGCAAATCTAAGGATCGAACAAGGCCTTGCGCCGGAATTCCGCGATCAGGCCGCCCATTTGTACTGGCAGGCATTCGGCCCCAAGCTGGGTCGGGTTATGGGTCCGGACGACCGTGCGCGGTCGTTCATCTCGGGGGCCTTGCAGGCGGACCATACCCTTTCGGCGGTGGAGGGCGGGCGGCTGGTCGGACTTTGCGGCTTCAAGACCGCGCGGGGGGCCTTTGTCGGGGCGAACGCTGCGGCGATGCGCAGCGCCTACGGGCGCTTCGGGGCAACATGGCGACGCTATGCCTTGGGGCTGCTGGTTCAGGATACGGACAACCAGCGTTTCCTGATCGACGGGTTATGTGTTGTGCCCGACCGGCGTGGCCAGGGGATCGGCACAGCCCTGATCAATGCCATATGCGCGGAGGCCGTCACCCGCCGCTACAGCGCCATCCGGCTGGATGTGGTCGACAAAAATGAAGGGGCGCGTCGCCTGTACGAACGAAACGGTTTTGCCGCAATCCATCGGCACCCCGCCGGGGCAACTGCGGCGCTGTTCGGGTTCGACAGCACCGTCACCATGGTCCGCCAGCTTTAGACGAAGGCGCCCGCAGCCCGGGCCAGCAGCAGGAATGCGCGCGCCGTACGGGTTTCGGCCAGGGCCAACAGCTCTCCATCCGTGGCGAACTGGGCAAAGGCGGGCAGGCTTTTGTCGAATGTGCGCATGAAATGATGGGCGACATCGCGGAAAATGGCATCCTCGCGAATACGCTGCGCCACAAGTGTGACCGCGGGCCGGTCACGCACCGTACCGATGGCGCTGGTTGCGGCCCCCCGTTCTCCGGCGCTGAACCGGCGCCACAGGTCGGCGCGCGGTGGATCGCTGGCCAGCCCGTCCATGAACACTCCGTCCTCGGCCAGCAGCGTCAGCACGTCCTGCGCCGCGCGGATCAGCCGGGCCGAATCCGGGTCGGACAGAACCTGGCGCAGGGCAATGATGCCTTCCTGATCATCGGCAGAATCGGGAAAGTTCAGCGCCCGCAGATAATCGTCCATGGTCAGGCCGGCAGGTTCCGCATCATCCACCAGATCCAGCTCCGGCTCTTCCTCCACCGGTGCCGGTGGCGGGGCCATGGGCCGCGGCGCGGCCGTCGGGCGGGGTGGCGCCGGGGATTGGGCTTCTGCCCGCATTTGCTCCAGACGCGCCCGCAGGCCGTCCGCCTCCTGCTGCACATCGCGCAGCATGCGCAGGCTTGCGACCAGCCCTGCAATCAGCAGCAGCGGCACGACAAGCAGCAACAGCCCCATCAGCGCCCCCGGCCCCTGCCCCTCGGGGCGAGAGGTCCACCACCACAGACAGACCACTGCCCAAAAGACAGCACCGATCGCACCGCCAAGTTCCGGCAATGGTCCATCAGCCCCCGGACCGGAGGCGCGTGTGTGGTTCGGATTCATGCCATATCTCAGATGAAGCGGACCGAGAGCACTTCGTAGCTGCGCTCTCCACCCGGGGTTTTAACCTCGATGGAATCGCCTTCGTCCTTGCCGATCAGCGCCCGGGCCAGCGGAGACCGCAGGTTCAGGCGGCCATTCTCGATGTCGGCCTCCGGCTCTCCCACGATCTGGTAGGTCCGCTCATGCTCGGTCTCTTCGTCCAGCAGTGTCACGGTGGCGCCGAATTTGATCGAGCCTGACAGTTTGGACGGGTCGATCACCTCTGCAAGGCTCAGCAGGCCCTCCAGCTCCTTGATCCGTCCTTCGATAAAGCTCTGCTTTTCACGGGCCGAATGATATTCGGCATTCTCGGACAGATCGCCCAGTTCACGCGCCTCGGCGATGGCACGGATCACCGCAGGCCGTTCCACCGATTTGAGCAGTTTCAATTCTTCATCAAGCGCTTTGAACCCTGCGCGGGTCATCGGAATTTTGTCCATAAGCCTTTACCGTAAAAGCAAAGCCACGAACCCGGCGGGCACGTGACTTTCATATCGTTGCATCAGACCAGAACGCAATGCGCCCCGAATTGCAAGCAGGTTGACCGGCCATCGGCAAAGGTTGTCGCATGCAGAGATTGACGCTCCATGCCAGCTACTCCATTACTTTCGGACCATAGCGACAGGGCATGGCCCAAAGCCGGAGAGTGATATGACCGCCGAAACCAGCCGTGAATCGATGGAATATGACGTTGTCATCGTGGGTGGCGGCCCTGCGGGTCTATCTGCGGCGATCCGGCTGAAACAGATCAACCCGGATCTTTCGGTGGTACTGCTTGAAAAGGGGTCCGAGGTCGGTGCCCATATCCTGTCCGGTGCCGTTCTGGATCCGGTGGGCCTGACGGCGCTGTTTCCCGACTGGAAGGAAAAGGGCGCGCCCGTCACCGTGCCAGTGACCGAGGACCAGTTCCTGTTCCTGACGGAAACAGGGCAGACGCGCCTTCCCAATGCGCCCATGCCCAAGCTGATGTCGAACCACGGCAATTACATCGTCAGCATGGCGAACGTCTGCCGCTGGCTGGCCGAGCAGGCCGAGGAGCTTGGCGTCGAAATCTTTCCGGGCATGTCCTGCTCCGAGGTGGTCACGGGCCCCGACGGGGACATCAAGGGTGTTGTTGCAGGCGAATTCGGCCTGAACCCCGATGGCACCCCCGGCCCGAATTACGAACCGGGGATGGAGCTTCTGGGCAAATACGTCTTTCTGGCCGAAGGCGTTCGCGGATCACTCTCCAAGCAGGTCATTGCCAATTATGGCCTGGCAACGGGGTACGAGCCGCAGAAATACGGCCTCGGGATGAAAGAGATCTGGGAGATCGACCCGGCCAAGCACAAGGAAGGCACCGTCACGCATACGATGGGCTGGCCTCTGGGCTCCGAAGCCGGGGGTGGCTCGTTCATCTATCATGCCGAAAACAACCAGATCCTTATCGGGCTGGTCGTGCACCTGAACTATGAAAATCCCTATCTTTATCCCTATGCCGAATTCCAGCGGTTCAAGCACCATCCCGTGGTTGCCGAACTGCTGGCGGGGGGCAAGCGCGTGGCCTATGGCGCGCGCGCCATTTCCGAAGGTGGCTACCAGTCCATGCCGAAGATGGTGGCGCCGGGTGTGGCGCTTCTGGGATGCTCGGTCGGAATGGTCAATGTGCCGCGAATCAAGGGCAACCATAACGCGATGCTGTCGGGCATCGCCGCGGCAGAGGCCGCAGCGGCCGCCATCGCGGCAGGACGCCAGAGCGATACGCTGGATGATTACGAGCATACGGTCCGCACAGGTGCGATCGGACAGGACCTGAAAAAGGTGCGCAACGTCAAACCGCTCTGGTCCCGCTACGGGCTTTATGCCTCGCTGATGCTGGGCGGCTTCGACATGTGGACGAACGAGCTGTTCGGTTTTTCGGTGTTCGGCACGCTGTCGCATAAAAAGACGGATGCTGCGGCAACGGGCAAGGCCAGTGATTTCAAGCCGATCGATTATCCAAAACCCGACGGCGTCCTGTCATTCGACCGGCTGACCAATGTGGCCTTCAGCTTTACCAACCATGAAGAAAGCCAGCCGTCCCACCTGAAGCTGATGGATCCTGCGGTTCCCATCTCATTGAACCTGCCGACCTATGCCGAACCCGCGCAGCGGTATTGCCCCGCCGGTGTCTACGAGGTCGTGGGCGAAGGCGACGCCGCGAGGTTCGTGATCAATTTCCAGAACTGCGTGCATTGCAAGACCTGCGACATCAAGGACCCTGCACAGAACATCCGCTGGACCACGCCACAAGGGGGCGACGGGCCGAACTATCCGAACATGTGACAGATCACGTCCGCGGCATTGCGGGCGTCCTGACGCCGCATGGGGGTTTGCGGTCGGTGAAAAAGCGCCATATCGTCGGGTCGTACAGCCGGAGGCCACATGCGCGACCAGATGATATTCCGCCCTGCCCTATTGGCGCTTGCGCTATGCCTGCCATCCGCCACGATGGCGCAGGATGCGGGGGCCTATCTGGCCGCCCAGAATGCGGCCAGCAGCAGCGATCACCGCGCCGCGACCTATTGGCTGGACCGTGCCCTGCAAGCCGACAGCGGCAATCCAGACCTGCTTGAAGGCAGTGTCGTGGCCAATATCGCAAGCAACAACTTTCCCGCGGCCATTGCCGTGGCCCAGACCATGGGATCATCGGGCCTGCAAAGCCCAGCGATGTATATCGCGCTTCTGGACCAACAGGCCAAAGCCAAAGACTGGGCCGCCATTCTGGACTGGAAGATGGACCAGCAGCCCATCGGCGCCCTTCTGGAAAACCTCGTAAAATCATGGGCCTTGCTGGGTCAGGGCAAGCCCGCCGCCGCCATGAAGCGTTTTGATGCCATTGCCGCGACCCAAGGGCTGGAATCCTTCGGGCTGTACCACAAGGCCCTCGCGCTCGCCTCGGTCGGCGATATGGAGGGGGCGGAGGCCATTTTTTCCGACGCCGACCATCCGCTGGCCCTGACGCGCCGTGGCGTTCTGGCGCATATCCAGATCCTGTCGCAACTGGACAGGAACGAAGATGCCATTGACCTGGCGACCGAAGCCTTTCTTCCCAGCGATCCCACGTACAAGGCCGTGACCGCCGAATTGCGGGCAGGCGAGACGCTGGACTGGACCGTGGCCCGCAACGCCAGCGATGGCGTCTCCGAAGTGTTCTATACGCTGGCCTCCGCCCTTCAGGGCGAGGCAGGCGATACGTTCACCCTGCTTTATGCCCGCGTGGCCACAGATCTGCGCCCCGATCAGGCCGAAGCGCAGATCCTTGTCGGGGAGCTGCTGGACCAGCAAGGCCAGACTGAACTGGCAATCGATGCCTACGATCAGGTTTCCCCCGATGACATGCTGCATGAAGCCGCAGAAGTTGCCCGCGCCGATGCCCTGTTCGGCAATGGACAGCAGGACGAGGCGCTGGCTGTTCTTGCAACCCTGATCGACGAGCGTCCGGACGCCTTGGGACCACAGGTCGGCTATGCCGATGCCCTGCGCCGCATGGAGAATTACAAGGACGCCCTGCCCGCCTATGATCGCGCGTTGCGCACCATCGGTCGTCCCTCGGCGCAATACTGGCCTGTCCTGTTCAGCCGCGGCATCGTGCATGAACGTCTGGGCCAATATACGGAATCCGAGGCGGATATGCGCGCGGCGCTGGAATTGCAGCCTGACCAGCCGGACGTGCTGAACTATCTTGGATATGCCTTGGTAGAGCAGGGTCGCAAACTGGACGAGGCGCTGGATATGATCCAGCGGGCGGTCGAGGCCGAGCCTGATTCCGGCGCGATCCAGGACAGCCTTGGCTGGGCATTGTTCCAGCTTGGCCGGTTTGACGAAGCCGTGGAGCCGATGGTTCAGGCCGTCGCACTGGAACCGTCCGATCCGATCATCACCGACCATTTGGCCGATGTATATTGGGCGGTCGGTCGCAGGGCCGAGGCGCGCTTTCAATGGCGACGCGCCCTGTCGTTCGATCCGACAGAGGCCGAGGCCGAACGCATCCACAAAAAGCTGGAACTGGGGCTGGAGCAGGTCCTGACCGATGAAGGCAAGACCGATCTGGCCACGAAGATAACCGACGCGCATGACAACACGAATTGAGGCTCTGGCACGCGCCAAGGTCAATCTTGCCCTGCATGTCACAGGCCGTCGGGAAGACGGATACCATTTGCTGGATAGCCTGGTCGTGTTCGCGGGCGTGGGTGACCGGCTGACCGGCACCACAGCGGATACCCTGACACTGGAGGTGACGGGGCCGGAAGCCGCCGGGTTAAGCGGTGACAATCTGGTTCTGCGGGCCGCCCGGCTGATGGAGGGGACAGCTGCCCTGCATCTGGAAAAGGTTCTACCGGTTGCATCTGGCATCGGCGGCGGCTCGGCGGATGCAGCGGCGGCGCTTCGGGTGATGGCGGGGCTGACGGGTGCGCCCCTTCCCATGGCATCCGATGTGCTGAAGCTGGGGGCCGATGTGCCCGTCTGCCTGAACGGAGCCTCGGCCCGTATGGGCGGCGTCGGCGAACGGCTGGACCCGGTTCTGCTACCCAAAGGATGGCTGGTTCTGGCAAATCCGCGCGTACAGGTGCCCACCGGACCGGTGTTCAAGGGACTTCAGGCCTTCGGGGCTGCGCTGCCGGATATTCCGGCATTCGCAACCGTCATGGATCTGGTTCAATGGTTGCGGAACACGCGCAACGATCTTGAAGCCCCCGCAATTACCCTGCAACCGATTATTGCCGATGTCCGTGATACTCTGGCGGCTACCACGGGCTGCCTGATGGCACGCATGTCCGGATCAGGGGCCACCTGCTGGGGCCTGTTCGCATCCGAACGGGAGGCGCGTGCTGCCGCAGCCGCCCTGCCCCCCGAATGGTGGAGCGCGGCCGCCCCGATGGAGGGTTAGCGGATCCGCGCCACCACGTAATCCGCCACATCCATCAGCATGCCGCGCAATTCATGATCGGGCAGCGGTGCAAGGGCTGCCTTGGCGTGTTCCACCCAGGCGAGCGCATCATCCCGCGCCGCAACCAGCGCACCGTGGCGTTTCAGGATCCCCTGCGCCTGCTCCAGATCACCATCCTGCTGTTCGCCCATGGCGATCGTGCGGGTCCAGAAGGCCATCTCTTCTGCATCCGCCTTGGCCAAGGCCTTGATCAACGGCAGCGTCAGCTTGCGTTCACGGAAATCATCGCCCGTGTTCTTGCCGATCGTTTCGGCAATACCGCCATAATCCAGCAGGTCATCCACGATCTGGAAGGCAATCCCGAGCGCATCGCCATAATCGCGCAATCCGGCCTGCTGCGCCTCGGTCGCACCGGCAATCATGCCGCCCACCTCGGTTGCGGCGCCGAACAGGGCCGCGGTTTTGCCCCGTACCACCTGCAGATATACATCCTCGGTCGTGGACAGATCCTGTGCTGCGGTAAGTTGTAGCACCTCCCCCTCGGCAATTGTGGCGGAGGCGTTGGCAAGTACGCCCAGCACATCGATCCGGTCCGCCTCGACCATCAGCTGGAACGAGCGGGCAAACAGGTAATCCCCGACCAGAACCGAAGATTTGTTATCCCATAGAAGGTTGGCCGTCGGCCGACCGCGGCGACGCTCGCTTTCATCCACCACATCGTCATGGAGCAGTGTCGCGGTGTGAATAAATTCAACAGTTGCAGCCAGATGCACGTGATAGGGGCCGTCATAGCCACACATCCGCGCGGCGGCCAGAACCAGCATCGGGCGCAGACGCTTGCCCCCGGCCTCCACCAGATGGGCCGTCACCTCGGGGATGCGCGGGGCATGCCGGGAAGCCATCCGTTCACGGATAAGATCGTTTACTGCGGCCATGTCGGCGGCCAGCCATTGACCCAGGCGGTCATGCGGTTTTTGCGAAAGGTCGTCCACGTCAATTCCCGTCTCTCGACAAGCAGCGATACGCCACCTATCTGTTTGCCATGAAAGAGCTTCTGCGCACCACCGATCCCACTGTGATCGCCTTCGCTCAGGCGCTGCTACAGGGCGAGGGTATAACGGCCTTTGCAATGGACGTCCACATGAGCATCCTCGAAGGCGGGATCGGAGCATTCCCCCGCCGCCTGCTGGTGCATGAGCGGGATCACTTCCTTGCCAGCAAGATCATGCTGGATAACAAAATTCCGCTTGGGCAATGATGTTCGACGAAAGCCATCTGACCGAAGACGGCTTTCTGGACGGGCGGTTGCGGATCCTGCAACCGCGCGACGGGTATCGCGCGGCCACGGACCCGGTATTCCTGGCGGCTGCCGTACCGGCAAAACAGGGTGAGCGTGTTCTGGAATTGGGATGCGGCGCCGGAGTGGCCAGCCTGTGCGTAGCCTACCGCACCGGAGCCCTGCCAACGGGGGTGGAGGTGCAGCACCCCTATGCCGATCTGGCGCGCCGCAATGCCGCGCGCAATGGCCTGCCCCTGACCGTGATAGAGGCCGATATCGAGGCACTTTCGCTGGCGGAAACCTATGATCATGTTTTTGCCAATCCACCCTATTACGCGGGTGGCACCCCTTCGGCGGATGCGGGTCGTGACATGGCACTGCGGGAACGCATGCATATCGGACGCTGGATTGCCGTCATGGCGCGGCGGGTGCGCCCTGGCGGGACAATCACGCTGATCTTCGGTGCAGACCGTTTGCCCAATGCCCTGATCGGCATGCCTCCCAGCCTCGGCTCTACTGTCGTGCTGCCTCTTGCTGCGCGGATCGATCGTGCACCGAAGCGCCTGATCCTTCAGGCGCGCAAAGGGGGGCGTGCGGCATTTTGTCTTTTGCCCCCTGTGATTCTGCATGCAGGCACAGCACATGAAGGCGATGGTGTTGATGATACAATGCCTTTGCCGCGCAGCATCCTGCGCCACGGCAGCGGCTTTCCGCCCCTTGAGTTGGCCAAAACCGGCCCGCGCAAGAAAATTACCGAAATAGATAGGTGACACGACTCAGAAAGCGTGTTGCACTTCTGTCATCTGCAATCAGATGGAGACCGTTATGTCGATCGCTTCGCACCTGCAAGAACTACGCCGCAAGCACGAA
Organism: Falsirhodobacter sp. alg1; assembly: GCF_000739715.2. Lineage (GTDB taxonomy): Bacteria > Pseudomonadota > Alphaproteobacteria > Rhodobacterales > Rhodobacteraceae > Falsirhodobacter. The sequence goes on along the minus strand of NZ_BBJC02000001.1, from coordinate 547,331 downwards.
TCGCTCTCAAGCTCGGTTACGTGGGAACAGCGCCAGCCCGCCTCTGACCCCCTGAAGATCGCCGAACTGAAACGGAAGAAGTTGCGCCTGAAAGAAGAGATCAGTCGCCTGTCGCAACACTGAACGTTTCGGCGCTGGCGGCAACCGCCAGCGCCCCTCTGATTATCACGCCCGCAGTTTGTCGCGTTTTTTGTCCCATGCGGGCCGCGTCGTAGGCGCCCCGAACAGATACCCCTGAAAACAATCGACGCCGATGGATTGGAGGAACTTGGCCTCCGCCACCGTTTCAACAGCCTCGGCAACCGTGATCATCTCGAAATGCTCTCCGATGGATTGCAGTGCGCGGGTCAGCACCTGGTTGTCGCGATCCTTGTCAATGCCGCGGATGAATTGCCCGTCGATTTTCACCATGTCGAAGAAGAATTCCTTGAAGTAGCGGAATGCGGTGAACCCCGCCCCGAAATCATCCAGCGCAAAGGCAATGCCATACCGCTGCAGCTCCCCCATGAAAGAGGTCACCAGCTCCGGCACAAGCATGGCCGAGGATTCGGTAATTTCCAGAATCAGCCGTTCAGCCACGGTCGCATCCTGTGCAAGACCGTGATGTAGGGCGCGCATCCAGGGGGCATAGCCGATGGAACGGGCCGACATGTTGATGGCCAGACGGATCTTCGGATTGCGCACCAGGGTCAGCATCCCCTGCTCCAATGCGGCGACATCGATGCGGCGGCCAAGCTCCTGCTCTTCGACCACGCTCATGAAATCGCGCGCGGGAATCACCCTGCCCGACGGATCCATGATGCGGATCAGCCCTTCATGAAAGGCAACCTTGCTTGTATCCCTGCCCAGAACAACCGGTTGAAAGGCCAATGCGACACGCTGTTGGTCCAAGGCAGATGCGACCATGGAAATCGTCTGCCGATCATTTTCCGAGACCGCAAAACCGAGCGGCGTCCCGTCAATTCCGACCTTACGCTTGTTATCCGTCATATTCCGCCCCTGTATCGCGCTGTCGACAGACTTGGCCTTTGATCGTAAACAATCCCTGAATATTAGCCGTTAGCTCTAATTTTAGGCAACTTTTGAGAGGGCCGATGCAACGCTGCCAGTGGTGCGGAACAGATCCCGTCTATGTCGCCTATCACGATACCGAATGGGGTATGCCGGAATATGATTCCCGCGCGCTCTATGAAAAACTGATGCTGGACGGCTTTCAGGCCGGCCTGTCATGGATCACGATCCTGCGTCGGCGTGACGGCTTCCGGGAGGCCTTCGAAGGATTCGAGCCCGCCACAATCGCCCGCTGGGAAGAGCCGGAGGTAGCGCGCCTGCTGTCCGATACGCGAATCATCCGCCACCGCGGCAAGATAGAGGCGACAATCACCAACGCCCGCGCCTATCTCGAGATACCGGATTTTTCGGCATTCCTATGGGATTATGTTGGAAATACGCCTTTGGTGAACAGCCCGGAAACGCAGGCCGATGTCCCTGCGGCTACCGATCTGTCACGCCGGATCTCCAATGACCTTCGAAAGCGGGGGTTCAAATTCTGCGGGCCGACGATCACCTATGCATTCCTTCAGGCAACCGGTCTGATCAATGACCATCTGCTGACCTGTGCGGCGCGTGAACGGTGCATCCTAGCTGCCAAGCGCATCGAAAAAGGCCAGGGCGTCCGGACCTGACCAATCGGCATCGCCCGTCAAACGCCCCACGACCTGCCCATCCGGGTTCAGGATCAGCGTGACAGGCAGGCCGATAACCCCTGCCTTGCGCGAAAGCGACTGATCCGGATCGCGCAGGGATGTCACCGCCCCTATGTCCGCATGATCGAAGAATGCCCTGATCTTGGGCAAGGGATTCCGGCCGGATGCGATGGTGACCACCTTCAGATCAGGCCGCTCCACCTGCAGTTTATCCAGCGATGGCATCTCGTGGCGGCAGGGCGGGCACCAGGTTGCCCAGAAATTGACCACCGTCCACTGACCCGCCAGATCGCCCGTCGGCACTTCCGCACCGTCCATCGTCAGCAGCGTTCCCTCGGGCATCGGCTGCGGATCCTGAAATGCGACCTTGCGCATATCCCCCGCTTGTACTGATTGTGCAGCAGGAACATCCGCAATCGCCGCATTTGCGCCAAGCGCCAAGGCGGTATAGACGACACAAAGACCGATCCGAAGCATACCATCCTCCAAAGGCTATCTCATGACCGTATCCGATAAGACCTCTGCCAACGCTATGTGGGGCGGACGATTTGCCGCCGGACCGGACGCGATCATGACGGCAATCAATGCCTCGATCGGGTTCGATAAACGTATGGCGGCACAGGACATTGCCGGATCACGGGCCCATGCGGCAATGCTGGCCGCCACAGGTATCATTACGGATAACGATGCAGAAGCCATCGGCCAAGGTCTTCTCACGGTCTTGTCAGAGATCGAGGGCGGTGAATTTCCGTTCCGGGTAGAGCTGGAGGACATTCACATGAATGTGGAGGCCCGCCTCAAGGAAGTGATCGGTGAACCTGCGGGCCGTCTGCATACGGCCCGGTCGCGCAACGATCAGGTCGCGCTCGATTTCCGGATGTGGGTACGCGACCAGTGCGATGCGGCAATTACGGGTCTCGAGGCGCTGATCCGTGCATTCGTATCGCAGGCCGAGGCCGGGGCCGATTGGGTCATGCCCGGCTTTACCCATCTGCAAACAGCACAGCCCGTCACCTGGGGCCACCACATGCTGGCCTATGCCGAAATGCTGGGGCGTGATCTGTCGCGCTTCCGCGATGCCCGGGCACGGATGAACGAATGTCCGCTGGGTTCTGCTGCGCTGGCCGGCACCAGCTTTCCGATTGACCGCGAGGCTACGGCTCGCGCGCTCGGCTTCGACCGGCCCACGGCCAACAGCCTCGACAGCGTGGCCGACCGTGATTTCGCGCTGGAATTCCTTTCGGCGTCCTCGATCTGCGCGATGCACCTGAGCCGTTTTGCCGAAGAGCTGGTGATCTGGTCCAGTGCCCAGTTCCGCTTTGTACGCCTGTCGGATCGCTGGACAACCGGCAGCTCCATCATGCCGCAAAAGAAGAACCCCGATGCCGCTGAACTGCTCCGCGCCAAGATCGGGCGGATCATGGGGGCCACAGTAGCTCTGTTCACGGTGATGAAAGGTCTGCCGCTGGCCTATTCCAAGGACATGCAGGAAGACAAGGAACAGGTTTTCGATGCCGCTGACACGCTGATGCTCTGCCTGGCCGCGATGACGGGCATGGTCGGCGACATGCAGGCCAATACCGAGGAACTGCGGCGCGCCGCGGCCTCCGGCTTCTCCACCGCGACCGATCTTGCCGATTGGCTGGTGCGGGAACTGGGCCTTCCCTTCCGCGATGCCCACCACGTCACAGGCACACTGGTGGCACTGGCCGAATCCAGGGAATGCGATCTGCCGGATCTGACCCTGACCGACATGCAGGGCGTGCACGCCGGCATCCGCGCCGATGTGTTCGCGGTTCTGGGTGTAGAAAATTCCGTCCGTTCCCGCATGTCCTATGGCGGTACGGCCCCCGATCAGGTGCGCGCGCAAGTCGCCCGCTGGAAAGAGCGTCTGGGATGAACCCTTTTGCCATCCTTCCCCTCATGATGCTCGCCGCATGCCAGCCCGCACCCCTTGCGGGTTCGGACAGCGGCACGGTGCAGGATGGTGCCAAGTTCTCACAATCCGTCAGCAGCCGCATCGGCTCCGTTGGCGTCCACGTCAATCGCTGAGGTTATGATGAGCCATCCGATCCTTCTGGCCTGCCTTCTGGCCTTTGTCGCCTTTACGACCATGTCCGGTTGTGGCGTCGATGGTGAACCGATTGCCCCCAATGGCAGCGATACCTTCCCTGCCGAAACAGTTGCCGAGATTAATCGCTGATGGACCATTTCTTGTACCGTTCGGGCACCCTGCATGCCGAAGATGTCGCCCTTGCCGATATTGCCCAGGTCGTGCAAACGCCGTTCTACTGCTATTCCACCGCCACGCTGACCCGCCATTACAAGCTGTTCACCGAGGCGCTGTCCCCCCTGCCGCATATGGTATGCTTTGCGATCAAGTCGCTGTCGAACCTCGCGGTGCTGAAAACCCTTGGGGAACTGGGCGCAGGCATGGATGTGGTGTCGGGTGGCGAATACATGCGGGCCAAGGCCGCAGGCGTGCCGGGGGACAGGATCGTCTTTTCCGGCGTGGGCAAAACCCGTGATGAAATGCGCATGGCGCTGACCGGCGGTATCCGCCAGTTCAACGTGGAATCGGAACCCGAGATGCGCGCCCTGTCCGAGGTCGCCACCTCCCTGGGGCTGGTCGCGCCCATCACGATTCGCGTGAATCCCGATGTGGATGCCCGCACCCATGAAAAGATCGCGACAGGAAAATCCGAGAACAAATTCGGCATCCCGATTGCCCGCGCTTCCGAGGTCTATGCCGAAGCCGCATCCCTGCCCGGCCTTGAGGTGATCGGCATCGACGTGCATATCGGCAGCCAGCTGACCGAACTGGAACCCTTCGAGCAGGCCTATACCAAGGTTGCCGATCTGACCCGGCAGCTGCGGGCCGAGGGGCATGACATCCGCCGTCTGGATCTGGGGGGTGGCCTTGGCATCCCCTATGCCCGCGGCAACGAGGCGCCCCCCCTGCCTACCGAATACGGCGATCTGATCAAACGCACCGTAGGAGATCTTGGCTGCGAGATCGAGATCGAACCCGGTCGCCTGATCTCCGGCAATTCCGGTGTTCTGGTCAGCCGCGTCATCTACGTCAAGGAAGGAGAGGGTCGCGATTTCCTGATCCTTGATGCCGCAATGAACGATCTGGTCCGCCCGTCGATGTATGGCGCGCATCATGACATCGTCGCGGTGGAAGAGCCGGAGCCGGGTGTCGATACCCATACATTCGATGTGGTGGGTCCAGTATGCGAAACCGGGGATACCTTTGCCAAGGCGCGGCCCCTGCCGCAGCTCAAGGCCGGGGATCTGGTCGCCTTCCGTTCAGCAGGGGCCTATGGCGCGGTCATGGCCTCCGAATACAATACGCGGCCGCTGGTGCCCGAAGTGCTGGTGCATGGCGATCACTATGCCGTCATCCGCGCGCGACCCACATTTGAAGAAATCCTCGCACGCGATACGATCCCGGAGTGGTTGTAACAATTATGGCCACGTAAGGCAGGTGGAATGACCGGCAACGATACGATCCTCAAGCGGCTGATCTGGCCCATCCGGCTGACATGGGCCGGATTATGGGCCGAACGTCTGTCACGGTCATTCTGGCCGCTCTGGACCATCGCGCTTCTGACATTCGCCATTCTGGCCTTTGGCGTACAGGACCAATTGCCGCTGGAGGTCCTCTGGGCCTGGATGGTGATCGTGGTTCTGGGCGGGATCGCTTCGGTCGTTTACGGCATCCGCACCTTCCGCCGTCCAAGGCGGGCCGAGGCGATTGCCCGCCTTGATGCCGCTATGCCCGGCCAGCCGATTGCGGCATGGCACGATACGCAGGCCATCGGCGCTACCGATCCCGCATCTGCCGCAGTATGGCAGGCACACCGCGAACGGATGGCGAAACGTGCAGCCGCGGCCCGCGCCGTGCCACCCCGGCCCGATCTGGCCGCACGCGATCCCTTCGCCCTGCGCTATGTGGCGCTGACGGCGCTGGTGGCCGCGCTGATGTTCGGCTCGGTCTGGCGGGTCGCCACGGTATCCGATCTCGCCACCGGCGGGGCTGCCGCAACCACCGGTCCGCAATGGGAGGCATGGGTCCAGCCCCCCTCCTATACCGGCAAACCCTCGCTATATCTGAATGACCTGACGGCAGGACCGGTAGACGCGCCCCAGGGCAGTCGTATCCAGATCCGGCTCTATGGCGCGCCAGGCGCCCTGACCGTGGATGAAACCGTCTCTGCCCGAACCGAGGCCGCCACCGCCTCCGATCCCCGGCAGGACTTCGTGCTGAACCGCTCCGGCACCCTGACGATCGCCGGTAACGACGGTCGCGAATGGTCCTTGCGGATGATCCCCGACATGCCGCCCCGCATCAGCGGCCCCGCCGACATGGAGCGCGAGACGAGCGGGGAAATGCGCCTGCCCTTTCAGGCCGAGGATGATTACGGGGTCACAGCCGCCAATGCCACCATCGCATTGGACATGCCCGCCATTGACCGCCGTTATGGCCTGACCGTCGATCCCGAGGCGCGCGACCCCATCACGCTGGATCTGCCTTTGCCCATCGCCGGTGATCGTCGCAAGTTCTCCGAGGTGCTGACACAGGATCTGGCGCAGCATCCCTTTGCCAATCTGCCCGTCACCATCAGCCTTGTCGCCACGGATGCCGCCGGTCAATCCGGCACGGCAGAACCCTTGCACGTCACCCTGCCCGGCAAGCGGTTCTTCGATCCACTGGCCTCGGCGTTGATCGAAATGCGGCGCGATCTGCTGTGGTCCCGCGCGAATGCCCCGCGGGTGGGCGAGGTGCTGCGGGCGATCACCTATCGCCCCGAGGGGCTTTTCACCAACGAACGCGCCTTTCTCCGGCTGCGCGTGCTGACACGGGAACTGTCATCGCAGGCCACGACCCTGACCCCCGAGGCGCGGGACGGCATTGCGGCGCAATTGTGGGAAATCGCCCTGCTGATCGAAGAGGGCAACCCCGATTCCGCCCTTGAACGCATGCGTCAGGCACAGGACCGCCTGTCACAGGCAATGCGCGACGGTGCCGATCCTTCGGAGATCGAAGACCTGATGCGCGACCTGCGGGAAGCCACCGACGATTACATCAGCAAATTGGCCGAAGACGCCCGACAGAACCCCGACAGTCAGCAGGCGCAGGGGGAAACACAGGAACTGTCCAGCGACCAGTTGCAACAGATGATGGACCGGATCCAGCAGTTGATGAACGAAGGCCGCATGGCCGAAGCCCAACAGCTCATGGAGCAGCTGCGCCAGCTCATGGACAATCTTCAGGTTGCCGAAGGCGGCAATGGCGAAGGGAGCGGACAAAGCGGAATGCAGGGCCTGCAGCAAACACTGCGCGACCAGCAGGAGCTGTCGGACGATGCCTTTAGGAACCTGCAGGATGCCGACCCCGGCCAGGGCAGCAGGGATCTGGCGGATCGCCAGCGTGCGTTGCGCGATCAACTCGGAGAGCTGGGTGACTTGCCCGATGGGGCCGATCAGGGACAGCAAAGCCTGGACCGGGCCCGCCGCGCGATGGAGCAGGCGGAACAGGCCCTTCGGGAGGGCGATACCTCGGGCGCATTGGACCGGCAGGCACAGGCAATGGAGGAAATGCGCGAGGGGCTTCGCCAGTTCGACCAGGCACTTGCCGAAGAAGGGAACCCCGGTTCGGATACCGCCGAGGACGGGAATGACGGTGCCCCCGACAAGGACCCGCTTGGACGCGCTACGGGCGAAGGCCGGCGGATCGGATCGGATGACAACCTAAACCAGAGTGAAGACGAATTGCGTCGCCGCGCCGAGGAACTGCTGGGGGAAATCCGCCGTCGCTCCGGAGAGCAGTCGCGCCCCGAGGCGGAGCGTGACTATCTGCGGCGGCTGCTGGATTTCTTCTGATCAGCGGACCTTCTGGACCTGTCGCTGGATCAGGTCGTCGAACCACAGGCGGGCATCATCCACGGCATCCGTGTACCGGGCCAAGGGGGGCGCCAATGCGGGCGCTTCCTGCGACAGACGGGGCGCACCGACATAGACCGCCGCCGCCAGCGCCAAGGGCAATGTCGCCAACAGGAAGCCCGACATGAATCCCCCGCCACCGCGACCCGCCCGACTGTCGGCGGGCATTGCGGCAGATGGCGTATCAGGCACGGGTACGCCTTCGCGGCGCCGCGCCGCAGCCTCGCGCTCGGCCTCTTCGCGCAACAACTGTCGAAAATCGGCGGGCGGAACGGCGGCTATGCCCAGCGGAGTTTCTGCGGGAAATTCGTCATCCGGCTCCGGTTCGGGCGGAAGGTCCGGCGGGGGCATCCGGGGGCGTGCGGGGCGCGGTGCGTCATGGCCCAGTGCCGCAACCACCGGATACTGGACCCATTCATGCCCGCAGGCCGAACATTCCACCTCCCGCCCGCTGGCGGGAATGGCATCCGCACTGACCTCGTAATGCGCGCCGCAACGCGGGCAGCCTAGACGCATACGTTTATCCCCCAGTTTTCGATGTTGTAGCAATGATACGAATGCTATCCAAGCCTCGGACGTTGTAACCCGCCCGACCCTTGGGCAAAGTTGCACCAAACGCGTGGAGAACCCTGTGATCGCCTTCGAGAACGTCGCCTACAGCTATGGCGGAGGAGAGTTATTGAGCGGCGTCGATCTGACACTGCAACCCGGATCGTTCCATTTCCTGACCGGCCCATCCGGCGCGGGCAAATCGACGCTTTTGAAGCTGTGCTATGGCGAACTGCTGTCAACCAAGGGGCGTGTCGTGCTGTTCGACCGGGACATCCGCGGTGTCGGACGCGACGGTCTGGCACGGATGCGCCGCAGGGTCGGCGTCGTGCAACAGGACTGCCAGTTTCTGGACCACCTTTCGGTTGCCGCGAATGTGACCCTTCCGCTGAGTGTGACCGGCCGAGAAGGAGATCCACAGGACCTGTCGGATCTGTTGGGCTGGGTCGGGCTGACACATCTGGCCGGGGCACGTCCGCCGCAGCTTTCGGGCGGGGAACGCCAGCGCGCGGCTTTGGCGCGCGCGGTGATTACATCCCCCGATGTAATGCTTGCGGATGAACCCACAGGCAATCTTGATTGGGAGATGTCGTTGCGGTTGCTGACATTGCTGGTGGAACTGAACCGGATGGGCAAGACCATCCTGATCGCCACCCATGACATGAACCTGATCCGCGCGGCCAAGACGCAGGTCGCCGCACGGGTGCTGCGGATCAAGGGCGGGCGCGTCGAACTGGCGGGGGCGGAACTATGAGCGGTCTGGGAACGGCATTGCGCGATCTGGTCCGCCCCGATCCGGGCGCGGACCGTCTGGTTCCACCGACGGGCATGGGATCATGGCTGACGGTGTTCACGGCCGGCGTAATGGCCTTTCTGGCGGTTTTCGCCCTTGCCCTGTCGCTTGCGTCGGGACGGCTGGCGGATCGCTGGGCCGATGCGCTGGCCCGCACCTCGACCATCCGTATTTCCGCCGAAGGGGCACAGGTTGCAGCCCAGACCGAGGCAGTGCTGGCGCTGCTGGCCACCACGCCCGGCGTTGCCAGCGCCCGCGCATTGAGCGAAACCGAAGAGCGGGCCTTGCTTGTGCCATGGTTCGGCAGCGACCTGCCGCTAGAGGATCTGCCAATTCCGCAGTTGATCGAAGTGACGGAGGAGGGCAGCGGCTACGATGCCGAAGGCCTGCGCCTCCGGCTGGAGGCCGAGGCCCCCGGAGCCGTGCTGGACGATCATGCCCGCTGGCGCCAGCCTCTGGCCGAAGCGGCCAGTCGCCTGCGGTTCCTGGGATGGGGCGCGCTGTTGCTGATTCTGGCAACCACCGGTGCGATCATCACGCTGGCCGCCAATGCCTCCCTTTCGGCGAATGAATCGATTCTGAAGGTTCTGCGCCAGATCGGCGCGCAGGATGCCTATATTGCCCGTGCGTTCGTGCGACGGTTCACATTGCGGACATTGGGCGGGGCCGCCACAGGGGTGGTCTGCGGCCTGATTGCCGTATGGATTCTGCCGTCGGGGGATACCACGGGCGGCTTTCTGACGGGCCTCGGTTTCTCGGGAAGCAGCTGGCTGCTGCCATGGCTGCTGCCCGTGCTATGCGCCATTGTGGCCTTTGTCGCGACCCGCGCCGCTGCATTCCGCAAACTGGCCGAGATGACCTGATGCCCCGCCCCGCCCTGATCCAGAAACTGCTGTCGCTCCTGTTTACCTTGCAGATGTACATGGTGATGGCGGTGCTGGGTCTGGTGATGCTGCCGGCGGCACTCGTCTCACCCGAGGGGGCGCGGCGCGCGTGCAAGGCCTATTGCCACTGGGTGCGCTGGACGGCGCGCTGGATGGTTGGCATCCGTACCGAAGTGCGGGGCCCTGTTCCTGCGGGCCCTGCGCTGGTTGCGGCAAAGCACCAGTCGTTTCTGGATGTGCTGATGATTTTCGCAGCCCTGCCCCGTCCTCGATTCGTGATGAAGGCAGAGCTTTTGCGGATGCCCGTGTTCGGCTGGTATGCAACAAGGCTTGGATGCATTCCCGTATCACGGGGCGGCGGTGCATCCGCGATTGCCGAGCTGATCGCAGCCGCCCGCACAGGCGCGCCCTCCCAGCTGGTCATCTATCCGCAGGGTGCGCGCCTGAAACCGGGAACGATCGCGCCCTATAAATACGGTGTTGCGGCATTGTATGAAGCGTTGGATCTGCCCTGCGTACCCGTAGCGGCCCACACCGGGCACGTATGGCCATTGGGCCCATGGCGTCATGCGGGGGTGGCAGTGGTCGAATTCCTGCCGCAGATTGCCCCCGGCATGGACCCGGCGGACTTTTTGCGGCGGCTGGAGGCGGATATCGAACCCGCCTCCGACAGGTTGGCTTCTTAGGCCGAAAGACCCTTGCTGCCCATGCGCAGAAACTTCTGCCGGCGGTCCTTGATCAACGTTTCACGCGGTTTACCCGTCAGATCCTTGAGCATGGCCGCAATCGCCTTGCCCACAGCTTCGATCGTTTCATCCCGTCCGCGCTGTGCCCCGCCTAGCGGTTCCTGAATGATCCGGTCGATCACACCCAGCTTCTGCAGATCTTGCGCGGTCAGACGAAGGGCATCGGCCGCTTCACGCATCTTGTCGGCATCTTTCCACAGGATCGACGCGCATCCTTCGGGCGAGATGACGGAATAGACCGAATGCTCCAGCATCGCGACGCGGTTGCCCGCGGCAAAGGCGACGGCCCCGCCGGATCCGCCCTCACCGATGACGGTAGCGATCAACGGAACACCGATCTCGAGACATTTCATGGTGGATCGGGCAATGGCCTCGGACTGCCCACGCTCTTCCGCGCCCTTTCCCGGATAGGCACCGGGTGTGTCGATCAGCGTGATGACGGGCAGGTTGTAGCGGTCGGCCATATCCATCAGGCGGATCGCCTTGCGATACCCCTCCGGACGGGCCATGCCGAAATTGCGCTCAATCCGGCTTTTGGTGTCATTGCCCTTTTCATGGCCGATCACCATCACCGGCTGGTCATGGAACCGCGCCAGACCGCCCATGACGGCATGGTCGTCGGCAAAATTGCGGTCACCGGCCAGCGGTGTGTATTCTGTAAACAACGCGTCGATGTAATTCTTGCAATGCGGACGCTCTGCGTGGCGGGCCACCTGCGTCTTCTGCCAAGCGGTCAGCCCCTTGTACATGTCGCGCAGCATTTGCTCTGCCTTGCGATCAAGGGCGGCTGCCTCTTTCTCGATGTCCATCTTCTCGTTCTGGCGGGCCATGGCCCGAAGCTCTTCAGCCTTGCCCTCGATCTCGGCCAGCGGCTTCTCGAATTCCAGATATTGCATGGTTCGGTCCCTGATGGATGCTGGTGGTCTATATGCCCGCAGATTTTCCGCGATGCAACTAGAGGGCCGAAACGGTAACGCCCCGAGGCATGACCTCGAGGCGTTCCGTCCTCCCTGGATTGACTGCGGGTAGCCTCCCCGCCTCCGCAGCCGGTATTCAGGTTGATGATATTCGCATCATCTATGCAGTCAGACTGATCGAAAAGAATGCACCCTGTCAACAAATCTTTACAAAAATGTGACGGGCCGCGCATTCCCCCGCTTTGCGGGGATTTGTTGCTAGCACATCAATCCAGGCGCGATTTTATTTTACTTATCCGAAATATAATCGAATATTCTTCACCACTATCGACAATGCAATGCCAACAACGCGAAGCTATTTCACGGCATAGATCGTAAGGTCAGCACAGATCATTGAATGGAGTTTGCCATGATTCAGACGCCTTATCTGTTGTTCCTCGGCGATGCCCCCGACGCATTGGCTGCAAAAGTCGCGCAGGGCATCAAGGACTGGCGTCCGGACTTTGCCGCCGCTCAGTTCCGCATGGAAGGCTGCAAGGCCGACATGGGCCTGACGGACATGTCGCTGGCCGAGGCGAAAGCCGCGGGAATCAAGACATTGGTCATCGGCGTGGCAAACCGCGGCGGCGTCATCAGCCCTGCGTGGAAGAAGATCCTTGTCGAGGCACTGGAGCAGGGATTCGATATTGCCTCGGGTCTGCACAATCTGCTGCGGGACGAACCGGATCTGGTGGCCGCTGCCAAAGCGAACGGCCGTACCCTGCATGACGTGCGCGTCCCGTCGGTCCAATATCCGATCGCCAACGGCAAGAAGCGCATCGGCAAACGAATGCTGGCCGTGGGTACGGATTGTTCCATCGGGAAGATGTACACCGCGCTGTGCGTGGAAAAGGAAATGCGCGCACGGGGCATGGCCGCCGACTTCCGCGCCACCGGACAAACAGGCATCCTGATCACCGGGGGCGGCGTGCCGCTGGATGCCGTGATCGCGGATTTCATGGCGGGTTCGATCGAATACCTGACCCCCGACAACGATGCTGACCATTGGGATCTGATCGAAGGTCAGGGATCATTGTACCATGTATCCTACTCCGGGGTGACGCTGGCCCTGATCCACGGCGGCCAACCCGATGCATTGATCGTGTGCCACGAACCCACGCGGGACCACATGCGCGGCCTGCCGGAATACAAGCTTCCCACAATTGCCGCCGTCCGCGACACGGCGCTGGCACTGGCACGCGTGGCCAACCCCGATTGCGTGGTGGCCGGATATTCGATCAATACCCAGCACATGAACGAAGAAGATGCCAAAGCCTATATCGCCAAGGTAGAGGCCGAGTTGGGCCTGCCCGCCACGGACCCCTACCGCTTTGGGGCGGGCAAGCTGGTCGATGCATTGGCAGGCCTGTGAGTCACGCACAAAGGAGTATCGTGGCATGATCGAAGTACTGGCCCAAACCTTCAAACTGGCACAGGTCTTTACGATCAGCCGCGGTTCACGCACGGAAACCAATGTCATTGCGGTCAAGATATCCCGCGGCGGCGTGGTGGGCTGGGGGGAATGTCTGCCCTACGCCCGCTATGATGAAACCCTGGAAAGCGTAGCCGCACAGATCGCGACCGTCCCTGAAGGCGTGACACGGGCCGAATTGCAGGGGCTTCTGCCCGCAGGCGCAGCCCGGAACGCCCTGGATTGCGCCCTTTGGGATCTGGAGGCCAAGGCCACGGGCAAGCGGGTATGGGAACTGGCAGGGCTACCGGCTCCGAAACCGGAAATCACCGCTTACACCCTGTCGCTGGACACACCGGAAAACATGCGCGCTGCCGCCGCCAAGAATGCCCACCGCCCGCTGCTGAAGATCAAGCTGGGCACGCCCGATGACATGCCCCGGCTGGAGGCCGTTCGCTCCGGCGCCCCGAACACCACGATCATCGTCGATGCGAACGAAGGCTGGACGGCGGATGTCTACTCCGACCTGGCGCCGCATCTGGTGCGGATGGGTGTGGCGATGGTGGAACAGCCGCTGCCCGCCGGGGATGACGGAATGCTGGCCGAAATTGCACGCCCCCTGCCCGTCTGCGCGGATGAGGCCTGCCATGACCGCGCCAGCCTGCCCCACCTCAAGGGCAAATATGATGTGATCAACATCAAGCTGGACAAGACCGGCGGCCTGACCGAGGCGCTGGCCCTGAAAGAAGCGGCCTTGGCCGAAGGCTACGGGCTGATGGTCGGCTGCATGGTCGGAACCAGCCTTGCCATGGCCCCGGCCCTGCTGGTTGCGCAGGGTGCCAGCTTTGTCGACCTTGACGGACCGCTGCTTCTGGCCGAAGACCGTGACCACCCGCTGACCTTCGATCAGGCCGGCGTCCACCCGTCCGACGCGAAACTCTGGGGATGACCATGACACGCACAGTCTATGTAAACGGCAACTACCTGCCCGAGAACGAAGCCACGATCTCTATCTTTGATCGCGGGTTCCTGATGGCCGACGCGGTCTATGAGGTCACCTCGGTACTGGACGGCAAGCTGCTGGATTATGCGGGCCATGAAGCGCGCCTGCAGCGTTCACTGTCGGAACTGGGCATGGCGAATCCCTGCACTGCCGAGGAATTGCTGCAGGTCCACCGAGACCTGGTGGAAAAGAACGGCATCGTGAACGGTCTGATCTATCTGCAGATCAGCCGCGGAAATGGCGGCGATCGCAGCTTCATCTTCCCCGATGCAGCCACGGTTCCCTCGACAATCGTGCTGTTCACGCAGGACGTTCCAGATCTGGCGAACCCGCCTGCGGCCTCCAAAGGCATCAAGGTCATTGCGTTCGAGGATCTTCGCTGGGGCCGCCGCGACATCAAAACGGTACAACTCCTGTGGCCATCTCTGGCAAAAATGGCCGCGAAAAAGGCCGGATGTGATGATGCATTCTTTGTGATGGACGGCCTTGTGACCGAAGGGTCCTCCAACAACGCCTATATCGTGAAGGGTGGCAAGATCATCACGCGCCCCCTGTCCAATGACATCCTGCACGGCATCACCCGCGCAGCGCTCCTGACCTATGCAGCCGAAGCGCAGATGGTCGTGGAAGAGCGCCCCTTCACCATCGAAGAAGCTAAATCGGCGGATGAGGCCTTCATCACGGGTGCATCGACCTTCGTAATGCCGGTGATCGAGGTTGATGGTGCCACCATCGGCTCCGGTACGCCTGGCCCTGTGGCCAAGCGTCTGCGTGAACTCTATCTGAGCGAAGGCCGCAAGGCGGCCATCTGATTCGGCGTGGCCCCGGTTAACCCCGGGGCGCGCTTTCCCGTAGCCACAGGTCGGCCACGTCGATCGCATCCTCGGTGGCATGCTCGACCCCCGAGCCTGCCTCGAAGCCCATCAGCGCCTCATCTTCCGGCCATTCGGATGCCAAGGCAGGGCCCATTCCGCCCAGCATCATCATTGCCGCAAACAGTCGTAACATCGCAAACCTCCATCTTGGTGTCGCAAAAGCAAGATGGTCGAGGATGCGGGTAACGTCAAAACGCTGCTGCGTGATGCGGCGAAATCACTCCAGATCGGCGACGGCGGCCGTAATGATGGGGGCCAGACGGGCCGCCCAGCTTTCCTGCGCCCCGGCTGTGCCGATCAGATCGTTGCGCACCTCGATCAGGGTGTTCAGTCTGCCCACCTGAAGCGCATGCCGGTCGATCGCATCACCCGGCAGGTGGCCCATGTAGGGTTCGTTATCCCCAACCACCAGATCGGATTCGGCCTGCAGCCGGGCGATCAGCCTGTTGCTGAGGCGGCTGTCCAGATGGGAATGCAGCACCCCCACATGCCACGGGCGCGAGGGGCGCCCCCGCAAACAGGGCGTGAAACTGTGGATGGCAACGATCACCGTATCCGGCCGCCGCGCCGCCAGCCGTGCCAGTGCGGCATGATAGGGGCGATGCAACGTGGCCAGTCGCCGCTCCGTTTCGGCAGCATCGGCATGGCGATTGGCGGGAATGATTGTGCCGTCATAAAGGCGCATCAGCAGGGTCGGATCATCCTCTCCGCGATTCGGATCGATCACCAGCCGTGAAAAATCCGAAAGCACCGCCGTGCATCCCAGATGATCCGCAAGGGCAACGGACAGGCCTGCAGCCCCCACGTCATAGGCGATATGCCGCTCCATATCCGCGGCCGCGATCCCCAGATTACCGCCGTTCACATCCTGCGGCACCCGGTTGGACGCATGGTCACAGGTGATTAAAATACGCGCATCACGCGCCTCGCCGTGGATTCGAAAGGGCTGCACGGGGGATTTCCTGTCGTATTTTGTTGCCACGGGGGGTATATGCCGGAACGAAAGTAAACATTCCAGTTGCGTGGATGTTGTACGCTAACATGAAAGCGGGCAGAACATCTGCAACGGATGGGAGAATTAAATGAGACGCCTTCGCAACGTCAAGATCGTGGCCACCCTGGGCCCGGCTTCGAGCAGCTATGAAATGATCCGCGCCTTGTTTGAGGCCGGTGCAGACGTGTTCCGCCTGAACATGAGCCACGGCAGCCATGATGATATCCGTGCACGCCACGAAATCATCCGGCAGATCGAAAAAGACACCGGCCGCCCGATCGGGATTCTGGCCGACCTTCAGGGACCAAAGCTTCGCGTCGGCATTTTCGGCAGCGACACGGCCGAGCTGGTCGAAGGTGCCGCGTTCCGTCTGGACCTGTCGGACGAGCCGGGCGACGCTGCCCGCGTCTGCCTGCCGCACCCCGAAATCTTTGCGGCGCTGGAGCCGGGCTCTGCCCTGCTGGTCAATGACGGCAAGATCCGCCTGCAGGTGGAACGTTGCGGTCCCGATTTTGCCGAATGCAAGGTCATCGTCGGTGGAACGATTTCCAACCGCAAGGGCGTGAACGTGCCGGACGTTGTCCTGCCGCTGGCCGCACTTTCGGCCAAGGACCGCAAGGATCTGGAATTCGTCTGTGAGCTGGGCTGTGACTGGCTGGCCCTGTCGTTCGTACAGCGCCCCGAAGATGTTCTGGAAGCACGCGAACTGGCCAAGGGCCGCGCCGCGATCCTGTCGAAGATCGAAAAGCCTGCGGCCGTAAAGGCCTATGACGCGATTCTCGAAGTTTCCGACGGCATCATGGTCGCCCGCGGTGACCTGGGTGTCGAACTGCCCGTCCATGCGGTTCCTCCGATCCAGAAGCGTCTGGTTCGCGGCGCACGCGCGGCAGCCAAACCGGTGATTGTGGCCACACAGATGCTGGAATCGATGATCGAATCGCCGATCCCGACACGCGCCGAAGTATCCGATGTTTCCGGTGCGATCTATGAAGGTGCGGATGCGGTCATGCTCTCGGCAGAATCGGCAGCCGGCCAATATCCGATCGAAGCCGTGAAAACGATGAACAACGTCGCCATCTCGGTCGAAAGCGATCGCACCTACCGCGAGGTCATCGAGGCCAGCCGCCGGGCAGAGCGCTCGTCGGTGGCGGATGCCATCGTGGCTGCGGCCCGTGAAATCGCGGAAAGCACCCCGATCAAGGCAATTTGCTGCTTCTCGCAAACCGGCACGACCGTGTCGCTGGTCGCGCGCGAGCGGCCGCGGGTTCCGATCATGGCATTGACACCATTGATGGAAACCGCCCGCCGCATGACCCTGACATGGGGCACGCATTGCGCCATCACGCCGGTACAACACCGCTTCAAGGGTGCTGTTCTGGCCGCAGCCAAGGCTGCACGTGAAGACGGTTTCGCCACCACCGAGGAATCGGTCGTGGTCATGGCGGGTGTGCCCTTCAACCGTGCGGGCACGACCAACATCCTGCGCGTCGCGCCCTGCGACGAATCGAAGATCACCAACGCAGAAACCGAATAACCCTTGCGGGGGGCGGCTTTTGACCCTACAAGCCGCCCCCTGAATACCCGCGCGCCCGGCCAATGCGGCATTGCCGAGGCGCACGTTCACAACTCGTAAGAGGAGATAGAAATGCCCAAGATGAAGACCAAATCGGCCGCCAAGAAGCGCTTCAGCTTCACGGCCTCCGGCAAGGTGAAAGCCGGCCCGGCCGGCAAGCGCCACGGCATGATCAAGCGTTCGACGAAATTCATCCGCGACGTTACAGGAACAATGATCCTGTGCGCATCGGACGAGAAAATCGTTAAAAAATACATGCCGTATAACCGGTAAGGAGAGCGTAAATGTCCCGCGTTAAATCCGGCGTCGTTACGCACGCCCGTCACCGTAAAGTCATCAAGGCTGCGAAAGGCTACTACGCCGCTCGCTCCACGAACTTCCGCACCGCTACTCAGGCCGTCGACAAGGCCAACCAGTACGCAACGCGCGACCGCAAGACCCGCAAGCGCACGTTCCGCGCCCTGTGGATCCAGCGGATCAACGCCGCAGTGCGTATGTTCGATGCTGAAATGACCTATTCGCGCTTCATCAACGGTCTGGCCAAAGCCGGTATCGAAGTGGACCGCAAGGTTCTGGCCGATCTGGCCGTACGTGAGCCCGATGCGTTCAACGCAATCGCCGAGCAAGCGAAAAAAGCACTGGCATAAGCCAACCTGCTGCATAGGATCCTGAAGCCCCGCCTTTTGGCGGGGTTTTTTCATGCCTGCCCTTGCCAGCAAGGCGCGGCACGGCTAACCCAAACCCGACACACGGAGGCTGGCATGAACGGGATCGACACGCTGCGCGGCGCGTATCTGGAGCGGATCAAGACGGCGGCGGATGAAGCCGCTGTCGAGGAAATCCGGCTTGCCGCCCTTGGCAAAAAGGGCGAGATCAGCCTGAAGATGCGTGAACTGGGGAAAATGACCCCGGAAGAACGCCAGACCACAGGCGCATCGCTGAACCGCCTGAAGGACGAGATCGACGCGGCCCTGCGTGCCCGCAAGGCCGGGCTGGCAGATGCGGCGCTAGACGCCCGCCTTGCCTCGGAATGGCTGGATGTGACCCTGCCCGGCCGTCCACGCCGGATGGGCACGATCCACCCCGTCTCGCAGGTCATGGAAGAGCTGACGACGATCTTTGCCGACATGGGCTTTGCCGTGGCCGAGGGGCCGCAGGTCGAATCCGACTGGTTCAACTTTGACGCCCTGAACATTCCGCCAGAGCATCCGGCCCGGCAGGAACACGATACCTTCTTCATGAATCGTGCCGAGGGGGATGATCGTCCGCCCCATGTTCTGCGCACCCATACCTCGCCTGTTCAGATCCGGGCGATGACGGATCAGGGCGCCCCCATCCGCGTGATCGCGCCGGGCCGCGTGTACCGTATGGACATGGACCAGACGCATACGCCGATGTTCCACCAGGTCGAAGGTCTGGCCATCGACAAGAATATCTCCATGGCGCACCTGAAATGGGTGCTTGAGGAATTCTGCCGCGCGTTCTTCGAGGTTCCTTCGGTGGAACTGCGTTTCCGTGCGTCGCACTTCCCCTTTACCGAACCATCGGCCGAGGTCGATATCCGCTGTTCATGGAAAGACGGACAGCTCAAGATCGGGGAAGGCGACGACTGGATGGAAATCCTAGGGTCGGGCATGGTCCACCCCAAGGTCCTGAAGGCCGCAGGCGTCGATCCGACCGAATGGCAGGGTTTTGCCTTCGGCATGGGCATAGACCGGATCGCGATGTTGAAATACGGCATTCCCGATCTGCGCGCCTTTTTCGAAAGTGATCTGCGCTGGCTTCGGCATTATGGCTTTGCCGCGCTGGATATGCCCGATCTGGCGGGTGGCCTGAGCCGGTGAGCCTGTCCGACCATCTTTTCCGACACGAGCATCGTGAAACGACCGCGGAGACGCGCAAGCTTTACGCACGATTCGAGATTGCCCATACGCTGATCGATTTCGGGGCGGCTGCGGCGTTTCTTGTCGGATCGATACTGTTCTTTTTCGAATCGTGGCAAACCACGGCGACATGGCTTTTTACAATCGGTTCGGTTCTTTTCGCGATGAAGCCGACCTTGCGCCTGTGGCGCGAAGTACGGCTGTATTACATGGGCCGGACCGCCCGATTAGCAAAACGCACCGACTGATATCGACGGGGTTGTGCCAATACCCCCAACTTTTCGCGCCGGATCAATCCTGACGGAGCTTCTTCGATGAAATTCACCCTCTCCTGGCTCAAAACCCATCTCGACACGCAGGCGTCGCTTGATGACATAGTCTATGCCCTGACCGATCTGGGGCTGGAGGTGGAGGGCATCTCCGATCCCACGGCAAAGCTGAAATCCTTTACGCTGGCCAAGGTGGTCCACGCCGAACAGCACCCTGATGCCGACCGCTTGCGCGTATGTCGCGTTCAAACGGATGAGGGTGAAAAGCAGATCGTCTGCGGTGCCCCCAATGCGCGCGAAGGCATCACGGTGGTTCTGTGCAAGCCCGGCGATTATGTTCCGGGCATCGATACGACCCTTGGCATCGGCAAGATCCGGGGCGTTGAATCGCATGGCATGATGGCCTCGGAGCGGGAACTGGAACTGTCGGAAGAGCATGACGGCATCATCGAATTGCCGTCGGGTGAGGTCGGAGATCGTTTTGTCGATTGGCTGGCAGCCAACCGGCCCGCGCAGGTGGATCCGATGATCCACATAAAGATCACGCCCAACCGCCCCGATGCGCTTGGCGTGCGCGGCATTGCCCGCGATCTGGCGGCTCGGGGGCTGGGCACGCTGCGTCCGTTGGCCGTTACCCCGGTGCCCGGCACCTTTACCAACCCCGTCAACCTGCGGCTGGAAACCCCGGCCTGCCCGCTGTTTGCCGGCCGTGTGATCCGCAATGTCACTAATGGACCGTCCCCCGCGTGGCTTCAGGCGCGACTGCGGGCCATCGGCCTGCGCCCGATCTCGACGCTGGTCGATATCACCAACCTGTTCACCTTCGATCTGAACCGCCCGTTGCATGTGTTCGATGCTGCCAAGGTGCAGGGCGATCTGGTGGTGCGGGCGGCCAGGGAAGGCGAAGAGCTGCTGGCCCTTGACGGCAAGACCTATGCCCTGCGCGAAGGTATGGTCGTCATTGCCGATGATGCAGGTATCGAGAGCCTTGGCGGAATCATGGGCGGTGAAACCTCTGGCTGCACCGAAACCACAACCGATGTGTATCTGGAGGCCGCATATTTCGATCCGATCACAACAGCCACGACAGGGCGTGCGCTGAAGATCAATTCCGATGCCCGCTACCGTTTCGAACGCGGAATCGACCCTGCCTTCACGCTGGACGGGATGGAGCTTGCAACCCGCATGATCCTTGATCTTTGCGGCGGTGAGGCTTCGGAGGTGCAGGTGGCGGGGGCTGTGCCCGATACCGCCCGGGCCTATCGGCTGGATACGGATCGCGTGGTCAGCCTGGTCGGCATGGACATTCCCGCAGATGAACAGCGTGCGACGCTTACCGCCCTCGGTTTCCGGCTGGAGGGGGATATGGCGCATGTGCCGTCATGGCGCCCCGACGTTCTGGGTGAGGCCGATCTGGTTGAGGAAATTGCCCGTGTCGCCTCGCTGACCAAATTGCAGGGCACACCGCTGCCCCGCAACCAGCCGGGCGTCCCCCGCCCTATCCTGACGCCATTGCAGCAGCGTGAACGCGCGGCACGCCGGATGATCGCGGGCCTCGGTTACAATGAATGCGTCACCTACAGCTTCATCAACGCAGCCGATGCGGCCATGTTCGGCGGCGGGCAGGATGCGGTGCGGGTGGAAAATCCGATCAGCTCGGAAATGACGCATCTGCGGCCCGATCTTCTGCCGGGTCTGCTGCGGGCTGCAGCGCGCAATCAGGCGCGCGGTTTTGCCGATCTGGCCTTGTTCGAGGTTGGCCCTGCCTTTACGGGCGGAGAGCCGGGTGAACAGGTTCTGCAGGCAACGGGCTTGCTTGTGGGGGCTTCGGCGCAGCGCGATACATTCGCTTCGCGCAGGCTGGTGGATGTCTACGATGCCAAATCCGATGCCGAGGCCGTGCTGGCCACGCTTGGTGCCCCGGCCAAGGTGCAAGTATCACGCAAGGTTGCAAGCTGGTGGCATCCCGGACGCTCGGGCGTAATCGGATTGGGCCCGAACATGCTGGCCACCTTCGGAGAGGTTCACCCCCGCGTGCTGCAGGCGATGGATGTCAAAGGTCCGGCTGTGGCCTTCACCATCCAGATTGCGGCCATCCCCTACCCCAAGGTCAAGACACCCACGCGCGCCGCGCTCAAACTGTCGGACCTGCAGGCGGTGGACCGTGATTTTGCCTTTGTGGTCGACAACCGGATCGAAGCACTGACATTGGTCAACGCGGCGGCGGGCGCTGACAAGGTGCTGATTGAATCGGTACGTGTGTTCGACCAGTTCACCGGAGAAAAGGCGGAATCGCAAATGGGTGCGGGCAAGAAATCCATTGCCCTGACGGTACGCCTGCAACCCACCGACAAGACGCTGACCGAAGCCGAGATCGAGGCGGTCAGCGCCAAGGTCGTGGAAAAGGTGGCCAAGGCCACAGGCGGCACGCTTCGCGCGTGACGCCTGTCAGACGGCGAGGTTGTCGATCAGGCGCACGCCGTCCAATGTTGCCGCCACCAACAACCGCGCTGGACGATCGTTCAGCGCGGATACCGGTTCCAGCGTCTCGGCATCACAGAACGCGACATAATCAATCGGGCTGAAACCGGCCTTGTGCAGATCATCCCTTGCCTGAGCCAGTGCATCTGCAACCTCCGCCCCCTGCCGGATCGTCCGCGCCGCACGCGCCAGCGTCTGCGGAATGGCCACGGCACGCGCGCGGGCCGCTGCCCCCAGCCGCCGGTTGCGGGAGGACATGGCCAGCCCTTCTTCCTCGCGCAGCGTCGCACAGCCGACGATCCGGATCGGCAGGTTCAGATCTGCCGTAAAACGACGTATGATCTGCAGCTGCTGCCAGTCCTTTTCCCCGAAAAAGGCCGTATCCGCCCCCGACATCGAAAACAACTTGGTCACCACGGTCGCCATGCCATCGAAATGACCCGGCCGATGCGCACCTTCCAGCCGTTCGGCCAGCGCCCCCACCTTCAGGGATGTGGCAAACCCCTGCGGATACATCTGCTCGACCGACGGCAGGAATATCGCATCGACGCCCGCCTCTGAAAGCAGTTCGATATCCCGTGCCTCATCCCGCGGATAGGTTTTCAGATCCTCCGGATTGTTGAACTGCGTCGGATTCACAAAGATCGTCACGATCACCCGATCACATTCCGCCCGCGCGGTGCGGACAAGGCTCAGGTGACCATCGTGCAATGCCCCCATGGTCGGGACAAGGCCGATGGTTTCGCCCGCCGCGCGCCAGACGGCGGCCTGGCTACGAAGGGCTTCGACTGTTTTCAGGATCATGATGTCTGACTGCTGTTATCGGCAAATGAATGTTCAGGGCCGGGAAAGGCACGCGCACGGACATCCGTCGCATAGGCGGCAATCGCATCTTCGGCCACGCCCGCCATTTCGGCATAGCGGCGGACGAATTTCGGACGAAAGGCGGCAAACAGCCCCAGCATGTCATCCACCACCAGAATCTGGCCGTCGCAATCAACGCCCGCGCCAATGCCGATGGTAGGAATGGCAACGGCCCCGGTGATACGCCTACCCAGAGTTTCAGGTAGTTTCTCCAGCACCACGGCAAATGCACCGGCCTCGGCCACGGCAAGGGCATCGGCAAGAACACGGTCGGCATCGCTGGCACGGCCCTGCACCTTGTATCCGCCCAGCACATTCACAGCCTGCGGCGTCAGCCCGATATGGGCCATGACCGGAATGCCCCGTGCCACAAGAAAGGCGATGGTCGGGGCCATCGTGACACCCCCCTCCACCTTTACAGCACCTGCCCCGGTTTCACGCATCAGGCGCGCAGCATTGCGAAATGCCTGTTCCGGGCTTTCCTCATAACTGCCAAAGGGCATGTCGATCACGACCAATGATCTGGAACTGCTGCGCATCACAGCTTGGCCATGGGCGATCATCATATCCATCGTCACGCCAAGCGTGGAGGGAAGCCCGTAAACGACCATCCCAAGGCTGTCGCCAACCAATGTCACATCGCAATGGGCATCGACCATGGAAGCCATCGCGGCGGTATAGGCGGTAAGGCAAACGATGGGCGTCGCGCCCTTGCGTTCGCGGATGGCAGATGCCGTCAGGCGGCTGTGGTGTGCTGTCGCGCTCATCCCGGTTTCCCCCTGTGAAACGATTGGCGTTATAAGCCGCGGCAAAAGGGGAAGCCAGCCAAACCCGCCTAATTTGACGGCAGAATGAAAAAAGCCGCCCCGAAGGGCGGCTTGTTCAGGTCCGGATCAGCCTTGAACCGATGTATCGGCCGAGGCGGTCAGCATGTATCCCGGCGGATGGATGTCGCCATTTTCATCCTCGACCCATTTGCCTTCGTATTGCAGGCTCTCGGCCTCGGTGCGCACCTTCACACGGGTGCCGGTTTTCACACGTTCATACAGGTCGATGATGTCCTGATTGAAAAGGCGGATACAACCGGCAGAGCTTGCGCGCCCGATGGAACGGTTATCGATCGTACCGTGGATCCGGTAATAGGTGTCACGCCCGTTGCGGAACAGATACAGCGCACGTGCACCCAGCGGGTTTTCCAGACCACCCGGCAAGCCTGCGGCATATTCCGCATAAAGCTCCGGCTGGGTCCGGATCATGTTCTGCGTCGGGGTCCAGCTGGGCCATTCACGCTTCAGGTTGATCGTGGCATTGCCACGGAACGCCTTGCCCTCGGGGCCGACGCCGACCGCATAGCGCATCGCCTGACCGTCTTCCATGACGTAATACAGGCGCCGCGCAAAGGGATCCACGACAATGCTGTTCGCAGGTTCCGGACCATTATAGGCCACCATCTGACGCGTATTCTCTTCGGTCAGGATCGTCGGATCCACCGCGGGGATATAATAATCGCCATCCTGAATCGCGGCATAATCCGGATTGACAGGCGGCGGCGTGAGTTGTGCCGGTGGTGCCCCACACGCGGCAAGCACGCCAAGAGACAGGACAGCGGCGATGTGGCGAAGGCTAAAACGCACCAGGATTCCCCATTTTATTGGTCTTACCGGGCCAAACTGCTGCATCACACGCCAAGGTCAAGAGCGGAGCGTGGCTTTCATGTCTATGCCGTGACAGGAATACCACCCTTTTGTCCTAGCCATAACTGCGCACCAGTGCCGCAGAAATGAGCGACCATCCATCTGCCACGACGAAAAACGCCAGCTTGAACGGCAGGGAAACGACCGCCGGGGGGACCATCATCATCCCCATCGACATCAGCACTGCCGACACCACCAGATCGATAATCAGGAAGGGGAGATATACCAGAAACCCGATCTCAAAAGCGCGCTGGATTTCGGACAGAAGAAAGGAGGGGACCAGCACCGACAGCGGCGCAGCCTCAATACTCGTTGGCGGATCGGGACGCAGTGCGGCCAACGTGCGAAATGCGTCGGGGTCCAGACGCGCCGACATGAACGCCCGGAACGGACCGATGATCTGCGGCCACGCCGTCTGCAGATCCACCTGTCCATCGGACAGCGGGCGCACACCGTTCACCCATGAATCCGTCAGCACCGGGTCCATGACGAACCATGTCAGGAAAAGTGCCAAACTGATAATCAGCATGTTCGGCGGCGCCTGTTGCAGGCCCATTGCCTGCCGCAGGATTGACAAAACTGTGACTATGAACGGAAAGCAGGTGACCATGATGGCCAGCCCCGGCACCACGCTCAATACGCTGATAAGCGCGATTAGCTGGATCGACCGCCCGGCAAGGGTGCCATTCGCCAGATCCAGCGTCAGCTCCTGCGCCATGGCCGGGCCTGCCAGCAGCAAAAGGGCAAGGGTGCCCAGCGCCAGTTTCACAGACCGCCCCCGGGCGCCACGACCTCTGTCAGGCGGACGGCCAGCTGACCGGCCTGATCGCCCTCCCCCTCTTCCAGGATTCCGCGACCAATCAGCCGGTCACCGACATAGAGATCGACCGGATCCTCAATCCGCCTGTCCAGTGTCAGCACCGCATCACGTTGCAACCGCAGCAATTCACGCACCTGCGGGCGGGCGCGACCAACCGAAACCGTGATTTCGATCGGGATCTGGGCAAAGGGGGTATCAATACGGTCATCCATGCAGGCGTGCCTCATGAGGGGTGAAATAATCGTTCAAAGCGGCAATGGTTTGCGCCACCGCCTGCGATGGATCGATGCGCGTTTCCAATCCATGCTGGGAAAGGATGGCCGTGCCGCGCGCAATATTTGTATCGGGCAGCAATCTGACGGGTAATGCCGCCTGCCCCACCACGGCGGCACAACGGGCAGCCATGTCGGGGTGGACACCCAGCAGGATCGGCTGTTCGGCCGCCGTGCGCGCCATTGGTACCAATACCTCAAGAATGATTGGCACCAATGCATCCTGCGTCGCGACAGGCAGCACTGCCGCCAGCACGTCCCGGACCAGAGGGGCCAACCCGTCCATCAGGTGGGTCCGTGCCTCGTGGTAGGAAAATGCCATGTCCTGCAAAACCTCGGCCAATTGCGCCATGCCCGCCTCCTCTGCCCGGGCGGCTTCGGCACGTGCCTCGGCAGCCCCTGCGGCATGTCCCTCGGCAAAGGCGGCAGCCCGGGCCGCCTCCAGATCGGCGGCATGGGTCACGAACAGATCAGCCGCGTCATCCTCGAAAGCCTCCAGTCGAAGGGGCATCATGCCCGCTCCTCCCGGTCCATCCAGCCACGCAGTATCTCGACGCTTTCGACCTGCCGTGTCTCGATCAGACGGCGCAGGCGTTCCACAGGATCGGCAACATCATTGGTTATTGCAGGCGGCTCCCCCTCATCAATCTCACCCGTCAGGGTTTTGGAAACCGTGCCTGGCAATGCCAGCATCGGCGGCGGCGCATCCAAGGCCTCGGGCGGGCGCCGCATCAGGATCGGCCTGACAACGAACAGCCCCAAAATCAGCGCAACCAGCGCCAGAACGGCAATTTGCGCCATCTGCATCAGATTGAGAGAAGCCAGCATCCCGGGGACCGCCGCCGCCTCACCCTGTGTGATCCGGTCAAAGGGAAGCGAGCGCAGCGTCAGGACATCCCCACGGGATGTGTCCAACCCCACGGCAGAGGATACAAGCTCCTGCAATGCCTGGATCTCGGCATCGGGGCGCGGGGTCCATGTGACACTCCCGTCAGAGGCGGTTGTAGCCAGTTCATCCACCAGCACCGCCACACTGATCCGTTTGACGGAGCCCGGTTGGCGGACCACCTCGCGTTTGGTCTCGGATACCTCATAATTTACGGTTTCATGCGTTTCCGAATTGCTGCTGCGCCCCTCACTACTGCCAGAGGAGGCATCGCCTTCGGGCAGGTTTGACGCCACGGTCACGGCACCGGACGGACGTGTGTCGGATGCCGATTTTTCCACTGTTTCTGACGAGACCGGAACCCTGCCCTGCGGATCGATATGCCGCTCGGTGATAGATTCGCTCTGGCTTTCCAGATCAACCGACACCTCCACCACGGCATGGCCATTACCGACACGGGCGGCCAGCAGGCGCTCCACATTACGGCGCAGTTCCTCGGCCCGGTCGGTAGAGGGGGCGATACGGTCGGTGTCGATCAGGCCGCGCAGGCTATCGATGACAGAAACATCCTCGGTCCGCATACCCGACACGGCCCCCGCAACCAGATACTTCAGTGCCCGCGCCTGCTCGGGGGACAACCCGTCCTGCCGCGTGGTCAGGGTGATGCTGGCGGTGGGATGCACTTCACGCCGGAAGGGCTGGCCATTTTCCTGCGCCAGATGCACGCGGGCCGTCCGCACTTCGGGCATGGCCAAGATTGTCCGGGCCAGCTCACCCTCCTTGGCCCGTAGATAGGCGGCATCGAACATCTGCGATGTGGTGCCGAAACCCGACAGACCGTCAAGGATCTCGTACCCGGCCGCGCCCGAGGCCGGCAAACCCGCAGCGGCCAATGTCATGCGCAAACGATCCCGCTCCCGTGCATCGACACGGATCGAATCACCGTCGATGCGATAGGTGACGCCGGCCTGCTCTATCGCGGTCACGACCTCTCCCGCCGCTTTGGCATCCAGACCGGAATAAAGCAGCGCCATTTCAGGCTGGCTGGCCATTCGCGACAGCATCAGAACAGCGGCGAACATTGCAACCGTCGCCCCGACGACCGCAATGCGGCGGCCAAGGGTCAGGGCATTCCACAAGGACAGCGCATTCTGCATGACGATCTCCGGTATCTTCGGGCTTCTGCCCTATCCTGCCCTTCTGCCGCATGCCCCTTAACAGTCGGTTAGTGGACTGGGGCCTATACCCGCTTTCGACGCAGAAAGCGGAGAGATGGAATGACGGACGCAGCAGTATCGCCGGAACAGCCTGCCAAGGGATCGCGCAAGGGATTGATGATTGCTGCGGCCCTTGCATTGCTTCTTGGGGGCGCAGGATTCTATGCAACCTATGCCGGGTTGCTGCACCTTCCGTCCGGCCACGGTGAACAGGAATCCGCCCTGCCCATCGCGTTTGTTCCGCTGGAACCGCTGATCGTTTCCCTCGGGGCGGCCGACAAGCGGCAGCACCTGCGATTCGCGGCCGAGCTTGAGGTGGCTCCCGAACATCAGGCCGAGGTGGCCACTCTCAGCCCGCGCATTCTGGATGTGCTCAACGGCTATCTTCGGGCCGTATCCGTGGCCGATCTGGACAATCCCGCCCAACTGGTACGTCTGCGCGCGCAGATGTTGCGCCGTATCCAGATCGTGACGGGCGAAGGGCATGTCCGTGACCTGCTGATCACAGAATTCGTCATGAACTGAGGGGGCCGCAATGGATATGATTGCCGATATGTTTCTTGGGGCGGGCGCATTGGGGGCCGCCTTCTACTGTCACATCCTCAGCCGCCGTCTGCGCGCATTGTCCGGCCTCGAATCGGGGCTGGGGGGGGCGATCGCCGTTCTTTCGGCGCAGGTGGACGACATGACCCGCGTTCTGGAGGCTGCCCGCACCACCGCAGGCAGCTCTGCCGATGCGTTGGAGGACCGCGTGACCCGTGCCGAGGCAGCAGCGCGCAGACTGGAGCTTCTGGTCGCCTCGCTTCACGATTTGCCGGAAACAAGGGGGGCGGAATGATGCGCGCACGTTCGGGCGGCGCCCTTGTAACACTTGCGTTGCTGCTGGCCTCGGCCGGGGCGCTGAAGCTGGGGGGCGGCATCGGCGCCGCTTTGGCCCGTGCCCCCGATCCTGCCGAAACACTGGTGGAAGAGCCGCCGGCCACCTGTGCCGAACTGCCCGCGGCACTGGCCGAAGCCCTGCGTTTGCGCGAAGCACGCGTTGCCGCACAGGAAAGCGCCATTGCCGAACGCACAGCCGCGCTTGATACCGCCAATCAGACCATCGACCAACGTCTGGCCGAATTGCGGGATGCCGAATCCAAACTGTCGGAAACCCTGGCACTGGCTGATGGCGCGGCAGATGCCGATCTGACCCGCCTGACCGCAGTCTACGAATCCATGAAACCCCGCGATGCCGCCACATTGTTCACCACGATGGAACCGGATTTCGCTGCAGGCTTCATCGGCCGCATGCGCCCCGAGGCGGCGGGGGCCGTTCTGGCAGGGATGCCGGCAGAAAACGCCTATGCTGTCAGCCTTCTGCTGGCAGGTCGCAATGCGCTTGTGCCAAAGGAATAAACGATGCTCGGAATCGTCGGAATCGTCGTTATTTTTGTGATGGTCTTTGGCGGCTACAGCTTTGCCGGGGGGAAGATGGGGGTGATCCTGCACTCCCTTCCATACGAGCTGGCCATGATCGGCGGCGCGGCCTTGGGCGCATTTCTTCTGGGCAACAACGGCGCCACCGCCAAGGCAACGTTGCGGGACCTGAAAAAGGTGTTCAAGGGCGCAAGCTGGTCGTCCGAGGATTACCGCGATCTTCTGTGCCTGCTGTACGAACTGGTCAGGATCGCCCGCGCAAACCCGATTGCCCTGGAAGAGCATATCGAGAATCCCGAAAGCTCCTCTGTTTTCGCACGTTACCCCAAAATTCGTGCTGATCATGAAGCCGTGGATCTGATCTGCGACACCCTGCGCGCCGCTTCCATGAATTATGATGATCCCCATCAGGTAGAGGCAGTTCTGGACAAACGGATGGAGGCATCCGCCCATCACGCACAGGCCAGCAGCCACGCCCTTCAGACCCTTGCCGATGCCCTGCCCGCCCTAGGCATCGTGGCTGCGGTGCTGGGCGTCATCAAGACCATGGCCTCTATCGATCAGCCCCCCGAGGTTCTGGGAGGAATGATCGGAGGCGCATTGGTCGGAACATTCCTTGGCGTTTTTCTAGCCTATGGCTTTGTGGGCCCGGCAGCCATGCGGCTGCACGCCATAGCCGAGGAGGAGGGGCAGTTCTACACCCTGATCCGCGAAGTGCTGGTCGCCAATCTGTATGCGCACCCTGCCAATATCTGCATCGAGGTGGGTCGCCAGAACACCCCCCATCACGTGCGCCCGAACTTCAACGAGCTGGACGCGGCCCTGCGTGGCCTGAAAGAGGCCGCATGACACGGATTCTGGGCCTTGCCGCCCTGGCAATCTGCCTTGGCAGCGCTGCATCGGCCGAAACCATTACCGTAAGGTCCGGCGATCACGCTGATTTTTCCCGTATCGCGATGGAACTGCCCGCAAATGAAGGATGGAGCTTCGGCCGTGTCGGCAATGGCTATGCGCTGAAACTGGAGGGAAAGCAGACGCTGGATCTGTCCCGTGTCTGGCGTGCGATGGGCCGTTCGCGGATCGCCGGTTTGCGGGTGGACAGCTATGGTGCCCTCCGCATCA
The DNA here is from genome assembly GCF_000739715.2 of Falsirhodobacter sp. alg1. Taxonomy (GTDB): domain Bacteria; phylum Pseudomonadota; class Alphaproteobacteria; order Rhodobacterales; family Rhodobacteraceae; genus Falsirhodobacter. The sequence continues at coordinate 516,965 of NZ_BBJC02000001.1, read as the reverse complement.
CACCTGCCTGTACCCCCTGCCATGCAGTGGCCTTCAGGTCCGGCCCCGGGACGATCGTCATTGATCTGCGCAACGGGCCCGCGCCGGAAAATTCCAAGTTCGAGGCCCCCCTGGCCCTGCCCTACAGCGCCCCGCCGCGCCGCCCCGACAGGATGAAGCCGCCCGTCACGAGCTATGACTGGACGGCCATTCCCAAACCGGAGGTGGCAATGCCCCTTGCCGCCGCCCTGGACCCGTTCCGAACGGCAGTAGTTCGGCAGATGGCCGAAGGCGCATCGCGTGGTTTGATCGAGATGGTTGAAACGCCGCCTCCCCTGCCCGCCGGACCGCCCCTGCCACCCAACATGCAGATCGGGGCCGATGAACCGGCGTCCCCGTGGGACAGCGCGATAAATGCCGATGGCTACAAATGCCTGTCCCCCGATCAGATTGCGATCGAGACATGGGGCGATGACACAAAGCCTGTCGCCTATTCGCTCGGACCGGCACGGGCCGGTCTTGAGGGCGAATTCGATCGCCCCGATCTTGATGCGGCGCGGCGCGCTGTCCGATATTACCTCTACCTCGGTTTCGGGGCGGAGGCACGCCAGATGGCAGCGCTGTACCCGCTGCCCGAAGCGGAACGCGCGATATACGACGCCTTGGCCCATGTGATGGATGACGAACCCGCCGGGGATGGTCCTCTTACCGAACTTGCCGGATGCGAAGGGGCCTCGGCGCTCTGGGGTATTCTGGCACGACAAACGCCAGCCATCGGGCGGGTGGAAAATACAGGGGCAGCCCTTCAGGCATTTTCGGGCCTGCCGGTTCATCTGCGCCGCCAACTTGCCCCAAAGCTGGTCAGCCGGTTCGAACAACGGGGCAATGAGACATCGGCGCATATCGCACGCGATTCGGTTTTGCGCGCCACCCCGGACCCGGATGCAGCCACGCGCCTCATGGTTGCGCGCATGGATGACACAAGTGACAGCGGATTGAAGCGTCTGATCAAAGAAGGTGGCAATGGTGCCGATGATGCCGTGATCACCCTTGCGGATCGCAACCTGCGCCGGGGCGAGGCGATTGCCCCCGAAACCCTTACAGCCCTGCAGGGCCTGTTGCGCGAACGTCGCGGCGGCACGAACGAAGGGGATCTGCAACGGCTGGTCATCCTCGGGCTTGCCTCGAATGGGAATTACGATGCCGCATTCAATGCGCAGAAAGCACATCCGGTCACCGGAACAGACCTTTGGGCGTGGCTGGCCCGCAGCGGCGATGATGAGGCGCTCTTGCGACATGCGGTACTGCCATCAACAGCGAAGACCACCGATGTGCCACAGGATACGCGGCTGCTGCTGGCAAACCGGCTGATTGATCTTGGATTTGCGGATTCAGCCCTGATCTGGCTGCCACAGGAAAATGCCGCTGCATCTGCCGCCGAACGTCTGGCCAAGGGGCGAGCCTATATGGGACAGCGGGATGGCCGCTCGGCCCTGACCGTAATCGCGGGGCTTGAAGGTCCGGATGCCGACCAGATCCGGTCCCAAGCCGAAGCAGCACTGGCACCGCCCACCCCGCCGACAACGGCACCGCCCCAAAACGACACGCAGCAATCAGCCCCGACAGCCGGCCCGCTGACACGGTCCCGAACATTGGTGCTGGAGGCGGATGAAACCCGCGCGAAACTGGAGGCGCTTCTGCATCCCAAAACGAATACCCCGCAGTAACAGATTGGAAAGCTCTCTGCCCTAGGGTCAAAACAGGTGCGGCAAAGCCGCTTTGCGGGTGAAACCCAATGACTTTGCGTGTCCCTATACTTTGCATCGCGCTTTGGCTGGCTCTTGGGGGGGCGGCCGATGCGGCTGCCGATCCGGCGCAATTATGTGAACGTGCGGCAGCGCTTGCTGCCAGACAGGAAGGCGTTCCGCCGGATGTGATGCGCGCCCTGACATTGGCCGAAACCGGACATCGGCGTGACGGCGTTCTGCAACCCTGGGCGTGGGCGGTAAACCGTGCTGGGGACGGCCAATGGTTCCAGACCGAAGAGGAGGCCATCCGGTTTGCCGAGGCCACCCTCAGGCAGGGACTACGCAACTTCGATGTGGGTTGCTTTCAGCTGAACCATCGCTGGCATGGAGATCAATTTCCCGATTTGCGGACCATGTTCGACCCGGTCGCAAATGCCCTTTATGCCGCGCGTTTCCTGCACAGCCAATACGAAGCCACAGGAGACTGGACCGCTGCCGCAGGGGCCTACCACTCACTTACACCCGAATTTGCGCAGCGATACAGCGCGCGGTTTGCAGCCCTGCGCAACGGTGCCGCCAATACGCCGATCACCCCCGTGCAGGTGACCCAATTACGGGTGCGCGACAACAATTTCCCCCTTTTGCGCGGCGGGCAGGGACTGGCCGGATCTCTTGTCCCGCTGAGCGGTGGCACGCGTTTGATCGGACAATGACATGAATTGGCGCACCCTGTACCAACCCACCGTTCTGCTGGCGCTGGCCCTGACGGCCGTTGTCGTGATGATGGTGCTTCCCGTACCGGCATGGTTGCTGGATGTAGGCCTTGCCACATCATTTGCGCTTGCCATCCTGATGCTGACGGTAACGCTGTTCATCGAACGCCCGCTCGATTTCTCGGCCTTCCCCACGATCCTTCTGGCCTCCTTGATGCTGCGGCTGGCATTGAACGTCAGTTCCACCAAATTGATCATCGGTCAGGGGCATACGGGCACCGATGCGGCAGGCCATGTAATTGCGGGTTTTGCCAATTTCATCATGGGCGGAAATATCCTGCTGGGCCTCGTCATTTTCTGCGTGCTGCTGATCGTGAATTTCATGGTCATCACCAAGGGCGCGGGGCGGATGGCCGAGGTGGGCGCACGCTTTGCCCTGGACGGGATGCCGGGCAAGCAATTGGCCATTGATGCCGACATGTCTGCAGGGGCAATCGACCATACCGAAGCGAAACGCCGCCGCGAACAGGAACTGGCCGAAACGAATTTCTTCGGGGCGCTGGATGGTGTCTCGAAATTCGTCAAAGGGGATGCGGTTGCAGGCCTTCTGATCACCGGCCTGAATATCGTGGTGGGCCTGATCGCTGGGCTGGTGATGCACGACATGCCGGTGGGGCAGGCCTTTCAGACCTATGCCGTTTTGACGGTCGGGGATGGTCTGGTCGGACAGATTCCGGCGGTGCTCATCTCCATCGCATCGGCCCTGCTCCTGACGCGCGGCGGGGCGACCGGCCCTGCGGATGTGGCCTTTTTCAAACAATTGGGGCGCTATCCTGCAGCCTTGGGCACCGTTGCGGCCCTGATGGCATTGTTCGCCCTTATTCCCGGCATGCCTTTCGTTCCTTTCATTGCGGCAGCGGCCGTACTTGGGGCCGCCGCATGGTATGGCGCGCGCCGCCCTGCCCCCCTGTCCGCCCCCGAGATGCCGGCGGAAAATGCACCGCGCCCGTTGGGGGACATTCTTGATTTTGACGATATCCATATTGAATTCGCGCCCGACCTTGTCCCGATGGTGCTTGACCCGGCAACGGGCCTGGACGCCCGCATCACCAATATGCGCACCCATATCGCAACCGCCTTCGGCCTGATCCTGCCCGAAATCCGCCTGACGGATGAAGGGACATTGCCCATGGGAACATATCGAATCCGGCTGCATGGCGTTGAACAGGCGCGGGACCGTTTGCGGCCCGAACAGGTTCTGGTCCTGCTGGCCGATAACGCGGCCGCCCCCGCCGGCGATGATGTGAAAGAGCCCGTCTATGGCGCCCCGGCACGCTGGATTCCCCGCGCGCAACAGGAAGATGCGGCGGTGTCCGGCCTGACCGTCGTGGCCCCGACCGAGGTTCTGGCCACGCATCTGCTGGAGGTGATGAAGGCGAACATGGGGCGCCTTCTGACGCTCAAGGGCTTGCGGCGGCTGCTGGATGAATTCGTGAATCTGTCCGACCCGAGCCGTGCCGCCGCGAACCGTCGGCTGCTGGACGAACTGATGCCGGACAAGGTCCCTGCGGATCTGCTTCTGGCGGTCTTGCGTTTGCTGCTGGAAGAGCGTGTTTCCATCCGGAACCTACCGCTCATTCTGGAATCGGTGGCAGAAGGCAGGGGGCTGGGGGCACCCGAATCTGTCTGCGAGCATGTTCGTCAAAGACTCGGGTTCCAGATGGTGGCCGAGCTGAAACGGCCCGATGGAACAATCCCGCTGATCCAGCTGGCGCAGGATTGGGAGCAGGCCTTTGCCCGCCATACAATGGATGGTGCGCGCGATGTTGCCCTGCCCCCCGATATATTCAACCGGCTGGCCGCAGGGATGGCCGACCGGCTGAACATGGCAGCAGAAAACGGCATTTATCCGGCCATAGTTACATCTGCGCTGCGGCGCCGCTTTCTACGTACGGTCGTTGCGGCCAAAGGCTTGGGCGCACCGGTACTCTCCTATGAGGAAATCGGCCTCGATGCGCGCCCCTCCATGGTCGGTGTCGTTCCGGCATGACCGAATTATTCGCGGCCCTGACACAAATGACCGGAGAGGCGACCGATCTCTGGCGTCAGGCATTCATCATTTTCATCCGGGTCGGCGCGATGGCGGCCCTGATGCCGGGCTTTGGTGAGCAGACGATACCCGCACGGGTCCGTCTGATTATCGCGCTGGCCTTTACAATGGTGGTAGCGCCGGCTGTCCACGTTCCGGACATGGGGATGGGCGGATATGCAGGTGAATTGGCTTCGGGGTTGGCCCTCGGTTTCGGGCTGCGGTTGTTCGTCATGGTATTGCAGACCGGCGGCGCGATAATCGCGCAGGCCACCTCCCTTTCCCAGATTCTAGGCGGAGCCGGGGAGGCGCAGCCCGCCATCGGCCATCTTTTAACCTATGCCGGATTGGCACTGGCAATGGCGGCAGATCTCCACCTACGTCTGGCTGAGTTGATCATCCTGTCGTACCGGATTCTCCCGGCCGGCGGCATTCCAGATCCTTCTGTGATTGCGGAATGGGGTGTCGGACAAGTGGCGCATGCCTTCCGCCTTGCCTTCGGCATTGCGGCCCCGTTCGTTGCCGGATCGCTGGTTTACAATGTCGCGATCGGGGTAATCAACCGGGCAATGCCGCAACTGATGATGTCGATGGTCTTTGCACCGGCGCTGACCCTGGGGGGATTGATCCTGCTGGCGATCGTGGCCCCGATTTCGCTTGGCGTCTGGATCGCGGCGTTCAACGTCTGGCTTGGAAATCCGTTCACGGTCCTGCCATGAGCGAGGATGCCGAAAAAAGCCATGACGCTACCGAGCAAAAGCTTCGACAGGCCCGTGAAAAAGGCGAGATTCCCCGCTCTCCTGATCTGACATGGGCCGCAGCCTGCGCTGGTTTTGTCTGCGCTGCGGCAATGGCAGGTTCGAATGCACTGCGCAATGCCGGCGCTACGGCAGAGGTGCTTCTGGATCAGGCCGACACGCTATCGACGTTGCTTAGCACAAGTGCGCCGGCACCACTTTCGGGAATAATCCTGCAGATCTCCAGCAGTCTGTGGCCATTCTTCGTCTTTCCCGCAGTTGGCGCATTGGTGGCACTGACGCTGCAGGGCAGCTTCCGGATGACACCCTCCAAACTCGGGTTCAAGGGATCGCGAATATCGCCCTTATCCAATGCCAAACAAAANTTCGGGCCGGACGGGTTATTCGAATTCGGCAAGAACCTGATAAAGATGATCCTGATTGCGAGCGTCCTTATCCTGTTTCTACGTGGGCGGGCGGCCGAAATCATTTCCACTGTCTATCTGGACCCGCCGGTTGCGGTGGCGATGATGCTACGGCTTGTCCTGTATTTCCTGACCATGGTGCTGGGACTGAAGATTGTACTTGGCGGGGCGGATTATGCCTGGCAGCGGCATTCCCATGCAAAAAGAAACCGGATGTCACGTCAGGAAGTCATGGACGAATTCAAGCAGAACGAAGGTGATCCCCATATCAAAAGCCAGCGTCGTCAACGCGGCATGGATATTGCCATGAACCAGATGCTTGCAGAAATTCCGAAGGCCGATGTCGTGATCGTCAACCCGACCCATTATGCCGTTGCCCTGAAATGGGATCGGGCGGCGGGGCGCGCGCCGGTTTGTATCGCGAAAGGTGTCGACGAAATTGCAGCCCGTATTCGTGAACGGGCCGCCGAAGCGGGCATCCCCCTGCACAGCGATCCCCCGACAGCCCGCGCGTTGCACGCGACATTGGAAATCGGGGACCAGATCCACCCTGATCAATATCGCGCCGTTGCCGCCGCCATCCGTTTTGCCGAAGCCATGCGACAGCGTGCAAAGGACCGTTCATGACCAAGCTTGACCGTCTTCATCAGATCGCGCAGCTGCTTCTGGATACGAAACTGGCAGAGGTGCAGCGCACGGCCAAGGTGCGGGAGACAAGCCTGTCCCATCTTGCCGCGCTGAAAACCGCCCCGCAAAATGCCGGACCCGATGTGCTTCTGGAGATACAGACGGTGCTGCGTTACGAACGGTGGGCTGATGTGCGCCGCGCCGAGATCAACGCCCGGCTGGCCCAGCAAACCGCGGACTGGATGGAAGCCCAAGATAACGCGCGGATGGCATTTGGCCGCGCGGAAGTTCTACGGAAGCTGGCCTCACGCTGATCACGCATCCTGCCGCATGATGTCGATGATCAGCACGTCTGAAAGCATAGAACCGAGCACGCGCTGCCCCGCCTCCAACAGCGACCGGCGCAGCACAATCAGGTTATCGGAATCCGTAAAACTGCCCCGAAATCCGCCCGTGTTTGCATGGTCGAACAGCACCTGCAAAAAGCTGTCACGCAGTTTCGGTTCTTTGGCATAAACGGCTTCCTGTCCGCCCACCGCGGTTTCCAGAGAGAGGGACAGCACAACCAGTGACGCAACCCGCCCCGCCTCCACGACGGGGATTACGAACTGGTTGTTCAGTTTTACATAGTCATGTTCTGTGGCCGAAGCGGCGGCGTTATCCCCATCCTCGACAGATGCCTCTACCGCAGCCGGGCGCAGCATGAACCCTGCCCCCAGTCCGATGCCCAGACCCAATACGACCAGTACCAAAGGAATGATCTTATCCATCAGAACGGCAACACGATATCTGCGATCTGCTGACCGTACCGCGGTTGCTGTACGTCGGTAATCTGGCCACGTCCGCCATAGGAAATGCGCGCGCCCGCAATCTTGTCATAGGTCACCTCATTCTGGCGCGTAATATCGGCAGGACGCACATAGCCGGATACCACGAGTTCACGCAGTTCATAGTTCACCCGCACCTCCTGCTGCCCTTCGATCCGCAGCACGCCGTTCGGCAATTCCTCTACGACTGTTGCCGCCACACGCAGCTCCAATTTCTCATTGCGCTTGGTAGAGCCATCGCCCGCATATTTATGTGTGGAAGATGTATCCACCGCACTTCCCAATGAAGCGTCGCCGGAAATCTTGCCTTCCAGGCGCTGCGGCAAGCCCAGAAGATCAGGGATCTTCATCGTGTCCGAACCCGCGCGAGAGCGGTCCGACGTGTTCGACATTTCCGCCTTTTCATCAATTTCGATTACGACGGTCAGGATGTCTCCGCGGCGTTCGGCCCGTCGGTCACTCAGCAACGCCGTGCGCCCGCCCGTCCACAAGGAGGATGTCACGGCCGGCGTATTCTGTGCTGCACTATCCGGCAACGGCGTCGAATACAGCGCGTTGTACTGATAGCTGTCCTGCAATGGGGAGAAGTCCGGCGCCTTGCCAACCTGCGACATGCGTCCACAGGCTGACAGAGCGATCAGGCACAAGATCATGGCGCGCATGGCAGCCCTTTCAAAGTTGGGGACCGACGACGACCTGACCGTCCTCGGCAATGCGCCCCGTTACGGTGGCGCGCGATTGCAAATTCATTACGCGGATAACATCCCCCACACCGCCCCGCCCCAGGGCACGCCCTTCGGTCACGATCATCAGGGCACCGTTGCGATAACTGAGGGCGACAAGCTGGTTGCGATCGATAATTGCAGGGGCCCCCAGATCGGCCGCCAGCACGGGGCGCCCTGCATAAAGCGTGACCCGCGTTTCCATCCCCACGGCCAGAAGGGAATCGTCCAGCGATCCGGCGACATCGCCTGCAACCATGGTGACATCGGCCGGTCCGATGACGCTTTCGGCCCGCAGGGTGCGCGTTGCAACAACCGTATCCGCGATTGCGAAACCGGGAAAAAGGGCGATGACAAGGGCGGCCCGGATCATTTTACCTGCACCGTTGCAGACAACATCTGGTCGGCCGCCATGATGACCTTCGAATTCAGTTCATAGGCCCGTTGTGCCTTGATCAGTTCTGTCACCTCGCGCACGGCATCGACCGTACTTTCCTCCAGATAGCCCTGGCGCAGGGTACCAAGCCCATCCTCTCCGGGTGTTGAAGATATTGGCGGGCCCGATGCTTCGGTTTCCAGAAACAGGTTCGACCCCGTCGCTTCCAACCCCTTGGCATTGGTGAATGATACGAGATTCATCTGGCCCATCAGCTGCGGCTGAACCTGATCTGCAAAATAGGCGTAAACCTCTCCGTCAGCATTGATGGACAGGCTTTTCGCATCGTCGGGAATGGTAATTCCCGGCGCCACCTCGTGCCCGTCTGCCGTGACGATCAGGCCATCGGCTGACCGTTTCAGGGCCCCGTCACGGGTGTAGGAGGACACGCCACTGGGCAGCGTTACCTCCAGATATCCCGCCCCTTCAATTGCGACATCCAGATCGCCGCCGGTCTGTACCAAGGAGCCTTGCGCCAGAACCACCGAAACCGAAGACGGCCGCACGCCAAGCCCCAACTGTACCCCGGTCGGCAGCATCGTCCCATCTTCGGCAGCGACCGTTCCCGGGCGGGTCAGCTGCTGATAGTGCAGATCAGCAAAATCCGCGCGGCGAGCGTTGTACCCCGTCGTCGACATGTTGGCGAGGTTGTTGGACACGACATCGACACGCATCTGTTGCGCAGCCATGCCCGAGGCAGCAATCTGGAGGGCCTTCATCCTGTGTTCCTATTTTCCAAGGGTCTGAATAACCGATCGTAGCCGGTCATCCTCTCCGTCCATAAAACTCTGGCCCATTTCATAGGCGCGCTGCACATCGATCATCCGGGCAATTTCCGCGACCGGATTCACGTTGGAGTCCTCCAGCTGCCCTTGAATGATCATCGCGCCCTCGGCGGGTTCGGTTGCATCTGCTGCAAACACGGTGCCCCCCTCATGCCGCAGGGAAAGCGGATCCTGCGGCTGCCATACCCCCACCCGGCCAATGGGTGCGCCAGCAACAGAGATTGTCCCGTCCTGCGCCACGGCCACCCCCCCCGCATCCGGTGGTATGAAAATGGGCGCGCCGCCATCATCCATCAACGAATACCCGTCCGCATTCACCAGCAACCCCTCGGATGAGGGCGTGAAATTGCCGGCCCGTGTCAGCCGTTCGCCCGTGGGCGTCTGCACCGCGAAAAAACCGTCACCCTGAATGGCCAGATCGAAAGCCCCGCCCGTGGCCGTCAATCCGGCCTGCGACAGATCCACCTGACGCGCCGAAGCGGTGGCCATAGACAGGGACGGACCATCTTCCATTCGCTTGATGTATTCGGAAAAAACGACACCTTCGCGGCGGAAGCCCGTGGTGGAAATATTGGCGATATTGTTCGCCACGGATTGCATCTCACGCATCAGGCCCGATTGCCGTGACAGGGCCGTATATCCGCTTGCGTCCATTCTAATGCCCCACGATCCGGGGCAGCACCCCGTCATTGAAAAATGCGACAAGCGTCGAGGTCATGAAGCTCATCGAGACCCAGAAAACTGCCAGCATCCCTGCCACTTTGGGCACGAAGGTAAGGGTCATTTCCTGTACCGAGGTCAGAGCCTGAAAGAGGCCGATCACGACCCCTGCGATCAGGGCAACTGCCAGCAATGGCGCCGAAACCTGAACCGCAATCCACAAGGCCTGCCGCATGACATCGTAGATGTCGCTTTCGGTCATCAAACCTGCATCCGCAGGATTTCCTGATACGCCTCCACCACCTTGTTGCGCACGGTCACCGCAGTTTCGACCGCCAGTTCAGAGGCGGAAAGCGCCTGAACAAGGGCATGCGGATCAGCCCCGCCGACCATTGCGGCTGCGGAGGTCTGCTCCCCCTGTTCCAGTGTTTGCGCAAAGCTGTCCGCCGCCCGCATGAAGCTGTTTTCCGAAGGCTCGGTGGCGGGGCGCGCCCGTGCATAATTCTGCGCGGCAAAGGATGCTGAAATTTCCATGGAATACCTTGTTAGCTGCGGAGAAGATCAAAGAGGCTCTGGCTCATCTGCCGGGCCTGATCGAACATGCGTAGATTGGCCTCGTAGCTGCGCTGCGCCTCACGTGCGTCAGCAACCTCGACCACCAGATCGACGTTGGAGCCATCGTAATGCCCGGTGGCATCGGCCAAGGGATGCGAAGGGTCGTAAACCTGAACGAGTTCCGAACGGTCCAGATCCACCGGCCCCGGTGTGACGCCACCATCCATCGTTTCGGCAAAGCTGATCGTCTTGCGATGGTACCCCGGCGTGTCGGCATTCGCGATATTTTCGGACACATGGCGCAACCGCTGCGATTGCGCGGTCATGCCGGATGCAGATGCGGCAAGGCTCTGGAAAAGATCGCTCATCACTGCCGCCCCAGACTGGTTCGCAGGATATTCGCGGTCGCACGATAGATCGACAGCGCCATGTCGTGATCCTGCCGTATCTCGGCGGCCTTCACCATTTCGCTCTCGAGCGTTACGCCGTTGCCGTTCGGATCCGTGATGCCGGAACTGACGATGACGGATTCCCCCCCCTGCGCCTGCCGGATATGACCGGCACGCGTTGTCCGCAGCGCGCCCGCCGCTTCGTAGGATGCGGCAAAAGGCGCAAGGTCGCGCGCCTTGTATCCGGGCGTATCTGCATTCGCGACATTCTGCGAAACCAGACCCTGCCGCGCACCGGCATGTGCTGCAAACGCCTGTGCCATTTTGACGATCGGTAGACTTTCGAACATCGGGGCTTCTCCCTCGATAGGTTTCACCAAGGCTTAAGAGTGATTCCTTTAGAAACGGTAAGCGGCCGACAAAGGACACGAAATGAACACCCCTTTTGCCCCTCTCAGCGCGGTGCTTGCCGACATAACCCCTGCGCATCGGATCGGTCGTATCGCCGCCTTGGGCGGTGGCACCGTCACCGTCTCGGGTCTGTCTGACGTGGCGGCATTGGGGGACCGCCTGCAAATCGACGGCAGGATGGGTGGCGAGGTTCTGGGCCTGACACCCGACAGCCTGACGGTGATGTGCGATGATGCGCCGGACGGGCTTGCCATCGGGGATGAGGTTCTCTGGAAAGGCCCCGCATCCTTGTCCCCCGACACCTCTTGGCTAGGGCGTGTGATCGATCCGCTTGGCCAGCCGATAGACGGGCGCCCTCTGTATCGGGGACCAGAAGCCCGGCCTTTGCGTGCGCCGCCGCCGCCCCCTGCGAGCCGGCGCGGATTGGGGGCGCGTCTGGCCACCGGAATGGCTGTTTTCGATACGTTGCTTCCCGTGGTTTGCGGGCAGCGGATCGGATTGTTTGCCGGGTCGGGCGTCGGAAAATCAACGCTTCTGGCAAGTTTTGCGCGCGGGCTTTCGGCAGATGTGGTTGTGATTGCCCTGGTCGGGGAACGTGGGCGCGAGGTACGCGAATTCGTGGAGAATGTCTTGGGGACCGACGGCATGACACGCGCGATTGTCGTTGCCGCCACGTCTGACCAATCGCCGATGATGCGCCAACGTTGCGCCTTGGCCGCGATGACTGTGGCCGAACATTTTCGCGATCAGGGCCGACATGTATTGCTGCTGGTGGACTCCATCACCCGTTTTGCCGAGGCGCACCGGGAAGTGGCCGTTGCTGCCGGAGAGGCCGCGAGCCTTCGGGGCTACCCCCCCTCCACCGCCCATGCGATCATGTCGCTTGCCGAACGTGCCGGTCCCGGAGCGGGAAGTTCCGGTGATATTACGGCCGTCTTTTCCGTGCTGGTTGCCGGCTCGGATATGGATGAACCTGTGGCCGATATCCTGCGCGGAACCATTGACGGGCATGTGGTAATGGACCGGAAGATTGCCGAACGCGGGCGGTTTCCAGCCATCGATTTACTCCGCTCTGTCTCGCGAAGCCTGCCCCATGCTGCCACACCACAGGAAAACGCGATGATCCGTCGGGCACGGCAGGTTTTGGGTGCATGGGACCGCGCGGAAATGATGGTACAGGCCGGGCTTTATGCAAAGGGCAGCGATCCGCAGATTGATGATGCAATCCGCCTGACACCGGCCCTCGACATGTTTCTGGCCGAAAAATCTGAAGGGATCGGCGCGTCATTCCGACGGCTGGAGGGCTGTCTGATCTAATGCAGAATCGAGAGTATATTCGCTGCCGATCCGCTGCTTTGCAAAAGGGTCAGCGCGCTGCTTCCCTTTGTCGTGGCCGAAGAGGAGCTTCCCGTCAGATCGGACATGATCAGAAAGCGTTTTATCAATGCATCAACCTTGTCAGAATTGGCAAAGTCGGAAATGGAGGAACTGCCGAACAGGGATTTTGCCTTTGCCTTCATGACAGTCAGCTGTTGATCCAGATCGATCGAGGCAAAGGATGTCGGCAGCCCAAAGGCTGTCTGGAACACGCTTCGCAAGGATTCCGAACCCAGAATCTTGAACCACTTGGTATCGTCGCTGCTGCTTGATGCAGCCAGCGTCCCGAGCTCTCGTTGGGCATTCAGGGCCAACCGCATATCGGTATTCTGATCGCCCACGGCAGCTTCGAACTGACGCTCTCGATAAGCTGAAAGAATTTCTTCGGGAAAGTCGGATAAAACCGTCCTTGGTGTCGTGAAATCGCCAAAGCCGAAGGCCTTGGTCAACTCCAGGTACCGCTTGTCCGTCAGCTTGTTCGCAAGCGAACTGCTGTCCAGTGATCCTTCTTCCAGTACCTTTCGGATGTAGAACTTGTTCGACAGATCATCATCCAGCCCGAATGCCCCCAGGGAAACTTTCAGAAGCCGGTAATCGGATACCAATTCTTCTGCAGAACGGATCGAGCCTATTTTTGCGGTGAAATAATCTTCATCCCGCTGCTGCGCCGCCGAATTATCGAAGGCCGCTTTTTGTGTATCAAGCGTGCGTTGCAGGAATGTCCAGCCAGCATAGCCGGTCAGGGGGATGACGGGTGTAAAGCTCACGCCGGATGCGCGGCCAGAAGCCGCTCCTCCCGGGGTAGCAGACCGCGCAGGGCCTTCAATGCCAGATAGGGCTGCGAGTGAAGAACGGCCGTTGTTGCTTCGGTCAGGATGGTGCGGCTGTCGTGATCGGTCAGTGCCTGGCTCAATTGCTCGATACCGCTCAGCAGTTGGCGGCGGGCCTGGGCCGGATCGGCATCACCGGACAGGATCAACTGCGCAATATAGCAGACGCGACGCACCGGCGTATTGGCATCATCAGGGTGGATGGCGTCCCGCAGCCGCAGGATATTCGCGTTGGGTGTCTTGATCGCCAGCCGCGTCCGACGTTCACCGTTTTCCACCACGACACCGTTGATCAACACACGTTCATGCGGACCAAGTTTCAACACGAGGCCGGTCATACCGCAGCCTCGCCACGCAGGCCGCGCATGACGGCAATATTGATGTCGATCAGTGCCGTTGCATCAGCCGTCTTGCGCAAAACCTTCGGCGTATGCTGGGCCGTGAATTTATAAAGGTAGAACAGGCGTGCACGCAGATCGACGGGCAGACCATTCTCTTCCAACGCCAGATCCGTGGCCAATACGGTCCACAACCGAAGATTGTCATGCAATGCAGAAACCATCGCATTGAAATCCGGGGCACCGTCATTGTTCGCCTGCTTCATGGCGCGGGTCACCCGGGCCAGCGCATCATATTCTATATTGCGGGGGCTGCGCGTAACGGCGGGTGCGGCGCCGTAGATATTTCGGGGCATATGGTGAGCGGTCAATCCGGTTTCTCCTGATCGGGCTGCAAATCAGGGTGGGCGGGAATTTCCCCGCCCACCCCCTTGGATTATTTGAACAGAGACAGGATGTTCTGCGGCGACTGGTTCGCAATCGACAAGGATTGAACACCCAGCTGCTGCTGAACCTGCAGGGCCTGAAGACGCGCCGAGGCCTCTTCCATATCCGCATCAACCATCGAACCGATGCCGGTTTGCATGGCATCGGTCAGTTTCGATACGAAATCGGCCTGCATCGACAGCCGGTTCTCCGACGACCCGAAAGAGGCGGCCGCATCGGTGGCCGTCTTGATCAGCCCGTCGATTGCCGCCAATGCGCCCGTGGGGTCGGAGGTGACATCGATACCACTCATCGCGCTCAGGCCACCGGCCCCGGCGTTCTGATATTGGCCCGATACAGTCACGGCATCTGCATTGTCGTTCTGCAGAACCAGTGTTCCGGCATTCGCACTGTCATAATCAACCGAAATGCCGACATTGGCCCCTTCGATCGCTTTTTTCAGTCCGTTCGCCACAACACTCGATGCATCCGTCGAGGCCAGGTCAGCGGCCGTTACCGTGTAGGAAATCCGCTTGTTCCCGATGGTCAGGTTCAGCGAATCCCCTTCGGCAAGAACGCTTGCGTCAATGTTCATGCTGCTGGTGCCACCGGCATCCATTGCCGCGCTGAACACATCGCCAGCCGTGCCCACACCATCAGAACCGGTGAATGCCGCAGCCGCCGTGTAACCGCCCGTCTGCAGATCCGCCCGAGCCACCGAGATCTGGCTGGACTTCACGCCTGCGCCGCTACGGTCCAACGACGAAAGCACATTCATGCTGTCGCCGCCCTGCACCAGATTGAGACCGTTGAACTGTGCGGCCCCGACCACCGAAGAGATCTGGTCCTTCAGTGCAGCGATATCTGCCTGGATCTTTTCACGATCCACGTTCTCGCCCTGTGCCGAAACGATTTTCGTTTTCATCGAGGTCAGCAGGTCGGTTACCGTTTCTGCGGCCTGACGGGCAACGGCAACGGTCGATTGGCCCAGGGACAGGCTGTCAGTAATTCCCTGAAAGCTGTCCACATCGGATTCCATCGTCTTGGAAATGGCCCAGATGGCGGCATTGTCCTTTGCCGAGGACACCGTTTTCCCGGTAGAGATTTCGCTCTGTACTTGGCTCAGCCCGCTATTGATGCCCTTGAGTGTCTGAAGGGCAACCATCGCGCTGGAGTTGGTCAGGATCGAAGACATGTTAATTCCCCTTGCCACATTTTTGGTGGCCTGTGCCGAAATTGGCGGAAACCGGGTTTCTACCCTGCGCGGGTCTGATCGCCCTACGCGCCGCCCCAACCTTGGAACGCAGTCTTTCTTCGATCCTGAACCCTTAATCAGCGCCTAATTTCGCCACAGGCGCCCCGGCCTTTTCAATTCAACTTTTAACTTTCGTTCCCGCTTTTCACAGACGGCGCGACAGTGTGGTCTGCGCTGCCGCATCTGCACGCCGCCCCTGCCCGTCATAGGTCACCAACGACGCCCCCGTGGCCCCCATCGCCCGGATATCGGCCAAGCGCCAGGATGCGGCCCGTACCCCCTCTGCCGCTGCGGCCAGCTTGCGGGACAAGCGCTGCGCCTTGGCGTGCAGGGCCGCCAGATGCGCACCGTCCGACATTCGCAGGGTCCGGATTCCATCCTCCAACGCTGTATCAAGGCCGCCCAGTCTTTCGAACTGCCCCGAGGAAAGGGCGTTTTCCACTTGTGTCATCACGTCTTCAAGCGTGGTCATCTGTCCCTCCCATCGCACGGTAGATCGATTCGCTCAGTCCGATTCCGCCCTTTTGCACCATTGCCTTGGCCTGTTCCGCACGCAGGAATGAGGAAAACTGTTCCTCCCCTGCGCCCCCACCGAAATCGCCGGACAAACCATCAAGGCCGGCATGCCCCAGCATTTCTGCCAGAAAGGCTGCCTCCAGTTCCTGCGCCTTTTCGCGTAACGGGTTCGGGGGGGGAGATATGGCTGATGAGACGGGTGGGATCATGACGGCACCTTCGGTTTTTTCGCAAGATGGCTTGGGCGGGTAAAGAAAGCGGTAACGCTCATACGCCAATACAGAAGGGATTGCGTGGAGAATCCCGATGAACGTCCAGCCTGTACAAAGCCTACCGCAGAAAACGGCATCCCCCNTTTCCCAGCAAAAGGGCGATTCCGAGGGCGGGTTTGGCGCCGTGATGGATGAACTGGCCGCAGCCGATCAGCCCGCCGAAGACACGGATACTGAAGAGCCCGAGGGACTGGACGTTGAAATTCCTCTCCCTGAGGAGCTGCTGAATCCGCCCACCCCTGCCGAGCAATCCGTCAGCCTTTCAGCGTCCGTAAAGCCGACACTTACCGCAGCCGGACCGGATATTGCCGGTGCTGATCCGGTGCCATCCGCGATGGATACCCCGCAACCCTCCGGTGACGATGCGGCCACAGGTGGGGCAACGCCCGTGAAAAAAGCGGAGATGAACATTCCGGCCGCGACCATATCTGCGTTGCACGCTCTGGCCGATCATCATGGGGCGGCAATCGACCTTGCCGCTCCGCAGGCTGCTACGTCGGATATACAGGCCCCCTCGGCCATCACTATGCCACAGGCAGCGACCCATGCGACCGAGGCGCGGGCCATCCCCATGCCGCAACCCCGCCCTGACGCGCCCACGCCCGCGCAACAGCCTGCTGCAGAAACCGCTGACAGGGATACGACCGACGCCATTCGCATCGCCGTCCATCGCGACGGTGACCAGATGCGCCTTGTGCTGAGCGCGGACCAACCCGCCACTCTGGATCTGATGCGCCGCCATGCAGACCAGCTACAGGCCGACCTGGCACGAGAGGGGGTGCCCGAAACCGCCTTCACATTCTCGGATGGGGCGGGACAGGGCCATACCGAAGATCGCCCCGCCCCGCCAACCCGCCGCAGCGCCGAACATGCCGCAGCCCATTTTATTCTTCCCGCCGGCCCGACAGGCACCGGCCTGGACCTTCGCCTCTGAAAGGGTCGTTATGGACGTTCTCTCCTCTACCGCCGTGACCACGGCCACCGCCGCCAGCAAAACAACGGAGACCAGTTCGGATTATCAGACCTTTCTGAAAATGCTGACGACCCAGCTGAAATATCAGGATCCGATGTCACCGATGGAATCGCAGGAGTTCGCGGTGCAGCTTGCAACATTTTCGGGGGTGGAGCAGCAAACGGTCACCAACCAGTTGCTGGAGAAGATGGGCGCGAAACTGGATGCGATGACCCTGTCGGATCTGTCATCCTGGCTGGGCGCAGAGGCCCGTGTGGAAACTCCGATCACCGTCGATGGCAGCGGTGTCACCATCTACCCGCAGGCAGACGATACGGCAGATACGGCAGTGCTGGTGGTGCGCGATCAGGGCGGCGCCGTGGTGGCACGAGAGCCGATCTCGCCCTCGGCCTCCTCCATGGTGTGGATGCCATCCGATGCAACAGGCAATGCGCTGACGATGGGAAGCTATTCGCTGTCCACCGAAAGCTATTCCGGCGACGTTCTGCTCTCAACAACGGCGGTTGCGCATTATGCCAAGGTGACCGAGGCGCGGAACGGCACGGACGGCACAATGCTGGTGCTGGACAACGGAACGGAGGTGGCTGCCTCCGCCGTCAGTTCCCTCCGCCGCTAAAGCATCTGGCCAATCGCGACGCCCACCAATGCGATCCCTGCCCCCACGACCACCCACATCAGGCGTGAGGGGGCGCGGACAACAACCGTCGTCTCCGGGTCGTCGGGGCGCAGCAGGCGCGCCTCGACCAGCTCCGGCAGTCGGGGGCCAAAGCGGGACAACACCCGTGCCGTCCGTGTCAGGTCACGCAGAACGGCCTTCGGCCCAATATTCTCGCGCACATAGGATTCCACTACAGGGCGGGCCACCTGCCAGATGTTGATCTTCGGATCCAGTGACCGCGCAACCCCCTCCACCACAACCATAGTGCGTTGCAGCAGGATCAGCTCGGTCCGCGTCCGCATTCCGAACCGTTCAGTCACTTCGAACAGATAGGAAAGCAGCCGCGCCATGGAGATATGGGAGGCATCCATGCCGAAGATGGGCTCCCCGATCACACGCAAGGCGCGGGCAAACTCATCGATATCCCGATCCCGCGGCACATATCCGGCCTCGAAATGCACCTCCGCCACGCGTCGGTAATCCCGGCGGATAAATCCGTACAGAATCTCGGCATAGACACGGCGCGTGTACAGATCCAGCCGTCCCATGATTCCGAAATCATAGGCAATGATCGCACCGTCCGGCCCGACCTTCAGGTTGCCGTGGTGCATATCGGCATGAAAGAATCCGTCACGCAGGGCATGGTTCAAAAACAGCTGCAATACGCGCGCACCCAATGCCTCCCGGTCATGACCCGCAGCATCGATCGCAACCGTATCGGCCAATGACAGTCCATCGGCCCAGCCCATGGTCATCACCTGCCGCCCCGACAGGCCCCATACCGGCTGCGGCACGCGAAAACCGGTATCGGCTGCCGTGTTCAACGCAAATTCCGCAGCCGAAGATGCCTCCAGCCGCAGATCCAACTCTCCCATCACCACGCCATCGAAATGGCGGACCACTTCCGTCGGGCGCAGGCGTCGTGTTCCCGGCAGGCATAATTCGACCAGACGTGCCCCTGTGTAGAAGGCATCGACATCCACACGGAACGCCCGTTCAATTCCGGGGCGCAGGACCTTTACGGCAACTTCGGTTCCGTCAGCCAGCCGCGCGTGATGCACCTGCGCGATAGAGGCGGCGGCAACAGGTTCCGAAAATTCGGTAAAGGCGCTGTCGGCGGCAATTCCCAGATCGGCCTCGACCATC
This sequence comes from Falsirhodobacter sp. alg1, assembly GCF_000739715.2. Lineage (GTDB taxonomy): Bacteria > Pseudomonadota > Alphaproteobacteria > Rhodobacterales > Rhodobacteraceae > Falsirhodobacter. The sequence goes on along the minus strand of NZ_BBJC02000001.1, from coordinate 498,071 downwards.
TGCTTCGCAACCTCGATCGGGAACGGCGGCAAGCGGTCCTGAAGGAACCGCAGCTGCATGGCCAGATCGTTGCCCACGATATCGGGGCGTGTCGAGAGGATCTGGCCGAACTTGATATAGGCGGGGCCAAGCGCCGTAATGGCCCGCGTGACCGGCGGCAGGTCGGGATCACCCTTCAGGCCCAGCCATTTGAACGGCCACGCCAATGCATGGGCCACCATCCGCAGCCGTGCAGGGGCCTCGGCCTGTTCCAGAATGATCGGCAGCGCACCCGTACGGGAAAAGGTGGCCAATGTCCGGATCAGGCGGAGAAAGTTATGGGGGCCTCGCAACTCAGACCTTCCAGCCGGAATGCAATGCGGCAATTCCCATCGACAGGTTCCGGTATTTCACAAGGCCGAAGCCCGCTTTGCGGATCATTCCGGCAAAGGTTTCCTGATCCGGAAACTTGCGGATCGATTCGACCAGATACTGGTAGCTGTCACGATCCCCGGTCACCATCTGGCCCATCGCGGGAATGACATTGAAACTGTAGACGTCATAGGCCTTCTGCAACGCAGGGTTCGGCAGCTGGCTGAACTCCAGCACCATCAGCCGCCCCCCGGGACGCAGCACCCGATAGGCCTCGGCCAATGCATCCTCGATCCGGGTCACGTTCCGGATACCGAAGCTGATGGTATAGACATCGAAGCTGTTGGACGGCAGCGGCAGGGCCATCGCATCGCCCACCACCCAGTCAAGTCGGTCAGCCATGCTTTCGGCATCGGCACGCTTGCGCCCCGCCACCAGCATCGATTCGGTCATATCCAGAACCACGGCCTTGGAATTGGCGGCGCGGCGCAGAAAACGGAACGCGACATCGCCGGTTCCCCCGGCCACATCCAGAATACGCTGACCAGGGCGCGGGGCCAGCCAGTCCATCATCGCATCCTTCCAAAGCCGGTGGACACCCGCCGACATCAGATCGTTCATGATATCATAGCGCGAGGCGACGCTGGTAAAAACGCCATGCACCATGCCAGCCTTTTCGCCCTCATCCACCGTGCGAAAGCCGAAATGCGTGGTCCTGTCGGTCATGCTGATCTCCGTCTTTGGGCCGATGGGTATACTGCCGCGCGCGCCGGGAAAACCGCTTTGTCGCTGCATTCCCCCCACTATATAGCGAGCAAGTGGAGGACGCCCATGCCAGAATTGCCAGAAGTTGAAACTGTTCGTCGCGGGCTGGAGCCTGCAATGACCGGAAACGTGATCGTAGGGGCCGATATCAACCGGCCGGATCTGCGCTGGCCGTTCCCGCCCCGCATGGCGGAACGGCTGACGGGGGCACGAATTCTGGCCCTGCGGCGCCGGTCGAAATATATCCTTGCCGATCTGTCCACACAGGAAACGCTGCTGATCCACCTGGGAATGTCGGGGCGGATGCTGGTATCGGGCCTCATGCTCGGGGAGTTTCACCATCACCACCCTGCCCCCGAAAAGCACGACCATGTCGTATTGCATATGGATAGCGGTGCACGCGTCACCTTCAACGATGCCCGCCGCTTCGGGGCGATGGATCTGATGGCGACAGGGGCAAGCCACCCCTTGCTGGAGGCTTTGGGGCCGGAACCCCTGGGCAACGGCTTTGATGCCGAACATCTGGCCGCCCGGCTAAAGAATCGGGCCAGCCCGATCAAGACATTGCTGCTGGATCAGCGAATCGTTTCAGGGCTGGGCAATATATATGTGTGCGAGGCCCTGTTCCGTGCCCGCATCGATCCACGGCGCAGCGGGGGGGACCTGGCCCGGTCCGAGGTAGAGGTTCTGGTGCCCGTCATCCGCGATGTCCTGACCGATGCAATCGCCGCCGGAGGGTCCTCTTTGCGCGATTATCGCCAGACAGGGGGCGAGTTGGGCTACTTCCAGCACAGTTTCCACGTCTATGGCCGCGAGGGGGCCGCCTGCACGAATTGCGGGGCCCCGATTGCCCGGATCGTACAGGGGGGGCGCTCGACCTTCTTCTGCAATGCCTGCCAGAATTGAGGATAACGTGTTGACTCATACCCAAGCAGGGCCTAAAGACCCGTCTTCAATATAGACATCGACAAAACCGGAAACCGTACTTATGGCAAATACGCCCCAGTCCAAAAAGCGCGCCCGTCAGTCCGAGGCCCGCTTTGTCGTGAACAAAGCTCGTCGTTCGCGCATCCGCACTTTCATTCGCAAAGTTGAAGAAGCAATCGCTTCGGGCGACAAAGACGCAGCAGTCGCTGCCCTGCGCGCTGCCCAGCCCGAAATGGCACGTGGCGTTTCGAAAGGCGTTCTGCACAAGAACACCGTTTCGCGCAAAATCTCGCGTCTTTCGTCGCGTGTAAAAGCTGTAGGCGCTGCCGCCTAAGCTGCGAATAACCCGTTGAAAAGGCGCGCTTTCAGGCGCGCTTTTTTTATGCCTGGTGATCAGGCGTGGCGCGAATGTCAAACGTTCCGGATTCGGCCCGACCATTTTCCTGTCAACAGCGAAGATCGGTTGCGGTTCCTCCGAAACGCGGGCTAGCGTCACTAAGCGATTCACTGTCCTGGGGGACATTGATCGCATTCTGGGACCGGTCCGGCTGCCACGCTGTGTTGCTTGATTTTCGATGCAACTGGGACATGTCCTGCGAATGCGATTCAAACGCACACCGGCTGGCGCCGAATGGTGCCTTATCTTTTGTACGCGAAGCTTATGGCTTCGTGCCAATATGGTGTTGTTGTAGGCCACCGGATATCTCCGGCGGTCATCCCCCTTGGTTTGCCATCTGGCAAATCAGGTGATCGCGCGAAAAGGCCCGATGACTGTCGGGCAGTTGATGGAGCGGTCGGGAAGACGATGACGAACGAGAACTGGGCGAAGTTGCGTGAAGATCTGCTGGTTCATGTTGGACGCAACAATTACGTCACCTGGATCGAGCCGCTCAAGCTGACCCGTTTGACCGAAGGACGCGCCGAGTTTGAAGTGCCCACCTCTTTCTTCGGAAATTGGGTGCAGCGCAATTTCTCGGATCAGATCCGCCACCGGTTGAACGAGGCCGGGCATGACGTTTCACGCGTGGAATTTTCGGTGGCCCGCATGTCGGCGCCCGCAACAGCACCGGCCCAAACACCGGTGGCAGCCGCAGCACAGCCTGCGGCCCCCGCGGCCACCCCGCGCCCTTCGCCCCTGCGCAGCCGTGCACCGGACGAAGAGCTGTCGGGCGCCCCGCTGGACCCGCGTTTCACCTTCGACAGTTTTGTCGTGGGCAAACCGAACGCCTTGGCCCATGCAGCCGCGCGCCGCGTTGCCGAAGGCGGTCCTGTCACCTTCAATCCGCTGTTTCTTTATGGCGGCGTCGGCTTGGGCAAGACACACCTGATGCACGCGATCGCGCATGAGCTGCAGCTGCGTCAGCCGCATCTGCGTGTTCTGTACCTGTCGGCGGAACAGTTCATGTACCGCTTTGTGCAGGCTTTGCGCGAACGCCAGATCATGGATTTCAAGGAAATGTTCCGCTCGGTCGATGTCCTGATGGTCGATGACGTGCAGTTCATCGCCGGCAAGGATTCAACGCAGGAAGAGTTCTTCCATACGTTCAACGCCCTGGTCGATCAGAACAAGCAGATCATCATCTCGGCCGACCGTGCGCCGGGGGAAATCAAGGATCTGGAAGAGCGGATCAAATCGCGCCTCCAATGCGGCCTGGTCGTGGATCTTCACCCGACCGATTACGAACTGCGCCTTGGTGTGTTGCAGCAGAAGGCCGAAGTCTATCGCCACCAGCTGGGCGATCTGGAAATTGCCGACGGGGTATTGGAATTCCTGGCCCATCGCATCACGACAAACGTCCGCGTGCTGGAAGGTGCCCTGACACGCCTGTTCGCCTTTGCAAACCTGGTCGGTCGCCCTGTCACGCTTGAGGTAACGCAGGAGTGCCTGTCGGACATTCTGCGCGCGTCTGACCGCAAGGTCACGATCGAAGAAATCCAGCGCAAGGTCGCAGAGCATTACAATGTGCGGCTGTCCGACATGATCGGCCCGAAGCGCGTCCGCACCATCGCCCGTCCGCGTCAGGTGGCAATGTATCTGGCCAAACAGCTGACCCCGCGGTCATTGCCGGAAATCGGCCGGCGGTTCGGTGGCCGGGATCACACCACGATCATGCATGGCGTCCGCAAGATCGAAGAGCTGTTCGCAACGGATTCGCAGCTTGCCGATGACCTGCAGATGCTCAAGCGTTTGCTTCAGGGCTGATCTCTTTGGTGGTGCCCTTGACGCGCCCCTGAAACAATCGGAAAGTCTGCGCTAATAATTCGGCCTTCGGGCGGGAAACGGGAAAGACGGCAATGAAGATCAGCATCGAACGCGGCACACTTCTGAAAGCGGTCGCACAGGCCCAATCGGTGGTGGAACGCCGCAATACGATTCCGATTCTTGCCAACGTGCTGATCGAGGCAGAGGGCGACCACGCCTCGTTCCGCGCAACCGATCTGGACATCGAGGTGATCGATCGTGCCCCGGCACAGGTGGAACGTGCGGGCGCTACAACCGTGTCGGCAGTGATGCTGCACGAGATCGTCCGTAAACTACCGGATGGTGCCCTGGTCAGCCTGACCGAAGACAGTGCCTCAGGTCGTCTGGTCGTCATGGCCGGCCGGTCGAATTTCAGCCTGTCCACCCTCCCGCGTGAGGATTTTCCGGTGATGGCCTCATCGGAATATGCCGCAAAATTCACGGCAAAGGCAAAGGTGCTGCGCCGCCTGTTCGACAAGGCGAAATTTGCGATCTCGACCGAGGAAACCCGCTATTACCTGAACGGCGTATACATGCACGTGGCTACGGGGGACGAGGGTCCGGTTCTGCGCTGCGTTGCAACGGATGGTCACCGCCTTGCCCGTATCGATGCCCCGCTGCCCGAAGGGGCGCAGGGAATGGCGGGCGTGATCGTCCCTCGCAAGACCGTCAACGAGCTGCGCAAGCTGCTGGATGATGACGATGCGGATATCGCGGTCTCCGTCTCGGAAACAAAGGTGCGTTTCGCCACACCTTCGCTGACCATGACCTCCAAGGTCATCGACGGCACATTCCCCGATTACACACGCGTCATCCCCACGCAGAATACCCGCCGGCTGGAGGTTGATGCCAAGGATTTTGCCAAGGCCGTCGACCGTGTCGCGACCGTCAGCTCCGAACGTTCGCGCGCCGTCAAACTGAGCCTTGACGAAGACCGCCTTGTCTTGTCGGTCAATGCGCCGGACGCGGGCAACGCTGAAGAGGAACTGGCCGTCGCCTATGCCGATGAAAAGCTGGAAATCGGGTTCAACGCCAAATACCTGCTGGAAATCGCCAGCCAGGTTGACCGGGAAAACGCGGTATTCATGTTCAATACCTCCGGTGACCCGACGCTTATGCGCGAAGGCAACGACAGCAGCGCCGTCTATGTCGTGATGCCGATGCGTGTCTGACACGACGCTGACATCCCTGAATATCTCGCATTTCCGGTCGCATCGTGCGGCCGGTTTGCGCTTTGACGGTCGGCCCGTCGCAATTTACGGGGCGAATGGCGCAGGCAAGACGAACCTGCTCGAAGCTGTCTCGCTGTTATCGCCCGGTCGGGGGCTACGCCGCGCCGCGACCGAGGATTTTGCCCGCCGTCCCGAGGCATTGGGCTGGAAGATCCGCGCCGAAATAGGCGGTCATGAAATCGAGACCTGGGCCGAAGGCGACAGCCCTCGGCAGGTCAGGATCGACGGCAAGGCCACACCACAGACGGCCCTGTCACGTATCCTGCGCCAGGTCTGGCTGGTTCCCTCGATGGACAGGCTGTGGATAGAGGCAGCCGAGGGCCGTCGCCGCTTTCTGGACCGCATGACGATGAGCTTCGAGCCGTCCCATGCCGAGGCTGTTCTGGCCTATGACAAACCGATGCGCGAACGGAACCGGCTGCTGCGTGACGGCATCACAGATCCGGCATGGTACAATGCGCTGGAACAACAGATGACCGAGGCGGCCGAGGCGATCACCCGCAATCGCGATCTGGCCCTGAACCGGATTGCCGCCGCACAGAACGATGCCGAAACCGCCTTTCCACGTGCCGATCTGCTTATAACCGGCAATGACGAGGATCTGGCTTCCCTTTGGGCGGACACCAGGCGGCGCGATATGGCCGCGGGGCGCACATTGCACGGGCCGCATCGGGCGGATCTGGTGGCGACCTATGCGGCCAAATCCATGCCTGCCGCGCAATGTTCCACCGGTGAGCAGAAGGCCCTGCTGGTCAGTCTGATCCTGGCCAATGCAAGGGCGCTGGCAGGCACATCCCCCCCCGTGATCCTCTTGGACGAGGTGGCCGCCCATCTGGATGCAGACCGTCGTGCCGCGCTTTATGACGAGCTGCTGGCGCTGGACGCGCAAACCCTGATGACCGGCACGGGGCCAGAGCTGTTCGACACCATCGCCCCCTCTGCGCAAATGGTTGAAATCACGGAATTTGCGCAGATGTCGGTGATCGGGTCAAAATAACGTCNACCCCCCCCTGTCACAGGGCGAAAAAGCGCCCCCCGCGCGTGACATCCCCCCCCGCTGCCTGTATAAAAAGACAACATTGCAAGAGGGTGGTCCGAATGGCCGAAACAGCACGGCAGCCAAACGAATATGGCGCGAGTTCCATCAAGGTGCTCCGGGGGCTGGAAGCGGTACGCAAACGTCCCGGAATGTATATCGGCGATACCGATGACGGGTCCGGCCTGCACCATATGGTGTATGAGGTCGTTGATAACGGCATCGATGAGGCGCTGGCAGGCCATGCGACCGCGGTCACCGTGAAGATCCACGCCGACAGCAGCGTTTCGGTCCGGGACAACGGTCGCGGCATCCCTGTGGACATCCACGAAGAAGAGGGCGTTTCGGCGGCCGAGGTCATCATGACCCAGCTTCACGCGGGTGGTAAATTCAACAACACAGATGATTCCGGCAATGCCTACAAGGTGTCCGGCGGTCTGCACGGTGTCGGTGTTTCGGTTGTGAACGCCCTGTCGGAATGGCTGGAACTGCGCGTGTGGCGCGACGGCAAGGAATATGCCGCGCGGTTCGAACATGGCGAATGCGTGGAGCATATCCATGTCGTGCGCGAAGCGCCGGGCGAAAAGGGCACCGAGGTGCGCTTCTTTGCCGCCAGCAAGGAAAACGATCCCGAGGGAACCTTCTCCAACCTGAACTACAGCTTCAAGACGCTGGAAACCCGCCTGCGGGAGCTGGCATTCCTGAACTCCGGCGTCCGGATCATCATCGAGGACGAGCGTCCGGCCGAACCGCTGAAGACCGAATTGTTCTACGAGGGCGGCGTGCGGGAATTCGTGCGCTATCTGGACCGCTCCAAGACATCGCATATGGCCGATCCCATCTTCATGGTCGGGGAAAAGAACGGAATCGGCGTTGAAGTGGCGATGTGGTGGAACGACACCTACCACGAAAACGTCCTGCCCTTTACCAACAACATTCCGCAGCGCGACGGCGGCACGCATATGGCCGGCTTTCGCGGAGCACTGACCCGGACGATCAACAGCTATGCCCAATCCTCCGGGATCGCCAAGCGCGAGAAGGTGGATTTCACTGGCGATGACGCGCGCGAAGGTCTGACCTGCGTTCTGTCGGTGAAGGTGCCGGATCCCAAGTTCTCCAGCCAGACCAAGGACAAGCTGGTTTCTTCCGAGGTGCGGCCTGCGGTCGAGAACCTTGTGAACGAAAAACTGTCCGAGTGGTTCGAGGAAAATCCCGCCCAAGCAAAAATCATCGTCGGCAAGATCGTGGAGGCCGCTCTGGCCCGTGAGGCTGCCCGCAAGGCACGCGAGCTGACGCGTCGGAAAACCGCGCTGGACGTCGCCTCCCTGCCGGGCAAGCTGGCCGATTGCCAGGAGCGTGATCCCGCAAAATCCGAACTGTTCCTCGTCGAGGGGGATTCTGCCGGCGGTTCCGCCAAGCAGGGCCGCTCGCGGGCCAATCAGGCTGTTCTACCGCTCAAGGGGAAGATCCTGAATGTGGAACGGGCGCGTTTCGACCGGATGCTGGCCAGCCAGGAAATCGGCACGCTGATCACCGCGATGGGGACCGGTATCGGCCGGGATGAATTCAACGTGGAAAAGCTGCGCTACCACAAAATCGTCATCATGACCGACGCCGATGTTGACGGGGCGCACATCCGGACGTTGCTGCTGACCTTCTTCTTCCGGCAGATGCCCGAAATCATCGAAGGCGGGTACCTCTATATCGCGCAGCCGCCGCTTTATAAGGTCGCGCGCGGCAAATCCGAGGTTTACCTCAAGGATCAGGCCTCATTGGACGATTACCTGATCGAACAGGGCACCGACGGGGCAACCCTGCGCCTGCACAACGGTGAGGTGCTGGCGGGTCAGGATCTGATCCGCGTCATTGACGGTGCGCGCCAGTTCCGCCGCGTTCTCGAAGCCTTTCCGACCCATTATCCGCGCCACGTTCTGGAACAGGCCGCCCTTGCCGGCGCCTTTGACCCGACCGAGGATGACCTGCAGAAACTGGCAGACCGCGTTGCCACACGTCTGGACGAGGTTGCCGCCGAATTCGCAAAGGGCTGGACAGGCCGGATCACGCAGGATCATGGCATCCGCCTCAGCCGCGTCTTGCGCGGTGTCGAAGAGTTGCGGACGCTGGACGGTGCGGTTCTGCGCTCGGGCGAAGGGCGGCGCATCGCGCAGGTCTCCCAGCCGCATCGCAACGTTTATGAAGGCACGTCGCGCCTTGTCCGCAAGGATCGGGAACAACTGATCCACGGCCCGATGGATCTGCTGAAGGCCATTCTGGCCGAGGGAGAAAAAGGGCTGTCGCTGCAACGCTACAAGGGTCTGGGTGAAATGAACCCCGATCAGCTGTGGGAAACCACGCTGGACCCGGATGCACGTACCCTGCTGCAGGTGAAAATCGACGATACGGTCGAAGCCGATGACATCTTTACCAAACTGATGGGTGATGTCGTAGAACCGCGTCGGGAATTCATCCAGCAGAACGCCCTGAACGTCGAGAATCTGGACATCTAGATGCCGGGCCTTGTCGAAGTCTATGATGCACGCATTGCGGCGGGGACGCTGAAGGCGGACCCCGCACAGCGGGCCGTTCTGGCCGAGCTGGAACGGATTCGGCTGGCATTGACCGAGGCCCCCGCCCCGGCCAAACGCGGATTCTTCGCGCGGTTTTCCAAGGCAGAGGTGCCGCAGATCAAGGGCCTCTATCTCTGGGGCGGCGTGGGCCGGGGCAAATCCATGTTGATGGATATGTTTGTCGAAAGCGTGGAGATCACGGCAAAACGGCGCGTCCACTTCCATGCCTTTATGCAGGAAATCCATCATGGCATGCATGAGGCGCGCAAGCGTGGCGTGGATGATGCCCTGACGCCCGTTGCGGATGCGATTATCGAAAAACTGCGCCTGCTTGCCTTTGACGAGATGCAGATCACCGACATCACCGATGCGATGATCGTGGGTCGCCTGTTCCAGAAACTGTTCGAGGCGGGCGTGGTCATCGTCACCACATCCAACAGACCGCCGGATGATCTGTACAAGAACGGCCTGAACCGCCAGATTTTCGTGCCTTTCATCGGCATGCTCAAAGAGCGTCTGGTCGTGCATGATCTCGAAAGCCCGAACGACTATCGCCAGCACAGGCTGACGGGGCAGCAGGTCTACTTCCATCCAGCAGCCGGGGCGCGGGTGCAGATAGATACGATATGGGATGACCTGACCGGCGGTCAGGACGCGCCTCCTCTCCATCTGCCAGTGAATGGCCGTCAGGTGGAAATCCCCCGCTTTGCCAATGGTGTCGGTCGGGCCAGCTTCTGGGATCTTTGCGCCAAGCCGCTTGGACCCGCCGATTATCTTGCGGTCGCCGATGCCGTGCGCGTGCTGGTTCTGGAGGATATTCCAAGGTTGTCCTCGACCAATTTCAACGAGGCCAAACGCTTCGTGACGCTGATCGATGCCCTGTACGAGGCGAAGGTGCGGCTGATCGCCAGCGCTGCCGATGAACCGGAACGCCTTTATTCCGAAGGTGAGGGCGCATTCGAATTCGAACGCACGGCCTCTCGGCTTCGGGAAATGCAGGATGCGACCTGGGGCAAATCCTAGGCGTTATCCGATGCGTCCTGCATCCGCGCCGCATATTCCCGACGGATCGTGCGGCGCAAAACGGCTCCACGATGGCGCTGCTCCTCCACCGGGGTTTGCGGCACCAGGGGGGGCACCGCAACCGGCCGCCCATCATCCCCGACGGCAACCATCGTAAAGTAGCAGGAATTGGTATGGCGGCGGTGCCCGGTACGGATATTTTCTGCCTCTACCCGGATACCGATCTCCATGGAGGTACGGCCCGTATAATTCACCGATGCCCGGCAGGTGACCAGCTCGCCCACGTTGATCGGTTCCTTGAATGTCACTTGATCCACCGAAAGCGTTACGGAATAGTTTTTCGAATATCTGGACGCCAAAGAGAAGGCGACGCGGTCCAGTAACCGCAGCAGATCACCGCCATGCACCTTGCCGCTGAAATTCGAAAGATCGGGCGTCATCAGTTCCGTCATTTCCAGCTTATGGTTCGGCGAGGATTGCATATCGGCTCCACGGTTGAATTGCCCCTCCATACCAGATGCAGGACAGGGACGATGAAGTAAATCACCTTTACTCCGCAGGCTTTGCCCGTGAAAAATGCACAAGACCGGAGGGGGAAACAGGATGACCATCACACCAGTGCTGCTTTGCGGCGGATCGGGCACGCGCCTTTGGCCGCTGTCACGCAAAAGCTATCCCAAGCAGTTCACGCCCCTGATGGGGGATGAAACGCTGTTTCAATCTGCGGCAAGGCGCGCCACCGGCGCGGAATATGCGCCGCCCGTCATCGTCACCGCTTCCGATTTCCGTTTCATCGTGACTGAACAGCTGGCGGCTGTCGGCATCGATCCGGGGGCCATCCTGATCGAGCCTGATCCGCGCAATACGGGGCCGGCCGTACTGGCCGCAGCCCTGCACATCGCCACGCGGGACCCTGCCGCCCTGATGCTGGTCACCCCTTCGGATCATGCCGTACCGGACCCGGAGGCTTTTCGCGCCGCCGTCGCGCTGGCAGTGCCCGAGGCCGAAGCCGGCCGGATTGTCACCTTCGGCATCACGCCGGACCGCCCCGAGACCGGCTATGGCTGGCTGGAAAGGGAAACGCCTGCCGCCACCCCCACGCCCCTGCTGCGCTTTGTCGAAAAGCCCGATGCCGCCAGTGCGGCCGACATGCTGACCGATGCAAGGTTTCTCTGGAATGCCGGCATTTTCCTGTTCCGGGCCGATACGATCCTTCAGGCCTTCGGCAGATATGCCCCGCACCTCATGTCCCCGGTCCAGGCGGCAGTGGATCAGGCGACCGTCGATCTGGGCTTTCTGCGTCTTGCCCCCAAGCCATGGGGGCAGGCCGAGGATATTTCGGTGGATTATGCCGTGATGGAGCGGGCGGGCAACCTGACCGTGGTTCCCTATACCGGTGGTTGGTCCGATATGGGCGGCTGGGATGCGGTGTGGCGGGACAGCGGGCCGGATGCCCAAGGCGTCGTGGCACACAACGGGGCCATCGCGTTGGAATGCGAGAATACGCTGTTGCGGGCCGAAAGCGGCACACAGGCCGTGGTGGGCATCGGCCTGAAGGATATCATTGCCGTCGCCATGCCCGATGCGGTGCTGGTCATGGATCGCAACCGGGCGCAGGATGCCCGTCTGGCCGTTTCCGCCCTCCGCGCCATAAAGGCGCCGCAGGCCGTCGATTTCCAGCTGGATCACCGCCCTTGGGGCCATTTCGAAACACTCGCCCTGTCCGACCGTTTTCGCGTAAAGCGTATAACGGTGCATCCAGGGGCAGCCCTGTCGCTGCAAAGCCATGTCCACAGGTCCGAACACTGGATCGTTGTGTCAGGCACGGCCCGCGTTACGGTAGAGGGTGAGGCGCGCCTGTTGACCGAAAACCAGTCGGTCTATGTTCCGCTCGGGGCGCAGCACCGGCTGGAAAATCCGGGAAAGCTGCCGATGGTGCTGATAGAGGTGCAGACCGGCAGCTATCTCGGGGAGGACGACATCACCCGTTATGATGATGTCTATGCGCGCGGCTGAATGAATTCATCCCGCCCGTAGCCCTGCAGATACAACAGTGCGGTCAGATCGCCATGGTTGATACGCAGGGCACACTGCGCGGCGACCGCCGGCTTGGCATGCAGCGCCACGCCCATTCCGGCCAGCCCGAGCATGCCCAGATCATTGGCCCCGTCGCCCACCGCAATCGCCTCGGCGGGGGTAACACCCATTTCTGCCGTGATCTCGTTCAGCGCGGTTACCTTTGCCTCACGCCCCAGAATGGGGGTTCCGACCTCACCTGTCAGCACACCGTCCGCCGCAAGCAGCGTATTCGCGCGGTTTTCGTCAAACCCCAGCCGTTGGGCAACGCGGGCCGTAAAATCCGTGAACCCTCCGGATACAAGCGCGGCCTTGGCCCCCTGCCCCTTCATCGTGGCAATCAGCGTTGCCCCCCCCGGCATCATCGTCAGCCGCGTATCGACCACACGGTCAATCACCGAAACAGGCAACCCCTTGAGCAGGCCAACCCGCTCCCGAAGGGCGGCATCGAAATCCAGCTCACCGTTCATGGCTCGGGCGGTAATCCCCGCAACATGGGCCCCGACCCCGGCCTCATCCGCCAGTTCGTCAATGCATTCCTGCTGGATCATGGTCGAATCCATATCCGCCAGCAGCAGACGCTTGCGCCGCCCCGTATCCGGAACCAGTGCCAGATCGATACCCTCGGCCTGCAGCAGCTGCCATCTATCCCAGAAATCCGCCGGTTCTGCCGAGATCGCGAATTCGGCAGCGATCCCTGCATTCAGCCAGCGCGTTTCGGATCCGCCCCAGTCCTTGCGTACCGCATCCACAGTCCCGTCATCCAGCACGGGGCGCAGGGGTGAAGTCATCATGAGAACGACAGGCATGAAAGCATCTCCGCAAAAGGGTCATGCCCAGCATAAACCAGATCGCGGGGCTGGGCCAGCATGGCCGGTCGTTCAGCCCTTCGCCTTGCGGATGGCCCGCTCCAGTGCGTCCAGAAAACGCGATCGGTCGGCCTTGGAAAAGGCACGCCCCCCGCCCTGCCGGAACGGATCGGCACTGCGCAGATCCGCCATCAGATCCCGCGTGGCCAGCACATTGCCAATGTTCGCGGCAGTCAGCGGGTCACCGTCGGGGCGCAGAACCAACGCCCCCGCCTCCACACATCTGGCCGCCAGCGGGATATCGTTCGTAATCACCACATCCCCGGCACCTGCCCGATCGGCAATCCACATATCTGCAACATCCGGCCCTTCGGAAACGAACACGCTCTGGATCAGCGGATTGGCCGAAGGGCGTATGCCGCCATTCGACACCATGTGGACGCGCACCTGATTTCGGGTGGCCACACGTTCCACCTCGGCCTTCACGGGGCAGGCATCGGCATCGACATAAACCTCAGTCATACAGGGCCGTCGCATGAAAACCGATATGCTCTTCCATGAAGGTCGAGACAAAGAAATAGCTGTGGTCATAGCCGCGCTGCATCCGGAATGCCCCGTCCTGACGCCTTGCGACCATCGCCTCGGCCAAGGCCTCGGGCATCAGTTTGTCCAGAAACGGATCGGCGGTTCCCTGATCAATCAGCACCGGGCCGTCAAAGCCGCGACGCCCCATCAGCAATGTGGCATCATGGGGTGCCCAAAGCGCCTCATCCTTGCCCAGATAGGCCGCGAACTGCCGCCGCCCCCAGTCCGAGGCGGTCGGATGCGCGATCGGTGCAAATGCCGAAACCGAGCGGAACCGCCCCGGCAGCCCCATCGCCAGCGTCAATGCCCCATGCCCGCCCATCGAATGCCCCGAGATTGCCTGACGGCCCGGATCCAGCGAAAAGCTGCGAAAGACCAGCTCGGGCAATTCCGTTGCTACGTAGTCCCACATCCGGAAGGCAGGCGCCCACGGATTTTCGGTCGCGTTCACGTAAAACCCTGCGCCCTGCCCCAGATCCATGGCCGGATCATCGGCAACTCCATCCCCCCGCGGCGAGGTATCGGGAAAGATCAGCGCAATGCCTTCTTCCGCCGCCCATTTCTGCGCACCGGCCTTGACCATCGCATTCTCATGCGTGCAGGTCAGGCCCGACAGAAACCACAGGACCGGAACGGGGTCGGTTTCCGCCTCGGCCGGCAGGAACAACCCAAAGGTCATATTCCCGCCCGTCGCATCGGATGGATGGCTATAAACCCCCTGAACGCCCCCGAAAGCCCGACTTTCAGCAATGGTTTTCATCGTAATCTCCTCTGGCGGCCGCATGGGGGGCAATCTTCCGGAAACACCCTTTCACGCGCCCATGGGTGATGCAAGATCAGCGCACCAGCACCTCGACCCGGCGGTTGCGGGCACGCCCCGCCTCATTGGCATTCGTATCGCGCGGGGCCAGAAAGCCGACGCCCTCGGTCTCTATCCGTGCCGTATCGATCCCCCCGGCAACCAGCCAGTCACGCACCGCGCCGGCCCGCGCCCTCGACAGATTGATGTTGATGTCCAATGCGCCGGAATCATCGGTATGCCCGACCAGAATGATCCGGCGGTCGGGATGTGCGGTCAGCCATTGCAGCAGCGGCTGCAACTCCGGCTGCTCACCTGTCAGAGAGGTTCCCCCCTGGGCAAACTCCACCCCCTCCAGCACGGTGGCGCCCTGCCCGAACTCGGCCTGCGTGGGTGGTGTTTCCCCTGTTACCACCTGCGGGGTTCCCTTGGGCGTTTTCCCCGCGGGAGAAACCTCTGTCAGCTGTACGAACCCCAGTTTGGCCGTACGGCTGATGACCACGGCAACCCGCTGTTCCGCACGGTGCGCCTCCAGAAACCGGTAGTCCCCCAGATCGACGTGCATTTCCGGTTCGGGAAACAGATCCAGCGCATAGCGGAAATCGTAGCCGCCACATTCGTCGGTTTCGCAATCCAGCCCCAGTGTCCAGCCATCGCCCGCCAGTGCCTCGCGGATGGGTTGCAGGATCGAAAGGGTGGTAAAGCCTTCGGGCGGGGTTGTCTGCCATGCGGTGCGGCGGATCTCGCCCTCCACCTCATCCTTCGGCAAGCCGTCCCGGGTCCAGCGTCCGGTGGGGATCCATGTGCTGTCCAGCGCCGCCTCCTCGGTCCGGGTGACCTGGACCTGACCGGCCAGAGGTGGATCGAATGCAAAGGCGGGACTTGTACCGCACACAATGGCCAGCGTGGCCCAGATGCCCTTCATCCGGCAACCCGGCGATAATGGTAATGGCCGGCAACACGCATTCCCAACCCTTTATACAGCGCATGGGCGATGGGGTTGTCATCCGACACCACCAGTGCAAAGCGCGTGGCACCCCGGACCACCGCCCAAAGCGCGGCCCCACGGATGATCTCACGCGCGCGGCCCTGACGGCGATGGGCTGGCGAGACCTCCAGCGCATGAAGCACGGCAAGATCACCGTTCACCCCCAGAAAACCGGCGCCCCCCGGCATGGAGATGACCGTCTTGGGATCGGCAGCCCGCTCCATGACCGCAAGACGTTCAGGCCCGATCTTGCCCTGTTCTGCCCACATTTCCACCGTCGCAGCCGAAGGCGGCCATTCCGCCACGGCATCGGACGGCCCCGCGATATCCGCAACGGCGGCCTCGTACAGCGTCACGGCAGAGACACGCCCGCCACCGCCACCGCCATCGCGCATGGTCCACTCCCCCTCGCGCCAGGCACGCAGGGGCGGCCAGGTCGGCTCCATCGCCTCCAGCAAGCAGGTGGTCATGCGGGAAACAGTGCCGCCAGGCGGGTCATCGCCTCATTCAACCGCGCCGGATCGGTGCCCCGGATCACCAGGTTCGTGCCCGTGACCCCGTTCATCGTAAAGGGATAGCTTCCCATCTGCAGGTCAGGGTATTCCGCCGCAAAGGCACCGAATTCGGAGGCAACCTCGCCCTCGCCCCGCTCTACCCGCAAGGATTGGCTCAACAAAGGGCTCCCCCCCGTGATACCGGCCAGAACCCCCGCCAGCATTGCCTCGAACACATTCGGCACACCGGCCATCACATGCACATTGGCAACGGTGAATCCGGGCGCGATGGAAACAGGGTTGTCGATCAGCGTTGCCGTATCGGGAATGCGGGCCATCCGCTGGCGCGCCTCGTTGAACGGGCGGTCCATCCGGGCGTAATGGGCACGCAGCAGCTCTGCCGCATCCTCACGCACGCCAATATTCAGATCAAAGGCGGCCGCAACGGCATCAGCGGTGATGTCATCATGCGTTGGCCCGATTCCGCCCGAAGTGAACAGATGGTCCACACTGGCCGACAGGGTTTTCACGGTTTCGACGATGATCGCATGGTCATCCGGAATGAAGCGGACCTCACGCAGGTCCACACCGGCCGCGGTCAGCTCCTTGGCCAGATGGTTGGAATTGCTGTCGCGTGTACGGCCCGACAGGATTTCATCCCCGATTACAATCATCGCTGCGGTTGGGTTTGGCATGATACCTCCTGCGGGGCTTGTTTTCTAAGGTATAGGGCGCGGCGCAACACGTTCCAAGGGGTGGGGGACTGGCATCCTGCGCCACATGCGATTATCTTGTGCCTGCACAGCAAAGGACCGATCCGTTGGAAGATACCAAAGGCCGCGTGACCCGCGAAGGCATTCGCATCTATGAATCGTCGGATTTCGATGGGATGCGCAAGGCTGGCCGTGTCGCTGCACAGATTCTTGATGAAGTCATCCCGCTTGTGGTGCCCGGCACCACGACGGGGGCGATCAATGCCTTCATCGATGACCGTATCCGCGAACTGGGCGTGGAGTCCGCCACCGTCGGATACCGCGGGTATGAACATGCCTCCTGCATTTCCATAAACCACGTCGTGTGCCACGGGATCCCCGGGCCAAAGGTGGTCAAGGAAGGCGACATTCTGAACATCGACGTCACCGTCATCGTGGACGGCTGGTTCGGGGATACCAGCCGCATGTATGTGGCCGGAACCCCCAGCCGCAAGGCCGAACGCCTGATTGAGGTCACCCATGAGGCGTTGATGATCGGCATTGCCGCCGTCAAACCGGGAAATACCTTCGGGGATATCGGCCATGCCATCCAGACATTCGCCGAGGGGCACCGCATGTCGGTCGTGCGCGATTTCTGCGGCCACGGGCTGGGGCGTGTTTTCCACGCGCCGCCGAACGTGCTGCACTATGGCCGTGCGGGTACCGGCGCCAGGCTGGAAGAAGGCATGATCTTTACCATCGAACCGATGGTAAATCTGGGTCGCCCCGAAACCAAGGTTCTGGCAGATGACTGGACGGCGGTCACCCGCGACAAATCCCTGTCGGCCCAGTTCGAACATTCGATCGGCGTCACCGCTGACGGATGCGAGATCTTCACGCTCTCGCCCGCCGGACGTTTCCATCCTACCTACAAGTAACGACAAGGCGCCCCTTCCGGGCGCCTTGTCATTTCATCACAGGCCCAGAAGGCCCGGCAGATCCGCCATGTCATGAAAGGATTCCGCGCCTTCGGCCTCCAGATGCTTGCTGCCATCGGGCGCGAAGCCAAGGCAACGGATTCCCGCCAGCCGTGCCGCACGGGCCCCTGTCAGACTATCCTCGACCACGATGCAATCCTGCGGGGCGTGGCCCAGAAAGCTTGCGACATGCAGGTAAAGCCCGGGGTCCGGTTTGGGCATATTCATGTCCTGCCCCGAAAACAGCCGTCCCTCCAGCCGTGACCATAGGCCCGGATGCTGCCCCAACGTAATGGCCATCTTCTCGCCAGAGCCATTCGACCCCACACCATAGGGAATTCCCGCAGCATCCAGACGGTCCAGAACAGCTTCGATCCCTTCTATCTTGGGCGTATGCTGGCGCAATTCGGTATAGAGTGCGGCATAGAAATCCGCGACCCAATCCGCAGGCAGATCAGCCCCCATACGGCGCGCGCCGTCATAAACTTCATGGATCGTGCCGCCCAGAAACTGCTCTTCCAGATCGGGGATAGACATGGTCAGGCCATGCGCGGCCAGATTGCGCGCAAGCGCATGGAAGGTCGCGGCCTCGCTATCGACAAGAACGCCGTCACAATCGAAGATTACTGCCTTGACCATATCACTCTTCCGCTTCGGGGCCGCGCAGGATGCTGACCCATGTTTCGCCATAGCGGCGCTGATCCAGCAGCGCGAACGGTTCGGGTGCAGCAAGGGCCGCCCCTTCTTCCCAGACCACCAGCGCCCCATCCGCCAGCCAGCCACCGCCAGCCACCGCGCCCAAGGCCAACTGCCCCAAGCCCTTGCCATAGGGCGGGTCCAGAAACACCAGATCATAGGGCGCACCGGTGTTCGGCCCCAATCGCGTGGCATTGCGACGCAACAGATCGGTCTGCGGGGTCATACGGGTGATCTCGGCGTTCCGGCGGATCAGCTTCTGCGCGGCCATGCCGTCATCCACAAATGTGGTATGGGCCGCCCCGCGGCTGATCGCCTCCAGCCCGATGGCACCGGTGCCTGCAAACAGGTCCAAGACCCGCGCATCCTGCAGGGGGTTACCGTATCCGCCGTTGATCAACAGGTTGAATATCGCCTCCCGCACCCTATCCGATGTGGGGCGAAGATGTGCGGCAGGATCACCGGCCCCGACATCGGCCAGCCTTGTCCCCCGCGCGCGGCCTCCGACGATCCTCACAACAAGTCCTGCACCTTCACGGCACCCGCCACGGCCTCGGGCGAAACCGAGCGCCCCGCCTCCAGCAGGCGCTTGCCCACCATATAGGCGCGCGGGTCATTTGCCGCATCCACGGCAATCAGCTGTCCCGCTGCAAACGACCAGAAGGATGTCCCGCCATCCTGCCGGGTAATCACCTGATCGTATCCACGATGAAGCCCCGCAATCTGCAGTTTCACATCATACTGGTCGGACCAGAACCACGGCATCGGCGCATAGCTTTGACCGGCCCCCAGCATGTTGGCGGCCACGCATTCAGCCTGCTCGATCGCGTTCTGCACCGATTCCAGCCGCATCCGCTGGCCGCGCCACATGAAAGATGTGCAATCGCCGGCAGCCCAGATATCGGGGTCAGATGTGCGGCCAAAGTCATCCACCGCAATGCCGTTGTCGATATCCAGCCCTGCGGCCTCGGCCATTGCCGATACAGGCTCGATCCCGATTCCCGTCACGACCAGATCAGCCGGAAGCACCCTGCCGTCCACCAGTTCCACCCCGGTGACACGACCCGCGTCCCCCTCGCCAGCCAGATTGGCAACGCCCGTTTCCTCCAGGATCGTCACGCCGTTCTGCTGGTGCAGGTCCCGGAAGAATGCCGCCGTTTCGGAATTGGCCACACGGGCCAGAATACGCGGAGCGGCTTCGACCAGCGTCACCTCCAGCCCCAGCTTTGCCAGCACCGCCGCTGCCTCCAGCCCGATGTATCCGCCACCGATGACCACTGCACGATGCCCGGGTGCCAGATCGGCGCGCATCGCATCGACATCGCCGCGGGTCCGCACCGTATGTACACCGGGCCGTTTGCCGCCCGCTGCAACGGGCAGACGCCGCGCCACCGATCCCGTGGTAAAAGCCAGCTGGTCATAGGGGATCCATTCGGACCCCAGCCGGATATTCCTGGATGCGCGATCAATGGACGTGACAGGATGGCCCAACCGCAGATCGATGTCGTTTTCGGCATAGAAGGAATCGCTGCGCAAGGTCAGGCGATCCACCCCGATCTCTCCCAGCAGATACCCCTTGGACAGAGGCGGGCGCTGATAGGGCGGGGTCGTTTCCGCACCGATCAGGGTGATCGGCTGGTCTGCCCCCAACCCCCGCAATTTTGCTGCCAGCGCCACTCCGGCCTGCCCGGCCCCGATTACCACGATACCCGTCATCTTTTCCATTCCCACCCCAACGCGCGGAGCCTATATCTGCCAGTAGTCAAAACACAACATGAGGGCGACGCAATGACCATCGCAAAAGGGGACCGCCTACCGACCGCGGATCTGGTCCGTCTGGGCGCAGACGGTGTGGAAACGGTTGATCTGGGCGCGCACCTGAAGGGCCGCAATGTGGTTATCTTTGCCGTTCCGGGGGCATTTACACCCACCTGCCATTCGGCGCATATGCCCAGCTTCATCCGCACCGCAGCCGAATTTCGGGCCAAGGGCGTGGACGAGATCATCTGCCTTTCGGTCAACGACCCCTTCGTGATGAAGGCATGGGGCGATTCCACCGGCGCGGCGGATGCCGGCATCACCCTGCTGGGCGATCCGCAAAGCACCTTCACCAAGGCGATCGGGCTTGATTTCGATGCCCCCGGTGCCGGTCTGAACGCCCGCTCGCGCCGCTATGCGATGCAGGTCATCGACGGCACCGTGACCCTGCTGCACCTGGAGGAATCGCCGGGCACCTGCGACATTTCCGGGGGTGAGGCGCTGCTGGCAGAACTGGCCTAAAGCCCTTCGTCGGCATCGGCCTGATCCTTGCGGAACGGGCCGTATGAGGTCAACACCTCGATCTCCTCGTCCACTGCGGCGCGTTCGGCCTTCAGATACTGGCCGACCGCGTCACGGAACCCAGGGTTGGAAATCCAGTGCAGGGAATGGGTGCTGACCGGCAGATACCCCCGCGCCAGTTTGTGTTCCCCCTGCGCGCCCGCCTCTACCCGCGCAATACCATGGGCAATCGCGTAATCCATCGCCTGATAGTAGCACAGCTCGAAATGCAGGAATGGATAATGCTCGGTAGAACCCCAGTATCGCCCGTAGAGTGTATCCCGCCCGATGAAATTGAGCGCGCCCGCCACCCAGCGTCCGTCGATCTCGGCCATCACCAGCAGGATGTCATCTGCCATGGTCCGGTGGATTTCATCGAAGAAGGCCCGGGTCAGATAGGGCGTACCCCATTTCCGGGCCCCCGTATCCTGATAGAACCGCCAGAATGCATCCCAGTGTTCAGGCCGCAGGTCATCGCCGCTCAGGGTATGGATCGTGCCACCGAAGGCCCGTGCGCCCTCACGCTCCTTGCGGATCGCCTTGCGTTTGCGTGACGACAGATCTGCCAGAAATGCGTCGAAATCGGCATAGCCGCGATTGGCCCAATGGAACTGCTGGCTGGTGCGGGGCATCAGGCCTGCCTGCGTACCGGCCTCCGCCTCTTCACCGGTGCAGAAGGTTATATGGACCGAGGACAGGTCATTCTGGTCAGCCACCGCCACAGCCCCTTCGATCAGGGCGGCACGTCCGGTTTCCTCGAACCCCGGCAGGGTCAGGAAACGGCGTCCGGTGGCAGGGGTGAACGGAACGGCAATCTGCAGCTTGGGGTAATATTGCCCGCCTGCCCGCTCGAATGCATCTGCCCAGGCAAAATCGAAGATGTATTCACCCTGACTATGGTGCTTGATGTACAAAGGAGCCGCCGCAATGATCCGGCCGTCAATGCTGGCCGTCAGGGGACGGGCCTGCCAGCCGGACCGCCCTCCCGTGGACCCTGACGCCTCCAGCGCCATAAGGAACCGATGCGTGGTGAAAGGGTCCGCGGGGCGGCCCGCGTCGGGCGCCGCCAGCGCATCCCATTCCGCAGCGGGAATGGAGGCAAATCCCTCATGGGCCGTTACGGTGATCTCTGTGCTCATTCCCCTATGCTGGCGCGGGGCACCGCAGGGTCAAGACGCTTTTGCAGCCAAATAACCCTCAAAGGTCACATTATCGGCAATGCGCCGCGCTTCATCCTCTGCCTCGGCCGAACGGATGGTCCAGCACAGCACCGCAGCCCCGCCGGATTTCAATTCAGAGATGCGGTTCCGACCCAGTTCATGCGCCTCATGGGAAATGAAGCTGGCCAGAACCCGGTCGTAATCGGGGATTTCCCGCAGCATGTCGCATTCGGCGTGGGTCAGTTCCGGCCAGTCGGCATAATCGTAGCCACAGGTGGTCAGACCGCGCGGCACCGTAGGGGCAAATTCCGCCATGCGCGCCATCGATTCCGGATCGAACGACATCACTGCCACCGGCCCGACATATCCCGTCAGGGCCTGCGCCGTGGCCCGTTCCAGCGCACCGTTGGTCGGGGTCTGCGCCTTGATCTCGATCAGCAGCGGCACCTTTCCCGCAACCAGATCCAGCACCTCTGCCAATGTCGGAATGCCGTCCTCGGCATCACGAAGACGGATACGTCCCAGGTCAGCCGCACTGCGGGCAAAGACCGGCCCTGTCTCGGCTGTCAGCCGGTCCAGTTCGGCATCATGGAAGACCATGGCCACACCATCCGCCGACAGTTGCAGGTCAATCTCGATCCCGTAGCCAGCGGCAACAGCGGCGCGTACCGCAGCACGGGAGTTTTCGGGCCGCCCCTCTGCCCGCGCATGAAGGGCACGATGCGCAATGGGAATGCGCAGGAACATGGCAGGCAAAGGGACGCGCATCAGCGAACCTCGAACAGGCCTTCGATTTCCACCGCGACCCCCATCGGCAAGCTGGCCGCCGAAACCGCCGAACGGGCATGCCGACCAGCATCGCCGAATATGGCAACCATCAGATCGGATGCGCCGTTGATCACTGCCGGTTGATCGGTGAACTCCGCGGTAGAGTTCACAAACCCCACCAGCTTGACCACACGCACGACGCGGCCCAGATCCCCGTCACAGGCCGCGCGAAGCTGCGCCAGCAGGCTGAGCGCGCAGAGCTTTGCAGCCTCGGCCCCCTCCTTGACTTCAAGCCCCGCACCCAGCTTTCCGGTGACAGGGCCATCGTCATTCCGTGCCACCTGCCCCGAAATATGCACCAGATTGCCCGTACGCACGAAAGGGACATAGTTCGCAACCGGCAGCGGTGCCTCGGGCAGGGTCAGGCCCAGTTCGGAAATACGGCTTTCGATGGCGTTCATGAAGCGGCTCCTGTTGATTTCTGCGGCACGCTAGCGATGCGCCAAAGGCAGGGCAAGTCAGCTTTCCCTCAATGCCCTGTCAAAATAAACGGCAAAAGGCCGAAGCAGATAGGCAAGCGGCGTGCGGCTTCCGGTACGGACAAAGACCTCTGCGGGCATTCCCGGCACCAGCGACGCGGGTACTGTACCGCTGTCCAGCGCCACCTCGGCACGGTAATAGGGTGCGCCTCTGTCATCGCGCAGGGTATCAGCCGAAACCGAGGTGATGGCCCCCTCGACATCCGGTGCATTCCGCATGGGAAAGGATGGCAGAACGATCCGCACGGACTGACCTGTCCGAACCTCGTCGATATTGCGCGGGGGGATGCGTGCCTCGAGCAC
The DNA here is from genome assembly GCF_000739715.2 of Falsirhodobacter sp. alg1. Classification (GTDB taxonomy): domain Bacteria; phylum Pseudomonadota; class Alphaproteobacteria; order Rhodobacterales; family Rhodobacteraceae; genus Falsirhodobacter. The sequence continues at coordinate 474,723 of NZ_BBJC02000001.1, read as the reverse complement.
CAAGGCCCGGTCTTGCGGGATCAGATAGAGGATCGGGTCCGCAGGGCGCACCACGGCGCGGGGGGTGGTCACCGTCAGCCCCAGCACGACCCCCGCCACGGGTGCGCGCACATCCAGATCTGCGATCTTTTGCGTCAGTGCCCGCCGGCGTTCCTGCAACTCCATCCGCTGGTAGGCGAAATCACGTGTCTGGCTGATCGCATCCTCACGGCGGGCCGCCGTCAGTCGCAATTCTTCCAACCCGAATTCGGTGATGCGGCCCTGCGCCTCGGCCTTTTGCGCATCCACGCCGCCCTGTTCGCCAGTCAGTCGGGCGGCCTCCCGCTCCAGCGCCATCACACGGCTGACCTGCGTCAGACCTTTCGAAAGCAATATGCGCTGATCCTCCAGTTCACGCCCGATCAGATCGGCCTGCCTGTCCAGCGCCGTGCGTTGGGCAGTCAGCCCTTCGATCTCGTTTCCCGTCTGCTCCTGCCGGCGATGGATCTGGTCTATCTGGCGGGCCAGCGTTTCACGGCGGGCATCGAACAGGCGCGTCTGACCCTCCATCTGCCGCCGGATCTCGGGGTTGGTCCGGGATGCCTGCAGCAGATCATCGGCAAAGATGATCCGGTCAGCCCCGTCACGCTCGGCATCCAACCGGTCGGCGCGGGCCATGATCTCGAACAGCTGCGCCTCCACCACGAACAGTTCCGACCGCAGGGCATTGCCGTCCAGCCGCAGCAGAAGCTGGCCTTCTGTAACGGATTGCCCTTCCTTTACGGCAATCTCCGCCACCACACCGCCATCGGGGTGCTGCACGATCTGGCGATCACGCTCCACCCGCACCTCGGCCATGGCGACGACCGCACCATCCAATCGCGCAAGCCCGCCCCACGCCCCGAGCACCACCCCCAAGGTCGCAATCGTCGCAAACCCAGTCATGGCAAGCGGGCGAACGGACCAGCTCATGCCATGGACCCTGCTGCAGGTCGCACGATTTCTGTATGGTTGCGCACCATCTGGCGCAGGATGTCATTGCGCAGGCCGAAGGCACGGCGCTGCCCCGCCTCCATCACCATCAGCAGATCGCACTCCTGAATGGCTGCAGGGCGATGCGCGATCACCACCACGACACGCCCCGCCATTTTGGCCGTCCGGATCGCCGACGAAAGGGCTTCGGTTCCGGTATTGTCGAGGTTCGAATTCGGTTCATCCAGCACCAGTAGTACAGGATCGCCGTAAAGCGCGCGGGCCAATCCGATCCGCTGGATCTCACCGCCCGACAGCCAGCCGCCTATGGCCTGCACCGGCGTATCGTACCCCTGCGGCAACCGGAGGATCATGTCATGCGCGGCGGCCTCCCTGGCGGCGGCAATGACGCGGGCCGCATCGGGTGTCCCCATGCGGGCAATGTTCTCCGCCACGGTTCCGTCGAACAGGGCAACCCGTTGCGGCAGATATCCGACATAGGCCCCAAGGGTATCCCCCGCATATTGCTCCAACGCCGCCCCGCCAAGCCGTACCGTCCCCGTCTGCGTGCCCCATACCCCCGTCAGCACCCGCGCCAAAGAGGTCTTTCCCGCACCCGACGGCCCGATCACCCCCAAAGCCTGTCCGGGCTGCAGGGCAAAGGACATATGCCGCAACACGGGATGCTCCGCCCGTGGCGGAATGGCCGTAACCCCTTCAACTTGCAATACCGCAGCAGGGCGCGGCAATGGCAGCGGCGGTACGGGGGATTGCACATTGGCCAGCGTAATGGCCAGCTTTTGCCAGCCCTCCTGTGCGCGGCTTACCAATGACCATTGTGCAATGACAGTCTCCACCGGAGCCAGCGCCCGCCCCATCAGGATGGAACAGGCGATCATTGCACCCGCCCCCACCATCTGATGCAAAACGAGCCATGCCCCGACCCCCAGCATGGCCGATTGCAGGAACAGCCGCATGACGCGGGTGGTGGCTGTAAAGCCGCCCGTCAGTTCTGCCGCGCGTGCCGCATCACGCAACCCCTTCCCTCGTAGCACCTGCCAGCGCCCCTCTATCGCGCGGGACATGCCGAGAGCCCGGACCACATCCCCCTCGGAACGCAGCATTCCGGCCACCCCCTCCGCCCCTGCCGCATATTGACCGGCAGCAATCAACGGCGGGCGGGACAAATGGCGGTTTAACAGCGTTACTCCGGCCAGCAGCACCCCGCCCCCCAATGCCAATCCGCCCAAAACGGGGTGAAAGACGAATATCAGCGCCATGAACAGCGGCGTCCCCGGCAGATCGAACAGGGCGGGCACCACCGGCGAGGCCAGAAAACGCTGGACGGCCTCAAGATCCGCCGGGCCACCACCCTGCGCCCCGGCTGGATCACGCATCGATGCCTGAAGCACCCTCAGATCAAGCCGGTCCTGGAATGCGGCACCGACCCGCACCATGATCCTGCCGCGCAACACATCCAGCAGAGCCATGGCCGCGAACAGCAGAACCCCTAGGGCGGACAGGGCCACCAGCGTTTCGGGCGAACGTCCCGGCAGCACCCGGTCATAGACCTGCATCATATACAGCGGGCCGGTCAGCATCAGGAGGTTAACGATGACCGAAAAAACGGCCACAGCGACGATCGCGCCCCTTGACTCGTATAAGGCGCACTTCAATTCTTTCGCACCACATCGTGAATTCGCGCGAGCCATCCGGCTTCCATTCATGCTGGATCATTGTCATCCCTGCGTGACGCGCATAAGTCGGTGCCAAATGCCCGCGACTGGGAACAATCTGTAGGAAAGCGATAGGACATGGGCCTTAATATTTCATTGCCGAAAAAGGCCTCCGCCTTTGTTGCGGCTTCTACTCTGGCCGTCCTTGCAGGCTGTGGTGCGCCCCAGAATGCGACGGGCACGAATGACCCGCTGGAATCGGTGAACCGTGAACGCCACGAGTTCAACAAATCCTTTGACCGCCGCTTTTTGCGCCCGGTATCGCAGGGATACGGCAAGGTCGTGCCCGGCCCCGTGCGCAGCGGCATCTCCAATGTCGCGGAAAACCTTGACCTTCCCAAGGAGGTCATGAACGGCCTGCTACAGGGCCGCCCCGTCCGCGCGCTGGAAAATTCGGCCCGCTTCGTCGTGAACTCCACCATCGGGATCCTGGGGATCTTCGACCCGGCGACGCCGCTCGGGCTTCGGGGGCATGAAACCGACTTCGGCGAGACCCTCTACACGTGGGGCGTCGGTGAAGGGCAATATGTCGAGAACCCGTTCTTCGGCCCGTCGACCGAGCGTGATACATGGGGGATGATCGTGGATGTGATCGCGAACCCGACCCACTTCGTGATCGAATCACCCGAAAGCACCTATGGCCTTGCCGCCAGCGGTGGCGAAATCGCCAATGATCGTTATGTATATGACGGTGCCATCAACGACCTGTTGTACGATAGCGCCGACAGCTATTCGCAGGCACGTCTGGCATACCTCCAGAACCGTCGCTTTACACTGCAACAGAACGGGCGTGGAACCGCGGCAGCCGATGACGGGTTTATAGACCCATATGCCGATGCAGCCGGAACCGGGGCAGCCGCCCCGGCGCCAGCAGACTTCATAGATCCCTACGAGGACGCAAATGTACAATAAGATGACCCTTCCGACCCTGAACCGCCGCGCAGTCACGGCTGGCATGCTTGCCGGCGGGGCGGTCTTTGCCCTTCCGGGAGTGACGCTGGCCCAAAGCGGCGCCGATGCGGCACGCCGGGCGGTGGAGCAGGCGGTAGCAGCCGTCAACCGCACAATCGCCTCGGGTGAATCCACCCAGGCGATGTACAATGATTTCGAGCGTATTTTCGCACAATACGCCGATATCCCGACCATTGCCCGCTCAACACTGGGCGTGGCCGCACGTCAAGCCTCTGCAGCGCAGCTACAGGCCTACACCAGCGCCTATCAGGGGTATGTGGCCCGCAAGTACGGTCGCCGCTTCCGTGAATTTGTCGGCGGTGAGATCAAGGTGACCGGCGTGAACCCGATCAAGAGCTATTATGAGGTTGTCTCCACAGCCTATACCCGCGGCAATTCGCCGGCAGACGTCCGCTGGCATGTGTCCACCTCGTCGGGCAGCCCCAAGTTCTTCAACATCATCATCCAAGGGGTGAACATGCTGGCGTCCGAGCGGACCGAGATTCAGGCGATTCTGGATCAGCAAGGCGGCAGCATCGACCGTCTGACCCGCGCCTTGCAAAGCGCCTGATCATCAATAGGCCGAATAAAAAGCCCCGCCGGTCTGGCGGGGCTTTTTTCATTCATCCACCGAAGGCGCGGCGAACATCGTTCAGGATGCGTTCCGCCACATTGGGATCATCCTGCTGCTGTTGCTGCACAGGTGGTGCCGTTTGCTGCGTGACCGGCTGGTTCGTCGGCTCCGACGGCGGGACGCGGGGGGCAGGAACGATCTTGCGCAAGGGGGTCAGAGGGCGGCCATCTTCGACCCGGCTCATCACCTCGCGCCAGATATCGGCGGGCAGCCCGCCACCAGTGGTCCCCTGAAGCGGGGTATTGTCATCATACCCCATCCAGACACCGACCACGTAATCGGCGGTGAAGCCCACAAACCACGCATCGCGTGCAGCTTGCGTTGTTCCTGTCTTGCCGGCTGCTTCACGTCCGGAAGGCAGCCGGGCCCTGCGGCCTGTTCCGCTCTCCACGACTTGGCTCATCATGTAGGTAAGCAGCTGCGCCGCCTCATCCGAGATGACACGCTCTCCCGTACCGCCGGATTTGCCGATCAGCGGGGCGGTGTCGCCCTGCAAGCGCAGTTCCAGCAGGCCGTAGGGTTGCACCGCGGTGCCCCCATTCAGGATACCTGCGTAGGCGCCCGTCATTTCCAGCAGCGTGGCTTCGGACACGCCAAGCGCCAGCGACGGGCTGTTCACCAGATTGCTATGGATCCCGAATTTCTCGGCCACCTGGATGACCTTTTGGCGTCCGACCGCCTCGGAAACCCGCACGGCCGGAATGTTCAGCGATTCCTGCAGGGCCTGCGTCAGCGTCACAACCCCGCGGAAACGGTGATCATAGTTCGAAGGGGTCCATGGCCCCGATCCCGGAATATTTAGGGTAAAGGGCTTGTCCTCCACGAAATCGGCAGGGCTGAAGCCTTCGTTCAGGGCTGCAGCGTAAACGAACGGCTTGAATGCCGATCCGGTTTGCCGCAGGGCCTGCGTTGCCCGGTTGAACGAGCCTGCAGGCTCTACCGTCCGGCCGCCCACCATGCCGCGCACGGCCCCGTCCGCAGACATCACGACCACAGCCGTCTGTGCCTTGGAACCGGGGCTGACCTTTTCCTTGAACACCTGCGTCACGGCCTCTTCGGCGTTCCGCTGGATCCGCTGGTCTAGCGTGGTCTGGATGATCACATCCTCGGTCGTATCACGTGTCAGGAAGGACGGGCCGGATTCCATTACCCAATCGGCAAAGAAGCCGCCGGTCCGGCTTTGTGCCGCCTGCGACAGTGTCGCCGGATGGGCGATCGCATCCTGCTCCTGCGCAGCCGTCAAATAACCTTGTTCCTCCATCAACCCGAGGATGACATTGGCCCGATCTGTGGCGCGCTGCATGTTGTTCGTGGGCGCGTAATACGAGGGCGCCTTCAACAGGCCCGCCAGCATCGCCGCTTCGGACGGGGAAACATCCGCCGCCGATTTTCCGAAATACCGCTGCGCCGCAGCCTCGAAGCCACGTGCGCCCGCACCCAGATAAACGCGGTTGAAATAGATCGTCAGGATATCGGCCTTGGAATATTTCGCCTCCATCGCAAAGGCGAAGGGTACTTCCTTGATCTTGCGCCAAAGGCTGGTCTGGCGGCAGTCCGCCTCGTAATCCGCCTCGGTATCCCATTTGTCATGGTCGTATTCCACGCCAAGGCACAGCAGCTTTGCGACCTGCTGCGTGATCGTGGACCCCCCGTTCCCCTCGAACGGGCCGCGCCCTGCCCGGAGGTTGATCGCCACAGCCGAAGCGATCCCACGGGCGCTGACACCGTAGTGCCGGTAGAAACGGCGATCTTCGGTGGCCACGACGGCATTGCGCAGGTTGGCCGAGGCATCTTCGGAGCGCAGCGATCCGCCGTAGGTCTCCCCCCGCCAGGCAAAAACCTCTCCCGCGCGGTCCAGCATGGTGACAGAGCCGCGGATACGGGCATCCAGCAGATCGTTCACGGCCGGCAACTTGGTCGAGAAATAGAAGGTGGCCCCCGCGACGACCAGCACCACAGCCAGAGTAGCGCGCCAGAACACGCCCCAGACCAGTTTGCGCAGCAGCGTCCACAGGCCGACGATCATGGCCACCAGCGGATTCCGCTTCTTCCGGCGTTGCGGCGTCTTGCGTTTGGGCGGGGGGCGCTTGTTGTTGCCCCCACCACCCGTGCCGCCGCCACTGCGGCCGCGACCCGTGCCGGATGCTGCCGCATAGCGTCGCTCCGCCACAAGGGGCTTTCCCTTACCCGGTCCACTCATGCCTGTCCGCCTCGTTCACCTTATTATTGCCTGGATCATATCCTGATTGCCGCACGATGTTTAGGGGGGCTCTACAAACCGCCAATTGTCGAACAGCCTATTTTTTAGCCATGAGGTGCAGATATAAGGCAAAACCGTTACATGCCCCCGATACACCTGCCTTATCGTTCAGCGGAACGTTGCCGAATGCCTCAAAAGCCCGCCTTCTTTCTGCAGGGCCGGGAAAGGCCGCCACCGACGAGGGGATGCACTGTGAAACTTATCATTGCAGCGATCAAGCCGTTCAAGCTGGAGGAGGTCCGCGAAGCCCTGACCACCATCGGCGTGCGCGGCATGATGGTAACAGAAATTAAGGGCTTTGGCTCACAATCCGGCCACACGGAAATCTATCGCGGCGCCGAATATGCCGTGAATTTCGTACCGAAGGTTCGACTGGAAATTGTGGTATCGGACGCCTTGGCCGAACCTGTCGTAGAGACGATCCGCACCACAGCCAAAACCGACAAGATCGGTGACGGTAAAATCTTTGTGCTGGATGTCGAGAATGCGGTTCGTGTCCGGACGGGCGAAATCAACGACGACGCGCTCTGAACGCGCGCTAGGGGACATAGGGATAATGAAAAACTTGATGAAAACCGCAAGCCTCGGCGCGCTTGCAACGCTGGCCGCCCTGCCCGCGTTGGCCCAGGATGCGGTCGCGCCGGTTGAACCGATCATGGACAAGGGTGATGTCGCGTGGATGATGATGTCCACCGTTCTGGTCCTGTTCATGATCCTGCCGGGCGTCGCATTGTTCTATGGTGGCCTTGTACGGTCCAAAAACATGCTTTCGGTGCTGATGCAGTGCACCATGATCACCGCCCTGGTCATCGTGATCTGGGTAACATACGGCTATTCGTTCGCGTTCGGCGGCGGTGAAGGCCCGTTCTTCGGCGGCTTTGCCAAGATGTTCCTTGCGGGCGTCACGCCTGACAGCATGGCTGCCACATTCTCGGATGGTTACGTCATTCCGGAATATGTCTTCATCTGCTTCCAGATGACATTCGCCTGCATCACCCCCGCCCTGATCGTGGGTGCCTTTGCAGAGCGTGTGAAATTCGGCAGCCTGATCCTGTTCACCCTGCTGTGGGTAACCTTCATCTACTTCCCTGTCGCCCACATGGTCTGGGATGGAAACGGCCTGCTGTTCAACATGGGTGCGCTTGATTTTGCAGGCGGTACGGTTGTGCACATCAATGCCGGTATCGCCGGTCTGGTAGGCTGCCTGTTCCTTGGCAAACGTCTTGGCCTTGGCCGCGACATGATGGCGCCGCATTCGATGACACTGACCATGGTCGGCGCCTCGATGCTGTTCGTCGGCTGGTTCGGATTTAACGTCGGCTCCAACCTCGAAGCCAATGGCGGTGCCGCACTTGCCATGATCAACACCTTCACCGCCACTGCCGGCGCTGTTCTGGCATGGGCTGTCATCGAAACGGCAACCCGCGGCAAAGCTTCCATGCTGGGCGCCGTATCGGGCATGATCACCGGCCTGGTCGCCGTGACACCGGCCGCCGGTCTGATCGGTCCGATGGGCGCGATCGTTCTGGGCGCAATCGCCTCGGCCATCTGCTACTTCTTCGTGGCAACGGTGAAGAACAAGTTCGGCTATGACGACAGCCTTGATGTGTTCGGCATCCACGGGGTTGGCGGTATCGTCGGCGCGATCGGCACGGGGATCTTCACCTCCGCCTCGCTGGGCGGGATCGGATATGGCGAAGGCGTCACGATGGGCGGACAAGTCTGGACACAGATCCTCGCCGTGGCCGTCACGATCGTATGGTGCGGCATCGGAACGGCCATCCTGTTCAAGATCGTGGATATGGTCATGGGCCTGCGTGTTACCGCAGAGCAGGAGCGCGAAGGCCTCGACATCACATCGCATGGGGAAAGTGCCTACCACTCCTGAGTGCAGGGCATTTCCAGAACAGGGCGGAGCTTCGGCTCCGCCCTGTTTGCGTTCAGGCAGTCACCTCGGCAATGGCACGGGCCAGAACCGGCACCGTTGCCGTGGTCAGGCCCGCCACATTCATCCGGCTGTCACCCAGCATATAGATGCCATACCGCTCGCGCAGCGTATCGACTTGCGGCACCGTCAGCCCGAGGCGTGAGAACATGCCCCGATGCTCTGCCACGAACCCGAAGCGGTCCGTCCGGCACTCTGCGCGCAATGCCTGTGCAAGCGCCTCCCGCACGCTGATCATGCCTTGGCGGATGCCCTCCACCTCGGCCAGCCAATCCGCCCGCAGATCGGGAGATTGCAGCACCGTGGAGACCAATCGTGCCCCGTGATCCGGTGGAAAGGAATAGGCCAACCGGTTGAGGGAGGTCAGATTGGCCTGCACCACATCACGCTCGCCCCCGTGGCGATCAGGATCCCTGTCCGCTCACGATAAACACCGAAATTCTTGGAACATGAGGCCGCGATCAGCACCTCGGGCAGATGGGCAACCAGCCTGCGGGTCGCCAGCGCATCCTCTTCCATGCCATCGCCGAAACCCTGATAGGCCAAGTCGATCAAGGCCACGGCGCCCCGCTGCTCCAGAACCCGGGCAACCTGCATCCACTGGGCAGGCGTCAGATTGGCCCCTGTCGGATTATGGCAGCAGCCGTGCAGCAGAACGACATCCCCGCGCGCCACCTGCTCCAGATCCGCCAGCATCCCTTCGATATCCAGACCGCCGGTTTCGGCGTTGAAATAGCGGTACTCCCGGTGGGCCATTCCCATTCCGTCCAGCATTGCCGGATGGTTGGGCCATGTCGGTGCCGACAGCCAGACCGTCACGGTAGAAGATGTGCGCCGGACAAGCTCGAACGCCTGCCGCAGTGCACCGGTCCCGCCCGGCGTGGCCACTGCGGCCCCCATCAGGGAAAGCTCCACGTTCCCGAGAATCAGCTGCTGCATTTCCGCCAGAAAGGTCTGATCCCCCGTCATGGCGGTATAGACCTTCGTCTCCTCTACCTCCCAGATGCGGCGGGCGGCTTCACGCACTGCGCGCATCACCGGCGTCTGCCCCGAGGCATCACGGTACACGCCCACCCCGAGGTCGATTTTTTGCGTACGGGTATCGTCACGGAACATCTGCATCAGGCGCAGAATGCCGTCAGGGGCCTGCGGGCCCAGCTTTTCGAACATCACCCCTGCTCCAGCGGCAGCGAGGCATCGGCGCCCCATTCGGCCCATGATCCATCATAAAGCGCATGCCCCTGATGGCCCGCCCGCTCCAAGGCCAGAAACAGAACCGCAGCCGTGACCCCCGAACCGCAAGAGGTGATGATCGGACGCGTCAGATCCACCCCCGCCCCGGTAAACACCTGGCGCAACTGTTCCGGCGGCAGCATGGTCTTGGCCTCGGTCAGTACCGCGCCATAGGGCACATTTTTCGCACCCGGAATATGGCCTGCACGCAAACCTGCGCGGGGTTCGGGGGCATCCCCGCGAAAGCGGGCCGCCGCACGGGCATCGACAATCTGGGCTGAACCGGTGTCCAGCGTTGCCGCTACCTCGGCCTTGTTCCGCACCAGCGTGTTGTTTTGCGTGGCGGTATATTCGGCGGGGGCAATTTCGGGGGCTTCGGCACTGACGGGCAGGCACTCGGCGCGCCATTTCGGAAACCCGCCATCCAGCACGGCCACATTCTCGTGGCCCATCAGGCGGAACAGCCACCAGACCCGGGCCGCCGAAAACAGGCCAGCAGTGTCATATACCACCACCTGCTTACCGGTGCGGATACCGAAATCCTCCATCGCCTTTGCGAACAGCGCCGGCGGCGGAGCCATGTGCGAGGATTGGCCATCGGGATCGGAAATAGCATCCAGGTCGAAAAACCGGGCGCCGGGGATGTGCATCGCATCATACTCGGCGCGCGCATCGCGGTTTTCGGTGGGCAGATACCATGTGGCATCCAGCACGATGACTTCGGCCAGCCGTTCGGCAAGCCATGCGGTAGAAACAAGCGTCTTGGGATCGTCGGCCATGTTGGGGCACCTCCGGCCCCGATAGGTAACCGCCGGTCAGCCCTGCTTCAAGAGCCGCGCCTTCTGCCGGTCCCAATCCCGTTTGGCCGAGGTCTGCCGCTTGTCCGCGGCCTTCTTGCCCTTTGCCACGCCGATCTTGATCTTCACCATGCCGCGTTCGTTGAAATACATGCGCAAAGGCACAAGCGTCATGCCCTCGCGCTTGGTTGCATTCCACAGACGGGACATTTCCTTGCGGCTGACAAGCAGCTTGCGGCGGCGGCGCTCCTCATGCCCCCAGGTTTTGGCCTGAAGATAGGGCGCGATATAGCCGTTGATCAGCCACAGCTCACCGCCCTCGACGCTGGCATAGCTGTCGGCAATATTGGAACCGCCCTGACGAAGCGACTTCACCTCGGAACCGAGGAGCATGATCCCCGCCTCGATGTCATCCTCGATTGCGTAATCGAACCGCGCGCGGCGGTTCTCGGAAATCAGTTTGCTGTTGGGGTCGGATATTTTCATGATGGGAAACAGATAGGCGCGGGAAGGCCCCGCGTCCAGATCAGTTCAAAAGCCCCGCATGGCGAAGGGCCGCATCGATCCGCGCCTTGACCCCGTCGATCACCGGCAGGATCGGCAACCGCACCTCATCCCCGCACAGGCCCAGACGGGACATTGCGTATTTCGCCCCCGACAGGCCCGGCTCCAGGAAAATCGCCTCATGCAGGGGCATCAGGCGATCCTGATAGGTCAGCGCCTTGGCATAATCCCCGGCAAGGGTGGCCGCCTGGAATTCGGCGCACAACCGCGGCGCCACATTGGCCGTCACGGAAATACACCCGACACCGCCATGCGCGTTGAACCCAAGGGCGGTCGCATCCTCCCCCGACAGCTGCACGAAATCCTTGCCACAGGTGATGCGCTGCTGGCTGACACGCTCCAACCGGCCTGTTGCATCCTTGACGCCGATGATCCGCGGCAGTTTTGCAAGCTGGCCCATCGTGTCGGGGGTCATATCCACGACCGAGCGGGCGGGGATATTGTAGATGATGATCGGCAGATCACAGCTGTCATGCAATGCGGTGAAATGCGCGATCATGCCGGCCTGTGTCGGACGGTTGTAATAGGGGGTCACGATCAGCGCCGCATCCGCGCCCACTTCGGCCGCATGGCGGATCAGCTGGATGCCCTCGGTCGTGGAATTCGATCCGGCGCCGGCAATGACCGGCACGCGTCCGGCGGCGTATTTCACCACCTCGGCCACCACTGTCTGATGCTCTTCATGCGTCAGGGTCGGGCTTTCACCGGTTGTTCCAACGGGCACCAGACCGGAGGATCCCTCGGCAATATGCCAGTCGACCAGCTTCTTCAGCGTGTCCAGATCCAGGGCGCCGTTCTTGAACGGCGTCACGAGGGCAGGAATGGAACCCTTGATCATGGCGCAAACTCTCCGGATATCGGGCGGGATTCGCCCTGCTGCAAACCAGCCTTCCATACGCGCCTTGTCCTGCTTTGCCAAGCTGGCGCGCTTGTGTGTTGCCGCGCCGACGATGCTTTGACACACTCCGCCGCATGAAACCGATTGCCCTTGCCCTGTGCCTTGCCCTGACCGCCCCCCTGCCGCTTTGGGCACAAGATGCCGATAGCGGCCTTGCAGCGGCCCTGAAACTGGCGGCGACCCGCGATTGGTCGGGTGCCATCGCGGTGGCCGACGGGCAGATCGCCAAGGATATCATCGAATGGCAACGCCTGCGGGCGGGGGATGGAACACTTCAGGAATACGAGATGTTCCTTGCCCGCCGTGCCGATTGGCCCGGCCTTCCCCTGATGCACGAAAAGGGCGAGGCCACGCTGGCCACGACCACGGATGCCCAGCGCATCACGGATTATTTCCGGACCTATGCGCCGCAAACTGCAGAAGGGGCGATCACGCTGTCCCGCGCGTGGCTGGCACAGGGCCGCAACGATCTGGCCGAGCAGGTTGCCGTGCAAGCATGGGCCACCCTGTCATTCACCGAGGAACAGCAGGACGAAATTCTGCGGATGTATCCTTCGGCCTTGGCGGCGGGCAACATTGCGCGCACGGACCGCCTGCTGTGGGCGGGCGAACTGGACGAAGCTGCGCAGATGATCCCGCATCTGCCGTTCGAATGGCAGGCCCTGACCCGGGCACGCATTGCCTTGCGCAGTGGTGCCACTGGGGTCGATGATTTGATCAATGCCGTCCCCGACCTGTTCGCAACCGATCCGGGGCTGGTTTACGAACGTTTCGCCTGGCGCATCCGTGCAGGGCGCGACGCCGATGCCGCCGAACTGCTGGAACAGCAGGATGCCGACCCGAACGGGCTTGGCCAGCCCGAACGCTGGGCACGCTATCGCATTTATCTGGTACGAGAGCTGAAGGATTCGGACCCTGATCTGGCCTATAAACTGGCCAAGGAGCATCAGCTGACCGAGGGAGGCAGCTTTGCCGATCTGGAATTTCTAGCCGGCCATATCGCCCTGCGCCGTCTGAACAACCCCGCCTTGGCGCTGGAACATTTCAGCCATCTGGAAGAGGGCGTCAGCACAGAGATCAGCCTGTCGCGCGCCTATTACTGGAAGGGCCGCGCCTATGAAGCGATGGGCGATACGGCCGCCGCAACGCAAGAATTCGAGCGGGCCGCGGCGCAATCCTCGGCCTATTACGGGCTGCTGGCGGCCGAGCATCTGGGCCGACTGACAGATCCGGCATGGCTGGCACCGCCCCCCGCCTCCAACTGGCAGCGGGCAGGCTTTGCCAATTCCAGCGTCCTGAATGCGGCACAGCAATTGCTGGCGGCAGGGGATTTCCAGCTGGGCCGCAGGTTCATCCTGCATCTGGCGGAAACCCAAAGCGGCGATGATCTGGAAAGCCTTGCCGATATGGCACTGGAAATGGATGAGCCGAACATCGCCCTCAGCATCGCCAAACAGGCCGCCTATCGCGGGGTGATGCTGCATGGCGCTTATTATCCCACCCCGTCGATGGTGCCCGAGGGGCTGGCCGTGACACGGGCCTTCGCACTGGCTATCTCGCGCCGCGAATCCGAATTCGATCCGAAGGTCATCAGCCCTGCCGGTGCCCGCGGGTTGATGCAGTTGCTGCCCGGCACCGCCAGCCTGATGGCAGACAAGCTGGGCACACAGTATTCCGTGGCCCGTCTGACCGAGGAACCCGGATATAACGTGCGCCTTGGCGCTAGCTATCTGCAAAGGCTGGTAGAAGAGTTCGGCCCTTCGGTCGCGCTGGTGGCATCGGGGTATAACGCAGGGCCGGGACGCTCTCGTGCGTGGATCGAATCCCTTGGGGATCCGCGCGATCCGAATGTCGATATCGTGGATTGGGTAGAGGATATTCCCTACGGGGAAACGCGCACCTATGTGATGCGCGTCGTGGAATCTCTTGTGATCTATCGGGCCAAGCTGGCCGGCGTTCCCATTCCGGTGCGTGTCACGGACGAGCTACGGGGGTAGCGGCCTCCCCCTTGCGGCCGGCCCGCCACAGCGTGAACAACCCCGCGCTGACCACAATGGCTGCCCCGATGATCATGTTCAGCGTCAGCGTTTCCCCGATGAAAAGGACACCGATCCCCATGATCCAGACCAGCTGCAGGAATGAAAACGGCTGTACGGCACTGGCCTCGGCATAGTCATAGGCACGGATCACACACCAATGCCCTGCAACGCTGGTGCAGCACAGGGTCAGCATATACGGCCATGCATCAGGCGAAAGCGGCTCCCACGAGTGCAGGCCCAGTGCTGTCGTAACCACGGCCCCCGTGATCCCCGCCCAGAAAAAGCTGACCGCCGATCCGTCCTTGGCCGCGACATATCGTGTCAGCAGCGCATAAAGGGCAAATGAGAGCGCACCGAAAATCGGCAGGAACGACCATACCGACAGCACACCCGCGCCGGGATTCAGGATCACGAGGATTCCGACCGCGCCCACGGCCACTGCGGTCCAGCGGCGCCACCCCACATATTCCCCCAGGACCGGCCCCGACAGAGCCGCCACCATCAGCGGAAAGGACACCGCGATTGAATGGGACGCGACCAGCCCCAGCTTTACAAAGGAAAAGGTCATCAGAAAGATCTGGGAGATCAGCAGCAGACCGCGTACGAACTGGATCTTCGGGAAATGCGGACGCAATACGCGGCGTATTCCCCCCGGCGCCCGCATGGCGATGGCCACCACGAACAGCGCAAAGAACCAGTAGCGGATCATCAGCACGACGGAAATGTCGTTCCCCAGGGCCAACCGCCGCGTCACCGTATCCTGCAGCGCGAAGATGAATGTGGAGGCCACCATATAGGCGATCCCCCGTCCGGTTGATGAAAGTGTCATCCCCGCACCCCTGCTGTCATGTGCCGTTTGGTTCCGAAGCCCGTACGCCGCTCCACCGTGAAACCAGCCTCGGTCAATGCCCTGCGGACATGTCCCGCTGCGGTATAGGTCGCAAAGGTACCGCCCACATGCGTATGCGCCCCGACGGCGGCCATCATCGCCCCGTTCCACAATTCGGGGTTCTTGGCGGGGGAGAATCCGTCCAGAAACCATGCGTTGGCCATGCCCTGCCAAGCCGGCAGGGTCTGCTGTGCATCGCCTGTGATGATTTCGGCCTGCAGGTCTGGCAAGGTGATGTGCCGCGCGCCGCTGCCCCATTGTTCCACGATGGGGGCCGCCACATCCGCAACCTCGGGAAACGCGGACAGGGCCCGCGCCATTTCATCACCTGTCATCGGATAGGCCTCGAAGGAGGTGAAGCGCAGCGGTCCATCCATCCCGGCCGAACGCCACGCCAGCAATGCGGCCAGCAGGTTCAGCCCTGTCCCGAACCCCAGTTCGGCAATATGGAAACCCGGCACGAACCGTGCGGGCAGGTCATTTCCATCCAGAAACACATGCCGCGTTTCCGCCAACCCGCCCACAAGCGAGAAATAGGGATCATCGAACCGTGTCGAAACCGGAATTCCGCCATCCCGCCAATCAAGATCTGCCTGCATCTTGCCCCCCCTGTTCAGGCTTCTCTGCGCCTTCATCCGCCCAAGCGCAACACCCTGCGGCACCTTTCGTCCCTACGGAATCTGGCCTAGAAGGCAGGCATGAAACCAGATCTGATCATCCATGGCGCAGGTATTTTCGGACTGACCCTTGCATGGGAGGCCACCCTGCGCGGTGCCCGCGTGGTGGTGGCAGACCCCTACGGCATAGGGGCTGGTTCATCAGGCGGAATCGTCGGTGCCCTTGCCCCGCACGTGCCGGAAAACTGGAATGCGAAAAAGGCGTTCCAGCTGCAAAGCCTGCTGGCCGCAGAGGCGTTCTGGGCCAAGGTGGCTGCAACCTCGGGGCGCGATCCGGGCTATGCGCGAACCGGCCGCCTGCAGCCCTTGGCCGATGACGCCGCCGTGGATCTGGCCCGTGCCCGCACTTTGGGGGCCGAAAGCCTGTGGCAGGGCCGTGCTGTCTGGCGTGTACGAAAGGCATCCGGCGTCTGGTGCCCGCCCTCCCCCACGGGGCTGGTGGTGGAGGATACGCTAACCGGTCGCATCCACCCCCGTCTTGCCCTGAATGCCCTTGCGGCAGCCATACGCGAAAAGGGGGGCGTGATCGGTGCCGAGGCCCCAAGCACCGCGCCCACCGTATGGGCCACGGGCGCGGTCGGGCTGGAGGATCTGTCCCGCAGCCTTGGCCGGACCGTGGGCACCGGCATCAAGGGACAGGCCCTGCTGCTGGATCATGCCGCCCCCGAGGCGCCCCAGCTGTTTGTTGACGGTTTGCACATCGTGCCGCATGCCGATGGCACCACGGCCATCGGCTCCACCACCGAGCGGGATACGATCGATCTGATCACGGATGGCCAGTTGGATGGTCTGCTGGCCCGCGCGGTGGCCGCTGTGCCCATGCTCGCTGAAGCCAAGGTAATCGAGCGTTGGGCCGGTCTGCGCCCGCGGGCCCGCAGCCGCGCGCCGATGCTGGGCCCCTGGCCCGATCGCCCCGGCCATTTCGTCGCCAATGGCGGGTTCAAGATCGGGTTCGGCATGGCTCCCGGCATTGCCCGTGTCATGGCCGATCTGGTTCTGGAAGGGCGGGACACAATTCCGGACGGCTTTCGCGTCACGGACAACACCTAACGGATATCCATATCGACCCAGACCGGCACATGGCGCGAGGCGGCCTGCGCCGTTGCCGCAAGATCCCCCTCGGTCCCGGCCAATCCTGCCGTCATGACAGGTATTCCGGCGGATGGCAGAACATATTCCAGCCGCAACCCGCCGGTCCGGTCATAGACTGCGGTGTGCAAAGATGCGTCGCCCCGCCTGAAAGGATCGCGTACCGCACCGCGCGGCTGTGGGTCCTGCAGCATCGGATGGGCCAGAAGCCGCGCAATTCCATCCGGCAGCCCGTCACCATCCACCGGATCGGCATTCGCATCGCCCAGAATGACAAAGGGGGCCTCCGGCGAGGCGAAGGGCAAGCGCCCCTCGATCAGATCGATCCAGAAAACCGATTCGTCATGATTGCGGCGGCCATTCCGGTCTTCGGGGCCGTCGAACACCGGAGGGGTCGCGTGAAAAGCCAGCAGCCGGACAACCGCCCCTGACGGAAGCATCACCGGCACATCCCAATGGCCGGTCGTGGATAACCGCTGCACGGCCCTTGCCTCTGCCGTCATATCGGCAGGCAGCATGGCACTGGGCAGATCGACCCATAGCATTGCCGAGAAATCACGCGGCGCCCCCAGCGGAAAACGGGACAGCAAAGCCATGCCCCCATCCCCGGAAAAGAACCCGAAACCCTGTGCGTCCCCTGCGCCGCCCGAACGGCCATCGCCATCCATGTCCAGCCCCGTCGCCATGCCCGTATTGGGCCGCAGCGCCAGACTATGGGGATAGGGCACGGCAAGCGTCTGATTGAAGGCATTCAGCCCTGCCCCCTGCAAATCATAATCCACATCGGTCAGGAGGATCACATCCGCATCGGTCGCATCCACCATTGCCGCGGCGGCCAGCACCTGCGCATCCCGCCCGATGATATCCCGCAGCATCAGCCCCGGGCCCTTGCGCGACAGGTCGGTGTTATATGTGGCAATGCGGATCTGTTCTGCAAAAGCAGCCAGAGGGAACATCATCAGCAGAAACAGAAACACCCCGCGCATCGGCGGGGTGTATCGGATCGTGATTAATGAACGCTTAATCAGATCCAGGGGCGCGCGGTGGCCATCTGCTCCTCGAAGCCCCGGATTGAATCGGCCTTTTCCATGGTCAGGCCGATGTCATCCAACCCGTTCAGCAGACAGTGACGGCGGAAGGGGTCCAGTTCGAACGGAAACTCTGTTCCATCCGATGTCACGACCTTCATACCCTCCAGATCGATCGTCAGCCGAGCATTCGATCCGCGCCCGGCATCTTCCATCAGGGTATCCACGACGTCCTGCGGCAAGGCGATGGGCAGGATCCCGTTCTTGAAGCAGTTGTTGTAGAAGATGTCGGCAAAGCTGGTCGAAATCACGCAACGCACGCCAAAATCCAGCAGTGCCCATGGCGCATGTTCGCGCGATGAACCGCAGCCGAAGTTATCGCCCGCAATGATGATTTCGGCATTGCGATACGCCGGCTGGTTCAGCACGAATTCCGGCTTTTCCGTACCATCGGCTTCGTAGCGCAGCTCATCGAACAGGTTCTTGCCAAGGCCCGACCGTTTGATCGTCTTCAGGAACTGTTTGGGAATGATCATATCGGTATCGATATTGACCAGCGGCATGGGGGCCGCGACGCCCGTCAGTGTCGTGAACTTGTCCATCACACGCCCTCCGCCATCAGTTCGCGCACATCGGTCAGCCGTCCGGTGATCGCCGCTGCCGCCGCCATCGCGGGCGACATCAGATGCGTGCGTCCGCCCCGGCCCTGCCGCCCTTCGAAGTTGCGGTTGGATGTGGCGGCGCAACGATCCCCCGGATTCAGCTGATCGTCATTCATGCCAAGACACATTGAGCAGCCGGCCAGACGCCATTCGAATCCTGCATTCCTGAAGATGTCCGCAATCCCCTCGGCCTCGGCCTGCGCGCGCACCAGCCCTGATCCGGGCACCACCATCGCGCGGATACCCGGCGCAATGCTGCGCCCCTTCAGCACTGCGGCAGCGGCGCGCAGATCTTCGATCCGGCCATTGGTGCAGGACCCGATGAAGACCGTATTGATCGCGATCTGATCCAGTTTCTGCCCGGCCTGAAGCCCCATGTAATCCAGCGACCTTTGTGCCGCGGCCACCTTGCCCCCGGCAAAGCTGGCAGGCTCGGGCACGACACCCGTAATCGGCAGAACATCCTCGGGCGAGGTGCCCCATGTGACCACCGGCGCGATATCTTCGGCGCGGATGGTGATAACCTTGTCGAATTTGGCGCCATCATCTGTGAACAGCGTTTTCCAATAGGCCACAGCGGCATCCCACTGTTCCCCCTTCGGCGCATTCGGGCGGCCCTTGCAATAGGCAAAGGTGGTCTCGTCCGGGGCCACAAGCCCCGCACGCGCGCCGCCCTCGATCGCCATGTTGCAGACCGTCATCCGTCCTTCCATCGACAGTTCGCGGATGGCCTGACCGCAATATTCGATCACATGCCCGTTGCCTCCGGCGGTTCCGGTCAGCCCGATCACGGTCAGGGTGATATCCTTGGCCGTCACCCCCGGAGGAAGAGAACCCGTGATCTCCACCTTCATGTTCTTCGATTTCTTCTGGATCAGCGTTTGCGTGGCCAGAACATGCTCCACCTCGGAGGTGCCGATCCCATGCGCCAATGCGCCAAAGGCACCATGCGTGGCCGTGTGGCTGTCACCGCAGACGACGGTCATGCCGGGCAATGTCCACCCCTGCTCAGGCCCCACGATATGCACGATGCCCTGACGGATGTCGTCGATGGGGTAATAATGCACCCCTGCGGCACGCGCATTCGTATCAAGAGCGGCCACCTGGATGCGCCCCTCCTCGTTGTCGATGTGCTTTTCGCGGCCGGCAGTGGTCGGCACGTTGTGATCGGGCACGGCAATGGTCTTTTCCGGCGCGCGCACGTTGCGCCCGGTCATCCGCAGCCCTTCAAAGGCCTGCGGGCTGGTGACCTCATGCACCAGATGGCGGTCGATATAGAGAAGGCAGGTGCCGTCCTCATCTGTCTGGATGACGTGATCGTCCCAGATTTTGTCATAGAGCGTACGCGGTGTGTTCGGAGCGGTCATGGCTCGTCCTTACGAAGGATAGCTGTGAAAGGGGGTTCGGAAACGCGGCATCAGGGCAGCGAAATCGCCGCCCGCCGCATCAAAGCCGTGCTAGGACAGTGCGCGCAGCACCGAAGAACCGCGCCGGAAGGCGGGCATGATCGGTGATATTGAAATAAATGAACCCTTGCATGGGGTGATTCCTACCCTTTCTTGCGTTGCGTTTCAAGTGCGGCGCTAGCTCTCGACGTTCGGCAGGAAAGGGGCTATGGGGTGCGGCTTGCCTTGGCGCAGACGGCTTTCGGTGCTAGGCTTTGCCATGCGTCGGGTATCTGCGACGCGTACGACAGCTGGAGGACGATGTCCTGTCTCATTCTGATCCATCGACCGGCCTGCCGGTCGGAGAGCGCCCCGCAATGACCGGTGGCGATTCCAACCAAGACCTCAGCAAGGCACTGCTTGCGCGTGTCCTGCAATCGCTTGACGATGACAAGGCCGAAGAGATCGTTGAAATCGATCTGCGCGGTCGCTCCGACATGGCCGATTACATGGTCATCTGTTCGGGCCGTTCGTCCCGCCAGGTCGCTTCATTGGCCGAAAAGCTGACCGAGATGGTCAAGCGCGAATTCAACCGTGTTTCCAAGCTTGAGGGCAAGGATACCGGCGACTGGGTGCTGATCGACACGGGCGATGTCATCGTTCACGTGTTCCGCCCCGAAGTGCGCGAATTCTATCAGCTCGAAAAGATGTGGCTGCCTTCGGACCAGCAACCCGAAGAGCTTTGACACGCGTCCATCTGTGCGCTGTGGGGCGGCTCCGGCAAGGCCCCGAGCGGATGTTATTCGATGATTATGTCACCCGGTTCGACCGGACCGGGCGGGCGCTTGGCTTGGGCCCCTTGTCGGTCCATGAGGTCGAGGACAAGAAAAACGCAGGCCCCGAGGCCGAAGCCGAGCTTCTGTCCCGCGCCTTGCCGCAGGGTGCCGTCATCGTTGCGATGGATGAACGCGGCAAGACACCGAACAGCCCCGAATTTGCCGACCATCTGGCCCGTTGGCGCGATGCCGGTCGCGCGGATGTCGCCTTCGTGATCGGCGGCGCCGACGGGCTGACCCCTGCCCTGCGGGACAGGGCAGATATGTCCCTGTCATTCGGGCGCATGGTCTGGCCGCATATGCTGGTGCGGGTCATGCTGGCCGAACAGTTGTATCGCGCGGCCAGCATTCTGGCGGGTGCACCCTATCACAGGGCGTAACCGCCGGTTTTTCATTCGGTCGACACGACGGTCCGTTCCGTGGCCGATATCCAGATGTAACCGCTTGGCCCCAGTTCCAGCGTATCCCCCGTCAGCGTTGCCGCTCGGTGCGGCCCCATGGCCTCTCCTGCATCCGTCACAGTCAGCGTCACCGGTTTGGCGCCCAGATTGAAGATGCACAGGATGCGCGCGTCATGCTCCTCATGCCAGCGGGTAAAGGCAAGAACCGGCTCCGGCAGATCCACAAATTCCGTATGCCCGATCCGCATGACCGGATTCGCCGTGCGAAAGGCCAGAATCGCGCGATAGGCATTCAGAACGGTATCACCCGTTTCCTGTGCGGCCACATTGCGGGCGGCCTGGGGTGGTTTCACCGGCAACCACGGCTTGCCGGTGGTAAAGCCACCTTCCGCACTATCATCCCACGTCATGGGGGTACGACAACCGTCCCGTCCCTTTTCATCCGGCCAGAAACGCAGCCCCTTGGGGTCCGTCAGCTCGCTGTATTTCAGCTCCGTATCGGTCTGCCCCAGCTCTTCGCCCTGATACAGGCAAATGGAGCCTTCGAAGCTCAGCAGCAACGCGGCGGATTGAAAGGCCACATCCTCGGACGAATTGCCGAATGATTCCCACCGTCCGGCATGGCGGGGAACGTCATGGTTCGAAAAGGCCCAGCACGGCCAGCCATCGGGCGCATCCTCGAAGAAGGACCGGATCGCCTTGGTGAAAAACCGCGCGTTATAGATGTCGCCCAGCATCTCGAAGGAATAGGCCATGTGCAGGCGTTTGTTGCCCTTGGTGTATTCGCCCATGATCTCGATGGAACGAAGCAGATCGCCCACCTCCCCCACCATCATGCGGGCACCGTATTCATCGGTCAGGCTGCGCATCCGTTCCAGCCAGGCAATATTCTCCGGCCGGCTTTTGGAATAGATCTGGCTTTGCATGTCATAGGGGTTGACCGGAACCGAACCGGTATCCAGCGGCGGGTTCGACCGCAATTGCTCATCGTGAAAGTAATAGTTCACTGTATCCAGCCGGAAGCCGTCCACGCCCCGGTCCAGCCAGAACCGCAGCACGTCGATGAAATACTCCTGCACTTCGGGATTATGGAAATTGAAGGTCGGCTGCTCGCTCAGGAAATTATGCATGTAGAACTGGCGTCGACCGGCATCCCATGTCCATGCCGGCCCGCCAAAAATGGCCAGCCAGTTGTTCGGAGGCGTGCCATCGGGTTTGGGATCGGCCCAGATGAACCAATCCGCCTTGGGGTTGGTCCGGTCCAGCCGGCTTTCCTCGAACAGCGGATGGATCAGGGCGCAATGGCTGATGACCTGATCGATGATGACCTTCAGCCCCAGATCATGGGCCACCCGCAGCAGTTCGTCAAAATCCTCCAGCGTGCCGAAATCGGGGTGGATGCCGTAATAGTCGGAAACGTCATACCCCATGTCCAGCATGGGTGAGGGGAAAAACGGGGAAAGCCAGATTGCATCCACCCCCAGGGACGCCACATGCGGCAGCCGCCGGGTGATGCCCTTCAGGTCGCCGATCCCGTCACCGTTCGAATCCTGAAACGAGCGGGGGTAGATCTGATACGTAACCGAGCCGCGCCACCAATCCTGCATCATCACTCTCCCATAGGGTTCAGATTATGAACGTAGCAACCGTTTCGAAGAAATAAAGCGGGCAATGGACGTGACCACGCAACCGCGTTACGTCAAAGGATATGGAACCCCGTGTCATTGCCCCGAATCTGAAACGTCGCCTGTCCGGAGTAACCGCCACCATCGCGCGGCTGGTTCCCCTGCAGGCCCGCGATATTGCCATTGTGGCCACAGGACCCGGCCTGCCGGAGGGCGTCCCGCACATGCCAATGTCAAAGGTCATCACCTTGCCGCGCAAGGAAGTGCGCGTCTGGCATGCCCGCCGCAATTCGGAAATGTTGCTGGGCCTCTTGCTGCGGACTGTTCTGCGCAAGAACCTGCGGCTGGTATTCACCTCTGCCTCGCAGCGCAAACATACGGCCTACAGCAAATGGCTGATCGGCAAGATGGATGCCCTGATTGCCACATCGGCCAAGGGGGCCAGCTATCTGGCCGCAGAGGCGCAGGTTGTGCCGCACGGGATAAACACCGACCGGTTTGCCCCTTCACCCGACCGCGCCGCGCTGCGGGCCCGGCTGCACCTGCCGGATGAAGTTCTGGTGGGATGTTATGGCCGCATCCGATCATCCAAGGGCACCGATAATTTCGTGACGGCCATGCTGGCCGCACTCCCCTCCCGCCCGGGCGTCACGGCAGTGGTGATGGGCCGCGCCGTGGACAGTGACCGCAGCTTTCTTGAGGAGTTGAAATCCCGCGTGACCGCCGCCGGACTGGAATCGCGCATCCTGTTCCGCCCCGAGGTGACCGTGGATGACATGCCCGACTGGTATGCCGCGCTCGATCTTTACGTAGCGCCGCAACGCTGGGAAGGGTTCGGACTGACCCCGCTGGAGGCGATGGCCTCGGCGGTTCCCGTTGTGGCCACCCGCACAGGTGCATTCGAGGAACTGGTGGATCAGGGCACGACAGGGCTGCTGGTTCCGACCGATGATGTCCCCGCTTTGCAGGCTGCCATCGAATCCCTGCTGGACGCGCCTGACGTATTGCACCGGATGGGACCGCTTGCACGCCACCGGGCCGAACAGCATTTCCGGATAGAAACCGAAGCCGAGATATTGAACGCCCTTTACCGGCGTCTGCTGGCATGACGCGCCTCGGATTCCTCTGGGCCCGCCTGATGCGGCAGGAAGCTCCGCTCTCTGCCCTTTCGGTGCCCGAGGATGCGCTGATGCAGGCGCTGGCGGGGCGGTCTGTGGCCTTGGTCGGCAATGCACGCGGGCTGGCCCAGACACAATTCGGCCCGCAGATAGATTCGGCCGATCTGGTTATCCGCATCAACCGGGCCCCGATGCCCGATCCCGCTTCGCACGGCAGGCGGACGGATTGGCTGGCCTTGGCCGTACGGCCGGATGAACGGTTGATGGAACGGCTCCACCCGTCGCGCGTGCTGTGGATGTCCCCCAAGCGCAAGCGGTTGCCGTGGAACATCGCCAGCACAGAAGGATTCTACCTGTATCCGCTGCAACAGGCGAACCGGCTGCGCGCAGCCCTGAACGCCCCTCCCACGACGGGAGCGATGCTGATCGACATGCTGGAACGGTCCGGCGCGGCGCGGATCGACCTGTACGGCTTTGATTTCTTTGCGACGCTCTCCCTGTCAGGCAGGCGCACCGCAGATCAGGTGCCCCATGATTTTACTTCCGAAGGGGATTGGGTGCGTGGCATTTGTGCCCGTGATACCCGTTTCCGCCTGAATTAATCGGTCTGTTTTGCGATGTATTCAGCAATAATCCTTTCATCGCACGGCATGGTACGGTAAGGGAACGCGTCCCTCATGAAGGGTACGTCCCTCAGACGCAAAGGAGGTCCACTATGGGCTACAGGGTCGTCATCGCGGGCGCCACGGGTAACGTCGGTCGCGAAATGCTGAACATCCTCGCCGAGCGCGAGTTTCCTATTGATGAAATCGTGGCTCTTGCCTCGCGAAAATCCATTGGAACCGAGGTCAGCTTTGGCGATAAGACACTGAAGACCAAGGACCTCGATACATTCGATTTCACGGGTTGGGACATGGCGCTGTTCGCCGTGGGTTCCGATGCCACGAAAACCTATGCTCCCAAGGCTGCGGCTTCGGGCTGCGTGGTCATCGATAACTCCTCGCTTTACCGTTATGATCCGGACGTCCCGCTGGTCGTGCCGGAGGTGAATGCCGAGGCCGTCGACGGCTACAAGAAGAAAATGATCATCGCGAACCCCAACTGCTCAACCGCGCAGATGGTCGTCGCACTGAAGCCGCTGCATGACCGCGCCCGCATCAAGCGCGTTGTCGTCTCCACCTACCAGTCCGTATCGGGCGCGGGGAAGGAAGGCATCGACGAGCTGTGGAACCAGACCAAGGGCCTTTACGTCCCCGGTCAGGAAGTTGCGCCTTCGAAATTCACCAAGCAGATCGCCTTCAACGTGATCCCGCATATCGACGTTTTCCTGGACGATGGTTCGACCAAGGAAGAATGGAAGATGGTGGCCGAAACCAAGAAGATCCTTGATAAATCCATCAAGGTCACTGCCACCTGTGTGCGCGTGCCGGTCTTTGTCGGCCATTCGGAATCAATCAACATCGAAACCGAGGATTTTCTGGACGAGCATGAAGCACGTGACATCCTGCGCGAAGCCCCCGGCATTCTGGTCGTGGATAAGCGCGAGAATGGCGGCTACATCACGCCGATCGAATGCGTCGGCGAATACGCGACCTATATCAGCCGCATCCGTCAGGACAGCACGATCGACAACGGTCTGAACCTGTGGTGCGTTTCCGACAACCTGCGCAAGGGTGCCGCCCTGAACGCGGTCCAGATTGCGGAAACACTCGGTAAACGCTGCCTGAAAAAAGGCTGACGGAATAGCGCCCTTCGGGGCGCTATTTTATTGCAGGGCTGTGGTTTGTACGACATCTAGTTCCGATAACGGAATATTGAGGTGCAGACGTGGTAGACATCCAGCAGCAGATCCTGATCGAACAGCGCGTTACCAACGAGTCCAAATCGGCAGGAATTGCTTATGCCCTGTGGTTCTTCACGGGCAGCCTCGGCGGGCACCGTTTCTATCTGGGGCGCACAGGCACAGGACTTGCGATGCTGGCCCTGCTGATCGTCGGCGTTGCCACCTCGATATTGGGCGTGGGACTGGCGCTTCTGGCCGCCCTTGGCATCTGGGTACTGATCGACGCCTTTCTGATCCCCGGCATGATTTCGGCCGACCGCAATGCGTTGCGGGACCGCCTGTTGGCGGCGGCCCCCAGAACCTGATCAGACCGGAACGAAGGCGCGCTCCTTGTAGTCATACTGCTCCAGCCCGCCTTCACCGATATCGTTCCAGCAGCCATGCAGGCTCAGAACGCCACTTTCCACGGCCTCGCGGACGAAGGGGAACGTCATCAGGTTTTCCAGACTTGTCAGGATCGCCTCGTTCTCCAGCTCGCGCATCGGATTCGAAACACCCTTGGCCTTCACGCGCTCGTAGCCCGGACGCAGGATTTCCATCCAGCGACCAACGAAGGATGTCGCGGCCTCCAGTTCCGGTGCGTTGCCTTCGCACATGTCATGGCACCCCTTCACACCACCGCAGTGCGAATGGCCCAGTACCACCAGATGCGCCACTTTCAGCGATGTCACGGCATATTCCACCGCAGCCGATGTTCCGTGATAATCGTTGTCCGGATTGAACGGCGGAACAAGGTTGGCGACGTTGCGGTGGATGAACAGCTCACCCGAATCGGCACCGAAAATCGCGGCAACGTCCACACGGCTGTCACAGCAGGCGATTACCATGGCGCGGGGATGCTGCCCTTCGGTGGCCAGTCGGCGGTACCATGCATTATTGCTTTGGAAAATCGTGGCACGCCAGCCGTGGAATCTCTGGATCAGATAGCTGGGAAGGGGACGCGCGTCCTGCATGGCAACTCCTGTAATGGGCACGCCCGGCAATATTCGGGCGCATCCGCTTTTTGCCACGGATAAACCGCAAGGAACATACGGTTCCTTTACCCTTGATGATGCAAATTGAAGCAGAAGTCACAGGACCTGCCATGCAAGACCCCATTTGCCGCCTGACCCCGCGCGATCATATCCGCCGTGACCCCATGCCGATGGACCGTATATTCTGCGAACACGGGCGCATTGCCCCTTGGGTCGTGCGACGGCGTGTTGCACTGCTGGCACGCGCCGTGGCCGAGATGGAATTCCGCGTGCGGGCCCGCCACGTTGCCGAACTGCCGGATCTGCTGCGGGCCTTTGGGCGGCAGGCCGGTCGGCTGGGGCTGCTGTCCCTCTCCTTCGTTGCACGAGAGGCGGCCGCATGCCTCGCCACCGATGACAGCGTTGCCTTTTCGGCGCTATGGGCCCGGCTCGAACGGGAGGCAGAGGCAGGGCTTCGCCCGCTTCGCGCCCTGATCCGGGCCGCGCTTTAGGGG
Organism: Falsirhodobacter sp. alg1; assembly: GCF_000739715.2. Taxonomy (GTDB): domain Bacteria; phylum Pseudomonadota; class Alphaproteobacteria; order Rhodobacterales; family Rhodobacteraceae; genus Falsirhodobacter. The sequence goes on along the minus strand of NZ_BBJC02000001.1, from coordinate 447,694 downwards.
GGTTGCGGCTGGACGGCAGAGGGATAGTCTTCGCGCCGCCATAAAAGCCGGAGCCGTGATATGGACCTTCCCCTTTCCCCCGCCAACGCGCATTCGCGTCCGCTGCACATTCTTGATCCGCAGGGACTGGATGGCTGGATGGCAGATCAGCCTGCAAATGTTCGTGCGTGGCTGGAAGGAAGCGGCTTTGCGGCAGCACTCGGGGATATGCGCCTGCTGCCCGGCCCGGATGGCACCCCCGTGGGGGCCGTCATCGGTCGCGGCAGCGAAGCCGCCCGCCGCCGTACCCGTTTCGGACTGGCCGCCGCCGCCCGCCTGCCTGCGGGTGACTGGCATCTGGCGGGTGACCTGCCGCCTGCCCTGCGGGATGAGGCTGTCTTGTCCTTTCTGCTGGGCAGCTACCGGTTTGACCGTTATCGCGCCATGCCTGCGGAACGTCCGCGCCTGAAGCTGCCCGAAGGTGCCGAACGCATGGCTGTTCTGGCCCGAGGCGAATGGCTGACCCGCGATCTGATCAATACTCCCGCGGCCGATATGGGCCCGGTAGAGTTGCATGCCGCCACGGCCGCCCTTGCTGCAAAGGCACAGGCCACACTGACCGTGATCGAGGGTGAAGCACTTCGCACAGGGTTTCCCATGATCCATGCCGTCGGCCACGGCTCCGATCGCGCGCCGCGTCTTCTGGATATGCGGTGGGGCACGACAGGCCCCACCCTGACACTGGTCGGCAAAGGGGTGTGCTTCGATACCGGCGGGCTGGATCTTAAAGGGGCAGCCGGCATGCTTCTTATGAAAAAGGACATGGGCGGTGCGGCCACCGTTCTTGGCCTTGCACAGATCATCATGGAACTGGCGCTGCCCTTGCGGTTGCGTGTGTTGATCCCCGCGGTGGAAAATGCGGTGTCGGGCCGTGCGTTCCGGCCCAAGGATATCCTGACCTCCCGCAAAGGTCTGACGGTCGAGGTGAACAACACCGATGCCGAGGGCCGGCTGGTTCTGGCGGATGCCCTTGCCTATGCCGATGAGGAAACGCCCGATCTTACCATCTCCATGGCCACGCTGACGGGCGCGGCACGGGTGGCCCTTGGCCACGATCTGGCCCCGTTCTATGCCAGCGATGATGCTGACGCAGATGCCCTTTCGGCTACGTCCGGCCTTGATCCGGTATGGCGGATGCCGTTCTGGGATGGCTACGAAGGGTTGATCGAACCGGGCATTGCCGATCTGGACAATGCCCCCTCCGGCGGTATGGCAGGGTCGGTCACGGCAGCCCTGTTCCTGCGCCGTTTCGCCCCCGCGCGTTACATGCATTTCGACATATACGGCCATCAGCCGTCGGATGCGCCGGGGCGGCCCAAGGGCGGCGCGGGCCAGGGCGCGCGGGCCATTCTGGATGCCCTGCCACGTTTGCTGGGGCTTTGAATCATGGATCGTCGTCTGTTTCCCGCCACGTCCACCGTTGCCCATGAAAGCCTGAAGGGCATCTTCGACTGCGCCCGCTACACCAGGGGAGAGGCCCGGCAGGTGTCGATTCCGCTGGTCGATCTGCTGGCAGCCCCCCAAGGCGCGCGTGAACGCCAGTTGACGATGGGCGAAGGTTTCACCGTCATCGATCATGACCGCCATTTCGCCTTCGGCTTTGCCGCGCGTGATGGATATTGCGGCTGGGTACCCGTCACGGCACTGGAGCCGGAGACGGTGGAAACCCATTGGGTTGCTGCCCCTGCCAGCCATATCTACCCCGAACCCCGTGTTCAGGCCCGCGAGATCGCGACGCTCAGCATGGGGGCAAAACTGACGATCGTTGCCGAACAGGATGGCTGGGCCGAAACCACCAAAGGCTTTATCTGGGCCGCACATCTGCGCCCCTTGGGGGAATGGATGGCGGATCCGGTGGCCGTGGCCGAACGATTCCTTGGCACTCCCTATCTCTGGGGGGGGAACAGCCGGGCCGGGATCGATTGTTCGGGGCTGGTGCAGATCTCGCAGATCGCCTGCGGGCGTCCCTGCCCCGGCGATGCCGACCTTCAGCAATCCATCGGCACCGAGGTCGAAGGCGAACTGACGCGCGGCGATCTGCTGTTCTGGAAGGGGCATGTGGCCCTGGCCATGGACGCACGCCGGATCATACATGCCACGGGCGCCTTCATGCAGGTGGTCATCGAGGAAACAAGCACCGCCATCGCGCGGATCGAGGCGGCCGGTGGCGGCCCGGTCACGGCGCAGCGCAGACCCTAATCGATGATGCGGATCGCGCGTTTCTCCAGAACGCGCAACACCTGGGCCAGATCATGCCCCCGCCGCAGGATCTGGCCATCCATCGCCACCACCGAATACATGCCTTGGCGGTTGCGCAGACGCGGCCTTTTTTCGATCCGGTACAGCGGCGTTTCGGCTGTCCGGCGGAATATGGAAAAGACCGCCAGTTCGCGCAGGGCGGATATGCCGTAATCCCGCCATTCCCCCATGGCCACCATCCGGCCATAGACCGACAGGATCGTACCCAGCTCCTTCCGGTCGAAATGGACCGTTTCGGGGGCGGGGTCGGGAAAAGGGATCGGGCTGCTCATGAAATTGATCTTGTCACGCAGCCGCGACAAATCAAGCGGCGAAGCTGCCCGAGGTCCGCAGAAGGCCCGTTTCCATCCCGCGCCAATTGGTCTGCACCGCATCCAGCCGTTTGCGCGTGGCAGGGTGATCGTATTCCAGCGCCCCCACCCGAACCAAGAGCCGGGCAATCGCGGCCTCGGCGGCACGTGTGCTGCCATCCTCGATCTTCAGGGCAATTCCCAGCCCCTGAACCGGAAGAATGGCCACGAAAACCGCTTCGGCCCCCGTCTTGATGGCCACACCGTCCATTGCACGCATCAGTTCCGTACAGGCGCGCCCGTCACCGGCCACCAGATAGGGATGCGCGATCATGGCCTGTGTCAGCCGATGGGCCGCGCGGTCCCGTGCATTGCCGGATCCGGTGGCACCCGCAAACCTGCCCATTGCCCGGGCCAGCCCTGTCAGCGACGTGGCAAAGTTCGGGGCGGAGCATCCGTCAATGCCGTAGCCGGGCGATTCCTCTTCGCAGATGTCTTCGAAGGCCGTCCGCACCGCACGCTGCACTGGGTGATCGATATCGATATATTCGCTGCCACCGCCCAGATGGCGGTTCAGGGTCAGAAAGCCCGCATGTTTGCCGGAACAGTTGTTATGCAGCTGGCACGGCGCCTCTTCTGCGCGGATCAGCCGCTCCCGTTCGGTCGCATCGCTTGGCATATGGCTGCCGCACCGCAGGGCGTGCTGGTCAACCCCCAGATCGTTCAGCCAGCGGTCCACCAGCGCGACATGCTGGGCCGATCCGGTATGGCTGGCACAGGACAGGGCCAGATGCGCATCGGTCAGGCCCATCGCCTCGGCAGCGCCGCTTTGCAGCAGCGGCAGCGCCTGAAGCATCTTGCAGGACGACCGGGGGAACATGGTCAGCGCCGGATCGCCCCATGCCTCGACCACCTGTCCGGCTGTGTCGCAAATCACGGCATGGCCCCGATGAACGCTCTCCAGCATACCACCCCGCCACAACTCTACCATGGAAACTGCCGTCATCGTTCCGCCCCCTCACAGATATGCGATTTTGAAGTATATGGCCTTTGAAACCGCGCACGATCCAAGGTATACCTGAGCGATATCGAGATGAACGAGCCCACGCCAGACAAAAGCACGCAATAAGGCGGCAGGCGGGGTCGGAACGGAGGCTGGTACATGATTTCGACGAACAGACGCCTGATGGGTGCCGCCTTGCTGGCCGCAACGCTGGGGTTCAGCGCAAACGCGGTCGTGGCGCAGGAATCCACAAACCGCGTAGCGACGAAGACCGACTGGAGCGTTTTCACCGAGAACAGCCCCAAGGAATGCTGGGGCGTTTCCAGCCCGAAGAACACCGTGAACTCGCGTGATGGTGCGGTCGTCGAGGTGCAGCGGGGGGATATCCTGCTGTTCGTGACCTTCCGTCCGGGTGCGGGCGCCAATGGCGAAGTGTCGTTTACAGGCGGCTACCCCTTTGCCAGCAACTCCACCGTCGAAGTGGCGATCAACGGCAAGACATACCAGATGTCCACCGATGGTGAATGGGCATGGCCTGCAGACAGCGGTGCGGACCGTACGATTCTTGCCGCGATGAAGGCAGGCAGCGAAGCGGTTCTGACGGCCCGTTCGGGCCGTGGCACACAGACCAAGGATACCTTCTCTCTCATGGGGTTCACCGCCGCCATGACCGAGGCCGAAAACCGCTGCAAGTAATCTTTGCGGCCTGACGAAAGCGCCCCGGCAACCGCCGGGGCGTTTCTGCATTTAAAAATCCGGCGGATATTGCTATATTACGCCTTTGCCAAACCGAGGACGCCATGAACGCCACCCCACCGATCACGCAGGATGTGCTGACCCTTCCGCGCAAGCTGCCCGAAGGTGGCAAGCGGAACATCATCGGCCTGACCCGCCCGCAGCTTCTGGCAGCGCTGGTGGAAATGGGCACGCCCGAACGTCAGGCAAAGATGCGCCTTGGCCAGATCTGGCAGTGGCTTTATCACTGGGGCGTCCGTGATTTTGAAAACATGACCAATCTGGGCAAGGACTACCGTGCCCAGCTGGCCGCACATTTTGAAATCGCATTGCCCGAGGTGGTGAACCGCCAGATTTCGGCCGACGGTACACGCAAGTATCTGGTGCGGATCGCCGGCGGGCATGAGGTTGAAACCGTTTACATTCCCGAAACGGGCCGTGGAACGCTGTGCGTATCCAGCCAGGTCGGCTGCACATTGACCTGTTCGTTCTGCCATACCGGCACACAGCGTCTGGTCCGCAACCTGACGGCTGGTGAAATTGTCGGCCAGTTGATGCTGGCGCGCGACGATCTGGGTGAATGGCCTGAACAGGGCGCGCCGCGCGAACATACGCGCCTTGTGTCCAACCTCGTGCTGATGGGCATGGGAGAGCCGCTGTACAATTTCGAAGCTGTTCGCGATGCGATGCATGTCGTGATGGACAACGAGGGGCTAACCCTGTCCCGTCGCCGGATCACGTTGTCCACGTCGGGCGTGGTGCCCGAGATTTCCCGCACGGCCGAGGAAATCGGCTGCCTGCTGGCCGTTTCGTTCCACGCCACCACGGATGAGGTGCGGGATACTCTGGTACCAATCAACAAGCGCTGGAACATCAAGACGCTGCTGGACACGCTGCGGGAATATCCCCGCCTGTCGAACAGTGAGCGGATCACTTTCGAATATGTAATGCTGAACGGCGTGAACGACAGCGATGCCGACGCCCGCCGGCTGGTAAAGCTGATCCAGGGAATTCCCGCCAAGATCAACCTGATCCCGTTCAACGAATGGCCGGGCAGCGCGTATCAACGGTCCACCCCGGAACGCATCGCGGCCTTTGCCGAGATCGTCTTCAATGCGGGATATTCCAGCCCCGTTCGCAAACCGCGCGGCGAGGATATCATGGCAGCCTGTGGCCAGCTCAAGTCCGCAACCGAGCGTCAGCGCAAATCACGCGCCCAGATTGCCGCCGAAACCGGCACCTGACCGGAACCGCCTGCGGCCCGGCACCGTTCCCGTCAAAAGGGAGCGGTTTCATGGCAAAGTTTTCCAAGGGCGATACGGTTGAATGGAATTGGGCATCAGGCACGGCCAGCGGAACGGTTGAACAAAGCTTCACCCGCCGCGTGCAGCGCACGATCAAGGGGCGCAAGATTGTCCGTAACGGAAGCACGAAGCGCCCCGCCTATCTGCTGAGCCAGAAAGACGGGACCAAGGTGCTGAAGCTGGAAAGCGAGCTTTCGAAAGCTTAACGCACGGCCTTGCGTGGGGGCGGGGCAACCCAGTTGTCCATGTACTCCATCGCCTCCTCGGCAGTTTCCACAAACTGGAACAAGCCGAGATCGGCATCGGAAATGGTTCCGGCATCCGCCAGAACCTGCCAGTTGATGATGCCCTCCCAGAATGCGCGACCGAACAACAGGAAAGGAATAGGCTCCATCCGGTGGGTCTGGATCAGCGTCAGCGCCTCGAACATCTCGTCCAGAGTTCCAAATCCGCCGGGGAACACGCAGATCGCATTCGCCCGCATCAGGAAATGCATCTTGCGGATCGCGAAGTAGTGGAAGTTGAAGCTGAGCTCCGGCGTCACATAGGCGTTCGGCGCCTGTTCGAACGGCAGCACGATGTTCAATCCGATAGAGCGGCCGCCCGCATCCTGGGCCCCGCGGTTTCCCGCCTCCATCACACCAGGGCCGCCGCCGGTGCAGATCACATCCTCATGGCCGCCGCCCGCCATCGACCGTTCGGTCATCATGCGGGCAAAGCGGCGCGCCTCTTCGTAAAAATGTGAAAGATCGGCCAATGCGGGCGTGCGCGCCGTTTCGCGCCGTTCCGGAGCCGGAATACGCGCCCCCCCGAACAGCACGATGGTGGAGGTGATGTTCTGCTCGTCCAGAATCATCTCGAACTTCTGCAGTTCCAGCTGCAAACGCACGGGCCGCATCTCAGGGCGCGTCAGGAACTCGGAATCGGCAAATGCCAGACGATAGGAGGGGGACTGGCTTTGCGGCGTCTCGGGCACATTATGCGCGGTGCGGATATCCTGCGTTGAATCACGCAACGGCTGCTGTTTGCGGCTGTGTTTTGTCATGACGCCTTCTTTCGCTTTGGCCCTTGGGAATTGCGGGACCGTCCCCTGCCGTTTATAGGCGTTAGGCAATCAAGGCCATTGGAAAGGGACCACCCATGACGAACGCTGCGCTGGAAACCGCTATTAATGCCGCATGGGATGCACGCGACCAGATCACCCCCGCCACCACGGGAGAGGCGCGTGATGCCATCGAAGCCACGCTTGCCGCGCTGGACTCCGGCAACCTGCGGGTGGCCGAGCCGCGCGACGACGGCAAGTGGCACGTGAACCAATGGGCGAAAAAGGCCGTCCTGCTCGGCTTTCGCCTGAAGGATATGGAAATGCAGTCCGGCGGCCCCCAGGGTGGCGGCTGGTGGGACAAGGTGGACAGCAAGTTTGAAGGCTGGGATGAAAGCCGCTGGCGCGAGGCCGGTTTCCGCGCCGTCCCGAATGCGGTCGTCCGCCGCTCGGCCTTCATCGCCAAGGGCGTGGTCCTGATGCCCAGCTTTGTGAACCTGGGCGCCCATGTCGGTGAGGGTACGATGGTCGACACCTGGGCCACGGTCGGGTCCTGTGCGCAGATCGGCAAGAACGTCCACCTGTCGGGGGGGNTCGGCATCGGCGGCGTATTGGAACCGCTGCAGGCCGATCCGACAATCATCGAGGACAACTGCTTTATCGGGGCCCGGTCCGAGGTCGTCGAAGGCGTAATCGTCCGTGAAGGATCGGTGCTGGGCATGGGAGTCTATCTTGGCCAATCCACCAAGATCGTGGATCGCGAAACCGGCGAAGTGTCCTATGGCGAGGTACCGGCAGGATCGGTTGTCGTCTCTGGCACCATGCCTTCGAAAAACGGCGTAAACCTGTACTGCGCGGTGATCGTGAAAAAGGTGGATGCAAAAACCCGGTCGAAAACATCGATCAATGAACTTTTGCGTGACTGATCGAAGGAACTTTCCCCGGCCAGATCACGTTGCTCCTTTGAACTAGAATTGCAGAAGGGACAACGGATATGGCTGGACTAGGTTGGATCGGCGCGATCATCATCGGTGCTATTGCAGGTTGGATTGCAGAGAAATTGATGAAATCGGACCACGGACTGCTGATGAACATCATTCTCGGCATCCTCGGCGCCGTACTCATGAACTTTCTGCTGGTTGCCATTGTCGGCGCAACGGCCGCAGGCGTGTTCGGACAGCTGCTGGTCGGCGTGATCGGTGCCTGTATCCTGATCTGGCTGGGACGGGTGCTGCGCAGCCGCAGCTAACCGACCTATCCTTGTTGCAGAAACCTCCGTACCCGCATGGGTGCGGAGGTTTTTCATTGCCTGCCCTGTCTTGCGATCATGCCCCGAACCTGCGACATCAAAGGCCGAACCGCAGGAAACAGCCATGACCGAAAAGCGCCCGCAGCAGGTTTTTACCCTTGTCATCGAAGTCGGCCGCAAGGCTGGTGACGGATTGCCCCACAAAGCGAAGGGGGCCGCCCTGATGTGCTATGCCTCGGGGGTGGATGAGGCAGAAGCCGTGCGCGAGACGGTGGCCATCCTCAAGCAGGCCAATCTGGCCCCGCTGGACGTATCCGGCTATGGAACGCTGGAAGAGCGTGAAAAGAACGGGGACGAGATCGACCCCGAAGAACGCGCCCTGATGGATCGCGCTTTGGCCGAGAATTCGGTCATCGTTGCGCAGATGACCCCCTTTTACGACTGAGGCCCCCATGACCATTGATCCCGTCGCCCTGACCGTTGACCTTGTCCGCTGCCCATCGGTCACACCGGACGAAGGCGGGGCACTGGTCCTGATGCAGCAATTGCTGTCGGATGCCGGTTTTGAATGCACACGGGTGGATCGGGGCGGCATCAGCAATCTTTTTGCCCGCTGGGGTCGCAAGGGTGCAAACCGGACGTTCGGCTTCAACGGACATACAGATGTGGTGCCCGTGGGCGATGCCGACGCATGGACCTATGATCCCTTTGGCGGCATCATCGACGGGGACTGGCTATATGGCCGCGGGGCCACGGACATGAAATCGGGTGTGGCCGCCTTTGCCGCCGCCGCCATCGATTTCGTGAAGGAAACACCGCCCGAGGGCTCCATCATCCTGACCCTGACCGGGGATGAGGAAGCTTCGGCCGAACATGGAACGGTGGCGATCCTCGACTGGATGGCTACGACCGGCGAACGGATGACCGATTGCCTCGTGGGCGAACCGACCTGCCCCGAGGTCATGGGCGACATGATGAAGGTGGGCCGTCGTGGATCGCTGACGCTACGGTTCGTCGCGCGCGGCGTGCAGGGCCATGTGGCCTATCCCCACCGCACCAAAAACCCCGTGGCCGCCTTGGCGCGCCTGATCGCGCGGCTTGAGGAAACGCCGCTGGATGAGGGGAACGCCCAATTCGATGCGTCCAGCCTTGCCACAGTCACCTTCGATGTCGGCAATCCGGCCACCAATGTGGTTCCGGCCGAGGCGCGGGCCACCGTCAACATCCGGTTCAATGACATTCATACGGGCGAAAGCCTGACCGCCCGTATCGCCGCCGTCACAGCCGAGATAGAGGAAGCGACAGGGGTTTCTATCGCCATGACCCCGACCATCGGCGGTGAAAGCTTTGCTACCCCGCCCGGTGAATTGACCGAACTGGTCGCCAAGGCGGTTCAGGCGGAAACGGGCGTCGCGCCTGCCCCTTCGACCTCGGGCGGCACATCGGATGCGCGTTTTGTAAAGAACCATTGCCCGGTGGTGGAATTCGGACTGGTCGGGCACCGCATGCACGCCGTTGATGAACGTGTGCGCGTGTCCGATATCACCAAGCTCAAATCCGTTTACGGTCGTATCCTGCGCGACTACTTCGCCTGAGCTGCCCGGAGGGTGCCCCCTGCGGGGCGCCTTTTCCTATGCGATGTCGCGCGCCAGAAGCTGGCCACCCTCTCCCAGAACCACCTCGAACCGGCTGACCTTGCGGACCAGATCCGAGAGTTTTGCCGCCCCGTAGGTCCGCGTGTCGAAATCGGGGTTTGCCTGGGTGATATATTGCCCGATCTGGCCGAGTGAATACCATTCCCCCTCCGGATCGATGGCGCGCATCGCCGCTGCGATCAGCGGGATGGCATTGGCGGGGGCCTCTTTGGCAGGGCGGGCAATGGCCGGCGTTTCTTCGGGTTCGTCCGGCTCCCGTGATGTCATGTTCTCAACATAGATGAACCGCTTGCACGCCATGCGAAACGCCTCGGGCGTCTTTTTTTCACCGATCCCGTACACATCCAGCCCCTGTTCGCGGATGCGCGCTGCCAACCGGGTGAAATCACTGTCGGAACTGACCAGCACAAAACCGTCGAACAGGCCGGAATGCAGAAAATCCATGGCCGCGATCACCAACCCGATATCGGAGGCATTCTTACCCCGCGTATTGGAAAACTGTTGATCGGCCACCAAGCCCAGATGCGCGACCTTTTCGGCCCATCCCTTCAGCCGCAACGATGACCAGTCGCCATAGATCCGGCGCACAGAGGCCTCTCCCAGCGATGCGACCTCTTCGAAAATGGCCGCTGCGTAATGCGCGGGCACATTGTCGGCGTCGATCAGAACACACAAGCGGGGGGCGCGATCTTCGGGCATGAAGCCTCCTTATTTCGGGATACTTTAACAGGCATTGCGCAGGGTGCCAGTTGCCGTATCCAAGGACACCGCTATTTCCTGCAAATAAAGGAGGACGGGATATGACACGAACCACGCGGATAGCCATGGGGATCGGCATTGTACTCGGCATCGTGGCCTGCAACCGGGAACCGGAACCGCAAGTGCAGGCGGCGGTCTGCGATCCGGACGCCTTTCAGACACTGGTGGGGCAGCCGACCAGCGCCATGTCGGGCATGGATCTGCCCCGTCTGACGCGAATCCTGCGCCCCAACCAGCCGGTAACGCTGGATTTCAATCCCGAACGGCTGAACATCCAGACCGATCGGGAAAGCATCATCACCGAAGTGCGCTGCGGTTAACGCAGCGACGCCAAGAGCGCGGGGCTGGCAAATCCATCCGGAATCAGGCCGGCCTGACGCTGATAGGCCGAAATCGCCTTGGTCGTATTGGGGCCGATCCGCCCGTCTGCCCCTTGGGTATCATACCCGGCGCGTGTCAGCCGTTCCTGCAGCTCGACCCGTTCGGCCCGGCTTAGCGCCGGTTCGGGGTTTGTGGGAATATTTCGTAGCGGACCAAGGCCGCGCAAACGGTCGGCAAGATGCCCGACGGCAATCACATAGCTGTCTGCCGCGTTATACCGCTCGATTGCGTGGAAGTTGTTCTGGATCAGGAAAGCCGCGCCTTTGGCCCCACCTGGCAGCAGGATAGAGCCTTCACCCGCCGGAATGGTACGGCCATCAGCCGAACGCACGCCCTGCGCTGCCCATGTTCCCGAAGGCTTGGTGATGGATTTGCCGATCTGTGTGTAATCGAAGCCCTGCGGCAGGACGACCTCCATCCCCCACTGGCCGCCTCGCTGCCACCCTGACCGTGCAAGATAATTGGCGGTGGACGCCAGCGCGTCGGTCGGATCGTCGGACCAGATATCACGCCGCCCGTCGCCGTTGTAATCCACGGCATATTCAAGGAACGACGATGGCATGAATTGCGTATGGCCCATCGCACCGGCCCAGCTTCCGACCAGATTGTCGGGGGTAACATCGCCGGCCTGCACGATCTTCAACGCATCGATCAGTTGCGCCTCGAAGAATTCGCCACGACGGCCGTGATAGGCAAGGGTTGAAAGGCTCTCGATCAGATGCGTGCGTCCGCGATTGCCGCCAAAGTTGGATTCCATGCCCCAGATCGCAACAACGACCTCCTTGTCCACACCATAACGGGCCTCAATCCCGTCAAGCGTCGTGGCATAGCGCGCCAGCATCGCCCGCCCCTGTTCGATCCGGTTGGCATTGACTGCCCCGGCAAGGTAATCCCAGATGGTCTTGGTGAATTCCGACTGGCGACCGTCCAGCGATACCACTTCCGAATTGTAATGCACGCCGGCAAATGCCGTGTTCAGGGTGGCGGGGCTGATGCCCGCCCGCGTGGCCCGTGGCCGGAAATCGGCAATCCACGCCTGAAGGCCCGCATCCGTGCCCGGCCCCTGGATTGGTGCGGACACCGGACGGGGCGAGGAGGTGACATTGCCCGCGCCGGGGCCGGCGCAGGCCGTCAGAAGCACAAGAGCGCTGGCCGACAAAAGGATATTCCGCATGATCTTACCGCTCGGTTTTTTATTCGTTGAACCGAGTGTAACGATTCCGCACCGATCCGTGAAGCGCGGGGTTAGGACCGTTTGCGGATCACACGCCGTTTCCGCTCCAGCTTGGCGGGTTTTCGCGGAGCAAAGCGCCCTTTGCGCTGGCTGCGACGGGGCAAGGGATCCCCCTCGACATCCAGCAATTCCAGCAAAAGCCCCCCCGTGACCGGCGTCGCCTCGGTCAGGCGCACGCGCACGCGCTGGCCGATGGCCAAAGTCAGTCCCGAATCGCTGCCGACCAGCGATTGCGCATCGGCATCGAAATGGAAGAATTCATGCCCCAGCGACCGGACCGGGATCAGTCCGTCCGCACCGGTTTCATCCAGTTTGATGAACAGGCCGAACCGCTGCACCCCGGAAATCCGGCCTGCAAATTCAGCCCCGATCCGCTCCGACAACCAGGCAGCCAGATAGCGGTCGTTTGTATCACGCTCTGCCGTCATGGACCGGCGTTCGGTATCCGAGATTTGTTTGGCCGTCTCGCCCAGATTTTCGGTATCAAAGGCAGACAAGCCATCCTTGCCCCAACCGTGCCCCGAAATCAGCGCCCGATGCACGATCAGGTCTGAATAGCGCCGGATGGGAGAGGTGAAATGCGCATAATTGCGCAGCGCCAGACCGAAGTGCCCGAAGTTTTCCGGGTAATAATAGGCCTGCGTCATGGACCGCAGGGTGCTGATATTCATCAGCTCATCGTAATCCGTTCCCTCTGCCTGCGACAACAGGCGGTTGAGATGCGCGGTTTTCAGCACCTGCCCCTTGGCCAGGGTAAAGCCTGCGCCCTGCGCCACCTCGCGCAGCGATTCCAGCTTGTCCGGGCTGGGCTCTTCATGCACGCGGAACAGCAACGGCTGTTTCAGGCGCACCAGTTCCTCGGCGGCGGCGACATTGGCCAGCACCATGAATTCCTCGATCAGGCGGTGCGCATCCAGCCGTTCGCGAAAGTTGACGGAAGACACCTTGCCGTCCTCGGTCAATTCGATCCGCCGTTCCGGCAGGTCCAGATCCAGCGGCTGACGACGTTCCCGCGCGGCCTTGGCGGCGGCATAGGCATCATACAGCGGCGTGATAATCCTCTCCATCATGGGGGCCACACGATCCGACGGGGCCCCATCCTGCGCGGCCTGCACCTCTCCATAGGTCAGGCTGGCGATGGACCGCATCATTCCGCGAACGAAACGATGGTCGATCTTGTTGCCCTCGGCATCCAGTGTCATCCGCACCGCAAGGCAAGGACGTTCCACCCCCTCGTGTAGCGAGCACAGATCGCCCGACAGCGTATCCGGCAGCATCGGAACGACACGGTCGGGGAAATAGGTGGAATTGCCGCGGCGCCGCGCCTCGCGGTCCAGCTGCGAACCGGGCGTGACATAATGTGCCACATCGGCAATCGCGACCCAGACGATATGGGTACCCCCGGGGCCCGCCTCGGCAAAGACGGCATCATCATGGTCACGGGCATCGGCAGGGTCGATCGTGACCAGAGGCAGATCGCGCAAATCTGTCCGCGCCCCCATCGGCGCGGGGCGGGCGGCATCCGCCTCCGCCACCACTGCATCGGGGAAATGATCGGGGATTCCATGCTGGTGGATCGCGATCAGCGAAATGGCCCGAGGGGCCGAAGGATCGCCCAGACGGGCCAAGATCCGCGCACGCGGCAATCCCATACGCTTGGGGCCGGATTGCTCGGCCTCCACCAGTTCACCATCCCGCGCACCATCGGTATCCTGCGATCCGACGATCCACTCCTTATCCTGCTTCTTGTCGATCGGCACGATCCGCCCGCCTTCGGAAGCGGCCCGGAAAACCCCGAGAATTCGCAGCGGGTTCGATCCGATCTTGCGGATCAAACGCCCGACATAGGCATGATCCTCATCCTCCACCTGCTCCAGGCGGGCAAGGATCTTGTCTCCCTCCCCCAGGGCATCGGAGGCGCGCGTCTGCATAAGGATGCGTGGCGCCGTACCCTGCCCGTCCCAATCCAGCGGTTCGGCAAACAGATCGCCCGCGGCATCGGGGGCCAGAACCTTCAGCACGGAAACGGGCGGCAGGCCTGCGGCATCACGATAGACGCGCTTGGATTTGGCAAGTGTGCCTTCACCCTCCATATCCTTCAGCAGACGCTTCAGCTCGATACGAAGGGCACTGCCCTTGATACCGAACGCCTTCGCGATCTCGCGCTTGGAGCTTTGGGTCGGATGATCTGCGATCCATTCAAGGATCTGCGCTTTTGAAGGGAGCTGTTCCATATACCGCAGCTAGCACGCTGCGATACCGTCGTCACCTACACCTTCACTTCAGGACAAAGTTTCCATGCAGTGACGCCGAAAAGCACGCCGCAACAGGTCCAGTTCCGCCCGGAGCGCTGCAAGTTCGGCCTGCATGTCGCTTTGATCGGGGCTGGTGGTCGCAATATTGAAATGCCCGGCCACCGTGCCATCCTCCAGCCGGATCAGGAACGTGTGCATTCCGTCATCCAGCAATTCCACGGGAACCGGCACGGAAATACGGTGAACACCCTCCCCCTCGGGCATGACGCTGATGTTCTCCAGCAGTTCTCCGCGATGGACGACATGAATGCCCGGATCATCCTCTGCGCCATGCAGAACCCCGTGCCACGTGCCGGCGTGCCAGCCTTCCTGAACCAGTGTCACCATATCAAATCTCCGCCCGGGGCCGTCGTGTAAGTGTCAGGTCTTTCAATACGATACAATTCATCCGCGGATCCTCGAAAATCAGATCCAGCCAGATCTTCTCGACCCGTGCCTCGTTCATGTTGGTATAGGCCAGATCGAATTCCGCCTGAAGGATTCCGTCTTCGTACCACAGTTCACGCACAACCTGTTCGGTATTCGGGCCATGCTGTACATTCAGCCGTGCCGATATGCGCGACGGACGCTCTTCCTCGACATCGACCGTCAGGCAGATCAGGTGCTTGCGCAGCAATCCCTGAACAGCCTCTTCCGGCAGTTCGATCGCAAGCGACATGAAGCTGCCTTGAAAGGAGAAGACATCCATCTGCAAGGCATATTGCCCGTTCGGGCGCCGTATCTGGCGCACGCCCACTTCTTCGGCAGGACAATCGTGGAACAGCGTGACATCCCCTGCCAGCTTGTCATGGGACCGCAGGGCAAGGCCTGCCGAAATGGCATCCCCCGTCCACAGCTCCGGCCGCCACGACCAATCCGTCCCCAAGGGGCGCGGAATAGGCTGATCCGCCAGCGCCCGACGGTCGGCCGTTGCAATCAGCCGGTCCAGTTGCGTGCGCAATGCCGTAGCACGTTTCCGCAAGGCCATCAGACGCTCGGGCGGGGTGGTATCCGCCTGACTGGCCGCACGCGTCCACCCGGCAATCACACGGCGGTGCAAAAAGCCTTCGATCTTGCCGTCACGATGCTGACTCTGCGTCACACGAACCCTCCAAGCTTGCCCTTCAAAGTCTTTGCGCGAATCCTCCCACTGTGCAATCCCGTAAAAAGGATGTGATCACTTGTTTTTTTGCACCATCGCAGCCAGAAAATTCTCTGTCAGGGTACGGCCAGCCGCAGGATTCAGGCCGATTTCCCCGGTCACGGTCAGCGTCACCAGCCGGTCCTGCAAAGGCACCAGAACCCGCCATCCCGGCTCTGCCAGCCCGGCATCCCGCACCAGCATGACCAGCGCCGAACCCCGGCTGCTCAGCTCCAGTATAGAGATATCTTCGGCCCGGTTGTTCGCCGACATTGCCGCCCGCCCCTGTGGCGAGGAGATCCATTGAACCGCCTCAATCGTGTCGGACAGGGCAGCGGCACTGCCCTCGGCGCCGGCCAGGGCCGTCAGCAGAATGTCCGGTGCATCGGCTTCCTCGCAGGGCCGGATCAGGACCCGCTCTTCGATCGTACCCTCGGCCACGCAAAAACCGTCGGGGGCTGCAACCTCCACCGCAGCCGCCTGGGCCACTGCGGTGGAAAGAAGCAGGAAAGCTGCACTATTGGTCCATATAGACATGGGTTTCGGCCTTTGCGCCCGGATGCGTTACCGCACCATATCGTGCGCCGCCCACAAGTCGCGCATATTTCCACAACGCGCCCGATTCATAATCCGTAGGCTTGGGCCCGGTCCATGCCCCATGGCGGTGGCGCAATTCGTCATCGCTCAGATCGACAGACAATTCTCCGGTCACGGCATTCAGGGTAATCATGTCCCCGTCCCGCAGCAGGGCAATCGGCCCGCCGTGCGCGGCCTCCGGCCCCACATGCCCCACGCAGAAGCCGCGCGTCGCGCCGGAAAAACGCCCGTCGGTGATCAATGCCACCTTCTTGCCCATTCCCTGCCCCGATAGCGCCGCCGTGGTGGACAGCATCTCGCGCATTCCCGGGCCGCCCGCGGGGCCTTCGTTGCGGATCACGATCACATCCCCCTCCGCGTAGCGACGGTTCTGGACAGCCTCGAACGCCTCTTCCTCGGATTCGAATACACGGGCAGGACCGGTAAATACCTGTTCGGCCTCGGTCATGCCCGCCACCTTCACGATGGCCCCTTCGGGCGCCAGATTACCCTTCAGCCCCACGACACCGCCGGTCTTTGTGATCGGTGCATCGATGAAATGGATCACCTTTCCATCCGGTTCATGCGTGATGCGGCCCAGGGCATCGCCCAATTCCTCTCCCGAGGCGGTTAGGCAATCAAGGTGCAGAAGTCCGGCCCGTGCCAGCTCGTTCATCACCACCGGCACGCCGCCAGCCTCGAACAGATCCTTCGCCACATACTCTCCGCCCGGACGCAGGTTCACAAAGTAGGGGGTATCGCGGAAGATCTCGCATACATCGAACAGGTCGAAATCGATCCCCGCTTCATGGGCGATGGCCGGAAGGTGCAGACCGCCATTGGTGGAACCGCCGGTACAGGCCACGACGCGCGCGGCATTCTCCAGCGCCTTGCGGGTTACCACATCCCGTGCGCGGATGTTCCTCTCGATCAGCTTCATCACAGCCTGACCGGAGAAATCCCCATATTGGTCACGTGATTCATAAGGTGCAGGCGCCCCTGACGAATTCAGCAGGGCAAGGCCGATCGCCTCGGACACGCAGGCCATCGTGTTGGCGGTGTACTGCCCGCCGCAGGCGCCGGCCGAGGGGCAGGCCACCCGCTCCAGAATCTGCAGCTCGGCATCGGACATGGTGCCGGCAGCGTGCTTGCCCACCGCCTCGAATACGTCCTGCACAACCACATCCTTGCCGTTCAGCTTACCCGGCAGGATGGAGCCGCCATATACGAAAACGCTTGGCACGTTCAGCCGCACCATCGCCATCATCATGCCCGGCAGGGACTTGTCACATCCTGCCAATCCTACCAGCGCGTCATAGCAATGCCCGCGCATCGTCAGCTCGACCGTATCCGTGATCGCATCCCGCGAGGCGAGCGAGGAGCGCATCCCCTCATGCCCCATGGCGATACCGTCGGTCACGGTGATGGTGGTGAATTCACGGGGGGTGCCGCCCCCTTTTTTCACCCCCATCTTCACGGATTGTGCCTGACGGTTCAGGGCAATGTTGCATGGGGCCGCTTCGTTCCAGCAGGTCGCCACCCCCACCCATGGCTGGTGGATTTCCTCCTCGGAAATTCCCATGGCATAGAAATAACTGCGATGCGGCGCGCGGGATGGTCCCTCTGTCACATGACGGCTGGGCAGTTTTGATTTGTCAAAACGAGCATTGGACATGGAAACCTCCGGTTTGATCCCTATATGGGTTATAATGATGACGATATATCCCATCAACCCGTAACTTTATTACCTGAATTCATTCGGGAATATGAGTTTACGGGCCATGACGAACGCCATACTGTCAGGTCATGCTTACATCCCGCCGAACTGTTTATTCCCGCACCGAATGGATCAGCGATGCAACGGTGCATGTGCTGGGCGTTGTCCTGTCGCTGATTGCCGTTCCCGTACTGGTCACGATGACCGCCATTCTGCGCCCCGAGGTCTGGCCGATCCTCGGCACCTCCATCTATGGCGCGACGATGATCGCGATGTTCCTCTGCTCGGGGCTTTACAACATCATCCGTGCCCCCGAATGGTGCGGCACGCTGAAGCGGATGGACCATTCGGCAATCTACCTGAAGATCGCCGGCACCTATACCGCCTTTGTCATGCTGTCAGGGGCTGCCGAAATCGCCTTGATGCTGCTTTTGTGGATCGCCGCAATTGCGGGCGTGGTGCTGAAGGTCGCCGCACCGAACAGGTTCGAATGGGTGGGTTTCACCCTCTACATCGCCATGGGGTGGATCGGCGTTGTGGCCGGCTGGCCGCTCTTTGCCACAATGACCAAACCCGTTCTGACGCTGATTGTGGCCGGGGGGCTGACATATACCTTGGGCACGCTGTTCTACCTGCGCCACAACATGCCGTTCCACCGTACGATCTGGCATATTTTCGTGGTGGCCGGAACGGCCATATTCTACGCGGCCGTTCTGACTCAGGTGATCCTGACCCGTTAAACCCAGAGAACGGGCTGCACCGCATATCCGATATAAAGCGGATGTTTCGGGTGCCCCGCCTGCGACAACCCGAGGTGATAGAGCGGCCTGCCCGTTGCCCGCAGGACCGCCTCTACCTGCGCACCCCGGTTCATGAAGGCGCCATGCGTCCCCCATGCGCATACGATGGTATCGGCCCAAAGCGCGCTTTCGGCGATGGCAGCATCATTTTCCGCACCAACCGGATCAGCGGCGGCGCGCATCTTCTTGGGATCCGTATCGCGCCATGCAAAGATGTTGCACACGCGAAAGGCCCCGAATCCCAGCGTCCGCGCCCGCCGTTCGCACCGCTCCACCGTCGGATCATTCTGCGCCTCGGTCGCGGTAGAGGGGTTGAGCATGATGAACAGCACCCGCTTGCCCCCCTCGTCCCATGTCCGCGTCAGCAGGAAACGATAGGCCTCATCATCTGAATAGACGGCTGTGGAGGGCGCATCGCCCTTCACGAAGGTACGCGATATCACTGCACGAACACCCGGCTGGGGTGCAGCTCACCCGCCTTGTAGATGCCGACGGCCAGCGCACGCCCCTCATAGCTGGCCCATGCCTCGTCGCCGTATTCCGCGCCGGTCAATACCATGCCCGGATTGCCGTTCCGCAAACGCGCGGCACCTTCGGGTGTCGCCTGCAGTTCGGGCAAATCGGCCAGACCGATCTCCAGCGGCCTGATATGGGCATCAAGCTCGGGCGTCTGCGCCAGCCGTTCGATCTCTTCCATGCTGATCCCGCCCTCGGCAGTGAACGGGCCTGACCATGTCCGACGCAGCCATGCCACATGGCCAAAGCATTCAAGCGCCGCCCCCAGATCGCGGGCGATGGAGCGGACGTAACCGCCTTTGCCGCAGACCATCTCCAGCTCTACATGATCGGCATCGGGGCGGGCGATCATGGTCAGGCTTTCGACCCACAGGGGGCGGGCAGCCAGATCCATTTCCTCACCACCGCGGGCAATGTCATAGGCACGCTCGCCATCCACTTTTACCGCGGAAAACTGCGGTGGCACCTGCTGGATCTCTCCGCGAAAGGCGGCCAGCGCCGCCTCGATCGCAGCATCATCAGGGCGGATGCCGGATTCCGAAATCACTGGCCCCTCGGCATCATCCGTGGTCGTGGCCTGACCCAGCCGCACCATGAAACGATAGCATTTTAGCGCATCGGTAATGTAGGGGACGGTCTTCGTCGCCTCGCCCAGTGCCACGGCCAGAACCCCGGTCGCATCGGGATCAAGCGTTCCCGCATGGCCGGCCTTTTGCGCGCCCAGGGCCCAACGTACCTTGTTCACCACAGAGGTAGAGGTGATGCCCGCAGGCTTGTCGACCACAAGCCAACCCGATACCGCGCGGCCCTTGCGTTTCCTGCCCATCCCAAAATCTCCGTCTGGCGAAAGGCCGGGTGCTACATCACCCGACCCGACATGGTCAACGGGGAATGGCCAATCCGACGATCGGACCCAATGGAAACCCGATATCGCTCCGCCCCAGATCGGGGGAATAAAGGCGCGAAATGGAACCGTCGAAATACAGCGCATTCGGGGTTTCCAGTCCGTCCCTGAAAAAGCGTCCGAATTCGTCGAACGTCACATAGTCCGATGACATGACGAACCATGCCTTCTGCCCGTCCGCGCTGACCCCTACCCCGTTGCGAATATGGCGCGAGGTGCTGTCAGGAAGAAACCGCGGATGCAGCGCCCCGTCGATCACCAGCATCGGCCCGGATTGCGTGGCAAAACGGCACCGGGGTGGATCGGCGGCATAGGCACGCGTTTCCACAACCGAAAACCGATCCCCGATGCAGAACACGCCGTTCGGAAGCAGCCCGAAATTGCCGTCGGAGGCCCCCGTCACCAGACGCGCCCTTTGCTGACCATCCTCGATCAGCAGCCCGACGGGGCTACGATCGGGGTGGTACATACCTGCATTCATGGCAAAGCCGAGGGTCTTGCCCTCGGCCTTCAATGCATTGTCCACACGGGTAAAGCTGCCATAGGTCCGCCCGTCGGGGGCCGTCTGGAACACGCGCACATCATCCGAGGCATTTGCTTCGCATACCGCGAAATCCCGCCCCTCGAACGCCATCATGTCGCATGAGGCATGGGCGGCGACAGGCATGAAGAATGCCGTCAGGGCTGCGAGCAGCCTATGTTTCATCGCCATCCTCGGCCTGAATATCGCGCTGCACCCGTTCGTCGGCAAACAGGCGGCGCGTTTCATCCAGCCGGTCGAACGTCTCGTCCGCGCGGAACCGCAGGTCGGGCGCGAATTTCAATGTCATTTCCTTGGCAACACGATGGCGCAATTCGCCCTTGTTGCGGGCCAGTGCCGCGATGATCGCCTGCACCTCACCGCCGCCAAGGGGCATGACATAGACCGTGGCGATCTTCAGATCGTTGGATACCGAAACCTCGCCCACCGTGATCGACACGGAGGTCAGGTCGGGGTCATGAACCTCACCCCTGTTCAGCACGTCCGAAAGGACGCGGCGGATGAGTTCCCCCACCCGAAGTTGACGTTGTGATGGGCCGGAGCCTGCGGATTGCGAATTACGTGCCATGCTTCGCGATGTAAGGCTTTTGTCCGCGCTTCGCAATGCGGGGGTTTCGCAACAGATCCACGCGCGTTACCACCACAGCAAAAGCATGGAGGATCAGATGGGCGAACTTCCCGGACTGGTGGTAACAGGGGCAGCGGGTCGCATGGGCAGGCTGCTGATCGCGGCCGCGCTGGCCTCCGATCATGCGCGGCTGACAGGTGCGGTCGTACGCAAGGGGCACGATTGGGCCGGTCAGGATGTGGGCGTGGCGATGGGCGGCGCCCCTGTCGGCATCATCGCGACCGATGACCCGCTGGAAGCCTTTGCAACAGCACAGGGCGTTCTCGATTTCACCACACCCGATGCCTCGGTGGAGTTTGCCGCATTGGCCGCACAGGCCCGCGCCGTGCATGTTTGCGGATCGACAGGCTTCACCCCCGCGCATCTGGCCAAACTGGAGGCGGCAGGCCGCCATGCGGTCATCGTGCAATCCGGCAATACCAGCCTTGGACTTAACCTTCTGCTGGGGCTGACCCGAAAGGTCGCCGCTGCGCTTGATGCCGATTGGGATATCGAAATTGTGGAGGCGCATCACCGCGCCAAGGTCGATGCCCCGTCCGGCGCGGCCCTGATGCTGGGCGAAGCGGCGGCCGAGGGGCGCGGCGTTGCGCTTCAGGATGTGCGCGATTCCGGGCGTGACGGCATCACCGGGGCACGCACAACGGGTGATATCGGATTTTCCTCTATCCGGGGCGGGTCCATCGTAGGCGAGCATGACGTGATCTTCGCCGGCGAAGGCGAACGGCTGGTCCTGCGCCATATTGCCAATGATCGTGGCATTTTTGCCCGGGGCGCGCTGAAGGCAGCCCTTTGGGGCCAGCAGCAGAAGCCGGGCATCTACACCATGTCGGATGTGCTGGGCCTGTGAACCCCACAGGCCCCGGCCCTCAGAAGTCGATGGCGAGGCCCTTTTTCTCCCAGTCGCCATAGCGGACGGGTTCGGGGCCCTCGCGCCCTCCAAGCTCGGTCGGCAATTGTGCGGCACGATCCGCCTCGGCGCGGCGCTCCGCAGCTTCGGCCAGCGCGCGTTGTGCGGCGGGCGGTAGAATTTGGTCGGTCATCGCGGCCTCCTTGTTTCGGGGGGTAAGGCTGATATACCGCAGGAAACCACGGGAACAAGGGGACGCGCCATGGCGGTCGAAGGCTTTCGCGCGCGGCATGCGGCGGTACAACTTCTGGGGGCAGTGCTGTCCGAGGGGGAAATGCTGTCGCAACTGATGACCCTGCCCAACGGGCCGATGGATGCGCTACCGCCGTCCGAGCGTGCCCGCGCTCAGCGCCTGGTCACGCTGACATTGCGCCATCTGGAACAGGCGGACCGCTTGCTGGAACCGCATGTCCGCCGTGCCCCGCCCCGTCTGGTACAAAACGCACTGCGGCTGGCAGTGGTCGAAATGGCCGTAGACGGAGCCGCTGCGCATGGTGCTGTGAATGCCGCCGTGGATATTGTACGTCATGGACGGAAAACGGCACATCAGGCGGGCTTTGCCAATGCCGTGCTGCGTTCGGTTTCCGCCGAAGGTGTGACGTTTGACGGGATGCCTCCCCAACGTCTTCCGCGCTGGTTGCGCCAACCCCTTGTCCATGCCTGGGGGCGCGAGGCGGTTGCCGCCATTGAATCCGTCCATGCATCGGCCCCGCCGGTGGATCTGACGCTGAAATCGGACGCGGCGGCCGTGCCCGAAGGCACTGCCCTTCCCACAGGCAGCCTGCGCCTTGATGCAGGCGCCCAGATTTCCGCGCTGCCCGGCTACGAGACGGGCGATTGGTGGGTGCAGGATGCCGCGGCGGCAATGGCTGTCCGCCTTTTGGCCCCCAAGGCGGACGAGAACATCGCCGACTTCTGCGCGGCCCCCGGTGGCAAGACGATGCAATTGGCCGATGCCGGCGCCAAGGTCACGGCCATCGACATTTCCGGCCCGCGCCTCAAACGCCTTTCGGCCAACCTGACCCGTACCGGGCTGACGGCCGAGGTCATTGCGACCGATGTGCTGACCTACGCCGGCGGGCCGTTCGATGCGATCCTGCTGGATGCCCCCTGTTCGGCCAGCGGCACGATCCGGCGGCACCCCGACCTGCCCTTTGTCAAAACGGGCGAGGAACTGGCCACCCTCGTTCCCCTGCAGGCGAAACTGATCGACCACGCCCTGACATTGCTGGCCCCGGGCGGGCGGCTGGTGTTCTGCACCTGCTCTCTTTTCCCCGAGGAGGGCGAAGGGCAATTGGCCGCCGCGCTGGAGCGCCATCCCGATCTGCGCGTACTGCGCCCGGATATGGCAGGCATCGATCCGGCCTGGATCACCGAAGCCGGCGGCTTGCGTCTGCGCCCCGACCTGTGGGCCGACAAGGGCGGAATGGACGGGTTTTTCATGGTGGCCCTGACCAAATAAGCCATCCTTTGCGGTGACAGACTGCCAAGTCGCGGTTATCCTTGGTCCATTCTGGACGTGGGGATCATTGGGTGTGACCGAAAGGGCAGGGAAAAACGGTCTCGGGGACCGGTTGGCGGTATGGCGCAGCAGAGGTGGCCCGACCCCGCAGATACTGAATCCGATGCGGGATCTGCCGATGGGCGGCAATGCCGTCCGCGGGGCCGAGCTTTGCGCCAGTCCCGTCTGGCATGGCGCCCATGTGCAAACCTTTGCATGGCTGTCCGACCTTGCGGCCCTGGGGGATGAGGCTGCCGGACGGCGGGCTGCCAGCGCCACCGAGGAATGGCTCTCTCTTTGGGGCAACGGCACAGGCTGGACCCCCGATGTTACGGGGTTGCGGCTGCTGCACTGGATCGTCAATGCCCGCTTTGTCCATCCACGGGGGGTGCCGCCTGCCGCAATGGCCGCACTGGGGCATCAGGCGCGCTACCTTGCCCGACGATGGGCGGCAGCGCCGAACGGCCTGCCCCGCCTTCAGGCCCTGGCGGGGCTGGCCATCGTTGGCCGCGCCCTGGATCTGCCGCACCTGATCCCCGACACGCAGACGGTCGAGGCAACACTGGCAAAGGCGCCTTGCCCCGCAATCCCCGACCTGCCCGAGGTTCTGTCGCTGCTGCTGTGCCTGCGGACCGCCTGCCCCGACCTGTTCCTGACCGAGTCCATCACACGCATCGGCACCACGTTGCGCGCGCTGCGGCATCCTGACGGCACGATGTCCCGGTTGGCCGGAGGGGACGGCGGCGATCCCGAGCGGATGGACGCCGCGCTTGTTCTGGCTGCCCTGCGGGGAACGACCCAGGCCCCCATGAGCGGTTTTGCCCGGCTGGCACGCGGACGCACCACGGTGATCCAGCGATTGAAGGGCGCGCTCCCCTTCGAGATGAGCAGCTGCCGCCACCCCGTCATCATTGCCACACCGGAGGCGATGGCAGAGATACAGCTTCCCAGTGTGCCGCTTGGCCCGGATGCCCTCAGCGATGTTCTGGCCACACCCTACCGGATTGCCGCACGACAGGATGGCTGGCAGAAGGCCGGGCTGGCGCAGCACCGCAGCATCACCCTGTCCGCCGATGGCAGCGCACTACAGGGCACCGACCTGATAGAGCCGCGAACCGCCAAACTGCAGCGCCGCGCCCGCCGACGGTTGCCGCTGCGGCTTGCCGTGCAATTTCCCCTTGCCCCCGATCTGGGAGTGGAGGTTGACCAAACGGGCGTCAGGCTGGCCCTGCCGAACGGCGAAATCTGGGTCTTCACCGCATCCCACCCCGTTCTGATTGTACCCCATCCGACAAGAATCGTGCTTAGTCACAGCTTTGATGACTTTCCGGCCCGCTTCGACTGGACCTTGGCGAAGACAGAGGGTACCTCCCGTGCCATCCGCTGAACGGCCGCATGATTCAGGAGTCTGAAATGACTGACCTCGTATACATTGGGCGCGCGCTCTTGTCTGTTTCGGACAAGACCGGGCTTCTGGACCTCGCAAAAGCGTTGCACGCACGGGGGATCGAGCTGATCTCCACCGGCGGCACCGCCAATGCCCTGCGCATTGCCGGCCTTCCGGTCAAGGATGTGTCCGAGATTACGGGATTCCCCGAAATGATGGACGGCCGCGTGAAAACGCTGCACCCGAATGTGCATGGTGGCCTTCTCGCCCTGCGCGACGATGACGAGCATCTGCTGGCCATGGCCGCCCATAGCATCGAGCCGATCGACCTTCTGGTCGTGAACCTCTATCCGTTCGAGGCCACCGTGGCCCGTGGCGGCAGCTACGACGATTGCATCGAGAATATCGACATCGGCGGCCCCGCCATGATCCGTGCCGCATCCAAGAACCACCGCTTCGTCAACGTGGTTACCGATGTGGAGGATTATGAGGCCCTGCTGGCCGAGATGGAGGCCCATGACGGCGCAACCTCCTATGCCTTCCGCCAACGCCTGGCCCTGACGGCCTATTCACGCACCGCTGCCTATGATGCAGCGGTTTCCAGCTGGATGGCACAGACACTGGACGAGGTTCCACGCCGCCGCGCCTTTGCCGGAACGCTGGCGTCCAACCTGCGCTACGGCGAAAACCCGCATCAGGCCGCCGCCTTCTACACCGACGGCACCAATCGCGCCGGTGTCGCAACCGCCAAACAGTGGCAGGGCAAAGAGCTTTCGTACAACAACATCAACGACACCGACGCGGCGTTTGAGCTGGTGGCGGAATTTGCCCCGCAGGATGGTGCCGCCGTTGCCATCATCAAGCACGCGAACCCTTGTGGCGTTGCCCGCGGTGCCACCCTAGCCGAAGCCTATGAGCGCGCATTCGACTGCGACCGCACCTCGGCCTTCGGCGGAATCGTTGCGCTGAACCAGCCGCTGGACGGCCCCACGGCGGAAAAGATCACCGAGATCTTCACCGAAGTGGTCATTGCACCCGGTGCCGATGAGGAGGCCAAGGCCGTCTTTGCCAAGAAGAAGAACCTGCGCCTGCTGACCACGCGCAACTTGCCGAACCCCAAGGCCCCCGGCCTGGCGTACAAGCAGGTGGCGGGTGGCTTCCTGGTGCAGGACAAGGATACGGCCGACCTGCCCGAACTGCGCGTCGTGACCAAGCGCCAGCCGACCGAAAGCGAGATGGCAGACGCATTGATCGCATGGACCGTGGCCAAACACGTGAAATCCAACGCGATCGTCTATGTGAAGGATGCCGCCACCGTCGGGATTGGCGCAGGCCAGATGAGCCGGGTGGATTCCACCCGTATCGCGGCGCGCAAGGCCGAAGATGCCGCCGAGGCGATGGGCCTTGACGCCCCGCTGACCAAGGGCTGTTCGGCCGCGTCGGATGCCTTCTTCCCCTTTGCCGACGGGGTAGAGGTTCTGGCAGGCGTAGGGGCCACCTGCGTTATCCAGCCCGGCGGCTCCATGCGCGACGCCGAGGTGATCGAGGCGGCAGACCGCTTGGGCCTTGCCATGATCTTCACCGGCCAGCGCCATTTCCGGCACTGACATGCGCCTGCTTGGCCTGACCGCTCTGGTCGTCTTTGTGCTGGATCAGCTGTCGAAACTGGCCGTGATCCACGGGCTGAACCTGCCCGTGGTGGGCCGGGTCGAGGTCATCCCCCCGTTCCTGACATTTCAGATGGCGTGGAATCAGGGAATGAACTTCGGCCTGTTCGCCGGTGACGCAAACGTTACGAAATGGCTTCTGGTGATCATTGCCCTGTCCATTTCGGGCTGGGTGCTGTGGTGGATGCGCAAACCGGGCCACACCCGGACGGCACAGATCTCGGCCGGGCTGCTGATTGGCGGGGCGCTCGGGAATGTGATCGATCGTTTGCTGTATGGGGCAGTGGCGGATTTTCTGAATATGTCGTGCTGCGGGATCGACAATCCCTATGCCTTCAACGTGGCCGATATCGCCATTTTCTTGGGGGCAATCGGTCTCGTGGTCTTTACCGGCGAACCGAAGCCACCGAAAAAACGTGTCCGAAAGAGCACGTGACCTGACTGGGGCTTTAGGCTACAGACGGGATTAGTAAGCTGATGGAGGCAGGGATGCAGGCAGCGCGTGGCGCATTTGCACTGGCAGGGATGGCGCTTTTTGCCCTGACTGCCTGCGGTGGCGGTGATCCTGATTTGGTACGCATCAAATCAACCAGCAACGGGCCGGATGAATTTTCGGTTGTGCCGCACAAACCGCTGGAAATGCCTCCGTCGTTGAATGACCTGCCCGCCCCCACCCCCGGCGGCGTCAACCGGACCGAGCTTGATCCACGGGGGGATGCGATCGCAGCCCTCGGGGGCAATCCGAACGCCCGCAGCGCATCGTCAACCGATGCGGCGCTTCTGACCGCAGCGGCCCGCTACGGGAATGAGGCGGCAATCCGCCCGGAACTGGCTGTCGAGGACGCGGAATTCCGCAATGAAAATCGCGGCAGCCTGCTGGAGCGCGTGTTCCGCAATACGACCTATTACCGGGTTTATGACGACCAGATGCTGAATCCGCAGGCCGAAGCGCAGCGTTGGCAGCTTCAGGGCACGCAGACGCCCGCAGCCCCGCCCGTGGATCAATAATCACAACCGTGTAGACCGCCCGCTGTCGGCTTGCCCTTACCTGCCCCATCAGGTCAGGTGGGGCCAACGACATTACGGGAGGATGTTAATGGCGTATCGCTTGCCGGCCCTGCTGGTCATGGGCCTGTCATGTGGCCCTGCATTCGGGCAGGACATTACCGACTTCACACTGGATAACGGGCTTCAGGTCGTCGTGATCGAAGACCACCGCGCCCCCATCGTCACCGATATGGTCTGGTACAAGACCGGCTCGGCAGATGAAAAGGCGGGCGAATCCGGTGTGGCGCATTTCCTGGAGCATCTGATGTTCCAGGGTACGCAGAAAATGGCTCCGGGAGAGTTTTCGGCCACCGTTTCTGCGCTTGGCGGGTCGGACAATGCATTCACATCCTACGATTATACCGCATATTTCCAGCGCGTATCGGCAGATAATCTGGAACGGATGCTGACAATGGAAGCGGACCGGATGGAAAATCTGGATCTGTCGCAACCCATCGTAGACAACGAACGGCAGGTGATCCTGCAGGAGCGCAGCCAGAGGGTGGACAGCAACCCATCGTCCCTGTTTCAGGAGCAGCTGAGCGCCGCGCAATATCTGAACAGCCCCTACCAGAGCCCGGTGATCGGCTGGCGTGCGGAAATGGAGGCCCTGTCGCGTGAGGATGCGCTGGACCATTACCATACCTTCTATGCACCGAATAATGCGATCCTCGTGGTGGCTGGCGATGTCACCCCAGACGGGGTACGCGAACTGGCAACCAGGCACTTCGGCCCCCTCAGCCCGTCCACGACCATTCCACCGCGTGAACGTCCGCAGGAACCGCCGCAATTGGCCGAACGCCGGATCGTGTTCAAGGATGCCCGGGTGGCACAGCCCTATGTCATGCGCAGCTATCTTGCCCCCGAACGGAATGCCGGGGATCAGAAATCCGCCGCCGCCCTGACGGTTCTGGCAGAGCTGTTGGGCGGAGAACCGACGAACTCGGTACTGGCCAAATCCATGCAATTCGGTGCAGATGCCCCCGCGATCTACACGATGGCCTCTTATGATGGCACATCGGTGGATCAGACCACCTTCAACATCGCCGCTGTTCCGGCAGAGGGTACGACGATCCAAGAGGTGGAGAACGCGATGGATGCCACCCTGCAAACCTTTCTGAAGGACGGGGTGGACCAGACGCAACTTGACCGGATCAAGACGCAGCTTCGCGCCTCCGACATCTATGCGCGCGACGATGCGGACGGTCTTGCACGCATGTATGGCTCCGCGCTGGCCGTGGGCCTGACGGTGCAGGATGTAAAGGACTGGCCGCAGATACTGCAGGATGTCACCGCCGATGAGGTGATGGCCGCCGCGCAAAGTGTGCTGGACAAACGCCAGTCGGTGACGGGCTGGCTGGAATCTGACGAGGTGACGCAATGAAGATCCTGAAAACCGCGATTGCCCTGATCTGTCTGTCATTGCCGGCATATGCAGCCGTTCCGATCCAGAAAGTGACCTCGCCCGGGGGCATTACCGCGTGGCTGGTCGAAGAGCATGACATCCCCTTTACCGCGCTGGAAATCGAATTCCGGGGCGGCACTTCGCTGGATGCCGAGGGGAAACGCGGCGCAACCAATCTGATGGCCGCAATGCTCGAAGAAGGAACGGGTGACATGGACGCGCAGGCCTTTGCCGCCGCCCGCGACACATTGGCCGCCGACATCGACTTTTCGTCCAACAAGGACATGGTTTCCGTCTCGGCACGTTTCCTGACGGAAAACCGCGATCAGGGGGCCGATCTGCTTCATTCGGCGCTTGTGGCGCCCAGCTTCAACGAAAGTGCGATCACCCGCATCAAGGCGCAGATCATCTCGGGCATCCGGTCATCGAACCAAGACCCGGAGCATATTGCACGCCAGGCGATGGCATCGCTGGTGTTCGGCAACCACCCTTACGGCAGCGATGACAGCGGCACCGAGGAAAGCGTGGCCGCCTTGACCGCTGATGATCTGCGGGATGCCCATGCAGCAGCGCTGGCCCGGGACCGGGTCTATGTGGCCGCCTCGGGTGACATTACCCCCGAGGATCTGGGCAAGCTTCTGGACAGAGTTCTGGGCGATCTGCCGGCCACGGGTGCGCCCATGCCGGCCGATACCACGCTGGATGACAAGGGCAGCACCACCGTCGTCGATTTCCCGACGCCGCAATCGGTCGTCTCGTTCCTGCAGCCGGGCCTTGATGTGCAGGACCCCGATTTCATGGCCGCCTATGTCGTGTCCGAAATTGTCGGGGGCAGCCGCTTTACCGCACGCCTGATGGATGAACTGCGGTCTAAACGCGGGCTGACCTATGGCGCCTACAGCAATATGGTCACCATGGATCACGCCAACTTCATGTCCGGGCATTTCGCCAGTGATAACGACAAGGTGGCCGAGGCTGTGCAGGTCACCCGCGATGTCTGGGCAGATGTGGCGGAAAACGGCGTCACCCAAGAAGAGTTGGACGCCGCCAAGACCTATATGACCGGCGCCTATCCGCTGCGGTTCGACGGGAACGGCCCGATCGCCTCCATCCTCGTCGGAATGCAGGTTCAAGGGTTCGACATCGATTACCCCAAAACCCGGAACCAGTTGATCAACGCGCTGACACTGGAGGACGTCAACCGGGTGGCGAAGAAGCTCTACAATCCCGACGCGCTGCGGTTCGTGATTGCCGGGCAGCCCGAAGGTATGGACCAGAATTGAAAAGGCGGGCGCGGGGGCCGGTAGCCAATCCCCCCCGCGCCTGCTAAAATCGCGGGATCATGCCTGATCCCCGAATTCGCCCCGTAATCCGCCAGCTTGACGAAAGTGCCATCAACCGCATCGCAGCGGGGGAGGTTGTCGAACGGCCTGCATCCGCCGTGAAGGAACTGGTGGAAAACGCGCTGGATGCCGGGGCAAGGCGCATTTCGATCGAAGTGGCGGGCGGCGGAAAAACCCTGATCCGCATCACCGATGACGGCTGCGGCATGTCCTCCGAAGATCTGCCCTTGGCCCTGACGCGCCATGCGACCTCCAAGATCGACGGTTCGGATTTGCTGGATATCAGGTCCTTCGGATTTCGTGGAGAGGCGCTTCCCTCCCTCGGGGCCGTGGGCCGCCTGACAATCACATCACGCGTCGCCGGCATGGAGGGGGCCTCCATCACCGTATCTGGCGGGCGGATCGACCCTGTGCGGCCGGCAGCAGCAGCCCCCGGCACGGTGGTCGAACTGCGGGATCTGTTCTATGCCACCCCTGCCCGCCTGAAGTTCCTTCGTACCGACCGGGCTGAAACACAGGCCATTTCCGACGTTGTGCGCCGGCTGGCCATGGCAGAACCCCAAGTGGGCTTTTCGCTGACGGACACCGAAACGGGTCGTACCCTGTTTCGTGCGGACCCCGAATCCGGAGAGCTGTTTCAGGCGCTTGCAGGTCGGTCCGGGCGCATTTTCGGGGCCGAGTTCATAGATAACGCCATTCCCGTGGATATTGAACGGGACGGGCTGCACCTGTCGGGCTTTGCCGCCCTGCCGACCTATTCGCGCGGATCCTCGACCCAGCAGATCCTGTTCGTGAATGGACGCCCCGTGCTGGACCGTATGCTGACCGGCGCGCTGCGGGCCGCCTATATGGATGTGCTGTCGCGGGACCGGCATCCGGCCGCAGTGCTTGGCATAACCTGCGAACCGGAACTGGTGGATGTGAACGTGCATCCCGCCAAATCCGAGGTACGCTTCCGGGATCCGGCACAGGCACGGTCCCTGATCGTATCGGGGCTGCGACAGGCGCTTTCGGACGCAAGGCATCGCGCCTCAAGCACGGTAGGCACCGCCACGCTGGAGACGATGCGACCGGAACCGCCGCGCGTCTACCAGATGGATCGCCCCTCGCAGCCCATGATTGCCCGGACCATCGCATGGCAGGCACCGGGATTTGCCGAGGCCCCTTCGGCACGAATGGACATCACGCCAGAAGCCCCGCCCGATCCGGTGCCCGAGGCCGCCCCCCTCGGGGCCGCCCGCGCGCAGGTGCATGGCAACTACATCATCGCACAGACCACCACAGGGATGGTGATCGTGGACCAGCATGCCGCCCACGAACGGCTGGTCTATGAACGGCTGAAGGCGCAACGTGATGCTGCGGGGATTGCGGCACAGGCCCTGCTGATTCCCGAAATTGTCGAACTCTCCCCCACCGATGCCGCGCAGATCTTGGAGATTTCCGACGATCTGTCACGCCTCGGCTTGTCTATCGAACCGTTTGGCGCCGGGGCCATTGCCGTACGCGAAACCCCGGCCATTCTGGGCCAGGTCGATGCCACGGCCCTGTTGCGCGATATTCTGGACGAACTGGCAGAAGGTGACAGCACGACCCTGATGGCCCGTATGGATGCCATCCTCAGCAGGATGGCCTGCCATGGCTCCGTTCGATCCGGGCGCTCCATGCGCGCAGAGGAAATGAACGCCCTGCTGCGCGAAATGGAGGCGACCCCGAAATCGGGTCAGTGCAATCACGGCCGCCCCACCTATGTCGAGCTGAAGCTGCAGGACATCGAACGTCTGTTCGGTCGCCGTTAGGTGATCGCGGTATCGAAGGCGGCCTTGGCCCGCATCCATACGCCCTGATCCAGATGCTCCAGCGCATGAAGATGCGGCAACAGCTGTGCCGCATAATCGGCAGAGCTTTCCTTCGGCAGCAGGGACGGTAAATTGTCGATCGCAACCACATCCAGCGGCGGCTCCATAGCCACCCGCAAGGCAGGGTTTTCCCAATCCGTGGTATGATCATACACGCGGATCGGTGAAAAATCCGAGGCCGGGTCGCAGGCGATATCCCCGATGACGCGGAGCGCCCGTTCAACCTGACCCGCATTTTCCGGCACGAACACCGGACAACCG
The DNA here is from genome assembly GCF_000739715.2 of Falsirhodobacter sp. alg1. Taxonomy (GTDB): domain Bacteria; phylum Pseudomonadota; class Alphaproteobacteria; order Rhodobacterales; family Rhodobacteraceae; genus Falsirhodobacter. Next base: position 415,253 of record NZ_BBJC02000001.1, on the reverse strand, counting down.
GGCTGCGCGAGGATACAGTTCAACAGAACCGGATGTGCCAGTATTTCGGGGAACGGCCCTCCCGAGGCCGTATGTTCGGCATCCCAGGCAGTGACGGGGATATTCATTGCCCCGCATAAATCCGCCGCGCCCGCACCGACACGGCCATTCGCACCAACGATCAGCACGCGCGGCATCGCAAGATCCGCCATTTCGGCTGTGACCTTTTCCACAAGGTCCTCCTTGTCGGCAAACGGTTCAAGCGGCCCGCAGATTCCCCCGCGATGCTGGGCCGCCAGCGCGATAAGGGTGACCGCCGCCCCGACGTATCCGGCCCAATATCCAAACGCCGCAACCCGGCGGCCATCTTCGTCCACCAGAGCCTCCAGATCATAAAGCGTTCCACCGCCATGGCGAAAACGGTCCAACAGCCGCTGCCCCGCCGCCTGCCCCTTGAATGCATGGCCGAACATGATGTGGCGATGCACCAGCGGCGCATCATCATCCGGCAGCTCCTTGAGACCAAGGATAATCGCATCCTGCGGGGCCATGACCCAGCTTGCCGCGGGTGCGATATCGGCCCCGGCATCGATATATGCCTGTGTCGGCACGCATCGGGCGGGACTATCCTCAACCGTGATGTGAAAGCCGCTGTCGATCAGGGCCGCGACGCCATCTGGCATCAGTCCGGCACGCTGCTCGTGGGGCCGCTGTTCATGGCGCAGCCAAAGATGTGGTTTCATGCCGTATTCCAATATCCCCGCCGCCTTGCGACGATTGCAGCGCTCGGCACCGATACAGGCATCAGAGGCAGTTTGCGGGCAGTTGCCCCTTTTGCCCTAGGACCGTAGTGATAGCCGAACAGGTTTGATCCCATCTTTTCTAATCAAAGCTGCAGGCAATCCGCGGCTCGACCAGTCTGGAACAAATCCTAGCCTGCAATCGGCAGTAGGAAAGGCCTATCGGACAATGAATTCGGCGTGCAATGCCCCGGCGGCATTGATGCTTTTGAGAATGTCGATCATGTCATAGGGGGCCACGCCCAGGGCGTTCAGGCCGGCCACCACCTGTGACAGGCTTGTGGTTCCCTGCAGCTCTACAAGGCCGGTACCTTTTTCCTGCTCTATCTGCGCCTGCGTTCGAGGTACGACAATGGTTTGCCCCGGAGAAAAAGGGTTGGGCTGCACCACTACCGGCTCTTCCTGAATGCGCAGCGTCAGATTGCCCTGCGATACCGCAACGCGGTCGATCCTGACATCTTCGCCCATCACGATCGTACCCGATCTTTGATCCACGATCACGCGGGCGGCAGTTTCCGGTTCAACCATCAGGTTTTCCAGTCGTGCAAGGACATGTGCCGGTGATTGGCCACGCAAATTCAATTCCACGGTGCCGGAATCGGTCATGGTTGCCATGCGGCCACCGAAGGCCTGGTTGACGACCCCCTCGATCCGGGCCGCTGTGGTGAAATCCGGATTTCGCAGGGCCAACCGCAGGGTTTGCAGGCCGGTCAGATCGAATTCCACTTCCCGCTCCACCCTGGCCCCTGCAGGAATTGTTCCCGATGTAGGAACACCCTGGACAACGCGGGCCGCCTGCCCTTCGGCAGAGATACCGCCGGCAATGATGGTCCCCTGTGCCACCGCATAAATCTGCCCGTCGGCCCCGTTCAACGGTGTCATCACAAGCGTGCCGCCCAGCAGGCTCTTTGCATCCCCGATGGCCGAAATTGTCACATCGATCTGGCTACCGGAGCGGGCGAACGGCGGCAGACTGGCCGTGACGAACACGGCAGCAACGTTTTTGGGCCGCAGCATTTCACCGGTGACATTGACGCCCAGCCGTTCCAGCAGGTTAGACATTATATCCTCGGTGAAGGGCGAATTGCGCAATCCGTCCCCCGTGCCATTCAGCCCCACGACAAGGCCGTAGCCCACAAGGTCGTTGCCCCGCACCCCGTCTACATTCGCAAGATCCTTGATGCGGACCGGCGCTGCCATGGCGGGCAATGCGAGGCATAGAAACAGCACGAGCCAGCGCAGCATCAAAGATAATCCGTCAGGTTCAGGCGCGAAATCCGCGCGGTCACGGTATAGAGGGTTTCTATCTGCGTCTGCGTCGCCTCCAGCCGCGTGGCCGCTTCGTAGGGGTCAACGGCCAGAAGGGATGTCTGCGCCATCTCCAACGCGGATTTTTCGGCCTGATGGCGTGTCGAAAGGCTGTCGATCCGCGCCTCGACCGCGCCCAGTCTGGCAGCGGTCTCGTTGCGCTCGCCATCGGCGGAGATCAGTACAGCGCCCGCCGCATTGGCCAGCACCGCCCGTTGTTCCGGCTCTGCCTGAAGTGTACCCGACGCCAGAAGCGCGCCCAGTGCCAACCCCTTCAATGTGTTGCGAAGCCCGGTATCCGCCGCCGTCAGCCCTAGACTGACACGATCCGTTTCGCCCAGCACCATAGGTGCGCGCGGCGCCCCGCCGAGATAGGCTGTACTGTCAAATCCACCGCCGGAAGCGAACCACGCGTCGACAGCCTGCAGAATCCCCGCAGCACCATCAGCGCCCGCTACAAGCGTTTGCAACGCGGACAGAATTGTATCGGCATCTGCCAATGCAGGCCCGTTCGGCGCATCACCGGAAAACACGCCCTGCCCCGCCACCTGCACATTCAGCGCGGAGATGACGGTTTCAAAGGCCTGCTTTGCCACCTCGGCGGTTGCGCCCAAGGTGGTCGGGTTGGAGGTAACCGACGGATCCGACAAGATTGTGCCAAGCGTACCAACCGCATCATCGATAACCGACAATCCTGCCTGCTGTGCGGTGGCCAGCGTGCCCGCAAGGGATGTTGCGTTCGCCAGCGCCTGATTGCGCGCAAGGGATGTCGTGATTGCCGCCTGCTGGGTAAAATCCCCCCGCACCGCCCGCCCGGTATCGGCGGCAACACCGCTAACCACCTCTGTCGCAAGGCGTTGTTGCTGCACTTGCAGCGCGGTGTTCTGCCGCCGCAGGGCAAAGGATTGGGCCATATCGGCCAGGGAAATTGCCGACATCTACAGCTCCAACAACCGTTGCATCATCTGATCGACCGCCGACAGCACCTTGGCATTGGCGGCATAGCTTTGTTCGATCAGCAGAAGATTCTGCATCTCAACATCTGTATCCACGCCCTGCCCGAGCTCTGCCGTGTGCAGCGTGTCGTAGCGGGCCGTCGCAAAATCGGCCTGATCTTCGGCGGCAATCCGGCGCGTGGAGACGGATGAGAGAAAATCGGCCACTGTTCCCGCCGCCCCGCCGCCGGAGTCCAAGGCCGATACAAGACCATTCAGCAGTGTAGCATTGCCCCCCGCCGATGGAGTTGTCGCGCCCATACCATCACGCACCCGCCAAGGTTCGGCCAGCAATGCCGGGTCCGTTGCCAGATCGCCGTTCGCATTGCGCGTTATAAGTCCACTTCCCCCCAAGCGGGCAACAAGATCATCCCCCACCGCATCAAGCTGCTGCTGAACGGCCACAGCCTCCTGATCCCGCAGCGCAAAATCGGCGGCCATCGCGCCATTTCCCAGCCCGGCAACAGGTACGTCCCGACCATTCAGGGTCAATCCTGACAATCCCCGGCTTTCGATTGTCATATCCGGCGTTACCAGATTCATCGGTGAAAATCCGAGGGTAGCGGCCTTACCGTCCAGCAAGGTCAGCCCGCTTGTGGTGATCAGCGCAATACGCCCGTCATCCCGGGTGATTTCGCGCACCGGAATCTGCGCGGCTACCGTATCCACAAGCTGCTGGCGCTGGTCCAGAAGGGATGACACATCGCGCCCCTGCGCGGATTGCGAGGCAACGGCCGTGTTCAGCACTTCAAGCTGTTTCAGTGCCGCATTGATATCGGCCACGCCCCGTCCGATCCGCGTATCAGCCTTCAGACGAGCGGCCTGCACCTGATCCCCCAGCGAATTGACGCGGGCCGACAATGTGGAAGCCGCCGTGACCACTGCATCAAGACGCGAGATCGATTGCGGCTGGCTGGATGCGTCGATCAAGGCCGTATCAAGCGATGACAGCAATGTCCCCAATGCGCCGGCGTCCCCGGTGACGCCGATATCCCCCTCGATCCCGGAATAGAATTCCGCCAGCCGCCCGCTTGCCACCTGCGCCGCTTCGGCCACACGCCGATCCGCCGTCAGCGCCCGGTCGGCAAATCGCGTGATGCCCACGATATCCACACCGCCCGTGGAGCGCGTAGCCAGCGACAGCTCCCGTTTGCCATACCCTTCGGTCAGTGCGTTGGCGACGTTCTGTGATGTCACGTCGGCCGCTCGTGCGCTGACCGACAACCCCGAACGCGCCACCGAAAATGCGGAGCTTAGCGTCATGAAAGATCCTAACGTTTCAGATTGGTGGTTTCCTGAAGCATCTCATCCACCGTCTGGATGATCTTTGCGTTCGAGGAATAGGCGTTCTGTGTCTGGATCAGTTGCGTCAGCTCTTCCGCGACATCGGTTGTGGATTGTTCACGCGTGAAGCCCTTGGTGCTGCCCGTCGGCCCGTCCCCCGCATCCCACAGATAAAATGCCCCTGAATCAGCCGTGATCGAAAAGGTCTGGTTATCCAGAGACCGCAGGCCATTCGGGTTCGGCACATCGACCACCGGCACCTGATAAAGAACGCGGCTGAACCCCTGATCGTATTGCGCCCGGACATAGCCGTTGTCATCCACCTCAATGGATTGCAGACTTCCGACGGCACTCCCGTCCTTCTCGATGACGCTTGGCGCATATGTATCCGACAGCTGGCTCATTCCCGTGGTCTGGCCGGGTTTTCCCAACGAAAAGCTGACATTCCCACCGCTCAGCTTCAGGTTGATGGTGCCGCTGTCGGCGTCATAGGTTCCTGCCTTTGCACTGTCGCCCGATCCTGCAATGCGCGTCACGGATTCCAACGTGCCGCCCGCTTGCTGGCTGTCATCGAATACCATCCGGTAATCGCCAAGCACCGTAGACGTGGCATCATCCGTCAGCCGCATCATCCATGCGTTCGAGGCGGTTCCGCCCGTCGCAGGAACCGATGTGAAATCCACCGTCATCGACTGCGCCGTTCCAAGCGAGTCGTAATATTCGATCGTTTGCGAATACGACTGCGCCGCCGCATCAGGCTGCGTGGCAGTGGCCGGCAGGTTTACAGCCAGGGCCATCCGCGTGGTCGGATTGGAGATGAACTGGTTCATGTTTATCTTCACAGGCTCCAACCCCGACATGGATTCACGTGCCACGGCGGGAATGGTCCCGTCGGCATTGGCCGCCCATCCCATCAGCGTCAGGCCGGATTCGGTTTTCAGCACCCCATTCGCATCGGTGCGAAAGGAGCCAGTCGTCGTCAACGTAACCGCATCACCTTCATCCGGCGACACCGGAAGAAATCCGCGACCGTCGATTGAGATATCGGTCGAATTCGTGGTGCCGACCAATGCGCCCTGTTCGTCCACCATCCGCAGCGCGGTGGTGCGGACACCCCCGGCAGAATAGCTGCCGGCGTTGTTTCCGGCGTTCACCATCTGGAAAAAATCGGTCTCGGCCCGTTTGTAGCCATAGGTGCCCGAGTTCGCGATGTTATCCGATATACCGGCCAGACGGGCCGCATTGGCATTCAACCCGGAAACGCCTGCGTTGAGGGAGGAAGTGATCGTCATCTGGAATCGCACCTTGCTGCTGCATTGCCCCTAGATTGGTCACCACCGCTTAATATCGCCCTAACGGTCGCGGCGAAGCAGGATCACCTCGATCCGGTTGTTGCGGATAGACGTGGCATCGGGCGTCACCGGTTTGCGATCGGCATTGCCGGTGATCCGTGCAAAGCGTTGTCGCGGCAGTCCCATCCCTTCGATCAACCCCCGCATGGCCTGCGCACGATCCCCCGACAACTGCCACGCAGGATTGTTCTTCAGCACGATGGGATAGGATCTGACATGTCCCGAAACCGCGACCTGATTGGTGCTGAGCGCCAGCGTGTCCGCCAGAATCCATGCGACATCCCGCAGGATCTGGCTGGGAATTGCGGTATCATCCACAAAAAGCGGCATTTCGGGCAAATCGAATATTTCGATCACCACCCCTTCGTCGGTGACACGCGTCACCACATGCCGAAGGGCCCGCTCCATCGTCATGCTTTCCCCCCCGCGCGCGCGCAGAAGCTTGTCGAGGTTGCGACGCTCGTCCTCCAACCCCTCAATGCCGCTGGCAACATCGCCACGGGCGCGCTGCGCCTCGGTAGGGGCCACGTTCGAGGCGCCCGCCCCGCTCTGCACCAGCTGATCTTCGGAAAAGACGGAATCCCCGCCGAACATCCCGGAACCACCGCCCGAAACACGGTTCACCGGAATGGTCGGGTTGAAAAAGTCGGCCAGGCCCTTGCGCTGCTTCTCGGTGGTTGCGTTCAGCAGCCACATCAGCAGAAAGAAGGCCATCATCGCAGTGACGAAATCGGCATATGCCACCTTCCACGCTCCGCCATGGTGCCCCCCCTTGACCACCTTTTTCTTCTTCAGGATGATCGGGCGGTCGGCCTTGTTCATGGCATCTCTACTTTGCGGCTGGCTTCCTCTGGTCTAGGCGGCAAAGTTGAATGCGGGCTTAACGCATGAATGCCGTTGCAGGCATTGAAACTTGACCATTTAAGTCAATAATTTTAGACCTTGGGCGAGTTTGGAATAGCGAAAGGCGGAACCGATGGCCGTATGGACGAAGGCGCTCGCGATCGCGGGCCTGAGCCTCATGATGACCTCGGGGGTTCAGGCACAGGGTAATGCCCCGACCGTGCAGACCGTGGCCCCTGCCGCCACCACGGCCCCTGCAGGCAACCCTGTGGAAGCGGCACCGCCCGCTGCGGATGCCACACCCTCTGCTGCCGTGGAACCTGTCTTGCCCGCGCATGATCTGTCGGTCATGGGAATGTATGATCAGGCCCATTGGGTGGTCAAAGCGGTCATGCTTGTCCTGCTTGCCGCCAGCTTTGTCACATGGACAATCCTTCTGTTCAAAATCGTGGAAATTGCCGGGGCGAAAAGGCGCCTGAGTCGCGCCGCCCATGCCATCCGCGAAGGAGAGACACTGCCCGCTGTCGCAAAGATGCTGTCCGGTCGTCGTGACCCCGCCAGCTTCATGGTCGCAGCCGCTCTGGACGAGGTCCGCAAGTCCGAAGCCGCTCTGGATGTTGCCGGCGCATCGGGTGTGAAGGAAAGGGTCCGCTCGCTCATGGAACGGACAGAGGCGCAGGCCGGACGCCGGATGCGCAAGGGCACCGGCATGTTGGCCTCGATCGGGTCTGTCGGGCCATTTGTAGGGCTTTTTGGCACCGTCTGGGGCATCATGAACGCCTTTATCGGCATTGCCGAAAGCAATACGACCAATCTGGCCGTCGTCGCACCGGGCATTGCCGAGGCTTTGCTGGCAACGGCATTGGGACTGGTCGCGGCCATTCCGGCAGTCGTCATCTACAATGCTTTCGCCCGCCAGATCGCGGCATACAGGCAGGCCCTTGGCGATGCAGGGGCTGGCATCGAACGGCTGGTCAGCCGTGATCTGGATTTTCGCCATCTTCCGCACCATCCGACGGCAGCGGAGTGATCTGATGGCAGGTGGAATACGCGACCGCGACGATGACGATCTGGAAGAAGCGCATGAGATCAACGTCACACCGTTCATCGATGTGATGCTGGTTCTGCTGATCATCTTCATGGTCGCAGCGCCGATCTCGACCGTGGATGTGGCTGTAGACCTGCCCACTTCCAATGCTGCCCCCCAGCAGCGCCCTCAGGAACCGGTGTATGTCTCGGTGCAGCAGGATCTGACGCTGATGCTGGGAAACAAACCCGTTGCGCAGACGGCGCTGGCGGCCACCCTTGATGCCCGGACCGGCGGTGACAAGGAACAGCGCATCTTTCTGCGCGCGGATCAGGCCGTGCCCTATGGTGATCTGATGCAGGTCATGAACCGTCTTCGGGATGCAGGATACCTCAAGGTGGCTCTGGTCGGTCTGGATGCCGCCACCGCCCCGCAGGGAACATCCCCATGACACAGGCAGACTGGCAAGCGGCGCGCTCCGGCGCCGAACGCCGGCGCGAATGGCTGGGTTGGGCCGGTGCGGGGGCCTCGGTTGCGGCCCTGCTGGCTGCCACCACGGCCGTGATCCTGCATGTCACCGACGAGGGGGATCGTGACGCGCTGCGTGATGCGGTGCTTATCAACCTGGAGCCACCTGCCGCAGCACCACCCGCCACAGCCGTCTCCCCCCCTGCGCCGGATATTCCCCAGACCGATGCCCCCGAAGCCCCGGAACTGGTTCAGGACACTGCCCCCCCGCCCGAGCCGGAAGCAACGGAGCCGCCGCTTGATATTCCCGAACCTCTGGCGGAATTGCCCGAAGCCAAGCCTGATGATGTGGCCCTGCCGGATGCCCCGCCACCACCACAGCCCACCGTGCGGCCGCCCCCGCGCCCCGAACGGCTGAACGAACCGGAGCCGGAACCGGCCCCGCAGCGTGCCCCAGCCGMCCCGCCCCCGTCGCAGGCCAGACAGGCGGCACCATCGCCGGCACAGGGACAGGCCCGGCAGGCCGTTTCCTCCGGCGAGATACGGAGGCTCGAATCGCAGTGGGGATCGCAAATCCGTGCGCAGATTGACCGGCGGATGCGCGGTGGACGAAATACCGGCACGGTCAATGTGCGCATCGTGGTGACGCGGCAGGGCCAGCTGGTCAGTGTGGCGATGACGGGATCCTCCGGAGTTTCCGCATTGGACAGCCAGGCCATTCAGGCGGTGCAATCCGCTGCACGCAGCTTTCCGGCGGCGCCGGCGGGGCTGACCAATGCGACCTACACCTTTACCCTGCCCCTGGTGTACCGCTGATCACGTATCGAAGGGGTCCTTGCCCCGCATTGTCCGGACGATGACGCTGATCACGAACAATGCGGTGAACAGCGCGAAAAATGATTGTGCGATGGTTGCCGTTGCACCCGTGGTTCCGCCGAAGCCGACGGCTGCAGCAATCAGCGCGCTCATCGCATAGGTCAGAGTCCAGCCGAGCATTGGTTACATCCTTTTGATAGGTCTGTCTTGAACCAAGGCTTGCTTGGCAGGTCCCGAAACCAACAGCCCATCTTTGCAAATGTTCCGATGAATAGCGCGCAACGCCGCCCTGCAAAAAGCGGACGGGCCGCCAAGGGAACCGCAACGTGTTATTGTTCGTTGACTAATCGGGAAGAAAACATACGCCGAAAACGGTAATGATATTTATCAAATTTCGGATGACACAACATGGGGATACGGTGATGGACAAGACGGTTTTCAGGGACAGGATGCACGACCACGGTCAGGACATTCTGGAAGAGGCAACTCGTGCCGGAAAACGCGCCCGTCGCCGTGCCTCGCGCCTTGCCGGGGATTTTCGTGAAACGGCAGGCTCTGCCGCGTCCTCGGCCGAAGGCATCGCGGAAGACATCCGCAGCAGCGATATCGTCACGCGCAGTTACAAATATGCCCGCCAGAATCCGGCTGTCGTCATCGGTGGTGCCGTTGTTCTGGGCTTTGCCCTGACCCGCCTGCTTCGGAAATAGGAGGTCGTATGTTCCGTTCGGACGACTTTCTGAGGGATGCCCCCGTATCGCGCATCGCTGCCGTACTGACACGTATGGCGGCGGCGGAATTCGCCTTGGCAAAGGCCGAGGTGTCCACTGCGATCCGTGGCGCGATCATCGGTGCCGTGATGTTGATCGTGGCCCTGTTGATGGTGCTCGTCGCGCTCAACATGTTGGCAGGGGCGGCCGCAATCGCCCTTGCCTCGGTCGGCGTCCCCGATCCTTGGGCACCTGCGATCGTGGGCGGTGCCCTTGTGCTGCTGGCAATCATTCTGGCGTTCTGGGGGCTTTCCTCGCTGAAACCCTCTCGCCTCGTACCAACGCGCACGGCGGCACGCCTTCGCCGCGATGCAGAGATAATCAAGGAGATGATTAGAGATGAGCCGTAAACGTTATACCCGTGATATCGAAGACGAGCTTGACCGCGACCGCGCGCAGCTTGGTTCCATCTTTGACAGCCTGTTCAGCCGGTCCACGGTCGATCTGCTGATGCGTGAGGGCATCCAGACACTACGCGCCAATGGCGGTGCCCGTGAAACGGCCGAAGCCGTGGTGCGCCGCAATCCGCTTGCCGTGGGTGTCATCGGGCTTGGCCTCGCTTGGCTGGCCTATGGAAGCCGCAAACCCGAGGTTGCCGCCGAGGCCGAAGCGCGAACCGTTCGCAACCGCGTGCAGCGGAGCGCCGATCGTGCCCGAGCCACCTTGCGGGACGAAGCCGAAGCCATCGAGGAAAGCGATTGGGCCGAATCTCTGGACCGCCTTCGTGCAAAAGCATCCGCACGCCTGCATGACCTTGAGGACGAAGCCCGTGCTTATCGGGACGACATGGCAGCAGGGCTTGCCGACAAGGCCGATGAAGTTCGTGATTACCTGGCCGAACGGGCCGAGGTTCTGTCCGATCTGGCAGAAGACATGCGCGAACGCCTTGCCGACGGGTTGGATGATTTTTCGCATGCAGCCCAGAAGCGGATCATCCGCGCCCGCGAGGAGGCCTATGCCGCGCGCCTGAAGGCGCAGGAAGCCTTGGGCAAAGGGGGCCGTGAGGCCAAGCGCATGGTCGAGGATCACCCGATGGTATCGGCCGCAGTGGTGCTGGGGCTTGGCGCCGCAATCGGGACTGCCGTCATCCGCAGCCGCCGCTCTCCCGCCGAAGAGGCGATTGACGAAGCGGAAGAAGAGCTGGAGCGTATCCGCTCTCGCAAACGCCGTCGTTAACCCGAAGGGCCCGCTGCAAGGCGGGCCTTTTTCTGTCATATCGCCCAGTCAGAAGCAGCTGGCAAAATTGTCAAATTTGGCATCGTACTTGGTTTGGCCGTACCTCTGGTGCAGTACGCCACTCATCTCGCCTCGTTTTCGTTCCGCACGATCCAGATCATCATCCGCCAAGTCGCGCTGTTTCTGGCCGGCCCGACCTTTGATCTTCTGTTTTCCGGCAGTCTGATCCCGGTTCATACCTATTTTTCTGTACCAGGTCCCATCCCCGGCACAACGCTGCGTCCACATCGCGGCCCCAAGGGGAACCTTGGTGTTCCACCTCGCGTTTCTTCATCACATTTCCAGGAGCACCAATGGATCGCCTTGATCGTCTGGCACGATACGCTGTTATTTTCATGGGCGTTTTTGCTCTGTTTGCCGCCCTGCGCATCGGCGAGGGCATATTCGCCCCCTTGGTCCTTGCGATGGTCGCGGGCGTCGTGCTTTCCCCGATCTCGGACCTTGTGGCACGTTGGGGGATGCGGCCGGTTGTCGGAGCCCTGTTGTCCCTGCTGCTGACGCTGACGATTGTCGGCGGGCTTGCAGCGGCGGCCCAGCCTTTGGTCATGCGCCTGTTCGACAAGGCTCCGCAGATCTGGTCCGAACTGCAGACAACCGTCGATATCCTGCACCGTTTCATTTCCGGATTCAGCCAGATGTCCGATGGTCTGCGGGATGCGCTCAGCCCGCCTGCTGCTGGCGCACAGGGAACCGCCGAACCGGCTGAAGGGGGGTTGGAATCAGCCATGCCTACTATGGCCGATGCCCTGCTGTTCGCGCCCTCCTTTGCGGGCCAGATCTTGATCTTCATCGGTGCGCTGTTCTTTTTTCTGCTGACACGGGCCGATGTCTACGGCTGGGCCTCACGCCTCGCGGAACCGTCTGAACGGGCGGATCTGGCGCGCCGGCTGCACCTCGCGGAGACATTGGTCGCCCGGTATTTCCTGACGATCACGGTCATCAACCTGATAGAGGGTTTGACCGTTGCCGGGGTCCTGCATCTGATCGGCATGCCCGGTGCAATGCTGTGGGGACTGGCCGCATTTCTGCTGAATTACATTCTCTATATCGGTCCTGCCATGATGACCGTGTCGCTGCTGTTTGGGGGAATTGCCGTATTTGATGGATGGCAGGCCCTGCTGCCTGTGATCGCCTACATCCTGATCAACGGGGCCGAAGGGCAGTTCATCACGCCGACATTGATCGGGCGGCATACGGCGGTCAATCCGCTGCTGGTGTTCCTGTCGCTCGTCTTCGGAATGTGGCTCTGGGGTCCGATTGGCGGCATCGTCGCCATCCCGCTGCTGCTCTGGGTTCTTCAGATCAACAATTCCACCCGCACCGCCAAGCTTCCTGCCAACGAACCCTGAGGTCACATCATCTCGTCAGGGACACCCGGCGCGTTCTGCCCGAAATCCTCGGCCACGGTGATATCATAGGGCAGAATGAAACCACGGCGGTTTTCAGGGGCCGCCCTGTGGTTTTCACGCGCCAGTGCCGCCCAGGCAGCGGGGGCGCCGGACACGTCGAAAAATGCGGGCGCCGCATCGGCTGGCAGCCAATGCCCCATTGCCCGACGCCGAAGCTCTGCAACATCGCGGGCACTGTTCAGATATACTCCTGCCTCGGTATCCCACGACAGGCTGCGCCCGTTCAGATTGGCCGAAGACACGATGGCCGACACATCATCAAAAATCGACACCTTGGCGTGGATGTAGATCAAGGGCGCCCCCTGCAGGCGGTCCCTGTCATGGCTGGTCTGGCGCGTCATGGATCGGGGTTGCGCAGCACCGCCGATGAATATCCGCGCGCCGAATGCCTTGCGCAGCATTCTGAGCGCACGCGCCTGCTGGTATTCGCCAAAGCGCGCATCGATACCCGCGCGGTTGTCAAACGCCACATCTTCGGGGGCTGCAGGCAGGATCAGAATCAGACCCAATTGAGGATTCCGTTCTGCCGCCCGCACCAGATGCCGCGCCAAACTCAAATCACGAAAGAACTGGGTTTCGAGATAGATCAGATTCTGCGCCCTGCTGCACAGCGCCTCATGGGCCTGGCGCAGTTCATGGGCAACAGGTTTCGGCCCGTAATGCCACAAGGCAATCCGCCGCCTCCGGCTTAGCGTGCGCAGAAAGCGGCGCGCCTTTGCGGGCGGGTTTTTTCCCTCGACCACATCCAGAAAACTGTCCAGATGCGCCTGCGCCTCCGTCACGACGGGGCCTTCCATCATCATCTGCACATCATGCCATGTCTGATCCCCCGGACGATCGTGGTTCGGGGTGTCATAGCGACGTTCATCCAGATCCAGCCCGCCGATATACAGCTTACGACGGTCGAATACCGCCAGCTTCTGGTGATGGGTGGCAGGAAAAAGATGGGGCAACAGAAATCTGCGGGCACGGCACCGGCCGTCTGCAAGGGTCACAATCCGGTCCGAGAGGCCCGGCATGTCTTCCAGCACCTCATGGCGCTCTGCTTCAGGCATCTCGTTCAGCCAGGCACAGATACGATCCGTCTTGCGCTTCGCTTTCCACCAGAACGCCATACGGACCAAGGTCCCGCTTTGTGCCGGATGCATCGCAGCATGGATCTCCAGCCTCGCATCCGGCCCCGCGCTTGCAGCCGCAGCTTTCCACAACCGTACGCTTCGCCATGTTCCCCGGTGCAGGGCAGAACGGCCAACCGGATCGAAATCCGACAGGATCATCCGGATCGCCACGCCCTTTTGCAGAACATGGGCAATCAGATCCGACCAGCTTTCCCCGACAGCCAGACCTTCGGCCGATCGCAGACGGGTACGGGGATCGAAAATGCGGAAGCTGGCATGGATTTCCGTCTCGGCCGCCAGAAACGCCCGCTCAAGCTCGGGGTAGGCTTCGGACCCGGTGATGAACACCTGCGTCGAAGCCCGCCTGTCATCACCTGATACCTGCCGTCGCATTCTTACCCCATTCTTGCCAGCCGATCAGGTTCAGGATGTCACATCCCCCGAAATGCGGGCCTCAGCCTCATTCAAGGGTCGTACCTCGAATGCCACGCTAAGGGTATATTTATCGTCATCGTGGGTAATGTCGACCTTTCCCCCGATTTGTTGAGCGAAGGCCGCAAGAAGCTGGGCGCCCAGCCCCGTCCCTTCGGCATCCGACATCTGGCCATTCGGGCCTACGGTATTGCTGACCTCCAGCACCGCCTGCGTACCCCCCTCGCGCCACAAGGCCACCTCGATCCGGGGCTTGCCCTCATGGGCACCGGCATATTTCACCGCATTGGCCAACGCCTCGGTCAGCAAGAGCGACAGCGGCACAGCCTGATCCGGGGTCAGCCGCACATCGGCAAAGGAATGCCCCAGCCCGATCTGCCGCCCCGGCCCCGATGCCAGCTTCACCACCTGACGAGAGATGTCGACCAGCAGTTCATCCGCACGGATATCGGTCAGCCCCGAGGTCTGGTAAAGTTCGCGGTGGATGGTCGCAAGGCTCATCACCCGCTCCTGCAGACCCTTCATCAACGACTTTGCCTCGGCCGATCTTGCCTGCCGCATCTGCATGTTCATGATCGAGGCGATAAGCTGGAGGTTGTTCTTGACGCGGTGATGGACCTCACGCAGCAGAACCTCTTTCTGGTGGATCATGTCCTCCATCTCTGCCTCGTCATGCAGGATGGTATCGGTCATATGTTCGAATGTTTCCGACAGATCGCGCAATTCGGTCGGCGCATTCGCCATATCCATCCGGCCGATGATCCGCTTGCCATCGCCAAAGCCCGACATGGCGGTCCGCAAGACCCGCACATGCCGCGTGACCGAACGTTCCACAGCCAGAAACGCCACGATCAGACACGCGAGCCACATCGCGAACGGCAAGGTCAGCGATGGCAGCATCCGTAGATACCAGACATCATCGCCCTCGGCAGACCAGCTTCCCATTGCATAAAGCAGATCCGGCACGATCGGGATCACGGCAAAGGACCGCGAACGCCCTTCGGCCGTTCTGGCAGTGAACGACACATCCTCATTGGCCATCGACAATGCCGTCAGGGATCGGTTCTGCGGCAAAACAGAGGTAATTTCCTCCATGTCCACGCTGGAGGTCAGGATGTTTCCCGTCGCGTCATAGGTCAGCAAAGCCGGCGGATGTGCCGTGGTGCGCGGTGAAACCCGATTGGATGTCAGCGCATCATGGGGCAGCGACAACGACATGTAGCCCAGAACGGTATCACCCTGCATGACCGGATCGGCGACGATAATCACCGATTCATTTCCCGCACCGATGCCGGACGCCAAACGGATCAGCGGGCGTTTTTCTTCCAGGGCCACCTGAAACTCGGTGTCATTGGAAATATCAAGCTGGTCTTCACTCGACGAACAGTGCGATATGCCGGACCGGTCGATGAAAACGGCGCTGCGATAGATGCCGGATGTTCCGACAAAATTGCGCATCATCGCGTTGCAGGCGTCGATATCCCCCATGACCGGCACGACCAGCCGGGTCAGCGCCGCGACGGCCCCGCGTGCCCGCTGGATCAGCAGCAGGTCCGCCTCGGCCGCGCGCATGGTTTCCCCCATCAAGGCGGCCTCGGAGCGCGCGCGCGTCTCCTTCAGCATCGCGGCAGACTGGATGGCCGAGACCATGCACAGCGGCAACAGCGCAATCCCCAAAAGAAACGCTAGGCGAAAGCCTAGCGTCTTTGAGGCACGGTCGAAATCGGCCTTCCAACTGGTCATGCAGCATTCATACCCGAACGGGACATGACAGCCATCGTGGTACCATCCTCTCCGGCAAAGGCATGTTCGCCCTCTGCCAGATGTAAAAGCTCTGCCAGACGGGCACGGGCCCGGTTCGCTCGGCTTTTGACGGTACCGACCGCGACATTCATCATGCCGGCCGCCTCTTCGTAGGAAAACCCGGAGGCACCCACCAGGATAAGCACCTCGCGGTGCTCGGGCGTCAGCTTGTCGAACGCCGCGCTGAATTCGGTCAGCGCCATACGCCCGTCGTGGTCAGGCTTGACGAAAAGGGATGCGGCATGGGCACCTTCGGGATCGGGCACCTCACGACGGTTCTTGCGCTTGTCCGAATAGAAGGTGTTGCGCAGGATCGTGAACAGCCATGCCCGCAAGTTGGTCCCGACCGTGAACTTGTCGAAGTTTGTCCACGCCTTGACGATGGTGTCCTGCACCAGATCATCCGCGACCGAAACGTTCCGCGTCAGCGAAATCGCAAAGGCCCGCAATGCAGGCAGGTGATCGGGAAGCTCGTCCCGAGGGTCCCGATGGGTCTCTACAGAACGATCCATACCGCTCATTTTTCGACCCCTTTTTCCCGAAGCTGGGCAAGGAGCTGCGCAAAACGGTCAGGGACCTCCTGCTCCAGCGCCTCATCGTAGACCCGCTTGAGGTTCTCGTCTATCTGACGGAACGAAGCAGAGTTATCGCGCTCTTTTGCCATCTGATCCAAAACTCGCTACTTTCGATTCGGGAACAATATTGTTTGGAACCAAACGCCATGCAATGTGTTTGGTTCCCGAGAAAATGAGCTTGAAGAGGACATTCAATGCCGTCGGACGCCACGCGTGACCTTTCCACTGTGATCGGGGCAAACCTTCCTTATCTGCGGCGGTACGCGCGTGCCCTCACGGGTAGCCAATCTACGGGCGACGCCTTTGCCGCAGCCACACTGGAAGCAATTCTGGAAGATACGTCGATCTTCGAAGGGATCGACAATGCAAAAGTCGGCCTGTTCCACGCCTTCCACCTTGTCTGGGCAAGCGCCGGGGCACCTTTGGGTGATCCCGATAACCGCATGTCGGAAAAGGCACAGAACTACATGGCGAACCTGACCCCGAACACGCGGGAAGCGCTATTGCTCCATGCGATCGAAGGGTTCACCCATGACGAGATCGGCGCAATCATGCAGGTCGAGGCGGATGAGGCCACGGATCTGGTCGAGATTGCGCAGCGGGAAATGTCGAATGCCGTCGCTGGCAAGGTCATGATCATCGAGGATGAGGCCATCATCGCGATGGACATTTCGGCCATCGTCAAGGAAATGGGCCACGAGATCACCGGTATTGCCCGCACCCGGACAGAGGCTGGGGCCCTTGCAGCCCGCGAACGGCCGGATCTGGTTCTGGCCGATATCCAGTTGGCAGATAATTCATCGGGCGTGGATGCCGTGAACGACATCCTGAAGCAGTTCGATGACATGCCCGTCATCTTCATCACCGCCTTCCCCGAGCGGCTCCTGACCGGACAGATGAACGAACCCGCATTCCTGATTACCAAACCTTATCATGAGGATCAGGTGCGTTCGGCTGTCAGCCAGGCCATGTTCTTCTCGTCCACGGAAACACTGACGGCCTGAACCTGCCGAAACAGAAGGAAAGGGCGCCGCATCGAACATGCGGCGCCTTTTTCATGGCCGGTGGAATACAGGCGTTACAGGTATGACTGGATGGGCAGATGCCCCACAATCCATGACCGCAAACGCCGCATTTTTCCGGCATAGGGATCTGCCGCAATGACGGCGGGCATGCCATCCCGCTGCACCTCGAACACATGCTTGCGGCCCTGAGGCACCAGTCTGAACGCCGCAACCGGGGAAATCAGCGTATCGAAATCCGCCATCAGCTCTGCCACCGTATCCGACGCATCAATGTACAGGGCCAATTCGGTATTCATGAAAGCAGAGCGCAGATCATAATTGACCGACCCGACCAGCGCCCGTTCGCCATCCACCAGAAACAGTTTTTCATGCAGCAACACACGCCGCCCCGCATCGGGGGCCGGCCCGTATTCGAACAGCTCCACCCCCGCCCGCAGCAAGGCCCTACGATAACGGGCATAGGCCCCGTACACGATCAGATTATCAGTAGAACACAGCGCATTGGTCACGACCTGAACCTGTACGCCACTGCGCGCAAGGTCGGTCAGAACCCGAAGCCCCTCCTGGCCCGGCACGAAATAAGGGGTGACGATCCGCACCTGCCGTCTTGCACTGTTCAGAAATGTCGGCAGCCGGTGGATCAGCCATGCCTCCGGATCATGACCGTACACCTTGTGCGGAGGGTCGGCGACCAGCGCCACCTCCCCCTTGGCAAAGGGGGCGGAAAGTACCTTCCGGGGCATTTTCCGACAGTATTTCCGGGCGGCACCATTGCTTGCACGACGGCGAAGACGGCGACGGAAGTTTTCATCCGAAACGCGCAGCTTTGGCCAAAGCGTGACGATCGGCAGGGACAGCCCGAGGTTCCAGAAGGCATCGAAAACCGTTTCGGCCTCGGCCACCGGCGGGCCGGTCACAGCCATATCCAGATCATGCGAACGGGTTCCCCCCGCCTCCATGGCATTGAAATAGGTATCACCGATATTGCGGCCCCCGATGATAGCCATGGCCCCATCGGCAATCCACATCTTGCCATGCATTCGGCGGTTGAACCGGGCAAGACCCAGAAGCGTTTCGGCAATGCGGCGCAGCGCATGGCTGCGGCTGCGGACAGGATTAAACAGACGGATGTCGATATTCGGATGCTGGTTCAGGGCCAGGAACGTGCGGTCCAGCCCCTGGACATTCACATCGTCCAGCAGCAGGCGCACGCGGACCCCCCTGTCGGCCGCCCGGACCAGTTCCGCCATCAGCAGCCATCCGGTCAGGTCGGAATACCAAAGATAATACATCAGATCGAGGCTGCGCCCTGCAAGACGCGCCGTTTCCAGCCGCGCTGCAAAGGCATGACGCCCGTCCTGCAATGTCAGAAGCCTTGCAGCATCGCCGTCTGGCACCAGCCCGTCCAGCGCAGTCGGCGGGCCGCTTCGGAGCAATGCCTTCTGCACCGGCCCCCGCACACGCCGTGCCCACCGGCGATAGGAGCGGTAGGTCAGCATTGACGCGGCAGCCACCACCACCACAGTGCCAAAGGTCCACAGCAGAAGCGTCAGCCCGTCCATCATCATACAGGCAGTTCCAGCATGGCACGGACTGGCAGATGGTCCGACGCGCGCCGTGACAATTCCGACCGGTGCGCGGCAAACGACAGGATGCTTCCCCTGCTCAGCATGACCCGATCCAACGGCAGCACCGGATAACGGGAGGGAAAGCTGGGCGTCAGCGGGCTTTGCGGGAAATGCGGCAGGAACCCCTTGAGCGTCCACGCGCCCTTGCGCCATTCGTTCGTGTCGCCCATCAGCACTGTCGGACAATCGGCCATCGCGGCCATCCGGTCCAGCACCGCCGCCACCTGCCGGACCCGCGCCGCGCCCAGCAGTGCCATATGGGTGCCGATGGCCCGCAGCGGCACCCCTCGTACCACAAGATCAGCCACCACCGCACCACGCGGCTCCGGCCCCGGCAAGGCCATCGCATGCACTTCACCCGACACGACACTGTCCCGTACCAGCAGAACATTTCCATGCCACCCGTGGGACAGCTCATACCCCGGCACCTCGATCCGGCGCAGCCCAAGATCGCACTGCATGGCCTCCAGATCCAGCAGACCGCGCCGATCGCCAAAGCGCATATCGGCCTCCTGCAGGGCGATGATATCGGCATCCAGTTCGGCAATAACCGCGGCAATCCGGTGAAGATCACGCTTCCTGTCCGTGCCCACCCCTTTGTGGATGTTGTAGGAAGCAACCGTTACCCTATGCGTCATGCTCTCTCCGATATGACCATCGGGATATATATGGGGCGAGGTATGGCGCTTCGCAAATCAGCCGGCAACAAGGGCGGATATCCGCGCCACCTGCGCCGCCACCAGCGCGGCATCCCCCCGCGATTCCACATTCAGCCGCAGCAGGGGTTCGGTATTGGAGGCCCTCAGGTTGAAGCGCCAGCTTCCCATATCCATCGACAGACCATCCGTATCATCCCGCTGCCCCTGATAGGCGGCGGTCACGCGGTCCACGGCGGCTGTGACGTCGGCCACACGGAAATTGATCTCTCCCGAGGACGGAAATGCCGCGCGGCGTTGCGCTACCAGATCGGCCAGAGGCATTCCGGTGCGGGACATCAGTTCCACCACCATCAGCCACGGGATCATGCCACTATCGCAAAAGGCGAAGTCACGGAAATAATGGTGGGCAGACATCTCGCCGCCATATACCGCATCATGGTCGCGCATGGCCCGCTTCATGAAGGCATGGCCCGTCCGGGCCGCCACAGCATGACCACCGGCGCGCGCGACGACATCCTGCGTATTCCACACAACCCGTGGATCATGAATGATCGTGCCCTGCGGTTCCCGGCGCAGGCATACATCGGCCAGCAGCCCCACGGTATATTCACCATCCACGAAATTTCCGTTGGCATCATACAGGAAACAGCGATCGAAATCCCCGTCCCACGCCACCCCCAGATCGGCCCCGGCATCCCGGACGGCCTGCGCGGTGAACGGGCGGTTTTCCTGCAACAGCGGATTGGGGATACCATGCGGGAACTGGCCGTCAGGCTCGTGCCGTATCCGGATGAACTGCAAGGGCGTGTTTTCCAGCCCCTTCGCCAATACATCGAACGCCGGGCCGGCCGCGCCATTGCCCGCATCCACCAGCACCCGCAGGGGACGCAAAGCCTGCATGTCGATGAAGGACAGCACACGTCCGGCCCATGCGGCCCGCGCCTCGGCAGCAATACCGCGCCGCGATCCCGATTGTGCGGGGCCAAAACCGGAAAGGGCCATCACCTGCAGCCCCGACAGATCCGCAATGGGCGCAGATCCCGCATCGACCAGCTTCATCCCGTTGTAATCGGCAGGGTTATGCGAGGCGGTTACGCAGATGCCCCCGTCAGTGCCGAACTGCGTTACGGCCCAATACATCTCCTCGGTGCCGGAAAGGCCCAGTTCCAGTACCTCCACCCCCGCAGCCATCAGACCCGACACCACCGCATCCGCAAGGGCGGGCGATGACAGCCGCGCATCATATCCGACGATCACCCGCGCCCGCCCTGCACCAAAAGCCCGCCCGATGCGATATGCGATGCCCTCATCCAGATCGACGCCAAGGCGCCCCCGGATGTCATAGGCTTTGAAGCAGCTCAGGCTCATGCCGCTGACAGCCGCGCATAACGCCCGCCCGAAGCCTCGAGTTGGGCGTGGGTTCCGATTTCGGTCACCTGCCCCTCCTCCATGACCACGATGCGGTCCGCATGGCGGATCGTGGCCAGACGGTGCGCGATGATCAGCGTGGTCCGGCCGACCGACAGCGCATCAAGCGCGGCCTGAATCTCGCGCTCGGTTTCGGTGTCCAGCGCCGAGGTCGCTTCATCCAGTATCAGGATCGGCGGGTTCTTCAAAAAGGCGCGTGCAATCGCGACCCGCTGCTTTTGCCCGCCCGACAGCATGACGCCCCGCTCTCCGACGACCGTATCAAGCCCTTCGGGCATGGCGGCGATCATGGGGGACAGCTGCGCGCGATGGGCAGCCTCCACGATCTCCTCTTCGGTTGCATCCAGACGGCCATAGGCGATGTTGTCCCGCAGCGTGCCGCCAAACAGAAAGACGTCCTGGCTGACGATGCCGATCTGGCGCCGCAGGCTATCCAGCGTCATATCCGCCAGCGGAATACCGTCCAGAGTGATCCGCCCCCCCGTGGGTTCGTAGAACCGTGGCACAAGGGCCAGAAGCGAGGTCTTGCCCGCCCCCGATGGTCCGACAAAGGCCAGCGTTTCCCCCGCGCGCACCTCGATGTTGATGCCAGACAGGATCTCGCGACCGGCGTCATAGCCGAAACGCACATCCTCGAACCGCATCGCCCCCGTCAGATCAGGTGCAAGGCGCGCATCGGGCGTGTCCTTGATTTCGGGATCGATATCCAGCAGCTCCTGATACCGCCGGAATCCGGCAATGCCACGGGGGTAGAGCTCTATCACCGAGGCAATCTTTTCTAGGGGGCGGAAAAATACGGTAACAAGCAAGAGGAAACCGACAAAGCCACCTGCGGACAATTCCCCCGACAGGACATAGGCCGCCCCCACCACCATCACGATGACCTGTATCGCCCGCATTCCCATGTAATTTAGGGAAACCGACTGTGCCATCACCTTGTAGGCGGCCAGCTTCGTGCGGCGATAGGCGCTGTTGTCCGCCTCGAACAGCTGTTTTTCATGGGCCTCGTTGGCAAAGGCCTTGACCACGCGAATGCCGCCCACGTTCTCTTCCAGCCGGACGTTGAAATCGGCCACGCGCGCATAGATGTTGCGCCACGTCCGTGTCATCCGCCCGCCGAAAATGATCACGATCGCCATCGTCGCAGGCACGACCACGGCGGTGACCATGGCAAGTTCGAAGTTGATCCAGGCCATCAGCAAGAAGGCCCCGACAAAGGTCATCACGGCTATGAACAGATCCTCGGGGCCGTGGTGCGCCACCTCGCCAATCTCTTCCAGATCCCGGGTGACACGGGCCACCAGCTTGCCTGTACGCTGCCGGTCGTAATAGCGGAACGAAAGTTTCTGCAGATGTTCGAAGGCGCGGCGGCGCATTTCCGTTTCGATGTTGATGCCCAGCATGTGGCCCCAATAGGTCACCACGGCCATGAGCCCGGTATTGACCACATAGATCAGAAGCAATCCTGCGGCGGCCATCACCGTCAGCATCAGATCGCCCGCAGGCAACAGCCGGTCTATGAACCCGCGCACAGCCAGGGGGAAGGCCAGCTCCAGCAAACCGGACAGGACCGCGCACCCGAAATCCAGACAGAACAGCCAGACCCACGGACGATAATAGGAGAAGAATTCGCGCAGCATGGCCGCCCCCGATCATTCACAGGATATTCCTAGTAGTGACATCCGGGTTTGGCCAGACCTTCCGATGCGCTTGCCTATGCCCGCTGGCTGGGCCAATGATTGCCCCATGCCTACACTTCTTGTCCTTGGCCATGGCTATACGGCCGCCGCATTATCCCGTCGCCTTGTCCCGCAGGGCTGGCGCGTGATCGGCACGACCCGCACCCCCGACAGCCCGATGCCCGACGGGGTGGAGCGTCTGGTCTGGCCTGCACCGCTTCCGGTGGGTGTCACGCATCTTCTGGCCTCTGCCGCGCCGGATGCCGGGGGGGATCCGTTCTTGGCAACACATGCTGCCGAACTGGCGCGGATGCCGGTGGAATGGGTGGGATATCTGTCCACCACCGGGGTTTACGGTGACCATGATGGCGCATGGGTGGATGAAACCACGCCCTGCACCCCCAGCACCAAACGCGGCGAACAGCGGATTGCGGCAGAACAGGCATGGGCGGCGCTTGGCCATCCACTGCATATCTTCCGTCTGGCGGGAATTTATGGCCCGGGACGCGGACCTTTTGAAAAGGTGCGCGCCGGCACAGCGCGGCGGATCATAAAACCGGGTCAGGTGTTCAGCCGCGTACATGTCGAGGATATCGCTTCGGCGCTGGAGCTGACGATCCGCCATCCGGCACCGGGCATCTACAACATCTGCGATGATGACCCCGCCCCGCCCGAGGATGTCATCGCCTATGCCGCTATGCTGCTTGACCTGCCGGTTCCGCCTGCGGTATCCTTCGATCAGGCGGAAATGTCACCGATGGCGCGCAGCTTCTATGCGGAATCAAAGCGTGTGCGGAATGACAGGATAAAGGCGCTTGGCCTTACCCTTGCCTTTCCGGATTACAGGGCAGGCCTGGCCGATCTTCTGGCCTCCCAGACTGCCACGGCAAAACAGATGATCCCGAGGAATGACAGCACCGCCCCGACATACCCCGAGGATTGAAATCCGTAACCTGCCGTGATGGCCACTGCGGCCAGCGCGGGGCCGATCGCATTGGCGACGTTGAAGGCCGAATGGTTCATGGCCGCCGCCATGGTCTGCGCATCGCCCGCCACATCCATCAGGCGGCTTTGCAAGGGAATGGACAGCGCCCCCGACATGCCGATCAGCAGGACCAGCGGCATCAATGTGCCCAGATGGGCCGTGGCGACAGGATAGATCAACATCAGCGCCACCGAATAGATCATGATCCCGAAGGTGGATCCCACCGGCCATAGATCCGCAATCCGGCCCATGATCATCGTGCCCAGCACCATCCCCACACCATAGATCGCCAGCACCGCAGGCACTGCGGCCTCACCCGCCTGCGTCACCTCGATCACGGTAGAGGCGACGTAGCTGTAGACCGCAAAGAACCCACCGAACCCGATAGCCCCCGTCAGCAGGGTCAGCAGTACCTGACGGTTGCCAAGCGCCGAAAGTTCCGACAACGGCGAAGCGGATCGCCGCCCCTCATCCCGCGGAGCGTAAAGGTACAGCAATGTCACGCAGGCCAATGCCAGCAGGGCCACGACACCGTACCCCCAACGCCACCCCACGGTCTGTCCAAGGATATTGGCAAAGGGCACGCCCAGAACCGTCGCCACCGTCAGCCCTGTCATGACCCGTGCCACCGCCTGCGATCGGCGGGCACGCGGCACGACGCTGGCCGCCATCAAGGATGCCACGCCGAAATAGGCCCCATGCGGCAGGCCCGACAGGAAACGGAACGCCAGCATGCCGCCGTAGGTCTGCGCAAAGGCCGAGGCGATATGGGCAACCGCATAGACGACCATCAGCAGGATCAACAGGGTCCGCCGCGGCAAACGCGCGCCCAGCACCGCCAGCAGCGGCGCCCCCACCACTACGCCCAGGGCATAGGCCGAAATCAGATGGCTGGCCGTGGCCTGCGATATCTGCAACGCCGGAGAGATATAGGGGATCAGCGCCATTGCCGCGAATTCGGATGTACCGATTGCGAACCCGCCGAGGGCAAGCGCCAGATGGACGACACCCGGACGAACATCGGGCCGTGCGTCGATTGTCGTGTCGGTCATGCGTCCGCTCCGAATATTCTGGCCTCTTGGGCAATAGTGCGTGCAAAGCGGCAATCCAACCCCCTCTCTGCCCGCAGACAGCAAGAGGGGGTCAGAGCCGATATATTTCAGAGGGTTGAAATACCGAGCGCCTCAAGCGCCTTTGCTTCGATCTGCCGCGCATCAAGGCCGGCAATATGGTACATCGCAGCGGGGCTGGCCTGATCGATAAAGGTATCGGGCAGCACCATCGACCTGAACCGAAGTCCGTGATCGAAAACACCTTCATCCGCCAGAAGCTGCGCCACATGGCTGCCAAAACCACCAATGGCCCCTTCCTCGATGGTGATCAGCGCCTCATGGGTTCTGGCAAGCCGCAGGATCAGATCCCGATCCAGCGGTTTGGCAAAGCGCGCGTCGGCCACAGTTGTGCTGATGTCCTGCGCCTCAAGAGCCTCGGCCGCCTTTTCCGTTTCGAACAGGCGGGTGCCAAAGGACAGAAGGGCGACCCGCTTGCCTTCACGCAGAACGCGCCCCTTGCCGATTTCCAGTGGCGTGCCCTGCAACGGCAACGGCGCACCGGTTCCTTCACCCCGGGGGTACCGGAATGCGATCGGGCCGTCATCATGCGCGGCAGCCGTCGCCACCATATGCACCAGCTCCGCCTCATCCGCAGCGGCCATCACCACAAAGCCCGGCAGATTGGCCAGAAAGCCTACATCGAACGAACCGGCGTGGGTGGCCCCATCGGCCCCCACCAGACCCGCGCGATCAATGGCAAAGCGCACGGGCAGCCCCTGAATGGCCACATCATGCACCACCTGGTCGTATCCACGCTGCAGGAATGTGGAATAGATCGCGCAGAACGGCTTCAGCCCCCCTGCTGCCATGCCGGCGGCAAAGGTCACCGCGTGCTGCTCGGCAATTCCCACGTCAAAGCACCGTTCGGGAAAGCGGCCGGCCATCAGGTTCAGCCCCGTCCCGTCGGGCATTGCAGCCGTCACCGCAACGATCCGTGAATCGCGCTCGGCTTCGGACACAAGCGCCTCGGCAAATACCTTGGTATAGCTGGGCAGGTTCGATTTTGTCTTGGCCTGCACGCCGGTTTCGACATCGAATTTGGCCGTGGCGTGGCCTTTGTCCGATGCCGCTTCGGCAGGGGCGTATCCCTTGCCTTTTTTCGTGATGACATGGATCAGAACCGGCCCCGTGGCCTTGGCCTTCACCGTGCGCAGAACCGGCAGCAAAGCATCAAGATCATGGCCGTCCACCGGCCCGATATAGGAAAAGCCCAGCTCCTCGAACAGCGTGCCGCCAAAGGCCATACCCTTCAGCATTTCCTTGGCACGGCGCGCCCCTTCCTGGAACGGACCGGGCAACAGGCCGACGGCGCCCTTGGCCGCCGCCTTCAGTTCATGGAAACTCGCGTTCCCGTACAGACGGCTCAGATAGGCAGACAGGGCACCGACGGGCGGTGCGATGGACATCTCGTTATCGTTGAGGATCACGAACAGCCGCTTATCCAGATGCCCCGCGTTGTTCATGGCCTCGAACGCCATGCCCGCGCTCATGGAGCCATCTCCGATCACGGCGATCGCATCGCCCGGCTGCCCCCCCAGATCACGTGCCGCCGCAAACCCGAGCGATGCGCTGATGGAGGTGGAGCTATGGGCCGCGCCGAACGGATCGTATTCACTCTCGCTGCGCTTGGTAAAGCCGGAGAGGCCGCCCTCGGTGCGCAGGGTGCGGATACGGTCGCGGCGCCCGGTCAGGATCTTGTGGGGATAGCATTGATGACCGACATCCCAGACAAGCTTGTCCTTGGGCGTGTCGAAAACCGCATGCAGGGCCACGGTCAGCTCGACCACACCAAGCCCCGCCCCCAGATGCCCGCCTGTCACGGAAACGGCCGAGATCGTCTCTGCCCGCACATCATCGGCCAATTGCCGCAATTCGCGGTCGGTCAGGCGCTTCATATCCGCGGGAATCTTCACCCGGTCAAGGATCGGGGTAATGGGTCGGTCGGTCATGCCTGCCTATTCAACTTTCACGCGTGATGACGAAGCGCGCGGCCTCGCACAATGTTTCGGCAGCAGAACCATAGGGATCCAGTGCGGCCTCTGCCTCGGCCACCAGATCGCGGGCTTTCGCACGGGCCGCATCCAACCCCAGAAGCGAGACGAACGTGGCCTTGCCCGCCTCGGCATCCTTCATCAGCCGCTTGCCCGCCTTGGTCGCATCGCCTTCGACATCCAAGATGTCGTCCGCAATCTGGAAGGCAAGGCCCAGCGCATCGGCATATGCCGCAAGCGGTGCGGTATCCGCCCCGGCGATCATGGCCCCCGCCTGCGCGGAAAAGCCGATCAGCGCGCCGGTCTTGCCTGCCTGCAGCCGCGTAATCTGTTCAAGCGTCAATGGTGCTGTCGCGGTTTCGGCTGCAATATCCAGCGCCTGCCCCAGCACCATCCCCTGTGCCCCCGAGGCCTTCGCCAGTCCTGCCGCCAAGGTGATGCGGCAGTCTGCCGCACCGATACGCGTGTCCGTCAGACATTCGAACGCAAGGGTCTGCAGGGCATCGCCCGCCAGAATGGCAGTCGCCTCATCCCATTTGATATGAAGGGTTGGCTGGCCGCGCCGCAGATCATCGTCATCCATTGCGGGCAGGTCATCATGCACAAGGCTGTAGGCATGAAGCGCCTCCACGGAGGCTGCTACAGGCAATGCACGATCCGCAACCCCGTGCAGGCGCGCGGATTCAATCACCAGAAACGCCCGCAGCCGTTTACCGCCTCGCAGGGCATAGCGCATGGCATGCACCACCGGCACATCATCATGGCTAGCCAGCGCCTGCATCAGATGGGCTTCGGTATCCCGGGCGGCCTCGGCCAGCCGCTGATCGAACCTCACAGCCCCTCCGCAGGTGTGGTGGCCGTGGCGCGTCCTTCCTGGGCGCGGATCAGTTCCACCTTTTCCTCGGCGTCTTTCAGCTTTTGCGCGCAATGAGCCTTGAGCGCCGCGCCCCGTTCGTACAGCGCGATAGACTGTTCCAGCGGCACATCACCCTTTTCCAAAGCGGCCACGACGCGTTCAAGTTCGGCCATGGCCTCTTCAAAGCTCATCTCGGCGATCGGCTGGGTCATGCGGGCTTTCCCCCTTTGGGCGTTTCGACAACCATAACGGCCTTCGGGGCCTGATGCCAGATCAGTCCGGCGCCAGCATATAGCCGGAGCCGCGAACCGTCTGCAAATAGCGGGGCTGGCGGGGATCCACCTCGATCTTGCGACGAAGGCGGGTGATCTGCACATCCACGGCCCGTTCCTGCGTTTCCACGCCCTCTTCCCCTGCAAGGTCACCCACCAGACGCTCACGGCTGATCGGTTCGTGCGCCGAGGCCGAGAATATCCGCATCAGCGCCGATTCGGTGGAAGTCAGGCGGACGGGATCGGTGCCACGCCACAATTCGCCCCGTTCCATATCGTAGCGGACATCGCCAAGATGCAGAACCTTGGGACCAGCCTCCGGCCGTGCATTGGGAACACGGCGCAGGATCGCATTGATGCGCAGCAGCAGCTCTTTCGGCTCGAACGGCTTGGCAAGATAGTCATCCGCTCCGGCCTCAAGGCCTTCGATCCTGCTCTGGGTTTCCCCCCGTGCCGTCAGCAGAAGAATGGGCGTTGTCATATGGGCCCGCAAGGCGCGGGTCAGCGATACGCCATCCTCGCCCGGCATCATCACATCCAGCACCAGCATATCGAAATCGAGGCCCGCCAGAAGCCGCCGTGCCTGGGCTGCATCCCGGGCCACGGACACCAGAAAACCGCTGCGGACCAGGAACTTCTGCAGAAGTCCGCGGATGCGTTCGTCGTCATCAACCACCAGAAGGTGCGGCGTGTCGTTCATGATCCCGTCTCCTTCAGGCTATGATACTGTCTGCGCAATTCGGGGTCCATCATCGCTTCCAGCACCTGCCGGAAACCCTGAACCGCCCCTGGGCCTGCGGCGCGATAGGCCGCACGCATCCGCGCACGCTGCGCGTCCGACAATTCACGCTCCAATGCTTCCCCCTCGGCCGTCAGATGCAAATGCCTTTCGCGTCTATCCTTGCGCCCCACGCGCGCTTCGACAAGTCCTTCTTCCAGCAGCATGCGCAATACACGGTTCAGGCTTTGCTTGGTCACACCCAATATCGCCAGAAGATTGGTGACCGTGGTGCCGGGGGAACGGTGGATAAAATGCAGCGCCCGGTGATGCGCGCGGCCGTATCCCATCTCCTCCAGTATCCGGTCGGGATCGGCGGTAAAGCCGCGATAGGCGAAAAACATCGCCTCGATTCCCTTTCGAAGCTGCTCGTCTGTCAGAAACAGAAGCTGCTCGCCGCTTTGTGCGCCTTGGGGCATTCATGTCCTCCCTGTTCCCTCTTCACGTTTTACGTCAGAGACGTTGACATTCCAAGAGCAGAGCATTAGCGAGATGCCATGTTTGACGCAACTTTGTGTCCCCAACGGCAGATTTTACGAAACGAAGGTGATGAGCATGATTGCTACCTATGATGACCGCGATGGCAAGATCTGGATGGATGGCACGCTGGTGGACTGGCGTGATGCAAAAGTACACGTCCTGACGCACGCCCTGCACTACGCATCTTCGGTGTTCGAGGGGGAGCGTTGCTATAACGGCAAGATCTTCAAAAGCCGCGAGCATTCCGCCCGCCTGCTGAAATCGGGCGAGCTGCTGGACATGCCCATCCCCTATACCGTCGACCAGATCGAAGAGGCGAAAACGGCGATGCTGAAGGCGAACGGCTGGACCGACGCCTATGTGCGCGCCGTTGCCTTCCGTGGCGCAGGGGCCGACATGGGTGTCTCTGCCGCGCGCAACAAAGTCCAGATGGTCATCGCCGGTTGGGAATGGGGCGCCTACTACGGCGATGCCAAGATGAAGGGCGCAAAGCTGGGTATCTCCAAATGGAAACGCCCGTCACCTGAAACGATCCCGAGCCAGGCGAAGGCAGCCGGCCTGTACATGATCTGCACCATGTCCAAGCATGAGGCAGAGGCCAAGGGCTTCTCCGACGCGATGATGTTCGATTACCGCGGGTACGTCGCAGAGGCGACCGGCGCGAACATGTTCTTCGTCAAGGACGGCGAAGTGCATACGCCAAAAGCCGACTGCTTCCTGAACGGTCTGACGCGCCAGACGGTCATCCAGATCCTGAAAGAGCGCGGCATCACCGTGCATGAACGCCATATCGAGGCAAACGAACTGGAAGGCTTCGAAGAATGCTGGCTGACCGGCACCGCGGCGGAATGCACCCCCGTCAGCCAGATCGGTGACTACAATTTCGAGGTTGGCCAGCTGACCCGCGACATCACCAAGACCTATGAGGCGCTGGTTCGCGCCTGATAGCGGTGGGGGGCCCTGCGCCCCCCGTTTCCTCAGAAATCCAGATCGGCGTAGTGATGCGCCGGTGCATGTCCGGGCACCTGATCCGCCAGAATGGTACGGAACGCCGGACGCGACTTGATCTTGGCATACCAGTCCTTGACCACGGCATGCCGGTTCCAATCAACATCGGACACATAATCCAGCGATGACAGATGAGCCGCCGCCGCAAAATCGGCCAGCGTCATCTCGTCTCCGGCCAGCCAGCTGCGCTGGTCCAGCAGCCACGCCATATAATCCAGGTGATATTTGATCCGGCTGGAGCCCGACTTGATCGCCTTGCTGTCGGGATACCCCTGCCCGCGGATCTTCACCCGCTCGAACACCAGCTTCGATGTCACCTCGTGATAGAACTTGTCGTCGAACCACATGCACAGCCGGCGCACTTCATAGCGCTGCATCGGGTCGGCGGGCATCAACGCGGGCCGCGGAATCGTTTCCTCCAGCCATTCGCAGATCGCCTGACTTTCGGTCATGATCCGTCCGTCGATGCGCAGGATCGGCACCTTGCCTGCCGGATTGCGACGCAGGAATTCGGGGCTTTGCTCCCAATAGCGCTCTTCGACCAGTTCCACCTCGACCTTTTTTTCGGCCAGTGTCAGGCGAACCTTGCGGCAGAACGGAGAGAGCGAGAAATGATAGAGGCGGTTCATTGATAATATGTCCCAAGGGCGGTTCAGAGTGCCCCTCTGAATGAACCCGCACGCCTTGTTTTGCAAGCCGCTCAGCCGCGAAAGCAGGCATCCCGGCCGTCTGCGCGGATCGTTGCCGCCCCCGATTGCGCCGCATTGGCGCGTTGCTGCACGAATGGCGTGGGATGGGCGGCATCGCGCCCCTTGGGGTTGGGCAGCACTGCGGCCAGCCGGGCCGCCTGCGTGGCCGACAGATCTGCCGCCGACACGCGGAAATAATGCCGCGCGGCAGCCTCCACGCCAAAGACGCCCTCGTCGAATTCGGCCACATTCAGGTATATTTCCAGAATGCGCCGCTTGGACCATGTCAGCTCTATCATTGGTGTCAGAATGGCCTCCAGCGCTTTGCGCGGCCAGCTACGGCCCTGCCAGAGGTATACGTTCTTGACCACCTGCTGGCTGATGGTCGAGGCCCCGCGCGACGATCCCGCGCCGATGGCGCTACGGATCGCAGCCATGTCGAACCCCCAGTGGCGGCAAAAGTTCGCATCTTCGGCCGCAACGGCTGATCGTGCCATCACGGGGGCAATCCGATCCATTGACACCCATGTCCGGTCCACCCCGCCCAACCGCCGGCTTTCGGCAAGGATATAGGGAGTCGTCGGCGGGGCAACAAAACGGAACAGCAGAACAAAAGCCAGAACCCCGGCCAGAACCAGCAGGGATATCCGCTTCAATCCGCCACGACGCAACCACGCCGTTGCCGCACGAAATGGCCCCTTGCGGGGGGCCGGTTTTGATTTGGAACGCTTGGATGTTGCCATTCGCCCTTTAGCCACGAAGCGGATGTGATGGTCAACGAAAAAGGCCCGCCTGATGGCGGGCCTTTCGGGATCATTCGGCAGGTACGGCCTGGGCCTCATCCGAAAGCGGATGCGGCAGATGGCTCAGCATCTCGATCGGACAAGCCTGAAGGAAGTTCGAACGCTCTTCCTCCCAATGGCGCAGGATCCGGAGGGCCTTCTGGCTGCCCGTTTCCTTTGCATGGCGTTCGATCAGATCCCGCAGCTGTGCCTCCCAATGCGGGTGGGTCACGGCGCAGGTCACCAGCGTCTCGAGGTTCATCATATCCTCGGCCACGCCGTCCGGATCGTAGAGATAGGCCATCCCGCCCGTCATCCCCGCCCCGAAGTTTGCCCCGATCGAACCCAGGATCACCGCGACACCGCCGGTCATATATTCGCAACCATTGGTGCCACAGCCCTCGATCACCACCTTGGCGCCCGAATTGCGAACGGCAAAGCGTTCACCTGCACGACCTGCTGCAAACAGATACCCATCGGTTGCACCGTACAGGACGGTATTCCCGATGATCGTGTTGTCCGCCGCAACAAGCGGGCTTCCCATCTGCGGACGCACCACGATCGTGCCCCCCGACAGGCCCTTGCCGACATAATCGTTGGCATCGCCCTGCACCTCGATCTTCAGACCGCGCACGGCAAAGGCCCCGAGGGACTGGCCGGCATTGCCCGAAAGCTTCAGCGACAGATGGTCCGCCTGCAAGGCGTTCCGCATCCCGAACTTCTTCACGATGTGGCTGGACGCACGCGTACCGATGGTCCGCAACGTATTCCGCACCGCGTAGGAGAGCTGCATCTTCTCCCCTTCCTCGAAGAAGCGGGCCCCGTCCTTGATCACATCGGCATCCAGCGTATCCATCACGTGGTTGCGCGGCTTGGACCGGTCGTAGGTGATCCGGCTGGCCCCATCCACGGTGATCAGCAGCGGATTCAGGTCCAGATCGTCAAGATGCGCCGAACCACGGCTGACCTGCGACAGCAGATCCGCGCGGCCAATCACCTCGTCCATCGAACGGGCGCCGATGGAAGCCAGGATTTCCCGAACCTCCTGCGCGTAGAAGGTGATCAGGTTGACGACCTTGTCCGCCGTCCCCGTGAACTTCTTCCGCAGCGCCTCATCCTGTGTACAGACGCCCACCGGGCAGGTGTTCGACTGGCACTGGCGTACCATGATGCAACCCATCGCGATCAGGGCAGCGGTACCGATCCCGTACTCCTCGGCCCCCATCATTGCAGCCATCACCACATCACGGCCGGTTTTCAGGCCGCCGTCGGTGCGCAGGGTCACACGCTCGCGCAGGTTGTTCATCGACAGAACCTGATGCGCCTCGGTCAGGCCCATCTCCCATGGCAGACCCGCATATTTGATCGACGTGCCGGGCGATGCACCCGTTCCACCGTTATGCCCCGAAATCAGGATGATATCGGCCTTCGCCTTGGCCACACCGGCCGCAATCGTCCCCACACCCGAAGAGGATACCAGCTTTACCGTAACCTTGGCACGCGGGTTGATCTGCTTCAGATCGTAGATCAGCTGGGCCAGATCCTCGATGCTGTAGATATCGTGGTGCGGCGGGGGCGAGATCAGCGTCACGCCTTTCGTGGCGTGGCGCAGACGCGCGATCAGCTCGGTCACCTTCATGCCCGGAAGCTGGCCACCTTCACCCGGTTTGGCCCCCTGGGCAACCTTGATCTCCAGCTCTTCGCAGGCATTCAAGTATTCCGCCGTCACGCCGAAACGACCCGACGCCACCTGCTTGATCTTGGCCGACGGGTTGTCGCCATTTTCATCCGGAACGAAATGCTCCGGCAGTTCGCCGCCCTCGCCGGAATCGGATTTGGCACCGATCCGGTTCATCGCGATGTTCAGCGTCTTATGTGCTTCCGGCCCCAAGGCCCCGAGCGACATACCGGGCGTCACGAAACGCTTGCGGATGGAGGTGATGCTTTCCACCTCCTCGATCGGGACCGGTTTGCCCAGAGGCTTGATGTCCAGCAGGTCGCGCAGGTGGATCGGCGGATTGGCACGCAAGGCCGCCGAATACTGCTTCCAGATGTCATAGCTGGCACGGTCGCAGGCGGCCTGCAGCATGTGCATCGTCTGCGCTTCCCATGCGTGCTTTTCGCCCGAGCGGCGCGCCTTGTAGAAACCGCCGATCGGCAACACGTCCATCCGGCCCAGCCAGCCACGGGCATGCACCTCTTCGACCTTGCGCTGAAGGCCGTGCAGACCGATGCCGGAGATGCGGCTGTGCATGCCGGGGAAATATTCCGCAACCATGGCGCGGCTCAGCCCCACCGCTTCGAAATTCAGACCACCACGATAGGAGGAGATGACCGAAATGCCCATCTTCGCCATGATCTTCAGCAGGCCCGCATTGATGGCATCGCGATAACGACGCATCGCATCGGTCAGCGTGCCGTCAATCAGCCCCCGCTCGATCCGGTCGGCAATGCTGTCCTGCGCCAGATAGGGGTTCACCGTCGTGGCACCACAGCCGATCAATACCGCGAAATAATGCGGATCGATACATTCCGCCGAACGCACGTTCACCGAACAGAAGGTCCGCAGTCCCTTGCGCGTCAGCCACGAATGCACGGCGCTGGTCGCAAGGATCATCGGCAAGGGCAGCCGGGTCTCGCTTTGCGGTTCATCGGTCAGCACGATGTGGCTTGCCCCCGAACGCACAGCATCCTCGGCCTCGGCGCGAATGCGCGTCAGGGCTTCGGTCATGTCGCTGCCCACCGGGAACGTACAGTCGATCTGGGCAACCTGATCGCCGAACTGCCCCAGCATCACATCGAATTCGGAGTTGGCGATGAACGGGCTTTCCAGAACCAGAATTTCGGTCTGGCCCGAATTCTCGTCCAGCACGTTCTTCAGGTTCCCGAAACGGGTCTTGAGGCTCATCACCCGCGCTTCGCGAAGGCTGTCGATGGGCGGGTTGGTCACCTGGCTGAACGCCTGACGGAAGAAATGCGACAGCGGGCGATAGACGGACGACAGAACGGCCGCGGGGGTATCATCGCCCATCGAGGCGATCATTTCCTTGCCGTCCTCGGCCATCGGCGCCAGAACCTGCTCCAGCTCTTCCAGCGAATATCCGGCGGCCATCTGGCGCTGGCGCAGCTCTGCCCCCTGAAAGCGCGTCGCCTCGGGCACATCGCGCAGCAGCACGTTCAGATCCACGACACGCTCGATCCAGTCGCCGAACGGACGTTCGGCGGCCAGCTTATCCTTCAGCTCGGTATCGTGATAGAGTTTGCCTTCCAGCATATCCACCGCGATCATCTGACCCGGCCCCAGCGCGCCTTTTTCACGGATCTGCGCCTCATCGACCGAAACCATGCCCGCCTCAGACCCGGCAATCAGCAGCCCGTCCCCTGTCACGACATAGCGCATCGGACGCAGGCCGTTCCGGTCCAGACCGCCACAGACCCAGCGGCCATCCGTCATCGCCAGTGCGGCGGGGCCGTCCCACGGCTCCATCACGGCGTTGCAATAGGCATACATGTCGGCCCATGCCTTGGGCATTTCTCCGGTCTGTTTCGACCATGCCTCGGGCACCAGCATCGTCTTGGTCATGGGCGCGCTGCGCCCGCCGCGCACCAGTACCTCGAACACGGCATCCAGCGCACCGGAATCCGAGATCCCCGCCGGAATGATCGGTTTGATATCGCCGGCCGCGTCCCCGAACGTCGTTGCCGACATCCGGATCTCATGGCTTTTCATCCAGTTGACGTTGCCCTTCAGCGTATTGATCTCACCGTTGTGGGCCAGCATGCGGAAGGGTTGGGCCAGCGCCCATTGCGGGAAGGTATTGGTCGAATAGCGCTGGTGATAGATGGCGAATGCGCTTTCAAAACGCTCGTCCATCAGGTCGGGGTAGAAGACCGCAACCTGTTCGGCCAGCATCATGCCCTTGTAGATGATCGACCGGCAGGACAGCGAGCACAGGTACAGGCTGGTGATGTTCGCCTCGAGCGCCGCCTTTTCGATCCGGCGACGGATGATGTACAGCTCACGCTCGAACTGTTCCTCATCGATATCCTTGTCGCAGCGGATCAGGATCTGTTCAATCTCGGGGCGGGTCGCATTTGCCTTGTCGCCCATGACCGACACATCGACGGGCACATGGCGCCAGCCATAGATGTAGTGACCCATCCGCAGAACTTCGGACTCCACGATCGTACGGCAGCGTTCCTGCGCCGCAAAATCGGTGCGCGGCAGAAAGATCTGGCCAACGGCAATCTGCTTGGACGTGTCCGGCTCATGGCCCGTCCGGCGAACCTGGTCATAGAAGAAGGGGACCGGGATCTGGACGTGGATACCCGCGCCATCACCTGTCTTGCCGTCGGCATCCACGGCACCGCGGTGCCAGATCGCCTTCAGCGCATCGATCCCGGCTTGCACGACACGGCGTTGCGGCTGGCCGTCCATCGCCACGACAAGGCCAACCCCGCAGGAGGATTTCTCGTCATCCATGCGGAACATGCCGTGTTCGGCCATATACGCACGTTTGGCTTCTTCGGCCTTCACCCAGGCGTCATCATAGATGGTCATCTCAGCTCTCCTTGCGGTTGGCGGCCTTGCGGGCGAAATATTGGTCGTTAGCGGTTTGCAGTCTGGATGTTCGGTTCATTCTGGCAATCATCCGTGCGATCCCCCGGTCGGCAGGCCCGAAAGGACCTCGTCGCAATCAAAAATAGGCTGGCCTGCCTCGAACCCGTCCTCTCCGGGAAACGCAAAGGACATCGGGCGGTCATTCGAGGCCACCCATTCCCCTTCGTTGAACCGATGCTCCGAAGAGCCGGAAAAGAACGTGCCGAGTTCTTGGCTGATGAACTCGTTCCCGCGGGATTCGCGCAGGATGTTGCCAGCCTCGTCGGTTTCGGTCAGGCGGTATTTGGTCTGCGCCAGGGACTGTCCGTCAATGACCTCGGTCTGGCCGGTCAGGCTATCCCGCCCGACAGTGTGGGTACGGCTGCCATTGCTGCGACGCTGCCAGAAATCATAACTGTCGGTTCCGGTCGCCATCAGATTGCTGATGGAGCCTGCGTCATTCACCTGATCCAGCCGCTCTGCCCCGCTGTCATTGCCGTCATAGCTTTCCATCCACTCCCCTTCGGAATTGGTGCGCGATAGAAAGAACGGGCCTTGCTGGTCCGAATCCGAACGCCACATGTCCCCCGGCGCATCCTGGGTACAGACATAGTAGTTGGAAACGCGGCACTGCTTGTACTGCACCGTCATCTTGGTGGTACAGCCGGCCGGCGGCTGGAAGGACCCTGCCGCTGCTGCCACAGGCAGCAGGGCAATGATACATGCCAGTCGGATCATTCCGCAGCCACCGCCGCAGGCGCTACCAGATAGTCGAGGATCGAGGCCGCAGCCTCGCGTCCATCCCGGATGGCCCATACCACCAGCGAGGCACCGCGCACGATATCACCCACGGCATAAACACCCGGGATATTGGTGGCATGGCTCCGGAAATCGGCCTTGACCGTCCCCCAGCGGGTGGTGGCCAGATCGGCGGCATTCCACTGCTCGGGCAGATCCTCGGGCTCGAACCCTAGGGCGGTGATGACCAGATCGGCAGGCTCGACGTAATCCCCGCCCTCGATCACCTCGGGGGCCTGACGGCCGGATACATCGGGCGGGCCGAGGCGCATGGTCTGCACCATCACACCCTCGACATGATCGGTGCCGGTAAACCCGCGCGGCGCGGTCAGCCACACGAATTCCACACCTTCTTCTTCTGCATTCTGGGTTTCGCGCTGGCTGCCGGGCATGTTCGCCCGATCCCGACGGTACAGACATTTGACCGACGTGGCTCCCTGACGGATCGCGGTCCGCACGCAGTCCATCGCGGTATCACCGCCACCGATGACAACGACGCGCTTGCCTGCTGCGTTCAGCTCTCCACTGTCGAACTCCGGCACATCATCGCCAAAGCTCTGCCGGTTCGAGGCAGTCAGATAGGCCAGCGCCGGCACCAGACCCGGCGTTCCGGCACCCGGCCCCGTAAGCTCACGCGCCTTGTAGACGCCCGTCGCGATCAGAACGGCATCATGCTGCCCGCGAATGGCGTCAAAGCTGATATCGGTGCCCACATTGCAGTTCAGCACGAATTGCACGCCGGCCTCTTCCAGCTGCTTTACGCGACGCATGACGATATGCTTTTCCAGCTTGAAGCCGGGGATCCCGTAGGTCAGCAGGCCGCCCGCACGATCATGACGATCATAGACGGTGACCTGGATACCCTGACGACGCAGCACATCCGCCGCCGCAAGTCCGCCCGGCCCACCGCCGATGATGCCAACGGATTCAGCACGTTCGGAAATGGGGGTGCCGGGAACGACCCAGCCCCGCTCCCACGCGGTGTCGGTGATGTATTTCTCCACCGCGCCGATGGTTACAGTGCCGTGGCCCGATTTCTCGATCACGCAGTTTCCT
Organism: Falsirhodobacter sp. alg1; assembly: GCF_000739715.2. Classification (GTDB taxonomy): domain Bacteria; phylum Pseudomonadota; class Alphaproteobacteria; order Rhodobacterales; family Rhodobacteraceae; genus Falsirhodobacter. The sequence goes on along the minus strand of NZ_BBJC02000001.1, from coordinate 377,215 downwards.
TCGCACAGGCGGTCCTGCGGGCAGATACGGCCACAGATCTCGGGGAAGGTATTGGTGGCTTGGCTGATGGCATATGCCTCTTCCAGACGGCCCTCCGCCGTCATCCGCAACCAGTCCGGGATGTTGTTGTGCAGCGGGCAGTGCGATTGGCAATAAGGCACACCGCACTGGCTGCAGCGGCCTGCCTGCTCGGCGGCCTTGGCCTCGGCAAATTCGCGGTAAATCTCGTCAAAATCCTGCGCGCGGGCATCGGCCAGACGCTTTTCAGGCATCTCGCGGCGGGTGTTGACAAATTTAAGCATGCGTTGCGTGGCCATGGCTGGGCAATCCTTGCGATAAGGCGGTCGTCAGCCTTTTATACGCAGCCCATTTTCAATAAAAGTCAGCATGACTGACCTTTATGCCATTATTTATCTAGCATACTAGATTTTCCGACCAAAATTACAAAAAATAATGTCAGCAATGCTTACCCATCATATGCTAAGCGCTACCAAGGCAATGATTCCAACCACGATTCGCCACCAGCCGAAAATTGCGTAGCCGTGTCGCGATACATATCCCAGCAGCCAGCGCACCACGCAAAGGCCGGAAATGAAGGCCGCGATGAAGCCGATGACGATGGTTTCCACCTGCGCCGCATCCAGCACATCCCGGTTCTTCATCAGGTCATAGGCAAAGGCGCCCAACATCGTGGGCATCGAAAGGAAGAACGAAAATTCGGCCGCAGCACGCTTGCTAACCCCGAGGGCCAGGGCCCCCACAATCGTGGCGCCTGATCGCGACACACCCGGAATCATCGCGATGCATTGGATCACCCCGATCTTCAATGCCACGCCCAAGGGCAGACGCGTCGCATCCTCATATCGCGGCACCAATGCCAGACGATCCACGAAGATCAGAACCGCCCCGCCCAGAATCAGCATCAGTGCGATCAGACGCGGCGTCTCGAACAGAACACTCTTGATGATATCATGCGCCATGACCCCGATGAATACCGCAGGCAGGAACGCCACCAGAACCGAAGCCAGAAACCGGCGGGCCGAAGGGTCATGCGGCGCAGCCTGCACCACACCCCAAAGGCGCGCGGCGTAAAGTGAGGCCACCGCCAGCACCGCCCCCAGTTGCACCATCACCTCGAAAGCATGGCCTGCGCTGTCAAAACCGATGGCATGGCCCAACAGCAGCAGATGGCCGGTCGAGGAGACGGGAATGAACTCGGTCAGCCCCTCCACCACACCAAGGAGAAGGGCTTCGAGTACATCAATCATAATAATTGTCAGGCCTTGCGTGATTTCGCTGATTCCCGCATCCGGGCATATTGGCCGGAGGGGCGGAAACGCCACAGGTATTCCGGGATCACAGCCTCAAATGCCAGAGGCTCCACCCCAAGCTCGGCGAAACCCTGCGCATTTGCCGCCACGACGTTGTCCTTGGCCAGCAGTTTCAACTGGTCGCGGGAAACCGTGGTATTGGCGATCAGCCCACCGGACGCACTCGAAAGCCCGTCCATGACCGAAGCCATGATATTGGCCAATCCTAGAGGCAGTTCGACAACCTTGCGCTTGCGCATGATCACAACCAGCATCTGATCCATCAAGGCGCGGAAGGTTTCGACCTCCGGGCCGCCCAGCTCGTAGATCCCCGGAGCGGCCCCATCGATCCCGGCCACAACCGCCTTCGCCACATCATCGACATAGACCGGCTGGAATTTGGTATCGGCGTGGATCACCGGCAGAACGGGCCAAGGGCGGGCCATTGCGGCAAAACGGTTGAAGAATTCATCCTCCGGCCCGAAAATGATCGAAGGGCGCAGAATCACCGCGGCGGGGAATGCGGCACGAACGGCCCCTTCACCCTCTGCCTTGGAACGGGCATAGTCGCTGTCCGATTGCGCATCCGCGCCGATGGCGGAAATATGGACCAGACGCCCGACCCCAGCCTCGGCGGCCAGACGGGCAACGCGGCCAGCACCTTCCACCTGAATGGAATCGAATCCGTTCCGCCCGCTGGGGGCAAGAATACCGACGCAGTTCACCACCGCATCCGCACCCGCCAGCACCGAATGTACCGATGCATCATCCCGAATATTGCAGAAAACAGGTTCTACCTGCCCTACAGCGCCATAGGGTTTGAGAAACAGCGCCTCATTCGGGCGGCGGACGGCGATGCGAATGCGCCATCCATCCCGCGCCAACCGACGCGCAACATAGCGACCGACGAATCCGGAACCGCCGAAAATCGTGACGAGCTTGGTCATTCCCATACCCTCCGGGTCCTGCCTGACTTGGGTTGAGATACGCCGACTATCCCCTGCGGGCAAGCCTTGAGAGATCTTCGTAAAAAATCTTCAAATTCCGCATTGACACCCCCCGCCGCTCTAGGTAGATCACCGCCACGACATCAGCCCAGATGGCGGAATTGGTAGACGCGCACGGTTCAGGTCCGTGTGCCGCAAGGCGTGGAGGTTCGAGTCCTCTTCTGGGCACCAAAGTCTTGGCGAAAGCCCCGTGGTCCTCGTGACTTACGGGGCTTTGTCATTTATGGCCCCTGGCATTTCCAACGTGCCGAGCTGTCGAAGCTCTCACGTTTTATTCAGCGCGATCCGTTATCCAGACGGCAACCCACCGCAGCGTGTCGAATTAAATCTTTATATTTTGCGGACTTGGCGATCCGGTCGGGCCTTCCTAGATATCGGTCACACGCATTTCGAACAGTGCGGCGCCGCTGGACCCATACGCATCGGCGCACGTTCTGTTCATGACGCGATCAAAAAGGAACGTTCTCATGGCGCAATCGAAAACCGAAAATCGCAAATTTGTTCTGGCACAGCGCCCGACGGGGGAGCCTGACAGCAATACGCTTCGCCTTGAAACAGACAGCCTGCCGGAAGCCAAGGACGGCCAGATGCTGATCCGCAACGAGTATCTGTCTCTGGACCCCTACATGCGCGGCCGGATGAGCGATGCCCCCTCTTATGCCCCACCGGTCGAACTTGGCGATGTGATGGTCGGCGGTACCGTGGCGCAGGTTGTCACCTCCCATGTTGACGGATTTCAAGAAGGCGATTGGGTGGTAGCCTTCGGCGGATGGCAGGATTACGCGGTGACCGACGGCAAGGGTGTCATCAACCTTGGCAAATCGCCTGAAAACCCATCCTGGGCGCTCGGGGTGCTGGGAATGCCGGGCCTGACCGCCTGGGGCGGGCTGACCCAGATCGGCAAGCCGCAAAAGGGCGAGACGCTGGTTGTCGCCGGTGCCAGCGGACCTGTTGGTGCCACCGTGGGCCAGATCGCCAAGGTGCTTGGCCTGCATGTGGTCGGTATTGCCGGCGGCGCGGACAAATGCGCCCATGTGGTCGAGAAACTGGGGTTCGATGCCTGCATCGATTACAAGGCCAAGGACTTTCCGGACGCATTGGCAGCCGCCACACCCAAAGGCATCGACATCTATTTCGAGAACGTCGGCGGCAAGGTGTTCGACGCCGTATTTCCCTTGCTGAATCCCTTTGCCCGCATTCCTGTCTGTGGCCTTATCTCGCAATACAATGCCACCTCCCTGCCCGACGGTCCGGATCGCCTGAGCCTGCTGATGGGAACCATCCTGCGCAAACGTATGACCCTGCGCGGCTTTATCGTGTTCGAAGAGTTCGGCCATCTTTATGACGAATTCGCCAAGCAGATGGGCGACTGGGTCAAGGAGGGCAAGATCAAATACCGCGAAGAGATGATCGAGGGCCTGGAGAAAGCCCCCGAAGCCTTCATCGGCCTGCTGAACGGTGAAGCCTTTGGCAAACGCGTCATCAAACTGAACGCCTGAGAAAGAGAGCATCCGACATGAAAATTCTTATGGTTCTGACCTCTCACGACAAGTTGGGCGATACCGGCAACAAGACGGGCTTCTGGCTCGAGGAATTTGCCGCGCCCTATTACGTGTTCAAGGACGCGGGGGCCGAGGTTGTTCTGGCCTCGCCCAAGGGCGGCCAGCCGCCCCTTGATCCCTCAAGCGATGCGCCCGATGCTCAGACCGAGGCCACCAAACGGTTCAAGGGGGATCAAGCAGCCCAGCAAGCCCTGGCAAGCACCCGTTTGCTGGGCGATGTAGCGGCAGAGGACTATGATGCGATCTTCTATCCTGGCGGGCACGGCCCCCTGTGGGATCTGGCCGAGGATGCCCATAGCATCAGGTTGATCGAAACCTTTGCAAACAGTGATCGTCCGGTCGGTGCGGTATGCCATGCCCCCGGCGTGTTCAAGAATGTGAAGACCAAGGATGGCGCCCCCTTTACCAAAGGACGGCAGGTGACCGGGTTCACCAATACCGAAGAGGAAGCTGTCGGCCTGACAAAGGTCGTGCCGTTTCTGGTAGAGGACATGCTGACCGCCCAGGGCGGGATCTACAGCAAAGGCCCCGATTGGGGGTCCTATGTGCTGAAGGACGGCAGACTGGTAACAGGCCAGAATCCGGCATCATCCGAGGAAGCCGCCCGCCAGCTTCTTGGCATGCTGTAATCACTGAAAAGGGGAGCCGAACGGCTCCCCTTTTTATCACGACCATATCGAAGCGCACCGCCGCCCGGCAAAGGCAGCGATGAGGCTGGATGATTACTCGTTGAAGTCCTTGATGAACGTCCGGATACGCTCGGCGTTCTTGCCTTGGTCGCTGCGACCGATCCGCGAAACACTCCGCATGTCCACACGGCTCCCGGTATCAGCCGGTGAGACTGTGACAACGATATCATCAGCAAAATAGAACACGGCAGTACGGGCAGTGGCCTCGAACCGCATTGCGGCTTTATCCTCGCCCACGATCTCCCAGCCAGTGGCCTTTGCCACCTCCAGCGCGTGATCATAGGCGTCGGATTCCGACATGTCCGTCATGATCGGAACCACATCAGGATAGGCCTCGTGCTGCAACTTGGCAACTTCCGGGCCGCCGTATTCCAGATCATTGGTCGCCTCGATACGGCTGTCGTCGATCACCATGAAGGCCGGCGGGTTTTCGGTATTGGTAGAGATGTCATGGATGGGTGGAACCCGTGCTGGCGGATTGATCTTGGCCATCAGCTGTGGCCCGCACAACCCGATGCCCAACAAAAGGGCAATCACCGAATAGATTTTTCCGCCCGTGCCGCCGCGCACGATGCAATAGATCAGGGCAACCAGTGCCAGTCCCGTCACGACATAGGCGATCGAGTTGGCATAGGCGCGATACAATCCGAATCCATACCCCGGCGTCCACAGGCCAAGCCGCGCGCCGAACATGATGATCAGTGTCGCCGCCACGGCAAGAATGGCGACCACAAGAACGATGCCCCCGACCTTGGCCGATGAGCCCGCCTTCGAATTGGCCGGACGATTACTCTGGAAGTTTGACATGGATTCTCCTCGACTTGGCCGCATCGGGCCGATTGCTGGGCGTGGTGCAAATGATCATTTTTAGCGACAAGCCGGAAAGATGGCGACGGTACCTTCCGAAGGTGTGATCGCCTGTCATCGATCGCACCTCCGGAACAGGGGTCAGCGGCCGGGCTTCGGCAGCGTATTCCGCAGGGTTTCCTCACTTACACCCAGTTTTTCGGCAACTTCGGCCAGATCGGGCCGCTGGCCCGGTGCGCCCAGGGCCTGCATCAGGTCCTGCGGATCCACGCCCAATGTTTCAGCCGCCTCTTCCATTCCGGGGGGCATCTGGCCCGCACCGGGGCCGCCACCATGTTCGGAACCGATGCCGCCTGCGGCTGTGGTGGTGAAGTTGTTTTCGGCCACCACACCCTTCAGACAGGTGGGCAGGTTCGGAAAGCCTTCGGATGCGTGGTAGTGATATCCCTCACCCTCATCATGCCCGCCGCATTCATCCAGTCCTTCGGGCATGCTGCCGTTTGTTTCACGGCTGCCGTAAATCGGAAAACCGTCAAAGGCATAGGCAAATTTCTCGGTCGCGTCCTGCTGCAATGCGCAATCGGCTGAAACATTGGCCGAATTCAAAGCCGTTCCGATATCGGTCGCCGTTGCATGCCAGTGATACCAACCGCCCGGATCGATATGACCGCCACAGACATCCAGCGCGGGCATATGGCCCGTATCCAGCACGCTTGGCGCATCGGCAAAGATCGGAACCCCGTCTAGGGCAATCCCTACCTTGGCCACGGTGCCCAATTGGGATGGTTTTGCCGCCGGCTTGGGATGGGCGGGAATCAGCAACGTCATCGTCACATCATCGTCCAGCGAGGCTTGCAGGCAGGCATTGTCCACATCGGGCTGTTCGGTGCGCGGGTCGGAGATGTGAACCGTGCCATCCGCGTCGTAGAAATGGAAACCCTGCTCGTCCAGCATCTGCAGGAACGCCCCGTCAATGCGGTAAAGGCCCGCCTTGTCCCCGTCCCAATTCCACAAACCTCCGTCCTCCGAGGTGGTGGAAGGGCAGAACGGGCCGATGGTGAATTCATCCGGCTTGTTGTCCACCGTCATCTTGTAGCATTCGCTGGTAGTCCCGTCCGAAAGCTCACATTCCACCAGCTCGGGCGCATCGACAAATGCCGTCGGCAGAAAACTGTCGGCGAAATCCTGGCTTGTATCTGCCAGGGCAAATTGCGGTGCGCCCAAAAGGGCAAGCGCAGATGCGGTTATCAGGGCATGCTTCATAACTGGCTCCGTCAGGATGTTTCGGCCGTTTGTTGTGACCGATGTGGTGTCGGGTTCGTACCACCAAGCTGATCGCGCAGCTCACCGGTCAATCGTGTCAATGCGCCGCTCTTATCCGGCCCCAGGCGGGATTCAATCAAAAGATCAACCTCGCGCCATGACGCATGTATCTTGCCCAGCAGTTCCTCACCGCGGGGGGTCAGCCGCAAGACATTGCTGCGCGCCTCCGTCGGATTCGTGGTTCTGGAGATAAATCCCGCAGAGATCAGGCGTGCGGTCATTGTGCTCATGCTGGCCGGGGTTACCCCGAATTCGCGGGCCAGCTCGATCTGCGAGGCCTGCCCCATGCGATCCAGGGCATCGATCACCCGCGCCTGGCGGGGCAGCAGCTTGACCAGGGCCAGACGCTGGCGCAGCTCTTCTTCGACAAGCGCAGCCGAGTGCAACAAAAGATGAAAATCGAACTTCCGCGTCACCTGTGGAGACCCCTTGCTTCTTGCATAACATATAGCATGCTAATAATTAGGACCAAATCAAAAATTTGAATCCGCCATCTTGTCCGCGCATCCAGACGGATCGCGCGGAACATCCCGACAGACACACCGTTGCCGCATTGAAACCACCCCGAGGAGACCGGATATGCCTGATCAAGACAAAGCCGTTGATCCGGTATGTCCACCCTCGCCGGCGGGTCTGCATGACAGCACGACCGCCCCTGCCCCACCTCGAATTTCCAAGGTAGAGTTCGTATGCATGATGGCCACCATGATGGCGATCGTTGCATTCTCAACTGACGCTACGTTACCTGCCTTTCCGCAAATGGCCGCAGCCCTTTCCCCGGACGCGCCGAACCTTGTGCAACTGGTCGTCACTTTCTTTTTGCTGGGCATGGGGCTGGGCACCATCGTGACCGGCCCGATGTCGGACCATTGGGGCCGCAAGCCGGTCCTGCTGGGCGGTGCCGCGCTCTACATCACCGGGGCGGTGATGTGCTGGGCGTCCGGTTCTCTGGAGGTTCTGCTGGCGGGCCGCATCCTTCAGGGCCTGGGTGCCGCAGCTACACGGGCGGTAACAGTGGCGATGGTCCGCGATCTGTATTCAGGGCGGCAAATGGCCCAGATCACATCCTTCACGATGATGGTCTTTACCCTGTTCCCCGCCATCGCCCCCACCTTCGGAGAGGCTGTAATCAGGATTGCAGGATGGCGTGAAATCTTTCTGAGCCTGATCGTGATCGCCATTGTCGCGGCCATCTGGCTATCGGTGCGCCAGGGTGAAACGCTCCCCCCTGCGCGTCGCGTCCCCTTCCGGATGGGAAACATTCTGGCCGGTGCAAAGGAAATCCTGTCGATGCGCGTGGTCCGGATCATGATCTTCGTGCAGCTCGCGGCCTTCGGGACGCTGTTTGCCATGCTGTCCTCCATCCAGCAGATTTTCGACATCAGCTTTGACCGTGCCAGCGAATTCCACCTGTGGTTTGCCGGAATCGCCATTCTTTCGGGCAGCTCCGGGGCGATCAACGGCATGGTTGTGCAGCGGATGGGAATGCGTTTCATGATCGCGCTGATGCTGCGCCTGCAGATCGCCCTTTCGGCCCTTGCCATTCTTCTGATCGGCAGCGGCATGTTGGGGGTGAATGCACAGTTTGCGGTTTTCGTCCTCTATGCATTGGGCGTGTTCTTCCAGATCGGCCTGCTGGCCGGAAATGCGACAGCCCTCGCGATGGAGCCTCTGGGGCATCGCGCAGGACTTGCCGCTTCGGTCATGGGGTCTATCGGAACGGTAGGGGCGGTGATCATCGCCATTCCGATCGGGGCCGCGTTCAACGGCACACCGCTTCCGCTGATGATCGGTTCCCTCACGCTCGCCAGTCTGTCCTTCATCGCCACGCGGTTCCTGCCGGGTCCGGACCGGGAAACGGCGGCGTAATAGCGCAGCACCCCACGGCGGGCATAAGCCCCATTGCCCGCCATTTCACGAAACCCCAAGAAATTGTCATGGAAGCCGCGTTTTCTGTGCTTGCTTTATCCACAAGACAGGCCTACCTCCGTCAACGGGACACCCTTCCCCAACGAAGGGCGATTATCTGTAAGGATACCAGAAATGGCTATGACAGCTCCGTCCACGCGGCCGGCTAATCCGCGTTTTTCATCTGGCCCCTGCGCCAAGATCCCCGGCTTTACCCTCGACATGCTGTCCGACGCGCCCCTTGGCCGCTCGCACCGTGCCGCCATCGGTAAATCCAAGCTTGCCGAAGCGATTGACCTGACCCGCGACGTTCTGGGCGTGCCCGCCGATTACCGCATCGGGATCGTTCCCGCATCGGATACCGGCGCTGTCGAAATGGCCATGTGGTCCCTTCTGGGTGAACGCCCCGTTGAAATGGTTGCATGGGAATCCTTTGGCGAAGGCTGGGTGACCGATGTCGTCAAGCAGCTGAAGATCGACGCGCAGGTCAAGAAGGCGCCCTATGGCGAGATCGTCGATTTCTCCACGATCGACTTCAAAAATGACGTTGTCTTCACATGGAACGGCACCACCTCGGGTGTGCGCCTGCCCAATGGCGATGGCATTCCGGCTGACCGTCAGGGCCTGACCATTTGCGATGCGACCAGTGCGGCCTTTGCAATGGATCTGCCGTGGGACAAGCTGGATGTCACCACCTTCAGCTGGCAAAAGGTGCTGGGCGGCGAAGGTGGCCATGGTGTCCTGATCCTCAGCCCACGTGCGGTTGAACGTCTGGAAAGCTACAGCCCCGCATGGCCCCTGCCGAAGATTTTCCGCATGACGAAGGGCGGAAAACTGATCGAAGGCATCTTCAAGGGTGAGACGATCAATACCCCGTCCATGCTATGCGTCGAGGATTACCTCGTTTCGCTGAAATGGGCGCAATCGCTTGGCGGATTGCCTGCGCTGATCGCCCGGGCAGAAGCCAACGCGAAGGCCATTGCCGGCTTCACTGCGGCGCATGACTGGATTGCCAATCTGGCAGTTGATCCGGCAACCGCCTCCTGCACATCGGTCTGCCTTAAGTTTACCGATGATCGCATCAAGGATGGTGCGGCATTTGCCAAGGCAGTTGCCAAACGTCTGGAAAAAGAGGGTGTTGCCCTTGACGCCGGTGCTTATCGCGATGCCCCGGCAGGGCTGCGCATCTGGTGCGGCGCCACAGTCGAAACCTCGGACGTAGAAGCCCTGCTTCCGTGGATCGAATACGCATTCAACACCGAGATTGAGGCGCAGTAAGCGCCTCTCTTCCCCCATCCAATTCATATAGGAGCCGTCCAATGGCCCCCCGTGTACTTGTATCCGACGCTCTTTCGGAAACCGCTGTCCAGATTTTCCGTGACCGTGGAATTGATGTTGATTACATGCCCGCCCTGGGCAAGGACAAGGAAGAGCTGGCCCGCATCATCGGCCAGTATGACGGCCTTGCCATTCGCTCTGCGACCAAGGTCACGGACAAGCTGCTGGAACTGGCGCCGAACCTGAAGGTCATCGGCCGCGCAGGTATTGGTGTCGACAACGTCGATATCCCGGCCGCATCCAAAAAGGGCGTGATCGTGATGAACACGCCTTTCGGCAACTCCATCACCACCGCTGAACATGCAATCGCGATGATGTTTGCCGTTGCCCGCCAACTGCCCGAGGCGAGCGTTTCAACCCATGCCGGCAAATGGGAAAAATCCCGCTTCATGGGTGTAGAGCTGTTCAACAAGACGTTGGGCGTCATCGGCGCAGGCAACATCGGCGGCATCGTCTGCGATCGCGCCCTTGGCCTGCACATGAAGGTTGTCGCCTATGACCCCTTCCTGTCCGAAGAGCGTGCAACGCAGATGGGCGTGCAAAAGGTCGAACTGGACGAGCTTCTGGCCCGCGCCGATTTCATCACCCTGCATGTTCCGCTGACCGAAAAGACCAAGGGCATCCTGAATGCCGAAACGCTGGCAAAAACCAAGCGTGGCGTCCGGATCATCAACTGTGCCCGCGGCGGGCTGGTCAACGAGGTGGCTCTGGCCGAGGCGCTGAAGTCCGGTCAGGTTGCCGGTGCTGCCTTTGACGTGTTCGAGGTGGAGCCTGCAACGGACAGCCCGCTGTTCAACCTGCCGAATGTCGTCGTCACCCCGCACCTTGGCGCATCCACCAGTGAGGCGCAGGAAAACGTGGCGCTGCACGTTGCCGAACAAATGTCGGATTACCTGCTGACAGGCGCCGTGCAGAACGCGCTGAACATGCCATCGGTCACTGCCGAAGAGGCCGCAGTGATGGGCCCGTGGGTCAAGCTGGCAGGGCATATCGGTACGTTTATCGGCCAGATGACGGATGAGCCGATCAAGGCGATCAATATCCTTTATGACGGCGGCGTGGCCGAAATGAACCTTGCTGCCCTGAACGCGGCGGCTATCGCGGGCATCATGAAAGTTGCCAATCCTGACGTGAACATGGTTTCCGCGCCCATCATTGCCAAAGAGCGTGGCATCCAGATCTCCACCACCAAGCAGGAAAAGTCGGGCACCTATGACGCCTACATCAAGGTGACGATGGTAACCGAGAAGCGCGAGCGTTCGATCGCAGGAACCGTCTTCTCGGACGGCAAACCGCGCTTCATCCAGATCAAGGGGATCAACGTCGATGCCGAGATCGGTCCGCACATGCTGTACACCAGCAACAAGGACGTTCCAGGCATCATCGGTCTGCTGGGAATGACACTGGGCGAAAACGGCGCGAACATCGCCAACTTCACCCTCGGTCGCGCTGCGGCGGGCGATCAGGCCATCGCGATCATCTATCTGGATGAACCGTTGAACGAGAAAGCCCGTACGGCTCTGGAAGCGACAGGCAAGTTCCAGCAGGTCCGCCCGCTGCTGTTCGACGCCTGAGCAGCACTTGCAAACACGAAGGGCCATTCTGGGCCCTTCGTCAGCCGATCTGCGGTCAACCGCCAGTTATCAGCGCAGCTTTCGGCACCAGCCCCTTGGCATTTCCGCATAACCTCCCCTACATCAATCCCGAGGCCGACACCTGATGATGTGTCAGGTCCCGATTGCATTGGAGATGATATGCATACCTATGCCATTGGCGATATTCATGGCCATCTGGATTTGCTGCAGGCTGCCCACCAACGAATAGAGCGTGACATGGCCCTGCATGGGGCCGCCCCCATTGTCCATGTCGGAGATCTGGTGGACCGGGGACCGGATTCTGCAGGTGTGGTGGAATACCTGCGCAGCGGAATTGAGAATGGTCAGAACTGGATTGTGCTCAAGGGCAATCACGACCGCCTGCTCAGCCGGTTTCTGGACGATCCGGCCTGGCATGATCCGGGGCTAAAGCCTGAACACAGCTATATGCACCCGAAGATCGGGGGCGGTGCCACTCTTGCCAGTTACGGCGTTGCGAATGCCGCTGATCGGCCCCTGGCTCCGGTGCATGCCGAGGCTGTGGCGGCTGTGCCGCAATCGCACCGCGATTTCCTCGCCTCCCGCCCTGTCAGCTTCCGTCGGGGGGAATGTTTCTTCTGCCATGCGGGCGTACGTCCCACGCGAGAGCTGGAGGCGCAGGCCGAGCAGGATCTGATCTGGATCCGCAAGGATTTTCTGGATTTCACCGACAGCTTCGGCCCGCTGATTGTCCACGGCCATACGGCCATTGCGCAGGCCACCAGCTACGGCAACCGCCTGAATACCGACAGCAGCGCGGCCTATGGCGGCCCCCTTTCGGCAGTGGTCATCGAGGGGCGTGATGCCTTTCTTCTGACAGACGAAGGACGCAAGCCAATTCCCGCCGAACCTCATCCCCCCGCTTGACGTTATAGCGCCAAGCAGGGATTTTCCGCGCTGTTATCATAAGGGACGAACCGGTGCGCAACCTTCTAATCCATATCCTCTTTATCGCCGCCACATTGGGGGCTGGCATATTTGCCGGAACGCAATGGCAACCGGGTGCGTGGTACGAAGGGTTGCAGCAGCCGTTCTTTACTCCACCGGATTCCTGGTTCCCGATTGTCTGGTCAGTCCTGTATGTGCTGATTGGCTGGGTCGGTGCGCGGATGGCGCTGTACGGCGGGCCGGCGGTGCTGTGGATCTTGCAGATCGCGCTGAACCTGTCGTGGACGCCCGTATTTTTCGGCGCGCATGAAATGGTCATCGGGCTGAGCGTCATTGCCGCGCTCTGGGTCGTCATTCTGGCGTTTATCCTGCGCGCGTGGTCACAGGATAAACTGTCATCCCTGCTGTTCGTGCCCTATCTGGCCTGGATCAGCATCGCTACCGCGCTGAATGCATCCCTGGTTCTGCTGAACTAGGGAAAGCCGAATTTAGCTACCATGGCGGCAATGGCCCGATCATTGCCGCTGTCGCCCAGATTGCTGGCACGGAGACTCCTGGCCTGCGATCCGGGCCATTCCAGAACGCGCCCTTTGGAACCCAGTTTCTCTGCATGGTTTCCGGCGCGGCGGTGCATCCAGTAAAGCCAGACGTCATCGGCATCCGGTGCAAGCGTGCGGAACAGCTCCTTGTCCATCACATCGTGATGGAACACGCCCGGGGCATAATAGACCCCCATCACACCCGTCGGGAAAACCAGCGGTCCGGCTTCGGGGGCCGCCAGCCCTCGCTCCCACGCATCATAGGGTGCCGGAACCTGCCCGGCCATCACCACGCGGTGCGCTCGCAAAGCCCGGACCTTGCCCGTCCCCGCCAGCAAACGCTCCAGCCAGTCCGCCGGATAATAGACGTCGTCATCCGCCGTCACGATGGCCGCATCGGGAAACGCCTGCAACGCGGGAATGATCTTCTTGTAGGAACGGATATCTTCCCAGAGCCGCACCTCCACTCCCGTGGCACGCACCTCATCGGGAAGCGTCGCCTCATCGCCATGCGCCAGCCAGAGGATCGTGCGATCGGCCCGCACCGTTTGCCGCATCAGCCCGTTCAGCGTGCGGGCCAGCGTGGCATAGCGCCCCGGATAAGAGGTGAGCGATACGATCACCTCGGTCGGCATACCATGCGGACGCGGCTGCATATCGCGCGCGCCTATCTCGGCCACAGCGCGGCGTGTCCGCCATTGCGCCTTGAGGGTACGGATCAAGCCTGCCATGCGCGCCGCAGCCAATCCACATTGCCGATACGGCGGCACCATTTATGGCCCCCGCCCTCCAGCACCTCGGTCATCTTGGGGTTGCCCGCAAAGACCACCATTTTGGCCCCGGCAGGGCAGGACGGATCCTGCACGTAACTTGCGATGCCGCGTGGCACACAGTCATTCTTGAAACTGACGCACCAGCCTTTGGGCCAATAGGCCAGATGCCCGTGCTTGGCCAATTGCGCCGACTGGAACTGCTGGCTGATCTCGTAATCGCGCGTAGCGGCCTCTGGGTCCGCAACGAAAGCATCGAGAATGTAGGCGTGCCGCCCCAGTTCGAACCGGAAAACCGAGCTGTTGCCCACCGAATGCAGAAAGGCATCGCGTTCGGCGTTCAGCTTGCGCAAGGGCTTCGGTCGGAACAGGTCGTCGTCGCGCACAATCAGGAAGGTGCCTGGCTGCTCGAAGAAGGGCGCCAGATCATCCACGATCACCAGGTCCAGATCCAGAAACAGGGCCGTCCCTTCCAGCCCCAGATCGGGCCGGAATACCGACAGCTTGCGCCACCGACGATCGTTATGCCCCGCCGGCAGGCCCAGTTCGGGAATATCCCTGACCTCGATCCCCGCATCCAGCCCCGTGCCATCATCGGTAAAGCATATGAAGCGGTACGGACGGTCCAGATGCCTGCGAACCCCTGCGGCCAGATTGTTCACATACTCCGGCCCATAAAGCGTACCCCACTTCATGCAGAGGATGATGACGGGTTGATCGGCCATTCGGTTACTCTTTCGGTCGCAAGCTCAGACAGCATCCCGCGCGGCAACTTCGCGCCGGATAGGCTCGGGATATGCATTGTGCATGCCCAGTTCCACCAGCTTACGCCGTTTTGCCACCATGATCGAGACGCTCTGCTTTTTCAGGAACGGAAAGCCCAGATCGGTCATGACGATCGGGTGCAGGGCCGTGGAAAACAGGAAGATGTTGGTCTTGTCGATATCCTCCCGCAGATGGTCGCGGATCTGCAGTGCTGTCAGATCGCCCCGTTCCAGCAAGGGTTCGATCTTGGCCGCATCTCCTGCCCGGACCCCGCATTGGTGCTTCAGTATCTGGGCCATCTTGTCTTCGTCTTGCAGGTTGAGCAGGTAATCTGCCACCTCGCGCCAGCTGTGCAGCCCCCCGACGCTATAGCCCAGTTCGGCGAAATAGTTCGCCAATTTCAGCTCGCGCAGTTTGACCACAAGGCGCTTGGCACTGATCAGCGACATCTTGCGCCAATAGGCCTCGAACCGCGGATCATTGACCACCGCCTCGGAGAACCGGAAGAAATAGGACTGCACATGCGCGCCCTTGATGTTTCCCGTCAGCCGGTGGCGCCAGTCCAGATCGACGAACAGTCCCCAGACATCCTCGGGGGCGGCACGGCTCCGCTCGATGGCATCCGAATCCTCGGACAGAGGAAACCACATACTGTCGTTCATCACATAAAGCGCCTTGGGGCGCAGACCGCGCTCCAGCACTTGCAGCACACCTTCACGATAGCCGCCGAAATCATAGCCGATATTCGGCCGTTCCACAACAAATTGCGTCATGCCCTGCAAACGCACCCGATCGGCATCAAGAAGCGGCGTATTGGACACGACAACTGCCGAAATTCCCTGCGCGGCCATCCATTCCAATTGCCAGATGGTGGAATCGAGCAACCCTTTGGGCTGGTAGATCAGCAGGATCACGATCTCGTCCAAAGGCGGCTTGGTACCTTCGGTCACACGGACGGCTTTATCGCGGCGCATATCGTAGATGATGCGTTCGGCAATGCCCCAGGTCGGAAGAACCTTGGAGGCGATCTGCCGTCCGATCCGCTTTGATTCACGCACGAACTTTTCGGAGGCTGTCTTTTTCGGGGGCAAATAGGGGCTGGGCTTCAAGGTACCGCTCCACAAGGTGCTTCGGGCGCAGATGCGCGTCACCTTTGTCATAATAGAAAAAGAAGGGGCGTGAAACACGCCCCTTCTTCAATCAACCGTGCGATTACTCGGCTTCGGTCTTTGCTTCAGGTGCAACTTCTTCACCCGTTTCCTGATCGACCATCTTCATGCCAAGGCGAACCTTGCCGCGATCGTCGAAGCCCAGAAGTTTCACTTTCACTTCCTGGCCTTCCTTCAGTACTTCGTTCGGGTGTTGCAGACGCTTGTTGGCGATCTGCGAAACGTGGACGAGGCCGTCACGCTTGCCGAAGAAGTTCACGAACGCACCGAAGTCGACCAGCTTCACAACCTTACCGGTGTAGATCTTGCCTTCTTCCGGCTCGGCCACGATCGACCAGATCATGTCGTAAGCGCGCTTGATCGCATCCGCGTCATTGGACGCGATCTTGATCATGCCGTCATCATTGATGTCGACCTTGGCCCCCGAGGTTTCCACGATCTCGCGGATGACCTTGCCGCCCGAACCGATCACTTCACGGATCTTGTCGGTCGGAATCGTCAGCGTCTCGATTTTTGGCGCGTATGCCGAGAATGCATTGGCCGAGGTCAGCGCCTTGGACATTTCACCAAGGATATGCAGACGGCCGTCCTTGGCCTGGGCCAGGGCTTTGCTCATGATCTCGGGCGTGATGCCTGCAATCTTGATGTCCATCTGCAGCGAGGTGATGCCGTTTTCAGTTCCGGCAACCTTGAAGTCCATGTCGCCCAGATGATCTTCGTCACCCAGGATGTCGGTCAGAACAGCATAGCTGCCATCTTCTTCAAGGATCAGGCCCATGGCCACACCGGCAACCGGTGCCTTCAGCGGAACACCCGCATCCATCATGGCCAACGAGCCACCACAGACCGACGCCATCGAGGACGAACCGTTGGATTCAGTGATCTCGGACACGACGCGGATCGTGTAGGGGAAATCGGTCGGCGACGGCAGAACGGCCTGCAGCGCACGCCATGCCAGTTTACCATGGCCGATTTCACGACGACCGGGCGAACCGACACGACCGACTTCACCCACCGAATAGGGAGGGAAGTTGTAATGCAGCAGGAAGTTGGAGCGCGAGTTGCCGTGCAGCGCGTCGATGATCTGCTCATCCTCGCCGGTGCCCAGCGTGGTTACGACCAGTGCCTGCGTTTCACCGCGGGTGAACAGCGAGGAGCCGTGCGTACGGGGCAGAACACTGGTTTCCGAAACGATCGGGCGCACGGTCTTCGTGTCACGACCATCGATACGGACGCCGTTCTTTACAACATCGCCGCGCAGGATCGAGGATTCCAGCTTCTTGAATGCCGAACCGAGGTTCGCATCGGCCAGATCCTCTTCGGACAGGCCGGCCTTCACGGCTGCACGTGCAGCCTCGATCGCATCGACCCGTTCACCCTTGTCCTTGATGGCAAAAGCGGCACGCATCTGCTTTTCGCCGGCTTTCTTGATCTTGGCATAAAGCTTCGAATAATCGGCCGGAACGAAATCGAAGGGCTCCTTCGCCGAATCCTCTGCCAGATCGATGATCATGTCGATCACCGGCTGCATGGCATCGTGACCGAACTTCACTGCGCCCAGCATTTCGTCTTCGGTCAGCTCGTAGGCTTCCGATTCCACCATCATCACGGCGTTCTTGGTGCCGGCAACGATCAGGTCCAGACGCTGCTCGGGGTTGTTGCGCAACCCTTGCATATCATCGACCGAGGGGTTCAGAACGTATTCGCCGTTCGAGAAACCGACGCGGGCCGCACCGATCGGGCCCATGAAGGGGACACCCGAAATGGTCAGGGCCGCCGAAGCCGCGATCATCGCCACGACATCGGGTTCGTTGTGCAGATCGTGGCTCAGCACGGTGCACATGACCAGAACTTCGTTCTTGAAGCCCGGAACGAACAGCGGACGGCACGGACGGTCGATCAGGCGCGAGGTCAGCGTTTCCTTTTCCGAAGGACGCGCTTCACGCTTGAAGAACCCGCCCGGAATCTTGCCCGCTGCGTAGTATTTTTCCTGGTAGTGCACGGTCAGCGGGAAGAAATCCTGCCCCGGCTTCTGTTGTTTGGCAAAGGTTACGTTGGCCATAACCGAGGTTTCGCCAAGGGTGGCGATCACGGTGCCATCGGCCTGACGGGCCACTTTGCCGGTTTCGAGCGTCAGCGTCTCGCCGCCCCACTCGATCGTCTTTTGCGTCACGTTGAACATGTCATTTCCTGTTCTGGCCAAGGGACCCTCCCCCGGCTTTGCGTCCGGGCGGCGTTCGCCCGGGGTCCTTTGGTGCTGTCGACCCGCCGGACCTCAGCGGGGACAATGCGAAAAACGGAAACGCGCCCCGAAAGGGGCGCGTTAGCAGCTTAGCGACGCAGGCCCAGACGCCCGATCAGCGTCGTGTACCGGCCTTCGTCCTTGGCCTTGAGGTAGTCGAGCAGTTTGCGGCGCTGTGCCACCATCATAAGAAGACCACGACGGGAGTGGTTGTCTTTCTTATGCATCTTGAAGTGCTCGGTCAGGGTCGCGATCCGCGAGGAAAGCACGGCAACCTGAACTTCGGGCGAACCGGTGTCGCCTTCTTTGGTGCCGAATTCTTTAATGATGCGGTTCTTGTCTTCAACGGTGATCGACATCGATATCTCCTTGATAACGGGTGTGACGGCGCAAGCCAGGATGTCGTCCAGCAAGGCCCTTGCCCCGCCTGCATAACAGACGGATGCGCGCACATACAAAAAAAACGGAAATAAGAAAAGCGTTTTTGCGTTAATCATCTTTTAAGACTCTTCGGAAACCGCCTTCGCAGAACGCCCCTGTTCCGGTATGAAATCACGCACAAGATCATGATTTTCATACCATTTATGGTTAACAGAAGAAGGGTTCCGGCAATGATCGGGCTATTGGGGCTGGTGGGCGCACTTATGGCGGGTGCAATAGCGGATGCCGTCATGACGGATGCAACGCCGGAAACCGACGATCCCGCCGACTCGGATCAGCCCGAGATAAAGGAGGGCGACATCCAGAGCCTCGATTCCTTTCTGCATGGAACCGACGACGGCGATCTGCTGTCCGGTGGCGAAGGGGCCGATACCATCCATGGCGGAGGTGGCACGGATCAGATTGCCGGGCGCGGCGGCGACGATCTGATCATGGGTGGCAATGACGATGACCAGATCCATGCAGACGCGGGGCGCGATACGGTCTGGGGGGATGATGGCGATGACAGCATTTTCGGCGGGGATGGCGGCGATCTCCTGCTTGGCGGTCAGGGCGATGACTGGATGGCAGGGCAGAACGGGGCCGACATCCTCCGGGGCGGCGCGGGCCAGGATTCATTGCTGGGAGGGATGGGGAATGACCGCCTGTTCGGGGACGCAGGCGATGACTGGCTGGCAGGCGGTTCGATGGATGATCTTTTACGGGGCGGGCAAGGCGCGGATACGCTGGATGGCGAAGACGGCAATGACGATCTGTTCGGCGGCAATGATCAGGATCAGGATTTTCTGAACGGCGGCGTGGGGAATGACCGGCTGCAGTTGCAGTCGGGCGATTACGGCACCGGTGGTGAGGGAGAGGATACGTTCATCATCGGCAGCGGCACCGCGGGCGCACCGGCCACCATCACTGATTTTGACGCGGCAACCGACCGGATCGAGATCAGCTATGACACCGATATTCCGCCCCACATCCAGATCATGACCGGCGAATACGGCCAGTCCATCCTGATCGGCGGCGAAACCTTTGCCATCCTGCCGGGCACCACCACGCTGACCATGAATGCCGTGCATTTGGCCCCGCACCACCGATGACCCTCACAGGCGGAATTGCAATTTGCGCGAACGGCGGATATTCCATCCAACAACCCGACGCGACGAAAGGCATTCCGGCGCCATGAACTGGATCTCCAACTACGTCCGCCCGACGATCAATTCGCTGTTCTCGCGCCGCGAGGTGCCCGAGAATCTGTGGACCAAATGTCCCGAGTGCGGAACGATGCTGTTCCACCGCGAACTGGCGGACAACCTGAACGTATGCACGAACTGCGATCACCATATGGCGATCACACCCCGCATGCGCTTTCAGGCAATGTTTGACGGTGGCGTTTTCAACGAGGTTTCGGTTCCCGAAGCCGTGGTGGACCCGCTGCAGTTCCGCGACCAGAAGAAATACCCCGACCGCTTGCGTGCGGCCCAGAAATCTACTGGCGAAAAAGAGGCGATGCTGGTCGCCGAGGGCGAAATGGCCCGTACTCCGGTGGTCATGGCCGCGCAGGATTTCGCATTCATGGCCGGATCGATGGGCATGTATGTGGGCAATGCGATCGTGGCGGCCGCAGAACGCGCGGTGGAACTGAAGCGCCCGCTGGTCCTGTTTTCGGCCGCAGGCGGCGCACGCATGCAGGAGGGCATTCTGTCCTTGATGCAGATGCCGCGCACCACGGTTGCCGTGCAGATGCTTAAGGATGCGGGCCTGCCCTATATCGTCGTTCTGACGCACCCGACCACGGGCGGGGTCACGGCCTCCTATGCGATGCTGGGCGATGTGCACATCTCGGAGCCGAACGCGCTGATCTGTTTTGCCGGTCCCCGCGTGATCGAACAGACGATCCGTGAAAAGCTGCCCGAAGGCTTCCAGCGCGCCGAATACCTGCTGGACCACGGCATGCTGGACCGTGTCACGCACCGCAAGGCATTGCGTGAGGAGCTGGTGACGATCCTGCGGATGATGACGGGCCAACCCCCGGCGGTGAAGGCGGATCTGCCTGCCCCGACGCCGGAGCCTGCTCCCGTTACGCCCCCCGCCCCATGAACAAAGGCGCAGCCGTGTCTTCCGATCTGATCCTGCAACGGATGATGACGCTTCATCCCAAGGTCATCGACCTTACATTGGACCGGATGCACCGGCTGCTGCTGCGCCTTGGCAATCCTGAAAACCTGTTGCCGCCGGTCATCCATCTGGCGGGAACGAACGGCAAGGGATCGACCCAGGCCATGATTCGGGCGGGGCTGGAGGCTGCGGGCCATCGCGTCCACGCCTATACCTCGCCGCATCTGGCACGTTTCCACGAACGCATCCGCATTGCCGGAGACCTTATCTCAGAAGATCTCCTGACGGCGCTGCTTGATGAATGCTCGGCGGTCAACGGCAGCGATCCGATCACCTTCTTCGAAATCACCACGGCGGCAGGCATTCTGGCCTTTGCCCGCACCCCCGCCGATTTCACGCTGCTGGAGGTGGGTCTCGGCGGCAGGCTGGATGCCACCAATGTCATCGAAGTACCGCGACTGACCATCATCACCCCCGTGTCGATCGACCACCAGCAGTATCTGGGGGAAACGCTGACCGAGATTGCAGGCGAGAAGGCCGGCATCCTGAAGCGGGGCGTGCCCTGCATCGTTGGCCCCCAGGCCCCCGAAGCGCTGGATGTGATCGAGGCACGGGCCGCACGTCTGGGTGTGCCGCTTCTGGCCTATGGCCAGCACTGGCATGTGCAGGCCGAACGTGGGCGCATGGTGTTCCAGGATGAAACCGGTCTGCTGGATCTTCCGCTTCCCAACCTTCCCGGCCCCCATCAATTGCAGAACGCAGGGGCCGCCCTTGCCGCGCTGCGCCACATGGGATGCGATGATGCCGCATGCGAAGCTGCCGTTACGCGCGCCGAATGGCCTGCCCGGATGCAGCGCCTGCGCCAGGGTCCGCTGATCGATGTGGCTCCGCAGGCCGAACTCTGGCTGGATGGCGGGCATAATCCCGCGGGCGGCGCCGCGATTGCGGCAACACTGACCGCCATGCCTCCGCGCCCGGTTCATCTGATCTGCGGAATGCTGAATACCAAGGATGTCGCGGGCTACATGCGGACGCTGGCCGGATGTACTGCCAGCCTTACGGCTGTTTCCATTCCGAACGAGCAGAACACCCTGCCCGCTGCCGAAACATGTGCCGCAGCCCGCTCTGTCGGAATTCCGGCCACCGAGGCCGCTTCGGTCGCCGAGGCGCTGCAGAAGATTGTCGAGATCGAACCGCAGGCACGTGTGCTCATCTGCGGTTCGCTTTATCTGGCAGGGGCAATCCTGCGCGAGAACGCCTAGCGGTTGCTGTCGGCAATCCGCAACTGGCGGGCGCGGGTCAAGATCGCATCCTCTACCGCGCGGGTGGTCTCATCGGAAACAGCCGCACCGCCGCTGGTCTGAAGCGAGACATTCAGCGACCGCGCATCCAGCGCCGGGTCCTGCACGTAAACGGTGGCGCGATAGGAACGACCGCCGCCGGGCGGGGTGCCGTATCCGGTCGTGAACACACCCGAGAACGGATCAACGGTTTCGATCGGAAGGAAGCTCAACACATCCATGGACGCAGTCCAGATGTATTTGTTGACGCCGATCTGGACATTCGGATCATCGGTATTCTTGAACAGATCCCAGATCTGGTCACCACCGTTATCGTTCCCGATCGTGCTGTCGCTGTTGCTGTAGGGCTTTACAGCCTCCAGGGCAGCGCGCTGCGCATCTGCGGATTCCTTGTTGCCACAAGAGGCAACAACGACGACGAGGCCACAGCACAGGGCTGTGCGCATAAAGTAGTTGGACGTCATTCGATCCCCATACTCGTATTCACTACGGTCTACCCGACAGGCCCCACCGGAACAAGTGTCTTAACTTCAGGTTGCGCAAACTATGGTCTGACGAAAGTGTGACATTGATGCACCACAGTTGTGATCATGATGGGAACAGCATCCGTTCTGTTTGCTTTATAAATTATCCAGCGCGAAAACGTTACTAGTCCTGCCTTCAATGGTGGGTCAGCCTTTTAAGGTACAACGAGGGAAAAATGAAAAAGCTTCTTCTGGCAACGTCCATTCTCGCAGCAACAACCGGCTACGCGGCTGCTGAAATCTCTCTGACCGGTGACGCTCGTATGGGTGTTGTCTATGATGGTGAGGATGTACAGTTCTCCGAGCGCGCACGCGTCCGGTTCAACATGTCCGGCCAAACAGACACCGGCCTGGAATTCGGCGCAACGTTCCGTGCTGACCAAGCCAGCGCATCGGCTGGCGGCAGCTCGTTCGGCACCAGCACAGACAAAGACGGCACCACCTGGATCTCGGGCTCCTTCGGTAAGCTTGAAATGGGTGACGTTGTTTCGGCTGCCGAAGAAGCACTCGGCGACCTGACCGCAATCGGTTACTCCGGCCTCGGCGACTTCACCGACATCCCGTACATCAACGGCGATGGCGCTGACACGATCGACCAAGGTCCGGGCGCTCTGTACTCGTACACCATGGGCGGCTTCGAATTCCACGCCGGTATGACTGACGGAAGCCGTCAGTTCGGCCTGACCGAAACGGTCGAAGGCGAAGACGACACCAACCCGATCGCAATCACCTACGCAAACGACCGCGACACCGCATACTCGTTGGCGGCAGCCTACTCCGGCGCCAACTATAAGGTCGGCATCGGCTACCTGGACAACGGCAACGTTGAAAACAACGGTCTGTCCGGCTACGGCGGTTCGCAGGTCATCGTATCGGGTGAAGTCGACGTCGCAGGTATCGGCCTGAAAGGCTACTACACCGAGTTCCATGAAGTTATCGTTGAAGTTGGCGATTACGACGTAGAAGTGGAAAGCTCGTTCGGTCTGTCGGCTGACTACACCTTCGGCGCAACGCAGGTCATCGGTTTTGCTCGTAACGACGAACTCGTAGGCGACAACAACCTTGAGTCCTACGGCGTTGGCGCAATCTACGACCTGGGCGGCGGCGCTTCGCTGCGCGGTGGTATCCTGACCTCCGACAACATCATCGACAAAGACTTCCAAGGTCAAACTGTTGCCGACATCGGTATCCGTCTGAACTTCTGATCCATCCGGATCGACAATCAGGAAAGAGCGGGCCATGCGCCCGCTCTTTTCTTTTGAGAGGACAGGATTTATCATCAGCCCATGGGTTATGAT
Source organism: Falsirhodobacter sp. alg1 (assembly GCF_000739715.2). Classification (GTDB taxonomy): domain Bacteria; phylum Pseudomonadota; class Alphaproteobacteria; order Rhodobacterales; family Rhodobacteraceae; genus Falsirhodobacter. The sequence continues at coordinate 353,591 of NZ_BBJC02000001.1, read as the reverse complement.
GACATTCTTCACCGCATCCGCACCGCTGAAACCGCATCAGGCCGCACGGCAGGGTCCGTCCAGCTGATCGCCGTGTCCAAGGTTCAACCTGACGCGCGCGTGGCAGAGGTTCTATCCGCGGGCCATCGCCTGTTCGGGGAAAACTATGTGCAGGAGGCCCAAGGCAAATGGCCCGCCTTCCGCGATAAGTTCGGCCCGGTTTCCGTGCATATGATCGGCCCGCTGCAAACCAACAAGGCCAAACCGGCGATGGAGCTGTTTGACGCAATCCATACGTTGGATCGTCCATCCCTCGCACAGCGTCTCGCAAGGCTGGCACAGGATCTTGGCCGCTGTCCGGATCTTTTCGTGCAGGTGAACACCGGCGCCGAGCCGCAAAAGGCCGGAATTCTACCACAGGATGCCGATAGCTTTATCGCCACCGCCCGCGCGCTGGACCTGCCGCTGATCGGCGCCATGTGCATTCCACCCGATGGCGAAGATCCGGCCCCGCATTTCGCCCATTTGGCCCAGATTGCCGAGCGGAATGGCCTGCCCTCTCTTTCAATGGGGATGAGCGGGGATTTCGAAACGGCCATCGCCCATGGCGCAACCCATGTTCGCGTGGGCAGCGCCATCTTTGGCGAAAGGGATTACGGCACCAAGACCTCGGTTCCATAATCCACCCGATCGGCCAGCCAGCGCAAATCCGCCTCGGCCATGGCCACGCAGCCAGCGGTCGGCGCACAACGTCTGCGCCAGGTGTGCATGAAAATGGCCGACCCGCGCCCGGCCACAGCCGGCATGTTCCAGTCCAGTACCAATACCAGATTGTACATGGGGTCGGCACGGCGCAGCACCTCGTGGCTGTATCCATGCGGCACCTGCACCGGCCCGTTATATGCCGGATCCAGGGAATCATCCGACCACAAATCACGCGGACCGATCGGCTGCGCCCAATGCGGCACACCCTTTACCCGATCCGGCCGATACAGCATTCCGACAATCCGGTGCGTGCCACGTGGCGTGGCCCCGTCCCCTTCCTGCTTGGTATCGGTAATTCCGGAACGTCCGATCGTGCAGGGCAGGCGGCGACCATAAGCCAGAACACCACGAGAAGTGACGCGGATCATAGAAGATGCCCCGATTTTGCGGCCTTCGTGGCCAGATAACCCTCATTCTGTGCCGTCTGGCCCACGCGTAGCGGCACCCGCTCAGCCACCCGTACGCCCTGCGCCTCCATCATCCGGATCTTGGCGGGGTTGTTGGTCATCAGGCGCACCGCCCCGAACCCCATCTGGCGCAGAATGCCCGCCCCCAATCGGAAATCCCGCTCGTCATCCTCGAACCCCAGCCGGTGATTGGCCTCGACGGTATCGAACCCCTGATCCTGCAGTGCATACGCCCGCATCTTGTTGGCAAGGCCAATGCCACGCCCCTCCTGATTCAGGTACAGCAGGATGCCCGCCCCTTCTGCACCCATTGTTGCCAGTGCCGCCCGCAACTGGGGGCCACAATCACATTTCAGGCTGCCCAGCACGTCACCGGTAAAACAGGCCGAATGCAGGCGCGCCAGCACCGGCGCATTCCGGTCCGGACGGCCGATCTCGATGGCATAATGCTCTGCCGTGTCATCTTCGGGGCGGAAAATATGCACACGCCCCGCCTCGGAGGCGGACATCGGCAGCCGCGCCGAAACCACGGGCGCCAGAACATGGGCGCGGGCAATTTCCGCCATCACATCGGTGGCGGGCAGCAGTGTCAACGCAGGATCGGCCGCAGGAACCGCAACCATCAGCACCGCAGGCAGCAGCTGCGCCGTCTTGACCAGACCGACCGCAGCCCGGCAGGCATCGGCAGACCCCTCCCGCAGCATGGCGAACGGCCCCTTCATCGGATGGGCCAGATCCCCCGCCGGATCGGCTACACCCCGCAGCCAGCGCAGACCGGCGCCATCCGGCACCCGCACACGCGCGACGTCATGATCATAAACACTCATCCGCAGGGTCTCGGCCCGCCGTGCTGTCAGGCCCAGAATCAGCGGCCCCAAGGCACGCATATCCTCCAGCCGCTCCGGCGTCAGGGTTTCGACGGCCACCGCCAGATGCAGGCCGCCCTCCACCAGCACAACCGGCAATCCAAGCCGCAGATCACTGCGGCCGCGGGCAAGCCGTTCGGTAAGCGTAAGCGACAGCATCACATATCCCCCCATTGTCCCTGATCGAGATAACCACTGACACCACAAATTGAAACATACCCCTGTTAACCGACACGTCGCCGTGATCCGGCTGTTGTAATTATTGCTACAGGTGGCGTTCGGCCCAATTTGGGTTTCAGACACAAACCGTGATGTTTGGAGAAGCTTAAAATGGCCGCCCTGAAAAAGATTCTACTGGTAGACGACGACGACGATTTGCGTGAGGCGCTCAGCGAGCAGCTGGTCATGACCGAAGATTTCGACGTGTTCGAGGCCGGTACCGGCACGGACGGCATGGAAAAGGCAAAGAGCGGCCATTACGATCTGATCATCCTCGATGTCGGCCTGCCCGATACGGATGGGCGTGAATTGTGCCGCCGGATGCGCAAGGCCGGCGTGAAATCCCCGATCCTGATGCTGACAGGGCATGACACGGATGCGGATACGATTCTGGGCCTCGATTCCGGCGCGAATGATTATGTGACCAAACCGTTCAAGTTTCCGGTTCTTCTGGCCCGCCTGCGTGCGCAATTGCGGACGCATGAACAATCCGAAGATGCCATTTTCCAGCTTGGCCCGTATTCTTTCCGCCCCGCGCAAAAGCTGCTGGTGGATGACAAGGACAAGAAAATCCGCCTGACGGAAAAGGAAACGAACATCCTCAAGTTCCTGTACCGGGCAACGCAGGGTGTGGTCGCGCGAGACGTGCTGCTTCATGAGGTGTGGGGCTATAATGCGGGCGTAACCACGCACACGCTGGAAACCCACATCTATCGTTTGCGGCAGAAAATCGAGCCGGATCCCTCCAATGCGCGCCTTTTGGTCACGGAAAGTGGCGGATATCGGCTTGTTGCTTGATTCCACCCTTTAAGTGCGTTTCTTGCACCTTATGTTAACCATGAGATGCAATCGTCAGGCATCAACAGTTCCCCTTGTCGTGTCGGGGTTATGGCACGGCACCTCCCTGTTGGACCTTGGGCCGGGCTTTTGCCCGGCCTCTTTTTATGGCTAATGGCGGAAAACCCTTTCTGCGGAGACCTCCGATGGCCTTTACCCTTGCGACATGGAACATCAACTCGGTTCGCCTGCGCGAAAGTCTGGTTGCCCGCCTGATGACCGAACAGTTGCCCGATGTGCTGTGCCTGCAGGAATGCAAAAGCCCGGTCGATAAAATCCCGACCGAGATGTTCAAGGCCTTGGGCTATCACTGGATGGTCGCGCGGGGGCAGAAAGGATACAACGGCGTTGCGATCCTGTCGCGCCTGCCCCTGACCGATGCAGGGGATCGGGATTTTGCCTCTCTGGGTCATGCGCGCCACGTTTCGGCCACGCTGGAAAACGGCGTAACGATCCATAACTGCTATGTCCCGGCTGGCGGCGATCTTCCCGACCGCGAAGTGAACGAGAAATTCGGCCAGAAGCTGGATTATCTTACCGAAATGCGCGATTGGGCGCATGAGGCAAAGCCCCGGAAATCCATTCTGGTGGGCGATCTGAACATCGCACCGCAGGAAGATGACGTCTGGTCGCACAAGAAGCTGCTGAAGATCGTCAGCCATACCCCCATCGAGGTGGAGCATCTGGCGCAGGCACAGGATGCCGGTGCCTGGGTGGATGTGACGCGCAAGGATATTCCCGAAGGCAAGCTCTATAGCTGGTGGTCCTATCGCGCGGCAGATTGGGATGCGGCCGACAAGGGGCGCAGGCTGGACCATATCTGGGCCACGCCGGATATCGCCAGCGCCACCCATTCCAGCCGCATCCTGCGCGAGGTTCGCGGATGGACCCAACCGTCGGACCATGTTCCTGTTTTTGCCACCTTTGACCTGTGATCCCCTTGGCGTTCGGCCCGCGCACACGCATATAGGGGCCAACCCATTACGGAGGCTTCTATGTTCGGGCTTGGCAATACCACAGCGGCAGCACCTACAAACGACCTGATCAAGGACACGACCGAGGCCACCTTCATGGCCGATGTGGTCGAGGCCAGTCAGGAAGTTCCGGTTATCGTGGATTTCTGGGCCCCATGGTGCGGCCCCTGCAAAACCCTGATGCCCGCGCTTGAGGCTGCCGTGGTCGCTGCCAAGGGCAAAGTGAAGATGGTAAAGGTCGACGTGGACCAGAACCAGCAGATCGCGGCACAGCTGCGTGTGCAATCCGTCCCGACAGTCTATGCCTTCTTCCGCGGTCAACCGGTTGACGCATTCCAGGGGGCATTGCCCCAATCCGAGATCAAGGCATTTGTTGACAAGCTGGCCGCACTGGCAGGCGATGGCGGGCTGGGTGAGGCCCTTGAGGCAGCCGACCAGATGCTTGCCGAAGGTGCTGTGGCAGATGCCGCTGAAACCTTCGCCGCCATTCTGGAAGAAGAGCCTGAAAACGCCGCTGCCTTTGCCGGACTGGTGCGTTGCCAGATCGCAACGGATGATCTGGATCAAGCCGAGACCCTGCTGAACTCGGCCCCCGAAAAGATTGCCGGCACCAAGGAAGCAGAAGCTGTCCGTGCCCAGATCGCACTTGCGCGCCAGGCTGCAGCAGCCGGCCCCGAGGCGGAACTGCGTGCGGCGGTCGAGGCAGATCCCGACAACCATCAGGCCCGCTTCGATCTGGCCTCGGCACTTCATGCCTCGGGCAAGGTCGAGGACGCCGTGAACGAGCTTCTGGAACTTTTCCGCAGGGATCGTGAATGGAACGACGGGGCGGCACGTGCCCAGTTGTTCACTATTTTCGACGCCTTGAAACCGCAGGATCCGATCGTCCTGAAAGGCCGTCGTCGCCTGTCTTCCATGATCTTTCTATGACGGGTTTCCCCGCACCGGGAACGGACTAGGTTTGGCGGTATGATCAAAGCCGCCAACCTTCCCGAAACGATTCCGCTTTTCCCTTTGCCCGGCGCCTTGCTGTTGCCAAGGGCAAAGATGCCCCTGCATATCTTCGAGCCGCGTTATCTGCAGATGCTGGAAGATGTCATGGCCACCCCGGACCGTCTGTTGGGCATGATCCAGCCCCGGGAGATTCCGGGATCGGAGGATCTGAAGCTGCATGCGATCGGCTGCGCGGGCCGTCTGACCGGATTTTCCGAAACCGAGGATGGTCGCTACATGATCACCCTGACCGGAATTTCCCGATTCCGCATGCGGCGTGATGCAGGCGATGATGCCCCCTATTTGCGGGCTTATGTGGATTGGTCCAGCTTCGGGCGTGATCTGCAGGGTCCCGAAGAGGATACCGGTTTTGACCGAGAGGCCTTCATGGCCTCGCTGACCCGGTATTTTGAGGCTCTGGAGCTATCGACCGACTGGAGCAGCCTGAAGGATGCTGAAGAGGAGTTGCTGATCAACTCTCTCTCGATGCTTTGCCCTTTCCCGCCCGAGGACAAACAGGCTTTGCTGGAGGCCCCTTCGCTGGTAACCAGACGCGAAACACTGGTGACCCTGATCCAATTCGCCCTGCGCGGCGGCCTTGACGGAGATATGATGCAATGAGCGGAACCGTACTCGATCGCCGGATGCTGGAGGCGCTGGTCTGCCCCGTCACCAAATCGCTTCTGACCTATGATCCCGAACGGCAAGAGCTGGTGTCGAAATCGGCCAACCTCGCCTTTCCGATCCGGGATGGTATTCCCGTGATGCTGGTGGCTGAGGCACGCGAACTGGACTGACGCCGCTTCAGCGCAGCAGTGTCGGCATCCTGCCCGACAGCCCTGCCGCCTGGCGGATCAGGCGGCGACGCAATCCGGGCAGGGCATTGACCGCCCCCAGCCCTAGGTCACGCCCCAAACGCAGAACCGGATTGTCGTTCGAAAACAGCCGGTTCATTGCATCCATGCCAAGCGCCATTGTCGTGACCTCACCCCGGCGCCAATCCTGATACCGCTGCAAGACATCCAGAGCGCCGATATCCTCACCCCGGCGGGATGCATCGACCAGAACATCGACCAAGGCCCCCACATCGCGCAGGCCAAGGTTCAGCCCCTGACCTGCCAGCGGGTGTACGCCATGCGCGGAATCGCCCACCAGGGCCACGCGCGGCGCCACAAACCGCTCTGCCAGACTAAGGGACAGCGGATAGGTGAACCTGTCCCCTGCCAAGGCGATCTCGCCCAGAAAATCCCCGAACCTCGGGCGCAGCGCGGCCAGAAACCCGTCGTTGTCCAATGCAGAGATGGCTGTCGCCGCATTCCGCTCCTCGCTCCAGACGATCGAGGACATATGCCCCCCCAGCAGCGGCAGGATCGCCATCGGCCCCGAGGGCATGAAGACCTGATGCGCCGTCCCCCCATGCGGACGTTCATGATGCACGGCCGTTACAAGAGCCGTCTGTCTGTAATCCCATTCGTTCCGCCGGATACCGGCCAGCCGCGCGGTTTCGCTGCTACGCCCGTCGCAGCCCACGACCAACCGCGCCGTGACCCGCTCTCCCGACCCGAGCCGGACCCAGCCCGTTCCCTGATCCGTCACGGTTTCGCCGCTGCGCAGATCGATCCGCGGCTCATTGGCCATTTCGGATCGCAGGGCGGCATAGAGGAACCGGTCCTCCAGCATGAACCCCATCGGCCCCTCTTCGATCTCGGCATGATCGAACCCCAGCACGAAGGGTGAAGCGCCATGCCCCACGCGGCCATCGCCTGCCCGTATGCGTAGGATCGGTTCCGCCCGCTCTGCCACATGGCGCCATACCCCTATCGCCTGCAACAACCGCCGCGAGGCGATCGCCAGCGAATAGGCCCGCCCGTCGAACCCGCGTTCCGCCCGCGCCGGTGCGGGGCGTGCATCCACCAGCATTACATCGAATCCGGCCTGCGCCAGCCCCAGCGCCAGCGACGGCCCGTTCAGGCCACCCCCTACGATCACGATATCGGTCATTTGTTTCATGGCGGGATCTTCGGGTTGGGGTATGGGAATGTCCATCATCTATGCTAGCCTGCCCCGAAGTGAAGCGTGTTTTGACGGAAAGTTGGAGACTGCATATGGATTGGCGCACCCAAACGGCCACGGATCTTGGTCGTGGCATCCAAAGCGGCAAGATCAATGCGGTCGAACTGACCGAAGCGTTTCTGGAGGCCGCCCAAGCCCATGAATACGCGGATCGCATCTATGCCCGCATGACTCCCGAACGCGCCCGGGACGAGGCACTGGCAGCCGCCACTCGCGCCAAGGACAGCCGCCGGCACGGCCCGCTGGACGGGGTTCCGATCAGCTGGAAGGATCTGTTCGACACGGCAGGCACCGCCACCGAGGCAGGAAGCGCCCTGCTGAAAGGGCGCACACCCGATACCGATGCCGCCGTTCTGGCCACTGCCACGATGGGCGGGCTGGTGTGCCTTGGCAAAACTCATATGAGCGAGCTGGCCTTTTCCGGCCTTGGCCTGAACCCCGTCACCGCAACCCCGCCGAATGTGCATGATCCCGATGCTGTGGCCGGGGGGTCATCCTCGGGGGCGGCGGCCTCGGTGGCTTATGGCCTGGCCCCTGCGGCAATCGGCACGGATACCGGCGGGTCTGTACGGAACCCGGCAGGATGGAACGATCTGGTCGGCCTGAAGACCACTCATGGCCGTCTTAGCGGAAAGGGCGTCGTCCCCCTGTGCGAGACGCTGGATACGATCGGGCCGCTTGCCCGCTCGGTCGAGGATTGCGCGATGCTGCTGGCCGCAATGGAGGGAACCCGACCCACCGATCTGGCCGATGTCGGCATTGCCGGTCTGCGCATTGCGGTCTTGGATACCGTCGGCACCGAGGATCTGCGGCCCGAACCTGCCAAATCCTTTGAACGTGCCATTATCAAACTGGGTGCGGCAGGGGCCCAGATCACCGCGCTGGAATTTGATCCGTTGCGGGAGGCTCTGGCCTTTTCCGGCCCCCTGTTTACCGCCGAGGGCTATGCGATCTGGCGTGACCTGATTACCGCCCATCCCGACCGCATGTTCTCCCGTATCCGTGAACGTTTCGAGGCGGGGCGTGACGTGACGGCTGCGGATTACATCGCCCACACCCGCAGATTGGCCGATATCCGTGCCGAATGGCAGCAGCGGATCGCCGGATTTGATGCGGTTGTCCTGCCTACCTCTCCCATACTGCCACCGAATGCGGACCGGCTGATGCAGGATGATGAGTATTATGTGACCGAAAACCTGCTGGCCCTGCGGAATACCCGCATCGGGAATATGCTGGGGGGATGTGCCCTGACACTTCCGACATCCGTCCCGTCCTGCGGTTTCAGCCTGATGTGCGCCCCGATGCAGGAAGAGCGCCTGCTGCGCATCGGTACCGCGATGGAGGATCTTGTCCGCGCATGATCGAACAAGGTTCGCCGATTACAGGGTAATTTCTGGACCCGCAGCGCCGAAGCCGTTATCCTGTCCAAAAAAGGGGCAATAGACCCCGAACACGAGGCAGTCGATGCAATTTCCCGAAAGGTTTTCGGACCTACCCGAATACGCGTTCCCACGTCTTCGCGCCCTGCTGGCAGATCATCCGGCGGGCGGTGAGGTCATGCATATGTCCATCGGAGAGCCGAAGCACCCGATGCCCTCTTTCGTGGGCCAGGTCATCGCACAAAATCTGGGTGGTTTCGGGAAATACCCCGCAAATGATGGCACCCCCGAACTGCTGGAGGCCATATCCGGTTGGATCGGGCGTCGTTACAACGTTGCCGTGGGGCCGAACCGAATCATGACGTTGAACGGCACACGGGAAGGGCTGTTCAATGCCGCCCTTGCCCTGTCGCCCGAAACCCGGAACGGGGCGCGTCCGGTGATCCTGATGCCGAATCCCTTCTATCAGGTCTATGCGATGGCCGCCCTCGCCCTCGGGGCCGAGCCTGTCTATGTGCCTGCAACTGCCGAAACCGGATTTCTGCCTGATTATGAGGCACTGCCGCCCGAAGTGCTGGACCGTGTGACGATTGCCTACATCTGCTCGCCCGGAAATCCGCAGGGGGCCATCGCCTCGCGTGAGTATCTGGCCCGCCTGATGGCCTTGGCCGAGAAACATGATTTCCGGATCTTCTCGGACGAGTGCTATTCCGAGATCTGGCGCGACACGCCCCCTCCCGGCGCATTGGATGTCGCGAACAGCACAGGCACCGACCCCGAGCGGGTGTTCGTGTTCCACTCCCTTTCCAAACGTTCCAACCTGCCGGGGCTTCGGTCGGGGTTTGTGGCCGGCGGCCCGGAAGGTATCCGCCAGATCCGCAAGCTGCGCGCCTTTGCAGGCGCCCCCCTGCCGCTGCCCATTCAGGCCGTTTCCGTTGCCGCATGGAACGATGAGGCCCACGTCGAGGCATCCCGCGCGCTGTATCAGGCGAAATTCGATCTGGCCGATCGCATCTTTGCCGACGTCGCGGGATACCGCTGCCCCGAGGGTGGTTTCTTTCTGTGGCTGCCTGTCCCCGACGGGGAAGCGGCAACGCTGAAACTCTGGACCGAAACCGGGCTGCGCGTTTTGCCCGGTGCCTATCTGGCGCGGGAGGTCGATGGCATCAATCCCGGCGCGGGCTTCATTCGCGTGGCACTGGTGGCCGATCATGATGATACCGAGCGGGGCCTGACCACCCTGCACAGCTGTCTTTACGGAAGGGATTGAGAATGGCGTCCTATAACGCAAGACAGCGTGACCCGCTTCTGGACGAAACAACGCAGGCGATGCTGGAAAAGCGGGGCCGCGAGCTTTTGGGCGTAGGGCTGGTTTTTCTGGCCTTTCTGTTCGTGCTGATGCTGGGAAGCTATTCCCCGCATGACAAGGGATGGATGGTCGAAAGCGATCAGCCGATCCAGAACACCCTGGGATCCTTCGGGGCCGCCATCGCCTCTACCCTGATCGTGGTGGTGGGCAAGGGTGCCTGGGCCATTCCGGCGGTACTGGCAGTCTGGGGCGGGCGGTTCGTCCTGCACCGCGGGGCCGAACGGGCGATTGGCCGCACGGTGTTTGCCGTGCTTTGCGTGGCCGTTGCCTCGGTCTTTGCGGCAACCCATGCCCCCGATGCCAGCTGGCAGGAAACCTTCGGCCTCGGGGGGCTGTTCGGCGATACCGTACTGGCGGCCCTGCTGGGCATTCTGCCGCTTCCCGCCGCTGTCGGTCTGAAGCTGATGTCGATCGTGATGGGCTTTGCCCTGATGGCCGTTTTCCTGTTCGTGACCGGTTTTGCCATGGCAGAGGTCCGCGCCATTGCCCGCTTCCTGCTTGTGGGGCTGATCCTTGCCTATACGACCGTGCTGTCCCTGCTGGGGCGTTCGGCATCGGGGGCGGCGCAGGTTGCATCCTCCATGCAGGAACGCCGCAAGGAACGCGCCTTGCAACGACAGGAGCAGTGGGACGACGAGGTGCTGGAAGAGGATGAAACCTCCGGCCCGGCACCATCGCGCTTTGCCGCCCTGGGCGGTGCCATGCGCAGCCTAACCGCCCGGATCGCCCCCCGTGCCGAGCCTGAGGTTTCCTTGCCCGAGCCGCGCACCCGCATTTCGGTGGGGGATGCCGCACGGGCGGCAGCTGCGCGCCACGATGCCGCATGGGGCCGTCCGGATGCGTTGAAGGCGACCCAGCCACGGGCATTGCGTGCCGATCCGCGCCCCGCCGAGGACACCCCTCCGCTTGGCCTGTTCGCACGCGGGGCGCAGATGATGCGCCGTGTGGTCGAACCCGATCCCCAGCCCGAAGAAGATTTTGAGGATGCCCCCACCGAAGACCGGATCAAGGCCCGGATTTCGGATGTGATCCGCACGAGGGCGCGGCAATCGACCAGCGCCGTTTCTCCGGTGACAGCGGCTGTTCAACGCCGGGAGCCCCCGGTGGCAGGCCGCGCACGCGGCCCCGCCCCGCTGGTGGCAAACACGCGCCGTGGCCCTGTCGATCTGCCGCCCGAACCGCCGGTGATGGGCCGCGCGGCAATGATCCCCCGTTTGGGGGCAGCACAGGACGAGCCGGCCACGACCGCCGCCGAACGCATTGCCGAGGATGAGTGGGATGACGATCTGCAAACCTATGCCGCCGAGGATGAATACTGGGCCGAGCAGATCGATGAAGGACAGAATCAGGCCGACGATAACTGGCCCGAAGAACAGTTCGACCCGGCCCCCGCCCGCGTCAGCCCCCCCTCCCCTGCCCCGAAGGTAGCTGCAAACAAGCCTGCTGCCCCATCACGGCCCGCCCCGCAGGGCGTGCGCGTCGAGGAAAAGGCCGTCGCCTACGAACTTCCGCCGCTTTCTCTTCTGGCCAATCCCGACACGATCCAGCGCAGCCCGCTGTCGGTCGAGGTGCTGGAAGAAAATGCGCGGATGCTTGAATCGGTTCTGGACGACTACGGCGTCAAAGGGGAGATCGTCAGCGTCCGCCCCGGCCCCGTTGTCACCATGTACGAACTGGAACCCGCGCCGGGTCTGAAGGCCAGCCGCGTGATCGGCCTTGCGGATGATATCGCGCGTTCGATGTCCGCCCTGTCGGCGCGTGTTTCAACCGTACCGGGCCGGACAGTAATCGGGATCGAGCTGCCGAACGCCATCCGCGAAAAGGTCATCCTGCGCGAGATACTGGCCTCGCGTGATTTCGACGATGGCAACCATCGCCTGCCGTTGGCCTTGGGCAAGGACATCGGCGGCGATCCTGTCGTGGCCAACCTTGCAAAGATGCCCCACCTGCTGATCGCGGGGACAACGGGTTCCGGGAAATCGGTCGCGATCAACACGATGATCCTGTCGCTGCTGTATCGCCTGACACCGGATGAATGCCGGTTGATCATGATCGACCCCAAGATGCTGGAACTGTCGGTCTATGACGGCATTCCCCATCTGCTCTCTCCGGTGGTGACCGACCCGAAAAAGGCGGTTGTCGCGCTGAAATGGGTCGTGGGCGAGATGGAGGAGCGCTATCGCAAGATGTCCAAGATGGGCGTCCGCAATATCGACGGCTACAACGGTCGGGTCCGCGAGGCGCTGGACAAGAACGAGATGTTCAAGCGCACGATCCAGACCGGTTTCGATGACGATACGGGCGAACCCGTGTTCGAGACCGAGGAGTTCCAGCCCGTCACCATTCCCTATATCGTCGTCATCGTCGACGAGATGGCGGATCTGATGATGGTGGCCGGCAAGGAGATCGAGGCCTGCATCCAGCGTCTGGCACAGATGGCACGGGCATCGGGCATCCACCTGATCATGGCTACGCAGCGCCCTTCGGTGGATGTCATCACCGGCACCATCAAGGCGAACTTCCCCACACGGATCAGCTTCTCGGTAACCTCCAAGATCGATAGCCGCACAATTCTGGGCGAACAGGGTGCCGAACAGCTTCTGGGTATGGGCGACATGCTGTACATGGCCGGCGGCTCCAAGATCACCCGCGTCCACGGCCCCTTCGTTTCGGACGAAGAGGTCGAGGAAATCGTCAACCACCTGAAATCCTTTGGTCCGCCCACCTACATGTCGGGCGTGGTCGAAGGGCCGGATGATGAGGCTGCTTCGGATATCGATGCCGTTCTGGGCCTCGGCAGCACCGGTGACGAGGATTCGCTGTATGATCAGGCCGTCGCCATCGTGGCACGGGATCGCAAATGCTCCACGTCGTACATCCAGCGCAAATTGGGCGTCGGCTACAACAAGGCCGCCAAGCTGGTAGAGCAGATGGAAGATCAGGGCGTCGTCACACCTGCCAATCACGTGGGAAAACGTGACATTCTTTTGCCGGAACAGTGATGAACGGGGGGGCTGGATTGGCCCCCTCCCCTGCCCTAGATATCGGGGTATGACACCGCTTCGCACCCTCGTGGCTTCGGCCACCGCCTTCGCCCTTCTTGCGCTGCCAGCGGCCGCCGAGAAGATTCCGCTTTCGGAAATTTCGCGCTATCTGAATTCGCTGACGACCGCGCAATCCGATTTCACGCAAGTGAACCCGGATGGTTCGGTTTCAACGGGCAAGATGATGATGCATCGCCCGGGGCGCGTCCGCTTCGAATATGCCCAGCCCGACAATTCCGTTGTCATGGCCGGTGGCAGCCAGGTTGCCGTATTCGATGCGAAATCCAATCAGGCAGCGGAACAATACCCGCTTGCGCGGACCCCGCTCAGCATAATCCTTGCAGCGAATGTGGATCTGAGCCGGGCCAGAATGGTTGTCGGCCATACCGAGGTGGATAATACCACACGGGTCATCGCACAGGATCCGGCGCACCCCGATTACGGCACGATCGACATGGTGTTCACGGCCAACCCGACCGAGCTGCGGCAATGGGTCGTCACGGATAACGCAGGCGCGAAAACCACCGTCATCTTGGGAGAGCTGGAAAAAGGCGGAAACCTTCCCGCCTCGCTCTTTTCCATCTCGTTGGAAAATCAGCGCCGCGGGCGCTGATTACCGGCCACAGGATGCAAGCTGCGTGCGATATTGTTCACCGCGCGCAGCAACCTTTGCCGATACCGACATCAGCCATGGCTTGGCCGTGTAGCTTTTGCGCGCAAAACCGCCCCGTCCCTCGTGATAGGCCAGATACTGGTTGGCCGTATCATAGGGAGAGATGCCAAGCGATGTCGTGGTCTTGTGCATGTACCACCCCATGAAATCCGTGGCGTCCTCGATCCGGTCGCGTTTGGCCCGGCTTTTGCCGGTTTCCTGCTGATACTCTGCCCATGTGGCATCAAGCGCCTGGCTATACCCGTAAGCAGAGCTTTGCCGCCCCATCGGAATGATGCCTAGAGCGAATTGGTGCGGGGTACGGGCATTGCCGACAAAGCGGGATTCCTGATGGATCGTGGCCAACTGCACATGAACAGGCACGCCCCAGCGTTTTTCCGCAGCTTTCATCGCACGCCAATAGGCAGGACGTTCGTTGATGATAGCACATGCATTATCAAGATTGCCTGGCGCCGAAAAATTTGTGCTGCCACAGGAGGCCAGCAATACCAAGAGAATCGACGCACGGAGAAACCTGCTCATTTGCCCCTCGTCCGTTATATTTTTTCCTATTCTAGGGAATTTCACCCCCCGAGGAAATGCCCATAGCCCAATAAAGCCTGCGGCAAAGCGGCAGAGCGCCCAGAGTTGTGCAGGGCGCGGTGGACTCGGCGGCACGCCCGCTTTATGCGGGGCGCGTTGAGAGGGTACGGAATGATCGTGAAGTCTGAAGCCAAATACCATCTGGGTCAGGTGCTGCGCCATCGCCGGCATCCCTTTCGGGGCGTCGTCTTTGACGTGGACGCGATTTTCGCGAACACCGAGGAATGGTATGACCAGATCCCCGAAGACAGCCGCCCCGAAAAGGACCAGCCGTTCTATCACCTGCTGGCGGAAAACGATCAGAGCTATTACGTGGCCTATGTGTCCGAGGGCAACCTTGTGCCGGATGATACGGGCGAACCCGTGGATCATCCCGATCTGGCCGAATTGTTCGGCGACTTCACCGACGGGGTCTATCCCCTCCACGTCAACCTGAATTGAGCGGTCATGGATTACGAAGCCCTTTCAAAATCGCTGGATGCCCTCTGCCACGGGGAAACCGATGCCGTCGCCCTGATGGCAACGGTCGCATGTGAATTGCATCACGCGCACCCCCTGTCCGACTGGACCGGGTTCTACCGTGTCACGGCACCGGACCTGTTGAAGATCGGCCCCTATCAGGGTGGGCATGGCTGCCTGGTCATTCCGTTCACCCGTGGCGTTTGCGGAGCTGCGGCCCGTACCGGCAAGACCCAGATCGTGCCCGATGTGGAACTGTTCGAGGGGCATATCGCCTGCGCCTCCACCACCCGTTCGGAACTGGTGATGCCGGTTTGGAACGGTGCGGGGCGTCTGCTGGGCGTACTGGATCTGGACAGCAATACCGAAGCGGCCTTCGATCAGGCCGATGCCGATGCGCTGGAGATCATCATGGCCCGCATTTTCAAGGATGCCGAGTGACCTTTGTCTATGTTCCGCCGATTGATCCGCCGGTCATCCTGCATGAAGATGCCCGGATCATTGTGGTGGACAAGCCTTCGGGATTGCTGTCGGTCCCCGGCCGGGGAGAGGATAAGGCAGACTGCCTGATCGCCCGCCTTGCCGTGATGTTTCCGGATGTCCTCTTGGTACACCGGCTGGATCTGGACACCTCGGGCGTGATGGTCTTTGCCCGTGACAAGGAAACACAGGTCAACCTCAGCCAGCAGTTCGAAAAGCGGCTGACCAAGAAGCTTTATGTTGCCCGTCTGCACGGTAGTGTCGCGGGCGAAAGCGGGACCGTCGATCTTCCGCTGATCGTGGACTGGCCGAACCGCCCCCGCCAACATGTGAACCATGAAACCGGCCGCCCGTCCCAGACGGACTGGCAGGTCACCTGGCGAAGCGATACGGAAACGCGGGTCAACCTGATGCCCGTCACGGGCCGCACCCACCAGTTGCGGGTTCACATGATGGCCATGGGCCACCCCATTCTGGGGGATCCGCTCTATGCTGAACCATCGGAGCATACACGCCTGATGCTGCACGCGGAATTGCTGCGCCTGCGCCATCCCGACACAGGCCGCAGCATTACATTCACAGCCCCCGCCCCGTTTTAGACCAGCAATTCACGCACGCGCGGAATGACCTCGGTCCCGTAGAGGCGTATCCCCTCCATCGTGATCCCGTGCGGAACCGGCCCCCCGGAATACTTCAGGTCGAACCGCGACAAGGAAAGCGCCCGCGCGGTGCGTGCGATTTTCTGCGCCACGGTTTCGGGGCTGCCGACATACAATGACCCCCTGTCACATTCACGGTCGAAATCCTGCCGCGACAGCGGTGGCCAGCCCCGGCTTTTCCCCACCAGATCATGCTGGATCTTGTATCCCGTAAAAAACTGTTCGCGCGCCTCATGATCCGTGGCGGCCACATGGCCCGGCGAATGGACGCCGATTGGCGGCGGGGTCTTGCCCTGGGCCTCGAACGTCTGAAGATACAGATCCACATAGGGACGAAAGCGCGCCGGAGCCCCACCGATGATCGCCAGCATCAGGGGCATTTCGTAATTCGCGGCACGGATCACCGATTCCGGGCTTCCGCCCACGCCGATCCATGCTTTCAGGGGCCCATGCTCCATTGGTGGGAACACTTCCTGTGCCTTCAGGCCGGGGTGGATCGTTCCTTTCCACGTGACCTTCGGTTCCCGAGCCAGCCGGGCAAAGAGGTCCAGCTTTTCGGTGAACAGCTGTTCATAATCCCCCAGATCGTAGCCGAACAACGGAAAGCTCTCGGTGAAGGAGCCACGCCCCAGAATCACCTCGGCCCGACCGCTGGAAATCGCATCCAATGTGGAAAACCGCTGGAATACGCGGATCGGATCATCCGACGACAGGACCGTCACGGCAGATCCCAGACGGATGCGCCGCGTCCGGGCCGCAATTGCCGCAAGCACCACCTCGGGGGCGGAAATGGCGAAATCGGCGCGGTGATGTTCTCCGATGCCGATGAAATCGACACCCGACGCGTCGGCTTCCACGCCCTGCTCCACGACATTCCGCACCACCTGTGCATGGCTCAACGGACGGCCATCGGGCCCGTTCGTCATATCGCCAAAGGTATCCAGCCCCATTTCAAGTGTCATAGCCTGTCCTTTCGTGCTGCCCTCCAGATGGGGGATCCGAAACACCGGCACAATCTGCGAAAACGGCGGGCATTCTGTGCGTCTGCGAAGGGTCGCTGGACGGACAGGGGGGCAAAGTGTAAACCTGAGCCAACAGTTGAAACGAGGCCTTTTTCCCATGTCTTACAATCCCGCCATCTCCGAACCCAAATGGCAAACCGCATGGGATGAGGCAGGTGTCTTCACAGCCACCCGCGATGACAGCAAACCGAAGTACTACGTGCTGGAAATGTTCCCCTACCCCTCGGGACGCATCCACATGGGCCACGTCCGCAACTACACGATGGGCGATGTGGTGGCGCGCTACAAATCCTCTTGCGGGTTTTCGGTACTGCATCCGATGGGTTGGGATGCATTCGGCATGCCTGCGGAAAACGCGGCTATGGAACAGGGCGGCCACCCCAAGGACTGGACCTATGCCAACATCGCCGTGATGAAGGACCAGATGAAGCCGCTGGGTCTGTCCATCGACTGGAGCCGCGAATTCGCGACCTGTGACCCGGAATACTACGGCCAGCAACAAGCCATGTTCCTCGATATGATGGATGCAGGGCTGGTCTACCGCAAATCGGCACAGGTCAACTGGGACCCGGTCGATATGACAGTGCTGGCGAACGAGCAGGTCATCGATGGCAAGGGCTGGCGTTCGGGCGCGGATGTGGAACGCCGCGAACTGACACAGTGGTTCTTCCGCATCTCGGACTTTGCGGATGATCTGCTGGCAGGTCTGGACGGGCTGAAAGACTGGCCCGAAAAGGTCCGCCTGATGCAGGCCAACTGGATCGGCCAGTCGCGCGGGCTGCAATTCGCCTTTTCCACCGTCGATGCCCCTGAAGGTTATGACCGGCTGGAAGTCTATACGACCCGTCCCGATACGCTGATGGGCGCAAGCTTTGCCGCAATCAGCGCCGACCACCCGCTGGCAAAATATCTGGAACGTCACGATCCGAAGATTGCCGATTTCGTGGCCGAGTGCCGCAAGATCGGCACGACGGCCGAGGCACTGGAAACCGCAGAAAAACGCGGCATGGATACGGGCATCCGCGTCCGCCATCCGTTCGATACCTCGTGGGAGCTTCCGGTCTATATTGCGAACTTCATCCTGATGGATTACGGTACGGGTGCGATTTTCGGCTGCCCGGCACATGATGCCCGCGATTTCGAATTCGCGCAGAAGTACGGCCTGCCCATCGACCCGGTCTTTCAGCCGGTCGATGAAGGTATTCCGCCCGGCGCCTATGTTCCGCCGAAAACCGAAACGGTGCGCTATATCCGCGGGTTTGCCGGCGACGAGATTCAGACAGGTGATGCGGCAGTGGCCGCAGCCATTGCGTTCTGCGAAGCCAATGGCGTTGGCCGTGGCGTGACAAACTATCGCCTGCGGGATTGGGGCCTGTCGCGTCAGCGTTATTGGGGATGCCCGATTCCGGTGGTGCATTGCGACGCCTGCGGAACCGTGCCCGAGCGCAAGGAGAACCTTCCAGTCCGCCTGCCGGATGATGTGACGTTCGACCAGCCCGGAAACCCGCTGGATCGCCATCCCACATGGCGCGATGTGCCCTGCCCCTCCTGTGCCGCACCTGCCAAGCGCGAAACGGATACGATGGATACCTTCGTTGACAGTTCGTGGTACTTCGCCCGCTTCACCGCGCCCCGGTCGGTCACCCCGACCGGCGATGATACCGCCTACTGGATGAATGTGGACCAGTACATCGGCGGTGTCGAACATGCGATCCTGCACCTTCTGTATTCGCGCTTTTTCTGCCGTGCGATGCACAAGACAGGCCATCTGCCAGCATCGGCACAGGAACCGTTCAATGCCCTGTTCACACAAGGCATGGTCACGCATGAAATCTACATGACGCGGGACGCGCAGAACCGCCCCGTATACCATCTGCCCGAGGATGTGATCGACGGCCGCACCCGCGAGGGTGTGCCGGTGGAAGTCATTCCTTCGGCGAAAATGTCGAAATCGAAGAAGAACGTCGTCGATCCGATGAGCATCATTGCCGGGTTCGGCGCCGATACTGCCCGCTGGTTCGTCATGTCCGACAGCCCGCCCGAACGGGATGTGGAATGGACAGCCTCGGGCGCCGAGGCATCGGGCAAGTTCCTGACCCGGATCTGGCGTATTGCGGACGAGATCTCGCGCGAGACGACCCCGGCAAATGATGACGATGGCACGCTGGCCCGCGCCAGCGCCCGGGCGATCATCGATGTGACCCAGGGGATCGAGGGCTTCGCCTTCAACAAGTCGGTGGCGAAACTGTACGAATTTGCCAATGCGATCGCCAAGTCCAAGGCGGGGGCCGGTGCAAAGCGTGATGCAATGTCGGTGATGGCGCAGCTTCTATCCCCCTTCGTACCGCACTTGGCCGAAGAGGTGTGGTCCATGCTCGGGCATGAGGGCCTTGTCGCAACCGCCGCATGGCCCAAGGCGGATCCGGCGCTTCTGGTGGAAGATACGGTTACCCTGCCGATCCAGATCAATGGCAAGCGGCGTGCCGAGCTGACCGTTCCGGCCGATATGCCCAAAGAGGAGATTGAGCGAATGGTTCTGGCAGATGAAACTGTCCTGCGTTTCCTTGATGGTGCCGCACCGAAGAAGTTGATCGTGGTGCCGGGGCGGATCGTCAATGTGGTCGCCTGATCGCCGCAGTTTCGTGCTGCTGCTGGCCTTGGGCGGCTGCGGCTTCACCCCCGCCTATGCCCCCGGCGGGGCGGCGGTGGAATTGCAGAGCACGATCCGGATGGACGATCCGACCGACAAGAACGGCTTCGATTTCGTCGAGCGTATGGAAGAACGGCTGGGCAAGCCCGTCGTTGAAAAATACGAGCTGACCTATCAAATCGAAAGCGACACTGTCGGATTTGGCGAGCAGGTGGACAACACCACCACCCGGTACAACGTGACGGGTACGATCGAATGGGGGCTGGTCGATCTGGCGACCGGCAAACGCCTGACGGGCGGGCGGGCAACCACCTTCACCGGCTATTCGGCGACGGGGTCCACCGTGGCCGGACTGACGGCCGAGGAAGATGCCTCCTACCGTCTTATGCGCAGTCTGGCCGATCAGATCGTCACACGGTTGACGGCCACATCGGCCATCTGGAACCAATGATCCTCAAGGGGGCAGAAGCGGGGCGCTATTTCGCGCGCCCCGACCCCAGACATGCGGGCCTGCTGATCTTCGGGGCGGACCCGATGCGCGTGGCCCTGCGCCGGCAGGAAGTGATCCTTGCCCTTGTCGGCCCCGAGGGAGAGGCCGAGATGCGGCTGACCCGCCTGCCGGCCGGCGATCTGCGGCGCGATCCCGCGGCGCTGGTGGATGCGATTCGGGCACAAAGCTTCTTTCCCGGCCAGCGCGTGGTCTTTCTGGAGGATGCGACCGATGCGCTGGCCCCCGTAATCGGGGCCGCGCTGAAGGATTGGCGGGCAGGTGACGCACAATTGATCGTGACCGCCGGGGGGCTGACCGCCAAGTCCGCCCTGCGCAAGGTATTCGAGCCGCGCCCTGACGCCATCTGCATCGGTATCTATGATGACCCGCCCACGCGTGAGGAGATCGAGGCGAGCCTGCGCAATGCAGGGCTGACGGCGATATCCCCGGCTGCCATGACCGATCTCTCTGCCCTCGCCCGCGCGCTGGACCCTGGTGATTTCCGGCAGACGGTCGAAAAAATCGGCCTTTATAAACATGGGGATCCTTCCCCCCTGACCCCTGAGGAGGTGGCCACAATGGCCCCCGCTTCGATCGAGGCGGAGGTGGATGACCTGCTGCATGCCGTGGCAGAACACCGCACTGCGGATATTGCACCGCTGCTGAAACGGCTGGAAGGGCAAGGTACGCAGCCCGTTGGCCTGTGCATTGCAACACTGCGCCATTTTCGGACCCTGCACGGTGCTGCGGCGCATCCGAGCGGCGCATCCGAAGGCATCGCACGCATGCGCCCGCCCGTTTTCGGGCCGCGGCGAGACCGGATGCTCCGGCAGGCCTCCGAATGGGGAACGCACAGGCTGGAGCAGGCTCTGACACTGTTGATCGATACGGATCTGACCCTCAGATCGGCCAGCCGGGCGCCCCTGATGGCCGTCATGGAGCGCGCGCTGATCCGCCTAGCCATGATGCGGCGCTAGCGCGGATCAATCCGTTGGGCTAAGGCAGATCATAATAAAAAACGGAGCAGTCCAATGATGAAGTCAGCAGCCGGCGTTCTTGCGCTGATGATCGCAGCAACCCCCGCACTTGCCCTCGATTTTACCGGTGGAACCGTAACCCTCGGGTATTCCGCCCTTTCCGATGACGGCGACCTTTCCAAGGCCGGCGTTGCGGGCCAATTCGAATTCGGCCTGACGCCGCAGTTCGGGGTGCAGGGCGATGTGGGTGTGACCAAGTTCTTCGACATCGGCGAAACGATGCACGACCTGACGGTCCATGGCATCTATCACACCAACCCCAATGTCGCGATGGGCGTATTCTATGGTGCCGAGAGCGGTGTCGGGGACACGCAACGGTTCTATGGCTTCGAGGTTGCGCAGCACAGCACTCCGATTTCGGCCGAGCTGTACCTTGGCCGCGCAGATCGCTCCGATCTGGACGGCATGATCGGGGGCCTTTCCGGGCGATATGCCCTGACACCGGATTTCGGCGTGGGGCTGGCCTATGACCGTGCGGATCTGGAACATCAGGATCTGTCGCGCGTGGCGTTGCAGGCAGATTATGCCGTGCTGCCCAACCTGAAACTGGGAGGGGAGATCGGCAGCTTCGACGGGGATACCGACACGCTTTCGGGCCGTGAAACCTATATCGGGCTGAACGCCGAATTTACATTCGGCCGTCAGGGCGATACCACCTTCGGCCGTCGCGGTGTGCTGAACCTTATTCCCGGCCTTTGAGGGCCGCGCGACCGGCCCATCGGCCGGTCGCCAGACAACCGGTCAGCAGATAACCACCGGTAGGGGCCTCCCAATCCAGCATCTCGCCACAGGCAAAGATGCCGGGGTTGTTCCGCATTTCCAGATCCGCCGTCAGTACATCCGCGCGCAATCCTCCGGCTACGGAAATAGCCTCATCCATGGGGCGCGGTCCGCCCAAGATCAGGGGCAATGCTTTCAGCAACTGCGCAAGCGCCATCCCCTCCGGCAGGGGGCGCCCCATTTCCTGTATCAGGGCAATGGCCGCCGCAGACAAGCCCAGCTTTCGCAGCCGGTTTCCAACGCTGTCCTTTCGCATCAAACGCGCTGCGATACCTTCGGCGCTTTGATCGGGCAAAAGATCCAGAACAAGGGCCGCCCCTTCCCGCAGCGGGCGGGACAGGGCATATATCCCTCCGCCTTCGACCCCATTGGCCGTCAGCACGAATTCGGCGCGCAAGCGCTGATCGCCCGCACACAGCAGCGCCCCCTTGATCGGTTGTCCGAAATGCCGAGCCATATGGGCAGACCATGCCACATCGAACCCCATGTTCGCAGGTCGGAACGGCGCCACAAGGTCCGGCATCCTCTCTGCCCACGCACCGTCACTGCCCAGGCGGGACCAGCTTGCGCCCCCCATCGCAAGGATCACGCGCGGGGTATCAATCCGCTGCGGGCCATCCGGTGTATCGAACTGCCCATCGCCCAGCCATTGCCAGCGGGTCCGGAACTCCACACCCTGCGCTGCCAGTCGGGCCAGCCAGGCCCGCAACAGGGGGGACCCTTTCATTGCCACGGGAAATACCCGCCCCGAGGATCCGGTGAACACTTCCTGCCCCAGACCGCGGGCCCAATCCATCACCGCAGCCGGCCCGAAATCCGCAATCATGGGGTGCAGCCAATCGGGAAAGTGCGCACAGAAGGTATCGGCAGGCTCGTCCTTGGTAAGGTTCAGACCGGATTTACCCGCCATCAAGAATTTGCGCGCCACCGAAGGTTTCTGATCCGCCACCAGCACCCGCGCGCCTGCACGCGACATCTCCTCTGCCGCCATCAGGCCGGCAGGACCGCCCCCCACCACCAGCGCATCATACATCGGACCGCAACCGGTCAAGCAGCGCCGCGTGCAGGCCGGGCGCAGCCGCCAGAACACCCGAAGCCAACGGCCGCGGACGATTGAAATCCAGCGGTTTGCCCAGCCGGTCGCTGACCACGGCCCCCGCCTGACGTGCGATCAGATCCCCGGCAGCAATGTCCCATTCGAAACTGTCGCGCAGGGACAGCATTCCGTCGTGCCGACCTTCGGCCACGAGGCACATGCGGAACGCGATGGATGAACGGAAACTGCGCCGCAGATCGGGCACGCCCCCCGGCCAGAATTCCGGCTGCAGGTTGGGCCGCGTGGTCAGCAGCGAAGCCCCCTTGATACCGCTGCAGGTGCTGGCACGGATCGGAACATCATCGCGCCACGCCCCGGTAATATCGGCAGAATACATGCGCCCCAAGGCAGGCAGATAGACGGCAGCCGCCACAACCACGCCCATATCGGCAATCGCCAGAGAGATGGCGAAAGTATCCTCACCTTTGATGAAGGAACGCGTGCCATCAATCGGATCGACAATGAACACCCGATCCGCCTGAAGCCGACTGGCGTCATCGACGCTTTCCTCGGACAACCAACCGTAATCGGACCGTGCGCCGCGCAGATGATGCTCCAACGCTTCGTTCACAGCCAGATCTGCCTCGGTCACCGGGCCAAGATCATCCGGCTTTTCCCAGATACGGGGATCGCGCCGCCAGAACTGCAGCGCAATCGGCCCCGCCTCACGCGCGGCAGAGATGAGAAGATCACGCTCCGGCAAGGGTCAGACCCTCAACCAGCAGGCTGGGTACCCGCGTGGACAGATGCGCCCGTGCGTCATTGGCAGCGGTCATGCGCATCAGCATGTCACGCAGATTGCCTGCGATCGTCAGCTCGTTCACCGCATAGGCAATTTCACCGTTTTCCACCCAGAACCCCGATGCACCGCGCGAATAATCGCCCGTTGTACCGTTGATCGAGGATCCGATCAGCGAAGTCACCAGAAGTCCGGTTCCCATTCCCGAAATCAGATCGTTCCGGCTGGCGGTGCCCTGCGTCAGGTCGATATTCGACAATGAGGGGGATGGCGGAGACATGGTGCCCCGCGATGCCGATGCGGTGCTGGTCATGCCCAACTTGCGCGCGGTGGCCAGATCAAGCGTCCATCCGGTCAGTACACCATCCTCGACAATCAACCTGCGGCGAGAGGGAAGCCCCTCACCGTCAAAGGGGCGCGAAGCACTGGCACGGGGGCGCAGCGGGTCCTCGATGATGGACATACCAGGTGGCAGAACCTGCTGGCCCAGACGGTCCCGCAGCCAGCCCCCGCCCCGCGCAACATTTGCGCCGTTCGCCGCCGACAGAAGATGTCCGATCAGGCTTGATGCGATCCGCTCGTCGAACAGCACCGGATAGGCACCGGTCTTCGGCCTGCGCGCACCCGCCCGCTGCAGAGCACGTTCGGCGGCCAGCGCCCCTACACCCTCCGCGCCCGGCAGATCCGACTGGAAGATACGGGATTCAGCAGCCCAGTCCCGCTCCATCGCGGGGCCGTCCTTGGTAAAGGCAACGGCCGAAATCGAACGCCCCGTTCGCCCGTACCCGCCAGAGAATCCGTTTGTTGCCGCCAGATAGGCAGCGCGGCGGCTATAAGAGGCGCTGGCCTCTACCTGTGTGATCCCGCTTCGCGCCATTGCGGCAGCCTCAACCCGGCGGGCATCCTCCTCCAGCAGGGCCGCAGGCGGCTCATCCGCTGGGTCTGCCAGCTGCAGCGCCTCCAGATCCCAGCTGCGGGCCAGATCGGCTGGATCGGCCAGGCCTGCAGTCGGGTCCTCCGGCGCTTCGCGCGCCATGGCAACGGCGCGTTCCGCCGCCATGGCAAAGCTGTGATCCGACAGATCAGAGAGCGAGACACAGGCCTGACGCCGCCCGATCAGCACCCGCAGGCCGACCTCGATCGACTCGGCCCGCTCGGCCTGCTCCAGCGCGCCGTTGCGGATATCGACGCTGACCGCATTCTGGTCCAAGGCAATGGCATCCGCCTCGGAGGCGCCCGCCTTGCGGGCGGCATCCAGTAGGCGGGTCGTCAGCATCTCGAGTCGGTTGGTCATCAGCGTCTCCTGTCAGATATCGGACGTAATGCCCTACCGATCCCGCCGCAACCTATCGCAAGCGTTGCCCGTTGACGGAAATACCACCATCTTTCATTTCGACGGTCGATGTCACCGTATCCTCTTCCCCCCGCACGGGGCGGCCGAACATCCCCAGAATCATCCGTGCGCCAAGCGCCTGCTCTTGTGGCAGCAATCCGGCCGCAATGGCGGAATCGATCACACTGTTCCCCCCGCGCAGTTTTAGGTTCAATGTGCCGTCCGGCTCGGGTGGAGCGATGGGAAAGCTGTCCATGCTATAGGGTGGCAGGGTGAATTCGCCCGTTGCCCCCAGCTCGGCCCCCGCAAGGCGCAGCTGGAAATCGTTGATCGTCAACTGCTCCAGATTTTTTTCGCCATCATCCCCTGCAGGCCCGGCAATCTTTCCCTGAAGATCAAGGCGCAGATCGGCCGGGTCCCGGGGAAAGGCCCGCTGCGGATCGAACATATCCCATAGAGGGTCGGAAACCGTCAGCCCTGCCAGTCCAATTTTGGCGGCAACTGTCTGCGCCCCATCTGCCGCAAGGGGAGAGGTATCGACATCCCAATCCAGATTATCGATTGCCGCATCCACAACAACCGGCAGCCTGTTTCCATCCACGTTCAGGGCAATTTCCGCCAGATCCCCTGCAGACCGGCTGCCCTCGGCCGACACCGAGGTGCGCGTGGAACCGGGGCCGGTTGTGCCCTTGCCCTTCACGATGACACTCCGGTCGCTGAAGGCAAAATCGAAGGTGGAGTCGGAATAGGCGATGTTGTTCCAGCTCTCGAATCCTGCATTGACGCGATCGGTCATGCCAAGACCACCGGTTATCGCCGCAAGGGTGGAACCCTTCCCCTCCATCACCAGATTGTTCAGATGATGGTTGCCGATGAAGGAAACGGTGTCGCCGCTGCTGGCGAATTGCGCGTCGACCGCATCCGCCGTCATATGCGACGCCATTTCACCCGTATTCTGGAAATCCCCGCGCAGGTCGGCCAGATTCACCTCGGCCCGCAGGGGAAGCGGTTCATCATCCCCTGTCATGTCCGTCATCAGAAAGCCCAGCATATCCGCGGTATAATCGTACTTCACCGCCCCCGGATCACCGCTGGCAACAATCGACAAAGCATTTTCGCGCAATATCAGGTTTGCCTCGAAGGTGGAGGGATCGGGATCATACGCAACCGAAGACGGGGTGGCCCTGATTGCGACCGGCGTCTCCAGCATCGGCACGACGGCAACCGACCCATCCCCCCGATCCCGGAACGTGATGCCCGCAATGGTCGCCTCGATCGCGACATCGCTGTCGGGCAGAACCATCTTCACGCCGCGGGCAACAAAGGCACCGCCCTCGGTTGATGTGCTTTCGGCGGTGATGACCGCACCCGTCCCTTCCGCCCCGGCAGACCAGTCCTGCCAGACCTGTTCAGGGGTCACACCCGCCAGAACCCCGCCAGAGCTAAGTCCGAGGCCGATAAGGCTTGCCGTAAACAAATGGCTCGATTTCATGCGGTATTCTTTCCCTCGGCGGTATTTGGTCTAAGGTCGGCTACCAGCCCCGAAGGGTCAAGGGGCAGCACGGGTTATCATCGAAGGGTCGGCGGAATGTTGGGAAAGATCGTAGCTATCACAGGGGCGGGGCGCGGGATCGGACTGGCCACGGCCAGAGTGTTCTCGGAGGCTGGCGCAAGGGTCATGATGCTGGGGCGTGATGTGGACGCAATGGAAGCTGCCGGTCCGGATGGGGCCGAGGCAGTCCATTGCGATGTGGCCGATGCCGCCTCGGTGGCGCAGGCCGTTGCCGGCATCACGTCACGCCACGGGCGGCTGGATGTGCTGATCAACAATGCAGGAATCATTGATCCCATCGCCCCGCTGGCCGAGGCTGACCCCGACGCATTCTCGCGCGCGATGGATGTGAATATCAAAGGTGTGTTCTACGGCCTCCGCGCTGCAATTCCCCCCATGCGCGCCCAGGGCGGGGGGACAATCATCACCGTCGGCTCCGGCGCGGCATATCGCCCGCTGGAAGGATGGGGGGCCTATTGCACATCAAAGGCCGGGGCCCTGATGCTGACCCGTGCCGCCCATCTGGAAGAGGCGGCAAACGGGCTTCGCATTCTCAGCATGTCACCGGGTACCGTGGCCACCGACATGCAGCGCCAGATCAAGGCAAGCGGGATCAACCCCGTCAGCCAGCTTGATTTTGCCGACCATGTGCCGCCGGAATGGCCCGCCAGATTGCTGCTGTGGATGTGCGGAGATGCGGCAGACGACTGGCTGGGGGACGAGGTTTCGCTGCGGGACGAAAACATCCGCCGCGCCGTCGGCCTGATATAAAAAAGGGGGCCGCAAAGGCCCCCCTTTTCAACACTCAGCCTTTTTTCGGGGGCGTGAAGCGTTTGGATGTATCACTTGCGTTGCGCGGGGCGGGTTTGGCACCGGCACGCGAGGGGCGCGCTTCGGCGCCACCATGCGATTTGAAGCCACCCGAACGGGCAGGTTTGCCGTCCGCACCCTTGTATCCGCCGGCACGGGGGCCGAAGTCGGGCTTGCCGCCGTGCGACTTCGAACCGGCTGCGCGGGGTTTGCCGTCAGGCTTGCCGCCGAAGCTTTTGAAACCGGCCGAACGCGGACGATCACCTTCGCCCTTGGACGCGCGCTCATCGGCATTCCACCGCGGCTTCTTGTCCTTCGGCTTCACGCTGTCGCGCGGCAATACATCACGGCCATCTTCGGGCGACCAGTTGCTCTGCGGCTTTTCCGTACGGGCCGGACGCGGGGCATCATCCTCGACGAAACGCGAAGGCTTGGGCTGGTAGGGTGCCTTTTCACGGGCCGGACGCACAGGACGATCCTCGCGCGCTTCGCGCGGGGCACGGGCCGGACGATCATCGCGGAAACCACGGTCCTCCCGCGGGGCGCGGGCGGGGCGATCTTCACGCGGCGGACGGGGCGGACGGGCGCCACGCTCCGGGCGGTCCAGAACAGGCTCACCAGCCATACGCTCCATGTCGATACCGGCTTCTACCGTCATCCGGTCGCCGAACTTGCCGGCCGAACCCGAGGCGATCTGCACATAGCTCTGATCCTGCTGGATGCGGATCGCGCCGATCTCGTTCTTGGTGATGCCACCGGCTTCACACAATTTGGGCAGCAACCAGCGCGCTTCGGCCCGACCCGTGTGGCCGACCGTCAGCTTGAACCATACGGAATCGCCAAACTCG
This sequence comes from Falsirhodobacter sp. alg1, assembly GCF_000739715.2. Taxonomy (GTDB): domain Bacteria; phylum Pseudomonadota; class Alphaproteobacteria; order Rhodobacterales; family Rhodobacteraceae; genus Falsirhodobacter. Next base: position 325,476 of record NZ_BBJC02000001.1, on the reverse strand, counting down.
CCACGGGCGCGGGGGGCTGCGGCACCGCTTGCAGGCGCAGAAACATCCGTCAGCACCTCGGGGGCCGAACGGCCTTCACGCCACAGGCGGATAAAGGCGGCAGCAACGCTGGGTGCGCCGAACTGCTCGATCAGACGACCGGCCAGATCCGCTTCCTCACCCACGTCAGCGGTCAGGGTCGGATGGGTCACGATACGTTCGTCATCCTTGGCCTGCACATCTTCTGCCGAAGGGGGCGCCGCCCATTCAGCCACGACCTTGGCACCTTGCAGCAGGCGCTGTGCCTTGCGGAATTCGGCCTGTGGCACGATCAGCGCAGATACACCCTTGGCACCCGCGCGGCCTGTACGGCCCGAACGGTGCAGAAGGGTTTCGGAGTTGGACGGCAGATCGGCGTGGATCACCAGATCCAGCCCCGGAAGGTCGATCCCGCGTGCCGCGACATCGGTCGCGATACACACCTTGGAACGGCCGTCCCGCAGCGATTGCAGGGCATGTGTCCGCTCCTGCTGGCTCAGCTCACCCGAAAGGGCGACAGCCTGAAAGCCGCGGTTCGACATGCGGGCCAGCAGATGATTCACGTTGGCGCGCGTTTTGCAGAAAACGATCGCCGTCCGCGCTTCGTAGAAACGCAGCGTGTTGAAAATCGCATGTTCCTTGTCACGCGAAACAACGCTCATAGCGCGGTATTCGATGTCCACGTGCTGCTTGGACTCGCCACCAGCCTGGATGCGCAGGGCATCATTCTGGAAATCCTTGGCCAGCGCGGCGATCGCCGGCGGCACGGTCGCCGAGAACATGAGCGTGCGGCGGTCTTCGGGGGCGGCGGACAGGATGAATTCCAGATCATCGCGAAAGCCCAGATCCAGCATCTCGTCGGCTTCGTCCAGAACGGCGGCACGCAGACCGGACAGATCCAGCGACTTGCGTTCGATATGGTCACGCAGACGGCCGGGCGTACCCACGACAATATGTGCGCCACGATCCAGAGCCCGCTTTTCCGTGCGGTAATCCATACCACCGACACAGGTCGCGATCACGGCACCGGCTTCGGCATAAAGCCATTCCAGCTCCCGTGCGACCTGCAGGGCCAGTTCCCGCGTCGGGGCAATGGCCAGCGCCAGCGGGGTATCCGCAAACAGCAGGCGGTCCGAACCGTTGAGGATTTCAGGTGCAAGCGCGAGGCCGAACGCCACAGTCTTGCCCGAACCCGTCTGTGCCGAAACAAGCGCATCGCGCCCTTCGACGTTCGGGGCGATAACTGCCTCCTGAACCGCGGTCAGGCTGGCATAGCCCTTGGCTTCGAGCGCCGCTGCCAATGGCGCGGCGATACGTGTCATATCCGTCATGATCTTTTCCCAAAGGGGGGCGGCAATGCCGCCGGTCAACCGGCTATCCGTTGCCCCTTTAGGCGATGACCCAATTTCACCGCTAGGGCCTACCGGGCCGAAGGGGGGCTTCTAGACGTTGTCGCAGGGGATGTATAGCCCTTGTTATGCATCAGACGAAACTTGAAGCGCCCAAGCCACCACGATATGACCAATCCACGATCGCCAGCATCCAAGGAGGCATCATGGCCCAGCGACTGCATCTCGTTTTCGGCGGCGAGCTTATCAGCCCGTCCAAAAACGTGTTCCGAGATACGAGCAATATTGATATTGTTGGCATGTTCCCCGATTACGACAGCGCTTTCAAAGCGTGGAAAGGGGCTGCGCAGCGCACCGTAGATGACGCGCATACGCGGTACTACATCGCCCATATCCATCGTCTCCGTGATGAGGCGCAGGCCGCTTCCGCTACGGAAGAGCTTGGAATCTAATTCAAAAAGGAAAGCATGGCCCATTTGTTCGGCCTTACGCTTTACGCTCTTGCCAATCGGCGCGAGGCTGCGCGCACGGCCTTGCCCGACCGCCCGAAGGGGCGGTTGGTCTGGATTCATGCGCCGGGTGAGGATTGCGCGCGTACAGGCGCCGAACTTGCCCGCCGCCTGACCGAGGATCTGGATGTCGCCAGCATAATCACCGACACGGAGACCGCGCCCCATGACAGCATGGCGGATGTGAAGGTCTTTCTGGACCACCTCCGGCCCGATGCCTGTGTCTTTCTGGGGGGGGAGGTGCGCCCTGCCCTTCTGGCCGAGGCGAATCTGCGCGGCATTCCCCTGATGATGGCGGATGCCCATGCCCCCACACTGCCCCCGGGCGTTCGCTGGGTCCCGGGAATCTTGCACAGCACCCTTGATCGCTTTGCCCATATTCTGACGCTCGACGAATCGGCCGCACGCAGCTTTCGCCGTGCCGGTGCCGATGCCGATACCGTAAAGGTTGCGGGCCGGATGGAAGAACCGCACGGAACGCTGTCCTGCACCGAGGCCGAACGGCTGGAGCTGGCCGCCACCCTTGCCACCCGCCCCATCTGGCTGGCGGCCAGCCTGCCGCAGATCGAGGAAGACGCCGTTATCCTGGCCCATCGTGCCGCGCTCACGCTGTCGCACCGCCTGCTGCTGATCGTTGTGCCTGCCGTGCCAGAGCGGGCAACCATTCTGGCCGAACGGATGGAGGCGGCAGGCCTGTCGGTAGCGCAACGCGCCGCCGAGGATGAGATCCTGCCTGAGACCGAGGTCTATATTGCCGATAATGCCGAAGAGCTTGGCCTTTGGTACAGGCTTGCCCCCATCTGTTTTCTGGGGGGCAGCCTGACCACCGGCGCCCTGCGCGATCCACTGGAGGGGGCAGCCCTTGGCTCCGCGCTGATCCATGGCACCAGCGCCGGGGAACATGCCGGCACTTTCGCGCGGCTGGCCGGACGGCGGGCCTCGTTGCCCGTGGCCCACCCTCGCGCCCTTGCGGATGCGCTGGCGGACCTCATGTCCCCCGAGCGGGTGGCCGAACTGGCTGGCGCGGCATGGGAGGTCGCCTCGGACGGCGGAGAGGTGACGGACCGCGTTCTTGCCCTGATAGATCGCATGCTGGAAGATCGCTGATGCGCACACCCGATTTCTGGTTCAAACGCGATGATCCGCGGGCGCGGATCCTGCGCCCGCTGGGGGCGATCTATGCCCGCGCGACCGCACGCCGCGTTGCGCAATCCGGCTGGACGGCCCCCGTCCCCGTGATCTGCATCGGCAATCTGAATGCCGGCGGCACCGGTAAGACACCGACCGTCATTGCGCTGCTTGAACGGCTGGCTGTGCGAAACCGGTCGGCGCATGTCGTGTCACGCGGGTATGGCGGCGAACTGGCCGGCCCCGTGCGCGTGGATGCGGCTGTGCATACGGCAATGCATGTGGGGGATGAACCGCTGCTTCTGGCGGCCTTTGCCCCGGTCTGGGTAGCGCGGGACAGGGCCGAAGGCGTGCGCGCCGCAGTTGCCGCAGGGGCGCAAATCGTTCTGCTGGATGACGGGTTCCAGAACCCCTCCGTCCGTAAATCGCTGTCTCTCATCGTGGTCGATGCGGCCAAGGGCTTTGGCAACGGGCTATGCCTGCCGGCAGGGCCATTGCGAGAGCCTGTCGCCGCCGGGTTGGCACGCGCCGACCTGCTGCTGTCGATCGGCGATGAAGCCGCGCAGCGCGGTTTCGGCACGGATTGGCCCCTGCCGCACATGACGGGATATCTGGAGCCGCTGGAAACGGGAATGGATTGGCGGGCAACCCGTGCCATCGCCTTTGCAGGTATCGGCCATCCCGAAAAATTCTTTGCTACCCTCCGGTCCCTCGGGGCAACTGTTGTCGGTACGCACGCCCTGCGGGATCACCAGCCGCTTACACCAGCACTGATGCAACGTCTGCGGGCCGAGGCCGCAGCGCAGAACGCCATGCTGGTCACAACCGAGAAAGATGCCGTGCGTCTGCCGGCCGCGTTCCGGGCAGAGGTTCTGACCCTGCCCGTCCGCCTGAGGCTGGACGATCCGGCACCGCTGGATGCGGCACTGGACCGTCTGGGCCTTTAGATTACAGCTCTGCGTCGATCAGGGCTTTCAGGTCTTCGTAGCTCATGTTCGAATGTTTTTCGCCGTTGATGAAGATTGTCGGCGTTCCCTGAACATCGTCCGCCTTGGCGTTCGCCTCGTAATTGGAAACGAGGGCCTGAGCCATCGGGCCATCCGCCATGCATTGGTCCATCGTGGCATCATCCATGCCGGCGGTCTTGCCGATCCGCTTCAGGTTCTGCACCACGACCGCAGGATCATTCGATCCGGCCCATTCACGCTGCTGATCGAACAGGGCATCCGAAATGCCGAAATACCGCAGCTCACCACCGCAACGTGCCATCATCGACGCCCAAAGACCGTAACGATCGAAATACACCTCACGGAATACGAACTTCACCTTGCCCGTATCGATATATTCCGATTTGAGCTGCCCGAAGGCGTTTTCATGGAAATCGGCGCAATGCGGGCAGGTGTAGGAGGCATACTCCATGACCGTGACCGGCGCATCGGGCTGGCCCAGCACCATATCGGGGATGGTAATGGCTTCGGCCTCGGCCGCCGGGGCGGGGGCATCCTGTGCCAGTGCGGGCATTCCCGATCCTGCAAGCGCTGCGATCAGGGCCAGTTTTACGATACCGGTTTTCATGTCGATCTACCTTTCTTCGAATGCGCCATGCGCGTCAGATAATTGCGTGTCAGCGATTCCAGCGCCGACCGGAGCCCGTCATCGGCCACGCCGGAGGCCGTATCGGCGGCACGTGCCTCGATGACCGGATCGGGTGGAGGGGCCGGTTTGGGAACAGAGGTGAATTCGGCGTACCCGTCGGCAAAACCCGTGGGGGCGGTCTGTGTCAGAACGATGCGGGAAATGGCCGCATAGCCGTAGCAGGCATTCACCTTTTCGATCAGCCGCGGTTTCTGCATCTCGGCCATCGGCGCCTCGGCCGAACGGACAAGCAGGGTCAATGTGGCCCCGAACCCGTCACGTGGATAGCTGACCTTGACCGGACGCGTGATGCGCGCCAGATCGGGGCCGACAATCTCGGCCCAATGCGTCAGCAGGCGGGTTACGGCAAAACCACGCTTTTCCCCTACGGCGCGAATGCTTTCGCGCAGCAGGCCCGAGGCAGGCTCGAATCCGCGAAAGCGCCTTGCGCTTCGGGGGGGTGGTGGGGTGGCCATCTGGCTCCTCATCGTCATCACCGCTATCTTATGGGCGGCACCTGCCCGCGATGCCAGTCAAATGCCATGAAGGATACCATAAACATTGCGTGACGAAGATTTAAGCCGGACGCTGCTGGAATGGTATGACCGTCATGCCCGGACCCTGCCGTGGCGGGCCCCGCCCGGCAGTGACACCCGTACGGACCCCTATCGCGTGTGGCTGTCCGAGATCATGCTGCAGCAAACCACTGTTGCGGCGGTGCGCGCCTATTTTCAGCGGTTTACGGAACGCTGGCCCACGGTGGCCGATCTGGCCGCCGCCGCCGATGCCGATGTGATGGCCGAATGGGCGGGCCTTGGATATTACGCCCGCGCGCGCAACCTGCTGGCCTGCGCCCGCGCGGTAGTGGCCGATCACGGCGGCGAATTTCCACCGACCGAGGCAGGGCTGCGCAGCCTGCCGGGCATCGGACCCTATACTGCCGCCGCCATCGCCGCGATCGCCTTTGACGAACCCGCCGTGGTGGTGGACGGCAATGTGGAACGGGTAATGGCCCGACTGCGCCATATAGAAACGCCCCTGCCAGCCGCCAAACCCGAAATCGGGCAGGCTGCAGCGGAGCTGACACCTGCCCATCGCCCCGGAGATTATGCACAGGCCGTGATGGATCTCGGGGCCACCGTCTGCACCCCGCGCAAACCGGCCTGCGGCATCTGCCCGTGGCTGGACCCCTGCGCCGCACGCGCAATGGGCGATCAGGCAGAGCTGCCCCAAAAGACGGCCAAAGCAGCAAAGCCCACACGCGTGGGTACCGTCTGGCTGGCCCGCCGGGCAGACGGGTTATGGCTACTGGAGGACCGGCCTGCCAAAGGATTGCTTGGCGGCATGTGGGGCTGGCCCGGTTCGGATTGGGATCGCGCCGGCGGAGAGGTGCCGCTACAGGCCCCTTGGAAAAACATCGGAACCGTGCGCCATACCTTCACCCATTTCCATCTGGAACTGTCGGTGATGCACGCCGATGTCGGTCTGGGCGTCAATCCGGAACGCGGCAGCTTCCGCCCCTTGGTGGCAGAAAACCTGCCGACCCTGATGCGCAAGGCCTACGGTCTGGCAGAACAAAAAGACCCTGCCGGATAACGGCAGGGCAAGTGGCATCGCCGCGCGGAACGACGGCGATGCTGGCAAAACAGGTATAGGCTCAGACCATCTCGGCGCGGATCTGCTGGCGCAGCGTATCGATAGAGATCAACTTCCCCTCACGCTGGATATGCCAATAGGTCCAGCCGTTGCACGAAGGGGCGCCTTCCAGTCGAGCACCCACCTGGTGGATGGACCCCTTCACATCATCAAGTCCGACCAATGTACCATCCGCACGGATCTTGGCACTGTGGCGGTTGCCGATGGAATAGAGGTTTTCGCCCGGACGCAGCATGCCACGCTCTACCAGGGTGCCGAAGGGTACCCGCGGCTCGGCCCGCTTGGAGCCTGTTACGGCCAGGGCCTCTGCATCCAGCTTGCGCACGCGGCTGATCCGCTCGGCGGCGACCGTACGGTATTCTTCCTCGCGTTCGATCCCTATGAAATTCCGGCCCAGCATCTTGGCCACGGCACCGGTCGTGCCGGTTCCAAAGAACGGGTCCAGCACAACATCGCCCGGATTCGTCGTTGCCAGCAGCACACGGTGCAGCAACGATTCGGGCTTTTGCGTCGGATGCGCCTTTTCGCCCTCGGCGTTCTTCAGGCGTTCGTGTCCCGTGCAGATCGGCAGCACCCAATCCGAGCGCATCTGCGTCCCTTCGTTCAGGGCCTTCATCGCCTCGTAGTTGAACGTGTATTTCGAGGATTCGGATTTGGAGGCCCAGATCAGCGTTTCATGAGCATTCGTCAGCCGTTTGCCACGGAAGTTCGGCATCGGATTTGATTTGCGCCAGATCACGTCATTCAGAAGCCAATAGCCCTGATCCTGCAGCGCCGTGCCCAAACGGAACACGTTGTGATAGCTGCCGATGACCCAGATGGCACCATTCGGCTTCAGGATGCGGCGCGCCGCACGCAGCCAGTCATGGGTAAAACGGTCATAGGCCTGAAAGGAGGTGAACTGGTCCCAATGGTCATCAACCGCATCGACGCGGCTGTTGTCGGGGCGGTGAAGATGGCCCTTCAACTGAAGGTTGTAGGGCGGATCCGCGAAGATCAGGTCCACGCTTGATGCGGGCAGCGCATCCATCGCGGCCACACAATCGCCGCCCAGTATTTCATTCAGCGGCAGCTCGATTGCCGCCTTGTTTTCCGTTTTTGCCATCGTGATGCCTCATCCGTCCCGGCATTTTCGCCGTGGTTGTGGATAACTAATGGGACAAAACTGGGGCCGCCGTCAATTTATATAATGGAACAATGATTTAACAATTACTCTTGCTACAACATGTTGTGGATCGTTTTGAAAGAACGCCTATGGTGCGGGGTTATCCCCAGGCGCTGCAATCCCTGCCGGTGATCGGCTGTCGGATAGCCTGCATTCCGCTCCCACCCGTAGCCGGGATACTGGAGGGACAGATCCGCCATCAGCCGGTCCCGCACCACCTTGGCCACGATCGAAGCTGCCGAAATCGACAGTGACCGTGCGTCCCCCTTGATCAGGGCAAGGTTCGGCATGGGTGAATCGCGCAACGCCAGATTGCCGTCGATCAGGGCATAATCCGGGGCCACACGCAGCCCTGCCAGGGCCCGGCGCATCGCCAGATGACTGGCCCACAAGATGTTCAGCTGGTCGATTTCCTCGACGCTGGCATGTGCCACGGATACATCGGCCACCTCCAGCAGTTCTATATATAGTGTTTCGCGCTTTTTGGCTGTCAGCTTCTTTGAATCGTTCATACCCTTGGGGATATGTCTGGGGTCAAGCCAGACTGCGGCCGCCGTCACGGGGCCTGCCAGGGGGCCACGGCCCACCTCGTCCACGCCCGCGATGCGGACAAATCCTTGGGCACGGGCCGTATCCTCGTGCTGGAAATCGGGAAAATCGGGTATATCCATGCGCCAGCCTCTAGCCCAGTCAATGCGGGAATGTCACCCCGCTGTCATACGCGGAAGGCAATACGCTTGCACCTACGGGGGCTGGGACATATGTGTTCACCCTGATTTTGCATGCCGCTTTTGTGGGAGTGTCCAATGATCCCGACGCCATATTACCGCATCGACCTTGCCGCCATTGCCAAGAATATGGCGGTGATCGACCAACTGTGCGCGGCTTCCGGGGCAAAGGCACTGCTGGCGCTGAAGTGTTTTGCCACATGGCCCGCCTTCGATGCGATGCGCGACCACATGGCGGGTACAACCTCGTCCAGCCTGTACGAACTCCGCCTTGGCGCGGAAAAATTCGGCAAGGAAACCCATGCCTATTCGGTGGCATGGGCCGAAGACGAGATCGATGAGGCTGTCGGCCATGCCGACAAGATCATCTTCAATTCCATAGGCCAGCTAGAGCGGTTCGAGGATCGCGCCAGCAGCATCCAGCGCGGTTTGCGGTTGAACCCGGGCATCTCCACCTCGGGGTTCGATCTTGCAGACCCCGCGCGTCAGTTCAGCCGCTTGGGTGAATGGGACCCGGCAAAGATCGAGGCCGTCCTTGACCGCATTTCCGGCTTCATGATCCACTATAACTGCGAGAATGCCGATTTTGAGCTGTTTGACCGTCAGCTGGCGGAAATCGAGGCGCGCTTCGGGGATCTGATGATGCGCGTGGAATGGGTCAGCCTGGGGGGCGGTATTCATTTCACCGGCAAAGGCTACCCCGTTGACAAGCTGGCGGCGCGGCTCAAGGCATTTGCCGACCGTTTCGGCATTCAGGTTTATCTGGAGCCGGGCGAAGCTGCGATCACCGGCACGGCCACGCTGGAAGTCAGCGTGCTCGACATTCTGGACAACGGCAAACGTCTGGCAATCGTCGACAGCTCGGTCGAGGCGCATATGCTGGATCTGCTGATCTACCGCCTGCCTGCCAAGATGGAAACGTCTGGCAGCCACAGCTACCAGATCTGCGGAAAATCCTGTCTTGCCGGTGATATTTTCGGTGATTTCACCTTTGCGAATGAACTGAAGGTGGGTGACCGGCTGTCGATTGCCGATGCGGCAGGCTATACCATGGTAAAGAAGAACTGGTTCAATGGCGTGAAGATGCCCGCCATTGTGCTGCGTGACCCCGATGGCACAGAACGGGTCATGCGAGAATTCGGCTATGCCGATTACGCGGCCAGCCTCGGTTGACCGCCCTTCCCTCTGTCCTTGAAGGAGACGGTTCGAAGTGAAACGAAACGTGTTGATCATCGGCGCCGGCGGCGTCGCACAGGTTGTGGCGCATAAATGCGCGCAGAATAATGACGTGCTGGGCGATCTGCATATCGCATCCCGCACCATCGGCAAATGCGAGGCAATTCTGGCCTCTGTCGCCGAAAAAGGCTCGATGAAGGTCGATGCCCCGTTTACAGCGCATGAAGTCAACGCGATGGACAGCGCCGCGGTTGCCGCCCTGATCCGCAAAACCGGCGCGCAGATTCTGATCAACGTCGGATCGGCCTTTGTGAACATGACGGTGCTGGAAGCCTGCATCGAGACCGGCATCGCCTATCTCGACACGGCGATCCACGAGGATCCTGCCAAGATCTGCGAAACCCCGCCATGGTACGGAAACTACGAATGGAAGCGTCGCGCGCGCTGCGCCGATGCGGGCGTAACGGCGATCCTCGGTGTCGGCTTCGATCCGGGTGTGGTGAATGCCTATGCCCGTCTGGCTGCAGATGAGCATCTGGATACGGTGTCTTCCATCGACATCGTGGATATCAACGCAGGATCGCACGGACGCTGGTTCTCCACGAACTTCGATCCCGAAATCAACTTCCGCGAATTTACCGGCACGGTCTACAGCTGGCAGAACGGCGCATGGCAGTCGAACAAGATGTTCGAAGTGGGCCAGACCTTCGATATGCCCGTGGTCGGGCCGCAAAAGGCCTATATGACCGGCCATGACGAGGTGCATTCGCTTTCGGCCCGCTATCCTGATGCGGATGTGCGGTTCTGGATGGGCTTCGGGGATCATTACATCAACGTCTTTACCGTGCTGAACAATCTGGGCCTGCTGTCCGAACAGCCCGTCACCACCGCCGAAGGGCTGGAGGTTGTTCCGTTGAAGGTGGTGAAGGCCGTGCTGCCCGACCCGTCCAGCCTTGCCCCCGATTATGTGGGCAAGACCTGCATCGGTGATATCGTCAAGGGGACCAAGGACGGCGCGGAGCACGAGGTGTTCATCTACAACGTGGCCGACCACAAGGAAGCCTTCAACGAAACGGGCAGCCAGGGCATCAGCTACACTGCCGGTGTGCCGCCGGTTGCCGCTGCCATCTTGGTTGCCAACGGCACATGGGATGTGTCGAAGATGGTCAACGTAGAAGAGCTGGAGCCGAAGCCGTTCCTGGCCCTTCTGGGCGAAATGGGTCTGCCGACCCGTATCAAGGACGCTGCGGGCGACCGCCCCTTCTTGGGCTGAGAACCTGTCTTCCGTCATGGCGGCCCCCTTGCATGGCAACGGGCCGCTATGGCAAAATCGGGCTGGCAACCATCCCGGACATATCGCGATTGCCCCCGCCGCCAGCACAGACCATCGCCGGAATACCCTTTGTGCATCCGGATTTACACAGGCTGTAAACGGGCTTTCATAAAACGTCACACTGCGCCACTATTCCTTGACGGCCGGGGCGAGTCATTGCCCGCCGGGCGATGAATCTTGTTCAAGGAAACACAACGCATGATCACGATGACAACCCGGTGCATCGCACTTGCCACAACCGCAGTGCTTGCCACCAATTCGTTCGCCGCAGCGCAGGATCTGTCGGCCCTTGAAGCTGCCGCAATGGAAGAGGGCATGCTGACAACCATCGCCCTTCCCCACAGCTGGTGCGGCTATGGCGATCTGATTGCCGGCTTCAAGGCAAAATACCCCGGCATCACCGTAAACGAATTGAACCCCGACGCAGGTTCGGCCGACGAGCTGGAAGCCGTTCGGGCGAACAAGGGAAATACCGGCCCGCAGGCCCCGGACGTGCTGGACGTGGGCCTGTCGTTCGGCCCCCAGGCCAAGGAAGAAGGCCTGTTGCAGCCGTACAAGGTTTCGACATGGGACGAGATTCCCGACACCATCAAGGATCCCGACGGATATTGGTACGGTGATTACTATGGCGTCATCTCCTTCCTCGTGAATGAGGATCTGGTGACCGAAATCCCGACCGACTGGGACGATCTGCTGAAATCGGATTATGCCGGTCAGGTCGCCCTTGCGGGTGATCCGCGCGCTTCGAACCAGGCCATCCTGTCGGTTCTGGCAGCAGGCATGGCTGCGGGCGGCGAGGCCGGCTCCGATGCCGCACAGCAGGGGCTGGACTATTTCCAGGAAATGAACGCCGAAGGAAACTTCGTTCCGGTCATCGGCAAGGCGGGCACGCTTGCGCAAGGCGCCACACCCATCGTTATTACATGGGATTACAACGCATTGGCATGGGGCGATACCCTAGCAGGCAATCCCCCGACCAAGGTGGTGGTGCCGGAAAGCGGTGTTCTTGCGGGTGTGTACGTGCAGGCCATTTCCGCCCATGCACCGCATCCGAACGCAGCAAAACTGTGGATGGAGTATATCTATTCGGATGAAGGCCAGAACCTCTGGCTGAAGGGCTACTGCCACCCCGCCCGCTTCAACGCGATGAGCGAGGCCGGCAAGATTCCCGCCGAACTGCTCGAGGCGCTGCCCCCCGCAGAGAGCTATGCCAAGGCCTATTTCCCGACCCTGGAAGAGCAGGCCGCCAACAATGACACCGTTACCAGCGGTTGGGATGCCGTCGTGGGTGCCAACGTCCAGTGACAGACCAGACTCCACATTCACGCCCGCCCCGCCGGTTCAATCCGGCGTGGCTAGGGGTGCTGCCATTCGCGTTGTTCGTATCGATGTTCCTGATCGCGCCGACGCTGAACATCGTCATCGGTGCCTTCCAGACGCCTGATGGCAGCTTCACCCTTGCCAACATCCAGGGACTTTTCACGCGGTCGATCATGTCGTCCTACTGGATCTCTATAAAGATCTCTGTCGCTTCGGCGGCAATCGGGTCTTTGGTCGGGTTCCTCATGGCGACGGCGGTGGTGCTGGGCGGCTTGCCCCGTGGCCTCCGCGCCCCCCTGATGACGTTTTCCGGTGTCGCCTCGAACTTTGCCGGGGTGCCGCTTGCCTTTGCCTTTCTGGCGACGCTTGGCCCTCTCGGTCTGGTGACAGGTGTGCTGCGGACGGAATTCGGGATCAACCTGCGGGCCTACGGGTTCAACATCCTCAGCTTCTGGGGGCTGACGATCACCTATCTGTTCTTCCAGATTCCCCTGATGATCCTGATCATTACCCCCGCGCTTGACGGGTTGAAACGGGAATGGCGCGAGGCTGCATCCTGCCTGGGAGCCACCGGCGCACAGTACTGGCGCATGGTTGCCCTGCCGATCCTGTTTCCAACCATCATCGGCACCTTTGCGCTGCTGTTTGCAAACGCCTTCGGCGCAGTTGCCACCGCCATTGCCCTGACAGGTTCATCCCTGAACATCGCACCGATCATGCTGTTCGCGCAGATCCGGGGGGATGTGCTGGGCGATCCGCAACTGGGCTATGCAATGGCCTTCGGCATGATCGTCATCACGGCGGTTGCCAATGTCACCTATATCGTCCTGCGTATCCGGTCCGAGAGGTGGCTGAAATGACGCGTGCTGCTGCTTGGGCCATCCTGATCCTCGGGGCCATCTACTTCATTCTGCCGTTGATGGGCATGATCGAATTCTCTTTGTCGATGCGGCGGGGCGAATACAGTCTGGACGCCTATCGTATCGTTCTGGCGGATCCGCAATTCCGCCGCACCTTCGGTTATTCGGTCATGATGGCCATTGCCACGATCGTGGTCGGTATGCTGCTGGTGGTGCCTACAGCCTATTGGGTGCAGCTGAAACTGCCGCGTCTTCGACCGCTGATCGAGTTCATGACACTGCTGCCGCTGGTCATTCCCGCCATTGTGGTCGTGTTCGGTTATATCCGGCTGTACAACACCTCCAGCTGGTTGCCGCTGACCGGATCGCTGACGGGCACGAACATCCTGCTGATGTGCGGATATATCATGCTGGGTCTGCCCTATATGTACCGCGCAGTGGATACCGGATTGCGCGCCGTCGATGTTGCAACCCTGACAGAAGCGGCGCAATCCCTCGGGGCAGGCTGGGGTACGATCCTTTGGCGGCTGATCCTGCCAAATGTACTCGTGGCGGTGCTTTCCGGTGCATTCGTGACCTTTGCCATCGTCATGGGTGAATTCACGATGGCCGCCCTCCTGAACCGTCCGGCCTTCGGGCCATATCTGCAGCTGATGGGCGCCAACCGTGCCTATGAACCCTTTGCGCTGGCCACGATCGCCTTTGCAATCACCTGGGCCTGTATCGGGGCCATGCAGCTGTTCACACGATTTTCCAGACAAGGCCGCCCGACATGAGCTTTCTTAAACTATCGCACCTCGAGAAAAGCTTCGGGGCAAGCCATGTCGTCCGCAATTTCAATCTGGAGGTGGAGCGGGGGGAATTCATTTCACTGCTCGGCCCGTCCGGCTGCGGAAAAACAACGGTTCTGCGCATGGTCGCGGGGTTTGAAAAACCGGATGTCGGCAGCATTTCCATTGCGGGCAAGGACGTGACAGCCTTGGGGGTACGCCGCCGGGATATCGGCATGGTCTTTCAGGCTTATGCCCTGTTTCCGAACCTGACCGTGGCGCAGAACGTGGGGTTCGGGCTGAAGGTTCAGGGCACGGCACGGTCCGAAATCTCGGCCCGCGTTCAGGAGATGCTGGCGCTGATCGGCCTGCCGGACAAGGCGGATCGCTACCCCTACCAGCTGTCCGGGGGCCAGCAGCAGCGCGTTGCCCTGGCCCGTGCCCTGGCGCCGCGCCCCAAGGTGCTACTGCTGGATGAGCCGCTTTCGGCGCTGGATGCCAAGATCCGCGTATCGCTGCGGAACGAGATCCGCGAAATCCAGAAGGCGCTTGGCATCACCACCATCTTCGTGACCCATGATCAGGAAGAGGCGCTGTCTTTGTCGGATCGTGTGGTCGTGATGCACAAGGGCGTGGCAGACCAGATCGGCACCCCGTTCGAGGTGTACAACGCCCCGGCGACCCGTTTTGTGGCGGGCTTTGTCGGAACGCTGAACACCCTGGAGGCCGAGGTGATCGATGCGGCCACCGGCACCGTCGCATTGGGCGCTCAGCGTCTGGTACTGGACCGGCCCCTGCCTCCGGGTCCGGTTACCTTGGGGCTGCGTCCCGAAATGCTGCATATGGAGGGCGGCCCCGCCTATCTGACGGGCAGGGTGATGGCCTCGGACTTTCTCGGTTCGGTTGTCCGGGTCCGTGTGGATGTGGCAGGCCAGATTTTGGCGTTGGACCAGTTCAACAGCACCCGTCGGGCCCCGCCCCGCGTGGGGGAAGAGCTGCGCTTCGGGCTGAACCCTTCTGACGTCTTGGTGATCGCTCCGGCAGGCTGACACGGCGGAACCTTGCTGCGCCTCTGTCGTTGGACAAGGCGCAGCAAAGGAACCCCCATGCAAGGTCAGCCCCCCCGCTCCGCACCCTTTGGTGCGGCGCGTTATAATACCCCCACCCCAATCACCGTTGTTTTCCTGCACGCCCTTGGTGGCAGCGCGCGCAGTTTCGATGCGGTTGCGGGGCTTTTGCATCCGGCATTGACGCCACTTGCGCTAAATCTGCCGGGGTTCGGGGACAATGTGCTGCAAGGCGCACCCTCACTGGACCGGACGCTGGCCCATATTGCGGATAACGTTCCCAAGGACGGGCCATGGATCATGGTGGGGCACAGTATGGGGGCCAAGTTCGCCTCGATGCTGGCGGCGCGCAACCCGGCGGGGCTATGCGGGATTTGCCTGGTGGCAGGCTCTCCGCCCTCCCCCGAACCGATCGATGAGGCGCGACGTGCGTCGATGACTGATTGGGCCGCAGATGGGCCGCTGAGCTATGCCAATGCTGCCGAATTCATTGCAGGGAACACGGCCTCCCCCCTTCCAACCCAGGCACATGAGGCATTGGCGCATGATCTGCAGCGGACCGACCCTGCGGCGTGGACGCATTGGCTGCAAACCGGGGCGAAACAGGACGTACGGGATAAGGTAGGAGAAATTTCGCTGCCCGCTATCATTCTTGCCGGGGCCGAGGATGGCGATCTGGGCGCGGCAAACCAGCGCCTGCTGAACCTGCCCCATTACACGGATGGCACGGTGCAGGAAATCGACGGCGCCGCACATCTGATCCCCGCCGAACGGCCTGCCGCCCTAGCCGCCGGCATCCACGCGCTGTGGCATATCATCCGGCTGGACCATGCGACGGATATCGATCCGCTGACCAAGGCCGTGCTGCGCAAACGCCTTCAGGGTCCGCATCCGGTTTCCCTGCTGGAGGATGCCGACCGCAAGATATTGCGGGCAATCACCGCCCGTCTGGTCCCTGCCGAAGATGTCATAAACCTGCCCCTGCGGGTGGAGGCTGCCGTGGCGACGGGCGGTGGCGACGGCTGGCGATTTGCCGATCTGCCCCCTGATACAGACGCCTTGCGGCAGGGATTGCAGGCTGTTCGCGCCGATCGGCCCGATTTTCCCGATCTGCCACCCGCCGAACAGGACGCATATCTTCGCCGCATCCAGAAAGGCCCCCTTTCCCGCTGGTTTGAGGATCTGCGGGCCAATACCGTCAAGGAATGGGTCTCGCACCCCGTCACCCTGCAACGTCTTGGGTATGACGGGCTGACCGATCCACGAACCCTGCCCCAAAAGGAGGTTCGCATATGAACCTGACCCGGATGAAACAGTATTCCCTGCAGGACACGGTGGATGCCGTGATTATCGGCACCGGTGCCGGCGGCGCGCCTATCCTTGCACGTTTGGCGCAGGCAGGCCGGTCAGTGGTAGCCCTTGAGGCAGGGCGCAACTTTGCGCCCGAGGATCACTCTACCGATGAAACGGTTGCCGATCTTTACTGGATGGAGGAGCGGCTGAGCGGGGGAGACATGCCGCAGGTGTTCGGGCCGAACAATTCCGGCAAGGGCGTCGGCGGATCCACCCTGCATTGGGGGGCCTTCTGCCCCCGCCNGGACCCCCGTGATCTGCAACTGGCAACGCTGGACGGCAAAGGGGCCGATTGGCCTGTCAGCCATGATACCTTGATCCCCTATATCACCGAGGTGGAACACTTCCTGAGCGTTTCCGGCCCCGCGACCTATCCATGGGATGATCGTGGCCCCTATCCGAACCCGCCCGTGGACCGCAATGCCCCCGCCAACCGGATGGCCAAAGGGTGCGAGGCCTTGGGCATCACCGCCACCGATGGCCCTGCCGCGCTGGTTTCACGCCCGGTTCAGGATGACGATTGGGGCACCCGACCGGGATGTGTCGATTGCGGCAAATGCCATCAGGGATGCCGGACGGGTGCCAAGGCCTCAATGGACAATACCTATCTGCCCCTGGCCGTGACGCATGGTGCCGAAATCCGCGCCGAGGCGATGGTAACGGATATCGAACGCGATGCTGCGGGCCATGTGACGGCCGTTATCTACCAGCAAGGCGGGCAACAGCACCGCCAGCCCTGCAAGGCCGTATTCCTGTGTGCCGGGGGTGTGGAAACCCCACGCCTTCTGCTGAACCTCGGGCTTGCCAATTCCAGCGATCAGGTGGGGCGCAACTACATGGCCCATGTCGCCACACAGGTCTGGGGCTTTTTCGACGAAGACATGCATATGAACGTCGGCTACCCGTCCTCGCTGATCACCGAGGATATGCTGCGCCCTGCGGATGCCGATTTCATCGGCGGCTATCTGATCCAGAGCCTTGGCGTGGTCCCCGTGACACTGGCCAACGGGATGACCCGCGGCGCGGGGCTATGGGGGGAGCCGCTGATGCAGGTAATGAACAGGTATCGCCATATGGGTGGCATCGGGATCAATGGAGAATGCCTGCCGCATGAGGATAACCGCCTGACCCTGTCGGAGGAAACGGATCAATGGGGGCTGCGCAAGGCGCGGGTGGATTTCAGCTATCACGACAATGAACACGCCATTGACCGCCATGCCCGCACCGTGATGACCCGCATCTGGGAAGCCGCCGGCGCAAAGGATATTTTCGTCATGCCCCGCGCCGCGCATACGATCGGCACTTGCAGGATGGGCACAGACCCTGCAACCTCGGTCGTGGATGCCGACTGTCGTACGCATGATATTGATAACCTGTGGATTTGCGACAATTCGGTCTTCCCGAGTGCATTGGCTGCAAATCCGGCATTGACCATTATGGCGCTTGGTTTGCGCGCAGCAGATGCCTTCCTGCAAAAGCAACCGCGTTAATGGAGACTGCGATGACCACCGACCCCAAAGTATTCCGGCGTTACCGTGAGGATGTGGCAACCGTGCCGCTGAACGAAACACTGGAAACGATGCTCGATCACCGCTCGGTCCGGCACTACCTGCCCGACGCTCTGGACGAAGGGGTTCTGGAAACGATCGTTGCCGCAGCCTCTTCTGCCCCCACTTCATCGAACGTGCAGGCGTGGAGTGTGATCGCTGTCCAGAACCCCGAAACCCGTGACCGTCTGGCGGAAATAGCTGGCGGGCAGAACCATATCCGGCAGGCCCCCATGATCCTTGTATGGATTGCGGACCTTGCGCGGGCCAAGGTCATCGGCACGGCGGCCAACGAAGAAATGGCGGCACTGGATTATACCGAGACATTCTTGCTGGCCGCGATCGATGCAGCCATTGCGGGCCAGAACGCGCTGGTGGCGGCAGAATCCCTTGGGCTGGGAACTGTCTATATCGGTGCATTGCGCAATGATCCGGAGGCCGTGGCCGGGCTGCTGGGGCTGCCCCCGCGGACCATGGCCGTATTCGGTCTGGTGATCGGCCACCCCGATCCTGCAATCCCGTCGGATGTAAAGCCACGTTTGCCGCAGCAGGCGGTGCTGCACCACGAAACATATGCCGTCGAGGCGCAGCCCCCTGCCGTCGAACGGCATGATGCGGCCACGGTTGCCTTCCGCACCGAGCAGAACCTGCCGCGTCAGACCTGGTCCGATCTGTTGGTGGCACGCCTGCGGGATGTTGCAGCCCTGAAAGGCCGGGACAAACTGCGCGGCGCGCTGCAGCGCATGGGAATCAAGATGGAATAACACTATTCCAATACGCGAAACGTTTTCTCGCGGGATGTTGCCCCACGCACCAGTTCTAGGCGCGATGGGGCACAGCCCAGATGTTTTGCCAATAGGGTACGCGCAGCATCCGTTGCGCGGCCACCTTCGGGCGGAGCCGTCACGTAAATACGCAAGGCACCCTCTCTGGGGGTATCGACCTTGTTGCGAGACGCCCGTGGCTGGACACGGACATTGATCAACCGTTCACCCATTGCCTTCTCCTGCCATACGACCGGCTTTGGCATGCCTTGCCACCATCGGCACAGACGCTCCGGGCCAAGCATACTGCAACATTCCGGATTTCCGGCCTTGATTCTGCGGCAAAGGTGGTATTGCAGGCAGGCGTGGGCAACCTATCAATAGTATATGGTTCACCCAAACGATATTGCCCCGATACCCACGGGAATTCTAAACGACCGTATGATCGTTCAAGGTCATATCCACGGCATCTACCCTATATCCCCTGAACCGATGGTTTGCGGATCAACCGCTGCAACCGGAAGGGGGCAGGATCGATATACGGATCTTCATTCGTCACCATTCGGGCCCTCATCTCCCCTGCGGTCGGACCGATCCCGAAACCATGACCCGAAAACCCGGTGGCGATATGCAATCCGGGCAATGATGGCGCCAATCACAACGACATCACTGCCCCGGGGCAGATCCGACAAACAGACGGCATCAGGCAAGATACGAGACACGGGAGCGCGCTCCGCACAAGACCATACGAGACGTGTGGCAACAGCGGAACAGGATTGGCAACTACAACCACATACATTGACGCTGAAAACGCCTGCATGCTGGCCAAAAGAGCTGACCCTTTCGGGTCAGCGTAAGATCATGCCTATTCTTCGCCCGCAGCCCAATAGGCCAATGCGTGGCTTTCCCCGCGTTTCAACCCGAGGGCCTTGGCGTGTTCACGCGCAAGGGCGGCTTCCGATTTCTCGGCGGCCACATAGACATAGCGCGGACCTTCCGGCACCTGCATGGCACGGAACACATCCATGACCGAAGCCCCCTGATCCCTGAACGCCCAAGTCAGCTGGATGCCTTCGGGGCAGGAAACGGGCTGCACATCCGCCGCCGAAGGCACCACGATGGTCGCAACGCCCTGCGTGCCCAGAGGCGCACCTTCGATCATGCGGATGATGGCCGGCATGGCCGTTTCATCGCCCACAAGGCCGATCCAGGGAGCCTCGGTCAACCCGGTTCCCCCCGGCCCTGTCAGGGCAACTTCCTCACCCTCTTGCAGGGTGGCGGCCCAGTCGTTCACGCGACCGCCTTCATGGCGGAAAATGTCGAATTCCATCCACAATCCATGCGGGCAGATATGCCGGATCGTATAGGCTGGGCGATGCCACGCCTCTACCCCGCTGGGCCAGACCGTGCCGCCGGTTTCATCGCTATAGGGCCAGTCCGACCCCTTCGCGGCAATCAACAGACGAAAATGCAGACCGCCGTCCAGAAAGCGCGAATAATCACCCCGGACCCGCACACGTATGAACGATGGTGAAACTGCGGTGACGGATTCGCAATGGCCCAGCACCATGTTGGCCGGATTGGCCCCGGCCCGCATCCGCGCCCAGGTGATGCAGTGCTTCAGCCCCTCCAGACCCAGATGCCAGTCAAGCGTATCGCGCAGGTACAGAAGATTGACGCTGTCCTTGGACGAAAGCTCTACCTGAATACGCTCGCCATCCTCGAAAACATCCAGCAGGCCATAATGCGTCTGCACCCTTGTGCCGCGATCAAGCACCTGAACAGGGGCCTCGATCTCTGCCGCACGGCGAATCAATCCGGGCAGGAATGTCGCCGCAGGGATATCCAGAATGGCAGTTGTCCGTTCCATGACCGCATCTCCTTGGCGTGCCAGTGCAACTTGGCACCGGGATTCTCTGGCACCGCCTTATATCCATACTTATTTCGTAAAGAATTTCCAAGCGTCTTGTGAGCATCTGCCTGAATTGGCGTTCTGCCTGCAAAAAGGCATTTGCCGCATCCATCGGCCGTATGCCGCGCAAACATCTCGTCAGCGTGATTTGCCGGTTTCCATATTCCCCATTAGCAGCAAACGTCATGCCGCGATTTCCGGTTGTTGCTGTATGCCCCCCTGATGTCGGCACAGTGCGGCATCACGGTGGTTGCGACGTCGGGCAAAACAACGCTATCGATAGTCCGACACCTTTTTGACCGAAAGCAGACACCTATGCGCATGTCCGATACGATCCTGAAGCCGATGCATCCCGAAGGTTGGCGGTTCGTCGGCATCTTTGCAGTCATCACCCTTGTGCTGTTCTGGCTGTGGGAGCCATTGGGCTGGCTGGGCGTGATCCTGACGATCTGGTGCTACTATTTCTTTCGGGATCCGATCCGGCAGGTTCCGACCGGTGAAGGGCTCGTGATCAGCCCTGCGGATGGAATCATCTCGCAGATTGCCGTTGTACCGCCCCCGCCCGAGCTGGGCATGGATCCGACGCCGCTGACCCGCATCTCGGTCTTCATGTCGGTCTTCAACGTTCACGTGAACCGCTCGCCCGTTACCGGGCATCTGGTAAAGATGGCCTATACCCCCGGCAAGTTCCTGAATGCCTCGCTGGACAAGGCGAGCGAGCATAACGAGCGGAACGCGCTGCTGATCCGTGCCGGAGAGCATGATATCGCCTGCGTACAGATCGCAGGCCTGGTGGCGCGCCGCATTCTGCCCTTTGTCAAGGAAGGGGCGGTCATGCAGGCAGGGGAGCGTTTCGGGCTAATCCGTTTCGGGTCGCGTCTGGACATCTACCTGCCCACCGGCATCGCACCGCTGGTTGCCGAAGGGCAGACCATGATTGCGGGTGAAACGGTTCTGGCCAACCTGACCGGAACGGAACTGCCCCGCCCGGCACGGCGCGATTGATGGGACGTCCGCCCTTGCGCCGCATGTCGATGGCCCAGATGCTGCCCAACCTTCTGACGTTGGGCGCGATCTGCGCCGGGCTGACATCGATCCGCTTTGCCGTCGAGGGGCGGATCGACCACGCGATCTTTCTGATCATCCTTGCCGCCGTGCTGGACGGGCTGGACGGCCGCCTTGCCCGCATCCTGAAAAGCGAAAGCGCGATCGGCGCCGAGCTGGATTCCCTTGCCGATTTCCTGAATTTCGGCGTGGCGACGGGCATGCTCGTCTTCATGACCATGTTCCATTTGGAAAACAGTCTGGGCTGGATTGCCGTCCTGATCTACGTGATCTGCTGTGTCATGCGGCTGGCGCGGTTCAACGTAGGGATCAAGACGCCGGATGCCGATGCGATCCCCGGCTATTTCACGGGCGTTCCCTCGCCCGCGGGGGCCATGCTGGCGCTGATGCCGATCGCCCTGCAGCACGCCTTCCATTCCATTCCGCCGATTGCGACACCGCTGATGGCACTCTGGATGGTATTCGTGGGCTGGCTGCTCATCAGCCGGATCCCGACCCCTTCGCTGAAGCTTGTCCGCCCGCGGGCCGAGCATATGCGCTATCTGATCGTGGGCGTCATCGCCATGATCGCCATTCTTTTCACCTGGCCCTGGGAGGCGCTTCTGGCGCTCGACCTCGCCTATCTTGCAACGGTGCTGTGGTCCTTCATCCGCAGTCGCCGCCGTCTTGACCGTAAGGATGCCCGTTGAAAATAGATTCCGTCACCAGCAGCTATCGGCGTTGGGCGCCGGTTTATGATCTTACATTCGGTCGCATCACCAGCGCGGGCCGCAGGCGCGCCGCGCAGCATGTGACCGCGCGCGGGGGCCGCGCCCTGGAGGTGGGGGTTGGCACCGGCCTTGTCCTGCCGCTTTACGGATCAACGGTCAGCGTGACGGGCATCGATTTTTCCACCGACATGCTACAGAAGGCCCGCACCAAGGTATCCGAGATGAACCTGCGCCATGTGCAGGAACTGCGGCAGATGGATGCCCGCACGCTGGATTTTCCGGACGGCAGCTTCGACACGGTCGTGGCCACCCATGTGCTGTCAGTGGTGCCCGAGCCGGAGCGCGTTCTGGCGGAAATGGCACGTGTCTGCCGGCCGGGCGGGCAGATCGTAATCGTGAACCATTTTTCGGCAGAGGGCGGCGCCTTGCGCCGGATCGAACGGATGGCCGCCCCGCTGGAGGACCATCTGGGCTGGCAGTCCAATTTCCCGATCACGCGCGTTCTGGGCAACCCCCTTCTGCGGGAGGTGGAGCGTGATCGCCTGCCCCCGTTGGGCATGATGACATGGCTGGTGATGGAGCGGATCGCCTCGGCGTGACCCCACGTCCGGTCACGAAACTGTCTCTGTAATTTGATATCCATGTCATCGCGGGCTAGGTTGCACTTGCACATAACGGCCCGCACACCCCCGCGGCTTCGCTTATCTGCGAAGATGTTCGGGTAAAGCAAAAATCCGGCGGGCCCCGTTCGAGGAGGAACTTGGCCTGTTGCAACGTTCAACATCCCTATCAGCCCTGCTGGTCGTGCTTGGTACGATACCGCTGCACGCGCAGGATCTGCTGATGCCCCCTGATCAGGACAGCCGGTTCAACTGGGCCTCCTACCATGAATTTGCCGATCGGCACGATCTGACCGGCCAATCCGTTTCGATCTCCGGCACATGGACCGCCGAGGACGCCGTAACCTTTCGCCGCGTGTTCGAATATTTCGAGGAAGCCACCGGGGCGACGGTGAATTATTCCGGCTCCGACAGCTTCGAACAGCAGATCATCATCGATACATCCTCCGGCTCCCCCCCTGATATCGGAATTTTCCCGCAGCCGGGGCTGCTGCGTGGACTGGCGGGTCAGGGGCAGGTAACTCCCTTGCCCGATGATACCAACGACTGGCTGCGTGCAAATTACGCGGCGGGTGACAGCTGGGTGGATCTGGTCAATTTCGAAGGGCCAGACGGCCAGACGCGGGCTTACGGGTTTCCCTACAAGATCGACGTCAAAAGTCTGGTCTTCTACTCGCCCGAGAACTTTGCCGCGATGGGCTATGACGTTCCGGCCACTATGGAAGATCTGAAGGCTCTGACGCAGCAAATCGTCGAGGACGGGGGTACCCCGTGGTGCATCGGCCTGGGGTCAGGATCGGCCACCGGTTGGCCCGCGACCGACTGGGTGGAGGATCTGATGCTGCGGCTGAACCCGCCCGAGGTCTATGATCAATGGGTCAGCCACGAAATCCCGTTCGACGACCCGCATGTCCTGGCGGCCATCGAGGAATTCGGCTGGTTTGCCAAAACCGATGCCTATGTCGACGGCGGCGCGGGCGGTGCGGGGTGGATCGACCATCGTGACAGCCCCACCGGCCTGTTCTCCATTCCTCCCCGCTGCTTCATGATGCATCAGGCATCATTCATCGGATCCTTCTTTCCTGCGGGGACCGAGTTCGGGCGTGATGTGGATTTCTTCTATATGCCGCCCTACGCCAGCCACCCCGAGCTGGGAAATCCGGTTCTGGGTGCAGGGACTACCTTTGCCATCCTGCGCGACACCCCCGTGGCAGAGGCATTTCTGGCGTTTTTGCGCACACCCATCGCCCATGAGATATGGATGGCCCAGACAGGCTTTCTGACCCCCTTCTCGCAGGCCAATCTGGATACCTATGGCGACCCTACCCTGCGCGGTATGGGCGAGATTCTGGTGAACGCCGATACCTTCCGCTTCGATGCATCCGATCTGATGCCCGGTGCCATCGGGGCCGGGGCGTTCTGGACCGGAATGATCGATTATGTCGCCGGTCAAAGTGCCGAGCGCGCCGCAAGCGGGATCGAACGCAGCTGGTCCAGCCTTGCCCGCACCGGCGGAATTGAGGAGGGCGCCGAATGACGCATCAGATCCTTCTGGCTGTTGTGACGGTCATCATCGGGGTCGGCGGCTGCATCGCCTATTTCTGGCTGTCGAACCTTGTTCTGGATAAAACCTTTCCGCCACGGGGCAGCAACGCCGCGCAGAACCTGCGCCGCTCGGGGCGCATCCGCCCATGGCTCTTCATGGCGCCGGCCATCTTCTTTCTAGGGGTATATCTGGTTTATCCCGTATTCGCCTCCATCTGGCTGGCCCTGTCACAGGGGGGGGAGTTTTCCGGCCTCGCGAATTTCATCTGGCTGTTCCAGGATCCGAAATTCCATGAAAGCCTGATCAACAACATCCTGTGGCTATTGTTCGTGCCGACCATGGCCACCCTCGTCGGACTGGTCGCGGCACAGCTGACGGATTCCATCAAATGGGGCTCCATCGCCAAGGCATTCATCTTCATGCCCATGGCAATCAGCTTTGTCGGTGCCGCGGTCATCTGGAAATTCATCTATGAATACCGCGCCGAGGGCCTAGCCCAAATCGGGCTGCTGAACGCCATGACCACATCACTGGGCTTCGAGCCGACGGCTTGGCTGACCCTGCCTGTGGTCAACACCTTCTTTCTGATGATCATCATGGTCTGGATGCAGGCGGGTTTTGCCATGGTGCTGCTGTCTGCCGCGCTTCGGGGCATCCCCGAGGAGACGGTAGAGGCGGCGATCCTTGATGGCGCATCGCCATGGAAGGTGTTCTGGCGCATTCAGGTGCCGCAGATCTATGGCACCATCGCCGTGGTCTGGACCACGATCACGATCATGGTCCTGAAGATCTTCGACATCGTCTTTGCCATCACAAACGGCCAATGGGGCACGCAGGTTCTGGCCAACATGATGTACGACTGGTCGTTCCGTGCCGGTGATTTCAACCGCGGGGCAACGGTCGCCATCGTCATCATGGTCGCCGTCATGCCGATCATGGTGTGGAACATCCGCAATGCGCGCCGTGAGAGGGACTGAACCATGGATAATATCGCAGGCAAACGCGGACGTCTGACATGGGCCCTGAACATCGCCGTGTTCTTGCTGGTGCTGCTCTGGACGATTCCGACACTAGGGTTGCTGGTGTCATCGTTCCGCGACGCGGACCAGCTACAGGCATCGGGATGGTGGACGTCGCTGTCCCCGTCCGTCCAAAGCAGCGCCGCCCGTACCGGTCCGCCGGCTACGCAGACCAGCGGGCTGGACGGCTATGTGCTGGAAGGCAACGTATTCGGGGACGCTTCAGGAGAGGTCGTCACATTCGGCACTACGCCGATGATGCCCGATGCCTTTCCCGCCGGTGAAACCGCCCCCCGCAACGGGGGCGGAACACTGGTGGTCAATGCGGACGGCAGCTATCGCATGACCTCCCCCACCCCGTTCGAAGCCCCTGATCTGGTGACGGGCGAGACGGCAGGTGAACCGCTGCCCGATCGCGGATTGCGGGTTTTCATCACCTCGACCGAGGCGCCCGATTTCACAACAGGCAATTACGGCACGGTGCTGAATGCCGACGGAATGGCGCAATCCTTTCTGAACACGCTGACCGTGGCCATCCCGGCCACGATCATTCCCATACTGGTAGCGGCCTATGCCGCATATGCGCTGGCATGGATGAGCTTTCCGGGCCGCGCGCTTCTGGTATCGGCTGTCGTCGGACTGCTGGTCGTGCCGCTACAGATGTCTCTGATACCGCTGTTGCAGCTGCATAATGCCATCGGCCTCGGACGCGGGTATATCGGGGTATGGCTGGCCCATACGGGGTTTGGCCTGCCCTTGGCAATCTATCTGCTGCGCAACTACATGGTGGGCCTGCCCAAGGAGGTGATCGAGAGCGCGCGCGTCGATGGTGCCACCGAATTCGAGATCTTTCGCAAGATCATCCTGCCGTTGTCGCTGCCCGCGCTGGCGGCTTTCGGGATCTTCCAGTTCCTGTGGACCTGGAATGATCTGCTGGTTGCAAAGGTGTTCCTCGGCAATTCCGATACGCAAATGGTGATGACAGGCCGGATCGTGGAGCTTCTCGGCTCGCGGGGGAACAACTGGGAACTGCTGACGGCAGCGGCCTTCGTGTCAATGATCGTGCCATTGATCGTATTCTTTTCCATGCAGAAATATTTCGTCCGGGGCCTGCTGGCAGGCTCGGTCAAGGGAGGCTGAGGAGGCATCATGGCCAATCTGAAACTGAGCAATGTGTCGAAATCATACGGCGCCACCAAGGTGCTGAAGAACATCGACCTGACGATAAACGAAGGCGAACTGGTCGTGTTCGTCGGCCCCTCCGGCTGCGGGAAATCCACCCTGCTGCGGATGATCGCTGGCCTCGAAAAAATCACGGGCGGAGAGCTGCAGATCGACGGGCAGGTGGTGAACGATACCCCACCCGCCGAGCGCGGCATCGCGATGGTGTTCCAGTCCTACGCGCTTTATCCGCATATGACCGTGCGCGAAAACATGACCTTCGCATTGGAGATCGCCAAGGTTCCGAAGAAGGAGCGGAACGCCAAGGTGGAGGAGGCTGCCAATGCGCTGCAGCTTACGGAATATCTGGACCGTCTGCCCAAGGCCCTGTCCGGGGGGCAGCGCCAGCGTGTGGCGATCGGGCGTGCAATCGTCCGCAACCCGAAGGTGTATCTGTTCGACGAACCTCTTTCCAACCTTGATGCTGCGCTGCGGGTCGCAACCCGAATAGAGATTGCGCAACTGAAAGAGCGGATGCCGGATGCCACCATGGTCTATGTGACCCACGATCAGGTAGAGGCGATGACGCTGGCGACCCGTATCGTCGTATTGGCCGACAAGGGCATCAGCCAGGTCGGCACACCGTTGGAACTGTACGAGGCGCCGAGGAACGAGTTTGTGGCAACGTTCATCGGTTCTCCGGCCATGAACCTGATCCCCGGAAAGATTACGGCAACGGGCGCAACAACCGAGGTGGCGCTGGATGGCGGAGGGACCGCCATCAGCAATATCCCCTCTCCCGATGCGGCAATGGGGCGGCAGGTGAATATCGGCGTGCGCCCCGAGGATCTGACACCCGTGGAAGAGGGACAGCCCTATGTCTATCGCGGAGAGGTGGATTACGTGGAGGCATTGGGCGAAGTGACGCTGCTGTACTTCGTTGCCGAAGCCGGGCGGTCAGGGGTCATTGCAAAACTGCCGGGCATCCACCGTGACACGCGCCGCGCCACGGTGGCCGTTTCCGCCCCTGCAGAAAAGATACATCTTTTCATGGACGGGCAGTCGATGCGCCCCGAATAAGGGACGCATCATTCCATCATGCGCCGATGCGACCGCCGCCTTGGCGCGTGATGGCCACAACAGAGGGGCGAACCGGCATCGCATCGTCAAAGTCGGGCCAACGCGTGGACAGGTCCTCGTAATAGGATGGACGGCCATGGCCCTCCCAATCCTCGCCCCCATCGGCCGGATGCTGCACCGCCACGAAGAAGGTGGTCAGATCCGCCGTCGGGCAAGGGCCGCACATCTCCGCCCCGACCGGAACGCGGTAGAACAGCTTTGACGTTCCGCGTGCCGCACCTTCGGTATCCAGCGCCCAGAGGCCATCCGTCCGTCCGGTGGATTTCATCGAGTTACCGTCCGTCGAAACCCAAAGGCGGCCTTCGGAATCCACCGCCGCGTTGTCGGGGCATGCGAACCAGCCATCGTCGGTGGTTTCCGTCGAGAATGTTGCGCCGACATCGGCGACCGACGGATCACCACATTGGACGACGATTTCCCAACGGCCGTTCGTTGCGGTGAAATTACCCGCATCCTCGATGATCTCGATGATGTGGCCGAAGGCATTCTCCACGCGCGGATTGGCGGCATCAGCCTCGGTCCGCCTGGAGTTATTGGTCAGCATGACATAGGCACGGCCCGTGTCGGGGTTCGGCTGGATATCTTCCGGGCGGTCCATAGGGGTCGCCTCCAGCAGATCGGCCGCGCGGCGGGTTTCGATCAGCACATCGGCTTGGCTCTCGAAGCCGTTTTCGGCGGTCAGCGGCCCTGTTCCATGGGTCAGCGGCAGCCACTCCATCGTGCCATCTTCGTCAAAGCGCGCGACATAGAGCGTACCCTCATCCAGCAGGTCCATGTTGGCGGCCCGGTTGTCCGGATCGAATGCCTTTGCCGTCACGAATTTATAGACGTAATCGAACCGTTCATCATCGCCCAGATAGAAGACGACGCGACCGTCCTCGGCCACGACGCTTTCGGCGCCCTCATGCTTGAAACGGCCCATTGCCGTCCGTTTCTTCGGCACGGAATTGGGGTCCATGACATCGACCTCGACAATCCAGCCGAAGCGGTTCGGTTCATTCGGCTCTTTGGACACATCGAAGCGATCATGAAAGCGGCCCCAGGCATAGGTGCTTTCAGGAATGCCCAGGCGTTCGTAGTTCTGCGCTTCGGGATGGTCAGCCGGCAATTCCCCCATGAAGTAGCCGTGGATGTTTTCCTCGGCCATCACATAGGTGCCCCAGGGCGTGATGCCGCCTGCGCAGTTGTTGATCGTACCGAAAACCTTGCGCCCCGTGGTATCCGCCACGGTCTGCAAACGGGCGTGGCCTGCGGCGGGACCGGTCAGCATCATTTCGGTATTCGAGGTGATCCGGCGGTTCAATGCGCCATCGCGGACAACCTTCCATTTGCCGTTTCCATCCTTGCGGATCTCGACGACCGTGCCGCCATGGGCTGCCATCTCGATATCGACACGGGTCTGGTCGGCGTCGGCCACCACGATCTCGTTGTCGGTGATGGTCACGATGCCGGGGAACATCAGATGTTCGTTTGTGTATTCATGGTTCACACACAGCAGCCCGCGGTCATCCGCCCCGTCCAGAGGGTGGAAACCGACGAAATCGTTATTGTATCCGAACTGCCGTGCCTGCGCCTCGGGCGTTTGGCGATCGGGGTCGAATTCAGGGCTGTCGGGGAACAGGGCATCGCCCCAACGCAGCAGGATATCGGCGTCATATCCATCGGCCACATGATGGTCGGCATCCACACCTGCCTTGACCTCGGGGAAATCGAAGGCCGAGCCTTGCCCTTGGGCATGCGCCTCATTGGCGGCCATCATCGCAAGAGGGCTGACCGTGGCCGTAATTGCGGCCGTTGCCATTGCGCCCTGCAGAAATCCGCGGCGTGAAAAGCGTGCCGCAATGATTTCGCCCATGCGGCGGTTCGCCGTGGGGTTCGTGCCGGGGCCATCAGCCTCTTCCAGCCGCGTTGTACGGAAGGCGGATTCATTACTTTCGCGCATAGCGATCTCCTGCGTTCTTGGCGTGGGGTCAGCCGCTTGATCCCCACCTCCTACGCAGAAGACATGGCAGTTTGGTGACATTGTAACGAAACAGAGGAGCCTGTTATTTCGGTCGGCGCAGGCGACCGCGGAACAGGCCGCGGCGGTTCACAAGCTCGAACATTTCCTCGGGGCCATCGGGGTCGAGAATCTCGTTGTCCGCCAGCCACGTCTCGATCACGCTCAGGTCTGGCACTTCATAACGGACCAGCGATCGCCCTTCGTCACGGCGCAAGGCTTCGATGCCGCCGATAAGGGTCCCTTCCCGCTCTGCCGCTGCGCGCACCTCATCAATGCTGAAACCCAGATGCTCTGCCAACAGATCGTGACGCAACTGCTGCAATTGGGCGGCCATCCCCCCCGTTTCATCCTGCAGGGCATCAATGGCCACATCGCATTCGGAATCCAGCCGCATGGAACGGTTGTTGAAATTGGAGGATCCGATCCGCATCAGCCGGTCATCGACGATCATGACCTTGGCATGGACATAGATCGGGTTACGCCCCGCAGTTACCGGATGATAGATGGCAAGCCGGTTATACCTGTCATGCCGGCGCAGGGCCTCGAACAGCCGCGCGCGAGCGGTGTCCATCGCGATCGGTTCCAGCCAGCCATCGGCAGAATAGGGATTGATGATAACCACTTCCGGGCCATCAGGCTCTTCCAGCCGCCGGGCAAGCGCCGAGGCAATGCGGCGAGAGGCAAAATACTGGCTTTCGGCATAGATCACATGGCGGGCGGTCGCAATCATGTCGATATACAGCGCCTCGATCTCACGGATGGGATCCTGCCCTTCCATCTTGGGCCGACTGCGGGCAATGGCGATTTCCGCAGGCCCGAACAGCGGCTTGATGATCGACGGCCACTCCAGCGGCTTTCCCTTGATCGCCGGAAGATCTTCGCCCGTCGCACGTTTCCAGCGGCGGCGCGCCACCTGCCCCAGGGCCCGCGCCGCATCGGCGTCGCACATGGCCGCACAATCATGCCAAGGCTCCAGCGCGCGGCCGGACGGGGAAACACGGTTCGGTTCATCATCCAGGTGGTTGCGCGTATCCCACCGCTTCACCGTCATGTCGATGCCGCCGCAGAACGCCAGACTGTCGTCAATCACCAGAAGCTTCTGGTGGTGCGACCCGCCCGGCGGGTGGATTCCGTCGAACCGCGCGGTGATCTGGGAATGCCATTTCCATCGGCACAGGTAATAGGCATTTGCCCCCCGCAGCCAGTTCTTCATCATCCCCGAATTCCATTGCAGCATCCGGATCTGCAGATCTGGGGTACGGTTGGCCAGCCACAACATGAACTGCCCCAGATGCTCGGGCGCATCATCATTATGCTCGGGGGCATCGAACCTGATACGGGCGTCAAAATCCCAACCGACCATCATGATGGAGCTTTGCGCCCGCATCATCGCCTCCCGGGCGGCGGTGAAATAATCCGCAGCATCGATGATCACGGAAAGACGGTCAGTGCGGGCCAATTGCCAGCAGTTCCGGCCCGGTTCGAACAGCGCGCTCATATCATGTCCTGCATTCTGGCCTACGCTCTTCTGTGCCAACAAACCGGAATTATGAAAAGGGGTATACGTTCCCTTGCCACACATCCATCCTGCGGGACAAAGCGCCGCAATGGGCGAAGTCAAGCAGCCGATAAATACAATTCAGGCAAAATGCCGCGCATAAATTTGTTGCCTCTGGAACAGTCGGGCACCGAAATCTACTTCCATCCATGATATACGAG
Source organism: Falsirhodobacter sp. alg1 (assembly GCF_000739715.2). Classification (GTDB taxonomy): domain Bacteria; phylum Pseudomonadota; class Alphaproteobacteria; order Rhodobacterales; family Rhodobacteraceae; genus Falsirhodobacter. The sequence continues at coordinate 294,204 of NZ_BBJC02000001.1, read as the reverse complement.
GGAACAGCATTCTATGCGTTTCCTATCCCTATTTGTTCAAATACATGGTCGCTCCACTCTGAGAGGAAATAATGATGCGAACTATGCCATACCCGGCGGCATTTCTGGCCTTGGCCGCCTTGCCCCTGATGCTGCTGCCCGAAACCGCATCGGCCTATGTCGGTCCGGGTGCGGGAATGACCGCCATCGGTACAATCCTCGCTTTGGTCAGTGCGCTGTTTCTCGCGATTGTCGGGTTCGTCTGGTACCCGATCAAACGGATGCTGAAACGCAAACCTTCGGCTGAAACCAATAAAGACCGGAACTGAAAACATGACAGCACTTGCGGCCCTGGCCTTGGGGCTGATTGCATTTGTCGTAACCCTTAAGGCGATGCGGGCAGAAGAAGTGGGGCGCGGAATCCTGACGACCGCCCGCAGCGCCACCGCAACCATGTCCGCCAAAGGGCTGAGCGATGACGAAAAGGAACGCCTGACGAGAGAGGCGGCCGTACAGATGTTCGGCTCGTTCTTCCGGATTCTGGGCATCACGATTGTCTCGCTCGGCCTGTCGGCCCTGATCATCTGGGCCGGCAGCGCGATGGGGCTCTATACCCTGAAAAAGGCCCTTACACTGGCCAGCAGCCTGCCGTTCCTGATCGGCTCTACCGTGGCGGCAGTGGCGCTCTGGATCATCATGTCCCGTGCCAGCCCCAAGGATTCCCCCTATTCCGCCATGGATCGTGCCCTGCACAGTCTCGCTTTCGCCACCCCCGGCCTGCAGAAGGCATTGGCCCGCACCGAGACCACCCGCTACGCCGATCGCATCGATATGGCCACGGCTGCCCGTCCCGTGTTCATCACGTCACTTGCGCGGGCGGGCACGACCATTCTGCTGGACGTTCTGGCCAAGCAGCCGGAATTCGCATCGGCCACCTATCGGCACATGCCCTTCGCCCTTGCCCCGCTGTTGTGGAGCGACATGACGCGCAAGGGCCGCCAAGAGGGGGCAATGGTAGAGCGTGCACATGGCGATGGCCTTCAGGTTGGCTATGACAGCCCCGAAGCGTTCGAGGAAATGGCATGGCTGGCATTCTGGAAAAACCATTACGGCAAGGACCGCATCCGTGCATGGTCCCCCATGGAAAAGAATGCGGCCTTTGAAGCCTTCTTCCCGGCCTATCGTGCAAAGGTTGTTGCCACAAAGCCCGGTGCAAGCCGCTACCTGTCCAAGAACAACGCCAATATCCTGCGGCTGGGATTGCTGGAGCGCCTGGCACCAGATGCAACCATTCTGATTCCGCTACGGGATCCGGAGGCCCATGCGGCATCCCTACTGCGCCAGCATCTGCGGTTTTCCGAACGCCATGCCGCTGATCCTTTCACCCAGCGGTATATGGAAGGCATCGGCCATTTCGAATTTGGCGAGGCCCTGCGCCCGCTGACATTCGACGGTGCCCGCCCCGAGGGGGACCCGGATACGCCAGCATTCTGGTTGCAGTACTGGTGCCAGATCCATGAAGGCATTCTGGCGCATGCAGGCCCCCGTGCGATCCTGTCGGATCATGATGCCCTTTCGGCCGACCCCACCCGCTATCTGCCTGCATTGGCCAACGCTCTGGATTTGCAGGACCCCGAAAAACTGCTGCTGCAGGCCCCGCGCTTCAAGGCGCCCAAGCCCGCCTCCCTTCCCGATGTATCCACATCGCTCCTTCATCGCGCGCGCGAAGTGCACGTGGCATTGAAGGCGCGGTGTCTGGTCCCGTAATACCGGAGCTGACCGATGTCCGAAAAACTACCGATGATTGCCTTCACCGTATCGGTGGCTGTTATGGGGACCGCCTATGGCGTGTTTGCCGCCCGTAACAACTGGTTCCCCCATCCGCAGATCACCTTGGCGATGGACACGTTGAACGATATGAAGGCAAACTGGAAAAATGACGTGGGGCTGGAGCCGACGCGCCATCTTGTACCTTCCCGCACCCCCGGCGAAGCCGCCCGTTTCATCGTGAAGGATCCTGCCAAGGTCACGCCCGGCTATACGCTGATTGCGGGTCTGTCGGCGGATCAGGACATCGCCCCCTTCACCGTTACGATGTACGACGAAAAGGGGGATCAGGTTCATCAATGGCCGATCAATTACGAGGACGCCGATCCTGACGGGCCCAGATCCCTGAACACCATGCTGCACGGAATGGAAGTGATGCCCGACGGGTCAATTCTGGCGGCATTCGACGCGGGGAATACGCTGGCCCGCTTTGATACCTGCGGTATTCCAATCTGGGCCACCAAGGGTGCGTTCCACCATACGATCAGCCCCGATGGGCCTGACGGTTTTCTGGGATGGCGTGACAATACCATCACGCATATCGATGCCGCCACCGGTGAGGCAACGCCGATGCTGAGCATTGAAGACGACCTGATCAAGGCGGGCGATGGTCAGGAGGGCATTTTCGGCATCCGCACATTCTCGGCCGGGGGGGAAGCACCGCTGACCTATGAATCCGATCCGTTCCACGCCAATGACGTTGAATCCCTGCCCGAAGCCTATGCCGCGGTATTTCCGCAGTTCGAGGCGGGCGATCTGCTGATTTCGCTGCGCGAACTGAACCTTGTCGCCGTTGTCGGCCGCACCACCGGGGAGCTGAAATGGTATCAGCACGGGCCATGGCTGAAACAGCATGATCCCGACTGGCAGCCGGATGGCACGATCACGGTTTTCGACAACCACACAGGATCGCAGAATTCCCGTATCCTGCGGGTCGATCCGAAAACCCACAAGGTGGACACCCTCTTTGCCGGATCGGAAGAGATCCCGTTCTATAGCTGGCAGCGTGGCAAACACCAGATCCTGCCTTCCGGTAATATCCTGATCACCGAGGCGCAGCATGGCCGTGTTTTCGAAGTGACGCCGGCAGGGGAGTTGGTCTGGGAACGCGACATGGGATGGGATGACGACCAGAACCTGATCGTAACGGAAGCGCGTCATGTCGCCCCGGATTTCTTTACCGACGGTGTGCCCTCCTGCGCTGTCACCGCCAGCGCGAACCACCGGATGACCCCGCGCGGATAAGCGAATACGACCGGAGAAAAAGGCGCGGAAATCCGATAGGGCTTCCGCGCCTTTTTCATGTTCCGTGCCGGCATAGGCGGGTTTTCGTTGGCCCGCGAAGAACGGGCTTTCTTGGATCATTCGCCACCCTAGGTACTGAAACCTAAGCGGTTCGGCAGGACTGTGCCAAAACAGTCATCCCGAGCGCCGGCAACCGATCATGGACTGCGAAAGGACGACAAGATGAGCATTTTTGGTAAGATCAAGGACGCGATTTTCGGCGGTAAGGCAGAAGCGGCCGAACCGGCGGTATTGACCCCGGCGGCAGACGAAAAAAAANGCGTTGATGCTGCAGTTCCGGCACCTGCCCCTGAGCCGGCACCGGCTGCGCCACAGGCGTCATCCGCACCGGTTGACGTGGCCGCCACCCTGGAGGAAACGGCCAAGGAAAAAGGATCCGATCTGAACTGGCGCACATCGATCGTTGATCTGATGAAGCTTCTTGGCATCGACTCCAGCCTGTCGAACCGCAAGGAGCTGGCCAAGGAACTGGGTTATACCGGAGAGACGGATGGCAGCGCGGAAATGAACATCTGGCTGCACAAGGCAGTCATGCGCGAACTTGCAAAAAATGGCGGGAAGGTGCCTTCGGAACTGACCGATTGATCATCCTTGAGATAATATCGTGGCGCAGGAATGCGCCACGCTTTGACCGGTAAAGACCGCGGTAAAGCAGACCGGGGCCATTATGCGTTCCGAGCTTCCTCTGCCAGAACCTCGGACATCGGGCGGGTCAGACAGTCCGAAAGTATGCCAGTTATCTGTGCCAGCCAACCGCTGTCCGCCCTAAGCATATGTGGCATGAACCCTTCCATGGCAGCGGCGGCTTCGACCATTTTTGCGGCACAGCCGGCGTTTGCGACAAGAGCCAGTTCATCGGCCCGCGGATCCTGCACCTTGTATCCCTCCCGGTCATGCGTGGCACCGCTGATATGGCGCAGCCACAGCGCCGTGGCAAAAGCGAAGGGGCGCAGGTTCTGACCGGATTTTTGTGCACATAGAGCGGGCGCAAAAATGCGCTGCGGTAGCTTCTGTGTCCCGTCCATCGCGATCTGCAATGTCTCATGCGCGATTGCCGGATTGGCGAAGCGCGTCATCAACGCATCGGCATAATGATCGGTATCGATATCCGGCAAAGGGCCAAGCGTAGCCGCAGCCGCCCGCAGATGACGCTGGACAAGGGTCGTGAGAGCCGGATCTGCCATGACCTCGCGCACGTATTCATACCCTGCATGAAATCCCGCGTAGGCCAGCATGGAATGTGTACCGTTGAGCATTCGCAGCTTCAGATCCTCATAGGCCATAACGTCCGAGACGAACACCGCGCCGGCCAGATCCCATGCCGGGCGGCCTGTGGGAAAATCATCCTCGATCACCCATTGATGGAAGGGTTCGGTTTCCACCGCGGCATGATCTTCGAACCCGATCAGATTACGGGCATCAGACAGGGTAAGCGATGTCGTCGTCGGGGTGATCCGGTCCACCATGCTGCACGGAAACGCCACCCGCGCCTCGATCATTCCGGCAAGGCCCGGATCAATGCGGCGGGCAAAATCAATTGCGGCATTGCGCAGCAGATGGCCGTTCTGCGGCAGGTTATCGCAACAAAGCACCGTGAATGGTTCGAGCCCCGCGGCAAAGCGCTGACCCAATGCCCGCACCAGCAGGCCCAGAACACCCTTTGGCTGATCGGGCATGGCCAGATCGGCGGCAACGGCCGGATGGAGGGGATCACATCCCTTCCCCGCCCGATCCAGACCATAGGCCTTTTCCGTAACCGTCAGGGTGACAATGCGGCACGATCGATCCGCCATCGCGGCAAGGACAGGACCTGTTCCGTCTGCGCCCGTCAGTGCCCGCGCGACAGAGCCGATTACACGCGCGGCGGGTGCATCCGTACCCCGCTCAATCAACGTATAACGGCCATCCTGTGCCGAAAGTGCCTCCACCGCATCACGGCTGCGCAATGATACCGCCACGATCCGCCAATCGCCGCCTGCCTTTGCCAATGCCGTATCGGTATAGGCGGCCTGATGGGCCTTGTGGAATGCACCAAGGCCCAGATGTACGATCCCCACGCCATGCGATGCAGGATCATAATGCGGGCCCAACCCTGCGCGAAGCTTGACCCTGGCAGAAAGCCGGGTCATCGGCTGGAGACCGTGACTGCGGGATGCTCCAATGCCGTCATGATACCACGCAACTCGGCCAACCCTTTCAGCCGACCGATGGCCGGATAGCCGGGTTGCACCTTGCGGTTCTGATCCTCCAGAATATCCTGCCCATGATCGGGGCGGAACGGGATATGGCAGTCGAGGCGGCCCCTGGACCGGCGACGGTGTTCCTCTGCCAGAATGGCTGCGATCATTGCCACCATGTCGGTTTGCCCTGACAGATGCTCATCCTCATAGAATGATCCACGCGGCACCTCGGGTGTATCCAGCGTGACGTTGCGCAGGTGCAGGAAATGCACCCGATCACCCAGGCGGCGCATCATTCCGACCGGGTCGTTATCAGCACGCGCACCGAGGCTGCCCGTGCAAAGGGTGATCCCGTTCGCAGGCACATCCACCGCCTGCATGACCCGCGCATAATCCGCCTCGGTGGACATGATGCGCGGCAATCCCAGCAACGGAAATGGCGGATCATCCGGATGGCAGCACAGCCGCATGCCCAGACGTTCGGCAAGGGGTGCCACCTCGGACAGGAAATCGACCAGATTGCTGCGCAGCTGATCCTCCCGGATCGGATCGTATTCGGCCAGATGGTGGCGGACATCATCCAACGTCAGGGTTCCGGCAGCGCCCGGCAACCCGAAGACCACATTGCCGGATAACTTCGCCCGCTGCGCATCCGACATTTCGGCAAAGCGCTCGGCAGCCAGTTCGACAATATCATCCGGAAAATCCTCGGTCGCCCCGTCACGCTTCAGGATGTGTATGTCAAAAGCTGCAAAATCCGTGAAATCGAACCGCATGCACGTGGCCCCGGACGGGCGCGGCCATGACAGATCCGTTCGTGTCCAATCGAGCACGGGCATGAAATTGTAACAGACCACCTCCAGCCCCGCATCGCGAAGATTATGCAGGCTTGTTTTCCAATTGGCGATATGATCGCGCCAATTGCCCTGCTGCTTCTTGATATCTTCGGATACGGGCAAGCTTTCAACAACGTCCCATGTCAGCCCCGAAGAGGGTCCGTCTGCCCGCTGGGTGATCAGATTGCGACGATCCACGATATCCTGCGGTGTCCAGACCGCCCCGGCCGGCACATGGTGCAAAGCAGAAACGACGCCCTGAACCCCCGCCTGCCGCATATCGCTGGTTGAAACCAGATCCGTGGGGCCGAACCATCGCCATGTCTGCCGCATCACCCATCCTCCCGCAGTGCTGCCGTCCAATTGCCAAGCATGCATAATGCTGACTAGTATGGAAGTATGAATGTGGCATGAGGTTGTAGGATATAAGCATGGCGGACCACCCCGACGCCCTTTGCCTCGATTCCGGATTGGCCGTGGGGCCGCAGCTTGTACGGATCTTGCGCGAACGGATCATATGCAATGAGCTTGCCCCCGGAGCGCGCATTTCGGAATCCGAGATTGCGCAACATTACAGGACCAGCCGACAGCCCGTTCGTGAGGCATTCATAAAGCTGGCCGAAGAAGGATTGGTCGAGGTGCGGCCGCAGCGCGGTACCTTCGTCCGCAAAATTTTTATTCCCGACGTCATGGATGCACGCTTTATCCGCGAGGCGGTAGAGGCGGATGTAGTCCGCGCACTGGCACGATCTGCGGATACGGCGCTGGTCCGTGAACTGGACCGGCAACTGGCCGCCCAACGCGCCCTGCCGCTGACCAATGCAAAGGAGTTTCGGGCATTGGACGACCTGTTCCACCGCACCCTAGCCGAGGGGGCGGGCCTTCCCTATGTATGGAAAGTGCTGGATGGGTTGAAGACCCAGATGGACCGTGTCCGCCAGCTATCCACCGAACAGTTTTCCATGGGAAAGCTGATCAAACATCACACCCAGATCGTAGAGGCGATCCGGGTTGGAGATGCAGATAACGCCGAGGCCGCAATGCGCAAACATCTGCGGAAGATCCTGAATGACCTGCCGATCATCCAGCAGAACCGCCCTGAGCTTTTTGATAGTATTGACTCAGGACGATCATGAAATGGCCTCACTGAACGATCTTTGCCAATCTGGTAGCGAATACATCCATATCTACAGATTTGTCGAATATCATGGCAGAATACGCCATATCGTTATGACGGGAGCGCATATAGAAATCCCGCGTCAGCATTTCTGAAGGAAAAAGTTCGAACATTGCCGCCCCCGCCTTCATGAAGGCCATGTTTGCAAGCCCCGCGCCGTGGACAGAGACGAGAACATCTGTGTTTGATGCGATCAGCACCTGTTGTTCAAAAGACAGGAGTTCAGCGTACACGACAAGAAATCCACGCTCCGCCAAGAAGGTTTCCAATTCATCTTCGTTTGAAGGCCCCCGATTACTACGTCGGCGGGATATGAAAACCTTCAATCCATCCTTCACGGTTCGCGTGGATATTTTCTGGAAGAAACTGAATACACTTTTATTCCAGTAATATGGCGGGTGCGAAGGCAAAAGCGCTTTTTGGATATTTAGATCGCTCGCCTCATCAATACTGATCAGTCGGTTTTTATCTATGCCCAACCTGTCGCATACTACTGGAAGAATTCTGTATTTATCTTCCTGATACAAGATAGGCGCATCACCCACAAGTTTCGCATACCGCAGGCCATATACCATTTCTCCCAAAACATGGTAATAATTACCTGAGTGATGCGGAATGGGAAGTAAAAGCGCGTGAGGGATAGTACGTTTAGCCGGAACGCGGAAATTCATGGGATAGGATTTTGCAATCCTGCCTGATTCCTCATTGACGTAAAGATTTTCGGAAAATGCATATGCGTGCATCATAAGATCACAACCGCAAACAAATGCATTCTCTACAACACGAAAACTGTCACTCGTGCCACCCTGCATACCCAGACCGAAACGTGCCTCTCTAAGACGACGTAATTCCGATCTGGAAAGACCGCTTAAATCTGCTTCAAATGTTGATTCACGCTCAACCTGTTCACCTATTCGGTAGAAGCCAGCAGGCAGGTCATTAAAACTGTCAGGGTATTTATCTAAAAATATTGCTTCATTCTCTGCGGCACGAAGCTTTACAGGTTCGAACTCCGCAGGCACCGATCGCTGATCAATATTCTTAATGCTCGTATACAAACCCCGCATTTGGCGTATGCGGTTATGCTCCCCTGTTGGAAAATTGCGAACATCTTGATAAATCATCTCTTCGACGGCAGCAAAATCTCCTTTGAACAGAAGATTTTTTACCGTTCGGGTCCATTCGGGTCCATTAAACACTATGCAAGTTCCATGTGCGGTATCTGCATGGAAGCTTTCACATAAGTGCCCGTATTTGCAACATCACCTTTGTTAGTATTGCAAATGACCCTTTAACCCGGCGCCCTACAAAGGCTCGACAGCTTGATCCCTGGCGCAAAACACCTGTACATCATAAGGGAGATTTGCCTTCAAAGCTCCCTTATGAAGGGTATCACCGCATAACGCGGGCAATCAGATCGTCCCATTTTGCCATCACTGTCTGATGACTGTACTCTCCGTTATCCACGAATGCGAACGCCCCCTTGGACAGCCGCCGGCGCATGGTATTGTCCTTGGCAACGGTCCGGATCGTTTCGGAGAGTGCCGCGATGGAACGTTCCTCGATCAGAATGCCGTTCTTCTTGTCACGGACAAGGTAATTGACCCCGCTGCAATCCGCAAAGCCGACAACTGGCAAGCCGTGCGCAAAGGCCTCCCCCACCACCAGCGGAAACCCTTCATGTACGGAGGGCAGCACCATGCAGGCCGCTGACAGATATTCAGCGGCAATGTCTGATGTATGACCCATCAGCTGCACTTGTCCCGCCAACCCAAGCTCTTGGATCAGGTCTGTCAGATGCTGCTCCAGTGGCCCTTTGCCGAAGATCCTGATCTGCCAGTCCGGCAGTTCATCCTTTAGCAGATGGAACGCCCGGATCAGCATTTCGTGGTTTTTGGTTGCCGTCAAACGCCCCACGGAAATCAGGATCGGCTTGCGGTACTGCACCCTATGCCGCTGTGCATCCGGAATGAAATTGGGCAGAACTTCAATGTTCTTCTGCTCGGACGCCCGGAACCACTCCCGATATTCCGGCAGCAGAACCGTTGTTGCATCGCTGTCGGAAACGGCCCGCCGACGCAGCGCGATATCGTGGCGGTTCGTGCTCCATTTCGTCAGATCGTTGAAATCGGCATTCGGCAGGTTGTGGCACGAGAAGATCACGCGCGGCTTGAAGGTCGCCTTGCGACGCGCCTTGATCACCTGTGGCGTAATGCCGGGCATGAAGGAAATCATCAGATCAGGTTTGCGCCAGTCAATGAACTGCGCAAGGCGTTTCACAAAGACATTGTTCTGCTTGTTCCACACCAGGCGGGCCAGCAGCGGTATGCGCCCGGCAACCTGCCCCGCCCTGTCGATCAACCGCTCCAGCGAGCCTTGTTCCCGCACCGCATTGCGCCACGCACGATCACTGCGGCGATCGTTGAACGGCTTCATGTTATGGAAATCGATCTTCGGGTTCAGCCGGTAGAAGGGCGCGCCTCCCGTATCCTCGAAACAAACGATGGAAACATCATGTCCGGTTTCCGCCAGATGATTGGCCACATCGACCAGCACCTTTTCAGCACCACCGCTGATACCGACGATCTTCTGAATGCACAGACAGATATCCATCAGGACCGCCCTTTCCAAAGGAAACGCTCAAGGTGCGCGATATCTATGCGACGCGCCTCCTCCCGATCGGGATTCCGCCGCCGCGACAAGGGGGCATTGGCAGTATTCAGCGTATCGAAGTAATTATAAAGCATGGCATCTTTCAATGCATTCACCTGCACTTGGCCGCTCAGGCGGGCGCCGGCATTTCGTTCAACGTAATTCGGGCCGAGTTTTGCCAGCAAAAGCTCGCTCAACCACAATTGCGATGCCTGATTGATTGAAAGCCAATCGATGGAGCTTCCAACCGGAAACCCCTCCATCAACATGCCGAATTCTGTCATGATTGCGGCAGGCCCGCTAAAAGACGGAAGATTGACGAATGAGGTGGAAATACGTGTTTGCGCCCGAAGCAGGGCAACCGCATTTTCCCCTATGGTCGCCATTGTCTCGGCAAGATACCCGGCGTCTGCCGGCGAATATCCGTCAACCAGACTTAATTGGGTGCGTTGCGCCTTGATGAATTCGGCACGTGATGGAAAAATTACTGCCAGCTTCGCATCGGGCAGCACTTTGACGATCTCGTCAAGCAGTGCATTTACAACCTTCATTGCAGCTTGAACCACATCGTCACCTGCCGCCAATATTTCCTTGGACGATAGAGGAGACAGAATGAGATTCGTCAGCAGGGGCGCAAAGATTTCACCCCCCGTATGCGATGCCATGATCTCTTTGAAAGATGCCAGATGCGCGCAATCTTCTGCGCCATCCGAAAGCATCATCCTGAAGATACTGTCGTGATTGCTTCCACGCCCTGCCCCGCAAAACTCTGCCCGCATGCAGAACATTTTTGTCAGCGTGCTCAGGGTAGGCAATTTACCGACAACCAAATCAATCGCATCGTTTTCGGATATACGCGGCTTTGCAATAATATATGTGGACATTATTTAAAGCCTTCAATTCGCGCGGGACAGGCCAAGCCGGATAAGGCTGCGGCGACGGGCATATTGGGCAGCCAGAGTATCATCGTTATTTGCAGCCGCAAATCTCTGGGCCACATAAAGATGCTTCAGAACAAGCTCCCGGCGGTACTCCCGCCCATACAGATCAATCAGATAGGAATGCTTTTTACGGATATGCGCAAAGCAACGCTCCACATCCTGTGCATTCCGCCCGATATCCGTTTTGCGATACACGCATTGCGCCCGCCCGTTCCGGATCGGAACAAAGTCGATCCCGCGCCCTGCGCAGCGAAGGAAGAAATCCAGATCCTGCAAACGGGGAAGGCTCTCGTCAAAAGGCAGGGCTGCCTGAATGACGCTTTTGCGCGCAAGCGTCAGCCATAGATAAGCCCCGAATGACCCGTCCAGCAGCGATTTCACGCTATCCCGACCAGGATCGACCTTGATCAGCTTGTCCTCGTTACGCTCTTCAAACTGCCAGTCGTAATTCGTGACGACGATGAATTTTTCGCTCTGCCGCCGCTCTCGCTGAAGAAGGAACGTCTCCATCTGGTTGCGAAGCATATCGGGATATTTTTCATCATCCGCATCCAACCAGGTCAGCAGCCCGCCCCGCGCCTCACGCGCCAGATGGTTGCGCGTGGCTGGCCGGCCCAGATTGCGACCGTTCGAGATCATGCGAATGCGCGGGTCCGTTCGTGCCATATCCTGCACGACGTCCACAGTTCCATCGGTGGATCCGTCATCACAGACGAGGATCTCGAGATCACCGGTCCAGGTCTGGTTTTGAACGGAGGCGATTGAGGCGCGTATATCATCCTGGGCATTATACGCAGGCATGGCGACAGTAATGGATAGCAACGTAAATCTCTCAATATTTCGTGCATCTACGAGGCGGCAGAAGGGCGTGTCAACCGCCGTCGCAGCGTAAACGAGGCTACTACTTAATAAGTGATAGCTCCACTGAATGAGTGTCGCTTTATATACAGCCCAGACTTAACAAGTAATTAACTGAAACATCCGGCTTGCATTATCAAATATATCGAAACCTTAATTGACCTATTTGCCCCATGATAATTCCGGCCTTTTCGCAAAGGCAAATTATACCATCATCATTCATCTCTATGCATCTACCGGCCGGGGCTCCCTGCCTGGCCGGTGCGGCACCAGATTGACGGGCGGTGCCGCTTGTCGCAATGTGCCACGGCCTGTTAGACGGCGGGTGAACGGAGCATATGCATGACCCAGCCTATTTCACCTCGCTTTCTGCAACGAATTGCCCCCTATCCCGCTGTGGTCCAAGAGGCGCTGAAGGCCGAGGTTACCCCTGCCGTGATGGAAAAAGCCGTGCGCATCATGCATGGCACGGGCATTGTAAAAGGCACGCCCCCAAGCCAGCCGATGCTGATGGACAGCTTGCTGGCCCGGCTCGTACGCTCGCAGCGGTTCATCCAGCGGACCCAGCAGATCTTTGCCCGGCTGGAGGCTGGCGACACCGAAGGTTCGGCCGGAAACATGCGGGTCCTGCTCTCGCCCCTCGCCGATACCGAACAGCCCTATTACATCAAGATCCGCGAAGCTGCCCTTGCCCAGCAAAAACAGGATCCGAATGATCCACTCGTGGATCTGCTGACCCTGCTGGATGATCTGCGCAATACGTTGCGGCTTGATCCGGCGCAGCCGCTTGGCCAGCTGATTGCCAATCAGATCAGGCTGGCCGCCACTGGCGGGGCCGCCGGCTATCTGGACGCCCTGTTTGCCGCATTGGGACACAACATCCAGTTTACGCCCGAGGATGCCACAATCCATGCCCCGCGCAACATGCGGGTTCTGCGGGGGGTGCTGATACGCCATCTGCTGGCCTCTCATCGCAATAACCGTGATCTCACGACACTCGATACACTCGCTCTGAATGCGATCGCGGATTGTCAGGCAAAGGGGCATTTGCGGACATTGCTGCCGCCACGCGAGATCGCCCTCGTCTTTGATGCGCAGCCTAACGAAGATGATATTCGCGCCTGGCAGGCTACAGAATTCAGGTTGAACGGCACTGCCGATCGCCGGCTGCGGATTGCTCCGGATCGCCGCATTTCCGATATCGGCGCTGCATTTCTGACAACGGCCGCTCTCGGCCCTGCCAGTGCATTGCACATAACCGACTGCCGGATTGAAAACGGGCAGATAACCTGGCCATCTCGAATCCGCGGGTATCGTGATGTGGGCACGGCAGACACCACAGCCCTGCTCTGGGATGGGGCAGAGCCCGCAGAAACCGGCATCGAACTGCGCATCGCGGCATTGCCGGTTCCGGCACCGGACCATCAGCGCGCTATGCCTTTGCACGATGCCTATGCCATCGTACTGGCAGAAGATGGCGTCACTCTTTCCTCGTACACAAACATCGAAAATTGCGCGGTATACACAGGGGCCGACCGCCTGCGGGCCGATCTGGCAAATGCAGGCCCGCATGTTTTGCGAAAGCCGGTCCTCGTCATCGGGCGGCGATCGCCCCAATCCCCCGATTATATCGTCTCACTGGTACCGGCCTATTGGGCGCGCACGGGCGCGCATGCAGTCAGCACAAGTACGCTGGAATATGATTCCAACAAAGGCGTGCTTCACCCGCGTCCTGCGGCGGCGATATCACTGACACGCCTGCTTTCCCCCCACACCTCGGCGCTTCCTGCCAAATGGTGGCTGTCCCTCGGCGGCCTTGATCGCGCCATGGAAACAGGCGTCCTGATCCTGTCGGATGATCTTGCCGTCACGCAACCGCTGGCATCAGGCCCCGCATTGCAGGATCTCGATCGTCTCAAACGCGCCCTCAATGATGGTCGCCTGACCCTGTGCGAACGTGACCGCATTCAGGCAACGGGCCGCCCCGGATATACCGATCTTCTTCAGGCGAATACTCCGCGCAACTGGGCAATTTCCAAGCTGGTCGTTCGCGAAACCGAAACCTATCTCGTTCTGCGCAGCGATCTGGATCTTTGCGTGGGCACCTCGGAGAATGATCACCGCATTTTCGATGCGCTGGAGCGCGACATGTCGCAACTGGCCGAGCTCGTTCAGGAGTTTGACCGTTTCGCGATGCTGCTTGGCTCTTCCCCGGCCAGAATGGCAAAGCTTTCCGATCCGCATCTGTTGCAGTTCCTCCATCTTGCGCGGTTCCTGCCGTCTGCGAACCATGTGGCAGCGGATCTGGCGCTTCATGCGGACCAGCTTGCAACTCGCGGCTCCGGCATTGTCGTGCCCCTGTTCGAAATGCTTGCCTGCTGCCTGCCCCGCCCCGCGTTCATGGCAACACTGCTGCAGGTATTCCATTGCCTTCTTGCCCTGTCGATGAAGCCGGATAATGGCGCACCCCATAAGTTCGAAACCCGACTGTTGTTCCGAATTACTGAAATCGCCCGTCGTTATGCCGATGATACGACACTGGCCTTTATTCTGACCCGTCTGGCCCGCCAGCACCCCGACCTTCTGGCCCAAAGCGGGATGGCACGGTGCTTTCAGCGCCTTCTGGATGCCCCCCAGCTTCCGGTACTGCTTGAAACGGTCGGCAGCCAAACGCTTGATACAGTCCGTGGCACCCTCGATTTCCGGGATGTGTTCCGACGCGCGGTCATCGCCCAGGACCGTGACAGGATTCTGTCCATGATCGCCAATCCCTCCAATGCCGGAAATGCGGATTTCTCGCGCTGGATGGACAGCCTCCGCAGCCTCAGCAACGAACTCCGGGCATTGCATCTGGAAGGCGTGACCATTCAGGGTGCAGACGGCCTCTATAACCGCAAGCTGGCCGCTGTCATCATGTCCGACAGACCCACGCTTGCCGAATTCCGTGATTCAGGACTGCTGGAGGTGCATTCGGACATTGATGTGGTCGCCCATAACATCCTCGGCGACAATACCGCCCTGAACAGGCTGATCGCGGCACGCTTCGAAGGCACCGACCTGCCCGCCCCGGTGATTGAAGGGACCAGCGCAAGCGATGTCTTTGTCAATGCTGCACGCTCCTTGAAGCATCTCATGCCATCGACCGAAGGGCCCGTTGTGACGGCGATCGTATCCGCCTATGAGCCCGACATCGATCTGATGCGCCTTTCGCTGCAATCCCTGGCTGACCAGTCGCATGCGGATGTGGAAATCATCGTGGTTGACGATGCCAGCACCCCTGCTGTGTCCGCCGAGATCGCTTCGCTTGTCGCCAGCTTTGCCAATGCACGATACCTGCGTGTGCCGATCAACAGCGGGCCCTATGTCGGGCGCAACCTGGCGATTGCCGAAGCGCGGGGTGAATTCATCGCGATCCAGGATGCGGACGACTGGTCCCACCCCGGCCGGTTTGCCGCACAAATCAACGCATTCCGGACGATGCCCGAACTGCAGGTCGTCACGACACCGCATATCCGTGTCGACCGCGCCGGATGTGTGCAGCTGGAGGCGCAATTCGCAATATTCGGCGACGGTCCCATGACATCCATGTTCCGCCGGTCGGTGTTCGATACCGTCGGTGCCTTTGCCAAGGTCCGGTCCCGCGGGGACGTGGAAATGCGTGAA
This sequence comes from Falsirhodobacter sp. alg1, assembly GCF_000739715.2. GTDB lineage: Bacteria > Pseudomonadota > Alphaproteobacteria > Rhodobacterales > Rhodobacteraceae > Falsirhodobacter. Next base: position 278,786 of record NZ_BBJC02000001.1, on the reverse strand, counting down.
CGTATTGCCGCCTTCTTCGGCGCCCAATCCATGATGGAACTTGGCGCACCCGTCATGCTCTGCTTTGCCGATAGTGCCACCCTGTCCCAACGCACCAAGGCCGAAGCGGCAGAGCATCTGCAGCTTTTCCGGGCCAATATCGCGCGCCGCCCCCCTCTGGCAGGTCTGCGCGGTGCGGGGCAGGACCTGGGAGAGGAACATATGATCGTCGTCCCGCAGTTCCTGCGACCGACAGGTGAGGATATCTGATGACCTTCGGCACTATCGACATCTCCCTGACCGCGATCAGCACGCGGCTCCATGTGCTTCCGGCAACACTGCGGTCCTTGCTTGCGCAGGATTACGGGGATCTGCGGATCAACGTGTACCTCTCGCACACCCCTTATCTGCTGGATCAGGGCGTTCCCGGCCTGACCCCTGAACTGGAGGCGGTGCAGCGTGAGGCGGGCGAACGGCTGCGTTTCGTATTCTGCGCCAATACCGGGCCATACCGGAAACTGCTGCCCTTTCTCCACGAACACTGGGGATTGTCCCGTCTGGTCGTGACGGTCGATGATGATACGATTTACCCCCCGCACTGGCTTTCGACCATGCTGCGGGCCTATGACAGCCATGGCTGTGTCATTGCCTATCGCGGCCATCGCATCCTGATCCGAAACGGAATGCTCGCGCCCTACGCCTCGTGGATGCGCAGCGCGGTCGAGGAAAATCCGGGCACCCTGATCCTGCCGACCGGCAAGGACGGCATCCTGTATGACACCGCATTTTTTCCGATAAATGTCCTGAATGTCGAAGATGCGATGCGCATCGCACCGACTGCGGACGATCTCTGGTTCCGCTGGCACCTCGCTTCGAACGGGATACAGACCTATCTGATCCATCCGAATTACCGTGCCGGAACCTTCAGTGAATCGGATTATGACGACAGCCTTTATCTGACGTTCAACCGCGGCGGAAAAAACGACATAGCGCTGGATACGCTGGATACCTATTTCCAGAAACGATTCGACTTCTCGATGGCGGGGTAAAGGAATTGCCCCGCCCCGGGCACCACATGCCCCCTGTAAGGCCACGCAGCCTCGGTGCCTTATGGCTGGCTGGCCGCATATGAGCCCATCATGATCTGCGCATCCTCGGCCAGACGTGCGCGCATATCGGGGCTGCAGGACACCGAATCGGGTAGCGCGCCCCCCTCACCGGCAGTTTCGGCCGCCGCGCGAAAACCGTCCAGAGCGGGTGAAGTCTGTGCTGCCTGTATGAGGGCGGAATCCCTGACAGGGTCCAGCTTTTCCAGAATTGAAATGACCAGATCCAGTACATGGGCGTGATAACTGCAGTTCTTGTCAGGATCATCCAGAAAATACCCCTGCCCGGGGGATGGCTGGCGGGTGTTGAATCCATACCATGCCCATATACCACCCGCAGGATTCCTTGCATTGCTGATGAAATCGAACAGGTTCGGCGATGTTCCGGCCCCGTCATAAGGCTGCCCGAGGAACAACTGGTTCAATCCTTCCGTGATCGGTGCGGTCAGATCGGGTTCGCTTGCCCAGCCCCGACGGGAAAAATCGGATTTCATCATTCCCATATCCCGCACCACATGCAGCATCTGGTTCAGCGTACCGCCGCCGTCGGCTGCCCAATCCCGTCGGGTGATGGAATGGTACCATGCACAGGTTTCACCCGCCGCAGTATGGCAGGCGCTGCGGCTTGCAAGGCCCCCTTCATCGACATCATCCAGCAGGGTCTGCAACGATGCACGCCCCAACATCCGATAAAAGCGACTGCTTTCCGCATCCCCGTCATCCTCGGCCAATCCGGCAAGCTGGTACAGGAAATAGGCCATTCCCGATTGTCCCATCCCGTTATAAGGTTGCCCGAGGTCATTCACCTGCATGGCCGAATGGATGCCGGCACCACCGTCCGCTTTGACGGCATCGGCAAAGGAAACGACCGATCCATCCTCCAGCCGAAAGCGCACCCTGTCCTCGTCCATCTTATCCGTGACGAACGTACGGATGATATCGGGAACGGGCGCACCAAGCTCGTTCGCCAGATCCGGCTCCTTGCGGGATTGAAGCCATAGATTCCGTAAACTGCGCAGACATTCCGATAGCCCGTGCCAATAGGTCGGCCCTACGGGAACATTGATCCCCCCCGATTGGCGCACCTCCCGCCCGCAAGAGCCGAACTGATCGGACCGTGCAGGTTCAGCCGTGGCAACCGGGGATGACAGCAGGATCGTTATGACTGAAAGCATCCAGAAGCGCGCAAACATGGGATCTCTCTGCATTCGGATAAATCATACAGGGTAGACGCCAATACACCTGATGCAACCGCCTTTGAGCCACGGCCCCATTACAGCCAACAGCGCATGCTATGTCCGCCAATTTCAGTGGATCCCGCGACGGCGGTTCGCCCGGCATCCGTTAGGCTGTAACCGCCTTCCCAAGATATCTCCCGATGGCATATGCAACCAGGGGTTCATACCTGCCAATAGATTGATCAGATCCCGAATCCGGTCCTGACCATGATTACCCTATGCCCATCACGCGCCCCGTTATGACCATAACCGGGGCAACGTGTTTCCCATACGCTGAAATATCACGCATCCGTCATGCAAAGCGGCGCACTTGCATGCGGATACGATATTGCCTGCAAGGAAACTAAATATCTTTTGGGTGATTCACTTGATGTCCGGATGATGGGTCAAACGCCAATCACATATGGGTACCATTCATGCGGCTCAAAACACCGATCAGTTTGGCAGGCGTATTCGCCGTTCTGCCCGCCATAGCCTTCGCACAGGAAGAAGCACCGACACTCAGCGCAGGGGATACCGCATTCGTTGCAACCTGTGCGCTTATCGTCATGTTGATGATGCTGCCCGGCCTTGGCCTGTTCTATGCGGGTATGGCGCGCAGCAAGAACGTATTGTCCCTCCTGACCCAGATCTTTGCAGGCATCTCCATGATCTGCGTGCTGTGGATCGCCGTGGGCTATACGCTGACCTTTGATACCGATGCGCCCTTCAATGCCATCATCGGCGGGCTGTCGGTTGTCTTTCTTGCAGGCGTCACGCAGGATTCTCTGGTCGCGACCATTCCCGAATACCTCTATGTCCTGTTCATGATGCTGTTCGCGGCAATCACCGCGCCCATCATCGTCGGCGCCTTTGCCGAACGGATGAAGTTCGCTGCGGTGATGATGTTCCTCGCGATCTGGTTCCTGATCAACTACGTCCCGATGGCCCATATGGCATGGGGCGGCGGCTGGGTGTTCAACATGGGCGTGATGGACTTTGCCGGCGGCAATGTGGTCCACCTGAACGCCGGAATCGCGGCCCTGGTCTGCGCATTGGTGGTGGGGCCGCGCCGCGGATATCGCACCACGATGATGGCCCCGCACAACATGACCATGACCTATACCGGTGGTGCGATGCTGTGGGTGGGCTGGCTGGCGTTCTGCGGCGGCTGTGTGCTGGCCGCCAATGGCTTCTCGTCCCTGATCATGCTGAACACCATGCTGGGCGGCGCCGGTGGCGCGATCGGCTGGATGGTGACGGAGGCTGTTCACCGCAAGCGTGCAAGCACCTTTGGCCTGCTGTCCGGCACGATTGCGGGGTTGGTGGCCATTACGCCCGCCTGCGGCTTTGTCGGCCCGGCAGGGGCAATCGCGGTCGGCTTCCTGACCGCCCCAGTTTGCCTGTTCGCGGTCGAGGTTGTCAAACAGCGCGTCGGCTATGACGATTCGTTCGACGTGTTCGGCGTGCATGGTGTGGGCGCAATCGTCGGCGGCATCCTGACCGTTATCTTCGCCGCACCTTCCCTGGGCGGTCTGGGCTTTCCCGAAGGGCGCACCATGATCTCGCAAATGGGTCCGCAGCTTCTGGTTATGGCCTTCAGTATTCTTGTGTCTGTCGTCACTACCTTCGTTGCCCTGAAAGTCGTCGGCGCATTGATCGGCCTGCGTGTGGACGAAGAAGAAGAATACGAGGGGCTGGACACCGTTTCGCATGGCGAGGTCGGCTACCGGTTGAATGATGGCATGCTGGCAGGGGCAACCGTACATCCCTCTGCCGATGATCAGGTCACGTCGCTGGCTGCGGCACGGATCAGCAAAAAGCCTGCATAGAACAAAAAAGACAGGCGGCAAACCTGCCGCCTGTCTTTCATGATACCGGAACGGTGATGCCCGTTCTAATCGGGAAATATTCCGGCCGAAGTTTCGGCCCCGTCATCGAACCGCGCCAGATAATCGACGATCATCGACCGGTTCACGGCAAATCCCTTATACTCCGCCAGCTCATCCGGCAGATCACGCAGCACCCGATGGAAGCGGCGGCCCCATTTCGGCACCGTGACCAGATCCTCCAGCGAAATCAGATAGCAGCGGATCGGAAACACAAGCGCATTCGAGCGGGGCAACCGGTAGAAAGACTGCAGTTCCACACGCAGGTACTGCTTTGCGCCTACGTTCTCGGGGGTGATCGTCCGTTTTTCAGGCCCCCATTTGTGATAGTTCTCGGGGCTTGTATCCAGCCGGGGATTGACCGTCATTGTCCAGTTCAACCGGCGCGACGGCTTGCCCTGCTGGACATTCGTCAGGAATTTCAGCGCCCGCTGGAAAATACCCAGTTCATGCGCCTTGGGTACAGGGGCATGCCATTCGAAGAAATTCATGCCGATGTTGAAATCGAGGCTCCAGTCGGCCTGCGAGGTCACGATTCCCGCATCCATCCAGAGATTGCCCTCGCGCTGGTCCAGCAATGCATGGTCGCCCTGCGTTTGCCGCCCGATATATTCCAGCGGGCCACAGGGCAGCGTGCTGGTATCCATGAAGGTGAAACGCTGGTCGATCCCCAGTGGCCGGTTGATCCAGTGCCACCTGTCACCATCGCGGTGCAGGGTGAACATATCCGGATAATCCTCGGATTTGCACACCATCACCAGTTCCAGGAAATCCCACCCCGCCAGCTCCATATGCGGCAGGGACTGGCAGCGCAAAGGATCATCCGCCAGGGTTATGGCGCGATCCTGCATCTCCGCCACGTAGTGTTCATCCACGTCGAAGCGGTGTTCAAAAACCGATCCGGCCCGCGTGGGCCGGTGCGGTTCGATGTTCACCGAATACATGTAGCTGTCCTGATCGAACGGAAACGGAAAGCGGCGCACAGCCGCGGCCGAATTATGATAGGTGTAATCGCCGCGGAACGTCTCGTCATTGAAGCGGAGTGTCATGCATCACCTGTCCAGAATGAGGTCTTGGCCCTGAAACCGCGAAACACAGGGCATGATCTTCGTCTGCGCGGCCTTTTCGTCGTCGTCCAGCCAATGGTCGTGATGCTCGATCCGCCCATGGCAGGAAAGCACCGCCGTTTCGCATTGCCCGCACACACCGCCCCGGCAAAGCCAAGGCGCATCCACGCCCGCCGCCTCCAATGCCTCCAGCAGGCTTTGGTCAGGGCCGACCGTCAGCGTCAGCGCGGAGCGTGCAAGAGTTACGCGGAACGGCTTGCCCGGGGGTGGTGCCAAAAAGGTTTCGGAATGAAGCGCCGCCTCGGGCCATCCCAGCCGTGCACCGGCATCGGCCATTGCAGCCACCAATCCTTCGGGCCCGCATGTATAGGCATGCGTCCCCAAGGGCTGCCCCGACAGCACCTCGGCAGGATCCATCCGGTTTCCTTCATCCGATATATGGACATGCACCTGCGGCAAATCCGGCAGCAGCGCCAGCCCTGCCGCCTCGGATCGCGAACGGGCGCAATAATGCAGTTCGAACGGAAGCTGCAGCCGTGTCAGTTGACGGATCTGCGCAATAAAGGGCGTGATCCCGATGCCGCCGGCCACCAGCACATGCTTGCGCGCGCGCAGGTCCAGCCCGAACAGGTTGGCAGGCGCCCCTACGCCCAGCAGATCTCCCTCGGCCACGCGGGTATGCATGTAAAGCGATCCGCCCCGCCCCAGATCCTCGCGGCGGACGGCAATCTCGTAGCCCGAACCATCCATCGGGTCCGATACCAGCGAATAGGCATTGCGGCGGATCATCTCGCCGTCCGGCATTTCAACCACCACATGCGCCCCGCCGGAAAACAGCGGGAGCGCCGCACCGTCGGGATGCACGAAACGGAATTTCGTGACCAGCGGCGACAATGGCTCGACCGAAGCGACACGCAACATCATGGGCGGATCTCCTGCATAGCGGGAATCTGCCCCGGCGTTTCGGCGTCGACGCACACACCCTGAAAGGCGCCCAGCCTGCGGGAGAAATGGTCCCGCACGAATAGCGAAAGCCCGCAGTGGCTGCAAATGAAGGGGTCTGTCACGACATCTTCGGTAATGCCCTTGCAGTGGACGCACTGCATGCGGCGGGCAGCACCGCCGTGATGTTCTGTACTTATGGCACCGGCAGCCACACCTGCGGCCAGTGCCTCGGCTGTAACCTGACCGATGACCCCTTCGGTGCCTGCAATGTACAGGGCAGTGCCCATATGCGCATCGCCCAGCGCCTTGCGCAGGCGCGGCAGAACCGCGGGCAATGTCGGCCCCTCGTGGTACATCGCGGGGCCCAGCGCCTGCAATGCAGCACCATGACCAGTCCCTGCGGGAATATGGATGATATGGGCATGCCCCATTACCGCAGGGTCATGATCGGCAAGGGCCATCAGGGCCAGCGCCCCCTCTCCCTCTGCCAGCATGATTGCGGGGGTTGCCCCTCTGGACACCAGCCCCGCATAGACGGGACGGCTCAGGATCGAGGGGGTGAACGCGGTTCCTGCCATTGCAATGCTCCTGTTCGGGACGGTGCGGCGGGGGCTGCACCGTCTATGGATGCGCTTAGCCCTTCGCTGTGCGACGGGCCTTATCGATGTCATAGAAGGGCATCGGCGAAGTTACGGCGGCAATCTCGCCCGCAGTTTCGCACCGGACCGTCACAGCGGTTCCCGCATTCGCGCAATCCACGTCCAGCCGCGCAATCGCCACGGTCCAGTCATTCAGGGGGGAGTGCATGGCCTGGGTCACGATGCCCACCTTCTTGCCATCGCGGAATACAGGCGCGCCATTCTCCGGCACGGCGGTACCTTCCAGCTTCAGGCCCCAGATCTTGAACCGCTCACGCCCTTTCAGACGGTAATGCTCCTCGGCGCCACGGAACCCTGTCTTGCCGGGGCTGACGGTGAAATTGAGCCCCAATTCCCAAAGCGTATCACCGCAGGCCTCATCCTCGAAGGGATACATCTCCGAATTGTCATAGGGGAAGAACAGCAGGTAGCTTTCGGCCCGCAGCATATCCAGCGTGGTAAAGCGGCAGGGGATGATCCCCATCTCCGCCCCTTCGGCCAGAATGGTGTCCCAGACCAGCGGCGCGTCCTGCCCGCGGACGAACAGCTCGTATCCCCGTTCCCCGGTGTACCCGGTGCGGGAGATCATGATCGGAACGCCAAACAGCTTTGTCTGGATATGGGAGAAATACGCCAGATCGCGGATGCCCGGGACGTGCTTTTCCAGAAAATCGACGGCCAGCGGACCCTGCAAGGCCAGGTTGTGCAGATTGTCGTCAAACAATACCGCCACATCCCGACCAGTGGAGGCCATCGTCAACTGCTCGAACCCCTGCCCCGATCCATGCACGACCATGAAGGCATTCGGCCCTGTCCGGTAGATCACGCAATCATCGATCAGTTTGCCCGCGTCATTCAACATCGTGGCATAGACCGAACGCCCCGGTGCCAGCTTTTCCACATTGCGCGTGGTGGCACGGTCGATGACATGGCTGGCCCCCGCCCCCACGACATGCACCTTCTTCAGGCCAGAAACATCCATCAGTCCCGCCTTGGTGCGGATCGCCATGTATTCGGCTTCGGGGTCCCCGTCATAGGACCATGCCGTTCCCATACCACTCCAATCCTCCAGATCGGAGCCAAGGGCGCGGTGGCGGCTGGCAAGGGTCGAAAATCTCCAGGATGCGGTCATCTGTCTTTTCCTATTGTTGGTTGCTTGCCGTGGCATCGCGCCAGCGGCCGGATTCGCCGCGCACGCTTAGGACCGCGGACGCTCTTTTTTCGGGTCATAATGCGGAAAGGGTGTGATGCGGGCGGTCAGGCGCTTGATGTGCCCGTCCAGCCGGCCCACCTCCACTTCGGTGCCCGCTTCGGCATGGGCAATATCCACCCGCGCCAGCGCGATAAGCTGACCCGTACGCGGGGAGCGCATGGCCGAACACACCTCACCCACCTGTGCGCGGCCGATGCGGATGCAATCGCCATGGGCCACCTCTTCATGCCCGTCGATTTCCAGACCCACAAAGCGGCGCGATGGCGTGGTTTTGCGCCGGATCAACGCCTCCCGACCGACAAAATCCACCGTTTTCGATTTGAGCGGGACGGTGAACCCGACACCCGCCTCGAACGGGTCCGTCTGGTCACTGAAATCATATCCCGCAAAGACCAGACCCGATTCAATGCGCGTCAGATCCAGCCCCGCCAGCCCCATCGGGCGCATGCCGAATGGCAGTCCTGCCTGCCACACCGCCTCGAAAACGGCGGCACCGTCCTTGGGATGGCAGAATACCTCATACCCCAGTTCACCGGTATACCCCGTCCGCGAAACGACCACGGGCGCCCCTGTCGGCCCACCGATGCGGCCAACGGTGAACCGGAACCAGCCGATCTCTTCCACCGATGGCTGATGCGGGGCAGCCCAGATGATCTCTTTCATCAGATCCCGTGATGTCGGCCCCTGCACCGCAAGATTGTGCATCTGGTCCGTGGAGGCGCGGACGAGGACGTTAAGCCCGAGCCGTTCGGCCTCTTCGCGCATCCATACGCCCCCTTCATCGGAGCCACCAATCCAGCGGAAATTCTGCGCGCCCAGGCGGAACAATGTTCCATCGTCGATCATGCCGCCATGGGGGTAGCACATCGAGGAATAGACAATCTGTCCCACGCCCAGCTTTTCCACGTCGCGGGTCAGAATCCAGTTCATCAACCGCTCTGCGTCCGGACCGGTCACCTCGAATTTGCGAAGGGCGCTCAGGTCCATGACCACAACCCCCTCACGACAGGCCCAATAGCTTTCAACCGGGTCTGTGGTGGCAAAGGTATTGGGCAGCCAGAATCCGCGGTAATCGACAAAATCACGCGTCAAGGCGGCAAAGTTCTGGTGAAAGGTGCTTTCCCGCGTCATGACAGGCTCCGCTTCGGGGGTGGGACGCCATGCAGAGGCGCGCTGAAAGCGTTCCTCGGCGGCATAGCTGCGCACGTGAATGTCGGTCAGGGTCCAGCCGTTGGCCGGAGAGGTATCGTCCGGACAGGCCGATGAAACACAGACCAGATCCGTCAGGGCCCGCAGCAGGACATAATCCCCCGGGCGGGACCACGGCTCATCCGCGTACATCACGCCATGGGCATCGATACCGGTATTGAAAAAGAAATTGGCCGCCATCCATCCGGGACGGGCCGGAACACCGTAATCCGCCAATGCACCGTTGAAATTGTCCGAGCAGTTGGCATGGCCGGGATAACCGATGTCATCATAGTATTTGGACGCACAGGCCATCGCAAAGGCATCATGTCGGCCGCAAGTATCCTGAATGACCTCTACCAGCGGGGTCATGTCCTGATCGAAGTATTTCGCGTGCAGGCCCGGCATCGGATAGGCATGGTTCTGGATGGTCCGCGTCGTGGTCACATCCAGCGGATGGGCGATCCCCCTGTCCAGCTTGCGTGCATCGAAGCATTGGAAATCGGTGCACTGGCGGCCATCCACATCCAGGATCTGGATGAACTCCCCCGCCTTCACGCGGTAGGCGGCGGCGGTAGAGGAGGCAATGCGCAAGTCCAGTTTCATGTCGGCCAGAGGGTCCGGCAGCGCAAACTGCCCCACGCGGCGCGGTTTGGCCCGCGTCAGCCGCAGGGTCAGCGGGGTAGCTGTATCCTGCGCCTCGAAATCCATGGGTGCTGCGGGGGCGGCGATAATGATCCACCCCTTGCCCTGTGATGTGAACGACACCGCATCACCCGCCCGCGCGGCAGGGCCGAACAACCGGATGGCGCGGGCCCCCGCAAGGTCGATATTCCGCATCGCGAAGGCCTGTCGCAGGCGGGGCGCCGTGCCCGCCGCAACCAAGGCCCGCAAACCATCGGCAGGGCCATCGGCGCGGGCCGCCAGCAGGCCCGCATCCAGCCGCCCGTCAGGATGGGCCCCCAGCACCTCGCACGGCTGTCCACCTTCGTCATTCAGAATTTCCAACCGGTCACCCGGCGCGATCTCGACTACAATGGCGCCGCCCCCCTGAACGGTGTAGCGTTCAAGATCGGGCGCACGGCCGAAAATTTCGGGGCGGCGGGCGCGGCTGGCACGCGGAGCGCCGGGCCGCATCAGGGCATCTGGGGGAAGCGACAGCATCCGGAACCTTTCTGGTGAAACAGGTGTCAGCTTTGCAGATAGGTTTGCATGGAATCATCCATCGCAAGGTTCCACGGCGTGTGGTGCACGGGGGCCATCGTGCCCGTGATCACCGATTTGTAGCAGTGGTTGCGGAAGCCCATGATGTCGGTGACCTTGTGGTTCTTCCATTCAAAAAACGCATGGCAGGCCCCGTCCACATCGAAGCTGGGATAATCGGTGTCGGCAATCAGTTCCTTGACGTAGTCACCCTGATATTTGATGGCATATTTGGTATCGTCCGAGGCGTCTTCACGGGCCTCGCGGTCCGCAACATCCGCCAGCAGCACCGCTTTGTCGGCAGGCACCTCTATCCGGCCGATGATGATGTCCCGCACATACCATGCCTGGGCATCGAACATGTTGAAGGTGAACCACTGGTCCTGCATGCCCAGATAGAACATCTGCGGATTATGCACATAGACCACGCCTTTATACAGATCCCGCGCGGCCAAGCGGTTTGCGGTTTTCAGACGCAGGTCATCCGGCAAGAACGGGAAGTAGTGGCGGTACCCTGTGCACAGGATGATGGCATCCACATTCTTGCTGCTGCCATCCCGGAAAAATGCCGTCTTGCCCTCTACCCGGACCAGACCCTGCTTTTCCTCCCAGTTGTCGGGCCATGCGAACCCCATGGGGGCCGAACGGTAGCAGGAGGTTACTGTTTTCGCGCCGTATTTCCAGCACTGCGATCCGATATCCTCGGCGGAATAGGATGACCCCACCACCAGCACATCCTGCCCTTCGAATTCACGCGCGTCGCGGAAATCATGGGCATGGATGATACGGCCATAGAACTGGTCGAACCCCGGATATTCCGGGACGTTGGGGCTGGAAAAATGGCCCGAGGCCACGATCACATGATCAAAGGTCTCCTTGTAGACACGGTCGTTTTCCACGTCATGGACCGTCAGCTCGAAGGTATTGGTCGCGGCATCGAATTCCGTCCAGCGGATCACCGAACTGAAACGGATCCAGTCGCGCACACCCGCCTTCTTTACCCGGCCCTCGATATAATCGAACATGACTGCGCGGGGCGGATAGGATGCGATCTGCTTGCCGAAATGCTCCTCGAACGAGTAGTCGGCAAATTCCAGACCCTCTTTGGGGCCATTGGTCCACAAATAGCGATACATGGAGCCATGGACCGGCTCTCCATACTCATCAACGCCGGTGCGCCATGTATAATTCCACAGGCCACCCCAATTGGTCTGCTTTTCAAAGCAGACAACCTCGGGGATATCCGCACCCTTTTGTGCGGCATCCTGAAATGCACGCAGTTGCGCCAGCCCTGATGGGCCTGCCCCGATAATCGCCACACGCTTGGTCATTCCACATTCCCCGTTCCGTTCGCACCCCGGTCAAGGACCGGCCGTTTCGGCATGAATCAGCAAAGGCCGGATGGCCGATTCAAGGCAACTAATTTTCCTGCCAGGAATAATTGAGGGGGCGTAATTCGGACGAAACCCGCGCATATGCTGGTATGAAAGATCAAAACATGGGCGGAACGGCTGTGGATTAGCCCCTTTGAAGACCCGGTTTTCCCCCTGCCCTGCTAACCGCTTTCGTTTGAATCAGGGGGAACGCCGATGCCACGCAGGTGGATGGGCACATATGAAAAAGGGCAACCGCTGCTGCGGCTGCCCCCCCCCGTGATGCCATATCGGCAATTTGCAGAATTAGCCCATGCGTTCAGATGCATAGGACCCGGGAGACGCGGGAAACACCACCGTCTTGTTCCCGTTCTGGAACACGCGGCGATGAATATGGGCATGGATGGCACGGGCCAGAACCTGGCTTTCCACATCGCGCCCCAGACTGACGTAATCCTCCGCGCTCTGGGCGTGGGTGACACGGATGGTATCCTGTTCGATGATCGGGCCTTCGTCCAGATCGGCGGTCACGTAGTGCGATGTGGCCCCTATCAGCTTCACCCCCCGTTCGAATGCCTGCTTGTAGGGGTTCGCCCCCTTGAACGACGGCAGGAACGAATGGTGGATGTTGATGATCCGCCCCGACATCTCGCGGCACATATCATCCGAAAGCACCTGCATGTAGCGCGCCAGAATGATCAGTTCCGCCCCCGTATCCCGGACAATCCGCAGTTGCTCCGCCTCGGCCTGGGGTTTGTTCTCCTTGGTCACCTTGATGCAGTGAAAGGGAATGTCGTGGTTCACGACCACCTTCTGGTAATCCATATGATTGGAAATCACCGCCACGATATCGATCGGCAGCGCCCCGATCTGCCAGCGATACAGCAGGTCGTTCAGGCAGTGGCCAAAGCGTGAAACCATGATGATCACTTTCATCCGTTCGGTTTCATCATGGAACTTGGCGGTCATATCCATCGATTTGGCGATGGCGGCAAAATTGCGGGTCAATGTGTCCAGATCGATCCCTTCCTCGGAGACGAAGCTGACACGCATGAAAAAGCGGTTGGTGACCATATCATCGAACTGCGAACTGTCGGTGATGTTGCAGCCCTGATCCGCCAGATAAGTCGAGATCGCCGCCACAACGCCCCGCTTGGTGGCGCAGGCGACGGTAAGGCAGAATTTTGTCATGGAAATCTCCGGTCAGAATGCCGTTTCAGGCCTGTGGCAAATAAGGGTGGTCAGACAGTCAGCCCTTCGGGTTCGGGCAAACCGTTACTGCGGCAGCAGGCAGTTAGTGTATTAGCGAGAAGGCAGGCAATAGTCATCGGACCAACACCCCCCGGAACAGGGGAAATCGCCCCGGCAACGGTCACGGCCTCGGCAAAGGCGACATCGCCAGCCAGCCCCATGTCCGTCCGGTTGATCCCCACGTCAATGACGGTGGCCCCCGGCTTTATCCATTCGCCACGGATCATATGCGGGCGCCCGACTGCGGCAATCAGTATATCGGCGCTGCGGCAGACATCCGGCAGATCCCTGGTGCGGGAATGGGCGATCGTGACGGTACAACTCTCTCCCAGCAAAAGCTGGGCCATCGGCTTGCCGACGATATTTGATCGGCCGACCACCACCGCATTCAGACCGGCCAGACTGCCGTGATGCGCGCGCAGCATCATCAGACATCCAAGCGGCGTGCAGGGCACCATCGCCTTCTGCCCTGTTCCCAGCAGCCCGACATTCGAAATATGGAACCCGTCCACATCCTTGTCCGGTGTGATGGAATTTATGACCAGCTCGGCATTCAGATGCGCAGGCAGGGGCAGCTGTACCAGAATGCCATGTACCGCCGGATCAGCATTCAGCCGCGCGATCAATGCCAGCAGGGCCTGTTCCGTGGTATCGACAGCCAGCTTGTGCTCGAAGCTGGCCATGCCCGCCTCCAGCGTCTGCACACCCTTGTTGCGGACATACACGCGGCTGGCCGGATCTTCGCCCACAAGCACCACGGCAAGGCCGGGTGTGATCCCGTGTTCGTTGACCATCTGCGATACATGCGCCTTGACGCGGGCGCGCACATCCGCCGCAAAGGCCTTGCCGTCCAGAATTGTCGCGGTCATGTTGCGGAACCTTCCAAACGTGCGGCAGCGCCTGCCAGGGCATGCCAGATTGTGGCTGCGGCTGATCGCATGCCCATGATGGTCAAACGGTCATCAGCGCGCCGGATCACGAATACGGCCATATGTTCCAGCCCCGTCCGGCAGGCCGTCCCCGCAGCAAGACGTCTGGGGTCAATATTCACCAGCTTGGCCAGCAAATCCACGATCCGCCCGCCCCCGGCCGAGGACGCAATATCGAAGACCACCCAGCCATCGGTCTGATCCGTGACCGAGGCATCCGGCGCCTCTGCCTTTATCAGGCGGGCAAAATCCTCCTCTGCCCGGCCCGGCCCTTCAACCATCCACTGGTCCGGCCCGGTCCAGAAGGCAGCGATGCCCTCGCCTGCATGCCATTGGCCCGTGTCCGGCAGCGCCATGCCCATCGGGGCGGGCCGCACACCATTCCGGCGCAGGGCCAGAGAGGCAAGCGCCAGATCGGCAACCTCGGTCAATGTCAGGGCTCCAAAAGTCTCCGTTCGGGGCATGGTGCCCCCAAGTGCACAGGTCGGGATAAGTTCAGACACGCAACCGCCCTCCGTCAGGGTCAACAAAATGGGGGCTTACCACGCGCACGCGGACCTCACCGCCCTGCAGGGGGTTGGCCGCCACCACGACCTCTCCCATCCGCATCGCGCCGTTCGCCAGAAACCCGAGGCCGATGGCCGATCCGACATGCGGAGAATAGCAGGCCGAGGTGATCCACCCCTGATCGGTGGCCGTGCTATGCCCATCCCCTTCGGTAAACAGATGCGCGCCCGCGACAACGGGCAGCGCAGGATCCACCGGCTGCAGGCCCACCAGAACACGCGTTTCGGCCAGCAGCCCCTCCCGGCGGGACATGACGCTTCCGATCGCATCCTTTTTCGCACTGACCATCCGGCCCATCCCCAGCATCTGCGCCGTGGTCTGGCCGTTCAGCTCGTTTCCTGCCGCATGGCCTTTTTCGATCCGCATCACACCAAGTGCTTCGGTTCCGTAGGGGGTCGCCCCCAGGTCGCTGCCCACCTCCACCAACCGCGCCATCAGGGCGTTGCCATAACGGGAGGGGACCGCAATCTCGTACGCCAGCTCCCCCGAGAAGGAGATGCGGAACAAGCGCGCCCGCAACCCGCCACATACCGTCAGCCCCGCACAGGCCATGAAGGGAAACGCCTCGTTCGACAGATCAAAATTATCCACCACACGCTGCAGCAGCGCCCGCGCATTGGGTCCTGCAACCGCAAACTGGGCCCATGCCTCGGTGGTGGATACAAGCTGCACATCCAGTTCGGGCCAGAGGCACTGGCGCGCGTATTCCATATGGCGGAAAACCGGCCCCGCCTGTGCGGTGGTGGTGGTGACGACATATTCATCCTCCGCCAGCCGGGCGCAGGTGCCGTCGTCATAGGCCAGACCATCCTCGCGCAGCATCAGGCCATAGCGAACCATGCCCACCTTCAGGCTGGCCATCGCATTGGCATAGAGCCGGTCGAGGAACAGGGTCGCGTCCCGCCCTTGCACATCCACCTTGCCCAGCGTGGTCACATCGCAAATTCCCACGCCCTGCCGCGTTGCCAGAACCTCGCGGTCCACCGTTTGCCGCCATTCGGTTTCACCCGCCTGCGGAAAATACTGGGCACGCATCCAGGGGCCGACCTCGATGAACACGGCGCCCCGTTCGGCGGCCCATACATGGCTGGGTGTCAGGCGGCGCGGGCGGAAATGCGGACCGGTATCCCCACCGCCCAGAACGCCCAGTGACACCCCGGTATAAGGTGGGCGGAACATGGTGGTGCCGGTTTCCGCCACCGATTTGCCCGTCAGTTCGGCCATGACCGCCAGTGCGGTGACATTGGCCGTCTTTCCCTGATCGGTCGCCATGCCAAGCGTTGTCCAACGCTTCAGGTGTTCCACCGGACGCATGTTCTCCTGATTTGCCAGGCGGATATCCTTGACGGTCACGTCATTCTGGAAATCAACCCATGCCCGGCCCTTCCCCGGAACATGCCACAACGGATAAAGATTGGCGTCAGCCTTTTCGGCACGGGGCAACTCCGGCATTGCCGCACGCAGGCCAAGCCCTTCCATGGCTGCCACCGCAGCACTGGCGCCCGCCGTCATGGCTGCAGCCGTACTGCCCTGCCCCATGGCGGCACCGGCCACGGTCATTCCGGGCGGGCCGTTCTCGCCCGGCACAAAGGCGTGCAACGTGTCATTCCAGACAGGGCGGGCACGATGGTGAGAAGCCAGATGCAAATTCGGGTTCCACCCGCCGGACACACCAAGCACATCGCAGTCCAGATCGAAATTCTTGGCCCCGCTGCGAACCGTTACGCTTTTCAGGCCCAGACGTCCCCGCGTATTTTCAACGACACTGTCCACAAACACGGGGTAATTCCCCAGGGCGCTGACCGATCCCCGCGTATCGATCACACCGGCAATCTCGACCCCTTTGGCCGCCAGATCCAGCGCCGTACGATGCCCGTCGTCATTGTTGGTGAAGATTGCAACCTTCTGCCCCGGACAGGCCGCCCAGCGGTTGGCATAGCTGCGCAGCGCCCCCGCCAGCATGATGCCCGGACGATCGTTATTGGCAAAAGGAATGTGCCGTTCGGTTGCACCCGCAGCAAGGATGGAACGGCGCGCCGTGATGCGCCACAGGGTCTGCCGCACACCGTTACCGGGGGTGGGCAGGTGATCCGCCACACGCTCCACCGCGCCGAAAATACCATGGTCGAAGGTTCCGAAAACGGTGGTGCGGCGCATGATCCGCACATTCGGCAAGGCGGCCAGTTCCGCCTCGACCTTTGCCAGCCAGCCCCCGGCCGGAGCCTCATCCAGCAGATGCGTTTCTGCCAGCAGGCGTCCGCCCAGCAGGAAATCCTCTTCGGCCAGAATGACCTGTGCCCCCGCCCGCGCCGCCGTCAACGCCGCCGACAACCCCGCCGCACCTGCACCGATGACCAGAAGATCGCAGTGCAGGTATCCTTTGTCATAGGCATCGGGATCGGCCTGCATCGATAGCCGCCCCAGACCTGCGGCATTCCGGATAATCGGCTCGTACAGTTTTTCCCAGAAGGCACGCGGCCACATGAATGTCTTGTAATAGAACCCCGCCGCAAAGAAAGGCGACAGCAGATCGTTCATTGCCAGCAGATCAAAACGCAATGACCCGAGCCGGTTCTGGCTTGAGGCTTCCAGCCCCTCGTACAGTTCGGCCACCGTCGCGCGGGTGTTGGGTTCCTGCCGTGCGCCGCGACGCAATTCGACCATCGCATTCGGCTCTTCGGAGCCGGCGGCGATGGGGCCGCGGGGACGGTGATATTTGAAGCTGCGGCCCATCAGCCGCACGTCATTTGCCAGCAATGCCGAGGCCAACGTATCTCCGGGATGCCCCTGATACGATCGCCCGTCAAAGGTAAAGGACAGTGTCCGTGTCCTGTCGATCAACCCGCCTGCCAGTCGTGTCATGCCACCGCCCCTTTTCGTGCCAAGGCCACATCACGGGCAAGCTGCGCATCGATGATCTCATGGGTGACCGTGTTGCGTGTGACCACCAGCCACGAACGGTCCCCCTGTTCATGGAACCACAATTCGCGATGAACCCCGGCCGGGTTATCCCGCAGATAGACATAGTCGATGAATGCGCCCAGCGCCCCTTCGGCCATGCCGTCGGGGCGGGCCAGCAGGGCGGCATCCCCCAGATAGGTGAATTCCTGCGCGTCGCGCGGACCAAGAAGCGGATGGGGAATAAGCATCTCTGTCTCTCAATGCAGGTTCGGTTGGGCACCCATGCCCTTTTCGTCGATGACATGGCCACGTGCGAACCGGTCCAGCCGGAAATGCCGGGCGGTTTCATGCGGGGTATCCGTGGCCAGAAGATGCGCAAAGGAATAGCCGCTGGCAGGCGTGGCCTTGAACCCGCCATAACACCAGCCTGCATTCAGATAGAGGCCTTCCACCGGCGTTCTGTCGATGATGGGGCTGCCATCCATCGACATATCCATGATCCCGCCCCAGACGCGCAGCAGGCGCGCACGGCCGATCATGGGCATCAGGGCCATTCCCCCTTCGATCACATCCTCGATCACCGGCATGTTGCCGCGTTGGGCATAGGAGTTGTAACCGTCGATATCCCCGCCGAACACCAGCCCCCCCTTGTCGGACTGGCTGACGTAGAAATGCCCGGCCCCGAAAGTTATGACGCCGGGTATAAGCGGCTTCAGCCCTTCGGACACAAACGCCTGCAGGACATGGCTTTCGATCGGCAGACGCAAACCGGCCTTTTCCATCACACGGCTGGTGGAACCGGCCACCGCCACACCCACCTTTGCCGCCGCGATATACCCGCGGGACGTCTCGACCCCGCGAATGCGCCCCTCCTCGATCCGGAAGCCCGTAACCTCGCAGTTCTGGATCAGGTCGACCCCGGCGCGGTCGGCACCCCGGGCATAGCCCCAGGCCACACCGTCATGGCGCGCCGTTCCCGCGCGGCGCTGCATCAGACCGCCCTTGATCGGAAAACGGGCATTGTCGAAATTCAGCCAGGGGCACATGTCCCGCACCCGGTCGCGGTCCAGCAACTCGGCATCGGCCCCGGAAAACAGCATCGCATTGCCGCGCCGGCGATAGGCATCGCGCTGTGCATCCGTATGGATCAGGTTCAGGATGCCGCGCTGGCTGACCATGGCGTTGAAGTTGAATTCCTGCTCCAACCCCTCCCACAGCTTCATCGAAAATTCATAGAAGGGCTGGTTACCCGGCAATCCGTAATTGGACCGGATGATCGTGGTGTTGCGCCCGATATTTCCCGAACCGAGCCAGCCCTTTTCCAATACGGCGATGCGCGCCTTGCGAAAGGTATTCGCCAGATAATAGGCCGTAGCCAGCCCATGCCCGCCGCCCCCCACGATCACATAGTCATAGGCAGGTTTCGGATCGGGGTTGCGCCATAGCGGCTGCCAGCCCTTATGGCCGGTCAGCGCCTCTTTGATTACACGAAAGCCGGAAAATCGCATTGGAATCTCGGGATATAAAGTTCGGGGACGCGATCAGACATCAAGCGTGGTATCACGCTCCCACTGGGTCAGATGGGCGGTATAGGAATTCCATTCCTGCATCTTCAGCTTGATAAAGGCGGCCGAAAAATCTGCGCCCAGGGCGGTCTTGAATTCCTTGTCGGCATCAAATGCGCGGATGGCATCCAGCAGGTTCAGCGGCAGCTTTGGCGCCCCTTCGACCTTATGCCCCTCGGCATACATGTCGATATCCCAGCGCTTGCCCGGATCGGCCTTTGATTTCAGGCCCGACAACCCTGCCGCGATGATGACCGCCTGTAGCAGATAGGGGTTTACCGCACCGTCGGGCAGGCGCAGCTCGAACCGGCCGGGGCCCGGCACGCGGACCATATGGGTGCGGTTGTTGCCCGTCCAGGTCACGCTATTGGGCGCCCATGTCGCGCCCGAATTGGTACGCGGCGCATTGATGCGTTTGTAGCTGTTGACGGTTGGGTTGGTAATCGCCGCCAGAGCCGAAGCATGCTTCATGATCCCGCCCAGGAAATGGCGACCGTCCTCGGACAAGCTCAATTCCTTTGCCGGATCGGAGAATGCGTTCTTTCCATCCTTGGTCCAGACGGAAATATGCGCGTGACAGCCATTTCCCGTCAGCCCCATGATCGGTTTGGGCATGAACGTCGCCCGCATCCCGTGCTTTTCGGCGATGGACCGGGTCATGAACTTGAAGAAGGAATGCTTGTCGGCAGTCGCAAGGGCGCTGTCGTATTTCCAGTTCATCTCGAACTGGCCGTTCGCGTCCTCATGATCGTTCTGATAGGCCTCCCAGCCCAGATCCAGCATATGATCGCAGATTTCCGCGATCACGTCATAGCGGCGCATGATGGCCTGCTGGTCATAGCAGGGCTTGGCCGCCGTATCGGCGGGGTCCGAAATTGCAGTGCCTTCGGGGGTCAGCAGGAAAAACTCCGGCTCCACACCTGTCTTGATCTCCAGCCCCATCTCGGCCGCTTCGGCCACCAGACGGTTCAGCACGTTGCGCGGGGCCTGCGCCAGAGGTTCGCCGCCCATCACGCAGTTGGATGCAACCCAGGCCACATCCTTTTTCCACGGCAGCTGGATGACAGAGCTGGCATCCGGCACCGCCAGCATATCGGGATGTGCCGGTGTCAGATCCAGATATGTCGCAAAACCGGCGAATCCCGCCCCATCCGCCTGCATGTCTGCGATGGCCTGCGTCGGAACCAGCTTGGCCCGTTGGCCCCCGAACAGGTCGGTATAGGAAATCATGAAATACTTGATACCCTTGGCTTGGGCAAAGGCGGCCAGATCGGTCATGGGACGGTTTCCTCAGGCAGGGAATTGGAAAGGGGCGGTAGGCACGTTCAAAGTCCGGACTTGCCGGGGATCCAGTCGGTTCCGGCCAATGGCACACCCGCCATTGCCGCAGCTTCGATCGTCAGGGCGCAAAGATCTTCGGGCTCCAGATTATGCACATGGCTTTTGCCGCAGGCCCGCGCGATCGTCTGGCATTCCAGGGTCAGCACCGCGAGATAGTTGCGCAGCCTGCGCCCCGCCTCTTCCGGGTCCAGACGGGCCATCAGTTCGGGATCCTGCGTGGTAATACCGGCAGGGTCACGACCTTCGTGCCAATCGTCATAGGCGCCGGCGGTGGTGCCCAGCTTCTGGTACTCTTCCTCCAGATGCGGGTCGTTATCGCCCAGGGCGACCAGCGCCGCCGTGCCGATGGCCACGGCATCTGCCCCCAAAGCCAGGGCTTTGGCCACATCTGCCCCTGTCCGGATACCACCCGAAACAATGAGCTGGACCTGACGGTGCATTCCCAGATCCTGCAACGCGCGCACTGCGGGGCGGATACAGGCAAGCGTGGGCTGGCCGACGTTTTCGATGAACACATCCTGCGTTGCAGCCGTGCCGCCCTGCATGCCGTCCAGAACCACGACATCTGCACCGGCCTTCACGGCCAAGGCGGTGTCGTAATAGGGGCGTGCGCCTCCGATCTTCACGTAGATCGGCTTTTCCCATCCCGTGATCTCGCGGATTTCGAGGATCTTGATCTCCAGATCATCCGGCCCTGTCCAGTCGGGGTGGCGGCAGGCAGACCGCTGGTCGATCCCCACCGGCAGATTGCGCATTCCGGCCACACGTTCGGTGATCTTCTGGCCCAGCAGCATACCGCCACCGCCCGGCTTGGCCCCCTGCCCGACCACGATCTCGATCGCATCGGCTCGGCGCAGATCATCCGGATTCATACCGTAACGCGAAGGCAGGTACTGATAGACCAGCGTTTCGGAATGGTTGCGTTCCTCGTTGGTCATGCCCCCATCCCCCGTGGTGGTGGAGGTGCCCATTGCCGTTGCCCCCCGGCCCAATGCCTCCTTGGCATTGGCCGACAGCGCGCCGAACGACATTCCGGCAATCGTGACCGGAATCTTCAGACGGATCGGCTTCTTGGCAAAGCGCGTTCCCAGCACCACCTCGGTGGAACATTTCTCGCGGTACCCTTCCAACGGATAGCGGCTCATCGAGGCGCCAAGGAACAGAAGGTCGTCGAAATGCGGTACCTTGCGCTTGGCGCCGCCACCGCGGATGTCGTAGATGCCGGTGGCGGCGGCGCGGCGGATTTCCGAGTTCGCCTCGTTGGAGAATGTCCAGGACTGGCGCGGAACTGTCTGGGGCGTTTTCTTATCCATGGGTCCGGTCCTTAATAGGCTGAGGCGTTGTCGACGTGGAAATGATAAAGCGTGCGGGCAGAGCCATAGCGCCGGAACTCTTCGGGTTTCGCATCCGCGCCGGCGCGGTCCAGCAGGTCGCGCAGGATTTCCAGATGTTCGGGGCGCATCTCTTTCTCGATGCAATCTGCACCAAGGCTTTTGACATTGCCGCGCACGAACAGCCGCGCCTCGTACAGACTGTCGCCCAAGGCATCACCGGCATCGCCAAGCACCACAAGATTGCCCGATTGGGCCATGAAGGCGGACATATGGCCGATGTTGCCATGCACCACGATGTCGATCCCCTTCATCGAGATGCCGCAGCGGGAAGAGGCGTTCCCCTTGATCACCAGCAGCCCGCCCTGCCCTGTCGCACCTGCGTACTGGCTGGCATCCCCCTCGATCACGACGGTTCCGGACATCATGTTTTCCGCCACCCCCGGCCCGGCGGACCCTGCGATGTGGATACTGGCCTGCTTGTTCATTCCACCGCAATAATAGCCGGTGGAGCCGCTGACGGTGACCTCGATCGGTGCATCAAGACCGACCGCGATGGCATGCGCCCCCTTTGGGTTCACGATGTTCCAGGCCGTCTGGTTGGTTTGGGCGGCCTGCGACTGAAGCATGGCATTCATGTCGCGCAACGGCGTGGTGGCAAGGTCGATGGTCTGCATCTCAACGCTCCCAGAAATAGACGGTTGCAGGCTCGGGCTCCCAGACGCGGGCCGTCTCGATGCCCGGCAGGTTGGCCAGCGCGCGGTATTCGCTGCCAAAGGCGACGTAGTCATCGGTTTCGGCCATGACGGCGGGCTTGCAGGCGATCGGGTCCCGCACCACACCAAAGCCGTTACGGGTGCCGACCACAAAGGTGAAAAATCCGTCCAGATCCTCCAATGTCCCTTCCAGCGCCTCCCCCAGGCCCGACCCTTCGGCCAGACGGGACGAAATATAGCAGGCGGCAATTTCAGTATCGTTCTGCGTGCGGGGGGCAAAACCCTTCTGTGTCAGCACGCGGCGCATCTGATTGTGGTTCGAGAGAGAGCCGTTATGCACCAGGCATTGATCCGCACCGGTTGAGAACGGATGCGCGCCAAGGGTGGTGACGGCGCTTTCGGTGGCCATGCGGGTGTGGCCGATGCCATGGCTGCCTGCCATCTCGCGCAGCCCGAAACGGGCCGCAACATCCTTGGGCAGGCCGATCTCCTTGAAGATCTCCATCGCGGTGCCGGAACCCATGATGCGCAGGCCACGGCTGTCCATGAAGGCGCGGGCGGCAGGTTCGGCCCCTTCGGGCAATGTGATGACGGCATGGGTATCGACAACCCGCACGGTGACCGGCTGGCCCAGAACGTCGCCCAAAGCCGCCTCCAGCCCGGCAAAATCGCTGTCGGGCGTATCTGACTGGATCGTCATCTTCAGGCCGTCAGCTTCGTCGCCATAGATTGCGATACCCGCGCTATCGGGCCCACGATCCGTCATGGTGATCAGCATGTCGGCTAGAAGGCCCCCCAACTGCGGGCGCAGCTCTTCTTTCTTCAGGAACAGACCAACAATGCCACACATTCCATTCTCCGTTAGCTTGGTTCTGCGTTAAGAACTTTACTAACAGGAATAAAAATTGACCTTCAATAAGTATGAGATCCTGTGGGGAATAAATCTTTCCTAGAAAGGCTTCGCCCGTATTTTAGGCACCCACGCCATAATTACGGGCGGAATCCGAACGGAAAACGCCCGTTCACTTCGATTGCGGATAGCAGATGATCGACAGATAGCGGGCCGGAAGCGTGGTCAGCACCTGCGGACCATGGGGTGAGTCTGCGTCGAACACGAGGCTGTCCCCCGGCTCCAGATCATAGATCTGGTCGGCGTGGCGATATCCTATCCGGCCTTCCAGCATATACAGCGTCTCTATCCCTTCGTGCTGGAACGTGGGAAAGCGGTCGCTATCCTCTGTCAGCACGATCATGTACGGCTCCACCACCACGCCGGAGTTGTTGGACCCGATATGGCCCAGCATGTGGTACTGATGGCCTGCACGGGTGCCTGCACGATCGATTTCCAGCGCGGTTCCGGCCTTCACATGCATGGCCCCGCGCGGCTCCTCATATCCGGAAAACAGCTGCACCAAAGGCACGCGCAGCGCATTCGCCAGAATCTGGATCGTGGTCAGCGAGGCGGAAATAACGCCGTTTTCAATCTTTGACAGCATTCCCACAGACAGGCCGGTCTGTGCCGCCAGATCGGCCCCCGTCATCCTTTGGCGCTGGCGCAGCTTGCGAACCTCATGCCCGATGGCGACCTCAAGGTTTTTCTCGCGTGCCTCCCGTACGGCATGCGGGTTCTGCGTCAATTGCACCGCGGCGGCAGGTGTCTGGGCCATTCGATTACTTCCGGTCTTGTTGCGTCGCATCATGCTGGATGATCGTTCCATCTTATGCCTGCTTGTTTTCCAAGGCCACGAAGGAATTGTCGCAGAACAGGGCAGAAGAGGCGCTTCATTCATACGTGTCATCGCCATGGCGGCTCCCTAAGGGCCGTGGCGATGATATGCGTTCAAGGGTCGGTTCACCCCGTGGTGCGCTGCGCCATTTCGGGAACGGGTGACACCAGTGGCGCCTTTGCGGTAAAGGCATCGATATTGCGCTTCAGCAGCGCCGCGCTCAGCTCCTGCACCTCCAGCGCCAGCCCCGCGACGTGTGGGGACAGCAGCACATCGGGACTGCGGCGCAGCTCTTCAGGAATATGGGGCTCATCCTCGAACACATCGAGGGCGGCACCGGCAATGCGCCCGGAATGCAGCGCCTCTATCAGCGCCTCCGTTTTCACCACGGAACCGCGACCCACATTGACCACGTAACCATCGGGGCCCAACGCGGCCAGAACAGCTTCGTTGACCGCGTGATGGGTTTCCGGCCCGCCCGGCACGGTCAGAACCAGCACATCCACCTGCGCGGCAAGGGTTTCCAGATCCGACACGAAGGCCCAGTTCGGCGTATCCTTGGCGGTCCGGCTGCAATAGCTGACGGGCATGCCGAAGGCTTCGGCCAGCTGCGCCACCCGGCGACCGACACCGCCCATTCCGAAAATGCCGATCCGTTTACCCGAAACCATCGGCGTCGGCCCCATGGCCCCACGCCATTGACCGGCACGCGTCGTTTCATCGTATCTGGCCAGCTTGCGCATCAGCCCGATGATCATGCCGATCGTATGCTCGGCCACCGCAACGGCATTGGTGCCGGCCGCATGGGTCACATCGATATCGCGGGCAAAGGCCTCGTGGATCTGCACCTTTTCATATCCCGTGCCGACCGTACTGATCAGACCGAGGTTCGGCAAAAGATCCATCTCGGCCGCCGTCAGACCGACCGTTCCATTCGTGACCACCACACGGATTTTCGCCAGTATCTCGGGCGGCAGCGCATCCAGCCCTTTGGACCCGTCATGTACCGTGAAGTACTGGCCAAGGGCGGCCTGATAAACGGGGCCTTCAACGCGGAGCAAAATATCAGTCATCAACACTTCTTTCTATGCGCCATCCAACAGACGCTCGGCAAAACAGGCGCGTAATTGCGCGATGAAACGATGCATGAGGCCGGTATGCGGCACACCCTTGCGGGTAAACAGCACGGCCCGCACCTCACACAGCGGCAGGAAGGGGCGTTCGACCAGTGTTGGCCCATGCATGCAGGCAGAATACGGGTCCACGACGGTTGCGCCCAACCGCCGCCCCGCAAGGACGGTTGCCGTCTCGCAGTACCGCACCTCGACCCGCGGGGAATATTGGAAACCTGTCTGGTCAAAGGCGGCGCGCACCAGTTGGCCGATATTGGATTCCTGCGTCAGGCCCACCAGCGGCGTCCCCTCCAGATCTTCGGGGGTGATCTGGGCACGACCTGCCAACGGGCCATCCGCGGGAACGAGGGCAACCATATGGGCGCGCTGCAAGATATCCATATTCACAGTATCGAACCGGTCCTGCGTCAGCGCAAGGCCGATATCCGCCATTCCGGTCTGCACAGCCTCGATCACCGTTTCCAGACGGCCGATATCGAAATTGATGGAAACATCGGGACCGTCCCGCAACAGCCGCTCCAACGCCATCGGGGCCATCGTCTGCCCCAATGGCGGGGTAGAGATGATGCGCAGCCGACCGGCCAACCCCAGCTTCATGTCGCGCGCACGCATGGAAAATCCGCGCATCAATCCGAAGATCGGGCGGATTTCCTCATAAAGTTCACGCGCTTCGGCGGTTGGCGTCAGCCTGCGCGCCGTACGTTCGAACAGCTGTATCCCCAACTGCGATTCCAGCTGGCGCAATCCGGCAGATACGGCGGGCTGCGAGATCTTCAGGACATCCGCCGTTTCGACCGTAGTGGCGCACCGCATCATCGTCGCGAATATTTCCAGCATCCGCAGCGACATATCGGGAAGCGTGGTGGAGCGCGGCGGCATCAGGCAAGCACCGCGCCAAGCGCCATGACGGCAGCGGCCTGCGCCGGATCGATCACCGGTACACCCAGCCGCTCCTCCAGCAGCCGGCGACGCGGGGCGAAACCGGCACAGCCCAGCACAATGGCACCCGCCCCCATGGAAACCAGCGTGGCACCGGCCTCCAGCGTTTCCTCCAACACCACAGGCGAAGTGCCCGCCTCCAGAGCGGATGCACCCGACAGCGCAACTTCGCCCGCCAACCGGTCCAGAACGCCCATCTGCCGCATCCGCACCGTATGCCGGGGGACGGACCGGGGTGACAGCGCGATGATTCCGAACCTGTCGGCCCGTGCCATCGCCGTCAGGATACCGCACTCCTGAATGCCGAAGGCCGTCCGCCCCGCAGCACGCAGCAAGTCCAGCCCCGGGTCGGAGAAACAGGCGGTGATGATCGCGCGCGCCCGTGGATACTCCGCAGCAACCTCCAGAACCCGCAGGCCGGATCTTGCCACATCCTCGGCCGTGGATATCGTGGCGGGGCTATCGGGAATGCTGATGCAATGAAAATGCGGGCCGTAGGGCACAAGCGCTGCGGCCAATCCGTCCGTTACCGCCTGATCCGAATTCGGGTTGATCACCAGTATCATGGCGCGATCCTTGTGCCGAAATTATGTGCGGGGTCCAGTTCCTTGGCCAGATAGCCGGGTTTTCCCGTCAGATCGACTGTGGCACGGGGCACGAAACGCCCCTGCCCTTCGGCCGCACGCAGGGTGCCATGTTCCACGATGATATTGCCGCGGTTCAGAACGATCTCGGGAACGCCCGTCAGCTCCATCCCCTCGAACGGGGTGAAATCCATATTGTCGTGCTGGTCCGCCAACGTCACTTTGCGCGTCACATCGGGATTCCAGATCGCGATATCCGCATCCATTCCCGGCGCCAAAGAGCCTTTGGCTGTCATTCCGAAGGTCTGCGCCGCATTGGTTGCCGAAAGCGCCACGAACTGCTTCAGGCTGATCCGGCCCGCAACCACGCCTTCAGAGAACAAATACGGCAGGCGTGCGGCAATGCCGGGCATCCCGTTGGCGATCTTGGGGTATGGGGCATCCGGTCCTGCGGTGAATTTTCCAGATGCATCGTAACGGTACGGGGCATGGTCCGAGGATACGCTTTCAAACGTGCCCGATTGCACGTGACGCCACAGCGCCTGCTGCGTTTCCCTGTCGCGAAGCGGTGGAGAACACATGAACTTTGCCCCCTCCATCCCCGGTCGGTCTAGATCGTCGCGGGTCAGCGCCAGATATTGCGGGCAGGTTTCGGCGAACAGCTTTACCCCGTCCAGTTTGGCGCGCTGCACCAGTGCGGCCCCGCCCGCCGTGGACACATGGACAATGAACAGCGGCGCATCGACCAGTTTGGCAAGCGATATGGCACGGTTGATCGCCTCCTCCTCGGCCAGCTCGGGGCGGCTGATGGCATGGTACCGGGGTGCGGTCAGGCCCTTGGCCGCCAGACGGCGGTTCATCCATTTGACCATCTCGTTGTTTTCGGCATGTACCATCGTGATCGCGCCATGCGCCTTGGCCACGGTCAGGATATCCAGCATCCCCCCGTCCCCGAGGTTCATCAGATCATAGGTCATGAACACCTTGAACGAGGTGATCCCCCGTTTGAACGCGCGCGGCAGCTCATCGTTCAGCACGGCCTCGGTCGGGTCGGAAATGATCAGATGGTAGCTGTAATCGATAACCGACCGCCTTGACCGTTCATCATAGGTGGCCAGCACATCATCCACCGACTGGCCACGATGCTGGCCTGCGAAGGGGATGAAGCTGGAATTTCCGCCGAACGCCGCCGAAACGGACCCGGTATAGTAATCGTCGGCCGTCATCACCCCCGAGGAACTTTCCTGCGCGATATGGGCATGCGCCTCAATGCCGCCAGGCATCACAAGGCGCCCACCGGCATCGATGCGCCTGTCTCCACCGGAAATGGTTTCGGCAATGGCCGCGATGCGCCCGTCCTTGATGCCGATATCGCCGCGAAACACATCACTGGCGGTTACAAGGGTGCCGGAATGGATAACGGTATCGAACATGGGTTACACTTCCACCTTGACGCCGGTCTGGGCGGTGATGCGCCCGTAATGCTCGATACGGCGATGGGCTTCGAAATTGAAGACCGTTCGCTTACCGAACGCGCATTTGTCGAAATCGCATTCGGCCACGATCAGTTCGTCCCCCTCACCCGTGGCGCGGGCAATGACGAAACCGTCACTGTCCACGATGATGGAGCCTGCGAACATATGGTTTCCATCCTCCATTCCGCATTTGGCCACCGCCACCGCAAAGGTGGAGTTCTGGTAGGCCCCCGCGCATACCGACAGTTCGTGGTGGTAAACGCGTTTCTCGATGCCTTCGTTCTTTGACAGGTTGTTCTGGCTGGGGGTGTTATAGCCGATGGTCACCAGCTCCACGCCCTGCAACCCCAGACAACGCCACGCTTCGGGCCAGCGCCGGTCATTGCAGATTGCCATCCCCATGACGACACCTTGGTTACGCACCACGTTGAACCCGGTGTCCCCCGCCAGAAAATAGCGCTTTTCCAGATGCTGGTGGCTGCGTTCTGGTTCGAATTCGGCATGGCCCGGCAGGTGCGTCTTACGGTAGGTGGAAACAATCTCCCCCTCGGGGGATACAAGGATGGAAGTATTGAAATGCTCTCCCTCGGGGGTCAGCTCGCAATATCCGAAGGTGAAACCCATGCCGAACCCGCGCGCCATATCGAATAGCGGCTGCGTGGCGGCATTCGGCATTTCCGTTTCGAACCAGTGATCGAATTCGGCACGATCCTCGACATAGAAACGCGGGAAGAAGGTGGTCAGCGTCATCTCGGGATAGACCAGAAATTCCACCCCCTGCGCATGGGCCTGTTCCATCAGGGCCATCATCCGCGCCACAACCGCCTCACGCGGCTCATCCCTTTGGATGCCGCCGATTTGCGCCCCGCCAACGATCATTTTCATGGGATATCCTTAGATGCTGAGTTTGCGCTGGAAGCGGCTGACAAGGCGAACACAGGGCCACAGAAGCACCAGATAGATCGCCGCAGCCAGAACCAGCGGAGAGGAATTATAGGTGACGGATCGGGCCATGTTGGCCTGATAGAGAAGCTCGGCCAAGGATACGACCGAGGCGAGGGATGTCAGCTTCACCACCTCGATCGTATTGGACAGAAGATCGGGCAGCACATTCCGCACGGCCTGCGGAATGATCACATGCACCAGCGTCTGCGGCATCGACAGGCCGGTGGCCCGCGCCGCCTCCCATTGGCCGGATGGCAGGGATTGCAGGCCCGCGCGATAGACCTCGGCGTAATAGGCGGAATTGTTCAGCAGGAACGCTACCGCCACTGCGGTGAACGCTGGCATCTGCACCCCTGCGAACGGCATGCCGGAATAGATGAAGATAAGCAGCACAAGGGGCGGCAAAGCCCGCATCAGATCGATCAGCGCCATCGTCGGCCAGCGCAACCAGCGCCGCGGACTGGTGGCCGCCAGCGCCAGAAACAGCCCGCCGATCAGCCCGAGACCGATGACGACGGCACAGAGCTTCAACGTCATCACCAGCCCCTGCATCAGCAGGGGCAGTGCCTGACGCATGATATCGAGGTTGAAGAACATATCGGCGATGTTGGACATGCTACACCCTCCAGCTGAAGCGGCGTTCCAGCCAGCGGGCCAATACCACCGCCGGCAGAAAGATCGCCAGATAGGCAAGCGCCGCCATCGTCAGCGGGGTGGCCGAACCCGACATCGCCTGCGCCGAGGAGGAGACGGCGAGGATTTCCTTGACCCCGATGACCGAGCCGAGCGCTGTCATCTTGGTGATTGCCAGCGCGCGGTTCACCAATGACGGAATGCCCATCCGTACCGCCTGCGGCAGCGCCACATGAATGAGCGTCTGGAAGAACGACAGGCCCGTGGCGCGTCCCGCCTCCCATTGCCCGCGGGTCAGGGCAGTCAACCCGGCCCAGAAGATCTCTTCGGCAAAGGCGGCGAGAACGGCCGTCAGGACGATGAACAGCACCAATGGCCCGGAGAGGGTGAGGCCAAGGCCCGGCAATCCGAAATAGAAAATCAGGATCAGCACCAGCGGCGGCAAAGCCCGCATGACGTCGGCAAAGATCACGATCGGCAGCGTCAGCCACCAGCATTGTGCCGTCCGCAGGCACGCAAGGACCAGGCCCAGCCCGATCCCCGCCAGAATGATCACGAGGCCCAGCCACAGTGTTGTCATCATCGCGTACAGAACATCCGGCGCATAGCGGGCGAACACCTGTGGCGCGAAGAAAACCTCCAGAAACCGTTCCATGGCTGTTATTCGGCCCCCGTCACCCGCGACAGGAAGGCGCGTGTCCGATCCTGCTGCGGATTTCCGAACACTTGGTCCGGCGTGCCCTGTTCGACCACCACGCCACCATCCATGAAGACCACACGATCCGCAGCCTCGCGGGCAAAACCCATTTCATGGCTGACGACGACCATGGTCATTCCCTCGGCGTTCAGATCCTTCATCACCTTCAGGACCGATCCCACAAGTTCCGGATCCAGCGCCGAGGTCGGTTCATCAAAAAGCATGACCTTCGGGTCCAATGCCAGTGCGCGGGCAATCGCCACGCGTTGCTGCTGGCCACCCGACAATTCGGTGGGCATTGCCTTGGCCTTATGGGCCAGCCCGACGCGGCCCAGCATATCCATGGCGCGCGTCTCCGCCTCGGCCTTCGGGCGCTTCAGCGCCTTGGTCTGGGCCAGCATCACGTTCTTCAGGACCGTCATGTGCGGATAAAGATGAAAGCCCTGAAATACCATTCCCGTCTGCAGCCGCAGGCGGTTCAGATCCGCCGACAGCGCGTTCATGATATTGCGCCCGTCAATGAAGATGGAGCCTGACGTCGGCTCCTCCAACCGGTTGCAGCAGCGCAGCATCGTGGATTTGCCCGACCCCGACGGCCCGATCACAAAGACCAGCTCACCCCGGGCGACCTTCAGATCGATGCTGCGCAGCACCTGAACATCACCGAAGTTCTTTTCCAGTCCTGCAATTTCCAGCATCGGGGTCATGGCGATATCCGTTTTCAGAGGTCGCAGGTCACGTCATGCGCGGTGTCTTCATAGCCCGGGAAACCGGGAACACCGTATCCGGGCGTGGGGGTGACGATCGTGCTGCCCGCAGCCGGGGTGACGCCGAACCATTTTTCCGAGAGTTCGGCCAGGGATCCGTCCGATTTCAGGCATTCGATGGCGGCATCAATCCTGTTGCGGTTTTCGGCATCGTCCTTGCGGAAGGGCAAGGCCCAGACCAGCCCGGTATCGATCTCGGCGCCCAGTTCGAGGCGCGGATTCTTCTTGACTGCCCAAGCGGAGGTGGTCGATCCGGCAAGCGAGGCATAGGCGCGCCCGGTGATCACCGCCTCCACTGCATCGGTGGAGGTGCCGTAGGCAGTCACGGTCAGATCGTATTCGTCGGCCAGATCATTGAGGTAGCTTTCATAGGCCGACCCCTTGTTCACGGCCAGGGATTTGCCCCGGTAATCCTCGATCGAGGTGCCGGCGGGGGAATCTGCTAGTTGCACGAAGGTGAAATTGGTATCCATGAACCCTTCGGTGAACAGCATGTTCTCCGCCCGCTCGGCCGTGACGGTGGTAGGGGCAACAAGGAAATCATAGGTGCCGGCCTGCATCGCGGGGATCAGGCCCGAAAACTGTGCGGCGTCAATCTGTATGGTGGTGCCCAGACGTTCGGCAATCAGATTGGCAAGATCGACATTGAACCCTTCTACCCCGCCCGACAGGCTGGGCATGGCATGGGGCGCAAAAGTTCCGTCCAGGGCCACACGCAACCCGTCCTGGGCTGTTGCTGCGGTAGACAGAAGCGAGGAGCACCCAAGCGCGAGGGCGGCGGCCAGTATGCGTTTGGTCATGGAACTCTCCGGATCAGGGGAAGGAATGGATCAGCGGTGTCCCTAAGTGATGAGGGGATTCTATGTATAAAGACAGACTATAGTTTTTGTAGTTATAATCAGCCCAGTTATACAAAGGCGCATGTTTTTGAGGCATACAGAATTTTCATGCTGCTGCAGGGCCGATATAACTTAATGTTTATAATAAATATATTATAAGTATACAAAAAAATGCCAATGGGGCGCATTTTTCTGACTGCTTAATCGATATGCAAAAAACCGGCCGCAGGGCGGCCGGTTTTCAAATGCGGTATATGGGACCGGCCGTTCAGGCCTGTGCCATCAGATGCGCGGATCGATCATTTCGTGAATGCGGGTTTTTGTGCCCACCGCCATGCATCCCCGATCATATCGCGCAGGGTGGACCGGTCGGGTTGCCACCCCAGATCCCGGATCGCAGCCTCGGACCCCGAGACAAGAGTGACGGCATCCCCCGGCCGGCGATCCCCGTAGACGATCGGCACATCACGATTGGTCACGGCACGGGACGCCTCTATCACCTCGGTTACGGAA
Source organism: Falsirhodobacter sp. alg1 (assembly GCF_000739715.2). Classification (GTDB taxonomy): domain Bacteria; phylum Pseudomonadota; class Alphaproteobacteria; order Rhodobacterales; family Rhodobacteraceae; genus Falsirhodobacter. Next base: position 246,115 of record NZ_BBJC02000001.1, on the reverse strand, counting down.
AATCCGTTGCCGGTGCCAAGGCAGAATACGCGGCTTTCCTTACCCTCGAGCAGCCATTTCAACCCGAGCACGTGGGCGTCGACCAGATCCATGACATGCACGTAATCCCGGACGCAGGTTCCGTCACGCGTGGGATAATCGGTACCAAACACGGTCAGCGCATCACGTTTTCCGGCCACGGCATCCAGCATCAAGGGAATAAGATGCGTCTCCGGCGTGTGCTGTTCACCCACCTCGGCATCCGGATCGGCACCCGCCACGTTGAAATAGCGGAAAATGACATGGTTCAGATCGTAAGCGGCCCCGAAGTTGCGGACCATTTCCTCGATCGCCAGCTTCGACCCGCCATAGGCGTTGATCGGGCGTTGCGGCGTTTCCTCGTTCAGCAGCACGCCATCCTGATCGCCATAGGTGGCACAGGTAGACGAAAACACGAAATTTCGGATGCCGGCTGCAACCGTGGCCTCCAGCAAATTCAGCGCACCATTCACGTTGACCCGCCAGTAATAGCCAGGATCCTTCATGGATTCGCCCACCAGTGACAGCGCTGCAAAATGCATGACGGCAACCGGCTGGTATTCTGCCAGAGCCGCATCGATATCGGCGCGGTTCATCAGATCCCCCTGCACCAGGGGGCCGTATTTCACCGCCTCAGCCCAGCCGGTGGTCAGATTGTCGAATGTGACCGGCGTAAATCCTGCCGCTGCCAGAACCTTGCAGGCATGCGCGCCGATATAGCCCGCGCCACCCGTTACAAGTACGTTTTTCGCCATTATATCAATATCCCACCTGCGTAACGCTGCGCGCCAACATTGCCTCTCTTTTCCTACAAGGGAAAGGAGAATGCTTGATGACAGCATCGAGAATTGACCTTGGCCCGGTCCGGACGCATAACACGCGATGTTGTAAACAAGGGGTCACGCCATGGATATTGTCAAATTCCTGTCTCAGGGCGGCGTGCACGAAAAAGAGATCCGTCGGCATTTCCGTGGTCGCGTCCAATACGAGGGCACCGGCCCCGTGTTCGACCATCCGCTGTATCTCATGGCCTTTTCCAACCGCAGCGGATCCAACCTTCTGGCGGAATATCTGCGTACCACCCCGCTGTTCTCCGGGTTTCACGAGCAGCTGAACCATACGACCGTTTGCAAGCAGGCCGAACGCTGGGGGGCTGAAACCTTTCCGGACCTGATCCGGCTGGGGACCGAGCATCTGAACGAAGGCAGGTTCATGCATGGCTACAAAGCCTCATGGGACCAGATCGTGATGCTGCACCGGTTCAACATTCCCGCGATGTACACGGGGGTGCGTGTGATCCATATCACGCGGGATGATCTGCTGGGGCAGGCCATTTCCTATCATATCGCCAGCCAGACCAAACGCTGGACGAGCGTGCAGAAAGGCGAGGAGATCGACCCCGTCTACGATACGCGCCAGATTGCCCATCTGATCACCTCCAGCCAGATGTCGGCCAATGCGATCCAGACGCTGTGCAGTGTCTTTGATATTCCGCGCCTGCATGTGACGTATGAAGAGGTGACACGACGCCCCCGCCGTGTGGTGATGCGCATCGGGAAATTCGCCGATGCCGATCTGACGGATTGGTCCCCCGGCAAGCCCAAGATCCAGCGTCAGGCAGACCGGCTGAACGATATATTCCGTACCCGGTTCATCGAGGATACGAAACAGGCGCTTCTGCGCTGATCCTCAATCGTCGTCCGGGATCGGCTCTCCATGAACGTTCATATTGCGTTCGTGGTGGGCAATCGCCTCGTCCAGATCCTCGTAATAGGTAAGCTGCCCGTTTTCCAGCACCGCGGCGGCCGAACAGATCCGGCGCACCATACCCATCGAATGGCTGACCATGATCGCGGCCGAATGCTCCAGCCGGGCCGTCAGATAGGCACTGCTTTTGGCCTTGAAGGATGCATCGCCGACCGAGGTGACCTCGTCGATCAGATATGTCTCGAACGGTATCCCCATAGAAACGCCAAAGGCCAGACGGGACCGCATGCCCGAAGAATAAGTGCGGAACGGCAGGTGGAAATGCTTGCCCAGTTCGGCGAACTCTTCCACAAAGGCGATCAGCGCATTCGTATCCACACCATAGATGCGCGCCACGAACCGTGTGTTCTGCGCGCCTGTCAACTCCGGGTGGAACGACCCCGCAAAGCCCACAGGCCAGGAGATTGTCCCCGTGGAAAGGATCCGGCCCGCAGAGGGTTCTACCGTGCCGGCAATCATCTTCAACAGGGTGGTCTTTCCGGCCCCGTTCCGCCCCAGCAGGGCCACGGCCGTACGGGACGGGAAAGTCGCATTCAGGTTGTCGGCCACCGTCTTGCGCTGGCCATACAGATAGAACGTCTTCGTCAGATTTTCTAACCTGATCATGGTACCCGCCTAGCGGCGATCTTTGAGGCTGTATCCGACCAGAACGGCGACGGCCCACAGCAATGTCAGGAACAGGGCAATCAGGATGACCGTGGAGGTCCGCTTGGGAAACTGCGATTGCTCTGCCAATGTGGGGGTGACATGCGCTGCCAGATAGCGGCTTTGCCGCCCCGCCTCGGCGCGGGCTGCGTTGAAGGCCGCGAGCGCCGCCGTATAGCTCTGCTCGGCGAATTCACGGTCTACCGTCAGACGTTCGAAATCCCCAACGACGTTGGCAAAGGCATCATCGTTGCCATCCGTCGCAGATCCCATGCCAAGCTTGCTGCGCTCTTCTTCGATACGCTGCTGGATCACGCTGATCTTGAGTTCGCCTTGGGAAATGCGGATATCATCGGGGCGGGTCGTCTGGCGCAGCATGTCCAGTTCGACCATGGCGGTTGCCAATTGGGACTGCAGGCTGCCCACAATGCCCATCTGACCCGCGGTATCAAGCGTCGGATCCACGATCTGGTTCTTGTTCCGGAATTCGGTGATCGCCGCGCGCGCCTCGCGCAGGCTTTCCACCGCGTCATCCAGATCCTCCCGGGCGTAGCGGATCGCATCTTCACGCGCAATGTCGGACAGCTGGTTGATGACCCGCGTACCTTCGGCAAAGATGGCGTCCGTTATCTTCTTTGCATCGTCGGCGTCGAAGGCCAGGGCACGGATATCAATGATCCCTGTGCTGGAGTCGAACACGATCTGGACCATGTCACCCCAGTATTTCGTCAGATCCTCGATCGTGCCGGGCGCATCGTAACTGAAGACCGGATCATTTTTCGCCTTGGACCAGATTGCCCGCAGGTCGATGTCGTCATCGATGCGCGCGACCAGATTCTGGCTCTGGAAAAACGCGTAGAGAACCTCGCTGTCCGAGGAGGAGGAGGAGGAGACACCGGTCAGCGCCGCCAACCCGCCCAGCATGTCGGTGGAGCTTTGCGTTTCACTGCGCACAGCGAACGAGACGTAGGAGGCAAACTGGTTCGATGCCACACCCCACATATAAACCGATGTGCCGATAACCGGGGCCAGAACCATGAACACGAAGCTGACCAGGGCCAGAACATGCCGGCGCAGAAACCGGCTTTCTTTTACCGTAGGGGCGACGTGGTAATGATGCTGCGGTGCCTTCGGCGCGGCCTTTCCGGCATTTGCAACCTTACGCAAACGGCGGGCACGTTGCTTCTCGGCAGCGTCCTGAGGCTCGGCCTTCGCTTCGCTTTGCGCCGTAGTGGACAATGGGTCGGAATTGCTCAAGCGACCTCCGCAGAACCGGATTGAATATTCTCTCGCCCTCCTACATAACCTACAATCTCTTTTCCAGTGCTGACGAGAGCGAGAGACCGGATGGCCATGGCCGACAAGACGGAAGAGGCCATGCTGCGCCCTGTGCAGAAGCAGCGGCGTTTTGCGATGCTCCGCTCCATCACCGCGCTGGTCATGCGCGAGATGGCGACGACCTACGGGCGTTCGCCGGGCGGGTACATATGGGCCATTCTTGAACCTATTGCCGCAATCAGCATGCTGACGATCGTATTCGGCGTCATGCTGCGGCACCCGCCGCTGGGATCGAACTTTGCCATATTCTATGCAACCGGCATGTTGCCGATGACCATGTATACCGGGCTTGTCGGTCGGGTGCAGGGTGCGATCAATTTTTCTCGTCCCCTTCTCACCTACCCCAGCGTGACCTTTGTCGATGCAATCGCGGCACGGTTCCTTCTGGCCCTGATGACGACGCTGCTTGTGGCATTCATCGTCTTTTCCGGCATACGCACCGTATTCGACACGCGGACGGTCGTTGATTTTCAAGCGGTGGCAATCGGATATTCGATGGGCGCGGCCCTTGCGCTGGGTATCGGCACCATGAACTGCGTTCTCGTCTCGTTCATTCCGCTGTGGGACAGGCTGTGGGGCATTCTGACTGTTCCGCAGATGCTGCTGTCCGGCGTGTTCTATACCTTTGATTCCCTGCCCAATCATGTGAAGGCATGGCTCTGGTACAATCCGCTGGTCCATGTGGTCGGACAGGTACGTTCCGGCTTCTACCCCTATTACAACGCGGATTACGTAAGCCCGCTCTATGTATATGGCGTGGCGATCGTGCCCCTGTGTCTGGGCATCGTGTTCCTGCGCCGTTGGCACCGGTTCATTCTTGCGCGGTAACGGACTGCCCCCTGTCACGGTGCTGCTGGCAACCTTTGACGGGGCCCGGCATCTGCGGCCCCAGCTCGACTCTATCGCAGCGCAACGCGGCGTCGATTGGGCATTGCGGGTCAGCGATGATGGCTCCTCGGACGGGACGATGGATATCCTGGCGGCATTTGCCGACGAACATGCGGATCGGGACATCCGCATCGTCACGGGCCCGAAACGCGGTGTGGCCCGCAATTTCCTGTCGATGATCGCAGCACCCGACCTGCCCCCCGCCCCAGTGGCACTGAGCGATCAGGATGATGTCTGGATGCCGGACCGTCTTGCCCGCGCCCTGTCAGCGCCCGGCTTCCCCATGCTCTATGGCAGTGCGACGATGGTCTGCGATGAACATCTGGAGAACGGGCGCCTGTCCCGTCCTGCCCCCCCTGCTACGGGCTTCGCGCGGGCGCTGGCCCAGAATGTCATTGCCGGCAATACGATGGTCCTGTCCGTCGCGGCCTGCCAGCTGCTGCGCCGGGCAATGCCGCAGGGCGATATCCCCTTTCATGACTGGTGGATCTACCAGATCATCACCGGCGCCGGACAGCGCGTGCATATCGATGCGGAGCCGGGACTGTATTACCGTCAGCATGGTCGGAACACATTGGGCGATCCGCGCGGCGCGCGGGCGATGCTGAGCCGTCTGCACAAGGCCTTTGACGGAGATTACGGGAAGTGGCTGGCGCAGAACACCGCAGCACTGACAGAGGCCAAGGATCTGTTGACCCCGGAAAACCGTGCGCTGCTGGCAGCCTTCGGCCGTGATCTGGGGCGTGCGGGGCCAGCGCGGATTCTGCGGATGAAGAAAAGCGGCATCCACCGCGAATCGCTGACAGGAACAATCGCGCTGTATGCAGTTGCAGGATTAGGGCGGATTTAGGGCGTTGCGCGCAAGGCCCGCACGGCGCACGGACCGGAGGGGGCTGATCAACCTTTGAGGCATAAGCGTCGGGAAAATGCCCAACAAGGATTGCCCCGATGTCCGACACCTCGCTTATTCTGGATCTGCCTTATATTCAGGCCGCACAGGCGCAGAAGCATGTGACCCATAACGAAGCCCTGCGCCTTCTGGATGTGATCGTGCAACTGTCGGTCAAGGACCGGACCCGCACGACCGCGCCCGAGGCACCGGATACCGGCGACAGGCATATCGTGGCGGCAAAGGCATCGGGCATATGGGCCGGACAGGATGGCAAGGTGGCCTTCTACGACGGCACGGGATGGAGCTTTGTGGTGCCGAAGGCCGGATGGCAGGCTTCGGTGCTGGAAGAGCAGCAGACCGTCATCCATGACGGGTCCGCGTGGCGCGACCCGCAAGCCCGCACGCTTGGAATCAACACCTCGGCCGATGCGGTCAATAGGTTGGCCGTGTCCGCACCGGCATCCATTTTCACCCACGAGGGCGCAGGCCATCAGATAAAGGTGAACAAGGCCGGAACCGCCAATACGGCCAGCCTGCTGTTTCAATCCAATTACTCGGGCCGGGCCGAAATGGGGTTGGCAGGGGATGACCGTTTTTCGGTCAAGGTCAGTGCAAACGGCAATACCTTCTATCAGGCGCTGACAGTGGATTCGGATACGGGGGCTGTCACCTTTCCGGGCGGTGCCGCATTTCCCGATGGAAGCACAGCCAAACCGGGGCTGCGGTTTTCGGCGGATGACGACACGGGCCTGCTACGGGCCGGTACGGACCAGATCGGATTCGTGACAGGGGGGACGCAGCGCGCCTCTCTGTCCAAAACGACATTGAAGCTGGATCTGCCGCTGACGGGTACCGCGGTGACACAATCCACCAGTGATGCAACCGCCGGGCGCGTGACCCGTGTGGGTGATTTCGGGCTGGGCGGACAGACCGAGAGCCGGAGCGCCGATGCCACCGCCACCACAGGTTTTGCCCATGCCACCAGCGGCACACGGCCCGACAGCGCCGATTGGCATCTGGTGCATCTGAGCCATTCGGCCAGTGGATCGGCGGCCCAGATCGGCCTGCGGGACGGCGCGGATGCCGATGCGCCTGCCCTTGCCCTGCGCCACCGCGGCGCCACGGGCACCTGGGCCGGGTGGAGCACCCTATATGGATCGCGCAACCTGCTGGGAACCGTGGCGCAATCCTCCGGTGTGCCGACCGGCAGCGCGATGGAGCGCGGCAGCAACGCCAATGGCGATTATGTCCGGTTTGCGGATGGGACCCAGATCTGCACACGCATCTGCTCCGTCAATGTGGCAACCACGGCGGTACAGAGCTTTGCCACCGCAATGCCCTTTGTATCGGGGGTGGTTTCGGCATCGGTATCCCATGTTTCCTCTGCGCCGCATAACCAGCTGTTGACGGCGAATATCTCTGTTCAGGGATGCGCGGGATCCGCGTTTTTCCTGCGGTTGGTCAGCAGCGGCACCTCTGCCAATGCAAGCGCGGATTCGGAAAAAGTGGTGATGCAGGCCATAGGGCGGTGGTTCTGATCCGCCATGTTCCACGCAGATTTCTTTGTCTAATATTTAAGATGAATTCTGCATAATTTCCCTTCTTAACGGGCGCGACGGCGAAGCGCCCGTTAAGATTCGGCATGACACATTCCGGCTTCCTGTGCGGAAGGGTGCGACATGTCCGGTCTGATCTATCAAACGACATTTACAGGGGGCAAAGGCGCGATCCTGACCGGCATTACCGACCTGGATATCCGGACCAGCGGGGGCACCAGTACGCTTTATGCCACAACCCGCGGGGGCGGCGGCCTGACGGCCATGACCCTGACCGGCACGGGGCTACAGACAAAGGATTACGCCCTGCACCGCTTCGACGCGGCGGCCGGTGCCACCCCTTCGGCCGAAATCGTGGGTAACCGGATCTATATCAGCGGGCTGGCCGGGGGGGCCATCGAATCCTTTGCGCTGGAGGGGGACGGCGGCATAGGGGGCTATACCCGGATCGGCACGGATTTTTCTGCGGCCACCGGCGTGACCGCCATGACAAGCCTGACCGTCGGTGGAACGGTATTCGCCTATACGGCCCATAAGAATTCCGCTGCGATCAACATACAGACCCTGTCAGACAGCAGGTTGGGCACCACTGTCCAAAGGGTCACGGATTTTGATGCACCGGCGACAGGGGCATCGGATATCGGCGGCATGACGATGGCCCGCTCCGGCTCTACCAATTTCCTGATAACAACCAGCCTTGCCGAAGACCGCGTCACGGCATGGGCCATCAGCAGTCGCGGAACATTGACTGAAAAAGGCAGTGTCGGGGGCGACGAGGGGCTGGGGCTGGGCGATCCGTCGATCGTCCGCGCGACATCCATCGGCGGGGCCAGCTATGTTCTGGTCGGCTCTACCGGCTCCTCATCCATCTCTGTTCTGTCACTGAGCGGCGGCGGGGCCTTGCGTGCCACTGACCATGTGATCGACGGCCTGGAGACACGCTTTTCCGCCCTGACGGCAATGACCACGGTCACGGTCGGCGGGCGGGTCTATGTCATGGCGGGGGGCGCGGATGACGGCGTCAGCCTCATGACGCTTCTGCCCGATGGCACACTGCTGCATCTGGCCACGATAGAGGATACGACAGGCCGAACGCTGGCGGGCATCACGGCACTGGCGGCCACATCCAGCGGCAGTGGCCTTCGCATCTTTGCAGCAAGCGGACAGGAAAACGGAATTGCCGAACTACGCTATGCCCTGCCCGACGGCCGCACCCTGACCGGCAACGACCGCGCAGATACGCTGACAGGCGGCACCGGCGCCGACCTGCTGTATGGCGGGGCCGGCAACGACAGCCTGTCGGGAATGGCTGGCAACGACATCCTGATCGACGGGGCCGGCAGTGATGTGCTGCGCGGCGGCGCAGGGGCCGATGTGTTCATCATGAGCAAGGACGGCGAGCGTGACGTGATCCTCGATTTCGACAAGGCGTCGGATCGACTGGATCTTTCGCGATGGCCGATGTTCCGCAGCGCGCTGCAGCTGGAGATCAAAACCACCACGAACGGTGCAATCTTACGGTTCGGCGACGAGGAACTGGAAATCCGCACGGCCGACGGCAAACCCCTGACCGCAACCCAGATCCGCAATCTGGACCTGTCCGATCCGATGTCCCACATCCCCCTTCAATCGACAAATGGCACAAGCGGTCGGGATCTGATTCAGGCCGGGCAGGCAAATGATTATCTGCGGGGCTATACCGGCAGCGATACACTGGATGGCGGGCTGGGTGCCGATACGCTGGACGGCGGCAACGGTGATGACTGGGCCAGCTACGAACGGGCGAAAACCGGCGTAGAGGTCAACCTGCGAAATCCCCAATCCAATACGGGAGAGGCTGCGGGCGATGTCTATATCTCCATCGAGAATATACGTGGCACGGATTACGCCGACCGCATTCAAGGCAATACCGGCAGCAACATCATTCTGGGCGGCGCGGGGAATGACTTTCTTGTGGGGGATGACGGCGACGACACCCTGATGGGCGAAGATGGCGATGACCGCCTTATCGGCGGAGCGGGCGCGGATGTGCTGGACGGTGGCGACGGCAGGGATGTGGTGGATTACCGCGATTCAAGCTCTGGTCTTATCATCGACATGCGAACCCCAAGCCGCAACACGGGGGATGCAAAGGGAGATCTGTTCATCTCGATCGAGGATATCATGGCCAGCGAAGAACGCGATGTGGTGTTCGGCAATGATATTGCCAATCAGATATATGGGCAGGGTGGAAACGACCTTTTACGCGGCTTTGGCGGTGATGATACGCTGGACGGCGGCGCCGGCAACGATACCTTGATCGGCGGGGCCGGAGCAGACTTTCTGGTGGGCGGTGATGGCAAGGACATGGTCAATTACGTCGATTCCCCCATTGGGCTGGTGATTGATCTTGCCCGCCCCGGGACCAATACCGGCATCGCCGCCGGAGACGTTTACATCAGCATAGAAAATGTTGTCGGCTCCAAGAAAGGGGACATGATCTTTGGCAACAAAGAAGCCAACATGCTGAATGGCGGAAATGGAAACGATACGCTTGAAGGGCGGCAGGGCAACGATACGATGCTGGGCGGCAACGGAAACGACTGGTTCATGGGGGGCAGCGGGGCAGACCTTATGAATGGCGGCAAAGGCCGTGATACCATCGACTACAGCCATTCGGGATCCGGCATGCGCATCGACATGCTGAATACGGCAACGTCAAGCGGTTTGGCCAAGGGGGACAAGCTGATCTCAGTCGAAGATCTGATCGGCTCAAAATTCACCGATTTCATACTGGGGACTGCAGGCAGCAACCGGATTGATGGCGGGACGGGAAACGACACCATAGAGGGTCGGGCCGGCAATGATACCTTGTACGGCGGCATCGGCAAAGACTGGTTGAAAGGCCAGAACGGTAATGACGTCCTGTTCGGCGGCCTAGGGAACGATACGCTCTCGGGGGGGGCGGGCCGTGATGTCCTCAACGGCGGGCTGGGCTCCGATACCGCTGATTACAGCGATGCATCACACGGACTTACGGCAGATCTCCAGACCAGTAAAAAGAATACCGGATTTGCAGCCGGTGATACTTATTCCTCGATTGAAAATCTGACGGGAAGCAAGTTCAACGATACGCTGCGCGGCAACCAGAATGCCAATACGATCATTGGCGGCACCGGAAATGACAAACTATTCGGTGCAGACGGAGCAGACAAACTACAAGGTGGTGCCGGCAATGATACGCTGACCGGCGGCGCGGGGGCGGACCGCTTTATCTTCAATTCCGGCCACGACCGGATCACAGATTTTCAGGATGGTATCGACACGCTCTATATCGCGCGCAGCGTTGCCGGAGGGCGAAGCCTGAAGGCCATCATCAATGAGGCGCAGGTAGAGGATGGGCACCTTGTGCTCAGCTTCGGCAAGAAACACTCCATCATAATCGACGGGCTGCATGATCCGGTGCAGCTGGTGGACGATATGGTGTTTCTCTGAAACATGCGGAACGGCCGGGTGCAGTCTGCGCGTCCGGCCATTCCTGATTCATTCCGGCAATCAGTCCGCGCCGAACAGATCGCGGGTAAATACCTTTTCGGCCACATCGCCCAGCTCCGGCGCGGCACGATTGGCCACGATCACGTCGCACTCGGACTTGAACCGCTCCAGATCCCGCTCCACTGCCGAACCGAAGAATTCGTCCTCTTCCAGCGCGGGTTCATAGACCACGATCTCCACGCCCTTGGCCTTGATCCGCTTCATGATGCCCTGAACCGAGCTTTGACGGAAATTATCCGATCCGGCCTTCATCACCAGACGGTAGATCCCGACGCGGGCAGGCGCCCGGGCCAGAATGGTGTCCGCGATGTAATCCTTACGGGTGCGGTTTGCGTCCACGATCGCGCGGATCAGGTTTTGCGGCACTTCGGAATAATTGGCCAGAAGCTGCTTGGAGTCCTTGGGCAGGCAATATCCGCCATATCCGAAGGACGGGTTATTGTAATGCCCGCCAATCCGGGGGTCGAGGCTGATGCCGTCGATGATCTGGCGCGTCTTCAGATCACGGCTCATGGCGTAACTGTCCAGCTCGTTGAAAAACGCTACGCGCATCGCAAGATAGGTGTTGGCAAACAGCTTGATGGCCTCGGCTTCCGACGGGTCGGTAAACAGGATCTGCACATCCTTTTCGACCGCACCTTCCAGCAGCAGGTTGGCAAAAATCCTTGCCCGCTCCGATTGTTCGCCCACGATGATCCGCGAGGGGTGCAGGTTGTCGTGCAGCGCACGACCTTCACGCAGGAATTCTGGGCTGAAGATGACCTGTTTCGTGCCCAGTAGTGCCGAAAGCTCTTGGGTGTAGCCGACAGGGATCGTCGATTTGATGACGATCGTCGCATTCGGTTCGGCTGCAATCACGGCACGCACAACCGTTTCGACCGAACTGCAGTCAAAGAAGTTGGTGACCGGATCGTAGTTGGTAGGCGTTGCGACAATGACGAATTCGGCCCCCTTGAAGGCCGCGGCGGCATCCGTTGTTGCTGTCAGATCCAGATCACGTGTCGCCAGATAGGATTCCAGATCGGCATCCACGATCGGGCATTCGCGGCGCTGCACCATCGCCACGCGCTTTGCATCCAGATCCACTGCCACAACGTGGTTGTGCTGCGCCAGAAGAACGGCGTTCGAAAGGCCGACATATCCGATACCGGCAACTGCAATTTTCCGTTTTTCCATCCGCCTGCCCTCGCGATTACGTCTGCCGTATCTGGCTGACGAGAGGGGTATTTGCAACCCTGCGCCAATCCCCCTCGGCGGCTTCCGCCGGATGGACTTCGCCCCTTGCGGGCATTACATCGGCAAAGGGTGATGATGAGGTGACGACGTGAGATATCTGGGCGTATTTCGCCGTGTTTTTGGCCGATACGCGCTGCGTCATCTGGATATCTCGCAACCCGGCTTTGCGCTGCAGGATGCGTCGGGTACCGCCCTGGGCGAGGTCGAGCATCTGGCCTTTCGTGCCGGTCAGTTGCACGTATCCGGATGGAGCACGGCCCGCGCGGTAACCCTGTCATCGCCCGAAGGCGCACGGGCCGCCATGCGGCCTGCAGCGGGGGCCGACAGCACCCGGCCCAGGTTCCACCTGCAGGTTCCGGCCTACCGTCTGGCCGGATCACTTCGTCTGGCATTTGCAGGTCAACCCGATACGGTTATCGACTTGCCGGAACCGGGCGTTCTGCGCCGCCGTCATGCGCAGGCCCGCATGATGCCCGGCTTTACCCTGCGGATGGCACTTGCCACCCCCGATATCCTGCGGTGGCGCTTTGCCCGCGACGCAGCAGCGCGGGCGCGGGTGAAAACCGCACTTGGTCTGGACACGCACCCCCCGGTCCTGCCCCTGCAGGCCGAAGCGTTGGAGTGCCCGCCCCACCCCGCACCGGCAGAAGATGCGCGCGTGACCATCATCCTGCCCGTCTACAATGCGTTCGATCTGCTCCCCGAGGTGCTGGACCGCGTGGTCCGCAATACGGATCTGCCGTGGCGGCTGATCGTGATCGAGGATTGCTCGACCGATGCCGCTGTACGCCCCTTCCTGCAGGACTGGGCCAAGGGGCGCGAGGCTGTGAGCCTGATCGAAAACGAAACCAATCTCGGCTTTATCGGCAGCGTGAATCGCGCGTTTGCCATCGCGCGGGGCTTCGGGGATCCGGTGGTGCTGCTGAATTCCGACGCCTTCGTGCCACAGGGTTGGGCCTCCCGTCTGCTGCGGCCGCTGGGGGATGCAGGGATCGCATCGGTTACGCCAATGTCGAATGATGCCGAAATCTTTTCCACCCCCGCGCTATGTGTCCGCACCCCCCTGCGCGCGGGCGAGGGCGACCGGATCGACCGGATCGCCCGGGCACTTGGCGCAACCGAGCCTGTCGAGGCCCCGACAGGTGTCGGCTTTTGCATGGCCATCGCACCGGCCATGCTGGAACGGATTCCGGATTTCGATACCGTCTTCGGGCGCGGCTACGGTGAAGAGGTCGATTGGTGCCAGAAAGCCCGCGCGGCAGGCGGGCGGCATGTGGGCATTGCCGACCTGTTCGTCGAACATCGCGGCGGCGAAAGCTTCGGCTCGGATGCCAAGCGCGCATTGGTACTGGCCAACAACGCCATCGTGGCCGACCGCTATCCGGGTTATGATCTGGAAGTGCAACGCTTTATCCAGAATGACCCGATGCTGACCACACGGCTGGCGCTGGCCATCGGCTTTGTTGCCGCACGTGCCGCAGGCGCGCCGGTGCCTGTCCATCTGGCCCATACCCTGGGGGGCGGCTCCGAGATGTATCTGCAGCGCCGGATAGAGGCCGAGATTGCCGAAACCGGCGGCGCAGTCATCCTGCGGGTCGGTGGTGCCCTTCGCTGGCGCATCGAGGTGCGGACCGCCTCGGGGCTGGTAGAGGGGATGACAGATGATATCGCCCTGATCCACAGGCTGCTGGCACCGCTGGACCGCCGCCGCGTAGTATACGGCTGCGGTGTGGGGGATACGGACCCTCTGGCCCTGCCCGCGTTGCTCTGTACCCTCGCCCCCTCTCCGACAGATGAAGTGGAGGTCCTGTTTCACGATTTCTATCCGCTTTCGCCCTCATACACGCTGCTGGATGCGGACGGGCGTTATCGCGGGGCCCCGGATGGGGAAACCAGCACCGATCGCGCCCATCAGGCGAAACGCGCTGATGGCACCCTCATTCCCCTGTCGGAATGGCAGGCCGCGTGGAAGGTGTTGATCGACCGGGCGACCCGTATCACCGTCTTTTCCGAGGACAGCCGCGCCTTGGTGGCCGCGGTCTGGCCCGATGCAGACCTGACGGTGAAACCGCATGCCCTGCTTTCGGTCCCCCGCCCCTGCCCCCCGGCCGGGCAAACCATTGCGGTACTGGGCAACACCGGCGCGCAAAAAGGGGCAGCGGTACTGGTAGATCTGGCAAAGCGCATGCCCCAGCAGCGGATCGTGGTATTGGGGCATGTGGACCCGGCATTCGTCCTGCCGCCGTCCGTGACGGTTCACGGCACCTATCGGCATGAGGAAATTCCCGCTTTGGTAGAGCGATACGGTATTGGCCGCTGGCTGATACCCTCCATCTGGCCCGAGACATTCTCCTTTGCCACGCATGAGGCTTTGGTAACCGGCCTGCCGGTCTATTGCTTCGCCTTGGGCGCACAGGCCGAAGCGGTTGCCGCTGCGCCCAATGGGCATGTCGTGCCCTTTGCGGCGGATGACGATATGGCGGCCCGCCTGCAGGCCGCCCTGCAGGGATGATCAGCTGGCCCGTTCGATCATCTCTATGATCTGCGCGGCACGATGGTCAAAGGTATGTGCGCCCAGAACGATACGGCGCGCCTCTGCCGCGCGGGCCAGCCATTGGCCCGGATGCGCCAGGCAGTCCTCGATCCCGGCGGCAAAGGCATCAATGTCATCCGCAGTGCTGATGGTATCGCCGAACACCTTTTCCAGCCCCGCCACACTGTCGGTCAGGATCGGCGTGCCCGTTCCGCTGCCGTCAAACAGCCGGTTCGACAAGAAGCCGTTGGTCCGCATGCTGTCCCAATGATCGTTCAGCAGCACCAGATGCGACGCATAGAACTGCGGCAGATCCGCATTGGCGATGCTGGGGGCCCGCACCAGTGCAGGATCGACCACACCATCCCAACCACCGCCATACAGCTCCAACGGTAGCCGCCGCTGAATGCACCAGCGCACCATCGTCCGGTATTCACGGCGGGAATTGCCAACGAACAGACTGGCCGGAATACGCGGCATTTCAGGCTGCTTGCCGAACAGGACCGCATCGGTTGCCTGATGCAACGTGCTGGCATGCGCGACGCCCTGCGATTGCAAACGGGCGGCATAGATATCGGACGCCACCGCCACGTGGTCGTAATCGTCGAACTCCCCCGTCTCGATCCGGTCGGGGTGGGAGATCAGCCACATGAGGTTGATATCATCAGGGTTGGTGACATAGCGGATGCGCCCGCGCAGAACCAATGCGATATCCTGATCCTCGGGGCGGGAATACCATGCATCATGGGTATCCACGCTGGCCCGTTGGCCCAGTCGTTCCATCGCCACACGCAACGAATTGGCAAAGTGATAGTCCCCCCACATCGGGGCTTCCTTGAGGTTCGGCGTCGCAATCTTGATACGCAGCGTCCGCGCAGCCTTGCGTGCGGCACGGACGGGGGCCTTGCGCCCCTTGCCCGCAGCAATCGGGCCGCCCGCCAGCAGATAATCGGAACCCGCAATGCCGATATGGACCGCAATCGGCCCATCTTCGATCTGCGGCAGGATCAGGCGAAAACGGCCTTCGTCATCCGCGCAGGCATAGGCCAGGATATTCGGACCGGAAAAAGCAACCACCGCCACAGGCCGATCCGGATTCTGCAGGTCCTGCGCCACCCCGGTGACAATGCGACCCGCCACATGCCCGATCTGCCCGGACCATCCCCCCTGCCGAATGGTGACCGGTGAATGGCTTTCGGTATCCAACCCGAGGGTGATGGTTTCATTATCCGGCGTCTGAACCGAAGCCCGCCCGCCGGCGGAGGCAACAACAGCACCGTCCAGCGTCAGCCGTACATCCGTGCCCGCCGCATCGAACAGGATCAGGCCGTTGTGCAGGACGGGAACGATGCGCGGAGCCTGCTTACCCCTCGACATGCTGCACCTCGGGGAAGGATTCACGTTCGGTCTGGGCAAAGACGAAGGCTGCCACGCGCTCTCGTGTCAGCTGCGGATGCAGCGCGATGCGCCACGCCTTTTCTGCCGCATTCGCAAGGCGGTCCTTGTCGGCCCCGTTCAGGATCTTGCTGATCTTGTCGCCAATCCATGCCGGTTCGGGCCGGAGGATACGGAAGGCACACTTCGCCTCGATCAGATCATCGGCCATGGGGCCGGAAACCAGCGCCACCGGTACACTGCGGCCCTGCACTGCCGAGACCAATGCAAAGAGTTCGGGGGCGATGGTATCGATGGGCACAGCCACTGCCACTGCACGGGCCGCAGCCTGGGCAAGGCGCAGCCCTTCGGCCTCGGACAGACGCTCGGGCCGGGCGCCGCTGACGGGGAACAGCGACCATGCCGCGCCACCCTGAACAGGTGGAACAAGGATCGGCATGTCGAATGCCTTTGCCGTCTTGGCAATATCCGAAAGCCGGTCAGGATCCTCCGGAATCAGCAGCAGCGGTGCCGGATCCGCCGGCGCTGCGGGCGCCGGACCGAAGCCCAATGTTCCGATATGAAAGCGCTGCCGACCATCCGTCAGGGACAGGCCGTCCCGTGCCGTATCGGGGCTGAACAGCTGCGTGGCGGGCAGCGCCTCACGAAGCGCCGCAAGCATTTCCGCCCCGAATCCGATACAGACCATGGGCCCTTGGGTGACGGCATCCGGCAGTGCATAGGCCCAGGTATGCACCTCTTCCACTGTGTGCAATTTCGTCGGCTCATACTGCACATCGTCGGGCAACCACCCGGGCCGGCTGTCGGCACAAAGCGTGACCGAGGCGACCGGCGTTGCATGCCGTGCAAAATCAGCCGCCAAACCCGTAGATGCCGCCCCGGGGGCTGCCAGAACAGTCAGGGACGCACGCCCCGCCCAATCGATCGCAAGGCGGACATGGCCGTCATCCAGACGGGCAATGGTCTTGCGGTTCACGAAATCCTGCGCGCCCGAATTCAGGAACAGATGCGTCACCTGCCCCCATGCCACGTTACGGCGATAATAGACCAGCGCATGATTCACGAATACCGGCTGGAATACCGAGGTATAGCGCAGCATCAGGTCCCAATCCTGCAGCCGTGGCAGCGTGGGATCGAACCCGCCCAGCCAGTCATAGACATGGCGGTGATGCACGATCGTGTTCAGATCCATGAAATTGCGCGCCGACAATTGCACCGGGCGGAAGGATGGACGCGTGATAGAGGCAAGCTCCACCCGCGATCCGACGGTTTCCGTATCCAGAAACGCAGAGTAGGCAATGGCACGGCCGGGGTTTTCCAGCAGCCGCCGCACCATCACGTCCAGAAAGATCGGGTGCCACAGGTTGTCGCTGTCAAGATAGGCGATGATATCGCCGGTGGCGAACCGAAGCCCCTTGTTGCGCGTTTCGGCGCCGTTCGATTTGGCAAAGGGCATATAGCGGATACGCGGATCGGTAAACTGGCGGACAACCTCCGCCGTCTTGTCCTCGCTGGCGTCATCGCAGATCAACAGCTCGAAATTGTCATAGGTCTGATCGAGTGCGCTCTGGATGGCATCCGCGATGGTATGCGCGCGGTTGAAGGTCGGCATGATGATGCTGACCTTCGGACGGTGGGCAAGGCGCGTCCCGTCCAGCCACTGCCGGGCTGCCATTTCATCCTCGCGCAGCAGTGCGGTCTGTTCGGCATCGATATCAAGGCGCGTCATCCATGCCTGATAGACGCTGTCCACTGCGCGTTGTTGCCATGTAGGGGGCGGCAACGGCGGATCATCCGCCACAGCCCGTGGTACAAAGCCCGTGGGCGCATCAAAACCGGACATGTCCGGTACGGTATTGAGAACACCCAGATGCAGATGGACCGCCAGGGCCGTCGGAACCTGCCCTGCCGCAATCGCATCGGCAAGGGCGGGATAGGCACGACGCACGCCATCCTCATCAAACAGCGGGGATGGCGAATGGCCCAGCGCGGCACCGCTGCGGGCATAATCTGCCAAAGCCTCGGCATGGGGGACGTCATCGCGGCCCATATACGTCAGGCCATACCATCGTGCATCGAACAGGGCGTTTGGCGGCAGGGCCGGATCACAGAATTCGGCAAAACGGGCGCGCGCCCCTTCGATCAGCGCGGGGTCGGCCAATGTACGGGCCGAAATCTCCCGCCCCGGATCGGCCACGCTGTCGTCGATGCGGCGCAGGCCATCCGCCTCTATCGCCCACTCGCCCAGAAGCGTACCATCATCGGGCGCACGAACCACGATGCGCTGTGCCCCCCGCGGTACGGGAAAGGACAGTGTGTTGAATGCCCGCAAATCATCGCTGGCCCGCGCAGGAGAGGACAGGAACGGCAAATTCGCTCCGTCGATCTCGATGTGCGCGGCAGGGGTCAGCGGTGCGCCGGTATGGTCGGTCATACGGGCGTGAAACCGCCGCCCGATCAGCTGCACATCCCGAAGCAGGGCATGGGGCTGCGCCTCGGTCCGGAAGGAGATGGGGCTACCATCCAGCGGAATGCCCGAGAACGGATGCGTAACATGCGCGGTGTGCCAGTTTCCATCCATCAAGGATGGCGGAATGGCTACCTCGAACCCGCCGCTTGGCGCACCAAGGCCGGGAATGGGCAGTGCAGCGGTCAGGGTTTCGATATCACCGTCATCAAACTGCAGGTTGAATGCGTCCGAAGGGCGGACCCAGCCGCCGATGGCGCTGGTCTTGGGTAGGAAGAAGGCCACGCCCTCGGCATGGCTGTTCAGAACACCCTCGCCACCTGAAATGACCGCACCGGATTCATTTTCCACGACCTGCACCTTATGCGGCTTACCATCGAAAATGGTTCGCGGCAGGGCAAATCGGAACCCGCAATGCAGCGGCGCCTGCCTCGAACGGGCCACATCCTTCCGCTCCATATCCGCGGCAGCGGTCAGAACCGGCTCGCCATCCACCAGCAGGCAGACATCCATGATGCGACCGGATTTTTCAGGATCCGCAAGCCATCCGGACACGTCGGAAGGCCCGAGCCGTTCGACCATGCCACTGTTCGAGGGCGCCTTGCCCCGCCGAACGCCGCCCATGGCTACACCCGAACCGGGGCTTCCGGCCAAGGGGCTACCATCGGCAAAACGGATGACAACACGCCCCGCAGCGCCCGACGGCAGGGGCAGATCAAAGCCGCACTCCCGGCGCGGAAAACCGGCCGCGGCCACGTCGCTCCGCTCCAGCTCGGCGGTAAAGGTCTTTCTGACGGCACCATCGATCACCAACTGCAGGACAGCAGGCTCTTCAGGTTTGCGACGGTCGATCGCCCATCCCAGGATACGGCCATCCTCCACCCGCTCCACGCGGCCCACCAGCCCTTTGCGGCGGGCCAAGGCTGTGCGCAAAGTTGCCAGAATCTCGTGTTTGGACATTGCCATGACCCTTCATGCGGCCCCGCACACCGGGCGGACCTGTTCCGTAGATATGTCGGTCGTCGATCAGATCGAACCATTTCTTCTGCCCACAAGACCAGTAATGCCCTGTATGTGGAAAGATATATTCCGGCAGGATGTATTGCCGATCCTTGCTCGCGTAAATACGGACGTTCATGGAAATGAGCGGAAACCACGCCTTTCAACCAACCGGCAGGCATCGCCATGAAGGGGCCGACCAAGGGGAAAAGGCGCATTTCCATAACCGCCCTTCGTACTGGCGGTATGCGATATTCGGCACATCATGACAAAACAGGCCTGCATGGACATTCCGGCCCGTAGGCAGGTGTCCGGCCTCAAAAACCATGAAAAAACCGCGCAGCCATAAGCTGCGCGGTATGTTTGCAGAACAACATCTTTTTCGCGGCAATATTACCGCGAGGTCAGATCATCCGGCAGATCCCGATGATGGAATTCGCTGAACAGTTCGCGCAATGAACCATCGGCAAAATGCGTCTTGATCCAGTCGTTTGTCCAGGCCTCCAGTTCGGGGTTGCCCTTGGCCATCCCGATCCCGAGGTTGGTTTCTTTCTGGACGAACTTTACCTCGATCGGCGTTCCGCCGCGCTTGGCATTGATACCGGCCAGAACGGTCGGCTGGCTGGACAGGATATCGACCTGCCCGGATATGACGGCGGTGATCAGGGTGGCATCATCCTCGAACCGCATGATATCCACACCCGTGGCATTTGCGGCCAGATCCTGATCATTCGTGGTGGCACGCGTCACGCCGACACGTTTACCCGTCAGATCGGCATAGTTCTTGATGTCGACATCCTCGGGGGCGGCCACGATGATTGCCAGCGTTGCATAGGGCACCGAGAAATCGATGGCCTTCTTACGCTCGTCCGTGATGCCCAGCGAGGATACCACCAGATCTGCCTTACCCGTCTGAACGGTCGGCACACGGGCGGCATTCGTGATCTCGATCAGTTCCAGATCCACCCCCAGATCTGCCGCGATCCGGCGGGCGGTTTCCACATCCGAACCGGTGGAGTGCATGGAACTGTCGATATAGGAATATTGTGGAATACCCATCGCCACGGCGATGCGGATTTTTCCGGCGGCCTTGATATCCGCCAGGTCGGCATGCGCCGCCCCTGCACAAAGCGCGAAGGCCGCGACCAGTGTCATAAGCCTCATCGTAATCTCCTCCCAAAGATTAAAGATCGTGATCCAGAAACTCGCGCAATTCGGGGGTTTCGGGGGTCGTCAGGATCGAGGCATCGCCCACTTCGTGAACGTGGCCCTGATGCATGAAGATAACCTTGTCGGCGGCACGGCGGGCAAAGGCCATTTCGTGCGTGACGACAACCATCGTCATGCCGGCCTTTGCCAGATCCTCCATGACGCGCAGCACTTCGCCCGTCAGTTTCGGGTCCAGCGCAGAGGTTACCTCGTCGAACAGCATCACCTTGGGGGCCATGGCAAGGCTTCGGGCAATCGCCACGCGCTGCTGCTGCCCACCCGAGAGCTGTTCGGGATAGTTGTCGATCTTCTCGGCCAGTCCGACCTGCCGCAGAACACGCTCTGCCACCTTGCGCGCGGCGGATCTGTCCATACGCTTGACGCGCTTCAGCGCCAGCATCACGTTTTCCCCCACGGTCATGTGCGGAAACAAGTTATAGGACTGGAAAACCATCCCCACATCCTGCCGCAGACTGCGCGGGTCCAGTGCCGGATCCTCGACCCGGTGGCCGCACACCTCGATGGTGCCGCTCTGGATCTGCTCCAACCGGTTGATGCAACGCAGGGCCGTGGACTTGCCCGAGCCGGAGGCGCCGATTAGCGCCACCACCTGGCCTGCCTCGATATCGAAAGAAATGCCTTTCAATACCTCCAGGGCGCCAAACCTCTTAACAACATTCTCAAGCTTGACGGCGGCCGGCATTGAGCTTCCTTTCCAAAATGCGGCTCCAGAGCGACAGCGGATAGCAGACGGCGAAATACAGCACCGCCGCGATACCGAAGACAAGGAACGGCTCGAATAATGAGTTGTTGATGACCTGAGCCGACCGCGTCAGCTCCAGGAACCCTACGACCGAGGCGAGGGATGTGTTTTTTACCAGCTGCACCGTAAACCCGACCGTCGGCGGCGTCGCGATCCGCAAGGCCTGCGGCAGGATCACATCGACCAAAGATTGCCAACGGGTCAGGGCCAGCGTTTCGGCCGCTTCGAACTGCGTGTTATCGATTGACAGGACCGACCCGCGCCAGATTTCCCCCAGATAGGCCGAGGAGTAGATCATCATCGCAAGGGCCGCGGCCACCAGCGCAGGCACCTCTATCCCCGCGACGCCGAGGCCAAAGTACATCAGGAACATCTGGATCAGCAGCGGTGTTCCCTGCACGATCTGGACATATCCCAGCGAGATCCGTCGTAGCCAGCGGCGTTGCGAGATTCGGGCCAGCATGACGGCAAACCCCGCGATCCCGCCCAACAGCATTGCCAGCATCGAAAGCAGAACGGTCCACATGAGGCCGTTCAGCAGATATATCATATGACCGGAGCTGAAATCACCCATCACAGAAGCCCCAGCCTGCGCCGACGCGGAAAGGCAATCTGGCCCAGGGCCCAGAATGCACCCCTCATCAGAAATGTAATGCCGATATAAAGCAAACCGACGACCACATATGTCTCCAGCGAGCGGAACGTGTTCGACTGGATGTTATTGGCCACACCCGTCAGCTCCTCGGCCGAGATCTGCGATGTGATGGAGGTGGTCAGCATCATCAGGACGAACTGGCTGGTCAACGACGGGTACACCTTTTCGATGGCCGGCATGATGATGACGTCACGGTAGATCTGGAACTTGGTCAGACCCAAGGCTTCAGCCGCCTCGATCTGGCCATAAGGAATGGCATCCATCCCGGCGCGGATGATTTCCGCCGCATAGGCCCCGACATTGATAACTAGGGCAAAAACCGCAGCCCACAGGATGGGCAGGCGCAGGCCGATAGAGGACAGGCCGAAGAATATGAAGAAAATTTGGACGATGAACGGTGTATTCCGCACCGTTTCAATATAGGCCCCCGCCGCCATACGAAGGCTGCGAACCCCCGACCGGCGGGCCACGGCGCATAGCACGCCGATCACCAGCCCCAATGCAACGGACACCACGGTCAGCTGGATTGTTACCCACGCGCCTGCCAGAAAGCTCTGCCAATAGGGCGCGAGGGCCGCAAAATCGAATTCGTAATTCATTCATCGAGCTTTCCCAAAAAAGCAGCGATCAACGAGCCAGCCATCCACCATCCACCGGTAGAACAGCCCCGTTGATGTAGTCAGACGCAGAAGAAGCCAGAAACACCGCAGCCCCGCCCATATCGGAGGGCTTGCCCCAACGCCCCGCAGGGATGCGCGCCAGAATACTGGCGTTCCGATCGGGGTCGTTGCGCAGATCGGTGGTATTGTTCGTATCGATATAGCCGGGGGCGATGGCATTCACGTTGACGCCCTTTTCAGCCCATTCACAGGCCAGAAGGCGCGTCAGACCGGCCACACCGCTTTTGGCCGCCGTATAGGCGGGAATGCGGATCCCCCCCTGGAATGACAGGAGCGAGGCAATGTTGATGATTTTTCCGCTGCCCTGCGCGATCATCGTCCGGCCTGCGGCCTGCGCCAGGAAAAACAGGGATTTCAGGTTCGTATCCATCACCGCATCCCAATCGGCCTCGGTATAATCGACCGAATCCGCACGGCGGATGATGCCGGCGTTGTTCACCAGAATGTCGATCCGGCCCATTCTGGAAATTGCCTCCTCCACGATCCCGGCAGTTGGCGCGGCCGAAGACAGATCGGCGCGAATATCATGGTGCCGGACCGAATCCGGCAGCATCGCAAGTGTTTCATCCGCTGCGGAGCGGCCCACCGTGACGATATCGGCTCCGGCCTGTGCCAAAGCCAGCGCAATGCCTTGGCCTATGCCCGTGTTGGCACCGGTGATGACAGCAACACGGCCTGTCAGATCAAAGGGGGTCATGGAGTTTCTCCTTCCCGGTCATCGAGAAAATATTCCGGATTGTTGTTTCCGGCCATTTCGATCTCGGTCAGCATCTGGCCCAGATGCATCTCCAGCGCCTGCGCTGCGGCAGCGGCATCACGCGCCACCAGACCGTCACGAATGGTCACATGCTCCTCAATCACCCGTGCCAGACGGCCGGGTTGCGGCAGCGTTGTCAGCCGATACCTGTCGATCTGGGCACGCACCGTATCCACGGTCGAAATGAACGTGCGCAGACCGGAGAAATCGCGGATGATCCGGTGAAAATCGTTATCAAGGCGATGGAATTCCAGATTGTTGCCATCAGCCCGGGCGGCATTGATCAGGGTCATGTTCTCGTCAAGGCTGGCGGTCGTCTGACGGTCCATCTTCATAGCCGCCTCCTGTACCATGACCACTTCCAGCGCGCGCCGGATCCTGATGCTCTCGTACAGGACACGCACCGGAATGCGGGCCACGAACGTGCCGACCTGCGGATAGATTACCACCAGCCCCTCATCGGCCAATCGCAGAAGCGCTTCGCGAAGCGGCGTTCTGCTGACCCCGAAATGGGCGGACAGATCACGTTCCGGCAATGGCGTATTCGGCGGACGACGCAGATTCACGATGTCATCGTAAAGCTCTCGATAAATCAGCGTCGCTGTGCGCGGCTGCTCTGCCCGTGACATTGTCGCGAGCGTAAGCGCGCCCAGGCGACGCGGGCGCCGCTGGCGTACACCTTCCTCCATACGAACCCTCCCTGATTCTTCGGTCATACTAGTATGGCCGTAATTTTACGCAATAACCTATCTGATGGATTACGTAGAATTCAGAGGAATCCGCAGATTTCTGTATGATATATTCTGGAAGTGTATTTTCATGAAAAAGGCCCCCGGAACGGAGGCCTTCGCATCACATCAGAACCGATCGTATGGCAAAAGCGACAATGCCCACTGCAAGAACGCCGCCCAGCCATAACAACCCGAACCATCCCAGCCGCCGCAGCCACCGCATCAGTGGTACCCCTCTTCGGGGTCGATCTTGCCGCGGAATACCCAATAGCTGTAGCCGCTATAGGCAAGGATGATCGGTACCATGACCAGCGTTCCAACCAAAGCGAAATACAGGCTGCTTTCGGGGGCCGCCGCCTCGGCAATGGTCAGGGTCGGAGGCACCATCATCGGGAAAAAGCTGATGCCGATACCGATGAATGCCAGCACGAACAAGGATAGCGCACAAAGGAACGGCGCTACATCATCCCCCCGCACCAACCCCTTACGGCCGCGCCAGACCACCAGCAGCACCAACAACGGCACGATAACGGTCCATATCTCCATCGGCCAGCCGAACCAGCGGTTCAGATAGGCGTCATTCTGAAAGGGGGTCGCAAGGCTGACAGCCCCCATGAACAGCAGCGTCGCCACCCCGAACGGCTGGGCCAGACTGCGCATGTGCTGCTGTACCCGCCCGACCAGCTTCATGTTCAGCCATGTGGCACCCAACAGCGCATAGCCCGTGGGCACCGCCAATCCGACCAATACGGAAAAAGGCGTCAGCCAGTCCCATGTGCCGCCGGCATAGGAACGGCCCTGCACCTCAATCCCCTGCACCAATCCACCCAAGGCAAGCCCCTGGCACACACCGGCCATCAACGAACCGCCGAAGAAGGCGTAATCCCACAGCCGTTTCCACCGGACCGTCCGCCAGCGATATTCGAACGCCACACCGCGAAAGATCAGGCCCAGAAGCATGGCGATGATCGGCATGTACAGCGCCGGCATCACGATGGAATAGGCCAGCGGAAACACTGCGAACAGCCCGCCCCCGCCAAGTACGAGCCAGGTCTCGTTCCCGTCCCAGATGGGCGCGACCGAGTTCATCATCACGTCCCGTTCCTTTTCATCCTTGGCAAAGGGAAACAGGATCCCCACGCCGAGGTCGAAGCCGTCGAGCACCACATAAGTCAGGACGGCAAAGGCGATAAGTCCCGCCCAAATCGTCGAAAGGTCAAATCCAAGCATGTCTCAATCCTCGCGATTTTTCGGATCTTCGGTCAGGCCGGGCGTAATACCGGCAGTCCGGATCGGACCGTCGCGCAGACCCAGGTTCGGGGTGCCCGGCGACTTGTGCATCATGCGCAGAAGGTAGAACGTGCCTGCGCCGAAAACGAAGAAATACACCACGATGAACGCGATCAGGGATGTGCCGACGGCGCTTGCGTTCAGGCCCGAATGGCTTTCGGAGGTGCGCAGGAACCCGTATACCGTAAAGGGCTGGCGGCCCACCTCGGTGGTGATCCAGCCTGCCAGAACGGCAATGAACCCGGCAGGGCCCATGACGATGGCTGCCCGGTGCATCAGGCTCCATTCATAAAGCCGTCCTTTCCACCGCGCGAGCAGCGACCAGAGGCCAAGCCCCAGCATGGCAAAGCCGATGGCGATCATGACGCGGAACGACCAGAACACCACCATGACGGGGGGCTGATCCTCGCGCGGGATCGTGTTCAACCCCTCCAGCGGCGCATTGAACGAATGCTTCAGGATCAGACTGGAAAGTTTGGGAATGCCCACGGCATAGCGCAATACGCCCGCGTCCTGATCCGGAATGCCGAACAGATACAAAGGCGCACCGTCAGGGTGGCTGTCGAAATGCCCCTCCATCGCCATGACCTTGGCAGGCTGATGTTCCAGCGTATTCAGGCCATGCTGGTCCCCTGCAAGGATCTGCAGGGGGGCGACAACGACCAGCATCCACATTGCCATGGAAAACATCTTGCGCGTGGCGGGGTTCGAATTGTCCCGCAACAGGTGGTACCCCCCTGTTCCCCCGACGACCAGCGCGGTGGTGAGAAAGGCTGCCAGCACCATATGCACCAGCCGGTACGGGAAAGACGGGTTGAACACGATCGCCCACCAATCCTCGGGGATGAACTGGCCGGTATCGGAAATGGAAAAGCCGGCCGGCGTCTGCATCCAGCTGTTCACCGACAGGATCCATGTGGCGGAGATGAGTGTTCCGATGGCCACCATGGCAGTTGCGAACATGTGCAACCCGTCCCCCACGCGCTTGCGTCCGAACAGCATGATCCCGAGGAAACCCGCCTCCAGAAAGAAGGCCGTCAGAACCTCATAGGCCATCAACGGGCCGACGACCGGCCCCGCCCTGTCGGAAAACACCGACCAGTTCGTACCGAACTGATACGCCATCACGATGCCCGACACGACGCCCATGGCAAAGGCGACGGCGAAGATCTTTTTCCAATGGTTGAAAAGCGTCAGATAGGTCTGGTTTCCCGTTGACAGCCACAGCGCGTTCAGCACCGCAAGATAGCTGGCAAGCCCGATGGAAAAAGCGGGAAAGATGATGTGGAATGAAACTGTAAAGGCGAACTGAAAGCGGGCGAGAAGCTCTGCCGTCATGGCGGTACCTCGGCTGTTACTTGCGCGAAAAAGAGCACGGTCGTTACGTTACGCTACGTAATCCGGAACGTGGACTGGGCAACTTGTCCTTGGACATCCTGACCATGTTGCCCGTATTTTTCTTGCGCAATCAAAGGCCGCCGCCTGGTTTCAAGCCTTTGGACAGGCGGGATGTATCGCTATCTGCGCCCGCCTGCCAGACGGCGGGATTCGGGATCCCGGCGCAGCCGCCACATGGCGATGCAGCCCAGAAACGGCCCCACGGCCAGAATCGAAAAGGCACCCGTCCAGCCCAGATGCGGCAAAACCAGCGGGACCATCTGGATGCTGCCCAGGGTCAGCAGGAATCCGGCACAGGTTTGCACCGTCAGCAGGGTACCGACCGCCTCCGGCTCTGCCAGTTCGGCAACCGAGGCCGAAAACTGGGCGGAATCCGCGATGACGGTAATGCCCCAGACGATGATGACGGGGACCAGCATCAACAGAGGTGCCTCGAACAGCCAGCCTGCCGTGGCCGCGCACAGTCCGCTGATGGCCATGGCCGTCATTGTGACGGTGGTGCGCCCGTATCGGTCCGCCAGAACGCCGCCCAGCCATGATCCGATTGCACCAGATGCGATGGCGGCGAAGGTCAGCGTGGCCGCCTTGATATTGCCATCCTCCATACCGCGCGCGGCAAAGGACTGGTGCAGGAACAGGCTCAGCCATGCCCACATGGCATAGAGTTCCCACATGTGACCAAGATAGCCGAGGTTGGCCTTGCGCACGGCCGGGCGGCGCCAGCTCTCGGAAAAGCGGGAAAATTCGATACGGGCCGCGCGTTTCATGTTCGGGCCGACCCTTACGAAGCAGATCAGCACCGACGCCGCAATCGCCGCCACGGTGGCA
The DNA here is from genome assembly GCF_000739715.2 of Falsirhodobacter sp. alg1. Classification (GTDB taxonomy): domain Bacteria; phylum Pseudomonadota; class Alphaproteobacteria; order Rhodobacterales; family Rhodobacteraceae; genus Falsirhodobacter. Next base: position 218,536 of record NZ_BBJC02000001.1, on the reverse strand, counting down.
GCTCCGTAGATGGATTGCCAGCCCAGCCCGCCAAAGGCAGCCAGCAGATGCGGGCTGGCCGATCCCAGCGTCAGCGCCCCGACCAAAAGCCCGATCAACAGCCCGATATCCCCCTTGGCCCATGTCGCGGCCAGGCGCATGCCCACAGGATAGACCCCTGCCATGCAGACCCCCGTCAGGATGCGCAGCGCGATCACCACCCCGCCCGTCGGCTCCAGAACCACCAGCGTGCCGGTGGCCACCGCTGCGATGCCTGCCGAAAGGGCGAACAGGCGGCGCGGGTCATAGCGGTCCGCCAGCCCCAGCAGTGCCGACACGATCGTCCCGATCACGAATCCGATCTGGACGGCGCTTGTCAGCAGCGCCTCGGCCACGGGGCTGATCTGATAGGTCAGCTTGATATCGGCAATGGCCGCAGCCGAAGAAAACCACACGCTCATCGCCAGCACCTGCGCCGCCAGCAGCAAGAGCAACGAGGCCCGTTTGTCGCGCACGAACGTCGTGTCCTGCATATCCGCCCCTGCCATGATGTTCATTCCCCTGTGGGCGGATGGATGCCCGTGGCCGATCGGCCCTATCAACACTGCGCTGCGTAATGGCGAACACCCTAGCGCGCAATCACATCACTGCGGCAGATGGCTGCGGTTATGGCTGGCGCCGGTGTGGCTGGCCGGCAGACGGGCATGTCCGAACAGTTTTTCACGGTATGTGCCATCAGTATAGGACGTTTTATAGACCCCCCTTTCCTGCAAAACCGGAACCAGCATATCGATGACATCATCAATGCTGGCCGGGGTAACCGTGCGGGACAGGTTGAAACCCGCGATGCCGGTCTCCTCGCTCCAACAGATCATGGTATCGGCAATCTGTTCCGCCGAACCGACCCATGGGGTCTGGCGGCTGCCCAGAACCATCTGCTCCAGCAGTTTGCGCCGTGTCCATTTCGGGCCTGCGGCCTTGTTCATGATGGCGATGTTCGAAACGATGGCCTGACTTTTTCCCGTCTCGATCGGTTCGTCCAGATCGTATCTGGAAAAGTCGATCCCCATCGACGCTGCCGCATGGACCAGGGCCGCCTCGGAACTGGCATAGCGGCGGTATTCGGCGAATTTCTCCTGCGCCTCTGCCTCTGTCCGGCCAATGATCAGGGTGGCCCCCAGAAACAGCTTGATATCTTCGGCTGCGCGCCCGTTCGCCACGGCGCGCGAGGTGATGTCCGAAACGATCGCCTTCACATCTTCCTTTTTCTGGCCGTTCACGAACACGCATTCCGCATGGGTGCCCGCAAACCTGCGGCCCCGATCGGATGATCCCGCCTGATAGAGAACCGGAGTCCGTTGCGGCGAGGGGGAGCAGAGATGCATCGCATCCACCTTGTACTGCGGGCCTTCGTGATGGATCGTGCGTACCTTGGCCGGATCTGCGAATACGCCGGCTTCCCGATCCATCACCAGTGCATCATCGTCCCACGACCCTTCCCACAGCTTGTAGACCAGCGACATGAATTCATCCGCAAGATCGTAACGGTCATCATGCGCCGTCTGCCCCTTCAGGCCGATCGCGCGCGCTGCACTGTCCAGATAGCCGGTCACGATATTCCAGCCGATCCGCCCGCCTGTCAGATGGTCCAAGGTGGACATGCGCCGGGCAAACAGGAACGGCTGCTCGTAGGTCAGATTGCAGGTGATGCCGAAACCGAGGTGCTTGGTCACAGCGGCCATGGCCGGGATGACGATGGAGGGATCATTGGCCGGGATCTGAACCGCGTTCCGCACCGCCGCATCGGGGCTGCCGCCAAAAACATCATAGACCCCAAGGACATCGGCAAAGAAGATGCCGTCGAACAACCCCTTCTCCAGCCGCTGTGCATATTCCATCCAGTATCTGATGTCGTTCATGCGAACGGATTGATCTTGCGGGTGGGTCCATAGCCCCTGCTGGATATGCCCCGGGCAAAACATATCGAAAGCGTTCAGACGGATTTCACGCGGCATATTGGACCCCTGTTCCTGACGACTCGAATCGTCTATTATAGTGTTACTTTAATTCACCATAGGAAACACACGCGATGCGTCAAGCGCCAGCGGCCTTGTGCTTGCACTCTTTCCTGAGGACACAGGTGATCGTATCGGGATGCGGAGCGGCGAATGATAGACAATGTGGACAAACGCATCGGGGCGCGGATCAAGATAGAGCGTGAACTGCGCGGTTGGTCCCTGACCGATCTGGCAGAAAAATCCGGTGTCTCGCGCGCCATGATCCATAAGGTGGAGCGCGGGGGCGCCAGTCCGACGGCAACCCTTTTGGCACGATTGGCCGGGGCCTTCGGGATCACCATGTCCACCCTGATGGTGCGCGCCGAAATGCAGGACGGCCAACTGTTGCGCAAGGCGGACCAACCCATCTGGCAGGACCCGGTAACAGGCTATCTGCGCAGGCATGTCTCCCCCGGCACGGCGGCCCCTATCGATATCGTCAGCGTTGATTTTCCCGCTGGAAAGCAAGCCTCGTTTCCCGCCTCGGTCTATCTGAACCGGACACATCTGGTTTGGGTGCTGGAAGGGAATCTCGTTTTCATCGAAGGGCAGACCCGGCACGAGATGGCCGAAGGGGATTGTCTGGAACTCGGGCCCCCGAACGATTGCATCTTCCGGAATGAAACCGATGTGCTGTGCCGGTATGCTGTCGTTGTCTATCGTGGCATGGCAGGGCACGGGGTATAGGGTGCTGTAATGCAAAAGACCGCCCATAGGGCGGTCTTTTTGTGCTGGCCTTTCCCTTTTGGGAAAGTGGTGCCGGTGAAGGGACTCGAACCCCCGACCCCATCATTACGAATGATGTGCTCTACCAGCTGAGCTACACCGGCGCTGGTGGCGGGGATTTAGCACCCCCGACCACAGTCGTGAAGCCCTAATTTGCAGGTTTTTCGGTTTCTGCAACTTCGGGTGTGTCGGCAGCAGGCGTGACCACCGTGGCATTTGCAGCCTTCGGGCTTCCCACGATCAGCGGAAGAAGTTCTGTCCCCGTCGCACTTGGCCCTGCGGTATCTGCAGGTTCACGCCACGACAGCGTATCGAAACCGCTGCACTGATCACAGAACGGTGCCCATTGGGCATGAACCGTCTGGCAATTGTCACAGCACCATTGCGGACCCCGCGGTGCCGTCAGGGCGCGGGTCAGCCAGCCGCGAACAACCCCGTCCTCGGCCCCTTCGCCGCGTTCGATCGCAGCCATGATCGTCAACGAACGGACCGTGGGGTGGTCATAGGGCAAACGGCCAATGGCCCGGCGCGCCTCGGGGAAGTTTTCCGCAGCAATGGCCAGCTCCGCCTTCAGCATCATTGCCTCGGGGTTTTCGGCATGCACCTCGGTCAGCGGGGTGAATCGCTTGACCCGTTCCTGCGGGGTTTCGTCAGGAGCAATCTCGGCAAAGGCGGCGGCAAGATCGGGGTGCGGCTGCACCTCCCATGCCTTGCGCAGCATCCGCGTGGCATGGCGCGTATTGCCCTGCGCGATATAGGTACGCGCCGCCAGAACGGTGGCCGGAATCAGATCCGGCGACAGCTTGTTGGCTTCAATGGCGGCCTCGCGGGCTTCGATAGAGGCATTGTCCTCCATGATCGTCCGGGCCTGCTGCAACGCGAGCACCGCATCGCGCCGCTGATAGACGGCCTTGGGCAAGGCCCCGCTTTTGCGCTTGGCTTCCAGCGTCTGACGGGCACCCTGCCAATCGGAGTTTTCCGCCTGCAACTTCAGCAGCACATCCTGTGTTTCCGGATGCTTCGGCTTCAGCGCAAAGGCACGTTCCGCCAGTTTGAGCGCCGTTCCCGTATCCCCTTCGTCCAGCTTCTGACGCAGCAGGCCGCGAATGCCGACGAAGCGGGTGCGCTGATGGCCCAGCAAACGTTTCCATGCATCCTCGGCTTTCTGCCGGTCGCCCGCCTGCTCGGCGGACTGGGCAAGAACCAAGGTGGTGATGTCCGGGTCATCCATCAGCTTGTGTGCCTTTTCGGCACGGCTCAATGCCAGCTTGGGCTCACCAGAGGCCAGAGCCAGAATGGCATCCCCCAGGGCTTCCCGGCCCTTGGCCTCACGGTTGCGATGGAAATGACGGCTCAGCGCTGTTTCATCGCCGTTCAGGAACCGCAGAAATGCCACCAGAACACCGGCCAGCTTCAGCACGATCCAAAGCAGGACCACCAGAACCAGCGCGGCGATCAGAACCTGCACCGGTCCCAGCGTGAATTCCCATCCGGATACCGCAAAGCGGACCCCTGTGCCGTTGTCCAGCATCCAGCTTGCTGTCAGGCTCAGGACGGCAATGACCGCGATGAAGACAAGGATCTTGATAAGGGACCAGAGCATTTATTGCGCCTCCCCACCGGAGGACATTTCTGAAAGGGCGTTGACCGCCGCCGTGCGTTTTTCGGCATCGGCCCGCCAATCCGACATGGCAGCCTGCCCCTCCAGAGAAAGATTGCCGATTTCCGCCAAGGCACCTGCCACATCACCGCCACGAAGTGCGGATTCCGCACGGGACAGGATCGCGTCCGCGCCATTCCCTTCACGCGGGGTCAGGGACCGTGCACCGGTCTGCGCCCGGAAGAATGCCCCAGCCCGATCAGTCCAGCTTGCCCCGCTGTCCGCGCGCAAGGACGCGTCGAGCGCCTTGCGGGCAGCTTCGGGGAAATCCTGCTCCAGCGCGTTGAGCGATGGGACACCGGTTGCGGCATCGCCCAGCGCGGCTGGAATTTCGACCCCGGCGCTGCGAAGATCCTCGATTGCCGCACCAAACGGGGTGCCACCGTCGATGGCCCCCGCAATCCGTGCCAGCGCAGCAGATACGGTGGTTCCCCGTGCGGTTTCCACGGCCTGCTGCTGCAACTGTTCGGCCTGCGCGCGGGCATCCGCCAGTTCACGCTGCGTCTGGTCGATGGCCTGTTGCAGGTCCGGCGCAATCGTACCGCTCTCGATCCGGGCACGCAGATCATCCAGTTGCGCCTGAACCTCGGGGGTGGTGCCGCTTGCCTGTTCCAATGCGGTCAGACGCTCTTCCAGAGGAGAGAGATTTGGCATGGTCATAGAGGCAACGCGGTCACGAAGCGACGTGATCTCTTGGGCCTGACGCTGGATTTCCGCCTGCAGCGGGGCGTTGTCCTGAATGGGCCAGCCGCCCGGGATCCATTTTGCCAGACCGAACCCAAGCACGGCAGCAATCACCCCGCCCAGAACCAGGGGCAGAAAGACCGGGCGTTCCGAGGTGTGGGTTGCATGCGGCTCGGCAGGTTTGGTCAGTTTCGGCGGCTCACCCGGACGCGGGCCGGAGGATTCGGTATTCACTTCGGTTTTCTTGGCGGCCGGCTCGGGCTTGGCCTCGGGTTTTGGCTTTTCGAACGGCTTTGCGGCTGTGGCCGGTTTGTCGGCAGCCGTTTCCACGGGTTTGTCTGTGGCTGCAGGCGTCGTCGTCACTCCGGCAGGGGCCGTCGCAGTGGACGGCTTGGCGGAGACATCCTTCGCCTCGGAGGCCGCTTTCTCGGGGCGGGAGTCGTCTTTTGCCATGCCGTGCCTTTCAATTTTTCAGTGTGTGACTGCAATTCAGCCACGCTTGTTGCTTTTGAAACTAGTCCGATGGCGCTGATGTCTCAAGCCTTTCGCATCGCAAGGACAAGATCGCGCATTGCAGCCGCATCCGGCCTTGCGGCAATCAGGGTTTGTGCAGCGGCAGGGGCCCGTTGTGCGACGGCCCCGCTCAGGCATGCCAGATACAGGGATGCGAGGGGTGCCCCCAGCTCTTTGGCCAAGCGTACGGCTCCTGCAGGGGAAAACAATGGTACAATGACCGGCCCGGCCTGCTGCAGCAGGTCCCGCGCGGCCTGCGACAATGGAACGGGGCGCATATCGTAGACAACGGCCTCATGCGTCGTACATCCGGCATCGCTCAATCTTTGGGCAACATTCCCGTGGCTGGCACGCCCCCGTACATGCAGCAGCGGACCCGAATCACCCGATGCCAGAATGGCCGCCACCAGATCATCGGCATTTCCCGCGGCAGAGCGCGCCTCATATCCCGCCTCCCGGGCAAGCTCTGCCGTCCTGTCCCCCACGCACCACGCACGCCGGGCGGGCCGGACATTCCCCAGCGCCGCAATGGCCGTGCCCGAGGTAAAGATGACGGCAGCCGCATCGGGAAGATGCGCAGAAAGCACCACAGGCTCGGTCAACGGGGATATCACAGCAGGCACATCGCCCAGCATGCGCAGGAATGCCGCGGATTGCGCAGCGGGGCGGGTCAGCAGGATTGGCGCGCGGCATTGCGGGAACATGACGGGCAGGTTACATCTGCCCCCAATCCCACGCAACGGGCGCGCTATGACCGGCACACTTACCTTTTTGGGCATCGAAAGCAGCTGTGACGATACAGCCGCAGCTGTGGTGCGCGCGGCTGACCGCTCTTGCATCCTATCCTCGGTGGTGGAGGGCCAAGTGGCGCTGCATGCCGATTTCGGCGGTGTGGTGCCTGAAATTGCGGCCCGGGCCCATGCCGAGCGGTTGGATATCTGTGTCGAGCAAGCCTTGGAGCAGGCGGGCATAACGCTTTCGGATCTGGACGGGATTGCCGTTACCTCGGGGCCGGGGCTGATCGGCGGTGTCCTGTCGGGCGTGATGTGCGCGCGCGGACTGGCCGCGGCGACGGGGCTGCCGCTGGTGGGGGTGAACCATCTGGCAGGCCATGCGCTGACACCCCGCCTGAGCGACAATACCCCCTACCCCTATCTGATGCTGCTGATTTCGGGCGGACATTGCCAGTTCCTGATCGTGCATGGCCCCGAAAAGTTCACAAGGCTTGGCGGGTCGATCGACGATGCCCCGGGTGAAGCCTTTGACAAGACGGCAAAGCTGCTGGGGCTCTCGCAACCCGGTGGCCCCGCCGTGGCCGGACAAGCAGAAAGCGGGGATCCGAAGCGGTTCTCCTTTCCCCGCCCACTGCTGGATCGCCCGGGATGTGATCTGAGCTTTTCCGGGCTGAAAACCGCATTGCTGCGGGAACGGGACCGATTGGTCGCGGCGCAGGGCGGGCTTTATGCACAGGATCGCGCCGATATATGCGCTGGGTTCCAGGCTGCAGTTGCCGATGTTCTGGCCGAAAAAACCCGCCGCGCGCTGGCGCTGTTTGACAGGCCTTCGCCGGTTCTGGCCGTAGCAGGCGGTGTTGCCTCCAATACCCTGATCCGTACGCGGCTGCAGGCCGTTGCCGTGGAGGCCGGGGGCACGTTGATTGCGCCTCCCCTCTCTCTTTGTACCGACAATGCGGCAATGATCGCGCATGCCGGGATCGAGAAATTCCGCGCGGGATCGATCGATCCCGCCGATTTGGTGGCCCGCCCCCGCTGGCCACTGGACCCGACAGCAAACCCGCTGATCGGCTCTGGCCGCAAAGGGGCCAAAGCCTGAACCCGATAGGATGGACACAATGCTCGTAGCCCTCATCTGCAAGGACAAACCCGGTGCCCTGACCGTACGTCAGGAAAACCGGACGGACCATCTGGCCTATGCCGAGGCAACGGGGGTCGTCTTTCTGGCAGGCCCGTTCATGAACGAGGCGGGTGAGATGACAGGCTCTCTGGTGATCCTTGATGTCGCGGATCTGGACGCGGCAAGAGCCTGGGCCGGGGCGGATCCCTATGCCAAGGCGGGGCTGTTCCAATCGGTTGAAATTCAGGAATGGAAAAAGGTGATTGGCTGATGGCCTACTGGCTTTTCAAATCCGAACCCGACGCATGGAGCTGGGACCAGCAGGTTGCCAAGGGAGAGGAAGGCGAGGAATGGACCGGCGTTCGGAACTATGTGGCGCGTAACAACATGCGCGCCATGGTTCTGGGGGATCGCGGGTTCTTTTATCACTCCAACGTCGGCAAGGAGGTTGTGGGCATCGTGGAGGTCTGTGGCCTGAGCGCGCCCGACAGCACCTCCGAGGATCCGCGCTGGGATTGCGTGACGATCCGCGCGGTCCAGCCGGTGAAGACACCCGTGACACTGGAGGCGGTAAAGGCCGATCCGCGCCTTGCCGACATGGTGCTGGTCAAGAATTCCCGCATGTCCGTGCAGCCTGTCACGGAAACCGAATGGCAGATCATCTGTGAAATGGCAGGGCTTTAACGCCCTGCCGGCAATGGCCTAGATCAGGTATTCGGCCAAGGTCGCATCATGGGTGATGTCGCGATAGCCGAATCCCTGAACCTCCATCTCAGCGAACAGGCGTTCGAAGTTTGCAGGGTCGGTTGTTTCGATGCCGATCAGGATGGAGCCGAAGTTCCGCGCCGATTTCTTCATGTATTCGAACCGCGCGATATCATCATCAGGGCCAAGGATCATAAGGAAATCACGCAGCGCGCCGGGGCGTTGCGGCATCCGCAGAATGAAGTATTTCTTGCGCCCCATGAATCGCTGTGCCCGCTCCTTGACCTCGGGCAGACGCTCGAAATCGAAGTTGCCCCCGGAAACGACGCAGACCACGGTTTTGCCTGCGATCTGATCCGCTACATCGTCCAGGGCATCGATGGCCATCGCCCCCGCAGGTTCCAGAACCACCCCTTCGACATTCAGCATTTCCACCATCGTGACGCAGATACGGTCTTCTGGGCAGAGGATGACGTTTTCGGGATTCACCCATGACAGCGCGGCAAAGGTCCGGTCGCCCAGACGGGCAACGGCAGCCCCGTCCACAAAGCTGTCAACGGTTTCCAGACGATGGGGCGCGCCCGCGCCCAGCGCGGCCTTCAGGCTGGCACCGCCCGTAGGCTCCACAAAGCGGAAGTCCGTTTCGGGCGAAACCTCGCGCAGAAAGCGCGAGACGCCGGACGCCAGACCGCCCCCCCCGACAGACAGCACGACCATGTCGGGTGCCTTGCCCAACTGGTCCATGATTTCCGCACCGATGGAGGCCTGCCCCTCGATCACATCATCATCATCGAAAGGCGCAAGGAAATAGGCCCCCTGTTCCTGACACCACGCCTGCGCCGAGGCCAGCGTTCGGTCAAAGTAATCGCCCACCAGCACCACCTCGACCAGATCGCCACCAAAGGCGCGGGTCTTGGCAATTTTCTGCTGCGGCGTGGTGATCGGCATGAAGATCGTGCCCCGCACCCCGTAATGGCGGCAGGAAAATGCCATGCCCTGGGCATGGTTGCCCGCGCTGGCACATACGAAATGGGTCTGCGACGGATCGCGTTCACGGATCTTGCGCATGGCATTGAAGGCGCCGCGCAGCTTGAAGCTGCGCACAGGCGTCAGATCCTCGCGCTTCAGCCAGATGTCGGCCCCGTAGCGGTCCGAGAGGTAATCATTGCGCTGCAGCGGCGTTTCGGGAAACAGATCGCGCAGGGCTGCGGTGGCGGTACGCACAGTGGCTGAAAAATCGGTCATGATGGCCGGACACTAGGGCTGCGCCTGCGCCTTCTCAAGGGGAATCTGGCAGCTTTGGGTCCGCAGGCCTTGTCCCAAGGTCACAAAGGCCTTATCGCGGATCAACGTGTCACGCCCAAGTTCCGGAGCCTGCCCCCTATGTCCCAGCCGAAATCCACGCCCAAGAAAGTCGTGCTTGCCTATTCTGGCGGCCTCGATACCTCGATCATCCTGAAATGGTTGCAGACCGAATACGGCTGCGAAGTGGTGACCTTCACCGCTGATCTGGGTCAGGGAGAGGAATTGGAACCCGCCCGTGAAAAGGCCGTGATGCTGGGCATCAAGCCCGAGAACATCTACATCGAGGATGTGCGCGAGGAATTCGTGCGTGATTTCGTATTCCCGATGTTCCGCGCCAATGCGCTGTACGAGGGCCTGTATCTACTGGGCACCTCTATCGCGCGCCCGCTCATTTCCAAGCGTCTGGTCGAGATTGCGCGTGAAACCGGGGCCGATGCCGTATCCCACGGCGCCACGGGCAAAGGCAACGATCAGGTCCGGTTCGAGCTTTCGGCCTATGCGCTGAACCCCAATATCAAGGTAATCGCGCCATGGCGTGAATGGGACCTGTCCAGCCGTACCAAGCTTCTGGAATTTGCCGAGCAGAACCAGATCCCGATTGCCAAGAACAAGCGGGGCGAAGCGCCGTTCAGCGTAGATGCCAACCTGCTGCACACATCATCCGAAGGCCGCGTGCTGGAGAATCCGGGGGATGAAGCCCCCGAATACGTCTACCAGCGCACCGTATCGCCGGAGCAGGCGCCGGATACTCCCGAGATCGTGGAAATCACCTTTGAAAAGGGAGATGCCGTTGCCATTAACGGCGAGGCGATGTCCCCCGCGACCATCCTGACCCGCCTGAACGAACTGGGCGGCGCACATGGCGTCGGCCGTCTGGATCTGGTTGAAAACCGCTTTGTCGGGATGAAGTCACGCGGCATCTACGAAACCCCGGGCGGTACGATCCTGCTGGAAGCACACCGCGGCATCGAACAGATCACGCTGGATTCGGGTGCGGGCCACCTGAAGGATTCGATCATGCCGCGCTATGCCGAGCTGATCTATAACGGCTTCTGGTTCTCGCCCGAGCGGGAAATGCTGCAGGCCCTGATCGACAAGTCGCAAGAGCATGTCTCGGGAACGGTTCGTGTGAAACTGTACAAGGGATCGGCCCGTACGGTTGCCCGCTGGTCCGATCATTCGCTGTATTCCGAGGCGCATGTGACATTCGAGGAAGATGCCGGTGCCTACGACCAGAAGGACGCCGAAGGCTTCATCCGCCTGAACGCGCTGCGCCTGAAACTGCTGGCGACGCGCAACGCGCGGACGAAGTAATCAGGTCCGGCCCAGAAAGGCATCGACCTCGGCCGCCGCGGGCATCGCGGCGGCCGCCCCCTCGCGGGTAACCTGCAACGCCGCCGCTGCCGCCGCCCGGCGCATACCGGCCTCGGCCGGCAATCCTGCATCCAGCGCCGCTGCCAGTGTTCCTGCAAAACAATCGCCAGCACCGGTCGTATCAACGGCGGTCACCTTGAATGCGGGAACATGCAGCGCCCTGCTTCCCAGCCATTCGGCCCCTGCTGCGCCATGGGTGATGATCATATCCACCTCTGGCAACATCCCCATTGCGGTGCGCAGGGCCTCTGCTTCGCCCTTGTTCATCATCAGCAAACCCAGATACGGCAGGACATCCCGCACGGCCTGCGCATCAAAAGGGGCTGCGGAATAGACCACGGCCATTCCGCGTGCCGCTGCCAGTGCAGCCGCCTCGGCCTGGCGGGCCGTTTCATTCTGCAGCAGCAGCAGATCGCCTGCGCCTGCACCTTCCAATGCGGTCAGGATGGTTGCCCCCGGCGCCTGATTTGCACCGGGATACAGCACAATGGCGTTTTCCCCCTGATCATCGACGGTGATGATGGCATGGCCGGTCGGAACCTCTCCGACCGCTACATGGGTGACATCGACGCCATATCCGGCCAATGCCTCACGCGCCCAGACGCCATCGGTGCCGACTGCCCCGATGTGGTGACAAAGCGCGCCCGCACGGGCGGCTGCAACGGACTGGTTGGCCCCCTTGCCGCCCAGCCCCACATCATAGCTTTGGGCAGCCAGCGTTTCGCCCGCCGCCACAAGATGCGGCACGCGGTACACATGATCAAGGTTGATCGAACCGAAATTCCAGACTGCCATTATCTGCCGATCTTGCAGGCGGCCATGACAGCCATGTTCAGGATGTCATTCACGCTAGCAGTGGTGGAACAGATCTGGATCGGTTTTGCTACCCCCGTCAGGATCGGGCCGATCACCGTTGCACCCGCCATTTCCTGCATCAGCTTTACAGAGATGGAGGCCGAATGGCGCGCCGGCACGACAAGGATATTGGCGGGCCCGGTAAGGCGACAGAACGGATATTGCGCCATCTGTGCGGGGTTCAGCGCGACATCGACCGTCATTTCGCCTTCGTACTCAAAATCCACACCCCGCGCATCCAGCACCTTTGGCGCTTGTGCCAGTTTGGCTGACCGTTCGGATTTCGGGGACCCGAAGGTGGAGAAGGAGACGAAGGCCACACGCGGAACCAGCCCCAGATCGCGGGCAACGGCGGCGGCGCGCTCGGCGATGGTCGCCAGATCCTCGGCTTCCGGCCATTCATGCACCAGCGTATCGGCAATCAGCAGAATCCTGCCCTTGTGCAGCAGCGCCGTCACACCCGCCGCCCCCTGGCCCGGTGCCGCATCGAACACATGGTTGATGGCGGACAGGACATGGGCCGATTTACGCGTGACCCCCGTGACAAGGCCGTCACCATGCCCCATCGCCAGCATCAGCGCCGAAAAGACATGCCGATCGCGCCCCACCAGACGGCGGATATCGTGGGAATCGAACCCCTCTCGTTGCAACCGCTGGCTCAGGAATGTCTTGTATTCATCCAAATGTGGGCTGTTGGCGGCATTCACCACCTGCAGTTCGGATACGGCATCGCCCAGCCCTGCGGTTTCCAGCTTCTGCCTTACGTCGGCCTCACGGCCCACCACCAATGCCTGCCCCAGACCGGCACGCTGATAGGCAACGGCTGCCCGCAGAACGCGCGGCTCATCCCCTTCGGCAAAGATCATCCGGGCCTGTGCATTCTTTGCACGCGCATGCACGCCCTGCAGGATGCTTGCGGTCGGATCCATCCGCGATTTCAACGACAGTTCATAGGCGGCCATATCGGTGATCGGGCGACGGGCGACGCCGGTTTCCATACCTGCCCGCGCAACGGCCGGCGGGATCATATGGATAAGGCGTGGGTCGAACGGGGTCGGAATGATATAATCGCGGCCGAACGTCAGTTCACGGCCATAGGCTGCGGCGACCTCGTCCGGCACATCTTCACGGGCCAGCTTGGCCAGGGCCTCGGCGCAGGCGATTTTCATGGCGTCATTGATGGCACGGGCATGAATGTCCAGCGCGCCACGGAACAGATACGGAAAGCCCAGAACATTGTTTACCTGATTGGGGTAATCCGACCGGCCGGTTGCCATGATCGCATCGGGGCGCACGGCCTGCGCATCCTCGGGGGTGATTTCGGGGTCGGGGTTGGCCATGGCAAAGATGACAGGATCCGGGGCCATCGAGCGGACCATATCCTGCGTCACCGCCCCCTTGGCCGAAACACCAAGGAAGACATCCGCGCCATCCATCGCCTGTTCCAGCGTCCGCAGGTCAGTATTGGCGGCATGGGCCGATTTCCACTGGTTCATGCCCTCGGTGCGACCGGCATAGATCACACCCTTGGTATCGCACATGATGCAGTTGTCATGGCGCGCGCCCATGGATTTCAGCAACTCCAGACAGGCGATCCCTGCGGCCCCGGCCCCGTTCAGCACGATGCGCACATCCTCGATCTTCTTGCCCGAGATCGCCAGCGCATTGATCAGGCCCGCGGCGCAGATCACCGCGGTGCCGTGCTGGTCATCATGGAAAACGGGAATGTCCATGATTTCCTTGAGACGGCTTTCGATAATGAAACACTCGGGCGCCTTGATATCCTCAAGGTTGATGCCGCCGAAGGTCGGCCCCATCAGGCTGACCGCCTTGATGATTTCATCGGCGTCTTCGGTCGCCAGTTCGATATCGATCGCATTCACATCGGCAAAGCGTTTGAACAGGACGGCCTTGCCCTCCATCACCGGCTTGGATGCCAGCGCGCCCAGATTGCCCATCCCGAGGATGGCCGTCCCATTGGAGATGACCGCCACCATATTGCCCTTTACCGTATAGTCATAGGCGGTTTCGGGGTTATCGGCGATGGCCTGCACGGGCACGGCCACCCCCGGAGAATAGGCAAGGGACAGATCGCGCTGCGTGGTCATCGGCGTGGTTGCCACAACCTCGTACTTACCCGGCGTGGGGTCCAGATGGTAGGCAAGCGCCTCCTCGGGGGTGATCTTCATGCGCGACATGGGGCAGCTCCGCTTATGTGATTGCAACGTGCATATCCCGCTGCCCGCGTTGCGGCAACCGCGCGCAACGCGTATGACAAGGCGCGACAGACCGGAGGACAGCATGACCGAGCCGACGCCGATGATGGCGCAATATCTGCAGATCAAGGCAGAACACCCCGCCGCACTGCTGTTCTACCGCATGGGCGACTTTTACGAGATGTTCTTTGACGATGCCGTCATGGCGGCAGAGGCGCTGGATATCGCCCTGACCAAACGCGGCAAACATCTGGGCGAGGATATCGCCATGTGCGGTGTGCCGCATCATGCCGCCGAAAGCTATTTGCTGGGGCTGATCCGCAAGGGGTTTCGCGTGGCGATCGCCGAGCAGATGGAGGATCCGGCCGAAGCGAAGAAACGCGGCTACAAATCCGTGGTCCGGCGCGAGGTCGTACGGCTGGTCACCCCCGGCACCCTGACCGAGGATGCGTTGCTGGAGGCGCGCCGCCACAACTATCTGGTGGCGTGGGCCGAGGTGCGCGGTGAAGGCGCGCTTGCATGGACAGACATCTCCACCGGTGAGATGCGCGTGATGCCCTGCCCCCTGCCACGGCTGCTGCCGGAACTGGCCCGCCTTGCCCCGCGCGAGATTCTGGTGGCCGACGCCCAGGAGGTGGAGATGGCCGCCCTTCTGTCAGAGGTGGATGCTGCCGTCACGCCCCTGTCCCGCGCCAGTTTCGACAGTGCGGGGGCCGATAAACGTCTGCGCGCCCTCTGGAAGGTTGGATCACTCGAGGCCTTTGCGCCCTTTAGCCGGGCAGAGGTGGCCGCCCTCGGGGCCCTGGTCGATTACTTGGACCTGACGCAGCGCGGCAAGCTGCCGCTGTTGCAGCCGCCCGTGCGCGAAACACCGGGCGCCGCCCTGCATATCGACCCGTCGACCCGCCGCAATCTGGAAATTGCGCAATCACTGACCGGTGGTCGTGAAGGCTCCCTGCTGGCCGCGATGGACAGAACGGTAACCGCCCCCGGGGCGCGGCTGCTGGAACGGCGGCTTGCCGCCCCCTCATGTGATCTGGGTACGATCCATGCACGTCTGGAGGCGGTGCGGTTTCTGGTGGACCACCCCCGCCAGCGTGAGGACCTGCGCGCCCGTCTGCGGCACGTGCCGGATATGGACCGCGCCCTGTCACGCGTCGCACTGGAACGGGCCGGCCCGCGCGATATGGCACAGATCCGCGCCGGTCTGGCACAGGCCGCACTGGTGGTTCTGGAGGGCGCGCCGCCGCATCTGGCCGATGCCGTTTCGGCCCTGAAGGGGCATGATGCGATCCGGCTGCGTTTGGAAGAAGCCCTTGTGGCGGAGCCGCCGCTTCTGGCGCGGGACGGTGGTTTTATTGCGGAAGGGTTCGATGCCGAGCTGGACGAAACCCGCCGCCTGCGGGACGAAGGCCGCGGGGTCATTGCGCGGCTTCAGGCGGATTACGTGGCACAGACCGGAATCGGCAGCCTGAAGATCAAGCATAACAACGTGCTTGGATATTTTATCGAGGCAACGACCGCACATGAGGCCACGCTGCGGAATGCAGGCTTCATCCACCGGCAAACCACCGCGAACCAGATTCGCTTTACCACCGTCGAACTGTCAGAGATGGAAACACGCATCTTGAACGCCGGCAACCATGCGCTGGAAATCGAGAAGCGCCATTTTACGGCGCTGCGCGGGGCAATCATGGAAGCCGCAGCAGCCATAGGGACTGCCGCGCGGGCGCTGGCCGTGCTGGATGTGGCCGCAGCCTTGGCCGWTCTGGCCGCTGCCGAGGATTGGGTGGAACCGCGCGTGGATGACAGCCGCGCCTTTGTCATAACCGGCGGCAGGCACCCCGTGGTGGAACGGGCGCTGCGCCGCAAGGGAGAGGCCTTTGTGGCCAATGACTGCGGCCTGACCGACAAAGGAACGCCCGCGATCTGGCTGCTGACC
This sequence comes from Falsirhodobacter sp. alg1, assembly GCF_000739715.2. Lineage (GTDB taxonomy): Bacteria > Pseudomonadota > Alphaproteobacteria > Rhodobacterales > Rhodobacteraceae > Falsirhodobacter. The sequence goes on along the minus strand of NZ_BBJC02000001.1, from coordinate 202,666 downwards.
GGCCCGAACATGGCCGGTAAATCCACATTCCTGCGGCAGAATGCCCTGATGGCCCTGCTGGCGCAGGCGGGCAGCTTTGTGCCTGCGAAATCGGCGCATATCGGTCTGGTCAGCCAGTTGTTTAGCCGCGTGGGCGCGGCGGATGATCTGGCGCGGGGCCGGTCCACCTTCATGGTGGAAATGGTGGAAACCGCCGCGATCCTGAATCAGGCGGATGATCGGGCGCTGGTCATCCTTGACGAGATCGGACGCGGAACGGCCACATATGACGGGCTGTCGATTGCATGGGCCACATTGGAGCATCTGCATGACAGCAACCGGTGTCGCGCCCTGTTCGCCACACATTACCATGAGATGACGGCCCTGTCGCAGAAGCTGGACGGAGTGGAAAATGCCACCGTGACCGTGCGCGAATGGGACGGGGATGTCGTATTCCTGCACGAGGTGAAGAAGGGCGCTGCGGACCGGTCATACGGGGTGCAGGTGGCGCGACTGGCCGGGCTGCCCCCGGCCGTGATCGAGCGGGCCAGAACAGTGCTGGAGACGCTGGAAGCGGGCGACAGGAACGGGCAGCGCAAGGAGGCCCTGCTGGATGACCTTCCCCTGTTCCGCGTTCCGCCTGCGCCCGTTGCAGCCCCCGCGCCTGCCAGATCCGGCATAGAGGCCCGCCTGGCAGAGTTGCAGCCTGATGATCTGACACCGATGCAGGCGCTGGCCCTGATCTATGAATTGCGCGGTCTGGTCTGATACAAAAAAGGCGCCCTCATGGGGCGCCTTTTTCAGATCTGTCATGCAGGGGTGGAGGATACGCCAACCTGCGCCGGACGCAGCAGCCGGTCGTGCAGCATGAACCCTTCGGTCATCACCTGAATGATGTTACCCGCGACCGTGCCGGGCACCGGGGCCTCGAACATCGCCTCGTGGTTTTGCGGATCGAATTTGTCACCGACCTTCGGGCTGACAGCCTTCACGCCATGCTTGTCCATGACATTGAGCAGTTCGCGCATGGTCAGTTCGACGCCCTCGAAAAATGCTGCCGATTCGGCGCGCTGTTCTTCGGTCGCGGCATCCAGCGCGCGGCGCAGGTTATCATGCACGGGCAGAAGATCGCGTGCCAGACGGGTGCTGCCATAGTTCTCGGCTTCACGCCGGTCACGATCGGCCCGCTTGCGCGAGTTTTCCGCATCGGCCAATGCCCGCATCCAGCGGTCACGCATCTCGTCGCGTTCGGCACGCAGCGTTTCCAGTTCCGAATCCTGCTCGGGCATATCTTCCATGAATTCGCTGGTATCCGTCATGTCGTCTTTCTTGTCGTCTTGCGTCATGTTTTTCATCCTTTGCCCCGTTCAGATACAAGGCGTCCGACCAGTTGCGCGGTATAATCGACAATCGGCACGATGCGACCATAATTGAGCCGCGTCGGGCCGATAACCCCGACCGCACCGATAATCTTACGATCGGCGTTCATATAGGGAGAGACCACCAGAGAGGAACCCGAAAGTGAGAAAAGCTTGTTCTCCGACCCGATAAAAATACGCACCCCGTCGCCTGCTTCGGCCAGATGCAGGTATTCGGCGATGTCGCGCTTCATTTCCAGATCCTCGAACAGGCTGCGGATGCGGTCCACATCGCGGGCGTCCCCTTCCAGCAGATTGGCCTGACCGCGGACGATCAGCCGTTCGGACTGTTCGCCGGGGTTTTCCCACAGCGCAAGGCCCGCATCGACCAGCGCCTGCGCCAATGTGTCGATCTCCTGCCGCCGCCGTGTCATATCCTGCACGATATTCTGGCGCAATTCACTCAGCGTCCGGCCATCGGCAAGGGCATTCAGGAAATTGGCCGCCTCGCGCATGGAGGAGGATGTCTGTCCGGGCGGTGGGGTGAAGACACGGTTCTCGACACTGCCATCCGCGAAAACCAGCACCACCAGCGCCCGGTCCGTACCCAGCTGCACGAATTCGATATGGCGGATCGGGGCCTCGTGTTTGGGTGTCAGAACCAGACTGGCCCCGCGGGTGATGCCCGACAGTGTCTTTCCGACGCGGTTCATCAGGCTGGTGATATCGGGGGCGCCGCCGCTGGCGTCTATCTTCTCCCGATCCTCTACCGACACCTCTCCCACTTCCAGCAGCCCATCCACGAACATCCGCAGGCCCAGTTGGGTGGGTACGCGCCCGGCAGAGACATGCGGGCTATCCAGCAGGCCCAGAATTTCCAGATCCTGCATCACGTTCCGTACGGTGGCCGCGCTGACCCGTTCGTTCAGTACCCGTGTCAGCGTACGGGATCCGACCGGCTCACCGCTATCGAGATATCCCTCCACCACCCGACGGAAAACATCGCGGGAGCGTTCGTTCATATCGGAAAGGATCTGTCGTGTATCTGGCATATCCATCAATTAGGGGGTGACAACCGCAAACGTCAATGCGGGTTGCATCATTGCCCCCCCAGACGGTATCTGACAGCCAGTAGATACAGGAGTTTTCCATGCGTCCCTCCGGCCGTTCCCTGAACCAGATGCGCGATGTTTCCATTGAGACAGGCGTCATGAAACATGCCGAAGGCTCGTGCCTGATCAAGATGGGGGATACGCATGTTCTGTGTTCTGCCTCGATCGAAGATCGCCCGCCGTCGTTCTTGCGCAATACCGGTCTTGGCTGGGTCACTGCGGAATACGGCATGCTGCCCCGCGCGACAACCAGCCGGAACCGGCGTGAGGCGGCGACAGGCAAGCAATCGGGCCGCACACAGGAAATCCAGCGCCTGATCGGCCGGGCCCTTCGTGCAGGGATCGACCGCAGCGCACTTGGTGAACGCCAGATCACCATCGACTGTGATGTGCTGCAGGCCGACGGAGGAACCCGCTGCGCCGCCATCACCGGTGGTTGGGTTGCATTGCGCCTGGCGATCAACAAGCTGATGAAGACCGGCGCAATCGTTTCGGACCCGGTGATCGACCACGTGGCTGCCGTTTCCTGCGGGATCTATGCAGGGCAACCCTTGCTGGATCTGGATTACGCCGAGGATTCCGCAGCGGGTACCGATGGCAATTTCATCCTGACCGGGTCGAAAAGGCTGATCGAGATCCAGATGTCGGCCGAAGGGGCAACCTTTTCCCGCACGGAAATGAACGAGCTGCTGGATCTGGCCGAGGCTGGCACCGATGCGCTGGTTGCAGCACAGAAGGCAGCCCTTGCATGAGAGCATTTTCCGGCGACCGTATCCTGTTTGCGACCGGCAATGCCGGAAAGCTGGCCGAAATGCGGGCCCTGCTTGCCCCCTATGGCATTTCGGTGGAAAGCAACCGCGATCACGACCTGCCCGATCCGCCCGAGACCGAAACGACCTTTGTCGGGAATGCCCGGATAAAGGCCCATGCCGCCGCCAAGGCCACCGGTTTGCCGGCACTGGCCGATGACAGCGGCATCACCATCGATGCATTGGACGGTGCCCCCGGCGTCTATACCGCCGATTGGGCCGAAACCCCGAACGGGCGTGATTTCAAAATGGCCATGGGGCTGGTCTGGGAGAAGCTGGAGGCAGCGAATGCCCCCTTCCCCNGGACCGCCCAGTTCAATGCGACCTTGGTCCTTGCCTGGCCCGACGGCCATGACGAAGTTTTTGTGGGGCGACTGGATGGCCGCGTCGTATGGCCCATGCGCGGGGCCGAGGGACATGGCTATGATCCCATCTTCCAACCCGACGGTTTTGAGATGACACTGGGCGAGATGTCGGCCGAGCAGAAAAACGAAATCTCGCATCGTGCCGATGCCTTCCGCAAACTCGTCAAAGGATGTTTTTCATGAAGCTGATCTCTTCCGGTTCGCCGTTCGAAACGAAAATGGGCTATTCCCGCGCCGTCGTAAAAGGCGATTGGTGTTTTGTGTCCGGCACCACCGGATACGGGGCCGATGGCGTCATGCCTGCCGGTATCGCCGATCAGGCGCGCAATTGTTTTGCCACGATTGCCAAGGCACTGGCTGACGGCGGCTTTGAAATGGCCGACGTGGTGCGTGTGCAATACACGGTCACAGATGCCGCGTTGGTCGATGATCTGATCCCGGCGTTGGGTGAGGTTTTTGCCGATATCCGTCCGGCCGCGACCATGGTCGTTGCAGGTTTGATCCGCCCTGAAATGCTGGTGGAAATCGAAGTCACCGCACTGAAGGGCGCGTGATGGAAGACTGGCGGAACGGTGGCTTCGGCCTCTATCTGCACTGGCCGTTTTGCCAGTCGAAATGCCCCTATTGCGATTTCAACAGCCATGTCTCGGCCAATATAGATCAGGAACGCTGGCAGGCCGCCTATCTGGCCGAAATTGACCGTATGGGGGCGGAAACCAGCGGGCGTGTCCTGAACACCGTGTTTTTTGGCGGAGGCACCCCCTCTTTGATGGATCCGTCGGTGGTGGATGCCATCCTGTCGCGCATCCGCATGACATGGCCCAATGCGAATGACATCGAAATCACCCTTGAAGCCAATCCGGGTTCGGTCGAAGCGGGCCGCTTCCGGGCCTATGCCGATGCTGGTGTGAACCGCATTTCCATGGGGGTGCAGGCGCTGAATGATGCCGATCTGCGCCGGTTGGGCCGGCTTCATTCGGTTGCCGAGGCGCGGAAGGCGTTTGACATTGCCCGGTCAACCTTCGACCGGGTCAGCTTCGATCTGATTTATGCACGACAGGACCAGACACTGGCTGCATGGGAGGCGGAACTGCAGGAAGCGCTGTCCATGGCGGTGGATCACCTGTCGATGTACCAACTGACCATTGAGGACGGCACGGCATTCGGAGACCGTTTTGCCCGAGGCGGACTTCGCGGGCTGCCATCGGACGATCTGGGTGCGGATATGTACACGCTGACACAGGACCTGTGCGAAGCGCACGGGATGCCTGCGTACGAAGTGTCCAATCACGCCCGAGCGGGTGCAGAAAGCCGCCATAACCGTATCTACTGGCAGGGAGGCGATTATCTGGGGATTGGCCCAGGTGCACACGGCCGTCTGACGCTGGAGGGAACACGGTGGGCCACGGTGGCGCCAAAGGCACCCGGGGCGTGGCTGCACGCTGCCGAGGCGGGCCATGGAGAAGCCCCGAGAGAGGTTGTCACCGCCAGCGAGCAGGCCGATGAATACCTGATGATGGGATTGCGCCTGCGTGACGGATTGGACCTGAACCGCTTGATGGCCCTCTCCCCTACCGCACTGGACCGGAAAGGGCTGGCACGCATGCTGGATCTGGAGATGGTTACCCTGGATGGCGACAGGCTATGTGCGACCCCCCAAGGACGTATCCTGTTGAATGCGGTCATTGCCGCACTGGCGGCATGAAGCGGGCACTATGGGGCGCTGCAGGCGCTCTGGCCTTGGGGGCCGGGCTTCTGGGGGTAATCCTGCCGTTGCTTCCCACGGTGCCGTTCATACTGCTGGCGGCATTCTGCTTTTCACGATCCTCCGAGCGGTGGCACCATTGGTTGCTGACACATCCGCGCCTGGGACCAAGCATCAGAAACTGGCAAACCAACCGCACCATCAGCCGCAGTGCCAAATGGAAGGCCACATGTTCGATGGTTATCGTGTTTGGAATCAGCGTTGCCTGGGGGCTGGCAACACCAATCATCGTGTTTCAGGCCCTGATACTGGCCTGTGTGGCCATCATGCTTTGGACACGCCCCGAGGCATAGACGACAACAGGCGACAAAGGTTATCCAGATCCTCCAGAGACCTGTAACGCACTGATATTACGCCGTTTTCACCGCCAGCCAGATGATCTATCTGCACTTCCATCCCCAGGTTGGCCGTAAGGTCGGATTCGAGGGCACGGGTATCGGCATCCTTTTCCACATCGACCCTAGGCTTGGATTCCGACTTCGGTTTTGACACGCCTTTGGCCAGACGTTCGGTTTCGCGGACCGACAATCCTTTATCGATAACCTGACGCGCGAGGCGCGAGGCATCTTGGGAAGTGATCAGCGCGCGGGCGTGCCCGGCAGACAACTGCCCATCCCGTAGATAGCGCTGCACATCATCGGGAAGGTTCAGCAGCCGGAGCAGGTTGGCAATATGCGACCGGCTTTTTGACAGGGCATCCGCCAGTTTTTCCTGCGTATGGCCAAATCGGTCCATCAATGCCCGAAAGCCCAAAGCCTCTTCGATCGGATTGAGGTCAGCCCGCTGGATATTTTCAATGATGGCAACTTCCAGCACTTCGGTATCATCGAAATCCCGGATGACCACAGGGACATCATGCAATTGTGCCAGCTGCGACGCGCGCCACCGACGCTCTCCCGCGACAATTTCATATTGATCCGTGCCCTCGATCGGGCGAACGATCAATGGCTGGATGACACCCTTGGCACGAATGGAGGCCGCAAGATCAGAAAGCGCAGCGGGTTCAAAATCACGGCGTGGCTGGTTCGGATTCGGGATAATCTTTTCGATGGGCAGCGAAGTTTCGGACCGACGTGATCCGTTTTCAACCGGAGTGTCCACATTGATATCCGCCATCAAGGCGGAGAGTCCTCGCCCCAGACCGCGCCGTTCAGCCTTGCGTTCCATCATGCGCTTACCTTCAATACCGCAGCATGTCGCTGCGTCATTTCTGTTGCGAGGGCACGATATGCCTCACTCCCCCGCGAGTTCGGATCGTATTGCAGAACCGGGAGCGCAAATGACGGCGCCTCACTAACCCTGACATTACGCGGGATGATGGTGGCGAATACAAGTTCCCCCAGCGTTTTTCGCGCATCATTTTCGACCAGTTGCGACAGATTGTTCCGTTTATCGTACATGGTCAGAACAATGCCTTCGATCCGTAATGCCGAATTTGCGGCCTGACGGACCTCCCGTACAGTCAGCATCAGTTGTGACAGGCCTTCCAAGGCAAAGAATTCGCTCTGTAGTGGAACAAGCACCGAGTCCGCGGCAACCAGGGCATTCAGCGTCAGAAGGCTAAGTGACGGTGGACAGTCGATCAGGATATAATCGAAATCTCCGCTCCCCTGCGGGGTCCGAAGTGCCGAACGAAGGATGGTCATACGATCTTCGTTATCCATCAACTGGATATCGGCCGATGCAAGATCCGCATTTGCAGGGCATACAAACAGCCTGTCTATACTGGTTGACTTTACGGCGTCGGATACACCGACATCGCCAAACAGCAGATCATACGTTGTAACGTCGCGTTGTTCGGTTTCAATTCCCAATCCGGTGGAAGCATTCCCTTGGGGGTCAAGATCCACCAGCAGAGTCTTGAGGCCCTTCTCAGCAAGTGCTGCTGCAAGATTTATGGCCGATGTTGTTTTACCAACGCCCCCCTTCTGGTTTGCGATGGCGATAATACGGCACTGATCAGACACGCGAAATGCTCCCGATTTCAACAATCACAGCAGACGGGTCTGTACTGCTTGGATGGATAACAGGTTCGAAATGCCACATCTTTTGCGCATCGGCAATCTCGGCATCATGTTTGGCCCCCTTAAGAAACAGGGATTGGCCAGAAGGTTTACGATGCAGTTCAGAATATTCACACAATACGGCCAGATTTGCCAAAGCGCGCGCAGAAAGGATATCTGCCCTAAGCGGTTCGATGGCTTCGATCCGTTCGGATATTACATTGACCTTAATTTGCGCTTCACGGGCAGCTTCCCGAAGAAACGTGCATTTGCGTTTGTCGCTTTCCACAAACGTGAAGCATAAATCCGGACGAAGTTCTGCGGCACAGATCGCGACCACCATTCCTGGAAGGCCGCCGCCTGACCCCAAATCAACCCAATGCGCCCCAGCTTCCGCCAGATCAAAAACCTGTAGGGAGTCAAGAATATGACGATCCCAAACATTGGATTCAGTAGATTTGGCAATCAGATTGATTGCACCATTCCATCGCAAAAGTTGCTTTGCAAAACCTTCCAGACGAATGGTTGTTTCACGTGAAACACGCACCTTATGCAACTTTCATAGCGCGGCGGGAATGGGATATGATCAACAACAGGGCTGACGGCGTCATTCCTTCGATCTTCTTCGCAGCAGCAATATTATCCGGGGCGCGTTTGACAAGCTTCGTCGTCAGCTCATTAGAAAGGCCTGATATGGTGGTATAATCGAGCGTTTTCGGAATTTTCAGCTCCTCATCCCGATTGATGACATCAGCCTGCGCCTGCTGGCGAGCGGAGTATCTATCGTAAATTGCATCTGTGATGATCTGCTCACGAAGCGGATCAGGCAAGGCGGCAAACGTCGGAGCCATGTCATCGAGCAAAGACGGTGTGATGCCGTCAATAGACAGAACAGCCAAGCCATTCCGGCGCGCGCCATCCATGCTCACTGCTGCACCACGCCGCACAAGCTCCTGCGGTGTGATAGAAAGTGATGCCAGTTCTTCCTTCGCGCCTTCAAGCGAAGCAAGCTTGTTCTTGAACGATGCGTCCCTGCGTTCGCCAACAAGTCCGTACTGAATACCAATAGGAGTCAATCGCTGATCCGCATTATCGGCACGCAACGATAGCCGGAACTCTGCCCGTGATGTGAACATGCGATAGGGTTCGGTTACACCACGTGAAGTCAGGTCATTGATCAAGACGCCTATATAGCTTTCGGTACGCTTGAAAATGACCGGCGCTTGATCCTTGACCCGCTGCGCTGCATTCAGACCGGCTACGAGCCCCTGAGCAGCTGCCTCTTCATACCCGGTTGTGCCATTTATCTGCCCGGCAAAGAACAATCCCTCCACTGCGCGCAATTGCAGGGATTCATCCAACTCGCGCGGATCAAAATAGTCATATTCGATCGCGTAACCGGGTTGGAGGATTTCGACGGCCTCCAACCCACGGATTGTCCGGACGTAATCCAGTTGAACATGCGCAGGCAGAGATGTCGAAATGCCATTAGGATAGATTGTGTGATCATCCAAACCTTCAGGCTCAAGGAATATCTGATGCGACTCCTTATCCGCGAACCGCACGACCTTGTCCTCGATCGAGGGGCAATAACGTGGCCCTACCCCATCAATATGGCCGCCGTACATTGCTGAAAGCGAGAGGTTATTGCGGACGATATCATGTGTCTGGGCATTGGTATGGGTAACACCGCAGGCAACCTGATCGACCAAAGGCTGTGTGTTCATGAATGAGAGCATGACAGGTTGCTCATCGCCATCCTGTCGATCCAGAATATCCCAATTGATCGTGCGTCCATCAAGTCGCGGCGGCGTACCTGTTTTCAGACGCCCCCGTGCAAGGTTCAATGCAGCGAGCTGTTCGGCCAGCTTGACTGATGGCCGGTCACCAAGCCGCCCGCCTTGATGCGAACGATTTCCGATATGGATAACGCCATTCAAGAACGTCCCTGCAGTCAGGACAACCGATTTTGCCTCGATCACCGCGCCGTCGGAAAGAATAACTCCGGCCACGATATTGTCGCGGATATCCAATCCTGCAACTTCTGCTTCCAGAACTTGCAGGTTTTCCGTTTTTGAAAGCAGATCCTGAACCGCGGCTTTATAAAGCTTACGATCCGCCTGGATGCGGGGGCCTTGAACGGCCGCGCCTTTGCGCCGGTTCAATAGCCGATATTGGATACCAGCACGATCACCTGCACGCCCCATGATCCCGTCAAGTGCATCAACCTCTCGGACGAGATGCCCCTTCCCCAGCCCGCCAATGGCCGGGTTACAGGACATGACCCCGATACCGTCCATCGAGAATGAAATCAAAAGTGTTTTGGTACCGGCACGCGCGGAGGCTGCAGCCGCCTCAACGCCCGCATGCCCACCACCGATTACAATTACGCCAAAATGTTCCACGTGAAACATTCCTTATTTTCCGATACAAAAACTTGCGAAAATTTCGCCCAACAGGTCTTCGACATCAATCCGCCCAACCAGAGAGTCGAGCTGGCCGACAGCGTCTCGCAAAAACTCGGCAGCAATCTCGCCGCGATCCAACCCTTTTAACTCATTCACAGCTGATTCTAAAGCTGCAATTGCGTGAACAGCCGCCAGGCGATGGCGTTCGCGCGTGAATGTGCCTGCGCCACTTCCCATCACTTCCAACCGTTGCCGGATTGTATCGATCAGGACATCTACACCCTGCCCTGTCAGACCAGAGACGCCTTCGCCCCCAAGGTCAGCTTTTGCCTTTACGACAATATCGGAGTCGGCAGGCATGAGCGGTAGCACCGTCCCATCGTCCAGGAATACACGAAGATCACACCGTGCGGCGCGATCCATTGCCCTTTCAATCCCCAATGTCTCGATACGGTCATCGGTTGTCCGTAGCCCTGCCGTATCAAGAAGCGTCACTGGCAACCCTGCAAGATCCATACGGACCTCGATCACATCTCGGGTTGTCCCTGCCACATCTGATGTCAATGCCGCCTCACGACCAGCTAACATATTGAGAAGAGTAGATTTTCCGGCATTTGGCGCGCCTAGGATCGCCACTTCGAATCCGTCACGTATCCGCTCGGCAATCGGGGCACCCGCCGCTTCTACCCGCAAATCGGTCAACACCGATGCGATCAGCGTAGACACCTCCGGTGTGACATCAATGGGCACATCTTCATCTGCGAAATCGATTGTCGCCTCGATCAGGGCTGCGGCCCGGATCAGATCACCGCGCCAGCGTTCTGCCCGCTTACCGATGGCCCCGGATAGAACACGCAGCGCCTGACGACGCTGGGCTTCGGTGTCAGCGTCTATCAGATCTGCAAGACCTTCCACCTGCGCCAGATCCAGACATCCGTTATCCAAGGCACGACGGGTAAATTCCCCCGCCTCTGCCAAGCGCAATCCATTACGCGTGGAAAGAGCCCGAAGCACCGCGGAAATCGTCGCGGGGCTGCCATGAATATGCAGCTCGGCAACCCGTTCACCCGTAAAGCTCTGCCCCGCCTCGAACAGAAGAACCAGCGCTTCATCCAGCTCTACCGACTTGTCGGACAACTTCCGAAGTCCAGCTTGTCTGACAGGTGGAAGCGATACGTCGAACGAGGCAACAGCATCGAATGCGGCAGGACCGGATATGCGAATGACCGCAATACCCGCTCGCCCCCGCGCACTTGCCAAGGCATAGATCGTGTCCATCTGCCGCTCCTGAAACTCAGGTATTCATCGAATCGAAGAAATCGGAGTTTGATTTTGTCTGTTTCAGCTTCGAGATAAGGAACTCGATGGCATCTGTCGTACCCATCGGGTTCAGAATACGGCGCAGAACATAGGTTTTCTGCAGATCGGATTTCTCGACCAGCAGATCTTCTTTCCGCGTACCGGATTTCAGAATGTCCATCGCAGGGAAAACGCGTTTATCCGCCACTTTCCGATCCAAGACGATCTCCGAGTTACCGGTGCCTTTGAATTCTTCGAAGATGACCTCATCCATCCGGCTTCCCGTATCGATCAGGGCCGTTGCAATGATGGTCAGCGATCCACCTTCTTCGATATTCCGCGCCGCGCCGAAGAACCGTTTGGGCCGTTGCAGCGCGTTCGCATCCACACCGCCGGTCAGAACCTTGCCGGAAGACGGAACAACCGTGTTAAACGCACGTCCCAGGCGTGTGATACTGTCCAGCAGGATCACGACATCCCGTTTATGCTCTACCAAGCGCTTCGCTTTCTCGATTACCATCTCGGCCACGGCAACGTGGCGCGTCGACGGCTCGTCAAAGGTGGAGGAAACAACCTCCCCTTTCACGCTGCGCTGCATATCCGTAACTTCTTCGGGCCGTTCGTCGATCAGAAGAACGATCAGATAGCATTCCGGATGATTCGTTTCGATCGAATTGGCAATATTCTGCAGCAGAACCGTCTTACCGGTCCGCGGTGGGGCCACGATCAGAGCGCGCTGGCCTTTACCGATCGGCGAGACGAGGTCGATAATCCGCGCAGAGCGATCCTTGATCGTCGGATCCTCGATTTCCATCTTCAAGCGCTCATCGGGATAAAGCGGCGTCAGGTTGTCGAAATGGACCTTGTGACGCGCATTCTCGGGCGTATCGAAGTTGATTTTCTGCACGCGGGTCAGGCAAAAATAGCGTTCGCTTTCGCTTGGGGCCTTGATAACGCCCTCTACGGTATCACCCGTCCGCAACGAATACTGCCGAATCATGTCAGGGCTGACATAGATATCGTCCGGCCCGGACAGATAGTTCGCCTCCGGTGACCGCAAGAAGCCGAAACCGTCCTGCAGAACCTCCAGAACACCGTCGCCGCCAATTTCCCAGCCTTCCTCGGCATGTTCCTTCAGCAGCTGGAACATCATCTCGCCCTTCCGCATGGAGGGCGCATTCTCGATCTCCCACTCTTCTGCCATGGACAGAAGGTCTGCGGGCGTTTTCGCCTTCAGATCGGACAGGTTGAGGCGTTCGAGTGTTTCAGGAATATCGTTCATGCGGGAGAAAAACTTATCTTTGGGGGCGCGACGCCCGAAAGAAGGGCTCACAGCGATCACGTCAAAACGGAAAATGCAGTGGGTCGGACGACCCTGCCCAACCCGCATATTCGCCTGACCCAGTTGAGTCAACTAGAACCGGACAATCACCGACAGGACGATGACGATCATCAGCAGCGTCGGTACTTCGTTCATGATCCGGTAGGTCCGGCCCGTCAGCTTGTTGTCTCCCCGCTCGAAGTCCTTGCGGCGGGCGGAAAGCCAACCATGAAAGCCCGTCATCGCCAGAACTGATATGGCCTTGGTCCATGGCCAGATCTGCCCCCAATCAACCGCACCTGGCGTCGCCACCAGCAATAGGCCGAAAATCCAGGTGGCGATCATGGCCGGATTGATGATCGCCTTCAGAAGCCGCCGTTCCATCGTCAGGAACAGTGCTTCCGGTACGTCATTCTCGGCATGATACACAAAAAGGCGGGGAAGGTAAAAAATCCCTGCCATCCACGCGATGACGGCGATCACATGAAATGCCTTGATCCATGGATAGGCGCCGATCAGCAGGTCGGTCATCTCGTTCCCCTCTTATTCTTAATAAGACTCTTTAAAAGAAAGAATGAAGATGATGTAGGCCCTATGGATAAGTGAATCCATAAAGATTCCCACGGCTTTTCCCTGCCCTGTTCCGCTTGTGGACATTCCTGGGGAGCAGAATCCTCGCTCATCCCAAAATCCCGTTTTCAGCTATGCATTATTGGCATATCTCAAGGTTTTCATCTTGTGGATAAGTTGCCGGAAAACTTATTGGCGACCGGTGCGTAACTTGGATTTCCACACGCAGCATTTTCCACAATCCACAGGTGGATAACTGCGGCTGGCCGTTGACTTTTGTTTCCTGAAAATCCATCCCTCCGGAAAGAGGAAATTTTCCCAACTGGCTATTCGCCCAATTCGACCCCGATTCCTCCACAGAGTCCTCCACGTCAAATGCGCCTTATTCTTGCCACAATCTCAGACAGTCGCCGGGCCATGTTTTCGGCTGCCGCAATACCCGCCGAGGCGATTCCCGCCCGGATCGATGAAGCTGCCGTAAAGGCCTCGCTGCTGGCTGAGTCGGCCCGCCCCCGCGACATTGCCGATGCTCTGGCGGAAATGAAGGCCCGAAAAATTGCTGAAAAGAACCCGGATTCACTTGTCATCGGCAGCGATCAGGTCCTCGAATGCGAAGGCACTTTGCTTTCAAAGCCCGAATCGCCCGAAGATGCTGTGGCGCAATTGTCGATTCTGCGCGGCAAAACCCACAAACTCATCTCTGCCGTAGTTGTATATGAATATGCACAACCTGTATGGCGACATATTTCCGAAGCACGGCTGACAATGGGATCATTCTCGGATAGTTGGCTGCGGGGTTACGTCGATCGGAACTGGAACAGTATCCGGCATTCGGTTGGTGGCTATAAGGTGGAGGAGGAGGGAGTGCGCCTCTTCATCGATATCAGAGGCGATCATTTTACTATTATGGGGATGCCCATGCTGCCGCTCTTGGCGTGGATGGGACAACGGGGAATAATCGAGACATGAGCCTGAGTAGAATTCCACTTGCCGGTGTTATCGGCAATCCGGTCGGACACAGCCGTTCGCCGCGTCTGCATAACTACTGGTTGCAGCGCTACGGTCTGGCCGGACATTACGTTCCTTTGCATATAGAGGAACGTGATCTGGAAAAGGTTGTACGGACATTGCATCTGGCCGGATTCGTCGGCGCCAATGTGACCATTCCGCATAAGGAAGTCATTCTGGACATGGCGGACGTCGTGACCGAACGCGCGTCGCAGATCGGTGCGGCAAATGCACTGGTTCTGACGCCGGATGGCAAGATTCATGCGGACAATACCGATGGCATCGGTTTTCTGGCCAGCCTGCAGCAGGGCGCACCTGATTGGGAGGCGACATCCGGTCCGGCAGCCCTGATCGGTGCCGGCGGTGCGGCACGCGCTGTGGTTTCGGCCCTTCTGGGCGCCGGCGTTCCGGAAATCCGTATCAGCAACCGCACGCGCGAACGTGCCGAGGTGCTGGCCAATGATTTCGGACCGCGCGTGGTCGTCTATGACTGGCTGCAGGCGGCAAACATGCTGGAAGATGCGGCCACCGTGGTCAACACATCCTCGCTGGGCATGGTGGGTGAGCCTGAATTCCGGGTTCCCCTGGATGGGCTGGAGCCTTCTGCCGTTGTGACCGATGTCGTCTATGCACCGCTGGAAACGACCTTGTTGCGCGAAGCCCGCAAGATCGGCTGCCGTACTGTCGATGGCCTGGGCATGTTGCTTCATCAGGCGGCGCCGGCGTTCGAAAGCTGGTTCGGTCAACGTCCCGAGGTCGATGCCGAAACACGGGCATTCGTGCTGGGCGGATGATCCGCCTCGGCCTGACCGGCTCTGTCGGAATGGGTAAATCAACCACCGCTGCGATGTTTGCGGCGGTGGGGATACCTGTCTGGGATGCCGATGCGGCTGTGCACCGACTATATGCTGCGGGCGGGGCTGCTGTCGCTCCCATGGCCGCAGCCTTTCCGGACAGCGTAACGGACCATGTCGATCGGGCTGTTTTGCGTGATCTGATCCTGCGCGAACCGGAGGCGCTGACCCGGATCGAACAGATTGTCCACCCGCTGGTCGCCGCAGATCGTGATGCTTTCGATCCAGCTGCGGATATTGCTGTCTACGATGTGCCTTTACTGTTCGAAAACGGCATCGATACGGCCATGGATGCCACGCTTCTGGTCACGGCCCCCGCTGCCCTGCAACGCAGGCGGGTGCTGGCACGCCCGGGCATGACCGAGCGCAGCTTTGCTGCCATTCTGTCACGCCAGATGCCGGATGCTGAAAAACGCTCGCGGGCGACCCATATCATTGAAACGCTGGACATGGATGCCACCCGCGCCCAAGTACACGCTCTCATCGCCTATCTACGGAGCAGCCATGCGTGAAATCGTGCTTGATACCGAAACCACCGGTCTTGATCCCTTTACCGGTGATCGTATCGTTGAAATCGGCGGTGTGGAGCTGCTGAACCATATGCCGACTGGGCGTACCTATCATCAATATATCAATCCTGAACGGAATATGCCCAAAGAGGCATTCGATGTTCATGGGTTGTCCGAGGACTTTCTACGGGACAAACCCGTATTTGCGGCGGTGGGGCAGGATTTTCTGACGTTTGTCGGAGATGCCAGGCTGGTTATTCATAACGCCAGCTTCGACATGAAATTCCTGAATTATGAATTGAAGCAGATGGGTCTGCCCGAGATACCGATGGCGCAGGCGCTTGATACGCTGGCAATCGCGCGAAAGCGGTTTCCGGGCTCTCCGGCGTCTCTGGATGCCCTTTGTCGCAGGTTCGGCATCGACAACTCGTCCCGTACACTGCACGGCGCATTGCTGGATAGTGAAATCCTGGCCGAAGTCTATCTGGAGCTGATCGGGGGGCGTCAGCCGGATCTGGTACTCGCACAGAATACCCAAGGCCCGGTCAGTTCGGATATGGAGGTATGGCGTCCTCGTCCACGCCCCACATCCCTTGCGCCGCGGATCACCGAGGCCGAAGCCGCCGCACACGCAGCCTTTGTCGAAAAGCTGGGCGCGGCAGCGATCTGGAACAAACGTTGACGGATCAGGATACCGTCGTGGGTGCCTCGGCAGTGGCTTGGGCGCGGCGCTGCAGTTCCATACGGTAGAGCGCCAGGAAATCGACGTTATCGATGTTCAGCGGGGGGAAACCACCGTCACGCGTTACATCGGAGATGATGCGACGCACGAAGGGGAACAACAGACGCGGGCATTCGATCAGCAGGAACGGGTGCAACTGCTCTTCTGCCACGTTTTCCACGTGAAACAATCCGCCGTAATCCAGTTCCAGCAGGAACAGCGTATCGCCGTTGTTCTTGTTTTTCGACGTCACCTTGAATTTCGTGATGACTTCGTACTGGTTCTCGGTGCTGCGTTTGCGGGCATCAAGGCTGACCTGAACCTGCACATCCGGCTGTACATCCGCACCACCAAGTCCCTTTTGCGCGACCATGTTCTCGAACGACATATCGCGTGTGTATTGGGCCAGCGCCTGCATTCTGACTTGCGGCGGTGTTGGCGGATTTGTGCCATTGGTTTCGGTCATGCGTCTCTCCTCAAAAACTCTGCAGGTGTTCTAGCAAATAGATCAGTGTCGGGTCCATGCCGAAGGCGGGCGATGGGTCGGTTTGGGATTACCGGTATCGCTCAGGTCCTCGTACTCCCCATCGATCGTGGTCGCCGAAGGCGCCGTGCTGTTGGGGGTGACCACTCTGAAACGGGAGGCGACGCGCGCAATCATGATGCGCCGAACGGGGGGAATCAGCAGGATCAGCCCAAGGGTATCGGTCAGAAATCCGGGCAGGATCAGCAGAATGCCCGCGATGACCAGCATCGCCTTATGGGCAAGCGGCGATAACGGATCATTCTGCATCGCGCGCATCTGGTTTGGTCCGCCCTGCGCACGGATCAAGGCCATGCCGCCCACGGCCCCGGCCAGGATGACCAGCAGCGTCGGACCAAGGCCAATTGCGGCCCCCACGGTCACAAACAGGGAAATCTCTATCAACGGCAATGCGATCAGTAGGGCAATAAGCCACATGCGGGCATTCCTTTCTTAGGTCGGGCGGCGGTGGACTCGGCGGTATTCGATCCCTACATAAGAGTAGCGGGGCAATTACCAAACCCCAACCGCCGATCCCGAGGTTTTTGAATGAGCTCTGCCATGATGATCCAGCTTCTAGTTCTTGCGGCCGTCGCGGTCTTTCTGATCCTGAAGCTGCGGTCCGTTCTTGGCACGCGCGAAGGTTTCGAAAAGCCGCCGGTCCGTCCGGAGGCGATTCCTGATGTTCAGGGACGGCAACCTGTCGTCAATGATGAAGATGCCCATAACCTCGAAATTGCCGACCATGTGCCCGAAGGGTCCGATAGTGCCAAGGCATTGGCGGCGATGAAAAAGGCGGAGCCGTCCTTTTCGGTCAACGAGTTCCTGTCGGGCGCACGCAGTGCCTACGAGATGGTGCTTGATGCTTTCGACAAGGGAGATATGGAGCCCGTCCGCGGCTTTATCGCGCCCGAGGTGCTCGAGGCCTTTGAGGGGGCCATCGCGGCCCGCCGTGAACAGGGGCTGGTGGTTCAATCCAAAATTATCGGGATCCGCGAGTTGGCGGTGAATGATGCTACCTTCATGCAGGGCAGCCAGATTGCCGAGATCACCGTCCGCTTCATGGCCGAGCTGACCTCCATCGTCAAAGACGCGAATGGTGTGCTGGTCGAGGGGAGCGAGACCGAAGTGAAGCGTCAACGCGATTTCTGGACGTTCCAGCGGGCGATGGGAGCGGCAGATCCGAACTGGCGTCTTGTCGCAACCGGAGAGTGAGGGCCCTTCTGGCGTTTGCACTGGGGGCGGTTCTGGCCGCGCCTGTGCAGGCGATGGAGTTTTCAGATATTGATGGATGGGCTGTTGCGGATCATGCAGCGGCCCTTGCCGTATTTCGCAACAGCTGTGACCGGATCGAGGGTGCGTCTTGGCAGCACGCCTGCGCCGAAGCCTCTCATGCCCCCGACCCGCGCACATTTTTCGAGACGACGTTCCAACCGCACCCGTTGCCTGCGCCGACGTTGTTCACCGGCTATTACGAGCCGGAACTGCATGCGTCGCTGAACAGGACCGACCGGTTTTCATCGCCTGTCTATGCCCTGCCACCCGAGGGCGCGCCTGCAATTCCCCGCGCCGATATGCCCGCTGCCCTTGCCGGACGTGGGTTGGAGATTGCGTGGCTGGAGGATCCGGCCGAGGCATTCTTTCTGCAAGTTCAGGGGTCGGGTCGATTGCGCCTGCCGGACGGCCGATCCGTACGCTTGGGCTATGCAGGCAAGAACGGCTCGGAATACCGCTCTATCGGGCGGGAAATGGTCCAGCGGGGTATCATGACGGTGGAGCAGGCCTCGGCCCCTGCGATCAAGGACTGGATTCGCGCCCATCCCCAGGACGGGCAGAACTTGATGAACCATAATCCGTCTTTCGTGTTTTTCCGCGTTTTGGACCTGCCGGATGATGCCGGTCCCATAGGGACAATGGGCGTACCGCTGACGGCAATGCAATCCCTTGCTGTGGATCCTCGGATCGTGCAGCTTGGGGCACCTGTATTTGTTCAGGCCGAAGGCGTGGATCACTTGTTTGTCGCACAGGATACCGGCAGCGCGATAAAGGGGGCTGGCCGGGCAGATATGTTCATGGGCAGTGGCGATGCTGTCGGGATTGCGGCCGGCCATATGCGGGCGCGTGGCCAGATGTTCGTTCTGATCCCGCGGGAGGATTGATATGGCGCGCCGTCGTACCCTCCGCCCCGAAGAGGAAGAGCTTTGGGCTGCTGTTGCGCGTACGGCCCAGGCCATGCATCCTGCGCAGCGTACGGCTGCCCCTGTGCCCCCTCCGACCAAACCCGACACTCCATCAGTGGCGGTTGCCCCCCAGCCGCCTGTCGCACCGTTCCGAGTGGGGGCGAGAAGCACACCCGCCCGTCCGCATGATGTCAGCCCGACCCTGCGCGAACAGATTGCGGCATATCCCCTGAAAATGGACGCGCGGCAGTTTGCGCGCATGTCACGCGGGCGTTTGGCCCCCGAGGCACGGATCGATCTGCACGGCATGACGTTGGCCGAAGCGCATCCGGAACTGATGCACTTCATTCTGGATGCGCATCGTCAGGGGATGCGACTGGTTCTGGTGATTACAGGTAAGGGAAAGATGCGTGACGATGGTGGGCCTATCCCCACCCGTACGGGGGTTCTGCGCCATCAGGTGCCTCAATGGCTGCGTCTGCCCCCCTTGGGGGTATTGGTGCAGCAAGTGGCCGAGGCGCATCTGAAGCATGGAGGCGGCGGCGCTTATTATGTCTATCTGCGCCGCCGCTGATCGTTACAGCATATAACGCGAGACGTCCGTTTCGCGGGCCATCTCACCCAGATGGGCCTCTACATACGGGGCGTCTATGGTGATTTCGGCCCCCTGCTGTTCGGGGGCATCAAAGGACAGTTCCTCGAACACACGCTCGATCACCGTGTACAGCCGCCGCGCGCCGATGTTTTCCACCGTGGCGTTCACCTGGGCCGCGATACGGGCAAGGGCCGCAATACCGTCTTCGGCAAAGGTCACGGTCACATTCTCGGTCGCCATCAGCGCGGAATACTGACGGGTCAGGGCATTGTCCGGTTCGGTCAGGATGCGGGTGAAATCACCCTCGGTCAGGGCCTGAAGCTCTACCCGGATGGGCAGGCGCCCCTGCAGTTCCGGCAGCAGGTCCGACGGTTTGGCCACATGGAACGCGCCCGAGGCGATGAACAGGATATGGTCTGTCTTCACTGCACCATGTTTGGTGGACACCGTCGTCCCTTCGATCAACGGCAGCAGATCGCGCTGCACGCCTTCACGTGAAACATCGCCGCTGCGGCTGTCAGTGCGGGCGCAGACCTTGTCGATCTCGTCGATAAAGACGATGCCGTTCTGCTGCACGGCCTCCAGCGCGGCGGCCTTCACAGCCTCGTCGTCCAGAAGCTTGTCGGCTTCCTCGCTCATCAACAGCTCATGGCTCTCGGCCACCGCGATCTTTTTGCGGGTGGTCCGCTGGCCCATCGCCTTGCCGAAAATATCGCCCAGCTGCATCATACCGGGCTGCGCATTCGGCAGATCCATATTCCCCAGCGGGTTGGACGTATCCCGGATATCCAGCTCGATCATATGGCTATCCAGTTCCCCGGCCTTGAGCCGCTGGCGGAACATTTCGCGGGTCTGTTCACGGGCATCCTTGCCGGCGATGGCCTCGATCACGCGATCTTCGGCTGCCTTGGCGGCCCTGGGTTTGACCTCTTCACGCATCCATTCGCGTGTCTCGATCATCGCGGCATCCACCAGATCGCGGATGATGCTTTCGACGTCGCGACCGACATAGCCCACTTCGGTGAATTTTGTCGCCTCTACCTTCAGGAACGGCGCGCGGGCCAGGCGGGCCAGACGACGGCTGATTTCGGTTTTTCCGACGCCGGTCGGTCCGATCATCAGGATGTTCTTGGGATATACCTCGTCACGCAGATCATCGGCCAGCAGCTTTCGACGCCAGCGGTTGCGCAGGGCAACGGCGACTGCACGTTTTGCATCCGCCTGCCCGATGATGAAACGGTCCAGTTCGCGGACAATATCGCGGGGGGTCAGATCGGTCATCGTAACTCCTTCACACGGCGCGCGGGAACATTCGGCGCAGCGGTTTCGTTGGTGGGGAAATAAATGGAGGATATGTCATGCCTACACCGGCAGAACTCGAACAGAAACTTTTCAACGCCTTGGACGACCATGCGACGGTGTTTCTCGGCCTGTCGAACGCCGAACATGGCCACGCCCGCCCGATGACATTCATCGCTGACGGTGATCGCGGCCCGTTCTACGTCTTCACGACCAAGGATAACGATATGGTCGTCCGGGCGCATACCGGCAGCGCGGCCTTTGCCCATTACGTGTCCAAGGGGCACGACCTCTGGGCCTGCGTCCACGGACATGTCACTGTCTCGGCCGATCCTGCCGTCATTAATCGCCTTTGGAACAGCCATATCGCTGCATGGTTCGACGGCAAGGACGACCCCAAGATCGCCCTTCTGCGTTTTGACCCCGAACATGCCGAGATCTGGGAAGACAGTTCCAGCGTTGTGGCCGGCGTCAAGACTGCCTTGGGCCTGTCCGACCCCAAGGCCGATGCCCAAGACAGCAAGGCTTCCGTCCAGTTGTGACGGCTCAGCTGCGGCCAACACGTTCCACCGTAAGGTTGCCGTTGGTGTAAACGCAGATATCCGATGCAATTGCCATTGCCCGCCGTGCGATATCCTCGGCGGGCATATCTGTCTGCATCAGGCCACGTGCTGCGGCCAAGGCAAAGTTACCGCCCGAACCGATGGCGGCAATATCATGTTCCGGTTCCAGAACATCACCGGCACCTGTGATAACCAGAAGCTCGGTCCCGTCGGTCACAATCAACATTGCTTCCAGATTGCGCAGATATTTGTCCATGCGCCAGTCCTTGGCCAGCTCCACGCTGGCACGGGCTAATTGTCCGGGCATCGCCTCAAGCTTCCGCTCCAGCCGTTCCAGCAGGGTGAAGGCGTCGGCAGTTGATCCCGCAAAGCCCGCGACGACATCCCGTCCGCCCGGTGACAGGCGGCGTACCTTGCGTGCGGTCCCCTTGATGACGGTCGGGCCAAGGCTGACCTGGCCATCACCGGCAATCACAACCTCATCACCGCGGCGAACACCGATGATTGTTGTGCCGTGCCAACCGGGAAACGCGGAAGAATGGTCGTTGTCCGACATGGAAGCTCCTTTTCTTTCGGGGGTATATGGCGTCAAGGATTGCCCCGCTCAACCCCGAGGGGGAGAAGCAATGCCGATCGCCAAATGAAAAGGGCGCCCGGAGGCGCCCGTTCCATCAGATCGCGCTTTTGATCCAGTTGGCCAATGCGGCCTTGGGTGCAGCACCTGTCTTGTTCGACACGACCTCGCCGCCTTTGAACATGAACAAGGCAGGAATGCCCCGAACACCCAACTGTGCCGGGCTGACGGGGTTCTGGTCCACGTTCACCTTGACAATCTTCACTTTGCCCGCATATTCGCCAGCAAGCTCTTCCAGTGCGGGGCCGATCTGGCGGCACGGGCCACACCATTCAGCCCAGAAATCGACAACGACCGGAATGTCCGACTCTCGGACTTCGGCATCGAATGTGGCATCGGTAACGGCAACAGTGGCCATGTCAAAACTCCTGTAAGGTTGTATCAGACGTAGGAAGCCGCGGCTTGGGCGTCAAGACGCTGCACATACGTGACAATACCCTGCCACACCGCTACCTTCGCGCCCGAATGATGCGCGGATGGAAACTATGCAGATCGAAAAAACGCAACTCGATGGTGTTCTGGTACTGACACCGCGCCGGTTCGGTGACCCGCGCGGGTTCTTTTCGGAAAGCTGGAACCGCAAGACGCTGGAAACGGCCGGCGTGGTTCTGCCGGAATTCGTGCAGGACAATCACTCCATGTCCGCCAAGGCAGGCACGGTGCGCGGGCTGCATTTCCAGTCTCCCCCGCATGCACAGGGTAAACTGGTCCGCTGCGGGCGCGGGGCGCTTTATGATGTCGCCGTCGATATCCGGACCGACAGCCCGACCTACGGTCAGTGGTTCGGGGCGGAGTTGTCCTTTGAAAATGGCAAACAGCTGTGGATTCCGGCAGGATTCCTGCACGGCTTTGCCACGCTGACCGATGACACCGAAATCTGTTACAAATGTACGGATCATTACGCGCCGGAATGTGATGGTGCCGTACGTTGGGACAGTGTGGGCATCGACTGGCCCATGCCTGCAGGGGTAACGCCTGTCCTTTCGGAAAAAGATGCGGCAGCCCCGGCGCTGGCCGATTTTAAATCCCCCTTCACGACGGAGCGGACATGAAGCTTCTTATCACCGGCGGTGCCGGTTTCATCGGGTCTGCGGTTGTGCGGCAGGCCATCCGCGACGGGCATGCGGTGGTGAACCTTGATGCGCTGACCTATGCCGCCTGTCTGGAAAACGTGGCCGAGGCTGCAAAGTCCCCGAATTACGCGTTTGAAAAGGCCGATATCCGGGATCGCGCGGCATTGGACCGGATATTTGCCGAACATAAACCGGATGCGGTCATGCATCTGGCGGCGGAATCGCATGTGGACCGGTCGATCGACAGCCCGGGTGATTTCATCCAGACGAATGTGATCGGCACCTTCAACATGCTAGAGGCCGCACGTGCCTTCTGGCAGGCGCAGGGAAAGCCTGCCGCATTCCGCTTCCACCATATCTCCACCGATGAGGTATTCGGCACCTTGGGGGAAACCGGCCAGTTCACCGAGGAAACGCCCTACGCTCCGAATTCTCCCTATTCGGCATCAAAGGCCGGATCGGACCATCTGGTGCGGGCATGGGCCGAAACCTACGGCCTGCCGATCGTGATGACCAACTGCTCCAACAACTACGGCCCCTACCATTTTCCGGAAAAGCTGGTTCCCGTGGTCATCCTGAAGGCCCTGGCCGGAGAGCCTATTCCCGTTTACGGCAAGGGTGAGAATATCCGCGACTGGCTTTATGTGGAAGATCACGCGGATGCCCTGCTGACGGTTCTGCAGAAGGGCGAATTGGGGCGCAGCTATAATATCGGCGGCGAGAACGAGGCCAGGAATATCGATCTGGTGCGGACAATCTGCACGATCCTTGATGAAAAGCGTCCAAAGAACGCGGCCTATGCCGACCAGATCACCTTTGTCACCGACCGTCCGGGGCATGATATGCGGTATGCCATCGATCCCGAACGTATCCGGACCGAACTGGGTTGGCGCCCCTCGGTCACGCTGGAACAAGGGCTGGAAAAAACGGTCCAGTGGTATCTGGACAACGAGGCATGGTGGCGCCCGCTGCAGGACCGTTCGGGTGTTGGCCAGCGGCTCGGGGTAAAGGCATGATCCTCGTTTTCGGGCAGACCGGTCAGGTGGCGCGCGAATTGCAGCGCTTGTTGCCCGACGCCATCTTTCTCTCGCGCGAACAGGCGGACCTGTCTGACCCCGAGGGGTGCGCCGCGGCGATCATGGCCCATGATGCGACGGCGGTTATCAACGCCGCCGCCTGGACGGCCGTGGACAAGGCCGAGGCGGAAGAACCGGCAGCCACCCTCATCAATGGTGATGCCCCCGCCGCAATGGCCCGCGCCGCTGCAGCAAAGGGAATCCCCTTTGTGCAGATTTCAACGGACTACGTGTTCGATGGCACAGGCACCGCACCATGGACGCCCACAGATGCCACCGGTCCCATAGGGGCCTATGGCCGGTCGAAGCTGGCCGGTGAAAAGGGTGTGATCGCTGCTGGCGGACCCTATGCGATCCTGCGCACCTCATGGGTGTTTTCGGCGCATGGGGCGAACTTTGTGAAAACCATGCTGCGTGTCGGGGCAACCCGCGACAGCCTGACGGTGGTGGCCGACCAGATCGGTGGCCCTACCGCAGCTGCCGATATTGCGGCCACCTGTGTCGCCATGGCCAAGGCCCTGACGGCCGATCCTGACAAAAGCGGTATCTACCATCTGTCAGGCGGGCCTGATGTTTCCTGGGCCGATTTCGCACGGGCGATCTTTGCTGCAGCGGGCATGGAAACTGCGGTAACGGATATTCCCTCTTCGGACTATCCCACCCCTGCCGCACGACCCGCCAACAGCCGGATGGATTGCAGCGACCTGGCCGTATTCGGTTTGACGCGACCCGATTGGCGCAAGGGTCTGAACGATGTGTTGAAGGAATTGGAGGAGGCAAAATGACCGACCGCAAAGGCATCATTCTCGCAGGCGGATCGGGCACGCGCCTTTATCCGATTACCATGGGCATCTCGAAGCAGTTGCTGCCGGTCTATGACAAGCCGATGATCTATTATCCGATCTCGGTTCTGATGCTGACGGGTATCCGCGAAATCGCGATCATTACCACACCGCAGGATGCCGACCAGTTCCAGCGCCTGCTGGGGGATGGCAGCCAGTGGGGCATCTCCATCACGTGGCTGGTACAGCCTTCGCCCGATGGTCTGGCCCAGGCCTATCTGATTGCCGAGGAGTTTCTGGACGGTGCCCCCTCTGCGATGGTGCTGGGGGACAACATCTTCTTTGGCCACGGTCTGCCGGATCTGCTGCAGGCAGCCGATGCGCAGCCTTCGGGCGGGACCGTCTTCGGTTATCACGTGTCCGACCCCGAACGCTACGGTGTGGTGGCCTTTGACGCGGACGGTCGTGTTCAGACCATTATTGAAAAGCCCGAGGTGCCGCCCTCGAACTATGCCGTGACCGGCCTTTACTTCCTTGACGGTGATGCCCCTAAACGTGCCCGTCAGGTCCAACCCTCGGATCGTGGAGAGCTGGAGATCACCTCGCTGCTGGAGCTGTATCTGGCCGAGGATGCTTTGCGCGTGCAGCAGATGGGCCGCGGCTATGCGTGGCTTGATACCGGCACCCATGCGAGCCTTCTGGATGCAGGCAATTTCGTGCGGACACTTGAGGAACGGCAGGGCCTGCAATCCGGTAGCCCGGATGAAATCGCCTTTGCCGCCGGCTGGATCGATGCCGCGCAGCTGGGAGAGCGGATCAACCTGTTCAAGAAAACCAACTACGGCAAGGCCCTGCGCGCCCTTCTGGGATGAATGATTCAGGAGGCCGGCATCGTCGTGCCGGCCTCCTATGCCTTTTCTGTGTCGGTCAGGCCGCGTTTCAGGGCTGCCGAGGTCAGCTTTGCAGGCAGGGGCATCAGAACGCCGGTACGTGTCCACAGGATTGCCGTCTCAATCCGCTTTTGCGGCCAGATCTGTGCCAGGGCGTGGGCATAGGCCCCCATCTGGCGCAACAGCCCTTCGGGAACGCGATCGGCCGATGGGGGAACTACGGCATTTGATTTGAAATCAACCGCCAGAACATGGTCCTCATTGATGACCACTCGATCCAGAATACCATAAAGCGGTGTACCATACAGGTCTGCTGTAACAGCAACCTCGGCCAGCGCATCTGACACGAACAGGGCAGGATGGGCAGCAATGACAGCCTCTGCTTCGGCCAGAAGGGGGGGGATATCCGCATCCGGCAGCAGGCGCGCAGCAGTGGCCGCACGATCAGCCGACAGGGGCAGATGCTCCAGCAGCAGATGCAGCTGCGTTCCGCGCAGCTTGGCCGCGGCTTCGTCCAGACCTTCCCCCGCCAATGCCTTTGCCCCGCCCATACCGGAGGGCGAAATGGCGGGAAGCGGATGTGCCGGAATCTCCAATCCCTGACGCACCCATTCAGGCAAGAGGGCGGGTTGGATGACGCTTTTCGCGGTCTCCGGCGACGGGTCGGGCCAGATGCCCCCCTCCAGCCGCAATCCGCCCTGCCATGGCATCGCGCCTGCCGCTTCCAGCCCGCGCCGGATGCGGTTGTACCAGTTGCCTTCCTGTTTCACATCCCCCGCGGCAGCGGCGATCAGCCAGCACTGGGCGCGGGTCAAGGCCACATACAGCAGCCGGAGCGATTCCGCTTCGGCCGCGGCCTTGCGCGCGGCAAGCGCAGTGGCCACGGAATCCGGTGCCTCTGCCGCAGGGGGCCGCCAGAGCGTTGTACCATCCTCCATGGACACCAATTCATCCCGATCCCGCGCCTTGTGGTCGGCAATATCGGGCAGGATCACGATAGGGGCTTCCAGCCCTTTCGAGCCGTGAACGGTCATGACGCGGATCATCCGTCCGGCACTGTCCATGCGGCGCTTCACCTCCACCTCGTCAGTGGTCAACCACGTCAGAAAACCGGTCAGGCTGGGAACGTCCGTGCGTTCATAGGCCAGGGCCTGCGACAGCAGTTCATCGATCCCATCCTCCACCTCGGCACCCAGACGTGCCAGCAATGCACGTCGCCCGTCATGGCGTGTCAGGACGCGCTCGATCAGATCATAGGGGCGCAGGAAATCGGCGTGGTTCCGCAAATCCTGCAGGATCGCAACCGCAGGAACATCCATTCCCCTGAGTGCGGCCCAGAGATAGCCCTTGCGGGGTTGTGCCAGACGATAGAGCGCATCCTCGGACCAGCCGAACAGGGGGGAGCGAAGGGCCGCGGCCAGTGACAGATCATCCTCGGGCGTGGCAAGAAACGACAGCAGGGCCGTCAGGTCTTTCACGGCCAGCTCGGCGCCCAGTTTCAGCCGGTCCGCACCCGCAATCGGCAGTCCGGCTGCTTTGCAGGCGCGGATCAGCGGGCCGAAAATGCCGCCCCGGCCCCGTACCAGAACCAGCACATCCCCGGCGTGCATGGCCCGCGTGCCGGATCCATCGGGAATCTGTACGCCCTGCCGGATCATACCAGCAATCTGGTCGGCAATATTCGCGGCCAGACGGGCATGATGATGTTCGTCCGAAATCAGGTCCACGGGCTGGGACCAGTCATCATCATCCGGGGTGGCGCTGGGCTCGGTCACGGGCCATAGATCTACTCTGCCCGGCATATCGCGAAAGGCGATGTGGCGCATCGGACCACCCAGGGCTTCGGGCGGTACATCGGCAAAGGTATGGTCGACCAGCGACAGCACCGTGGCCGACGAACGGAACGAATGTTCCAGCTGCAGATCCTGCAGCCCCTGCTCTGCCTCGGCCAGCCGCGTGGCGAAATGCGCCTTCATCCTGTCAAAGGCGGCCACATCGGCCCCTTGGAACGAATAGATCGACTGCTTCTTGTCACCGACCACAAAGATGGTCCGTTGAAGATCACGGGCCCCTTCCCCCGCAGCGAACTCTTGTGCCAGCAGTTCGATCACGCGCCATTGCTCGGGGCTGGTATCCTGCGCCTCATCCACCAGAATATGGTCTATGCCGCCATCCAGCCGGAACAGCACCCATTGCGCCACCGACGGATCGGTCAGCAGGGCCACGGTGCGACGGATCAGATCGTCGAAATCCAGCCAGCCGCGCATTGCCTTTCGCCGCTCGTATTCAGGCAGGAACACGCGGGCGAAATCATGCAGGGCCTGTGACCGTGCCGCCGCTGCCAATGCGATGCGGGTGGACCGTGCCGTTTCCACACGGCGCATCAGATCATCCAGGCGAGGTGTCAGATCCCCGAGCGCCGCGCGGGTTTTCTTGGTAGGGAAACTGGTCAGCTTGGCGGTGAAGGGTTCGGCGGCGGATTTTCCTGTCAGCATCACGCCTTCTAGGGCGGCCAGTGCGGCCATATCCGGTGCGGCGATCCGCAGGGCAGCGGCATTCTTCTGGTCGGTCACCGAGCCTGCATCCATCGCGGTGGCGACCTCGGCCAACCATTCGGCCTCTCCGCCCAGAAAAACACCGGCCAGCAAGGATGCCGTATCATCGTCCGGTGCCAATCCGAGGGAGGCGCGGATTTCGGCGGCGGTCAAGGGCGGGTTGAAGCCATCCCGCTTGCCCGCGACCTGGGCGGCCAATGTTCCGAAATCCTCGCCCGTATAGGCGCGGGCAAGGGCAGCCACCGCTTCGGGTGCCAGCCGGTCCGCCATTTCCTCGACGATGTCTGCACGCATCAGGGTGGCGGCGCGGTCATCCATTTCGGTGAATTGCGGCGATACCCCGGCCTCCAGGGGGAACCGGCGCAGAAGCGAGGCACAGAACGAGTGGATTGTCTGGATGCGCAGACCGCCCGGTGTTTCGATGGCGCGGGCAAACAGGCGGCGGGCGCGGGCCAACGTGTCAGGGTCGGGTTCCGGCACCCCCAGGGTGACCAATGCGGCCAGCAGGGGCGTATCTTCCAGCATGGCCCATTCCCCCAGCCGGCGGAACAGGCGGTTCTGCATCTCGGTTGCGGCAGCCTTGGTGTAGGTCAGGCACAGAATGCGCTGGGGGGCCACGCCGTCCAGCAGCAGGCGGGCAACCCGATCGGTCAGCACGCGGGTTTTGCCCGATCCGGCATTGGCCGACAGCCAGGTAGAAGCATCGGGTCTTGCCGCGGTGACCTGTCGCAGTGTCGCATCATCCATTGCCTGGGGCATCATCCTACGTCCTCCGGATGCGAGGGGTCCTGCATTTCCCATTCGCCATAGCGGGCAAGGTGATCGTAATCGCCCGGAAAGCGGTCTTCGAAAACCGCCCTGCGGGACACATACCCCTGCCCCTGCTCACCGTATTTTGCAATCAGGCTGTGCAGCTGTTCCCAGACCTGGCCCAGCAGATCCTCGGTGATTTCGGTCGTCTCTATCTTGGGGGTGGTGCCAAGCCCGATGTAGCTGATCCGTGCCACCTCTGACGGGCCGAGTTCGAAGAACCCGCCCCGCTCCGCCATGGCTGCCTCCAGCAGCAGCTGTTTGTCATAGGCCGCCTGCTGCTTTTTCGTAGGCGGTGTGCCGGTCTTGTAATCCAGAATGCGCAGGCGGCCATCGGGCAATCTGTCGATCCGGTCCGGGCGTGCGGTCAGGCGGAACGGCAGAGGCGTCAGATCGACACCGCCGGTATCTTCCAGAAGGACCGGGGTACCCTCGGATTCCGCCTCCAGTGCCAGAAACACCTCGGCCGCGCGATCCATCCGTGCCGTCCACAGGGCGCGGGCTGCGGGCCAGGGGACCTCCTCGGCCAGAACACGGGCGGCGATGGCGGCCAAGCGGGCGCGGGCGGTATCAGGATCACCGTCTTCGCGCACAAATCCCTCCAGAATGGCATGCAGCACAGACCCCCGCAGCCGTGCATCCGGTTCCTGCCGCAGGGGCGACAGCGGATAAAGGCGAAGGATGTTCTTGGCATAGATCGCATAGGGATCGCGGATCAACGTTTTGATGCCTGTCACTGCCAGCTTCACGGGCCGCACATTGACAGGCGGGCGGGGTGCGGGCCGGCGCGCGGCGGGGACCGGGGCAAGCGGCATGTCCAGCCGCTCTGCCAGATCCAGCCATTCCGAACCGCGCTTGCGCATCGCGGCCAAGGCCTCCGGCCCGCCCTTGTCCGGCAGGCCGGCCATCAGGTTCTGCAACCTGTTCAGCCAGCGGGACGGGACGGTTTCCGCCTCGGCATCACGCACCGCGCGGGTCAGGATAACCTGGGGGGCGGCAACCGCCTGCTGGTAATCATGGGCGGAAAGACCGATTTCGCGTTCGGGCAACAACAGGCCCGCATCCAGCCGCATCTGACGGTTGAGCCACGGATCCGGCGATGGCAGCCCCGGCCAGATGCCATCATTCAATCCGCCAAGAATGACCAGATCGGCACCCTGCACCCGTGCTTCCAGTGTTCCCCATATCATGACGCAAGGGTGCGATTGCGTCGGCTCGCGTACTTCTGCCTGTGAAAGCAGTTTATCCAGCAGGTCGGCGTAATCGGCGGGGGACATGATTCCCCCGTGTTCGGCCTCGGCGCGCAGGTCGGCAATGGTACTTTCCGCCTGTATTCCGGCCGCTGTGTCCCACAGAGCACCCGTTCCGCTTCCGTTCGGTCCGGCAGCAAGCGCCTCTGTCATGGCGATGTGACGATCCAGATGGTCGATCAGCGGCGCATCCTGTGCCTGGGCAATCGGGGTCAGGGTTTTGCCGATCCATGCGGCCCAATCAGCCACGCCGTCGGCCGGGCGCGTCCCCGCCCACAGGGCCAGATCATCCGCCGTGGGGAACGGCGGACCGTAGCGGCGCAGGTGCAATTCCAGATCACGGGTCCAGCGCAGATGGTTGCCGCGGTCGGCCCCCGTGGCGGTCAGCGGATGTTTCAGCAGCGTCAGCAGCATCTCGGGTGTCAGCCGCTGGCCGATCAGCCGCGCCACATGGCGCATCAACCGTCCGGGTGCCGAATGATGCAAGGGCGCACCAGCGGAATCATCCGGCAGGATGCCCCAGCGGTCCAATGCCGCCGTAACCTGCCGGGTAAGTTTCCTGTCCGGGGAAATCAGCGCGGCCTTCCGGCCCTGTTCCGCGGCCCGCCGCAGGATCAGGGCGATGGCCAGCGCCTCGGCCCGCGGGCGCGGTGCCTCGATCAGGGTCAACCCTTCAGTGGCGGGGATCAGGTCCGGAAGGTATCGCCCCTCTTCCAGCCATTGGTCCGTTACGGGGGCCGGCCGAAGGGAAAGGGATATGAGCCGGTTGCGATCTGCTGCCACCGGTGCGGCACCGGTCCATGGGGACAGCATATCCGCTGTCAGGTCCAGATCGCGCATCAGGCGGTGAAACCGGTACTGGGGGTGATCCTCGGCGGTCATGGCGTCATCCAGACCGTCCCATACCGCGGCCGGCAGGTCCGTATCGAACCCCGGCAAGACAAGGGTGCCCTGCGGTAGCCGCGCCACGGCCCGCATGAACAGGGCCGTTGTGCCCCGTGATCCGGTGGAACCTGCCACGATTACCGGTCCGTCAGGGGGAACCCTTTGCCACAGGTCTGCCAATGTTTCCGCAGCCAGGCGCATCCGGCGTTCGGGATCGGGCCTGTCTGCTGCTGCGAACAAGGGGGCGACAATCCCCAGAAAAGCCTGCGTTCGGGCCCAATGGGCGGAATGGCCCGAAACATCCAGTAGCGACAGCGCCTCGGGGGAAACAGCCTCCTGCTGCATTTCGCCCATCAGTTTTGCAAGGCTGTCCGCCAGATCATGGACGGCGGCACGGGGGGCAAGATCGGGCTGCACCTTCAGCAGGGCCGTGATCAGCTGTGCCAGCTCCAGCCGGCGGCGCAGCGGAGGAACCGGTGCGGGCAGATCCGGGACCAGATTGCCCAGATCACCAAGCAGGGCGATACGTGGCAGAAAACCTGCGCCGCGGGCGATCAGCAGGTCCATCACCCGCCGCCGCATCCGCGCGGTATTCAGGAACAGGCGGACACGGGCCATCGCTTCGGGTGGTTGGCCGGCCATGCGGGTGCAAAGCCCTTCGACCAGCGCCTCGGGAAAGTCGACGCCGAGGGGAACAATCGCAACCTCAGCCATTCAACAAGTCCTCGGCCAAAGGAATGCTTTCGGGGCGGCCCACGTCGCACCAGCCCCCCCGGTGTATCACGCCATGCATCCTACCTTGGGGGATCATACGGTCCCACAACAGATTCAGGCTGAATGCAGTATCGGGAATATCCCTCAGGCCATCGGGTTTCAGAATCTGCGCCCCCAGATAGACGGAACCGGGCTGCCCGTTGGCGCGGCGCAGCGTGGTGCCCTCCATCACGAAATCCCCTGTACCGCTATGGCCCGTGGCCCCGGACGCGGGCAGCAGAAGCAGCAGGGCATCCATACGGTCCGGGTCCCAGGCCGCCAGAAGCTGGGTCAGGGGGTTTTCTCCTGTCCAGACGGCGTCGGTGTTCAGCGTCATGACCGGCCCTGTGCCCAGTAGCGGCAGGGCCGCGCGCAGGCCGCCCCCCGTTTCCAGCAGTGCCTCTTCATGGGAAAGGATGATGTCGGACGGCAGATGGTTCTGCAGGGGGGCGGGGCAGTAATGCGTATTGGCTACGATACGGGTAATGCCTGCATCCCGAACCTGATCCAGCGCATGATCCACCAGCGGGCGACCCGCAACCCGGACCATCGGCTTGGGCAGATTGGCGGTCAGCGCTCCCATGCGTGTTCCTTTACCGGCGGCAAACAGCATCAGGGGCGGCATCGGGCAATCCTGTCCAGAACGTCGGGTGTGGGCGCGGGAAGATCCAGCGTGGTGGCCACATCCGCAAGCACGGGGTGCGCCAGATTGCGTTGCAGGTGCCCCCAGACACGGGGGATCAGGTGCAGATAGGCGGGTTTGCCCGCAGCCACGGCCAGGCGCGCAAAAATTCCGAGGATGCGCAAATTGCGCTGGGCCCCCAGCACGGCATAGGCCGCAGCAAAGGCCGCTGACGGGTCGAAACGCGCAATCATCGCCTGTTCTGTTTCAGGGGCCACATCGCGCCGCGCGTCCTGCAGAAGGGAGACGAGGTCATAGCCGGGCTGTCCCATCTGACCCAGCTGGAAATCCAGCAGCCCCACACGGGCAACCCCCTTGCGTTCAGGGAGCCACAGCAGATTTTCGGCATGATAATCGCGCAGGATAAGAACGCGAGGGCCATTCGCATGGCTGTCCAGCGCAGTCGCGAGGGCTGCAACCGTGGCTGCCGGGTTTCCCGCGTTGCCGGTGGCGCAATGGCGGTACCATTCAAACGCGGGGGTGATCGCATGTGCCCATTCCTGGGCGGACAAATCCGCAAGGCCGGACGGGGCGGGGCTTGCGTGCAGATGCTGCAGGACATCGGTTGCTGCCGTATAAAGCTCCGCCTCTGCCGACGGGGTATGTGCCAGCAGACGGGCAAACAGATCATCGCCCAGATCCTCCAACAACAGAAAGCCACGCGGAATGTCGGCGGCATGAACGCGCGGGGGGGAAAGACCAAGCGCGGCCAGATGATTGCCGATCGCCACGAAGTCTGCCGGATCATCCCCGCTGCGCGGTGGGGAATCCATCAGAACGGCGCGCCGGTCCCCCAAGGCCAGTCGTCGATAGCTGCGGGCAGAGGCATCTCCTGCCAGCGGGGTGTCGATAGCCCCCTCCCATCCGCCCAGAACCCCCTGGGCCTGTTGCAGGCGAAGCCGCGCCAGCAGATCGGGCGGGCCGTTCAGTGTGGCAAGACGCCCGTTCCCCTCGACCTCCAACGTGATACGCAAGGCATTCGCAGGGGCCAGATCACCCAGCCGGTCCGGCCATTCGATCAGCGTGATGGCATCCTCCATCGCATCATGGAGGCCGAGTTCGATCGCGTCATCGGGATGCGACAGCCTGTAAAGATCGGCATGCCAGATATCCGGATCGCCGGCATAGGTCTGAACCAGTGTGAATGTGGGGGATGGAATGTCCACTTCGCCCGTTCGGGCATGTATCAGGGCGCGGGACAGATGGGTCTTTCCGGCCCCTATTCCGCCTGTCAGCAACACAGTCTCGCCCCTGCGCAGAACATGGGCCAGATCCTCGCCGAGGCGGGTGGTGTCGCTGTCAGAGGCGAGCGGAAGAAGAAGGCGATGTTGGGTCATGCCGCGAAAATGACGGCCCTGCGCGCTGGGCGCAAGCGGTGATGCAATCAGGCGCGGAGCATTTGCCGTTCAACATAGGCATGAGGTGTGAAGACCACCATAGCCGCCCCGCCCGCCACGAGCGAATAGCGGCATTCCAGCCAGCGGCCATCATGCAGTTGCGCCCTGCCCGTCCCGCCGGCCCTTGGGCCGAAAGACGTGATGAAATCCTCTATATATGTCCATAATTCGGTCGGAACCGTGGCATCGCGCCATCTGGCACAAAGGGTCGTGGCTGTTTCTTCCCGCAGGGTCGTACCGATTTCATCCCGCCACAGGGCTTCATAGGGTGTGTTGGAGATCAGCAGATGACCGGAGGGTGAAAAGACGGCCACCGCCTCCGACATGCCATCCAGAACCGCCTGACCCAGCTCCAGATCGGCACGATAGCTGCGTGTACGGGTAATTTCGCTGGAGATATCCTCGAACATGAGGGCCAGTGCGCCATTCGGATGCGGGCGCCCCATGACACGATAGGTTTGCCCCCCGGAAAGATTCCATGTCTCCTTGTAGCTGCCGTTCGCGGCGGCCTTTTCCAGATCCATCATCTGCTTGCGCCAGTTGCGATAGTCCTTTGGCTCGGGGATCATGCTGTTTGCCCGCATGGCATCCAGAAAGGCGAACAATGTCGGGCGGCCGGATAGAAAATCCGACTGCAGGCCCGTCAGATCCAGCAGTGCAGGATTGAAGATTTGCAGAGTGCGTCGTTGATCGAAGATCGCGAGCCCGATGGGAAGGTCCGCAAAGGTGCGGGTCAGCGTCTGGCGGAACTCTTTCAGATCGGCCTCGGCCTGAACCGCGCGGTTGACGGAAAGAGCGAACCCCGTGCGCTGTCCGTCATTCGCCGGAATACGTTCCACGTGAAACCAGTCGGGTTTTGCTTCAGATGGAGCTGCATTGACCGCTTCGCCATTCGTGGGGAACAGATGCGGGACCGGCCAGCGTGGTGCGCTTTGCCCGAGCCGATCCAGATAGGCAGCATTGGCCCAGGTTATTTCGCCGTCCTGCCCCTCATGCCAGACGGGTACAGGAACGGATTGCACCAGTCGGCGCAATTTCATGACCTCATCCATTTCCACACGGCGGGTCAGGATGTCATGGCCTGTTCCATTATCACCATCCAGCGTGATGCGCGTAATGCCGCCATGCTTTTCTGCAAGACAAACCAGTCCTTTGCCCTGCAATTGCACGCGTCCGGATTGATCAAGCCCCGCAATCTGATCACCCGCATCCGAGAAATGAGAGGTGAGGTATGTAATAAGACAGCCACGTTCATTTCCCTTTTGCGGGGAAAGCGCCGATAGCAGATGCCTTGCCGGGGCGCTGGCATCCAGAAGCTGGTTGCCATCGAATAGAAATACCACTTCGTCATTCGGAACGACGGCAGACACATTGGCGCGCCGTGTTAATAAAGCCCTGCCGATAAAGGCGGCAATACAGGCCAAAGCCGCGATAGCCTCGATCCGCACAAGGTCGACCCACGCAACACCCATACACCACCCCCGGACTGTTTTTCTTGTTGAGAGATGGAATGTTCGTGGAGTGGTTAATAAAAAATTAAATTAATGAAAATAATCGAACATGGCGGCCTGACGGTTTAAAAATATCACAGGGCGAAGGGACGGTTTTCCTCCAATGGGCCATCGTTTGTTACCAATGCTTCGATGGGCCAGACCAGATCCACCACGGCACCGCTTCGCAAGGGATGTTCCTCGGGTGCCAGAAACGGATCCGATCCGTTTCCGAACTTCAGATGCGCGCCTGTTCGTTCCAATAGCGTTTTTGCGATAAACAGCCCCAACCCCATGCCTTCGTAATCGGGCCGCAGGATCAGATCCTGTGGTAACCGGCGGGCCCGGACAAACGGCTCGCCGATCCGTGCAATGATTTGCGGCGTATAGCCTGCCCCGTCATCGGCAATGCGGATATGGATTTCGCGGTCGCTCCATCGGGCATCCACCCAGACATTTCCATCCGCAAAATCGACGGCATTCTGCACCAGATTGCGAAGGCCGTGAATGATTTCAGGACGGCGTTGGATGATGGGGATACGGGCGTCGCTGCCGGATTCGGGTTCGGACGTGAAATGCACGGTTTTTCCGCGCGACAGATGCGGTTCTGCGGCTTCGCGCAATACGGTGGTCAGGGGGGCTTGGCGCATATGGCTGTCTTCTTTGCCGGCGCGCCCCATGGATTGCAGAATATCGCCGCAGCGTTGCGCCTGCTCCCGGATCAGGGCGGCGTCCTCGGCCAGATCGGCGCGGTCCGACAGTTCCTCCATCAGCTCGGCGCTGACCATTTTGATCGTGGCCAGGGGCGTACCCAGTTCATGAGCCGCGGCGGCCACGACCCCGCCCAGATCGGTCAACTTCTGTTCGCGTGCCAGCGCCATCTGGGTGGCCAGCAAGGCGTTGGATGTAGTGCGGATTTCCGTGGAAACGCGGCGGGCGTAAACCGACGTGAAAACGATGCCAATTACGATAGACAGCCAAAATCCGAAGCGGAACAATGCCGGAGTTTGCAGCAGGGTGCCGTCCGAAAGTTCCATCGGCAGATGCCAGAGTGTGACGGCGGATACGCAAACCGTCGCGCATAGCGCAAGGATGATCGTGGTTCTGAGGTTCAGCGCCGAGGCTGCGATGAAAACCGGCGCAAGGATCAGCAGCACGAACGGATTGGAAAGCCCGCCGGTCAGGAACACCAGAAGGGAAAGCTGTACCATATCGAACAGCAGCGTCCGGAGTGCCTCGTTTTCGGTCAAATGGCGATGGCCGGGAATGTACCATGTCAGGAACAGGTTCACGCAAATTGCCAGCGCCACCACCAGACAGCAGGGAATCAGCGGCAAATGGATGTCGAGATAGCGATAGGAAACGCTGATGGCTGCCAATTGCCCCAGAATGGAAATCCATCTCAGGATAATAAGCGTCCGCAACCGCAGCCAATCGCCACGGCGCATCATCGGTGTTGCTGTGGTGTCCATGGCATTCCTTGCAACGATAACCTAAATTGGGGATCAGCGTAATCTTGCGCGGGACAAGGTACAACGCGCGCATTATTTGACGTAGCGCCAGCAACGGTCTAACGAAAACACTTCACCGAGGAGAGCCGAGAATGCCCGAAGATATCCATCTGGATCTGGGAGAGGACCGGACGCTTCTGCTGGTGGACGACGATGAGCCGTTTGTGAAGCGCCTTGCAAAGGCGATGGAAAAGCGCGGTTTTCTGCCCCGTACCGCGGATAGCGTGGCCGAAGGCAAGGCGCTGGTTCTGGAACACGCCCCTGCCTATGCCGTGGTGGATTTGCGTCTGGCGGATGGCAACGGTCTTGATGTCGTGGAACTATTGCGAGAGCGCCGCCCGGATTGCCGCGTTGTTGTTCTGACCGGCTATGGGGCGATTGCAACCGCCGTTGCTGCGGTCAAAATCGGGGCAACGGACTATCTTTCCAAGCCTGCCGATGCGAATGAGGTCACGACCGCGTTACTCTCGAACGGCGAATCCCTTCCGCATCCACCGGATAACCCCATGTCGGCCGACCGTGTCAGGTGGGAGCACATCCAGCGCGTGTACGAAATGTGCGATCGCAATGTTTCCGAAACGGCCCGGAGGCTAAATATGCACCGTCGGACCCTTCAACGAATATTGGCAAAACGAAGCCCGAAATAAGCGTTTATTATAACGTTATCGTTAGAATGGGCGTGAATCCGCGTATGGGATTGTATTTTTCTTCAAAAGGAATAATTCGGACGTGAAGAAAAGTTTATAGGCTAACCAACATGGATTTGAATGAGCTCTCGCTAAAAGAACTTAAAGATCTAAAAAACGAATTGGATCGTACCATTGCCAATTACGAGGATCGTAAAAAGCGTGAAGCGGCCCAGAAGCTCGAAGCAGAGGCCCGTGAACTCGGTTTCTCTCTGCAGGAATTGTGCGAAATGGCACAGCCACGCAAGCGGGCGCCTGCTACGGTGAAATTTGCCAATCCGGATGATCCCAACGAAACCTGGTCCGGCCGCGGACGTAAGCCTCGTTGGTTCACGGATGCGATCGCCGCAGGTAAAACACGCGACGAAATGTCAGTTTAAGGCTGTGATCAGATCAGAAAAACGCGCCAGAAATGCCTGACGTGTTTCCATCGGAGGGCGGAGCTTCAGGCTCAGCCCTCTTGTGATGTCTTCGGCTGCTTTGCCGAAATATCGCGACGCTTCGGTTTCCGTAAAACCTGCAATCTGCACGGCTTCCATACGTGCCGAAAGTTTGTCTGCCTGTTTGATTCGCTTTTTCAACGGGGCAGGCAATTGCGCCGGCAAACCGAAACGTATGTGGATTGCCGCTGTCAGCCGCGCATCCAGCTCGGTGTAGTCCGGGCCGATCGCTGCTTTTACAGGGCTGATCATGTCGCCGATCACATATTCCGGGGCATCATGCAGCAAGGCAGCCAAACGGGCGGGCACGCCTGCCTGTGGATCGATGCGCCCCAGAATTTCCTCTACCAGCAGGGAATGTTCGGCCACGGAATAGGGCCAATCCCCACTCGTCTGGCCATTCCAGCGGGCAACGAACGACAGCCCATGCGCAATGTCCGAGATCTCGATATCCATCGGCGTCGGATCCAGCAAATCCAGTCGCCGCCCGGAGAGCATACGTTGCCATGCACGGGTCATGACTGCAGCAGCCATCTGTATCGGGCAGGTTTGTGACAGTCTGGAATCGGCAAGAGCATGGGGCCATCAATCGTAGGGAATGAAACGTGATTTCAATTGGAGGCCCTGTCCAATGTCAATCCAAACCACCGGATTTCGGTGGTTTCGCGTAGCGGTTACAAAGCGCGCTGGCACTGGCCGCTGGAACAAACCCAAGGTCCGCTCGTTGATCCGGTAACAAGGAGAGACGTGATGTTCTGGAAAATGACCCGCCATATGGCCCTTGCCGGGGCGATGACCACCCTGACAGTGTGGCCGGCAGCTGCGGTGATGCCAGCGGACAGGGGCGCCGAACCGGTCGATCTGGCCTATTACGACAGTATTACCCGCACCGGGGTCGACCAGCTACCCACGGATCCCTATTGCGCCAATCCCGAAATGCTGGGCGCCGATCTAGGTGAGGCATATGGCGAAGAGGTTATTCTTTCCTCCTCGCGCAGTGACGGTCGCAAATTCGACGTCTGGGCGTCCGATCAGCAAGGGACCTGGACGGTCAGCTATACCCGTCCGGACGGCATTGCCTGCGTGATCGGTTCCGGTACGGGCTGGACCGGGGAAAGCAGCGCAAAGGCGCGCTTGATCGAGGTCGGCCTGACCCGCTGATTGCCCTGTTGACAGCCCGATGATAAGGCCTGCTCTGTAAATGATTTAACGGAGCGACCTTATGTCTGACTTTATTGTCAAGGATATCGCCCTCGCCGGTTTCGGTCGGAAAGAGCTGACAATCGCCGAAACCGAAATGCCGGGCCTGATGGCCTTGCGGGAAGAGTACGGAACAACCAAACCGCTGAAGGGCGCGCGGATTGCCGGCAGCCTTCACATGACCATCCAGACAGGTGTTCTGATCGAGACGCTCACCGCTCTGGGGGCCGAGGTGCGTTGGGCGTCCTGCAACATCTTTTCCACGCAGGATCACGCGGCAGCAGCGATTGCCGAGGCAGGCGTTCCCGTTTTCGCCATCAAAGGGGAAACGCTGGAAGAATACTGGTCCTACACTGACCGGATTTTCCAGTTTGAAGAGGGGGCAAACCTCATTCTTGACGATGGTGGCGATGCCACGATGTACATCCTTATGGGGGCACGCGTAGAAGCGGGTGAAACCGGCCTTCTGGACGTACCGACCAGCGAAGAAGAAACGTTCCTGTTCGCGCAGATCAAGAAGCGTCTGGCTGAAACCCCCGGTTGGTTCACCAAGCAACGCGCTGCCTTGAAGGGCGTTTCCGAGGAAACGACGACAGGCGTTCACCGTCTGTACGATCTGCACAAAAAGGGGCAACTGCCCTTCCCCGCGATCAATGTGAACGACAGCGTGACGAAGTCGAAGTTCGACAACAAATACGGCTGCAAGGAATCGCTGGTTGACGGTATCCGTCGTGCCACCGACGTTATGATGGCCGGTAAGGTTGCGGTCGTGTGCGGCTATGGCGATGTCGGCAAGGGCTCGGCTGCAAGCCTTCAGGGGGCAGGAGCCCGTGTGAAGGTGACCGAAGTCGACCCGATCTGTGCGTTGCAGGCTGCGATGGACGGCTTTGAGGTGGTAACACTGGAAGACGTGGCCGATAGCGCCGATATCTTCATCACCACCACGGGCAACAAGGATGTGATCCGGATCGAGCACATGCGCGCGATGAAGGACATGGCGATCGTGGGCAATATCGGCCACTTCGATAACGAGATCCAGGTTGCAGCGCTGAAAAACCACAAATGGACCAACATCAAGGACCAAGTGGATATGATCGAAATGCCCTCGGGCGCGCGGATCATCCTGCTGTCCGAAGGCCGTCTGCTGAACCTTGGTAATGCCACCGGCCATCCGTCGTTCGTGATGTCGGCCAGCTTTACCAACCAGACGCTGGCCCAGATCGAACTGTGGACCAAAGGTGAGGATTACGCACCGGGCGTCTTCATCCTGCCGAAGGCGCTGGATGAGAAGGTGGCACGTCTGCACCTTGCAAAGATCGGGGTGAAGCTTTCGAAGTTGTCCAAAGAGCAGGCGGATTACATCGGGGTCGCGCCCGAAGGTCCGTTCAAGGCAGAGCATTATCGTTACTGATTACCCTGCCCCAATATTGAAAAAGGCGCCCCGGAGGGCGCCTTTTTTTATGCCGATACATCCTGATGCGGATGGGTCGGGTCATGGTCCTTGCCACGGATTTTCAGCACCAGCCCAAGGACGAACACGAAGAATACCGGAACAAGGAACACCGCCAGAATTGTGGCCGTGATCATCCCGCCGATCACACCTGTCCCAAGCGCATTCTGGCTGGCCGCCGAAGGTCCGGTTGCGATGGCCATCGGCACGACGCCAAGGGTGAATGCCATCGACGTCATGAGGATGGGTCGGAACCGCAGCTTGGCCGCCTCTACCGCCGCCTCGATGAGCGATTGACCTTCGGCCCGCAGTTCTTTGGCGAACTCCACGATCAGGATCGCGTTCTTGGCCGATAGCCCGATGATCGCGATCAACCCCACCTTGAAGTAGATGTCGTTGGGCATGTCACGCAACATGACGGCCGCTACGCAGCCAATGACCCCCAGCGGCACCACCAGCATCACGGCCAGCGGAATGGACCAGCTTTCATAAAGGCCCGCCAGCAGCAGGAATACGAACAGGATCGACATGCCGAACAGCAGCGTCGAGGTATTGCCCGAGCTGATTTCCTCAGCGGTCTGGCCTGTCCATTCATAGGCAAAGCCGCTGGGAAGTTCGGATGCCAGCTGTTCCATCACCGCGATCGC
This sequence comes from Falsirhodobacter sp. alg1, assembly GCF_000739715.2. GTDB lineage: Bacteria > Pseudomonadota > Alphaproteobacteria > Rhodobacterales > Rhodobacteraceae > Falsirhodobacter. The sequence continues at coordinate 161,214 of NZ_BBJC02000001.1, read as the reverse complement.
ATCCCCCGAGGAGACGCCGGGAGGCGCCTGCCCGGCGATGCGCACCGCCGGATATCCGTTGTAGCCCACAACCTGCGATGGCCCCACTTCCCAGTCGATGGTGGCAAAGGAGGAGAATGGAACCAGCCCGCCGTTCGCATTAGGTACCCGCAGATCCAGAATATCCTCGGCCCGCATCCGCGACCCTTCGTCTGCCTGCACGATCACGCGCTGCAGGCGGCCACCGTTGGGGAAGTCGTTGACATAGGTCGAGCCGAGGTTGGTGGTGATGGTCTGGTTGATGTCGGAAAAGACCACGCCGAAGGTTTCGGCCTTTTCCCGGTCGATGGTCACATAGACCTGGGCCGCCGCAGGCAGTCCTTCGATCCGTCCGGCCACGACCTTACCGCTCTGGGCCGCCCCGGCCATAAGCTGGGCCGCCGCAGCCTGTAGCGCGTCCTGACCGAGGCTGCCCCGATCCTCCAACCGGAACGAAAAGCCGCCCGTTGTCCCGAACCCCGGGATCGGAGGTGGAGACAGCGAGTAGATCTGCGCATCCTTGGTGCCGTAGAGCGCCATGTTGGCAGTATCCGCGATTTCCTGCGCGCTTTCGCTGCGGTCGGCCCAATCGATGAAGGTGGTGAACATCAGGCCCGCATTCGCACCCTGACCCGAAAAGCTGAATCCGCGAATGGTGATCGTGTTTTCCACGGCGTCATTCTGCAGATAATAGTCGCTTGCGGTTTTCAGCGCGGCATCGGTGCGCTGCGAACTGGCCGTCGGAGGTGTCTGCACGTCCGAGATGACAAAGCCCTGATCCTCATTCGGCAGGAACGAGGTCGGCAGGCTGATGAAGCCCCAGCCTGTCAGCCCTACGATACCCGCGTAGAAGACCATGGCTACAAGTGACCTGCGCGACACAACGCGCACGCCCCGGGCATAACGGTTGGTCAGCGCATCGAACCGGCGGTTGAACCATCCGAAGAAGCCCGTCTTTTCGTGATGCCCCTTGATCGGTTTCAAAAGGGTGGCGCAAAGCGCAGGTGTCAGCGACAGGGCAAGGAAGGCTGAGAAAAGGATCGACACCACCATGGTCAATGCGAACTGGCGATAGATGATGCCCGTTGACCCGGGGAAGAAGGCCATCGGGATGAACACGGCCGACAGAACCAGCGTGATCCCGATGATCGCGCCCGTAATCTGGCCCATTGCCTTTTGCGTTGCCTCTTTCGGTCCCAGCCCTTCATGGGCCATGATCCGTTCGACGTTCTCGATGACCACGATGGCATCATCCACCAGAATGCCGATTGCCAGCACCATGGCGAACATCGTCATCACGTTGATGGACAGGCCCAGAACCAGCATCATTCCCAATGTGCCCATCAGGGCGATCGGAACCACGATAGTCGGGATCAGCGTATAACGGATGTTCTGAAGGAACAGGAACATCACGATGAATACGAGAACCATCGCCTCCAGCAGTGTGTGCAGCACCTTCTCGATCGAGGCCGAGACAAACGGCGTGGTGTCATAGGGAATCTGGTATTCGACGCTGTCCGGGAAGTAGGATTTCAGCTCCTCCATCCGTTGCTGGATCGTCTGGGATGTTTCCAGCGCATTCCCGGTCGAGGACAGCTGGACACCCATGGCGGCCGCAGGCTGGCCGTTCAACTTGGAAGTGAAGCTATAGCTGTCGGCCCCGATTTCCGTCCGGGCGACGTCCCGCAGCCTTACGCTGGAGCCGTCCGCATTGGCGCGAAGGACGATATCGCCGAATTCCTCGCTGGACCCGAGCTGGCCCTTGACCAGCACCGTGGCGGTCAACTGCTGCCCGGTGGGGTTCGGATCGGCCCCGACGCGGCCGGGGGCGACCTGCGCGTTCTGCGCCTGAATGGCAGCCAGAACCTCGGCTGCGGACAGGTTGTATCCCGTCAGCTTGGCCGGATCGAGCCAGACGCGCATCGCTTCTTCAGAGGCGAAGACCTGAACCGTGCCGACACCCGGCACGCGCCGGATCTCGTTGGCAATGTTCTTGGTCATGTAATCACCAAGGCCGGTGCTATCCATGGACCCGTCATTGGAGGTGATGGCAACCACCATCAGAAAGCCGGAACTTGCCTCATCCACGGTCACGCCCTGATCCACCACGGATTGCGGCAAGACAGGTTCCACGCGTGAGACGGAGTTCTGAACATCCACCTGCGCCTGACCGATATCGGTTCCAGCAGCAAAGGTTGCCGTGATCGATATCGCGCCCGAGGCATCGGAGGTCGATTCGAAGTACAGGATGCCATCAACGCCGTTCAGCTCTTCCTCGATAGGTTGGGCAACGGATTGATACATCTCTTCGGGTGAGGCGCCGGTATAGACCGCGCTGATCGAAATCTGCGGCGGGGCAACCTGCGGATATTGGGCAATTGGCAGTTGTACCAGCGACAGAAGGCCGGCGATGACGATGAAGATCGAAATGACCCACGCCAGAACCGGACGAAGAATGAAAAACTGTGCCATGCGCGGTCCTTAGTTGGCCGAAGGGGCGGTGGCGGGTTCATAGGGTTCGGGAACGACCTGTGCATCAGGCCGCAATTTCTGCGCACCTTCCACCACGACGCGCTCTCCCGGTTGCAGGCCATCGGTCACGAGCCAGCGGTTTCCGATCGTCTCGCCCAAGGTGACTTTGCGCGGGGTAACGGTATTGCCCTCACCAATCACGAAAACACTCGTCTCGCCGTTCCCGGCACGCTGGATTGCCATCTGCGGAACGGCCAGCGCATCGTTGCGTGTGGCCTGTTCGATGCGCACACGCACATACAGACCGGGAAGCAGAAAGCCGTCGGGGTTCGGAAACTCTGCGCGAAGCGTGATCTGCCCTGTTGTTTCATCTACGGTTGCATCCGAAAACAGCAGCCGGCCGGAATGGTCGTAATCACTGCCGTCATCATAGACCAGGGAAACGGACGCCTGACCCGAGGCGGTGGCCGCAAGCTGCCCCGCGTCCATTGCCCTGCGCAGGTTAAGCACTTCGGACGTGGATTGGGTGAAATCGACATAGATGGGATCAAGCTGATTGATCGTGGCCATCACGTCGGTCTGCGCCGACACCAAGGCCCCCTCGGTGATCGTGGCGCGGCCGATCGTGCCGCTGATGGGGGCGCGCACCTCGGTGTAATCAAGGTTCAGCTGCGCGTCTTGCAACTGGGCCTCGGCAATCGTCACATCGGCATTGGCTTGTGCCAGGGCCAGAATGGCGGAATCCAGGGCCTGTTCGGATGTCGCGCGACGCTGGCGCAGCTCTTGCTGGCGGTCGGCCTCGCTTTTGGCATTGCTTTGGGACGCGCGCGCGCGGGCAAGCGTTCCTTGAGCACTGGCCACCTGAACGCTGTATTGCGCGGGATCAAGGCGGTAGAGAATATCCCCTGCCTGCACCTTGCTGCCCTGCTCGAACACGCGCTCCAACACGATACCGCCCACACGGGGGCGAACCTCGGCCACACGCGTGGCCGCAACACGGCCCGGCAGCGTATTGACCACCGGCAAGGGTTCGGGGGTCATTTCAATAAAGGATACGGGCGTCGGGGGCATACCCCCGCCCTGTTGGGCCATCGCCGCTGCGGGAACAAAAGCCAGCGCGGCCATGCGGAGAATTCGGAATAATTTCATGGTTGGGCCTGTTACCTGAGAGGGGAGGAGAGGTTCGGGATCAGGTCGTCACTTCGTTGGCAGATCACTTGTCAGAAGCGTTCGTATATCCTGCAGCAATTGGTTCCGTTCCGTTTCCGGAAAGGTGAAAAGACCGAAATATTCAAGCGAGGCGAGCCCATGCAGTGTGGCCCAGACCAGACGTGCCCGACGCGGGTCCGCTGTCTGGTTCATCACAAGGTCCATATCCTCGGCGAACCGGGCATTCATGAGGGCGCGGCAACGGTCATCGCTGGCAACGCTGGCGCTGATGGACATGGCGCAGGCCATATCCTCGTCCGAACGACACCCACCAAAGACATCCAGAAGCGCATGCAGGAATGCATCAGGATCATCCTTGTAATCCAGTGCCGCGGTATCGATCTTGGCCCGCTTCTCGGTCATTTTCTGGCCGATGAAGGCTGCCAGAAGCGCGCTCTTGTTCTCGAAATCGTAAACGACGCTTGATTTGCTGATACCTGCTTCCCGGGCAACGGCATCAATGCTTAACCCTGCAACGCCATGCTCACGCACCACCGCTTCGATGGCGTTCATGGTTTGATTGCGGTCGATCGTACGTTTGCGCCCCACAGCATATCCCTCGGATCGGCGGAAAATTTCCAGTCAATCGTTCGGATATGATCCGCATCCCCAAGCGTCAAGGTTATTTCCGCCCAATCGTTCCGAAAAGGCGGGGTGCGTCAAATGGCGCGCCCTAGCTGCGCAGCAAAGTGGCAACGCGCTGCAGGCCAAGGGCATAGCCCTGTACCCCGCAGCCGACAATCACCCCGTCGGCCCGTCCGCTGATGTAGGAATGATGACGAAACGCCTCCCGCCGGTGCACATTGGAAATATGGATTTCGATGACCGGCCCGTCAAAGGCGTTCAACGCATCAAGGATCGCAACCGATGTATGGGTATAGGCACCGGCGTTGATGACGATCCCCTGCCCCGTGTGGCGTGCCTCGTGGATCCAGTCCACCAGCTGCCCTTCGTGGTTCGATTGTTCGCACCGAACGGCCAGCCCTAATCCGCTGGCGGTTTCACGGCAGAGTGTCTCCACATCCGCCAGCGTTTCCCGGCCGTAAATTTCCGGCTGGCGCTGACCCAGCAAATTCAGGTTCGGGCCGTTCAGAACGAATACCGTCATATCATTATCCTATGGGCCGCCTTATTTGGTCTTTGTGGCATCCAGTGCTGCCAGATAGGATTTGCACCACGTTTCGATATTATTTTCCAGCAGATAGTCCATCATCACCCGCCACCGCGCCCGCCGCTCGTCCAGCGTCATCTCCAGCGCCCAGGCAATGGCGCGCGCGGTCTGCTCGCTGTCATGCGGATTGCACAGAACCGCGCCCTGCAGTTCGCGCGCAGCCCCGGCAAAGCGTGAAAGAACCAGAACGCCGGGATCATCCGGATCCTGTGCGGCCACATATTCCTTGGCCACAAGGTTCATGCCATCACGCAAGGGTGTAACAAGCCCGACCCGCGCCGCACGATATAGACCGGCCAGCGATTCACGCGGGATCGATTGGTTCACGTAGCGGATCGGTGTCCAGTCGATCCTGCCCATGGTTCCGTTCACATGGCCAGCCAATGCCTCTACCGTCGTCTGCATATCGCGGTATTCAGGCACTTCGGAACGGGAAGAGGGCGCAATCTGCAAAAGGGTGACAGTGCCGCTCCGGTCCGGGTTCAGATCCAGAAATCGCTCGAAGGCGGTGATCCGTTCGGGAATGCCCTTGGAATAGTCCAGCCGGTCCACGCCGATGACCAGGTCGCGCCCCGCAAGGGATCGCTCCATCTCTCGCACCGGCTCGGACGTGTTGGCGCGGGCCGCCATATCGGCAAATTCCTGGGTTTCGATACCGATACCGAAGGTACGGGTGCTGAATTCGCGCCCATAGGCGGTGACGCGGGCTTCTGTCGGATCCTGTTCCAGCTGGGCGGGATCCCTGACGCGCTTTCCGACCCCTTCGCGGATCAGGCAGGAAATGAAATTATCCATGTCATGATCGGTCTGGAAGCCGATCAGGTCATATGAGGCCAGACACCGCAGGATCTGGTCATAGATCGGCATGGCAAACAGGATATCTGCGGGGGGCCATGGAATATGCAGGAAAAACCCGATGCGGTTCTTCATGCCACGGCGGCGCAGTTCCTCGGCCAGCGGGATCAGGTGGTAATCATGAATCCAGATCACATCGTCCGGTTCGATCAATGGCATCAGCCGATCGGCGAACATCCGGTTCACCCGGAAATAGCCATCCTTGTCCCGACGTGAATATTCGGCAAGATCGATCCGGCAGTGAAAAAGCGGCCACAGCACCCGATTAGCGAAACCGCTGTAATATTCGTCCACATCCCGCGTCGAAAGATCGGTCAGGGCATAGGTGATCGGGCCATGCTCCCGATGTTCGACCGCGCCCGGATCCTCGTCCTCCACGGCCTTGCCGGACCAGCCGAACCAAAGTCCGCCCTTGTCCTTCAATGCGGCATGGACGGCGACTGCAAGACCGCCCGCCGGAAGTTTTCCATCCTTGTCAGGGACCGGAACGCGGTTTGAGACAACGATCAGACGTCCCATTGGGCAACCCTCTTCAAGCTGTTACGAAGTGTGGCGGTATCCGGCAAATGAGCCTGTGCTGCGGTCGGTTGATCGGGCGGTGCGATGCGGATGGAAATGCCACCCATCTCGTTCGCAACGGGAAACATCGTCTCATCCGTGATATCATCGCCGATAGTTACCGGTTTGCGGCCCGCAAAAGGTGCCGATTCCATGAAGCTGCGAACGGCCGCGCCTTTGGTCGCGCCCGCAGGCCGCATTTCCACCACCATTTTGCCGAACTGCAATTCCCACGCCGGCCCTAGGTTGGAGGCGAGATCGCGCATTGTCGTCTCTACCTCTTGCTGCCGTTCGGGGGCATTACGGTAATGGAGGGCGATTGCCGTCCCCTTGTCCTCCAGCGTCACGCCCTGTTGGCCGGCAAAGGAGGCCAGATGCGCGCGGGCGTGATCCAGTCCGTCAGGTACGGGGGCCGTGCCGAAGGTGCCATCCGCCTGCCGCATCTGAAAGCCGTGCAGTGCAGCAAGCGGGAATTTTTGGGGAGCAAAGGTGCGATCAACCCATGTTCCCTCCCGCCCTGTCACAAGGGCGAGGGCGCCGCCCAGACGTTTCGACAGGTGGGCCAGCAGTGCGGGCAGGCCCTCGGGTATCGTAATTCCGTCGGGGGTATCGGCCAGATCAATCAGACAACCGTCGATATCCAGGAACAGGGCATAATCGTCAGGGGCGTTCAAAAGCGGAGAGAGCGGATTTTCAGGCATGGTTCATTCACGGTTAGGTGAATGACCAACGCCCCGACCCCGCAGATGGTTTCAGTGCTGAGTGGACAAAATTTCACCGGGAACCATCCTGTGCTGCCATGCGCTTGATCGACAGCAATCCAGATAAGGATATGATTATGGAACGTGACGCCCCCGCCGACTTCACCCCCNGTTTTCAGGGATCGAACCGCCTGAAGGACAAGGTCTGCTTTATCTCCGGATCCTCGTCCGGGATCGGCCGGGCGGTAGCCCAGCTTTATGCGCATGAAGGTGCAAAGGTGGTCGTGACCTATCACAGCAGCAAGGACGAAGGCGAAGAGGTTCTGGCTGCCGTCCGGAGCGAAGGGGCCGATGCGCTGCTTCTGCATCTGGATGCTTCGGACCAGAAGGCCTGTCAGGATGCCATCCGCAAGACGGTCGATCATTTCGGTGGGCTGGATGTGCTGGTTTGCAATGCCGGCATCCAGAAAACCGAAGAGGACCCGACCAGGATTTCTGCCGACTGGATCAAGACGATCTTTGAGACGAACGTCTATGGGTACATCTGGCTGGCACAGGCCGCACTGGAGGTTATGGAAAAAGGCAGCGCGATCGTCTGCACCACTTCGGTCAATGCCTATCGCGGCCATCCTGTCCTGATCGATTATTCTGCGACCAAAGGGGCGGAGCTGGGATTTCTGCGCGCCTTGGCTGCCAATCAGGCCGCTAAGGGGGTGCGGGTGAACGGCGTGGCCCCCGGCCCCATCTGGACCCCGCTGATCAGGGAGACGATGTCGCCCGAGTCTGTTGAAAATTTTGGCCGCGATGTTCCCATGAAGCGCCCCGGCCAACCGAATGAAGTGGCTCCGGCCTATCTTTTCCTTGCCTGCGACGATTCAAGCTACATGACTGGACAGGTACTGCACCCGAACGGGGGCATTCCGATCAACGGCTAATTGCGCAAAGGGTGCAGATGATGACACGCCGATATCAATGGGGTGCCGAACCGGCCGCGTCCGGCCATTGGAGCTTCGCCCTGTGGTCCCCCGAGGCGCAGCAGGTCAGCGCAAGGGTCGAAGGGCGTGATATTCCCCTGTCAAAGGATCCCGAGGGATGGCACCGCGGCGAAGGCCCCGCATCCGCCGGAGAAACCTATATGCTGGTCGTGGATGGCACGGCCATACCCGACCCCGCATCGCGCGCGCAGTCGGGGGGTGTTCATGATCCATCTATCCTGATTGCGCCACACCATGATTTTGCCCCGTGGACAGGCCGCCCATGGGAAGAGGCGGTTATATTCGAGCTGCACGTGGGGCTGTTTACGCCCGAAGGCACATTCTTCAGTGCAATCCACCGCCTGCCCGCCCTTGCAGAGATGGGGATCACCATGATCGAGGTGATGCCCGTCGGGCAGTTCGCGGGCAATCGCGGGTGGGGGTATGATGGCGTTCTGCCTTGGGCGCCGCATCCTGCCTATGGACCGCCCGAAGCGTTCCGCGCCTTTGTGGATGCAGCCCATGCGCTCGGGCTCAGCGTCATTCTTGATACCGTACACAATCATTTCGGCCCCGATGGCGCATGGCTGGGTCATGTAACCCCAAGTTTCTTCCATCCCGAGATAAAGACACCATGGGGGCCTGCCATTGCCTTTGATCAGGCACCCGTCCGGGCCTTTTTCATCGAAAGTGCGCTGCATTGGCTGCGGGAATACAATCTGGACGGATTCCGCTTTGACGCCGTGGACCAGATCCGTGAAACCGAAGATAGCGATTTTCTGGTCGAGCTGGCAACGACGCTGCGTGGGGCCGGTTTTGAACGCCCCATCCATCTGACGACAGAAGATAACCGCAACATCACGCGCCTGCATGATCCGGCTGCGGGGCTGTATGATGGCGAATGGAATGACGATTACCACCATTGCATTCACGTGATGCTGACGGGGGAAAGCCACAGCTATTATGCTTCATTCGGAATGGCTCCGTTTGAGGATCTTATGCTGTCATTGAAGTGCGGTTATGTGGAACAGGGTCAGCCACGACCGCCGCAGAAAAGCTTTCGTGGTGAAAGCTCGCTTGGTCTGCCATGGCCGGTATTCGTCAATTTCAACCAGAACCACGATCAGATCGGCAATCGTGCCAAGGGCGAACGGCTATTGGCCTTGGCTGATCCGGACGCGGTCAGGATTGCCCATGCCCTGCTGCTACTGGGTCCCTTTGTGCCGATGCTGTTCATGGGGGAGGAGGCGGGTGAAACCGCACCGTTCCAGTTCTTCGTGGATTTCGAAGGGGATCTGGCCGAGGCTGTCCGCAAGGGACGCTATGCCGAATTTCCGGGTGTAACCGAGTTTCCCGACCCGACCTCTCCCGAAACCTATGAGCGCAGCCGCCCGTATGCGCCCGAGGCCGCCGATGCCGAAATGTGGCGGGATCAGACCTATCGGCTTTTGTCCTTCCGCCATGATTATATCGTTCCCCTGATGAAAAGCGGGGGAGTGGGCACCCCGGATGTCCAGAGACTGGGCACGCAGGCGCTGATGGCGGAATGGACGTTCGGCGGGGGAAGATTGCGGATCGCTGTCGATTTCGCCTCGAACGCCGACATTCCGGCAGGCGGCGATATGCGGCTGGAATACGGTGCCCATCGCATCGCCTGCTGGATCGATACCTGATCACATCATCGGCACGCCACCGGTCACTGCAATCGTGGCGCCGGTGGTGTAGCTGGAGGCAGGGTCGGCCAGCATGACATAGGCACTGGCAAGCTCGGCAGGCTGACCGGGACGGCCCATGGGCGTATCCCCGCCAAAGCCGGTAACCTCCTCATCGCTCATGGTGGAGGGGATCAGCGGGGTCCAGATCGTGCTGGGGGCCACGCAATTCACACGCACACCACGCGGGGCCAGCATCTGCGCCAGACCGACCGTGAAATTCTGTACTGCGCCCTTGGTCGTGGCATAGGCCAGCAACGACGGATTGGGATGACCCGCGTTGATGGAGGCGGTGTTGATGATGGCAGATCCGGGCTTCATATGAGGCAGGGCTGCCTTGGTCAGCCAGAACGGTGCGTGAATGTTCACGCAGAATGTCAGATCCCAATCGGAATCACGCACATTCAGGATATCGGGCGCGGATATCTGGTGGGCCGCGTTATTGACGAGGATATCGAGCCAGCCGAAATGATCCACCACACGCTGGACGACGCTGCGGCAGTGGGTGGGTGTTCCAATATTGGCCTCTATGGCAAGTGCGCGACGCCCCTCGGCCTCGATCAGGCGCACCGTATCCCGCGCCTCATGGGTTTCGGACAGATAGCAGATGGCGACATCGGCCCCTTCACGGGCATAGGCGATCGCAACAGCCCGGCCGATACCGCTGTCACCGCCGGTTATCAGGGCAATGCGCCCTTTCAAGCGATTGCTGCCGACATAGCTTTCCTCGCCGCAATCCGGCACGGGTTGCATCTGCCGGGAATCGCCCGGAACGTTCTGAGGCTGGCTGGGAAACGGCGGTTTAGGATAAGAGGTCATGGCGGATCACCCTTTGCTCGATATCTGTGCGACAATGTTATTATAGCACGTCCGGTTCCGTTCACGCAGCGGTGATCGCATTTTTCGGGAACCTATCTGGTGCGGCATAGTTTCCCCTTCGACACGCACGGCCGCACGCGTCCCCATCGTCGAATGGCCTTGCCCATGTCCAAGCCCGCCCGCAGGATACTTTTTCCCTCTCCTGCGGGCGGCTACAGCCTTCAGCAGGTTTCTTGTGTTTGCCGTATTCTGGCCTATCCTGTGGAAAAAGCAGGACTGGTGCCATGACAGACAAGATCGAAACCCCGAATATGCCCGCGCCAGAAGCGTTCATGAACGCAGAGGCGGCCGTGGCCCGCCTGAAGGAGCTGTATAGCGACGCCACAGGCTTTCTGGCCAAGGCATTTGCCGACGCCGTTGCCGGCAAACGCCCTGCGTCCCGCATGCGCGCCTATTATCCTGAAATACGGATGACGACGACCAGCTACACCCGTGTCGATAGCCGGCTGAGCTTTGGGTATGTAGCCGAACCGGGAACCTATGTCGCCACGATCACGCGTCCGGAACTATTGGGTCATTATCTTCTGCAGCAGATCGAATTGTTGATCCAGAACCACGGCGTTCCCGTATGGATCGGCCCATCAAGCACACCGATGCCGTTGCACTTCGCCCTTGCCGGTACGGCCGATCCCGTGGTGCCCCAGGAGGGGGCGCTGACCTTTGCGCTGCGCGATCTGTTCGACGTGCCGGATCTGGTCACCACCAGCGATGATATCGTGAACGGTTCACGCGTGATGCCGGATGGCGCGGCACCGCTGGGTCCGTTCACCGCACAGCGGATCGATTATTCATTGGCACGTCTGACCCATTACACCGCCACGGACCCGGATCACTTCCAGAACCATGTGCTGTTTACCAACTACCAGTTCTATATCGATGAATTCGAGGATTACGCCCGCAAGATGCTTGCTGATCCCGAAAGTGGCTACACATCGTTCGTTGCGCCCGGGCAGCAGGAAATCACGACGGCGGACGGAGTGATCACGCCCCTTCCGCGCCTGCCGCAAATGCCAGCCTATCACCTGAAGCGTCCGAACGGTCAGGGGATCACGCTGGTCAATATCGGTGTCGGACCTTCCAACGCCAAGACGGCCACGGACCATATCGCCGTGCTCCGGCCCCACGCATGGCTGATGGTCGGCCATTGCGCGGGTTTGCGGAACAGCCAGAACCTGGGTGATTTCGTGCTGGCCCACGCCTACCTGCGCGAAGACCATGTGCTGGACGCCGATCTGCCGGCCTGGGTGCCGATTCCCGCGTTGGCCGAAATCCAGGTGGCACTGGAAGAGGCGGTCGAGGAGGTAACCAAGCTGGAAGGGTACGAGCTGAAACGCATCATGCGTACCGGTACCGTCGCCACTATCGACAACCGCAACTGGGAGCTGCGCGACCAATCCGGCCCGGTGCACCGTCTGTCCCTGTCGCGGGCCATCGCGCTGGATATGGAAAGCGCGACGATCGCCGCGAACGGATTCCGGTTCCGCGTCCCATACGGCACCCTTCTGTGTGTTTCCGACAAGCCTCTACACGGTGAATTGAAGCTGCCCGGAATGGCCAGCGATTTTTACCGAACGCAGGTCGCAAGGCACCTTTTGATCGGAATCAGGGCAATGGAGCGCCTGCGCGCCATCCCGATCGAGCGTATGCACAGCAGAAAGCTGCGCAGTTTCGACGAAACCGCCTTTCTTTAGGCGGTCCGCCGCGAAACCACGTGAAAAAGGCTTGCTATACCTGAAAAAAAGCTGTGTAGCGGCTTAGCTGCCCTATATGGGGCGAGAATAAACACGATCAGGAGACAGCGAATGTCCACCAAACCGATGACCAAAACCCAGCTGGTCGCAACGCTTGCCGAGGAAATGGGCGGGGACAAGAAAACCGCAACTGCCGCGCTGGACGCGATCGCAGCGATCATCACGCGCGAGGTTTCGGGCGGTGGCGCTGTCACGCTTCCGGGCCTTGGCAAAGTGATGTGCCGCGAGCGCCCCGAGCGTCAGGTTCGCAACCCCGCCACCGGCGAAACAATGACCAAACCGGCTGACAAGCAGGTCAAGGTAACGATAGCAAAAGCGCTGAAAGACAGCGTAAACAGCTGAGCGGCCATTCTGGGCCAGCCCAAGGGTCGCCATTTGGCGGCCCTTTTTTCGTTTTCGGGGACGTTATGGATATACGCTCGCTTTTGATGGGACTCGGGTTTTCCCTGATGTGGTCCTCGGCCTTCACGGCCACGCGGATGGTGGTGCTGGAGGCGGCTCCGTTGCACGCACTCGCCGCCCGGTTCCTGCTTGCCGGAATTGTCGGTGTCATCATCGCCCGTTTGATGGGCCAGACGGCGCGGCTGACGCGGGAGCAGTGGCGTGGGACCATTCTGTTCGGCCTGTGCCAGAACGTGATCTATCTGGGATGCAATTTTGTGGCCATGCAATCGGTCGATGCGGGGTTCGCCTCGATCATCGCGGCCAGCATGCCGCTGGTGGCGGCGGCAATGGCATGGGCCGTTCTGGGCGAAAAGGTGCGCCCCTTGGGCCTCTTCGGCCTGGCGATGGGGGCTGCGGGGGTTCTGATCATCATGGGGTCCCGCCTGTCGGGGGGGACGGATCCGATGGGGACCGCCCTTTGCGTCGTGGGCGTGGTGGCGCTGGCTGCGGCCACGTTGTTCGTGAAGGGTGCCGCCGGCAATGGCAACCTCATGATGATCGTGGGCCTGCAGATGCTGGTCGGTGCGGTGGTTCTGTGGCTGATCGCCCCGATCGTGGAACCGTTCCGCCTTCACCTGACGCCTCGCCTTGTCATCGCCTTTCTTTATACCGCCTTTGTCTCGGGACTGCTGGCAACCTGGGTCTGGTTTGCACTGGTATCGCGGATCGGGGCGGTCCGTGGGGCATCGTTCCACTTTCTGAACCCGTTTTTCGGATTGGTGATCGCCTCGTTGCTGTTGGGCGAAACAATTGGGCCGTGGGACGTCGTTGGGGTTCTTGTGGTGGCGGCCGGTATTCTGGCGGTGCAAAGATCAAAGGCCAGACGGGTTTGAGTGTCGGGGCACGAGGCCTTATATCCGGCGTATCATGCCCAGTTTGTGTCGCGCCTGTCTGACCCTGTTCGAATGCGGTGCGCGGTGTCCCGCGTGCCGCAGTCCGCGTATCCTCTCCCACCCCGAGCTGTATGATCTGCCGATCGCGCATATGGACTGCGATGCATTCTATGCCAGCGTGGAAAAACGCGATAACCCGGATCTGCGGGACAGGCCCGTGATCGTGGGTGGTAGTACACGCGGGGTGGTGGCGACCTGCTGCTATATCGCCCGGATTTCCGGAGTGCGCTCTGCGATGCCGATGTTTCAGGCGCTGTGTCTGTGCCCCGAGGCTGTGGTCGTGCCGCCGCGGTTCGATGTTTATGTCGAGGTCAGCCGTGCTATTCGCGACATGATGGCCGCCCTGACACCAAGGATAGAGCCGCTTTCGCTGGATGAGGCTTTCATGGATCTGTCGGGCACAGCCCGGCTGCACGGCGCACCGCCTGCCCTGCTGATGGCACGTCTGGTGCAACGGATGGAAACGGAGCTAGGTGTCTCCGGGTCGATCGGGCTGTCACATAACAAGTTTCTGGCCAAGATTGCCTCTGATCTGGATAAGCCGCGGGGGTTTTCGGTGATCGGGCAGGCCGAAACACCGGCGTTTCTGGCGCAGCAGAAGGTCAAGGTGATCTGGGGCGTGGGAACAGCCACGCAGGCGGCGCTGGAGAGCGCTGGTATCCGCACAATCCCCGATCTGCTGCGATGGGACAGGCGCGATCTGTCGGCACGTTTCGGGTCCATGGGGGAGCGGCTCTGGCGTTTGGCACGGGGCGAGGATACGCGACCCGTGGCACCCGATCGGGCCGTGAAATCCATTTCCAAGGAAACCACGTTTTCCGAGAATACCGCTGACCCGGCCATTCTGGACGGGCATTTGTGGCGATTGGCGGTGCAGGTTGCCGATCGGGCCAAGGCGCGCGATATGGCGGGGCGGACCGTTACCATAAAGCTCAAAAGGGCGGATTTCAGCGCCATTACCCGCCGCCATGCCTTGGGGGATCCGACGCAATCCGCCGACCGGATCTATACCGAGGGGCGGCGCTTGCTGGATGCGGCGGGGCCGATCGGGGCCGTGCGGTTGATCGGAATCGGCATTGCGGATCTGGGTCCCGGGGATCAGGCAGACAGGGCCGGTGATCTGCTGGACCCCGATGCCGCCCGCCGGCGCAGGGCGGAGGCAGCAACCGATGCCATCCGGGCGCGGTTTGGTGCGGATGCGATCATCAAGGGGCGGGCCCTGCGGTAGCTATTCCGCCGCCAAAGGCAGGGCCGTGCCGTCAATCCGGCACAGATCGGCGACGATGCGCTGGATCAGCGCTGCAAATTCCTGAAAATCGGCACGTTTTTCAATCCGGGCCTCATCCATGTACAGCGCGCGGTCAATCTCTATCTGGATGGCATGCTGGTTCTTGGCCGGGCGGCCATAGGCTTGCGTGATATACCCCCCCGCAAAGGGGGCATTCCGGCTGACCCGCAGGCCCGCTGTCCGGAATGCTTCCTCCACCTGTTCCATCTGGGCCTGTCCACAGGCCGCGCCAAAGCGATCTCCCAGCACCACATCCGCCAGCGGGATATTATGGCGCGCGCGGCCCGTGATGGCCTCATGCGGCATGGAATGGCAATCGATCAGCAGTGCCGTGCCAAAATCTGCGCGGGTCGCATCCATCAAGCTGCGAAGCTGTGCGTGATAGGGGGCCCAATAGGCGGCAATGCGATTCTGCGCCTCGGCCATGGTCAGCTTGCCGGTGTAGATGGGCTGCGCCTGCGAAACGACTCGGGGAATCACCCCGAGGCCGGATGCGATGCGCGGATTGTGCGGGGCGCGCTGTACCCCTTCGATGACAGCAGGGTCCAATTCATCCGCAGCCCGATTCAGGTCGACAAAGGCACGTGGCGCCTTGGCTGCGATCAGGGGGGCACCATGGATAGGGGCCGCCGAAAACAGCTCCTCCACAAAGGCATCTTCGGAGGATCTGATCGCCAGATCATCCAATCTGGACCTGTGTACAAAGGCTTCGGCGTAATTCCGGCCGCTATGGGGCGAGGAGAAGACGACAGGCACCCGCCCCCCTGTTTCGGGCAGGGTCAGATGATAGGTATCGGTGTCCGGCATCGGGCAGGTTCCTCCACTCCGATTTTATAAGCCGGTTTGATCTTGTGCTGAAAGCCCTTGATCCGCCCCGCGACTCTGATTATAGACGCGCCACACCGACATGGACGACGGTCCTTATCGGCAGCGTGGGCGGTTAGCTCAGCGGTAGAGCACTACGTTGACATCGTAGTGGCCACTGGTTCGATCCCAGTACCGCCCACCATTCTATCACCGCCCCCAAACGCGGGGGCAAATTGTATTTTCAAGGCGCACGCGCGCCGCGAATGGGAGATTAGAGATGAAGGTTGCGAACTCGCTCCGCTCGCTCAAGCTGCGCCACCGCGATTGCCAGGTCGTGCGCCGCAAGGGCCGCGTTTATGTGATCAACAAGACACAAAAGCGCTTCAAGGCTCGTCAGGGCTGATATCCGCTTCACGGATGTATACGACAGGCCGCAGGGGTTCCCCGGCGGCCTTTTCGTATGTCCAATGCCGTGCAGACAGGTCTGACCGAATGAGCGCGTACGCCGGATGATCATTTCGAACCCTTGGACAGTATGGCGACCACTGGCGGCAGCCTTGCTGCTGGGGCTGGTGCTATGGATTCCGGCGGCCCCGGCTCTGCCCGCCGCCTTTCTGTCGCTGGAACTGCCGGTGATTCTGGTAATCGCGGCATTCCCTATGCTGCGCGGGCCGGTTCTGGCCGCCTTGGCGGGCCTTGTCATCCTCAAGGGATTGGAGGCCGGAATGCTCGCGGCCTTTCATCGACCGTTCGATCTGCTGTCGGATTGGCCGCTGGTCAGGGCGGCCTGGCAAACGGCAGGCGGGGCAATCGGCGCACTGCGGCTGACGATCGGTCTGGTGGCAGGTGCAGGGGCACTTGTCCTGCTGGGGTTTGCCGCACGCTGGTCGCTGTGCCAGCAAAGGATATGGATACCGGGGGTGACACTGGCGATGCTGGCCCCTTTTGTGCCGCATCAGGCACAGAATACCACGTTTGTCCTGCGCAAGGCGGCAGAGTTCCGAACCGCCTTGGCCGATCGGGCCATCTTTCAGGCCGAATCAGCGGCCGATCCATTTGACGGGGCCGCGACTGTCTTGGCGGGGCTGGGAAATCATGACGCGGCGATCCTGTTCGTTGAAAGTTATGGCCGCACAAGCTTCGACAATCCCCGCTATGCCGCCCATATCGATCTGCTGCGGGGTGCCGAGGCCGATCTGCGTCAGGCTGGTCTGTCGATGCGATCCGGCTGGCTGACCTCACCCGTTTCGGGGGGGCAAAGCTGGCTGGCACATGGCACATTGGCCTCGGGGCTATGGATCAACAGCCAAAGCAGGTACGGGGCACTGCTGGACAGCCCGCGGCGTACCCTGTTCCATCTGGGGCAGCAGTCGGGGCGGCATACCCTCTCTGTCGCTCCGGCGATCACCTTGGAATGGCCCGAGGGGCCGAAGCTGGGCTTTGATGAGATTCTGGATGCCGAAACGCTTGCCTATCGGGGCCAACCGCTGAACTGGGTGACGATGCCGGATCAATACACGCTGTCTGTGCTGGAACGACGGATGCGTGCCCCGCATGACGCGCCGCTGCTGGCCGAGGTATCGCTCGTTTCCTCCCATGCGCCATGGGTGCCGGTGATCGGAATGATTCCATGGGATGACGTGGGGGATGGTTCGGTGTTTGACGGGCAGGGCTGGGATGACCGCAGTCCTGAACAAATCTGGGCCGATCCGGACACCATCCGCAGCCAATATGCCGCGGCAATCGCCTATTCCCTGCGCGCTGTTATGGGATTTGCGAAAAGACAGGCCGGAAATCCGCCGCTTTTGGTGGTTCTCGGCGATCATCAGCCCGCAAACTTCGTGGCCGAGATGGACAACCGCGACGTGCCGGTCCACATCATCGGGCCTGCGGGTCTCGTGGACCGGATCGCAGGCTGGAGCTGGACGGACGGGTTGATCCCCGATGAAACCGTTGCGGCATGGCCGATGGATTTGTTTCGGGACCGGTTTCTGACCGCCTTTGGAGGATAAGCGTTTTGAGATTCAACAAGGACGCGCCGATCTGGCGGGTTGCCCGCCTCGTGGTGCCATTGCTGATTCTCTGCGCGCTATGGGTATTCGCGGACGGGCAGCAAATTGCGGCGCAATTGCGCAAGGCCAATCCATGGTGGCTGCTGGCTGCTGTGGTGATCATTCACGCGCAGACCCAGATGTGCGCCGTAAGGTGGAAGATGACGGCCAACCGGCTGGGCCAGTTCCTGCCGCTGCGGGTGGCGGTGACCGAATATTATCTTGCGCAGTTCCTGAACCAGACCATGCCCGGCGGTGTTGCAGGGGATGTGGCCCGCGCCGTACGCGTCAAGGGGGACAGCATGGCCACCTCGGGGGCCGGTGTCGCAATTGAACGGATCAGCGGGCAGGTCGGCATGCTGGCGAT
Source organism: Falsirhodobacter sp. alg1 (assembly GCF_000739715.2). Lineage (GTDB taxonomy): Bacteria > Pseudomonadota > Alphaproteobacteria > Rhodobacterales > Rhodobacteraceae > Falsirhodobacter. Next base: position 143,064 of record NZ_BBJC02000001.1, on the reverse strand, counting down.
CATGATCACCGGATTGTCGGTGGCCATGACGCAGGGGCTGGTACCGTGGCGCATCGGGGCCACGCCATTCATCATCGGTATCGGCATCGCCGTGGCGCTTCCGGCTGTGTATTTCATCATCCCCGAGCGTGTGCGCAATGCGATCCGCCGTGGAATTCTGGATATCTGGGCACGGCAAAGCGCACTCGGTCTGGTGATTGCCGCCTGCAACATCCTTGCCTTCGCCTTCTGCGGAGAGGCGATCGGGGCCGAACTTTCCCCCATCGCTGCCGCGGCGCTGGTTCCCGTGATTCTGTCGGCGATGCTGATTCCCGCATCCGTTGCAGGCTGGGGGTTCCGGGAGGGGGCGGCCGTTCTGTTTTTGCCGGTGGCCGGTGTCGGGCCCCAAGCGGCGATCGCGACAAGCGTGGCCTTCGGGGCCATGGCGCTGCTGGCCGCCTCTCCGGGGGCGTTTTTCCTGCGACGACCGCAACTTGTACGCCAGCCCGGCTGAACTTTACACAAGGGACGGCTCACCCTAGTCTTTCCATGTGACTGCGCCTTTTCCAGGGATCGCCCCATGCCCGTTCCGCTTCGCCCGCTTGCTGTTGTTGCCCTGCGTACCGGATTGGTGGCCGTGGCCATCTGGGCCGTCAGGCGCGGGTTGCAGGATGGCCGGACCGACCAGCGTGCCGAAGAGGCGCTGGATGATCTGTCCGAGGGGCTGGCGATTCACCGCCCGTCGGATCGCAGGGCCTTGGGTGACAGCCAGACCAACGGGGCCGCCCGCCTGCGCCGCACGTTCCGCTGGAATGGCGGGGGCGTGGAAATCGACGCGGCGCTGCTGGGGCGGGTCCGTATTCGCAGGCTATAGCCCTGCCCTGCGACACCCCGCCACAGCGCGATCACGGCTTCGGCACTCCACATCATTGCGAACCCATCTTACCGGAGCACTTTTGTGGAATTCCTTTCGATCTTCTCTGACCCCACTGTCTGGATCGCGCTGGCGACGCTGATCACGATGGAGGTGGTGCTGGGCATCGACAACCTGCTGTTCATCTCCATTCTGACCAACAAGCTGCCGCCGGCAAACCGCGAACGCGCCCGCCGGATCGGGATCGGCCTTGCGCTGATTCTCCGGCTGGGGCTGCTGGCCACGGTGTCATGGATCGTGCAGCTGACCGAGCCTCTGGTCACGATCATGGGCAATGAATTTTCGTGGAAGGATGTGATTCTGATTGCCGGTGGCCTGTTCCTGGTATGGAAGGCGACCAAGGAAATCCATCATGCCATGGACCCCGAGGACAAGACCGAAACCGTTGCAGGGGCCGTGGGCATGACATTCGGGGCGGCGATCGCGCAGATCCTCGTGCTGGATCTGGTCTTCTCGATCGACAGCATCATCACGGCCGTAGGCATGACGCCCCATGTGCCCGTCATGGTCATCGCGGTTGTCGTGGCGGTGACGGTCATGTTGCTGGCGGCCAACCCGCTGGCGAACTTCATCGAAAAGAACCCGACGATCATCATGTTGGCTCTTTCGTTCCTGATGCTGATCGGAACCACGCTGATTGCCGAAGGTTTCGGTTTCCACGTGCCCAAGGGCTATGTCTATGCTGCCATGGCCTTCTCGGCCGGGGTGGAATTCATGAACATGATCGCCCGCAACCGCCGGGCCCGCAAATCGCGCAGCTGACCTGCGCTGGACGCTTGCCCCATCCGGGTTTATGACCGGATGCGGGCAGGTAATGCCCGACGAAGCAACATTCCGGTGCCCCCCGTGTCCGACCCCGAAGGTTCCCGTCGCGAGTTTCTGTACTATGCCACCGGCTGTGCGGGCTGTGTGGCCGTCGGGGGGGCGGCCATTCCGCTGGTGCGGCAGATGAACCCCGCCGCGGATACCCGTGCACTGTCCACCATCACCGTCGATGTGTCGGGCGTGGAGCGGGGCCAGCAGATTTCGGTGCAATGGCAGGGCAAGCCCGTCTTTATCCGCCGCCGGACCGAAGCCGAAATTACCGAGGCCCGGTCTGTGCCCCTGGCCGATCTTCGGGACCAGCGCGCCGAAAACGCCAATATATCCTCGGATGCCGATGCGTCGGATGCCAATCGCAGCCTGGATCCTGATGGAGAATGGCTGGTGATGCTGGGTGTCTGCACCCATCTGGGATGCGTCCCCCTTGGCAACGAGGCGGGGGATTACAACGGCTGGTTCTGTCCCTGCCATGGTTCGCATTACGATAGTGCGGGCCGTATCCGCAAAGGTCCTGCACCGGAGAACCTGCATATTCCCGTGGCGCGCTTCGAGGATGCCACGACGCTTCGGATCGGAACGGCTGTCTGATGGAACCTTATCGTCCCAAAAGTGCGGCGGCGCGCTGGCTGCAAAGCCGCCTGCCCCTTCCGGGGATCATTCACCATCTGTTTGCCGCCCGAACGCCGCGCAATCTGAACTGGATGTGGGTCTGGGGAATCATCCTCGTGTTCTGCCTGGGGCTGCAGATCGTGACGGGGGCGGTGCTGGCCTTTCACTACACACCCCAGACAGAGCTGGCCTTTGCCAGCATCCAGCGCATTGTCCGGAATGTGAACGGGGGGGCGCTTTTGCAGTCTCTTCATGCCAATGGCGCATCGCTGTTCTTCATCGCCATCTATTTCCATATTTTCCGCAGCATCTACTACGGCAGCCACAAGCCCCCACGAGAGGTGACATGGCTTATCGGCATGACCATGTATCTGGTGCTGATGACCGTGGCCTTCATGGGGTATGTCCTGCCGTGGGGCAGTATGGGGGTGGGCGCCGCCACCGTTGTGACCGGAATGTTCGGCACGATTCCCTGGGTGGGCGATGCGCTGCAAGCCTGGGTTCTGGGCGGGCCATCGGTGGGAAATGCCACGTTGAACCGTTTTGCCGTCTTGCACTATCTGCTGCCGATGGTGGCCCTGGGGCTGATGGCGCTGCATATCTGGTCGGTACATGTCAGCGGCAATTCCAACCCCGACGGGGTGGAGCCGCGGCAGGATCCGGAGGGAAATGCCCGCGATACGCTGCCCTTCTGGCCTTATTTCGTGTTGAAGGATCTGCTGGCCCTTGTGCTGGTGCTGGTCATATTCTTTGCCGTCGCCACCTTTGGTCCCGATACCTTTGCCCACCCCGAGAATTTCGTGGAGGCGGGAGGGCCCATTACCGATGCCGCCCCCGAATGGTATTTCCTGCCGTTCTACGCCATCCTGCGGTCGATCACGCCGGATCTATGGCCAGTACAGGCGTTGCACTGGATCAGTGGCGGGCTGCTGGATGCGGCATTTCTGGGGGTTCTGGCACTGTTTGCTTCGGTGCTGGTGCTGATGTTTCTGCCGTGGCTTGATCGTTCACCGGTTCGATCGGCCCGATACAGGCCGGTGTTTCGCGTGGCGGCCCTATTGCTTGCGGCGGATTTCGTGATGCTGGGGTGGTGCGGCGCTGGATCCGGTGAGGGGCCTTGGGGGCTGATTGGCACCCTGTACTGGTTCGGGTTCTTTCTGGTCATTCTGCCTGTGCTATCGCGCAGGGAACGGACGCGCGCCCTTCCCGAAACGATCGGACGCGCATGATGAAGATAGCGCTCCTTGTCGCGATGCTGATGGCCCCGCCCGCTGTGGCGCAGGGAATTTTCCAGACCTATGACAGCGATCAGCTGCGTCGGGGTCTGGAGGTCTACACCGATACCTGTAGCGCCTGCCACGGGTTGAAGCATGTGCCCCTGCGTAGCCTGGGGGATCCTGATGGCCCGGCACTGGATGCCGCGGCCATTGCGGCCATCGGCACGCCGACCGATCATTTCCCCCCCTCCGCCTTGCCCGAGGCCCCTGACCTGAGCGTGATGGCCCGGGCCCGCAGCAACCCCGATCACATCCGGGCGCTGCTGCAGGGATATACCGGAGAGGAGCGGGAAGATCATGGCGCCTATCTGTACGGCAATACCGAATTTGCAGGGGGCTGGATTGCCATGCCACCTACAGGATTGGATGCAGCACAATCCGAAGACGTAGCGGCATTTCTGGCGTGGGCTGCCGATCCGAACATGGCGGCGCGCAAGCGATCGGGGTTCACCGCAGTGGCATACCTTCTGGTTCTGGCGGTGCTTCTGGCATTGACCACTCGGTCCGTCTGGCGGCGTCAGCCCAGATAGGCGCGGAGCGCAGGGGGCGGATGATCCAGCAGGGGGATCGTATCCTGCGGAGGATGCGCCACCCCTTCGGCCAGCAGGATGGTCTGCCCGCACAGCCGCCGTGCATCTGCGGGATCATGCGTTACCATCAGCACGGTGGCCCCGGTCGTATCGGCAACATCCGCCACCTGCCCCAGCATTTCGGTCTTCAGGGCTGGCCCGAGCGCGGCAAAAGGTTCGTCCAGCATCAGAACCGGTTTGTCCCGCAACAGCGCGCGTGCCAATGCCGCGCGCCCTTGTTGCCCTCCGGAAAGCGAGGCCGGTTTGCGCGCGCCCATTCCGCCCAGCCCCACGCGGTCCAGTGCGGCATTGATGCGGGAATGGTCGTCCTTGCGCAGCCGCAGTCGTGGCGAAATCCCCAAGCCGAGGTTCTGCGTCAGGCTCAGATGCGGAAACAGGTTCTGATCCTGAAACAGGGTCGTCATGGGGCGATCTGCGGGGGGCATACGGGTCACATCCTGCCCGTTCCACAGGATATGCCCCGCAGACGGCAGGATGAATCCGGCCAAGGCCATCAACAATGTGGATTTTCCCGCACCGGACGGGCCGATGATGGCAACACGGGCACCGGTTTCAATCCGCCAGTTGGCCGTCAGGCGGAAATCATCCATCCGGATATCGATGTTTTCACAATGCAGAGCCACGGCGCCCCCCCCAATCCAGCAAGGCGAACAGCCCGAATGACAGCAGAACCAGAAGCAGTGCCGCCCCTGCCGCCTGATCCATCCGGTAGGCCCCCAGAAGCTGCTGGACCATCAGCGGCAGAGTTGGCCTGTCCGGGGCGGCGAAAAGCGCGATAACGCCGAGATCCCCCATTGAAAGCGCCGCACTGACCCCCGCGGCAAACCCCAAGGGCGCCCGCAGCCGGGGCCACGTCAGCCAGCGCAATCGTGCAACCCCCCGCAGTCCGAGGGATTGCGCAAGCACGCCATAATCCGATGTCAGCGTGGTGGCGGCAGGGCGCAGGATGCGGAACGCAAATGGCAGGGCCAGAACCGCATTCACCATCAGCGTAACGGGCAGGGCCACCGCCTCGGGCGCGACCAGCGGATACAACCCGATGAACAACCCTGTTCCCATGACAAGGGACGAAGCGGCCAGAGGCAGCATTGCCACCAGATCCACCCACCGCCCCGGCGTCAGGGCCAAGGCCAGTGCCGCCCCCGTTACCAGAACGCTGGAGCCGCAGGCAACCAGCACCGACCGTGCGGCCGCCCACCAGACACCGGCAGGCAAGTCTACCAGTATCGGGGCGCCGCGCAGGGCCACCGCCCCCAAAGGCACGATCAGAAACAGGGCCGCCAGCACCAGTACCAGCGTATCGGAGCCGCGTCGCCAGCCCGCCGGCGCGATATCCACAACGCGGTCCAATCCACGTCCGAAGCCGCCGGGGGCCGAAAGCCGCAATGCCAGAAGAACGGCCATTGCGCATAATCCGAACTGCAAGGCCGAAAGGCTGGCCGCCCGCCCCAGATCGAACTGGAAGCGCAGGGCCTGATAAATGGCCAGCTCCACCGTAGTGGCGGCGGGCCCGCCGCCCAATGTCAGGGCCACGGCGAAGCTGGTCAGGCAGATTACGAAGATCAATGCCGTCAGGCCGGGCAGCACCTCTTGCAGCATGGGGCGTTCCAGATGGCGGAAAATACCGCGGGGGCCAAGCCCGAGCGATTGCGCCAGACGGAACCTTTCTGCCGGAATGGCCAGCCAGCCTTGCAGGATAAGGCGGACGGCAAGCGGCATGTTCAGGAACACATGCGCCAGAACGACGCCGTGCAATCCATAGATATCAATCCGCGGCAGACCTGCGAGGCCGGTCAATTGGTTCAGGACCCCGGATCGTCCGAACACGGCCAACAACCCGAGAACCGCCACGATGACCGGAAGCAGAAACGGGGCCCCCAGCAGGGCCACCAGCGCGCCCCGCCCGCGAAAGCGCCGCCGCGCCAGTGCGCGGGCAACGGGAATTGCGGCCCCGACCGAAATCAGCGCCGACAATGCCGCCTGAACAACGGTGAATCGCAAGGCGCTGTAATCCGTGGACCAGCCGCCCTCTGCCCGCAGCCCGACCAGAGCAAGGGTGCCGAGCGTCAGCGCGACGATCGCCGCGCCGACAGTCAGCGCGAAAGCGCGGCCTGCCATTCGCGGACCGCTGCATCACGGATATCGGCCACCTCGGAAGGGGCCAGAAACAACGTTTTTTCCGGGCGGGGCAGATCGCCAAAGCCGTCGGGCAGCGGCACCTCATGTGCCGGATACATCCAGTTCGTATTGGCAATGACCGTTTGCGCAGCCGGGGTCAGAAGATAGGCCAGAAACCGATCTGCCAGATCGGAATTCTTGCTGGTTGCCAGCTTGGCCGCCAGCTCCACCTGCAGGTAATGCCCTTCGTTGAAGATTGCCGCGACTTTGGACGGGTCGTTTTCCGCAATCGCGTGATAGGCAGGCGAGGTTGTATAGGACAGGACAGCATCGGCCTCTCCCTCGGTGAACAGGCCATAGGCCTCGGACCAGCCGGGTGTCACGGTCAGGATGTTATCGGCCAGATCGGCCCAGATCCGGGGCGCGCGATCGCCATAGGCGGCCTTGATCCACATGACCAGTCCCAGTCCGGGGGTAGAAGACCGTGGGTCCTGAATGGCGATCTTCAGGTCGGACGCAGCCAGTTCCTCGAAGCTATGGGGCACGGGGGTGCCCTTGTTCATCACGATGGCGAACCAGCCCCAGTCAAACGGCAGGAACGTGGGATCGGTCCATTCGATGGGCAGGTCCAGCGCTGGGGTGGCAGCATGGGGGGCGAACAGGCCGCTCTGTTCCGCCTCGGCCATCAGGTTGGTATCAAGGCCAACGACGACATCCGCCGTGCTTCGCGTCCCTTCCAGGCGCAGGCGCGACAGGACAGCCGCCGCATCGCCCGGTGCCACGAAACGGAGGGTGCAGTCGCATTCCTCCTCGAATCCCTGTTTCAGCTGCGGGCCCGGCCCCCATTCGCTGACAAAGCTGTCATAGGTCATCACGGTCAGATCCTGCGCCCCGGCGGCGGCGGGGATCAGGCATAGAAAGGCAAGAATATGGCGCATGGGGCATCCCTTCTTGACAAAGGCAAAGGGCTGGCCCGTCCATGCACCTTCCCTCCGCCGGTATCAGCCGGTTCAGGTTCAACGGGTCCGCGATCGCGTCTCAGCCCTTGGGCCCCCCGAGGTTCATTGTGATGTAGGGGTTACGCCCTGCCCTGTCCAGCGCGAAGCGGGTTTTCCCGCGCGGCGGTTTGCCCTATGCCAAGCATGGGAAAAAAGGAGTCGGTGGATGAGCTTTAATACCTTCGGGCATATGTTCCGCGTCACCACCTGGGGGGAAAGCCACGGGCCGGCATTGGGCGCGACCGTTGATGGCTGTCCGCCCGGCATCGCGCTGGACGAGACATACATCCAGACATTCATGGATCAGCGCAAACCCGGTACCAGCCGGTTCACGACCCAGCGGCGTGAGGCGGACGAGGTGCGCATCCTGTCGGGGGTGTTCGAGGGGCGGACCACCGGCACGCCGATCCAGCTGATGATCGAGAATACGGACCAGCGCTCCAAGGATTATGGCGATATCGCCACCAGTTTCCGCCCCGGCCATGCGGATGTGACATACCACATGAAATACGGCCTGCGGGATTATCGCGGGGGCGGGCGGTCATCCGCGCGGGAAACGGCGGCGCGGGTTGCTGCGGGCGGTGTGGCACGGGCAGTTCTGGCGTCCATGGTGCCGGATCTGGTGATCACGGGGATGATGGTCCAGATGGGGCCGCATGCGATCGATCGCGGTCGGGCCGATCTGGCACAGGTATCGCAGAACCCGTTCTGGTGCCCGGATGCCATCATGGCCGCGGAATGGGCGACCTATCTGGATGATCTGCGCAAGGCCCATGATTCCGTAGGGGCGCTGATCGAGGTTGTGGCACAGGGGGTGCCTGCCGGGCTTGGCGCGCCGATCTATGCCAAGCTGGATACCGATCTGGCGGCGGCGATGATGTCGATCAATGCGGTCAAGGGGGTGGAGATTGGCGAAGGCATGGCGGCAGCCGCGCTGACGGGCCGCGAGAATGCCGACGAGATGCGGATGGGGGCAGGTACGCCGACCTATCTGTCCAACCACGCGGGCGGCATTCTGGGCGGCATTTCTACCGGGCAGGATGTTGTCGTTCGTTTTGCGGTCAAGCCGACCTCCTCGATCCTGACGCCCCGGCAGACGGTGAATGTTGCGGGGGAAGAGGTGGATCTGGTCACCAAGGGGCGTCACGATCCCTGTGTCGGTATTCGTGCCGTTCCCGTGGCCGAGGCGATGATGGCCTGCGTCCTGCTGGACCATCTGCTGCTGGACCGCGGACAGACCGGTGGTTTACGCGGGCATATCGGCAGCTGATTCCGTGCATCCCCTCAGGACGTTACCATGAACGGGGCCGGGGGCCGGCCTTGTTTCATGGGGCATACTGCCTTCGGGACGGGAACTTTTATCGGATGGGGCGGTTGATTGGTCATACAGACAGAGGAGCTATCTAATGTCCGACTATCGCAATGACGACCACCTTCGTGCCCCGCCCAGAACCGTACAAGCCGAACGTTCCGGAAGCTCTATCTTTCTGATCGTTGCGGCGGTGATTGCTCTCTTGGCAATCCTCTGGTTCGCGTTTTCAAGCCCGGCCGTAGAAGAGAATACGGCAGCGCCAGCCATCTCGGGGCAGACGCAATCAACGCAGCCAGCTGTCCCCGATACGACAGTGGCACCCGAAAGCACGACCGGCAATTCCGGCGTGACGGAAACACCCTGATATATGATATGAGAAAGGGCGGCCTTGGGGCCGCCCTTTTTATGTCAGGCTCTGGATGATGGCTTCGGCGGCTTTCGCGGGATCGGCAGCTTTCCAGATGGGACGGCCCACCACGATATGATCTGCCCCAGCCGCAATGGCGGATGCAGGTGTCGCGATACGTTTCTGGTCGCCTGCGTCACTGCCTTCGGGGCGGACACCGGGGGTGACGATCAATTTCCCTGCAGCCTGTGGCAGCGCACGGATCAGGGCAGCCTCATGCGGGCTGGCAATGACGCCATCGGCGCCGGCCTCAAGCGCGCGGGCTGCACGTTCCACGGTGATTTCGGTCAGGTCACCCGCGCGGATCATGTTTGCATCCAGATCGGCCCGGTCCAGAGAGGTCAGGATTGTTACGGCCAGAATACGGGTATCGGTTCCGGCGCGCCCTTCGGCTGCGGCCCTGACCACCTGCGGATCACCATGTACCGTCAGAAAATCAAGGCCGTGCTGGGAAATGCCTCGTACCGCAGCCTCGACCGTTGCCCCGATATCGAACAGCTTCATATCCAGGAACACGCGTTTGCCACGTTCGTGCTTCAGTTCGTTGGCCAAGGCGAAGCCGCCGCCGGTCAGCATGCCCAGACCGATCTTGTAGAAACCTGCCGCATCGCCGATGCGGTCGGCCAGTTCCAGGCCCTGCACGACATTCGGAACATCAAGTGCCACTATCAGGCGATCATCGGTCATCGGGCTTCTCCGCTGGGACATTGCCAAAGGGGCATGCGGAACGGTGGGCCACATGTCAACGCCGAAGCATGAAAAAGCCCCCGGTGCAGATGCAGCGGGGGCGGATCATCGGGGTGGGGTTCAGGCGGCGCGGTCAAACCTCTGGCGCTCGGGCGCAACGTCAATCCGCGCCCGGTAGAGGTTGCTTGCGCTGTCCAGCAGGCGCTTGCGCAGGTTTTCGCCCTGCGTCGGTTCTGCAGTGCGAATACGTACCTCATACGGGACGGGACGATGCTCGTCCTTGACCAAGAGCGTCACCATCGCCTCAACCTGTCCGAAATCGCGGGCATAGCGGGCATGTTCGATTTGGGCTGAGAGAATACGCATGGCGTCATCCTTTGTGTTACACCATGTCAACCTATGAAACGCGCGTTTGTTCCAACAGGGACAGGCCCGTCACGTCACGGATGAGTGATTTTATCCACAGGATGGTCTTGCAACAGGCCCTTTCGCTACGCATCTTCCTATCCGAGACCCGATATTGGTGTGCCGAATGCGGGCGCCGGCTCGGGGGCTTGTAACAAAGGAGAACAACCGATGAATTTGGAAAAGTTCACGGAGCGGTCGCGCGGCTTTCTGCAGGCGGCCCAGACGATTGCGACACGGGAAAGCCACCAGCGGTTGGCACCGGAGCATCTGCTGAAGGCATTGATGGACGATGATCAGGGGCTTGCCTCCAATCTGATCAGGCGCGCGGGCGGCGATCCGGCGCGGGTGACCGAGGCACTGGATCTGACGGTCGGCAAATTGCCCAAGGTATCGGGCGATGCGCAGCCGTTCATGGACCCTGCATTGGTCCGGGTGCTGGACGAGGCGGAAAAGGTTGCGACCAAGGCCGGTGACAGCTTTGTTCCGGTGGAACGGGTGTTGACCGCACTGGTGCTGGTGGCCTCGAAAGCCAAGGAGGCGCTGGTTGCAGGCGGTGTTTCCGCGCAGGCGCTGAACACGGCGATCAATGACATCCGCAAGGGGCGTACAGCCGACAGTGCCTCGGCCGAGGAGGGGTATGACGCGCTGAAGAAATATGCCCGTGATCTGACCGAGGCGGCCGAACAGGGCAAAATCGATCCGATCATCGGTCGGGATGATGAAATCCGGCGGACGATGCAGGTGCTTTCGCGGCGCACCAAGAACAATCCGGTGCTGATCGGGGAACCGGGCGTGGGCAAGACCGCGATTGCCGAAGGTCTGGCCTTGCGGATCGTGGATGGCGATGTGCCGGAATCCCTGCGCAACAAACGCCTGATGGCGCTGGATATGGGTGCACTGATTGCCGGCGCAAAATACCGTGGTGAGTTCGAGGAGCGGCTGAAGGCCATTCTAAAGGAGATCGAGGCCGCAGCCGGTGAGGTGATCCTGTTCATCGACGAAATGCATACGCTGGTCGGGGCAGGCAAGGCAGATGGCGCGATGGATGCGGCCAACCTCATCAAGCCTGCGCTGGCGCGCGGAGAGCTGCACTGCGTCGGGGCTACGACTCTGGATGAATACCGCAAGTATGTAGAGAAGGACGCGGCCCTTGCCCGCCGATTCCAGCCGGTGATGGTGTCCGAACCGACGGTCGAGGATACGGTCAGCATCCTGCGCGGGATCAAGGAGAAGTACGAGCTGCACCATGGCGTGCGGATCAGCGACTCTGCGCTGGTGGCTGCGGCGACGCTCTCGCATCGCTACATCACGGACCGTTTCCTGCCGGATAAGGCGATCGATCTGGTGGACGAGGCGGCATCGCGGCTGCGGATGGAAGTGGACTCCAAGCCCGAGGAACTGGATGCGCTGGATCGTCAGATCCTGCAGATGCAGATCGAGCAGGAAGCGCTGCGCAAGGAGGATGACGCCGCCAGTGTTGACCGGCTGGAGCGGCTGGAAAAGGATCTGGGCAACCTGCGTGAACGTGCGGACGCCATGACCGCGCAATGGCAGGCCGAGCGGGACCGCCTTCAGGCCTCGCGCAATGTGCAGGAAGAGCTGGACCGTGCGCGTGCCGATCTGGACGTGGCCAAGCGCGAAGGCAATTTCGCCAAGGCAGGGGAGCTGCAGTACAGCACCATTCCGTCCTTGGAAAAGCGCCTGTCCGAAGCCGACAGTGCCACGGACGGCCTGATGGTCGAGGAAGCGGTGCGCCCTGAACAGATTGCCGAGGTGGTGGAACGGTGGACCGGTATTCCAACCAGCAAGATGCTGGAAGGGGAGCGGGACAAGCTGCTGAAGATGGAGGACGAGCTGGGACGTCGTGTCATCGGCCAGTCGCAGGCCGTGACGGCTGTGGCCAATGCCGTACGCCGGGCGCGGGCAGGGCTGAACGATGAAAACCGTCCGCTTGGCAGCTTTCTGTTCCTTGGGCCGACCGGTGTGGGGAAAACCGAACTGACCAAGGCCGTGGCGGAATATCTGTTTGACGACGATCAGGCGATGGTCCGGATCGACATGTCCGAGTTCATGGAGAAACACGCCGTTGCCCGTCTGATCGGCGCCCCTCCAGGATATGTCGGTTACGACGAAGGAGGCGTGCTGACCGAGGCTGTTCGGCGCAGGCCCTATCAGGTCGTGCTGTTCGACGAGGTGGAGAAGGCCCATCCCGACGTGTTCAACGTGCTTCTGCAGGTTCTGGATGACGGTGTGCTGACGGACGGACAGGGGCGGCGGGTCGATTTCAAGCAGACGCTGATCATCCTGACGTCGAACCTTGGGGCCCATGCCCTAAGCGCACTGCCGGATGGGGCCGATCCCGCCCCTGCCCGTGCCGCGGTCATGGAAGCTGTCCGCGGGCATTTCCGCCCCGAGTTCCTGAACCGTCTGGATGAAACGATCATCTTTGATCGTCTGGGGCGGGCCGATATGTCGGGCATCGTGGATATCCAGCTGCGCCATCTGCTGGGCCGTCTGGCGCAGCGCAAGATCACGCTGGAGCTAGATGATGCCGCCAGGACATGGTTGGCGGACGAAGGGTATGATCCCGTATTCGGTGCACGTCCCTTGAAGCGGGTCATCCAGCGCCATCTGCAGGATCCGCTGGCCGAGATGATCCTGTCGGGCAAGCTGGCGGATGGCACGGCACTTCCCGTCAGCGCGGGGCCGGAGGGTCTGATCGTCGGGGATCATGTCAGCGGTAGCCGGCGCGACAAGCCGCAGGATGTCGTGGTTCATTGATTATAGCAGTTGGAGGGCGCGGATCATTTCCGCGCCCTACGTATTCGTGAGCGGGTTTTTGTTGGAATTCGGCGCTTTTCTGCCAGACTGCTATAAAAGGAGACGCCGAACATGCGCTATCGCAATGATCTCAAATGGTCCGA
>NZ_BBJC02000001.1:0-125000 GCF_000739715.2 Falsirhodobacter sp. alg1 | reverse complement strand
GTGAAGAGGGAAACAACCCTGACCTGCAGCTAAGGCCCCTAATTCGTGGCTAAGTGGGAAAGCATGTGGGACGGCCAAAACAACCAGGAGGTTGGCTTAGAAGCAGCCATCCTTTAAAGATAGCGTAACAGCTCACTGGTCTAGATAAGCTGTCCTGCGGCGAAGATGTAACGGGGCTCAAGCCACGAGCCGAAGCTCAGGATGCACAGCGATGTGCGTGGTAGCGGAGCGTTCTGTGATATAGAACGCTGTCTATTTGTGTTTGAAGCGGGATGTCGCAAGACGTCAGCGCAAAGCACAGCGAAGACAATGTTCTGTCTGTGAAGCCAGGCCGTAAGGCAACTGGTGGAGAGATCAGAAGCGAGAATGTTGACATGAGTAGCGACAAACAGGGTGAGAGACCCTGTCGCCGAAAGTCCAAGGGTTCCTGCTTAAAGCTAATCTGAGCAGGGTAAGCCGGCCCCTAAGGCGAGGCCGAAAGGCGTAGTCGATGGGAACCAGGTTAATATTCCTGGGCCAGGAGGAAGTGACGGATCTCGACGGTAGTTTGCCCTTATTGGATTGGGTGGGCTGCTTAGAGGTTCCTGGAAATAGCCCTCCATGAGACCGTACCCTAAACCGACACAGGTGGACTGGTAGAGAATACCAAGGCGCTTGAGAGAACCACATCAAAGGAACTCGGCAAAATGCCTCCGTAAGTTCGCGAGAAGGAGGCCCCGTCTGTACGCAAGTATGGGCGGGGGGCACAAACCAGGGGGTGGCGACTGTTTACTTAAAACACAGGGCTCTGCGAAGTCGTAAGACGACGTATAGGGTCTGACGCCTGCCCGGTGCTGGAAGGTTAAAAGGAGGGGTGCAAGCTCTGAATTGAAGCCCCAGTAAACGGCGGCCGTAACTATAACGGTCCTAAGGTAGCGAAATTCCTTGTCGGGTAAGTTCCGACCTGCACGAATGGCGTAACGATCTCCCCGCTGTCTCTGATGTGGACTCAGCGAAATTGAACTGTGTGTCAAGATGCACACTTCCCGCGGTTAGACGGAAAGACCCCATGAACCTTTACTATAGCTTCGCACTGGCATCAGGATTGTGATGTGCAGGATAGGTGGTAGGCATTGAAACCGGGACGCCAGTTCCGGTGGAGCCATCCTTGAGATACCACCCTTCGCACTCTTGATGTCTAACCGCGGTCCGTTATCCGGATCCGGGACCCTGCGTGGTGGGTAGTTTGACTGGGGCGGTCGCCTCCTAAATTGTAACGGAGGCGCGCGAAGGTTGGCTCAGACCGGTCGGAAATCGGTCGTTGAGTGCAATGGCAGAAGCCAGCCTGACTGCAAGACTGACAAGTCGAGCAGAGACGAAAGTCGGCCATAGTGATCCGGTGGTCCCAAGTGGGAGGGCCATCGCTCAACGGATAAAAGGTACTCTGGGGATAACAGGCTGATGATGCCCAAGAGTCCATATCGACGGCATCGTTTGGCACCTCGATGTCGGCTCATCTCATCCTGGGGCTGGAGCAGGTCCCAAGGGTACGGCTGTTCGCCGTTTAAAGAGGTACGTGAGCTGGGTTTAGAACGTCGTGAGACAGTTCGGTCCCTATCTGCCGTGGGTGTAGGAGACTTGAGAAGAGTTGCCCCTAGTACGAGAGGACCGGGGTGAACGAACCACTGGTGGACCAGTTATCGTGCCAACGGTAGTGCTGGGTAGCTATGTTCGGACAGGATAACCGCTGAAGGCATCTAAGCGGGAAGCCCCCTTCAAAACAAGGTCTCCCTTGAGGGCCGTGGAAGACCACCACGTCGATAGGCCGGAGATGTAAGTGCAGCAATGCATTCAGTTGACCGGTACTAATTGCCCGATAGGCTTGATTTGATCCAGAAAAAGCAAGATCAATCAAAAGCACCGACTTGAACAGAGAACAAAGCGTTCCTGATGTTGTAAAACCCCCTGTATCGCAAAAATACAGGTGGGGTTCTTCCTTGGTTTGGTGGTCATAGCACGAGCAAAACACCCGATCCCATCCCGAACTCGGCAGTTAAGTGCCGTCGCGCCAATGGTACTGCGTCTCAAGACGTGGGAGAGTAGGTCACCGCCAGACCTAGTAAGAACCCCTTCTCTCAAAACGAAATCAAAAAAGCGCACAAAAAATACAAATGTAGCGCAATCAGCGCGGGATGGAGCAGCCCGGTAGCTCGTCAGGCTCATAACCTGAAGGTCGTAGGTTCAAATCCTACTCCCGCAACCAAAATATACACTTCCCGAAACCTCCCGTCATTGGGAGGTTTTTTGATGTTCGGACAACAGATCCGAACCAAGGCTCAAGGACAGGATCCCTACGAGGGCGCCGTAAAGGCGGGATGACCTGGGGGCGGCCTGCCCATCGGTGCCCCCGGTGCCGGAATCATCTGCACATCCGAAATCAGGCCGCGCAGGATCTCCGATCAGGGGCCGTCAGTCCGGAGATCAGCCCGTGAACGCGGGCCTGACAGCGCATGCAGGTTCACCACCCTGCAAAGTGAAATGCACAAGGGCCGAGGCCGGCGCCGAGGCCAACCAGCTCCAGCAGAGAACAACCATCTTCCGGTAGGGATCATCCTAGCCCCTCTGCCGCCGCCATGATGATCCGTTGAACCGATGCAACCCGGGCAAACTCCGTACGACCCGTGCGGTAGACCAACCACAACTCCTGATGCCGCTTGTGCGCAAGCGGAACGATCGACAAAGCTTCCTGATGCGGAAACGCCTCTATGCCGGAGCGGGGAAGGATAGTGTAGCCAAGACCACGAGCGACAGGGATCGGTATCTGGCCGATCTGGTTCACGAAGGTCCGTATTCGCAGATGATCCGCCCCCTTGTATTCCAAGGGGAAGTTCAACGACAGAAGGTCGTCGGCATAACCGGACCCGTCCGGATGATCCACAAAACCCAACGCATCCAGCCCCTCCAGCGAAAGCCCCCGCCACCCCTCACCAAAAGGAAGAACCAGACACAACTCCTCTCGCGTCAAGGGAAAGGAATGGAGTCGCGGATGATCGGGCTGCTCCGAAACTATCCCGAGGTCAGCGGCCCCTTCCAGAACCATCGCAATTATGCTCGCTTGGGGAGCGGCCGTCAGGCGTAAAGAAAGCAGGGGCGATCCGTCAAGACGCTCCAGAAGATGCGGGTAGATCCAAAGGGCAAAACTGCCGGAGCATGCCACGCTCACGATCCCCGCATTCGGATCATCAAACTCCATCCGCTCGCGCAGCTCTTGTTCCTGTGTTCTGCGGGATTGGCCCACAGCCAGTACAGCCTCTCCGGCAGGTGTCAGGGTGAAGGATTTTCCATCCTGCGATATCAGCGGTTTGCCGACCTGTGCCTCCAGCTTGCGCAAATGTTGTGACACGCCGGGCTGGGTCATACCCAGCCGTTCAGCCGTGCGGGTAAAATGGCCGATGTCACACAAGGTAGTAAAGGTATCCAGCCATGTCGCATTCAGCATGATGATGATACTTTGTTATCAAAAATATAAGATATAATAATTTCTTATTTCTACTCGGGCTAGCTATGTTCTTTTCAAGCAATAAGCAAAGGAATGAATCATGAGCCCTACGCCACGCACATTTTCGCATATCGGCCTTTCAGTCCCCGATCTGGAGGCCGCCGTCAAATTCTACAGTGAGGTTCTTGGTTTTTACGTGATCATGCAGCCGACCGAAATCGTCGAGGATGGTAGCGACATCGGCCAGATGTGTTCGGACGTTTTTGGTGAAGGCTGGGGCTGCATTCGCATTGCGCACCTCGCCACTGCCGATCGCATCGGATTCGAGCTGTTCGAATTCAAGGGCAATCACGCGCCCGAGCAGAACCTGAACTACCGCCAGCACGGCACGTTCCATTTCGCGATCCAAGACCCGAATCTGGAGGATCTTCTGGCAAAAATCGTGGCAGCAGGCGGGAAGCAGCGGATGCCCGTGCGTGAATATTTCCCCGATGAGAAGCCCTACCGTATGGTTTATGTCGAAGACCCCTTCGGCATCGTGTTCGAACTCTACAGCCATAGCTATGAGCTGACTTATTCGGGCGGCGCATATTCCTGATCTTGAGGCGGGCATTCCGGTGCCCGCCATTTTTCCATCGGGGATGGCATGGGGTCACGTGGGGGTGCTTTCAGTGGCCGGTTAGCGTACGATCGTTTCTACAGTGTAGAATGTGATCGCGCTCATCATCCCTGTTTCAAAGGTGCCCCATGACCGACAGAACATCCGCTTTGCGTATTGCCGGCCTGATGGCTGCAACGATTGTCACGGCCAGCCCCGGTTTTGCCCAATCGGTGCAGGAAGAACGCCTGACAGCCATTGCCGGCTTCTTTTCCAAGGCGGATGTGGTGTCGGGGCCAGAGATTGTGGACTGCACCCTGTCCGGCGGCGCGCAATCGAACTGCTTTTCCATTACCGTCCGTCCGGCACCGCTGACCTATACACCCGGCCCGTGGTGCCCGTCGAACATCTCGGATGGGGCCGATGCCGGGGGGATCTGGTTTCAGGATGGCAAAGCGGTGGATGTGGATGGCGAATTCATTGCCAATCTCGCCAAAACCTATGGTGATACGGAATGGCAGCTGTTCGATCCCGACAGCGGCGATATCCGTTTTACCGGCACATTGGAGGCGTGCGAGGCTGCGGCGCGTCCCGATGTCGATCCTGATTATCAGAACTACTGCGTACAATGTCTGCCGGAATACGTTCCGGATGAGACGCAAATTACCTATGTCATTCCGATGCAGCCTGTGCCCCACCAGCGCGATACGCCTACCAACCAGACGGGATCGGGCATTGCCTACAACGGTATACGCCTTGATGGACCGGCGCCGCTGGACGCGATCCTGGGGGCCCATACGATCGCCCCTTTTGATGATTGCGGCGGCCATGTGAACTTGTTTGTCGGCTATCATTACCATGCGGTCACGAATTGCCTTGATGGGGCACCCACCACGATCGGCGCAACACAAGGCACCTCCGAAGATGCTGAAAAATCCGGTGGGCAGATCGGTATCGCCATGGATGGCTATGCCATGTTCAGCCATCTGCTGACGGATGGCACCACCCCTGTGGATCTTGATAGTTGCTTCGGGCATGAAACCGACGGGTTGGGCTATCACTACCATGTCGGAGATGCTGGCTCCAACCAGATCCTTGGATGTTTGTCCGCAGAATCAGGCTGCGTACTGGAAGGGGGCGAAATGGTTTGCGATGCCAGCGCACGTCCGGAACGACCAGGGCCGGCACATGATGACTGATCTGGCTCGGGGCACAAATTGCTGACAGCTGCACATACCAAGCCCCCGATATCGTATGATTTTCAATCCGGCGGGCATGACCGGCGGGGCTGACCCTTGTACAAATCCGTGCCGGTTACCGGCAATTCCGGTTTGACATGACTCCACATATCCATATTGCTGGATATATGGATAAGAACAGCGCCCTTGATGCCTTTGCCGCCCTCAGCCAGCCCACCCGGCTGGATGTGTTCCGTCTGCTTGTAAAGGCTGGGGGGGAGGGCATGGTGGCCGGTGAGATCGGCGAAGCTCTGGGCGTACTCCAGAACACGATGTCCGCCAATCTGGCGATCTTGGTCCGCTCGGGGCTGATCCGCAACGAGCGTGAGGGGCGCAGCATCCGGTATTTCGCCGATATGGACGGGATGCGCGGCCTTCTGGCTTTCCTGATGGAGGATTGTTGTGGCGGTCGCCCCGATCTTTGCCAGCCCTTGATCAACAAGATTGCCTGCTAGGAGATTGCGATGTCCCACGATGTCTACAATGTGCTTTTCCTGTGCACCGGAAACTCTGCACGCTCGATCATGGCCGAGGCGATCATGAACAGCGAGGGAAAAGGCCTCTTCAAGGCATTTTCAGCGGGGTCGAGGCCGGGGGCAGCGCCGCACCCCTATACCCTCGATCTGTTGAACCGCCTGAATTACGATACCACCACGCTGCGAACCAAAAGCTGGGACGAATTCGCCGGCCCCGATTCACCGCATATGGATTTCGTTTTCACGGTCTGTGACAAGGCCGCAGCCAAGGAATGCCCCTTCTGGCCCGGTCAGCCGATGACCGCGCATTGGGGGGTCACGGATCCGGTTCAGGCCGAAGGAACCGAGGCCGTGCGGCGGCTGGCGTTCTCGGACGCCTACCGACTGCTCCGGACCCGTATTTCCACCTTTATCAGCCTGCCCATCGGATCACTTGACCGGATGGCCCTGCAACAAAACCTGGATGACATCGGCAAGGCCGGTTGATCCCGTTGATCGGAAAATCAGATGACAGATAAATCGCTTCCCGCTGCGGCGGGCCTTGGAACCTTTGAACGCTGGCTATCCGTCTGGGTGGCTCTTGCAATCGGTGCGGGTCTGTTGCTGGGCAATGTGTTTCCCGGGCTGTTCGGATGGCTTGCATCGCTGGAGGTGGCCTCAGTCAACCTGCCCGTGGCCGTGCTGATCTGGGCCATGGTCTACCCGATGATGGTGGGTGTCGATTTCAGCGCCCTGCGCAAGGTGGGCGACAAGCCCAAGGGCCTTGTGGTCACCCTCGTGGTGAACTGGTTGATCAAACCGTTTACCATGGCGTTGCTCGGGGTGCTGTTCTTCAACTACGTTTTCGCGGGGTTCATTCCGCCCGATGATGCACAGGCCTATCTGGCCGGTGTTATCCTGCTGGGCGCGGCCCCTTGTACGGCCATGGTCTTTGTCTGGTCCAACCTGACCCGCGGAGATGCGGCCTACACGCTGGTGCAGGTCAGTCTGAACGATGCGGTGATGGTCTTTGCGTTTGCGCCCATCGTTGCGTTTCTTCTGGGTGTAACCGATATCGTGGTTCCGTGGGATACGCTGCTGATCTCGGTCGGACTGTATGTCATGCTGCCGCTGCTGGCCGGATATCTGACCCGCAAGCGCCTTGTGGCCCAAGGGGGAGAGGCTGCTGTCGATGCGTTCAAGGCCCGTGTGCAGCCGTTCTCCATCCTTGGCCTTCTGGTTACGGTCGTGCTGCTGTTCGGCTTTCAGGGCACGGTCATTCTGGATCGCCCGATGGTCATTGCGATGATCGCGGTTCCGCTGCTGATCCAGTCCTATGGCATCTTCATGCTGACCTATGGTGCCGCCCGGGCTTGGGGCATTCCGTTCAACGTGGCAGCCCCCTGTGCGCTGATCGGTACTTCGAACTTCTTTGAACTGGCTGTTGCCGTCGCCATCAGCCTGTTCGGGCTGGGGTCCGGTGCGGCACTGGCCACCGTGGTTGGCGTGCTTGTCGAGGTACCGGTGATGCTGTCCCTCGTGGCATTTGCCAATCGGACTCAACATTGGTTCCCGGCAGCAAAGGACAACGCATGAGCATCGTTATCCATCACAATCCCGAATGCGGAACATCGCGCAATGTTCTGGCGGTTATCGAGGCTTCGGGCGAAACACCCGTGGTGATCGAATACCTGAAGACCGGTTGGACCCGTCCGCAGCTTCTGGCACTTTTCGCCGCGGCGGGGCTGACCCCGAGAACCGCGCTGCGGGAATCGAAATCACCAGCAAAGGAACTGGGCCTTCTGGACCCTTCTGTCAGTGACGAGACGCTGTTGAATGCCATGCTGGAGCATCCTGTACTGGTCAACCGCCCTATCGTCTGCTCGGCCAAGGGCGTACGTTTGTGTCGCCCGAGCGAGGCTGTGCTGGATCTGCTGGACAGGCTTCCGCCGGGGCCGATGTTCAAGGAAGACGGCACCCCCCTGATCGACGAGAAAGGAAACCGCGTTGGCTGATACCCCGAATCTGGATGAGGCACATTTCCGCACCATCGATACCGAAGCCCTTCTGTCCCCGCAGCGGTCCACGCATGCCCCGCGTATCCTGCTGCTTTACGGTTCGTTGCGGGACAGGTCGTTCAGCCGCCTGATGACAGAGGAGGCGGCGCGTGTCCTGACACGGCTCGGGGCCGAAACGCGCACGTTCAACCCCTCGGGACTGCCCTTGCCGGATGATGCCGAGCCGGAGCATCCCAAGGTACAGGAGCTGCGTGATCTGGTCGCATGGTCCGAAGGGATGGTCTGGTGCTCGCCCGAACGTCATGGCGCGATGACGGGCATCATGAAGACGCAGATCGACTGGATTCCGCTGTCCTTGGGCAGTGTGCGCCCCACCCAAGGCAAGACTTTGGCCGTCATGCAGGTCAGCGGCGGATCGCAGAGCTTCAATGCGGTGAACCAGCTGCGCATTCTGGGCCGCTGGATGCGCTTGCTGACCATTCCAAACCAGGCCTCCACGCCAAAGGCGTTTCTGGAGTTCGATGACGAGGGCCGGATGAAGCCGTCGTCGTTTTACGACCGCATGGTCGACGTGATGGAAGAGCTGATGAAGTTCACATTGCTGACCCGTGACAGCACGGATGTGCTGCTGGACCGTTACAGCGAGCGCAAGGAAAGCGCGGAAGAGCTGTCAAAACGCGTAAACCTGAAAACCATCTGACAGGGTGGGGCCGGCGGATCATCCGTCGGCCCTGTTCCGATCAGCCCAGAACCTCGGTGATCGCGTCCTTGGTTGCCGAAACGATCTGGTCGGCCTCGCCCCGTGTCAGGCACAGGGGCGGGGCAAAGCCCAGAATGTCCCCCTGCGGCATGGCGCGCGCGATGACCCCGCGCTTCAGCATGGCCGCGACAACCTTTGCACCCTTGCCGTCGGATGCCTCGAAATGCTTGCGTTTTTCGCGGTTCGCTACCAGTTCAACAGCGCAGAGCATACCTTCGCCGCGCACCTCACCCACGTTCACATGGGCACCCACGGCATCCTGCATGGCGGCGTTCAGATAGGCCCCCGTCTCGCCCGCATTTCCAATCAGGCCTAGTTCATCGATCAGCTTGAGGTTGGCCACACCTGCGGCGGCACCGATCGGATGCGCGGAATAGGTCCAGCCGTGGCCCAGAACGCCGTATTCATCCGTGCCGCGTGCCAGTACATCCCACATTCGCTGCCCGACGATGCTGGCGGAAAGCGGAGCGTAGGCCGAGGTCAGCCCCTTGGCGCTGGTGATCAAGTCGGGTTTCATCCCGTAGTGGTCGCTGCCGAACATCGTTCCCAAACGGCCAAAGCCTGTCACGACCTCATCCGCGATCAGCAGGATATCATGCTTGTCCAGAACGGCCTGAATGGCGGGCCAATATCCCTCGGGCGGTGTCACGATGCCGCCGGTGCCCAGAACCGGCTCTCCGATGAATGCGGCAATGGTATCCGCCCCCTCGGCCTCGATCAGTTCCTCCAGTCGGGCCACGCAATGGGCCGTGAAATCCGCCTCCGACATGGCGGCATCGGGGCGGCGGAAATAATAGGGCGCATCCGTGTGGATCACCTGCGTCAGGGGCAGGTCGAACTTCTTGTGAAACAGGTCCAGCCCCGTCAGGCTGCCCGTCATCAGGCCGGACCCGTGATAGCCGCGCCAGCGCGAGATGATCTTTTTCTTCTCCGGGCGGCCAAGGATGTTGTTGTAATACCAGACCAGCTTGATGTTCGTTTCGTTCGCATCCGATCCGCCCAGTCCGAAATACACCCGCGCCATGCCGGCAGGGGCACGGTCCATGACCATTTTCGACAGGGTGATCGACGCTTCGCACCCATGCCCCGCATAGGCATGGTAATAGGCCAGCTCCTTGGCCTGTTCGGCGATGGCCTCGGCGATCTGCGTCCGGCCATAGCCCACGTTCACGCAATAAAGACCGGCAAAGCCGTCCAGTAGCCGGTTTCCGTCACGGTCGGTGATGAAAACGCCTTCCCCGCGGGTCAAGATGCGCTGGGGTGCCTCTCCTCGGGCGAACTGGCCAAGATGCGTAGAGGGGTGAAAGAAGTTCTCGCGGTCCCATTTTGCAAGATCGTCATTGGTCAGCATGGTGTCATCCTTATCATCCCCGTCACTGGCAAACGCCAAGGGCATGCTAGCAACGGCGGGGCAGGGAATTTCACCAAAACAGGGGGGTGCGGCAGAGGAATTTTCGGCACAAATACCGTCCGGCGCGATATTAATTGCCCAGCAGCCCAAGCGCGGGAGGAAGGTCCTTGACCGGTTTGGTCACAATATAACTGAAATAGCGGCGCACCCCGGCACGGCTTTCCAGCAGGTCATCCATCATCACCTGAAAACTGGCGACATCAGGGGCCACGACCTGCATCAGGTAATCATAGCCACCGCCAATGGCCCAGCATCCGGTAATTTCCGGAATGCGTGCCACCGTACGCTCGAACAACTGAAAGTTTTCGGCACGATGGCTGTCCAGTTCCACCGTCACGAACACCTGCACATGGGGCCCAAGTGCTGCCAGATCGATTTCGGCGCGATAGCCACGGATCAGGCCTGCCTGTTCCAGCCGCTTCATCCGTTCCCAGCAGGGGGTAGGGGACAGGTTGACCCGTGCCGCCAGATCGGTCTTGGCAATACGCCCTTCGCGCGACAGGGTCGCGAGGATTGCGATATCGCGATCATCAAGGCGTGCAGATTTCATTCTCCGGTTCTTTCTGTCGCTTCGGCGAATGTCAATCTGGACAAGCGGTCCTGTCGCGGCGATCTTGCGCGCCATGTCACACTGGCCCCTGACCCGCGAGGATATCGCCCGACCTGCCTATCGCAGCCTTGCGCAGGGGATTGCCGCCGCAATCGATTCCGGCAGCCTTCGGCCGGGGGACAGGCTGCCTCCGCATCGGGATCTGGCATGGCAATTGCGCGTGTCGGTGCAGACCGTCAGCCGCGCCTATGAAGAGCTGATCCGTGCCGACCTGATTTCGGGCGAGGTCGGGCGCGGCAGCTTTGTCAAATCCGGCCCCCGCGAAACAGTAGAGGTTCCGTGGTTCCGTGCGCCCGTCGATCGCCCGCCACTGGACCTGTCGATGATGACGCCGGTGCGTCTGCCCCAGATTGACGAGGCCTGGCGTGACAGCCTGATGCGCGTTGCGGCCCATGTGCCGGCCCCCGTGATGCACTCCTTCCGACCCCGGCAAACCATGTCGCTCTATGGTGGCATGGCGGCTGCCTGGTTGGCCCGCTGCGGGTTGATGGTGCCCGCGCAACGGGTGCTGGTGACCAATGGCACCACGCCGGCCATGTTCATCGCCCTGATGTCCGTCGCAGGGCCGGGGGACGAGATTGCGACCGAAAGCTCCACCTGCCACACATTGAAGCCTGCCGCGCAGCATTTGCATCTGCGTCTGCGGGGCATCCCGGGCGATGATCGCGGGATGTGCCCCGAGGCGCTGATGGCCGCGGCCCATGCCTCGGGGGGGCGGATGAAGGCCGTGTTCCTGCTGCCGGGCGGTGCCGGGCCCTTTGCGCGCATCATGGACCGTGAACGGCGCGAGGCATTGGCTCAAGCGGCGACGAAGGCCGGTCTGATCATTCTGGAAAACGACGCGACAGGGCCTGTGGCCCGCAGGCGTCCACCCCCGGTTTCCACCTTTGCGCCTGACCGTAGCCTGTATTTCACGGGGCTGTCCAAATGCCTGTCTCCGGGATTGCGGCTGGGATTTCTGGCCACACCCGAAATGCTGACAGAGCGGGTTCTGAACCGGCATATGTCCATGGCATGGATGGCCACGCCGCTGATGGCGGAAATCGCGACCGACTGGATGGCGAATGGCACTGCCGATCTGCTGATGGCGGGGCAAAGAACCGAGCTGACCCTGCGGAACCGGCTGGCACACCGTATGCTTGAAGGGCAGAGCGAGGGCGGGCCGAACGGGCTGCATCGCTGGCTGCCGCTGCCCGCCGGCACGGACGAACAGGCTCTGGTCACCCGCGCGCTGGATTCGGGGGTGGCGCTGGCCCCCGGCAGCGGCTTTGCCGTCACGGATCGTGCGCCTGCCGTGCGGCTGTGCCTGGGTGGTACAACTTATCGGGAACTGGAGCAGGCGCTTGGCATTGTTAAGGCAATATTGCCTGCAAAATAGGCCGACTGCCTGCGCCAGATGCGGGTGGGTTTGACACCCGGCCTCTAAATTGTCATGGTTTAATATATAAATTGACATGAAATCTTGCGGATTGAACGCTCAATTTCAAACGGGTCGGGGCTACGTGATCCGACATCAAAAATCCGAGGCTTGCGCCGCTGCCATGGCATGCGAGTCCGTCAACAGGAGAAAACATGACCTATAAGACACTCACAGCCGCCAGCGTTGCAGCCCTCATGCTGGGATCCACGGGCGCATTTGCCGACACATGGCGCTATGCCTTCGAAGAAGCGATGGATGAGGTGCAGGGCAAGTTTGCACAGAAATTCAAGGAAGAGGTCGAAGCCAATTCCGACCACGAGATCCAGCTGTTTCCCTTCGGCACATTGGGCGAATCTGCTGATACCATGGAGCAGGCTCAGTCGGGGATCGTGCAGTTCGTGGACCAGTCCCCGGGCTTTACCGGTGCCCTGATCCCCGAGGCGCAGGTCTTCTTCGTGCCCTATCTGCTTCCGCAGGATCAGGACCATCTGGTCAAGTTCTTCCGGACATCCAAGACCATCCACGAACTGTTCCCGCCGCTTTATGCCGACCAGGGGCTGGAGCTGCTGACCATGTTCCCCGAAGGCGAAGTCATGATGACGACGCAGGAGCCCGTCACCTCGCCCGCCGATCTGGACGAGGTGAAGTTCCGTGTGATGACCAATCCGCTGCTGGTCGAAAGCTACAACGCCTTTGGCGCCACACCCACGCCGCTGCCATGGGGCGAGGTTTATGGCGGTCTGCAGACCGGCATCATTCAGGGCCAGGAAAACCCTGCCTTCTTCATCGAATCCACCAAGATGTATGAAGTGACCGACTATATCACCCGCACAGGCCACAACAATTTCACCACGGCGGTGATGGCGAACAAGGACTTCTTCGACGAACTGCCCGAAGAGGACAAAACCGTCATCCATAATGCGATGGAAGCGGCCTTCGATTACATCGTCGACTACCAGACAGGACTGACCGAAACCTCGCTTGAAAAAATCAAGGAGGCCAAACCCTCGATCACCATCACCGATCTGACCGAGGAGCAGCGCCAGCCCTTCATGGATACGGCAGATTCGGTGGAAGAAGAATTCCTGAAGATTGGTGGATCGCAGGCCCAAGCCATTCTGGACCAGATGAAGGCCGATCTGGAAGCTGCCGCGCAGTAACCGGCCCGGGTCTCCATGCCCGAATATATGGACCCCGACCGTGAAAATGGTCGGGGTCGTGCAATCCTCCCGATGAAAGCACATGATGCCAGACCCGAAGCCCCCCAAAGCGGTCGATCCCGATCTGAATGCTGCCGATCCGGCCTTGGATCTGAGCGATGACATAGACGATTCGGAGTATGTTTC
Organism: Falsirhodobacter sp. alg1; assembly: GCF_000739715.2. GTDB lineage: Bacteria > Pseudomonadota > Alphaproteobacteria > Rhodobacterales > Rhodobacteraceae > Falsirhodobacter. The sequence continues at coordinate 111,666 of NZ_BBJC02000001.1, read as the reverse complement.
GGGTTTGCCGGGAATTTTGGGGACGCTGGATCTGGCCATTTCCCGTATAGAAGCCGTTCTGCTTGCCTGCGGCGTCCTTCTGATGGCGCTCAATACCATCGCCAATGTTGTTGGTCGGTATGCATTCGGAAAAAGCATCTTTTTCTCCGGTGAACTGAACCGTGCACTGATCATCCTCATCACATTTGCAGGGATTTCCTACGCTGCCCGATATGGGCGGCATATCCGCATGTCCGCCTTTTCCGATGCGATGCCGGTCCGGATGCGAAAGGTGCTGATGATTGTTATCGCCGTCATTACTGCCGCGTTGATGCTGCTTCTGTCATGGTACGCCCTCGAATATGTGCTGACGCAGGCCAAACGCGGGCGCGTTCTGCCCGCGCTGCAGATCCCGACCTGGTGGATCATCGTGTGGGTCCCGCTCGGGTTCTTTCTGACGGGGCTGCAATATGCACTGACGGCAATCAAGAACGTGATCCATGACGGGGTATGGCTTTCGACCAACACCCCCGACGGCTATGCCGAACAGCCCGAAAAGGATAGCTGACCGATGACATGGGCCATTTTCGGCACGATGATCGTGCTTCTTCTTCTGGGGTTTCCGATGATGATCCCGCTGGTTGCGGGATCGTTGATCGGCTTTGTGATGCTGTTCGGGGGGCTGTCCCAGGTCGATACGATGGTGCAGCAGATCCTTGGCGGCATTCGACCGGCAAGCCTGATTGCTGTGCCGATGTTCATATTCGCGGCGGATATCATGACCCGGGGGCAGTCTGCCACGCGGTTGATCGATCTGGTCATGGTGTTCGTCGGGCACCTGAAAGGGGGGCTTGCGATTGCGGCTGCCGGTGCCTGTACAATGTTCGGTGCGGTATCCGGATCGACACAGGCGACGGTGGTGGCGGTGGGCGGGCCTCTGCGCCCGCGCATGCTGAAGGCCGGTTATAGCGACAGTTTCATTCTTGCGCTGATCGTCAATGCTTCCGACATCGCCTTTCTAATTCCTCCCTCGATCGGCATGATCATCTACGGGGTCGTATCCGGCACCTCCATTTCAGAACTTTTCATTGCAGGGATCGGGCCAGGCCTGCTGATCCTCGTACTGTTTTCGATCTACAGCTACATCTATGCGGTCCGGAACAATGTGCCCGCCTTGCCCAAAGCGTCCTGGGTGGAGCGTCGTCGTGCCGTCAAGCGCGCGCTCTGGCCGCTCGGTTTTCCCGTCATTATCATCGGCGGCATCTATTGCGGCATCTTCTCCCCTACAGAAGCGGCGGCGGCCTGTGTGCTTTATGCCCTGTTCCTCGAAGTGGCCGTCTTCCGTGAGATGGGGCTGAAGCAGCTCTATGCGACCTCCAAGTCTACGGGGCTGATCACGGCCGTCGTGTTCATTCTGGTCGGCGCGGGGGCTGCGTTTTCCTATGTCATCAGCTTTGCCCAGATCCCGCAGGATATCATGGCGGGTATCGGCATTGACGGCATGGGGCAGTACGGTGTGCTGTTCACCATTTCCATCGCCTTCTTCATCGGGTGCATGTTTGTCGATCCGATCGTGGTGATCCTGATCCTGGTGCCGATATTCGCGCCTGTCGTATCATCAGCCGGATTGGACCCTGTACTGGTCGGAACCATCATCACCCTGCAGGTTGCCATAGGCAGCGCGACCCCGCCCTTCGGTTGCGATATCTTCACAGCAATTGCAGTGTTCAAGCGCCCCTACTGGGAGGTGATCCGTGGTACGCCTCCGTTCATCTTCATCCTGCTGTCCGTGGCCGTGCTGATGATCTTTTTCCCCCAGATCGCTTTGTTCCTGCGCGATATCGCGTTTCAGAAATAGGGGCACACATGTGGCATGATGACCTGCACCGCTTCGGATTGATTGCCCTTTCAACGGATTTGACGATTGAGGGGGACGCCGCCCGCCTTTTGCCTGCGACATGCCAGCTGCATGTCACCCGGATCGCATTCGACAATCCCACCACGGCCGAGAACTTGCGGTTGACAGGGCCGCGCCTGTCCGCCGCATCTGATCTGCTGGTACCGGGGGTGACGCTGGCCGGGATCGGTTTTGGCTGCACCTCTGCCTCCGCGGTGCTGGGAGAGGGGGGCGTGGCGCAGGCCATCGGCCCGCGTGCACCTGTGATGACGCCAGTGGCCGCAGCCCTGCGCGGGTTTGCAGCGCTGAATGTGCAGCGGATCGCCCTTATGACCCCGTATCTTCCTGAAACCACCGATCTGGTGGGCGACAGCTTTGCGCAAAGCGGGATCGATGTGCTTTCCCGCCGATCCATGGGATATGCCGATGATCGCGATATGGCGCTGCTTCCGGCCCGGCAAATCGTGGAATTTGCCCGCGCTTCGGACCACCCCGAGGCGCAGGCGCTGTTCATGTCCTGCACCGCGCTTCCGGCTGTCTCGTTGATCGAAACGCTGGAGGATGCGCTGGGCAAACCCGTGCTCAGTTCCAACCTCGCGCTTTTCTGGGCGATGCTGGATGTGGCCCGTATCCCCGCCACGGGCCGCGGTCGTCTTTTCTCCACACGCACCTGGTAGTGCCCCACCCCGAAAGGTAGATCATGCCCGAACTGCAACGGACCGCGGAACGATTTTCCACCGGGGAATATGAAGAGCGTCTTCGCAAGACGCGTGACAGCATGGCCGCGCGCGGGCTCGATCTGCTGATCGTTTCCGATCCCTCCAACATGGCATGGCTGACGGGGTATGACGGCTGGTCATTCTACGTCCATCAATGCGTGATCGTGGGGCCATCCGGGCCACCTGTTTGGTTCGGTCGGGGGCAGGATGCCCAAGGGGCGCTGCGGACTGTCTGGATGCCTGAGACAAGCATCATCGGCTATCCCGATCACTACGTCCAATCCACCGAACGCCACCCGATGGAATACCTGTCGGCGCAATTGATGGATCTGGGCTGGCACCGGGGCACCATCGGGGTGGAGATGGACAACTACTGGTATTCTGCCCGCGCGCATGAACGCCTGACGCACGGCCTGCCGGATGCCAGAATTGCCGATGCCACGGCGCTGGTGAACTGGCAGCGGGCGGTCAAGACACCCAAGGAGCTGTCCTACATGCGCAAGGCTGCGCGCATCGTGGAACGCATGCACCGCCGCATCGCTGATAAGGTGGAGGTCGGGATGCGTAAATGCGATCTGGTGTCCGAGATCTACGATGCGGGGCTGCGTTATGATGAATGGTCTGGGCACGGCGGGGATTATCCCGCCATCGTTCCCTTGTTGCCCTCGGGCCCCGATGCCGCTGCCCCGCATCTGACGTGGGACGATCTGCCCATGAAGGAGAACGAGGGCACCTTCTTTGAAATTGCAGGCACCTATCAGCGTTATCACTGCCCGCTGTCCCGCACGATCTTTCTGGGCAAACCACCGCAGGAAATGCTGGAGGCGGAGAAGGCGGTTCTGGAAGGCATGGATGAGGGGCTGGAAGCCGCACGCGCAGGAAATACCTGCGAGGATGTCGCCAATGCGTTTTTCAAGGTGCTGGATCGCCACGGGATCGTAAAGGACAACCGCACAGGATACCCGATCGGGCTCTCCTATCCGCCGGATTGGGGGGAGCGGACCATGTCGTTGCGCCGGGGGGACCGGACAGAGTTGAAGCCGGGCATGACCTTCCATTTCATGACCGGACTGTGGATGGAGAACTGGGGCTATGAAACCACGGAATCCATTGTGATTACGGAGCGGGAGCCGGAGTTGTTCTGCCAGATTCCTCGCCGGATGCTGGTGAAGGCATGAACCCGATCAGCCCGACCGTTCCGCTGGATGCCGATGGCAAACATCACGGATTTCTGCGCTTGCCCTATTCGCGCAACGATAGCGCCTGGGGCAGTGTGATGATTCCGATCACCGTGATCGGTAACGGCAAGGGGCCGACTGCCCTGCTGACCGGGGGCAACCACGGGGATGAATACGAAGGCCCCATCGCCCTGCAGCAACTGGCATGGGAGATCGATCCGGCAAAGGTCACCGGCCGCATCCTGATTGTGCCCTACCTAAATTACCCCGCGTTCCGGGCAGGCACCCGCGTCAGCCCGATTGACCAAGTCAACATGAACCGCGCCTTTCCGGGACGGCCCGATGGTACGGTCAGCCAAAAGATCGCCAATTATTTCAACGATGTCCTGTTTCCGATGGCGGATGTGGTGCTGGATTTTCATTCTGGCGGAAAGACTCTGGATTTCCTGCCCTATGCCGCCGCCCATTATCTGGATGATCCCCGACAACAGGCAGCCTGCGTGGCGGCGGTTCAGGCATTCAACGCGCCCTATTCGATGATGATGCGCGAGATCGATGCCGTCGGCATGCTGGACACGGCAGTCGAGGCGCTGGGCAAGGTGTTTGTCACCACCGAATTGGGCGGGGNCGGTACGGCGACCGCAAAATCCGCAGGCATTGCGGTCAAGGGCGCACGCAACCTGTTGCAGCATGCGGGCATTCTGGCGGGGGAACCCGACATGGGTGCCCAAAGCATTCCCTTGGACATGCCGGGTGACGACTGCTTCCACTTTGCCACCCAGGACGGGCTATTGCACCCCTTGGTGGACTTGGGGGATGTGGTTCACACGGGTCAGCCCATTGCCCAGATATGGCCTGCCGATCGTACGGGTACGGCCCCCGTGCAGGTGCCGGCCCGGATGGACGGACTCATCGCCGCCCGGCATTTCCCGGGGCTGGTGCAGGGCGGCGATTGTGTTGCGGTGATTGCGACGGTCTAGGGCCGTCGGCGCGCGATCTTTACCCGCAGCGGATGCAAGAGTGCGCGTTGGTGGCGGATATGGTGAACCCAAAGGTCCTCGGCCTTTTCCTGCGTCACCTTTTCAAAGCGGAATTTTCTGCCTGTCGGAAGTTGTGCCAGTCGTGCCAGATCCGCGCCGATGACCGTGGCGATCTTGGGGTAGCCGCCGGTGGTCTGGCTTTCTGCCATCAGCACCAGCGGATGGCCTGACCCCGGCACCTGTACCGATCCCATGACCGTGCCGTCCGATACAATATCATGCCCGTGGCGCGCGGGCAGGGCAGGACCGTCCAGCACCATCGCCATCCGGTCGCGTTTGGGGCTGACCGTGAACACATCCCCGAAGAATTGCTCCAGCACCTCGGGGGCAAAGGCATCATCCTGCGGCCCTGCCACGGCACGGATGATCGTGGTCGCTGGCAAAGGGGCGGGCTGACGATACGTGGTGTAACACGGCGCGCGCGGATCATGGCTTCCAAGCGGCAGATGTGCCCCGGCCTGAACGAGCGCTCCGATGCCGCTGCGCAGATGCGTGGCGCGTGACCCCATGACAAGCGGAACCTCAAAGCCCCCCGATACGGCCAGATAGCCCCATGTGCTATCGGGCATCGTGCCGATGGACAGGGTCTGTCCCTTTTCCATCCGGTGCGATTCCCCTGCAGCAACCACATCCGTGTCGATGCGGACCTCGGGGGTGCCACCCGTTACGGCGATGCGGCAGGCAGAATGCGCGCGGAACGTACCGCCTGTGGTTGCAAATTCCAGCGCGGCAGCCTGCGGCCCATTGCCAACCAACGCATTGGCAAGGGCATGCGCCCCCTGATCCATTGGCCCTGCTTGGGACACACCGGCATGTCGAAAGCCGAACCGGCCTGCATCCTGCACTGTCAGCATCATTCCGGGGCGCAGAACCTCGATCATGATAGCACCTCCGGGGCTACAAGCGGATCACCGGTGGCCGCCCGCGCAGTAAGCCTGTCATAGGTTGCGGCATCTACCGGCGTGAACCGGACGGCATCGCCTGCTGTCAGAAGAAAGGCGGGGTTTCGGGCGGGGTCGAACAGACGCACCGGGGTGCTGCCGATGAACCGCCAGCCGGAGGGGCCAGCCACCGAATTGATGCTTGCCTGCTGCCCACCGATGCCGATCGCACCTGCCGGAACCATCTGGCGCGGAATTTCCAGACGGGGGGTGTGCAGCGCTTCGGGCAGACCGCCAAGATAGGCGAATCCGGGGGCGAACCCGATCATGAAGACCCTGAAATCGGAGGCGCTGTGCAGGGCCGCCAATGCCTCGGCTGTCATGCCTTTTTCCGCGGCCAGATCGGCCAGATCCAGTGCAGCAGGGCCGCCGTACCACACGGGAATGCGCCACAGCCTGGCAGGCGCGCGATCGGGCTGCAGACTGGCGTAAAGCCTGCGGAGATGTCGTGCCAATTCGGCGCCGCGCAGAACCTCGGGATCGTACCGGACCAGCAAGGCGCGGTATGTCGGGACATATTCCGTTACCCCCGCAATCGCGGCCGCGCCAAGCGCTGCGGCCAATGCGATGATGCGCGCGTTTACATCGGGATCGATCCGGTCGGAAATCTGGAAGCTGAGCGCCTGATCGCCGCAGGGCAGGATACGTATATCATCCATAATGGTTCGGCGCGGAATGTCGGGGCATGCCATGTTCCCGTTAAGATGCTGTTTCCCTTGTATATCATGGCAGGAAGATTTGTGAAGGTGTTGCGTCCAGGGGGATGGTCATGCTCTATCGCGGTCAATAGGGCTGTCATCATATGCTGGGGTTTGAAGATATGCGCACGATAGATCTGAACTGCGATATGGGCGAAAGCTTCGGCGCGTGGACGGTGGGCGATGATGCGGCAATGCTGGATCTGGTATCCTCGGCGAATATCGCCTGCGGCTTTCATGCGGGTGATCCGGCCGTCATCCGGCGCACGGTTCGCATGGCGCGGGAAAAAGGGGTATCCATCGGGGCGCATCCATCATTTGCCGATCTGTACGGGTTCGGCCGCCGCCGTATTTCCGGCGAACGACCCGAGGATCTGGAGGCGCAGCTGATCTATCAGATCGTCGCCCTTCAGGGGATGGCGCGGATTGGCGGGCATCCCATGACCCATGTGAAAACCCATGGAGCCCTGGGCAACATGGCTGCGGTCGATCCCGATCTTGCGGCGCTATGTGTGCGGGCCGTCAAGGCCGTTGATCCTGCGCTGGTCTATGTGGCAACGCCCTACTCGGAGGCGCTTGCAGCTGCCGAAGCTGCGGGCCTGCCCGTCGTCTGCGAGGTTTATGCCGACCGCACCTATACCGACGCGGGAGAGCTGACCCCCAGAACCCAGACAGGGGCCGTGATCCATGATCTGAACCAATGTCTGGACCAGGTTCTGGAAATGGTCGTCAACGGCCATATTCCCACGACAGGCGGCAAGCGTCTTCCGGTAGAGGCCGCGACCTTGTGCGTGCATGGGGATACACCGGGGGCCGTGCAGATGGCCGCCGCGCTGCGGACGGGACTGGCGGAAAACGGGGTGGGTATCGCGCCATTCGCGCGGCCGGAACCACGCGACTGAGATCAGCAAATCTCGTGGAACCGCAGCACCTTGGCTCCATCCACCGGATCGACCAGTTCCCGTATGCGAACGCCGAACACCCGCGCCAGCAGATCGGGTGTCATCACCTCGGCGGGGGTGCCGGTCGCGATCAGTTGTCCCTTGTGCATGACGCCCAGCCTGTCGCATTCCATCGCTTGGTTCAGGTCATGCAGCGCGATCATGGTCGTCAGGCCCAGATCCCCGATCAGGCGCAGGATCGAAAGCTGGTGGTGGATGTCCAGATGGTTCGCCGGTTCGTCCAGCAGCAGGATTTGCGGGCGCTGTGCAAGCGCGCGGGCGATATGAACGCGCTGCCGCTCTCCGCCCGACAGGGTCATCCAGTCGCGCCGGTCAAAGCGGGCCATGTCCACGGCGGCCAGCGCCTCGGTCACGATGCGGTCGTCTTCGGCTGACCATGGCGACAAAGCCGAGAGCCATGGTGTTCGCCCCAGTCCCACCGCATCGCGGACGGTGATGCGATCCGCTGTCTCGGCCGCCTGTGCGACGAAGGCCAAGCGCCGGGCGATGCCTCTGCGGCCCAGTTCCGCAAGTGTTTTGCCCTGCAGCCGCACCTGTCCCGATGTCGGGGTCTGCAATCCTGCAATCAGGCGCAGCAAGGTGGATTTTCCAGAGCCGTTGGGGCCGATCAGGCCGAACCGCTGCCCTTGTGATACGGTCAGGGAAACATCGCGCACGATGTGGGTTCCCTTCGTGCGCCAGCCCACGCCGGATATGCGGATCATCGACGTGCCCCCCCGCGGATCAGCAGCAGGGCAAAGGCAGGTGCCCCGACAAGGGCGGTGACCACACCGATGGGCAGCACCTGACCCTGCACCAGAATGCGCGACAGGACGTCGACCGCGATCAGAAAGACCGCGCCGATCAGGGCGGCTGCCGGAACCAGCCGGGCATGGCGCACCCCCACGACAAAGCGTGCGGCATGGGGCACGACCAGTCCGACAAACCCGATGGATCCGACCACGGATACCAGCACGGCCGTTGCAAGTGCTGTCGCAACAATCAGCACGGCCTGCACCCGGCGTACCGGCACCCCGAGCGAGGCTGCAGACTCTGCGCCGAAGGTAAAGGCATCCAGTGCCCGGTTATGCACCGCCGCCACGATCACGATCAGCACGGCTGCCGGAACGGCCACCCAGACATCGGGCCAGCGCACGCCCGACAGATTGCCAAGAAGCCAGAACAGAATGCCCCGCGCCTGCTCGGCGCTGGCGGATTTCGTGATGATGAACGACGTCAATGCGTTGAACAACTGTGATCCGGCAATGCCCGCAAGGATGATCTGCCCGGCCCCGCGTGTGCCGGCGCCGCCCCCTGCCGCCTTTGCCAGCACTGCCACCAGCCCGAAGGCCAGCAGTGCCCCGCCCAAGGCCCCGGCAGAGAGGGAGATGGCCCCTGCGCCCACCCCCGCAACCGTCACCAGCACGGCACCTGTCGATGCGCCCGCCGATATGCCCAGCAGATAGGGATCAGCCAGGGGGTTACGCAGCAATGATTGCAGGATCACGCCGCAAACGGCCAATCCTGCGCCGCAGGCACCTGCAACCAGCGCACGTGTCAGGCGGTAGGCCCAGATGATGCCCCCATCAATCGGGTCCACGGCATGGCCTGCCCCCCACAGCCGGTTGGACATCACCTTCCAGACTGTGCCAAGCGGGATTGCGGTTTCCCCGATGCAGATGCCTGCCAGCACCGCAAGCACCAGAAGCAGGGCTGCCCCCGCCGTCATGCCCATACGGCGCGGCAGGGTCATTCGGCCAGTTTCTCCATCTCGGCGGTCAGTTTCTCCAGGCCTTCGATCAGCCGTAGGGACGGCTCCATCTCCATCGCATCCAGGATGACGATGCGGTTCTGCTTTACTGCCTCCATCTGGCTGGCGACCGGATCGGTGCGCAGGAAATCCAGTTTCACATCGATATCATCCGCGGCATGGCGACGGCGGTCCATGCGCGCCAGAATGATGACGGTCGGATTGGCGCGGGCGATGGTTTCCCAGCCGACCGCGGGCCACTCCTCATCGGTAGTGACGACATTCCTGATCCCGAGAGAGGTGAGCATAAAGGCGGGAATGCCTTTTTGCCCTGCGACGAAGGGATCCAGCCCCACCTCGGCGCTGGAAAACCATACAACAGCAGAAAGATCGTGCAGGTTGAGGGCTTGCGCCCGGGCAACGGCGGCCTCTTCGCGGCTGCGCAGGTCGGCATTAAGGGTGGCGCCTTTGTCCTGCACATCGAAGATCGCGGCAAGCTCGGCCACGCTTTGATAGATTGTTTCCGTGCTGAAGCTTCCCAGACGCGTGCCATCGGCACCGATGGAGTTGTTTTTGCCGACGCAATCCGCAGGCACGATATATGTGGCCACGCCCAGATCGGCGAATTGGTCCCGCGTACCCACCGCCCCCTGCGCTCCGATCATCCATTCGTACTGCGTGGCCACCAGATCGGGGCGTTTGCCGATTACCGCCTCGAACCCGGGGGTATTGTCGGCAATGCGGGGGATCTGCGCATTCGCCACGGCATATTCCGGCAGAACGCTGTTGAACCAAAGCGAGGTCCCCTTGACCCGATCGGCCAGCCCGAGCGCGAAAAGGGTTTCGGTGACCGTCTGGCCCACCGTGACAACGCGTTCCGGCGCGGCTGCGAAAATCTGGGTCGTGCCGCAGTTCTCGATTTCCAGCGGATAATGGGTCGGTTCGGCCCAGGCAGGCGTGGCTGCCGCACAGGCAGCGGCAATCATCAGATATTTCATGAACACGTCCCCTCGGCAGGGGTGAGGTCTTCTCTATCGAGCATGAGTGCGCCCGAAATTACCGTCCGGCAGAAATTGCCGTGTCCGTTATCGCTCATCGCTCCTCCTTCCGGGGCACCCCGCCCGGTGATTGCATGTTGCGATGGCAGGTCTCCTGACTTGCGGGTCCATGCGAGATCCGCCTTCCCGGCCCGGATCGGCCAGTGGCTGCTGGATCGCGCTCTCCGCCTACAGTTGCGGGGGCAGCTACGGATTTGGCAGATGCCGTACCGTATTCCCTTTTCATCCGGGCTTCCCCGGACACCATCGCGCCTTGCATGACCGTTTCACAGGGGCCGGTCAAGCAGCGTTCAGCGCGGGATGCCGCCTGCCAGAACCTGCGCCAGCATGTCGCGATCCCCCTCGTTGGCCAAGACGTCCAGCGCCTCCTGCGGGGGCAGCCACAGGGCGTGATGGCCCTCTTCCGTGGGGGCGCCTGCGCAGACGGTGGGTCGGGCCAGATGGATCAGGCAGATCTTTTCGGCCCACATGTCGTATTCCGGCATGTAGGTGAACCGCCGGAACGCGCCGACCCTGCGACCTGCGGCGATGCGCCATCCGGTTTCCTCCATCACCTCGCGGTGCAGGGCGGCGACCGGATGTTCGCCCGGATCGATCCCGCCGCCGGGCAGCTGGATTTCGGGGGTAGGCGCCTCCTGCAACGTGGTCAGGATGCGGCCTTCACGCAGACAGATGGCATAAACCCCCACCCGCCGCCGGTATTTCTGCCCTGCTTTTACAGGTTCGCCATAACGCCGGATCATTCTGTCCCCTTGGGTCAATCGGTTGCCGCCCCTACATAGGCGCGGTATGCCACGCATAAAGATATGCCAAGGCCCGGGCCGCAAGGAAACCCCATGACAATTGCCACACACATCGCCTGGGACGATACAGTCCTTCCTTTCCAACTTGACCGGTCCGACATCCGCGGCCGCGTTGTCCGTCTTGACGGCGTTCTTGATCTGATCCTGTCAAAGCATGACTATCCGCCGCAGATCGAGGAGCTGGTCGCCGAGGCTGCCCTGCTGACCGCCATGATCGGGCAAACCATCAAGCTGCGCTGGAAACTGTCGCTGCAGATCCGCGGCAACGGCGCGGTAAAGATGGTCGCAACTGATTATTACGGCCCGACAGAGGATGGCGAACCTGCCCGCATCCGTGCCTATGCCGGCTTTGATGCAGATGCGCTGACCGATGCGCCTGCGTTCGAACAGCTTGGGGACGGGTATTTCGCCATCCTCATCGATCAGGGTGAAGGTACGGTGCCCTATCAGGGGATTACCCCGATTGCGGGTGGGTCCCTCTCGAAATGCGCCGAATCCTATTTCGCGCAGTCCGAACAGTTGCCGACGCGGTTCGAAACCTCGTTCGGCCGCTCCCAGTTTCCGGGGGAGGATGCCGCATGGCGGGCAGGCGGGGTGATGCTGCAGCACATGCCCAAGGCTTCCCCTTCGGTGGCCGAGGGGACGGGCGAAGGAGGTCTTCTGACCCACGCCGATCTGCTGGATGGCGAAGAGGGTGATAACTGGCTGCGGGCAAACTACCTGCTGGATACCGTAGAGGATCTGGAGATGATCGGCCCGACCGTATCGCCCACGGATCTGCTGATCCGGCTGTTCCACGAAGAAGGGCCGCGGGTCTTCGATGCCCAGCCGCTGCGGTTCGGCTGCTCCTGTTCCGCTGACAAGGTGCGTGCGGCGCTTGCGCCCTATCCACCCGAAGAAATTGCCGAGATGATCACCGAAGACGGGGTCGTCACGGCCGACTGCCAGTTCTGCGGCGCGCATTACGATCTGGATCCGGAAAAGCTTGGGCAGGACGGGGATGTGGCATGATGCACTGACCCGGGCGCTTTCCCGCCCCGTAGTGTCGGATACCGGCACGGGGCGGGCAGCGGCCGTTCTTCTGGCGGTAGAGCAGGACCGCCTGTGGCTGACCATGCGCGGCACGACCCTGCGGCACCACCCTGGCCAGATCGCCCTGCCGGGCGGCAAGATGGAGCCGGATGACCCGTCCGCCATCGCCTGCGCCCTGCGGGAGGCGCATGAGGAAATCGGCCTGCTTCCTGCCAATGTCGAGGTTATGGGAGAGCTGCAAGTCACCCATACCGTCACGAATTTCAGCGTTACCCCCGTCCTGGCTCAGATCAGGGGACCTTTCATCCCGCGCCCCGAGGCTGGGGAGGTTTCGGAAGTGTTCCCCGTTCCGCTGGCCCATGTGCTGGATCCCGCGCGCTACCGGCAGGAGGAACGCAACTGGAACGGACAGCAGCGCACCTATTGGGTGGTGCCATGGGGGCCATATTACATCTGGGGGGTAACGGCTGCGATTCTGCGTGACCTTGCCCTGCGTGTCGCATGCAGATAGCGGGCTCGTGGATGGGCCCGGCCTTGCCTGTCATGGCGGCGCTGGGCGATGGTGGATACCACTGCCTGTTCGTGGGCGGGTGCGTGCGCAATGCCCTGATGGGGCTGGCCGTCGGTGATCTGGATCTGGCGACGGATGCCCCGCCCGAGGTCGTGATGGCACGGGCCACGGCCGCAGGGTTGCGCGTGGTGCCGACAGGGCTGGAGCATGGCACGGTCACGGTCATATCGGACGGCGTCCCCTGCGAGGTGACGACCTTTCGCCGCGATGTCGAAACCGATGGACGTCATGCCACTGTCGCGTTTTCCACAGATATTGCCGAGGATGCTGCGCGGCGGGATTTCACGATGAACGCGCTTTATGCCGATGCCGGGGGGATGGTCATCGATCCTCTGGGCGGGCTGGATGATCTGCAGGCCCGCCGTGTGCGGTTTGTCGGTGATCCTGCCCGGAGGTTGGCCGAGGACCATCTGCGGCTGCTGCGGTTTTTTCGGTTTCATGCGATTTATGGCGATGCGGAATCAGGCATCGATATGGATGGATATGTGGCCTGTGCCGCAGCCGTAGACGGCCTGGACGCCCTTTCGCGAGAGCGTGTGGGGGCCGAAATGAAAAAGCTGCTGGCAGCGGCAGATCCGGCACCTGCGGTGGCTGCGATGGCTGCCTGCGGGGCGCTGATGCGCGTTCTTCCCGGCGCGGATGCCACGACGCTGGCAGTTCTGGTGCATCTGGAAGGGGGGCGTGCCCCGGACCCGATCCGGCGTCTGGCATTATTGGGGGGAACTGCCGATCTGCGGTTGAGCCGGGCCGAAATGAAGCGCGTGGCGTTGACCGCCACCGCCGCCCGCGAAGGGGTGCCTATTCCCGAGGTTGCCTATCGCCACGGGGTTACCATTGCCTGTGATGCGGCGCTGGTGCGGGGCGCGTTGATCGGCACGCCCGTTGATCTTGCGGGGATCGAGGACGCTGCCGCAGCGGTTTGCCCCGTCACTGCGGCAGATCTGATGCCCGGTCTGTCGGGCAAGGCCCTGGGGGAGCGGTTGCGGCAGATAGAGGCTACCTGGATTGCTTCCGGTTTCCGGCTGGGCCGCGACGCTCTTTTGGGCTGAATATTTTCCTTGGGCCGTCCGCCCGCTATATCGCTAAAAAAAGGCCCATGAACATGTTCCGCTTTTTCGAACGGCTCGTAGATCCCTACGCGGCGTATGACCAGACGGATGCGCCCCCGAACCGGCTCTGGCCGTTCCTGAAGTCATACATGCAGCCGTTCATCGGGGTATTCGTAGCAACCGGCCTTCTATCGGTGGTAGTGGCGCTGACCGATCTTGCATTAATCTGGTATGTGGGCCGGATAGTGGACCGCATCGCTTCGGCTGGCCCCGTGGAGGTATGGGAGGCCTATGGGACCGAAATCATCCTTGTGGCACTGGCGGTCCTGTTTCTGCGACCATTGGCGTCCGCATTGAACACGGCGTTGCTGCATAATGCCATTCTGCCCAATTTCGGCACGCTGATCCGCTGGCGGGCGCATCGCCATGTCCTGCGTCAGCCGGTCGGTTGGTTCGAGGGGGATTTTGCCGGCCGTCTGGCCAACCGGATCATGCAAACGCCCCCCGCCGCGGGGGATGCGGTGTTCAATGTCTTCGATGCCGTGGCCTTTGCCGCCACCACGGCCATCGGCAGCCTTGTGGTGCTGGGGCAGGCGGATGCACGGCTGATGGTGCCGCTTGTGGCCTGGTTCGTGGCCTATGGTCTGCTGGTGCGCTGGACCGTGCAGCGGGCCGGGCCTGCGGCCAAGGCCTCCTCCGATGCGCGTTCGGCTGTGACAGGGCGGGTGGTGGATGCCTATACCAACATCCATTCCGTCAAGCTGTTTGCGCATGATGACCGGGAAGAAAGCCACGCGCGGGAGGCGATCGAACACGCCCGCACCACATTTGCCCATGAAATGCGGATCGTATCGCGCATGGATATCGCGCTGACGATGATCAACGGTGCGATGATCGTGGCGGTGATCGGCTGGGCACTGGTGTTGTGGTACCAGGGGGCGGCATCGGTCGGGGTGGTCGCGGCCGCGTCGGCACTGGTGCTGCGGTTGAACAACATGACCTACTGGATCATGTGGACGACCCAGCAGTTGTTCCAGTCCCTTGGCACCATTGCCGAGGGGATGGAGACGATCGCCCAGCCGATCGCCCTGACGGATGCCAAGGGGGCACAATCCCTGAAGCTGACCGAGGGGCGGATAGAGCTGGACAGCGTTACCCATCACTACGGTCGGGCATCGGGTGGGCTGCAGGATGTGACACTGACCATCGCCGCAGGGGAGAAGCTGGGTGTCGTCGGACGATCCGGGGCCGGCAAGTCGACATTGGTCAAGCTGATGCTGCGGTTCTACGACGTTGAAGGCGGGGCAATCCGCATCGACGGACAGGATATCGCGGGGGTCACCCAATCGAGCCTCCGCCATTCCATCGGGATGGTGCAGCAGGATCCCAGCCTTCTGCATCGCAGTGTGCGCGAGAACATCCTTTATGGCCGCCCCGATGCGACCGAGGACGAGATGATCGAGGCAGCCCGCCGTGCCGAAGCCCATGAGTTCATCCTGACGCTGGAGGATGGCGAAGGACGCCGTGGTTATGATGCACAGGTGGGGGAGCGCGGGGTAAAACTGTCCGGCGGCCAGCGCCAGCGCATCGGCCTTGCCCGCGTTATCCTCAAGAATGCCCCGATCCTGATCCTGGACGAGGCGACTTCGGCCCTGGACAGCGAGATCGAGGCTGCAATCCAAGACTCACTCTATGGTGTGATGGAGGGCAAGACGGTGATTGCGATTGCCCATCGCCTGTCCACCATTTCGCATATGGACCGCATTCTGGTTCTGGATGCGGGGCGCGTTGCCGAAATCGGGACGCATGACAGTCTTTTGGCCCAGAACGGGTTGTATGCCCGGTTCTGGGCCCGCCAATCGGGCGGTTTTATCGGAATAAACGAGGATGATGTGTGATGCTTGATGCCACCCTGCGCCGACTTGGCACTATGATCGATGCTTTCCGACCGGCGAAGGGGCAACCGCCCGAAACCCTGGGGCGTTTTCTTGCATGGTGCCTTAGCGGGGCGTGGCCGGCGCTGACGGGGGCAGCGATCGTTTCCTGCCTGACGGGCGCGATGGAGGTCGTTTCGGCAGCACTTCTGGGATGGGTGATCGACGGTGCCGATGCCGGGTTCGGGGGGGTGCCGCTATGGCAACTTCTGGCAGGTCTGACGGTATTCTTTCTGGCGGTACGGCCGCTGTTCTTCGGGATGAGCGCGGCGACCAATGCCATCATGGTGCAGCCGAACGTCTTTCCGCTGGTGCTGGCGCGCCTGCATCGCTGGACGATGGGTCAGGACATCACCTTCTTTGACAATGATTTTGCCGGCCGCATCAGTCAGAAGCAGATGCAGGCCGCCCGCGCCGTAACGGATGTCGCGGCGGAAATGATCAATACCGTGGCCTTCGCGCTGGCCTCGGTCATCGCTTCGGTCATCTTTCTGGTGGCAATCGACGCATGGCTGGCGGTGGTGCTGGCGCTATGGCTGGTGGCCTATGTCCTGCTGATCCGTTTCTTCATGCCGCGCGTCCGGAAAAATTCCGCGTCACGGGCCAATGCGCGGGCCATGGTTTCGGGGCAGGTGGTCGATACGATCACCAACATCAAGACGGTGAAGCTGTTCGCCCATGCCGCCTTCGAGGATCGTGTCGCCCTGAAGGCGATGGGAACGTTCCGGGATCGCGGGTTGGATTTCGGTATCATCTCTACGGCGTTCCGGACAACGCTGATGCTGCTGTCGGGGGTTCTGCCGGTGGCGCTGATCGGCGGTACGCTGATCCTGTGGCGGGAGGGTGCGGCAACGGCGGGCACGGTGGCTGCGGCGGGTGCAATCTCGATGCGTCTGGCGCAGATGTCCGGTTGGGTCAGCTTTACGCTGATGTCGATCTATACCTCGGTGGGTGAGGTCGAGGATGCGATGCATACCCTTGCGCGCCCGCACAGCCTGCCCGATGCCCAGAATGCGGTTGCACTTCCGGCGGTAAAGGGCGAAGTGGCCTTTCGCAACGTCAGCTTTGCCTATGGCGGGAAAAAGGGCGGGGTTCAGGATATCGATCTGGTAATCGCCCCGGGTGAAAAGCTGGGGATCGTCGGATCCTCGGGCGCGGGTAAATCCACATTGGTGGCGCTGTTGATGCGCCTTTACGATGTGGAAAAAGGGGCCATCACCATCGACGGGCGGGATCTGCGGGATATCACGCAGGAATCGTTGCGGCTCCAGATCGGGATGGTCACGCAGGAAACGGCAATGTTCAACCGTTCCGCCCGTGACAATATCCTCTATGGACGCCCGGATGCCACCGATGACGATCTGCACGCCGCTGCCCGCGCCGCAGAGGCGGATATGTTCATCGAGAACATGACGGACCATCAGGGTCGTTCGGGGTACGATGCCTATCTGGGCGAACGGGGTGTGAAACTGTCGGGCGGGCAGCGCCAGCGCATCGCCCTGGCTCGGGCGTTCGTGAAAGATGCGCCGATTCTGGTGCTGGACGAAGCGACTTCGGCGCTGGATTCCGAGGTGGAAGCCTCCATTCAGGCCTCTTTGGAAAAAGTTATGGAGGGAAAGACCGTTCTGGCCATTGCGCACCGCCTTTCGACCATTGCGGAGATGGACCGTATTGTGGTCATGGAGCAGGGCCGCATCGTGGAGATCGGCACCCATGAGGCGCTGTTGGCGCAGGATGGGGTTTATGCGCGTTATTGGAGCCGCCAGTCCGGTGGATTTCTAGGATCGGAAGAGGCGGCGGAATGATACGACTGGTTGCGGAACGGCTGGGACACCTTGGCGATGCGGTGGCGGAGGGCCCCGTCTTCATCCCGCGTATCCTGCCGGGTGAAGAGGTCGAGGGCGAGGTCACGGGCGACCGGATGCCCGCGCCCCGCATCCTGACGCCGTCGCCGGACCGTGTCTCTGCCCCGTGCCAGCATTATCGGACGTGCGGCGGCTGTTCCTTGCAGCATGCCTCGGACCGGTTTGTGGCCGAATGGAAGCGGGCGGTGGTCGTATCTGCCCTGGCCGGGCAGGGGATCGAGGCGGATGTGGGAGAGGTTGAAACCTCTCCGGTCAGATCCCGCCGCAGGGCAACGCTGCACGGGCGGCGTACCAAAAGCGGCGCCCTGCTGGGCTTTCATGCACGGGGGTCGGATGCCCTGGTGGCCGTGCCGAACTGCCTGTTGCTGACCCCTGTGCTGATGGCCGGATTTCCGGCACTGGAAGCATTGGTAAAGGTGGGGGGATCACGCAGCGCCGAAGTATCGTTGACCGTCACGGAAAGTCTTGCCGGTCTGGACGTGTCGGTCATGGGTGGCAAGCCTCTGGATGTTGCATTGCACGGCAGCCTTGCGCGCCTGGCCGAAGAGCAGGGGCTGGCCCGGCTGACATGGGGCGGGGAAACCGTGGCGCTTCGCAATCCGCCGCAGCAACAGTTCGGTGCGGCACGCGTGGCCCCGCCGGCAGGCAGTTTTTTGCAGGCCACCAAGGCGGGAGAAGCCTCTTTGCTGGCATTTGTGCAGGGCGTGGTCGGTGATTCCCGCCGCATCGTGGAATTGTTCGCAGGCGCGGGCACCTTTACCCTGCCCATGGCTGAAACAGCCGAGGTGCATGCCGTCGAGGGGGATGCCGGAATGATTGCGGCACTGGATCGTGGCTGGCGCGCGGCGCAGGGGTTGAAACGCGTGACATCCGAGGCGCGCGATCTGTTCCGCCGCCCCTTGGATGCCCAAGAGCTGAAGGGCTTCGATGCCATCGTCATCGATCCGCCAAGGGCAGGGGCGCAGGCGCAGGTTGCGGCACTGGCGGATTGCAAGGTGCCGCGCATGGCGATGCTGTCCTGCAACCCGGTCACTTTCGCACGGGATGCCCGTATCCTGCTGGAAGCAGGATGGAAACTGGGCCGCATTACCGTGATCGACCAGTTCCGCTGGTCACCACATGTTGAATTGGGGGCACAGTTCACCCGCTCGTGACATAAGCGTGTGAATCCCGCCTAGGCAGTGAAGCCGATTCTCATGTATTACTTGGAAAAATACCCTGAAATGCGGGATAGTAATGCGGGCAGTAACGATCTTTCTAGCGTTGGCCATGGCCATCGGTCTTGCAGCTTGTGGCAAAAGCCCAAGCGCGGTTCCAACGAAATTCCAGACCTATGACGGCCCTCCGATCACGGCGGTTCAGGTGCAGAAGGCGAATCGCAAGATGTATATGCTCAGCGGTTCCGAGGTCGTGAAAGAGTATAATATCGCCTTGGGTTTCCAACCGGTTGGCCCGAAGCAGTTCGAAGGTGACGGCAAGACACCCGAGGGGACTTATGTGCTGGACCGGCGCAATCCGAATAGCGCCTATCACCTGTCGATCGGCGTCTCCTATCCGAATGCCAATGACCGCATCAACGCTCTGGCTGCAGGCAAATTGCCGGGGGGCGATATCTTTATTCACGGCGAATCGCGTGGTCCGACCAATGGTGGTGACTGGACTGCCGGCTGTATCGCAGTAACCAACGCCGAGATCGAAGAGATCTATCCGATGTTGCGGGAAGGCACCGTGATCCAGATCCTGCCCTGATCGCATTTCCAGTTCGGATTTGAAAAAGCCCCGGATCGCTCCGGGGCTTTGTTTTATTGGTTGTACGCGTAATTGGCGGGCTGCGCAGGAGTGTAGCCACCACCGCCGGACCCGACAAGGATTGTCCACCAGATCTTGCCTGCGGGTTCCTGGAACCACGCAAAGCCCAGATCGGTTGCCTGCGGATTGGTCAGCACGTCGCGCGTTCCGACTTGTCCCATCCAGTCGGCAAGCGTCTGGATTTCGGTCTGATAGGTCTCGGAGATATCCTCACCCAGCAACGTGCCGGTGTATCCTGCGCGGTTCACGCGCACCAACGGCGAGGAACCGTCAGAGCCGAAGTGCCACGGGCGGTTCTGCACCGACATGTCACGCGAATGCGTTGCCGCAGCCGCCGTCAGCGAGGAGTTGAGCTGCAGGGCGCTCATGCCGCGCGATTGCCGGACCGAGTTGATCGAATCCAGCATGCGGTACGTGATCTCGGCCTCTTGGGATGGGTCGATGCGGTACACGCGGGCCAGTGCCTGACCGTCGGGGCCATATTGCACATTCGGCGATGAGGAGCATGCGGCAAGGGCAGCGGCACTGCACAGCGCTAGGATGATATGTCTCATGACGGTCCTGAAAAAGTTTCGCCCCATCATAGCGAATCCCCTGACCGTATTCAAACCTATGACTGTGTTATAAAGGCCCTAACGCCGTTCTTCGTGATTTGCTGGCTGTGCATTCGCGCGCTAATATTGCATGGCATAACCATGACCGGGCCAGCTTTCTGGCCATAGCATGGAAATACTCAAGGAGAACTGACGGATGGGTGACGTAAAGCTCAATCGTAGGTCGTTGCTGGGGGCAGCAGCGGCAGTCGGGGCTGGCGCATTGGCCGCTCCTGCGTTCGCGCAGAACAACGCCACGGTGATGCAGGGCAGCACCCAGATGGAAACGGCGCCGACAACGCAGTCGAACATCTCCAGCTTCCGCATGTTGAACTGGCGTGATCACTTCGACAATACGCGCAACGGTGCGATCCTCGTCGATCTGACCTCGCGGGCGCTGCACTTTTGGTCCGAAGATCAGTCGGTGTACAAGCTTTATCCCTGCTCGATCCCGTTGACCGAGGATCTGACACGCCGCGGCAAGACGCAGGTCGTGGAAATGCGGGAAAACCCGAGCTGGCGCCCGACGCCTTCGATGCGGGAACGGAACCCCGAGTGGCCCGAAGTGGTCCAGGGCGGCGCGCCGGATAACCCGTTGGGTGTGCGCGCACTTTATTTGTCGTGGCAATATTATCGTATCCACGGCACGCATGATACCCGCAAGATCGGGCGTGCATCCTCAAGTGGTTGTGTAGGTTTGTATAACGAGCACATTATTGAGCTGTACGGCCTGTCCAAGGTAGGTACGCAAGTGTTGCTTATTTGACAATGTTATCCGCATCATTGCGGGAACTGAATCCTGACGATTGCATTCACATCTCGGAAATGCTTATGCATTTCTTACGAGGAACAGTCTTGGATGCAAAACGTCGCCTCTGAAATAAAAGACGTTGGGCAGTATCTGGAGGTCATTATGAAGAAAATCGCTCTCGCCGCCGCTCTCTCGGTCGCTGCTACCTCGGCTTTCGCCGGTGGTATGGCTGAGCCGGTCATGGAACCCGTTATGGCTCCGGTCGTAGTTGAAGAAAACACCAGCTCGTCGTCGGCTGGCGTTGTTGTTCCGCTGCTGCTGCTGCTGGTAGTTGCTGCGGCTGCTGCTTCCTGATTATCAGGCAAAGAATTCAGAAAAGGCGGTGGAGCAATCCACCGCCTTTTTTGTTGTCCTAGATCCAGCCACCCAGTTCATTACGGATGATCGCGGCCAAGGCACGAATATGTGAGGGTCGCTCGTTCAGGCAGGGAATATAGGTGAAGCGTTCGCCACCCGCATGTTCGAATGCCTCGGCAATCTCGCCCTTGATTTCTTCCAGCGTCTCGATGCAATCGGCCGAGAATGCGGGGGCCACAACGGCGATATGCTTTTTGCCCTGTTTGGCCAGCTCAGCCACATATTCGACAGTATAGGGCTTCAGCCATTCCTCGGGGCCGAACACCGACTGGAACGTGGTATGGATGGCATCCTTTTCCCAACCCAGTTTTTCCCGCAGCAGACGCGTCGTTTTCTGGCATTTGCAGTGATAGGGATCCCCGGACATCAGATAGCGTTTGGGCATGCCATGGTAGGATGCCACCAGAACATCGGGTTTTTCATCCAGACCATCCCAAGCTTCCTGTACCGATTCGGCAAGGGCAGCGATATAATCGGGGTGTTCGAAATATTCGGGCAGCGTGCGCGCAGCGGGTGCCCGATACTGTTTTGTCAGCGCCATAAAGAACGCATCATTGGCCGTTGCAGTCGTGGCCCCTGCGTATTGCGGATATAGCGGCACGAACAGGATCTTTTCACAGCCCGCCTCGACCATTGCCGTCACTTTTGATTCGGTCGAAGGGTTGCCGTAGCGCATGCAGAAATCGACCATGACCTCGGGCAGTTCCTCGGCCAGCGCTGCCGTCTGCGCCTTGGTAATGGTCATCAAGGGGCTTTCGTTCTTCTCGTGATTCCAGATCAGCTTGTAGTTCTTGCCGGAGGAGAAGGGACGTTTGGCCAGAATCACCGTCTGCAGCAGCGGCTGCCATTTCCATGCGGGATAATCGATAACCCGGCGGTCCGACAGGAATTCGGACAGATAGCGGCGCATGTTCCAGTAGTCGTATCCGTCCGGCGTACCGAGGTTCGCCAGCAATACGCCGACACGTGGGCGTTTGACGGGGGGGTGGTCGGCGGGAAGATGGGTCATTGGCATATCCTTATTATTGCACACGGACATACCCTGAGGGGGGCAGGGGTCAATCCTTGGGTCGTAACGCTTCCGCCAGACTATGCGTGGCCGAACCGGGGCGCAGCGGTTTTTGTTGGCTTTCATCGGGCGCCCAGCCGGTCAGCCAGACGATTTCGAAGGTTGCCGGGATCCGCCCTTCGTCATCGGCAAGCATCTGGTAGCGGCGCGCGGCATCCAGCAGGACTGCCGGGCGCGTGAAATGGCGGGGGCGAGCAGCAAGTGCAGAAACCTCTCCCATGGCCCGCAGGTCATGCATCAGATGCAGGGCATCCCGGTAGCGGACGGTACGTTTGTCGGCATCGGCCACGGGCAGGGCCAGCCCCGCGCGATGCACCAGCCCGCCAAGATCGCGAATCTCTCCCATGGGCAGGGTGCGGGGGGAAAGGCCGCCTGCCACCTCGGCCTCGGCCCCGGTCAGGGCTGCGCGTAATTCGGTCAAGGTCTCACCGCCAAAGGTGGCCGCCAGAAACAGCCCGTCCGGCTGCAGCGCGCGGCGGCATTGTACGATCTGGCCCACCGGATCATCGGCCCAATGCAGGCACAGCGCGTGGATAACCAGATCATGTGCGCCGGGCGTCAGATCCAGCACATCGGCATCGGCCACCGTAGGCCAGCCTGCCCAGATTTCAGGAAAGGGGGTGATAACGACGGGCGAATGAAAGGTCCTGTTAACCTCATTCAGTCTTTCCTGCGTCTCGGCTGCCACCGCTTCATGCAGAAACAGGGCATCCGGTGTGGCGCGGGCGCGGTTGCGCATCAGGGCGGGGCGATCGGTCAGATTTGGTGTCATGGCCGGAATGTGTGGGGACTGCGATGGGAATACAAGCCGCACTGCGGATCATCTATCCGGCATCCTGCCTGTGCTGCGGAGAGATCGTGGCCTCGGACGGCGGTCTGTGCGGGCCCTGCTGGCGTGACACGCCATTCGTGACGGGGGCTGTATGCAACCTGTGCGGAACGCCGCTGCCGGGTGAGGGTGACGATTGCTGCGATGAATGCCGTATGATGGCCCCGCCATGGTCCAGTGGGCGGGCGGCAATGCTCTATGATGCCAACGCCCGGCGAATGGTTCTGGCGCTGAAGCACGGTGACAGGCTGGATCTGGCGCGGCCTGCGGGAAAGTGGATGGCGCAGGCAGCAGCACCTATTCTGCGACCGGGCATGCTGGTCGCGCCCGTGCCGATGTACTGGATGCGACTGTTGCGGCGGCGTTATAATCAGGCGGGATTGCTGGCGCAGGCGCTTGCCCGTGCGGCAGGGCTGGACTGCGCACCGGATCTGCTATCGCGCACCCGCAACACCCGATCACAGGAGGGGCGGGATCGTGCGGGCCGCTTCGAAAACATGTCGGGTGCGCTTCTGGTGCGCAAACCGCAGCGTGTGGCGGGGCGGCATGTGTTACTGGTGGATGATGTCCTGACCACGGGGGCAACCCTTGCCGCCGCCGCTGATGCCTGCTGGACAGCCGGGGCGGCGGATGTATCGGTTGCGGTGCTGGCGCGGGTGACCAAAAGCCCCTAGATAGGGAGTAACCTATCCAAGGAGGGCATTATGAAAACCGTTGAGATCTATACCACGCCGACCTGCCCCTTTTGCCATTCGGCCAAGGGCCTGCTGAACAGCAAAGGCGTCGCCTATACCGAAATCGATGTCAGCCGTGATCCGGCGCTGCGTACAGCCATGACCGAACGCGCCAACGGCGTTCGCACCGTGCCGCAGATCTTTGTCGGGGATACCCACGTCGGCGGTTCGTCGGAGTTGCACGCGCTGGACGCCCGCGGTGGCCTTGACCCGCTGCTGGCAGACTGATGTCCGACCGCACCGACGATCTTGCGATTACCCTGTTCGGTGAGCTCTTCATGGCGGATCAGCTGGCCCGTAACCGCATATCGAAGGTGCTGCCCAAGGGGATGGAGCTGTCGCATTTCGGCGTGCTCAACCATCTGGCCCGCTTGGGCGAAGAACGTACACCGGCCCAGTTGGCCAAGGCATTCCACGTCACGCGGGGGGCCATGACCAATACACTGGCCAAACTGGAATGGGCCGGACATATCCATATCCGCCCGGACTGGGACGATGCGCGGCGCAAGTTCGTCTGCATCTCTCCGGCCGGGCGGAATGCCCGCGATGCGGCTGTCAGTGCCATTGTTCCGATCATCGGTGACGTGGTGAATGCCCTGGGGGCCGAGCGGGTTCGGGCGGTGCTGCCCGTCTTGCGTGAAATGCGTTACCGGTTCGAACATGCCGAATGATCTGATCGTTACAGGGGCAACCGGCCGTCTGGCACGGCTGTTGCGTCCGCATTGGCCGGATGCAATCTGGCTGGGGCGGGGGCAGGCCTGGCCCGAAGGGCGGGGTGGCACGATCCTGAACCTTGCCGGCGTTACGGACCCCGCAGGACCGATGGAGGATAATGTGACCACCGCCGCTGCCGCAATTCTGGCGGGCGAACAGCGGGGCGCGCGTGTTTTCCTGATGTCCTCCGCAGCCGTTTACGGCGCAGCAGAGGGGGAGCGATCCGAAGAGGATACACCCGCACCCCTCAGTGCCTATGGAGAGGCCAAGCTGCGGATGGAGGCTTTGCCCGGCGCCGCTACAATTCTGCGGTTGGGCAATGTGGTGGGCGCCGATGCCCTGCTGGGGCGGGCCGGTTCGCATGTCACGCTGGATCCTGTTGCCGGAGGGGGCGGGCCGCGCCGGTCGTATATCGGCCCTGCCACATTGGCCCGCGTTCTGTCGGCCCTGTTTGCCACGGCCCATCTGCCGCGGATCCTGAATATTGCCGCACCGTCCCCGGTTGCGATGGACGCCTTGCTGGACGCCGCGGGCATCGACTGGTCCTTCGGCCCGCCACGTGCCAACACGATTGCGCATGTCGGACTGAATACGGACCGCCTGGCGCGCATCGTTGCGCTGCCGCCTGCCGATCCTGTCGCAATGGTTGCCGAATGGAGGGCAGCATGACTCCGGCCAAACGCCTGTTCGACATCCTGTTTGCCCTGTTTCTGGCGATACTTCTGGCGGTACCTTTTGCCATTCTGCTGGTCGTGCTGCTGATCGTCGAAGGACGTCCAGTTTTCTACGTGGCCGAGCGTATGAAGGGGGTGGATCAGCCTTTCGCCCTGTGGAAGCTGCGAACCATGCGGCCTGCGGGCCCGGATGAATCCGGCGTCTCGGGGGGGGACAAGGCGGATCGTGTGGGGCGGATAGGCCGTGTGCTGCGCAAGCTGCGTCTGGATGAGGTGCCGCAGCTGTGGAACGTGCTGCGCGGGGATATGAGCTTTGTCGGTCCGCGCCCGCCGCTGCGCCAATACGTGGAACGATGCCCTGACCTATATGCGCAGGTGCTGCGTAATCGTCCCGGTATCACCGGTCTCGCCTCGCTGCACATCCATAAATACGAAGAGCGGGTTCTGGCGGCCTGCACCACACCCGCCGAAACCGATGCCGCCTACATGCGCCGGTCGGTGCCCAAAAAGGCGCGTATGGATCTGATCTATCAGCGCCATCAAAGCCTGTGTTTCGACCTGTGTCTGCTGCGCGATACCCTGGCGCGGGTGGTCCTGCGCCGCAGCCGTTAAGGAATAGCGCGGATTTGTGCCTTCATAAGGGGTGCCAGCCTTGCTGTGATGGGTAAATCGCACTAGTTGTTTCAAGTAACAGGCAAATACGGCCGTATGGTTCGGAACAGGATAACATCATCGTGCCGTCTATACGGTCCAAGGTTTTCAGCATCGTCGATGCATTGTCACGGCCGCAGAAACAGGCTGTTTTCCTGACGCTTGATCTGGTGCTTGCACCCCTTGCGCTTGTCCTGACCTGTATCCTCGTCAGCAACTCCCTGTTCCCGGTTGCCCTCTGGCAGCAGGTCACACCTCTTTTGCCGGTTATCTCGGTGCTGGCAGGCGCGTTGTCTATGCTGTTGGGCATCCACCGCATCCAGCTCAAGGCCTTCGAGGCGAAGGCTATCATCAAGGTTGCCATTTCATCGGTTCTGCTGGGGCTGATGATGGCAGGGCTGATTGCGACCAGCGGCACCCTGCCCGGCGTGGGAGCGGTGCATTTCTCGTTGCTGTTCTTCCTGCTTTCCGTTGCGGCCCGTTTCGGGATGCTGCGGCTTCTGCAATGGATCCTCCGTCAGGGAAAACCACGTCATCAGGTGCTGATCTACGGGGCGGGCACGACCGGCGTGCAGCTTGCCGCAGCGCTGCGGACACATGACAGCATTACCCCGGTTGCCTTCGTGGATGATGATTCCAACATGCACGGGCTGACCATTTCCGGTCTGCGTGTATTGCGCCCGGATCAGATCACGCGGTCGGTGAACCAATGCAATATCAAGCGGGTGCTGCTGGCCATGCCATCAGCCTCCCATGCGCGGCAGGCCCAGATCGCCCGCATGCTGGAAAAGCGCGGCCTGAAGGTGATGACCGTTCCGTCCTTTGCCCAGCTGGTGGGGGAGGAAAAGCTGGTCGATCATCTGGCCCCCGTCATTCCGGGGCGGTTCCTGAACCGTACACAGATCGAATCCGTCCTTCCCGAAGGGGCGGAGGCCTACGTTGGCCGTGTGATCGTCGTGTCGGGTGCAGGCGGTTCTGTCGGGTCGGAATTGTGCCGCCAGCTTCTGGTGGCCCGCCCCAAACGCCTTGTCCTGTTCGAAGCCTCCGAGATCGCGCTTTACAATGTCGAGCGTGAGCTGCGCGAAATGGCCGAGGATACGGATGTGATCATCACCCCCGTGCTGGGATCGGTTACGGATGCACGCCTGTCGCGGATGGTGATGCAGGAACACAAGGCCGAGGTGGTTTTCCACGCTGCGGCCTACAAGCACGTTCCTTTGGTAGAAGCGAACCCGATTGCCGGCCTCGCCAATAACGTTCTGGGAACCCGGACCTTTGCCGATGCTGCGAATGAGGCGGGGGTTGCCCGGTTCATCCTGATTTCCACCGATAAGGCGGTTCGCCCCACCAACATCATGGGCGCCTCCAAGCGGCTTGCCGAGCTTGTGGTGCAGGATCTGGCCCAACGGTCGCGCGGAACCGTGTTTACCATGGTCCGGTTCGGCAATGTGCTTGGGTCTTCCGGTTCGGTCATCCCGCTGTTCCGCGACCAGATTTCGCGCGGGGGGCCTGTAACCCTGACGCATGAAGATGTGACGCGTTTCTTCATGACCATTTCCGAAGCCGCACGTCTTGTGATGCTGGCAGGTTCCTTTGCCGGTAATGATGCAGGCGGCGAGGTCTTCGTTCTGGATATGGGCAAACCCGTCAAGATCCGGAAGCTTGCGCAGCAGATGATCGAGGCGGCAGGATACCGGGTCCGCGATGCCGACACCCCCGATGGGGATATCGAGATCGTGGTGACAGGCCTGCGCCCTGGGGAAAAGCTGCACGAGGAGCTGCTGATCGGTGAGGGGCTGCTGACCACGCCGCACCCCAAGATCTTGCGTGCCCGCGAGGCCTGCCTGAGCGAGCTGGAAATGGCGACCGTTCTGCGCAGCCTGCGCGGCGCGGTTGCCGTGGGCGATGCCGAGGCTGCACGGGATGTGGTACATCGATGGGTGGAGGGGTATTCTGTGCCCAGCCATCAACAGGTACGGCTCAACGCGTAACGGCATATTGATCGGCTGTTGCAAAAACGGGCCTGCCTCCGTTAAGGCAGGATGAAACCTCAATAACAGGATGATGCGATGAAGCGGCCTTTGAGCAGGATTTTCTCGCTGGGGGCGTGCTCGCTTCTTGCCATTTCCACCGGTGGCGCAGCCATGGCAGAGGGGACTTGGACGGTGACGGCGGGGGTCAGCTCCAATCCCTACCTCGGCCAGCGCGAGATCCTCGGGTTTGGTGATACCGCAATGGGCAGCATTGCCTATGAGTGGCATAACCAGCGGCTCGGTTTCAATCTGGAGGCGTCGGACGAAAGCGATGGTGACGGGCTCCGCCTCGATCGCAGCTATCTCGAAACCTACCTTGGGGATTTCGCGATCGGCTTCGGTGCGCGGGAACGGCATTGGTCGCCCTCGAAATATTCATCGCTGATCCTGTCGGAAAATGCGCGGCCATTCCCCGCCGCCTACATAGAGAAACGTGAGTACAGCGCCTTCGACTCTCGCTTTCTGTCGTGGATCGGCCCGTGGAAGGGTGAGATCTTTCTGGGGCAGACCGACAGTGACGATAATCCCGACGGGACCAAGCTTTTCGGAATGCGCCTGCAGCTTCAACCGCTGGAAGGGTTCGAGATCGACCTTGTGCGTACGGCGCAATGGGGCGGTGAGGGGAATGACGAAAGCTTCGGCTCTTTCCTTGACATGATCGCAGGGCAGTCCAACTCCGAAACCGGGGATGATGCGAACCAGCTGGCCGGTCTGGGTCTGTCCTATACCCTGCCCGAGGATATCCTGCCGATACGCGTCTATGGCCAGGCCATCGGTGAGGATGAATCCGGCGGTCTGCCCTCTTGCTTTATGTATCTGGCCGGGGTCGAGGGGCATGGGCAGTCGTTCGGCGTCCCCACAACGGTAACGCTGGAGGGGGCCACCACCGAGATTGCCGATTCCACCAATGATTTCTGTGGTTCCGGTACGGCTTATAACAACGCCGGCTATAAGGGCGGCTACACCAATTACGGAACGGTCATGGGGATGCCCATGGATACCGACTCGCGGATGGTGCAGATGGTCGTGACCCATGATCTGAGCAGCTTCGCGCTGAACTACTCGGCCGGCTATTACATCATAAATGCCACGGACCGGACCGATCATCGGCTTGCCAGCGCGCGCACCGAGGGAAGCATCCTGCGTGTCGGGGCGACGCGGATGATCAGCGATATCGAAGTTGCGGGGGAAGTATCCTATCAGAGCTTTGATCTGGACAAGGCCGATATCGACAGCGGCTTTGGCGTCGGATTGCGCCTGAAGAAGTCATTCTGAGAAAAAGGGGGAAGGGCGTGAACCCTTCCCCCTTTTTCGGTCAATAGTCCCGTTCGTAATAGATGCCGATCCCGGTGCTGTCGTCACTGGTGCCGGTGGATCCGCGGACGGTCACACTGTTGGAGATGTCGTAGTTCAGGCTGATCGCGCTTTGACCTTCGCCATCAACCTCCACCTCGGTATAGGCCTTTTCGGAGATGTATTTCCCGGCCGTTACCGCAGCCGTGCCGTCATCGTTCGTCGTGACGTCCAGATCATCCAGTCCAAAATTCTTGCGCAATTTGCTGACAATGCCATCGCCGCCCTTTCCGGCAAGCGTGGCAACGGCATTGGCAAGCTGTGCCGCCTGCAGCGCCGAAATGGAGGACAGGTCACGGCCGAACAGCAGCTGTGCCAGAACCTCTTCCTGCGGCAGTTCGGGGTCGGAGGTGAAGGTGACCTCGGGATCATCGGCAGGGCCCGTGATGTTGACGTAGGTCGTGACATCACTGTTATCGCTTTGGGCGCTGACGTCCAGTTGCGGAATGAAATCCCCCTGCAGCGACATGGTGGCCTTTATCAGGTCCAGCCTGCGGCCCAGAATATCCAGACGCCCGCGGATCAGTTCGAAGGCACCGATCGGCACGATGTTCGATGTGGTGCCGGTCAGCCGCAGTTCACCGCCCAGTTCGGCATCCAGCCCCCGGCCGCGGATATTGATGCGGCTTGGGGCCGAAATGGTCAGATCCAGACGCAACCCGCCCGAACCGCTGCCGCTGCTGCTGGTGCTCGATCCGTCATCCAGCAGGTTGGCACGGGCCCGTGTGGCGCGGACGTTCGCCTGCTCTCCGACATGCGTCAGGCCGGGCAGGGTACCGGAGCTGCCGAGGCCGCCCGAAGGCACCTGCACATCGGTTTCCTGCAATACGATGCGCCCGGCAATCAGGCCGTTTCCGGTCAGCGGGCCGGTCAGGCGGATCGTGCCGCCTGTCGTGGTCCGGTAGAGGGATGGGTCGGCAAAGACCGCATTGGCAAGTGTGACGGTCAGATCGCTGTTGAACGGCGCTGCAAGTCCGACGGTCCCGTTGGCCGTAATCCGCCCGCCTTCACCCGGAGCGGCGCTTGCATTGATCCGGGCGCTTTGCCCGTTCAGGTTCACCGTGGCGTTGATCGCGTTCATCTCGATATTCGCGCTTGGATCGGTAAAGCGGGCGCCGGAAGTGCTGATCGCGCCACGAACGGAATCCAGTGCCAGCGGCCCGTTCACGTTCACGTCGAACCGCACAAGGCCGTCGACGTTGCTGGGGGTCAGGAACACATTGGCAAGGGCCGCCTGTGCCGACCCGTTGACCGCAAGATTGGCCTGATCGAAAGCCGAAGAGATCGTGCCGCTGGCGCGCGCGGAAATGCCGCCCGGTCCTTGGGCATTGATGTTCATGTCATAGGCATCGGGGCGCTGTGCCACGGTTCCGGAAACCGAAACGGCCCCGGGGAATTGCGGCAACAGGATGCCCAGATTTGCCAGCCGTGCCGTCAGGTTCAGCTGCTGCCCGTTATCGATCGGCGTGCCTGTGGCATCCAGCGTCACCTGCGGGTTTTCCACATTGGCGCGTTCGACGACCACGCGGCCGTCAACCAGTTGCACCTCGGCCGAAATGGTCGAATTGCCTCGCAGCAATTTGTCGGCATCGGCCTGTGCCACCGAGATATTCTGCGCCTGTCCGTCCACGGTGATGCGCCCGTTCTGCGGCGTCCCGCTGAACGTGGTGTCTGCCGAGACCGCGCCGCGATATCCACGACCCAACACGGACAGGTCGCTCAGGTTCAGCTTGGCCGTGACATCGCTGCCCTCTTCGGCCAAACGGCCCGAGGCCGTCAGGTTCAGGGCGCGGGCATTGATTTCGGCCTGCTTGATGGTGGCTGTTCCGTTATCGATCGTGGCATCCGTCCGGATCGTCGATTTACCTGCCAGCAGGCCATCCACTTCGGGGATGCCGGTACGGATATCGTTCCCGTGTGCAGTCAGGGTCACCTCGCCCGCGGTTGCGGTGCCCTTGAAGGTCATATCCGCCCTGGCTGAACCGCCATAGGCGCTGCCCAGAACGGCCAGATTGCTGGCATCCACATTGGCCCGCAGATCGCTGCCACTATTGGCGATCAATCCTTCGGCGGTGGCCGACAGATCACGAGCATTCACGGCGAATTCGCGGATACGGGTGCCCACGGTGTCGCGCAAGGCCGACAGCTTGATGGTGGATGTGCCCTGTAGCAGGTTGTCCGCCTCGGGAATGCCCGTTTTCAGATCCGTACCCTGCACATCGGCCACAACATCGAATCCGCCCTCCAGCACCGCATAGTTCCCCTTGATCGAGGCGCTTGCCGCCCCGCCCAACGGACGGGCTGCGATGGTGGCAAAGCGTGACAGGTTTTCCAGCTGTGCCTCCGCTTCGCCGGTGATGGTCATGCCGGTGCTCAGCCCTTCGATCACCGCGTTTGCGGTCAGGCCGTAATCGGCACCGTTGATCGTCAGGCTCGGGATCTGCAGGCCGTCGGTCCCGGTTTCCGAAACGATTTGCAGGTTGCCATTCACCTCCGACCCCAAGGCTTCATTCAGGCCGGCATCGGCCGCGTTCAGCTCCGTGGCGGCAAAGTCGAGGTTTGCGGTGATTTCTGACTGTTCCCCATCAACAATCTTGCCCGTCCCGTTCAGCACGAGGGTTTCGGCATCGAAATCATCACGGTCCAGATTGCTGACGCGCACCTCGCCCGTCCAGTCATCGGATTTTTCCGCGTCGAACTGCACGTCCAGATCGGCCGATCCGATCAAGGTCTGCTGATCCGTCGTCAGGGGGAGAAGCACCGGCGATCCGTCGGGGGCTGCGATCTTTCCTGTCAGATTCACGCGATCGGGCAGGCCGTCGGCCCCCACGGTCACGGCGCCGTTCAGCTGCAACTGCTGTGCCACCAGCGAAAGGACGGGGATTTCCAGAACGCCATCCGTGCCCTTGGATCCTTCGACCTGCAAGGACAGCGAGTTGCCGAAGAACTCGGCATAATCCGGCAGGAAAAGCGGCGCGGCATCACCCGACAGGTTCGCGGAAAAACCCAAGGAGCCATCGGTCGGCGCCTGAACGTTCACCTGCCCGGAAATGCGGGGCTGGTTATCCGTTTCCAGGGCGATCTGGGCGGTAAAATTATCGATCGGGCCGGTACCGTCCACACTCAGGTTCAGGGCGGGCGCGCCGGGCAGGCCCATCTTGCGGGTCACAAGGCCATTGGCGGCCTCGGACACCGTCAGCTTGGTCACCAGCTGGCGTGTCTCGTTCGCAAAACTGGCATTCAGGGCCAGATTCAGGGCGGGGCCATCATCGATGCGCTGTGCCTCCAGCGTGATGCCACCTTCGCCGTTGTTCAGAACCAGCACACCCTCCATGGAGGCGACGACAGGTTCGCCCAGCAGGGGCGCGCCCAGTTCCAGCCTGTCCGCAGAGATGCGGCCGATATTGATCGAAACGGGCAGGTCCGGCAGCTCGAACGGCCCCGAGGCCTCTGCCTCCGGGGCGGCGTCCAGACCTTCGGCGGGTTTGGGGCTGCGGGCAACGATGATTTCTCCCGCTGTCAGCTCCGACACCTCCAGCCGGCCACGCAGCAGGGCAGACCGGCTCCAGTCCAGCACCACGTCCCGCAGGGTCAGCCATGTCCCCTCGTCATCGGCGATGGTCAGCTCTTCCAGCGTGGCGCGGGAAGACAGCGCCCCCTTGAAGCCGACGATGTTCACATCACGACCGGGAGAGGACAGGTTATCCTCGATGATACCCTCCAGCCAGCCGCGATCTTCTTCGGCGGTGTCCTGGGCCATCGCGCCAAACGGCAGGATGGTCAGAATAAGAACTAAGAAAATCCGCATCAGAATGCCTGCCCTATGCCCACGTAAAGCTGGACGCCTTCGCCCGTATCCCCTGAAACGGGGTTTGCGATGTCCAGACGGATCGGGCCGATGCCCGTATCATAGCGCAGGCCGATCCCTGCGCCCGACTGTTCTTCCATATCGGTAAATCCGTTCACGCCGATCTGGCCCACGTCGAAAAATCCGACAAGGCCGATGCTTTTCGTGACCGACACCCGCGCCTCCAGTGACGCTGCAAGAAAGGTGGAGCCGCCGATCTTGTAGTCGTCGTTTCCATCGATCGGATAGACACCCAGCGACTGGTAGGGCTGGCCGCGAACCGTTCCGCCACCCCCGGAATAGAACAGGTATTCCCGTGGCGTATTCAGAAGATCCGCCCCGAAGACCTGACCGGCCTGTACGCGACCGGCAAAGGTAACCTTGCGCGGGGTGCCGAGAGTGTAATAGCCGCGCCCTTCCAGCGTGGCCTGCAGGCCGGAATCGGCATCCGCAAACCCCATGAAAGGCTCGGCCTGGGCCGTCAGCAGGAAGCCCTCGGTGGCGTCCAGCGCATTGTCGCGGGTGTCGAGGATCGCGCCGAAGGGCAACGCGATGGAGCGGTAGTCGTAATCGCCCAGATCATCCGACACGTCGGATTGGGCATAGGTCAGCCCGATATTGGCCGTCAGCTGGTCTGTCACGATCTGCGTGAAGCGCAGGCCCAGATCGAAGCCGTCCGAGACGTAATCCTCTTCGTCCAGATGCTCGATGCCGATGTTGATCGCGGCGGTGGTATCGGCCGTAATGGTGGCCGGACGCTCAAGCAGCGCACCAAGCGAGTAGTCCTTTCCGGAATCCGCCGCGCCGATGTTCTCGATTGCGCCGTCGATCCGCAGCCGCTCGCCGCCGCCAAAGAAGTTGCGGTGCATCCAGTAGCCCGACACTTCCGCCCCTTCGGAGCTGGAGATTTCCGCCCCCACCGAATAGCGGCGGGGCAGTTGCTCCACCACGGTGGTGCTGATCGGCAGCAGGTCGGGGGACATCACATCCCCCTCGACCATCGTGACCGAGGAAAAGATGCCGGTTCGGCGCAGACGGTTCGCGGCCGACTCCAGCTCGTCTGGGGAATAGGTCTCTCCCTCCGGCAGGCCCGCGATCTTCTCCACGCGGCGCGCGCTGATGGTTTTCTGGCCCTTGATCGTCATGGGACCGAAACGCAGGCGGGGGCCGGGATCCAGACGCACCTCGGCAGAGAGGGTATCCTTGCGGTGATCTGCCGTCAGTTTTTCCTGCGCAACGTCGGCCTTGGCATTGCCGTTGTCGCGCCAGCCTTCGATGCCGGCTTGCACCGCGTCGGAAATCAGGCCGCTTTCTGCCACTTCGCCCGCCTTGAAATTGTCGGGAAATTCGGTTCCCTCGACATAGGGGGTGACCGTGGCACGGGAAAAGCGGAATTCCGGGCCCGGATCGACCACGATGCGGATTTCACGAATGCTGTCG
This sequence comes from Falsirhodobacter sp. alg1, assembly GCF_000739715.2. Taxonomy (GTDB): domain Bacteria; phylum Pseudomonadota; class Alphaproteobacteria; order Rhodobacterales; family Rhodobacteraceae; genus Falsirhodobacter. The sequence continues at coordinate 77,297 of NZ_BBJC02000001.1, read as the reverse complement.
GGGTCGGGGGCATAGAGCGGCGGGATCGAGGCCGCCTCACGCCCGTCGATGGTGATGTTGATCACCGGAGAGTACCGACCGATCGCATACATCGCGCCCACCATGCGGCCATAGTCGGCCTGCGCCGCCCCGAACAGCTCGCTTGCGCGGTCCGGGTCCTCGGCCACTTCGGCCGTCAGCGAGGAATTGCGTAGTGTATCGGTCAGGTCCTCATCGTTGCCGATGACCTGGAACACGACGGCATCCAGCGCATGTGCCGCCGATACCTGTGCCGTGCCAATGACGGCTGCCACCCCGATTGCCTTTAAGCCTGCCACCTTCATCCTCGCATTCTGCTCGCGGCCGTTCTCCGGCCCGTTACCAAGGATCATTGCAGCTTGTTTCAAGGGGGGCAACGGTTCCAACACGGGATTGGCAAGCACTGGCCCGATCGTGATAGGACTGCGGCATTATGGGCACCGTGGCCCGCATGAAAAAAGGCGTTGCACATGTATATCGGACTTGATCTGGGCACCTCTGGCCTCAAGGGCATCCTGATCGACGACAGGCAACGGGTTCTGGCCGAGGCGACATCCCCCCTTGACGTACAGCGCCCGCATCCGGGCTGGTCGGAGCAGGATCCCGCCGATTGGATCGATGCCGCCAGAACGGTCATGGCGGTGTTGGGGGCCGCAGCCGATCTGGGGGCGGTGCGCGGGATCGGATTGTCCGGTCAGCAGCACGGCGCCACCGTGCTGGATAATGCCGATAACGTGCTGCGCCCTGCCATTCTGTGGAATGACACCCGCGGCCATATCGAGGCAGCCGCGATGGATGCGGATCCGATGTTCCGTGCGATCAGCGGCAATATCATGTTCCCTGGATTCACGGCGCCAAAGCTGGTCTGGATGGCACGTCACGAACCGGATCTGCATGCCAGAGTGGCCAAGGTCCTGCTGCCCAAGGATTACCTGCGCCTATGGCTGACCGGGGAGCATGTGGCCGAGATGTCGGATGCGGCAGGAACCGGCTGGCTGGATACCGGCGCACGAGACTGGTCGGACCGGTTGCTGGAGGCGACGGGGCTATCGCGCGGCCACATGCCGCGTCTGGTCGAAGGGTCCGACGTGTCGGGCATGCTGCGGGCGGAACTGGCTGCGGAATGGGGGCTGCCCCCAGATGTGGTAGTGGCGGGCGGTGGCGGCGACAATGCCGCTTCGGCCATCGGCGTGGGAGTGGTGAGGCCGGGGGCGGGGTTCGTATCGCTCGGGACCTCGGGGGTGCTGTTTGCTGCAACCGAAGGGTATCACCCTGCGCCTGCCACTGCGGTGCATACATTCTGCCACGCGCTACCCGGCGCATGGCACCAGATGGGGGTTATCCTTTCGGCCACGGACGCGCTGAACTGGTATGCGGGCATGGTCGGGCAATCGGCAGCCACCCTGACGCGGGATCTGGGTGCGCTTCGTGCGCCGGGAACCGCAAGTTTCCTTCCCTATCTGGGCGGAGAGCGCACGCCCGTGAACAGCGCCGCGATTCGCGGGGCCTTTGTCGGCCTGGGTCACGCAACGGACCGTGAGGCCGGAACGCGCGCAGTTCTGGAGGGGGTCACATTTGCCATCCGGGATTGCCGGGATGCGCTGGCCTCCACCGGTACAGGGCTGGAAACGCTGATTGCGGTGGGTGGCGGCTCCCGCTCTGACTACTGGCTTTCCATGATGGCCACAGCCTTGGGCGTGCCAGTGGATCGTCCCGCTGCGGGGGATTTCGGGGGTGCCTTCGGCGCGGCCCGTCTGGCCCTGATGGCGGCCACCGGCGCGGGGCCGGAAGTGTTGACCCTGCCGCCCATCGCACAACGGTTCGAGCCTGTCGCGGATCTGGCAGATGCCTTTGATGAAGGCCATTGCCGGTATTCGGCGGCACGGGAGGCGATTGCCGGTCTGGTCTGAGCGGAACCTTCGGCTGTGCTGCGGGATTGACCCGGCAGTACAGCCCGGAGGATTGTCATGACCGACCAGAAACCCGATTTCACCCAGGGAATTGATGCGAACGCCCTGACCGAAGGCGTGCCGCTGGCCGGTACGGTCGATGGGAAATCCGTGATCCTTGTTCGGAAGGATGGCGTCGTCCGGGCATTGTCGGGGGAATGCACACATCTGTCCGCACCCTTGGAAAACGGATTGGTGGCCGAAGGCGAAATCCGCTGTCCATGGCACCATGCGCGATTTGACCTGACCACGGGCGAGGCCGTCGGGGCCCCTGCGATTACCCCTCTGTCCTGCTATCCTGTCGAACAGGCAGATGGGCGCATTCGGGTTCTGCCAAAGCCGAACAAGGTGCCTGTGGTCAAGCCTGCCGGGGACGGGGATCGGATCGTGGTTATCGGGGGTGGTGCCGCAGGCCATGCATTGGCCGAGATGATGGGCCGCCATGGTCAGGGAGCGCGTGTCACGTTGCTGACCGCGGATGAGGCCCCTTATGACCGGACCATGTGCTCCAAACAGTATCTGGCAGGCAAGAAGCCGCGGGATGACTGCTTTTTGCCAGCTCCCAAAGGGGTGGATGTTCGTACGGGCGTAACGGTCAGCGCCATCGACCCCGTTGCCAAGGAGGTGACAACGGCGGCCGGTGACCGGATCGCCTATGGTCGACTAGTGCTGGCGACAGGCGCGCAGGCGACACAGCCCGATTTTGCCGGTGTCACGAATGTATATCTGCTGCGTGATCTGGCGGATGCCGATGCCCTTATTGCCGCTGCGAACGATAGCAAGACCGCTGTCGTTCTGGGGTCGGGGTTTATCGGATTGGAGGTGGCGGCGGCCCTTGTCGGCCAGGGTCTGCGTGTGGATGTGGTCACGCATGATCCGGTACCCCTTGCCAAGATCCTCGGCCCCGAGGCGGGCGGGTTCGTGCAAGGCCTGCATGAGCAAAACGGGGTGACATTTCATGTCGGGCGCAGCATCGCCCGCTACGATGAAAATAGCGTGGTGCTGGATGACGGGTTGGAAATCACGGCTGATCTGGTTGTGTCTGGTATCGGGGTGCGCCCGCGTGTCGATCTGGCATCACAGGCCGGTTTGGCACTCGGCCCTTCCGAGGATGGGGTCGCGGTGGATGCAATGCTGCGGACGTCCAATCCCGATATCCATGCAATCGGCGACATTGCCCGTTATCCTGATCCGCGTGGCGGCGAGGCGCTTCGGGTCGAACATTGGGTCCATGCACAGCGCCAAGGCCAGTATCTTGCCCGCTGCTTCATGGGGATGGAGCATGGGCCCTTTGCGGATACGCCGTTCTTCTGGTCGGGGCACTACGGAACCCAGCTGCGCTACGTCGGCCATGGATCCGCCGAACAGCGCACCATCGAAGGGGATGTGGATGGCGGAGAATTTGCAATCCACTACGAGGGGAATCGCGCTTTGCTGACATGCCAGCGCGACATTCCCTCGCTTCAGGCCGAGGCAGAGTGGGATGCCGAGGGGCGCAAGCTGGCGGTAACGTAGTTTACCGACAGATCCCGGGGGGAGAGGCTCCATGACCAGCCAATCGGATTGAAGACCATCCCCTTGCGATCCACAGGCCGGAGCCCTGCACCGCGCAGCAGGTCATAAAGCTCATCCGGGGTGATGAACTTGTTCCAGTCATGTGTGCCCTTGGGCAGCCAGCGCATGACCCATTCGGCCCCCACGATGGCCATTGCAAAGCTTTTGGCATTGCGGTTCAGGGTGGAACACAGCATCAAACCGCCCGGTTTCAGCAGATCATGGCATGCCGCCAGATAATCGCGCGGAGAGGCCACATGCTCCACAACCTCCATATTGAGGACGACATCGAATTCTTCGCCCTCTTCGGCCAGCGCCTCGGCTGTCGTGTGGCGGTAATCGATGGTCAGGCCCGATTGCTCGGCATGCAGCTGCGCCACAGGAATGTTGCGCGGGGCCGCATCGGCCCCGACGACCTCGGCCCCCAGCCGCGCCAGTGGCTCCGACAACAATCCGCCCCCGCAGCCGATATCCAGCACGCGAAGCCCCGCGAAGGGTGCGGTGGCCGACAGATCCCGATCAAACTCCATCGCGATCTGGCTGGTGATATAATCCAGCCGGCAGGGGTTCATCTGGTGCAGGGGTTTGAATTTGCCGTTCGGATCCCACCATTCTGCCGCCATCGCCTCAAATTTGGCCACTTCGGACGGATCGATGGTTGTTGTCATGGGGTGGCTCCTGCTTTTTTGGGCGACATGGCGCTCTTTCCGTCTATATAGGCCCAGATGGATCACAGGTCAGACCAAAAGCGAAATATCACTGCTCTTTATCCCCCGATCGAGCCATTCGACCAACGGATGCTGGATGTAGGGGATGGGCACAGTGTTTATATGGAGCAGTGCGGCCAGCAGGAGGGCGAGCCTGTTCTGGTGCTGCACGGCGGGCCGGGCGGCGGGTGTTCGCCCATGCTGCGGCGGTTCTTCGACCCCGAGCATTACCGCGCGGTATTGTTTGACCAGCGCGGCTGCGGACGTTCACGTCCACATGCGGAAATCGCGCAGAATACGACATGGGATCTGGTTGCCGATATAGAGCGTATCCGGATTGCCCTCGGGATCGACCAGTTTACCGTGTTCGGCGGAAGCTGGGGGTCCACGCTTGCGCTTGTCTATGCCATCACCCACCCTGACCGGGTGAAGGCGCTGGTGCTGCGGGGTGTTTTTCTGGGGACGAATGCCGAGCTGGACTGGTTCTATCGCGGCGGCGCTGCGCAGTTTTTTCCGGACGCATGGGCGCGCTTCATCGCGCTGATCCCCGAGGCCGAGCGTATTGATCCGATTGCCGCCTACAATCGCAGGCTGTTTTCCGGGGATACGGCGGACGAGATGCGTTTTGGTGGAATATGGTCATCATGGGAGCATGCCTTGGCCTCCGTCCATTCGGATGGATCACGGGTGACGGCCCCTCTCGACTATGCCCGGGCATTTGCCCGGCTGGAGAACCATTACTTCATGAACGGCTGTTTTTTGGAGAGTGATGGCTGGATTCTGGCCAACCGCCATGTGATCGAAGGCATCCCAACCCATATCGTGCAGGGACGTCAGGATATGATATGTCCGCCTGTTTCCGCCCATCGTCTGGCGGAAGGCTGGCCGCGCTCCGCGCTCCATCTAGTTCCGGCGGCGGGGCATGCGATCTCCGAGCCGGGGATCACGCAAAAGCTGCTGCTGATTATGGACGATCTGCGAAATGGGCAGAATTCTCGGCGCATCACAGCCGTGTGACGCTTGCAGCGCCAAAACACGCTCCTTATATAGCGTTGCGTAGCCGGGTAGGGCGGCCGCCCTGGTCGGTTTAATCTGGGATCGGGATCCAGGGGCCGTTTACGGGCCTGGAACCCATAAATCGCCGCGAATAGAGGTGCATTAATATGGCCAAAGTCATCGGGATCGACCTCGGGACGACAAACAGCTGCATCGCCATCATGGATGGTGCACAACCCCGAGTTATCGAAAACGCAGAAGGCGCGCGTACGACGCCGTCGATCGTAGGCTTCACCGAGAGTGAACGCCTTGTAGGGCAGCCCGCCAAACGTCAGGCTGTGACCAACCCTTCGAATACCGTATTTGCCGTAAAGCGCCTGATTGGCCGCCGGACGACAGATGCCGAAGTGACCAAGGACAAGAAGCTGGTTCCCTATTCCATCGTGGATGGCGGCAACGGTGATGCTTGGGTCGAGGTGCGCAACGACAAATACTCCCCCAGCCAGATTTCGGCATTCATCCTGCAGAAGATGAAGGAAACTGCCGAGGCCTATCTGGGTGAAAGCGTCACGCAGGCCGTCATTACGGTGCCGGCGTATTTCAACGACGCCCAACGTCAGGCGACCAAGGATGCTGGCAAGATCGCAGGCCTTGAGGTGCTGCGCATCATCAACGAGCCGACGGCTGCCGCACTGGCCTATGGCCTTGACAAGAAAGAAACGCGTACCATCGCGGTTTATGACCTTGGTGGCGGTACCTTCGACATCACCATCCTCGAGATCGACGATGGCCTGTTCGAAGTGAAATCGACCAACGGCGATACCTTCCTTGGCGGCGAAGATTTCGACATGCGCATCGTCAGCTATCTGGCCGACGAATTCAAGAAAGAGCATGGCGTTGATCTGACCAGCGACAAGATGGCGCTTCAGCGTCTGAAAGAAGCTGCGGAAAAGGCAAAGATCGAGCTTTCGTCCAGCCAGCAGACCGAAATCAACCAGCCGTTCATCTCGATGGGTTCGAACGGCCAGCCGCTGCATATGGTCATGAAGCTGACCCGTGCCAAGCTGGAAAGCCTGGTCAACGATCTGATCAAGAACTCGATCAAGCCGTGTCAGGCTGCGTTGAAGGATGCCGGTCTGTCGATCGGGGATATTGACGAGGTTGTTCTGGTCGGCGGTATGACCCGCATGCCCAAAGTGATCGAGGAAGTGACCAAGTTCTTCGGCAAGGAGCCGCACAAGGGCGTGAACCCTGATGAGGTTGTGGCATTGGGTGCTGCAATTCAGGCCGGTGTTCTGCAAGGCGACGTCAAGGACGTGGTTCTGCTGGACGTGACACCGCTGTCCCTCGGGATCGAAACGCTGGGTGGTGTGTTTACCCGCCTGATCGATCGTAACACGACGATCCCAACTAAAAAGAGCCAGGTTTTCTCGACTGCCGAAGACAACCAGAATGCCGTGACCATCCGCGTGTTCCAGGGTGAACGCGAAATGGCTGCCGACAACAAGATTCTGGGCCAGTTCAACCTTGAGGATATCCCGCCCGCACCACGCGGAATGCCGCAGATCGAGGTTACCTTCGACATCGACGCCAACGGCATCGTTTCGGTTTCGGCCAAGGACAAGGGGACGAACAAGTCGCAGAACATCACGATCCAGGCCTCGGGCGGTTTGTCCGATGACGAGATCGCGAACATGGTCAAGGATGCCGAGGCGAATGCCGAAGCGGACAAGACCCGTCGCGAACTGGTAGAAGTGAAGAACCAAGGCGAGAGCCTTCTGCACTCCACCAAGAAATCGATTGCCGAGCATGGCGACAAGGTGGATCCATCCACCGTCGAAGCCATCGAGCTTGCAATGGGGCCCTTGGAAGAGGCACTGGCAGGCGAGGATATCGGCAAGATCCGTGGTGGTATCCAGAACGTGACCGAAGCCTCGATGCGGTTGGGTGAAGCGATCTACAAGGCATCGCAAGCCGAAAGCGATGGCGCCGAAGACGGCCCGCGCGCAACTGACGACGACACGATCGTTGATGCCGATTTCGAAGATCTTGGCCAAGACGACAAGCGTAAATGATCCTTTAGGATCACAGATGGGGAGGCGGTCCGGGGACGGACCGCCTTACCCCATTCTATCGGGGACCCTGAATGGCGAAACGTGATTATTACGATGTGCTGGGGGCTGCCAAAGGCGCTTCGGCCGAAGAATTGAAAAAAGCCTATCGCGTCAAAGCGAAAGAGCTTCACCCGGACCGCAACTCTGACAACCCGAATGCCGAGGCCCAGTTCAAGGAAGTGAACGAGGCCTATGATGTTCTGAAAGATCCCGACAAGAAAGCTGCCTATGACCGTTACGGCCATGCAGCGTTCGAAGGCGGAATGGGCGGCGGTGGCCAGCGTGGTGGCGGCTATGGTCAGCATGCAGACTTCTCCTCGGCGTTTTCGGATGTATTCGAGGATTTGTTCGGCGGCTTTGGCGGTCGCGGCGGACAGCAGCGCAGCCGTGTGCAGCGCGGTTCCGATCTGCGGTACAACCTGACCATCTCGCTGGAAGAAGCCTTCAGCGGTGTGAACAAGACGATCAACGTGCCGTCTTCTCTGGCCTGTGACGCCTGTCATGGCACGGGGGCCGAGGGTGGCGCAGAGCCGACCACATGCCCGACCTGTGCGGGGATGGGTAAGGTCCGTGCCCAGCAGGGATTCTTTACGGTAGAGCGGAGCTGTCCGACCTGTAGCGGCCTTGGCCAGATTATCAAGGATCCGTGCAAGGTCTGTCATGGCGTTGGACGGGTCGAGAAAGACCGCGCATTGTCCGTGAATATCCCCAAGGGGGTAGAATCCGGCACACGTATCCGTCTGGCCGGTGAGGGTGAGGCGGGATTGCGCGGTGGACCATCGGGCGATCTTTATATCTTCATCGAGGTGACGGAGCATACGCTGTTCCAGCGGGACGGTGTGCATCTGTTCTGCCGTGTGCCGATCACGCTTGCCACTGCCGCTTTGGGCGGTGAGGTGGAGGTGCCGACCATCGACGGCGGGATGAGCCGTGTAAAGGTGCCCGCAGGTGCCCAGACCGGCAAGCAGATGCGTCTGCGTGGTAAGGGTATGCCTGCCCTGCGTGGGGCCGGGTTTGGGGATATGATGATCGAGATTGCGGTCGAAACACCGGTCAATCTGACATCACGCCAGAAAGAGATCCTGAGAGAGTTCGATGCCCTTTCGGTGGATAACAACCCCGAAGGCAAAAGCTTCTTTTCACAGGTGAAGCGATTCTGGGACGGAATGAAAAGCTGATACGAGGCCGCCTTCGGGCGGCCTTTTCTTTGCCGTATTAACCGTTTGGTAACGGTGATTTGGGCATCTGGCGAAATGACCACACCCGCATTCCACGAAGCCCCGCGTTTGTTCGACGATGATGAGGCGGTGCCCGTGCCAATGGCGGGCAAATTGCCGTCTTATATTGCTGATCACCGCAAACGTCTTCGTACCCGCTTCATGGAAGGGGGGGCGACGGCGATGCCGGATTACGAACTGCTGGAACTGGTGCTGTTCCGGTCCATCCCCCGGCAGGATGTCAAACCACTCGCGCGCGTGCTGCTGGAAACATTCGGTGACCTCAACCGTGTTGTCACAGCGCCCGCAGCGCGGCTGCTGATGGTCAAGGGTGTGGGGGAGGCAGTTGTGCAGGATCTGAAGATCCTTGAGGCTGTAGCGCAGCGTATGATGCGTGCGCGGGTCATGCACCGCCCGGTTCTGTCATCCTGGGATGCACTGCTGGATTATTGTCATACCGCGATGGCGCATCGGGAAACGGAACAGTTTCGTGTGCTGTATCTGGACCGGAAGAACGTGCTGATCGCAGACGAGGAACAGGCGCGGGGGACGGTCGATCATGTGCCGGTTTACCCGCGGGAGGTCATGAAACGCGCGTTGGAGCTGAATGCTTCGGCCGTGATACTGGTGCACAACCACCCGTCGGGCGATCCAACGCCCTCGCAATCGGATATCTCCATGACGGTGCAGGTACAGGATGCAGGGCAGGCCCTGGGTGTGACGCTGCATGACCATCTGATTATCGGCAAGGGGCAGGAACTTTCGTTCCGCGCGGCAGGGTATCTATGAAAACGGGGGCCTGTGGCCCCCGTGTGCATCAGGCCAGCCGGCCGTGGCAATGCTTGAATTTTTCCCCCGAACCGCATGGGCAGGGATCATTCCGCCCTACCTGTCCCCAGATGGAGGGATCAATGTCTTCGGTCGGGCCTTCTTCCTGTTCCACAGGCGCAGGCTGTTCCGGTGCGGGCTGGGTCGGTGCTTCGGTCTGAACCGCCACGCCGCGCTGCTGCATCATCTGCGCCAGCATGTTCTGACGCTCTTCCTCGGTCAGCGGGCGGATCTGGGCCAAACGCTGTGTCACATCCTGACGCAAAGAGCCGAGCATGGATTCAAACAGCGCAAATCCTTCGGTCTTGTATTCCGACAGCGGATCGCGTTGCGCATAGCCACGGAAACCGACAACCGAGCGAAGATGCTCCAGCGTCAGCAGATGGTCGCGCCATTTGCTGTCGATCGCCTGCAAAAGAACCTGCTTTTCGATGTTCCGCATCGTTTCGGGGCCGAATTGCTGAAGCTTTTCCTCCATCATCGCGTCGGAGGCGGCATAGACGCGATCCCGCAGGTCATTCTGATCGACGCCTTCTTCGGCCGCCCATTCGGCAACCGGCAGGTCGAGCGAAAGTTTTTCCAGCAGGGCTGCATGCAGACCGTCGGTATCCCAGCCGTCGGCATAGGATTTGGGCGGCATGAATTCGTCCACCAGATCCTCGATCACCTGATGCCGCATATCCTGCGCGATCTCGGACAGATCCTCGGCGGCCATGATTTCTGTACGCTGGCCGAAAATGGCCTTGCGCTGGTCGTTCATGACATCGTCAAATTTCAACAGGTTCTTGCGCATGTCGAAGTTACGCGCCTCGACCTTTGCCTGCGCTTTTTCAAGGCTGCGGTTGACCCAAGGGTGAACGATGGCCTCGCCTTCTTTCATACCCAGGGTGGATAGAACCTTGTCCAGACGTTCAGACCCGAAGATGCGCATCAGATCATCTTCCAGCGAAAGGAAGAATGCCGAACGGCCCGGATCCCCCTGACGGCCCGAGCGACCGCGCAGCTGGTTATCGATGCGGCGCGATTCATGGCGCTCGGTCGCCAGCACAAACAGACCCCCGGCAGCCAGAACCTTGGCCTTTTCCTCGGCATGGCCGGCTTCGACCTGTGCGCGGAGGGTGTCCGGATCCGCTTCGGGATCGGCGGCAAGTGCCTCCATCACCTTCATCTCCACGCTGCCGCCCAGCTGGATGTCGGTTCCGCGCCCTGCCATGTTGGTGGCGATCGTCACGGCACCCAGTTTACCGGCATCGGCAACGATCTGTGCCTCCTGCTCATGCTGGCGCGCGTTCAGGACGTTATGCGTGATGCCTTCCTGTGTCAGCAGGTCGGACAGCATTTCCGATTTCTCGATTGATGTGGTCCCCACCAGAATCGGTTGCTGCTTGGCATGGGCTTCCTTGATCGCAGCCACGACGCCCTGATATTTCTCGCGCGCGGTGCGGAAAACCTGGTCGTGTTCATCGGTCCGGTTGACGCCACGGTTGGTCGGCACCTCGACCACGCCCAGCTTGTAGATTTCCATGAATTCTTCGGCTTCGGTCACGGCGGTTCCGGTCATGCCCGACAGGCGGTCGTACAGGCGGAAGTAATTCTGGAAGGTCACACTGGCCAGCGTCACGTTCTCGGGCTGGATCTTGACGTTTTCCTTTGCCTCAATGGCCTGATGCAGGCCTTCGGACAGGCGGCGCCCCTTCATCATCCGACCGGTGAATTCATCGATCAGCATGACCTCGCCATCGCGAACGATATAGTTCTGGTCTTTCTGGTACAGCTTGTGCGCGCGCAATGCCTGTGTGACGTGGTGCACCAAGGTCGTGCTCTCGGGGTCATACAAGGACTGGTCGGGGGGCAGGTGGCCCATCCGGCGCAATTCCTGCTCCACGAACTCGTTGCCTTCTTCGGTGAAGGTGACGTTGCGCGTCTTTTCGTCCAGCTTGAAGTGTTCTTCGGTCACGCTGGGGATAAGCGCATCGATCGCGGTATAAAGCTCGGAACGGTCCTGCGAGGGGCCGGAGATGATCAACGGCGTCCGCGCCTCATCGATCAGGATGCTGTCCACCTCATCCACGATGGCGAAATTGTGACCGCGCTGCGCCATCTCCTCGATGGAGTTCTTCATGTTGTCACGAAGGTAATCGAAGCCCAGTTCGTTGTTCGTGGCATAGGTAATGTCGGCGCGATAGGCTTCACGCTTCTCCGGCTCGGGCTGGAACGGATAGACGACGCCGGTTGTCAGCCCCAGCTGGGCGTACACCTTGCTCATCCATCCGGCATCGCGTTTGGCCAGATAGTCGTTGACCGTCACCACGTGCACGCCTTTGCCGGTCAGGGCATTCAGATAGGCAGGGAAGGTCGCGACGAGAGTCTTGCCCTCGCCCGTTTTCATTTCGGCGATATTGCCCTGATGCAGGAAGATGCCGCCCGAGAGCTGGACATCATAGGCCCGCAACCCAAGGGCGCGGCGCGCCCCTTCGCGGCAGTTCGCAAAAGCTTCTGGAAGCAAATCGTCAAGGCTTTCACCACCTTGGGCGCGTTGCTGGAATTCGGCGGTTTTTGCCTTCAGGCCTTCATCGCTCAATGCCTGAAACTCGGGCTCCAGCGCATTGATCTTTGCAATCAACGGACGAACCGATTTTACAATACGATCATTGGGCGAGCCAAAAACCTTCCGTGCGAGCGTTCCAAAACCGAGCATATTCTCTCCGGATCGGCCCGAATAACGGAGGGCCTCGTGACAAGATCGTGTGAGCCTGCGGCCTTGCCCGTCCAATCCGCCTTGCTACATATAACGGCGGAAAGCCTCGGCGGTCCCGCGCTCGCGACGCTTTGCGATGTAAGGTGTGGTGGGTTACAAGTCAACGTCGCGCGACTCTGTGCGGCCTAATCGGAGAAGACCATGCTGATGAAAAACATGCTGACGGCGACTGCGGTGGCCCTTGTGCTGGCCACGCCCGGCTTTGCCCAAGACACCGCGGCAGACCCCGCACCGGCAGCAGCCAGCACCGACGCCACCGCCGATACGGTTGTGGCAACGGTCAATGGCAAGGATATCACGCTTGGCCAGATGCTGGTCCTACGCCAGCGTTTGCCCGCGCAATACCAGAGCCTCCCCGACGAGGCCCTGTTCAAAGGGGTAATGGAGCAGCTGATCCAGCAGCAGGCTCTGGCTGATTCCGTTGAAGGCGACATGACCGCCAAAGACGAGATCGCCATGGAGATCGAACGCCAGTCCTACCTCGCCTCCAAGGCGCTGGAGGCTGTTGCCGCCTCTGCCGTGACCGACGAATCGCTGCAGGCGGCCTATGACGCCCGTTATGCGAATGCCGAGCCGACGACCGAATACAATGCCTCGCATATTCTGGTAGCCACCGAGGATGAAGCGAAGGCCGTGAAGGCCGAGCTGGATGGCGGCGCGGATTTCGCCGATGTGGCCAAGGAAAAATCGACCGATGGCGCGGCGCAGAACGGCGGCGAGCTTGGCTGGTTCGGTGAAGGCATGATGGTTGAGCCCTTCCAGCAAGCTGTTTCGAGCATGGAAGTGGGCGATATCTCCGAGCCGGTGCAAACCCAGTTCGGCTGGCACATCATCAAGCTGAACGAAACGCGTGAGGCTGCGAAGCCGACGTTGGATGATGTGCGTGACGATCTGACCTCGGAACTGCAGGAACAGGCGGTTACGGACCACTTGGCAGCCATGACCGAAAGCGCCGATATCACGCGCCCCGGTGAAGGGCTTGACCCGGCACTGCTTCGGGATGATTCTCTGATCGACAACTGATCAAGGAAACAAAATGGCGAAGACCGACTGGAAGGCCGAAGCAAAGGCGCTGAAAAAGAAGCTTTCCAAGATGGAGGCGAAATCTTCGCCAAAATCCGCGAAAGCGGTTTCGCCATTGGCACCGAAGGGGGGCTTTCCGAAGCTCCCCAATATCGAAGGGGTCGAATTTGCAGCGGTGGAGGCGGGCGTACGTTATGCTGGCCGGACCGATGTATCCCTGATCCGTCTGGCACCCGGCACTTCGGTGGCGGGTGTTTTCACGCGGTCGTCCACGCGGGCGGCCTGTGTGTTGGACTGTCAGGAAAAACTGGCGGGCCGCATTTCCCGGACTGCGGGTGCAGCCATCCTGATCAACTCCGGAAACTCCAACGCATTCACGGGCAATGCTGGCGTGAAATCGGTTGCCGAGATATGTGCCGCAGTCGCGCGTGTGACAGGCATTCCGGAGAACCGTGTATTCACCTCCTCTACCGGGGTGATCGGTGAGCCGCTGCCCCACAAACGCATCGTAGACAAGGTGGAGGATCTGGTCTGGTCATTGAACCCTGCGGGCATCGAGGATGCCGCGCGGGCGATCATGACGACCGACACTTTCCCCAAAGGCGCCACTGCCACGGTGAAGGGAGAAGGCGGAACAATCCGTATCGCCGGTATTGCCAAGGGGTCGGGCATGATCGCGCCGGATATGGCGACGATGCTGGTCTATATCTTCACCGATGCAAAGATTACGCCGGCGCTGCTGCAGAAAATGCTGTCCCGTCAGGTAGACGAAACGTTCAACGCCATTACGGTTGATAGCGATACCTCTACTTCCGATGCGCTGATTCTGGCAGCCACGGGCAAAAGCAAGGCCGCACCGGTACGCTCGGGCGAGGTCGCCCGCGCGTTCGAAGAGGCATTGGGCACGGTAATGCGTGATCTGGCACAGCAGGTGGTCAAGGATGGGGAAGGTGCGACGAAATTCGTCGAAGTGCGTGTGACGCGCGCGGCCAGTCCCGAAGATGCACATCGCGTGGCCATGGCGATTGCCAATTCACCGCTGGTCAAGACGGCAGTCGCCGGAGAGGATCCGAACTGGGGCCGTATTGTCATGGCAGTTGGAAAATCGGGGGCTGTTGCGGATCGTGACAAGTTGAAGATCAGCCTTGGCGACATGGTTCTTGCAGAACGCGGCTGGCGCAGCCGCTCCTATTCCGAGGAAGCGGCCAGCGAGTACATGAAGGGTGATGAACTGGTCATCACTGTAGATCTGGCACAGGGCCGCGCCTCGCGTACGGTGTGGACCTGCGATCTGACCCACCGTTACATCGATATCAACGCCGATTATCGTTCATGAAGCTGGTTCTTGTTGCAGCGGTGGCCCTGGTTGATGATCAGGGCCAAATCCTTATGGCGCAGCGTCCCGAGGGGAAATCCCTTGAGGGTTTGTGGGAATTTCCTGGCGGCAAAGTGGAAACAGGAGAAACGCCGGAAGCAGCCTTGGTCCGCGAGTTGCAGGAAGAGCTGGGAATCACCGTGGCCGAGGCCGATTTGGCACCCCTGACATTCGCCAGTCACAGCTATGAGTCGTTTCATTTGCTGATGCCGCTGTATGTTTGCCGGAAATGGCAGGGGATTCCCGAAGGCAGGGAGGGTCAGGCTTTGCAATGGTCGGCGATAAATTGCCTAAAAAATTTGCCAATGCCGCCTGCAGACCTGCCTTTGCTCCCCGCTCTTAGTGCTTTTATGTAACAGGGCAATCACAAACCGGTCAAATTCTGCAATCCGACGCCGAATTCATGATGTTTTTTTAATAGTTTTATGTACGGATGGTGACATAGATAAGGGAGAGAGATCCATGTTGCGCACCATCACCATCGGAAGCTGTATCTCGGTACAAGGTCTGTTCGTGAGCGATATGCCAGACGGCAAAATGATCGTTCAGGTCGGCGAGAAAAGCTTTGTAGGCCGTCCCGTTAGCTCGGAACGCGTCGCTGCTGCCTAATCAACGTCAATAAGAAAAGCCGGACCTTCGGGGCCGGTTTTTTTATGTCCAGATGCCAGATATGAAAAAGCCGGGCGCTAGGGCCCGGCTTTAAAGTTTTCAGTTCGATGCTTATTGCAGCGTACGTTTGACTTCTTCACGCTCGAAGATCTCGATCACGTCACCAACGCGAAGGTCTTCATAACGCTCGAATGCCATCCCGCACTCCTGGCCCGACTGCACTTCTTTCACTTCGTCCTTGAAGCGTTTCAGTGTCTTCAGCGTGCCTTCGTGGATTACCACGTTGTCACGCAGCAGGCGTACACCAGCCGAACGGCGGGCAATCCCCTCGGTCACAAGGCAACCTGCGATCATACCGGCACCGGTAATCTTGAAGGTTTCCTTGATCGTTGCGTAGCCGATGAAGTGCTCGCGGATTTCGTTTTTCAACAATCCGGATGCGGCAGCTTTGATGTCATCAACCAGATCATAGATGATCGAGTAATACCGGATCTCTACGCTCTTCTGGTTTGCTGACTGGCGGGCCGAAGCATTTGCACGGACGTTGAACCCGATGATCGGCGCATTCGATGCTTCTGCCAGGCCGACATCGCTGTCGGTGATGGCTCCAACACCGTAATGCAGGATACGCACGCGTACCTCGTCATTGCCGATCTTCTCAAGCGCTTGAACAATCGCCTCGGCAGAGCCTTGAACGTCGGCTTTGACCAGGACTGGCAGTTCGGCAACGCTGGCATCTGCCTTGGCCTTCGCCATCAGCTGTTCCAGGGTTGTTGCCGCACCGGCCGCAGCGCGTTTGTCCTTGGCCGCGTTTTCACGATAGGACGCAATTTCCCGCGCCTGCGCTTCGGTTTCGACCACGTTCAATACGTCACCGGCATGCGGCGTGCCGTTCAGACCCAGCACCTCGACAGGAACCGACGGGCCGGCTTCGTTCACACGCTCACCCTGATCGTTGATCAGTGCGCGGACCTTGCCCCATTGCTGGCCGACGACAAAGATATCGCCACGCTTCAGCGTACCGTTCTGAACCAGAACAGTTGCAACCGGGCCACGGCCAACATCAAGCTGCGCCTCGATCACGGCACCGGAAGCGGCGCGATCAGGGTTTGCCTTCAGTTCAAGGATCTCTGCCTGAAGCGCGATGGCCTCCAGCAGCGAATCGAGTCCCAGACCGGTTTTGGCCGAAACCTCGACATCCTGCACGTCACCCGACATCGCCTCTACGACGATTTCGTGCTGCAGTAGGTCCGTACGAACCTTCGTCGGATTGGCACCGGGCTTGTCGATCTTGTTGATCGCAACGATCATCGGAACATTGGCCGCCTTGGCGTGGTGGATCGCCTCGATGGTTTGCGGCATGACCGCGTCATCGGCAGCAACTACCAGCACGACGATATCCGTCACCTGCGTCCCGCGGGCACGCATGGAGGTGAAGGCCGCGTGGCCGGGGGTGTCGAGGAAGGTCAGCAGCGAGCCATTCTCGGTTTTCACCTGATAGGCGCCGATGTGCTGCGTGATGCCGCCTGCTTCGCCCGATACGACGTTCGCCTTGCGGATCGCGTCCAGCAGCGAGGTCTTACCATGGTCAACGTGGCCCATGATCGTAATGACCGGAGCACGCGTTTTCAGGTTCCCTGCATCATCCGTCGTCTGCTGGATGACCTGTTCCACATCGGAATCGGAAACGCGAACAGCGCGGTGGCCGAATTCCTCGATCACAAGCTGCGCGGTATCCGCGTCGATCGCCTGGTTCATCGTGACCATCATGCCCATTTTCATGAGCGACTTGACCACATCCGCCGCACGTTCCTTCATGCGGTTGGCCAGTTCGGACACGACGATGGTTTCCGGAATGCGGACATCGTAGAATTGCTTTTCAGAACGCTGGCCTGTGCCCATCGCCTTCTGACGCGCTTTTTCCTGTTTCCGCTTCATTGCAGCCAACGAACGGGTGCGTCCGCCTTCGCCCTGAAGGGCATCGTTCAGGGTCAGCTTGCCTGTACGGCGGCTGTCTTCACGACCTTTGCCAACACGGTCACGGTCTTCCCGCTCCCGCTCGGCCTTGCGCGGGCCGGGGCTGGATGGACGCGAAGGGCCGGGGCCTGCATTATTGGCCTGACGCGGTGCCGGCGCTTCTGCTTCGGCACTTTTCGCGGCTTCGGCACGGCGGGCGTCCGCTTCGGCCAGCGCTTTCATGCGCTCGGCTTCTTCGGCCTTGGCCTTCAGTGCGGCCTCACGTTCACGCTCTTCACGCTCGCGGGCTTCAATTTCGTCGCGGCGGCGCTGACGCTCTTCTTCCCGCTGACGCTCTTCTTCCGCGCGGCGGATTGCGTCATCGGCTTCACGTGCCTTTGCAGCACGCAACGCCGTCAGGCGCCGTTCCATTTCGGCATCGGTGATGCCTGCAGGGCGTTTTGATGGGTCACCCAAACGGGTTTGACCGCTGCCAGAGGCTGCCCCAGGAGCACCCTGCTTCGGCACGACAACGCGTTTGCGCTTCGTTTCTACCAGAACACTCTTCGTGCGGCCGTGGCTGAAGCTTTGCTTCACTGACCCCGGACGCGGGGCCCCGCCCAGACCGAGGGGCTTTTTACCGTCTGTATCGCTCATGCGTCTTTCGTATCCCTTCCGGCGGGCCTGCCGCCGATGTCACCGCGAAGTCCGGCGAGTCTTGCGGCTTCCTCTACTACACGCTTGGTGAGTCCGCCAGCCGCAAGCGCGCCGTGTATCGCATGTTCACGTCCGAAAGCCAAACCCAATTCCTCAGAGGTCAGGCAGCCTATGAACGTTTCTGTTCCGCCCGGAGGGTGCAGCTTCGATTTGCCGCGTTCCGAGCCGTCGCTGGCCTGGACAAGAACTCGTGCCTTCTCCTTGACCAGCCAATCCTTCACCTTCTCGTACCCCGTGACCGCGGACCCTGCCTTGCGGGCAAGGCTGATCAGATCCACAACCCGGCGCGCCGTCTGTGCCTCGACCAGATCGGCAAGCCCTTCGGGGACTTTGACCGGCTGGCGTGCGGCACGTGCAAACAAGCCTTTGGCCGCGGCCTTCTCGATCGCGGCCCTATTGGCCGATACATAGAACCCGCGCCCCGGAAGTCGCCCCAAAATATCGGGGACAACCTGCGCATCGGGACCAAGGGCGAAGCGGACAAGCCCCGCCTTGGCACCCGAGGTGCCCGTAACGATGCATTTGCGCTCTGGGTCCTCGCGCATATCGTCCCGGCCACCACGGGTCATATCAGGCCTCGTCTTCTTCTTCGTATTCAGCCGGCTCTTCCTCGGCTTCCGCCTCGGTCGGGTCGACCCAGCCCAGCATGACGCGAGCTGTCATGATCAGCGTCTGTGCGTCTTCAAGGCTCATGTCAAAGGACTCCAGAAGCCCTTCATCCTTCACACGTTGACCGTTCTGCGTGGTCCAGCCGCCAGCCAGTTCCCAGTCGGCGCAGGTTGCAAAATCCTCAACCGTCTTCACGCCGTCCTTGGCCAGTGCCTCGACCATCATCGGGGTAAGACCCTCGAATTCGATCAGGCTTTCCTCGGCACCCAATGCACGGGCATTTTCCAATGCCTTGTTATTGGCTGCTTCGAGGTTGTCACGGGCACGGGCCTGCAGTTCCGAGGCAGTGTCCGAATCGAAGCCGTCGATCGACAGAAGTTCTTCCTGATCGACATAGGCCACCTCTTCAAGATTGGTGAACCCCTCCGCAACAAGGAGTTGGGCCATCATCTCGTCGATATCAAGGGTCTCCATGAACAGATTTGTCCGTTCATTGAATTCCGCCTGACGGCGCGCGCTTTCGTCGCTCTCGGTGACGATGTCGATATCCAGCGATGTCAGCTGGCTTGCAAGACGAACGTTCTGCCCGCGACGACCGATGGCCAGCGACAGTTGTTCGTCGGGCACGACCACTTCGATCTTGCCTGCGTCGTCATCGATGACCACTTTCGACACTTCTGCAGGCTGCAACGCGTTCACGAGGAACGTCGCCTGATCTTCATTCCACGGAATGATATCGATCTTTTCGCCTTGCAGTTCGTTGACCACGGCTTGAACGCGGCTTCCGCGCATACCGACGCAGGCACCGACCGGATCGATCGAATTGTCATGCGAGATTACACCGATTTTCGCGCGCGAACCCGGGTCACGGGCAACGGCCTTGATTTCGATGATGCCATCGTAGATTTCCGGCACTTCCATCTTGAACAATTCGGCCATGAACTGCGGATCGGTCCGCGACAGGAACACCTGCGGGCCGCGGGGTTCACGGCGGACATCCTTGATATAGCAGCGGATACGGTCGTTCGGACGATAGGATTCGCGGCCGATCTTTTCATTGCGGCGCAGGATCGCCTCACCACGGCCGATATCGACGATGATGTTGCCGTATTCCTCGCGTTTGACCAGACCGTTGATGATCGAGCCCTTGCGGTCCTTGAATTCATCGAACTGACGGTCCCGCTCGGCTTCGCGCACTTTCTGCAGGATGACCTGCTTGGCGGATTGTGCGGCAATGCGGCCCAGTTCCACAGGCGGAACCTCGTCGATGATCTCGTCGCCGACCTGCGGATCGGAAGTGTGGCTTTTGGCCTCCTTCACGGTCAGCTGGGCGTGGTGATTCTCCATCTCGTCGTCTTCGACCACGGTACGGATCCGCGAGAATGTCGCGCGGCCCGTCTTGCGGTCGATCTTGACGCGGATATCCAGTTCGGCACCGTAACGCGATTTCGCGGCCCGGGCGAGGCTGTCTTCCATCGCCTGAATCACCAGATCCGGATCGATCATTTTTTCGCGTGCCACCGCTTCGGCGGTTTGCAACAGTTCAAGCTGGTTGGCCGAGGTAATCGCCATGTCGATAGCCTTTCGGAGAAAATCAGTGCTTTGTTACGGGGGGCTCGATGGCGTCGTCATCGTCGTCGCCCTCCGAGGTCTGGACTTCGTCGAAATCGGATTCATTGAATGCGCCGCTGGCCTTTTTCTGGCGCAGCATTTCTGCAATCAGCTCATCTGTCAGGATCAGCTTTGCGTCGGACAGCCACTCGAACTCCAGTCCGATCGTCAGGATCTGGCCGGATTCCTCGATTTCGATCAGGATCTCAGAGCCTTCGGTGCCGCGCAGGAAGCCCTTGAAGCGGCGGCGTCCATCGATCAGCTCGGTCGTTTCGACACGGGCCTCATAGTCGGCCCACATGTCGAAATCCTTCAGACGGGTCAACGGGCGGTCGATTCCGGGCGAGGATACTTCGAGCGTATAGTTGTCATCGATCGGATCGCTGACATCCAGCACCGCCGAAACGGCCGTGGAAATCGCGCCGCAATCATCGACCTCGATCCCGCCCTCGGGCTTGTCGGCCATGATCTGCAATACGCGTGTCTTGCCGCCCATCAGGCGGATACGAACCAGCTCGAATCCCAGATCCTCGATCGTAGGGGTCACGAGTTCCGCGAGGCGCTGGTCAATAGCGGTCTTGGCAATAAGGTCGCTCATCATCGGGTCCAGACATAAAAAAACGGGCCGTAGCGGCCCGTATGTGCATCCGGTTGGAGCCTCGGGTTTGGACCCCGACGCGCCGCTGTTGCGCTGCATATAGCGCAGCAGCGCAGCAGACGCAAGCTTGCTAGACGCCCCAGCTCATGGAGGCATAGCGGCGGGTGTAGAAAATGCCCATCATCCCGATCACGAGGCAGACCAGCGTCACCTCTACCGGATAGGCAAGCTCGGTGTTGTGGGGGCTGTAGTTCAGAAAGACGAACCCGCGGATCTGGTCGATGATGTGGAACAACGGGTTCCAGTCGAACATCCCCAGCATTGCGGCGCTCAGGGTATTGGCCAGAAACATCTTGCCCGAGGCGACCATGTTGATCCGTGTATAGAGCGACACCAGCAGCTTCACCAAGCTGGGGTTCCACGGCGTTGCCGCATATCCGATCAGCCCGATGGCCGCGCCGCTGGCCCATGCCAACATGAACATCGCACCGGTCATCACGGGGTTGTCGATATGGATGGGCGTCACTACCGAATGATATATGAACAGCACCACTGCCGCAGACAGCGCCTGATTGTAGAGGGAGCCGAAGGCAGCCGCCGCCACCGCGATGATCGGGTTCATCGGGGCGTGTTTCATCATCTGCGAGGTCGGCCCCTCGGCCGAGGCGACTGCGGAAACGGTCTTGATGTGGGTCATGTAGATGAAGATGCCCGACATTACGTAAAGCACGAAATCCCCGCGGATCGCAAAGCTGCGCATGCTTGCCACGCTCATCAGCAGGTAGAACACCGTGACCAGCATCAGGGTCTGGAGCATGTTCATGATCAGGCCGATGATCGCGTTCCCGTGCCCCTTGCGGATGGAGCGTACGGTCGCGTGGAATATCGTTTCGCCGGTGATGAAGGCGGATCGCAGAATGCCTCGGCGGGCCGTCGGTGTGTAAAACATCGCGATCTCCTGATGGGGCGGGCTATGCTTGCCGTTTGGAACAGTTCGCATAATAGTGGGATACAGCCCCGTAAGCAACGCACCCCTTCGTCAGGTGCGTATGGCCATACCGGCCTGCGGGCAAAAGAGGAGATGCCGATGGATTTCGACGCCTTGGTTCCAACAATGCGCAAGCTGGCCTTGCTTGCTGGTGACCGGATTATGGAGATTTACGATTCGGCCGATTTCGAGATGCGTGTGAAATCCGATGACAGCCCCGTCACCGCCGCAGATGAAGCGGCGGATGAGATCATCTCCGAAGGGCTGCGCGCGGCATTTCCCGATGTGACGCTGATTACCGAAGAGCAGGCCGACAGCCATGCCCTTAGCGCCAAGACGTTCCTGATCGTCGATCCGCTGGATGGCACCAAGGAATTCATCCAGCGTCGTGGCGATTTCACGGTCAATATCGCCTATGTCGAAGATGGCGTGCCGTTGCGCGGAATTGTCTATGCACCTGCCAAGGGCCGTCTGTTCTACACGGATGCTTCTGGCCAGTCGGTCGAGGAGACCGGTGCCCTGCACAAGGATGTCGTGGGGGATCTGGTGCCCATGGCGGTGTCCAAGCCCGACAATGCCGCACTGATGGTTGTTGCGTCCAAATCCCACCGCGATCAGGCAACCGATGATTATATCGGCAAATACATGGTCCGTGACATGACCAGCGCCGGTTCCAGCCTGAAGTTCTGCCTCGTCGCAACGGGGGAGGCCGACATCTATCCGCGCCTTGGTCGTACGATGGAGTGGGATACCGCTGCCGGAGACGCGGTCCTGCGCGGCGCAGGCGGAACGGTCGTGCGTTTTGATGACCATACACCGCTGGCCTATGGCAAGGGCGGCTGGGACAATCCGTTCTTCATTGCATATGCGCCGGGTGTGGAACTGAAGTAATGTCCGTTCTGATCGCTATTCCTGCCCGCTATGCCTCTACCCGCTATCCGGGCAAACCGCTGGTGGAGCTTCGCGGCCCCGACGGCGCTGCCAAGACCCTGATCCGCCGCAGTTGGGATGCCGCCATGGCCGTCAGGGGGGTGGACCGGGTGGTGGTTGCCACGGATGATGCCCGCATCCGCGACCATGCCGAGGGCTTCGGTGCCGAGGTCGTCATGACCTCTGCCGAATGCCGCAATGGAACGGAGCGTTGTGCCGAGGTGGCAGCCAAGCTGCCGGGGTATGATATCGTGGTGAACCTGCAGGGAGATGCGCCGCTGACACCCGCCTGGTTCGTCGAGGATCTGGTGGCAGGGTTGCGGGCCGATTCGCAGGTGGAAATTGCAACACCGGTGCTGCGATGTGACGGCGCCGCCCTGAACGGATTGCTTGCGGACCGGCGTGCGGGCCGCGTGGGCGGAACCACGGCGGTTTTCGGGGCGGCACGTCAGGCAATGTATTTCTCCAAGGAGGTGATCCCCTTCACCTCCAGAACCTACGCCGAGGGCGAATCGAC
Source organism: Falsirhodobacter sp. alg1 (assembly GCF_000739715.2). Classification (GTDB taxonomy): domain Bacteria; phylum Pseudomonadota; class Alphaproteobacteria; order Rhodobacterales; family Rhodobacteraceae; genus Falsirhodobacter. The sequence continues at coordinate 54,223 of NZ_BBJC02000001.1, read as the reverse complement.
GCCGGTTTTCCACCATGTCGGGGTCTATGCCTATCGCCCCGAAGCACTGGCCAAGTACCCCGGCTGGAACATTGGCCCCTTGGAAACTCTGGAGGGTCTGGAGCAGCTCAGGTTCATGGAAAACGGCCACCGCGTTCTATGTGTAGAAGTAGAAGCGCGGGGGCGCGAATTCTGGGAACTGAACAACCCAGAGGATGTAGAACGTATAGAGTTAATGCTCGCGACACAGCGTGAATGCGCCGGTTGAAAATCGCCTATCTGCCAGCGAAATTGTTGATTTCGTTGGCAGTCATACTATTGTTCGCAAAATCACAGGGCAAAGGGTTGTCATAAGCCGTGGCAAGGTCCTAACCTGAAGATCAATTCCGCGTGTTAACGCAAAAAGTGAGAGCCATGAGCATTAAAAAGGTAACGAAAGCCGTTTTCCCGGTCGCTGGCATGGGGACACGTTTCCTGCCTGCCACGAAATCGGTCCCGAAAGAAATCCTGTCGCTGGTTGATCGTCCTTTGGTGCAATACGCAATCGATGAAGCCCGTGCGGCAGGTATCGAGGAGTTCATCTTTGTCACCTCTCGCGGCAAAAGCGCTCTCGAGGATTACTTCGATGTATCGCCCACGCTTGAAGCGTCGCTCAAGGCATCGGGCAAGACCGAGTTGCTGGACGTCCTGAACAGCACGAACATGGATGACGGCAAGATCGCCTATGTGCGTCAGCACCGCGCCCTTGGCCTTGGCCATGCTGTCTGGTGCGCCCGCCGCCTGATCGGCGACGAGCCTTTTGCCGTGATGCTGCCCGATGATGTCATCACCGGTGACACGCCCTGCCTGAAGCAGATGGTCGAAGTATATGAGCAGACCGGCGGCAACGTCGTAGCTGCCATGGAAGTGCCGACCGAGGCGACCAAATCCTACGGGATTCTGGATGTTTCCGAAGATATGGGCAACATGGTCCGCGTGAAGGGCATGGTTGAAAAGCCGAAATCCAACCCGCCATCCAACCTTGCCGTGATCGGCCGCTACATTCTGACCCCGTCGGTGCTTGAGACGCTGGACAAGAAGGAAACGGGCGCCGGTGGCGAAATCCAGCTGACCGATGCCATCGCGCAGGAAATCAAGGCATCGAACAACGTCTACGGTTTCCGTTTCCGCGGTGAGCGTTATGATTGCGGTTCCAAAGCCGGCTTCCTTCAGGCAACCGTTGCGTTCGGCCTTGCCCGCGAAGATCTGCGTGAGGAATTCAGCCACTTCCTGCAGGACATCGTTTCCAGCCATAAAGTGGCCCAGTAATCGGTGGCCAAGGCAAAGGCTGGCCCGCCTCCGGCGGCCATTCAGGAGCTTTCGCCTTTGAAGCCATCCGCGCAGACCGCGCGGGTGGCTTTTTCATTGTTCCTGCGGCGGATACGGCTGCTGCGCCGGGCAATGCGGCATCGCCACGATCTGACAGCCGTGCGGGATGTAACCGCTGGTATCCACCCGGAGGCCATTCTGGGGTTCGCCTGCATCCGGAACGAACGTCTGCGGTTGCCGTATTTTCTGGATCATGCCCGCCGCCTGGGAATCAATCATTTTCTGGTGGTGGATAACGGCAGCGATGACGGATCGCTCGAATATCTGGCCGAGCAGCCCGATATCTCGCTTTGGCAAACGGGGGCAGGATACAAGGCCTCGCGTTTTGGCGTGGATTGGACAACCTGGCTGCAGGCGCGCTACGGGCACGGGCATTGGTGCCTGACGCTGGATGCCGACGAACTGCTGATCTACCCGCATTGGGAAACCCGCGATCTGCGGGCATTGACGGGATGGCTGGACGGGCAGGGGCAGCCGATGTTTCCGGCGATGATGCTCGATCTTTTTCCCAAAGGGCCGCTGACCGCGCATCCCTATGCGGCCGGGGATGATCCGCTGGTGCATCTGCATTGGTTCGACCATGGCAATTACTCGGTTCAGGTGCAGCCGCGCATGCGCAATTTCTGGATACAGGGCGGGCCGCGCAGCCGTGCGCTGCTGGCCGATCCACGTCGCGGGCCCACGCTGAACAAGGTACCTCTGGTCCGGTGGCGTCGCGACTACGTCTATGTCAATTCGACGCATTCGCTGTTGCCCGCGCGTCTGAACCGCTTTTATGCCGAAGACGGCGGAGAGCAGGCATCGGGTGTTCTGCTTCATACAAAGTTTTTGTCCTCCGCCCCTGAACGCTCCGGGATAGAAAAGGCACGCGGGGAGCATTTTTTCGACAGCAGCCTGTTTTCGGGGTATTATGATGCATTGATTGCCGATCCCGACCTGTGGCATCGCCACGCGCAGCGTTTTCAGGGCTGGCGTCATCTGGAGGCCTTGGGCCTTATGTCGCGGGGCGGATGGGTATAAGGTGCTGTTTACATTCAACGCATGTGTTTCTAACGTTCTGAAAAGCGGCAATGGGACGGCTCAAGTCTCCGCCTCGTCAGGAGGGGTTTTGTGGGTTTGAAGGAGAAGGTCCGGTTGCGTGTCCAGCGCGAGGTCCGCCATATGCGTGCGCGCAGGCGGCAGCGGGATCTGGCGATCGTGGCAAACCGGACGGGGCGGATCCAGCGGGGGGATATCCTTATCTTCTGCACCCTGCGGAATGAGCGGATCCGGTTGCCCTATTTCTTCGAATATTACCGCAAGATGGGTGTGAACCACTTCATCTTTGTCGACAACGGAAGCGATGACGGCACCCGCGATTATCTGGTCCGGCAGGAAGATGTCTCGCTGTGGTCCACTACGGCAAGCTACAAGCGGGCGCATTTCGGGATCGACTGGCTGAACGGACTGATGCGGCGTTACGCCCATAACCATTGGTGCCTGACGGTCGATCCGGATGAGTTTCTGGTCTATCCCTTTTGCGATACGCGGCCCTTGCGTGCCTTGACCGACTGGATGGACAGCTGTTCCCTGCGGTCGATGTCGGCAATGCTGCTGGATATGTATCCGCGCGGTGCCATCGGCGAGGAGCCTTATCGCGAGGGGCAGGACCCGTTCAAGATCGCCTCATGGTTCGATACGGGCAATTACCAGATCAGCCGGAACGGGCAGTTCGGCAATGTCTGGATACAGGGTGGCCCCCGTGGCAGGGCCTTTTTCGGTGATAATCCGTTTGCCGCCCCGGCATTGAACAAGATTCCGCTGGTGCGATGGCACAGGCGCTATGCCTATATCAGCTCTACCCACATGATGCTGCCGCGTGGTCTGAACAACACCTATGACCGCTGGGGCGGAGAGCAGGTGTCAGGCTGCCTGATGCACGCGAAATTCATCGATACCTTTGGTGCCAAGGCCGAGGAAGAGATGCGACGGGGTGAACATTACGCCCAGAGCCGCGAATATGCCGCCTATCAGGAACAGCTGTCGCAAGAGCCGAAGCTATGGACCCGGTGGAGCGAGCAATATGTGAACTGGCGGCAGCTCGAAATTCTGGGCCTCATTTCCAAGGGGAATTGGGCATGAGCGTCGGATTTGTCATGCTGTGCCATACCGCACTGGATCGCGCGGCCGAGGTTGCACGGCATTGGGCCAAGCAGGGCTGCCCCGTGGTGATCCATGTAGACAGCCGCGTGCGATACCGTCTGGTACGGGAAATGCGCGACGAACTGTCCGATGTGCGCAAACTGGTAAAGTTCAGCCCCCGCTATCGCTGCCAATGGGGAGGGTGGAACCTGGTCGCGGCCACGCAGGCAGCATCGCAGGTCATGCTGAAAACATTTCCCGATGTGCAGCATGTCTATCTCTGCTCCGGCTCGTGTCTGCCATTGCGCCCTGCGGCTGATTTGATCGCCTATCTGCAGGATCGCCCCGATACCGATTTTATCGAGTCCGTCACTACCGAGGAGGTGGGCTGGACGATAGGTGGTCTGAACATCGAGCGGTTCCGCTTGTTTTTCCCCTTCTCCTGGCGCAGGCATCGTCGGCTGTTCGACATGTCGGTCCGGCTTCAGCGCCGTCTGGGCATCAGGCGACGTATCCCTTCGGGCATGGTCCCGCACCTTGGCAGCCAATGGTGGTGTCTAAGCCGCAGGACGTTGACAGCCATTCTGGACAACCCCGAACGGCAGGCGCACGATCGCTATTTCAGCCGGGTGTGGATCCCTGATGAAAGCTATTTCCAGACTTTGGTCCGCCGCTATTCCACGGCCATCGAGAGCCGTTCCCTGACGCTGTTCAAGTTCGATTTCCAGGGTAAGCCGCACATCTTCTATGACGATCACATTCCGCTTTTGCGGCGGTCGGACTGCTTTGTCGCGCGCAAGGCATGGGCGCATGCCGATGAGCTGTATGAGACATTCCTGGGCGATTGCCCCGAAGGCGTTCAGCGGTCAGAGCCCAATCCGGGGCGGATCGACCGGCTGTTTTCCGCGGCCAGAGAGCGCAGGCTGCGGGGCCGGGCGGGGCTTTATAACCAGGGGCGTTTTCCGGTCGACAATTTTGAGAACGGCAAGACCGCAGGTCCCTATTCGATGTTCCAGGGGTTCTCGGATCTTATGCCCGACTTCCCCGACTGGCTGGCCAAGGTCACCGAAAGCCGTGTCCACGGGCATCTGTTCGCGCCGGGGCGGGCCGAGTTTTCAGGCGGTGACACGATCATCGAAGGGGGGCTTTCCGATTCCGCCTCCTTGCGCGATTACAATCCCAAGAGTTTCCTGACCAGCCTGATCTGGAACACGACACCGGAGCGGCAATGCTTCCAATTCGGGCCTGCCGATAACCAGAAGCTGAACGGCTTCATTGCGGCGGATCCGAATGCCCAGATTTCGGTTATCAGCGGTGCATGGGCGGTGCCTCTTTATCGGTCCGGCCTGCCGTTTTCGGAAATCCGGCGTGAGGCCGCACGTCTGCAGCGGATCGAGATGGAGTTTCTGGAGCTTCTGTCCCGCCACTGGGTCAAGGCCCGTGTGCGCGTGTGGAACCTGTCCGAATTTCTGGATGATCCGCTGGAGCTTCTGCAGCTTCTGGTCGAGGAAATTGCCCCCCGCCTGCGCCCCCGGCTGACGCAGCCCCCCGAGATCGTCGATCTGGCCGGATTTGGCCGCTTCTTGCAGGATCTTCGCAATCAGGGCATGCAGCCTATGGTCATGGGGGATTATCCCGCCAATGACCAGTTTCACACGCCCGACCGGCACGGCCACCCCTTACTGGTAAGTTGAGATGACCTTCACAAGTTTTGCAATGTTTGCCGCGATGCGGACCGGTTCCAATTTTCTGGAAGCGAATCTGAATGCGATGGAAGGCGTCACCTGCCATGGGGAGGTTTTCAATCCGGCCTTCATGGGGCAATTGAACCAGACCGAGATGTTCGGCATTTCCCTGGCGGAACGTGACCGGGATCCGCTGGCGACATTGGCCGCCATGCGCGACCAAACCAAGGGCCTTGCCGGGTTTCGCCAGTTTCAGGACCATGACGTCCGCATTACCGAGGCGGTCCTGAACGACCCCAGCTGTGCCAAAATCATCCTGACGCGCAATCCGCTGGAATCCTATACCTCACTGTTGATCGCGCGGGCGACGGGGCAATGGAAGCTGACCCATGCGGGCAATGTCCGGAACGCCAAGGTGCATTTCGACCCCGAAGGGTTCGAAGAGCATCTGGACAACCTGGGCCATTTTTATGCGGGTGTCATGCGGCAGTTACAGATAACGGGCCAGACCGCCTTCCATATCGACTATGAAGATATCCAGGACATCAATGTTCTGAACGGCCTTGCAAAGTTTCTGGGGGTCGAGGCGCGGCTGGCCGAACCCGACAGCAAATTGAAAAAACAGAATCCGGCCCCTCTGTCGGAAAAGCTGGAAAACCCCGAGGCCGTCACCGAGGCACTGGCCCGCATCGACCGGTTCGATTTTGCGCGCATTCCGAATTTCGAGCCGCGCCGCGGTCCGTCGGTTCCGACTTTTGTCGCAGCCAAGGATGCCCCGGCCATGTATCTGCCGATGCGGAACGGGCCGGATGAACAGGTCGTGGCATGGCTGTCCGAATTGGGGGATGGCGTCATCGAACGGATGGACCAGCGTTCGTTGCGCCAATGGCGGGAGGCACAGGGTGCCCCGTTGAGCTTTACCGTATTGCGGCACCCCTTGGCGCGGGCCTATGCGGCGTTTTCCAACCAGTTGATCACCGGCGCCCTGCCGGGAATACGCCAACAGCTAGTACGCCGCTTTGGTGTGCCCTTGCCGCCCGTGGGGCAGGAGATGCCGTTCGAAGAGCATCGGGCCGCCTTTGTGGCTTTCTTGCGGTATCTGAAACTGCATACGTCGGGGCAGTCGGGGGTTCGGGCCGAGGCAGGCTTTGCCACGCAGCAAGCTATGCTGGAAGGGTTTGGCCAGTTGCGTGCGCCGGACCTGATCCTGCGCGAGAACCGCTTGGCCGAAGGGCTGGCCTATCTTGCCAGCCAGCTGGATCGTCCGGCCCCGGTTCTGGGGGCCTCGGTCCCTGTGGGTAGCGTGCCGCTGGCGGCGCTGGTGGATGACGAGATCGAGGATACTGCCCGCGAAGCCTACCAGCGTGATTATGACGCCTTCGGCTTCGGGCAGTGGCGCGACGAGAGTTAGGCTGCCTGCGAGGCGCGCGCCTCGGTCAGGATGGCATAAAGCTTGGCCGGATCGGTATTGGCGCGCAGCTTCTGGCAAATCTGTGGGTCGCGCATCGTGCGCGATACCAATGCCAACGCCTTTAGGTGATCAACACCTGAATCCTTGGGCGCGAACAGGGCAAAAATCAGATCGACAGGCTGACGGTCGACGGAATCGTAATCCAGCGGTTTTTCAAGACGGATGAACATGCCCTGAATACCCGGCAGGCTGTGCAGCCGGGCATGGGGCAGGGCGATGCCATGGCCCACACCGGTGGGGCCAAGGCCCTCGCGTTCCTGCAACCCGTCGGTCGCGCTGGCGGGGGTCATGCCGTAGGCAGTGCCTGCGAGGTCCCCCAGCTCCTGAAACAGGCGCTTCTTGCTGGTCAGATGGCCGATCACACGAACGGCCTCCGGGGCGAGAATTTTCGTCAGTTCCATGGCATCTCCGACCGGACTTGGTATCTATCCGGCGTTGCGCGGATCGATCCAGCCGATATTACCGTCATCGCGACGATATACGACATTCACGCCTCCGTGTCCTTCATTTCGGAAGACCAGCATCTTCTGGCCTCCAAGCTCTAGCTGCATGACTGCTTCGCCTACGGTAATGGCAGGCACCTTCGCCTCCATCTCTGCGATAATCATGGGTTCATCCCCCTCTGATGTCGCACTTTCAGCCTCGTCAGTCGGCGCGAGGATATATGAGGATGCGCCGCCGAATTCAACAGGCGTCGTACGGTCGCGATGGTGATCGCGCAGGCGACGTTTGTAACGACGCAACTGTTTGTCCATTTTTTCGCGCGCCGCCTCGAATGCGGCATAGATCTCGGTCGCGCGGCCCTTGGCGGAGGCATTCAGGCCGGTCGAAAGGTGGATCATCGCCTCGCAGGTATATTCGTGTGCCATGCGTGAGAAAATTATGACAGCGTCGGTCGGGCGCTGGGCATATTTTTCGACCACTTCGTTCAGTTCGGATTGTACATGGGTCTGGAGTGCCTCGCCGATGTCGATCTGCTTGCCACTAATCTGGTAACGCATGGTTTTTTCCTCCTTCGAACTTACGGGACACGAAAGCCCCATGATTCAATGATGGGGGGTTCGCGGGCAAAATCCAGTCCACCGGGCATGGGGCGGCGAATTTACGCACCCCCTGATTGGGCGTCAGGCCCCGTCAAACGTCAACGATTCGTGACAGACACAGATTCAGGAAAGAGAAAAGCTATCGCCCAGATAAACCTGACGAACCATCGGATCCGCCACGATTTCCTCGGTCGTCCCGTTTTTCAGGATCGTCCCGTCGTGCAGGATATAGGCGCGGTCCACGATGCCCAACGTCTCGCGAACGTTATGGTCGGTGATAAGAACGCCCAGTCCACGTGTTTTCAGATCATGCACCAGATGGCGGATTTCGGCCACCGCGATGGGATCCACGCCGGCAAAGGGCTCGTCCAGCAGAACGTAATGCGGATCGGCGGCAAGGCAGCGCGCAATCTCGGCACGACGACGTTCCCCGCCCGAAAGGGCCAGCGCCGGAGAGCGGCGGATATGCGTAATCGAGAATTCGGTCAACAGCTCTTCCAGGCGTTCGCGTCGGCGATGTCGGTCGGGCTCGCGGATCTCCAGCACGGCCAGGATATTGTCCTCCACCGTCAGTCCGCGGAAAATAGAGACTTCCTGCGGAAGATAGCCGATCCCGAGCCGTGCGCGACGATACATCGGCAGCGCCGTCACGTCGCGCCCGTCCAGCACGACCGCGCCGCTTTCGGGTGTTACAAGCCCCGCGATAGAATAGAAGCAGGTGGTCTTGCCCGATCCGTTCGGTCCCAGCAGGGCCACCACCTCACCCCGGTTCAACGTGAGGGAGACATCGCGGATCACGGTGCGCCGGCGATAGCTCTTCTGCAGGTTCCGGATTTCCAGGCCTGTGGCGTTCACTGGCGTGCACCCGGCTGGAACAGGGTCTGTACCCGTCCCTCCATCCGGCCATTGCCCGATTCCAGATCCAGAACCAGTCGCTGACCCGACATGGTGCTTGGCCCTTGGGTCAGGATGACATCGCCGGTCATAATCACCTCACCCGAGGCGATGGTGTAGCTTGCTTCTTTCGCCTCGGCTGCGATTTCGGCATTGGCCAGGGTGACGCCGCCGGTGGCATGCATGGTGCGGATCTCGTTCTGCTCGGTGCCGTATTCCACGCGAACCTCCCCCGCGGCCAGCCGCAGGTCACCCTGCGCCACGCGGACATTCCCGCTGAAGGTCGCCATTCCCGTTGCCTGATCGACCGAAAGCTGATCGGCATCGACGCTGACAGGGGCCGACGTATCCTGTTCGGCTGTTCCAAGGTCAATCTGGGCCCCCTGGGCAGAGGCCATGATCGGAGCCATGGCCAATGAAGCCAGCACGAGCGTCGCTTTCAGCATGGATCCTCTCAAAACATCATTCCTTTGTTGGCGTGTATATCAGCTTGACCCCGTCGGTGAAGTCCAGCAGGTAATTTCCCGCGCCGGCCTGTCCGACGGTCAGCGTCATTCCGCCCGCAGTCAGCTGCCCCATGGGGGCCTGTGCCGTGATCGGGCCGTCACCTGTCATTTCCGTGCGGTCCAGAAACATGTTCGCCTCGGGCATGCGGATGTCATAGCCCTGCGAATTATAGATATGCACCTGCCCTGTCAGGGTAACCTGGCCGCCATTGGGGTCATATATGCCCGATGCGGATTGCATGCGGGTGCGGACGCCGTCCTGCGTGTTCAGATCCACCCGCATCGCCGTCATGCTGGCGGGGCGATCCTTGGTCGGGGGGCGCGCCTCGGCGGCGGCAATGCTCAGCAGGGCGCCATCCGCCGTCACACCCGACCATGTGGGCAATGTCAGTCGCGGATCCATTGCGCGGCCTTCGATATCCACCGTCGAATAGGGAAGGGCATCTTCCGGATCGATCGTGCGGGATACCAGAAAGATCGTGGACAGCATGACAAGCGCGACCAGCGGCAGAACTATCTTGAGCAATGCCACCAGCCGTGAATGCCGGTCCCGGATCCGCGCCATATCAGATAACTCCGGCCCGCAGGCAGTCATGGATATGGATCAGGCCGACCGGGGCACCATCCCTGACAACGAACAGGGCGGTAATCTTGCGTTCCTGCATGATGGCCACCGCCTGCTCGGCCAGGGCATCGGGGCCGATGGTGCGGGGCGCGGTGGTCATCACCTCGGCCGCGCGGTGGGATAGCAGCCCGTCCATGTGGCGCCGCAAATCCCCGTCGGTGATCACACCGGCCAGCCTGTCGCCGTCGACCACGCCCAGAACGCCAAAGCCCTTGCCGCTCATGACAAGCAGCGCCTCGGTCATCGGCATGTCCACAGGAACCAGCGGCAGGTCGCTGTGCATCAGATCCCGCACATGGGCCAGCTTGGCACCCAGTTTGCCACCGGGATGGAAAACGCGGAACTGGGCTGGCGTGAATTCACGATGTTCCATCAGCGCCAGCGCCAGGGCATCGCCAAGCGCCAGTGTCATGGTGGTGGATGTGGTGGGCACGATACCTGTTCCGCAGGCTTCTGGGGCGGAGGGCAGAACCAGAGCCACATCCGACTGGCGAAGGAGCGTGGAGTCCGCGCGTGAGGCGATCCCTATCATCGGAATGGAAAAGCGGCGTGTATGGGCGATCAGATTTGCAAGTTCCGGCGTTTCACCGGAATAGGACAGCACCAGTACCACATCCTCGGCGGTGACCATGCCCAGATCCCCATGGCTCGCCTCGGCCGGATGCACGAATTGCGCAGGTGTGCCGGTGGAGGCGAAGGTGGCAGCGATCTTGCGGGCGATATGGCCCGATTTTCCCATGCCGGACACGATCACACGCCCCCGCGCCCCGAGGATCATGCCAACGGCGGCAACAAAGCTGTCATCCAGCGCCTCTGCCAATGTCACGAGGGCGGCAGCCTCTATTCCGATCACGCGGCGGGCGGTGCCCAGATAGTCAGTGGTGGAAGATGTCATTGGGTTCGTCCCATCCCATAAGGTCCAACTTGGCGCGCGTCGGCAGAAAATCAAAGCAGCTCTGTGCAAGCTCCATCCGGTCTTCGCGTTGCAGCCGCCGCTCCAGTTCCCGCATCAGGGCATGAAGATGCAGCACATCGGACGCTGCATATTCCTTTTGTGCCTGTGTCAGCACATCTGCGCCCCAATCCGACGTCTGCTGTTGCTTTGATACGTCCACGCCCACCATTTCCGACAGCAGATGCTTCAATCCGTGCCGGTCGGTAAAGGTGCGGATCATCCGCGAGGCGATTTTCGTGCACCAGACCGGGGCGGTCGTGACGCCGAAGGCGGCATAAAGCGCAGCGATGTCGAAGCGCCCGAAATGGAACAGCTTCAGAACTTCCGGATCGGCCAGCAACCGTTCAAGGTTCGGCGCGCTTTTCTGGCCCTTCGTAATCTGGACCAGATGGGCGTGGCCATTGCCCGAAGACAGTTGCACCACGCACAATCTGTCGCGCCGCGGATCAAGGCCCATGGTTTCCGTGTCAATTGCCACAACCGGGCCTAGGTCGAGGCCGTCGGGCAAATCGCTTTTGTACAGATGTATGGTCATGGATATCCGCGCCGCCTTTGTCGTGCCCCAGCTAAGCCTTCCGGCCGCGCGGCGCAAGAAAGGCCTCGTCCTTTGCGCTGCGCGATGCGGGCGCAGGCAGGATCATGCGCGGGTTGGCGGGCATATCCTGATACGCCCGCCAATTCCATTCATTCAGCGGCAGAATAGGTGACGGTTACCGGGTCAAGCCCGTCAATGCCGCCCCGAACCACGCTTCCGGCCACGACAGGGCCGATGCCGGCAGGTGTGCCCGTCATCAACAGATCACCGGGCTGCAGGTGGTAGAAACGCGAAAGGTAGCTGAGAACCTCGGCACAACCACGGGCCATGGCCGACAGTTTGCTGTCCTGTTTGATGTCGCCATCCAGCGTCAGCCACAGGCGTTGATCCGCGATCGGCCCCATCGCCTCTTTTCTGGTAATGGGGGCAATGATCGAGGACTGCTCGAAATTCTTCGCAAAATCCCACGGGCGGCCTTTCTGTTTGGCAGCCGCCTGCAGATCGCGTCGCGTCATGTCCAGGCCGGAAGCGTAGCCGTAGATCGCGGCTTCTGCCTCTGCTTCGGTGGCTTGGAACAGGGGGGCGCCGATGGCAATCACCAGCTCCATTTCATAATGCAGATTTTCAGTGCCCGGCGCATAGGGCACGGTTGCCCCCGATTGCACCAGGGTGCTTGCATCCTTCATGAAATAGAAGGGCGCCTCCATGTCGACGCTAGACCCCATTTCCTTGGCGTGATCGGCGTAATTCTGACCAACGCAGAAAATGCGGTGAACGGGGTACCCTTCGTCCTCCCCGACAACCGGCAGAATGGGGTAGGATTTTTGCGGAAACAGGCTGCCCGTCATTTCGAGGCTCCGGGCTGTTTTGCAAAGCGCAGATAGGGCAGCTTGATGTCCAGATCGCCGAATTTTTCACGGGCCTGATCGTCGTTGAGGCTGAGTGCCACGATCACATCCTGACCGGGCTGCCAGTTGGCGGGGGTTGCGATCGGTACGCCGTCGGTGGCCTGTACGGCATCCAGAGCGCGCAGGATCTCGGCAAAGTTGCGGCCGACTGACATCGGATAGGAAATGGTCAGGCGTACCTTCTTGTCCGGCCCCACCAGATAGACCGTCCGTACAGTGGCGGTATGGGCCGGCGTGCGCCCTTCGGTCGGGGTGTAATATTCAGCGGGCAGCATGTCATAGGCCTTGGAAACGGCCAGGGAGGTATCATCGATGATCGGAAAATCGGCAGGATTGCCCGCCACCGCCTCGATATCATGCTTCCATTTCGCATGCTCTTCGACGGTGTCGACGGAAACACCGATCACCTTGGTGTTCCGCTTGGCGAATTCGCCCGCCAGCTGTGCCACGGCGCTGAATTCGGTGGTGCATACGGGCGTGAAATCACGCGGGTGGCTGAACACGATGGCGTAACCGTCACCGATCCAGTCATGGAAACGGATCGTGCCTGCGGTGCTCTCGGCGGTAAAGTCGGGGGCGATGTCATTGATGCGGATGGACATGGAAATCTCCTTCTTCCGGTTTCAACATAGGGGCCCGCCGCGATCAGGCCAGATGCGCGCGGAATGCAGTCACGACCTGTTCATAGACCGCGCGTTTGAACGGGACGATTGCGGCAATCATCTCATCGGCCCCGATCCACTTCCATTCGGCAAACTCGGGATGCTCCCCATCGATGCGGATCTGGTCGTCCCTGCCGTCAAAGCGGAACAGAAACCACTTCTGACGCTGGCCGCAGTATTTGCCGCCCCATATCCGGCCCAGAAGTTCGGGCGGCAGATCGTAGGTGACCCAGTCATCCGTCTTGGCGACAAAGGTCACCAGATCCTCGGTGACGCCGGTTTCCTCCCACAATTCGCGCAGGGCGGCGGCGCGGGGCTTTTCCCCTTTGTCGATGCCGCCCTGGGGCATTTGCCACGCCGGCGCATCGCTATCGATCCGCCGCCCGGCGAATATATGCCCCTGGGCATTGATCAGCATCACGCCAACGCAGGGACGGTAGGGCAGATTTGTCATACTTTCACCTCTTGCGCCTGCTGGACGCCGACCTCGAACACACGTTTGTAGCGTTCGATCTCGTCCTTGGGGCCAAGCGCCTTGTTGGGATTGTCCGACAGCTTGACCGTCGGGCGGCCATTCGCCGAAACGGCCTTGCATACAAGGCTGAAGGGATCCAGCGCGCCGTCGGGCACCAGTCCGCGGAAATCATTGGTCAGCATGGTGCCCCAGCCGAACGAGGCCTTCACCCTGCCGCGGAACCGGTGATGCAATTCCTCGATCTTGTCGACATCCAGCCCGTCCGAGAAGATGACAAGCTTTTCACGCGGGTCCTCGCCCCGGCTTTCCCACCACGCGATGGCCCGTTCAGCCGCCTGCGCCGGATCACCTGAATCGATGCGGATGCCGGTCCATGTCGTCAGCCAGTTGGGGGCCCGTTCCAGAAAGCCGGTCGTGCCGAAAGTGTCGGGCAGCATGACCCGCAGATTGCCGTCATGCTCTTCGTGCCAATCGGCCATCACGCGATAGGGGGCCTGCGCCAGTTCGGCATCGTCATTGGCCAGTGCGGCATAGACCATCGGCAGCTCATGCGCATTGGTTCCGATCGCCTCCACTTCGCGGCGCATGGCGATCAGGCAGTTGGATGTCCCGAGAAACTTGTCCCCCAGGCCTTCCAGCATGGCCTGCACGCACCAGTCCTGCCAGAGGAACGAATGGCGGCGTCTGGTGCCGAAATCGGCAATCTTCAGATCGGGGATCTGCTTCAGCCGCTCGATCTTCTCCCACAGCTTGGTCATGCCACGGGCGTAAAGCACCTGGATCTCGAACCGGCCAAGGCGTTCCAATACAGCGCGAGAGCGCAATTCCACCAGAATCGCAAGGGCGGGAATTTCCCACAGCATCACCTCGGGCCATGAACCTTCGAATGTCAGCTCGTATTGGCCGTCCTTCTTTTCCAGCTGGTATGGCGGCAGCTCTAGATTTTCGAACCACTCCATGAAATCGGGGCGGAACATCTGGCGTTTGCCGTAAAAGGTATTGCCGCGCAGCCAAGTGCTTTCGCCGCGGGTCAGGCGCAGGCTGCGAACGTGGTCCAGCTGCTGGCGCAATTCCCCCTCATCCACCAGTTCGGCAAGGCGGATGGTCTTGGTGCGGTTGATCAGGCTGAATTTGACCTGCGTATCCGGCTTGTTCCGGAAGATGGACTGGCACATCAGAAGTTTGTAGAAATCGGTATCGATCAGCGACCGCACGATGGGGTCAATTTTCCATTTGTGGTTGTGCACGCGCGTTGCGATATCGACCATAGGTTCATTCCTCCAAGATCACGCCACTGGCGCGCATTGCATCGCAGGCCAAGGCAAGCGATCCGTTCAGGTCAATCGCGCGGCAGGCGTTCATCGCCACCCGCACGCGGTATCCGGCCTTTGCCGCATCCATGGCCGAATAGGCCACGCAGAAATCGGTCGCGAGGCCGCAAAGCACCAGATCTGTTACGCCCCTGTTGCGTAGGTAGCCGTCCAGACCCGTAGGGGTAACGCGGTCATTCTCGAAAAAGGCCGAATAACTGTCGATCTCGGGCCGGAACCCTTTGCGCAGGATCAGATCGGCGCGGTCGGATCGCAGCTTGGGGTGCAATGTCGCGCCCAATGTGCCCTGCACGCAATGCCTGGGCCACAGAACCTGCGGGCCGTAGGGCATTTCCATCTGCGAATAGGGGGGCTGCCCCTGCACATCGGCAAAGCTGGAATGATCTGCCGGATGCCAATCCTGCGTCGCGACCACGATGCCGAAGCGGTCCATCATGGCATTGATGGGGGCGACGATGTCATCCCCCCCGGCAACAGCCAGAGCACCACCCGGGCAAAAATCAGGCTGCATATCGATGACGATCAGGGCGTCCATCGGTTCCTCCTCCGCGAAAGCCATGCGCAGGCGTAAAAGGCGGGAACGGCATCGTCAATGGCAGGCACAGGCGCGGGTCTTGATTTAATCGGCGATTCGGCGCATCTGGCTGTGCATGATCATCATTGCCGCACTTTATCATTTCGCCCGCTTTCCCGACCCGTCCGCCCTGATCGCGCCCCTGCGTACGGTTGCGGCAGATGCGGGTGTGCGCGGCTCCTTGCTGATTGCGCCCGAAGGGGTGAACGGCACGATCGCCGGATCGCGCGAGGGGATCGATACCGTGCTGGCGGCCCTGCGCGCCCTGCCGGGATGCGATGGCCTGGAATGGAAGGAAAGCACGTCCGAGACGTTTCCATTCGACCGCCTCAAGGTGCGTCTGAAGCGCGAGATCGTCACGATGCATCAGCCTGACGTGGATCCGCAGACGGGAACCGGCCATTACGTGGCGCCGGCCGATTGGAATGCGCTGATCTCTGATCCCGATGTGGCCGTGATCGACACGCGCAACGATTACGAGGTGGAGATCGGCACCTTCAAGGGGGCGATCGACCCGGCAACCACCAGCTTCGGAGATTTCCCCGCCTGGTGGGAGGAGAACCGTGAGCGTTTCGCCGGCAAACGGATTGCCATGTTCTGCACGGGCGGAATCCGGTGCGAGAAATCGACGAACTATCTGTTGGGGCAGGGGGTGGAGGATGTTTTCCACCTGAAGGGCGGCATCCTGAAGTATCTTGAGGAAGTGCCCGAGGAGCAGAGCCTCTGGCAGGGCGAATGCTATGTGTTCGACAAACGCGTATCCGTAACCCATGGTCTGGGGCAGGGGAAATACAGGATGTGCCATGCCTGTGGCCGCCCGGTTGCCCCCGAGGATCGCAGCCACGCCGATTATGAACACGGTGTTTCCTGCCCCCGATGCATCGGGGAATACAACGATGAGGATCGTGCCCGCTTTCGCATGCGCCAGAAGCAGCGCGGCTGACGGTTGCGGCACTGTTCCGCCCGCCCTACAACGGACGAAACCACGGAGACGCCAATGCCACCGAAACCCGTCATCCTATGCATCCTTGATGGCTGGGGCCTGAGCGACGAGAAAACCGCGAATGCCCCGCATCTGGCAAAAACGCCGAACATGGACCGGCTGATGGCCACCTGCCCGCATGCCACGCTGACCACCTTCGGCCCCGATGTGGGTTTGCCCAAAGGGCAGATGGGCAATTCGGAGGTGGGCCATACCAATATCGGTGCGGGCCGCGTGGTGGCGATGGATCTGGGGCAGATCGATCTGGCGATCGAGGATGGATCGTTCTTCAGCAATGAAACGCTGACTGCCTTCATCGGTGCGATGAAAGCCTCGGGCGGGGCGGCGCATCTGATGGGTGTCCTGTCCAACGGCGGTGTTCACGGGCATATCCTGCATCTCATGGCTGCGGCACGGGCAGTTGCATCCGGCGGCGTGCCCGTCGTGCTGCATCTTGTGACCGACGGGCGCGATGTTGCGCCGTCTTCCGCAATGAAGTTCCTGCATGAGCTGACGGACTCCCTGCCGGACGGGGTAACGATCGGCACCGTATCCGGGCGCTATTACGCGATGGACCGCGATAACCGCTGGGAGCGCGTCATGCGTGCCGCCGATGCCATGGTCGATGCCAAGGGCGAGGCTGCTGCCACCGCGGCCGAGGCCATCGAAGCAGCCTATGCCCGTGGCGAAACCGATGAATTCATTCCGCCCACGGTGATTGGCGGTTATGCAGGCGCCCGGGACGGGGATGGCTTCTTCTGCCTGAATTTCCGTGCGGATCGCGCGCGGGAAATTCTGGCAGCGCTGGGCGATCCGTCATTCGAGGCCGCGCCGCGCCGTGCGGTGAATTGGGCGGGCATGATCGGCATGGTCGATTATTCGTCTGAACATGACCGTTACATGGCCTCGGCCTTCCCCAAGCAATCCATCGTGAACACCCTGGGCGAATGGGTGGCAGCGCAGGGCAAAACCCAGTTCCGGCTGGCCGAGACGGAGAAATACCCCCATGTCACGTTCTTTCTGAACGGGGGGCGTGAACAGCCATTCGCGGATGAGGACCGCTTCATGCCGCAATCTCCCAAGGTTGCCACCTATGACATGCAGCCCGAAATGTCGGAGCCGGAGGTGGCCGAGCAACTGGTCGGTGCAATCCGCCACGGCTACGATCTGATCGTCGTCAATTTTGCCAATCCGGATATGGTCGGTCACACGGGGGTGCTGGAGGCGGCAATGGCCGCATGCGAGGCCGTTGATACCGGTCTTGGGCAGGCGCTGGAGGAGTTGGAGCAGGCAGGCGGTGCCATGCTGGTCATCGCGGACCACGGCAACTGTGAAACCATGGTGGACCCTGTCACCGGCGGCCCCCACACGGCACATACGACCAATCCGGTTCCGGTGGTGCTGGTCGGTGGCCCCGAAGGCGCAACGTTGCGGGCTGGACGGCTGGCAGATGTGGCCCCCACGCTGTTGCAGCTGATGGGACTGCCCCAACCGTCCGAGATGACAGGCAAGAGCCTTATCGGATGATTGCACGCGCGGCCCTTCTGAGCTTGTGTCTGGTGGCACCTGCCCATGCACAGGACGTGGCCGCGCAAGCACAATCGGCAGCGGCAGGGCTGCGCGAGGCGGTTTCGAACATGCAGGCCGCCCGCACGGGGCGTGACAGGGTAAAGGCCCTGACCGAAACCATCGGCAACTACGAAGACGGGTTGGCCGCCCTGCGGGAAAGCCTGCGACAGGTGGCCCTGCGGGAAGCGGCGCTGCGTCAGGATCAGGGGCAGAAGCGGTCGGATGTCTCGCAGCTTCTGGGAGCGCTGGCGCGGATGGAGGGGGATCCCGGCCCGATGCTGATGCTGCACCCCGGGGGGCCGCTGGCAACCGTGCAGACGGGGCTTATCCTTGCCGATATCGCACCCGCGCTTCAGGCAGAGGCCGATGCGATCGAGGCGCGGTTGACCGAACTGAAAGAGCTTGGGGATGTGCAACGTGCCTCTGCGGCTACATTGGCCGAAGGACTGCGTGTGGCGCAGGAGGCGCGGACGGCTCTGGGTCAGGCCATTTCCGACCGGACGGATCTGCCCCGAAGGTTTACCGATGATCCGGCCGTGCTGCGTGCCCTGCTGGAAAGCTCGGACTCGCTGGATGCCTTTGCCCGGCAGCTTGATCCGGGGGGGATGCCTGCGGGTTTCGTGGCTGCAAAGGGAACGTTGCCGCTGCCCGTACATGGAACGATCGTGCGGGGCGCGAACGAAAGCGATCAGGCCGGTGTACGCCGCCCTGGCATCATCCTTGCCGCCCGCCCCGGTGCGCTGGTGACAGCGCCCTATGCGGCAACCATACGGTACCGCGGGCCCCTTCAGGGCTACGGAAATGTGATGATGCTTGAGCCGGGAGAAGGGTATCTGATGGTGATTGCCGGGCTGGAAACGGTGTATGGCGAGGTAGGTGAGGTTGTACCGGCCGGTGCGGCTTTGGGCTTGATGCCGGGCGGTGATCAGGGTCTGGTGGATTTTCTGGATCAGGGAACCACTTCTACCCGAAGTGGGCCGCAAGGTTCGGGTGAAACGGAAACGCTGTATCTGGAATTGCGTCAGGGAACCGGCCCGGTCGATCCGGCGACATGGTTTGCGCAAACGCAGGAATGATGGGACGGGTATGAGGAAATATGTTCTGGCCGCTTTGGGCGGTACCGTGGCAGGCGTTCTGGCCACCACGCAATTGGCCGCGCCGCTGATCGCGCAGGAACAACGGCACGATACGTCCGTCTATGAGCAGCTTGATCTGTTCGGCGATGTATTTGATCGCATTCGCAAGCAATATGTCGAGGATGTGGACAGCCAGAAGCTGATCGATGCCGCGATCAACGGCATGCTGACCTCGCTGGACCCGCATTCCAGCTATCTGCCGCCGGATGATTTCGATGATATGCAGGTACAGACACGCGGCGAATTCGGCGGCCTCGGGATCGAGGTGACGCAGGAGGACGGCTTTGTCAAAGTCGTCACGCCGATGGATGATACGCCGGCCGCCGCTGCCGGTATCCAGCCTGGCGATTTCATCGTCGCGGTTGACGGGGAATCGTTGCAGGGTCTGCCCTTGGATCAGGCCGTTGAAAAAATGCGCGGGCCGGTCGGGTCCGAGATTGTGATCAGCATTCTGCGCGAGGGTCGGGCCGAGCCGTTCGACGTGTCACTGGTGCGCGATACGATCAAGCTGACGGCTGTACGCTCCAGCACCGTGGGCGGGCATACCATCGTCCTGCGTGTTTCCACCTTCAACGATCAGACCTATCCCGGTGTGGAGGAGGAACTGAAGAAGCGTGTGGACGAGCTGGGCGGCATGGACAACGTGAACGGCGTCGTTCTGGATCTGCGCAACAACCCGGGCGGTCTGCTGACGCAGGCGATCAAGGTGTCCGATGCGTTTATCGAACAGGGCGAAATTGTTTCCACCCGTGGCCGGAACGATCAGGACAACGAGCGCTACAATGCAACCCCGGGAGATCTGGTGGATGGCAAGCCGATAGTCGTGCTGATCAACGGCGGTTCCGCCTCGGCCTCGGAAATCGTGGCGGGTGCGCTGCAGGATCATAAGCGTGCGATCGTTGTCGGCACCAAGAGCTTTGGCAAAGGCTCTGTCCAGACGGTCATTCCGGTCCGGGGAGAGGGCGCAATGCGCCTGACCACCGCACGGTATTACACACCGTCCGGTCGCAGTATCCAGGCGCTTGGCGTATCACCCGATATTGTGGTGGATCAGCCTGCACGTGATCTGGAAACCACACCCGACAGCGCAGAGACGACATCCGCGCGGGCTCCGCGTTCGGAATCCTCGTTGCGGGGCATTCTGTCGAATGATTCGATGACGGATGAAGAGCGTCAGCAGCTTGAGGCTGATCGTGCGCTGGTCGAAGAAACTGCAAAACTGCGGGAAGAGGATTATCAGCTGGCCTATGCCGTCGATATCCTGCGTGGCCTGTCGGTCGTGAACGGCAAATAATCTGCCTGTGGGCGCCTTGTGACATTCCGAAACGGAATGCGCAGGGCGCCCCTATTCCTCATCTTGAATGCGGCCGCGCCCTGCCTTTATGGCACCGCGATTTGCCTTGGCCGCCAAGCGCCGACGCTGGCTGCCAAGCGTCGGCTTTGTCGCGATGCGCCGTTTGGGCGCAACCAGCGCCTGCCTGATCAGATCGGCCAGCCTTTCACGTGCAATTTCGCGATTCCGGAGCTGACTGCGGGTTTCATCAACCTGCAGAACAAGGGCCCCCTCATTTGTCCAACGCCGTCCAGCCAGCCGTTTCAGCCGGGTCTTGACGGGATCAGACAGATTGGGGGAGCGTTCGGCCTCGAACCGCAGCTCAACGGCGGAGGAAACCTTGTTCACATTCTGCCCGCCGGGACCCGAAGCACGCATGAACGTTTCGGTCAGTTCCCAGTCGGCGATCGTGATGGCAGGGGTAATGTGCAGCATGCTTCAACATAGAGAAAGGGTCGCCATTTCCGACGACCCTTTCCGAGATCCAAGGAGATGAGCCAGTTAGGTGTCACCCCAATTCGGTTGGCGTTCCGCCAGAGGGCTGCCTCTAGCTTACATTCTCCCGAACTGTCCCGACGCGTCTCTCCAATATCACTCTAGACACTGGATCACCTCCTTTCAAATACGTTGCCGATAATTAGGAGGTTGGCACAGATTCGGCATATGTCAACGCCTCTCACCCAATTTGGGCGATCCTTTTTTTCACGATCAGGCGGAAGGGCAGAAGGGCCACAAGGGCAAGGAACAATTTCACGCTCCAGTCCGCTGCGGCCAGCGATATCCACAGGGGCAAGGCCGGCCCCACGCCCAGCATCGGCACCGGTTCATTCGCCCATGCGATATCGGCCGCAGGATCCAGAAAGGACAGCGGGGCGGCAAAGGCGATTCCGAAGAACAGAACCGTGTCGAAGATGGAGCCTGTCAGCGTGGAAATGACAGGGGCGCGCCACCATCTGCCCCGCCGCAGACGATCAAAGATCGCGACATCCAGAAGCTGTGCCACCAGAAATGCCATCCCGGATGCCAAGGCAACGCGGTATGTCACCAGAGGGCCGAACTCTCCATCGATCTGGGTGCCGATCAGCGAACAGATCAGCCCGGTGATGAAGCCGGCAACCACGACCTTGCGTGCGGCCGCGGGACCGTAAAGCCGGTTCGTGACATCCGTAACGAGAAATGCGAATGGATAGGTAAAGGCCCCCCACGTAAGCCAGTCCCCCAGCAGAATCTGCACGAGGATGTTCGAGGCGACGACAATCAGCGCCATCGCGATGATGCCGGGGATAAGGTTGCGGGTCATTGCGGCTCCGGGGTTTGCGGGGACGGTGGATACCGCAAATCGGTCACTCCGCAAAGCGGTATTCAACAAACTCCGTCCGCTCGAACGGCATGAAGTTGTCATCCGAGATCATCGTCAGAACCAGCGTCCGCCCATCCCGCCAGACAGAAAGCCCCTCCAGATTGTCGAACTTTCCGGGGCGAGAGGTGAAGAGTGTCGTTTCCTCGCTGCCATTCAGCGCGAATCTGCGGACGCGGGTGGCAAACCCGAGGCCCAGAAATGCCCGCTCCAGAATATAGAGATGGTCGTCCAGCACATCGGCATCGGCCACGCGGAAGACCCCGCGCCGGGGAATGGCGAAATCCCGAACCCATTCGCCAGACGCCAGACGCCAGACGGTAAAGGTATCGCCATTGGGAATTTCGGGAATGGTCAGGACAGTATCACCGTCAAGGGCCACAGCCTCCAGCCCGCCGTTGAAAGGAAGCTCTGCAAAGGGGCCGTTGGGCAGGCGGACCGGGGTGGCCTTCAGGGTGGCATATCGCCGGATGCCGATCCGCTGCTCGAAGCTGACAAATGCAGTGCCGTCGGGGGCCAGTGCCATGCCTTCCGAATCGGAATCCGCAACTTTTACCGCTTCGCCGTTTTCGGCGCGCAGGGCTGTCAGGGGTGTGGCATCCACGCCAATGATCCGATGCTTTTCACGCAGCAGCGTGCCTGTCAGCCAGTTGCCCTTGTCTGTTATGGCGGTGAAACGACTGCCGTCCTGTGACACCTCCAGCGCGGAAAACCCGCCAAAACGGGGGTCATCCGCAGTCCATCGAAAAGTGGTCGCATGGTTGCCGCCTGCAGGCAGTTGCCACGAGGCCAGGGCCGCGATGACAACCAGCAGCGGAAACGCGATCAGCGTGCGCGCAAGACGTCGGTACATTGCGCGGGCAGATCGGCCATGGTGAAGGTGCGGGGCGAGGGGCTGGCGGGAACGGCGGGGCCTGCGGGTGCGCTTTGCGGGTTCAGATAATCGGTGACCCACCAGGACAGGGTCTCATCGCAGCCGTTGCCGCCCTTGGACAGCTCATTGACCGTCGGCGTCTGCGGTGTGCAGTTCCGGGATCCGGCAGGGCACTTCAGGCGGATGTGAAAATGGGTGTTATGCCCTGCGATGGGGCGGATCTTTTGCAGCCACGGGGTATCGGCGGCAGTTGCGGTCTGGCACATCCGGATCTTGACCGCGGCAGCCACGAAAATGCGGTCCACCCGATCGTCCATTGCTGCGGATTGCAGCAGCGCCTGGTGTTGCGGCGTCCAGTTCGAATTGACCGACCGTTGATCAGCGGTGCGGATGGAGATGGAGGAAATGCTTTCCCGTTGCGCGCGGCTAAGCGTCAGGCTGCTGGGGGGCAGCATCCAGACATCTGCATCAAGGCCGATCTGGTGGCTTGCATGCCCCGAGGTCATCGGCCCGCCGCGTGGCTGGCTGATGTCCCCTATGTACAGGCCACGCCAGCCCAGTTTGGTGGCGGCCACCGACAGCTGTTCCAGAAACGTTATCATTTCCGGCTGACCCCAGTTCCGGTTGCGCGACAGGCGCATGGCTTGCCATGTGGGGCCGGTTTCCGGCAGCTGCACCATTCCCGCGCCACACCCGCGGCTGTAGAAGCCCACGGGTTCGGACCGTTGCGCCGAAGGGCTGGGCATCGCGCCGAACAGCTGGTTCGCCAGTGGTTCGGCCCCCGCGGGCAGGGCCAGGGACAGGATCGTGGCGATGGCGGCAAGGGGGCGGATCATGGGGCACGCTCGGGTTTGGGGACGCTCGGGGCTTTGACCCACCATAGCAGGACCAGCCCGCCAAGAAAGAGCGCGATGACCGGAAGAATGCCAATTCGCTGCGATCCGCTGATTTGGGTTGCAATTCCGATCAGCAGCGGGGCCATGAAGGCTGTTGCCTTGCCGGACAGGGCATAAAGGCCGAAACCTTCGGTCAACCGGCCGGGTTCGGCCTGCCAAAGCATCATCGTCCGGCTGGAGGCCTGAAGGGCGCCCCCTGCCGCACCGATCAGCCCGCCTATGACATAGAATGCCAGATTGGCATGCCCCGCCGAAACGGGCACGCCTAGCAATGTTCCGGGGGTAATGGTGGGGACGATCATCGCTGCTGCCACCAACGTCAGCAGGGATGTGATCAGGACGGGACGCGCCCCGAACCTGCTGTCGGCGCGGCCCCCCAGCCACGCGAAAAGCGCCCCGGTGACCGAAGCGAGGATGCCGAACAGGCCTACCTCGCGCACCTCCCACCCCAGAACGCCGACGGCATAGATCCCGCCGAAAGCATAGATCCCGTTCAGCGCGTCACGATACAGCATGGACGCCCCCAGAAATGCTGCAAGGCTGCGCTGCTTTGGCAGGCGGGCAAGGCTGGCGCGCAATTCCGGCCATGCGCGGGCTGCCGCGGCTTTTACGCCCATATCCCCCTTGGGCGGGGCAGGAACAAAGGCAAAGAACGGCAAGATGAATAGCGCATACCACAGCGCCGTCAGCGGGCCTACAATACGGGTCCCGGCCTCGGTTGCGGGATCAAGGCCGAAGGCGGGCGGCAGGCCCAGCATGGTCAACCCCTGGGCATCGCTTTGGAAAAAGCCCAGCATCAGGATCAATGCGATCAGCCCGCCCACGTAGCCAAAGGCCCATCCGGCGCCCGAGATCCGCCCCATGTCCTGGGGGGCGGCAAGGCCGGGCATCAGGGCATTGGTGAATGTGGTCGCGAATTCCATCCCGATCAGGCCAATCCCGAAGCAGGCCAGCGTCCATATGACGTGCGGATCATCCGGGGCGGCGAACCACAGGCCGGAAGCGCCCGCGACATACATCAGCGAAAACACGGCAATAAAGCGCAAGTGGCCGCCGGCACGATCCGCGATCGTGCCCAGAAGCGGAGACAGGATGGCAATGACTGCCCCGGTGATTGCAAGGCCATAGCCCCAGATTGCCTGTGCCGAGGCGCCATCCCCGATGATCCGCGCCATATAGGGGGCGAAGATGAATGTGATCAGCAGCGTGCTGAACGGCTGACTGGCCCAGTCAAAGAAATACCAACCCCAGATCTGTCTGCGCATTCCCGCCCCCCCGATGCTGGCGGCATCAGGCGTCAACCCGATGCGACGTGCAAGGCGGTTGTGCCGAAGGCTGCGATTGCTTAGGTCATATGGGCAACCTTATCAGCCCGGATGGACCATGGTTTCCCTATTTCAGATCCTGCTCATGATCCTGAGTGTCGTGCAATTCGTGATTCTGGCCCATGTGATCATGAGCTGGTTGATCAATTTCCAGGTTCTGAACCTGCGTCAGCCGTTGGTCTACCAGATCTGGAGCGGCCTTAACCGGTTGTTGGAACCGATGTACAACCAGATCCGCCGCGTTCTTCCGCAGATGGGCGGTCTTGATCTGGCACCGCTGGTGGCCTTGCTGGCGGTTTATGCCCTGCGCATCATCATCGTGAACAACGCTGCGGCATTCTACTGATCCGACATGCCCGAACCTATCGCGTTGCTTCGTTCTGTTTTCGGGTTTGACGGGTTTCGCCCGGGGCAGGCCGAGATCGTGGACGCGGTTCTGGCAGGGCGCAACACCTTGGCCATCCTGCCGACGGGTGGGGGAAAATCGCTCTGTTTCCAGCTGCCGGCGCTGTGCCGTGCAGGGGTGACGGTTGTCATCTCACCCCTGATCGCGCTGATGCGCGATCAGGTCCGGGCCCTGCGCGAGGTGGGGGTCGAAGCCGGAGCGCTGACGTCCGCCAATACCGAGGCCGAGAACGAAGAGGTGTTCCGCGCACTGGATGAAGGGCGGATGAAGCTGCTCTATATGGCGCCCGAACGGTTGAGCGTGGCCGAAACCATGCTGCGCCGCATCGGTGTCACGATGATTGCAGTGGACGAGGCGCATTGCGTCAGCCAGTGGGGCCATGATTTCCGGCCCGATTATCTGCGGATCGGGGCATTGCGCCGGGCGCTGGATGTTCCGCTGGCGGCCTTTACCGCGACGGCCGATGCCGAAACGCGTGAGGAAATTGTAAGACGCCTGTTCGACGGTGCCGCGCCCGAGACGTTCCTTGGCGGTTTTGACCGGCCGAACCTTCATCTGGCCTTTGCGGTCAAGGATTCGCCCCGCCGGCAGATTCTGGATTATGCGGAACGGCGCCGGGGTTTGTCGGGCATCGTCTATGCCGCCACGCGGGCCAAGACCGAAACATTGGCACGTGTATTGAACGAGGCAGGGCATTCTGCAGCCTTTTACCACGGCGGCATGAATGGCGATGAACGGCGCATGGTCGAAACCCGCTTCATGCGTGAGGACGGGCTGGTTGTTGTCGCCACGGTTGCCTTCGGCATGGGAATCGACAAGCCGGATATCCGCTGGGTCGCCCATGCGGACCTGCCGAAGACTGTCGAGGGCTACTATCAGGAAATCGGGCGGGCCGGGCGGGATGGTGCCCCTGCCGACACCCTGACACTTTATGGCCCGGATGATATCCGCCTGCGGCGCAGCCAGATCGATGAAAGCCCCGCCCCGCCCGAACGGCGGGCGGCCGACCATGTCCGGTTGAACGCATTGCTGGGGCTGGCCGAGGCGATGGCCTGCCGCCGTCAGGTCTTGCTGCAATATTTCGGCGAGGAGAGCGCTCCTTGCGGAAATTGCGATCTTTGCGCGCGCCCGGCAGAATTGTTCGATGCAACGGATGCCGTACGCAAGGCGCTGTCGGCAATCCTGCGGACGGGTGAACGGTTTGGCAGCGGCCATCTGATCGATATTCTGACCGGACAGGACACGGCCAAGGTGCGCGAGCGGGGGCATGACAGCCTGCCTACCTTTGCCGTTGGCCGCGATCTTTCCAAACCTGCTTGGGGGGCCGTGTTCCGGCAGATGATGGGGCGCGATCTGGTCCGGCCCGACCCCGAGCGCCACGGCGCCTTGCGGATGACGGATGACGCGCTGCCGGTCCTGCGAGGGGAAGCGCCGATCACCCTGCGCCGTGATACCATCGACCGTGCCACGACCCGAACCGTCGCCAAGACATTGGTGCGGGACGAGGATGCGCCGTTGATGTCTGCCCTGAAAGCCAAGCGCCGGGCCTTGGCCGAAGCGCAGAATGTGCCTGCCTATGTGATCTTTACCGATCGTACCCTGGCCGAGATGGCCGAAGTACGCCCTGCGGATCTGGATGCGATGGCGCGGATCGGCGGGGTCGGTGCCCGCAAGCTGGAAAGCTATGGCGACACATTTCTGGCGGTTATCAACGGAGAGGCCCCCGCCATGCACCCGCAGCGGCGGCGCCTGGCAGGGCGGGATGCGGGCATGATCTTTGACCGGCTGGTGGCGGAGCACCTGCGGCTGGCACGCGGAGAGGACGGCACGGGCAAGCCGCTGTCCTGTTCCACCGCAGTGCTGCGCAAGATTGCGGAGGCAAAACCACGGTCCATGGCCGATCTTGAGCGTGTAGGCGCACTTGGCGCGGCACGTCTGGAGCGGTTCGGTGAGGCATTTCTGGCATCGGTGAACGCGTCCGGGGAATGATGTTCCGGGTCAGGCCTTCCGGCAAGGCACAGATTTCGAATATATTTTCATCTTCGGATTGATGTTTTTATGGATTTTGCCATCTTTCGGTTGCGTCTTGGGCGTGTCAGATGAAGGATGCAGAAGTTACTGCAGCTCAATCACCAGGAAACCAAGAAAGCGGCCATGGCACTTGATGATCGGCAACTGACCCACCTACAGCGGCTTGAAGCCGAAAGCATCCAGATCATGCGCGAGGTGGTGGCCACTTCGACGAATCCGGTAATGCTCTATTCGGTTGGCAAAGATTCGGCATGTATGCTGCATCTGGCAAAGAAGGCGTTTTACCCTTCGCCTCCGCCTTTCCCGCTGTTGCACGTGGATACAACGTGGAAGTTTCAGGCAATGTACGCCCTGCGCGACAAGGCAGCAGCGGATGCAGGAATGCAACTTCTGGTCCACCACAACCCCGAGGCTGTGGAAAAGGGCATCAACCCCTTTGATCACGGCTCGCTTCATACGGACATGTGGAAGACGGACGGCTTGAAGCAGGCGCTGAGCGCCTACGGCTTTGATGCGGCCTTTGGCGGTGCGCGTCGCGACGAGGAGAAATCCCGCGCGAAAGAGCGTGTTTTCTCCTTCCGCAGCGCGAACCACCGCTGGGACCCCAAAAGCCAGCGCCCCGAATTGTGGAGCCAGTACAACGCCCGCAAGGCAAAGGGTGAATCAATTCGGGTCTTCCCGCTGTCCAACTGGACCGAGTTGGACATCTGGCAGTACATCCAGCTGGAGAAGATCGAGATCGTTCCGCTGTATTTCGCGGCCCCGCGCCCCGTTGTGGAACGCGATGGCATGCTGATCATGGTCGATGATGACCGTTTCCCGCTGCGCGATGGCGAAACCCCTGAGATGAAGTCGATTCGTTTCCGGACCCTGGGCTGCTACCCGCTGACGGGTGCCGTGGAATCCGAAGCGGCAACGCTGTCGGAGGTCATTCAGGAAATGCTGCTGACCACCACATCCGAACGCCAGGGCCGCGCGATTGACCACGACAGCGCCGCTTCGATGGAAAAGAAAAAGCAGGAAGGATACTTCTGATGTCCGAGCAGTCGCATGAATACAAGGTCGATGCGCTGATCGCAGAAGACATCGACGCCTATCTGTCAAAGCACCAGCATAAGACGATGCTGCGCTTCATCACCTGCGGATCGGTGGATGACGGTAAATCCACGCTGATCGGTCGCCTGCTGTATGACAGCAAGATGATCTTCGAGGATCAGCTGGCCAGCCTGACCAAGGATTCCAAGGCAGTTGGAACCCAGGGGCAGGAGATCGATTTCGCGCTTCTGGTTGACGGCCTTGCCGCCGAGCGGGAGCAGGGGATCACGATCGACGTCGCCTATCGCTTCTTTGCGACGGACAAGCGCAAGTTCATCGTCGCGGATACGCCCGGACACGAGCAGTATACCCGCAACATGGTGACCGGCGCATCCACTGCCGACCTTGCAGTGATCCTGATCGATGCCCGCCAAGGTGTTCTGACGCAGACACGTCGCCACAGCTACATCGTCAACATGCTGGGCATCCCAAACGTCGTTCTGGCTGTGAACAAAATGGATCTGGTCGGATCCAGCGAAGAGCGGTTCGACGAGATCGTGGCCGAATACCGTGCCTTTGCCGATCAGATCGGCATCAAGGAATTCACCGCCATCCCGATCTCGGGCCTGCGCGGTGACAACATCGTGGATCGTTCTGTCGCGATGGACTGGTATAAGGGCCCGACGTTGATGGCCCATCTGGAAACGGTTCCGCTTTCGGATCGTGGCGCGGCGAACCGTCCGTTCCGTATGCCCGTGCAATGGGTGAACCGTCCGAACCTCGACTTCCGTGGTTTTTCGGGAACGATCACTTCGGGAACTGTTCACCCCGGAGACGGGGTGCGTGTTCTGCCCTCGGGCAAGACATCGACCGTGAAATCCATCGTCACCTACAATGGTGATCTGGATAGCGGCGTGGCCGGGCAGGCCGTGACCATCACGCTGAACGATGAAATCGACTGTTCCCGTGGGAACGTCCTGTCGGTGGCAGACAATCCACCCGAAGTGGCAGACCAGTTCGAAACGACACTGATCTGGATGGACGAATCGGAAATGCTTCCGGGCAGGCCGTACATCCTGCAGATCGGCACCCAATCGGTTACGGCAACGATCACCGAGCCGAAATATGAGGTGAACGTCAATACGACCGAGCAGCTTGCCGCCCGTACGCTGAAGCTGAACGCGATCGGTGTGTGCAACATCTCCACCGACCGGCCGATCGTCTTTGAAAGCTATGACGATGACCGGACGATGGGCGGGTTCATCCTGATCGATCGTATGACCAATGCCACCGTGGCAGCCGGTCTGGTCCACTTTGCCCTGCGTCGTTCGCAGAACATCCATTGGCAGGCGGTTGATATCGATCGTAATGCCCATGCCCTGCAGAAGGGTCAGAAGGCAAAGGTTGTCTGGTTCACCGGTCTTTCGGGTTCGGGGAAATCCACGATTGCCAACCTTGTGGAGAAGAAGCTGCACTCCATGGGTCGCCATTCGTTCCTGCTGGATGGGGACAACGTGCGCCACGGGTTGAACCGCGATCTGGGCTTTACCGATGCCGACCGTGTGGAGAACATCCGCCGTGTTGGTGAGGTGGCACGCCTGATGACGGATGCGGGCCTGATCGTCATGACGGCATTCATCTCGCCGTTCAAAGCGGAACGCCAGATGGTGCGTGACCTGATGGAAGAAGGCGAATTCGTAGAGGTGTTCGTGAATACCTCGTTGGAAACCGCCGAAAGCCGCGACGTCAAAGGTCTGTACAAAAAGGCTCGCGCCGGTGATCTGAAAAACTTCACCGGGATCGACAGCCCCTATGAGAAGCCGGAAAAGGCGGAAATCACCGTCAATACCGACGAGATGACGGCCGAGGAAGCTGCGGAAATGATCGTGGATCGCCTGCTGGCGATGTAATCCATCCGCTTGGCCGGGTCATTGAGCCCCCCACCTGTCATGGCTGGGGGGCTTTTTCATGCGCTGTTTCAAACGGAAGGGTAGGGGGGATGTGAAAAAGCCCCGCACGGTGGCGGGGCTTTGATCGGTAGGGCGTGTTGAAAAGCTTTTAGTTCCGGCCCATCGCGCTGGTCAGGCGGTTTGCGCGCAGTACCAACAGCGTTACCACCGCCCCCGAGAGCAGATAGACACCGGCAGCCCAAAGGCCGAACGTCGCAGCGGCAAAGAGTGCGATGAACGGTGCGAAGCCCGCGCCAAGAACCCATGCCAGATCAGATGTGCAGGCGGATGCTGTGTAGCGGTAGCCCGGAGCAAAGCTTGCCGCAACGGCACCCGAGGATTGCCCGAAGGTCAGACCAAGCAGCGCAAAACCGACAAGGATGTAGACCGTCTGGCCGGCAGTGCCGAGGTTCAGCAGGACCGGAGCGAGGATTGCGAAGATCGCGATGCCCGTTACGCCCATCGTGAGTAATTTGCGACGACCGATCTTGTCGGATAGAATGCCCGAGGCTGCGGTGGCAAAGAAATAGACGAACGATCCGATCAGCATGGACGTCAGGAATGGTGTGATCGGAACGGCCTGGCCTTCGTCCTGGACGAACAGGAAGACATAGCCGAGCGGGAAGATCGTCATCATTTGCAGCAGGGCAAAGCTGGCCAGAGGTGTCAACGCACCCAGGCAGATCTGCCGGCCTTCGGCCTTCCATGTTTCAGCGACGCCTGTTGCAACCAGTTCGTTGGATTCAAACATCTGCTCGTATTCCGGCGTTGCGACGATGCGCAGACGGGCGAAGAGGGCGACAACGTTGATCGAGAAGGCAACGAAGAACGGGTAGCGCCATCCCCAGTCGAGGAAGTCCCCGGCTGACATGCCGGCGATCAGGTAGATGAACAGACCCGTCACAACCGCCAATGCGATGGCTGCGCCCAGTTGCGGGATCATCGCGTACCAGCCACGTTTCTCCGAAGGCGCGCTCAGCGCCAGAAGGGAGGCCAGACCGTCCCATGCACCGCCAAGCGCGAACCCCTGGCCGATACGGAACAACATGATGATCCCGATCGCCCAAGCACCTGCCACATCATAGGTGGGAACAAGGCCCATCGCGACGGTGGATGTGCCGAGAATCAGCAGTGCCAGCGTCAGCTTTGCCGAGCGACCGTAATTCTTGTCGACCCAGATGAAAAACAGCGAGCCGAACGGACGTGCCAGAAATGCCAGCGCGAATATTCCGAAGGAATAGAATGTGCCGGTCAGCGGGTCCGCAAACGGGAACAGGCGCGCCGGAAAGACCAGCACGCAGGCGATGGAAAAGACGAAAAAGTCAAAGAATTCGGACGTACGACCGATGATGACGCCAATCGACATTTCACCGGGATCGGCCTCGTGGCCGCCGTGATTGTCGGAATGCAGGCGGCGCGCGTCCTGCTCTACCGTCGAACTTGCAGGAATGGCCACGGGGCTCCCCTCCGATAGGAATTGATCGTTTTGATGTGTGCCTTTCTTACACTAGACTTTGGATTGGGCAAATTGTCCAATGTTGCGTCCTCGGCTCTGGTATTATCGCAGAGTCGTAAAAAGCCACCTCGGCCATACGTCCGACCGTTCCGAATGGATTCGCCGTGAAAACCCTTCGTCTCGCCCTTCTGGGCTCCCTCCTCTTTCTCGCCGCGTGTAAAACAGTTGTTTTGGCGCCTGCGGGCGATGTTGCCGCGCAACAACGCGATGTATTGGTGATCTCGACGCTGCTGATGCTGTTGATCATTGTTCCGGTGATTGCACTGGTCGTTGTGATCGCATGGAAATACCGCGCTTCGAATAAAGATGCCGAATACGATCCCGAATTCCACCACTCCACACGTCTGGAGCTGGTGATCTGGTCGGCTCCGCTGCTCATCATCATCTGCCTTGGTGCGTTGACCTGGGTAGGGACACACCTGCTGGATCCTTACCGTCCGCTTGATCGCGTGGCCGCAGGCAAGCCGATCACCGAGGACTACAAGCCCTTGCAGGTCGAGGTTGTGGCGATGGACTGGAAGTGGATGTTCATCTACCCGGAATACGGCATTGCCACGGTGAACGAATTCGCGACACCGGTTGACCGTCCGGTAGAATTCTCGATCACGGCCACGTCGGTCATGAACGCGTTCTACATTCCCGCGATGGCCGGCATGATCTATGCCATGCCGTCGATGGAAACGAAGCTGCATGGCGTTCTAAACCGTCCGGGCGTTTATGACGGTCTGTCGGCGCACTATTCCGGCCACGGTTTCTCGCACATGAAGTTCAAGGCGCATGCCGTGCAGCCTGCCGAATTCGACGAGTGGGTGGCCAAGGTCCGCGAAGAAGGGACCGCTCTGGACAGCACCACCTATGCCGAAATGGAGCAGCCTTCGGAGGCCGTTCCGGTCACCTACTACAACAGCGTAGAGCCGGGCCTGTGGCATGCCATCGTCAACCGTTGCGTCGACGGCACCCGTATGTGCGTGGACGAAATGATGGCGCTGGACGAGCTGGGTGGTTTCGGTGCCGCCGGTACGATGAACGTGACCGAGCTGACGACCAATGTGTTCACACGCGGTCCGACGCCGTTCGGCAATGCACCGGTTACCGTCGATGCCTTCTGCACCGTGCTGGATTCGCAGCGCATCTATGGCAACGATGAGGTTATCGTTGCGGCACGCGACACTTCGCGGCTGCGTGGCCATGGGCTGGACCGTTCGGGCCTGTCCTTGACGCCGGTCATCACACTTCTCGCCGCGCCCCAGGGCGCACAGGCCCTCTGACGGAATAGGCAATATGTCCCTTACCGAATTTATCTTTGGCCGCCTGACCTGGGCCGCCATTCCAATCCATGAACCGATCCTGATCGGCACCTTTATCGGGGTGGCGGTCATCGGTTTGGCCGTTCTGTCGGCCATGACCTATTATCGTCTCTGGGGTCCGCTCTGGTTCAACTGGGTCATCAGTATCGACCACAAGAAGATCGGCGTCATGTACATGGTGCTGGGTATCATCATGCTGCTGCGCGGTTTTGCCGACGCGCTGATGATGCGCCTTCAGCAGGTGCTCGCCTTCGGCGGCAGTGACGGCTATCTGAATTCGCACCACTACGACCAGATCTTTACCGCGCATGGCGTGATCATGATCTTCTTCGTGGCGATGCCTTTCGTGACCGGCCTGATGAACTTTGTCATGCCGTTGCAGATCGGTGCGCGGGACGTTGCGTTCCCGTTCCTCAACAACTTCTCGTTCTGGATGACCGTCGGCGGCGCGATCCTGACGATGCTGTCGCTGTTCATCGGTGAATACGCGCAAACCGGCTGGCTGGCATTTCCGCCACTGTCGGGCATCGGGGCCTCACCTTCCGTCGGTGTGGACTATTACATCTGGGGCCTTCAGGTTGCCGGTGTGGGAACGACACTGTCGGGTATCAACCTGATGGTCACGATCATCAAGATGCGCTGCCCGGGCATGACCATGATGAAGATGCCGATCTTCACATGGACCGCGCTTTGCACCAACGTTCTGATCGTTGCATCCTTCCCGGTTCTGACGGCTGTGCTGCTGCTGCTGACACTTGACCGTTACATCGGTACGAACTTCTTTACTGCCGATCTTGGCGGTAACCCGATGCTTTACGTCAACCTGATCTGGATCTGGGGCCACCCGGAAGTCTACATTCTGATCCTGCCGCTGTTCGGTGTGTTTTCCGAGGTTGTCGCGACATTCTCCGGCAAGCGCCTGTTCGGCTATACCTCGATGGTTTACGCCACGATCGTCATCACGATCCTGTCCTACGTTGTCTGGCTGCACCACTTCTTTACGATGGGGTCGGGGGCGTCCGTGAACTCGTTCTTCGGGATCACGACCATGATCATCTCCATCCCGACCGGGGCGAAGATCTTCAACTGGCTGTTCACCATGTACAAGGGCCGCATCAAGTTCGAGCTTCCGATGCTCTGGACGCTGGCGTTCCTGATCACCTTTACCGTTGGCGGCATGACCGGCGTTCTGCTGGCTGTTCCTCCGGCCGACTTCGTTCTGCACAACTCGCTGTTCCTTATCGCCCACTTCCATAACGTGATTATCGGTGGCGTGGTGTTCGGTGTGTTCGCCGGTATCAACTACTGGTTCCCGAAGGCCTTTGGCTTCCGCCTTGATCCGTTCTGGGGCAAGGTTTCGTTCTGGGGCTGGGTGCTCGGATACTGGGTTGCGTTTACACCGCTCTATATTCTGGGGCTGATGGGCGTGACGCGCCGGACACGTGTGTTCGACGATCCCGACCTGCGGATCTGGTTCATCATTGCAGCACTTGGTGCGGTTCTGGTTGCAATCGGTATCGGTGCCTTCATCCTTCAGATCGTCGTTTCGATCCTGCGCCGTGACCAACTGCGCGACGTGACGGGTGATCCATGGGGTGGTCGTACGCTGGAATGGTCGACATCGTCGCCGCCGCCGAATTACAACTTCGCGTTCACACCGGTTGCCTATGATCTGGATACTTGGGCGGACATGAAGGCGCGGCAGTACGAACGTCCGGTTTCCGGTTACGTGCCGATCCATATGCCCAAAGGGACCGAGGCCGGGATCATCCTGTCCGCCTTTGCGACGGCCTGTGGTTTCGCGCTGATCTGGTACATCTGGTGGCTGGCTGCGCTGAGCTTCGTCGCGATGATCGGCTATGCGATCTATCATACCTTCAACCGCGATCGGGACTATTACATCCCGGCGGAAACGGTCGCCGAGACCGAGAACGCCCGCACCAAGCAACTTGCGGAGATCTGACGCATGAGCACGGTTACCTTGCCCGAAGACGGCTCTTTCCACCTGACGGAAGAGCCGCACCACCCGGAAGGCGGCAACACCATGCTGGGCTTCTGGATCTATCTGATGAGCGATTGCCTCATCTTTGCGGTCCTGTTCGCAACATATGCAGTGCTTGGCGGCTCCTATGCCGCCGGGCCCGACCCGAAAGAGCTGTTCGATCTAGATCTGATCGCGGTCAACACGGCGATGCTGCTGTTCTCCTCGATCACCTACGGCTTCGCGATGCTGGCAATGCAGAAGCACAACAGCAACCAGGTCATTGGCTGGCTGTTGGTGACGGCTGTTTTCGGTGCCGCGTTCCTGGGTATCGAGCTGTACGAATTCCATCACCTTATCCACGAAGGTGCGGGTCCGCAGCGTTCGGCCTTCCTGTCGGCCTTCTTCCTGCTGGTCGGGACGCACGGTCTGCACGTGACCTTCGGCATGATCTGGCTGTTCACACTGGTCATCCAGACGCGGAAGTTCGGCCTGACTTCGGCCATGCAGCGTCGTCTGAGCTGCCTGTCGTTGTTCTGGCACTTCCTTGATGTGATCTGGATCGGCGTCTTTTCCTTCGTCTACCTAGTGAGGATGATCTGATGGCACATCACGCCCATTCGGACGCACATCACGGCGATCACCATGGTGAAAGCCACAGCCACGGTTCGTTCAAATCCTACATGATCGGCTTTGTCCTGTCGGTGATCCTGACGGCCATTCCGTTCTGGCTGGTCATGACCGGCGGATTGGACAGCCGTGTGGCGACGATCCTTTCGGTGACGGGGTTTGCCATCGTGCAGATCATCGTTCACGTCTATTTCTTCCTGCACGTCACCTCGGATTCCGAGCAGGGCTGGACCATGACCGCTGGTGTCTTCACGTTGGTCGTTGTCGGCATCATGGTTTCCGGTTCGGTCTGGGTGATGTTCAACATGAATGAAAACATGATGCCCGCGCATGACATGGTGCTGGGCAACCCGGAAGGCGTTGTTCAGAGTGAGTGATCAGGGAACGAGCCGTCGGCCGCGTTCCACGACCTCGCTGGCCATTCTGGCAGTCTTGGCAGCAGCAGGCATTGCCCTGCTGCTGTCGCTTGGTATTTGGCAGGTGCAGCGCCTTGCGTGGAAAACGGATCTGATCGCCCGTGTCGATGCGCGTGTCCATGCAGAACCCGTTGCCGCACCGGGCCCGGACAGCTGGGCCACCGTCAATCGTGCTGATGACGAATACCGACGCGTTTCGGTGACAGGCACATTCAACAATGATCAGGCGTTGTTGTCGCAGGCTGTTACGGAACGTGGTGCAGGGTTCTGGGTGATGACGCCGCTGCAAACCGCGGATGGCACCTATCTGATCAACCGTGGCTTTGTACCATCCGAGAGCCGGGACGATTATTCCCGCCCTACGGACGTGCAAACCATCACCGGCCTGCTTCGGATCACCGAGCCCAAGGGCGGTTTCCTGCGCAAGAACGACCCTGAAGGCGGCCGCTGGTATTCCCGTGACGTGGCGGCAATGGCTGCCACGCAAAAGTTGGACAATACGGCACCATTCTTTATAGATGCCGACGCGACCGGGACAGGTGCCCCCTATGGCGGGATGACCGTCATCGCATTTCCGAATAGTCACCTGAGCTATGCCCTGACATGGTTCGCACTTGCGCTAGGTCTGGCAGGAGCGTCTGTCTATGTCGGGGTCCTTGAATGGCGATCGCGCCGCGCCTGAGCGATGAATTGGCCGATGGCCGTAACCTGACCATGCTGGTGCAACTGCGCTGGCTTGCGGTTGCAGGGCAGGTGGCGACGATTGCGATCGCCACCCTTTTTCTTGATATCAAGCTGCCGCTGGTTCCGATGGGACTTGTGCTTGCCGGCCTCATCGCCATGAACCTTGTCAGCAGAACACGGTTCCGGCATTGGCGATGGGCCGCTGCGGCCGAAATGGTCGTGGATGTGCTGGCATTGACGACCCAGCTTGGGCTGTCCGGCGGGGCCACCAATCCGTTCACAATTCTCTATCTGTTGCAGATCACTCTTTCGGCCGTGCTGCTGCCCCGAGAGGTGACATGGACCCTGGTCGCCCTGATCAGCGGATTGTTTGCTCTGCTGATCCCCTTTCATGTGCCACTGGTCTTGCCGATCGGTCTTGACCTGTTTCCGCTCTATCTGATCGGAATGTTCTTTGCGCTGATCCTTGATGCGGTTCTGATTGCCGCCTTTGTGACCCGGATCACCGCCAACCTTCGGGACCGGACGCAACGGCTGGCCATCATGCACCAACGCGCGTTGGAAGAGGATCATATCATCCGTATGGGCCTGTTCGCATCAGGGGCCGCGCATGAACTGGGCACACCCCTCGCCTCCATTTCCGTCATTCTGGGGGACTGGCGGCACGCGGCCACCGACCCGGAGCAGGTGGAGGAAATTGCGGCCATGCAAAAGGCGATCGACCGCTGCAAGGCGATCGTGACGGGTATTCTGATGACCTCGGGCGAGGCGCGCGGGGAATCGCCGCGTCCGACCACAGTCAACGCCTTTGTCGAGGAACTTGCGAACGACTGGAGCGATCAGCGCGATTTCGAAGGGTTGGCCCTGAACAACAATTTCGGGGACGATCTGCCCGTCGTGCTGGAAGCCACGTTGAAGCAGATGCTGATGAACGTGCTGGATAACGCGCTGGAGGTTTCGCCCGACTGGGTCGCCCTTGACGTGGAGCGTGAGGGTGACGATCTGATCCTGACCATCCGTGATAGGGGGCCAGGTTTCGATTATTCCATTCTTGAAAATCTTGGTCGGCCCTACCGTTCCACCAAAGGCAGGCCGGGCCGAGGGTTGGGCCTGTTCCTGACCATCAGCGCGATCCGCAAACTGGGTGGGGATATAACCGCGGCCAACCTGCCGCATGGCGCCGAAGTCACATTGCGCCTGCCGCTGGAATCATTGGCATTAAGGAGAAAAAATGTCTGAAGGCCTGATGCTTCTGGTCGAGGATGATGCCGATTTCGCGGCAACATTGAAACGGTCGCTGGAAAAACGCGGTTATGCGGTGCTGACTGCCCCCGGCCCGGATGCGCTGCCAGAGCTGTTGGAGCGGCATACACCGACGCATGCCGTGGTGGACCTGAAGCTTCAGGGCGGATCCGGTCTGGTCTGTGTGGACCAGCTGCACCGTCATGATCCGGACATGATGATCGTGGTTCTGACCGGCTTTGCCAGCATTGCCACGGCGGTGGAGGCCATCAAGCTGGGGGCATGTCATTATCTGACAAAGCCTTCCAACACCGACGATATTCTGGATGCCTTCAAACGCGGTGAAGGGGATACGGGCGTTGCGGCGGGCACACAGCCCACGACCATCAAGACGCTGGAGTGGGAACGTATCCACGAAACACTGGTCGCCACCGATTTCAACATCTCTGAAACAGCACGACGGCTGGGGATGCATCGCCGGACATTGGCCCGCAAACTGGAGAAATGGCAGGTACGCTGAACGGCAGCTATCGCCGTTTGGCGGCGTAGCAGGCTAAAGGCTGGCGCGGTTCGGGCAGGGGCAAAGCAGTCTTCTTTGGCTGGTGGATCGCCTGAATTTCAGGGTGCGTTCTTCTATACAGCAGGATTAATGTATAGGCTTTCCTGTCAGGGACGGTATGGCAGGAAAGCAATCCGGTCATTGACGTTGCCTTGCCGGGGGCATTGCGCTTTTTGCCCTGATGGCGGGGCGAGGCCTTGTTCATGCGGCATACGGCGGCACGCCAGGGTTTCGACCATCAAGCGATCGTGTCACAAAAGACCCTTGAGCGAGCTGCAAAAGGATCACGACAAATGAACTGGATGCGTTGGGTAGTTCTGGGCAGCACGGCAATTGTGGTATCCGTTGCGCTCAATGGCTGTGATGTGTGCTTGGGTACGGGGAGCTGTCAGCCGGCGCCTGATCCGGACCGTACCGGGGGGCCAAGATGGCTGCTGGATGCATCGGTAGCTGAACGGGTAGACTATTACGGTAAGAGTTGTGACGCGAACCCCTATATGGTTATCGGGAATCCCGATACACCGCCGTTATCGCGAGAAGCCTGTATCGAGGTGCAGATAAAAGAAGCCGTCCATTCGGCATGTATGTACACCGCGCCTTCAACCTTTTCCGGTGACGTCACATTGGAACAGAGAACGGCGGCGTGGCAGCAATGCGAAGCCGAGGCTTTGAAGCCGCATGATTTCTGATCCACCCGGGAAAAAGCGCCACGTATCCCCTCTCGCATCTCCGGCAGCGCAGGTGGGGTCGGACAGCATGACGGGCCTCTCCTTGCGTCTCTTTTGGAACATTGAACCGCACATCGCGTTTCTGGGTAAATCCAAGGAGAAGTTTTCATGACCGATACACCGCGCCTTCAGGATCCCCGCACACTGTACCCCCAGCCGCCATTTCCCCGACAGCCGCAGCCTGCGCCCGGAAAAGTTACCGCAATGGACCCGCTGCCGGATCATGGCGAGGACAGCTATCGCGGGTCCGGCAAACTGGTTGGTCGACGGGCAATGATCACCGGTGGTGATTCCGGTATCGGCCGTGCCGTTGCCATTGCCTTTGCCCGCGAAGGTGCAGATGTCGCGCTTTCCTATCTGGAGAGTGAGAGCACCGATGCAGAGGCGGTTGCTGCGCTGATCCGCGCGGAAGGGCGCAATGCCGTCCTGCTTCCCGGTGACATTACGAATGAGGATTGGTGCAAGGACATGGTTGCAAAAGCCGTGGCCGAGCTTGGCGGTCTGGATACACTTGTAATCAACGCAGGGCACCAGCAATTCCGCGACAGCATAGACGAGCTTACGACAGCGGATTTCGACAGGACGATGAAAACGAACCTTTATGCGATGCACTGGATCGCACAGGCAGCGACGCCGCATATGCCACCAGGGTCAGCCATCGTGACCACAGCCTCGGTGCAGGCGTATTCACCGTCGGATATTCTGCTGGATTATGCCACGACAAAAGCGGGGATCGTGGCCTATACCCAAGCGCTGTCAAAGCAGATGATCAGCAAGGGCATCCGTGCCAATGTGGTAGCACCGGGTCCTTTCTGGACGCCATTGCAACCCTCGGGTGGACAGCCGCAGGACAAGCTCACGCAGTTCGGGGGGCAGACATCCTTTGGCCGACCGGGCCAGCCCGCCGAAATCGCACCCATCTATGTGTTTTTGGCAAGCCATGAAGGCAGTTACATTACGGGTGAAGTCTATGGTGCGACGGGTGGTTCCGGCGTGGCATGACGTTTCTGGGTATAAACCGGCAGATATGTAGTGATACACGTCTGCCGGACCGTATCCGTCTTCTCGTGCGGGATCGGGACCGGTTTTCGTAGGCATGGGACAGCTTGAAGCCGGATAAACTGACCTGCAGCGGCCTCTGCCCGGGTTCTAGTTAGAGACTGGTTGCATCGTAGCGATGTTGCCGGAGTTTTTAGGTCAAGGTATTCAATATACGCTCAGGCTATCTTATAGCTGTCCAACTAAATGTACCCGTTGTGATCCGGGGGGCTTCAGAATTGTTGATCGCACGGAGCTTGCTGATCGCAAATCTCGCCAAAATATGGAGATACTCCGAGGTCCGTTCGGCTAGAGCTTTGGCCCTCTCGATACCATTGTCCCGATAGACCTCCGGGATCTGAGGTAAGAATATCTGCGCGCGGGAGTGGGCTTTTATCGTACACGCTTCGGTGCTCCGGTGTTGCGGGCGATTTTTGCGAGTAGAGTGGCGTCACAACATCGGTAGGCCGCGGCTTGTTTCTCTGCCGGGTTGACCTGCCCCCCACTGGTCCCTCATTCATAACGAGAGTCTGCAGTTTGGATTTCGGTATTCGGCTTGGTCATCTTTCGCAAGCGCGCCGGGCGCGAAGCCCTCAAATTGCTCAAGCGTCCGGCGCGCTTGCTGCGGCGTCTGGTTGGCCAGGGACGAGTGTGGCCTGATCGTGTTGTAGTCGTAGCGCCAGAGCGCCAGCTTTCGCCGTGCGTCGTCCAAGCTGTCGAAGATTTCTTCGTTGAGTAGCTCGTCCCGCAGGCTGCCGTTGAAGCTTTCGACGAAGGCATTCTGCTGGGGCTTGCCTGGGTCGATGTAGTGCCACGGCACCTCGTTCTCGTCGGCCCATTTGAGGATGGCCCGACTGGTGAACTCGGTGCCATTGTCACTGACGATGCAACCCGGCTTGCCGTAAATCCGGATCAGGGAGCTGAGTTCCCGGGCGACACGCGCCCCTGACAGGCTGGTGTCCGCGACGAGGCACAGGCATTCCCGGGTGCAGTCATCAATCACCGCCAGGATCCGGAACTTCCGCGACGCGCCAAAGCTGTCGGACACGAAGTCCAACGACCAGCGCGCGTTGGGCCACGCGGCAACCGGCATCGGCGTCCTCGTGACGCGCGCCCGTTTCCGGCCTCGCCGTCGTTTCACCGAAAGCCCTTCCTCGCGATAGATGCGATACAGCTTCTTGTGGTTCATGATCATGCCCTTGCGTTCCAGCAGGACCCCGATCCGGCGATACCCGAACCGACGCCGCTTGCCGGCGATCTCCTGCATCTCTTGGCGGATATCGGCACTGTCCGGCGGGCGTTCACGCCGAACGGTCTTGGGATCGACACCAACCAGCCTACAGGCCCGGCGCTGCGAGATGTCATGATCCCGCATCACCCGGAGCGCCGCATCTCGCCGCTTCGTCAATGTCGTCAGTTCTTTCCCAGCAGGTCTTTCAACACGACATTGTCCAGCATGGTGTCCGCAAGCAGGCGCTTCAGCTTGGCATTCTCGTCCTCAAGGGCCTTTAGCCTGGCAGCCTCGGACACCTCCATGCCGCCATACTTGGCCTTCAGCTTGTAGAACGTCGCAGTGCTCAGCCCATGCCTACGGCACACTTCCGCAGTCGGCATCCCGGCCTCCTGCTCCTTGATCATTCCGATGATTTGCGCCTCGGTGAAACGGCTCTTTCGCATGTGTCTGCTCCTTCAGAGTTGGCGCAGACTCTACATTACGGTGAGGGATTTCGCGGGGGGCAGGTCACCTGACCCGCCTCGACTTCGTCATCCTGGACGAACTGGGCTATCTGCCCTTCGCCCAGTCAGGCGGCCAGCTGCTGTTCCACCTGATCAGCCGCCTCTACGAGCGCACCTCGATCATCGTCACCACGAACCTTGCCTTCGGCGAATGGCCGACGGTCTTCGGCGATGCCAAGATGACCACGGCGCTCCTCGATCGGCTCACCCATCATTGCGAGATCATCGAGACCGGCAACGAGTCTTGGCGCTTCAAAAACCGCGCATGACCGGGGCCTGACCCGCCTCCACCACTGATCAGTTCCGTCGGCTCAGGCCCCGGCGCAAACCGCTTCAAGGGGGTCAATTTTGGACGCCGATAGGGGGTCAGTTTTGCGTGCCGATTGACACCCGATGACGTGGCGGAACTCCAGCACCGATCCGGGCCAGCCATGGGTCAGGATCATACGCTGCAACTGCTCAGCTGATCACGAATGTCGGCTTAGGGCTCTGAGCCACGATGTTTCCCTGTTCAGAATGGAACGGTTTTGAACAGGGGTGGGTAAGGGTGCTCAAAACGGGTCTTGCGCGGGGGTTATGAACATCTAGGATGTGAGCAACCCTTTTGAACGGTTTTTGCCTATGTCCCGCACCTTTGCCTATGTCCGCGTCTCCACCATCCAGCAGACCATCGAGAACCAGGTGCAGGAGCTGGAGACGGCCGGCTTCACCATCCCGAAGCGCCGGATCGTTTCCGAGACCATCTCGGGCAGCGTGCCCGCGCAGCAGCGCCCGATGTTCGCCCGCCTGATCGATCGGCTGGAGGAGGGGGACGTGCTGGTGGTCACGAAGATGGACCGGCTCGGCCGCGATGCGATGGACGTGGCGCAGACCGTCAGCCTGCTTGCCGGAATGCAGGTGCGCGTTCACTGCCTCGCCCTAGGCGGCAGCGACCTGACCAGTCCAGCCGGACAGTTCACCATGACCATCTTGAACGCCGTCGCGCAATTCGAGCGCGAATTGCTGATCGAGCGGACCCATGCGGGTATGGCCCGCGCCCGGTCGCAAGGAAAGATTATTGGGCGTCCCTCCACTCTGTCAGAGACACAGAAGCAGAGTATCCGCGCTGAGTTGCAGGCTGGAGTGACGGTTTCGGATCTCGCTCGTCGCTATGGGTGCAGCCGCATGACTATCGCTCGCTGTCGTGGCGGAACATATCGATGACTAAGCAGGCCAAGATGAAAAAAATCATGTTTCTGGCTGCTTGGACATCAACAAGACGCAGCAGTGCGACCGGTGCCGCACTGCTGCATTTTAGCCTTCACAGCTGATAGGTAGTCATTTCTATCTTTTGAAAAGGCGGTGCCAGAGCGTTACGAGCCAAGATACGTGCACAGGCTCAGGGAAGGAAGCAACGGCCTGAGGTTCAGTCGCTGTTTTTCCATCAACGGGAGGTAGCGTCGGCACCAGTCCTTTTGCCTTGGCTGTCCTTGCCTGCTCCGTCTTGATATCTCGATCTGACATCGGAGCACACCAGTTGATCCGTCCACCCTCGATGACATAGTGCGAACGACACGCCAGCGACCCGTTGCCGATTGACGGGCGCACGCTCATGCCCACGCCATTCCAAGTGATCTTCCAGTCCGTAGGACTAATCGGCGTGGAAACTTCGCGCCCGCAGCCACAGGCGCAAAGATGAGCCATCGCATCGAAATCGAGGGCAAGGTAAAGAATACCCGGCTCAAGGCTCTCCGGGATTTCCTTTACGAAAGCAGTTTTGAGGCGGTCAACCTTCATGGTAACCGTTCCTCGTTCAACAAGTGGTTTCCATCGACAGCGTAGACGGAATGGTGCTCATGCTCGAGGTCCAGGTAAAAGCCCACCATTCGTTTCCAGCGCCCGATGGCCAAGGTCGCATTGAGGGCATTGAGGTCGGCTACCTGAATATTACGACCGTAAAGATCGTTGTCACCGCCCGTCATGGCAACACGCCCGTTCCAAACATGATCTCGTTTTTCGCGCGTGCTTGAAGTGACCCGAACTTGGCCGATGATATGGTCGTCTACTAAATCGAGCCCCATTCCGACGTCGATGAAGGGAAGGTCCAGTCGCTCAAGCCCCCGGATAATCCCCATCTTCGCAGGTCCTGCATCCATGCAAAGAAACACGATGTCAGCTCCCGCGAGCTGTTCAAGGTTTCCATCCCCAAGATACATGCGGTTGGCAACGATGCCTTTGTGCATATTGCTGTAAATCGCGTGCCAGTAGTCCACCTTCCACGGTTTGGTTCGTAGGATGTCGACGGACGGCGCACCAGGCCCTCGGAAGGCATTGTGCTGAAGGAATCGGTCGCCGTCGAATAGATCGATCCTGCGGACAGGTGTCTTGGCAAGCAGGTCCAGCAAGTAAGCGCCCG
Source organism: Falsirhodobacter sp. alg1 (assembly GCF_000739715.2). Taxonomy (GTDB): domain Bacteria; phylum Pseudomonadota; class Alphaproteobacteria; order Rhodobacterales; family Rhodobacteraceae; genus Falsirhodobacter. The sequence goes on along the minus strand of NZ_BBJC02000001.1, from coordinate 9,965 downwards.
TACCTCCGAGTCCCACGATCACAGCCCGCTCTACCGCCAGTTTGTCAGTGATTTGACTTATGCCAGCGCGGGTGCTTGCGGTGTCTAAGTATTGAAACGGGCTGTTCTCTTCGCCACCCCGGACCTGGAAGGTCCGGGGTGTTGCCGAGGGATCAAGGGCAGCGGCCGGGTTGGAGATTATCCCGACATAGGTCGTGATCTTATGATAGTAATCTCTATAACCCTCCAGCGGCTTGTTGGAGAACGCCCGGTCTACAATTAGGCCGCCTCCCAAGTCCTGACGTTGATCATGATAGGTAATGGCTGCGATAGGCTGACCGGCCATATCGCAAGGTTGATCCCCAGCAAACATCGCAACATGGTTCTGTGGGGAAACGGTGACATCTCCGCTAAGTGTCAAATCGGAAACTAGCTTTCCAAGGCAGACCTCTTTCCGATCATTCACGTAGGGTACGTCGTGAACGACCAAGTGATTGCCGTTGATTTCGATGTCGAAACCTTCGTCCTGAAGGCGCGCGAGGTCGGGATTATGAGCGATTAGTGGGTGTGGCACCGAAAATCATCCCTTCATGAACTTGCACGGATTGGCCCGCCACGAGGGAGCCTTCGGGTTGGGCGGGCCCGCCATGACGGAAGCCAACGGTATAGATGATATCGGGATTTGGAGCGGCATCCGGAAAGGCCAGGCTCACCACAGTATCGTATGTGATCATCCCTGCAGGGACAGTGCGCTTGCGGCCATTGATCACAATCGTCACCTCCCGTGGCGGTACCGGACGGGTGATAAATTGCTCCGCGTTCTTGCCAGCAAGCGACACGACGGCACCTCGTGCAATAACCGTGTCATGCTGGCCATCGAGGACGATGTCATGATCGTGCGGGACTTCGCCATACCGCCGAAGTTCGTCTTCCGAAATCGTCTCGTCGCCCCACTCCCATGCTCGTTCGTTGAGTGTGAAGGAGAACAGGCGGTCGCTCTCAAACGCACGGAAGGCCGAAACCTCGCCCTTGATAAGCTTCGCCTTATCGTCAAGGCCGATGGAAGTCGTGCCTAGATCGCGAATTTCGATCAGGATGTAGGAGCTGGCAGGATTGAGTCTGGCAGCAGCGCGCAGGTCGCGCCCGCTCGGATCGTTGTCGTCGATGGCAAAGTGCTGATCGTTCACCGTAAAGGCAAAGCCACGCTGGCCAGCCGCTTGCTTCAGATCGTTAGGGGCATCGTTAGGGGGAGTCATGATCTAGGCATCCTTTCTAAGCTCCCAAAATGGGAACACTTTTAACATGGCGCGCCTGATCCCAGTTGGCAAGAGGGTTGATCCCAAAACGGGAACGTTTATGATCCTGTCTACCGAATGCTGCTGTCTGAGGGCCGATGAAGCTGATGGGTATACCAAAACTGCTAGCTGCGGCGGCCGACGCATCGCCTGCGGCGCCAGGTGCATGCGCGGCTCTTTGCGCAGAACTCAGCGACGGCTGCTGGGAGGATGCAAATGCTGTGAGTGCAGCATTCCCCAACGGGAAATGGTCGAAGGAACAAGTTACCATCAGAATCGATGACGTCCTCGAAGCAGTCGTTTTATTCAACTTCAAAAGGGGTATCGCCTTGATTGACTCCAGCAATCAAAACACGAAGCCAAGATCTGCCGCCACGTCGAAGCGGCGGGCTTCTCTATGAACATCGTTCCGATCCGTTCTCAGGAAAGTTACGAAGCTTCTCTTGCGAGAGCAGAGGAGCTTATGAGCGCGACCGATGCTGATCTGCTGGATGAACTGGAAGTTCTCCAAACGCTCATAGAGCGTTGGGAGAACGATCAGCATGACATTCCGACTCCTACGGCTATCGAGGCTATCCGGTTCCGCATGAACCAGTCCAATCTCCAGCCAAGAGACCTTGAGCCATACATCGGATCTCGCGCTCGTGTGTCGGAGGTTCTATCGGGTCGGCGTGATCTATCAATCGACATGATACGAGCTTTGCATAAGCATCTAGGTATCCCTGCTGCTTCATTGATATCATCACCGCAGCCGGAACCATCGACCAGAATAGGCAAGCCATCCAAAGCGGCTCTTGATAAGTTAAAAACGTTCGGAGTGCTTAAACCGCGAGAAACGTACGAGCAATTTATAGATCGATTTTTTCCTTCTGCGTCTGCGCCGGCTCTCCTACGCAAAACTCGAACCGAACGTACAAATGCAAAAACTGATTTTGGCGCAGTACAGGCTTGGTGTGCAGCGGTTCTGTCTAAAGCTGATGCCGTGACAATGCCGGCCAAACGGAATCCGATTAAACCTGAGTGGGGGCATGAACTTGCTAGGTTAAGTCAGCGACCCGACGCCTTGTCATCAGTTGAAACAACTCTGCATGGATACGGGATAATATTTGTTGCGCTCGAGCATTTACCGGGGACCTATCTAGATGGCGCAGCTTTGTGTCGGACTGATGGCCGACCTGTCATCGCCATGACACTCCGTCATGATCGATTAGATAACTTCTGGTTTACGCTTCTGCACGAGTTTTGCCATGTTTCAATGCATCTAAATGCGGACCGCCATCTCATTTTGGACGATCTGGATGTGAAAGGTGGTGATGATATCGAAGACGAGGCTGATCAATTTGCACAGGAAGCTCTTATACCCTCAGGTATCTGGAAAAAGCACGTTTCGGAGAATCTTGATATCAACGGAATCATGCAGATTGCGCAATATGCAGAAGTGAATCCCGCAGTCGTAGCAGGACGCTGGCAGAGGGAACACCAAGATTACAGGCGCTTCTCGAAATTATTGGGACGTGGTGAGGTTAGAGCAGTCCTTATTTAATAAAACCGCAGTTATTTCGATTGCAAAATCAAACCGCTAATCAAAGGTTAAAAATATGAGTTCGCGATGGATACCGCGTAAGGAACACCGGAGGCAGGGTCGTAACGGAGCAATTGTAAATGTCCGATCAAGTTGGGTTTGCCTCTCAGAAGGTGTGAAAGCCAAGTCATCTTCGATGAGGCATCAGTGCCCCGTGTGCAAAGCGGAGATTGTCTCAGTGCGCATGAAAAGGGGCGGTTCCGCACATTTCGAAGGAGCCAAGGGCCTTGGCCATATAAAACACCACTGTATGCACGTGGGCGAGCGCATTTCACGACGGCGGGATAAAGAGACACCTGACCTATTCGATTGAATTCGGAAGATGATTCGCTCAGATTGATCCGAAATCAGGGCGTAGCAGGTTTAAATAGAACCTAATTAAGCATGGAGCTTTAGTTAGCGAAAACTTTCATATCAATTTCGGTGGATATTAGTTTGGGAAGATTTGTATGTTATCTTGGATTGTTGATAGTCAGATTTTAATTTATAAAAAACCAGAGAGGCTCCGGTTATTGTAAAAATTATTATACACAGAAAGCAGATAATACGAATGCGGCTGAATATAAAGCCTCCTGCTCTCAAATTTAATAACTTGAAATCTTTTCTATGATGGAATGCATGGGCTACGCCGTGAATGACGTTGTCATTTCCCTCTGCTCCCTCGGTTATAGGGCTATCTATATTTAGACCGGACCGTTCAATAAGTTCTCCAAATTTCATACACATAGCGGCATGAGCATCAAACCGCGCGTATAGCTGCAAAACGACCCATATCAGAATAGCTCCACCTAAAAATATTGATCCACCAAAGGTCATATCCTTAACCTTGTCATAGGCAACCGGTGTAGCCCCCGCTACGGCAACTAAGGAAGCGATCGACAATTGGGAAAGATTGTCATAATGACGATGGAGGCTAAGTGCCTCGTGATACAGATCGGCCTTATTCATGTATGCACCGGGATGGTTGATAAGGAATTATATACCGATAACGAATTCAACGCTTCTTTGAGGTTATAATTTCTAAGTCTTTGCTTCCTTCTGGTCAAGGTAAACAACGTGAACCAAGCATGAACTTATCCTGGACTTGACCCTGGGTTTGCCGCTACCTATACGGTAGAAAAACCGGGGACCAAGCCATGTTCGACCTGCAGCATTCCGTATGCCACTATATCGCCGACAAGCGGACGGCCATGGGCCTCAACCAGCGCGAGTTCGCGGACCTGTTGATGCTAGGCGATGGCGGAGAGCGGACGGTTGGAGGGTGGGAACGCGGCGAGCATCGTCCGACCCGTGCGCGGTTCGACCAGATCCGGAACCTGCCGGATCGCATTCCGTTCCGCAGCCCGTTCGCAGACAGCGAACGTACTCCGGATTTCCGGTTTATCGATCTGTTTGCCGGAATCGGCGGGATCCGGCTTCCATTCCAGGATATCGGCGGGCATTGCGTTTTCACATCGGAGTGGGACAAGTTTTCCCAGAAGTCCTACGCAGCGAATTACGGCGAGGTGCCTCACGGGGACATCACTGTAATCCCCGCGCATAAGATACCCGCACATGACCTGCTTCTTGCCGGTTTCCCTTGTCAGGCCTTCTCCCAGGCCGGCTTGCGGCAGGGCTTCAATGACACCCGTGGCACAATGTTCTTCGAGATCCAGAGGATCCTCGCCTATCACCGGCCGAAAGCGTTCCTGCTCGAGAACGTCAAGCAGCTCCGCGGCCATGACAAGGGCCGTACGCTCAAGACGATCCTCGCCATTCTGGAGGGAAGGGAGGTCGCCAGCATTCCGGAGAGTGTTCCGATGAGCGAGGAAGCCCGCAAGAGCCGTGGCATTCCTCTGAACTACCGCGTCAATTTTGCGGTGCTTTCCGCGAAGAACTTCGGTGTGCCCCAAAACAGGGAGCGGGTCTACATCATCGGCTTTGACCGTGATCAGGTGCCGGAAGCAGTCGAACGGGATCTGTCCAAGAAAATTCTGGACAAGTTGCTGGAGCAGCGGTCGGTCACCTGCCTTGGTGACGTCCTCGAGGACAATGCGACGGTCGATCCGAAATATACCCTCTCGGACCGGCTGTTCGCAGGACACCAGCGGCGGCTTCAGGAACACCGGGAGAAGGGGAACGGCTTCGGCTACAGCCTGTTCAACGTGAAAAGCACATACTGCAACACGATCAGTGCCCGTTACTACAAGGACGGAAGCGAGATCCTGATCGACCAGAGCGACATCGGTCGCAATCCGCGTAAGCTGACACCGCGCGAGTGTGCCCGCATCCAGGGGTTCCCCGAGGATTTCAACGTCGACGCGGTATCGGATGTGCAAAACTACCGGCAGTTCGGGAATTCGGTGGCGGTGCCGGTCATACGCGCGATTGCCAGGGAGATGGCTGGCTATCTGAAAGGCTGACCAGTGGCCGATATCGTTTCGCCGGAAACGCGCAGCCGGATGATGGCAGGTATCAAGGGCAAGAATACGAAGCCCGAGATGGCTATAAGGAGTCTGTTGCATAGGGCCGGATTCCGGTTCCGCCTGCATCGTAAGGACCTTCCGGGACGGCCCGATATCGTGCTGCCGAAGTTCCGCACTGCCATTTTCGTGAACGGTTGCTACTGGCATGGCCATGAGCGGTGCGCGCTCTACAGGCCACCCCTGAGCCGGACCGGGTTCTGGACCGCCAAGATCTCGGGAAACAGGGAGCGGGACGCGCGGAAGACAGCAGAACTTCTCACAAGAGGCTGGCGTGTCATCGTCATCTGGGAATGTGCCCTCAAGGGGCGGGGCAGGCTTGAAGAAAACTTCTTGATTGAAACGCTCACCGCGTCCATTCTAAGTGCGTGTGTCGCCCGAGAAATTCGCGGCGCCATCGTCGGGTGATCCGAAACCTCCATGCAACCCAGCATATAAATCCAACCGTCCATCTTGAACGGGGACGAAGCGCGTAGCGCGTCAAGAATCGGTGACAGAGGCACGTGAATGTCTTACGTGTGTCGAAAGACACCATGATGGACGCTTACATGCCTGTATTTGATAGAATAATTGCTGCAAATGGTGTTCTGACAGATACACGGGAGCCACGTGTAGAGGCCGTGGTGGATTTTAGCAATTCCGGTCGGCGCGGCGAAGGTTGGTTCACAATATCTGTTTCGCAGCTTCGGCAAACACTTGTCGACATCTCCGAACACCTCGCGAGATTCACGCCGCATTACGATGAAAATGCTTGGCGGGAAGCTTTCAGGAATTGTCTTCAGAACGACGTAGCCAAAACTATGGGAAGCGTACAGACGCTGCCATTTTTCGAGCTGCTTGCAAAAGTTATTCACTATTCGAACAGTGAAGAGGATCGCGTTGTAAAAACCATCAACCTCGATCCAGATGCAATTGCGAATGCTATTGCACAAATCGATCAATATCTTGACGCCCTGCAGGATGCTGTTCCGGCTGAAGAGCAAGAGCAAGAGCAAGAGCAAGAGCAAGAGCAAGACGAGGTAGAGCGCCTCGTTGGTGGGCGCAATCTGATAATCTACGGTGCTCCGGGTACAGGAAAGTCCCATAAGATTAACGAGCTTGTAGCGGGAGGAAATTCGGTCAGGACTGTCTTCCATCCTGACACGCAAAACAGTGATTTTTTCGGATCGTTGAAGCCTCGGACCCATGACGACAAGATACGTTACGAATTCGCACCCGGGCCATTCATGATTTCTGTCCGCGATGCCCTTCTGGATGCAGGTAACCAGCATTTTCTCGTTATCGAGGAGCTGAACCGCGCTCCTGCGGCAGGAGTATTCGGAGAACTTTTCCAGCTGCTGGATCGTCAGGAGAATGGCACCGGAACATATGAAGTCGACTTCCCTAATCCGGAAAGTCTGGCATGGATGAGATCAGAAAAAGGACCGAAAATCCATAAGCTTCGGATCCCCTCTAACCTGAGCATTGTGGCGACAATGAACAGTGCAGACCAAGGCGTGTATCCGCTGGATACGGCTTTCCGCCGGCGCTGGATCCAAGAATACCTGCCCCTCGAGGGCCAGGATGCGCCTGACGGTCGGATCTCCTATGTTGATGCAAGTAATATCCACAAGTCCATGCCTTGGCGCGACTTCGTGCGGACGCTAAATAGCTGGTTGACGGAGAAGCTGGACGTTGCCGAAGACCGGCTGTTGGGACAATGGTTTGTAAAACCCGGCGAACTCGGTGAACGTGTACCGGCAAAGATCCTGCTGTACCTCTGGGATGATCTTCTGCGGCACGGGGGAAGGGACATCATTTTCGCGAAAAACCTCCGGACATATGGCCAACTGGATCAGGCTGCTTCTGGGGGGGCGCCAGTGTTCTCGACCGTGTTTCTCGAGAAACTCGATGCGGTATCGACGCCTGATATGGCCGTAGCTGACGGTGCCGGGGATGCCGTTGGACAGTAATCCGGTCGTCTATAGTGACCGGATGGCCGTAGATGAACTGGACAGATCGGCCAAGCCATTGCTCGATGCAATGCGGGAGTGGGGTATCGGCAAGGTCGACGGAAACGCCCGTGTGCGGTTCTGTGGTATTGTGCGGGGTAAGGACGGTAAAACAGCCGTTTTCCTCCCGCTGGCCATGCCCGATCGATCGCTGGATGCTGCGAAGCTGACGATGAAGACGCTCGCACGCTACGGACGGGAGGCTTCGGGCCGGGAGTTTGCCGGTGATGGCGAGCATGGCAACCCCGGATCCCTTGCAGTCATCAAGTCACTGGCTGACGATTTCAGGCAGAACGGTCTTTTTCACGAACGGCAGCGTGTCTGTGCAAGAAACACCGGCAAACCTGACTGGAAGCGTACCGTGACGCGCGCACAGGCTTTTCCTTCGGGAGAAGGGGAGCTGATATATCCTGACATAGCTACCACTAAAGCAGTGAACAGCAGCGAAACGCTACTTGCACAGGTTCAGGCCGCGGTTCTTTCCGAGATAATCGAACAGCACGGATGGTGGATTGACGGCGCGCGCGCCCGTCGCCCCGAGTTGAGGTGGCAGAAGAAGCCCTATCAGCCCAGAAGCCTGTGGCCGGTTCTTCTGGAAGCATTACTTCCTAGCCTCTATTCGGCGCGTTCGATTTTCCTGGCGACTTATCTTGGATATTATCTGCGCGACTGCAGGGCGTCCGCAGCGGGAAGCTTTGTCTTCGGCGTCGAGGATTTCCATACGGTGTGGGAGGTCATGCTTCGCCAGACACTCTTGCACGTGGAAGGGAACTGGAATGCCCGCTTGCCCCACGCTGTCTATGAAACCGTTCCGGGTGGCACATCGGATGCACCCGAGCGTGGAATGCTAACGGATATCATACTCCGCGATGATACAGGCTACACGATCATCGATGCGAAGTACTACGCTGCCACCTCGGCTAGTACCGTTCCGGGATGGCCGGATATCGCCAAGCAGATGTTCTACGAAATGGCCCTACGGAGCGTTGTCGGGACCGGCGCCAGAATCCATAATTGCTTTGTTTTTCCGGGGAAGAATGAAACCGGGGGGATGTTCCATCAGGTAACTATGAGGCAGAAATCCGACGGAACGTACCTGCAAGATTTCCCGAAGATAGCCTGTCACTACCTGCCGATGCCTTCAGTCATGAACAACTATTGTCAATATCGCTCGGATACTGCGTTCCCACCTGCATGTTTGCAGCTGGGAGGTGAGGATGGAAAGGATATCAAATGCCGAGCATGAGCATTCAAATGCTGCGCTACTTAGGGGCAACCTGCGGGGCTTATTCGACTGTAACCGCAACCGAGGCAAACCATGACCGGTCGGTTACGCTCGATCAACACGAAAAAAACATATTAAATAATTTCTTGCCGTTAGAGGATATTCCTCGGCAGCACGCTGCTATGGAGGGAATTCCCTTCCTGGTTTTGGCTGGCAATATTGAAGCCGAACGGCACCTCATAATCAAGTATCCTAAGCCCGAGGGAAACGAGCTTCGCCTTTATATGGGAAATGAGCGGGGATTTTCAGGGCAAGCAGGCGAACAGTTTGTCATTTTTCGCCGTGCCAGAGAACCGTACCCGGTCGTGGGCTTTCTAGCGCAGGCTAACTTTGATATCATAGAAGCTGGAGACCACGAGGCTCGACCAGAAGATGAAATTGCCGTGGATATGTTTGCCGGAGCTGAAGGTCAGCTAGATATCCAGCGCGCCATCGGTCATCTCCGAGATCCAAGATTGGAAATGCGCCTCATCTATAGCAGGAGTATTGAGCAAGCTGTTATAGCTTTGGAACGAGCGGATTACTTGTGCGAGATCAACCCACGGCACCAGACTTTTGTCTCTCGGGTGTCCGGCCGGCAGTTTGTTGAGGCACACCACCTGATGCCTGTTAGTCGTGCCGCATATTTTACGTACAATTTGGACGTTCATCAAAATATCGTAGCGTTATGCCCGAATTGCCATCGAAACATTCATCATGGAACGTTGGAAAATAAAAGGGCACTCATTGATCATATTTATACGCAAAGGGTGAATTTATTAAGGCATAATGGGTTGCTATTCACATTGGGCGATCTTTTCGTAGCATACGGAGTTTGACCGAGGGCAATTCATTTCCGTGATCATCGAACGTGGCTTCTCGAGTAGCTTCTGCTTCACTTCCTGTTGAATGTCACTCAGAGCTGACCCAGCAGCAGTCGAAATTGTCACTGAGATTTGACCCATGTGGAACCTTGCCCCTGACGGGATTTGTCAGGGGATATTGGAGTGATCGACATGGGATTTTTGAGCGTCATTCGGCGTTGGGCTTTGCGGGACAAGATGCCCATCCGCGAGATTGCGCGGCGGACCGGGCTGTCCCGCAACACCATCAGGAAGTATCTGCGTGCGGGGATCGTTGAGCCCCAGTTTCAGACACCGGCGCGACCGAGCAAGCTGGACCCGTATGCAGAAAAGCTGTCAGGCTGGCTGGTGACCGAGCAGCGCAAGTCGCGCAAGGACCGGCGCACCGCCAAGCAGATGCACGCTGATCTGGTTCAGCTTGGCTATGACGGCTCGNTATGAGCGGGTCGCGGCCTTCGTGCGGGACCTGGAAAGGAGACAGGCAACGCGCGCAACAGACGACGGATCGCGGGACATTCGTGCCGCTTGT